>JAXMFJ010000001.1:0-1061 GCA_046347855.1 Burkholderiales bacterium
GGGCGCTGCCGGTCGATCCGGGCGCCCCCGTTCCTTTCTTGCCCCCCGTTTCCCGCAGAGGCTCGCCGCAATGAAGTTCCGCTTTCCCATCGTCATCATCGACGAGGATTTCCGCTCGGAGAATGCATCCGGGCTCTCGATCCGCGCACTGGCCAAGGCCATCGAGGAGGAGGGCATGGAGGTGCTGGGCGTCACGAGCTACGGCGACCTCTCGCAGTTCGCGCAGCAGCAGTCGCGCGCCTCGGCCTTCATCCTGTCGATCGACGACGAGGAATTCACGCCCGGCCCCGAGCTCGACCCGGCGATCGTCAACCTGCGCAACTTCATTCGCGAGATCCGCTTCAAGAACGCGGAGATCCCGATCTACCTGTACGGCGAGACGCGCACGTCGCAGCACATCCCGAACGACATCCTGCGCGAGCTGCACGGCTTCATCCACATGTTCGAGGACACGCCGGAGTTCGTCGCGCGCCACATCATCCGCGAGACGAAGTCCTACCTCGATTCGCTGGCGCCGCCGTTCTTCCGCGCGCTCGTCGACTACGCGCAGGACGGCTCCTACTCCTGGCACTGCCCGGGGCACTCGGGCGGCGTCGCGTTCCTGAAGAGCCCGGTGGGGCAGATGTTCCACCAGTTCTTCGGCGAGAACATGCTGCGCGCCGACGTCTGCAACGCGGTGGACGAGCTCGGCCAGCTCCTCGACCACACGGGGCCTGTCGCGGCTGCCGAGCGCAACGCGGCGCGCATCTTCAACGCCGACCACTGCTTCTTCGTGACCAACGGCACGTCGACGTCGAACAAGATGGTGTGGCACGCCAACGTCGCGCCCGGCGACATCGTCGTGGTCGACCGCAACTGCCACGTGTCGGTGCTGCACGCGATCTCGATGACGGGCGCCATCCCCGTGTTCCTGCCGCCGACGCGCAACCACCTCGGCATCATCGGGCCCATCCCGCAGGAGGAGTTCCAGCCCGAGAGCATCGCCCGCCGCATCGAGGCCAATCCGTTCGCGCGCGAGGCGAAGAACAAGAAGCCGCGGCTGCTCACGCTCACCCAGAGCA
>JAXMFJ010000010.1:0-159761 GCA_046347855.1 Burkholderiales bacterium
GCGATCTTCGTGCCGGCGCTCGTCCCGCGCGATTCTAGAGCCTTGCCTGAAATCGGCAAGACATCAGCATTCCCATCGTCATCCGCGCGAAAGCGGGGATCCAGTTTCGTGACGTTGTTGAACAGCAAAGTCGCTGGGTCCCCGCCTTCGCGGGGACGACGGTTTCCAGCATCGGTGGCCAGACGTTTGGCAATTTCGAGGCAGGGTCTGCCTCTCACCGGCGCAGCGCCCCCAAACGCATCGCGGGCCGCGCCCGATCCCTCGTGCGCGGCCCGGATTCGTTACGAAAGAAAAGGTGTTCCCCGGATGTGCCGTGCCGACCGTCATCTTGAACCTGGGTTCAAGATAGGCCGCCTGCCGGAGCCATCAGGCGCTTCCGCTTGGGAGCGCACACCGACTCGCTAAAGGCTCGGCGGCCTCGCTACTAGAGCATTGGTTCAAAGAGTATATGGCCGGCTCGAACACCCCAGGGAACATTGACCGATGCGCGGCAGCTTAACGCAAGCCGGCGCGCGATGAACGTGACCTAGAACAGCTTTTCCTGACCTGCGAGTGCCTGGTCGATGGCTGCCTGCATGGTCTGGATTCTACGCCGCGCGTTCGCGACGTCAACGTTACCGTCGGCCGCGATCGCAGGCACTGGCGCCGAAGGTGGAGGCGCGTCGCGCAATTTCAAGAAGTCGTTCGCGATGTTGAGCGCGGCCATCACCGCGATGCGGTCCGCGCCTGCGCCTTTGCTCGCCTCGCGGATCTCGCGCATGCGCTGGTCGAGGAACGACACGGCTTGCATGAGCTCCGCACGCTCGCCTTCCTTGCACGCGACCTTGTAGTCGCGGCCGAGCAGGTTGATGTCGAGCGTGACCGTGCGGCCGTGATCGGCGGGCTTGTTCGCGACGCTCATTCGGAAGGCATCCGCGCGATCAGCGCGTCGAGGCGCGCGCCGGCCTGCTGCACCTTGATCGTCATCTCGCGATTGCGCTCCGTGGCGGCCGCGAGATCCGCGCGCAGCGACTCGTTCGCGGCGCGCAGCGCGCGCGTGTGCGCGATCAGCGTCGCGAGCTTCGCTTCGAGGTGGGCGAGGTCCTGTTCCATGGCAAGGAAAGCGTACGGCAATGTTCCAGTGTGGCGGGCGCGCGCTACGGCGTCAACTTGCGGCAGCCTCGCCGCCGGTGGCGAGCGGCGCATAGCGCACGGCCTCGATCTCGAGCTCCTCGGGGCCGGCGGGCGTCTGCAGCGTGACGGTGTCGCCTTCGCGCGCCTTGATGAGCGCGCGCGCCATCGGCGACACCCAGCTGATGTAGCCGCGCGCCGTGTCGATCTCGTCCACGCCGACGATGCTCACCGTGCGCGCCTCGCCCCTGCCGTTCACGATGTCGACGGTGGCACCGAAGTACACGCGATCCTCCGCCGGATCGCGCGCGGCGGGATCGACGACCTCGGCCGCGTCGAGCCGCTTGATGAGGAAGCGGATGCGCCGGTCGACCTCGCGCAGCCGCTTTTTCCCGTAGATGTAGTCGCCGTTCTCGGAGCGGTCGCCGTTGCCCGCGGCCCACGAGATCGTCGCGACGAGCTCGGGACGCTCCTTGCCGACCAGGTGCTCGAGCTCGCCTTTGAGGCGCGCGAAGCCGCCCGGCGTCATGTAGTTCTTGGTGCCGGCGGGCAGGGGTGACGCGCCTTCGGGGACATCGTCGTCGGCGTCGTCGTCGGTTTCGCGGGTGAAGGCCTTGTTCATGCCGTGCGGGCATCGCTGCGCGATGCGGAACTCGGCAATTATAGGCCGGCCGCGCGCGCCTGCCGCCTATAATCGACCGCGCCTTCCCTCGCTGCGCACGCCGTGCACCGCCTCCCGCCGCTTCCCGTCATCGCGACCCTCGCCATCGCATCCGCATGCGCGTTCGTGGCCGCGCTCGCCGTCGGCAGCGTGAGCGTCACGCCGGCCACGCTCGTCGCGGCGCTGACGGGCGATGCGCACGACGTCGCGGCCACCGTCGTGCGCGACCTGCGCCTGCCGCGCGCGGCCTGCGCGTTCGCGGTCGGCGGGCTGCTCGCGCTCGCGGGCTCGCTGATGCAGGTGCTGCTGCGCAATCCGCTCGCCGATCCGTACGTGCTCGGCCTGTCGGGCGGCGCGGCGTGCGGCGCGCTGCTCGCGATCCTCGCCGGCGCCGCGGCCTTCGTGACACCCGCGGCGTTCGCCGGCGCGTGCCTCTCCACGCTCGTGGTGTTCGGCCTCGCGCGCGGACGGGGGACGTGGTCGTCGACGCGGCTGCTGCTCACCGGCGTGGTGGTCGCCGCGGGATTCGGCGCGCTCATCATGCTGATCCTCGCGCTCGCCCCCGACGCGCAGGTGCGCGGCATGCTCTTCTGGCTCATCGGCGACCTCGCGGGCGCCACGCAGGGCGCGTTCGCGCTCGCGGCGCTCGTCATCGTGCTCGCGCTCGCGCTGCCGCTCGCGCGCGACGCGAACCTGATCGCGCGCGGCGACACGACGGCGGCGAGCCTCGGCGTGCCGGTCACCACCGTGACGTTCGCGCTGCACGGCCTCGCGGCGGCGGCGACCGCGATCGCGGTCACCGTCGCGGGCAGCGTCGGCTTCGTGGGGCTCGTCGTGCCGCACGCGGTGCGGCTCGTCATCGGCAACGACCAGCGCTACCTGCTGCCCGCCTGCGCGCTCGCCGGCGGCACGCTGCTCGTGATCGCCGACACGCTCGCGCGCACGCTCGTCGCGCCGGCGCAGTTGCCGGTCGGCGTGCTCACCGCGCTCGCCGGCGTGCCGACGTTCCTGTGGCTGCTGCGGAAATCCTGAGACGATGACCGCGCCACTGCTCGACGTGCGCGAGCTCGCGCTGCGCGTGCCGGGCCGCACGCTGTGCGAGAACCTCTCGTTCACGGTGCACGCCGGCGAGTGCTGGATCCTGCTCGGTCCGAACGGCGCCGGCAAGACGACGCTGCTGCACACGCTCGCCGGATTGCGCCGCCCCGCGGCGGGCGAGGTGCGCCTCGACGGCGCGCCGTTGCACGACCACCATCCGCGCGAGCGTGCACGGCGCATCGGCATCGTGCCGCAGGACACGACCGACACGTTTCCCGACACGGTGCTCGAGATCGCGCTCGCGGGCCGGCATCCGCACCTCGCGCGCTGGCGCGGCGAGAGTGCCGCCGACGTGCAGGCGGCGCGCGCGGCGCTCGCCGCGGTCGCGATGGACCACGCCTCCGACCGCGACGCGCAGACGCTCTCCGGCGGCGAGCGCCGCCGCGTCGCGCTCGCGATGCTCCTCGCGCAGGACCCGGCGGTGATGCTCGCCGACGAGCCGACGCATCACCTCGACGTCGCGCACGAGGTGCGCACGCTCGACCTCCTCGCCGCGAAGGCGCACGCGGGCCACGCAGTGCTGATGTCGCTGCACGCGCTGACGCTCGCCGCGCGCCACGCGACGCACGCGGTGCTGATGGATGGCACGCGCGCGCAAGCCGGCCCCGCGGGCGAACTGCTCACCGCGGCGCGCCTGTCCGCGCTGTTCGGCCAGCCGCTCGTCGCCGTGGGCGAAGGCCGCGGCACGGCCTTCGTCCCGGCATAGCGACGGCCGGCGCGGGCGTCAGAAGTTGTAGCCGAGCCGGAACGTCGCGGCCTGCCCCACGTAGCCGCTGCCGAAGTCGGCGTTGTACTGCAGGCGCGCCTCGATGCCGCCGTCGCGGAAGAGCTCGACGCCCACCGCCGCCTTGCCGAACACCGCGGGAATCGGCGCGGTGATGTCGAACGTCCCGCCGCCGGGCACGCCGGCGAGCGCGGCGCTCGCGGAGAAGCCGTCCTTCGACAGCAGCGAGAGCCCCAGCATCCCGTACACGCGCAGCGCGCCCGCGGCATCGAGTGCGACGCGGGTGCCGGCCTCGAGCGCAGGCGTGGCCATGAAGAGCGTCTGCGAGCCCGCGGCGACGTCGAGACTGTAGAGGTCCGCGCCGGTCTCGCGATAGCCGCCCATGCGCGTGTAGACCACGTCGAGGTCGAGCGCGGGACGCAGGTAGGCGCCGTCGAGCGCGATCGCATAGGTCGCGCGCAGCTTGCCGTCGACGTACGCGGTGCGGTTCGACGCGTTCGCCGTGTAGGTGAGCGGCGAGCTGCCGGCGACGCCGGGCAGCGCGAACGTGCGCGACGCGTCCGCCCACGCATTGCCGCCCGCGAGCGTCGCGGACAGCACCCACGGACCGGACTGGCGCTTCACCGATACGCCCGCGAGGAAGCCGTGGCCCGACGCAGACTCGTTGGGCTGCAGGTCCGAGTAACGGTCGTCGGTGTACGCGATGCCGCCGCCGACGAACCAGTCGCCGCCGAGCGCCACCTGACCGCCGCCCTGCCACGACACGAACCGGCGCACGTAGCCTGCGGGATCGCCCGTGTCCACGCGGCTCTCGCCGCCGATGACGCGGTTCCACACGCAGGGGCGCTCGCGCAGCGCGACGCCGGCGTCCGCGAACGTCGCGCAGCTCGCCATGTTGAAGAGGAAGCTCTGCGCGGCGAGCGGCGCGGCGGCGGCCTGCACCACCGGCATCCGCCCGACGAAGCCGGACAGCGCCGCCTCGTAGCCCGCGGCGTCGACGGTCGCAAGGCGCGCGAACGTGTTGGCGAGCGTCTTCTGCGCCGGCGTGGCGACCCCGTCGTCCCAGATGCCCTGCAGGTACGCCGCCACCGCGCGCTCGTTGTCGTGCAGCGCGAGTCCGGCCGGCGCGAAGCGCGCGCGGGCCTCGAGGCCGTACGTCGTGCCTTGCGGTCCCGCCGCCGGCGTGACGACGTAGGAGAACACCGGCGACGACGAGGCGACCGCGATCGGTGCCGCGGAATCGACGGTGCTCGCCGCGTCCTGCGTCAGCACGATGAGGCGCGCCGGCATCAGGTACGCCGTGTTGACCGTGGCCTTGAGCGGCGCGCCAGTGCCGGCCAGCGCGCCCCACGACGAGCCGACGAGGCGGATGGCGTCCGCCTGGCCGTGCAGGAAATCCGCATCCAGCACGAGCCGGGCGCTGCCGTCGTAGCGATAGGTGCTGTTGGTGAGCACCGTTTCCGCGATGGTGCCCGCGCGCACGCCGACGTACGTCGTGCCGTGGTCCTCCAGCGCGACGTTGGTCACCTCCTGGCCCGCGTAGAACGTGCCGGCGTTGACGAATGCGAGGCCGGGGGTCGGCGTCGTCGCGGACGCGCCGGCCGTCGCGACCGTCGCACCGCCGACCCCGCCGATCACCGTGCCCTGGTTGGTGATCGTGAGCTTCCCCGACTGGCTGGTCATCGAAAGGACCGCGTAGCCCGAGCTCGCGCAGCTGCCCGCGCTCGCGGCGGTGCAGCCGCCCGCGAGCGTCGCGCCGCTGCCGACGGCGATCGTGGAGCCGTGGCCTAAGTTGGCGGCCGCGATCCCGGCCGCGTTGCCGTACACCGCGCCGGTGACGTTCACCGCGACGACGCCGTCCTTGTCGCCGCTCACGCCGGAGGACTGCGCGAAGATGCCGTACGCGCCGCT
This sequence comes from Burkholderiales bacterium, assembly GCA_046347855.1. Classification (GTDB taxonomy): domain Bacteria; phylum Pseudomonadota; class Gammaproteobacteria; order Burkholderiales; family Casimicrobiaceae; genus VBCG01. The sequence continues at coordinate 5,505 of JAXMFJ010000010.1, forward strand.
GCCGGTGGCGGCGACCGTGCCGCCGACGTTCACCGTCACGGCGCCGCCGGCGCCGTCGTAGCTCGGGACCTCCGCGGACGCCTTGTAGTTGGCGTTCGAGCCGACCAGCGACGAGCTCGCGAGGCTCACCACGCCGCCGCCGCCGCCGACCGATTGCGCGAAGACCCCGTGCGCGTTGCGGCCGGTGGTGACGATCGACGTGCCGGCCGGCACGCTCACCGTGACGTCGGCACCGTTGCCGTTGGAGCGCTTGGCGTCGATGCTGCCCTGGGTGCCAAGGCCCGCCTGGCTCGTGTTCGAGCGCTGCCAGTTCGACTGCGTCGGATCGCCGAGGAAGCCGCCCCCGCCGCCGATCGACTGCGCGAGGACGCCGAACGCGCCGTCGCCCTGGGTGGCGATGCTTCCACTGCCGGCGAGCGAGACGGTCACGCTGCCGGCGTCGCCGCCCGAATCCTTGTTCGTCGCCCCGCCGATCGTGGTGCCCGCGAATGCGCTCGCGCTGCCCACGAAGAAACCGCCGCCGGCCCCGATCGACTGCGCGACGATGCCCATCGCCGCGAGGCCCTGGGTGGCGATCGTGCCGGCGTTGGTCACCGTCACGCCGCTCGCGAAGCCGCGGATGCCGTTGTTGCCGCCGGCGTGCGCGACCGCGCTGAACGGACCCAGCCCCGACACGATGCCGCCGCCCCCGCCGATCGACTGCGCCACGATCGCGTGGGACTGGACGCCGGCGGTGGTGATGCCGCCTCCGCTGTCCACCGAGACCGCGACGGCGCCGCTGGTGTTGCTGCCGCTGCCCGAGCCGTCGCCCCAGCTGCCGATCTGCGCGTGCATCGTCGCCGTGATGCCGGTGGTGCCGCCGTCGCCGAAGCCGAACGCGCCGCCCCCGCCGGCGGCGATCGACTGCGCGAGCACGCCGTAGCCCAAGTCGCCGGTGGTCTTGAGGTGGCCGCCGCCCACCGCCACGGTGACCGACCCCGACATGCCGCCGCCGCGCGCGAACTGGTTCGTGTTGAGGTCGAGCGTGCGGGCGATGGTGGCGCCGGTGCCGTCCACCGCAAAGCCGCCGCCCCCGCCGATCGACTGCGCGACGATGGCCGAGGCGCCGTAGCCCTGCGTCGTGATCGCGCCGATGCCCTGCACGCCGACGCTGCCGCCGGCGCCGCCCGCCGTGCCGCCGAACTCGACGTCCTGCGCGTAGGTGCCCGTCTCGCCGGCCAGCGCGGCCGCCCCCGCGACGCCGCCGCCGCCGCCGATCGACTGCGCGAGAATGCCCTGCGACCACGCGCCCACGGTGTCGATCGTGAGCTGCGACGCGCCCGCGGCGTTGCCGACGCTGACCGCGCCGCCGGCGCCGCCGGAGCCGCCCAGCTTCAGCAGCATGACGAAGTTGCTGGGCGTATCCGCGCCGGGAGGCGTCATCGGCGCCGTGTAGCCCAGCACCATGTCGCCGCTCACCTTGACGTTGGCGTCGGCGTTGCCGGCCATCCCGCCGCCGCCGCCGATGGATTGCGCGAGGATGCCGTCCGAGTAGCCGCCCGCGGTCGTGACGTGGGCGGTCGAACGGCTCGGCTGGACGTTCACCACGCCGCCGTTGCCGTGGGCGCCCGAGCCGCCGAGCGCGATGGTCTGCGTGACCTTCGAATCCGTGCCGCCGTCGCTCGCCACCGCGCCGCCGGGGAGCAGGCCGCCGCCGCTGCCGATCGACTGCGCGACGATGCCGCGCGCGTCGGAGCCGGTCGTCCCGATCTGGCCCGCGTAGACGACGTCGACCTCCCCGCCGTCTCCGCCCACGCTGCCACCCATCTTCCAGGGGATCGTGACGATCTTCCACTGGATCTTCGCGTCCTGCGCCGTGTTGCCGGCGCTGCCGTTGCCGCCGCCGCCGCCGACCGATTGCGCGACCAGTGCGGACGCGCCGTTCCCCGCGGTGGTGATGCCGCCGGCCGCCGCGTCCATCGTCACGGCGACGCTCGCGCCGACCCCGCCGTTGCCGCCGTCGCCGCTCGCGCCGAATCCGAACGAGTCGCTGACGACGGCCTTGATGAATTCTTCCGGATTGGTCGGCCCGCCGAGCAGCGGCGTGCCGATGGAGGAGGTGATGCTCGAGTCGCCGCCCTGCCCGCCGCCGCCGCCGATCGATTGGACGAGCAGGCCGAGCGCGCCGTCGCCGCGGGTGGCGATGGACGCACCGGCGCCGATCCGGACCGTCGCGTTGTCCCCGTCACCGCCGCCGCCGCCGCGGCCCCCCAGCGCCACCGAGAAGGTGATCGGGTCCGGGGCGCCTTCCGTCGGCACGATCGAGAAGACCTTCGAGTGGGCGAGCGCACCGCCGCCGGTGCCGCCGCCGCCGCCGACCGACTGCGCGAGGATGCCGATGGCGTCGGCGCCCGTGGTCACGATCGCGCCGGCCCCGTGGTTGACCGTGACGGCTTCCGCCCACGCCCCGCTGCCGGCGTCCCCGCCGACGGCCATGCTGTAGCCGAAGAAGTTGCTGGCGGTGTACGAGAGCGCCGCGCCGCCCACGCCGCCGCCGCCGCCGACGCTCTGCGCGAGGATGCCGTTGCTCTGCGCGCCTGCGGTCGAGATGGCGCCGTAGTTGGCCACGGTGACCGCGCCGCCGGCCCCGCCGGAGCCGCCCCGCCCGCCGATGGAGGTGTCGAAGAAGAAGGAGATCGCCTTGGCGTAGCCACCGTTGCCGCCGCCGCCGCCGACCGACTGCGCGACCACGCCGCTCGCGAAGTCGCCCGTGGTCTGCAGCGCCATCCCGGTGTCGCCGCTGCCGCCGAGCGTGACGTTGACGGTGCCGCCGTTCCCGCCCATCCCGCCGGAGCCGCCGACCGCGGCCGCCCACGCGCGCGCCGTGCCGCCGTTGCCGCCGCCCCCGCCGACCGACTGCGCGAGGATCGCGAACGCGCCGTCGCCCTGCGTCGCGATCCGCGACGCGCTGGTGACGGTGACGTCCACCTCGGCGCCGTTGCCGCCGGACTTGCCGTCCGAGCCGACGTGGCTGAACAGCGCGTTGCCGACGCCGTTGCCGCCGCCCGACGCCACCGACTGCGCGAGGATGCCCATCGCGGCGTCGCCCTGCGTGACGATAGTGCCGCCGCTCGCGGTGCAGCCGGCGAACGCCCCGCCCGGCGCCTGCGACTGGCCCGCGTTGCAGCCCAGCGCGACCTGCACGGCGCCCGCCGCGAAGCCCTTGTTGTCCTGCGAGCCGATGGTGATCTGCGCGGATGTCGGCGTTCCCGGCGCGCACACGCCGGTCTCCGGATTGCAGGTGGACAGGATGCCGCCGCCGTCGCCCAGCGCCTGCGCCACGATGCCCGCCGCGTCGGCCCCGGTGGTGGTGAGGGTGGCGCCGCCCGCGTGCATGACGGCGACGCTGCTCCCGAGCCCCTTCGCGTTGGCGACGGCATAGGTGGTGCTGTTCGGGTCGAGGTTGACGACGCCGCCGCCGCCGCCGATCGACTGCGCCAGGATGCCGAAGCCCGAGGCGCCGCCGGTGGTGATGCTCGCATGGTTCACGACGGTCACCTCGCCGCCGTCGCCGACGCTGCCCGTGCTCTTGACCGGCGCCCCCGGCGTCGTCGCCGCGCCGGCGCCGACCGACTGCGCGACGATGCCCTGCTGCACGCTGCCTCCCTGCAGCGTGATGGCGGAGCCCGTCTGCACGGTCACGGTGACGTTCCCGGCGTTGCCGCCGTTGGCGATCTTCGACTCGAAATCGGGAATGTCGTGCCCGTACAGCGTGGCCACGCCGCCGCCGCCGCCCAGGCTCTGCGCCAGGATGCCGAGCACGCTCGCGGCCGTCGGCGAGCCGTTGCCCACGGTCAGGTTGCCGACGAGGTTCACCGCCACGTTGCCGCCGGCGCCGCCGGTGCCAACCGTGCCGAGGAAGTCCTGCGGATCGTAGTTGCCCTGGACCTGGACGCTGCCGCCCGCCCCGCCGATGCTCGCGGCGACGAGGCCGATCGAGCTCGCCGGGCTCGTCCCGGTCAGCGACGCCGGGGCGCCGGTCGCCGTGACGTTCCCCGCGACGCTCAACTGGACGTCCTGCGCGACGCCGCCGTTGCCGGTGGAGACGCTCCACCTCGGCCGGTCCGGGTGCGTGACCTTGTCCCAGCTGTTGTAGGCCAGGATGCTCCCGGCCGTCCCGCCCGCGGACAGCGCGAGCAGGCCGCCCGATGCGGTGCCCGACGACGCCGTCGTCGACATGGTCAACGTCGCCGGCATCCCCGTCCCGCCGTTGCCGGTCGTCCACGAGGAATCCTGGACGGTCTTGCACGGCGTCCAGGCGCCGGTCTCCGCGACGGGCGGTTGCGCCCACGTGAACGTCGACGCAGGCGGCGCGGGGCACGTCAGGCCCTGCGCGGCGGCGAGCGGTGCCGCCGTGGCCAGCGCCACCAGGCCCGGCCACGTCAGCGCATGGGCCGCGTGCGTGAGGGGAAGGGAGTCGTGCCGCGAGGGCGACGGGGAACGCGTACGTGACGGGCGGGCGCGGCGACGCAGCATGGGCTTCCTTCTCCTTGTTGTTGGATGCCGGGGCGCCGGAAGCAAGGAGCAAGCCCGGGGTGCACCCGGATGGGGTACACCCTTGCTCGCCGCGCGATGTTGCGCAGGGAAACGGGCCGCGGACGCCGGGCGCTGCGGGAGGTGGGTGGCCGCCGTCTACTGCCGTACGCCGGCGCGCTTGCGACGCGCGGCGTCGAAGTCCTCGCACATGACGGCGACGCCGTCGAGGAAGCGCGGCCCGGGACGGTGCATGAGATCGCCGGCGGCACCGAAGAGGTTGCCGTCGCGCACCGCCGGGATCGCGGGCCAGCGCTTCCAGTCGTCGAGCCACGCGGGGCGCCTGCCCGCATCGTCGCCGCCGACGATCACGTCGGGCGCCGCCGCGATCACGGCCTCGACCGTCACCGACGGCGCGGGCATCGTCAGCGCGCCGAACACGTTCTCGCCGCCGCACAGCGCGATGGCCTCGCTGATGAGGTGCCTGCCGCCGATCGTGAACATCGGCTCGTTCCAGATCTCGTAGAACACGCGCAGTCGCGGCCGGTCGCGATAGCGCGCGGCGAGCGCGGCTTCGCGCTCGCGCAGCGACCGCGCCACGCCGCGCGCGACGTCCTGCGTCCCGGCCAGCGTGCCGAGCCGCTCGACATCCGCCGCGATGCCCGCGATGGTCGCCGGCGAGCTCACGAACACCGCGATGCGCTGCGCCTGCAGCGCCGCGAGCTGCGCGGGCACCGTGTACGGCCACGCGAGCACGAGGTCCGGCTTCAGGGCGACGATGCGCTCGAGGTCGAGCGCGCCCGCATCGCCAACGCGCGGCACGCTGCGCGCGGCGGGCGGCCAGTCGCTGTGCGCGACCGCGCCGACCAGCGCGCCGCCGCCGCCCGCGGCGTACAGGAGCTCCGTCGCGTGCGGCGCGAGGCTCACGATGCGCCGCGCGGGCTGCGGCAGCGCGACGGTCGCGCCCGCATCGTCGACGACCTGCACCGGCGCCGCCATGGCGGCGGTGCACACGGCGCACAGCAGCGCGAGCGCGGCGCGCAAGAGCTTCACGGCTGCCACCGCACGCCCGCGAATACCTGCGCGCCGCCGGTCGAGAAATCCGCCGCGAGCTGGTAGTTCTTGGCGAAGACGTTGTTGCCGCGCACGAGCAGCGACCACCCGGGCGCGAACGGCCAGTCGGCCGTGAGGTTCACGATGCCGTAGCCGCCCATGTGCACGAGGTTGGCGGCGTCGTCGTAGCGCAGCGACGACGCGACGAACTCGACGCCGAGTTGCACGGGCCCGGCCTGCTGCAGCACCTGCACGGCGCCGTGCGTGCGCGCGCGCCGCGGCAGCAGGTTGCCGGTGTCCTCGTCGTGCGGATGCTGCAGGTCGAGCGAGGCCTTGACCTGCGTCGTGCGCCACGTCGCGTCCACGCCGAGCGTCACGCCCGGCAGCAGCGCGCGGCTCACGTTCTGCGGCATGCAGTTGAAGCTCGCGTCGCACTGGAAGACGATGAGGTCGTCGATGCGGTTGTAGTAGCCGATGGCGCGCGCTTCCCAGCGCAATTCGCCCGCGCCCGCCGTCCAGTACACGCCGGCCTCGGCGTTGCGCGCGGTCTCGGGCACGAGATCGGGGTTCGAGTAGAACGGGTAGTAGAGGTCGTTGAACGACGGCGCCTTGAAGCCCGTGCTGTAGCCCGCGGTGACCCGCCACTCGGGTGTGATCCTGTAGCCGAGCGCGATGCCGCCGGTCGTCTTGCCGCCGTACTGGCTCGAGTCGTCGCGGCGCAGGTTCGCCTGCAGCGCAAACGCATCCCAGCGCACCTGGTACACGCCGGTCACCGAATTCGTGTTGCGCTCGGTCACCGCGAATTCGGCGTTGGTGGCGACGCGCTCCTCGCGCCGCTCGAGCATCACCGACAGTGCGCCCAGCGGCAGCGTCACGTCGTTCTGCCACAGGAACTGGCGCTGCGTCGTCTTGAAAGGATCGTTGCCGTACGCGCTCTGCGACAGCGAATCGTCGCTGCCTTCGCCGATCGTCAGCAGCGACGTCCAGCGCTCGCCCAGGCGATTGCGGCTCGTCACCGACCACGCCTCGATCGTGGTGGTGGTGCGATCGTCGTAGCCCAAGCCGCCGTCGAACTGGTTGTTGAGCCGGTTGACGAGGTACTGCGCGCTCACCTCCTGGCCGTCCGCCCACGGCAGCGTCGCGTTGAGGCCGGCGTTCTGCTGCGCGTAGCCGTCGCGGTCGCCGTTGTAGCTGAAGTTGGCCGGGTTCACGATCGCGTTGTAGCCGCTGCTCGCCGTGCCGCCGAATTGCGCGTTGAAGCGCAGCGGCCCAAGCGAGCCGTTGAGGCCCGCGCTCGCCTTCCACGTGTCGTACGTGCCGTAGCCCGCGGCGAGGCTGCCCGACCAGCGCCCCGCGACTGCCTGCTTCGTGAACACCTGGATGACGCCGCCGATCGCGTCGGCGCCGTACAGGCTCGACGCCGGCCCGCGCAGGATCTCGATGCGCTCGATCTGGTCGAGCGGGATCGCCTCCAGCGACGTCGCGCCGACGGACGACGAACCCACGCGCAGCCCGTCGACCAGCACCAGCGTCTGGCCCCGGTTGGCGCCGCGGATGAACGCGCCCGACGTGGACCCGGGGCCGCCGTTCATCGTGATCTCCACGCCGGGCTGGCGCTGGAGGAGCTCGGGCAGGCTCTGCACGCCGCTGCGCAGGATCTCGTCGCCGCCGATCACGGCGAGGTCGGCGAGCAGGTCAGCGATCGGCTGCGGCTGACGCGAGGCCGTGACCGCGACCGGGTCGAGCGTGGCCGCGCGCGGGGCGACCGCGGGACTTTGCGCGAGCGCGGGCAGGCACCACGATGCGAGCGACAGCAGCGCCGCGCGGGCGGCGAGCGATGGGGCGAGGCGAGAAGGCATGGCGAGACGGCTCCGCGGCGTGCCGTGCTTCCCCGCACGGCGTGTGGCGACGAGATGCGACGCTGCGTCGGCATCGGAGCCCGGCGGTGGGCGGATTGGCGCTCGCGGAGCGCTCGCGAAGGATCGCGGCCGGGCCTCGACGCCCGCCGCGCCGCGGTTCGCCGGCGCGATGCAGCGCGCGCCGGCATCGCAGGCCGGTCTCCGGGCTCGACCGTGCGGAGCGCTCCGCCTTCCCACCGTGCGGGCACGGCAGTGGCGTGGAAGGAACGATCCTCGAAGGGTCTTACCGTTGCGGGGGCAGCCGCGGCATTCGCGCCGTGAGGGGCGCGGCACCGCATTCCCGTTTCACCCGCCGCGCGTGATGCGCGGCGGACACCTGCGAACGCGGCATTGTACGCCGCGGCACCGGCGCGCCGGAACCTTGCGAAAACCGGGGTCCGCACGCGAAATCGCGCTGCTATACTCGCCCGCTTCACTTCGACGGACTCCCACGGAATCACCATCCGCCCCGGGGTTTATCGCCTTGCAGAAGAAGCTCTACATCCGCACGTTCGGATGCCAGATGAACGAGTACGACTCGGACAAGATGGCCGACGTGCTCCACGCCTCCGAGGGACTCACGCTCACCGAGCGCCCCGAGGACGCCGACGTGATCCTGTTCAACACGTGCTCGGTGCGCGAGAAGGCGCAGGAGCGCGTGTTCCATGATCTCGGCCGCGTGCGCGCGCTCAAGGCCGCGAACCCGGGCCTCGTGATCGGCGTGGGCGGCTGCGTCGCGTCGCAGGAAGGCGCCGCCATCGTGCGCCGCGCGCCCTTCGTCGACGTCGTGTTCGGGCCGCAGACGCTGCACCGGCTGCCCGACATGATCGCGCAGCGCCGCGCCACCGGCCGCGCGCAGGTCGACGTGAGCTTCCCCGAGATCGAGAAGTTCGACCACCTGCCGCCGCCGCGCGTCGAGGGCGCGTCCGCGTTCGTCTCGATCATGGAAGGCTGCAGCAAGTACTGCACGTTCTGCGTCGTGCCGTACACGCGCGGCGAGGAGGTGTCGCGGCCGTTCGAGGACGTGCTGACCGAGGTCGCCGATCTCGCCGATCAGGGCGTGCGCGAGGTCACGCTGCTCGGGCAGAACGTCAACGCCTACCGCGGGCCGCTGCCCGACCGCACGAGCGTCGCGGATTTCGCGACGCTGCTGGAGCACGTCGCCGAGATTCCCGGCATCGAGCGCATCCGCTACACGACGTCGCACCCGAAGGAGATGACGCCGCGGCTCATCGAGCTCTACGCGCACCTGCCGAAGCTCGTGAGCCAGCTCCACCTGCCGGTGCAGTCGGGCGCCGACCGCGTGCTGGCGGCGATGAAGCGCGGCTACACGGCGCTCGAGTACAAGTCGATCGTCCGCCGGCTGCGCGCCGCGCGCCCGGATCTCTCGCTGTCGTCCGATTTCATCGTGGGTTTCCCGGGGGAGACCGACGCCGATTTCGCGCAGACGATCAAACTGGTCGAGGAAGTGAACTTCGACGGGGCATTCAGCTTCTTATACAGTCCGCGGCCCGGCACGCCGGCCGCGGAATTGCCCGACCAGGTGCCCCACGAGACCAAGCAAGCGCGCCTCACCGCGCTCCAGGCATTGCTGGAGACGCAGTACCGCGCGCGCAGCGACGCCATGGTCGGGACGCGGCAGACGGTGCTCGTCACCGGGCGCGCCGCCAAGGACGTGCGCGAGCTCGCCGCGCGCACCGACAACAATCGCGTGGTGAACCTCGCCGGCGAGGAGAGCCGCATCGGAACGTATGCGGAGGTTTTGATCACGGCCGCGTTGCCCCATTCGTTGCGCGGCGAATTCGTAGCGAGCTAGGCCCGCCCGCGCCGCAGCGGCGGCGCGGCAAGGCAACGGCGCTCCCGTGCCGGGAGGAGCGCCGCGCAGCGAAGCAGGAGATTGCCCATGTCCCACATCGTTCGTCGCCTCGTCGCCCTGGCGGGCCTCCTCGCCCTCGGGGGCTGCGCGACCGTGGCCGCTCCCGGCGCGGAGAAGGAAGCCGCGGCGCCAGCCGCCGTGCCGTCGGCCCAGGCCATCGCCAACGCGCAGAAGCTGGCCGGCGCGCCCGGCAGCCAGCCGCCGGTGATGGCGCCGCCGCCGCTCGTCAACGGCCTGCGCCCGTTCGCCGACGTCGTGCGCGACGCCAAGGAGCAGAAGGGCCTCTTCCACCTGTGGCAGAAGGACGAGAAGGTCTGGCTCGAGATCGCGCCCGAGCAGTTCGATCATCCCTATTTCTTCTCGACCAACCTCGACCAAGGCTTGGGCGAGAACCGCTTCCTCGCGGGCTCGATGAGCAGCAGCCTCGCGCGCCGCTTCGGCGGCCCGGCGGTGGTGGTGTTCCACAAGGTCGGCGGCCAGGTGCAGCTCATCTCGCGCAACGTGAAGTACACCGCGAAGGCCGGCACGCCCGAGGCGCGCGCGGTGTCCGACGCGTTCTCGGACAGCCTGCTCGCCACCGCGATCGTGGTGTCGCAGCCGCATCCCGAGCGCAAGTCGGTGCTGGTCGAGGCCAACGCGCTCCTCTTCTCCGACCTGCCCGCCGCGGCCCCGCGCCTCGAGCAGGCGTACCGGCAGTCGTACACGTTCGACGCGCGCAACTCCTCGTTCCGCGAGGTGAAGAGCGCGCCGGACTTCGTCTCGTTCAACGTCGCGGCGCACTACGCGCTCGCGCGGGTGTCGCTGCCGCAGCCCGGCCAGGCGGCCGAGCTGCCGTCGACCATCCCCGACATCCGCAGCCTCTTCCTCGGCTTCCACTACTCGTTCGCCAAGCTGCCCGACACGCCGATGCGGCCGCGGGTGGCCGATTCGCGCATCGGCTACTTCGGCACCGACGTCTGGGACTTCACGACCGACGAGCGCCGCATTCCGATCGTCCACTACGTGAACCGCTGGCGCCTCGAGAAGAAGGACCCGGCGGCCGCGCTCTCCGAGCCTAAGCAGCCGATCGTGTACTGGATCGACCGCTCGGTGCCCGAGCGCTACCGCGCCGCCATCAAGGAGGGCGTGCTGGAGTGGAACAAGGCGTTCGAGCGCATCGGCTACAAGGACGCGATCCGGGTCGAGATCCAGCCGGACAACGCCGACTTCAACACGTCGGACGTGCGGCACGCGTCCATCCGCTGGATGACCACCGCGCGCAGCTCGTTCGCGGCCATCGGCCCTTCCGTGGTCGACCCGCGCTCGGGCGAGATCCTCGACGCCGACATCGGCATCGACGCGACGAGCTTCCGCGCCCGCCGCAGCACGAGCCTCGAGACGATCCCGCTGCGCCCGCTGCCCAACGTCGCCGGCACGCCGCCGCGCAAGGCGTACGGCGACGATTTCTCGTGCAACTACGCCGAGGAAGCGGCCGAGCACCAGGCGTTCGCGATGTCGCTGCTCGACGCGCGTGGCGAGCTGGCCCTCGACGGCCCCGCCGCCGAGTCGTTCATGCAGGCGCACCTGAAGTCGGTGGTCGTGCACGAAGTCGGGCACACGCTGGGCCTGACGCATAATTTCCGGGCCTCGACCATCTACAGCGAGGCGCAGCTCGCCGATCGCGACTTCACCAGCAAGAACGGGATCTCCGGCTCCGTGATGGAATACAACGCCGTCAACGTCGCACTCCAGGGCGAGCCGCAGGGCGAGTACCACATGACCACGCTCGGGCCCTACGACTACTGGGCGGTCGAGTACGGCTATCGCGACTTCGCGCCGGACGAGGAAGCCGCCGGCCTCGCGAGGATCGCGGGCCGCAGCAACGAGCCGCAGCTCGCGTTCATGGCCGACGACACGCTCTACGACAGCGGCCTCGACCCGACGGTCAACACCTTCGACCTGGGCGCCGATCCGCTGCGCTTCGCCGAGCGCCAGCTGAAGCTCGGGCGTGAATTGTGGCAGCTCACCGAGTCGAAGCGGCTCGGGCCGGAGGACAACTACGCGCTCCTGCGGCGCAACTTCAACCGCGGCCTCTTCGAGGTGCAGCAGAGCGCGCTCACCGCGGTGAAGTACATCGGCGGCCTCACGCTGCGCAGCGACTACGCGGGCACCGGGCGGCCGCCGCTCGAGCCGATTCCCGCCGCCAAGCAGCGTGCGGCGCTCGGCGTGCTCGCCGACACGATCTTCGCCGCCGACAGCTTCGCGTTCTCGCCGAACTTCCTGCGCAAGCTCGCCATCAGCGACCTCGACATCGACGACGCGCGCGAGCTCGGCCGCGGCGTGCCAAGCGTCGACGTCGCGGTCGACCAGCAGGTGCTCGCACTGCACCGCTCGGTGCTGGCGCCGCTGCTCGGGCCCGAGATCGCGCAGCGGCTGCTCAACAACGAGCTCAAGGCCACCGACACGAAGGAAGCGCTGCGCCTCGCCGAGCTCTACGGCACGCTGCACAAGGCGGTGTTCAGCGAGCTGCCGGCCAACGCCGACATCCCGCTCCTGCGCCGCAACCTGCAGCGCGAGTACGTCGCGCGCCTCGCGCTCGTGATGGTGCGTCCCGCGCCCAACATGCCGTCCGACGCGCGCGCGCTGCTGCGCGCCGACGCGCAGAAGCTGCGCGACGAGATGGTGACGATGCAGCGCCGCTCGCCGCACGCGGCGCCCGAGACCCGGGCGCATCTCGCCGAGAGCGTGGCCACGCTCGACGAGGCGCTCAAGGCCTCCCTCGTCCGCCAAGTCCTTTGACCGCACGCAACGCTCCCGCCGTCGCGGTGACGCTGTCGCCGCTCGACAACCGCGCGCTCGCGAACCTCACGGGGCCGCTCGACGCGAACCTGCGCCAGATCGAGGCCGCGCTCGACGTCACCATCACCCACCGCGGCGGCACGTTCGCGGTGAGCGGCGAGGCCGTGCAGGCGGCGCGCGCGGCCGAGGCGCTGGAGCGGTTCTATGCGGCCGCCGAGAAGCCGCTGTCGGTGGACGACATCCAGCTCGGGCTGGTCGAGATCTCGCAGCGTCCCGCGGCGCCCGCGGCGCAGGACGCGGACGGCGGCGACGCCGGCATGCCCGCGCTGCGGACGCGCCGCACCGACCTGCACGGCCGCACGCCGAACCAGGTCGCGTACCTGCGCGACATCACCACCCACGACATCACGTTCGGCATCGGCCCCGCGGGCACCGGCAAGACGTACCTCGCGGTCGCGTGCGCGGTCGACGCGCTGGAGCGCGACGCGGTGAAGCGCATCGTGCTCGTGCGTCCCGCGGTCGAGGCGGGCGAGCGCCTGGGCTTCCTGCCCGGCGACCTCGCGCAGAAGGTCGACCCGTACCTGCGCCCGCTCTACGACGCGCTGTACGACCTCATGGGCTTCGACAAGGTCGCGAAGCTCTTCGAGCGCACGACGATCGAGGTCGCGCCGCTCGCGTACATGCGCGGGCGCACGCTCAACCACTCGTTCATCATTCTCGACGAGGCGCAGAACACCACGCCCGAGCAGATGAAGATGTTCCTCACGCGCATCGGCTTCGGCACGCGGTGCGTGGTCACCGGCGACGTCACGCAGATCGACCTCGCCAAGGGCCAGAAGAGCGGCCTCGTCGAGTCCGCGCGCATCCTCGAGGGCGTGCGCGGCATCGCCTTCCGCCGCTTCACGAGCGCCGACGTCGTGCGCCATCCGCTCGTGCAGAAGATCATCGACGCCTACGATCGGGACGCCGCGAAGCGCGGCGCCGGCAGCAAGCCTCGCGCGTGAGCGGAGCGCCCGCGCCGCTCACCCCGGAGGCCCGCGAGGCCCTCCGTCGCCAGTGCACGGTCAGCGTCGGCGGCGCGGACACGCCACCCGGGCAGGAGCTCGTCGCGGTCGGCGAATGGTGCCGCGCGCAAGGCCACGCCGCGGACCGCTACGGCGACGGCGCGCTGATCGGCGACTTCGAGCGCAGGATCGCCGCGCTGCTCGGGCATGAGGCCGCCGTGTTCATGCCGAGCGGCACGATGGCGCAGCAGGTCGCGCTGCGCATCCACGCCGACGAGACCGGCGTCGGCGCATTCGCGATGCACCCGACGTCGCACGTCGAGATCCACGAGCTGCGCGCCTACTCGCGCGTGCAGCGATTGGACGGCGTGCTGCTCGGGCCGCGCGACCGGCCGACGCTCGCCGCGGATCTCGCCGCGTGGCCGGAGCGCCTGGCCGCGCTGCTGGTCGAGCTGCCCGCGCGCGAGATCGGCGGACAGTTGCCGTCGTGGGACGACCTGGCCGCGCTCGCCGCCGCCGCGCGCGCCCGCGGCATCCGCCTGCACATGGACGGCGCGCGCCTGTGGGAAGCGCGCGAGGCGTACGCGCCGCGCTCGCACGCGGACATCGCGACGCTGTTCGACTCGGTGTACGTCTCGTTCTACAAGGGCATCGGCGCGCTCGCGGGTGCGGCGCTGGCGGGTCCGGCCTCGTTCATCGCGCAGGCGCGCCAGTGGCGCAAGCGCATGGGCGGCACGCTGGTGCAGCTGCATCCGTTCGTGGCGTCGGCGGCGATGCGCATCGACGTGCAGCTCGCGAAGATGCCGGCGTGGCGCGCACGCGCGCTCGGCCTCGCCGCAGCGCTCGCGCGCGTGCCCGGCGTGCGCGTGCTGCCCGATCCGCCGCAGGTCAACATGTTCCACCTGCACTTCGCCGCGTCGCCGCTCGCGCTGGCGGAGGCGCGCGACGCGCTCGCCGCACGCGAGCGCGTGTGGCTCGGCCGCTTCGCCCCCGGCGCGACGCCCGACGCGGCGCAGCAGGAGCTCTACGTCGGCGACGCGCTGGCGGCGCTGCCGGACGCGCAGGTCGCGGCGTGGTACGCGGGCGTGGTCGCCGCCGCGCAAGCCCGCTCATGACGGCTCGCCGCGCCGCACCCGCGCTCTCGCTTTCGGTGCAATACGCGAGCAACGCACCGGAACTGCCCGCGCGCCCGCAGGTGCGGCGGTGGGTGAAGGCGGCGCAGCTCGGCGCGGCGACGGTCACCGTGCGCTTCGTCGACGCCATCGAGGGACGCGCGCTCAACGCCGAATTCCGCGGCAAGGACTACGCGACCAACGTCCTGACCTTCGTGTACGATGACGACGAACCGCGCGCCGGCGACATCGTGCTGTGCGCGCCGGTCGTCCGGAAGGAAGCGGACGCCCAAGGAAAGGCGCTGCACGCGCACTACGCGCACCTGGTGGTACACGGCATGCTTCACCTGCAGGGATTCGACCACGAGCGGCCCGCCGACGCGGCCATCATGGAAGCCCGCGAGACCGCGATCCTCGCCCGACTGTCCCTGCCCGATCCCTACGCCGATGGTCAGTGACGACGCGCGCAACGGCGACAAGCCGACGCTGATGGAGCGCATCACCGCGATGCTCCTGCGCGAGCCGGAGGACCGCGAGGAGCTGCGCGACGTGCTGCGCGCCGCGTTCGACCGCCACCTGCTCGACGCCGACGCGCTGTCGATGATCGAGGGCGTGCTGTCGGTGTCCGAGGCGACGGTGCGCGACATCATGATCCCGCGTGCGCAGATGGACTGCGTGTCGGTCGAGGACGACGTCGCCGACTTCATCCCGATGGTCGTGGAGACGCGCCACTCGCGCTTCCCGATGATCGGCGAGAGCAAGGACGACGTGATCGGCATCCTGCTCGCGAAGGAGCTGCTCAACTATTACGCGAATCCCGAGGGCTTCAACGTGCGCGACACGCTGCGGCCCGCGGTGTTCGTGCCCGAGTCGAAGCGCCTCAACGTGCTGCTGCGCGAGTTCCGCGCGAACCGCAACCACATCGCGATCGTCGTCGACGAGTACGGCGGCGTGTCGGGCCTCGTCACCATCGAGGACGTGCTGGAGCAGATCGTCGGCGACATCGAGGACGAGTACGACTTCGACGAGGCGCACGACAACATCATCCCCGAGGCGAACGGCCGCTTCCGCGTGAAGGCGCAGACCGAGATCGCCGACTTCAACGAGCACTTCGGCACGCGCTTCTCCGACGAGGAGTTCGACACCATCGGCGGCCTCGTGCTGCGCGCGTTCGGGCGGCTGCCGAAGCGCGGCGAGATCACCACGATGGAAGGCCTGCGCTTCCGCGTGCTGCGCGCCGACAGCCGGCGGCTGCACACGCTGCAGGTGGAGCGCGTGGCGCCGGCGCCGGACGATTCGGAGGAATGACGCTGCGCTCGACGGGTGATGCGGGCTGCGAGGCGCTTGCCCCTCATCCTAATTCTCTTGGCGCAAGCGGGGCGACGGAGCTCGTCGATGTGCGGGTTGAGTGAACGCGCCGCGCCCCCTCACCCCAACCCTCTCCCCCTCCGGGGGCGAGGGAGGTCTTCGTGGTTGCGGTGGCGTGACCGCGCCGCGTCCCCAAATCTCACTCTGCAACGCGCAGCGCCCCAGAGGCTCCCTCGCCCCGCTTGCGGGGAGAGGGTTGGGGTGAGGGGCATGCCCGCCGCAGCCCCAGCCTTTCGCCAACGCACCGTCCACCCATGCTGACCCGCCTCGCCGCCTTCCTCGCCGGCGCCGCGATGGTCTTCGCGTTCGCCCCATTCGAAGCCGCGCCGCTGACCTTCGCCTCGCTCGCGTTCCTCTTCTGGCTCTGGCAGCGCGCACCCACCGCGCGCGCCGCCGCAGGCATCGGCTTCGCGTTTGGCCTCGGCCTCTTCGGCGTCGGCGTCACGTGGGTGTACATCGCGCTCGAGACGTTCGGCGGGATGCCGATGCCCGTCGCGATCGTCGCCGCGCTCGGCTTCGCGGCGTATCTCTCGCTGTGGCCCGCGCTCGCGGGGTGGGCGGTAGTCCGCGCGACAACACCGGACAGCGCCGCGCGCCTCGTCGCGGCCGCGGCCGCGTGGACGCTCGCCGAGTGGCTGCGCGGCTACGTGTTCACGGGCTTCCCGTGGCTCGCCGCGGGGTACGCCGGGCTGCCGGCGCGCGGCATGCTGCCGCTCGCGGGCTTCGCGCCGGTCGGCGGCGTGTTCCTCGCCTCGCTCGCGGTCGCGTTGTGTGCGGCGGCGCTGGCCGGCATCGCGGACGCCCTGGCCGCCGCGCGCCCGCGCCGCTTGGCCGCCTGTGCTCTCGGCATCGCGGTGCTCGTCGCGACCGGTGCCGTGCTCACGCGCGTCGAGTGGACGCAACCGAAGGGCGAGCCGCTCGCCGTGTCGCTGGTGCAGGGCAACGTGTCGCAGGCGCAGAAGTTCGACCCCGCGTTCCGCCCGCGCAACTACGAGCTGCACGACGAGCTCGCGCGCATGAGCCACGGCCGCCTGATCGTGCTGCCCGAGAGCGCATACCCGCAGTTCGCCGACGAGATTCCGTCGTCGGTGTTTCTCCGCCACGCGGCGCTCGGCCGGGAGCGCAACGGCGACGTGCTGATCGGCCTCTTCACCTCCGAGCCGCCCGGGCCAGGCGACGACGGCGAGCGCATCTACAACAGCGTCGTGAGCGTCGGCAGCGCGCCGCCGCAGCTCTACCGCAAGCATCACCTCGTGCCCTTCGGCGAGTCGATCCCGCTCAAGACCGTCACCGGATGGTTCATCAACCGCGTGCTCGCGATCCCGCTCGCCGACCAGGCGGCGGGCGCCGCGGTGCAGGCGCCGTTCGCCGTCGCGGGCCAGGCAGTGGCGGTGAACATCTGCTACGAGGACGTGTTCGGTGCGGAGCTCATCCCGTCGGCGCGCGCGGCCACGCTGCTCGTCAACGTGACCAACGACGCGTGGTACGGACGCTCCATCGCCGCCCGCCAGCACAACCAGATCTCCGCGATGCGCGCGCTCGAGACCAGCCGCCCGATGCTGCGCGCGACGAACACCGGCATCACCTCCGCCATCGCGCACGACGGCCGCGTGCTGGCCGAGTTGCCGTGGTTCACGTCGGGCATCCTCGAGATCGACATCGCCGGCCGCACCGGCGACACGCCGTACCTGATCGTGGGCGACGTACCGGTCCTCGTGCTGTCGGCGCTGCTGCTCGCGGGCGCGCTGCTCTCGGCACGACGCCGCGCGTGACCGCGTTTCGGGGTCAGACCCTTCAGATTTGGGGTCAGACCCTTCATATTCGGGTCCGGCCCCGCCGCAAAACCCGGTAAAATTCGCGCTTTCAAGCAGTTACAGGACGAGTGCGGCAGCGGCCGCACCGCATCGGCATGCTCACGTTCCAGGAAGTGATCCTCACGTTGCAGAAGTACTGGAGCGCGCAAGGTTGCGCGCTGCTCCAGCCGTACGACATGGAGGTCGGTGCGGGCACCTCGCACACCGCCACGTTCCTGCGCGCGCTCGGCCCCGAGCCGTGGCGCGCGGCGTACGTGCAGCCGTCGCGGCGGCCGAAGGACGGCCGCTACGGCGAGAACCCGAACCGCCTGCACCAGCATCACCAGTTCCAGGTGGTGCTGAAGCCCTCGCCAGCGAACATCCTCGAGCTCTATCTCGGATCGCTGGAAGCGCTCGGCTTCGACCTCACGCGCAACGACGCGCGCTTCGTCGAGGACGACTGGGAGAACCCGACGCTCGGCGCGTGGGGCCTCGGCTGGGAAGTGTGGCTGAACGGCATGGAGATCACGCAGTTCACGTACTTCCAGCAGGTCGGCGGCCTCGACTGCAATCCGATCACCGGCGAGATCACCTACGGCCTCGAGCGGATGTCGATGTACCTGCAGGACGTCGAGAGCGTCTACGACTTGAGGTACACGGACACGATGTCGTACGGCGACGTGTTCTTCCAGAACGAGGTCGAGCAGTCGAAGTTCGCGTTCGACGAGTCGAATGCGCCGAAGCTCTTCGAGCAGTTCGCGTACTTCGAGGGCGAGGCGAAGCGCCTGCTCGAGGCTAAGCTGCCGCTGCCCGGCTACGAAATGATCCTCAAGGCCGCGCACACCTTCAACCTGCTCGACGCGCGCGGCGCGATCTCGGTCACCGAGCGCGCCGCGTACATCGGGCGCATCCGCACGCTGGCGCGCCTCGTGGCCACCGCGTACGTCGAGGCGCGCGAGGCGCTCGGGTTCCCGATGCTTCCTGCCGAGCAGCGGAGGGCGGCGGCATGAGCACGCAGACCCTGCTCGTCGAGCTCTTCACCGAGGAGCTGCCGCCGAAGGCGCTGCAGCGCCTCAGCGAATCGTTTTCGCAGACGTTGTCCGGGGAGTTGCGGGCCGCCGAATTCTTGACGGCCGACTCGATTGTGACTGGTTTCGCGACCCCAAGGCGCCTTGCGGTTGCGATTACAAGCGTACGCGCCGTCGCTCCCGACAAAGCTTTCAAGGAGAAGCTGCTGCCGGTCAGCGTTGCGTTCGATGCCGCCGGCAATCCAACGCCAGCGCTCGCTGGCAAGCTGAAGGCGAAGCAGCTATCGCACGTAGACCCGAAATCACTCTTGCGGGAAAGCGATGGCAAGGTGGAGGCGCTGTACTACGCCGACATTGCAAAAGGCGGACCGTTGGTGTCCGCGCTGCAATCCGCGCTCGACGAGGCGCTCGCCAAGCTCCCCATCCCCAAGGTGATGAGCTACGCCGGCCCCGCGAGCTACTACAACGACGAGAAATTCGTGCGCCCCGCGCACCGCCTGCTCGCGCTGCACGGCGCCGACGTGGTCCCGGTGACCGCGCTGGGCCTCACCGCCGACCGCATCACGGGCGGCCACCGCTTCCTCTCGCGCGGCGACATCGCGATCGCCAACGCCGACGCCTACGCGCCCACGCTCGAAGCGGAAGGCAAGGTCGTGCCGTCGTTCGCCAAGCGGCGTGCGAGCATCGTCGTCGGCCTCGAGGCCGCCGCCACCGACGCGACGCCGATCATGCCGGACGCGCTCCTCGACGAGGTGACGGCGCTCACCGAATGGCCGGTGGTCTACGCGGGCTCGTTCGACCCGGCGTTCCTCGCGGTGCCGCAGGAGTGCCTGATCCTCACGATGCAGCTCAACCAGCGCTACTTCGCGCTGGCCGACGACGCCGGCAAGCTCGGCAACCGCTTCCTCGTCGTGAGCAACATCCAGACGGAAGACCCGTCCGCCATCGTCGGCGGCAACGAGCGCGTGCTGCGCGCGCGCCTCGCCGACGCCAAGTTCTTCTTCGACCAGGACCGCCGCCAGCGCCTGGACGCGCGCGTCGACCGGCTGCGCAGCGTCGTCCATCACAACAAGCTGGGCTCGCAGGCCGACCGCACCGAGCGGCTGCGCGCGCTCGCGACGCGCATCGCGCCGCTGGTGGGCGCCGATCCTGCGCTCGCCGATCGCGCCGCGCAGCTTGCCAAGGCCGATCTCGTCACCGACATGGTGGGCGAGTTCCCCGAGCTGCAGGGCCTCATGGGCCGCTACTACGCGCAGCACGACGGCGAGCCCGCCGCGGTGGCGGCGGCGATCGAGCAGCACTACTGGCCGAAGGCCGCGGGTGGCGAGCTGCCCGCCGAGCCGGTCGCGCAGGCCGTCGCGCTCGCCGACAAGCTCGAGGCGCTGGCCGGCATGTTCGGCATCGGCCAGGTGCCGACCGGCGACAAGGATCCGTTCGGCCTGCGCCGCGCCGCGCTCGGCGTGCTGCGCATCCTCGTCGAGCGCGGGCAGGCGCTCTCACTCTCGGCGCTCGCCGGAATGGCGTTCGATGCGTTCGCCGCGGTGCCCGCGGTCAAGCGCGAGCCCGACGCACTGCTCGATTTCATGTACGACCGCCTGCGCGGCTACCTGCGCGACCAGGGCTACACCGCGAACCAGGTCGCGGCCGTGCTCGACGCGCGCCCGGACGCCATCGCCGACCTGCCCGCGCGCCTGACCGCCGTGCAGGCGTTCGCGGCGCTGCCGGAAGCCGCGGCGCTGTCGGCCGCCAACAAGCGCATCGTCAACATCCTGCGCAAGAGCGGCGCGGAGGCGGCCGCAGCCGTCGACCGCTCGCGGCTGGCGGAAGGCGCGGAGCACGATCTCTACACGGCGTTCCAGACGCTGACGCCGCAGGTCGAGAACGACTACGGCAGCGGCGACTTCTCCGGCGCGCTGAAGGCGCTCGCCACCGCGAAGCCCGTGGTCGACCGCTTCTTCGACGACGTGATGGTAATGGCGGACGACCCCGCGATTCGCGCCAACCGCCTCGCGCTGCTGCGCGGCGTAGCGCAGACCATGAACCGCGTCGCGGACATCAGCAAGCTCGCCTCGTAGCCGCCATGGTCCAGCTCGCCTCCGAAGCGGTGATGCAGACGCGCGCGATCAAGCTGATCGTGCTCGACCGCGACGGCGTCATCAACTACGACAGCGACCAGTTCATCAAGTCGCCCGACGAGTGGCGGCCGGTGCCGGGCAGCGTCGAGGCCATCGCGCGGCTCAACCACGCGGGTTATCGCGTGGTGGTCTGCACCAACCAGTCGGGCATCGGGCGCGGGCTCTTCGACATGGGCATGCTCAACGCCATCCACGAGAAGATGCACAAGGCGCTCGCGCAGGCCGGCGGCCGCCTCGACGCCATCTTCTTCTGCCCGCACACCGCCGATTCGCGCTGCGAATGCCGCAAGCCGAAGGCCGGCATGCTGATCGAGATCGGCAAGCGCTTCAACGTGGAGTTGACGGGCGTGCCCTGCATCGGCGACTCTTTGCGCGACCTGCAGGCGGCGGAAGCCGTCGGCGCCCAGCCGATGCTGGTGCTGACCGGAAAGGGCGAGAAGACGTTGCGCGACGGCAATTTCCCGAAGAACACCGTGATCTTCCCCGACCTCGCGTTCGCGGTGTCGGCGCTCTTGTCGGGCGAATAGGGCCGGGCAGGACCGATGCTCTCCGCCCTGCGCGCATTACTCTTCCTTCTCTTCCAACTGATCGTCACGCCGTTCTACGCGGTGGCGATGGTGCTCATGGCGTGGGCGCCGCGGCTCGTGGTCTACCGCATGGCCGCGAGCTGGTGCGGGGTGAACCTGTGGGGCGCGCGCTGGATCTGCGGCATCCGCTGGCACGTCGACGGCCTCGAGAACATCCCGGCGGACATCCGCGGCCAGCCGCGCATCGTGATGTCGAAGCACAGCTCGACGTGGGAGACGCTGTCGCTGACGCAGTACTTCCCGCCGCTCGCGTACGTCGCGAAGAAGGAGCTGCTCTCGATCCCGTTCTTCGGCTGGGGCTTCCGGCTGGCGTCGCCGATCACCATCGACCGCAAGGCCGGCACCGACGCGATGGAGCAGATCGCGCGCCAGGGCCGCGAGCGCTTCGCGCAGGGCTTCTGGATCGTCGTCTACCCCGAGGGCACGCGCATCCGCGCGGGCAAGCGCGCCAAGTACAAGACCGGCGGCGCGCGCCTCGCGATCGCGATGGACGTGCCGGTCATTCCCGTCGCCCACAACGCCGGCTACCTGTGGCCGAAGGGCGTGTTCGGCAAGCGGCCCGGCACCATCACGATGACCATCGGGGCGCCCATCTCGCCCACCGGCAAGGACCCCGCGACGCTCACGCAGGAAGTCGAGGCGTGGATCGAGAACGAGGTCGCGCGGCTGGGGATACCGGCATGATCAGCGCCGAGCGCGCCGCGCTGCGCCTCGACGACGTCGGCGGCACCGCGCCGCGGCGCGCGCGCGATGGCCAGCTCCGTCGCATCGTGCTGAACGGCGAGGCCGTCGACTACCGCCTGACGCGCGCCCGCCGCCGCACGATCGGCATGGAGGTCGACCTCACCGGCCTCTCCGTCCGCGCGCCGCGCTGGGTGACGCTGGGCGAGATCGAGGCGGCGCTCACCGAGCGCGCGAACTGGATCGTCAAGGCGCTCGCCGAATGGCGCGGCCGCCGGCGCGACGTGATGCCGCGCGAATGGAAGTCGGGCGCGCCGATCCTGTTCCGCGGGCGCGAGCTCGCGCTCGAAGTCTTTCCCGCGCGCCGCACGCGCATCGCGCCGGACCTCTTCAACCTCACGGTGCTGCATCCGCACGCGCACGACGAGGCGCAGGTGGCGGCGCTCGTCGGCAAGTGGCTGCGCGAGGAGGCCTGGAGCCTGGTCGCGCCGCAGGTCGCCGCCTACGCGGGACGCATCGCGCGCACCGCGCCGGCGCTGCGCCTGTCCAACGCGCGCAGCGAGTGGGGCAGCTGCAACGCGCGCGGCGAGATCCGCCTCAACTGGCGGCTCGTGCAGTTGCCGCCCTACCTCGCCGAGTACGTCGTCGCGCACGAGGTCGCGCACCTGGTCGAGCTCAATCATTCCGCGCGCTTCTGGTCGCTGGTGGAGACGCTGTTGCCGGGGCACGCGGCGCTGCGGCGGGAGTTGGAGGATTGGACGGCGCTTCTTGCCGCGTGAAGTCAGCGGGAAAAGCTTCAGCCTGCGGCGCGCGATTGCCCCTCACCCCAACCCTCTCCCCCTCCGGGGGCGAGGGAGGCCTTCGTTGTGAGGATGGCGTGAACGCGTAGCGCCCCAGAAGCTCCCTCGCCCCGCTTGCGGGGAGAGGGCTGGGGTGAGGGGCGCCTTTCCGCGCGCGCTACGACGCCGACGGCAATCGAGACAGATCGACCACCAACCCCGCCTGCTCCCGCAGCAACCGCGTCAGCGTCGCACCGAGATCCTCGCCGCCGCGCGTGTCGCGCCACGCGCCGTCGACCGCGCGGAAGTGGAACCCGCCCGCGCGCGCCGCGACCCAGATCTCGCGATTCGGCGCGTGACGATTGACGATGAGCTTGCCCGCGGCGCCGCAGTCGATCTCGAGGATGCCGTCGTTCAGGCTCCAGTCGAGGTCGGCGTCGCTGTCGGCGAGCGCCGCGTCGAGCGCGTCGCCGATGGCGGCGAGCGTCGCGTCGGCGCGCGCGAGGAATCCGGAGTCGTCGCTCATGGCGTGCGTGTTAGCATTCCTCTCGATGGTACGTCATCCACGCATCTTCGTCGTCCTCGCCGCGCTGGCGCTCGCTGGCTGCGGCATCAAGGGCCCGTTGTATCTCCCGCCCGCGCCGCCCGCCACGCCTGCTGCGACCGCGCCTGCGACCGAGCCCGCGAAGCCGATCGCGCCCGGCGGCCCCGGCAGCTCCGTCGCACCGTCGTCGCCGCCTGCGACGAATCCCGGCGCCGCGGAAAAACGCCCGTGACGTTCGCGTACCACGGCGGCGAGCTCCACGGCGAGCGCGTGCCGCTCACCGAGATCGCGCGGCGCTTCGGCACGCCCTGCTACGTCTACTCGCGCGCCGCGCTCGAAGGCGCGTACCGCGAGTTCGACGCCGCGCTCGAAGGCCTGCCGCACCTCGTGTGCTACGCGATGAAGGCGAACTCCAATCTCGCGGTGCTGAGCCTCTTCGCGCGCCTGGGCGCCGGCTTCGACATCGTCTCCGGCGGCGAGCTCGCACGCGTGAAGGCGGCGGGCGGCGATCCGGGCAGGGTCGTGTTCTCCGGCGTCGGCAAGACCGAGAGCGAGATGGCGCAGGCGCTCGCCGACGGCATCCTCTGCTTCAACGTGGAGTCGGCCGCGGAGCTCGAGCGACTGAACGAGGTCGCGGGCCGCGTGGGCAAGCGCGCGCCGGTGAGCTTCCGCGTGAATCCGGACGTCGATCCCAGGACGCATCCGTACATCGCCACCGGCCTGAAGGAGAGCAAGTTCGGCATCGCCTTCGACGAGGCGCCGGCGCTCTATCGGCGCGCGGCGGCGATGCGGCACATCGCGGTCCACGGGCTCGACATCCACATCGGCTCGCAGATCACCGAGCTCGACCCGTACCGCGAGGCCGCGGTGAAGGTGCTCGACCTCGTCGATCGCCTGCGCGCCGACGGCATTCCGCTCGCGCACGTCGACCTGGGCGGCGGCCTCGGCATCCGCTATCGCGACGAGGATCCGGTCGCGCTCGCGAGCTATGCGCTGATGCTGAAGGAGCTGTTCGCCGGGCGCCCGGAGACGCTGGTGCTCGAGCCCGGACGGCGGCTGGTCGGCAGCGCCGGCGTACTGCTCACGCGCGTCGAGTACCTGAAGCCCGGCGCGCACAAGAGCTTCGCGATCGTCGACGCCGCGATGAACGATCTCCTCCGGCCCGCGCTCTACGCGGCGTGGCATCCGGTCGATCCGGTGCGCCCGCACGCGGGCGACGAGCGGCGCTGGGAGATCGTGGGGCCGGTGTGCGAGAGCGGCGATTTCCTCGCGCACGACCGGCCGCTGTGCCTCGCGGCGGGCGACCTTCTCGCGGTCGGCGCCGCAGGCGCGTACGGCATGGCGATGAGCTCCAACTACAACTCGCGGCCGCGCGCGTGCGAGGTGCTTGTCGACGACAGTCAGGCGCATCTCGTGCGCCGCCGCGAGAGCGTCGACGCGCTCTACGCGCTCGAGAATCCGCTGCCCTGATCGCCGTCACGCGCGCGCGTCGCCGCCATCGCGCGGCGCTCGCGTCGTCGCGAAAATTGTCTCGCGCGAGCGATCTTTTTTCGGTGTGCGCAAAGCGCAACAGTGGCGCACGCAAGCAGCGGAATCGCAAACGAAATCTTGCAAAAGTATTAAACGTGGCTACAATGCAGGCAGCAGGTGGAATGGGTTTGTCAATAGGTTGCACGAAATTTCGACGCTCCCGGAACCGCCTGCGAGAAGAGAAGCAACATAACAGTTACGGTAACTCAGACAGGAGAAACCAAGATGATGGCAGACATGATGTCGATGATGACGCCCGCGGCTCCGGCCCCGGCGCCGAAGAAGAAGGCCGCTAAACGGAAGCCGGCGAAGAAGAAGGCCGCGCCGAAGAAGAAGGCCGCGAAGAAGACCGCGAAGAAGGCTGCCCCGAAGAAGAAGGCCGCCAAGAAGACCGCGAAGAAGGCCGCCCCGAAGAAGAAGGCCGCCAAGAAGACCGCGAAGAAGAAGGCTGCCCCGAAGAAGAAGGCCGCGAAGAAGACCGCGAAGAAGGCCGCCCCGAAGAAGAAGGCCGCCAAGAAGACCGCGAAGAAGAAGGCTGCCCCGAAGAAGAAGGCCGCCAAGAAGACCGCGAAGAAGAAGGCCGCGAAGAAGCTGTAAGCGCGGCAAACCCAAGGTCCGGCGCATATCTGCATCGGACAAGACGGGCGGCCTTTGTGCCGCCCGTTGCTTTTTGTCGTCCGCAAAACGCGCACCGTGAGTTCGGTGGATGACGTTGGGGCGGCGTTGCGCGTTTTGCGGCCGGATTAGTCAGCAAGGAAAGCTTCGGAGCGGCCGGGCGCTTTCCTTGTAGAAAAAGCTGGAAGCGCGCGGCTCATGAGCGCGCTACGCGCGCCGATCGGTCGCGCGCTGCTGGTGGCGTGAATGCCTTTGCTTGCTGTTGTGCCGTGCGGAGGTCCGGCCCCTCACCCCAGCCCTCTCCCCGCAAGCGGGGCGAGGGAGCCTCTGGGGCGCTGCGCGTTGCAGAGTGGAGTCTTGCGGCGGTCCGGCCCCTCACCCCAACCCTCTCCCCCTTCGGGGGCGAGGGAGGTCTTCGTTGTTGCGGTGGCGTGAATGCGCAGCGCTCCAACACTCTGCTTCGTGAGCGGAGCGAGGTGGACCTTCGGCGAACGCTGACGTAACCGCGCAGCGCCCCAAAAGCTCCCTCTCCCCGCTCGCGGGGAGAGGGTTGGGGTGAGGGGCCCGACGCGTGCCGAAGCCCGAACCGTCCACCTACCCCCGCGGCGACGACTTGGACGCCTGCACCGGCTTGGCGGATCCGTTCTTGCGGCTCGCGGTCGTCGTCTGCTTGCGCGCGCCGCGCGTCGCGGCGGCGTTCTTGGTCTTGCCGCCCTTCTGCGCGACGGGCACCACGTCGCTCGTCACGCGCAGCCGCTGGCCGGTGGTGACGCTGTCGCGGCGCAGGTCGTTCCACGACTTCAAGTCCTGCGTGGTGACGCCGTAGCGCGCCGCGATGTGCTGCAGCGTGTCCCCCTTGCGCACCGTGTAGTAGAAGGTGCGCCCGGCAGGCACCGTCGTGAACACCGCGCGGTCGAGCGTGGCCGCCGCCTCGTCCGACGGCCGTTCCGCCGGCACCAGCAGCGTGTGCCCGATCGGGATGTACGACTTCGGCCCGATGCCGTTGACCGCGCGCAGCGTCTCCTCCGACATCGCGTACTTCTGCGCGACGACCTTCAGCGATTCGCCCGGCCGCAGGCGATACGCCTGCCACGACACGAGCGGCTGCGCGGTGAGGTCGAGCTTGGCCGCGAAGATCTCGGCGTTGTCGATGGGCAGCAGGATCGACTGCTCGTCCGCGCCCGCGATCACCGGCCGGTTGTGCTGCGGATTGAGCGCCAGGAACTCCTCCATCGACAGCTCCGCGATCTCGGCCGCGCGCTTGGTGTCGATCTTCTTCGACACCTTCACCACCGTGAAGAACGGCGCATCGGGGATGTCGGCGAGCACGAGGCCGTACCTCTCCGGATCGCGCACGATGTTCTTCACCGCCTGCAGCTTGGGCAGGTAGTTGGCCGTCTCCGCCGGCATGTTGAGGCTCTCGTAGTTCGCAGGCATCCCGCGCGCCTTGTTGCGCGCGACCGCCTTCGCGACGTTGCCCTCGCCCCAGTTGTAGCCGGCGAGCGCGAGCTGCCAGTCGTCGAAATCGTCGTGCAGCTTCGACAGGTACTCGAGCGCCTTGTCCGTCGCGGCGAGCACGTCACGCCGGCTGTCGACCCAGAAGTCCTGCTTCAATCCGTAGTGCTTGCCGGTGGACGGGATGAACTGCCAGATGCCCGACGCACGGCTGACCGACATCGCGACCGGGTTGTACGCGCTCTCCACCATCGGCAGCAGCGCGATCTCGGTCGGCATGTTGCGCGCCTGCACCTCGTTGACGATGTGGTACAGGTAGCGGCGGCTGCGCTCCACCATGCGCGCCACGTAATCGGGGCGCGACGAGTACCACTGCTCCCATTTTTCAACCAGCGGTCCCTCGAGCTCGGGCATCGCGTAGCCGGTGACGATGCGCTCCCAGAGATCGCCCACGGGCGGCGGCAGCGGCTCGAGATCGGCGCCGGCAGCGGACGGGAAGAGCTCGGGCGCCTTGACGCTGGGCGGGGGCGGCGGCGGCGGCGGCTCGGGGGCCGCCGCGACGACCGGCGGCGGCTCCGGCGCGGCGGGCGGTGGGGTCGGCGTGGTGGCGCAGGCGGTGAGCAGCCCGGCCGCCAGCGCGGTCAGGAGACGAGACAGGCGCAATTGCGGATTTCCCTGCGAAGGCGCGCGGGCACGCGGATGCGCCCCCGGCGGCAGACCGGGGCGATGGTAGGCGCGGGGGCGCGCAGCGTCAACCGCGCGCGACCACGCCGGCGGGACTCACGACACGTTCTTCCACTCGCGCAGCGCCGCGAACGCGTCGGCGTCTGTGGCCAGCGCGCGTCCCGCGCGCCGCTCCGCCGCCGCACGCACCGCCGGCACGGGCGCGCGCAGGAACGGATTGGTCCGCCGCTCGTCGGCCATCGTCGACGGCAGCGTAGGCTCGTGGCGGTCGCGCTTGGCCTGCTCGTGCGCCTGCCGCGCGGCGATGTCCGCATTGCCGGGCTCGACGGCCTGCGCGAAGCGCAGATTGGCGAGCGTGTACTCGTGGCCGCAGTAGATGTGCGTCGCGTCGGGCAGCGCCGCGAGCTTCGACAGCGAGTCCCACATCTGCGCCGGCGTGCCTTCGAACACGCGGCCGCAGCCGGCGGCGAACAGCGTGTCGCCGCAGAAGAGCGAGGGCGTGCCGTCGACGTCGCCGAAGTACGCGATGTGCCCCGCGGTGTGGCCGGGAATGTCGAGCGTGGTCAGCGTGACGGGCACGCCCGGCAGGGTGACGGTGTCGCCTTCCTGCATCGCGCGCGTGCGCCCCGGGATCGACTCGTGCGCGGGCCCGAACACCGGCACGGGATAGCGCGCGAGCAGCGCCGGGATGCCGCCCACGTGGTCGCCGTGGTGATGGGTGGCGAGGATGGCCGTCAGCGTGAGGCCTTCGCGCGCGAGGGCGGCCTGCACGGGCGTGGCATCGCCCGGGTCGACCACCACGGCCGCGGTGCCGTGGCGCAGGAGCCACACGTAGTTGTCCGTGAATGCGGGGATGGGGATAATCGTGGTCATGGATGCATCTTCGGGACCCGGCAACAGGGTGTCAACAGAGGGCGCATCGACGCTCGCGCAGTGGTTCGCGACCGACCTCGGCCGCTACCTGCTCGCGCGCGAGCAGGCGTACTTCGACCAGACCGTCGCCGACATCTTCGGGTTCCACGCGCTGCAGATCGGCCTGCCGGCGTGCCCATTCCTCGCGCAGTGCCGCATCCCGTCGCGCTGGACGCTCGACTACGACCCGCCGGCCGAGATCATCGCCGACCCGCACTGGCTGCCGCTCGCCGAGAACGCCGTGGACCTGATCGTGCTGCCGCACGCGCTCGAGTTCACCGACGATCCGCACCTCATGCTGCGCGAGGCGTATCGCGTGATCCGCCCCGAGGGCCAGATCGTCATCTCCGGCTTCAACCCGTTCTCGCTGTACGGCGCGAAGCGCTACTTCGGCCGCGAGCAGACGCCGCCGTGGAACGGGAACTTCATCGCGCTCTACCGCTTGAAGGACTGGCTGACGCTGCTCGGCTTCGAGGTGGTCGGCGGCCGCCTCGACGGCTACGCGCCGCCGTGCGCGAACGAGAAGTGGCTCAACCGCTTCCGCTTCTTCGAGTCCGCGGGTGATCGCTGGTGGCCCATCGCGGGCGGCGTGTACTTCCTGCGCGCGACCAAGCGCGTCACCGGCATGCGCGTGATCACGCCCGCCTGGCAACGGCGCGAGCGGCGCGACAAGGCCTACGCACCGGCACGCGCGCGCGAAGGCCTCACCACCTCCAAGACCCTGGCGGAGTGAGCGCGGTCCGCGCGCTTCCCGCTCTTTCCTCCACTCGCTTCCGCGGCGCGCCTCGCGCCGCACGACTCCGCATGACACCCGTGATCATCTACACCGACGGCGCCTGCAAGGGCAATCCCGGTCCCGGCGGCTGGGGCGCGCTGCTGCGCGCCGGCGCGCACGAGAAGGAATTGTTCGGCGGCGAGCCGCACACCACCAACAACCGCATGGAGCTCACCGCGGTGATCCGCGCGCTCGAGTCGCTGACGCGCGCGTGCCCGGTCGCGATCTACACCGACTCGCAGTACGTGAAGAACGGCATCCAGACCTGGATCCACGGCTGGCGGCGCAACGGCTGGCGCACCGCCGACAAGAAACCCGTGAAGAACGAGGACCTGTGGCGCGCGCTCGACGCGCTCGCCGCGCAGCACGACGTGAGCTGGCACTGGGTGAAGGGCCACGCCGACAACGAAGGGAACCTCCGCGCCGACGCGCTCGCCAATCGCGGCGTCGAGGTCGCGCGCACGTCGCGAGGGGTCTGACCCCCCGGCTTACTTGCGGATCAGCTCGCCGCTCTCGCAGTCCACGCGCCGCATCGGGTAGATGATCTGCTTCGCCTCGCCGTTCAACTTGCCCTCGACGTGCGCGTACAGCCAGCCTTCGGTGGCGCGGCGGTAGATGATCGTCTGCGGGAAGTCGTGCTGCGGGTTGGAGAACGTGTGGATGACGTCCTTGTCGTCGGTGGTGATCGAGACGAGCTTGAACGCATCCTCCTTCTGGCCCGACGGCAGCGCGACGTAGTACACGCCGTCGGGGCGCCGCTCGATGCGCAGGTATTCGTAGCTCTGCGCCTTGCCCTGGTACACCGTCGAGCCGACGCCGAGCAGCACGTCCCCGCGCAGCGGCGACCACTGCTCGCGGAAGTCGCGCTGGTTGACGGTGCCCGCCCAGCAGCCGTTCAGCCACTCGAGCGAGGCGACCGCATTGATGTCGCCCGCCGGCGCGGGTGCGGGTTGCGCCTGCGCGGGTTGCGCCTGCGCGGCGGCGCCTGCACACGCGGCGAGCGTCACGCACATCAGGACGGCACGGATCGGCGATGGCTTCATGAGCGAGGACTCACTGGGGCCGCGCGAGCGGCAGGTTGAGGAGCAGGTTCTGCGGCTTCATGCGCAGGACGTTGCGCGCATTCATCGCCATCGCAAGATACACCGGCTTGCCGGCGATCGGCGGCCGCATGTCCGCGGGGTCGTCGAAGTCGAGGCGGAACAGGCACAGCAGGCGCGCGAGCCGCGACTCGTCGACCTCGACGTCGTTGTAGAGGTCGTTCAGGAGGCCGCTCGCCTCGGCGTCGAGGCCGACGTGCCACACCCAGTGCGCGTCGTCGATCGCGCGCTCGTGTCTGATGGTGACGGCCACGCCGAGGAAGTGCCGGATCCACTTGGTGAGCACCGTCACCAGCGCATCGAGCGCCGGCCGGCCGCGATTGAGGCTCACCGAGAAATCGTGGCGCTCGTCGCGCTCCCAGTACTGCTCCGCGTCGTCCGCGTCGAGGACGTCGAGGTCGAGCTCGCGCGTGGGCACGCGGTTCTGCACGAGCAGCTCGCCCAGCGAGCCGAAGCCCGCCGTGGTGGCGAAGCGCTCGATCGTGACCTCGTCGGCGGCCATCACGGCGCCGTCCTCGAGCACCGCGATCTTCTGCGGGCGGAACAGCATCTCGCCCGCGCGCGCTTCCATCGGCGTCGCGTCGCTGCCGAGGATGTGCCGCACCAGCACCTGCGTGAGCTGCGCGACGAACTCCGGCGGCACGTCCACGCCCTCGCCCTTGAAGAGCCCCGCGTACGCCGCCTCGAGCGAATTGGCCGCGGCGAGCCGGTCGCGGAAGCGCAGCCAGATCGCGTAGTTGTCGCGCGCGTCGGCGTCGGTGACCGCGGCGAGCTCCGCGTCGCTCACGCGCCGTCGCGGATCCGCGAACAGCGCGTCGTTCAATGCGAGCTCGCCCGCGCACGACTCGCGCACCGGGGCGAGCTCGGGACGCGCGAGGTACGTGCGCAGGAAATCGTCGGTCAGCGTGAGCCGGCCATCGCTGCCGACGGTGAGCAGGCGGTATCCGCAGGACGGCCAGAAGTCCCGCATCAGCCGCCGAGCATCGCCTTCTTGAGGTCGCCCTGCACCGGGTTGTCGCCCAGCCAGACCTTGGTCAGCGCCTTGTTGAACGCGTCGCCGGGAATCGTGCCCTTGGCGGTGCCGTTCAAGCTGATGCGCGTGCCGCCGTCGACGAAGTCGAGCGCAACCACGTTGCCCTCCTTCACCGCGCCGAACGACTTCATGATCGACACCATCTGGTCGGTCTGCGCCTTGATGGCCGCCAGCTCGGACGCCGAGTTGTTGTCCTTCAGGCCGTCGACCAGCGCGTCGACGAGCTGGTCGGGCGTGAGGTCGCGCAGCAGGTTCATCTGGATGCGGCGCGGCCCCTTGTCCAGCACGGCGGCCGGCGTGGTCGCCTTGGCGGGCACGTACAGGCTCGCCACGTACACCTTGAAGATGGCCTTGGTGCGGATGCCCGCGCCGTTCAGCACGAGCTCGTGCCCGCCGACCGACACCTTGTCGTCGAGCTTGATGCCGCCGACCTCGGCCGCCTGCACGCCCGCCGCGAACGCGAGCGCAACCAACACCGTGACGATCCTGCGCATGGCCTTCCCCTCCCTGTCGTTGTCGCCGGTTCGACTTTATACCGCTTCGAAGATTCCCGCGGCTCCCATGCCGGTGCCGACGCACATCGACACCATGCCGTACTTCTGGCGGCGCCGCTTGAGCCCGTGCGTGATCGTGGCCGTCCGGACGGCGCCGGTGGCGCCCAGCGGATGGCCGAGCGCGATCGCGCCGCCCAGCGGGTTGACCTTCGCCGGGTCCATGCCGAGGTCGCGCATCACGGCGAGCGACTGCGCGGCGAACGCCTCGTTGAGCTCGATCCAGTCCATGTCGGCGAGCTTCAGGCCGGCGGTCTGCAGCACCTTGGGGATGGCCGCGATGGGGCCGATTCCCATGATCTCGGGCGGCACGCCGGCCACCGCATAGCCGACCCAGCGCGCGAGCGGCGCGAGGTTCAGCTCGCGCAGCACCTTCTCGCTGACGAGGATCGAGGCGCCGGCGCCGTCGGACATCTGCGAGCTGTTGCCCGCGGTGACCGAGCCCCTGGCCGCGAACACCGGCCGCAGCTTGGCGAGGCCCTCCGCCGTCGTGTCGGCACGCGGGCCTTCGTCACGCGCGATCGTCTTCTCGCGCGCGACGATGGCGCCCGTGGCGAGATCCGGCGCGTCCTCGCGCACCGTGAACGGCGTGACCTCCGTCGCGAACTCGCCGGCCGCCTGCGCGGCCAGCGCCTTCTGGTGCGACGCCACCGCGAACGCGTCTTGGTCCTCGCGCGAGATCTTCCACTGCGCGGCGACCTTCTCGGCGGTGAGCCCCATGCCGTAGGCGATGCCCAGGTTCTCGCCGCGCTCGAACACCGCCTCGTTGAGCGAGAGGCGGCCGAGCATCGGGATCATGCTCATGCTCTCGGTGCCGGCGGCGATCATGATGTCGGCCTCGCCGGTGCGGATGCGGTCCGCCGCGACGGACACGGCGTTGAGCCCGGACGAGCAGAAGCGGTTGATCGTCATGCCGGACACCGAGTTCGGCAATCCGGCGAGCAGCACGCCGATGCGCGCGACGTTCATGCCCTGCTCGTACTCGGGCATCGCGCAACCGACGATCACGTCCTCGACCCGCTTCGGATCGATGGCCGGCACCTGCTTCATCACGCTCGCCAGCACGTGCGCGAGCAGCGTATCCGGCCGCGTCGACTTGAAGGCGCCGCGCGGCGCCTTGCCCACCGCCGTCCGCGTCGCGGCGACGATGTAGGCATCCTGCATCTGTTTGCTCATGGTGTCGAATCCAAAGGATCGTTTTCACAGGGGACGCAGAGACGCCGAGTAAACCCGCCGCGTCCCTGCGCTCGATCGTGGAAGATGATGTCGTCGGTGCTGGTTATCGCTCGTCGGCCGCGCAGAAACTCCGGGGTTTCTCTGCGTCTCTGCGCCTCTTTGTGAACGCCTTTCGCCTTAGTTGCGCAGCGGCTTGCCGGTCTGCAGCGTGTGGACGATCCGCGCCTGCGTGCGCTCGTCGCGCAGCAGGTGCATGAACTCGGCGCGCTCGAGGTCGAGCAGCCAGCGCTCGTCGACGAGGCTGCCGGGCTCGATCTCGCCGCCGCACAGCACGCGGGCGACCCGCTTGCCCACTTCGAAGTCGTAGGCGCTGATGAAGCCGCCGTCGCGCATGTTGACGAGCATCATCTGCAACGTCGCGAAGCCGGTCTTGCCCGCCACCGGAACATTGCGCGCGGGCGGCGGCGGCCGGTAGCCGGCGTCGGCCAGCGCGCGCGCCTGCGAGCGGGCGACGTGCAGCAGCTCGTACGCGTTCATCACGACGACGTCCGCGGGCCGCAGGTAGCCCAGCTCCTTCGCCTCCAGCGCGCTCTTGGCGACGGTGGCCATCGCGATGGTCTGGAAGTAGTGGCGGATGAACGGGAACTGGTCGAGCTGCCCGCCCGCTGCGCCGCGCCGCACTTCCTCGGCCGCGCGCGCCGCGAACTCCTTGCAGCCGCCGCCCGCGGGCAGCAATCCGACCCCGACCTCGACGAGCCCGATGTACGACTCGAGCGCCGCGACCGTGCGGTCGGCATGCAGGATGAACTCGCACGACCCGCCGAGCGCCATGCCGCGCACCGCGCACACCGTAGGAATCAGGCTCGTACGCAGGCGCATCGCCGTGTCCTGGAACTTGGCGACCACGGCCTCGATGGCGCCCCACTGCTTCGCCTGGATCGCCGGCGCGATGCCGGCGAGGTTGGCGCCGAGCGAGAACGGCTCCTTGGTCTGCCAGATCACGAGGCCCGCGCAGTTGCGCTCCGCCTCGTCGAGCGCGCGCAGCAGGCCGTCGAGCACGTCCTCGCCGATCGTGTGCGCCTTGCTCTTGAACGACACGATGCCGACGTCGTCGCCGAGGTGCCACATGCGCACGGCGTCGGTCTCGAAGATCGTCGTGCCGCGGTTCGGGTGCGCCTCGAAGAGCACCGGATCGGGAAAGTCCTGCCGCTTGTAGACGGGGAGCTGCGGGCGACCCTCGAACGCATCGCGCACCGGCGCGTAGGCGCCCTGCGGGCCGTGCACGCCGTGCGCCGCGGCGACCTTCTCGCCGCCCACCCACGCCGGCAGCGGCACGCGCGCGAGCGCCTTGCCCGCGGCGATGTCTTCAGCGACCGCGGCCGCAATCGCCTTCCAGCCGGCTGCCTGCCACGTCTCGAACGGCCCCATCTGCCAGCCGAAGCCCCAGCGGATCGCGAGGTCGACGTCGCGCGCGTTCTCGGCGATCGAAGCCAGGTGATACGCGCTGTAGTGGAAGAGGTCGCGGAAGATCGACCACAGGAACTGGGCCTGCGGATGCGGGCACGCGCGCAGCTTCGCGAACTTCTCCGCCGGCGACTTGGTCTTCAGGATCTCCGACACCTCGGGCACCACTTGGCCTTCCGCCTTGCGATAGTCGCGCGCGACGGGGTCGAGCACCTGGATGTCCTTGCCGACCTTGCGGAAGAAGCCCGCCTTGGTCTTGGCGCCGAGCGCGCCCTGCGCGACCAGCGCCGCGAGCACCGGCGGCGTGGCGAACAGCGCGTGCCACGGATCGTCGGGCAGCGTGTCGTGCATCGTCTTCACGACGTGCGCCATCGTGTCGAGGCCCACCACGTCCGCCGTGCGGTAGGTGGCGCTCTTCGCGCGGCCGATCGCCGGGCCCGTGAGTGCATCGACGACGTCGAACGACAGGCGGAACGCCTGCGTGTGGTGGATCGTCGCCAGCATCGAGAAGATGCCGATGCGGTTGGCGATGAAGTTCGGCGTGTCCTTGGCGCGGATCACGCCCTTGCCGACCGTCGTGGTGAGCAGCGTCTCGAGCCCGTCCAGCAGCGCCGGATCGGTTTCCGGCCCCGCGATGATCTCGACGAGATACATGTACCGCGGCGGATTGAAGAAGTGCACGCCGCAGAAGCGCGGGCGCAGCGCCTCGGGCATCGCGCCCGACAGCGCGGCGAGCGAGAGACCCGACGTGTTCGACGCGACGATCGCGTTGGGGGCGAGATACGGCGCGATCTTGTGATAGAGGTCCTGCTTCCAGTCGAGGCGCTCGGCGATCGCCTCGATCACGAGGTCGCACTCGGCAAGGCGCGCGAGATCGCTGCCGTAGTTGCAGGCCTCGATCATCGCGGCGCGATCCTTGGCGCCCAGCGGCGCGGGCTCGAGCTTGGCCAAGCCCGCGATGGCCTTGGTCACCAGGCCGTTGGGATCGCCATCCTTGGCCGGCAGGTCGAAGAGCAGCGCCGGGATG
Source organism: Burkholderiales bacterium (assembly GCA_046347855.1). Lineage (GTDB taxonomy): Bacteria > Pseudomonadota > Gammaproteobacteria > Burkholderiales > Casimicrobiaceae > VBCG01. Next base: position 40,975 of record JAXMFJ010000010.1, read on the forward strand.
CCGGCGTTCGCGAAGTGCGCAGCGATCTGCGCGCCCATGACACCGGCGCCGAGAACGGCCGCTTTGCGGATGAGGAGCGGTGAGGTCGACATGAGGGACACCGAGAAGGAAGCCCGCACGGCGTGCAGGCCGGGTGGAGTGCGCGCGGCACCGAGAAAACTAGGTTACCAAACGATATTGGAGCAAATCGTCTAGACGCGGGCCCGTTCGGATGCATACGACCAATGCAAACGGCCGGGTCGCCCCGGCCGTCTGCGCACGCGTGGCGTGGTGTGCCGGTCAGAACGACCAGGTCGCCTGGCCCGACACGATCACGACGTTGTTGTTGTACGAGCCGTTGATGAGGCCGTAGGTCGCGGGGCTCGGCAGGTTGGTGGCGGGATCGTTGCCGGCGTTGTTGATGCTGCCGTTGCTGACCCAGATGTACGTCGCGCCGAGGTCGAACTTCCAGTCCTTGCCCCACTTGTACTGGACGCCGCCCGACAGCCACGTGCGGTCGTTGTCCGGCAGCCGCGGCGTGCGGTCGGCTTCCTGCACCGGCGACTGGTCGTACGCGACGCCCATGCGGAACATCCACTGGTCGCTGTACTTGTAGTTCGCGCCGAGCGAGAAGCGCCACGTGTCCTTGAAGAACAGCGGCGTGGACGCGAGCGGCACCGTGGAGCCGTCGGTGCGGTTGAACGTCAGGTACTGGATGGTCGACCAGTGCGTCCACTGCGCGTCGGCCATCAGGTCCCACTTGTCGTTCAGCGCGCCGAAGTACGAGATGTTGGCGATGCCCGGCACCTTGATGTCCGACGCGACGCCGGAGTTGTACAGGGCCTTGCCGTTCACGCCGGCGGCGAGCGCCTGCACGGTGGGCTGCAGCGCGGGCGGGATGGTCGACGGCAGCGCCGGATTGGTGAACTCGGCATTGCCCGACAGCGAGTAGCTGATGTCCGAGCGCCACGCCACGCCGATGCGGTTGCGCGCGTCGAGCTGCCACAGCGCGCCGACGTTCCAGCCCCACGACCAGTCGTCGCCGGTGATCGACGCGAAGCTGTCGAGGCCGGGCGTGGAGCCGGCGATCGCGTTGAACGTGGCCGAGCCCGGCGTGATGCCGGCCTGCGCCGCGGCGCGCAGCAGCGCACCGGAGTAGTTCGCGTTCGAGGTGAACGTGCCCTTGATCTGCTGGTAGCTGACGCCCACGCCCAGCGACAGGGCCGGCGACACCTGCCAGGCGATCGACGGGTTGATGTTGATCGTCTGCACGTCGGACTTCAGCGCCTGGTAGCGGCCGATCCAGCCGTTCTCGTATTCGGTGACGAGGCCGTACGGGACGTTGATGCCGAGGCCGAACGTCCAGTCGCGCGCGACCGGCACCACGAGGTACAGGTTCGGCACGACGTTGAGGCTGCCGGCGTCACCGCCTTCGCCGCCCAGCGGCTGGTTGGTGGCGGCCACCGACTTGCCGTTGGAGAACTTCATCGACGGCGTGATGAGGTTGATCGCCGCGGCGACCTGGTTGGTCTTGATGAGCGACATGCCGGCGGGGTTCGCCCACACCGTGCTCGCATCTTCAGCGGACGCCGCGCCGCCGGCGTAGGCGTTGCCGAGTCCGCTGCCGGAATTTTCCTGCAGCCCGAAGCCCGACGCGAACGCCTGGCCCGATCCCCAGGCCAGCACCAGCGCCGCGACCGCGTGCGCAACCCGACTCTTCGTGAGCATGCTCGATTGCATGGATTTCTCTCCTCTGGTGGCGCGAACGCGCGCGCTGCTGTTGTTCTGGCCGGATCCGGGCGGTGGCAAAGGGCGCGCCCGGCTACTTTTCAACTATACACTGCGGCACCGCCGCCACGGTGGCCCGGGCCGGAGAAAACCGCCTCATTTCGTCGCACCCGAAATATCCCGCGGCCGCCGGTCCGCGCCTACGGCCACGTACGTGAGGCTGGCCTCGGTCACCTTGACCGTAACCTCGTCTTTCGGGTTGCGCTGCGCGAAAACCTCGACATCGACGGTTATCGACGTCTTTCCGATGCGCACGATCTCCGCGAAGAACGTCACGAGGTCGCCCACCAGCACCGGCTGCTTGAACGTGAACGAGTTGACGGCCACCGTCGCCACCCGCCCGCGCGCGTGCCGCGCCGCGACGACGCCGCCGGCGATGTCGACCTGCGACATGATCCAGCCGCCGAAGATGTCGCCGTGCTGGTTGGTGTCGCCCGGCATCGGGACGACGCGCAGCACCGGCTCCTTGGCGGGCATCGACGACATCTGACGCTACGCCGCCTTCTTCTGCTCGTCGCGCAACTGCCGGCGCAGGATCTTGCCGACGTTGGTCTTCGGCAGCTCGGTGCGGAACTCGACCTCGCGCGGGCACTTGTAGCCGGTGAGATGCTCGCGGCAATACGCGAGCACCTGCTCCGCGGTGAGCGCGGGATCCTTCCTGACCACGAACAGCTTGACCGCCTCGCCCGACTTCTTGTCCGGCACGCCGACCACCGCGCACTCGAGGACGCCGGCCAGCGCGGCCACCACGCCCTCGACCTCGTTCGGGTACACGTTGAAGCCCGAGACCAGGATCATGTCCTTCTTGCGGTCGACGATGCGCACGAAGCCGGCGTCGTCCATCACGCCGACGTCGCCGGTGGCGAACCAGCCGTCCTTGTCCATCACCTTCTCGGTCTCGTCCGGACGCTGCCAGTAGCCCGCCATCACCTGCGGGCCGCGGATGCAGATCTCGCCCGGCTGGCCGTGCGCCACTTCCTTGCCCGCGTCGTCGCGCAGCATGAGCTCGGTCGACGAGATCGGCAGGCCGATCGACCCGTTGTACGCCGGCAGGTCGAGCGGGTTGATGGTGGCCGCCGGCGACGTCTCCGTGAGGCCGTACGCCTCGATGAGCGGCGTGCCCGTCACTTCCTTCCACTTGAGCGCGACGGCTTCCTGCACCGCCATGCCGCCGCCCAGCGTGATCCGCAGCGTCGAGAAGTCGAGCTTCGCGAAGTCGGCGTTGTTGACGAGCGCGTTGAACAGCGTGTTCACGCCCGTGATGGCGGTGAACTTGTACTTCCCCATCTCCTTCACGAAGCCCGGGATGTCGCGCGGGTTCGGGATCAGCACGTTCTCGCCGCCCACCGACATGAACACGAGGCAGTTCGCGGTGAGCGAGAAGATGTGATACAGCGGCAGCGGCGTGATGATCACCTCGCGCCGGTTGGGATCGAGGAACGGGGCCACCCACGCGCGCGCCTGCAGCATGTTGGCGACCATGTTGCGGTGAAGGAGCATCGCGCCCTTCGCCACGCCGGTGGTGCCGCCCGTGTACTGCAGGAACGCGATGTCGTCGTGCCCGACCTCGACGCGCTCGAGCGGGCGCTTGCGGCCTTCCGCGAGCGCGTCCGACAGGCGGATCGCGCCCGGCAGCGAATACTTCGGGATCATCTTCTTCACGTGCCGCAGCACGAAGTCGACGATGAGGCCCTTGAAGCCCAGCAGCTCGCCGATCGAGGTGACGATCGTCTGCCGCACGGGCGTCTTGCCGACCACCTCCGCCACCGTGTTCGCGAAGTTCTCGACGCACACCAGCACCTCCGCGCCCGAGTCCTTCAGCTGGTGCTCGAGCTCGCGCGCGGTGTACAGCGGATTCACGTTCACCACCGTGCAGCCCGCGCGCAGCGCGCCGAACACGCACACGGGGTACTGCAGGATGTTGGGCATCATGATCGCGACGCGCGTGCCCTTCTTGCAGCCGATGCCCTGCAGCCAGCCGCCGAAGGCGGTGGACAGCGTGTCGAGCTCGGCGAACGAGATCGACTTGCCCATGCACGAGAACGCCGGCCGCGCGGCGTACTTGGCGACCGATTCCTCGAAGAGCTCGCGCACCGACGCGTACTCGTTGACGTCGATCTCCGCGGGAATGCCCTTCGGATAACTCGCAAGCCAGATCTTGTCCACGGCAATCCTCCTTGTCCCACGCGCACGACGCACGGCATCGCAGTGGCCGATGCCGACGGCGGCCGGTCGTAACGGGGTTTGTTGCTGCAGGTGGCGCCATCCCTGCGTGGGGCCGGCGTCCATTGAAAATCGTACACCAGAAGCGCGGCGGCGGGTTCGCCGCGCGCTTGCGTTGCGTCAGGCCGCGCCCGAGTAATGCAGCGGACCGCCGCGGAACGGCGCGAACCCCGTGCCGAAGATCGCGCCGGCATCGACGAGATCCGCATCCGCGACGATGCGCTCGGCCAGCGCGGATTTCGCCTCCGCGACGAACGGCGCGACCAGCCGTTCGGCCAGGCCCGCAGGCACCGTGCCGGCGGCCTGCTTCTGCGGCTTTCCGTCGCTCCACGCGTAGAACCCGCGGCCGGTCTTCTTGCCGAGCTGGCCCGCCTCGACCAGCGCCATCAGCTTGCGCGGCGGGGCGCCGGCATTCGCCAGCAGCTTGCCGACCGCGACGCAGATGTCGAGGCCGACCGTGTCGGCGAGCTCGATCGGCCCCATCGGCATGCCGAACGCGAGCGCCGCCTCGTCGATGGCCTCCGGCGCGATGCCCTCGTCGATCGCGCGCATCGCGGCGTCGAGGTAGGGCGCCAGCACGCGGTTGACGAGGAACCCGGGCGCACTCTTCACCGGCAGCGGCAGCTTGTCGATCTGGCGCACGAAGGCCGCGGCGTGCGGGACGAGCGCCTCCCGCGTCTGCGCGCCGACCACGATCTCCACCAGCATCATGCGCGCGACGGGATTGAAGAAGTGGAGGCCCAGGAGCCGGTCGGGCGCGGTAAGCGCGGTCGCGATCTCCTCCAGCGGGATGCTCGACGTGTTGGTGGCGAGCAGCGCCGTGGGTTTCGCCTTGCGCTCGAGCGCCGCGAACAGCGACCGCTTGGCGTCCACGTTCTCGAAGATCGCCTCGATGATCACGTCGGCGCGCGCGACGCCGTCGCCCGCGACGTCGGGAATCAGGCGGTCGCGCGCATCGCGCGCGCGGCGCGGGTCGCGCAGCCGCTCGGAGAAGAGCTTCCCCGCGCGCTTCATCGCGGGCGCCAGCCGCTCCGCGTTCTGGTCCTGCAGCGTGACCGTCAGGCCGCGCAGCGCGCACCACGCCGCGATGTCGCCGCCCATCGTGCCGGCGCCCACCACGTGCACGTGCGCCGCCTTCCACTCGCCCTCCTTGCCGAGGCTCTTCAGCCGCTCCTGCAGCCGGAACACGCGGATCAGGTTGGCGGCGGTGGGCGATTTCAGCAGCGAGGGAACGGAGGCGGGATCGGAGGCGGGCACGACGAGCGCGTTGCCGTCGTACTTCGTCCACAGTTCGAGGATCGCGTACGGGGCCGGGTAATGCTCGCGCCGCGCGCGCTTCGCGACCTGCTTCTCCGCCTGCGCCGCGATGAAGCGCCGCGCGAGCGGGTTGAGCGTGAGCTTCTGGGCGAGCGGCAGCTCGTGCGGCGGCGGCAGCGCGCGCAGCACGCCGCGCGCCGTGTTCTCCATCACGCGCGGCGGCACGCATTCGTCGGCGATGCCCAGCTTCTTCGCGCGGCGGGCGTCGATCGTCTTGCCGGTGAGCAGGAGGTCGAGCGCCGCGGGGCCGCCGGTGAGCCTGGGCAGGCGCGCGATGCCGCCCCAGCCGGGCACGATGCCCAGCATCACCTCGGGCAGGCCGAGCCGCGTGCCGGGTTCGTCGACGACCACGCGATAGCGGCACGCGAGCGCGAGCTCGAGTCCGCCACCGAGGCAGAAGCCCTTCACCAGCGCGAGCGTCGGATAGCGCACGCGGGCAAGCCGCTCGAACGTGTCCCAGCCGCGGCGCACGATGGCCATCGCGCCCGCCTCGTCCTTCACGTCGCCGAACTCGTCGACGTCCGCGCCCGCGACGAAGCCGTTCGCCTTGCCGGAGCGGATGACGAGCCCCTTCGGCGGCTCGCGGTCGAGGACGTCGAGCGCCTCATTGAGCTCGGTGAGGACTTCCGCCGACAGCGTGTTGGTCGTCGCGCCGGCGCGATCGAAGACGAGGGTGGCGAGGCCGTCGGCCTCGCGTTGGATGGACCAGTGACGCATCTTCAGGCTCCGATGGAAACGCGGAGCCTGCGGCGGGCTCCTACTCGAATTCGTGCGGCTGCGCGATGATCCCGACCGTCAGCGCGCCCGGCCCGACGTTGACGCCGGCCGTGATCGACAGGTGGCTCCAGCAGATCTCGACGCCGCGCGCCTGCGCGGCCTTCGCCATCGCCTGGTAGCCGGGCAATTGCAGGATCGGGCTCCAGTCCCCGCCGAACGAGAGATTGACGAACGGCGCGAGCAGGCCGCGCTCGATCTCGCGCGTGACGTTCGCGAACACGCGCTCGGCGGCGCCGTCGAAATGCCGTGCCTTCGCGACCGGTCCGGTCTCGCCGCGGAAGCTGCGCGCGATCGGCTTGATGTCGAGCGCGCTGCCGAGCGTGTAGCCGAAGAAGCCGACGCTGCGGTCGCCGCGCTTGCGCGCCCGGTGGTAGAGGTAATAGAGGTCCGTCGGCACGAGGTACGCGTAGGTCTGCGGGATGATCTCTTCCATCCGCTTGAACACGCGCGTCACCGGCATGTCCTCGCGCAGCAGGCGCGCGAGCTCGAGGATCTGCACGCCCTGGCCCGCGAACAGCGTGCGGCTGTCGTACACGCGCATCGCGAACGGCGCGTGCAGGCCGGCCGCCTCGCGCACCGGCCGATAGCGCGTCAGGATGTTGAACGACGACTTCTGCGTGCGCTCGAAGATCGGGCTGCGCGTGCTCGCAATCGTGAGGCAGATCACGTAGTCGAACTCGAGCACCAGCTTCTTGAGGAACAGCGCCTCGAGCTCCTCCTCCGCGTACGGCTGGCTCTCGACGTCGGTCATGCCCTGCGCGAGCACCTTCTCGAAGAAGCGCCGCGTCACCGCCTCGTCGCGGTTGTCGATGAGCTGCCGGTCCGCCACCCGGATCGGGATGGGCAGAACGTACATCGGATTGGCGGCGATGACCTCCGCCGGCAGGTCGCACGCCGCATCCAGGAACATGCCGAAGCGCATCGCAGCCTCCCCCTTTGCATTTTTGGGAGAGGATTCTACTGACTGCGGCGCGCATCGGGAGCCCCATCAGGTCAAACTCGCTCGACGAGCATCGCGCCGCCGAGCCCGCCGCCGATGCAGATCGCGGCCATGCCGCGCTTGCCGCCAGTGCGCCGGAGCACGTTCAGCACGTGCAGCACGATGCGCGTTCCTGACGCACCCACCGGATGGCCGAGCGCGATCGCGCCGCCGTCGACGTTGAGCTTGCCCTCGTCGATGGTGCCCAATGCCCGGGGAAGCCCCAGCTCGGTCCGGCAGAATTCGTCGTCGGCCCAGGCGCGCTCGCACGCGATCACCTGCGCGGCGAACGCCTCGTTCAGCTCCCACGCGTCGAGATCGTTGAGCCCGAGGCCGTGGCGCTGCAGGATCGGCGTCGCGGCGTAGACGGGGCCGAGGCCCATCTGCGCGGGATCGAGCCCCGCCCACTGCGAATCGACGATGCGGCCGATCGGCGCCAGCCGGTGCTCGTCGACCGCGCGCTGCGATGCGAGCACGACCCACGCGCCGCCGTCGGTCACCTGCGAGCTGTTGCCGGCGGTGACGTTGCCGTACTTCCGGTCGAAGAACGGCTTCAGCTTCGCGAGGTTCTCGGGCGTGGAGTCCTCGCGCACGCCGTCGTCGGCGGCGTACAGGTTGCCTGCGCCGTCGTAGACCGGCAGCACCTCGTTCGCGTAGTGACCCGCCTTTTGCGCCGCGATGACGCGTGCGTGGCTGCGCGCCGAGTAGGCATCCATGTCCGCGCGCGTGATGCCGAAGCGGTACGCGAGGTTCTCCGCGGTCTGCCCCATCAGCAGCCCGCAGATGGGATCGGTGAGGCCCTTCATCAGCGCGATCACCGGCGCGAAATAGCCGGGACGGAACTTCGTCAACAGGGCCGCGCGCTGCCCCGGCGACTTCGCCGCGTACCACTGCGACAGCCATTTCACCATCGCGTCGGAGAAGAGCAGCGGCGCGCGCGACAGCGCGTCGACGCCGCCCGCGAGCACGAGGTTCGAGCGGCCCGCGCGGATGTTGTTGATCGCCGAGTCGATCGACTGCATGCCCGATGCGCAGTTGCGCATCACGGTCCAGCCGGGCACCTTGAGCCCGCAGCCCATGCGCAGCGCGGCGACGCGGCCGATGTTCACCTCGTCGGCCGACGGCGCCGCGCAACCGAGGATCACCTCGTCGAGCTGCTCCGGCGCAAACGCCTGGCGGAGCAGCAGCGCGCGCCCCGCGTCGGTCGCGAGGTCGGACGCGGCGAACGGCCCCGGCTTGTTGCGCGCCTTGAGGAACGGCGTGCGCGCGCCGTCGATGATGTAGACGGGTTCGGTCATACGATTTCTTCGCGTGCAGCCTGCGGACGCACGGCGTTGCGCGGACGCGTGATCGATGCGGGCGCGCCCGCATCGATCGCCGGCTGCAGCAGCGACGCGCCGAGGTCGGCGGGGAAGTCGTCGACGCGGATCACGCGCGCGACGAGCTCGCGCTGCGCGATGAGCGTGCGCGCCTCCTCGCGGTCGATGACGCGGGCGGCGATCGCGCGCTCGGCCAGCACCTCGACGCCGGCATCCGGCGCCATCCGCGGGTCGAGGCGGCCGTCGCGCAGCGCGGCCTTGAGCTTCGCCTCCACCGGCTCGGCTTCCACCGTCGCGGTCAGCGCGCGCTCGATGAGCCCGACCGGATCGTCCTCGTCGCGGCCGACGAACATCTCGGCGGTGAGGCGGTCGCGCGTGGCCGACGGCTGGATCAGGAGCTTCGCGACCTCGTGGCCGAGTTCGTCCGCCGGCACCTCGTACGGACGGCCGAGCGGGAACACGATCCGCCACAGTAGCGCGCGCAGCACGCGGCCGGGGAAGTTCGAGATCACGCCCTCGATCGCGACCTGCGCCTTGAACATCGCGTCCCAGATCGCCCAGTGCATGAGCGGCGCGTCGGCCTGCTGCCGGCCGTCGGCCTCGTAGCGCTTCAGGGTCGCGGAGCACAGGTACATGAGCGACAGGATGTCGCCCAGGCGCGCGGAGAGCTTCTCCTTGCGCTTCAGGTTGCCGCCGAGCACCGCCATCGCGACGTCCGCGAGGAACGCGAGCACCGCGGAGAAGCGCGTGAGCTGCTGGTAGTAGCGCCGGGTCTCGGGCGCGACGTCGGCCGGCACGTTGACGAAGTGCGAGCCGGTCATGCCCATCACCAGCGTGCGCGCGAAGTTGGTCAGCGTGAAGCGCACGTGGCCGAACAGCGCCGCGTCGAAGTCGACCAGCGCCTTTGCGCGGTCCGCCTCGCGCGTCGCCTGCAGTTCACGCAGCACGAACGGATGGCAGCGGATCGCGCCCTGCCCGAAGATGATGAGGCTGCGGGTCAGGATGTTCGCGCCCTCGACGGTGATCGCCACCGGGTGCTGCATGTACGCGCCGCCCAGGAAATTCGACGGGCCCATGCAGATGCCCTTGCCGCCGATCACGTCCATGCCGTCGTTGATCGTCTGCCGCGCGCGCTCGGTGATGTGGTACTTCGCGATCGCGGAGACCACCGACGGCTTCTCGCCCTGATCGATCGCCGCGGCGGTGAGCTTGCGCGCGGCGTCCATCATGTAGAGATTGCCGCCCATGCGCGCGAGCGCTTCCTCCACGCCCTCGAACTTGCCGATGGCCGTCTTGAACTGCGTGCGCACCCGCGCATAGCCGCCGACCGTGCGCACGGCGAGCTCCGTCATGCCCGTGTTGGACGCGGGCAGCGAGATGCCGCGGCCGGCCGCGAGGCATTCCATCAGCATCCGCCAACCCTTGCCGATCATCGGCTGGCCGCCGATCACCCAGTCCATCGGGATGAACACGTCGCGACCCGAATTGGGACCGTTGTGGAAGACCGCGTTGAGCGGCATGTGGCGGCGGCCGATCACCACACCCGGATGCGACGTCGGGATCAGCGCGCAGGTGATGCCGAGATCGTCCTTGTCACCAAGGAGCTTCTCCGGATCGTAGACGCGGAACGCGAGGCCGAGCAGCGACGCGACCGGCCCGAGCGTGATGTAGCGCTTGTCCCACGTCACCGACAGGCCGAGCACGCGCTTGCCTTCGTGCTCGCCCCAGCGCACGAACGCGTAGTCGGGGATCGACGCGGCGTCGGAGCCCGCGGTGGGATTGGTGAGCGCGAAGCACGGGATCTCGAGGCCCTTCGCGAGCCGCGGCAGGTAATGGCGCTTCTGCGCTTCCGTGCCGTAGTGCAGCAGCAACTCGCCGGGGCCGAGCGAGTTCGGCACCATGACGGTCACGGCCGCCGTGCCCGAGCGCGTCGAGAGCTTGGTGATCACCTGCGAGTGCGCGTATGCGGAGAACCCGAGGCCGCCATAGGCCTTCGGGATGATCATGCCGAGGAAGCCCTTGTCCTTCACGAACTGCCACACGTGCGGCGGCAGGTCCTTGTAGACGTTCTGCGCTTCCCAGTCGTTCGCCATCGCGCACAGCTGCTCGGTCTCCTCGGCGAGGAAGCGCTGCTCCTCGGCGGTGAGCGTCGGGTTCGGCGTGGTCAGCAGGCGGCGCCAGTCGGGACGGCCGGAGAAGAGGTCGCCGTCCCACCACACGGTGCCCGCCTCGAGCGCCTCGCGCTCGGTCTGCGACATCGGCGGCATCACCTTGCGGAACGCGCGCAGCACGCCGTCGCTCACGAGCTTGCGGCGCAGCGACGGCACGAGCAGCGGGATCGCCAGCACGACGAAGAGCGCGGTCAGCAGGACGTTGAGCGCGAGGGGCAGCACGTGCAGGCCCCACGAGGCCGCCAGCGCGACCACGATGGCACCCGCCCACACCGGCCCGGCGACGTCCAGGTAGGCGAGGGCCACGAAACCGATCAGGACTGCGGCGAGGTAGCTGAGGATCAACATGCGAAAGACTCCTTGATTGGCGATGCGTGCGCGCGGCGCGGCGTCGTCATTGGGGTCGGGAGGCGGGGGCGGTGAGGTCGCCCTCGACGTCGGTCAGGTCGGGCATCGGCGCGGTGAGGCCGGCCAGGAGGAACGGGGCCAGGCGGCGCAGCAGGATCTCGTCGTTGTGCGACTCGTGCGGGTTGAGCTCCGCGATGATCTTGAGCGCGTCGGTGCCGGCCAGCGTGTACGAGAGCGCGCCCATGATGAAGTGCAGGCGCCACGACAGCTCCTTGCGCGGCAGGTGCGGCAACGCGCGCGCGAAGGCGTCCTTGAAGCGCGTGACCATGCGCACGTACTGGTCCGACAGGAATTGCCGGATGAACGGCGCCGGGTCGGCGTACGCGCGCCCCAGGAGCTTGAGGAAGTTGTTGCCGCCGCGCTCCTTGTCGCGGGCGAGCGCCAGCGCGGGGATCAGCAGCGCGGCGATGATCCGCTCCGGGTGGACGGGCTGCGGCGCGGCCTCTTCCTCGAAGCGGTCGAGGAGCTCCACGCGCTGCTGGTTCATGGGATCGAGCCGGCGCGTGAGGACGGCCTGGAAGAGCTCTTCCTTGCTGCCGAAGTGGTAGTTCGCCGCGGCGAGGTTCACCCCGGCCGCGGCCGTGATGAGCCGGAGGCTCGTGGCCTCGAAGCCGTGCGCCATGAACAGCGCCTCGGCCGCATCGAGGATGCGCTCCTTGGTCGCCGTCACGCCGTGCGCGTCGCCCAGCGGTATGACCCTGCCTGCCACTCGTGTGTCCTCCGTCGCGTTGCCGATCGCCGGTTGCCTTGTGGGCGGCCGGTCGTCGGTGCCTGCACCTCGTGGGTCTCCGCGGGCGGCGCTTGAGCTGCCTGCGGGATCAACCTGGGTTAAACGTTTGTTTGAATCGTATGTTCGTTCGTTGTGGAATGTCAATCCAATCGCGAGGGCGGCGGAGCCGCCGGATGGCACGAAACGACGTCGCCGTCGGCATGAACGGGATAAGAGTGAACGCTCACTGTGGCCGCAGGGTCGGCCGCGTGGTCAGACCCTTCAGGTTCGGGGTCAGACCCTTCAGGTTCGGGGTCAGACCCTTCAGGTTCGGGGTCAGACCCTTCAGGTTCGGGGTCAGACCCTTCAGGTTCGGGGTCAGACCCTCCAGGTTCGGGGTCTGACCCCAATTCGCTGCGGCATTTCGGCGAATAGTTGAGCGATTCGATCGGATATACTCGACCGGTGACTACATCATCGCCTGCCGTCACCGCCGCCTCGCGGGTCCCGCAGGGTTACCTGCTCGGGCTCCTCGGCGTGCTGGCGTTCAGCGGGACGCTGCCGGCGACGCGCGCGGCCGTCGCGCACCTCGATCCCGTATTCGTCGGCCTCGGGCGCGCGCTGGTCGCGGCAGTGCTCGCGGCCGGCGTGCTCGCCGCGACGCGCACGCCGTGGCCGCCGCGTCACCTCTGGCCGCGGCTGGCGGTCGTCGCGCTCGGCGTGGTGCTCGGCTGGCCGGTCCTGTCGGCCATCGCGATGCGCCACGTCCCCGCCGCCCACGGCGCGGTGGTCGCGGGCCTGCTGCCGCTGGCGACCGCGCTCGCCGGCGCCGCGATCGCGCACGAGCGGCCGTCGCGCCGGTTCTGGATCTGTGCGATCGCCGGGAGCGCCGTCGTCGTCGCGTTCGCGCTATGGGAAGGCGGCGGCGCGCTGCAGGCTGCGGACCTGCTGCTCGTGGCCGCCGTCGCCGCCGCCGCGATCGGCTACGCCGAAGGCGCGCGCCTGTCGCGCCTCCTCGGCGGCTGGCAGGTGATCTCATGGGTGCTCGTGTTCTCCGCACCGGTGCTCGCGCTGCCCATGTGGATCGCCGCGGACGGCCGCCTGCCGGACGCGCCGTGGACCGCGTGGGCCGGCTTCGCCTACGTGGCCGTGATCTCGATGTTCCTGGGCTTCTTCGCGTGGTACCGCGGGCTCGCGCTCGGCGGCATCGCGGCCGTCGGCCAGCTGCAGCTGCTGCAGCCGTTCTTCACGATCATCGCGTCGGCGTGGCTGCTGGGCGAAGCCGTCGACGGCGCCACCTACCTCGCCGCCGCACTCGTGGTCGCTGCGATCGCGGCCGGCCGCAGCCGCGCCTGACGCCCTATCGCGGATTCGCCGCGGGCTCGGCGTAGGCCGCGTCGATCTCGCGCGCGAGCTTCTGCACTAGCAGCGGCCGCTTGAGCTTCAGCGTCGGCGTGAGGAGCCCGTTGTCGACGCTCCACGCCTGCGTGGTGGTGATCACGCGCCGCACGCGCACCCAGCGCGGAAACGCCTTCAGCTGCTCGTTGGCGCGCATCAGCAGCGCGGTCTCGTCGGTCTCGTCCGTGACGGCGAGCAGCACCAGGAACGGCCGCGCCTCGCCCACCAGCATCACCTGCTGGAACACGGGATCACGCAGGATCGCGAACTCGGCGTCCTGCGGCGGCAGCTTCTCGCCGTTGGACATGACGATGATGTCCTTCGCGCGACCGCGGATGCAGATCCTGCCCTCGCGGATCTCGGCGAGATCGCCGGTGTGCAGCCAGCCCGCGTCGTCGAGCACCGCGCGCGTCGCGTCCTCGTTGTGCCAGTAGCCCTGCATCACGTTGTCGCCGCGCACGAGGAGCTCGCCGCCATCGGCGATGCGCACCTCGACGCCGGGCAGCGCGGGCCCGACCGATGCCGGCGCGTTGTCCTCCAGCCGGTTGACCGCGACCACCGGCGACGCCTCGGTCATGCCGTAGCCCTGCAGCATCGGCAAGCCGAGGCCGATGAAGAAGTGCGCGAGCGCGGGATCGAGCGCCGCGCCGCCGACCACCACGAGCCGCATCCGCCCGCCGAGGCGCGCGAGCAGGCGCGCGCCCACGACCCGGCGCAGCATCGGATGCACGATGCGATCGACGGCGCCCGCGCTGCCTGCCGCGACGCGATTGCCGCGCGTCACCGCCTGCGCGACGAGCCACCGCTGCACGGGCGAGCGCGCCAGCGCCTGCTCGATGCGCGCGTGGAACCTCTCGAAGATGCGCGGCACCGCGAACATCGCGGTGGGCGCCTGCTGCGCGAGGTCCTCCGCGATGTGCACGATGCCGCGGCAGTAGACCACCTTCGCGCCGATCATGAGCGGCAGGTAGTAGCCGCCCGTGCGCTCGAACATGTGCGACAGCGGCAGGACCGAGAAGAACACGTCGTCGCTGCGCGCCATCTTCGTCGCCTCGCACTGCCGCGCGTTGGCGAGGATGTTGCCGTGCGAGAGCATCACGCCCTTCGGCCGCCCGGCCGTGCCGGACGTGAAGCAGATCGTCGCCAGGGTTGCCGGCGGCAGCGGCAACACGACGATGTCCTTCGCGTCGCCGAGCGCCGGCAGGAACGTCGCCATCGTGGCCGCGGGCTCCCCTGCATCGGGCCGCACGACGACCACCGGGGGCAGCGGCGGCCCGTCGCCTGCGACGCTGCGCAGCCCCGCCGCGATGCGCGAGTTGTCGACGACGACGAGCCGCGCCTGCGCGTGGCTTGCGCACCACGCGATGTTGTCCGGGTTGTCGTCGACGTAGAGCGGAACCACCACGAGTCCCAGCGCAAGCGTCGCCAGGTCGAGCGCCACCCACGTCACGCCGTTGCGCACGCACACCGCGACGCGCTCGCCCGGCGCGAGGCCTGCGCTGCGCAACGCCGACTGCCAGCGCGCGATCTCGCCACCGACTTCGCCGGCCGTCACGTCGCGCCATCCCGCCTCGGTGTGGTGCCGGTACAGCACCTTGCCCGGCGTGGCGAGGTGCGGCGTGAAGAGCTGCGCGATGTTGACGTTCATGCGACGGGGCGGGGGCCGTCCGGCGCGAGCGTGGACGTGACCTGCGGTTTGGCTATACTCGGCCACCCGGCAAGGATGCGCGCATGGCCACCATCTCGATCGTTCGCCACCACTCGCTCACGCACAAGAAGGCCAAGGCCGCGGCCGAGAAGATCGCGAAGGACCTGGAAAAGCGCTTCGAGCTCGCGTGGGAGTGGAACGGCGATCACGTCGACTTCGAGCGGCCGGGAGTCAGCGGCCGCGTGCTGGTGGGCAAGGACAAGATCGCGCTCGACGTGAGCCTGGGGTGGCTGCTGACGCCGCTCAAGGGTTCGTTCGAGCGGGAGATCAATACCCAGCTGGACAAGCTGCTCGGCAGCGCGTGACACCGCGCCGCGTCAGCCGCGCGCCGGCGCCGGCTGCGACAGCCGGAAGTTGAGAGGATCCGGAAACGGGTCGATCGAGCCGCCGACGATCGCGTCCATGATCGCGCGCTCGCGCTCGTCGATGGTCGCGAGGAAGTGGTCGGCGCCGCGCATCGCGTGGAACGCGTTGAAGCCGCGCTCCAGGAAATCCTGCAGCACCCCCATTCCCGCGAGCCGCGCGGGCTGCCGCATCATGTGCAGCGCGCCGCGGATGAACGGCTTCTTCACGTAGTGATCGAGGGCGCGGCCGATCTCGCCGATGAGGTGGATCTGTCGCTCACGCTGCGGATAGTTGGCCGCCCGGCGGTAGGCCTTGCAATACTCGGCCACGGTGAACGTGCCGTCGGCGCGCGGCAGGCGCCCGAGCAGCAGGCGGTCGAGCTCCTGCGAGAGCGCGTTGAGCTCCATCGCCACTGCGGTGGTGCGGATGACGCTGTCGGGCAGCACCTTCACCATCATGGGCACCACGCGCGCCAGGTCGGCGTCGCGGCGGCTGAAGTCGGCGGCGCCGTACAGGTCGTTCTGGAAGAACACGATGGCGTCCGCGTAGCGCGGATCGACGGCGAGATCCGCGTAGGTCATGCGCAGGCGCCGCGCCTGCCACATCGCGAGGCGGTCGAGCGCGCCGGCGAGGATGGGATTGCGCGCGCGCTCCTCGTGCAGGCGCTGCACGCGGGACAGCTCCAGCACCAGCGCGTGCTGCGCGGGGCGGGATGGATCGGGGTCCGCCATGGGCATGCGTCCGGCAGGCGCCGGAACTCGACCGCAATGCGGCCAGTCTAGCAGGCGGGACCATGGCGCCATTAGATTGTTTTGTCTACCGCGCGGCCGTATCGTCGATTGCAGCATGGCGCTTCTCGCGCGCCACGCCACTGCTCGTGAATCGCTCCCGCCGCACTTTCATCCTCGCCGGCGCCGCCGGTGCCGCTGCCCTGGGCCTCGCCGCCTGGCTCAAGGGTGCGCACGCGCCCGCGTCGGGCGTGCCGCGCCGTGCGCTCGACGGCGACGGCGAGGCGCTGTTCATCGCGGTGATTCCCGTGCTGCTCGCGGGCGCACTGCCGGCGGCGCCTGCCGAGCGCGCGACGGCGATCGAGCAGACGCTCGCCGGTGTCGACCAGGCGGTGGCCGGCCTGCCGCTCGCGGCGCAGGCGGAGCTCCGGCAACTGATCGCGCTGCTCGCGATGCCGCCGGTGCGCTGGTCGTTCGCGCGCGTGACCTCGCCGTGGCGCGACGCCTCCGCCGGGCAGGTCCGCGCGTTCCTCGACCGCTGCCGCGACAGCTCGCTCGCGCTGCCGCGCACCGCGTACGACGCGCTGCACCAGCTCACGTTTGCCGCGTGGTACGGGAACGCGCGCGCCTGGCCCGCGCTCGGCTACGCGGGCCCGCCCGACCTCGGATGATGCGATGACCGCGTTCCCCGATCCCATCGCGCAAGGCATCGCCGCCGGTTGGCACGTCGTCGACGCGTCCACGGCCACGAGCGACCTCGTGCTCGAAGGCGACGTCGCGATCGTCGGCACCGGCGCCGGCGGCGGCACCGCCGCGGAAATCCTGAGCGAAGCCGGGCTCAAGGTGATCCTGCTCGAGGAGGGGCCGCTGCGCTCGTCGCGCGACTTCCGCATGCGCGAGGCGGAGGCCTATCCCGACCTCTACCAGGAATCCGCGGCGCGCAAGACGCGCGACAAGGCCATCAACATCCTGCAGGGCCGCTGCGTGGGCGGCGGCACCACCGTCAACTGGACGAGCTCCTTCCGCACGCCGCCGTCCACGCTCGAGTGGTGGCAGCGCAGCTACGGGCTCGCGGGATTCGACGTCGCCGCGATGGCGCCGTGGTTCGCGCGCATGGAAAAGCGCCTGTCGATCGCGCCGTGGACGATGGCGCCCAACGCGAACAACGAGGCGCTCGCGCGCGGCGCGCGCAAGCTCGGGATCGCGGCGCCGTCGATCCGGCGCAACGTCGTCGGCTGCGCCGACCTGGGCTACTGCGGCATGGGCTGCCCGATCAACGCCAAGCAGTCGATGCTCGTCACCACGGTGCCGGCCGCGCTCGCCAGGGGAGCGACGCTCGTCACGCGCGCGCGGGCGGAGAAGCTCGTCATTGCGGGCGACCGCGTGACCGAGCTCTCCGCAGCGGCGCTCGACGCGCGCGGCATCGCGCCGACCGGCCGCCGCATCACCGTGCGCGCGCGACGCTTCGTCGCGGCCGCCGGCGCGATCGGGACGCCCGCGCTGCTGCTGCGCAGCGGCGCGCCGGATCCGCACGGCATCACCGGCAAGCGCACGTTCCTGCATCCGACGCTGGTGTGCGCCGCCGTGATGCCGGAGACCATCGACGGCTTCGCCGGCGCACCGCAGTCGATCTACTCGGATCACTTCCTCGAGGTCGCGCCGGTGGACGGGCCGATCGGCTACAAGATCGAGGCCCCGCCGCTGCATCCGGTGCTCACCGCGACCACGCTGCCCGCCGACGGCGAGGCGCATGCGTCGTGGATGCGCGAGTTCCGCCACCTGCACGTGCTGCTCGCGCTGCTGCGCGACGGCTTCCATGCGGACAGCCCGGGCGGCACCGTCGCGCTGCGCAGCGACGGCACGCCGGTGCTCGACTATCCGCTCAACGCCTACGTGTTCGACGGCGTGCGGCGCGCGTTCCTGTCGATGGCCGAGATCCAGTTCGCCGCCGGCGCCACGCGCGTCGCGCCGGTGCACGGCAACGGCGACGGCTTCACGTCGTGGGCAGCCGCGAAGGCGGGCATCGCCGCGTTCGACCTGCGGCCGCTGGTCACGCGTGTCGTGTCGGCGCACGTGATGGGCGGCGCTCCGCTGGGCCCCGATCCCGCGCGCGCGGTGGTCGACGTCACCGGGCGACATCACCAGCTCGCCAATCTCTACGTGTGCGACGGATCGCTGTTCCCGACGTCGATCGGGGCCAATCCGCAGTTGTCGATCTATGGATTTGCGGCGCGGATTGCGTCCGGGATTGCGGGCACGAACGGAAGCGCGGCGACGACGTAGCATCGCGCGATGTTCGACATGACCCCAGCTCGCCGCACGACGCTGGTTGTTGCGTGGCAGTTTCCGGCGGCCGGCGCCGGGCCGCTCCCAAGGCGGCCGAGTGACCTGCAGTGACGCTCGCGCGCTGGTACGCGGTTGCCCCTCACCCCAACCCTCTCCCCGCGAGCGGGGAGAGGGAGCGCCATCGCGTGGGGCGGAGGTTGTTGCCGGCCGCAAAAGGCGCAACGCCGACGCCGCGTCATCCACCGCTCTTACGGTCGCCTTTTGCGGACGTGTGCCATTAGTGTGAACGCTCTAGAGCAAAGCCGTAGATTGGAATGACGGCGCGTGACCGTCGCGCGCATTCTTCACAGGAGCGTTCCATGCGCAACACGATCCAGATCCGCAGCAACCCCGTCGGTGATGCCGTCTTCAATGCCTCGCGCCAGGTATGGCTCGCGAGCCTCGGCGCCGCCGTCGTCACGCGCGAATGGGCGCAGGCGGACGCGGGCAAGATGTTCCGCAACCTCGTCAAGGAAGGCACCGCGGTCGAATCGCGCACCTTCCGCGTCGTCGGCGATCGCCTCGAGACGTCGTTCACGAAGGCCAATGCGCTGTGGCGGCAAACCCGCCGCACGGTGTCGACCCGCGTGCGCAAGGTCGCGGACACCGCGGTGACGCTCGTGCAGGAGAACCTGCCGAAGGCGCTGCCCAAGGTGACGCTGCCCGCGATGCTGATGCCCGCCAAGGCGCCCGCGAAGAAGCGCGCGGCCCCGAAGCGCGCAGCGAAGGCGCGGACGGCGAAGACGCCGAAGGCCGCGAAGCGCACCACCCGCGCGCGCAAGGCCGCGACGAAGTAGGCGTTCTCCGCTACCATTGCGTTCGCGTGAGGAGGCCGGCAGAGCCTCCGCCGTCGAGGGCCTCCGGCTTGCCCAGGCGTCACCGGAGGCGCTCCCAACGTCAATGAGGAGAACCATGCCGCACGTGCCGGCAAGCGGACGCGCACTGCGTCCGCGGGGCGGGCCGCGCCGCGAGGCGCGCGCCGGAAGGAAGGCGCAGGGACGCCGGCCCCCGAAGATCGGCCTCGCGCTCGCGGGCGGAGGCCCGCTCGGAGGCATCTACGAAGTCGGCGCGCTGCTGGCACTCGCCGACTCGCTCGACGGCATCGACTTCAACGAGTTCGACGTCTACGTCGGCGTGTCGTCGGGCGGGTTCGTCGCCGCGGCGCTCGCCAACGGCATCTCGCCGGCGCAGATGTATCGCCTCTTCATCGACGACGGCGAGGACGCGGCGCTCAAGCCGGAGATCTTCCTCAAGCCGGCGCTGTCCGAATTCTGCCGGTGCTTAGGCGCATTGCCCGGCCTCGCATTCCGCGCGACGCTCAAGTACCTGCGCGACCCGTTCCACCGCGGCGTGATGGAGTCGTTCTCCACGCTCGCGCAGGCGATTCCCACCGGCTTCTTCGACAACCGCGCGATCGACGATTTCCTCGCGAAGCTCTTCGCGGGGCCGGGCCGCACCAACGATTTCCGCAGGCTGCGGCACAAGCTCTTCCTGGTCGCGACGAACCTCGACACCGGCGCGTCGGTCACGTTCGGCCAGCACCATCATGCGCACGTGCCGATCTCGCGCGCGATCGAGGCGTCGAGCGCGCTGCCCGGGCTCTTCCCGCCGGTGGCCATCGACGGCCAGTTCTACGTCGACGGCGCGCTCAACAAGACGCTGCACGCGTCCGTCGCGCTCGACGAGGGCGTGAAGCTCCTGCTATGCGTGAACCCGCTCGTGCCGTTCGACGCGAGCTCGGCCGTGCATCGCGGCCACACCAACGTCGAGAAGCTGAACGAGGGCGGCCTCCCGCTGGTGCTCGGGCAGACGTTCCGCGCCATCATCCACTCGCGGATGAAGGTCGGCATGGAGAAGTACGCGCGTCAGTACCCGGACGCGGACATCATGCTGTTCGAGCCCGACCGCGAGGATGCCGACATGTTCTTCGCGAACATCTTCAGCTACTGGCAGCGCAAGCGTCTGTGCGCGATCGCGTTCACCAAGACGCGGCAGAGCCTGCTCGCGCGCGCCGATGCGCTGGCGCCGGTGCTCGCGAAGTACGGCGTCGCCATCCGCCGCGAGCGCCTGGCCGACGCGCGCCGCGACGTGCACGCCGCGCTCACCGATCCGCGCCCGCTGCGCGCCGACCCCGCGCAGCTCACGGTGGAGCAGACCAAGCGCGAGCTCTCGCACACGCTCGACCAGCTCGAGCGCGCGATGGCCGGCGCCCGCTAGCGGCGCAGCGCGCGGCATGGCGCAACGCAAGCCACCGCGCCGCACGCGCGAGCGCATCCAGGAGACGAGCCTCGCGCTCTTCAACCGGCTGGGCGAGCCGAACGTCACCACGGCGGACATCGCGGACGAGATGAACATCTCGCCCGGCAACCTGTACTACCACTTCCGCAACAAGGACGACATCATCGCGGACCTCTTCGCCGCGCACGAGGCGGCGGTGGTGCCGCTGCTCGGCGTGCCCGACGATCCGCCGCCGGGCGTGGAAGACCTGTGGTTCATGCTGCACGTGCTGTTCGAGAAGATGCGCGACTACCGCTTCCTCTACCGCGACTTGGACGAGATCACGTCGCGCAACCGCAAGCTCGCGACGCGGGTCGCGGACCTGCTGCGGCGGATCGAGCGCACCATGGTAGAGTTTTGCCGCGTGCTCGTGCGCACCGGGCAGATGAACGCGAGCGAGCGCGAGATCGCGGCGCTCGCCGCCAACGCCGCGCTCGTGTCGATCTACTGGATGTCGTGGCAGCGCATCGCCGGCGCGCCGCCGCGCGCGGGCGCCGCGGCGCCGGACGTGAGCCTGGGCCAGGCCGCCTACCAGGTGCTCGCGCTGATCGCGCCGTTCCTGCTCGGCGACAACCGCGCCCTGATCGAGCGCCTCTCAGCCGATTACCTCTAACCGCGAGGAAGACGTCATGGCCAAGAAGTGGGCGAAGTTCCCGTATGCCGAGAAGACCTACGCCTACGACGACGCCGGGCTCAGGAAGCACTGGGCGCGCCTGCACAAGGGCGACTGCGAGGCGCTGCCGAAGGATCCCAACGTGCTCGCCGCGTGGCGGCACTTCCACGCGGGCGAGTTTCACGAGGCGGTGACCGCCGGCACCGCGGCCGGCGGACCGGGCGTGAACGCCGCGGTGAAGGCGCAGGTGGTGTACGCCAACTACCTCGAGCCGGCGGAGAAGGCGAAGCTGGAACTGCTCGCGCAGGCCGCGGAGTGGGCGGACGCGCGGCGCAAGTCCGCGCCGAAGGACGCCAACGCGCACTACCTGTACGCGTTCGCGCTCGGCCGCTATTCGCAGGGCATCTCGATCGCGAAGGCGCTCGCGGAAGGCTACGGCGGCAAGATCAAGGAAGCGCTGCAGACGGCGATGAAGCTCGACGCGAAGCACGCCGACGCGCACATCGCCTTTGGCTCGTACCAGGCGGAGATCATCGACAAGGTCGGCGGCATCGTGGCCGGCGTCACCTACGGCGCGAAGAAGGACTCCGCGGTCCAGCACTACGAGAAGGCGATCCAGTTGTTCCCCGAGGCGCCGATCGTCTACATCGAGTACGGCAACGGATTGCTGATGCTCTTCGGCAAGGGGAAGATTGCCGAGGCAACGAAGCTCTACGAAAAGGCGGCGGCGCAGAAGCCGCTCGACGCGATGGAGCGGCTCGACGTCGAGCACGCGAAATCGGAACTGGAATAGCCGATGCGGCGGCGCTGTTCCCGCACCTCATGCGACCCCTGCGAGCCCTTCTCCTCCTTCCCTTCCTCCTGATCACCCTGGCGCCGTGCGCCGCCGGCGCGCAGGACAAGCCGCCCGCGATCGACACCCTGAAGCGCATCCGCGACACGGGCGTGCTCACGCTCGGCGTGCGCGAGACCAGCGTGCCGTTCTCGTTCCTCGATGCGCAGAAGCAGCCGCAGGGTTATTCGGTGGACCTGTGCCTGCGCGTCGCGGACGCGATCAAGGCCGAGCTTCGGATGCCGAAGCTCGACGTCCGCTTCGTGCCGGTCTCGTCGTCCAACCGCATTCCCGCGCTGGTCGAGGGCAAGATCGACCTCGAGTGCGGCTCGACCACCAACACGCGCGACCGGCAGAAGGAGGTCGCCTTCGCGTACACGACCTTCGTCGCCGGCATCAAGATGCTCGCGAAGAAGTCGTCGAACGTGAGCTCGATCGAGGACCTGCGCGGCAAGACGGTGGTCGTCACCAAGGGCACCACCAGCGAGAAGATGCTGCGGACACTCAACGACGAGCGCCTGCTCAAGATCACGTTCATCGAGTCGCCGGACCACGGCGTGTCGTTCAAGGCGGTGGAAGAGGGCCGCGCGGTCGCCTTCCCGATGGACGACGTGCTCCTCTACGGCCTCGTCTCGAAGGCGCGCAACCCGGACGACTTCGCGGTCGTCGGCAAGTACCTGTCCGTCGAGCCGTACGCGATCATGCTGCGGCGGGACGAGCCCGCGTTCGAGAAGATCGTGAACCGCGCGCTGATCGACCTCTTCCAGTCGGGCGAGATCCGGCGGCTGTACGCCAAGTGGTTCAACACGCGCGAGCTCACCGTGCCGCTGAACTCGTACCTGAAGGAAGCGTTCGCGGCGCCGAACAACTACCCCGCGTGGCCCTGACCGGGCACTGCGCTACGCCATCATCGCTTCCGCGTCGGCCGGGTCGAGATCGCCCTCGCGCGGCCACGGCGCCATCAGCGTCACCAGCACGAGCTTCTCGAATTCCGCGTCGAAGCGCGTGCTGATCGCCTCGGGGTCGGGGCACAGGCCGCGGTCGGTGATGAGCCCGAACTGCACCTTGCCGTCGTACGAGATGATCGACACGCCCATGCCGATGTCGCCCGACTGCGGCACCCAGAACATGAGGCTGTCGATGCGTGCGCCGGCGAGATAGAGCGGCTGCTGCGGCCCCGGCACGTTGGTCATCACGCTGGTCGCGTTGCGGGCGAGCATCTGCAGCACGACGTCCTGCAGCGCGCGCGGCCCGGAGCCCATCGCGGCGAGCAGGCCGAGCGCCAGGATCGGCTGGTACGAGCCCTTCAGCGCGTCCATGTTCGCGCGCACGGCGTACAGCCGCTCGACGGGATTCTCGATGCCGATCGGCAAATCGAGGAACACGAGGCCGAACTGGTTGCCGAGCTTGTACGCCTTCTCGACCGGGCGCAGGTTCACGGGGACGAGCGCGCGCAGCACGACGTCCTCGACCGGGTCGCCCTTCGCGACGAGGTACGCGCGCAGCGCGCCGGCCACGCACGAAAGCAGGACGTCGTTCACCGACGCGCCCAGCGCGCGGCCGATGGCCTTGACCTCGTTCAGCGGCAGCGGCGGCGTCCACGCCACCTTCTTCGCGACGCCCGGGGTGCCCTTGAACCGCGTCGGCGAATCCTGCGGCATCAGCGCGAGCTTCGCGAGCTCGGCGGTGAGCGCGGTGCCCTGGCCGGCCAGCGCCACGGCGCGCGTGGGATCGGTCCACAGCTCGACCCCCTTCTCGATCAGGGTGCCGCCGATCTTCATCGCCGTCTGCATCACGCCGGACAGCGGCGCCAGCATCTGCCCGAGCGCGTCGTCGGGATCGCGCTTCGCGCGCGGACGCGGCGCGAAGGGCATCGCCGGCGGGCCCTTCGGCCCGGCGTCGGTCATCGACAGCATCACGCGCACGAGCGCGATGCCGTCGGCGTACGAGTGATGGATGCGCAGGACGAGCGCGCTGCCGTGGTCGTAGTTGTCGACCAGGTGGAACTGCCACATCGGCCGCGCCGGATCGAGCGGCGTGGTGGCGAGCCGCGACACGAAATCCTGCAGCTCGCGCCGGCCGGCCTTGCCGGGCAGCGCAGTGTGCACCACGTGGCGCTCGATGTCGAAGTGGCGATCGTTCTGCCACATCGCCATCCCCGGCATCTCGACCGCGTGCTGGCGGAAGCGCTTGAACACGACGAAGCGCTCGGCGATGACCTTGCGCAGGCGCGCGAGCGACAGCCGCTCGTGGAACAGCAGCACGCCGCAGATCATCATGAGGTTGTGCGGGCGGTCCATGCGCAACCACGCCGTGTCCACGGCGGACATCTTTTCGCGGCGGGCGGCGGCCATCGAGGGTGTGGGGCGCGGGCGGTGGACGGGCCGGCGATGCGTGCGTTGCATGCCGGTTTGCGTTCGCGCTAAAGTAGCACGAATCGCATTTCGCGTGACTCCGCGAAGGAACCGGCGCATGGCGACAGCCAAGAAGGACGACCTGAAAGCGCGCTTCGAGGCGGCGGCCGCCGCGGCCAAGCAGACGAAGAAGAAGCCCGACAACGCGACGCTGCTGAAGCTCTACTCGTACTACAAGCAGGCGACCGACGGCGACGTGAAGGGCGCGCGGCCGGGCGGCTTCGACTTCGTAGGCGGCGCCAAGTACGACGCCTGGGCAAAGCTCAAGGGCATGTCGGGCGACGACGCCATGACCAACTACATCAAGCAGGTCGACAAGCTCAACCGCGAGTAGCGCGCGGCCCCTCCATGAAAAAAGCCCGCCGGTTGCCGGCGGGCTTTTGCTTTGCGGGAACGGCCGCGGCCTAGGCGGCGTCGGGGGCGGCCTTCGCGGCCTTCTTCGCGCGCGGACGCTTCACGGCCGGCGCCTTCGCAGCAGGCGCCTTGGCGGCAGGCGCCTTAGCGGCAGCGGCCTTCCTCGCGGCCGCGGGCGCCTTGGCGGCGCGCTTGCGCGGCGCGGCCTTCGCCGGCGTGACGCCGGTGGCCTTGATGAGCTCGTTCACCGCCTCGGACAGGCGATCGACGCGCGCCGTGAGGCGCTCGACGTCGTTCTGCGTGTGCACGCCGAGCTTCGAAAGCGCGCGCGCGACGCGGTCCTCGAACACCGTCTCGAGCTTGTCCCACGTGCCGCCGACACCCTGCTTCACTTCCTTCACCTTGGCTTGTGCCGCACCGCGCGCCGCCGCCGCGGTGTCCACCGCCGCGCGCCGCGTCTTGCTCTCGAGCGCCTCGCCCTGCCGCACCAGCGTCTCGAACACCTTCATGCCCTCGGCCTGCGCGCGCGAGAACGCGCCCAGTCCCGCGAGCCAGATGTGCCGCGAGGAATCGAGCACCTGCTGCGCCATGTCCTTGCTGGCGCCGCCCTTGGCCGTGGCGCCGGCGTCGTCGGCCATCGCGGCCTTCGCTTTCTTGAGCATCGGGTTCCCCTTCGCGTGTCGACCGCCGCGGCGATCTTCTGATGACGAGTGCGAATTGTAGGCGGCGCGCGTAGAGGATTCATACTAAAGCCGAGCGCCGCGGCGCGCCGGCCGCCATCGCAAACGCCACCGCGGCACGGAGCCAGACGGTACAATCGCCGCACACGAGGACGGCCGGCCGCATGCCGGCGCCTCGACGACAATTCCCGGCGCGCCGTTGCCTGCCGCCCGCGAGCCCCGCGGTTGCGGTCCCGCGCCCAAGAGAAGGAGGAGGGGGCATGGCCTATTTCGTGACCGGCGCGACCGGCTTCATCGGGCAGTTCCTGCTGCGCAACCTCGTCAAGCGCAAGGCGCCGATCTACGTGCTCGTGCGCCGCGAGTCGGTGAAGAAGCTCGCCGCGCTGCGCGAGGACCTGGGACTCACCGAGCGCGAGCTCATCCCCGTGGTCGGCGACCTCACGAAGAAGGGCCTCGGCGTCGCGCCCGCGGACATCCGCAAGCTCAAGGGCAAGATCGATCACCTCTTCCACCTCGCCGCGCTCTACGACGTGAAGGCGTCGGCGGAAGCGCAGCAGGCGGCGAACGTCGAGGGCACGCGCCACGTCGTCGAGTTCGCGAACGCCATCGCGGTCGGCTGCTTCCACCACGTGAGCTCGATCGCCGCCGCGGGGCTCTACGACGGCGTGTTCCGCGAGGACATGTTCGAGGAGGCCGAGGACCTCGACCATCCGTACTTCCGCACCAAGCACGATTCGGAAGCCATCGTGCGCAACGACCTCAAGCGCCCGTACCGCATCTACCGTCCGGGCTTCGTGGTCGGCGATTCGAAGACCGGCTACATCGACAAGATCGACGGCCCGTACTACTTCTTCAAGGTGCTGCAGCGGCTGCGGCAGATGCTGCCGCCGTGGTTCCCGATGATCGGCATCGAGGGCGGGCGCATCAACATCGTGCCGGTCGATTTCGTGGCGAACGCGCTCGACTACCTCGCGCACAAGGGCGGGCTCGACGGCAAGTGCTTCCACCTCACCGACCCCGATCCGCGGCGCATCGGCGAGGTGCTCAACATCTTCGCCAACGCGGGCCACGCCCCGAAGCTCACGATGCGCCTCAACGCGCGCATGTTCGGCTTCATTCCCGCGCCGATCCTGTACGGGCTGGGCTCGCTCGCGCCCGTGAAGCGCATGGTGCGCGCGGTGCTGAAGGACCTGGGCATTCCCTCTGACGTGTTCCAGTTCATCAACTGGCCGACGCGCTACGACAACCGCGAGGCGGCGAAGGCGCTCAAGGGCTCCGGCATCACCGTGCCCGACCTCGAGAGCTACGCGCCGGTGCTGTGGGATTACTGGGAGCGCCATCTCGATCCCGACCTCTTCATCGACCGCTCGCTGGGCGGCCGCGTG
The DNA here is from genome assembly GCA_046347855.1 of Burkholderiales bacterium. Lineage (GTDB taxonomy): Bacteria > Pseudomonadota > Gammaproteobacteria > Burkholderiales > Casimicrobiaceae > VBCG01. Next base: position 67,704 of record JAXMFJ010000010.1, read on the forward strand.
CGCGACAAGGTGGTCGTGGTCACCGGCGGCTCGTCCGGCATCGGCAAGGCCACCGCGATCAAGCTCGCGGGCGCCGGCGCCAAGGTGATCCTCGTCGCGCGCGGCGAGGAGAAGCTCGTCGAGACCAAGCAGGAGATCGACGCCGCAGGCGGCAAGTGCTGGATGTACACGGCGGACGTCTCCGACCTGGCGTCGTGCGATGCGCTGGTCGCGCGCGTGCTCAAGGAGCACGGCACCTGCCACTTCCTCGTCAACAACGCGGGCCGCTCGATCCGCCGCGGCGTAATCAACTCGTTCGACCGCTTCCACGACTTCGAGCGGACGATGCAGCTCAACTACTTCGGCGCGCTGCGGCTCATCATGGGCTTCCTGCCCAAGATGATCGAGCAGCGGCAGGGCCACATCATCAACATCTCGTCGATCGGCGTGCTGTCGAATGCGCCGCGCTTCTCCGCCTACGTCGCGTCGAAGTCCGCGCTGGACTCGTTCTCCGCGTGTGCGTCGTCGGAGTTCCTCGACAAGGGCATCAACTTCACGACGATCAACATGCCGCTGGTGCGCACGCCGATGATCGCGCCCACCAAGATGTACGAGAACGTGCCCACGCTGTCGCCCGAGGAAGCGGCCGACCTCGTGGTGGAGGCGATCGTCTACAAGTCCGTGCGCATCGCGACCCGCCTCGGCGTCTTCGGCGCCATCTGCCACGCGGCGGCGCCGCGCCTCACGCAGATCCTGCTCAACACCGCGTTCAACATGTTCCCGGATTCCGCGGCGGCGCAGGGCAAGAAGGGCGAGGCGGCGACGCAGCAGGAGCTGTCACCGGAGCAGATCGCGTTCGCGCAGTTGACGCAGGGGATTCACTGGTAACGCCTGCGGTTCGCGCAACTGCCGATACGCGCAAGTGCCTGACATCGCCACTGTCGTCCCCGCGAAGGCGGGGACCCAGTGTCGTTTGCACGCGCTGCCCGACTCGAACTAGAGAAGCTGGGTCCCCGCGTTCGCGGGGACGACAGGTTCGGGGCGCCCGCTCCCCGCAGCGGCCCGCGCCTTGCGAATCTCCTCGGCGACCCGCGCCCACACCTCGCGGTTGTTGAGCAGGGCGTTGTGGGCGATGCCCGAGAGCACGACGTTCTCCGCCCATTCGACGCGCGACGACGTCTGCGGCGTGACCATGGAGTCGTGCCACGACCACAGCGACACGACCGGCACGCCGCCCAGGTGATCGGTCGAGGCGTTGATCGCCTCCAGGAATTCGCTGCGCGGCCGCATGTCGGCGAGCGACTGGCCGTGCATCATCCACGCGTGCAGGCTGCCGGCGTGCGGCGTCCCGATCGTGACCAGCCGCTGCACGCGCGTGCCGCCGTAGCGGCGCAGGTACGCGCGCGCGACGAGCCCGCCCATGCTGTGGCACACGATCACCACGCGCGCGGCGCCGGTGTCCGCGACGATCTGCGCGATCTTCGCGGCCACCTGCGGCGCGAACGATTCGATCGACGCGAGCGGCGGCCCGTACGACAGCGCGTAGACCGGTCCGAGTCCTTCCGTTTCGAGGTGCCGCTTGAGGCCGGTCCACACGCCCGCGTTGCATCCCACGCCGTGCAGCAGCAGCACCGGCAGCGCCGCGGGTGCGGGCGGCGGATCACGCACCAGCAACCGATACAGCACCATCTTCGGCGCCGACACGGCGAGGCTCGCGAACTCGCCGCCGAAGAGCCGCAACCGCTCGCCGAACGTGAGCTCCACCTCGCCCGGCCGCGGCGCGCGCAGCCACCAGCCGAGGGTCACCCACAGGCACGTGAAGAAGAACGGGAACGCGAGATACGCGAACGGAAAGCCGACGACGAACGGCCACAGCGCGGCGCCATGGCTCACCGCATGCCACGCCCAGCCCGCGTACAGCGAGACCATCGCGACGATGAACGAGCCCAGCACAACGGCGGTCCACATGCCGCCATGATACCGGCGGGGCGTCGACGCCCGGCCGGCGGCGCGCGCTAGGCAGCCGCGGGCGCGAGTCCCTTGCGGAAGCGGTTGAGCTCCTGCACCGACTTGAAGGTCTCGCCGAACAGCGACGACAGGTTCTTGAGGATCATCGTCACGACGCGCTGCTCCCATCCGGCGTCGAAGCGGATCTGCTCGTCGAGCCAGCGCTCCAGCCACGCGGGATCGGGCAGGCGGCTCTGCACGGTGTCGCGCGGGAACATGTCGCGATTCACGTGCAGGTTGGTGGGATGCAGCGGCTTGCCGGCGCGCGCGGCGCTCGCCATCAGCACGCCGATCTTCGCGAACGCGCGCTTGGCCTCCTGGCTTCCCTTCTCCACCGCACGCTTCATGAAGCGCAGGTAGGCGCCGCCGTGGCGCGCCTCGTCGCGCGCGATGAGGCCGTAGATGGCGCGGATCACGGGCTCCGTGTGCCACTCCGACGCGCAGCGGTACCAGTGGTTCAGCCGCACCTCGCCGCAGAAGTGCAGCATCAGCGTCTCGAACGGCGGCGCGGGGTCGAACTCGAAGCGCACCGCGTGCAGCTCCTCCTCGGTCGGCACGAGGTCGGGGCGGAAGCGGCGCAGGTACTCCATCAGTGCCAGCGCGTGCTTCTGCTCCTCGTAGAACCAGATCGACATGAACGCGCAGAAATCGCTGTCGTGGCGGTTGTCGCGCAGGAACATCTCGGTGGCCGGCAGCGCCGCCCACTCGGTGATCGCGTTCATCTTGATGGTGCGCGCCTGCTCGTCGGAAAGACGTGCGGCATCGAACGCGTGCCAGGGCACGTCGTCCTCGAGGTTCCAGCGCACGGCTTCGAATTGCCTGAACAGGTCGGGATACAGCATCGCCAAAGGCTCCGGGTTCGGTCGGCGCGCATTGTACCGGGGAGCAACCCCGCGGCCGCCCCGACCGGCAAGATGCGGCCGCCGCCTATGTCACGCGGTGCGTGCGCCAGCTGCGCAGCGCGTTGATGGTGGACGCGAGGTCGGGAATCAGCACGACGCCGGGCATGGTCTTGCGCACGCGCCGCGTCATCTCGCCACCCGCCCACAGCGTGACGTGCGCCGGCAGCTCGCGGCGCAGGAGAGCGAGGCCGTCGGTGGCCTGGCGCAGCGGAAAGGCCGCAGAGAACGACAGCGCGACGATGTGCACCTTGTGCGCGATGGCCGCGCGGCGGATGTCCTCGAGCGGCGTCTGCGGCCCGAGCGAGATGCACTGCACGCCTTCCGGCACCATCATCGCTTCCACCATCAGCAGGCCCAGGCCGTGCTGTTCCGATGGGAATGTCGTGAGCAGCATCCGCGGCGTGCCCTGCTGGCGCGGAAATGCGTTGATCGCCGCGCGCAGCGCGACCTGCAGCTGCTCCGTGTAGAGGTGCTCCTCGAAGACCTGCAGCTCGCCGCGCATCCAGGCGTCGCCGATCGCGCGGTTGAGCGGCGTGATGGTCTCCTGCACGAACGGCTGCAGCCCCTGGCGCATGACGAGATTGGCGAACGCATGCTGCAGCGCCGGCATGTCGTGCGCCTGCAGCATCGCGACGATGTCACGCTCGAGCGTCGGCGCGAGCGGGTCCGGCCGCTGCGGCGTGCGCGCGTCGGCCATCGCGTTGAGCTCGCTGATCGACAGCCCGATGATCTTGCCCGGGCGCAGCCCGACGTCCATCAGCCGCTTGAGCGCGCGCAGCTTGCCGACGTCGGATGCCGTGTAGAGACGCTCGCCGTTGTCGTCGCGGCCGGGATTCGGGAAGCCGTAGCGGCGCTCCCACATGCGCAGGACGTCCTTCGAAAGGCCGGTGTCGCGCTCGACGGCGCTGATGTTGAGGGAGAGTCCGGGGCTGTCCATCGCGGGCTGGAATTTGTCGTGGACGAAGGCGACCGCCGGTCGCGCATCGCGAGCCGCATTTTACGGATGCCCGTCCGCGATGTCCAAGACAAACCGTGCGGCTCGCCCTCAGGCGCCGGGCGGCGCGAAGCGCAGCTCCGCCACGTGCACCGTGCCGGTCGAAGCGAAGCGCAGCACGGCCGCCGACCCGAAGCAGGCGCGCAGCGTGCGCACGACGGTCTCCGGCCCCGCGCCGCGCCACGTGTCCGGAAGCGGGCCGCCCTCCACCTCGATGCGGATGGCCGCCGCACCGCCGGGCATGTCGGCCTCGATGAGGAAGCGGCGCCGGCGGTCCGCCGACGAGGAAACCGTCGTGCACCGCACGCGACAAAATGAAACCCCGCCGAAGCGGGGCTGGAGGATCGGGCTTCGCGCGAGGCGCAGCAGAGGATCAGAGCGTGCCGGCCGGCGCGACGGCGGCGAGGCGGACCTCGCCCTGCTGCAGCGCGCGGATCTCACGGGCGCGCTCGCCTTGCGCGGCGAGGACCTGCTGGCGCATCGCCATCGCTTCCGGATCCGGGTGCGTCATCGCACCGGCGACCCACTGCAGCGTGCCGACGCCGAGCGCGATCGTCGCGGCCACCACGGCGAGCTTGTGCGTCCAGGAAGTGCGCGGGCTGTAGTTCGTCATGGAATGCTCCTCGGTCGGTAGTGGGTGGTGGTCGGGTTCGTGTTGCGTTCGTGTGATCGAACTCTAGGCGGGCGGCCGTGCGGGGAAAAGCGCGAAGCGACGAAACCGGCCAGAATCGTGACGAACGCCGCGCAGGCGATCGCCGTCCGACGAAGCCGGCGTCGCCGCGCGCGAATCGCCGTACAATCCGAGCCCCCTCGCCGGCAGGAGCCGTGCATGGGAGCTTCCGCGTTCTGCGCAGCATCGCTCATGCCGTGCACGTGGCCGCGCGACGGCGTGCCGGAAAAAAAAGAGGCCCGCGGTGGCGGGCCTTGGGGGTTCGCCGGCTGGGAGGGTTGCCGGCTCGGGGGTAATCGCCGCGGCGTGTGCCGCGCTACGTCCTGCGTCGCACTCTAGGGAACGGCACGCGTGCGAGAAAGCGGCACGCGACGAAGCGGCGCGCGCGCACGACGAACCGGGCCATGCGGCGACCGGATGCCGGCACGCAGCATGGCCGCGCGCATTCCGCCCGGCGTTTCACGGCCGCGTCGCGACGCGCATCCGGCGCAGGCGCGACGAAATCCCTATTGCGTGGGGCCAATCGGCGCACGCGAGCGACGGGCGCGCTACCGCTCGCGCACCGGGTGGCGGGACACTGTTGGTCTCTACGCTCGCGGTCGGCGATGCATGCGGACCGTTCGCAACTTCCGCTCCGGAGGCGCCATGACGCATCCCATCCGCGCGCATATCCGTGAGGCCGTGTTCATCGTCGGCGCCCTCGCCGTCGTCGGCTTCATCAGCGCCGGCGCCAACGCGGCGGGCAAGGAACCCGTGGTCGTTGCCGAGAGTGCGCCCGGTGTCGTCAACGCGTACCTGCCGCTCATGAAGCCGATGGCGTTGACGGGCATCGCGGAGTTCCGCGGCCTCCTCGGCACGAAGGCTGGACGCCCTCGCCCCAATCCGGCATAATGGAAGGCTTGGGCGAGCTAGCTCAGCTGGTTAGAGCAGAGGAATCATAATCCTTTGGTCCGGGGTTCGAGTCCCTGGCTCGCCACCATTAAAATCAAGGCCTTGCGTCATAAGCGCAAGGCCTTTCTTTTTTGGGATAACGCAGGGACATCGGCAGCTGCCTTGTTGGCCTGGGCCTCATCCGCCCGGAAGTGCGATTCGGCTCTGGGCCGCGAAGGATTCAGCCATCGGCTCCGTGTGTCGAACGCGTACCGTCCTATACGCTGCCGTCTCGTGCTTCCTGCGGAATTCGCTAGGCAATTACCGCCACATCAACGCAAGTGAGTGGTCTGCCGGATTCCGCTTAGGACTAAGGATTCGTGCGATTGTCAGGCGCCGTAGACGCGCTGCGTTGCCGATCTGCGCCCATCGCGACTTTTTGGCGCAGTAGGTCACGTCGGGCCGGAGGAACAGAGGCACTAGGAATTGCCTGCCATTCGAGAGTTGGTGCTCGCGATCGACGCCGTGCTGGCGCGACAACGCGTTTGTGGAGCGACTTTGGAAGTCGGCTGAGTACGAGCATGTCGCGTTATATGCCTACGAGACGACCTCGGAGGCCAGAACCAAGTTGGCCGCGAACCTCGACTTCTGCAACCGACATCACTCGCATTCCCGTCTTGACTGGCGGGCGCCCGATTAGGTGTACTTCAATCGGCAACGGCTACAGTTGCTGCAGTTGGCTGCCTAACTCACAGGGCAACCACTTAAGACATCCGAAAAATTGTCCGCCTGCGTGGAGTCCATTCTAAACTTGCGCCGCAATCCGGCGACACGCTACTTAGGCGCAGAGTCGTGAGTCGAGACAACGCGCTTACGACTGAGATCTACTGCCAAAGACGCTTGACGTTCGCGCGGATGATGGCTCTCGCCCTGGGTACAACCAGCGGATGCCCGCCTGCTTCTCTCAGCAACTCAAGCGCCTGCTCCCGCGATTGCACTTCTGCAAGATAAGCCACTGCTCGCCAACTATGATAGTAGTAAGGTGCAAATTTCCGCACGAGCGTACGAATCTGCGGTATCGATTGTGCGTCAAGCATCTCAATCAGTATCCGCTGGTCCTCGGTAGGGCGCTTTGGGAGCAATTTGCGGCGCGCCAAGGTGGGAACCTTATGAAGGGCGCGTAGCTCACGCCATGTTGCTAAGCTGGCGAAAACCGCGTTGCACCAGTAATTCAAATCCCGCTTGTAATTAGCGCCATCCTTGCGCTGGGGCTCCTTCAAGATTGCAGCGGCAAGGATCGCTACGTTGACGGCCTTGTTGGGATAGTAGTCCGTCCAATGCAGCAACGCGAAGCGTTTGAAGTGGTCCGCGATGCGCTTAGGGACAATCCCGAATAAGGTGTAATAGTCGACGGTGGGAAGCCCCGCATAAAACAAGCGTACGCTACCGCCTCCCGCCTTCTTTATTCGGTTGTAGAGCCAGTTTGAACAGGCACCATTTTCAACAGTGCCAGCGCCCCCGCGAGAGGCGGGATGTATGTGATCGATCCAGACTTCGCTACCTGGACTGGCTCCGTGATCCAAACGCCATAGGTTTTGGCCCGTATATGAACATAGGGCGCGGTCCCTCGCGAATATTTCGGCCTTCACGCGTTCCGGGAATTCCGCTCGCTTGCTTGGCACTGTTCTCCGCCTTCCAGTGTGGGATGACCTAGATGCAAGGATCACCGGTCCAGTTGGCTTCGCCGATTCGTTGATGCGAAGGCATCAGTTGGGCATCACAAAGTCAACCGAGACAAATAAAATGAAATCCGTCATCAAGGATGAAAACCCTGCTGCACAAGCGAAGAGCCTGGCGCATTTTGGCGAAGCACGCTGGTATTCATTCGTCGGGCCGGGAACCGCTCGCGGGGCCGCCGGCCAGAGAGCCCATCAACAGGTCGACTTTCCGTCGCAACTCCCGAAGCTCGGTCAAATAGCCGTCCATTCGCGCGACCACGCTCGTCCGTTCGCGCGCCTGCTCGTCAAGCGCATGGCGTTGTCGCTGCAGTTGGTCTAATAGCAGCGGTACAAGTTCGTGATAAAGGACGGTCTGAACATCGCCATGCGCGTCACGCGCGACCAACTCGGGATAGACCTCGGCAACCTCTTCGGCAATCAGACCGTAGTGCTTCTGCGCCGACGGGTCGAATTTGTAGTGATATGAGACGGGCCGCAAAGAGAGCACTCGTGACTTTCCATCGTCGACCGTCGTGATGTCTTCCTTGTAACGGCCAGACGATGCTACGAACCCGAGTTGGCCAATGGTCGTGTCTACCGCCACCGCGGCACCCATTACAGGCGTTGCCATGATGCCGGAAATGAACGTCCGCGTTTGCATCAAGCCGCCAATGCGGATCGTCCCATCTTCTACTGGCGCTCCAACGTTACTGATGTAAACGTTGCCTTGCCCGGTCACCAATTGACTCCCCGCGTTGTAACCGATCGCAATGTTGCCAACGGCGCTCAGACTGCTGGATAGCGCACCGGCGCCTATCGCTACGCTCTTGGACGGCGAATCGTCCCCGCTGAGCGCTCCGGCACCAACAGCGACGTTCTCCGAACCGCCGGAGTTGGCTCGCATGGCCTGCAATCCTTGGGCTACGTTGTGATTACCCATCGAATTGTGGCTTAAAGCTTCTCTTCCTATGGCCACGTTTCCTTGCCCCGCCGTGTTGTCGTGCAAGGCCAACGTGCCAACTGCGGTGTTGTTGACGCCTGCAAGTGTGGCGTTAGGTCCTCCCATCGCTCCCGAACCGATAGCCAAGTTGTCGCTCGCGCGAGTAGTGCCCCCCAAGGCACCAACGCCAATTGCTAGGTTATTCTGACCGGATACGTTTTCGCCGAGCGATCCGGAACCGATAGCAATGTTGTATGCCCCATCGACGTTCTTGTAGAGAGAACTAAATCCCATCGCTACGTTTTCAGATCCTGTCCCGTTGTTCATGAGCGATGTGAGACCAACAGCGATGTTGTTGAAACCGGTTGTGTTACCCAGCAAAGCGTCTGCCCCCACGCCAACATTGCCTCCGCCCGAGGTATTGGACTTGAGCACTCTGCCGCCGAGAGCAGTATTCCCAATGCCACTATCAACTCCGGCCAATGCCTGGCTCCCCACGCCGACGTTATAACCGCCTGCCACGGCCAAGTTTCCGGCCTGCTCGCCGACGAAGGTGTTACCGGGTCCGAAGTTGTGAAGGAACGTCAATCCGTTCTTGAGCACGTTGCCCGCGGTCGCGCTGCTATTGACCATCGTAATATTGCCAGTGATGTCGCTCGGCCCCGCTGGACCCTGAGGACCAGTTGCGCCAATGGGGCCGGCCGGTCCCTGAGTGCCTGCCGGTCCTTGTGGTCCAGCGACACCCTGCGATCCTTGTGGGCCAACGGCGCCTTGTGCACCCTGCGATCCTTGTGCCCCCTGAGGACCTTGTGGACCTGCGGGTCCTGCTGGGCCCGCGGGCCCCATAGTCCCAACGGTCAACCAAGCCTCGTCGGATCCAACAATGATCGAACCTCTGGCCGTTACCGTCTGCAGCGCGAGGGTGACCAAATAGGAGCCTTGAAGCGTGATATTCGCCGGCAGCGCTGCGGTGATCTGCGTGTCGGTCTGTGTGACGAGAGGGAGCGTCGGGTACTTGCCGAGCGACACTACTGGCGTACCGCCCATCGTTAGCCCCGCGCCGTTGATGACTAGCACCGACGGACTGCCGATTGCGACCGCCGTATCGGTGATGATTGGTACCGCGTGAGCCGCAGACAAACATGCGAGCACAGCGGCGCCCAGGAAAAGCGGCTGTTTAATGCCTGGCATTGACTGATCCCCTGATTCTTCTTGTTTGAGATTGCTGGCGGGCATTTCCTCCGAACCAGCGAACAAACGAAACGTACCCCAGCGACTAATGTAAGAACAAGTATCTGTACCCATCGCGCCGACAAAGCCACGTCAATTGCCCCGGATGCGCTCGCGGGGCGGCCGCGACGCAGCGGCGCTTATATGTATTCACCGATCTCCGCACTACGATCCATGTAGATGCTGCGTCTCCTATCCGACACCAGCGATCGCGGTGAGCATGACTTCTTTAGTATCAGCAACTTAATCGCGATCCGTAGGTCGATCGTTCGAGTCCCTGGCTCGCCACCATTTATTCGAAGGCCTTGCGGGAACCGCGAGGCCTGTTTCTTTTCCGCGACCCGAAGCGCAAACCGTGATGGCGGGGTGATCCTGTCTGGTCTCGGCGCGAGCTTCGCGCGCGCGCGGCGACCTGCCCCGACCTCGTGCGTGTAATCCGCGTCGCTTTCGGCGTTCAGCGCTACATCAGCACGGGCCGCATACACACGGCACGACTTGTGCATGCGCAGCCGCGGTCGAAGCCACGACGAACGTCGCGAGGCTCGACACGACGGCAATCCTGCTGCATGTTGCCGTCGCTGGGCATGCGGCACCTCTTTACAATATTCCGCATGAGACGAAACCGTTCGAGCGCGCGACGTGTCTGCAACGCGACGCCGAACGACGAACCAACCAAGGGGAATGCAGCAATGATCAACATGAAGGCAGGGCGGCGCATCGCCATCGGTGTCATCTCGATGGCGCTGGCCGCCGCCTCGTTCGCCGCGACCGCGGCGGGCGAGACCACCAAGCTCGACGCCGCATTGACGAGCCTCGCGCGCCAGGACAGCGCGGGCATCGCGGCCGCGCGTATCGCGCGCCGGGCGGCGCCCGCCGGCCAGGACCTCGTGCAGACGATCGTGCGGCACACCGGCGATCTCGCCGAGCTGCGCGCGCTGGGCGGCGTCGTGCGCTCGGTGATCGGCGACATCGCGACGGTGGACCTGCCGGCGAACAAGATCGCCGCAGCGGCCGCGCTCGCGAGCGTCGTGTCGATCGAAGCGGCGCGCACGCCGGTCGCGCGGCTCGACGTCAGCGTCCCGGCCACGCGCGCGGAAGCGCTGCGCACGGGCACGGGGCCCAACTGGACCGGCATCACGGGCAAGGGCGTCATCGTCGGCATCGTCGACGACGGCCTCGACTTCCGGCATCGCGACTTCCGCAAGGCGGACGGCCACACTCGCCTGCTCGGCCTGTGGGACCAGCGCGCGACCGGCGCCGCGGGCTCGCCGCCGCAGGGCTTCAGCTACGGCGGCGAGTGCACGACGGCCATGATCGACGCGGCCATCGGCGGCGACGCCTCCGCGTGCACGCAGCCGTCGAGCGGCGGCCACGGCACGCACGTGGGCGGCATCGCCGCCGGCAACGGGCAGGCCACGGGCAACGGACAGGCGGCGTATCGCATGGTGGGCATGGCGCCCGAAGCCGACATCCTCGCGGCCAACTCGATCGGCGACGGCGTCACGTCATCGGCGGCAGTGCTCGACGCCATCGCATGGATGAAGGCGCGCGCCGCGGCGCTCGGCAAGCCGCTGGTCGTGAACCTGAGCCTCGGCTCCTACTTCGGCGCGCGCGACGGCACCTCCAACTTCGAGCGCGGGCTCGACAACCTCGGCGGGCCCGGCGTCATCCTCGTCGGCGCTGCGGGCAATGAATCCACCGACCAGATCCGCGCGACGGGCACGCTCACGCAGGGCGGCACCGCGAGCGTCGGCTTCACCATCCCGGGCACGGTCGCCGGCGGCAAGCTCGAGATCTGGTACCCGGGCACGAACTCGTATGGCGTTAACGTTGCGGGGCCGGGTTGCGCGGCATCGGTGACGGTGCATCCGGGCGAGAACGTGGGCACCCTCCAGACGCCGTGCGGCGGCATCCAGATCGTGTCGACCGCGCCGCAGGCCAACAACGACGACCGCCAGATCCTGGTGGCGATCGGCTCGACGTCGCAGTCGCCGCTGAAGCCGGGCGCGTGGACCATCACGCTGACCGGCGACACCGTGGCCGGCGGCACCGCGCCGTTCTCGATCATCTGCGGCGAGGACGGCAACGGCTTGACGTTCACGACCAACACCGCGGCCAACATCACGGAGATCCTCACCGACGTGTCGAGCGCGAAGCGCGTCATCGGCGTCGCCGCCTACACCACGCGCTACGCGTGGAACAGCATGAGCGGGCCGTTCACGCGCAACCCCGAGTTTGGGGCGATCACCGACATCGGCAACTTCAGCAGCCGCGGCCCGCGCCGCCAGTGCAGCAACGCCGCGAAATGCCCCGCGGTGATGAAGCCGGAGATCACGGCGCCGGGCGCGATGATCATCGCGGCGCAGGCGTTCGACACCGCGAAGCCGAGCGCGCCGACGGTGGTCGAGGCCGACGGCGTGCACGTCGCGTTCCACGGCACCAGCATGGCCACGCCGCACGTCGCGGGCGCCGTCGCGCTCATGCTGCAGCAGAGCGCGACGCTGACGCCGGAGCAGACCAAGGCCGCCCTCTTCACCACGCGGCAGACCAACGCCTACTCGACGGGCCTGCCCACGTACGATCCCGCGAGCCCCGACATGCCGGCCACGCCGAACTTCGCGTGGGGCTACGGCATCCTCGACGCGGCCGCCGCGGTGCGCTCGCTGCAGCCCGCGGGCACGCCGGTGTCCGTCATCGAGTACTACCACGCGCAGCTCGATCACTACTTCGTGACGTGGGTGCCGGCGGAGATCGCCAACCTCGACAGCGGCAAGACGACGGGCTGGACGCGCACGGGGCAGTCGTTCAAGGTCTACACGACCGAGCAGGCAGGCACGTCGGCGGTGTGCCGCATCTACATCCCGCCGGGCAAGGGCGACGGCCACTTCTTCGGGCGCGACAGCGGCGAATGCGACGGCACGATGAGCAAGAACCCGACGTTCGTGCTCGAGTCGTCGTCGTTCTTCCATCTCACCAAGCCCGCGCTCGGCAACTGCGCGGCGGGCATGGTCCCCGTCTATCGCGTGTTCAGCAATCGCGCGGACGCGAACCACCGCTACACGACCGATCGCGCGACGCGCGACCAGATGGTGACGAGAGGGTGGATCGCGGAAGGCGACGGTCCCGATACCGTCGTGATGTGCGCGCCACAGTAGCGCGCCGGCCCCGCGCGCCGCGGGTTGCGGCGCGCGGGACGATCGTCAGTGCGGCGTGGAAGGGCCGCGCGGGCGGCGCGCCATCAGCGCGCCCAGCGCGAGCAGCAGGAGCAGCAGCTGCCACGGCGCGGGTTCGGGAACCACGAACTGGACCTCGTTGACCGTGAAGTTCGCGAGCACGGTGGTCACGTCGAATGGCGAGAGCACGAAGTTGATGAGCAGGGTCAGCGAGTTGCACGCGCCGCCGCAGTTGAAGGTGCCGGAGAAGACACCCGTCGGCAGGAGACTCGCGGTCAGGGTGCCGAGCGAATCGGTCCCCACGGGGACGCCGTTGATCAGGCCTTCCATGATGAAGCCGCCGACCGGGGCGAGTGACGCGCCGTTGGCGGTGGTGTCGAGCAGCAGCACGCCGAGCATCCCGGTGAAGCTCACGAGCCCGGACAGGCCGGTGGGTTGCGTGATCGGGACCGAGACCGTCAACGGCGCACGCAACGGATTGATGACCGCCAGCGCGAGGTTGACGCTGTCCGCGCGCGCGGCGCCGGACGCCATGCCGGCAGCCACGAGCGTCACCGCCAGCCACTGCCTCATCGTCCGTGTGCGCATGCGTCCTCCTCCCGTTGGAGCGAGGACCCCAAGCAAACCCCGGGCCGGTCGAACAGTGTCGTTTGCAATCAGCCGGTTGGCGGGAACGGCTGCGCGACGAGGATGAGGAACTGTAAAGACAGCCGACAGCCGCAGGCGGCCGGCAAGGGCGATGCCCGACGATGATGTATGCGGCGGACCTTAGCGCGCCTTCTGCCCCTGCGCGGGCGCCACAATTTCCCACGCCGCGCAGCAATCGGCCACGTCCTTGAGCTTCGCGATGAAGCGGGCGCGCACCCACAGGCCGCTCACGGGGTCGCGCAGGCGGAAGGGGTAGGTCGCACGTTCGGCTTGCGGCTTGCGGTTCGGGGACATCGCGGTCTCCTGTCGTTGGCGACATTGCACCGCATCGCTTTCCCCTTTCCCATCAACGGTCCACCGATTGCGTTGCCCTTCGCTGTCCTACACGCACCCCGCGCCGGCGGGCGTACGGGGTTGCCGCGGCCGAAGCCCGGCGAAGCGCCTTCCGCAACCCGGCCGATGCCCCTAAGATTCGCGTTCCCAGGAGCTTTCGGCCCGCCCGGATGAACGACGACTTCCACAAGGAGCTCGAACGGCAGCGTGGATACCTGCTGCGCGTCGCGCGGCTGCAGCTGCGCGACCCTGCGCTCGCCGAGGACGTCGTGCAGGACGCGCTGGCCGCCGCGCTCGCCGCGCAGGCGAGCTTCACCGGCAAGTCGAGCGTCAAGACGTGGCTCACCGGGATCCTCAAGCACAAGATCGTCGACGCGATCCGCCGCAAGCAGCGCGAGCCGGTGGCGGCGAGCACGCTCGACGAGGAGGCGGACCTCGAGGACTTCGAGGGACTCTTCAAGGACAACGGCGCGTGGCAGGCGCCGCCCGCGGACTGGGGCGACCCGGAAGTGGCGCTCTCGCGGCGCCAGTTCTTCGACATGATGGATTTCTGCCTCGAGAAGCTGCCGCCCAACACTGCACGGGTGTTCATGATGCGCGAGGTCATGGAGCTCGAGAGCGACGAGATCTGTAAGGAATTGCGCATCACCGCGAATAACCTGTGGGTCATCCTCTACCGCGCCCGCATGACGTTGCGGGAATGCCTCGAGCAGAACTGGTTCGCGGGACGCGCGCGTGCATAGCGCCGCCGCCTGCGCGCGCACGACCCGGATCGCCACCACGCCATGGGATTGTTCCGCCGCCTGATCGGCCACCTCGCGATGTGCAAGGAGGTCTCGCACCTCCTGTCGCAGTCGCGCGAGAACCCGCTGTCCCCGTGGCAGCAGGCGAAGGTGCGCTGGCACCTCGCGGTGTGCAGCATGTGCAGCGCGTTCGAGCGCCAGCTGGCGCTGCTCGACGCGGCCATGCGCCGTTACCGCGAGTAAGCCATTGGCGCGGGTGGTAGCATGCCGCGCATGGACCTCGTGGTGAACGGAGCCGTGCAGCACCTCTCGCCGCCGCCGGCGACCATCGCCGATCTCGTGCGCGCGCTCCGGCTCGAGGGGCGCCGCATCGCGATCGAGCGCAACGGCGAGATCGTGCCCAAGAGCCGGTACGCCACCACGGCCGTGAGCGCGGGCGACCGCCTCGAGGTGGTCGCCGCCGTCGGGGGTGGCTGAACGGGCGTCGGACGGCCGGCGTAAAATGCGCGGATGAACGCCCCGCACGCTCCCGCCGCCCTCGCCGATCCGCTCGTCATCGCCGGCCGCGCGTACTCGTCGCGCCTGCTCGTCGGCACCGGCAAGTACCGCGACTTCACGCAGACCCGCGAGGCCATCGACGCCTCGGGCGCGCAGATCGTCACCGTCGCCATCCGCCGCACCAACCTCGGCCAGGACGCGAACGCGCCCTCGCTGCTCGATCACCTCCCGCCGTCGCAGTTCACGTACCTGCCCAACAGCGCCGGCTGCTACACCGCCGACGACGCCGTGCGCACGCTGAAGCTCGCGCGCGAGCTGCTCGACGGCCACGCGCTCACCAAGCTCGAGGTGCTGGGCGACAGCAACACGCTGTTCCCGAACGTGCGCGAGACGCTGAAGGCCGCCGAGCGCCTGGTCGCCGACGGCTTCCAGGTGATGGTCTACACGTCCGACGACCCGATCATCGCGCGCGAGCTGGAGCAGATCGGCTGCGTCGCGATCATGCCGCTAGCGTCGCTCATCGGCTCGGGCATGGGCATCCTCAACCCATGGAACCTGCGCCTCATCATCGAGCAGTCGAAGGTGCCGGTGCTGGTCGACGCGGGCGTGGGCACCGCCTCGGACGCAGCCATCGCGATGGAGCTCGGCTGCTCCGGCGTGCTCATGAACACCGCGATCGCCCTCGCGCAGGACCCGGTGCGCATGGCGCGCGCGATGCGCCTCGCCGTCGAGGCGGGCCGCGATGCGTTCCTCGCCGGCCGCATGCCGCGCAAGCTCTACGCGGCGAGCCCGAGCTCGCCGACCAGCGGCCTCATCGGCTGAGCCCCATGCGTGCATCCCTGCTGCGCCGGGTCGCGGGCGCATTCGCCGTCGTTGCTGTTGCGGCGGCGCACGCCGCGCCGCCCACGCCGGAGCGCGTGATGGAGCTCTGCAACGACGTCGAAAGCCCCGCGCACTGCGGGCGCAAGGTCGAGGCCGAGCAGTTGAAGGCCCTGCCCAATCTCGCGACGCGCGTCGGCGACACGCTGAAGGTGTCGCTGTATCCGTCGGGCACGCGCGAGTTCGTCGATTCGCTCGCGACCGACGCCGAGAAGAGCTACGCGCTCTGGGACTACTGGAGCCCGGTCAACGCAGTCGTGCTGTTCGTGGCGTCGGGCGAGACGATCAGCTACGCGGTGCTGCAGCGCGCGACGGGCACGCTCACCGCGGTGCCCGCGGAGCCGTTTCTCGCGCAGGACCGGCAACGCGTGGCGATCGCCGACTTCTGCCCCAAGCAGTGCGCGAACGAGCTGTCCGTGTGGCGCGTGACGCGCGAGGGGCTGGTGCGCGAGCTCGTGTACAAGCCGCCGGTCGCGTGGGCCGACGTCACCGTCGCGTGGAAGGATCCGGACACGCTGACGGTCACGTACCAGGCGCCCGGCGCGGATGCCCCGCGCACCGTCGAGCGCAAGCTCACCGCCGCCGACTGGCGCAAGGCGTCTTGACCGGCGACGCGAACGACGGCGCGCGGCCGCTGCGCCCGGTGCGCAGCTTCGTGCTGCGGCAGGGCCGGATGTCACCCGCGCAGACGCGCGCGTTCGACGCGCTGCTGCCGCGTTACGGCCTGCCGTTCGCGCAAGCGCCGCTCGATTTCGCCGCGGTGTTCGGCCGCCGCGCGCCCGTCGTGCTCGAGATCGGTTTCGGCATGGGCGAGACCACGGCGGCCATCGCGCAGGCGCAGCCCGATCACGACTTCGTCGGCATCGAGGTGCACGCGCCGGGCGTGGGCGCGCTGCTGAAGCGCATCGAGCAGTCTGGGCTCACGAACGTGCGCGTGATCCGGCACGACGCCGTCGAGGTGGTGGCGCACATGATCCCGCCCGCGTCGCTCGCCGGCATCCACGTCTACTTCCCCGATCCGTGGCCGAAGAAGCGGCATCACAAGCGGCGGCTGCTGCAGCCGGCGTTCGTGCACGCGCTCGCGCTACGGCTGGCGCCCGGCGGCTACCTGCACGCGGCGACCGACTGGGAGGATTACGCGCAGGAGATGCTCGCGACGTTCGCGGGGGAGCCGCTGCTCGTGAACACTGTGCCGGGCTTTGCGCCGCGCCCGCCGTGGCGGCCGCAGACGAAGTTCGAGACCCGCGGCATGAGGCTCGGCCACGGGGTGTTCGATCTCGTATTCAGGCGAGGGGTCTGATACCTCCGCGAGCGCCTTTTTCGCGGAGGTGTCAGATCCCGGTGTTCGGAGATGCACAGGAAACCTGCGTGAACCGCTCGCGGAGGTATCAGACCCCTCTCAGGCCGCCCGCCGGTCGTTGCCGCGGGCGAACGCGATCAGGCGCGTGATCGCACCGCGCGCGACGTCGCGCGAGAAGAACGCACGGATGTTCTCGCGGCCGCCTTCGGCGAGCCGTTCCCACAACGCCTCGTCGCGATAGACGCGCGCGATCGCCTGCGCGAAGTCCTCCGCGCTGTCGGCGACCACCACGTCGCGCTCTGCCACCAGCGACATGCCTTCGACCGACGGCGTGGTCGCCACCACCGGCAGGCCGTAGCTCATCGCGAGGTTGATCTTGCCCTTCACACCCGCGCCGTAGCGCAGCGGTGCGATCGACACGCGGCAGCCGGTGAAGTACGGCGTGACGTCGGGCACGTAGCCCGTCACCACGAAGTCGGGCGCGGCGAGGTCGCGGATGGTCGACGGCACCTTGCTGCCGACGATGAACGTCTTCACGCCGGGCAGCAGCGTGCGCACGTGCGGCAGCACCTCCTGCGCGTACCAGAGCACGGCGTCGGTGTTGGGCGGATGCTGGAAGCCGCCGATGAACACGAGGCCCTCGCGCTCGGCGTACGGGCGGCCGGGCGGCATCAGCTCGTGGATGGTGGACAGCACCATCACGTTGGCGTCGGGCACGAGGTCGGCGAGCAGCGTCTTCTCGAACGGCGACACGACGAGCGTGACGTCCGACTTGCGGATGAGCGTCAGCTCTTCGTCGCGCTTCGCGCGCGCCGCGGCGCGCGCCGTGCTGTCGCCCTCGAGGTCTGCCTGCCGCTCGGTGCGCAGGAAGTGCAGGTCGACGGTGTCGAACACGACGAGCGCGCGCGGCGCGAATGCGCGGACGGCGTCGACGTGCTTCACCGCGATGTAGTGGCGCGAGATCATCACGATGTCGAACTCGCTGCCGCGCTTGTCGAGGAGATCGGTGATCGAGCGCACGAACGGATGGAACAGCACCTCGACGCCGCGCTGCTGGAGCTGCGACACGTACGGCTGGCGGTGCTCGAGGTTGTCCGCGATGAACGTCACCTTGCAGCCCAGCGCGGTGAGGAGCTCGAGGATCGCGAGCATGCGCATCGAGCCGGCGTCGTGGTCCGGCGTGAGCATGCACGCCTCGATCACCAGCACGCGCTGCTTCGCCCAGCGGTCGCGCTCGAGGTGCGCGTCCATGCCGTTGGCGCGATGCCGCGCGAGCGCCTTGTCCCACTTCGCGGCGAACGCCTCGCGGTTCACGACCTGGTGGCGCTTCACGCCCGACGTCTCGTCGGTGCCCGAGGTCTGGCCCTCGAAGTGCACGACCGTGCACGCCGGCTGGTAGTACACCGTGCGGCCGGCGGCGCGCACTGCGAACGCGAGGTCGGCGTCCTCGTAGTACGCGGGCGCGTAGCGCTTGTCGAAGCCGCCAAGCTCGCGGAACAGCGCGACCGGAATGGCGAGGCACGCGCCCGAGCAGTAGTCGACCGGGCGCACGTAGTTGTACTCGGGACGGTCGGGGTCGTCGTTGCGGCCCCAGTTCCACGCGGAGCCGTCGCGCCACACGATGCCGCCGGCTTCCTGCAGCCGGCCGTCGGGATAGATGAGCTTGGCGCCGACGAGCCCGGCATCCGGATGATCGGCGAACACGCGCAGCAGCGCCTCGAGCCAGCCCGGCGTCACGATCGTGTCGTTGTTGAGGAACACGACGTGCTCGCCGCGTGCGAGCTCCGCGCCGCGGTTGCACGTGCCGATGAAGCCCAGGTTGTGCGGATTGCGCTCGACGCGGATGCCGGAGACCATCGCGAGCGCCTCGGCCGCGGGCTCGGGGCCCGCGTCGTCGACCACCACGATCTCCACCATGTCGTGCGGCGTGCACGCGTGCAGGCTCTTCAAGCACGTGTAGGTGAGCTGCGACTTGCCGTACACCGGGATGACGATGGTCGCGACGGGCATTACCGCCGGCGTGAACGCGAGCGGCTCGAACGTCTCCTCGAGGCGGTACTTCGGCGCGTCGGCGGGCTTGAAGCGCTCCTCGGGCGCCACCTTGGCGCGCACGCGCTGCGCGAGGGCGCCGGGGCCTTCCTGCTTCAGCACGTTGAGCGCGAGCGACGAGAGCTGCGGCAGGCGCCGCACGCCGGCGCGCCACGCGTGGAAGCGCGCGCGCGCCACCTTGAGCCGGTGCCCGGCGTTGCGCAGCGGCGCGGTCATCTTCCACGCCTTCGAATTCTCGAGCTCATCGATGCGCGCGCGGGCCGCGGTGAGCGACGTCTCGAGATGCGTGGCGTGGAGCTGCATCTGGTCGGTCTGCATCTGCATCTGGCCGGCCTGCATCTGCATCTCGGAGATCTGCAGCTGCGACATGTGGAAGCGGCGCTGCGTGGCGAGGAGCTCGCCGGCGAGCTTCTCGCTGTCGCCCTTCGCGCGGTCCTGCACCTCGCGGAAGTGCTCGCGCAGGTGATCGAGCTGCTCCGACACCTTGCCGATCTGGTGCTTGAGCTCGACGCGCGCGGCGGTGTGCCCGCACTCGACGCCGGCGACGTACAGGCTCGGCAGCGGCAGCGGCACCACCTCGACCTCGCCTTCGCGCAGGTAGAAGTGCTGCTCGTCGAGCTCGGGCAGCACGCCCTCGACGCGATGCGCGCGCGGCCCCGGCGGCAGCGGCGACAGGTAGATCGTGCGGTAGCGTGCGGGGTCCATCAACGTGCGGCCTTGGTGCCCGCGGCCTTCGCGCGCGGCGCGGGCTCGGCGATCACGCGCGGTGCGAGCCCCGCGGCGGCGAGCAGCGCGTCGTTCCAGCGTCCGGGTGGCGCGTTCCACGGCACGGTCGTGCCGTGCGGCACGCCGGCGAGCCGCTCGGGGAACGCCCCCAAGGCGGACGCGACGATGGGCACGCCGGAGTGCAGCGCGACCGACAGCGTGTACGCGTACGTCTCGGGCACCTGCGCGGCGAACAGCAGCACGTCGGGCTTCTCCTCGGCGATGAGGCGCGGCAGCTCGCTGTCGACGTACTGGCCGTAGATCGTGAGCGGCGCGTCGGGCGCCTGCGGGATCGGCTCGGTGGTCGAGCCCAGCACGCGGAACGTCAGCGGCAGGCCACGCTCCCTAGCATCGCGCGCGCAGGCGGCGACGACGTGCAGGCCCTTCTCGGGCGAGAGGTTGCCGAGGATCGCGACGCGCGCGACGCGCGGCGTGGCCGGCGTGTGGCCCTCGGGATGCGGCCACACCTCGATTGCGAGCTCCGGGAAGTAGCGGCGCATGCGCGCGGCCACGTCCTGCGACGGCGCGATGAGGCGGTTGGCGCCGCGCAGCACCTGCCCGAACGCGCCGCGCCACGTCGCGATGTCGAGCCCCCACTGCGCGGGCCGCTTCGCGAGGCACGCGGCGCAGCCGTCGGCGTCGGGCTCGCCGCAGTAGTGACCGTCCTCGGTGACGAGGTGGTACTGCGGGCAGATCGGGTGGTAGTCGTGCAGCGTGTAGTCGTAGGGAATGCCGGTGAGCTCGGGCAGCTGCAGGACCGCCTGCGGCTGCAGGTGCACGTGATGGAAGTGCAGGCGCTCCACGCCGAGCGTGCGCAGCGTGTCGACGAGCATCGGCAGCTCGGCCGGCAGCGTGAAGTAGAGCGCGAAGCTCTCGCCGGGACGCGGCCACGACAGCTTCACCGTGTTGCCGACCGCGGGCTCGAGGTACAGCACCTCGCAGCGTCCCTCGGTGAGCGCCGCGAGGTCGTTCATGTAGCGGCGGATGCCGCCGCCCCACGGATGCGAGACGAACACGAGGAGGCGCTTGCCCGATTCCGCGAGGCGCAGGAGATCCACGCGACGCGCGAACGGACGCGCGGGCTCGCGCTCGTCCTGCTCTTTCTGCTGCGTCACGAACGCCGGGTAGAGCTTGGCGAGCGCCATCTGCGCGCGATCGGCGAACGCGCGCGCCTCCGCGGTGCCGAACGACGCGTGGCCCTGGTGCGCGACGAACACGTCGCCGGCCAGCAGGTGCGCGAAGCCCATGTGCCCCGCGCGCAGGCAGAAGTCGATCTCGACGCCGTAGTCGCTGCCGAGCGGCGCGCCGTCGAAGGCGCCGACCGCGTTGAGGCACTGCCGGCGCACGTACAGGCACGGCCCGCTCACGGCCGGCAGCGCGAGGCTGCGCCCGGCGTTCGCGCGCGCGAACAGCGCGTCGAGGGACGCGACGGTGTGGCCTTCCGGCAACGCGTTGGCGGCGCGCGCGACCGGATACGTCGCGGTGCCTACGGCGTTGGTGAAGCAGCCGACGATGCCGACCTCGCGCGCGGCGGCGTGGCGCACGAGCCGGTCGAGCCAGTCGTTGGCGACCTCGGCGTCGGAGTGGAGGATGACGGCGTCGCGGTCGCGATGCAGCGAGAATGCGCGGTTGACGGCGGCCGCGTGGCCCTGCCGCGCGGGCTGCGTGATCACGGTGACGTGCGGCTGCCGCGCGGTCTCGGCGAGGTACTGCCGCAGCTCGGGATCGGTGTTGCCGTCGTCGACGAGGATGAGCTCGTACGGCGTGGCCACGCGCGCGCCGAGCACGCTGTCGACGCAGCGGCGCAGCGCCTTCGCGGCGCCCCACACCGGCACGACCACATCGACCGTCGCCATCACTGTCCCTGCCGCTGGCGCAACGCCGCGAGCGGATAGCGCAGCCAGCCGCGCACGCTCTCGCGATACGCGAGGCGCGCACGGACTTCATCGAGTGCCGCGCCGGTGCGCGCGTGGGCGTCGGCGGTGTGGGCGTGCGCCTGCGTCTCGCGCGCGAGCGCCTGCTGCGTCTCGGCGAGCGCGCGCTCGGTCGCGTCGATCGCGGCCTGCGCGCGCCGCTGCGTGTGCGCGAGCTCGGCCTCGAGCGCCGCGATGCGCGCCTCCATCACGGCGTTCGCCTCGCGCGCGCTCGCGAGGTCGTTGAGCGCGGGAATGAGCTCGGCCAGGCGCTCCTCGGCGACCTTGCGCGCGGCGATCTCGTCCCACACGAGCTCGCGCTCGCGCACCAGCGCCCGCACGTAGTCGCGCCACAGCGAGAGCGCGCCGTCGTCGAACAGCGAGAGCGACGGCAGCGCGGGCAGCGCGACGCCCGCGCCCGCGCAGACCACGACGAAGTACATCGGCGGCGCGGGCTCGACGGCGAGCGCGGGCGTGTCGTCGCGCAGCGTGGCGTAATCGACCGTGCCTTGCGACGCGCCTTCGCGCCAGAGCACGGACTGCGCGAGCACGCGCTGCGCGTACCACGCCTGGTTCGGAAAGACGGGGCCGAGGAGCGCCGCGAGCTCGTCGCGGTCGAGCTCGCGCACGTGGTAGTGGTTCTCGGTGCCGCCGCCCTCGTTGTACACGGGACGGTTGGGCGAGGAGATCACCAGCACGCCGCCGGGCGCGAGCACGCGGCGGAACTCGGCCAGCATCGCGGCCTGCTCGTGCAGGTGCTCGATCGTCTCGAACGACACGACGAGATCCACGCTGGCGTCGGGCAGCGGCAGTGCGGCGACCGATCCGGTGGTGAACGCAAGGTTCGGATGCTTGTAGCGCTGGCCGGCGTGCGCGACCGCAGCGGGCGACACGTCGACGCCGATCACGCTCGCTGCCGACTTCGCGAGCAGCCAGCTGCCGTAGCCTTCGCCGCATGCCGCATCGAGCACGCGCCTGCCTTGCGCCAGCGGCGCGACGGCCGCGTAGCGGTGCCAGTGCTCGTACCAGATGGCGCCGCGCACTTCCGGCAGGAAGCGCTCGCCGGTGAAGGTGAGCGAGGCATCGGCGGGGTGGTGGGCGGTCACGGCGGCAGGGCTTGCGGCGGCCCGTGGTCGGCACGACCTCAGGCAACCCTCTATTGTAGCCGCCCGGGCGTCCCCCGCGCGCCAAGCGGGCAGGTCAGCCCAGCGTGAGCACCACCGGCTGGTGATCGGAGACCTGCGTCACGGTGTCGACCCGCACCTCGCGCACGCGCGGGCGCAGGCCGTCGCTGACGAAGATGAAATCGCACGAATACGCCTGCTGCTCCGGGTATTCCTTCTCGTAGATGCGGAACGTCGGCGGGTACGGCGTGCCCGGATGCGCGACGTCCCAGGCGTCGAACAGCGGCGGCGTGCCGTCGTCGAAGGGCGCCTGCATGCGCGCGTGCAGCGGATCGTCGTACGCGAGGTTGAAGTCGCCGGTGATCACGGTGGCGGCCGGCCGCGGCAGCGTGGTGTACGGCCCGCCGTCGTCTTCCGAGATACGCGCATCGCGCGCGTAGCCGTAGCCTTCGGCGTAGAGCGCGCGCAGCGCCTCCACCTGCGCGGACCGCTTGGTGAGCGAGAAGTACTCGAGGTGCGTGGTGACGACGCGCACCTCGCCGAACGGCGCCTTCACCACCGCCTCGACCGCGATGCGCGGCATGCTGGGCACGTCCTGGTCGGCGGGATAGGGCAGCAGGTGGCTGAAGGTCTGCAGCACCGGAAGCCGCGAGAGGATCATGTTGCCGAACCGGCGCCGGCGGCCGCCGTCGCCCGGCATGTCGACCGCGATGCCGGGCACCGCGTGATAGCCGGGCAGGAGATCGGCCAATCGCCTGAACTGGTCCTCGCCGCTGTGGTTGCCGAGCAGCGGGTCCGGGAAGTTGTCGGCGATCTCCTGCAGGCACAGCACGTCGAAGTCGGCGATGCGCTTCGCGTCCGCCACCATGCGCGCCGCGTCGACGTTGCCGTCGGTGCCGCGGCACCACTGCACGTTCCAGGTGATGAGCTTCATTGCGTGACCTTACCGTATGCCCGCGCGCATGAACGACTGCACGAACTGCTTCTGGAAGAGGAGGAAGGCGAGCAGCAGCGGCGCGGTGGTGAGAAGCGTGGCGGCGGTGATCACCGACCAGTCGAGGCCCTGGTCCGTGGCCGAGAACACCTGCAGCCCGACGGTGACCGGCCGCGACTCGACCGAGTTGGTGATGATGAGCGGCCACAGGAAGTTGTTCCAGTGGTAGCTCACGCTCACCAGCGCGTACGCGAGGTACGTGGGCCGCGCGAGCGGCACGTAGACCTTCCACAGCACCTGCAGCGGCGTGCAGCCCTCGACGCGCGCGGCCTCGTCGAGCTCGCGCGGCACCGTCTTGAACGTCTGCCGCAGGAGGAAGATGCCGAACGCGCTCGCCATGTACGGCAGGCCGATGGCGAGGATCGTGTCCTTCAGGCCCAGCGTGGTCATCGTGCGGTAGTTCTCCACGATCAGCACGTCCGGCATGATCATGAGCTGCACCAGCACCAGCGCGAACAGCACGCCGCGGCCCGGGAACTCGAAGCGCGCGAAGGCGTACGCGGCGAGCGTCACGAGCACGAGCTGCGCGGCGAGCACCATCGTCACCAGAATCACGGTGTTGACGAAATAGCGCGCGAACGGCGCCGCCGCCCACGCGCGCGCGAAGTTGTCGAGCGTGAGCGGCGCGGCCAGCGCGAGGCGCGTCGAGAACTCGGCGGGATGGAACGCCGTCCAGAACGCGTAGAGCAGCGGCAGCACCCATAGGAAGCCCAGCAGCCACGCGGCGGCCGTCTCCAGCGCCTTGGTGGCGCCGTGCGTGGCGTAGACGTTGGGGCCGGGTGTCATTGGTAATGCACCTTGCGCTCGAGGAAGAAGAACTGCGCGAGCGCGACGAGGCCCAGGATCGCGAGCAGGACGACGGTGAGCGCCGCGGCGTACGCCGAATCCCAGAACCGGAAGCCGATCTCGTAGATGTAGTAGAGCAGCAGCGACGTCGCGTTGTCGGGTCCGCCGCGCGTCATCACGACGATGTGATCGACGAGGCGGAACGCGTTGATCACCGCGTTGACGAGCACGAACAACGTGGTCGGCATCAGCAGCGGGAAGGTGACGCGGCGGAAGAAGTACCAGCGCGACGCGCCCTCGATGCTCGCGGCTTCCGCGAGGTGCGGCGACATCGACTGCAGCGCCGCGAGGTAGAAGATCATGAAGAAGCCGGCTTCCTTCCAGATCGTCACCACCATCAGCGCGCCGAGCGCCGTGCCCTTGCTGCCGAGCCAGTTGTGGCTGCCGACGCCGAAGAGCGCGAGGAACTGGTTGAGGAGGCCGTACTCGGGCGTGTAGAAGAAGAGCCAGATGTTGGCCACCGCGATCATCGGCAGGATCGTCGGCGTGAAGTAGGCGAGGCGCAGGACGCCGCGGCCGGCGATGCGCTCGTTGACCCACACCGCCATCGCGATGGCGATCACGATGGACACGGGAATGGTGCCGAGCGCGTACCAGAAGTTGTTGGACAGCGCCTGCCAGAAGATCGGGTCCTCGACCAACTGCTGGTAGTTGTCCGCACCGACGAACACCGCGGGCCGGCTGCCCTTCGGCGTCGAGTGGAGGCTGTGCCACATCGTCGCCACGGCCGGGTAGTGCGTGAAGAGCACGAGCAGCACCATGGAAGGCAGCAGGAGCAGCCAGCCGTAGAGCCATTGGGTGGTGCGGGTCATGGCAAGCCGCCTCCCCCGCTACGAATGGCGCTCCCTCTCCCCGCTTGCGGGGAGAGGGTCGGGGTGAGGGGCGCCGAGCGCCGAGAGAATGTCGGCGACGACGGTGTGCGTGCGCAGCAGCACGTCGTCGTTCCAGTAGCGACGAACCTCGAACCCGAGCGAGGCCAAGAATCGCGTACGGCAATCGTCATATGCGGACTGCTCCGCATGCTGCCCACCGTCGAGCTCCACCACGAGCTGCGCTTCCAGGCAAACGAAATCCACGATATAGCGCCCGATGGGAAACTGGCGCCTGAATTTGCATCCAGCGAGCCGCCGGCCACGCAGCCGCCACCAAAGCGCTGCCTCCGCATCGGTCTGCGTCTGACGAAGCCGCCGTGGACGACTGTTGCCCCTCACCCCAACCCTCTCCCCGCAAGCGGGGAGAGGGAGTATCGGGGGCAGGCCGACTGCCGTCGCTCATCCCGACGACCTACGTCCGCCGCCTACTTCTTGTACGCCCTCAACAACCGATCCGCCTCCCGCTGCGCGTCCTTCATCGCCGCCTCCGGCGTCTTGGTCCCCGTCAGCGCCGCCTGCAAGCCATCGTTCAGCGCCTTGGTCACACGCTGGTTGTCGTGCGTCGAGAGCTCCGCCTTCGCGTACGGCAGTTGATCACGCGCGACCGCAGCCGCCGGGAACCCCGCGACGTACTGCTTCATCGCCGGCGTTTCCCACGCGTCCGCGCGCACCGCCACGTAGCCCGTGTCGATGCCCCACTGCGCGGCACGCTGCGGCGTCGTCACCCACTTGATGAACTTGAGCGCCGCGTCGCGCTGCGCCGGCGTCGACTTCGCGAAGATGTAGAAGTTGCCGCCCCCGGTCGGGCTGCCGCGCTGCTTGGACGCCGGCAGCATCGCCACGCCGAAGTCGAACTTGGCGTTGGTCTTGATGTTCGTGAGGTTGCCCGTCGTCGTCCAGATCATCGCAACCTTGCGCTCGAAGAAGTCCTTCGGCGTGGTGCCCCACTCGACGATGCCTTCCGGATGCACCTTGTACTTGTTCACGAGGTCGACCCAGTACTGCAGCGCGCCGATCACCTCCGGCTTGTCGTAGTAGACCTCGGTGCCCGCCTGGTTCATCAGGTTGACGCCGTTCTGGATCGCGAGTCCCTGGAACAGCCAGTACGGGAACCCGGACGACGGGATCTGGACGCCCCACTGCGTCACCTTGCCCGACGCGTCGCGCTTGGTGAGCTTCTGCGCGTACTGCGTCATCTCGTTCCACGTGGCCGGCGCCTTGTTCGGGTCGAGCCCCGCCTCCTTGAACATCTCCTTGTTGTAGTACAGGACGATGGTCGAGCGCTGGAACGGGATGCCCCACGTCTTGCCGCCGGTCTGGCTGTTCTCCATGAACGCCGGGTAGAACGACTTCAGCCACGCCTGATCGTCGGGCGTCTTGAGCAGCGTGTCGAACGGGACGATCGCGTCCTCGTCGATCAGCGTGAACATGTCGGTCGAGAGCAGGATCGACATCACCGGCGGCTCGCCGCTCTTCACGGCGGTGAGCGCCTTGGTGATCGATTCCTGGTAGCTGCCGGAGTAGATCGGCTTCAGCTTGATGCCGGGATTCTCCTTCTCGAAGTCCGCGGCGAAGCCGTCGATGATCTTGGTGATCGGCCCGCCGACCGCGACCGGGTAATAGAACGAGACCTCCGTGACCTGCGCGCGCGCGCCCACCGCCACGAACAGCGACAGCGCGAACGCGAGCACCGACGCCACGATGCGACCTGTGCGATTCCCCATGCTGTGTCCTCCTCGAGTGAGACCGTGATTGCTACGCCGTCTTGATGGCGGCCTGATGACGCGCGTCCGGGTCGTGCCGCATCCCGTCCGCCGCGAAGAAGTGCTGCGCCTCGGGCGCCCACGCGAGCCACGTCGCGTCGCCACGGGCGAGATTCACGCTCCCGGCCGCGCGCACCGCGAGCGTCTGCCCGCCGATGCGGCACGTCAGCAGCGAATCGCCGCCCAGGTATTCGACGCCCTCGACCAGCGCGCGCACCCCGCGGTCGTGCGCGATCGTCACGTGCTCGGGACGCACTCCGAGACGGCCGCCGACGTATTCAGACGGCAGGACGACAGGCCCTTCGGTGCCGCCGATCACCACGCCGCCGTCACCGCGCTCGAGCGCCAGCAGGTTCATGGGCGGCGTGCCGATGAAGCGTGCGACGAACACGTTGGCCGGGCGCTCGTAGAGCTCGACGGGCGTGCCGTTCTGCTCGATGCGCCCGCTGTTCATGAGGATCACGCGGTCGGCCATCGACATCGCCTCGACCTGGTCGTGCGTGACGTACACCATCGTGATGCCGAGCTTGCGCTGCAGCGCGCGGATCTCCGTGCGCATCTCGGCGCGCAGTTGCGCGTCGAGGTTCGACAGCGGCTCGTCCATCAGGCACACCGGCGCCTCGTTGATGATCGCGCGGCCGAGCGCCACCCGCTGCTGCTGACCGCCGGAAAGCTGGGACGGCTTGCGCGCGAGCAGCGGCGACAGTCCGAGCAGCCCCGCCACCTTCGCGAGCCGCGACTCGCACTCGCCGGGCGGCACCTTGCGCACGCGCAGCCCGAAGAGGATGTTCTCGCGCACCGACAGATGCGGGAACAGCGCGTAGCTCTGGAACACCATCGCGATGCTGCGCGCGGCCGGCGGCATTCCCGTGACGTCGCGATCGCCGATCAGGATGGCGCCGCCGTCGGCGCTCTCGAGGCCCGCGATCAGGCGCAGCGTGGTGGACTTGCCGCAGCCGGACGGCCCGAGCAGCACGTTGAGCGTGCCCTCGGCGAGCTCGAAGCTGACGTTGTCGACCGCCCGCACCTGGCCGTCGCCGGTCGTCCAGTGCTTGCTGACGTTGTGGACGGCGATGGCCGACACGCGGAGGTCCGTGATAGCAGCGAGGGAAGGAAGCGAACGCGCGATGCGCGCGACCTGCCGGCTGCGTTCCGGGAGGTTCGACGCGCCGCCCGAACGCGGCAGCGCATCATAGCAAAACGGGCGTCAGCCGAAGAGTGCCGTCAAGGCCGCACCGGGGTCCGCCGCGCGCATGAACGCCTCGCCGACCAGGAACGCATGCACGCCGCGCTCGCGCATCAGCGCGACGTCGCGCGGCGTCGCGATGCCGCTCTCGGTGACCACCAGCCGGTCGCCCGGCACCTTGGGCAGCAGGTTGAACGTGGTGTCGAGCGTGACGCTGAAGTTGCGCAGGTTGCGGTTGTTGATGCCGAGGAGCGGCGTGGCGAGGCGCAGCGCGCGCTCGAGCTCCTGCGCGTCGTGGATCTCCACCAGCACGTCCATGCCGTACGCGCGCGCACAGGCCTCGAGCGCCTGCATCTGCGCGTCCTCGAGCGCCGCGACGATCAGCAGGATCGCGTCGGCGCCGAGCGCGCGCGATTCCGCCACCTGGTACTCGTCGACGATGAACTCCTTGCGCAGCGCCGGCAGCGCGCAGGCCGCGCGCGCCGCGACCAGGAACTCGCCGTCGCCCTGGAAGAATGACTTGTCGGTGAGCACCGACAGGCACGCCGCGCCTGCATGCTCGTAGCTCGCCGCGATGGCGGGCGGATCGAACGACTCGCGGATCACGCCCTTGCTCGGGCTCGCCTTCTTGATCTCCGCGATGACCGCCGGGCGCCCGGCCGCGATCTTCGCGCGCAGCGCATTCGCGAAGCCGCGCGCCGGCGGCTGCGCCCTGGCCTGCGCGTCCACGACGGCGAACGGCCGCTCGACCTGCGCCGCGATCACTTCCTGCGCCTTGGTGGTGATGATCTTCTCGAGGATGTCGCTCTTGGCCATGGGTGGGATCAGGAGTTCGAAGCGGGATACTGCATGCCGACGTAGCGTTCGGAGAAGCCGATCGCGCTCCAGAACGCGACCGCCGCGCGGTTGCCGACCAGCACCTCGACCAGCACGCGCTTACCCTGGGGGAAGAACGCGGCGGCCAGCTTCGCGAACGCGCGCCGCCCGACGCCCTGCCGGCGATGCGTGCGCGCCACGAAGAAGTGCCGCAGGTGCAGCCACTCGGGCAATTCGCGGAAGAGCGCGTAGCCGGCGGGCGCGCCCTTCTCCTCGAACACGCAGATCTGGTAGTCCTCCGCGAGCCACGTGCGCATGCGTCCCGCGAGCACCTCGACCGTCGCGGCGCTGTCGTGCCGCTCGTCCTCGATCAGCTCGCGGTTCCACTGCGCGACGCGCGGGATGTCGCGCATGGTCGCGCGGCGCACGATGAGCGCATCGTCGGCGTCGCGGCGCGCGCGCGGCATCAGGCGGCGGGCGACGCGAGCTTGCGGGTGGTGGCGACGAAGTGCTCGAGCTTCTTCTTCGCGGCGCCGCTCGCGATCGCCGCGCGCGCCCGCTCGATGCCCTCGCCGATCGACTTCGCGACGTCCGCCGCGTAGAGCGCCGTGCCCGCGTTCAGCACGACGATCTCGCGCGGCGTGCCTTCGATGCCGGACAGCGCTTCGAGCACCATCTCCTTCGACTCAGTCGCATCGCCCACCTTGAGGCCGCGGTTCGATTTCATGGACAGGCCAAAGTCCTCGGGATGGATCTCGTACTCGCGGATGGCGCCATCCTTCAGCTCGCCCACCATCGTCGCGGCGCCGAGCGAGACCTCGTCCATGCCGTCCTTGCCGTACACGACGATCGCGTGCTGCGCCCCGAGCTTCTCCAGCACGCGCACGTGGATGCCGACGAGGTCGGGGTGGAACACGCCGATGAGCTGGTTGGGCGCGCTCGCCGGATTGGTCAGCGGCCCGAGAATGTTGAAGATCGTGCGCACGCCGAGCTCGCGCCGGACGGGCGCCGCATGCTTCATCGCCGAATGATGGTTCGGCGCGAACATGAAGCCGACACCCGTCTCGGCGATGCACGCGGCCACCGCTTCCGGCTTCAGCATGATGTCGGCGCCGAGCGCTTCGAGCACGTCCGCGCTGCCTGACTTCGACGACACCGAGCGGCCGCCGTGCTTGGCCACGCGCGCGCCGGCCGCCGCGGCGACGAACATCGACGCCGTCGAGATATTGAACGTGTGCGAGCTGTCGCCGCCGGTGCCCACGATGTCGACGAGGTGCGTGCGGTCGATGACGTCGACCTTGGTGGAGAGCTCGCGCATCACCTGCGCGGCGGCGGCGATCTCGCCGATCGTCTCCTTCTTCACCCGCAGGCCGACGGTGAGCGCGGCGATCATCACCGGCGACACCTCGCCGCTCATGATCTGCCGCATGAGCGACAGCATCTCGTCGTGGAAGATCTCGCGGTGCTCGATGGTGCGCTGGAGCGCGTCCTGCAGCGTGATGGACATGGCTTCTCGTCTCCCCTTGCATTACGGCGCCGCTAGCGCCACCCCTCCAGGAAATTCTGCAGCAGGCGCTTCCCGTACTCCGTCAGGATCGCCTCCGGATGGAACTGCACGCCCTCGACCGCGAACTGCCGGTGCCGCACGCCCATGATCTCGCCGTCGTCCGCGGTGGCGGTGACCTCGAGGACGTCGGGCACGTGCGCGCGCTCGATCGCAAGCGAATGGTAGCGCGTCACCGCGAACGGCGACGGGATGCCGTGGAACACGCCGCGGTCGTCGTGCGTGACCGGCGAGAGCTTGCCGTGCATCACGCGCTGCGCGCGCACGATCTTCCCGCCGAACGCCTGCCCGATCGACTGGTGCCCGAGGCACACGCCGAGGATCGGGATCTCGCCCGCGAAGCGCTGGATCAGCGGCACGGAAATGCCGGCTTCCGTCGGCGTGCACGGCCCGGGCGACACGACGATGCGCTCGGGCTTTAGCGCGGCGACTCCGTCGAGCGTGATGGCGTCGTTGCGATACACGCGCACGTCCGCCCCCAATTCACCGAGGTACTGGACGAGGTTGTAGGTGAAGCTGTCGTAGTTGTCGATCATGAGCAGCATGGAGGGGTCCTTAGTTCACAAAGAGACGCAGAGACGCCGAGCTTTGTGAAGAATTCCTTGGAGGGCACATTCAGTCCTCCGCATCCAGGCCCTGCTGCACCATCTCCGCCGCGCGCATCACCGCGCGCAGCTTGTTGAGCGTCTCCTGCCATTCGCCCTCGGGCGACGAGTCGTGCACGATGCCGCCGCCCGCCTGCGCGTAGAGCATGCCGTTCTTCAGCACCGCGGTGCGCAGCACGATCGCGGTGTCCATGTCGTCCTGGAACGAGATGTAGCCCGCCGCGCCGGAATAGATGCCGCGCTTGGTGGGCTCGAGCTCGTCGATGATCTCCATCGCGCGCACCTTCGGCGCGCCGCTCACCGTGCCCGCGGGGAACGCCGCGCGCAGCACGTCGATGCTGGTGAGGCCGGGCTTCAGCGTGCCCTCGACGTTGCTCACGATGTGCATCACGTGCGAGTAGCGCTCGATCACCATCTGGTCGGCCACGCGCACCGTGCCGGTCTGCGCGACGCGCCCGACGTCGTTGCGGCCGAGGTCGAGCAGCATCACGTGCTCGGCGATCTCCTTCGGATCGGCGGCGAGCTCCTTCGCAAGCGCCTCGTCCGCCTCGCGCGTCGCGCCGCGCGGGCGCGTGCCGGCGATGGGCCGCAGCGTCACGGTCGAGCCTTCCTTGCGCACGAGAATTTCGGGCGACGCGCCCACGACGTGGAAGCCGCCGCAGTCGTAATAGAACATGTACGGCGACGGATTGAGCGACCGCAACGCGCGGTAGAGCGAGAGCGGCGAATCTCCGAACGGCATCGCCATCCGCTGCGAGATCACGACCTGCATGATGTCGCCGGCCGCGATGTACGCCTTGGCGCGCGTCACCGCGGCCTTGTAGCCTTCCTCGCCGAACTGGCTCGTCGCCGTCGTGCGCTCGGAGCCCGTCGCGAACGGGATCGCCACCGATTCGCGCAGCTTGCGGCGCAGCTCGGTGAGCCGTGATCGCGCCCGCGCATACGCATCGTCCTCCGCGGGATCCGCGTAGACGATGAGCGAGATGCGGCTCTTCAAATTGTCGACGACCGCGAGCTCTTCCGTGAGGAGCAGCAGCATGTCGGGGACGTCGGCCAACGCCGGCGTCGGCGGCTTGCCCGTGTGCGCGAGCTTCGCCTCGATGTGCCGCACGACGTCGTAGCCGAAGAGTCCCGCGAGTCCGCCGCAGAACCGCGGCAAGCCGGGCAGCGGCGCGGCGCGGAAGCGCGCGCGATACGCCTCGACGAACGCCAGCGGATCGCCGTCGAACGATTCCTGCACGCCGGCATCGCTCTCGACGTCGACGTGCCGCCCGCGCGCGACGAGGCGCACCTTCGCGGGGAGGCCGATGAAGCTGTAGCGCCCGAAACGCTCGCCGCCCACCACGGACTCGAGCAGGAACGAATAGCGCGCGTTGGCGAGCTTCAGGTAGAGCGACAGCGGCGTGTCGAGGTCCGCGAAGGACTCCTCGACGAGCGGGATGCGGTTATAGCCTTGCGCCGCGAGCGCGCGGAACTCGGATTCGGTGATCATGCTGCGACCTCGACTGCTTGTTGACCGGGGCGTCGCTGGGGTGTGGGCGCGCGACGCGGACGCGAAGGGACTAGAGTGGGCGCCGCCAGCGCCACTCGCCCTTGCGCCACCACGCCGCGGCGATGCGCGGCGGGAGCAGGTCAGTGCAGTCGTAGGTCATGGTGATGTGGGGGCTCGTCAGCGGCGGACGAGGTCCGCGACGACGGCGAGCGAATCGACTATACCATCCGCGCCCAGGCTTTGCACAGGCAGCCCCTCGGTGTACCCATAGGGCACCACGAGCACCGGGCAGCCCGCGGCGCGCGCGGACGCGACGTCGTTGCCGGAGTCGCCGACCATCATGAGCCGCGCCGGCGCGACACCGAGTCGCTCCGCGGCGAGCAGCATCGGCGCCGCGTCCGGTTTCTTGCGCACCGGATCGTCGCCGCCGACGACTGCATCGAAGAACGACGCGATGCCCGCGCGGTCGAGGTGCGGCGCGACGAACTTCGTCGCCTTGTTGGTGACCACCGCGAGCCGGAAGCCCGCGTCGCGCATCCGCTGCAGGCCTTCGCGCACGCCGGGGAAGATCCGCGTCTCGTTGCCGAGCAGCGCCCCGTAGATCGCCTGGTAGCGCGGCAGGTGCGCGAGCGTCGCACGCTCGTCCGCGTCCGCGCCGCGCAGCGCGAGCGCCTTCTGCAGCAGGTGCGGCATGCCCTTGCCGACGAGGTCGCGGACCGTCGCGACCGGCAACGGCGCGTGACCGAGCTCGGCGAGCAGCGCGTTCACCGCGGCCGCGAGGTCGTAGATGGTGTCGAGCAGCGTGCCGTCGAGGTCGAACGCGACGCCGTCGACGGCGTACGTCGCGCGCGGATCCGCTTCAGCCAAGGTGTGCGAGCTCCGCGCGCATCTTCGCGATGGTCGCCTCGCGGTCGGGCGCAGCGAAGATCGCGCTGCCCGCGACGAACGTGTCCGCGCCCGCTTCGGCGATGGCGCGGATGTTGTCGACTTTCACGCCGCCGTCCACCTCGAGGCGGATCGCGCGGCCGGTGCGCTGCTGCGCGGCGTCGATGAGCTTGCGCGCCGCCCTGAGCTTCTCGAGCGCGTGCGGGATGAACGACTGGCCGCCGAACCCGGGATTCACCGACATGATGAGCACGAGGTCGAGCTTGTCGATCACGTGCATCAGCCAGTCGAGCGGCGTCGCCGGGTTGAACACCAGCCCCGCGGTGCAGCCGTGCTCGTGGATCAAGCCGATCGTGCGGTCGACGTGCTCGCTCGCCTCGGGATGGAACGAAATGTTGTTGGCACCCGCCTTGGCGAAGTCGGGCACGATGCGGTCGACCGGCTTCACCATGAGGTGCACGTCGATCGGCACCGTCGCGTGCGGGCGGATCGCCTCGCACACGAGCGGGCCGACCGTGAGGTTGGGCACGTAATGGTTGTCCATCACGTCGAAGTGGACGAGGTCGGCGCCGGCGTCGATGACGCTGCGCACCTCCTCGCCGAGGCGTGCGAAATCGGCGGAGAGGATCGACGGCGCAATCCGGAAATCGGGGGGCATCGGTCTATAATCGTTGCGGGTGGATCGAATCAGCGGCGATGGGCAGCGACAAGCGCTACGCGGTCACGGTTGAGCCAAAGGCATCGTTCCTCGCCGATCAATCCGATCCGGCGAAGGGCGAGTACGTCTTCACCTACACGATCACCATCACCAACGCCGGCGACGTCCCCGTGCAGCTCGTGAGCCGCCACTGGATCATCACCGACGCCGAGCACAAGGTGCAGGAAGTGAAGGGCATGGGGGTCATCGGCCAGCAGCCGTGGCTGAAGCCCGGCGAAAGCTTCGAGTATACGAGCGGCGCGTCGATTCCCACGTCCGTCGGCACGATGCGCGGCACCTACCAGATGCGCGCGGAAGACGGGCATGCGTTCGACGCGTCGATCCCGTCGTTCACGCTGTCGGTGCCCCGCACGCTTCACTGACGCTCCTCGTCGCGCGGCGGCGCCGGCGGCTTGCGGCGCGCGCCCATGGTCCACCAGACGATGAAGATGCCGATCGCCAGCGCGACGCCCGCCTCGAGGAAAATCCATCCCATGGTCACGCCTCGTTCGTTGTGCCGCGGACGCCTGCGCGCCATGTTCGGCGGCGTCGCGGTGGCGCTCGCGATCGCCGGCTGCCAGACCGTGCCGCCCGCGCCGGCACCCACGCCGAAGCCGGTGCCCGCACCCGCCCCGCCGGCGCGCGCCCAGTACACGCCGGCGAGCTTCGCCGACCTGCCCGGCTGGGCGAGCGACCCGGTGGCCGAAGCGTGGCCCGCGTTCCTCGCGAGCTGCCGCGCGCTCACGGCCAAGGTGTCGACACGCGCGCTGTGGCAGCCGCCGTGCGCCGCCGCGCAGGCCGTCGACGGCAACGACGCCGACGCGGTCCGCGCGTTCTTCGTCGCGAATTTTAGCCCATACCGCGTGACGGCCGCCGACGGCAACGCCGTGGGGCTCGTCACCGGCTACTACGAGCCGCTGCTGCGCGGCTCGCGCGTGCGCTCTGCAGCGTACGACGTGCCGCTGTACGCACCACCCGACGATCTCCTCACCGTCGACCTCGCAAGCCTCTATCCGGAGCTCAAGGACAAGCGCGTGCGCGGCCGCGTCGAGGGCAAGCGCGTGGTGCCGTACTGGCCGCGCGCCGAGTTCGAGCGCAACGCCGCGCGCTACGCCGACAAGGCGCTGGTGTTCGTCGACGATCCGATCGAGGGCTTCTTCCTCGAGATCCAGGGCTCGGGGCGCATCGCGCTCGACGACGGCACCGTCGTGCGCCTCAACTACGCCGACCAGAACGGCCACCCGTACCGCTCGGTCGCGCGCGTGCTGATCGATCGCGGCGAGCTCACCTACGAGCGCTCGTCGCTGCAGGCGATCCAGGAATGGGCGCGCGCGCATCCCGCCGACGTGCGCGCGCTGCTCGACGAGAACCCGAGCTACGTGTTCTTCCGCGAGGTGCCCGCGCCGGTGCCCGGCTCGCTCGACGCGCGCATCGACGGCCCGCACGGTGCGCTCGGCGTGCCGCTGCTCGCGCGCCGGGCGATCGCCGTCGACCCGCGCTCGATCCCGCTCGGCGCGCCCGTGTTCCTCGCGACCACGGAGCCGCTGTCGTCGCGCCCGCTCGAGCGCCTCACCATGGCGCAGGACACCGGCGGCGCCATCCGCGGCGCGGTGCGCGCGGATTTCTTCTGGGGCTTCGGTCCCGACGCGGGCCGCGAGGCCGGGCGCATGAAGCAGGACGGCCGCATGTGGCTCCTGTGGCCGAAGGGCGCGGCGCTGCCGGCGCCCTCGTGATCCGGCATTCGTTGCAGCGTCGTCGCTCCCGCTACGGGCTCGCCCGCATCTTCGCCACCAGCGGCGGCGTCGCGTTGGGCGCCGCCTGGTTGCCCCAGCTCGTGCGAACGTAGTTCGCGAGGTCGGCCACCTGCTGGTCGGTGAGCTGGAGCTTGAATGCCGGCATCGCGATGAAGCCGTTGCGGCCGCGGATGCCGTTGTCGACCACCTTGACGATGTCGTTCGGATCCGCCGCGAGCACCACCGGATTGCCGGCGAGCGGTGGGAACACGTTCGGCACGCCGCGCCCGGACGCCTGGTGGCAGCCGGCGCAGTGGGCGAGGTAGAGCTGCGCGCCGCGCAGCTTCGTGGGATCGGGCGGCACGCGGCCCGTGCGCAGCGTCGATTCCGGCGGCAGCGCTTTCAGGTACTCGGCCATCGCGAGGCGATCGTCGTCGGTCAGGTGGCTCGTGCTGTCCTTGATGACCACGGCCATCGGGCCGAGCGTCGTCGTCTTGTCGCGCGCAATGCCCGTTTTCAGGTAACCGGCGATCTCCGGCACCGACCATGCGCCCAGTCCCGTCGCGAGATTCGACGTCAGGTTGAGCGCGAACCAACCGTCGACCACCGCGCCCGCGAAATCCTTGCCCTTCTCGATGCCGCCTAAGAGATTGCGCGGCGAGTGGCAGTCGCTGCAGTGGCCGAGACCTTCGACGAGATAGGCGCCGCGGTTCCAGGCCGCGGAGCGCGCGGGATCGGGGCGGAACGTGCCCTCGCGAAAGTAGAGCTCGCGCCATCCCGCCATCGTCCAGCGCTGGTCGAACGGGAAGTGCAGGTGGTTGACGTCCACCTTGCGCTCCACCGGCTTGACGGTGCGCAGCCATGCGTAGATCGCGTCGACGTCGGCGCGCGTGGCCTTCGTGTAGAAGTCGAACGGCATGGTCGGGTACATGTCCTCGCCGCGCTTGTTGACGCCGTGATGGAGCGCGCGATAGAAGTCGTCGCCCGACCAGCTCCCGATGCCGGTGGCGGCGTCGGGCGTGATGTTGGGCGAGAGCATGTAGCCGAACGGCGTCTCGATGCGCACGCCGCCCGCGAGCGGCGCGCCGCCGGCGGGATCGGTGTGGCACGCGACGCAGTCGCCGGCGCGTGCGAGATATTCGCCGCGCTCGACGAGGGTCGGCTCGGCGCATGCCAGCGTCGCCTGCAGCGCAGCCGACAGGAGCACGAAAACGATGCGTGAGGTGTTCTTGTTCATTCGATAGGACCCTCGGGGTACGGCAGGCTTGCCGCGGACGTGCAGGCGTTGGCGTGCGTCCGCAGGACAGGCGATGCGCGGGTCGCCCGGGCAAGGCGATGGACGAGTGTGGCAGAGACGACGCGGCGCGACAAATGCAATCCTGCGCACGAGGCAGGCACGACGACACGCACCGAGGCGCAACGGGGATCACGCGAATGACGAGGCGGTGGGGAACGCGATGGATGTGCACGGTGGCCGTGCGATCCGCAGGATCGCGGCCGCCCGCGCCGTCACTCGCGCGGTGCTGCGAGCACGTCCTCGGCCTGCCGGTCCGCGTGATACGAGGAGCGCACGAGCGCGCCGACCGCCGCGTGGCGGAAGCCCATCGCGTACGCCTCGCGCTCGAACATCGCGAACGTGTCGGGATGCACGTAGCGCAGCACGGGCAGGTGCCCCGCCGAGGGCTGCAGGTATTGCCCGAGCGTCAGCATGTCGATGCCGTGGGCACGCATGTCGCGCATCGTGGCGAGGATCTCGTCGTCGGTCTCGCCCAGGCCGACCATCAGCCCCGACTTGGTAGGCACGCCCGGCACGCGCACCTTGAACGCCTGCAGCAACTGCAGCGAATGCGCGTAGTCGGACCCGGGCCGCGCTTGCCTGTACAGCCGCGGCACCGTCTCGAGGTTGTGGTTCATGACGTCGGGCGGCGCCGCCTCGAGAATGGCGAGCGCGCGGTCGAGGCGGCCGCGGAAGTCCGGCACCAGCACCTCGATCTGCGTGCCCGGCGACTGCTCGCGCACCGCGCGGATGCAGTCGACGAAGTGCTGCGCGCCGCCGTCGCGCAGGTCGTCGCGGTCGACGCTCGTGATCACCACGTAGCGCAGGCGCAGGGCCGCGATGGTGCGCGCGAGGTTGGCGGGCTCGTCCGCGTCGAGCGGCAGCGGGCGCCCGTGGCCGACGTCGCAGAACGGGCAGCGCCGCGTGCAGATGTCGCCCATGATCATGAACGTGGCCGTGCCCTTGCCGAAGCACTCGCCGATGTTCGGGCACGACGCTTCCTCGCACACGGTATGGAGCTTGTGCTCGCGCAGGATCTGCTTGATCTCGGTGAAGCGCGGCGACGACGCCGCGCGCACGCGGATCCACTCGGGCTTCTTGAGCGTCGGCGCCGCGACGACCTTGATCGGGATGCGCGCGGTCTTCGCGTCGCCCTTGTGCTTCACGCCGGCGTCGTTGGCGGGAGTGCGGGCGGGAACGTCGTGGTCGGAGCTCATGAGCCGTTCAATCGGAGGGCGAGGAGCGGGGCCAGGTCGCGGCCGGCGGTCTCCACGGTGCGCGTGACGCCGAGCGTGGCGAGATCGGTAACGGCGAGGCCCGGGTAGCCGCAGGGATCGATGTCGGCGAAGGGCGTGAGGTCCATCGCCACGTTCACCGCAAGGCCATGGTACGTGCAGCCGTTGCGCACCTTGAGGCCGAGCGCCGCGATCTTCGCCTCGACGCCTTCGCGCATCACGTACACGCCCGGCGCATCCACCTTGCCGTACGCGTCGATGCGCAGCGCGGCCAGCCATTCTATCACCGCGCCCTCGAGGCGCCGGACGAAGTCCCGGATGCCGACGCGCGCGCGGCGCAGGTCCACGAGCGTGTACGCGACGAGCTGCCCGGGCCCGTGGTGCGTCACCTGCCCGCCGCGGTCGACCTTCACCGCCGGAATGCCGTTGTCGCGCAGCACGTGCTCGCGCCGGCCGGCGAGGCCGAGCGTGTAGATGGGCGGATGCTCGGTCAGCCAGATCTCGTCGGGCGTGTCCGCGGTGCGCGCGTCGGTGAACGCCTGCATCGCGCGCCACGTCGTCGCGTAGTCGGTGCGCCCGAGGCTGCGCACGAGCGCAGGCGTGGCCGCGAGGACGCCGCGTGCGGTCACGTCGCGTGCCATGCGTCGGCGACGAACTCGTGCGCCTCGCGCCGCACGGTGTCCGTCCGCTGCCACACGACGCGCTCGCGCGTCACCGACAGCGCCCACGTCTGCGCCTCCGACGGCGCGGTCTTCGCGAAGGCGCTCCACGCGAGCACCGCGACGTTGCCGCCGTGCGCCGGGTCGCGCACCGATTCGTAGCGGATCGCCTCGACCCCCGCCTCGCGTGCCACCGCGCCGAAGCGCTGGCATGCGGAGTAGTCGGCGGGCGCCGTCCACGCCGCCCGGTCGCGCACGAACGGCGCGGCGCGCAGGTCCACGGTGCGCGCGGCCAGCGCGGTGCGGAACACCGTTTGCGGACGGATCGGCATGGCCGTCAGCGCCGGCGAGTCGAGAAGGTGCCGCCATCGCCAGTAGCCGAGTTCGGCGCATGCGGTGCGCACTTCGGCGGCCGCGTAGAAAACCCCGGGGTCCACGGGTCCGCGGAAGCGCGAGCCGCCCGGCGGCGGCGGATAGCGGAACGGCGTGAACAGCAGGTAGTGCAAGCGGGCCGCGCCGGGCGGCACCGGCGGCTTGCCCTCGTCGAGGATGCGCTCGAGCGCGTGCTGCTCGGCGAGCGAATCGACCAGCGCCATCGTCGACACCACGTGCTGGCCCTCGACCGCGCGCCACGCGGCGAAGCGCTGCGGCGTCGCGCTAGAGGCGACCGCGCGCGGCGTCCAGGTACGCGACGACACGCACCATCCCTTCGACCGACCGGAGGAGGTCGACCGGCCGGCCGGCGAGCGCGAGGTTGTCGCTCGCGAGCCACTGCCGCGCGGATTCCTCATGGCCCCACAGCGCGTCGAGCGACCGGTAGAGCCGCACCAGCAGGCGACCGAGCTCCCACTCGTGCGCGCGCCCGGCCGAGAGCAGGTAGCGGCCGGCGAAGAGGCGCGATGCCGTGGCTTCCGAGAGGCCGAGCGCGGCCGCCACCTCGCGCTGGCTCAAGCCCATGAGGCGCGCCGCGCGCACGACCGCCTTGGAGAGCACGGCCGCATCGGCGGCCGCGGAGGGAACAGGCGCCGGCGGTGCGGAAGCGGCCTTCATGTAGAAAGTTTACACCAATCCGCTTTCCATGGAAAGCAGCCGGCCTGGCGCTCGTTTTTGGCGTGGCGTTTTCCTGCGGCCGCCGCCGGGCCGCCCCAAGGCGGCCGCCTGGCTGGAAGCGGATGTCTCGGCTGCAGAAGGCGCAACTCCGAGGCGCAACTCCGGCTTCGCGTCATCCGTAGACGCCGCGGACGCCTTTTGCAGACGTTGCTATAGAACCATCTTCACCATCGGATGCGCGACGAGCTCGCGATACAGGTCGTCGAGCTGCGCGCGCGAGGTGGCATTGATGGTCGCGGTCACCGACAGCCAGTTGCCTTCCTTCGACGCGCGCATCTCGAGCGCCGCCGGATCGAAGTCCGGCGCGTGCCTGCGCACCACCTCCGCGATCGCCTGCGCGAACCCGTCCTGCGTGCGGCCCATGATCTTGATCGGGAACACGCACGGGAACGTGAGCGCGGACTCGCGCTCCTCGGTGTGCAGGGCGTCGAGGGTGGGGTCGGGGGTGGGGGTGGGCATCGAGGTCTCCTGGAAAGCGGGGCTGGGGGCTCGGAGCTAGGGACTGGGGAGCGCTGCGCCAGTGCAGCCTTGGTCGGCTCGCGTTCGGCATTGAAACCGGAGGTCGTGACATAACGGTGCCGCTCACCAGCCCCGAGTCCCGAGCCCCTAGCCCCTAGCCCCGCTCATCGGTACATATACCCCCGCGTGAGCGGATGCGGCAGGCGCCCGTCCGCGTGCGCCTTGCCGCCCAGCACCTGCCACAGCGACAGCCACCCGCGATCGAACGCGTGCGCCGAGCCCGCCATGTAGATGCGCCACACGCGGTAGCGCTCCTCGCCCACCTCGCGCCGCGCAGCCTCCTGGTGCGCCTCCAGGCGCTCGGTCCACGCCCACAGCGTCTTCGCGTAGTGCTCGCGCAGCGCCTCGGCGTCGATCGCCTCGAGGCCCTGCGCCGCCATGCCCTGGATGACCTTCGACACGTGCGTGAGCTCGCCGCCCGGGAATACGTAATCGTCGACGAACTCGCCGATGCCGCTGCCCAGGCTGTCGGCGTCGAGGCTGTTGTGCGTGATGCCGTGGTTGAGCACGAGACCGCCGGGCTTCAGCACGCGATGGATCTTGCCGAAGTACTTCGGGAAGCGCGCGACGCCGACGTGCTCGAACATGCCCACGCTCGCCACCTTGTCGTAGCGCGGCTCGTCGGGGAGGTCGGCGTAGTCGAGGAGCTCGGCCGTGACGCGGTCCCCCAGCCCGCGCCGCGCGATCTCGGCGCGCACGTGCGCGAGCTGGTTCTGCGACAGCGTGATGCCGTGCGCGCGCACGCCGTAGTTCTCGGCCGCGTGGAAGATGAGCCCGCCCCAGCCGCACCCGATGTCGAGGAACGTCTCGTCGCGCGCGAGCCGCAGCTTGCGACAGATGTGATCGAGCTTGTTCCACTGCGCCTGGTCGAGCGAGTCGGACTCGTCCTTGAAGTACGCGCACGAATAGACCATGCGCTCGTCGAGCCACATGCGGTAGAACGCGTTGGAGACGTCGTAGTGATGCGCGATGTTGCTGCGGTTGCTGCGCCGCTGGTGGAGGAAGAGCTTCCAGCGCGCGCGGGCGCGGTCGCGGCCGTGCGACACGGTGCCGACCATCGACTCGGCGATCGACAGGATGCGCCGCGCGCTGCCCGTGAAATCGATGTCGCCGTGCACGTAGGCCCGCGCGAGCGAGCCCATCGCAGGCTTGGCGAGGGCCTTGAGACCGCGCCACGAGCGGGCCGCGACGTCGACCACGGGCTGCTGCGACAGCGGCACGCGCGCGCCGTCGGGCAGCACGAGCGTGACCGGCAGCCCGCGGCCGCCGTAGCGATCGGTGATCATCCGTTGCAGGGCTTGTGCCATGGTCGCTCCACCGGAACACGCTCGCAGGGAGCGAAAAGTGTATCAATTCCGCGCGGATGCCGGTGGTTGCGGGAACCGGGCCCGGCTGCCCACTTTGACACCGCGGGAACATCGCCCGTAGCATCGGCGCTCCCTGCCCGGCGTCCTTCCCGAAAGCGGCTTTCGTCGCCCATGCCACCGACCGGCGCTTCGAGCGCGCATCCGAAGGCGTTCGACCAACGCCAGTTCCGCGACACGCTCGCGCAGTTCGCGACCGGCGTCACCATCATCTGCGTGCGCGCGGGCGACGGACGTTACGTCGGCTTCACCGCCAATTCGTTCAACTCCGTGTCGCTCGACCCGCCGCTCGTGCTGTGGAGCCTCGGCCATCGCTCGGCCAGCATGGGCGCGTTCGAGGCGGCCGAGCGGTATTCGGTGAACGTGCTCGCCGACGGCCAGAGCGAGCTCGCGCGCCGCTTCTCGCGGCCGCACGCGGATCGCTTCGAGGGTGTGGGCTATCGCCTCGGATGGGCCGATGCGCCGCTCATCGAGGGCTGCGTCGCGTGGTTCGAGTGCCGCCACCATTCACGCCAGCGCACGGGCGACCACGCGCTGTTCGTGGGCGAGGTCGTGACGTGCGAGCGCGCGGCAGGCCGCGGGCTCGTGTTCCATCACGGGAAGTTCGGGACGACGACGCCGTTGGAGTGAGGTTGGGGCGGCGATGAACAAAGCACCGCCCCGCGATCACCCCCGCGCCGGCTTCCTAGCCTGAAACGCCGCCCAAACCTTCCGAAACACCGGCCCGGGCACTCCACCCGCGAACGCCCGCCCATCCACCGTCGTGATCGCCAGCACTTCCTTCGTCGACGACGACAGCCACATCTCGTCGGCGGCGAGCGCCTCCTCGCGCAGCACCGGGCGCGTCACCACGGGCACGCCGACGTCCGCGGCGAACTCGACCGTCGCGTCGTACGTGATGCCGGGCAGGATGTGGTTGTCCTTCGGCGGGACGACGATCGTGCCGTCCTTCACGATCAGCACGTTCGACGCGGACGCCTCGGTGAGATAGCCGTCGCGGAACATCACGGTCTCCACCGCATCCGCATCCGCCGCGAGCTGGCGCATCAGCACGTTGCCGACGAGCGAGATCGTCTTCAGGTCGCAGCGGTGCCAGCGGTTGTCGACGGCCGTCACCACCGCCACGCCGCGCTCGACCACGTCGCGCGAGGGCGTGGGCAACGGGTTGCTCATCATGAAGATCGTCGGCGGCACGCCCTTCGGGAACGTGTGGTCGCGCTTGGCGACGCCGCGCGTGACCTGGAAGTACACGCCCTGGTCGGCATAGGGCTGCTGCGCGACCAGCTCGCGGATGATCGCCTCCCACCGCGCGTCGTCGTGCGGATTGGCGAGCCGGATGCCGTCGAGGCTGTGCTGCAGGCGGCGCAGGTGATGCGGCAGGCGGAACGGCTCGCGGCCGTACACCGGCACGAGCTCGTACACGCCGTCGCCGTAGATGAAGCCGCGGTCGAGCACCGACACGTGCGCTTCGCCGATGGGCAGGAAGCGCCCGTTGAGGTAGACGATCTGCTCCGGATTCATCGTGCGCTCCCTTGCGCGGCGATCATCAAGGCTTGTGGAACCACAGCCGCACGGTGTCCCACGCACGGCCCACGATCGACGCCGGCGGCACTTCCTCCAGCGCGATCAGCGGAAATTCGGCGACCGGCTTGCCCTCCAGCGCCACCTTCACCATGCCGACCTTCTGCGCCCGTGCGATCGGCGCGACCAGCGGCTCCTCCGCCTGCATCGTGAGCGCGAGCTTGTCGGCCT
Organism: Burkholderiales bacterium; assembly: GCA_046347855.1. Taxonomy (GTDB): domain Bacteria; phylum Pseudomonadota; class Gammaproteobacteria; order Burkholderiales; family Casimicrobiaceae; genus VBCG01. Next base: position 111,807 of record JAXMFJ010000010.1, read on the forward strand.
TGCCCTTCGGCAGCGTGAGGTAGCGGTCGGCGAGGAAGCCCGCCGGCACCTCGGGCGACGCGCCCTTCCACACGCGCAGCGTCGTGACCTGCTTGCCCGATTGATAGAGCTGCACCGTGTCGAACGCCTGGAAGCCCCAGTTGAGCAGCTTCTGCGCCTCCGACGCACGGCCCGCGTCCGACGCGGCGCCGAGCACCACCGCCAGCACGCGACGGTCGCCGCGCAGCGCGGACGCGACGAGGCACCAGCCCGCGGCCTCCGTGTGGCCCGTCTTCATGCCGTCGACGGTCGGGTCGGTCCACAGCAGCCGGTTGCGGTTGGGCTGCGTGATGTTGTTGTAGCGGTACTCCTTGATCGCGTAGAACGGGTAGTACTCGGGATAGTCGCGGATCAGCGCGGCGGCGAGCTTCGCCATGTCCGCCGCGGTGGAGTAGTGCTGCGGATTGGAGAGCCCCGTCGCGTTGGTGAAGTGCGTGTTGCTCATGCCGAGGCGCTGCGCCTCGGCGTTCATCTTCACGACGAACTGCTCCTCGCTGCCGCCGACCAGCTCCGCGATCGCGACCGACGCGTCGTTGCCCGACTGCACGATCATGCCGCGCAGGAGCTCGTCGACCGAGACGGCGCGCTTGGGCTCGATGAACATGCGCGAGCCTTCCGCCTTCCACGCGCGCTCGGAGACGTTGACCATCTGCGACGGCACGATCGTCTTGGCGCGCAGCGCGCCGAACGCGAGGTACGCCGTCATGAGCTTGGTGAGCGACGCGGGATCGCGGCGCTCGTCGGCGGCGGCGCCGGCCAGCACCTGGCCGCTCGTGACGTCGACGAGCTGCCACGCGGCCGCGGCGACGGCGGGCATCGGCACCGCGCCCGGCACGACCTGCGTGGCCGGTGCCGCGGGCGCGACCGGCGCCGGCTCCTGCGCCGCGGGACGCGCGCGCTTGGGCGCGGCGTCCGCTACGGGGATGACGGCCAGCAGGGCGCAGAGGAAGGAGACGAACGCGAGGCGGGACATGAGGGGTGCGCGCAAACATCCATTATACGGACCGCGTGAGAGGCGCCCCGCGCGTCCCGAGTTCCGCACCGCGCACACGCCCGGACTCAACAAGCGATGACCTCGCCACAATCCGTCGCACGACGCTCGTACTTGCGTTGCTGCAAATGGCGCACCGCGGACCCGACGTCATCCCCCGGCGGCACGAACGCCTTTTGCAGACGAAGCAACTACCAGGGGTTCAACGGCAGGTACCCGACGATCTCGCCAGTCTTGCGGTCGACGACCGCGGAGAAGTCGCGGTCGCGCGCCTTCACGGGCACGAAGCCCAGGTTCGCCGCACCGGGATGCGCCTTCGCGAATTCGCTCACCGCTTCCGCATGCACCTGTCCCTGGCGCGAGAGCGTGGACAGCGGCTTCGCGGCGGCCGCGACCTGCGGCGCGACGTCCGCGTACGGCACGTACAGGTGCGGCAGCTCGGTGACGTCGGGGCCGCCGCGCATGCTCGCAAGCGCGATGTTCGAGCTCTCTTCCGGATCGGTGGGCATCGCCGCGCCCACGACCCGCGGCCCCGTCAGCGGCAGCGCGCCGAACTCGCCCTTGGCCCGCGCAAGCGACGCGTCGTCGATGCGATTGGCCGCCACCGCCTCGAAGCGCCCCTTCACGAAGACGTTGTACACGGGCCGCGCCTCGAACATCACGACGGTGCCGTAGGCCAGCGCCGCGAGCTGCAGCGCGGCGATCGCCATGAGGTCGTACTTCAGCCGCGGCTTCGCGGGATCGAAGACGATCAGCGTGATGAGCGGCCCGAGCACGACGTCGACGCCGATCAGCAGGCGCAGCAGCATCGGCCCTCCCATGCCGGCGAAGTACGGCGGCGGATACCACAATGCGAGGGTCAACCCCACCATCGCGGTCGCGATCAGCGCGCTGATCGCGAGGTGGATGAGGAAGGCCTGCCAGCGGGAGAAGGATGCGAGGGTCATGATGCGATCAGCGAAAGCCGCGTCGCCGCGCGGCATCATCCGGTGAACGCAAATTCCACGCCAGGCTTGCGCCCCGCCACGATGTCCGCGAGCGCGCGTCCCGAGCCGCAGGCCATCGTCCAGCCGAGCGTGCCATGCCCCGTGTCGAGGAACAGGTTGCGCAGGCGCGTGCGGCCCACCAGCGGCACATTCGACGGCGTGGCGGGGCGCAGGCCCGTCCAGAACTGCGGCGTCTCGCGGTTGCCGCAGTCGGGGAACAGCGCGAACGCGCGATTCACCAGCGCCTCGCAGCGCACGAGGTTCAGGTCCTTGTCGTAGCCGTTCAACTCGGCGGTGCCGGCCACGCGCAGGCGGTCACCGAGGCGCGTGAAGACGATCTTGTACGCGAGATCGGTGAGCGACACCGTCGGCGCGCCGCGATGGCCCTCGATCGCGATCGTGGCCGAGTAGCCCTTCGCCGGGTAGATGAGGCAGGGCACGCCGAGCGGCCGCAGCAGGAAGGGGCTGTAGCTGCCGAGCGCCATCACGTACGCGTCGGCGTGCATGATCTCCTTGCGGTGCTCCTCGTCGATGCAGCGCACGCCGGCGATCGCGTCGCCCTCGCGCACGAGCGACTCCACCGCGACGTTCCAGCGGAAGGTCACGCCGCCCGCCGCCGCGAGGCGCGCGAGCTCGTGCGTGAAGCGTTGCGCGTCACCGGACTCGTCACTCGCCGTGAAGATGCCGCCGGCGAGCTTGTCGCGGCACGCGGCGAGCGCGGGCTCGATCGCCACGCACTCGTCGACGGTCTTCACGACGCGGTCGCAGCCGAACTCGCGCATCAGCGTCGCGGCGCGCACGCCGTGCGCGAACTCGCCGGCGTCCGTGTAGAACGAGAGGATGCCGCGCTCGAGGTGGTCGTACTCGATGCCGGTATCGGCGCGCAGCGCGCGCAGGCAATCGCGCGAGTACAGCGCGAGGTTGAGGCACTGGATCGTGTTGCGCCGCGTGCGCGACGGCAGGCACTCGACCAGGAACTGCAACCCCCATCGCCACTGCTGCGGATCGAGCCGCATGCGGTAGAGCAGCGGCGCGTCCTCCTGCCCCAGCCACTTCACGATCTTCGCGGGCGCGTCGGGATTCGCCCACGGCTCCGCATACGACGCGGAGATCTGGCCGCCGTTGGCGAACGACGTCTCGAGCGCCGGGCCCTCGTGGCGGTCGACGACGGTGACGTCGTGGCCGTCCTGCGCGAGGTACCACGCGGCGGTGACGCCCACCACCCCCGCGCCCAGCACCAGCACGCGCATCAGGACGCCTGCCCGGCCGCCACCTCCGGCAGCGGGATGCAGCTGCAGAAGAGATTGCGGTCGCCGTAGACGTTGTCGACGCGCGCGACCGGCGGCCAGTACTTGACCGCCTGCTGGCCGGGCACGGGATACGCGGCCTGCGCGCGCGGATACCGGTGCGTCCACGCGTCGGCCGTCACCGCGGCCGCGGTGTGCGGCGCGTGCTTCAGCGGATTGTCGGTGCGATCCAGGTTGCCCTGCTCGATCGCGCGGATCTCGCCGCGGATCGCGATCATCGCGTCGATGAAGCGATCGAGCTCGGCCTTCGACTCCGATTCCGTCGGCTCGACCATCAGCGTGCCGGGCACCGGGAAGCTCATCGTCGGCGCGTGGAAGCCGTAGTCCATCAGCCGCTTCGCGACGTCCTCCGCCTCGATGCCCGACGCGGCCTTCAGCGGCCGCAGGTCGAGGATGCACTCGTGCGCGACGAGCCCCCCCGGCCCGGTGTAGAGCACCGGATAGTGGGGTGCGAGGCAACGCGCGACGTAGTTCGCGTGCAGGATCGCGCTCTCGGTCGCCGCGCGCAGGCCCTCGCCGCCCATCATCTGCACGTACATCCACGAGATGGGGAGGATGGATGCGCTGCCGAACGGGGCCGCGGACACCGACCCGATGGCGTCCGGTGCGCGCGCATCCGCCGGCATGTCACGATGTCCCGGCAGGAACGGCGCGAGATGCGCCTTCACCGCGACGGGTCCCACACCGGGACCGCCGCCGCCGTGCGGAATGCAGAACGTCTTGTGCAGGTTGAGGTGCGAGACGTCGGCGCCGAAGTGTCCCGGCCCCGCGAGCCCGACCATCGCGTTGAGATTGGCGCCGTCGACGTAGACCTGCCCGCCGTGCGCGTGCACGACCTCGCAGATGCGCCGGATGCCTTCCTCGAACACGCCGTGCGTCGATGGATATGTGACCATGATCGCCGCGAGCTCCGCCGCGTGCCGCGCGGCCTTGGCCTCGAGGTCGGCCAAGTCCACGTTGCCGGCGTCGTCGCAGCCGACCACCACCACCTTGAGCCCGGCCATCTGCGCGGACGCCGGGTTGGTGCCGTGCGCGGACGCGGGGATCAGGCACACGTCGCGATGACCCTGGCCGCGGCTCGCGTGATAGGCGCGGATCATCAGCAGGCCCGCGTACTCGCCCTGCGAGCCCGCGTTCGGCTGCAGCGACACCGCGTCGTAGCCCGTGCACGCGCAGAGCATCGCCTCGAGCTCGCGGATCATCGTGCGGTAGCCCTCGGCCTGGTCGGCCGGCGCGAACGGATGCAGGTGCGCGAACTCGGGCCACGTCACGGGAATCATCTCGGACGTCGCGTTGAGCTTCATCGTGCACGAGCCCAGCGGGATCATCGAGCGGTCGAGCGCGAGATCGCGGTCCGCGAGCCGGCGCAGGTAGCGCAGCATCTCCGTTTCGGAGCGGTGGCGATGGAACACCGGATGCGTGAGGAACGCCGACGTGCGCCCGAGCGCACCCGGCTCGTCGCGCACCTCGGCGTCGAGCGCATCGACCGTGAACGCCGGCGTGGCGCCTGCGACGATGCGCCAGATGGCGGCGACGTCCTCGCGGGTGGTCGACTCGTCGAGCGAGATGCCGAGCGAGCGGTCGTCGATGCGGCGGAAGTTGACGCCGGCCGCGACGGCGCGCGCGTGGATCGCCGCGGTGTGCTCGCGGGTCGCGACCACGATCGTGTCGAACGGCGCGACGGTCGGCACCGCGAATCCGGACCGCTCCAGGCCGGCCTTGAGGATCGCGGTCAGGCGGCGCACCCGGCGCGCAATGCGCACGAGCCCGTCCGGCCCGTGATACACCGCGTACATGCTCGCGATCACCGCGAGCAGCACCTGCGCCGTGCAGATGTTCGACGTCGCCTTCTCGCGGCGGATGTGCTGCTCGCGCGTCTGCAGCGCGAGCCGGTACGCAGGCTGCCCGCCCGCGTCCACGGTGACGCCGACGAGCCGCCCCGGCATCGAGCGCTTGTAGTCGTCGCGCGTCGCGAGGTAGCCCGCGTGCGGGCCGCCGTAGCCCATCGGCACGCCGAAGCGCTGCGTCGAGCCGACCACGACGTCGGCGCCCCACTCGCCGGGCGGGACGAGCAGCGTGAGCGCCAGGATGTCGGCCGCGACGATCACGAGCCCGCCGCGCGCATGCACGGCGTCGGCGAGCGCACGATGGTCGCGCACGTCGCCGTCGGCACCGGGATACTGCAGCAGCACCGCGAACGCATCGGCGTCCGCCGCCGCCGCCGCGGGACCGACGACCACCTCGATGCCGAGCGGCTGCGCACGCGTGCGCACCACGTCCTGCGTCTGCGCGAACACGTCGTCGGCGACGTAGATCGTGCGCGACTCCGAGCGGCCGATGCGCAGCGCGAGCGTCATCGCCTCCGCGGCCGCGGTCGCCTCGTCGAGCATCGACGCGTTGGCGATCGCCATGCCGGTGAGGTCGCACACCATCGTCTGGAAGTTGACGAGCGCCTCCAGCCGCCCCTGCGAGATCTCGGGCTGGTACGGCGTGTACGCGGTGTACCACGCCGGGTTCTCGAGGATGTTGCGCAGGATGACCGCCGGCGTGCGCGTGCCGTAGTAGCCCTGGCCGATGTACGACTTCGCGACGCGGTTGCGCGCGGCGATGGCGCGCAGCTTCGCGAGCGCATGGGCTTCGGTCACGGGCGCGGGCAGCGGCAGCGGCGCGCCGTCGCGGATGGCGGCGGGCACCAGCGCGTCGATCATCGCGGCGCGCGACGCGTAGCCCAGCGTGGCGAGCATCGCCGCCTGCTCGGCGGGCGTGCTGCCGATGTGCCGCGCGATGAATTCGCCGGCGTCCTCGAGCGTGGCGAGCGCAGGCGCCGCCGGTTCGTTCATCTTCATGCGGTCTCCTGATGCAGGGGCGAGGGGCGGGGGACGAGGAGCGAGGGAGCAGGACGCGATGCGAGATTCGGTGGCTGACGATCGCCAGCCAAGGACGCCGCTCGCGCTCCGGCGGTCCCTCGTCCCTCGCCCCCGCCCCTCGCCCCGCCTTACCCGATCAGCTTTTCGTACGCCGCGGCGTCGAGCATGCCGGCCAGCGCGTTGGCCTCGGCGGGCTTGATCCTGAACAGCCACGCGCCATACGCGTCCTCGTTGAGCGTCTCGGGCGTGCCGGTGAGCGCGTCGTTGGCGCCGACGACTTCACCGGCGATCGGCGCGTACACGTCGCTCGCCGCCTTCACCGACTCGACGACCGCGCACGCCTCGCCGGCCTTCACGACGCGGCCGACCTTCGGCAGCTCGATGAAGACCAGGTCGCCGAGCGCCGATTGCGCGTGATCGGTGATGCCGATGGTGACGGTGCCGTCGGATTCGGCGCGCATCCACTCGTGGCTCTCGGCGTATTTCAAGTCGGCGGGGACATTCATCGTGACAGGCTCCGTGGGAATGAATCAGGCGACGAGGATCTTGCCGTTGCGCACGAACGGCGGCTTGACGACGCGCGCGGCGAGCAGCTTGTCGCGCACCGCGACCTGCACGACGTCGCCGATCGCCGCGCCGGCCGGCAGCCGCGCGAGCGCGATCGACTTGCCGAGCGTGGGGCTGAACGTGCCGCTCGTGATCTCGCCTTCGCCGTGCGCGGTGCGCACCTTCTGGTGGGCGCGCAGCACGCCGCCCGCGTCCAGCAGCAGCAGGCCGACGAGCTGCGGCCCGGCCGCGTGCGCGAGCAGCGCGGCCTTGCCGACGAAGTCGCGCGGGCTCGCGAGGTCGACCGTCCACGCGAGGCCGGAGACCAGCGGGTTCACGGTCTCGTCCATGTCCTGGCCGTAGAGGTTCATGCCGGCTTCCAGGCGCAGCGTGTCGCGCGCGCCGAGCCCGCAGGGCTTCACGCCTGCCGCGACGAGCGCTTGCCAGGCGGCTTCCGCGTTCGCAGCCGGCAGCATGAGCTCGAAGCCTTCCTCGCCGGTGTAGCCGGTGCGCGCGACGAACACCTCGCCGAACTGCGTCGGCGCCGATGCGCCGAAGAACGGCTTCATGTCGGCGCTCGCCGCCTGCAGGCCGGGCATCGCCTGCCACACCTTCGCGCGCGCGTTCGGCCCCTGCACGGCGATCATCGCGAGGTCGAAGCGCGGCGTCAGCGTGAGCGACGGCGCGCGCTCCGTGAGGAGCTCGCGGAACCACGCGATGTCCTTGTCCGTCGTGCCGGCGTTGACGACGATGCGGAAGAAGTCCTCGCGCAGGAAATAGACGATGAGGTCGTCGAGCACCATGCCGTCGGGACGCAGCAGGCACGAGTAGAGCGCCTTGCCGGGGACGGTGAGCTTGTCGACGTTGTTGGCGAGCGCGTAGCGCAGGAACGCGCGCGCGCCGTCGCCGGTGAGGTCGAGCGCGCGCATGTGCGACACGTCGAACACGCCCGCGTCGCCGCGCACCGCATGATGCTCGTCGATCTGCGAGCCGTAGTTGACCGGCATGTCCCAGCCGCCGAAGTCGACCATGCGCGCGCCGGCGGCGCGATGGACGGCGTTGAGGGGAGTGGCCTTGGGCACGTTTCACCTCCGCAAAAGAAAACAGGGCGACGCGCATCATGCGCCTCGCCCCGTCTGTCCTTTTACCTGAGAGATTGGGACGCGCTCCTCGCGGAACGGTCCGGTGCCCCTTCGGTGGGCCGCCCGTCATGCCATTCGGGGTCAGACCCCACGAAACGGGGTCAGACCCCGAATGGCCCGGAGGGCTGCCGCTCTCCAGATCGCATTACATCCCGTGCAGTCCTCGGTGCCTGAGCGGTTTCGGGATTACGCCTTCGGCGGCGCCGCTGCGTTGCCGCGGCGCTCTCTCCTGCACGAACGGCGCGAATTGTACCGCGATTCGCGCCGCCTCCGCTGCGCGTTACTTCTTGAGCGTCAGGATCCAGGCGACGAGCTGGTCGATGTCGCCCTGCGGCACGGCCGAGTTCGGGGGCATCGGGATCTGGCCCCAGACGCCGACGCCGCCGTCCTTGACCTTCTTCGCGAGCATCGCCTGCGCGTCCTTGTTGCCCTTGTACTTGGCCGCGACGTCCACGTAGGCCGGCCCGACGATCTTCTTGTCGACCGCGTGGCACGCGGCGCAGCCGTCCTTCTTCATCATGGCTTCGGCCGAGGCGTTGTCGAGGGCCGCGTGGGCGGCACCAGCGCCGAACAGCGCGGTGGCGGCCAGCGAAACGAGGGCTGCATGCTTCTTCATGGGTGGACTCCGTGGCTTTCGTAGGGACCGCTGGGAACGTGACGGGTGCGTGCAGGCACCGCCTCACACAAAGGGTCGATTCTACCGCAGCGCGGGTCGCCGGCCTGCCGGCGCCGGCCGGTCACGCTGGGGCGGCCACCGCCGCCGCCAGCGCGTCCAGCGTGAACAGCGGCGGCAGGCACGCGGTCCCCCGGCAGACGGAGGCGACGGCGCCCGCGGCCGGCGCGGGCGCCTTGTCGAGCATTGCCGGCAGCTCGCCCACCGTCGACAGGTCGAGCACGCGCACCCAGGGCCGATAGGCCGCCGCGAGCGACCGCTGCCACGCGGCGCAGGTCGCGGGATCGCCGCGCAGCAGCACGATGGTCGGCGGCGCCGCGAAATCCTGCAGCGCCTGCACGAGCGTCGCGTGCCCCGCGGGCGACTCGGCGAGCGCGGGGCCGAACAGCAGCAGCGTCCGCTCGGCGGCGCGCAGGCACTCGACGTCGCCCGTGAGGTGGCCGAACGCGATGAGCGCGCGCGCCGCTACGCCGTTGCCCGATGGGGTGGCGTTGTCGGCGCCCGGCTTGGTGCGATGGAAGAGGCGCTCGTGGTCGTGGCTCGTGAAGTAGAACCCGCCGCGCTCGCGGTCCTCGAAATGCGCGAGCAGCGCGTGCGCGAGCTCGCCGGCCCAGTCGAAGTCCGCGACGCGGAAGCGCGCCTGCATGAGCTCCAGCAAGGCGGCGAGCAGGAACGCGTAGTCGTCGAGGAAGCCGTTGCCTTCCGCGATGTCGCCACGGCGGGTCGCACGCAGGCGGCCGTCGCGCCACGCCGTGCGCCGCAGCGCGTCGGCGGCGTCGCACGCGAGATCCGCCCACCGCGGATGGTCGAGCGCACGCGCGGCCCGGGCGAGGCCCGCGATCGCCAGTGCGTTCCACGCGGTCAGGACCTTGTCGTCGCGTGCGGGCCGCACCCGCCGCTCGCGCGCCGCGAAGAGCCCGGCGCGCGCGCCCGCGAGCCGCGTTTGCGCGTCGGCGAGGTCGATGCCCAGCGTGGCGGCGATGTCGTCGAGCGGCGCCGACACCCGCAGGTTCCAGTGCCGGCCCTCGAAGTTGGGCGGCCGGTCGAGCCCGAAGTACGGCGCAGCCACCGCCCACTCGTCGTCGCGGACCGCGGCGCGGGCCTCCTCCGGCGTCCAGACGTAGAAGCGACCTTCGTGGCCCTCGCTGTCGGCATCGAGGCTCGCGCAGAACCCGCCGCCCGGCGCGCGCATCTCGCGCACGAGCCAGCCGACGATGTCGCGCGCGACCTCTTCGTGCCGGCGGTCGCCGGTCACCCGCGCGAGATCGGCATACAGGCCGAGCAGCGGCCCGTTGTCGTAGAGCATCTTCTCGAAGTGCGGGATCGTCCACTGCGCGTCGACCGAGTATCGGCAGAAGCCGCCGCCCAGGTGATCGCGGATGCCGCCAGCGGCCATCGCATCCAGCGTCGTGCGCACGATGGTGAGCGCTTGCTCATCGCCGGACGCAGCATGCATGCGCAGGCAGAGGTCGAGCTCGGCCGGATGCGGGAATTTCGGCGCGCTGCCGAACCCGCCGTGGACCGGGTCGAACGTGCGCCGCAATTCGACGAGGGCGGCCGCGGGCGCCCCGTGCGGCAGCGCCTGCCCGCCTTCCGGCTCGAGGATCGCGAGCGCCTGCGCGAGGCGGTCCGATTGCCCGGCGAGCTGCGTGCCCTGCTCGCGGTACGCGGCCGCGACCCGCGGCAGCAGATCCGTGAAGCCCGGCAGGCCGTAGCGCGACGCCTTCGGAAAATACGTGCCGCCGAAGAACGGCGCGCCGGCCGGCGTCAGGAACATCGTGAGCGGCCACCCGCCGCTGCGCCGCGTGAGGAGCGCGTGCGCGGCTTGATAGACCTGGTCCAGGTCGGGCCGCTCCTCGCGGTCCACCTTGACGTTCACGAAGAGCTCGTTCATGACCGCCGCCACCGCGGGATCCGCGAACGACTCGTGCGCCATCACGTGGCACCAGTGGCACGCCGAGTAGCCGATCGACAGCAGGATCGGCTTGTCCTCGCGCTGCGCCCGCGAGAGCGCCTCCGGACCCCACGGGTACCAGTCGACCGGGTTGTCCGCGTGCTGCTGGAGGTAGGGGCTCGTCGCGTCGGCGAGGCGGTTGGGCATGGCTGCGAGGACACTTCATTTTCACAAAGAGACGCAGAGACGCAGAGGAAGCCTCAAAAACCTTTCTCGGCGCCCCTGCGTCTCTTTGTGAAGGCCCTACCCCCCGGTCTCCTCGAACGCGACCCGCTCGAAGTCGCCCCCGCGATGCAGGAGCTTCGTCAGCCGGAACTTGCGCTCCGGACCCGTATCCATCGAGCGCAGGATGCGCCCCGGATTGAACGTGCGCGGCGGCACGACCAGCGTCGCCGGCTCCTGCTCGGTCGCGCCCAGCATCAGCGCGGGCAGCGGCAGCTCCTCCGCGAACGCGATGGACGTCGGCCGCACGGCGATCGAGCGCGGCTGCCCCGGCCACAGCGCGAGCGAGATCGCGATCTCGCCGGGCGCGCCCTGCGCGACGCGCGTGACGTGGCCCAGGCGCGTGCGCTCCTCGTCCCGCACGGCGACGAGCTGTTCCAGGAACCAGCGGTAGTGCGTGGACTCGCGGCGCATGAGCTTCGCGTAGCGCCATGCGTAGTCGCCCTGCCACGTCTCCCACGGCCAGTTCTTCTCGGCGTCTTCCTTGTAGCGGTCGTAATCCGTGAGCGCGCCGAGCGTCTGCAGGTGCTGCGCCCCTTGGAACGTGAGGCGCCCGAGCGGATCGGCGCGGTCGAACGTCCGGCCGCCGACGCGGAAGTACGCGCAGTGCACGCCGCCCGCCGTGAGCTCGAGCCCGGCATGCACGACGTCGGGACCGTCCTTCGGCGTCTGGTGCCAGTGGCGGTCGAGGTGCTCGAGCAGCGCGGTCGAGCCTTCGACCGACGTGTCGTTGCCGAGCTGCAGCTCCGCGGGCGTGGCGCCGGTCGCGAGCCGGCGCAATCTCCCGCGCACGCTGGTCGCGAGCTTGCCGGGATAGCCGAAGCGCATCGAGGCCGGTGGGCTCGCGGGCGCGGTCGCGGTCACCCATCCGCCGGTCGACGAATCGAGGTCGATCAGCAGGACCGGCCCCTCGGTTTCGCGCTGCTGCGCATACGGGAAGATCTTGCGCGCCCACTGCCCGAGCCAGCGGTCGGTGAGCTCGATCTGGCGCACCGTGAGGCCGCACGGATCGGCAAGGCCCAGCAGCAGCGCGTGGCAGTACGTCGAGTAGCACGAGATGCCCACCGCGTGCGGCTGCAGGTCGTCCGACACCGCGGTGACCGCGCAGTCGAGCATCTCCGCCAGGCGGTAGTACGCGTGGAGCTCCTGCCACAGCGTGGCCGGCGGGACCCGCCGCGCGAGGCCGTACACGATGACGAGCTGCTTGCCGACGTAGAGGCCGCGCTGCAGGAGCTTGGCCTTCACGCCCTGCAGCTCCACGTCGCCTTCGAGGAGCGGCTTCAGGCACGCGGAGTACTGCTCCCACAGGCCGTGCCACAGCGACAGCGCCTGGTCGGCCGCCTCGGCCTCGCGGTCGGTGGGCGGCTGCGGCTTGCCGGCGTAGCGGCGGGCGAGCTCGGTGTGCAGGTGCGCGACCTGGTCGCGCAGCACCTCGGCGATGGTCGCCCGCTCGCGCGGCGCGAACTCCGCCGCGGACAGCGCGCGCAGCTGGCCGCGCACCGCCTCGTACAGCGGCGTGACGGCGGTGATGAGCAGCGACTTGGCCCAGCGCTTGGCGCCGTCCGCGTCGGCGAACGCGAGGGGCGGGATGCCCTCCGGCGCCGTGTCGCGCCGGGCAGGCGGGCCAGCATCGGCGGCGGGCGCGGTGTCCTGCATGGGCTTGGCCGCCGCGGCGCAGGGGCCCCGGGTCACGGCGGCGGGCAAAGGTTGGAAACGAGTTGCTTATAGCACAAAGGCCGCCCCGGGGCGGACGGGCACGCACCAGCGGCCGCCGCGCGGGCATCGGCGGTCGGACGACGCGAATTTTCCGCATCCGCTGCGCCGAATGCTCGGTCGCGGGGGCACGCGGGCGCGCCTACGATCGCATCAACTCCCTCGTCCAGGACCCGCGACATCACTCCCGACTCCCGACCGCTTGCCTCCACCCGCGAGGGCGCCCGCACGCTGCACCCCGGACGCGCCGATCGCCCTCGCGGGATTTTCTGGAGCGCCCCCGACGGAGCCCACGCCATGACCGCCCAGCCCGCCCTCGACCGCATCCCCGCGCCGCGCCCGTTCCACTGGCACATGCGCGGCACGCTCGGCACGACGTTCGTCGCGGCGCTCTACGTCATGCTGCTCGTGGCTTCGCCGCTGCTGGTGCGGTTCGCGCCGATGCCGGACAACGCGATCGTCGCGAGCGTGCAGGCGGCCGCGCCCGCGGCGGACTCGCGCTGTGGGAGCACGCCGGAGTCCGGGCGCGCGTGCGACGTGCATGCGCCGGGGGAGTAGCGTCTTCTCAAGAGGCCATTTTCACAACGAGACGCAGAGACGCAGAGAGAGGCTCGACGTTTCCTCGGCGTCTCTGCGTCTCTTTGTAGAAAGCAGTGCTTGCGCTAGACGAGCACCCGCTCGATCCCGCCCGCGTTGGCCTTCGCGACGTAGTCGGCCATCCAGTTCTCGCCGAGCAGCCGCTTCGCCATCTCGACCACGATGTAGTCGGCCTGCGTGCCCGCGTCGTCGGCGAACCGGGACAGGCCCTGCAGGCACGACGGGCACGACGTCAGCACCTTGACGTCGCCGGTGAAGCCGTCGGCACGCTGCTTCGCGGCCCCCGCGCGCATCTGCTCCTCCTTGCGGAAGCGCACCTGCGTCGAGATGTCCGGCCGGCTGATCGCGAGCGTGCCGGATTCGCCGCAGCAGCGCTCGTTCAGCGCCACGGGCTGGCCCATCAGCTTGTTCACGACGGTGAGCGGCGCGTGCTGCTTCATCGGCGTGTGGCACGGGTCGTGGTACATGTAGCGGACGCCGTTGACGCCATCGAGCCGCACGCCCTTCTCCATCAGGTACTCGTGGATGTCGAGCAGGCGGCAGCCGGGAAAGATCTTCTCGAACTCGTACTTCATGAGCTGGTCCATGCAGGTGCCGCAGGACACGATCACGGTGCGGATGTCGAGGTAGTTGAGCGTGTTGGCCACGCGATGGAACAGCACGCGGTTGCTGGTCGTGATGCGCTGTCCCTCGTCGTGGTTCCCCGCCGACGTCTGCGGATAGCCGCAGCACAGGTAGCCCGGCGGCAGCACGGTCTGCGCGCCGACGTGGTAGAGCATCGCCTGCGTCGCGAGGCCCACCTGCGAGAACAGGCGCTCGGAGCCGCAGCCCGGGAAGTAGAACACCGCTTCTGCATCGTCGGCCGCGCGCGCCGGATCGCGGATGATGGGGACGATGGTGTCGTCCTCGATGTCGAGCAGCGCGCGCGACGTGCGCTTCGGCAGCCCGCCCGGCATCGGCTTGTTGATGAAGTGGATCACCTGCGCCTTGAGCGGCGCGCGGCCCACGGTGGGCGGCGGGCGCGACACCTGCGCGCTCACCGCGGGCGTGCGGCGCGCGAGCTTGTACGCGACGCGCTGCGCCCGGTAGCCGAGATCGATCATCACCTTCTTGGTGAGCTTCACCGTCGACGGGTCCGTTGCGTTCAGGAAGAACATCGACGCCGCAGTGCCGGGATTGAACTTCTTGTGCCCGCCGCGGCGCAGGAAGTTGCGCATCGCGATCGACACGTTGCCGAAGTCGATGTCCACCGGGCACGGGTTCACGCACTTGTGGCACACGGTGCAGTGGTCGGCGACGTCGCCGAACTCCGCGAAGTGCTGCAGCGACACGCCGCGCCGCGTCTGCTCCTCGTACAGGAACGCCTCGATCAGCAGCGACGTCGCGAGGATCTTGTTGCGCGGGCTGTAGAGCAGGTTGGCGCGCGGCACGTGCGTCGCGCACACCGGCTTGCACTTGCCGCAGCGCAGGCAGTCCTTGATGGAGTCGGCGACGCTGCCGATGTCGCTCTGCTCGAGGATCAGGCTCTCGTGCCCGATGAGCGAGAAGCTCGGCGTGTACGCGCCCGAGAGATCCGCCGGGAACATCGGATCGCGCAGGAGCTTGCCGCGGTTGAAGTGGCCCTTCGGGTCGATCGCGCGCTTGTACTGCGCGAACGGCGCCAGCTCCTCGTCGGTGAGGAACTCGAGCTTGGTGATGCCGATGCCGTGCTCGCCCGAGATCACGCCGCCCAGGCTGCGCGCCAGCGCCATGATGCGCGCCACCGCGGCATTGGCCTCCTGCAGCATGCCGTAATCGTCGGAGTTGACGGGGATGTTGGTGTGCACGTTGCCGTCGCCCGCGTGCATGTGCAGCGCGACGAACACGCGGCTCTTCAGCACCCGCGCGTGCAGCGCGACGATCGCGCGCATCACGGGCTCGAACGCGAGCCCCGCGAAGATCTCCGCGAGCGGCTCGCGCAGCTCGCGCTTCCACGACACCACCACGGAGTGATCCTGCAGCGCGGGGAACGTCTCGTCGATGCGGTCGAGGAGATCGCGCCAGCGCGCGCGGGTCGCGGTGACGAGGTCGCGCGCCTCCTCGACCTTCGCGTCGATCAGCTCCTGCGTCGGCCGCACTTCCGAGTCCGGCGGCCACGCCTGCAGCACCTCGGGCCCCGCGAGGAACGCGCCGATCGCGTCGGCGAGCGCCAGCTTGTTGCGGATCGACAGCTCGATGTTGATGCGCTCGATGCCGTCGGTGTAGTCGCCGAGGCGCGGCAACGGGATCACGACGTCCTCGTTGACCTTGAACGCGTTGGTGTGGCGCGCGATCGCGGCGGTGCGCGAGCGGTCGAGCCAGAATTTCTTGCGCGCGTCCGCCGACACCGCGACGAAGCCTTCCGCGCCGCGCGCGTTGGCGATGCGCACCACCTCGGAGGCCGCGCGCGCCACCGCGTCGTCGTCGTCGCCGACGATGTCGCCCAGCAGCACCATCTTCGGGCAGCCGTGGCGCTTCGCCTTGGTCGCGTAGCCGACCGCCTTCACGTAGCGCTCGTCGAGGTGCTCGAGGCCCGCGAGCAGCACGCGCTGCGCGCCTTCCTTCGGCAATCGGTCGAGGTAGTCCTTCACCTCGACGATCGCCGGCGTCGACGCGCGCACCTGGCCGAAGAACTCCAGGCACACGGTGCGGATCGCGGGCGGCATCTTGTGCAGGATGAAGCGCGCGCTGGTGATGATGCCGTCGCAGCCTTCCTTCTGGATGCCCGGCAGGCCCGCGAGGAACTTGTCGGTGACGTCCTTGCCGAGGCCCGTCTTGCGAAAGCCGGTGCCCGGCACCGTCATGCGCTCGCGCCGCGTGATCGTCTCGCCGTCGGCCGCGAACCACACGCACTCGAACGTGGCTTGCGCGACGTCGTGGATCTTGCCCAAGTTGTGGTCGAGGCGCGTGACCTCGAGCCACTCCGCCGACGGCGTGACCATCCGCCACGACGCGAGGTTGTCGAGCGCGGTGCCCCACAGCACGGCCTTCTTGCCGCCGGCGTTCATCGCGACGTTGCCGCCGATGCACGACGCGTCCGCCGACGTGGGATCGACCGCGAACACGAAGCCCGCCTCCTCGGCGACGTTCATCACGCGGCGCGTGACCACGCCCGCGCCGCATTCGATCACCGGCGTGGCCTCGTGCCGGCCGGGCAGCACCACGCGCTCGATCGGCGACATGCGCTCGAGCTTCTCGGTGTTGATCACCGCGGAGCGCGCGTCGAGCGGAATGGCGCCGCCGGTGTAGCCGGTGCCGCCGCCGCGCGGGATGATGGTCAGGCCGAGCTCGATGCAGCCTTCGACGAGGCCGCGCACCTCGGCTTCCGTGTCCGGATGCAGCACGACGAACGGATACTCGACGCGCCAGTCGGTGGCGTCGGTCACGTGCGACACGCGTGCGAGGCCGTCGAACGCGACGTTGTCCTTGCTCGTGTAGCGCGCGAGCACGCGGCGCGTGCGGCGGCGCAATTCGGCCGTCTCCGCGAACGACGCGGCGAAGCGATCGACGGCCGCGTTGGCGGCGGCGATGAGCTGCGCGACCTTGCCGTCGCGCGCGCTGTCGGCCTCGACGACCTGCCCGCGACGCTTGTCGATCTCGCCCAGCCGGTGGCGCAGCGCGTCGACGAGCAGCGCCTGGCGCTTCGGGTTGTCGAGGAGGTCGTCCTGCAGGTATGGGTTGCGGTCGACGACCCAGATGTCGCCCAGCACCTCGAACAGCATGCGCGCGGAGCGGCCGGTGCGCCGCTCGCCGCGCAGCTCCTGCAGCAGCTGCCACATCGGCGCGCCGAGCAGGCGGATGACGATCTCGCGGTCCGAGAACGACGTGTAGTTGTAGGGAATCTCGCGCAGGCGGGGCGCGTCGGTGCCGGATTGCGTGTCGACGAAGGCGTCGCTGATCGTATTCATGTCTCGTCGCATTTTACCGCAGCGCAGCAAACGCCACGGTGACGTAGGACGGACGGCCACACCGGCGCGGGCAGCACGGGAGTTGCACGCGGGCGGCCGGGTTCCTACCCTTCGGCGAGGTGCGCCCCGCGCATCGCCTAACGCACGCACGCCGCCATGACATCGCACACTCGCCGGAGAGGGTTGGTCCTCGCGCTTTCGCTTTCGTTCGCCGCGCATGCGCAGGCCGCGCTGGTCGACGTGGTCGAGTTCTACAACGCGGCGCTCGACCATTACTTCGTCACCGCCTATCCCGGCGAGATCGCGAAGCTCGACAACGGCACGTTCGTGGGCTGGCAGCGCACCGGGCAGTCGTTCAAGGCCTTCGATGCGGCCGACACGTCCCCCGGGTCGGCCCCGGTATGCCGCTTCTACGGCCTGCCGGCCGCCGGCCTCGATTCGCACTTCTACTCGGCGTCCGTGGCCGAGTGCAACGAGGTGCAGCAGAAGTTCGCGCAGGCGTGGCTGTTCGAATCGCCGGACGTGTTCGGCATGTACCTGCCCGACACCGCGAGCGGCGCGTGCCCGGCCAATACCATCCCCGTGTACCGGCTGTGGAACAAGCGTGCCGATTCGAACCACCGCTACACGACCAGCACCGCGACGTTCGACGTGATGGTGGCGAGGGGCTACGTGGCGGAAGGGTACGGACCGGCCGCGCGGCCGGTCGCGATGTGCTCGCCGCAGCCGGCCGCGTTGCAGCCGCCCGCGTGCACGCTCGCCGCGAGCAGCCCGACGGCGAACACCGGCGCGATGGTGCTGCTCAACGCGAACTGCTCGGGCAATCCCACGTCGTACACGTGGAGCGGCTGCGCGGGCACCGGCCCGTCGTGCACCGCGACGTCGTCGTTCGCGGGCACCGTCACCTACAGCGTCGTCGCATCGAACGCGAACGGCGCCGGCGCCCCCGCCACCGTGCAGGTGACGTGGACCACGCCCCCGCCTCCCCCGCCGCCCGAGGCGAAGCCGGTGTGCAGCCTGCTCGTGACGGCGCCCAATCCTTCGCCCACGGTCGGCACGCTGGCGGTGCTCGAGTCGTCGTGCACCGGCAGCCCCACGGCCTACAACTGGACCAACTGCGCGACGCTCACGGACGTGTGCCGCCTGCGCGGCAGCGTGACGGGCCTGCAGTCGTATTCGGTGGTCGCGAGCAATGCCGGCGGCGCGAGCGCACCTGCGACCGCGAACCTCAACTGGGTCGCGGCGGACGCGCCGCCCGTCGGCCTGTGCGGCCAGTACGCGAGTGCGCTCTACAGCGACGTGGGCTCGTCGAGTGCGACCGTGCATTCGACGTACGCGGAAGCGCCCGGATTCGCGTGGAACGGCGTGTGGGCCGTGCGCTTCACCGTGCCGTCGACGGCGAACGCATCGCAGGCTGGGAACGCCGTGGTCGCCGAGTACGGCGGGCCGTCGACGTATCGCGAAATCACGGTCTCGCCGACCGCGTGCGACTTCCGCGCCACCGATCCCACCGGCGCCAGCGGTCCGCTCGGGCGCGCGGGCAGCACGACCGCGATCCTCACGTTCGGCATCGGCAGCCCCGGCACGGGCGGCGTGAAGCTGCAGCCCGGCGCGACGTACTGGCTCAACGTCCGCAACTACTACCCGGACACGGCGACGATCTCGTGCCCGTCGACCCCGGGCCGGTGCGATGCCTCGGCGCAGGTGAACCTGCCGCGGTAGGGGCCGGGGCGCGCCGCGCGGCGCAGTACAATCGCAGGCTGTCCCTGTCGTGGAGTTCGCGATGAATCCGATGCCTGCCGTCGCGCTGGCGGCCCTCCTCGCCGTCGGCCCTGCGTGGTCCGCCGTCCCCGACGCCGCCTACTCGACCGAGCTCGCGCAGTGGCGCGAGAAGGCCGACAAGAGCCTCACGCGCGAGCGCGGGTGGCTGTCGATCGTGTCGCGCGACGAGCTGGCGCCCGGCTCGTACACGATCGGCTCGGCGCCCGACAACAAGATCGTGCTGCCGAAGGGCCTGGCGCCCGCGCATCTCGGCGTGGTGATCGCCGGCAACGACAAGGCGCGGCTCGAGCTCGCGAAGGGCCAGACCATGCGCACCGTGGCCAAGGACGACGAGGGCCAGACGTTCACGCAGCGCGACCTCGTCACCGGCGCGACGCGCCTCGAGTGGGTGACGTCGGGCCGGCTGTCGCTGCAGTTCGTGAAGCGCGAGGACGGCAAGATCGTCGTGCGCGCCGCGGACCGCGAATCGCCGCGGCGGACCACGTTCGCGGGCCGGCAGTGGTACGAGCCCCAGGCGGAGTACAAGGTGCCGGCGAAGTTCACGCCGAAGCCCGACGGCGCCACCATCCCCATCGCCAACGTGCGCGGGGAGATCAGCTACGAGAAGGTGGCGGGCACGCTCGAGTTCACCGTCAACGGCCAGAAGATGTCGTTCGACGCCCTCGACGACGAAGGCGATCTCTTCATCATCTTCCGCGACCGCACGAGCAACACCACGACGTATCCGCCGGGCCGCTTCCTCGCCGTGCAGAAGCCGCAGGCCGGCGGCACGTGGGTCGTCGATTTCAACAAGGCGTACAACCCGCCGTGCGCGTTCTCCGCCTTCACGACGTGCCCGCTGCCGCCGCCGCAGAACTGGCTGCAGGGGGATGTTGCGGCTGGGGAGAAGTACATCGGTAGAGCGTCCGCAAAAGGCGGTCGTGCGGGCGGGGGATGACGTGGGGGCGGCGTTGCGCCTTTTGCGGCCGGATTAGTCAGCAAGGAAAGCTTCGGAGCGGCCGGGCGCTTTCCTTGTAGAAAAGGCACGAAGCGCGCCGCTCATGAGCGCGCTACGCGCGCCGTTCGGTCGCGCGCTGCTGGTGGCGTGAATGCCTCTGCTTGCGGCGGCGTCTTGCGGCGATCGTTCCCCTCACCCCAGCCCTCTCCCCGCAAGCGGGGCGAGGGAGCTTCTGGGGCGCTGCGCGGTTACGTCAGCGTTCGCCGAAGGCCCACCTCGCTTTGCTCACCAAGTAGAGCTGTTGGAGCGCTGCGCATTCACGCCACCGCAACAACGAAGACCTCCCTCGCCCCCGAAGGGGGAGAGGGTTGGGGTGAGGGGCCGGACCGCCGCAAGACTCCACTCTGCAACGCGCAGCGCCCCAGAAGCTCCCTCGCCCCGCTTGCGGGGAGAGGGCTGGGGTGAGGGGAAGGAACGTCGCACAACGCAATTGCAAGCAGAGGCATTCACTCCACCAGCAGCGCGCGACCGAACGGCGCGCGTAGCGCGCTCATGAGCGGCGCGCTTCGTAGGTTTTGCTACAGGAAAACCGCCCGGCCGCCCCGAAGGTTTTCCTGCTGACTAATCCGGCCGCAAAACGCGCAACGCCGCCCCCACGTCATCCACCGACCTCACGATGCGCGTTTTGCGGACGTACCCCCCCGATAGCTCAACGCCTCAGCCACATGCCGCGCCCCGATCACCGCATGCCCCGCGAGATCGGCGATCGTGCGCGCCACCTTCAGCACGCGGTGATAGCCGCGCGCCGTCAGCACCTGCCGGGTCATTGCCTGCGCGAGGAGCGCCTCGGCCGCGCGCTCGGGTGCGCAGTGGCGCTCGATGTCCGCCGGGCCGAGGCGCGCGTTCGGCTTGCCCTGCCGGCCGTGCTGCATGGCCCGCGCCGCGGTGACGCGCGCACGCACGCCGGCCGACGTCTCGCGGCCTTCGTCGCACGCGGCTGACGGCGGCGCATCGTCGCCGGATGTCGCGGGCGGCGCGCGAATCGCGAGCGCCTCCGCCGGCACCGCCGCGACCTCGAGCGAGAGATCGATGCGATCGAGCAGCGGGCCGGAGACACGCGCCCGGTAGCGCGCCACCTGGTCGCTCGTGCAGTTGCAGCGCCCGCGCGCATCGCCGAGCCATCCGCAGGGGCACGGATTCATCGCGGCCACCAGCTGGAACTGCGCCGGGAAGATGCCCTGGCGCGCCGCGCGCGAGACGTGGATGACGCCCGCCTCGAGCGGCTCGCGCAGCACCTCGAGCACGCGCCGGTCCCATTCGGGCAATTCGTCGAGGAACAACACGCCGTGATGCGCCAGTGAGATCTCGCCCGGCCGCGGATCGCTGCCGCCGCCGACCAGCGCGACGCCGCTCGCCGTGTGATGCGGCGCGCGAAACGGCCGCGTGCGCCAGTGCCCCGGCACGAAGCGTCCCGCGACCGACGCAATGGCGGCCACCTCGAGCGCCTCCTCCTCCGACAACGGCGGCAGGAGCGACGGCAGGCGTTGCGCGAGCATCGACTTGCCGGTGCCCGGCGGGCCGCACAGCAGGAGTGAATGCCCACCTGCCGCTGCGATCTCGAGCGCACGCTTGGCGTGGACCTGGCCGCGCACGTCGGCGAGATCGGGCAGCGACGCGGGCGCCGCCACGGCCGGCGGCGCCACGGCCGGCAACGGCGCGCGCGCCGTGAGATGGGCGCACACCGCCAGCAGCGACGGCGCGCCGAACACCGTGGCGCCGTGCACCAGCGCCGCCTCCGAAGCCGACGCTTCGGGCAGCACGAACGCACGCCCGTCCGCGCGCGCCGACAGCGCCATGGCCAGCGCTCCGCGCACGGCGCGCAGGTCGCCGGTCAGCGCGAGCTCGCCGGCGAACTCGTACTGTGCGAGGTCCTTCGCGGGGATCTGCCCCGTCGCCGCGAGGATGCCGAGCGCGATCGGCAGGTCGTAGCGGCCCGACTCCTTCGGCAGGTCGGCAGGCGCGAGGTTGACGGTGACTTTGCGCTGGGGAAACTCGAACTGCGCGTTCTGCATCGCCGCCCGCACGCGGTCACGGGCCTCGCGCACCTCGGTATCAGGCAAGCCGACGAGGTGGATGCCCGGCAGGCCTCCGGCGAGATGCACCTCGACGGTGACGCGGGGCGCTGCGACGCCGGCGAGCGCGCGGCTGTGGAGGATGGCGACCGGCATGACGACGGTGCGGAACGGGATGCCCGCACCGTAGCGCGCCGGGGAGCGACGCGCCTTCGGCCGTTCGGCCGAGCCTCGACCGGCCGCGCGGCCGTCCGGCGATCAGCGCACGCGATCCACCGCTGCGCGCGGATCGCCGTGTACGTCAGGCCGGCCGCGGCCCCGTCGGGCCCATCGCTGCCGTCGGCCCCGCAGCGGCCGCCCGCGCTTCGAGCTCCATCACCCGCGCCTCCAGCCGCTCGAGCTTCTCGCGCGTCTTGAGCAGCACCGCGGCCTGCGTCTCGAATTCGCTGCGCGGCACGACGTCGAGCCGCGAGAGGCCGCTCTGCAGCATCGCCTTCACGTTCTTCTCGATGTCCTTGGCCGGGCTCGCTTCCACCGCCTTGCCGATCTTCGCGGCCAGGTCGTCCAGGGTCTTGCTGTTGAAGTTGAGCATTCGTGCCTCCGCGCGCATCCGGAACCGTCCTCGCGACGGCGATGCAGCCGAGTCTAGCAAAGCGCCGCGGGCCCGGCGGGTCATGTGCGGGACTGCATTGTTAACGATGTTCAGTCGGCGGAACAACGCGCCCGCCCCACGAGCGTGCGAGTCGCCCGCCGCGGCGCACCGGCTTGGTGCCGGCCCCCTGCCGCGATCCCCGCAGACGCCTTCCATCCGAGCACAACCCAATGAAAGTAAAGCGTTTTGTGCAGTGGCACACGAAATGCTGACATGCAGTGGGACGCTCCTCCACTCCACCACTCCCGACAAAGGATCCCGACATGAACCAGAAGCTACGCCTCCGCTCCACGGTCGTCGCTGCCGCGCTGGCCGCGATGTTCGCGGGCGGCGCGCTGGCCCAGACGCCGGCGCCGGCCCCCGCGGCCGCGCCGGCCCCTGCCGCCGCGCCTGCGCCGGAGCCCGACTGGACGTTCACCGGCAACGTAGGCCTCTACAGCCAATACGTGTTCCGCGGCATCTCGCAGACCAACGAGAAGCCCGCCATCCAGGGCGGCTTCGACCTCGGGCACAAGAGCGGCTTCTACGCGGGCACCTGGGCGTCGAACATCTCGTGGCTCTCGGACGCCAATCCCGACGTCTCGGCGCCGATCGAGTGGGACTTCTACGGCGGCTACAAGTGGGGCTTCGCGGAAGACTGGGTCGCGGACTTCGGCGTCCTCTACTACTGGTACCCGGGCACCTACCCCGCGGGCTACAGCCCGAAGCCCAACACCACCGAGCTCTACGCCGCGCTCAACTGGAAGATGCTGCAGGTCAAGTACAGCTACGCGGTGACGGACACCTTCGGCTTCCCGAATTCCGACGGCTCGTACTACATCGAGGGCAACGTCAACTGGGACGTCGTCGAGAAGGTGAACGACGTCATCGGCAAGATCACGCTGATCGGGCACGTCGGCTACCAGGACTATCGCAAGAACGGCGACTACTCCTACACCGACTGGAAGGCCGGCGCCGCCGCCGACGTGATGGGCCTCACGGTGGGCCTCGTCGTCACCGGCACCAACGCCACGAGCGCGCTCTACACGAACCGCTTCGGCAAGGACATCAGCGACACCCAGGTCGTCGGCTACGTCCAGAAGACGTTTTGACGTTCTCATCGGCGCGGCGGCACCACGCCGCCGCGCACTCGCGGGGTCAACCATGAAACTCGTTACCGCCATCATCAAGCCGTTCAAGCTGGACGAAGTGCGCGAGGCGCTGTCGGCCATCGGCGTGCAGGGCATCACCGTCACCGAAGTGAAGGGCTTCGGGCGGCAGAAGGGACACACCGAGCTCTATCGCGGCGCGGAGTACGTCGTCGACTTCCTCCCCAAGGTGAAGATCGAGGCCGCCGTCAAGGAAGACATGCTCGACCGCGTCATCGAAGCGGTGGAGAAGGCTGCCAACACCGGGAAGATCGGCGACGGCAAGATCTTCGTCTTCGACCTGCTGCAGGTCGTGCGCATCCGCACCGGCGAGACCGGTCCGGACGCACTGTAAAGGAGGTACCGCAATGAAGAAGCTACTCGTGATCCTCGCGCTCCTGGGCTCGCTCGGCGTCACCGCGCACGCCCTCGCGCAGGACAAGGCCGCGCCCGCCACCGGCGCGCCCGCCGCTGCCGCGCCCGCTGCGGCTCCCGCGCCTGCATCCGACGCTGCCCCTGCGGCAGCCACGGCAGCCGCGCCGGCCGCAGCGCCCGCGGCAACCGCCGCGCCGGCGCCCACGCCGAACAAGGGCGACGTCGCGTGGATGCTGATCTCCACCGCGCTCGTGCTGATGATGAGCGTGCCCGCGCTGGCGCTGTTCTACGGCGGCATGGTCCGCAGCAAGAACGTGCTGTCGGTGCTGATGCAGGTATTCGTCGTGTTCTCGCTCATCAGCGTGCTGTGGTGCGTGTACGGCTACAGCATCGCGTTCACCGAGGGCAACGCGTACTTCGGGGGACTCGACCGCCTGTTCCTCAAGGGCACGTTCGACTCGGCCAAGGGCGAGTTCGCGATGGCTGCCACGTTCTCCAAGAACACGCCGATTCCCGAGCTCGTGTATGTCGCGTTCCAGGCGACGTTCGCCGCGATCACGGTCTGCCTGATCCTCGGCGCGTTCGCCGAGCGCATCAAGTTCTCCGCGGTGCTCGTGTTCGCGGTGCTGTGGTTCACGTTCTCGTACCTGCCGATCGCGCACATGGTCTGGTTCTGGCCCGGCCCCGACGCGTACACCGCGGCCAACGTCGTCGACGCCAACAACGCCAAGGCCGGCCTCATCTGGCAGTGGGGGGCGCTCGACTTCGCGGGCGGCACGGTGGTGCACATCAACGCGGGCATCGCGGGCATCGTCGGCGCCTACGTGATCGGCAAGCGCATCGGCTTCGGCAAGGAATCGATGGCCCCGGCCAACCTGCCGATGACGATGATGGGCGCCTCGCTGCTGTGGTTCGGCTGGTTCGGCTTCAACGCGGGCTCCGCGCTCGAGGCCAACAACTCCGCCGCCCTCGCGTTCATCAACACGTACCTCGCCACCGCCTGCGCCGTGCTGTCGTGGACGTTCGGCGAGTGGATGTTCAAGGGCAAGCCGTCGATGCTGGGTGCCGCGTCCGGCGCGGTCGCGGGCCTCGTCGCGATCACGCCCGCCGCCGGCAACGTCGGCATCCCGGGCGCGTTCGTGATCGGCCTCGCCGCCGGCATCGTCTGCCTGTGGGGCGTGAACGGCCTGAAGCACATGCTGAAGGTCGACGACACGCTCGACGTGTTCGGCGTGCACGCCCTGGGCGGCATCCTGGGCGCGCTCCTGACGGGCATCTTCGTGTCGCCCGACCTCGGCGGCCCGAGCGTCGTGTCCGACTGGGTCACCGGCAAGACCGAGTACCCCGGCTACATGGCGCAGCTCATGATCCAGGCGAAGGCGGTCGGCCTGACGGTCGTGTGGTCCGCGGTGGTCGCGTACGTCTCGTACAAGATCGTCGACCTGACCATCGGCCTGCGCGTGCCGGAAGAGCAGGAGCGCGAGGGTCTCGACATCACGTCGCACGGCGAATCGGCGTACCGGTCCTAGCGGTACGGGCAGGATTGCGCGAGGCGGGCTCTCCCCCGCCCCGCGCATGACGGGGATCTCACCTCTCCGTCGCAGTTTCTCCTCAGTGGCTATTCGGGGCGCGCCCAACGCGCCCCGTTTTTTTTTGCTTCGCGCGTTCAGGCGCGCGCCGCCCTGACCTGCGCGACGAGCGCGCCGAGGCAGGCGTCGAACGACTTCACGAGATCGATGCGTGCGAGCTCCGGGAACTTCATCACGTCGTCGGCGGTGCCCACGCGCGGGCCGTCGTCGAGCAGGCCGTGGGCGACCTCCGCCGCGGGATTCGCGGAGTAGCGCAGCGCGAAGTCGAGGAGTTCCGCTGCGTCGAGGCGATAGCCGCGCGCCCGGATGCGATCTGCCATCCATGACCAATGGAAGCCTGCGAGCGGACCGCGCGCAGCCCGCAGCGACAGCGCGTACTCGCCGAGGAGGATCTTGCGCACGAGCTGGTCGCTGCTGCGCACGGGGACGTGCTGCATGACGAGGGGCAGCACGACCGGCGTCGCGCGGAACCCCACGCTGTGCGCGAAGTGATTGCCGGCCACCAGCGTGCAGCCCGCCGCGAACTCGCGGCCGAGCACGACCTTGTGGAGGGGCAACGGCTCCTTCTCGCGCATGCGGAATTGCGTGAACAGCGGCGCCGGCGCGTCGTAGTAGCCGCCCCCCACGGGGCAGAACGTGCGCCACGCGACCACGCCGTGGCGGTCCGGCGCGAGCTGCGCGGCGATCACCTCGCGCGGCGTGGCCGCACCGTCCGCGGCCACCAGGAACTCGTCGGCGTCGATGGGCACGATGTAGTCGCATTCGCCGGCCTGCGCCAGCGCGCGCACCGCCGCCGACGTCACCTCGGCCTGCTCGAACGCGACGCCCGGCACGCTCGTCACGCGCAGCGGGTACCCTTCCGCCGCGAGGCGCGCGAGGATCTCCGGCGTCGCGTCGTCGCTGCGGTGGTCGAGCACGTGGATGACGTCGAACACGCGCGCATTGATGCGCACGAAGAGCTCGATGATGTCGCACTCGTTGCGCACCATCGCCAACGCGCCCAGCCGGCACGTGCCGCTCGCGGGGGCCGTCGTCGCCGCGGCGGGCGGGGTTGCTGTGCCGGCGGCCATCGCTGTGCTTCCTTTCGTCAGTCGAGCATGCGCACGACACCCGGCAATGCCGCGAGGTCGGTCGCGCCGGGGTCGTAGCCCCGCTGCTTCATCAGCGTGACGACCTGGCCGCGATGATGCGTCGCGTGCTGGAAGAGATGCGTCGCGGCCACCCAGCGCGCGATCGCACGCGGGCGGCCATCGGACGCGGCGCGGTACTCGAGCGTGCCGTCGAGGCCGGCCGGCGTGAGCTGGCCCGCCCAGTTGAGGATCGCGGTGTCCGTGCGCTCGCGATCGCGCGCAAGGTCGGCGAAGTCGTCGTGCCGGTCGGCGCCATACGCCTTCGCGGCGAATGGCGCCCCGGTGAAGCGCGCGATCCACGCCTCGTCGCCCCACAGGATGTGATCGAGGGTGCGGTGGATCGAGCCGAAGAACGCGCCGAGATCGGCGCGCCGCTCCGCGTCCGTCATCTGCGCCGCAATGGCGTAGATCCGCTCGTTCATCCAGCGGTTGTAGCGCGCCATGAGGCGGCAGAAATTGACGTCGATCACGCCTTCTTCCGCCTGGCGCGCGGATGCGCCGCGTCGTACACCTTGGCGAGCGCCTGGAAGTCGAGGTGCGTGTAGACCTGCGTGCTCGCGATCGACGCGTGGCCCAGCATCTCCTGCACGGCGCGCAGGTCGCCCGACGACTGCAGCACGTGCGACGCGAACGAATGGCGCAGCATGTGCGGATGCACGTGGCGCGCGAGGCCGCGCTGCACGGCCCACGCCGCGAGGCGGCGCTGGATCGTGCGGCCGGAGAGCCGCCGGCCGCCGGCGCCGACGAAGACGGCATGCTCGCCGGGCGCCGCGAGCGTCGACCGCTCCGCGAGCCAGCGCGCGAGCGCCTCGCGCGCGGCGGTGCCCACGGGCACGATGCGCTCCTTCGACCCCTTGCCGAGCACGCGCACTTCGCCGGTGACGAGGTCGAGGCGGTCGACGTCGAGGCCCGCGAGCTCGGAGAGGCGCAGTCCCGAGGAATACGCGAGCTCCAGCAGCGCGCGGTCGCGCGGCGCCCAGCGGTCGTCGCCGTCGAGCGCGACGAGGCGCACCGCTTCGTCGGGCGTCAGCGCGGACGGCAGCCGCTTCGGCGACTTCGGCGCCTTCAGGCCCGCGCACGGGTCCTCGCCGATCGTGCGGTCCTGCTCGATGAGGAAGCGGAACAGCGCGCGCCACGCCGAGAGCATGCGCGCGAGGCTGCGCCCCGCGAGGCCGCGGCCGTGCAGCGTGGCGAGCGCACGCGAGACCTGCGCGCGCGTCAGGCGCGGTAGCGGCGTGTCGGCCGCGACGACCGCGAGCACGCGCGCATCGCGCAGGTAGGCGTCGCGCGTGTGCGGCGTGCGCAGCGCGAGATGCGCGGCGAAGGCGTCGAGGAGCGCCGCGTTGGCCGCCGACGGGGCGGGCGCTTGGTCGTCATCCACGCGCGCGGCAGGAGCCTTCGGCGCCGTGCGCATGGTCGCGTTCAGCTCGCGGGCAGGAACCGCGCGGTGGCCACGCTCGCGAGCTCGGCGAGCCGCGTCTGGTAGAGCGTGCCCATGCCCGGGTGAAAGCGGTCCGGGTCGGGACTGCCGAGCGCGAGCACGCCGAACGTCTGCGCCGTGCGCAGCGGCAGGAAGGCGAACGACTGCAGGATGTCGCCGTCCTCGAACCACTCGCGCGACTCGAACGCCGCGACCGGCCCGCAATAGGGCTGGCCGAGCTGGTCGGCGTACGCGCGGATCTCCGTCGACGTGGCCGCGAGCTCCGGCAGGTACGACTGCTCCGGCACCCTGCCCCACAGCCGCGCCGCGACCTGCGGCACGCCGAAGTCTTCCTTCAGGCTGTGGTAGAGCACGGCGAGCGTGGTCTCGAGGTCCGGCGCCGCGAACAGCGCAAGTGTGGAGCGGTGCACCTTCTCGCTGATCTGGTCGTTCTCGGTGCCGTAGGCGACGAGCTCGCGGAACTTGGCCTCGAGCTCCTGGTTCTTCTCGCGCAGCGACACGATCTGCCGCTCGGCGATGGGGATCGCGTGCCCGCCGTGCGGATGCGGCACGAAGATCTCGGCGATGAGATCGGCGTAGTCCTCGAAGAACTTCGGATGCTGCTTCAGCCACTCGGCGACGGCCGGTGCGTCCATTGTCGTTGTCCCTGCCTGTTGGTGGCTGTTGCGTTGCTACCCGTTCCACTCGCCTTCGAACACCGTCGCCGCCGGCCCGGTCATCAGCACCGGCCGGCCCTCGCCGGCCCAGCGGATGACGAGCTCGCCGCCGCGGGTGACGACGCGCACGCGCGCATCGAGCAATCCGCGCCGGATGCCGGCGACCACCGCGGCGCACGCGCCGGTGCCGCACGCGAGCGTCTCGCCCGCGCCGCGCTCCCACACGCGCAGGCGAATGTTAGCGCGATCGACGACGGCCATGTAGCCGGCATTCACCCGGCGTGGAAAGCGCGGATGGTGCTCGATGCGCGGGCCCTGCGTTGCGACCGGCGCCGCGTCGACGTCCGCGACGACCTGCACCGCGTGCGGATTGCCCATCGAGAGCACCGACACCCGCACGATCGTGCCGTCGACGTCGAGCGCGTCCTCGACGCCCCCGCTGCCGCCGGTGAACGGAACCTCGGCGGGTGCGAAACGCGGCACGCCCATGTCGACGGTCACCTGCCCGTCGTCCTCGAGCTTCGGCACGATGAGCCCGCCCGCCGTCTCGACGCGGATCTCGCGCTTCGTCGTCAGCCCCTTCTCGCGCACGAACACGACGAAGCAGCGCGCGCCGTTGCCGCACTGCTCGACCTCGCCGCCGTCGTTGTTGAAGATGCGATAGCGGAAGTCGGCGTCGCCTTGCGCCGGCTCGACGAGCAGCACCTGGTCGCAGCCGACGCCGAAGCGCCGGTCGGCAAGCGCGCGCACGCGCTCGGGTGTGAGCGCGATGCGCTCGCGCACGCCGTCGAGCACGACGAAGTCGTTGCCCAGGCCCTGCATCTTGGTGAAGCGCAGCGTCATTTGATGGTGATCGTGCGCGGCCACGTGAACTCGCCGGTGCGCGAGAACGGCACCGGCAGGCCGCCGAAGACGAAGGCGACGCCGCTGACGGCATAGCGCACCGTCGGATCGGCCGCGGGCTGAGCCTCGGCGCGCTTCGCCGCGGCGAGCGCCGCACGCAGCGTCGCGTTCCAGTCGGCGTGCGCGACCAGCCGCGCGACGCCCTGCCCGCCCGCGGGCACGCGCAGCGGCTCGGTGAGCTTCGCGCGCCCGACGTTCACGTCCTCGACCTTCACCTCCGCGCGCGCGTCGTCCATCGACAGCTCGTTGGCGTCGGGATTGGTCACGGTGAGCGTCACCGCGAAATCGGCCTCCGCCGACGTGATGCGGTCGATGCGCACGCTCTCCACCGCCACCGAGGGATCGGCGCGCGCCGGCAGCGCGCTCGCCGCGGCGAGCGCCACCAGCAACGCGAGCGGGACGCGACGCGCGTTCACGTCAGACGTTGAACCGGAAGTGCATCACGTCGCCGTCACGCACGACGTATTCCTTGCCCTCGAGCCGCATCTTGCCGTGCTCCTTCGCGCCGTGCTCGCCCTTGCACGCGACGAAGTCGTCGTAGGCGATCACTTCCGCGCGGATGAAGCCCTTCTCGAAGTCCGTGTGGATCACGCCCGCCGCCTGCGGCGCGGTGTCGCCCTGATGGATCGTCCACGCGCGCACTTCCTTCGGCCCGCACGTGAAGTACGTGCCGAGCCCGAGCAGCGCATAGCCTGCGTGGATAACGCGGTCGAGCCCCGGCTCGGTGAGGCCCATGTCGTCCAGGAACACCTTCTTGTCCTCGCCGTCGAGCGCCGCGATCTCCGACTCCATCGACGCGCACACCGCGACCACCGGCGCGCCTTCCTTCGCCGCGTGCGCCTTCACGGCGTCGAGCAGCGGGTTGTCCGCGAAGCCGTGCTCCGCGACGTTCGCGACGTACATCGTCGGCTTCATCGTGAGCAGGAAGTACGGCGCGACGACGGCCTGCTCCTCCTTGGTGAGGCCGGCGGTGCGCGCGGGGCGCGCCTCGTTCAGCACCGGCTGCAGCTTCTCGAGCACCGCCACGAGCCGCGCCGCCTCCTTGTCGCCGCCCGAGCGCGCGACCTTCTGGAACTTCGCGAGCTGCTTCTCGACGGTCGCCATGTCGGCGAGCGCCAGCTCGGTGTTGATCGTCTCGATGTCGGAGATCGGGTTCACCTTCCCCGACACGTGCACGACGTTGTCGTCCTCGAAACAGCGCACGACGTGCGCGATGGCGTCGGTCTCGCGGATGTTGGCGAGGAACTGGTTGCCCAGGCCCTCGCCCTTCGACGCGCCCGCGACGAGCCCCGCGATGTCGACGAACTCGACGACCGCGGGCAGCACCTTCTCCGGCTTCGCAATGGCGGCGAGCGTGGTCAGCCGCGGATCGGGCACCTCCACGATGCCGACGTTCGGCTCGATCGTGCAGAACGGATAGTTCTCGGCGGCGATGCCCGCCTTGGTCAGCGCGTTGAAGAGGGTCGACTTGCCGACGTTGGGCAGGCCGACGATCCCACACTTGAGGCTCATGGTGCGTCCTTGTTCACGTCTTGCTTCGCCGTGTCGGCCTTCGCGGCCTTCGGCGGCTTGTCCTTGGTATGCAGCGCCATCATCGCGCGCTCCATGTCGCCCGCCGCCATCGCGGGCCACGCGTCGAGCGCGCGGCGGATCGCGGCCTCGATGCCGGCGAGCTCCTCGGCGCGCGGCGGCTTCAGCACGTAATCGACCACTTCCTGCTGCGTGAGCTCGGAATCGCGCGGATGCCCTATCCCCAAGCGCAGCCGCCAGAACTGCGGCGTGCCGAGCGCGGGCTGGATGTCGCGTAGCCCGTTGTGGCCCGCGTGGCCGCCGCCCAGCTTCATCTTCGCCTCGCCGGGCTTGAGGTCGAGCTCGTCGTGCACGACGAGGATCTCGTCGGCGGCAATGCCGAAGAACTTCGCGACCGACGCCACGCAACGCCCCGAGAGGTTCATGTACGTCATCGGCTTCGCCAGACGCACGTCGCCCGCCTTCGCGATCTCGCCCGCGAACTTCGCCTCGTGCGCGAACGATGCGGACAGCTTCGCCGCGAGCTCGTCGATGAACCAGAAGCCGGCGTTGTGCCGCGTGCGCACGTACTCCCGGCCGGGATTGCCGAGGCCGACGACGAGGCGGAGGGGGGAAGACATCGTGGAAAGGCGGGGCGGGGGGCGTGGGACGAGGTGCGAGGGAGCGTCGGTGGCAGTTGCAGGTTCGTTACTTCTCCGGAAGGCGGTGATATTCGCACCACCGAGGGCGCTCCCTCGTCCCTCGCCCCTCGTCCCTCACCCCTCGAACGAAAAAGGCCCGCGCGAACCGGGCGGGCCTCGTTCGCGAAGCGGCGGCGATTACTTCTTCTTGTCGTCCTTCTTCTCTTCCTTGGCGGCGGCCGGCTTCGCTTCCTCGGCCGGCGCAGCGGCCGCGCCTTCCGCGGTCGCGGCTTCCTCGGCCTCGACGTTGCCGCGCGGCACGACGGCCGTCGCGACCACCGGGTCGAGCTTGCCGTGCGAGACGACCGTCACGCCGGCCGGCATCTTGAGCTCCGACACGTGCACCGACTTGCCGACGTCGAGCGCCGAAAGATCGACCTCGATGAACTCCGGCAGGTCCTTCGGCAGGCAGGTGATGTCGAGCTCGGGGACGATGTGGCTCACGATGGCGCCCGAGAGCTTCACCGCCGGCGAGACCGCCTCGTTGGTGAAGTGCAGCGGCACCTTCATGTGGATCTTGCGGTTCTCGTCGATGCGCTGGAAGTCGACGTGCAGGATCTCGTTGCGGAACGGGTGCATCTGCACGTCGCGCAGCAGCACCTTGGTGGCCGTGCCGTCGAGCTTCATGGTGAGGATCGACGAATGGAACGCCTCGTTGCGCAGCGCGTGGAAGAGCGCGTTGTGGTCGAGCTCGATCGGCGTGGGCTTGGCGGTGCCGCCGTAGACGATGCCGGGGGCCTTGCCCGCGCGACGCATGCGCCGCGACGCGCCGCGGCCTTCGGTGTTCCGCGCGAAGGCGGTGAATTCGATGTTCATGACGACTCCGGTTGTCTGCGGCCTCCCCTTTGCCGCGCGATGCACGCGGGGCGCCGGGTCGTCCGCCTCAAGGTTGCCTCGATGGGCGACAACCGCCAGGAAGGCGCGCGGGCGAGCCGTGGCCGGTGGCGGGAAAGCCTTGAATTATAGCCGGAAATCGTTGCCGCAGGCAACGGGAGGCAAGACCCATTCACAAAGAGACGCAGAGACGCCGAGGGTTTGGGGTTCTCTGCGTCTCTGCGCCTCCTGTGAATGCCTTTTGGGGGAACTCAGTCGGTGAACAGCGACGAGACCGATTCCTCGTTGGAGATGCGCGTCATCGTCTCGGCGAGGAGCTGCGCGCACGAGAGCTGGCGCACGCGGCCGCAGGCCTCGGCGTCGGGCGACAGCGGGATGGTGTCGGTCACCACGAGCTCGTCCAAATCCGAGTCGGCGATGCGCGCGACCGCGCCGCCGGAGAGCACCGGATGCGTGCAATAGGCCACGACCTTCAGCGCGCCGCGCTCCTTCAGCGCGGTGGCCGCCTTGCACAGCGTGTTCGCGGTGTCGACGATGTCGTCCATGATCACGCAGGAGCGGCCGTCGACGTCGCCGATGATGTTCATCACCTCGGCCACGTTGGCCTTCGGGCGCCGCTTGTCGATGATCGCGAGGTCCGAATCGAGCCGCTTCGCGATGGCGCGCGCGCGCACCACGCCGCCGACGTCGGGCGACACCACGAGCAGGTTGTCGTAGTTGCGCTTCCACACGTCGCCCAGGAGGATGGGCGTGGCGTAGATGTTGTCGACCGGGATGTTGAAGAAGCCCTGGATCTGGTCGGCGTGGAGGTCCATCACCATCACGCGGTCGACGCCCACGGTCGACAGCATGTCCGCGACGACCTTCGCGGTGATCGCGACGCGCGCCGAACGCGGCCGCCGGTCCTGCCGCGCATAGCCGAAATACGGGATGGCCGCGGTGATGCGCGCCGCCGACGCGCGCTTCAGCGCATCGACCATCACCATGATTTCCATCAGGTTGTCGTTGGTCGGCGCGCAGGTGGACTGCAGGATGAACGCGTCGCGGCCGCGCACGTTCTCCATGAGCTCGACCATCACCTCCCCGTCGGAGAACTTGCCGACGGAGCAGCGGCCGAGGCTCACGTTGAGGTGCTTGCACACCGCATCCGCGAGCTTCGGATTCGCGTTGCCCGTGAAGATGCGCATGCGCTCGAAAGCCATGATCGAAGACGTCCCCGTTTGCGAACCTTCGAGTTTAGCGGAAATCGGTGCACTTCCGCCCGGGACCCGGTGCCGCAGCCGGCGCTTTCGCCGGTGATTGCCCCTGGCTTCCGTTCAGCACAATATGACCCAATTGAACATTGCGCCAACGCCCAGTACGCTTCGCCGTTCCGCGCGGCCCACCACGGGTTTACGCGCAACCATGAGGGGGAATTGCATGTCACGCTCGTCGTCGGCGAGGATTTCCGCGGCAGGGTCAGGGTGGCTCGCGGTGGTGCTCGCATTGCTGTCGTACGCCCCGCTCGCCGCCGCGGTGACGCAGCCGGTCATCGTGTCGTCCGTCGTGACCGGCGCGGCGCCGGCGCAGCAGCTCACGCTCACCGGCAAGGGCTTCACGGGCGTGGCCACGGTGCTGATCGGACCGATGGCGAGCGTCCCGCCTTCGGCGCAAACCGACACCCAGCTCGTGTTCAACCTGCCGCAGGCCCTGGCCGACGGCACGTACGCGCTGAGCCTCAAGGTGGGCGGCAACGCGCCGCGCGACCTGTATTACGTCACCGAGGCGTACGTGACCGTGGGAGCCGCCGGACCCGCGGGGCCGCCGGGACCCCAAGGCATCCAGGGCATCCCGGGGCCGCAAGGCATCCAGGGCATCCCGGGGCCGCAGGGCATCCAGGGCATCCCGGGCGTTGCCGGGGCGCAAGGTCCGAAAGGCGATACCGGGCCGCAAGGCGCCAAGGGCGATACCGGTGCGCAGGGTCCGCAAGGGCCCGCCGGTCCCGGCGCCGCCGCCGCGATCTTCGACAGGAACACCTGCGTCAACCTGGTCAACACCTCGGCGACGTGTGTCAACAACGGCGACGGCACGATCACGATCACGTTTCCGCCGGGGTCGGTGAACGGTACCGGGCTGCCGTTCGTCACCGGCGGAACGATCGTGAGCGGCATTCTCTCGGGTACCGGCGCCACGATCACGATCGGCTCGATCTATCTCGGCAACGTGACGGTCGGGCTCATTCCGGCCGGGCCGTAGCGCGGCGCGACGAACGGATTCCGCGCGGGGCGGACTCGCACGGGGTCGCCTAGGGGAGGGAAATGGCTGGGGAGGTAGGGATCGAACCTACGAATGCCGGAATCAAAATCCGGTGCCTTACCACTTGGCGACTCCCCAGCGGAAACCGGGCCTTCCGAGGACGCGATTATCGCGCGAATCCGGCGAGCGGATGACGTGCGAGCGTGCGGCACACGCGCCGGTCGACGCCGGCCGGCAACGCGTGGAGCGCGCGCCGGGCTTCGTCTTCGGTGGGGCACGCGGCGAACACGCACGCACCCGATCCGCTCATTCGCGCCGCCGGTGAGACCGTGCGCAGCGCAGCGAGCGACTCGGCCACCGCCGGGAATCTCGCGGCAGTCACGGGCGCGAGATCGTTGCGGCCGTAACCATCGGAAAAGACGTCCATTTTCGCCGACGGCGTGTCGCGTGTCAATTCCGGGGCGGCGAAAACGTCGGCGGTGCGCACGTGGCAGCGCGGAAAGGCGAGCGCCACCCACTGCGTCGGCAGCGTGACCGGCGACACCTGCTCGCCGATCCCGCGCACCATCGCCGGCTCGCCGCCGATGAAGAAGGGCACGTCGGCGCCGAGCGTCGCGCCCAGCGCCGCGAGACGCGCGCGCGGCCAGTCGAGGCGCCACAGGCGATTGAGGCCCAGCAGGACGCTCGCCGCATCGCTGCTGCCGCCGCCCAAGCCCGCGCCCTGCGGGATGCGCTTCTCCACGCCGATCGCAACGCCGTGCTTCACGCCGGCGGCCATCTGCAGCGCACGCGCGGCGCGCACCGCGAGGTCCTCGTCCGCGGGAATGCCCGCGAGCTCGTGCGTGCGCAGGATCGCGCCGTCGGCGCGCGCCGCGAGCGTGAGCGTGTCCGCGAAGTCGATGCACGCGAACACCGATTCGAGCAGGTGGTAGCCGTCGGCGCGCCGCCCCGTCACGTGCAGGAACAGGTTGATCTTCGCAGGCGCCGCAAGGACGAGCGTGCCTTGCGTCACCGTGCGGCCTCGAAGCGGTCGATCACGATGCGCACCTCGATCGCCTCGCCCGCCGGGTAGCGCATGACGAGCCGCGCGGGACGTGCCGTGGGTGTGTCGTCGGCGTACGCGTAGACGATCTCCCAGCCCTGCTGGCGCAGCACCAGCGGGCGACCCGCGCTGTCGCGCTCGATGTCGGACGCCGCGCCGGGCGCGGGCGCACCCTGCAGCCACGACACGAGCCCGTCGACGGGAAGCGCGACGCCGATCACCGCCCGCGTGAGCGCGTTCCAGTCCGGGTATTGCCGCGGCGCCTCGCCCGGGCGCTCGACGAAGATGCCGGACGCGTCGCCGCGCAGGCGCGCGACGGTCTGCCCGAGCGGCGTCGCGACGTCGAACACGTCGGTGCCCGGCGCGTGGGTCCACGTGAAATGCACCGCGACGCCGTCGCTGCCGTGACGCGCGGACAGCCGGCCGGCGCTGTCGAAGCTCGCGACGACGGGCCGGTCGACGGGGGGTGGTGCAGGACCCACCGTCGCGCATGCAGCGAGCGCCAGCGCGAGCACCGCGGCGGCGAAAGCCCGCAGCGAATTCACTCGACGTGCAGCGCGCCGGTCAGCGCGCGAGGCGGCGCACGGTCTCGAGCAGCACCGCGTTGTCGGGATTGATCTTGAGCTGCGACTGCCAGATCTCCTGCGCGCGCTCGTGCTCGCCCTTCGCCCACAGCACCTCGCCCAAGTGCGCGGCGATCTCGGCGTCGGGCCGCTCCTTCATCGCGCGGCGCAGGTACTGCTCGGCCTCCGCGTACTTGCCCTGCCGGAAGAGCGCCCAGCCCATGCTGTCGAGGATGAACGGATCGTCCGGCGAGAGCTTCAGCGCGCGCTCGATGAGCGCCTGGCCTTCGGCCACGCGCGGCGTGCGGTCGACCAGCGTGTAGCCCAGCGCGTTGAGCGCCTGCGCGTCGTCGGGCTTCAGCGCCACCACGCGGCGCAGGTGCTTCTCGGCGTCGTCCACGCGATCGATGCGCTCGGCCACCATCGCCGTGTCGTACAGCAGCTCGGGCGAATCGGGATGCTCCTTCAGCGCCAGCACGAGCACGTCGTACGCGCCCTGGTTGTCATTGGCGTCGCGCAGGAGCTGCGCCTCGGCCTGCCGCACCTGGATGCGCTGCTCGATGGTGACGGCCGGCAGGTCGGAGAGGTATCGCCGTGCGTCGGCGACCTTGCCCATCTTGCCCATCATCGCGGCGATGCGCAGCTTCGCGAGCCACGCGCGCTCGCCCTCGGGCACGGCCTTGTAGCGCTCGATCGCGTCCGCGTAGCGGCCCTGCTCGTCGGCGATCTGCGCGAGGTAGAGCTCGACCGCGCCGTTCTCGCCGTAGCTCGCCTTCTTGAGGTCGTTGAAGAGCGACTCCGCGGTGGCCCAGTCCTTCATCTGCACGGAGAGCACCGCGATGCCGAACTCGAACTCGCGCGCACTGCGATCGTTGTCCCACAGCTTCTGGAACAGCGCGCGCGCCTCGGGATAGCGCTTCTGCTCGACGTAGAGCTGCCCGAGCGCGCCGGCGGCGGCGCGCGATTCTGGGTTGGCGGCGACGAACGCCGTGAGGTAGCGAATGGCGTCGTCGTTCTTGTTGCGCGACAGGAGCTCCGCCTTCAACAGCGCGGCGCGCTCCCAGTCGGGCTTGATGGCGAGCGCGCGATCGATCTCGAGCAGCGCCGTGTTGTCCGGGCTGCCTTCGGGAATGCCGCCGCCGTACGCGGCCAGCGCGACGGCGAAATGCGCCTCGGCGCTATTGGGGTACGGCTTCGCGAGCTCGCGCACGAGCTCGTACGTCTGCCGCTTGTCCTGCGTGTCCGCGAAGAAGCGGTTGAGCTGCAGGAACACCTCGCCCACGCCGCGCTCGCTCAACGCCGCATCGGCGAGCACCTTCTCGAGGCGCGACTTCAAATCGCTGTCGAACCCGCCGTCGACGTTGCCGCGGCCGCTGCCGCCGCTCGCGAGCGCCGCGAGGATCTGCTTCGGCCGCTCGGCCGCGGGATCGAGCGCCGCCCACAGCTTCGCGGACTCCTGCGCGAGCCCGCGCATGCGCGCGGCCAGCGCCACCTCGGCGGCGCGCTTGGCGATGCGTGGATCGCGCGACTCGCGCGCCGCCTCGTAGTAGGCGCGCGCGGCGAGCGAGGTCTCGCCCCGCTGCAGCGCCACGTCGGCGAGCAGCACGCGATAGAACACGTCGGCGGTGAGCCCCGAGCCCTCCTTCGACGACGACACTTCCGGCGCGATGCCGGGCGACAGCTTTTGCGCGGCGGCGGGCAGCGCCAGCAGCGCGGCCGTCGCGAGCGCGAGCGGCACCGCGCGCGACACGAACGGGGGGAGGAGGCGGGAGACGGACGGCATGCGGGCTCGCGTAGGTAGAGGAAGGCGGGGAGGCCGCCCTCGCGGTCGATGTTAGGCTATATCCGGCAACGCAACAAACCGCCGGCCACGGCGGATTCAGGCCTTCGTCGGCCGGCCACCTGCGCTCCGAGACATGCCGGAACTCCCCGAAGTCGAGACCACCCGCCGCGGCGTGGCGCCCCACGTCGAAGGCCGGCGGGTCGCCGCATTGCACGTGTACGACTCCCGTTTGCGCTGGCCGGTTCCTTCCGACCTCGCGCGGCGCGTGGTCGGCCGCGGCATCGACCGCATCGACCGTCGCAGCAAGTACTTACTGTTCCGGCTCGGCACGGACACGCTGCTCGTGCACCTCGGCATGACCGGCAGCCTGCGCGTGTTCAAGCAGGCGCCCGCGCGCCGGACGCACGACCACGTCGACCTCGTCCTCGACGACGGCACGGTGCTGCGCTACAACGACCCGCGCCGGTTCGGGGCGATGCTGTGGGTGCCGGCGCCGGCCGACGCGCATCCGCTGCTCGCGAGCCTCGGCCCGGAGCCGTTCGACGCCGCCTTCGACGCCGCGTACCTGTGGCAGGCGCTGCGCCGGCGCACGGCGGCCATCAAGCTCGCGCTGATGGACAACGGCGTCGTCGTCGGCGTGGGGAACATCTATGCGAACGAATCGCTGTTCCGCGCCGGCATCCGGCCGACGCGGCCCGCGCACGGCGTGTCGCGCCCCCGCCTCGCGCGGCTGGTCGCCGAAGTGCGCGCCGTCCTGACCGAGGCGATCGCGAAGGGCGGCAGCACGCTGCGCGACTACGTCGATGCCAGCGGCGAGCCCGGCTACTTCCAGCTCCAGTACTTCGTTTACGGCCGCGACGGGCAGCCCTGCCGCGTCTGCGGCACCCGCATCCGGCGGGTCACGCTCGGCGCCCGCGCGTCGTTCTACTGCCCCCGCTGCCAGCGTTAGGGGTCAGACCCTTAAGATTCGGGGTCTGACCCCGAAAGTTAGGGGTCAGACCCGCGAGGTTCGGCGCTGCCCGGCACCGGCATCGGCTGCCGCGGGCCGGCAGCCCGCCTTCGCCGCCGGACGCCGGCCTCCCTCTTGCCGTGGCGGCGTGCCGCACGCGGCACGGGTTGTGCTTCACAGCCCCGTGCTACATTGCGGCCCCGTCCGCGGCATGCCCCCGCGTTCCAACGAGACAACACGGAGCAGCATGGTTCCTTCCCGCGACCTCGCGGCCCGCTTCGAGGCGTACGGCGACTGGCGTCGCCGGCTCGCCTCCGGCGTGCTCGCCCTCCAGGAATGGCTGCAGGAGCAGGACTTGGCCGACGCGCAGGTGGATCTGCGCGTGCAGCAACTGCTGGAACGCCTGCACCAGGACAAGCTGGTCGTGGCGTTCGTCGCCGAGTTCTCGCGCGGCAAGTCCGAGCTCATCAACGCCATCTTCTTCGCCGACTTCGGCCAGCGGCTGCTGCCGTCGTCGGCCGGGCGCACCACGATGTGCCCGACGGAGCTCCTGTACGACGCGTCGCGGCCGCCCTCCATCCGCCTGCTGCCGATCGAGACGCGCCTCAAGGACGCGACGGTCGCCGAGTTCAAGAACTACGCCGACGAGTGGGTCACGTTCCCGCTCGACCTCGCGTCCGCGGAAAAGATGAGCGAGGCGCTGTCGCGCGTCTCGCAGGTGAAGCGCGTGCCGGTGGACCTCGCGCGCAAGTACGGGCTCTTCGGCGACGACGAGGGCGACATCCTGCGCGCGCTCGAGAACGGCGAGGAGGGCAGCGTCGACATCCCGTGCTGGCGGCACGCGATCATCAACTTCCCGCATCCACTGCTGCAGCAGGGCCTCGTGATCCTCGACACCCCGGGCCTGAACGCGATCGGCACCGAGCCCGAGCTCACGCTCAACCTGCTGCCGAACGCGCACGCGCTGCTCTTCATCCTCGCCGCCGACGCGGGCGTGACGAAGACCGACCTCGACGTGTGGAACGAGCACCTCGCCGGCGACGACCCGGCGAGCAAGGCGGGGCGCCTCGTCGTGCTGAACAAGATCGACGGCCTGTGGGACGAGCTGAAGTCCGACGCCGCCATCGAGGCCGAGATCGACCGGCAGGTGAAGGCGACCGCGACGCTGCTGAACGTGCCCGCCGCGCAGGTGTTCGCGACGTCCGCGCAGAAGGCGCTCACCGCGAAGGTGAACGGCGACGACGCGCTGCTCGTGCGCAGCCGCCTGCCCGTGCTGGAAGCCTCGCTGTCGCGCAACCTCATCCCGGCCAAGCGCGACATCGTGGGCGCGGCCTCGCAGGGCGAGGTGCACTCGATCGCGGCGGGCGTTCGCGCGATCCTCGAGGCGCGCCGCGCCGGCATCGCCGAGCAGCTCTCCGAGCTTCGCGCGCTGCGCGGCAAGAACCAGGACGTCGTCGGCCACATGATGGAGCGCGTGCGCGAGGAGAAGGAGGTCTTCGAGCGCGGGCTCGCGCGCTACACGGCGCTGCGCAACGTGTTCACGCAGCAGACCAACGAGCTCTTCGATCACATCGGCCTCGAGGCGCTGCGCGCCAACGCGGGCAAGACGCGGCGGCAGATCGAGGACAGCCCGTTCACGCGCGGCGTGCGCAACGCGATGACGGACTTCTTTCGCCAGATCCAGGACGACTTCAAGTCGGCCGCGCGGCAATCGCTGGAGATTCACGACATGATGCGCGCGATGTACGCGCGCTTCGCGAAGGAGCACGCGCTCGAGCCCTTCAACCCGCCGCAGTTCTCGGTACTGAAGTACCAGAAGGAGATCGAGCGGCTGGAGCGCGCCTACAACACGCACTTCAACACGCTGTGGAACATGGTCAGCAAGGCGAAGTTCGCGCTGATGCGGCGCTTCTTCGAGACCATCGCGTCGCGCGTGAAGCACGTGTACGTCATCGCCAACCGCGACGTCGAGGCGTGGCTCAAGGCCGTGATGTCGCCGCTCGAGACGCAGGTGCGCGAGCATCACCTGCAGCTGCGCCGCCGCCTGGACAGCATCAAGCGCATCCACGTGGCGAGCGGCGAGCTCGAGGACCGCATCGCGGAGCTCGAGCAGCAGGAGGAGGCCATCGAGGCCCAGGTCCGCGGGCTGGCCCGCCAGGTCGGCGGCATCGACGCGCTCATCGAAGCTCCCGACGCGCTGCCGATGGCGGCGAACGCATAAGGTTCGGGAGTTTTTCCGCACTTTTTACCGAATCGCGGCGTAGGACGAAGTTCTACGCTGACGTCATAGCCCGACACACCGGGGCGACGCCGCTCGGCGACACTATCAATGCGCAGTCCGTAGGACTATTATTTTTCGCGTGGAGTTAATCGCCTGATTTGGCGGCACACGCGTGCTTTCCTTGTATCGCCAGCGGCGGCCGAGGGAACCGGATGGCGGAATTCGCTGTCCTATAATGGATTTTTTGCCCATTTTCTCCCGGGTAGGACCCGGCCCTACACCATGCGAATGCGAGCCCTTCTGGGCGCGATGCTCGCGGCGGTAACGCTGCAGTCTCACGCCGTCATCCCTGCGAGCGAGCAGGCCCAAGCCGTCGAGTTCTACCACGCAGGGCTCGATCACTACTTCATCACCGCCGACACCGTCGAGAAATCCGACCTCGACACGGGCAAGCACCCGGGCTGGGTCCGCACCGGCTACGAATTCCCGGTGATCAAGTCCGGCAGCACGTACGCCGGCTCGCAGCCGGTCTGCCGCTTCTATGCCGGCAGCTTCAGCTCCCACTTCTACTCGGCCAAGGTCGCCGAGTGCGACGCAGTGAAGGCCCAGTTCGCGAACACGTGGGGCTACGAGTCGGGCGAGGTCTTCCGCGCCTTCCTCGTCGACGCCGTCACGGGCAAGTGCCCGGCGGACACGACGCCCGTCACGCGCCTGTGGAACAACCGCACGGACGTGAACCACCGGTACTCCGATCAGTACCAGATCTACCAGTTCATGACGTCGAAGGGCTACGTCGCGGAAGGCGACGGCCCGGCCACGTTCCCGGCTGCGTTCTGCGCGCCCACGCCGGGCTCGGTGTATCCGACGACGGCGAGCGCCGGCGCGCCCGACTGCACGATCGCGGTAACCCCGAACAAAACACCTGCGGTCAATACCAACGTCACGCTGACCGCCACCTGCACCAACAATCCGACGAGCTACGCATGGCAGGGCGGTGGCTGCACCGGCACGACGTCCTCGTGCACGACCACGGAAACTACGCCGGGGGCCAAGACGTACGTGCTCTACGCGTCCAACACGTCGGCACCGGCGGTGCCGACCCCAACAAGTGTCACGTGGAGCGCCGCGGCCGGCACCGTGCCCGTGTGCAACATCAACGCGAGCTCGGCCACGCCGACCGTCGGTAGCTCACTCACACTCTCGACAACCTGCAGCAATTCTCCCACCAAGATCGAATGGCGTGAGTGCGGTTACCTTATCCCGGATATTTGCAACATCATCCCTGCCTGCCCGACGGCCTCCACCTCCTGCACGATCAGCGCGACCGCGGCGGGCCTCACGCTATACGCGGTCGACGGCGTGAACGCTTCCGGCACTGGCCCCATCGTTAAGACTACGGTCGAATGGAAGAGTGGTGCGGGTGGCGGCGGCGGCGGCGGCGGTGGCGGTGGAAC
Organism: Burkholderiales bacterium; assembly: GCA_046347855.1. GTDB lineage: Bacteria > Pseudomonadota > Gammaproteobacteria > Burkholderiales > Casimicrobiaceae > VBCG01. The sequence goes on from JAXMFJ010000010.1 coordinate 154,725, forward strand.
AGCCATTCCAAACTGCTCGATTCTTCCCAGCGAGATTTCACCCTTCGTCGGAAGCAACCTTACGCTGTTCGCCTCCTGCACGGGCATTCCAACGACGTTTACCTGGACAGGCGTCAGCTGCACAGCCGTCCAATGTTCGGCCACGTCCAGCACGCCCGGCACGCAGACCTACTCCCTCACCGCAAGTAACGCCGCGGGGGTGAGCGCGGAGACCTTCGTCTCCGTGAACTGGCGCACAACTGCGCCCACTCCGTTCTGCACCCTGGCGGCGAGCACTAGTTCGCCCCAAACGGGAACGACGGTCACCATCACCGCGAGCTGCGTAAACAATCCGACGACGTTTGTCTGGACGGGATGCGCCTCGAATAGCGGGAGTTGCACGGACTCTGTGACCACGGCGCAGACGAAGGTCTACACGTTAGTCGCGAGCAACGCACAAGGCACTGGCAATAACGCACAAGTTTCCGTTAACTGGACAGCCCCACCCACTGCGAAGCCAAACTGCAATATCAGCGCCAGCACTACGTCACCGACTGTTGGCCAGCAAGTTACGCTTAATGCAACATGCGACGGGTCACCTACGGCCTACGATTGGACGGGCTGCACCAGCACGACCAGCACATGTACGGCCACGGCCACCGCTAGCGGTGCAGTTACTTACTACGTTGCAGGGACCAATCAGTACGGTAAAGGCCAAGCGGCCGGCGTGATCGTGACTTGGCAATCAGCAAACGGTGGCGGCGGGGGCGGTGGCGCGGGCGGTAGCGATTTTTGCAGCGCATACTCGAACGTCATCCGAACTTCGGTTGCATGGAATGAGAGAGCCTATGTGGAGACCACGTCCTTGGGCGGCTTTGCCGGGAACGGTGTGCTTGTAGTGAGCTTCGTTGCTCCGTCGACGCCGACCAGCTACACGACCGCAGGGCGGGCCCAATTCGGGGAGTTGTTCGATGGTCCGACGTTCCGGCAGATGACACTCTCTAAGAGTGCATGCGACTTCCGCCCATACGATGCGACGGGTGTCAATGGCCCATATACGGTAAGCAACGGTACCTCCGCATTCATGATCTGGAATGTCGGCGCACCGCCAATCTCACTTACACCTGGCCAGACCTACTACTTCAACATTCGCAATTACTCGGTCGACCTCGGCACTACCAGTTGCGCGAACTCACAATGCAACGGGCTATTCGAGGCGTACTGGCCACACTAGGTTGCTGTCGATAGAGCTAGAAGCAACGGGCGCCCGCGGGCGCCCGTTGTCCATTCTGCAGCGGGGAAAGAGGATTAGCCGGCCACGTCCTCGCGCGCCTTGGCGGCCATCAGCCCTTCGTACTTGAGCACAAGGACCTCACGCGATTCCACGCAGTCCGGATTCACCGGGATGCAATCGACCGGGCACACCTCGCGGCACTGCGGCGTGTCGAAGTGCCCGACGCACTCGGTGCACTTCGCGGGGTCGATCACGTAGAACTCGACCCCCTGCGAGATGGCGTCGTTCGGGCATTCGGGCTCGCAGACGTCGCAGTTGATGCACTCGTCGGTGATCATCAGGGCCATGGCGGCTACTTCTTGTTGCGCTCCGCGACCCGCTCGCGGATCTTCTGCGCGACGATGGGGTGCACGAAATGGGTGACGTCCCCGCCGAAGCGCGCGATCTCGCGGACGATGGTCGCGGAGATGAACGTGAACTGCTCGGACGGGGTGAGGAACAGGGTTTCGACATTCGGGTACAGGTGCCGGTTCATGCCGGCCATCTGGAACTCGTACTCGAAGTCGGACACCGCGCGCAGGCCGCGCAGGATGATCTTGGCGCCCTGCGACTGCACGAAATCCATCAGCAGCGACGAGAAGCCGACCACCTCGACGTTCTCGTAGCCCGCGAGCACCTCCTGCGCCATCGCGACGCGCTCGGCGCCGCTGAAGAGCGGGGCCTTCGCCTCGCTGGCGGCCACGCCCACGACGACGCGGTCGAACACGCGCGACGCGCGCCGGACGAGGTCCTCGTGGCCGCGGGTCAGCGGGTCGAACGTGCCGGGGTAGACGACCTTGATCATGGGGTCTGCTCGCTGTGGGTCAGCAGATGATAGTGCACCTGCCCCGCGCGGGCGTGGCGGTGCAACGCGAGCCCGGGCGGCGGCTCGATGGCGTGCGCGGCCTCGGCGTAGAGGTGGCCGCCGCCGGCCAGCCGCTCCGCGCAGGCGGGCAGGAGCCAGGGCCACGGGTCCTCGCCGAACGGCGGGTCGAGGAATATCACGTCGTAGCGGCGGCGGTCGTTCGCGAGCCACGCGCGGGCGTCGGCGGCGTGCGCCTCGAGCCCGGTGACGCCGAACGAGCGGGCGGTCTCGGCGAGCGAGCGCACCAGCGCGGCGTCGCGGTCGATGGCCACCGCGGTGGCCGCGCCGCGCGACAGCGCCTCCAGCGACAGCGCGCCGGTGCCGGCGTACAGGTCGAGGGTCGCGAGCTCGGCTAAGTCCTGCCCGAGCCAGTTGAAGAGCGTCTCGCGGACGCGGTCGGGGGTGGGGCGGACGCTGGCGCCCTTCGGGAAGCGGACGACGCGGCCGCGGAGGCGGCCGCCGATGATGCGGACACGCTGGGCGGTGGGAACGGGCACGGCGGGAGACGGGAGTGGAACCGGTAGAATCCCAGCTTCGCCGGTGCCGTGCAAGCCGGCCGCGTCAGGTGGTGCCGCGTTGTTCGATTTCTTCAGGAAGAAGCCTCGCCCGGACGTTCCGCCGGAGACGACCCCGCCGGAGCCGGCGGCGCCGGCGGCCGAGTCCGTTCCGCCGGCGGAGCCCGCGCCGTTGCCTGCGGCGCCGGCGCCGGAGATTCCCGATCCCGTCGCCGCGGAGTCCGCCGTTGAACCTATTGCGGCCGAGCCGGCGCCGCCCGAGCCGCCGGCCAAACGGTCGTGGACCGAGCGGCTGAAGGCCGGCCTCGGCCTGTCGCGGCAGAAGCTCTCGGGTGCGCTGACCGGGGTCTTCCGCCGACGCAAGCTCGACGCCGAGGCGCTGGAGGAGCTGGAAACCGCGCTCCTGACCGGCGACGTCGGGGTCGACGCGACCGAGCACCTGCTCGAGGACCTGAAGGCGCGCTGGAAGCGGGCCGGCGACGACGCCGATCCGCGGGCCGAGCTCGCCAACGCGATGGTCGACCTGATCGCGCCGATCGAGAAGCCGCTGGTGATCGGCGCGCAGCGGCCGTTCGTGATCATGCTCGCCGGGGTCAACGGCGCCGGCAAGACGACGTCCATCGGCAAGCTCGCTAAGTGGCTGCACCAGCAGGACCTGTCGGTGCTGCTCGCGGCCGGCGACACGTTCCGGGCCGCCGCGCGCGAGCAGCTCGCCGTCTGGGGCGAGCGCAACAACGTCGCCGTGATCCGGCAGGCGGGCGGCGACGCCGCCTCCGTCATGTTCGACGCGGTCAACGCGGCCAAGGCGCGGAACATCGACGTGGTGCTGGCCGATACCGCCGGGCGGCTGCCGACCCAAGGTCACCTGATGGACGAGCTGCGCAAGGTGAAGCGCGTCCTGGACAAGGCGATGCCGGGGTCGCCGCACGAGGTGCTGCTGGTGCTGGACGCCAACACCGGCCAGAACGCGCTGGCGCAGGTGAAGGCCTTCGATGCGGCGGTGGGGCTGACCGGCCTCGTCGTGACCAAGCTCGACGGCAGCGCGAAGGGCGGCGTGGTGGCCGCCATCGCCAAGCAGCACCCGGTGCCGCTGCGCTTCATCGGCATCGGCGAAGGCGTCGACGACCTGCGGCCGTTCGCCGCCCGCGACTTCGTCGAGGCACTCCTGCCCGAGGACAAGTAAGCGTTTCCCCGATAGCGGGCGCTTACATTCGGGCGCCGTGCAACCGGCGCCCGGTCGCGCGGTCCAACTTCCCGAGGGCTCGTGGACCCGTCGCCGTCCGTCGCGGCAGGGCACCAACCGGGGCAGCCCTGGCGTCACCCGTCGCAATCCCGAAGCGGCCGGCCGCATCCTTGCTAGGCTGGTTGGGCGAGTGAGCCCCCTCGATACCCGAGCGATTTGGTCGGGAACCAAAGCCCCCGGTTAGCACTCCAATACTTCGAGTGCTAAACTTGGCGGGCATCGGGGCGACCAGTCCCGCTGCAACGCTTCACAGGAGACACGACGCAATGACGAGTACGACGCTGGCTTTTCCGACCCCTGCCTCGCTGGGAAGCCTCGATCACTACATCCAGGCCGTGAACCGGTTCCCGCTGCTGACGCCGGACCAGGAGACCGCGCTCGGGCGTCGCCTGCAGAACTCCGACGACCTCGACGCCGCGCGCCAGCTGGTGCTGTCGCACCTGCGCCTGGTGGTGGCCGTCTCCCGCAATTACCTGGGCTACGGCCTGCCGCAGGCGGACCTCATCCAGGAAGGCAACGTCGGCCTCATGAAGGCGGTGCGCCGCTTCGACCCGGAGCGCGGCGTGCGCCTCGTGTCGTTCGCGCTGCACTGGATCCGCGCCGAGATGCACGAGTACATCCTGCGCAACTGGCGGCTCGTGAAGATCGCGACCACCAAGGCGCAGCGCAAGCTGTTCTTCAACCTGCGCAGCATGAAGGCGAGCTCGGCGGCCCTGTCGGTCGACGAGGCGAAGCGGATCGCGAAGGACCTCGGCGTGAAGCCGGAGGAGGTCGTCGAGATGGAGACCCGCCTCGGCGGGCACGATCTCGCGCTCGACCCCACGCCCGGCGACGAGGAGAGCTTCGTGTCGCCGATCGCCTACCTGACGGACAGCGAGGACGAGCCCGCGCAGATCCTCGAGCGCGAGGAATCGGCGCAGAACCGCAGCAAGGGTTTGCAGACGGCGCTCGCCAAGCTCGACGACCGCAGCCGCCGCATCATCGAGGCGCGCTGGCTGCGCGAGGACGACTCCGCGGCCACGCTGCAGGACCTCGCGAACGAGTACGGCGTGTCCGCCGAGCGGATCCGCCAGATCGAGAGCAAGGCGATGAAGACGATGCGCTCGCAGATGGCCGAGCACGCGTAACCCGCGCCACCGCACCCACGAAGAACGCCGGCCCA
>JAXMFJ010000011.1:0-135857 GCA_046347855.1 Burkholderiales bacterium
GACTTGTTCATCAGCAGCGCGAAGACGGTTCTGTTCTTGTGCGGTTGCTTGTGCCCGGTCGTGGACTTGCCAACCGCGAAGGTCTTGCCGCACACCTTGCAGCGATAGCGCCGCGATCCTGCACGGGTGACGCCGAACCCTTGATAGTGGCCGGCGGTGGCGATTACCGGCACCGCGTGATTGGGGCAGGAGAGATCAGGACAGCAATCTGGCGGGCGGCCGGCAAGACTGCTCAACAGGCGGTCGCGCTCTTCCGCAACACCCGCATTGCTCTTGATCGGGGGGAACTCGTGGCAGGACCGGCATTCGAGCACCGGGACGCCAGCTCCGGACGAGCTGACGACGTAGGCGTCAGGCGTGCCACCAGCCTTTCCGCGCTGCACCGTCGGCGACGGTGCAACACCATAGTTCACGCAGGCCGGGTTCTTGCAGAAGTTGATCTGAATCCCATCGACCGCCGGCGGAACCCGAGTCGGCGCGGACGCTGCGGAAGAATTTACCCCCATAAATGACAATCCCCTTGCTGCTTGTACAGCAAGGGGATTGTGCGCCGCGCGGCACCTATCTTCAACACCTTTCGCCAACGGCTAGCAGCCGCGGCGCCGTCGGGCAGCGTGGGGCCCAGCGTGCGATACAGCACCGAGGCGGCGAACGGCCGCCACGACTTGCGCCGTGCGAGCGTCGCCGCCAAGGTCGCGAGGAAGGGCAGGAAGTGCGCGCTGCGTGGCTGATGCCGCGCCACGGCCGACAGCATCGGGAAGCGGCGCGGAATGGCGCCCATCTTCTCCAGCAGCCGGGTGTAGATCTCGGCTTCCGGCAGCGACTCGCCCGCTGCCGGAAACAGCGGGCGACGCAGATGGAAGTAGTTCTCCGGAAAGTCGAGGTTGAAGCCGGTCGCCTCCCACTTCTCGAATTGCGACGACGCGGGCAGCACGTAGTGGGCGAGCGCCGTCGTCTCGGTCATTGCCACGTCGACGACGACCAGCAGCTCGAGGCTCGCAAACGCCTTCTCGAACGCGGCAGTATCCGCGTACGTCGCGAGCGGATTGCAGCTGTCGACGAACACCGCCCGCACGCGATCCTCGCCCGGATGCAGGATTTCGTCGGGCAGTATGTTGGGCGGGTAGATGCCCGCGATCGGCTGCATCCGGTGGTGCGCGGTGAGCTTCAACGGCTTGCCGTGCACCTTCCTGCGCTCGTCGGTGTTGCCGATGAGCGGGAACAGCAGCGTGTGCAGGTTGTTGCCGCCCTCGCAGCCGAAGTTGCCCGTGACGAGGTAGAGGAGCTTCTCGAGCCACGCGTTGAGCGTGGTGTGCAGCGTGTGCTGCGTGCCCAAGTCGACGCGGACGCAGGCGCGCTTCGCGGCGGCGAAGCCGCGCGCCACGCGATATACGTCGGCAAGGAGAACGTCGGCCCGGCGCACGTAACCCTCGACGGGAACGTCGCGCAACGCCTGCTCCACCTCCGCGAAGCCGGTGCAGTGCGCGTCGAGGAACGCGCGGTCGTGCAGGCTCTCGCGGACGATGATCGCGAGCAGCGCGGCCATCAGGTACGCGTCAGTGCCAGGGCGCAGCTGCAGGTGGATGTCCGCCTGCTGCGCCGTCTCCGTGCGCCGCGGGTCGATCACGACCATCGTGCGCTGCGGGTCGCGCTGCAGGTCGCGCAGGAGGTCGCGGGCACGCGGGATGCCGTGCGACTGGAACGGGTTGCAGCCGATGAAGAGGACGTAGTCGGCGTGCTCGATGTCCTCGGTCGTGTGGCACGACTGGCTGCCGAACAGCCGGCCGTTGACCCAGAAGTCGCCGGTCTTCTCCTGGCCGAGCGAGTTGTACGCGAAGCGGCTGCCCATCGCCGGCAGCATCTGGCGGCCGTAGGCGCTGCCGAGATGGTTGCCCTGGCCGCCGCCACCGACGAACGCGAACGCGTCGCCGCCGTGCTGCTTGCGGATCGCCAGCAGCCGGGCCGCGATCTCCGCGAGCGCCTGGTCCCAGCCGATGCGCGCGAACGTCCCGTCCGGCATGCGCTTCAGCGGATGCTGCAGGCGGTCGGCGTGATTCTGGTAGTGATCGAGGCGCGCCGCCTTCTGGCAGAGGTAGCCGTGCGAGTTCGGATGCCGGGCGTCGCCGCGCACGCGGACGAAGCGGCCGTCCCGGGTCTCCACCTCGAGCCCGCAGTTGCGCGAGCACAGGATGCACGCGGTGCTTTGCCGGTCCTGCCGTTCGGTTGCGCTCATCGCTTCCTGGCCGCCGCTTGCCGACGCGCCGGCGCCTTTGTTAGGATAACGATCGTTATCCTATCGACCCCGGGCGTGCACCGTCAACTGCGCGCGTCCGGCGCAACCTGCATGCGGTACGCGGAGACGCAGAAGGAACGCACGCGCCGGCGGCTGCTCGACCGCGGGGCGCGTCACGCCAAGAAGCACGGGTTCAACGGCAGCGGCATGGACGCGCTGGCGGGCGCCGCGGGCGTCACGACGGGTGCGCTCTACAAGCACTTCAGTGGCAAGTCGGAGCTGCTCGTGGGCATCGTGGCGACGGAGCTCGCGCGCACTGCGCACCTGTTCTCGTCGCTGCCGAAAGGCGACTGCGAGGCGATCGGCAAGGTGCTCGCGGCCTACCTGAGCGACCACCACGTCGAGCATCCCGAGACGGGATGTGTGCTGCCCTCGCTGACGCCGGAGGTGGCGCGGGCGGACCGGCCGACGCGCGTCGCGTTCGAGCGCGGCGTGCATGACGTCCACGAGGCCCTGCGCGGACACGTCGCGGGCGGCAGCGACAACGCGTGGGCGCTGATCGCGCTGTGCGTCGGCGCGGTCATGATGGCCCGCGCCCTGCCCGGCGAGGCGGCGCGCACCGCGCTGCTGCAGGCGGCGCGGCAGGCGGCCGGCACCTTGCTGCAGGACGGCGGCGGAGCCGCCGCAAGCCGGCGTGCCGCTACGCCGCGGTGACGCCTCCGCGAGCGACGGAGCCCGCGACGAGCGCGCCGTCGAGCCAGGTTCGCATCCGCTCGTAAACGGGCTCGCTGGACAGCAGCTCGAGGTGCCCCGTGCCGCAGGCGATCGACTGCCGCGCCGGATCGATGTGCAGGGCGCGCGCAGGATCGTCGTGCACGCCGAGCGCGCTGGCGACGGGCACCATGCCATCGCCGCGCGGCATGCGGCCCGATGCAGGCGCAGCCTTGGCGAGGGTCCCGGCGATCGCGAACGCCGGCACGTCGCGCGGGAGCGGCACCGCACGCTGCGTGCGGCCGGCACGATCGGCGTCGTCACCCGTGTCGTGATCGCGCACCGCGCCGTGCCGCAGGTCCATGATGCCCGCACTGCGCAGGCGGCCCAGTCGTGCGAACGCGACCGTGTACGGGCTCGCGGCGAACAGCAGGTCGAGGCGATGACCGCCGCGCTCCAGCGGTGCGCCGAGGTGCGGCGTGCCGAGGAACACGAGTGCGCGCAGGCTGCGCATCCACGCGTGTCTGCCGGCCTCGGCCGCCGCGCACGCGCTGCGGATGACGAGCCCGCCCATGCTGTGGCCGACGAGGACGATCTCGCGCACCGGGACGGGCCACGCCGCGACCATCTGCCCGAGCAGCGTCGCGAGCTCCGCGCCGTTGGCGTGGATGTGGCGACCGGTGTTGTAGTGCAGGTAGACGGCGTCCGCGCGCAGGTCGTGCGCAAGGCGCTGCCCGTGGTCGTGCTGCCGGCGATTCCACATCGCGTCGTTCATGCACAGGCCGTGCACCATGACGACGACGCGCTCGCGCGCCTGCGGCAGCATGCCCGCGAGCGTCGCGCGTTTGAGCACGAGCGGCGCGCCGCCAATGCGTAGCTGCATCGTGATCGCGAGCGGATTGCCGCTCGCTTCGAGCCTGTCGCCGAGCACGCCGTTGAGCGCGGACACCACCGCGTCGCGCCCGGGACCCGCGGGCACTTCGGCGACCAGCGGCTCCAGCGGCCGCAGCACGGCGTCGATCGTGCCGCCCACGACGCGCGTGACGCCGCGCACGCTGCGGTAGACGAAGCCGGTGATGCCGCGCGCCGGGCCGGGCACCGCGCGCCCGAGGATGCCGGGCCGGCGGGCGATGGTGTGATGCATCGTCTCCACCGCGTCGGTCACGAGCACGGTGAGGTCGACGGCGAGGCGGCTCGCGCCACGCAGGTCCGCGATCGGCGAGGACTTGCCCATGCCTCGTGCCGGGCGCGCGCGGCGCGGCGCGCGCTTCACCCCGCGTAGTGGAGGACGGCGAAGAAGTGAAAGCCGGTGCCGGCGATCACGAACGCGTGCCAGATGGCATGCGCGAAGCGCCAACGCGAATCGAGCATGAAGAACACGACGCCCAGCGTGTACGCGAGGCCGCCGGCGGCGAGCAGCGCGATGCCCGGCAGCGGGATGCGCTCGAACATCGGCACCGCGGCGATGACCACCAGCCAGCCCATCGCGAGGTAGAGTCCCGTCGACAGCCACGGGTGCTCGAGGCGGTCGAACGACTTGAGCGCGATGCCCACGGCCGCGAGCGCCCACACGAGCCCGAACAGCGTCCAGCCCCACGGGCCGCCGAGCGCGCCCAGCGTGAACGGCGTGTAGCTGCCCGCGATGAAGAGGTAGATCGACCCGTGGTCGAGCTTCAGGAACACGCGCTTGGCCCGTCCCGCGGGCAGCGCGTGGTAGAGCGACGACGCGAGGTAGAGCAGGATCATCGTCGCCGCGAAGACCGCCGCGCCGACGATGCTCGCGGCACTCGAATGCGCGGCCGCGACGATGAGGACGGGGGCGCCGGCGATCGCGGCAACGAGTCCGGCACCGTGGCTCACGCTGTTGGCGATTTCCTCGCCGAGGGTCTGGGGGCGCGCGTTCATTGCCCCCATAGTCTCACGCAGGGGTTTGCCCGCACTTGCGAACCGGCAACTTGCGCGAGCGAGTGGTGATTTGCGCGCGGCCCGCGTTGTCGCATGCCGCGCGCAAAGATACTGCAGCGCCGGGCTAGCGCCGGACGAAGTCGATCACCACGCCGTCCACGCTGCGCTGCTTGTACTCGATGGCGACGTCGTCGCCGTAGCGCTGGCGAAGTTGCTCGAGGAGCGGCAGCGGATCGTGGTCGTTGACGAAGCGCATCGTCTCGCCCGCGCGCAGTGCGTCGAGCGCGCCGAAGATCGCGGCATGCCGGAAGCGCTTGGCGATGCCGCGGGCGTCGAACGGGTAGATCTGGTCGGGCGAGAGGTGGATGTGGGCGTGCTGGTTCATGACGAACTCCTCGTGTCGTGTCGTGGGTGGAAAGGGTGTTCTAGCCGCGGTCGAGCTCGTCGCGCTTGCCGGTTGCGGTGGCCCACGCCTCGGCATCGGGCAGAGCCGCCTTCTTCTCGATGATCGCGGGCCACGCCTTGGCGAGCTCCGCATTGAGCGCGATGTATTCGCGCTGGTCCTCCGGCACGTCGTCGTCGGGATAGATGGCCTCGACCGGGCACTCGGGCACGCACAGCGTGCAGTCGATGCACTCGTCGGGATCGATCACCAGGAAGTTGGGGCCTTCGCGAAAGGCATCGGTCGGGCACACATCGACGCAGTCGGTGTACTTGCAGCGGATGCAGGCCTCGGTGACGACGAAAGTCATGGGGTGGTCCTACCAGTATTTCTCGACGGCGAGCTGGCCGCGGTCGCCGCGCCGGCTCGTCCGGAAGCCGCGCTCGACCAGGAGGGTGCGCAGCGCGCGGGTCAGGTCCGGGTTGCCGCAGACCATCACGCGCGAGCGCGCGGGATCGAGAGCGATGCCTGCCGCCTGCGCGAGGCGGCCATCCTCGAGCAGTGCCGGAATGCGTTCGGTCAGCAACGTCGCGCCCGGCTCGCGGGTCACGACCGGCAGATAGCGCAACGCCGCGCGCGCGCCCGGCGCAGGGGTTGCATCGGCGAGGCAGCGGATCTCGCCGGCATACGCGAGCTCCGCCGCGCTCCGGACGCTGTGGACGACGACGATGTGCGCGAAGGCGCTCCACACGCGCGGATCGCGCAGCATCGACACGAACGGGGCGAGACCGGTGCCGCTCGCGAGCAGCCACAGGTCCTCGCCGGGCGCGAGAGAGTCGACCGTGAGGAAGCCGTAGCTCGCCTTCTCCACCTCGACCGGATCGCCGGCGCGCAGTCGCGCGAGGTGCTGCGAGAACTCGCCGCCCGGGACCAGCGTGCAGACGAACTCCAGATGGGACGCCGACGGCGCCGACGCGATCGAGAGCGGGCGGAAGATCGCCGGGTCCGTGCCTTGCGCGATCCCGAGGCGCGCGTAGTGCCCCGGCGTGAAGCGATAGTGCGGATCGCGCGTGACCCGGATCGTCACGAGCGAAGGTGTCCAGCGGCGGGTCGAGAGCACCGACTCGCGTGTCGTCCGGGCCGCCTTCGCCGGCAGCGTGCCGGCAGCAGCGGACGCGGCGGCCGTGGTCGCCGCTGCCGAGGCGGTGGCGGCGGACCGTTCAGCGGAGCAGCCGGCCGGGGCCGCGGATGTCGTCGTCACGTCGTAAGAGGTATTTAGAATACACCTTTAGAGTAACATCGCCGGCGGGCAAAAGCAATAAGCAACCTGCATCTTCAACGCCGTACGTCCCGCACGCGCCGCGCGGGGGCGGCGCGCTATCCGCGCAGGACCCGCGGCAGCAGTGCCGACCAGTCGATCGCGTCGAGCAGGTTCTTGACCGTAAGCCCGAGGTCGGTGTCGCCCTCGACCACGAGGCGGCGTGCGAAGAAGAGGGTGTCGGGATCCTCCTCGCGCAGCGCGAGGGCGAGGAAGTCGCGCAGGGACGCGGCGATCGCGAGGTCGCAGGCCGCGTCGCCGTGCAGCGGGCGAAAGCGCCCGCCGCGCGATTCGAAGCGGACCTCGAGTCCGAGGTCGACGACGCGCAGGGAGAAGCGGCGGCCGTCGAGCGCAGCGACGTCGGCGGGCGACACGACGCGGCCGACGCCGAAGTCGAGCGCGCGCGTGAGCGCGAACGCCGGCGGCGTGGCCGGCAGGCGGCCGACGATGGCGGCGACGACGGGCGGCAGCGTGAAAGCGGGCAGCCGCGGAAGGGCGAATCTCGCGGACGGGTCGAAAGTCATGTGCATTCCCCTCACGAATGCGCGACGAGCTCGTGCCCCGCACGTCCGTGCCAGAAGCCGTTGCACGCCGCGGCGGGCATCAGCGGCTCGATGGCGGCGAACGACTCGGCCGCCGTGCGCGCGCCGTCGAGGGCATCGCGGAACGCGGCCACGACGTCGAGCGTGCGATGACCCTGCGGCACGACGCGCGCGACCGCGACCCCCGCGGCCGCGATGGCGGCGAGCTCCTGCGCATAATTCAGGACGCGCGCCGACTGCGTCTGGATGCCGTTGAGATTGAGGAACGGCTCGCCCTCGCGCGTCGCGAGCAGCAGGCCGTCGGCGAGTCCGAGGCACCGGTATTCGCACGCATCCTTCTGCAGGTTGTAGCGGCGCGCGGTGAAGCAGCGCGCGGAGTGCGCGAGCGGCAGCCGTCCGTAGACGAGCATTTCGGTCTCCACACCCGCGGGCGCTTCGGCGATCGTCAGCGCGAGCGCGCGCGCCGGCACTTCCGGCGGCGTCACCCAGCGCGTCGCGCCGCAGTCCGCGATCGCCGCGAGCGCTTGCGGCCCGTAGACGTTGAGCGATGCGCCGGCGACGAACGGCAGGCCGCCGTCGCGCGCGGCCAGCAGCCGTACCGCGCCCATGTCGTTGGCCTCGACGCGAAACTCGCGCTGCGCGACGATCCGCCGGACGAGCCGCAGGTCGGCCTCGGCCTCGAGCAGCGTGAGCGTGGCCAGCACCACTTCCTTGCCGGTTGCCGCGAGCATCGCGCCGATCTCGAGCCAGTCGTCGAGGCGCAGCTCGTGACGGCGCGCGCAGACGGTCTCGCCCAGGTACACGACGTCGAGCGGCGCCTGCGCGACCTCGGCGTAGAACGCGAGCACTTCGGTCCGCGGCCAGTAGTACGGCAACGGGCCGAGCGCGAGCCGCATCGTCATCGCCATGGCCGCGAGTACGCGCCGAGGGTTTGCGTCTGGCCCTCGGACAGCCGCGCGAGCTCGGCCTGCCACGCGGGATCGGGCACGTAGGATTGCGGAGCCGCAACGCAGCGGTCGATCGCCGCGCGCCACACCCGCGTCACCTGCGCGACGTACGCGGGGCTGCGCTGCCGCCCCTCGATCTTGATGGCCGCCACGCCGACGCGCACGAACTCGGGCAGCAGCGACAGCGTGTCGAGGCTCGCGGGCTCCTCGATCGCGTAGTAGGTCTCGTCGTCGACCGTGAAGCGGCCCTTGCACAGCGTCGGATAGCCGGCGCGCTCGTCCGCGTCGAACGCGTCGATGAGGAAGCCCGAGAGCCGCGTGCGCATGCCGCCCGCGTGCGGCTCCCAGCGCACGGCCTTCGCCGGCGAGCACACGCCCTGGCAATTCGGCGATTCCCCGGTGACGTACGCGGACAGTGCGCAGCGCCCTTCGACCATCACGCACAGGCTGCCGTAGCCGAAGACCTCGATCTCGACGCCGGTGTGCGCGATCGCGTGCGCGACCTGCGCGACCGAGAGCACGCGCGGCAGCACCGCGCGCCGCACGCCGTAGCGCTCCTGATAGAACGCGATGGCCTCGTAGTTGGTCGCCGACGCCTGCACCGACAGGTGCAACCGCAATTCGGGATGCGTGCGCGCCGCGTAGGCCATCACGCCGGCATCGGCGCAGATGATGGCGTCGACGCCGTGGCGCGCGGCGCGGTCGACCGCGGCGGCGTGACCCTTGAAGCCCGCAGCGGAGGCGAACGTGTTGAGCGCGACCAGCACCTTGCGGCCGCGCCGGTGCGCGTAGGCGATGCCCTCGGCGAGCGCCGCGTCGTCGAAGTTGAGGCCGGGAAAGGCGCGCGCGTTGGTGGTGTCGCGGAAGCCCAGGTAGACGCAGTCGGCACCGTTGTCCACCGCGGCCTTGAGGGCGGGAAGCCCGCCCGCGGGGCAGACGAGTTCCGGGCGCTTCGATGTCGCTGCCATGACCGGGGTCGACTATCGGCGCCGCGGCCCGCGCCCGCCTTGATGCGCGTCAAGCGCGCGGCGTGCGCACGTGCTCGCACGTACGCACGACGACACGCGCCGCGTTGCGGCGGGCCGCGGATGTACCGCGCGCGACGCAATCGCGGTACGCTTCCGCGTCCCCGGCATGCGGCAAAACGCATCATGCACGCGCCGGACGCATACGCGACCCACTTTCGTCATGAGCACGATCCCCGAACGCCACGACCCGTCGCCCGCGCTCGAGTCGCGCTGGGCGCGCTGGCGGACGGATCTCGCGGAATTGTCGCCCGCGTATTTCGGCATGGTGATGGCCACGGGCATCGTCTCGCTGGGCGCGCACCTGCAGGGCATGCCGCGCCTCGCGCAGGCGCTGTTCGCGCTCAACCTCGTGCTCTACGCGGCGCTGTGGATCCTGAGCGTGCTGCGCATGCTGCGCTATCCGCGGCGCTTCTTCGGCGACATGATCGACCACCTGCGCGGGCCCGGCTTCTTCACGACCGTGGCGGCGACGAGCGTGCTCGGCAGCCAGTGCGTGCTGCTGGCCGCCGACCTGCGCGCGGGCATCGTGCTGTGGACGCTCGCGGTGGCGCTGTGGGTCGCGCTCACGTACACGATCTTCGCGGGCCTCACCATCAAGGAGAAGAAGCCGACGCTCGCGCACGGCATCAACGGCGCGTGGCTGCTGGCGGTGGTGGCCACGCAGTCGATCGCGGTGCTGAGCGCGCTGCTCGCCACGCACATCGCGCAGCCGTACCGGCTGGAGCTCAACTTCCTCGCGCTGTCGATGTGGCTGTGGGGCGGCATGCTCTACATCTGGATGATGTCGCTCATCTTCTACCGCTACACGTTCTTCGCGCTGGCGCCCGGCGACCTGACGCCGCCGTACTGGATCAACATGGGCGCGATGGCGATCTCGACGCTCGCGGGATCGCTGCTCGTCATCAACGTGCCCGACGCGCCGTTCCTGCTCTCGCTGCTGCCCTTCATCAAGGGCTTCACGATCTTCTACTGGGCGACGGGCACGTGGTGGATCCCGATGCTCGTGATCCTCGCCGTGTGGCGCCACGTGTACCGGCGCTTTCCCGTCCGCTACGATCCGCTGTACTGGGGCGCGGTGTTCCCGCTCGGCATGTACGCGGCCGCCACGCACGAGATGAACATCGCGATGGAATTCACGATCCTCGATCTCCTTCCCGTCACGTTCTTCCATGTGGCGCTGGTCGCGTGGGCCGCGGCGTTCGCGGGATTCGTCCTCGACGTCCTGCGCCGGCTGCGCGCGCCTGCCCCCTAGCAGCACGCCATTCGCCCTCATCATGATCATCAGGAACGCCCGCAGCACCGACGCACAGGCATTGGCCGCGCTCGCGGAAGCCACCTTCCGCGACACCTTCGCGGCCGCGAACACGCCCGCGGACATGGACCATCATTGCGCCACCGCCTATGGCGAGGCGATCCAGGCGCGGGAGATCGCGAGCGCCGACCGCGTGACGCTGGTGGCCGAGCACGACGGGCGGCTCGTGGGCTACGCGCAGGTGCGCTGGGGACACACGCCCGCATGCGTCGAGGCCCGCGCGCCCGGCGAGATCCAGCGGCTGTACGTGGTGCGCGACTGCCACGGCCGCGGCGTCGCGCACGACCTCATGCGCGCGTGCCTCGCCGCGCTGGCCGCGCGCGGCACCGACGTCGCGTGGCTGGGTGTGTGGGAGCGTAACCCGAAGGCGATCGCGTTCTACCGCAAGTTCGGCTTCCGCGAAGTGGGCGCGCACGTGTTCACAGTGGGCAGCGACGCGCAGCGCGACATCGTGATGGCGCGTGCGCTGGACGCGGTCGTCCCCGGAGGCTAGACCCCCGCCGCCGCCACGGCGTGGCGCGCCGCGCGCACGCTAAGATGCGCGCCATGGATGCCCCCCTGCTGGAGCGCGGCGATGCGCTCGCCGCCCTTGGCGACGCGCTCGCGGCCAGCCGCGCCGGCAGCGGCCGCGTGGTGCTCGTGACGGGCGAAGCGGGCGCCGGCAAGACCGCACTCGTCGAGGCGTTCGTCGCGCGCCATCCGGAGGTGCGCTGGCTGCGCGGCTACTGCGAGTCGCTCAGCACGCCGCGCTCGCTGGGGCCGATCCACGACTTCGAGATGCAGCTGCCGGCGCCGCTGCAGGCGTCGCTGCGCGCGGAGGACGATCGCCGCGCGGATTTCTACCGCGGCCTGCTGCACGAGCTCGGCCGCGCCGCCGAGCCCGCGGTCCTCGTGCTGGAGGACCTGCACTGGGCCGACGGCGCGACGCTCGACCTCGTCCGCCACATCGGGCGCCGCATCCGCAGCCACGCGGCGCTCGTGATCCTCACCGCGCGCGACGACGACCTGTCGTGGTCGGTGCTGGCGCCCGTGGTGGGCGAGATCGCGGCGACGTCGATGCAGCGCGTGCAGCTGCAGCCGCTGTCGCGCGACGCGGTGGGCAGGATGGCGGCCGGGCAGCGCTTCGATGCGGCGCGTCTGCACGCAGCGACCGGCGGCAACGCGTTCTTCGTGACGGAGGTGTTGCGCGGCACCGGCACGGGCGGCGACGTGCCCGCGAGCGTGCGCGATGCCGTCGGTGCGCGCCTGCGCCAGCTGCCCGCTGCCGCGCGTGCGTTCGCGCAGCAGGTGTCGATCTTCCCGCGCCATGCGCCGGTCCACGATTTGCGCGAGCTGGGCATCTTCGACGTCGAGGCGGCCGACGCGTGCATCACGGCGGGACTGCTGCTCCTCGACGGCGCGGTGCTGCGCTTCCGCCACGAGCTCGCGCGCGCGGCGGTCGAGGATTCGATGCCGCCGGCGCGGCGCCTCGCGCTGCACGGCCAGCTGCTGCAGATGCTGGCGGCGCGCCCCGCGGGCACCGTGCCGCTCGCCCACCTCGCGCACCACGCGCTGCAATCCGCCGACATCCCGCAGGTCCTGCATTGGGCGCCCGCCGCCGCGCAGGAGGCGGCCGCGCGCGGCGCCCGGCGCGAAGCCGCGGCGCACTGCACGGCGGCGCTCGCGCATGGCGCGGCGTTGCCCGCGCAGGCGCAGGCGCCGTTGCAGGAGACGCTCGCGGATGCGCAGTTCGAGCAGAACCTCCTCGAGCAGGCGGCGGCGTCCTATCGCGACGCCGCGGCCTCGTTCGCCGCCGCGGCGATGCCCGGCGCGCAGGCGCGGTGCCTCGCCAAGCGCGCGATGCCCCTCGTGCGCCTGCTGCGCAATGCCGACGCCGAGCAGGCGAGCGCGCAGGCGCTGGCCGTCGCGCAGGCGAGCGGCGACGCGGCAGCGATCGGCTTCGCGCTGGGCACGGCGTCGTACCTGCGCATGCTGAACCGGGATTACCGGCTCGCGATCGAGGCGGGCGAGGAGGCGACGCAGCGCGCGCTCGCGGCCGGCGACCAGGCGCTGCTCGCGAGCGCGTACAAGACCACCGGCGCGGCGCTGATCTTCCTCGACTACGCGGCGGGATGCGCGCTGCTCGAGCGCAGCCTCGCGGTGGCGGACGCGCTGCAGGACGGCGGCGTCGCGGCCGCCGACGCGTACCTCATGCTGGGCACCGCGTCCGGCGAGCTGCACGAATTCGCGGCGGCCGAGCGCTGGCTGGAGGAGGGCATCGCGTTCGCGCGCTCGCGCGACCTCGACCGGCAGGCGCTGTACATGGAAGCGTGGCAGGCGCTGTGCGACCTGTACGCCGGGCGCTGGGACGCGGCGGGCGAGCGCGCGCAGGCGGTGCTCGCGGGCGATCCGCAGCCCAGCACCACGCGCGTCGTGGCGCTCGTCACGCTCGGCCGGCTGCGCATCCGCCGCGGCGATCCCGGCGCGGCGGAGGTGCTCGACGAAGCGCTGGCGCTCGCGTCGCGCTCGCAGACGCTGCAGCGCCTCGGTCCCGTCTGCGCGGCGCGCGCGGAGGCCGCGTGGCTGCGCGATGCGCCGGACGACGTCAAGGCCGAGGTGGCGCGGGTGTGGGACCTGGCTGTCGCGAAGGGCCAGCCGTGGCTCGTGGGCGAGCTCGCGTACTGGCGGAGGCTGGCCGGGGACGGATCGGCAGTCGGTGCCGGCGTCGCGCCCCCGTACCACGCGGAGCTGCGCGACGACGTCGAGGGCGCCGCCGACGCGTGGCTCGCGCGCGGATGCCCGTACGAGGCGGCGCGTGCCCTCGCGCGCGGGCCGGCCGCTGCGCAGGTGCAGGCCCTGAAGCTCCTCGATCCGCTGGACGCGCGTCCGCTCGCGGGCCGCGTGCGGCTCGCGATGCGCAACGCGGGGCTCGGCGCGGTGCCGCGCGGGCCGGTGGCCGCGACCCGCGCCAATCCCGCGGGCCTCACGCGGCGCGAGCTGCAGGTGCTGCAACTCCTCGCCGGCAACCTGCGCAACCAGGACATCGCCGCGTCGCTGTCGCGCTCGGTGCGCACGGTCGACCATCACGTCGAATCGCTGTTCGCGAAGCTCGAGGTGACGAGCCGCGGCGCGGCCGTCGCGCGGGCCCGCGCGCTGGGGCTCGTTCACGAAAAATAGGCAACCGGGCGTCCGGAAATGGGTAGCGGCTACCCTGCCGGCGGCCTGCGGCGCAGGCCAAGCTTCGGTCCACGGCCACTCCCGGCCGTGTCACCGGAGAACTTCATGCCTCGCTATCTCGTGGAACGCACCTTTCCGTCCGGCCTCGCCATCCCGCAGACGCTGCAGGGCGGTGAAATGTGCCGCGCCGTCGTCGACCAGAACGCCAAGGACGGCGTCACGTGGGTGCACAGCTACGTCAACCCCGACCACACGAAGACCTTCTGCGTGTACGACGGCCCGTCGCCCGAGGCCATCCGCCACGCCGCGGATCGCAACTCGCTGCCGATCGACGCGATCACCGAGGTCAGCGTGCTCGACCCGTACTTCTACCGGGCCTGAAGCCGACATGCGCGCAAAGGCAATGAGGCGCGCAAATGCGATGCGCGCCCGAACCGGCAGCGTGCGGCGGCGTGCGCTGCCGCACGTCGATGCCCGCGGGCGGGCATCGGCGGCATGCCGCGCATCGCTCGGCCGAGACTGAGCGACGCGCGGCTTCAACCGGGGCCGGGCATCTCCGGCGTGGCTTGTCCGAACCAGGTCGCGACGTCGGCGGCGCGGGAGCCTACCGCCGCGACCGCCGCCTCGACCTCCTGCGGCGCCCGGCCGAAGCGCGCGCTCCAGTAGACGAGGCTCATGATCCGTTGCGGATCCACCCGCGGCTCGAGGCCGGCGGACACAGGATCGTTCATGGGGCACCCCCTGTCTCGACAAGACTAGGGGACAAACGCGGTACCTGGCTGTAGGACGCCCGGCAATCGTGCGTAGGAGGGGGCCGACAGGGGCGCAGCATTCGGCATCCGACCCCCTTCGGGGTCTGACCCCAAACTTCGGGGTCTGACCCCAAACCTCAAGCGTCTGACGCCGCGCGGGCGGCGCCGGCGGTTTGCCGGTGCGGCTTGCGCGTGAAATACACGGTGCCCGTGAACGACGAGACGTGCACGCCGTCCTGGCGCATCACGTCGACGCGGTAGATCGCGAGCCGCTGCGTGCGGCTCACCTCGGTCGACACTGCGGTCAGGACGTCGCCTGTCATCGCCGCGACCTGGAACGTGAGGTGCGTGTCGATGCCGGCCGCGATCACGCCGTACTGGTTGGCGGCCACGCCGAACGCGCAGTCGGCGAGCGTGAAGATCGCGCCGCCGTGGCACGTGCCGTTGAAGTTGAGGTGCTGTTGCTCGACGCGCATGCGCATCGTGGCGGTGCCCGGCCCCGACGCGACGAACTCGATGCCGTTCAGGCGCTGGTATGGGTCCGCCGCGCAGAACCCGCGCAGCGTCGCGCCCTCGGGGTGCGCGGCGTCGTTGGCGACGGCGGCCGCGCGGCGGCGGCCCGTGCCCGCGGCCTGCGCGTGCGCGGCGAGTGCGTCGACGAGCGCGGGCAGGCCGTCGCCGGTGGACGCGGTCGTGCGCAGCACGGGGACCTTCCATCCGTCGCGCGGCGCGCGCAGCTTCAGCATGTCGAGGAGATCGCGCTCGGTGCGCGGCGCGAGCGGCTGGTCGCCCTTGCTCACGACGAGCACGTCGGCGATCTCGAGGATGCCCGCCTTGATCGCCTGCACGTCGTCGCCCAAGCCCGGCGGGCAGACGACCACGCTGGTGTCGGCGAGCGCCGCGATGTCGACGTCGGACTGGCCGGCGCCGACGGTCTCGACGACGACCACGCCGAAGCCCGCGGCGTCGAGGAGGTCGACGATGCGCTGCGCCGTGGTCGCGAGCCCGCCCACGTGCCCGCGCGACGCGAGCGAGCGGATGAACACCGGCTCCGCGGCGCCGGCCTCGCCCATGCGGATGCGATCGCCGAGCACAGCGCCGCCGGTGATCGGGCTCGACGGATCGATCGCGAGCACGGCCACGCGCTGCCCGCGCGCGACGAGCTCGCGCAGCAGTGCGTCGATGAGCGTCGACTTGCCGGCGCCCGGCGGCCCGGTGACGCCGACGACGTGCGCGCGGCCGACGTGCGGCTCGAGCGCGGCCGAGAGCGCTTCCGCACCGGGCAGGCCGTTCTCGATTTCGCTGATGGCGCGCGCGATGACGGCGCGCTGGCCGGCGCGAAGCGCGGCGACACGCTGCGCGAGCCGCGATTCCGCGTCGTCGGGGGGCTGTGGCACGAACGCGTTCACACGACGACCAGCGGATGCCCGAAGCCGAGCTCGCGGCGCAGCGTCGCGCAGATCTCGCCATGCGTGCAGCCCGCGATCGCCGCGTGCACCACCGCGCCGAAGAGATTGCCGCCGTCGCCCTGCGCGCTGCGCGCGAGGCTCGCCAGCGCCCGGCTGACGGCGTCCTGCGACCGCTGCGCCTTCCATTGCGCGAAGCGCGCGAGGTGCGCGCGCATCGTCGCGGGATCGGGCTTCGGCAGCGCCTGCCGCGCCTGCGCGTCCTCGTCCACCTGGTACGCGTTGACGCCGACGACCGCCTGCGCGCCGCTGTCGATGCGCTCCTGGAAGGCGCGTGCGGAATCGCCGATGCGCCGCTGCACGAGGCCCGACTCGACCGCCTTGTACATCCCGCCCGCGGCCTCCACCTCGGCCATCACGCGCACGATCTGCGCCTCCATCTCGTCGGTCAGCGCCTCGACGTAGTACGAGCCGCCGAGCGGGTCGATGACGTCGGTGAGGTGCGCCTCCTCGCGCAGGATGTTCTGCGTGGCCACCGCGATGCGCGCGCCGAACACGGTGGGGCACGACAACGCCTCGTCGTACGCATCGGTGTGCAGCGACTGCAGGCCGCCGAAGATGCCGGCGATCGCCTGCGTGGCGACGCGCGCGATGTTGTTGAGCGGCTGCTGGCGCGTGAGGTCGACCCCCGACGTCTGCGCGTGGAACTTGAAGCGCCACGAGCGCGGGTCCTGCGCGCCGTAGCGCTCGCGGACGAGGCGCGCCCAGAGGCGGCGGCCGGCGCGGAACTTCGCGATCTCCTCGAAGAACGAGAGCGAGATGTCGAAGAAGAACGTGAAGCGCGGCAGGAACGCGTCGGGCGACATGCCGGCCGCGACGCAGTCGTCGGCGTACTGCAGCGCGGAGGCGAGCGTGAACGCCATCGCCTCCGCCGGCGTGGCGCCCGCCTGCTGCATGTGCTGCCCCACCACCGACATCGGGTTCCACTTCGGCACGTGCTCGCCGCACCACCGGATGTGGTCGATCAGCACGCGCTTGGCACCGGGCAGCGCCAGCCGGAAGAACATGTGATTCGCGACGTAGTGGGAGAGGTAGTCGCTCTGGTTCGAGGTGCCGGTGATCGAGCGCCAGTCCACGCCGTTGCGCTTCGCGGTGGCCAGCATGAACGCGAGCAGCGTGAACGGCGACGGGTCGTTCATCGCGCACGACGTGGCGGCGAGGTCGACGCCGGCGAGGCACGTCGTCATGTGGTCGGCGCTGTTGCACACGACGCCGCAGGTGCCGAGCAGCTCCTCGTCCACCTCGTCCATGTCGTAGCCGCGGTACACCGAGTTGCACGGGATGAGCGACACCGCGGTCGCGCCCTGCGACAGGATGTCGGCCAGGCGCGCGTTGTACGCCTCGGGCGTGCCGAGGCCGATGAGCTGGCGCTGCGTCCACGTGCGCCCGCGGTGCATCGTCGCGTAGATGCCGCGCGTGTACGGCGGTTGCCCTGGGAAGCCGACGTCGCGGTCGTAGCGCGCGGGATCCACGTCGAGCGGCGTGTACAGCGGCTTGATCGCTATCCCCGAGCGGTTGCGCACGTCGCGGTCGGCGCCGATCTGCGCCGCGTACTCGGCGGACCAGCGGGTGTGCGCCTCGGCGGTGGAGGCGGGAACGGGATCGGGCAGCGGCTTGTTCATCGCGGGCGTCCTCACGCGGGGAAGCGGGCGGCGCGCACGCGGATCGTGGCCTCGCGCACGTAAGCGGAGATGTCGGACAGCTTCGTGCCGGGGTGGAACACGCGCGCGACGCCCGCCGCGAGCAGCGCGGGCTCGTCCTCGTCGGGCACGATGCCGCCGACGATCACCACGACGTCGGCGAGGCCCGCCTCGCGCAGCGCGTGCATGAGCTTCGGCACGATGAGGTGATCGGTGGCGAGCGAGGACACGCCGATCACGTCGACGTCCTCCTCGACCGCGAGCTTCACCACCGCCTTGATGTCCTGCCACGGCGGCGTGTAGACCACCTCCATCCCGGCATCGCGCAGGTGCGCCGCGACGATGCGGCTGCCGCGGTCGTGGCCGTCGAGGCCGATCTTGGTGATGAGGACCTTGGGGCGGATGTCCATGGCGTTCCTTCGCGGATCAGGCGTCGAGCGGGTCGCGCAGCAGGCGCACGAAGCGGCGCGCGAGCACCTGCGGCGAATCCTTGCCGGAGCGGTACCACGTCTGCGACCAGTTGAGCGCGCCGAGCAGCATGAGCTTCAGCGCGCGGCGGTCGGTGCGCGGCGGCAGCGGCAGCTGCGTGATTGCGTGCGCAAACGTCGCCTCGTATTCGTCGCGCAGGTCGACCAGGCGCTGCGCGACGTCGGGCGCGTCGTCCGGGCGGACGCGGATCACGACCTGGCCGTAGTCGCTGTCCTCGAGCAGGCCCTCGAGGTGCGCCGCGCACGCGCGCTCGAGGCGCGTCCACGGATCGCCCGCGGCGGCGAGCGCAGGCAGCACCTTCTCCTTGATCCGGCGCACGCCTTCCGCGTACACCGCCACCAGCAGCGCTTCCTTCGACGCGAAGTGGTAATACAGCGAGCCCGGCAGCATGCCCACGGCGCCGGCGATGTCGCGCATCGACGTGTAGCCGAAGCCCTTCTCGGCGAAGAAGCGGGCGGCGGCGTCGAGGATCTGCGGCAGGCGGTTGTCGGCGCGCGGCTGCGCGGCGGCGCGGGCAACGGCGCGGGGCACGGCACGGGCGGCGGCTGCGGCCATCGGCACTTTCCAAAACAAACGGTTGTTTGGTATAGTGCCCAACACCCGGCACCGTGTCAACGCGGCCGGATGGGACAAAGGAGGGCGCATCGATGGCGACGACGGCATCGTCCGCAGCGCATCACTTCGCAGAACTGCGCGAGCGCGCGCAGGCACCCACTGCCCTGGGCGCGCCGGTGGTGGCCGAGCTGCAGGCGCTGCTGGGCGAGCGCGTCGCGCTCGCGCTGCCCGTGCGCGAGCATCACGGCACCGACATCTCCTCTTATCCCGTCACGCCGCCCGATGCGGTCGTGTACCCGCATTCGACGGAGGAGGTTGCCGCGGTGGTGCGGATCTGCGCGCGCCACGGCACGCCGATGATCCCGTTCGGCACCGGCACGTCGGTGGAGGGGCACGTGCTCGCGACGTCCGGCGGCGTGTGCATCGATCTCTCGCAGATGAACGCGATCGTCGAGGTGAACGCGAGCGACCTCGACGTGCGCGTGCAGCCCGGCGTCACCCGCAAGCAGCTGAACGCCTACCTGCACGACACGGGGCTCTTCTTCCCGATCGATCCGGGCGCCGACGCGTCGCTCGGCGGCATGGCGTCGACGCGCGCGTCGGGCACCAACGCCGTCCGCTATGGCACGATGCGCGAGAACGTGCTGGGCTGCACGGTCGTGCTGGCCGACGGCCGCGTCATCAGGACCGGCGGCCGCGCGCGCAAGTCCGCGGCGGGCTACGACCTCACGCGCCTCTTCGTGGGCGCGGAAGGCACGCTCGGCGTCATCACCGAGCTCACGCTGCGGCTGTACGCGATTCCCGACGGGCTATCCGCGGCGGTGTGCGCATTCCCGACGGTGAAGGACGCGGTGGATTCCGTCATCGAGGCGATCCAGTGCGGCATCCCGATCGCGCGCGTCGAGCTCCTCGACACGCTGACGGTGCAGGCGGTGAACCGCTACAGCAAGCTGGGGCTCGCGGAGTCGCCCACGCTCTGGTACGAGTTCCACGGCACGCAGGAAGGCGTCGCCGAGCAGGCGCGGCAGATGCAGGCGATCGCGAGCGAGCACGGCGGGCGCGACTTCGCGTGGTCGACGAAGCCCGAGGAGCGGTCGAAGCTGTGGCAGGCGCGGCACGACGCGTACTTCGCGTGCCTCGCGCTGCGCCCCGGCAGCCGCATGATCGCCACCGACGTGTGCGTGCCCATCTCGCGCCTGACCGAGTGCATCGTGGCCACGCAGGCGGACATCGCGCAGGCGTCGATGCCCATTCCGCTGTTCGGCCACGTCGGCGACGGCAACTTCCACCTGATGATCCTCGTGATGCCCGACAGCGACGCCGACATCGAGGAGGCGTGGGTGCTCAACACGCGCCTCGTGCGCCGCGCGCTCGCGATGGGCGGCACGTGCACGGGCGAGCACGGCATCGGGCTCGGCAAGCGCGAGTTCCTGGTCGAGGAGTTCGGCGCGGCCGTGGACGTGATGCGCCAGCTGAAGGCCACCCTCGACCCGCGCAACCTCATGAACCCCGGCAAGGTGGTGTAGCGTCCATGCCTTCGGAGGCCCGCATGCAGCTCGCCGACGTCAAGCTCGACGACAAGTACACGCTCGCGAGCGGCCGCGTGTACCTCAACGGCATCCAGGCGCTCACGCGGCTCCTGATGATGCAGCGCCTGCGCGACCAGGCGGCGGGGCTCAACACCGCCGGCTTCGTGTCCGGCTTCCAGGGCTCGCCGCTCAACAACATGGACAAGACGCTGTGGGAGGCGCACGACCTCCTCGCGCGGCATCACGTCCACTTCCAGCCGGGGCAGAACGAGGAGCTCGCGGTGATGGGGGTGTGGGGCTCGCAGCAGGTCACGCTCGACCCGCACGCGAAGTACGACGGCGTGTTCGGCATGTGGTACGGCAAGTGGGCGGGCCTCGCACGCGCCGGCGACGCGCTGCTGCACGGCAACTCCGCGGGCGCGGCCAAGCACGGCGGCGTGCTGCTGGTCTGCGGCGACGACCACATGGCGCGCTCGTCGACCATCGCGACACAGAGCGAGACGATGCTCTCGTCGCCGCTCATTCCCGTCATCGCGCCCACCGGCGTGCAGGAATACCTCGACCTCGGCCTCCACGGCTATGCGATGTCGCGCTACTCGGGCTCGTGGATCGGCGTGAAGGCGCTCGACGACACGATCGAGTGCTCGGCGTCGGTGAGCGTCGATCCAGCGCGCATCGTCACTCGCCTGCCCGAGGATTTCACGCTGCCGCCGGGCGGATTGAACCTGCGCCTGCCCGACCAGCCGCTCGCGATGGAGCGGCGCATCCACGACTACCGGCTGCCGGCGGTGCTTGCGTACGTGCGCGCCAACCGCCTGAACTACGTCGCGTACGACAGCCCGCGTGCGCGCCTCGGCATCGTCGCGGCGGGCAAGTCGTACCTCGACGTGCGGCAGGCGCTCGACCACCTCGGCATCGACGAGCAGGGCGTGGCGCGCCTCGGCATCCGCGTCTACAAGGTCGGCATGACGTGGCCGCTCGAGCCACAGGGCCTGCACGCGTTCGCGCTGGGGCTGGAAGAGATCCTCGTGGTGGAGGAGAAGCGGCCGCTGATCGAGGAGCAGATCCGCGCGCTGCTCTATCACTGGCCCGACGCGCGCCGTCCGCGCATCCTCGGCAAGCGCGACGAGCAGAGCGGTCCCAACGAATGGCTGCTGCCGCCTTCCGGCGAGCTGTCCGCCGAGCAGGTGGCGATGGCCATCGCGGCGCGGATCGCGCGCTTCGCGCCGGACGCGACGATCGCCGAGCGCGCCGCGTGGCTGCGCGCGAAGGAGGAGGCGCTTAGGCAACCGTCGCTGTCGCCGCAGTTGCGCGGCTACCTGTCGGACGCGGGCCGCGTGCCGTACTTCTGCTCGGGCTGCCCGCACAACAGCTCGACGCGCGTGCCCGAGGGCAGCGAGGCGATCGCCGGCGTGGGCTGCCACTTCATGGCGACGTACATCTTCTCCGGCACGAAGATCTTCTCGCCCATGGGCTCGGAAGGCGCCGCCTGGGTCGGCCACGCGCCGTTCACGGACACGAAGCACATCTTCGCCAACATGGGCGACGGCACGTACTACCACTCGGGCTTGCTCGCGGTGCGCGCGGCGGTCGCGGCCGACGTGCCGATCACGTTCAAGATCCTCTACAACGACGCCACCGCCGCGACCGGCGGCCAGCCGCTGCCCACGCCGATCAACGTGCCCGCGCTCACGCGCCAGCTCGAGGCCGAGGGCGTGAAGCAGATCGTGGTCGTCACCGACCAGCCGGAGAAGTACGGCAAGGCAGAGGCGTTCGCGCGCGGCGTCACCGTGCGCCACCGCGACCACCTCGACGCCGTCCAGCGCGAGCTGCGCGAAGTCGCCGGCGTGACGGTGCTCGTGTACGACCAGACGTGCGCGGCGGAAAAGCGCCGCCGGCGCAAGCGCGGCAGGTTCCCCGATCCCGCGCGCCGCTCGTTCATCAACACGCGCGTGTGCGAAGGCTGCGGCGACTGCGGCACCAAGTCCAACTGCGTGTCGGTGCAGCCGGTGGAGACGGAGTTCGGCCGCAAGCGCGCGATCGACCAGTCGTCGTGCAACAAGGATTTCTCCTGCCAGAACGGCTTCTGCCCGAGCTTCGTGAGCGTGGAAGGCGGCACGCCCAAGCGCGGGCAGGCGAGTGCGGCGGGCCAGGACATGTTCGCGGGATTGCCCGAGCCCTCGCTGCCGGCGCTGCCGAAGCCGTACTCGATCGTGGTCGCGGGGGTGGGCGGCACCGGCATTATCACGGTCGGCGCGCTGCTCGGCATGGCCGCGCATCTCGAAGGCAAGGGCGTGTCGGTGCTCGACATGACGGGCGTTGCGCAGAAGGGCGGCGCGGTCACGACGTTCGTGCGCATCGCGGCGCGGCCGGAGGACCTGTCCACCATCCGCATCGCCGCCGGCGAGGCCAACGCGATCATCGGCAGCGACATCCTCGTCACCGCCGAGAATGCGATCCTCACGCGCGTGCAGCGCGGCGTCACGCGGGCGGTGATCAACACCCATCGGATGGCGACGGTCGCGTTCATCAGGAACCCGGACCTGCAGACGCCGTGGACCGCGATGGAGGAGGGTTTGCGCGACGCCATCGGCGCCGACGCCACGCGCTTCCTCGACGCCACGCGGCTGGCGGCCGGGCTGCTCGGCGATTCGCTCGGCACCAACATCTTCCTGCTTGGCTACGCGTGGCAGCTGGGGCTCGTCCCGGTGTCGCGCGAGGCGCTGTTCCGCGCGATCGCGATCAACGGCACCGCCGTGGATGCGAACCAGCGCGCGTTCCAGTGGGGCCGGCTCGCGTGCCACGACCCCGCGGCGGTCGAGCGGCAGATGCGCGCGCCGACGACCGCCACGGGCAGCGACCGCGTCCTCGCGGCCGACCTCGACGCCGCCATCACGCGCCGTGTCGACGAGCTCACGGCCTACCAGGACGCACGCCTCGCGCAGCGCTATCGCGCGCTGGTCGACCGCGTGCGTGCCCGCGAGGCGCAGGTGACCGGCGCCACGGCGCTCACCGAAGCCGTCGCGCGCCACTACTTCAAGCTGTTGGCGATCAAGGACGAGTACGAGGTCGCGCGGCTCTACACCGACGGCGAGTTCGAGCGGCAGGTCGCGGCGGCGTTCGACGGCGACTACACGCTGCGCTACCACTTCGCGCCGCCGCTGTGGGTGAAGCCCGACGCGGTGACGGGCGCGCCGGTCAAGCGCAGCTACGGCCCGTGGATGCGGCCGCTGCTCGCGCTGCTCGCGCGCTGCAAGGGGTTGCGCGGGACCGCGCTCGACGTCTTCGGGCACTCGGCCGAGCGCCGCATGGAGCGGCAGCTCGTCGCCGATTACGAGCGCACGGTGGACGAGCTGCTCGCGCGGCTCACGCCGCAGAACGCCGCGCTGGCGGTCGAGATCGCGGCGCTGCCGGCCACGATCCGCGGCTACGGCCACGTGAAGCAGCGCAACGTCGAGGCGGCGCGCGCCCGCGAGGCGGTGCTGCTCGCGCGCCTGCGGGCACCGGTGCCCCAGCCCGTGGCCGTCGCTGCGTGAGCGCGGGCTGCGGCAGTCGCATGTGCTGACGTATCATCACGGATCGAGGCGCCGGGTCCGCGAGGGAACGGCGCCGTGCTTGGGCTTCCACGCTTTCCCCAGAACTGCATGCAACTCTCCGGCATTCGCGTCGTCGATCTCTCCCGCATCCTCTCCGGCCCGTTCTGCTCGATGTTCCTCGCGGACATGGGCGCGGAGGTCATCAAGATCGAAGGCGTGGACGACGGCGACCCGGTGCGCCACCAGGGCATCCTGCGCAACGGCTTCGGCCTCTACTTCGCGTCGTTCAACCGCAACAAGAAGTCGCTGACGCTCGACCTGCGCAGCGCCGAGGGCAAGGAGGCGCTGCGCCGGCTCATCGCCACCGCCGACGTGGTGCTCGACAATTTCCGCCCCGGGGTCATGGAGAAGATCGGGCTCTCGCGCGACGAGCTCAGGGCCATCAAGCCGGACCTCGTGAGCTGCCACATCACGGGCTTCGGCATGGACGGGCCGTATCGCGACCGGCCGTCGTTCGACTTCATCGCGCAGGCGATGAGCGGCTTCATGAGCGTGAACGGCGCCGAGGGCGAGCCCGCGGCCCGCGCCGCGCCGCCGCTGTCCGACCTCATCGCGGGCGCGTATGCCGCGATGGGCATCTGCGCCGCGCTCGTGCGCCGCGCGCGCACGGGGCAGGGCGAGGAGGTGAGCACCGCGCTCACCGACAGCATGATCGCCAACCTCGCGTTCCTCGCGACGCACTACTTCGAGACCGGCGAGCAGCCGCTGCGCACCGGCAACGACCACGCGTTGGTCGCGCCGTACGGCCTGTTCGAGGCCGCCGATGGCGAGGTGGCCATCGCGCCGTCCAACGACACGGTGTACTTCAAGCTCCTCGACGCGCTCGGCCTCTCGCATCTACGCGACCATCCGGAGTTCCGCACCAACCGCGACCGCTTCGAGCGCCGCGCCGCGATCAACGCGCTCGTCAACGAGAAGATCCGCACGCAGCCGATCGCCCACTGGCTCGAGGTGCTGAACGCGGCGGGCGTGCCCTGCGGCCGCGTGATGAGCCTGCCGGAAGTCTTCGCCGATCCGCAGGTTCGCCACCAGCAGATGCGCATCACGATCGAGCACCCGAAGTACGGCCCGCTCGACGTGCTGGGCTTCCCGATCAAGTTCACCGACGACCCGTGCCGCGTGCACCGCGTCCCGCCCGACCTCGGCGCCGACACGGACGACCTGCTGGCCGAGCTGGGCTATAGTGCCGACGCCATCGCCGCGCTGCACGCGAAGAAGGTCGCCTAGCGCGGCCGCGAAGGAACCCGATGACCGATTCACCCTTTCACAACGCCCGGCCGCAGGTGTCGATCACCGAGGTCGGCACGCGCGACGGCTTCCAGTCGGAGCCCGAGTTCATCCCCACCGCGGTGAAGGCGCAGGTCGTCGACGACCTGATCGCCGCCGGCGTGCGCCACCTGGAGGCGACGTCCTTCGTGAGCCCGCGCGCCGTGCCGCAGCTCGCCGACGCGCACGACATGCTCGCGCTCGTGACGCGGCGCGCGGACGCGTACATCGCCGCGCTCGCGCCGAACGCGCGCGGCGCGGAGCGTGCGCTCGGCGCGGGCGTCGACGAGATCGTGTGCTTCGTGTCGGCGAGCGAGACGCACAACGGTGTCAACCTCAACGCGACGATCGAGCGCTCGCTCGCCAACGCCGCCGAGATCGCCGCCATCGCGCGCGGCCGCGTGCCGCTGCGCGGCGCCGTCGCGTGCGCGTTCGGCTGCCCGTTCGAGGGCGAGGTGCCCGTCGCCTCCGCGATGCGCGTCATCGACACCTACGTCTCGCTCGGCGTCGACCGCATCACGCTGGGCGACACGACCGGCATGGCGGTGCCGCCAACGGTCACCCGGCTCGTGCAGGCGATCCAGCAGCGCCATCCGGAGCTGCGCATCGCGCTGCACTTCCACAACACGCGCGGCGTCGGCCTCGCCAACGTGATGGTGGGCCTCAACCTCGGCATCCGCGAGTTCGAGTCGTCGATCGCGGGCCTCGGCGGCTGCCCGTTCGCGCCCGGCGCCACCGGCAACGTCTGCACCGAGGACCTCGTGTACCTGCTCGAGGAGTCGGGTTACGACACCGGCGTGGACCTCGACGCGCTGTGCGCCGTCGCGCGCCGCGTGGAGACGATCATCGGCCGCCCGCTGCCGGGCCAGGTCATGAAGGCCGGACCGCGCCTGCGGCGCTTCGATCACGAAGGCGCGAAGCGCGCGGTCGGCTGACGAACCACCCACAGGAGGAGAAGACCATGTTCCGTGTGCTCGTTGCCCTGCTCGCGATGGTGGCGTTCGCCGCCCCCGTCGGCGCGCAGACGTATCCATCCAAGCCCATTCGCCTGCTCGTGCCGTTCCCGCCGGGCGGCGGCACCGACTTCGTCGCGCGGCAGGTGGCGACCGAGCTCGCCAAGCAGACGGGCTGGACCATCGTCGTCGAGAACAAGGCCGGCGCCAACGGCATGATCGCGCTCGCCGAGGCGTCGCGCGCGCCGCACGAGGGCTACGACATCGTGATCGGCCAGGCCGACAACATGATCATCGCGGCGAACACGATGAAGAATCCCGGCCTCGATCCGCTGAAGGACCTGACGCCGGTCATCCAGGTCGCGAGCTCGCCGAGCCTCTTCATGGCGCAGGCCGACTCGAAGTTCAAGAACCTGAACGACGTCATCGCCGCGGCGAAGGCGAACCCGCAGGCGATCACCTACGGCACGGCCGGCCACGGCACGTTCCCGCAGCTCGCGGCCGAGCTCCTCATGAAGCAGGGCAACTTCAAGATGACGGAGGTGCCGTACAAGGGCGCCGCGCCGGCCATCACCGATCTCCTCGGCGGCCACACGCAGATGGCCGCGCTGTCGGTCGCCTCGGGCATGCCGCACGTGCAGGCCGGCAAGCTGCGCGGCCTCGCGGTCACGTCGGCGAAGCGCAGCCCCGCGCTGCCCGACGTGCCCACCGTCGCGGAGCTGGGCTTCCCCGACTTCGAGGCCACCGGCTGGCTCGGCATCCTCGTCCCCAACGACACGCCGCCGGCGGTGATCGCGAAGCTCAACAGCGAGATCGGCAAGGTGATGCAGACCGAGAGCGTGAAGAAGGCGCTGCTCGCGCAGGGCGTGGAGGCGCGCAGCGGCACGCCGGAGGAATTCGGCGCGATGATGAAGCGCGAAGGCGCCAAGTGGCAGAAGATCATGCGCGACGCCGGCATCCAGCCGGAGTGACGCGACCACGCGCGCGAATCGCCGCGCCGGCGATGCCGGCGTGAGCCGCCTCGCGCGCCGCCTGCTGCCGCCATGCGCGGGCCACGCGCTCGCGCTCGTGCTGCTCGTGCTGCCGGTGACGAGCGCCTTCGCAGCGCCGGGCACGATCGACGCCGCGCCGTGGTGGCTGTGGCCGCTCGCGCTGTTCTTCGTCTGCTTCGCGCTCGGCATCGTCGCGGTGCCGGCGGGGGTCGGCGGCGGCGTGCTGTTCGTGCCGATCGTGGGCGGCTTCTTTCCGTTCGACCTCGATTTCGTGCGCGGCGCGGGCCTCCTCGTGGCGCTCGCGAGCTCGCTCGCGGCCACGCCGAACCTGCTGCGCACGGGCCTCGCCGACGTGCGCCTCGCGCTGCCGCTCGCGCTCGTCGCGTCGGTGGGCGCGGTGGCGGGGGCGCTCATCGGGCTCGCGCTGCCGGCCGCGGCCACGCAGGTGGCGCTCGGCGTCGTGATCTTAGGCATCGTCGCGCTGATGGCGTTCTCGCACCACGCCGAGTTCCCGCGGCCGCCCGTGCCGCGGTACTGGGGCACGCTCGGCATCGCGGGCTCGTTCCGCGACCGCGCGAGCAATGCCGACGTCGCGTGGCACGTGCATCGCATCCCGACGGGCGCCGCGGCGTTCGCGGTGAACGGCTTCCTGGGCGGCATGTTCGGCGTGGGCGCGGGCTGGGCCAACGTGCCGACGCTCAACCTGCTGATGGGCGCGCCGCTCAAGATCGCGGTGGGCACGAGCAGCCTCATCCTCTCGCTCGCGAGCACGTCGGCGATCTGGACGTACGTCAACGCGGGCGCGGTGCTGCCGATCATCGTGGCGCCCGCGATGATCGGCACGATGCTCGGCGCGCGCATCGGCGCGCACCTGCTCACGGTCCTGAAGGCGACCGTGATCCGGCGCATGGTGATCGTGCTGCTGCTGGTGGCGGGCCTGCGCGCGCTCGCGAAAGGGCTCGGGTGGTGAAGGCCGTCACGCCCACGCCGCCGGCCGCCTCGCCCGAGCAGCGCGCGTATGCGAAGGCGCTCGGCGCGGTGACGCGCGTCGGGGCGGCGATCCTGCTGCTCGCCTTCGCCGCCTACGTGACCGGGCTCCTGCCCGCGTACGTCCCGCTGGCATCGCTGCCGGCGCTGTGGCACCTGCCCGCCGCGCAGTACCTCGCGGCGACCGGCACCACGCCCGGCTGGGGCTGGCTCGTGCGCATCACCCATGGCGAATTCGCGAGCCTGGCGGGGATCGTGATCCTCGCCGGCGGCTCGCTCGTGAGCCTCGTCGCGGTGCTCGTGCAGTTCCGCCGCCGCGGCGATCGACTGTATGCGCTCATCACGCTCGCGCTGATGGCCGTCATCGGCATCGCCGCATCGGGCGTGCTCAACCGGCTGCACGGACCATGACCCTTCCCTTTTCGCGCATCCTGCTCGCCACCGAGCACACGGAGTTCGACGTCGGCGCGGAGGCCGCGGCGTTCGCGCTGGCCGCGCAGCCCGGGGTCACGGCGTCGGCGGTCGTGCCCTTGGTGAGCAACGTCGAGTACGAGACCGTCGCGCCCGAGCTCGCGGCGAAGGCGGAGGCGGAGGCGTTCGCGCGCTCGCTCGCCGTGCACGAGGCCGCGGCGGCGGCGGGGGTGACGATCGAGGCACGCGTGCGCCGCGCGGACGAGGGCTGGCGGGCCATCGTGGGTGAGGCGTCGGACGTCGCGGCCGACTTCCTCGTCGTTCGGCGGCGCGGGCGTCGCGGCTTCCTCGCCAACTTCATGGTGGGCGAGATGGTCGACCGCGTCGCGATCAGCGCGCCGTGCCACGTGCTGATCGTGCCGCGCAAGGCGACGCTGCCGCGCACGCACGTGCTGGCGGGCATCGATCTCTCGCGTGCGGGACCCGCCGTCGCGCGGCTGGCGGCCCGTGTCGCGCATGTCGCCGCGCTGCCGCTGACGCTGGTCGGCGTCGCCGCTCAGGCGGGCGAGCGTGATGCGGTCGTCCGCGCGCTCGACTCGGCGGCGGAGGCGGCACGCGACGCAGGCGCCGCGCCCACCATCGAGGTGCACGAGGGACGCGCGGCCGAGACCGTGGCGGCGCGCGCGACGGCGCTTGGTGCCGACCTCGTCGTCGCCGGGCGCGGCGGCTTCGAGACGCACGGCCTGCGCCTGAAGCTCGGCAGCAACGCCTATCGCATCGTGGGCCTGCTGCCCTGCGCGGTGCTCGTCGTTCGCCCCTGACATCCGTATCGGCAAGCGTCCGACAGGACATTCGGCGGCGTCCGCACGCGGTCGCCGCGACGCGCCCGCTAGGCTTCACTTGTCGAGGCGGCGACCGCCGTCGCCGCAGGGAAGCGAAGCCATGACCTTGCTGTGGATCCTGATGGGAATCGTGCTCGGCGCGTGCGCGCTGCTGATGCTGGTGGCCGGCCTGCGCATGCGCCGGATCCCGCGTCCGCGCGGGTGACGCCTCAGGCGGTCAGCGCGAGGTAGCCCAGCGGCGACTTGGTGAACGCCACGCTGACGATGTAGCCGAACACCACGAGCGCGGCGACGAACGCGGCGATGCGCACGGTGCGCGTCCGGCCGCGGCGCAGCGCGATCGTGCCGAGCACGATGTAGAGCACGAGCCCGATCACCTTCGCAGTCAACCAGCCGTGCGTGACCGGGGCGTTGCCGATGATCACGGCGAGCGTGATGGCGGACGCGAGCAGCAGCGTGTCGACGACGTGCGGCACGATGCGCACCCAGCGCGCGGCGAGCAGCGGCGACCCGCGCATCATCCACGCGCCGCGCAGCACGAACAGCGTGATCGTGACGGCGGCGCACGTCATGTGCACGTGCTTGACGACGGGGTACCAGGTGGCGATGGGCATGGCGGCGGCGCGTGCGCAGGCGAGATCGTAGTCGAAATCGCCGCGCATGCGTCGATCCGCATGCGGCGCGGCTTCCGGCTCGCGCACGCCCGTCCGCGATGTGCTAGCGTGACGCCACCCTGGTCCCGGCACGAGGAGGCCGTCGTGAGCAACCACGTCTACAAGATGATCGAGCTGACCGGCTCTTCGCCGGTGTCCATCGAGGAGGCGGTCGGCAGCGCGATCGCGAAGGCCTCGGAGACCATCCGCAACCTGCAGTGGTTCGAGGTCACCGACACCCGCGGCCACATCGTGGACGGCAAGGTCGCCCACTGGCAGGTGACGCTGAAGATCGGCTTTACGCTGGAGGACTAAGGGCGAGTGCAAGTCGTCTCGGAGTGCCCGAGACCTTGCCCCGTCCACCGTCGTCCCCGCGAACGCGGGGACCCAGCGTCGTTGCGGTCGCACGGCAGAACGACACTGGGTCCCCGCCTTCGCGGGGACGACAAGTGTCGAGGTCGGTGCGATCGGGTCCGCGGTTACGAAACTGTCGAGGTCGGTGCGATCGGGTTCGCGGTTACGAAACTGTCGAGATCGGTGCGATCGGGTCCGCGGTTACGAAAGTGTCGAGGTCGGTGCGATCAGGTCGGCGGTTACGAAAGTGTCGAGATCAGTGCGATCAGGGCCGCGGTTATGAAACTGTCGAGGTCAGTGCGATCCGGTCCACGGTTTGGAGCGAGGCGCTACGCGCCGCGCATCGGCACACCGTCGCTGAGCGCATAACGCGCGATCTGCTGCGCGAGCTCCGCGTAGCGATGCTGCGGGTTCTTGCCGAACAGCGGGTCCTCGATGCGGCCGACCTTCGCGTGGACGGCCGCCCAATCCTTGGCGGTGAGGTGCTTCGACGCGAGCGGCAGGAGCTCCGCTTCCTCGATGCGCATGTGGCCGCGCAATGTGCCGACGTAGTCGCGCGCGGCGCCCTCGATCTCGGCGCGGCTCACCATCGAGCCGTTGAGGAGGTCGTCGAGGCGGGTGACGAGCATCTCGCCGATCTGCTTCAGCCGCGCGTGCTGGCGCGTCAGGTCGTCGACCGTGCGCCCGACCGCCGGCTCGTGCTCGCGGATCTTCGCGAACACGAGGTCCTCCTTCGGATGGTGCAGCACGTCCGAGTAGTGCGTCATGTAGAACATGATGTTGAGGACGAGGTCGTAGTCCGGCTGCGCACCCGTGTGGAAGAGCGAGAGCTGGTCCTCGAGCAGGTTCAAAAGACGCGCGAAGTTGACGTGCTCGGCGTGCCAGAGGGCGAGGGTGTCGGGCATGGCGGTGACTCTTTCGCGAAGGCGGTGACAGGCGATCCGCGCCGCGAGGCGCAGCGTTCGTCCGATCCTACGGCAGCGGCCCCCGAGCGCCAAGCGCGGGCTGCCCCAAACCTTTGATCTTCATCAGGGAAGCGGGCATTGGCGGCGGCGCGGGCGCGGCACGCCGCGCCGTTGCCTGCCGCCGGGGCATCCGGTATCGTCGCCGCGGTCGCCCGCCGGCGCACGAGGCGCACGCATGGATCGCGAACAGGAGTACCTCGACGTCATCGCCCACGGCCTGCCGCGCACCGCCGGGCCGCGCAAGCGCGTCATCGTCGTCGGTGCCGGCATGGCCGGGCTCGTCGCGGCGTCGGCGCTGCTGCGCGCCGGGCACGAGCCGCTGGTGATCGAGGCGCAGCAGCGCGTCGGCGGCCGCGTGTACACGCTGCGCGAGCCGTTCGCGCCGGGCCTCTACGCGGAGGCGGGCGCGATGCGCATCCCGCGCTCGCATCGCCTGACGCTTGCATACGTGCGCCAGTTCGGCCTGCCGACCGTCGACTTCACGATGAACAACCCGGAGGGATACTGCCATCTCTTCGGCCGCAAGCACCGCCTGCGCGAGGTGGAGGCGAAGCCGCATCTCATCGGCGCGCACCTCGCCCCGCACGAGCGCGGCAGCACGTGCGCCGCGATGTGGGCGCGCGCGATGAAGCCCTTCGCGCAGCGCATCGAGGCGCAGGGCGCGGATGGCTGGGGCGAGATCGTGCAGAAGTACGACACGTACTCGATCCGTGAATTCCTGGAGGAGCAGGGCTGGTCGGAGGCCGCCATCGAGCTTTTCGGCCTCCTCATGAACCAGGAATCGCTGATGAACACGTCGTTCCTCGAGATGCTGCGCGAGGAGGTGGGCAACTTCTACGTCGACATGGTGCGCATCGACGGCGGCATGGACCTCTTGCCGCGCGCGTTCCTGCCGGCGCTCGGCGGCCGCATCCGCTTCGGCGCGCGCATGGTGGCGCTCGACCAGGACGACCTGTCGGCGACCGTGCACTACCAGACCGCCGCCGGCCGCCGCAAGGTCAAGGCCGATCACGTGATCGTCACCGTTCCGTTCTCGGTGCTGCGGCACGTGGAGATGGGCACGCCGCTGTCGCTGCCGAAGCGCCGCGCGATCCGCCAGCTGCACTACGACGCGTCGGCGAAGATCCTGTTCCAGTGCCGGCGCCGGTTCTGGGAGGAGGACGAGGGCATCTTCGGCGGCGGCACGGTCACCGATCTCGCGATCCGCAATCTCTTCTATCCGGAAGCGGGGCGCGAGACGGGCCGCGGCGTGCTGCTCGCGAGCTACACGTGGTCGGAGGACGCGCAGCGCTGGGGCTCGCTGTCACCGGACGAGCGCATCGTGCAGGCGCTGGAGAACGTCGCGGTGATCCATCCGCAGATCCGCGAGGAGTTCGAGGTCGGCACCTCGAAGATGTGGCACGACGATCCCTACGCGGGCGGCGCGTTCGCGCTCTTCGAGCCGCAGCAGCAGACGCTGCTCTACGAGCACATCGTCGCGCCGGAGGGACGCATCCACTTCGCGGGCGAGCACGCGTCGCTGCACCACGCGTGGATCCAGGGCGCGATCGAGTCGGGCCTGCGCGCGGCGATGGAGATCAACGCGCTGTCGGCGTGACGGCCACCATGCGCCATGCCGCGATCGCGATCAGCACGAACGCAACGAGGCCCAGCTCCGCCATGCTGACCGAGCCGACGAGCATCACCGGCTTCGAGCAGTCGCCCTCAGCCGCGACGAACCAGTTGAGCTGCGCCCCGAGCGGCAGGCCGTCGAGGTAGGCGGACAAGCCGCGGCCGCAGCGCGGCACGACGCGCGCGAACGTCTGCAGCCACACCTGGTACGCCGCGATGCCGGTGCCGGTGAGGCCGAGCGCGCCAATCGCGCCGCCGAGCCACGGCGTCGCGCCGCCCGGCCGCGACGACCACGCAAGCGGCAGTGCGAGCAGCAGCACCGCGGTGAACGTGAGGCGCTGCAGCATGCACAGCGTGCAGGGCGCGAGGCCGAGCACGTGCTGCACGAAGAGGCTGGTCGCGAGCGCCGCGCCGCACCCGGCGGCGAGGAGCTGCGCGACCTGCCGCGGCGTCGCCGTCAGCGCGCGCAGGCGCTGCGCGAGCGGTGCGGAGAGCGTCACCGGTAGTTGCTCGCCAGCGCGTCGGTCACGAGCCCGCGCAGCTGCTCGTAGCCGAAGTCCGGCATGCCCTTGCCGTTGACGAAGTACTCGGGCGTCTGCGTGACCTTGAGCGTGCGCGCGTCCTGCGCGTCCTGCGCCATGTTGGCGGCGACCTCGGGCGCGTTCATGTCGGCCTTCAGCCGCTCGACGTCGATGCCGGCATGCGGCAGCAACGCCAGCGCGGCATCGGCATTCACGCGATGGTTGACGACCCATGCCGACTGCAGCGCGAGGAGCTGCTCGAGCGCGTTCCAGTACTTGTCCTGCTTCTTCGCCGCTTCGAGCATGCGCACCACCGCGTCCGATCCCTGGTGCAGCGGGATGTGGCGCAGCGACAGCCGGATCCTGTCCGGGTTGTTCTTGATCATGTCCTTGACGAACGGATAGAACTCGCGGCACGTCTCGCAGGCGGGATCGATGAACTCGACCACGTGCACCTTCGCGTCGGGGTTGCCGCGGGTGGGCGCGTACGGACGCGACAGCGCGGAGGCGCGGTCGGAGGCGGTGGCGACCGGCACCGCCGGCTTCGATTCCCACGTGATGGCGGCGAGCACGACGCTGGTGCCGACCAGCACGGCGGCGGCGACGGACAGCACGACGACCCGGGTGTTCATTGCAACTCCATGATGGATAAGTCCCTTCCGGGAGCCAACGGCGCATCGTACGGTTACAGGGGTAGGTACAGGGGCGATTCAGATCAAAGTCGGGCGAGAAACCGGCCTCCTTGCCCGCGTCCGCGAGGGCGGTTAGCATTCGCAGCTTTTTGCTCATCCGCTTCATGCTGCCTTCCATCGACGAACGCATCGCCGCCGAGCTCGGCGTGCAAACCCGGCAGGTCACCGCCGCCATCACGCTGCTCGACGAAGGCGCGACCGTGCCCTTCATCGCGCGCTATCGCAAGGAAGCGACCGG
Organism: Burkholderiales bacterium; assembly: GCA_046347855.1. Lineage (GTDB taxonomy): Bacteria > Pseudomonadota > Gammaproteobacteria > Burkholderiales > Casimicrobiaceae > VBCG01. The sequence goes on from JAXMFJ010000011.1 coordinate 34,047, forward strand.
CGAGCTCGACGACGTCGCGCTGCGCGCGCTCGCCGAGCGCCTCGAATACCTGCGCGAGCTCGAGGCGCGCCGCGTGGCGGTGCTCGCGAGCATCGAGGAGCAGGGCAAGCTGACGCCGGCGCTGCGCGCGGCCGTCGAAGATGCGGCGACCAAGCAGAAGCTCGAGGACATCTATCTCCCCTACAAGCCGAAGCGACGCACGAAGGCGCAGATCGCGCGCGAGGCGGGCTTGGCACCGCTCGCGGACGCGCTGCTGGCCGATCCGACGCTCTCGCCGGAGGCGGAAGCCGCGAAGTACGTCGCGACGGGCCGCGAGCCCGCGGACCTCGACGTCCCCGACGCCAAGGCCGCGCTCGAAGGCGCGCGGGCGCTGCTCGTCGAGCGCTTCGCCGAGGACGCGGCGCTGCTCGAACGCGTCCGCCAGCACGTCGCGCAGCACGCGCTCGTGGTCTCGACGGTGATCGAGGGCAAGGAGGAGGCGGGGGCCAAGTTCCGCGACTGGTTCGCGTTCCGCGAGGCGCTCGCGACGATCCCCTCGCACCGCGCGCTGGCGCTGCTGCGCGGCCGCAACGAGCAGGTGCTGCGGCTCGCGCTCAAAATGCCCGAAGAGGTCGCCGACCCGCCGCAGGCGTCGTCGTGCATCGGCATGATCGCGAGTCACTTCGGCCTCGCGGACCAGGGTCGCGCCGCGGATCGCTGGCTGCTCGACACCGCGCGCTGGACGTGGGTCGTCAAGCTTTCGCTGCACCTCGAGATGGAGTCGCTGACGGAGCTGCGCGCCCGCGCGGAGGACGAGGCGATCCGCGTGTTCGCGCGCAACCTGCACGACCTGCTGCTCGCCGCGCCCGCCGGGCCGCGCGTCACGCTGGGCCTGGACCCGGGACTGCGCACGGGCGTGAAGGTGGCCGTGGTCGATCGTACCGGCAAGCTCGTCGACACCGCGACGCTCTACCCGCACGAGCCGCGCCGCGACTGGGAAGGCGCGCTGCGCGCGCTGGAATCGCTCGTGCGCCGGCACGGCGTCGAGCTCGTCGCCATCGGCAACGGCACCGCGAGCCGGGAGACCGATCGCCTGGCCGCCGATCTCGCGCGCCGTTGCGCGGACCGCGCGCTGACCAAGGTCGTGGTGTCGGAGGCCGGCGCGTCGGTGTACTCCGCGTCGGAGACGGGCTCGAAGGAATTCCCCGATCTCGACGTCAGCCTGCGCGGCGCGGTGTCGATCGCGCGCCGCCTGCAGGACCCGCTCGCCGAGCTCGTCAAGATCGAGCCGAAGAGCATCGGCGTCGGGCAGTACCAGCACGACGTCAATCCGTTCAAGCTCGCGCGCTCGCTCGATGCGGTCGTCGAGGACTGCGTCAACGCGGTGGGCGTGGACGTGAACACCGCGTCCGCGCCGCTGCTCGCGCGCGTGTCGGGACTGACGCCCTCGCTCGCCGAAAATATCGTGCGCGTGCGCGACGAGCAGGGGCCGTTCGCGACGCGCGCGGCGCTGCGCGCGGTGCCGCGCTTAGGCGAGCGCACGTTCGAGCAGGCCGCGGGCTTCCTGCGCATCCAGGGCGGCGAGAATCCGCTCGATGCCTCCGCCGTGCATCCGGAGTCGTACCCGGTGGTCGAGCGCATCCTCGCCGACGTGAAGCGCACGCTGCCCGAGGTCATCGGCAACGGCACGCTGCTGCGCAAGCTCCCGCCGGCGCGCTACGCGGACGAGCGCTTCGGCGAGCCCACCGTGCGCGACGTGCTGGCCGAGCTCGAGAAGCCCGGCCGCGACCCGCGTCCCACGTTCCGCACCGCGGACTTCCGCGAAGGCGTGGAGGAGATGAAGGACCTCGTGCCGGGCATGGTCCTCGAAGGCGTGGTCACCAACGTCACCGCGTTCGGCGCGTTCGTCGACGTCGGCGTGCACCAGGACGGCCTCGTGCACATCTCGGCGCTGTCGACGTCGTACGTGAAGGATCCGCACACGGTCGTGAAGGCGGGCGCGGTGGTCAAGGTCAAGGTGATGGAGGTCGACCTCGCGCGCAAGCGCATCGCGCTGTCGATGCGGCTGTCCGACGAGCCCGGCGCGCGGACGGCGAAGGGGCCGCGCGATGCGCCGGCGCCGCAGTCGCGCCAAGCGCACCGCGAGCGCGCGCCGCGCGACGCAGCCCCCGCACCCGAATCCGCGCTCGCCGCGGCCTTCGCAAGAGCGAAGCGCTGACGCGTCACGTCGGCGCGGCCGCGTCCGCCCGCGCGCGACGCGGCGTGCTGACCGCGAGGAAGTAGGCGAGGATCGACAGCGTGGACAGCGCCATCCCGGCGATGGCGCCGGTCCACAGGCCGCGCACGCCGAGCGGCGTCGCGAGTCCCGCGAACGAGAGATCGACGACCGCGGTGAGGCCGATCGCGTAGCCGCCGGCGAGGCCGATGCCCCACATGCACACGATGTTGACCAGCAGCGGGACGACCGCGCGCTTGTAGCCGCGCAGCGCGTTCACGATCACCGCCTGCAGCGCGTCGAACAGGTGATAGCCGGCGACGAACAGCAGCAGCGCGGCGGCCAGCGCCTGCACCGCCGGGTCGGGCGTATAGAGACTTGCAATCGCGTGCCTGCCGAGCACGAGCAGCAGCGCGCCCGCGCAGGCGAAGCCCGATGCGAGCGCGATGCCGGTGAGGCCGGTGGCGCGCGCGAGCGGGTACTGGCGCGCGCCGAGCGCCTGCCCGACCAGCACCGTCAGCGCGGTGCCCATCGCGAGCGGCAGCATGTACATCACGGCCGCGACGTTGGCCGCGATCTGGTGCGCCGCGGAGTTGATCGCGCCGAGGCGCGCGATGAACAGCGCCATGAACGTGAACGCGGTGACGTCGACGAGGAACGTCCCGCCGATCGGCACGCCGAGCGCCACGAGGTGCCACTGGTCGCGCCAGCGCGGCCACGACCAGCGCGCGAAGACGCCGTGCCGCCGGTACGCCTGCGCGAGGCCGCAGTGCAGCCACGCGACGATGCACACGATCCAGGTCGCGAGCGCCGTCGCGAGCGCGCAGCCGGCCGCGCCCATCGCCGGCGCACCGGCGTGCCCGAAGATGAACACGTAGTTGAGCGGCACCTTGAGCGCGAGGCCCACGAGGTTCAGCGTCATCATGATGCGCGGCCGCGACACCGCGGTCGTGTAGCTCGCGAAGAGCCGGAACGCGAGCCCCGCGGGCACGCCCCATGCCGCGATGTCGAGGTACCTGCGCACCTTGGCGGCCACCGCCGGCGGCGGCTCGCTCATGGCGAGGAACGGCTCGGGGAAGCGGAACAGCAGGATCGACACGACCGCCAGCCCCAGCGCGAGCCAGCCCGCCTGGCGCACCTGCTCGCCGATCTCGCCGTGACGCCCTGCGCCCACGAGGTGCGCGACGGTCGGCGACACCGCGAGCAGCACGCCCATCAGCGCCACGAACACGCTGAAGTAGATCGACGCACCGATGCCGACGGCGGCGAGGTCGTCGGTGCCCGCACGCCCGGTCATGATCGTGTCGATCACCGCGTACGCCATGGTGGCGAGCTGCGCGATCAGCACCGGCCACGCGAGGTCGAAGATTTCGGCGAGGCGCTTGCGGAACACGAGGGAGGACGAGGGAAGGGAGCGCGAAACGGAACGCGGCTCCGTCGGGCCGCGAGGCCTTCGGAGCCGCGAGGCGCCATTCTACCCGGCGCCGGCGCGCGGCCTCGCCTGCGTGACCTGCTACCGACGTGGGCGCGCGCCCGTCTTCGCCTGCTCGATCTCGTCGGCGCGCGCTTCCTTCGGATTGAGCCAGCGCAGCGCGCGTCCCGGGAAGAGCTCAAAGTACACCGACGCGCCGGCGTAGATCGCCACCAGCAGCGCGCCGCCCAGCCAGCGCCCGAGCAGCGACACCGGCACGATGGCGATGGCCATCACGACCACCAGCCAGCGCCCGAACACGAATGCCGCGCGGTGCTTGAGGACGTGCTCGTCGTCGCTGCGCGCGAGGAGCATCCGGTGCGCCTGCACCGCGCCGCTGACCGACGCGATCGCCTGCGCCGCGAGCGCCCACAGGAACGTGCGATCGAGGAGCTCCGCCCATGACACGTCGAACGCGCCCGCGACCAGCATCACGGGCACGCCGAGGGGAATGCCGATCAGGACGGCGGCGAACAGCGCCGCGACGCTCATGCACACCCAGTCCGCGGGGCCGTGGAAGGGGCGCGTGGGCGCACCGGCCGGCCCGATGCCCGTGACGTGGCGGCCGACGAGCACGATCAGCACCGCGAACTCGAGCACGGTGTCGAGGTAGTAGAGGATCAGCAGGTTGGTCGCGGACCAGCCGAGGAACAGCACGCCGAAAGGCGCGACGAGATGGCGCGCGACGAGCGAGGCGATCGCGGCGGGCGTGGCGGTGGTGTCCATCGTCACGGCGCCGCTCATATCGCGCGCCCGCGCCCCTGCCAGAACGGCGCGCGCAATTCGCGCTTCAGCGTCTTGCCGGCGGCGTTGCGGGGAAAGTCGGGGAACACCACCACGCGCTCGACGCGCTGATACTTCGCCTGCACCCGCGCGTTGATCCAGTCTTTGAGCGCCTCGGCGTCGACGGCGTCCGGCGTGCGCAGCACCACCGCCGCGACCGGCGTCTCGCCCCACTTGTCGTGCGGGATGCCGAACACCGCCACCTCGCGCACCGCGGGGTGGCGCGCGGCGACTTCCTCGATGTCCTTCGGGTACACCTTGACCCCGCCGCTGTCGATCATGTCCTTGATGCGGTCGACGAGGTAGAGGTAGCCGTCCTCGTCGACGTAGCCCAGGTCGCCGGTGTGCAGCCAGCCGTCGGCCAACGCCTGCGCGGTCATGTCGTCGCGGTGGTAGTAACCGGGCATCGTGATCGGCCCGCGGCCCCAAATCTCGCCGACTTCGCCCGCCGGCAGGTCGCGGCCGTCGGGGCCGACGATGCGCATCGAGTAGAACGGCGGCGGCACGCCGACGCTGCCCGCCATGCGCTGCGCGTCGTCGCGGTCGAGCACGGTGATGAAGCCCTCGGTGAGGCCGTAGAGCTCGTAGAAGCGATCGGGCAGCAGGCGGTTGAGGCGGTCCTTGTACTCGTTGTGCAGCGGCGCGCCGAGCGAGAGCACCATCTGCAGCGACGCGAGCCGCGCGGGATCGAAGCCCGGCGCGTTCAGGATCGCGATGATCTGCGACGGCACGAGCATCGTGTGGGTGACGCGCTCGGCTTCCACGGCCGCGATGAACGCCTCGGCGTCGAACGCGCGCTGCAGCACGTACGTCGCGCCGCACATGAAGGCGGGCAGCATCGTCACCATCGCGCCGTTGAACACCAGCGCGCCGGCGTGCAGCACCACCGACTCCGGCGCCATGCGCCACGCGTTGGCCATCGTCGTCGCGTACATCGCGCGAATGAAGTGCGTGTGCTGGATGCCCTTCGGCAGGCCGGTGGTGCCGGACGTGTACATCAGCGTGAAGAGGTCGGTGGACGCGACAGTCGCCGCCGGCGGCGTGTCCGGCGCGGCGCCAACGAGCTCGCCGAACGCGCGCACGCCCGCCGCCTCGTCGTCGGCCGCGGCATCCGTGAGGACCCAGGCCGCGGGTGCAGGCCACTCGCGGCGCACGGCGGCGAGGTCGATCTGCACGTCGTGGGCGGTGAGCACGACCTTCGGCGCCGCATCGGCGAGCAGCGACACGAGGCCGCTCGCCGTCAGCAGCGGCGACATCGGCACCATCACCGCGCCCAACTTCGCGCACGACCAGTACGACGCGAGCAGCGGCAGGCCGTTGCCGAGGACGGTGGCCACGCGGTCGCCGCGCGTCACGCCGAGGCCCGCGAGCGCGTTTGCCCAGCGGTTGGCGTACGCGTCGAGCTCGCGCCACGTCAGGCGCACCTCGTGCTCGCCGCGCCCCGCCGCCGGCACCACGACCGCCGTGTGGCGCGGCCGGTAGCGCGCGTGGCGCGCGGGCAGGTGACCGAGGCAGAGGCTGTCGTGGGCGATCGGTGTATCCATGCCGTTTCCCCCATCCCGCGCGACGCGGGGCACGCGGACTTCCGTCGCCCGCGACTGTACGCGGATCGCGCCTTCCGTCAACCGCCGTCGCACGCCCGCCCGCCGCCGATTGCCGCAGGGCGCGTGCCGCACGCTACACTTTGCCCGTGCTCGCACCCCTCCACTCGGCGGTCACCGAAGTGTTCGCGTCGTCGCCGCTGCGACACGTCGGGTTTCGGCGGTTCTACTTCGCGCTGATCGCGGTCGCGCTCGGCTACACGATGCAGGCGACGATGGCCGCGTGGCTGATGGCCACCATGACGCCGTCCGCGCTCATGGTGGCGCTGGTGCAGACCGCGAGCACCGCGCCGACCATCCTCTTCGGCCTGCTTGCCGGCGCGATGTCGGACCTGGTCGAACGCCGGCGCGTGCTGATGGCCACGCAGGTGCTGTTCCTCGTCGGCACCGTGGTGCTCGGCGTGACGACCATCACCGACTGGATCAGCCCGTGGGGCCTCCTGTTCCTGACGTTCGTCATCGGCGTCGCGTTCACGTTCTACCAGCCCGCGCAGCAGGCGAGCATCAACGAGCTCGTCGAGCGGCCCGAGGTGCCGCAGGCGGTGGCGCTCGGCGCCGTCGCGATGAACGTGTCGCGCGCCGTGGGCCCCGCGTTCGCCGGCCTGCTCGCCGCGTGGATCGGCTCGGGCAACGCGTTCCTCGCGAGCGCCGTGTTCTTCATCGGCATGATCCTCGTCGTGCGCGGCTGGCCGCCCCAGCCGCCGGCGCTGCCCGGTGTGCCCGAGTCGCTGTTCTCCGGGATCGTGAGCGGCGTGCGCTACGCGCGGCACTCCGCGCCGCTGCGCGCGATCCTCGTGCGCAACCTCATCTTCTCGGCGTTCGCGAGCTCGCTGTGGGCGCTGCTGCCCGTGATCGCGCGCGACCAGCTCGGCCTCGGGGCCGGCGGCTTCGGCGTGCTGTTCGGCAGCTTCGGCTCCGGCGCGGTGCTGGGCGCGCTCATGCTGCCGGGCCAGCTGCGGCGCCACTCGCTGCAGCGGATGGTCGTGGCCGCGTGCCTGCTGTGGGTGATCTCGGCGACGCTGGTGGCCGCCACCACGATCACCGCGGTCGCGATGGTGGGCGCGTTCGGCGCCGGCGCCGCGTGGGTCGGCGTGTTCGCGAGCCTGGGCGCCGGCACGCAGAGCGCCGTGCCGGCGTGGGTGCGGGCGCGCGCGGTCGCGATCTCGTTCCTGACCGTGCAGGCGAGCCTCGCGCTGGGCAGCATCGTGTGGGGCGCGCTCGCGTCGTGGTACGGCACGCGCATCGCGCTCCTGGCGGCGGCGGGACTGTTCCTCGTGGCGCTCGCGGCGACGCGGCACGTGCGCGTGCGCCTGGGCGGCGACAAGGACATCCTCCCCGGCAGCGAGCTTCCCGGCATGGGCCTCGTGGAGGAGCCGGAGCCCGACGACGGCCCGGTGCTGATCCAGATCGAGTACCGCATCGCGCCGGAGAACCGCGACGCGTTCCTGCGCGCGATCCGCGCGATGGGGCCGGTGCGCCGGCGCAACGGCGCCGACAGCTGGCGCGTGTTCCGCGATCTCGCGGAAGAGGGCCTCTTCGTCGAGCGCTACATCCTGGGCTCGTGGGCGGAGTACGTGCGCCTGCGCTCGCGGATGACGATGGGCGACCGCCAGCTCATCGAGGACGTCGGGCGGTTCCAGCGCGCCGATACGCCGATCCGCGTGTCGCGGTTCCTGGGCGTCGACCTGCCCGAGTCGCTGGTCGCGATGCCGGAGAAGACGGCCGCCGCCGAGTGATCGTGCGCGACGCGACGCCGAGGCGTCAGGGCTTCGGCGCCGTGCGCTCCACGAGCGAGCGCAGCTTGCTCGCGGCCTGTCCCGACTGGTCCTCGCAGCGCGCCACGCGCGCCGCCGCGAGCCGCTCGTCCAGCGCCGCCTGCGCCGCGGTCACCTCCGCCAGCGGCACCTTGATCGAAATCTCCATCGTGGCGGCACCGACGGGCAGCGTCGACTGGTCCACGTCGTAGCGCCTGTCGCGCGTGCGGAACACGCTCGTCGCGATCGGACCCAGCGCGCGCAGGTCGGGCGGCAACGGGTCGAGGCGCAGCACGTCGCGCAGGTAACGGCGCTGCGCGGGACTCAGCAGCGTCGCGACGGAGCGCTTGCCCGCGATCAGCTCCGCGGCCGCGGCGGATGGGATGCGCTGCTCGAGCGACACCGCGCCGGCGATCGCGGCACCGTGCACGTCGTACTCGCACTTGCCCTCGCCGCGCGGCAGCGCGTCCTTGGGCAGCGTGCGGCAATCCTGATCGGCGACCTTCACCGTGAGCACCGGCGCGTCGGCCTGCATGCGCAGCCGCAGGCGCACGCCGCGGCCCTGCAGCGACAGCGACGCATCGTCGAACAGCCACGTGTCGTAGGGCGGCGCGCGGGGGACGAGGTCGAGCGCGCGGGCGACGGCCTGCGGCTCACCGCACAGCCCGACCTGGATCTCGGCGCGCGGCGGCGCAGCGAGCGCAGGCAGGGCACCCGCGGCAGCGAGTGCCGCCACCGCGCCGCGGCGCAACGGAAGGGGAAGGCGCATCGCCCGATTTTAGCGTTGCAGAGGTGCGCACCACTGGGTCCACGCGATAATGACGGGAACGCCCCCGTCTTCCGGATACTCCCATGCGAATCTTCAACTTCAGCGCCGGACCCGCCGTGCTTCCCGAGGACGTGCTGCGCATCGCCGCCGGCGAGATGCTCGACTGGCACGGCAGCGGCATGTCGGTGATGGAGATGAGCCATCGCGGCAAGGAGTTCATCAGCATCGCCGACGAGGCCGAGGCCGACCTGCGCACGCTGCTCGCGATTCCCGCGAGCTACAAGGTGCTGTTCCTGCAGGGCGGCGCGATCGGCGAGAACGCGATCGTGCCGATGAACCTCGCGCACGGGCACACGACGGCCGACTACGTCAACACCGGCGAGTGGTCGAAGAAGTCGCTCAAGGAGGCGCGGAAGTACGTCACCGTGAACGTCGCCGCCTCCGCGGAGGACCAAGGCTTCACGTATGTCCCGCCGCGCGAAACTTGGCAGCTCACGCCGGGGGCGGCGTATGTGCACGTGTGCACCAACGAGACGATCGGCGGCGTCGAGTACCACTGGACGCCCGACACCGGCGACGTGCCGCTGGTGGCCGACATGTCGTCGCACATCCTGTCGCGCGTCGTCGACGTCGCGAAGTACGGCGTGATCTACGGCGGCGCGCAGAAGAACATCGGGCCCGCGGGGCTCACGCTCGTCATCGTGCGCGAGGACCTCCTCGACCGCGCGCTGCCGATCACGCCGTCGGCGTTCCACTGGAAGGAGCAGGCCGCCGCCGACTCGATGCTCAACACGCCGGCCACCTACTCGATCTACATCGCGGGGCTGGTGTTCAAGTGGCTGCTCGCGCAGGGCGGCGTGCCCGCGATCGAGCAGCGCAACATCGCCAAGGCGAAGCTCCTCTACGACTGCCTCGACGCGAGCAGTTTCTACGCGAACAAGGTGCGGCGCGAGGATCGCTCGCGCATGAACGTGCCGTTCCACCTGCCCGACCCCGCGCTCGACGAGGCGTTCCTCAAGGGAGCGAAGGAGCGGGGCATGGTGCAGCTGAAGGGCCACCGCGCCGTCGGCGGCATGCGCGCGTCGATCTACAACGCGATGCCGGTGGCGGGCGTGGAAGCGCTCGTCGCGTACATGAAGGACTTCGAGCGCACGCACGGATGAGCGCGCGCAGGGCGGTGCGCGAGGCGGGGATAGGGTCATGAACCGCTGGCAGGTCCTCACGCTGAACACGATCAGCAGCCACGGGCTGCACCGCTTTCCCGCGGCGCGGTTCATCGTGGGCAAGAGCGTCGAGGCGCCCGATGCGATCCTCGTGCGCTCGCACGACCTGCACGCGATGCCGATCCCCGCGAGCGTGAAGGCGATCGGACGGGCGGGCGCCGGCACCAACAACATCCCGGTGGCGGCGATGTCGCAGCGCGGCGTACCGGTGTTCAACGCGCCCGGCGCGAACGCGAACGCGGTGAAGGAACTGGTGGTGGCCGCGCTGCTGCTCGCCGCGCGCAACCTGCCGGCCGCGCTGCGCTACGTCGCGGGGCTCGATCCCGCGGCCGCGGACCTCGAGGCGCAGGTGGAGGCGGGCAAGAAATCGTTCGCAGGCTTCGAGCTGCCGCAGCGCACGCTCGGCATCGTCGGCCTGGGCGCGATCGGCAGCCTCGTCGCCGACACCGCGATCAAGCTTGGGATGAAGGTGACGGGCTACGATCCCGACATCACCGTGGATGCGGCGTGGCGCCTGCCGTCGTCGGTGCGCCGCGCACATAGCATCGAGGAGGCGATCCGCCACGCCGATTTCGTCACCGTGCACGTGCCGCTGCTGCCGGCGACGCGGCACCTCTTCGACGCCACGCGCCTCGCCGCAATGAAGCAGGGCGCGGTGCTGCTCAACTTCGCGCGCGACGGCATCGTCGACGATGCGGCGGTCGCCGCCGCGCTCGCGGCGCAGAAGCTGCGCTACTACGTGACGGACTTCCCGTCGCCCGTGCTCCTGCACGAGCCGCGCGCGATCGTGTTGCCGCACCTCGGCGCGTCCACGGCCGAAGCGGAGGACAACTGCGCGGTGATGGTGGTGGACCAGGTGCGCGAATACCTCGAGCACGGGACGATCGTCAACGCGGTGAACTTCCCGAACGTCGAGCTCGCGCGCGAGTCGCCGTTCCGCGTCGCGATCGCCAACGCCAACGTCCCCAACATGCTGGGGCAGATCTCCACCACGATGGCGCAGGCCGGCCTCAACATCCACACGATGGTGAACAAGTCGCGCGGCGAAATGGCGTACACGCTCGTCGATGCCGACAGCGCGATCGCGCCCGCGGTGGTCGAGGCACTGGCGGCGATCGACGGCGTGCTGGCGGTGCGGACCATTCCGGTGCCGGCCGAGTAATCCGTCGCGGTGCGCCGGGCGCCCGGGGCTCGTCCGCGGCGTGCGGTCCTACCCGCGGATGCGGCGGGCGCCGATGGCCCGCGTCCGCGTGCGCGCGTAGCTTCGGGCGCATGAATGCGCGCCGACTCCTCACCGCCGTCGCCGGTTTCGTTGCGGTGTCGCTGCTGGCGGCCGGCGCGCACGCCGGCGCCATCTACAAGTGCACGGCACGCGGCGCGGTCACCTACCAGTCGATGCCGTGCGGGACCGATGCGGCGTCGGTGCGCATCGCGCGCTTCGCGGGGCCAGCAGAGGCGGTGCCGGTGCCGCCGGCGTCGGAAGCCCCTGCGCCCGCCGGCCGCAAGATCGGGCCGTGGCCGAAGCGCTCGATCGCGCTCGGGCTCTCTGACGACGAGGTGCTCAACATGCCGGCGTGGGGCCGGCCCGCGCGCATCGTGCGCACGCGGCTCGCGCGCGGGTGGCAGGAAGTGTGGTCTTACCCGGACGCGTGGGGCGCCGAGCGGCAGCTCGTGTTCACCAACGCGCGGCTCGCGGACATCGTCGACGTTCCGCGGGCGCAGGTGGCATTGTCGAATTGACGTCGGCGTACGACCGGGCGCTCAGAATGTCTCCCACCTGCGGCGGTGCAGAGTCCGGCGCACGACACTCGTTCTTGCGTGGCACTTGCCTGCGGCCGGCGCCGGGCCGCCCCAAGCCGGCCGCCTGACTCGCCGTGGAAGTTCCGGCTGCAAAAGGCGCAACGCCGGCGTTACGTCACCCACCGGGGCCGCGGACGCCTTTTGCAGACGTTTCCGCGTACATGTTCTGCACGCGCGCCCCGATGGGGATGCATCCCGCGACGAGCAGCGCGAGGGCCAGGCAGGCGACGATCTTCACGGAACGGCTCCTTGCAGCAGCGGGCGATCGTCAAGCGTACCGCAATCGCGCAGTCGCGGCGAGCGGCAAACAACGCTGCGCATCGCGCGCGCCGGTGTACGCTTGCAGGTTGAAGGCCGCGTGCCCGCGCTGGCCCATTCCCAGGAGCTCTCCATGTCCCTCATCAGTTTCGTCAAGGAAGCCGGCGAGAAGCTGTTCGGCCGCGGTCATGCGCAGGCGGCGACGACCGCCGCAGCGGCGGAGCCGGCCGCAACGTCCGGCGCCGACGCGAGCGCGGCCAACAACGCGGCCGCCGACGCGATCATGGGCTACATCAAGTCGCAGGGCCTGTCCGCGACCGGCCTCACGGTGACGTTCGACGGCGCGACGTCGACGGTGTCGGTGTTCGGCGTGGCGCCCGACCAGGCGACGAAGGAGAAGATCGCGCTGTGCTGCGGCAACGTGGCGGGCGTCGAGAAGGTCAACAACATGATGTCGGTCGACCAGAGCGCGCCCGAGGCGACGTACTACACGGTGGTCCCGGGCGACAACCTGTCGAAGATCTCGAAGGCGAACTACGGCGATCCCAACAAGTACATGAAGATCTTCGAGGCCAACAAGCCGATGCTGAAGGACCCGGACAAGATCTACCCGGGGCAGGTCCTGCGCATTCCGCCGCTGTAGATGGCCTGCGCGTTGCAGGACGTCGCGGCGGGCCGCGGCCCGGACGACGACGACATCGTGCCCATCGGCGAGCCGGACGACGGCGATTACGGCGACGATGATGAAAACGTCGAGGACGACGAGGAGGACGACGAGGACTAGCGTCCCCGCCGGCCCTTCCGCCGCCCCAGGGTCAGACCCCGCGCAATCGGGGTCAGACCCCAAACGACCGGGGTCAGACCCTTTGCGGAGGGTGGCTTCGGCGTGCTATACTTTTGGGTTCGCGGTTGCCATGCACCATCCGAGGCCGTCCGGCCGCGAACGATCTGCGCTGCACGAGGACGGCCCCATCATCGGCTTCTAACTTCCCCGGGCGTGCCTCGACACACCCGCTCCTGCCGCCGGCTCATCCGCGCCGCGGCAGCTTTCGGTTAGCGACGATGCTGTAGTCCAAGTCGCGACCGCTCGCCTCGTTCCTCGCGTCGGTTGGCAGTGCCGGCATTCCCCCCTGCACGCACGTGCCGGGACGTGCCGCGCTCGCGATTGCCTGCCGCACGTGCGGCGCGTTACGCCATTTCGAAAGCTTTCATGACTTTTGCAGAACTGAAGCTCGCACCGCCGTTGACCACCGCCGTGGCGGCCTGCGGCTACGAATCCCCCACGCCGATCCAGGCGCAGGCCATTCCTGCGCTGCTGGAAGGCCGCGACGTCATCGGCGCCGCGCAGACCGGCACCGGCAAGACGGCCGCCTTCGTGCTGCCCGCGCTCGACCTCATCGCGCGCAGCGCGCCTGCCGCGCGCCCGTCGCGGCGGACCAGCGCGCCGCGCGTGCTGGTGCTCGCGCCGACGCGCGAGCTCGCGCAGCAGGTGACCGAGCACGCCGTCCGTTACGGCCGCGGCGTGCAGGCGCGCGTCGCCTGTGTGTACGGCGGCGTGCCGTACCCCGTGCAGAACCGGCAGCTCGAGCGCGGCATCGACTTCCTGGTCGCGACGCCCGGGCGCCTGCTCGACCACGCCGACCGCGGCCGCGTCGATCTCTCGCAGCTCGCGATGATCGTGCTCGACGAGGCGGACCGCATGCTCGACCTGGGCTTCCAGGACGACGTCGAGCGCATCGTCGCGCTGACGCCGCACACGCGCCAGACCGTGCTCTTCTCGGCGACATTCGACGGCGCGGTCGGCCGCCTCGCGCAGGCGATGACCCGCGACCCGGTGCGCATCGACGTGCGCACGCAGGCCGCGCCGCCCGCGGCGATCGACCAGCGCCTGCATTTCGCCGACGACCGCGCACACAAGCATCGCCTGCTCGACCACCTGCTGACCGACGTCGCGATGCGCCAGAGCATCGTGTTCACCGCGACCAAGCGCGACGCGGAAGCGCTCGCGCTGCGCCTGCAGGGCATGGGCCACGCGGCGGCCGCGCTGCACGGCGACATGAACCAGCGCCAGCGCACGCACACGCTCACGGCATTGCGCCGCGGCGGCGTGCGCACGCTGGTGGCCACCGACGTCGCGGCCCGCGGCATCGACGTGCCGGGCCTCACGCACGTGATCAACTTCGACCTGCCGCGGCAGGCCGAGGACTACGTGCACCGCATCGGCCGCACCGGCCGCGCGGGCGCGTCGGGCATCGCGGTCTCGCTCGCGCATCACGCCGAGCGCGGCACCGTGCGCAGCATCGAGCGCTTCACCGGCACCCGCATCGAAGCCGAGGTGATCGCGGGCCTCGAGCCGCGCGCGCGGCCGCAGCACGACGACACGCGCTACCGCCGCGGCCCGGCGAAGCCCGCGTGGGGCGCGCGCGGCCACGACAAGCCGGCGTGGGCGTCGCGCGGCGGCCCGGCGAAGCGCCGGTCGGCCAAGCGCTGATCGCCGAGCGCTGATCCGCCGCGCGTCGCGCGCGGCACGCACCAAACGAAACAGGGAGCCATTCGCTCCCTGTTTCGCTTTCTCCCCTCCACGCTCGCGAAGGTGCGCGCTACTCCTCCGTGAACGCTTCCTCGCGTTTCTTGCGGATGTTGGGCAGCGCGATGATGACGATCAGCAGGACCGCCGCGGCGAGCATGCCCGCCGAGATCGGCCGCGTCAGGAACACGGTGGGATCGCCGCGCGACAGCAGCATTGCGCGCCGCAAATTCTCTTCCATCATCGGCCCCAGCACGAAGCCGAGCAGCAGCGGTGCGGGCTCGCAGCCGAGCTTCACGAACAGCACGCCGAGGAAGCCGAACACGGCGGTCATCGACACGTCGACGTCCGTGTTGTTCACCGTGTACACGCCGATCGCGCAGAACAGCAGGATCGCGGGATACAGGATGCGGTAGGGCACGGTGAGGAGCTTCACCCACATGTGGATCATCGGCAGGTTGAGCACGACGAGCATCAGGTTGCCGACCCACATCGACGCGATGAGGCCCCAGAACAGGCCCGGGTTCGACGTCATCACCTGCGGCCCCGGCTGGATGTTGTGGATGGTCATCGCGCCGACCATCATCGCCATCACCGCGTTCTCGGGAATGCCGAGGGTGAGCAGCGGGATGAACGACGTCTGCGCGCCGGCGTTGTTCGCCGACTCGGGCCCGGCCACGCCCTGGATCGCGCCCTTGCCGAACATCTCGGGCGTCTTGCTGATCTTCTTCTCGATCGTGTAGGACGCGAACGAGGAGAGCATCGCGCCGCCGCCGGGAAGGATGCCGAGGATCGAGCCCAGGCCCGTGCCGCGCAGCACCGCGGGCCACGCCTGCATGAACTGGTCCTTGGTCAGCCAGAGGCCCTTCACCTTGTTGGTGACCAGCACCCGCTTCTCGGTGGACTCGAGGTTGGTGATGATCTCGGCGAAGCCGAAGAGGCCCATCGCCACGCCGACCACGCCGATGCCGTCGGAGAGCTCGGGAACGCCGAATGCGAAGCGCTGCGTGCCCGAGTTGACGTCGGTGCCGACGATGCCGAGCAGGAGGCCCGTGATGATCATCGCGATGGCCTTGATGAGCGAGCCGCTCGCGAGCACCACTGCGCCGATGAGGCCCAGCACCATCAGCGAGAAGTATTCGGCGGGGCCGAACTTCAGCGCGAGCTCCGACAGCGGCACGGCGACGCCGGCGACCAGCATGGTCGCAACGGTGCCCGCGAAGAACGACCCGAGCGCCGCGATCGCGAGCGCAGCCCCTGCCTCGCCGCGGCGCGCCATCTGGTGGCCGTCGAGGCAGGTGACCACCGATGACGATTCGCCGGGCATGTTGAGCAGCACCGCGGTCGTCGAGCCGCCGTACTGCGCGCCGTAGTAGATGCCGGCCAGCATGATGAGTGCGGACACGGGCTGCAGCGCGTACGTGGTGGGCAGCAGCATCGCGATGGTCGCGACGGGGCCGATGCCGGGGAGCACGCCGATGAGCGTGCCGAGCAGGCAGCCGATCAGTGCGTAGAGGAGGTTGACCGGCGTCATCGCGACGCCGAAGCCGGTGGCGAGGTGTTGCAGGAGTTCCATGGGCGGCCTACCGGTTCAGGAAAGCAGGCCAGATGGGCAGCTGCACGCCCAGTCCAACGATGAAGACGCCGCAGGCCAGCGCCGACAGCAGGATGCCCGCGATGACCGCTTCCTTCGGGCGGAACTCGTGGCTCGCGGCCGAGGACCCGACGATGAGCAGCACGGTCCCGAGCGCCATGCCGAGCTTGTCCACCACGAGGCCGAAGATGACGACGCTGCCGAGCACCACGAGGGTGGGGCGCCAGTGCCAGCGCGGGATCGACTCGCCGGGCACGCGCACGCCCTGCAGCGCGATGATCGTGCCGAGCAGGATCAGCAGGATACCGAGGATGCGCGGGAAGTAGCCCGGCCCCATGCGGGCCGCGGTGCCCAGGGTGTAGTTGCTGCCGACGGTGATGGCGAATATCCCGAGCGCGACGAACAGCACGCCGGCCCAGAAATCCTTGGGACCTTTGATGAATTGCACGAGCGGCCTTTGCGTGGATGAGCCTTTGCGGCTCGAAATGAGGGTGCGTGCACTCTAGAGGTGCAACCTTTCATTTCGCTTTCGATTCCTGCTGTGCGCCGCAGCAATTCAATGGCTTGGGCGCGCGGCCGCGGCGGTCAGGTACATTCGAAACGTGCACACCCGGATTCTCGCGGTCGAGGACGACCCGCCCATCGCGCGCATGCTCACGCTCGAGCTCGGGCGGCTGGGCTACACGCTGCTCGTGGTGGGCACCGCGGGCGAGGCGCTGGCGCAGGCGAAGAGCTGGTCGCCGAACCTGATGCTGCTCGACCTCGGCCTGCCCGACCGCGACGGCGGCGACGTGCTGCGCGAGCTGCGCGCGCGCAACGATCCGCTGCCGGTCATCTGCCTCACCGCGCGCGACCGCCCGGTGGAGCGCGTGGGCGGACTGCGCGCCGGCGCGGACGACTACATCGTGAAGCCGTTCGACATCTCGGAGCTCGACGCGCGCATCCGCGCGGTGCTGCGCCGCGCGGACCGCGGCGCGCCGCAGGAGCTCGTGCTCGGGACGCTCAAGCTCGCCGCCGACGAGACGCGCGTGCTCGCGGGCGATGCGCCGCTGCCGCTCACGCCGCGCGAGCTCTACGTGCTGCGCCGGCTCATGCGCAACGCGGGGCGGGTGGTCACCAAGGCGCAGCTCACCGAGACGCTGGCGGAGCACAACGAGGACATCGGCGACAAGACCGTCGAGGTGTACGTGCACCGCATCCGCAACAAGATCCAGGGCAGCGACGTCGAGATCGTGACGGTGCGCGGCTTCGGCTACCTGCTGCGCCAGGTGCCTGCAGTGGGCTGAACGCGGTGGCGAAGGCGAAAGGCACCACCGCGAGCCTGCGGCGCCGGCTCATCCTGCAGCTCGCGCTGCCGCTGCTCGTGCTGTTCGCGCTCGGCGGCGCGATCACGTCGTGGGCCGCGCGCCACTACGCGGATCGCATCTACGACCGCTGGCTCTACGATTCCGCGCAGAGCCTCGCGCAGCAGGTGCGGCTCATCGGAGGCGTGGCGGCGCTCGATCTCCCGCGCATCGCGCAGGAGATGTTCGAGTGGGACGCGGAGGATCACCTCTACTATCGCGTCGAGGGCTCGGACAGCGGGCTCATCGCCGGCGGCGACGTGCCCGTGCACGGCCGCAACGAGCAGCAGCACTTCAACTACCGCTATTACGACGCGCAGTACAAGGGCGCGCCCGTGCGCTGGGTGATGGTGAGCTCGCCGCTGCCGCCGCGCGGCGAGGCGGTTACGATCGTCGTCGGCGAGACCATGCACAAGCGCGACCGCTTGGCCGAGGAGATCCTGCTCACCGTGTGGATCCCGCAGCTCGTGCTGCTCGTCATCGCCGGCTGGATCGCATACCGCGCGATCGACGAGCAGACCGAGATGCTGCACGCGCTGTCGACGTCCCTGCGCGACATCAGCTACCGCAAGCTGCGCGCGGTGCCCGGCGACAACATGCCGGCCGAGATGCAGCCGCTCATCGAGGCGCTCAACGCGACACTCGCGCGCCTCGACGCCGCCGCGCTCGCGCATCGCACGTTCATCGCCAACGCCGCGCACCAGCTGCGCACGCCGCTCACGGCGCTCAACCTGCAGGCGGAGCAGGCGATGCATTGCAAGGATCCCGCGGAGATGCGCGCAGCGATCGCGCGCCTGCAGGCGTCGGTGCATCGCGCGACGCGGCTCGCCAACCAGCTCCTGCTGCTGTCGCGCGCGGAGCCCGACGCGCAGTCGGGCGCGAACCGCACGCGCACCGATCTGTACGAGCTCGCGTTCGACACCGCGCGCAACTGGGTGCCGCACGCGATGGCCGCGGGGATCGACTTGGGCTTCGACGAGACGTCCGACCACGTGCACGCCGAGGTCGACGCCGCGCTGGTGGCCGAGGCGATCAACAACCTCCTCGACAACGCGCTCAAGTATTGCCCGCCACAGGCACGCGTCACGGTATCGGTGCGGCAGTTGCCGGATCCGACGGTGGTGGTCGAGGACACGGGGCCCGGCATTCCGGTGGCGGAGCGCAGCCGCGTCGTGCAGCGGTTCTATCGCGGGGACAACGCGAGCGAGGGCGGGACGGGGCTGGGCCTCGCGATCGCGAACGAGATCGCGCTCGCGCATTCGGGGCGGTTCGTGATCGGCGATTCGGCGGGAGGGGGCGCGCGGTTCGAGATTCATTTGCCGGCGGCGTGAGTGTCGTGTCGAGGGTTGGAGACTCCGACACGCGGTCTGTCGCCATCCGGCGCATAACTGCTCCCTCTCCCGCCCGCGGCGGGAGAGGGCTGGGGTGAGGGTGGGGACGTTGGCGTGAATGGACGCAGCCCCTCACCCCAACCCTCTCCCCCTCCGGGGGCGAGGGAGGTCTTCGTTGAAGCGGTGACGTGAGCGCGTAGCGCCCCAGGGCTCCCTCTCCCGCCCCCCGGGCGGGAGAGGGCCGGGGTGAGGGTGGGGACGTTGGTGCGAAGGGACGCAGCCCTTCACCCCAACCCTCTCCCCCTGCGGGGGCGAGGGAGGTCTTCGTTGAAGCGATGACGTGAGCGCGTAGCGCCCCAAGGCTCCCTCTCCCGCCCGCGGCGGGAGAGGGCTGGGGTGAGGGTGGGGACGTTCGCGTGAACGGGCGCGGACCCGCATCGCAATCGTCGCGACTCCATCGCCGCGCACCGCAACCTCGATCGCAGATTCGCAGGCAGCGCACCCCGCGCATGTAGTCGTCCCGCACGCCCGCGCGTTACAATTCCCACCCTCGCGGGCCGCGGTTCCCGCCTTCCGACCGGCGTGCGTCGTCCCGCCGGCGCCGTCGTTTTCGTGACCCTCTACTCGCTCGTCGGGCGCTTCGCGTGGCGCCATCGCCGTGCCTATGCCGGTGCGGCGCTGATGCTGGTGATCATCGCGGTCCTCACGGTGTGGATCCCGCGCCGCATCGGGCACGTGATCGACGGGCTCGTCGCCGACGACCTGACCGGCTATGCGCTCGCCTTCGAGCTTGCGGTCCTGCTGGCGATGGGCGTCGCGATCTACCTCCTGCGCGTGGGCTGGCGCATCGCGCTCTTCAGCGCAGCGTTCCGCCTGGGCATCGAGCTGCGCACCTCGCTCTACGAGCGCCTGACGCTGCAGGGCCCCGAGTTCTTCCACGGCCAGCGCACGGGCGACCTGATGGCGCTCGCGACCAACGACGTCGACGCGATCGAGATGGCCGCGGGCGAGGCTTGCCTCGCGGGCTTCGACGGCACGCTGACGCTCGTCCTCGTGGTCGCCATGATGACGCTCGGCGTCGACTGGCGGTTGGGCGTGGTCGCGCTGCTGCCGTTCCCGCTGATGGCGCTCGCGTTCTGGCGCATCTCGAGCGAGGTGCACGACGCGTGGCGCGCGTCGCTCGACCGCTTCTCCGACCTCAACGACCACGTGCAGGAGACGATGGCCGCGGTGCGCACGCTGCGCGCGCTCGGGCTCGAGGGGCGCGCGTCCGCCGATTTCGCGGCGCGTGCCGAGCGCGCGGCCACGCGCAGCTACGACGCGCAGAAGTGGGAGTCCGCGTACGAGCCGGCGGTCGGCGTGACGCTGACCCTCGCCACCGTGCTGACGCTCGGCTTAGGCGGCTACCTCGTCTGGCGCGACGAGCTCACCATCGGCACGCTCACCGCGTTCACGATGTACCTGTCGCAGCTCATCTGGCCGATGTTCGCGACGGGCTGGGTGCTGTCGCTGGTCGAGCGCGGCAAGGCCGCGTGGGAGCGCCTCGATCCGGTGCTGCGCGCACCGCTGTCGATGTCCGACGCAGGCACGATCGGGCGTGCGCCGGAAGGCGCGCTGCGCTTCGCGAACGTCGGCTTCACCTATCCCGGCGTCGCCGCCGGGGCCGACGGCACGCGCCGCGCGGCGCTGCACGGCATCGACGTCGCGCTCGCGCCGGGACGCACGCTCGGCATCGTCGGACCGACGGGCGCGGGCAAGTCCACGCTCCTGCATCTCCTGCTGCGCCACTACGAGCCTGCGACGGGCACGATCACGTGGGGTGAGGTCCCTCTCGCGGACTTCCGGCTCGCCGCGCTGCGCGCCGCGATGGCGTGGGTGCCGCAGGAGCCGTTCCTGTTCTCGGCGTCGATCGCCGCCAACATCGCGCTCGCCCGCGCCGACGCGACCCGCGCGGAGGTCGAGGAAGCCGCGCGCATGGCGGACCTGCACGCCGACGTGCTGCGCTTTCCGGAAGGCTACGACACGCTCGTCGGCGAACGCGGGGTGACGCTGTCGGGCGGCCAGCGGCAGCGTGTCGCGATCGCCCGCGCATTGCTCGCGCGCGCGCCGCTGCTATTGCTCGACGACGCGCTGTCCGCGGTCGATACCGGCACCGAGGCGCGCATCCTGTCCCACCTGCGCACGGCGCGCAGCGGCCGCACGGCGATCATCGTCAGCCACCGGCTGTCGGCCGTGATGGACGCCGACGAGATCGTCGTGCTGAAGGACGGCGGCATCGCGGAGCGCGGGACCCACGACGACCTCCTGCGCGCCGATGGCTGGTATGCCGCGCAGTGGCGCTACCAGCAACTGGAAGCGAGCCTGGAGGCGGCATGACGAGCGCCGCTGCCCTCGACGCCGACCTCCGTCCCGCCGATCGCGGCGAGCGGCGGCGCGCGGTCGCGCTCCTGTGGTGGGCCGCGCGTCCCGACAAGCGCGACGTGCTGCACGCGGCGCTGTGGCTGTGCATCGCGGCGCTGCTCGAGGCCGCCGGCCCCATCTTCGGCAAGCGCCTCATCGACCAGTACCTCGTGCCGCGCGTCGACGACGTCGCGATGATGGCGCTGCTGCTCGTCGGCTACCTCGCGACGGGGATCGTGGCCACGGTCATCCGCTACTACCAGCTCCTGCGCCTCGCGGGTCTCGCGACGCGCTCCGTCCGGCGGCTGCGCGAGGCCGTCTACACGCACGTGATGCGCCTGCCGATGAGCTTCTTCGACCGCGCGATCACCGGCCAGCTCGTGAGCCGCATCACCAACGACACCGAGGCGGTGAAGGAGCTCTACACCAAGGCGCTGTTCGAGGTGCTGGTGGGCCTCACGGTGCTCTTCGGCGTCGCCGTGGCGATGCTGTGGCTCGACTGGCGCCTCATGCTGATCGTGCTGCTGCTGGTGCCCGCCACCGTCGGCATCGTGTGGGGCTACCAGAAGCTCTCCGCGGCCGCGGTCACGCGGCAGCGTGCGCTGCGCAGCGATCTCAACGCGCAGATGGCGGAGGGCATCGCCGGCATGAGCGTGCTGCAGGCGGCGGGCGCCGCGCCGCGCTTCCGCGAGCGCTTCGCGCGCACCAACGAGGCCCACTACGACGCGCGCCTCGGCGCACTGCGCGCCAACGCGTGGCTCCTGCGTCCCGCGCTCGACTTCGTGAACATCCTGCTCATCGTGGTGATCGTCGCGGCGGTCGGCAGCCACCAGATGCAGGGCGTGGAGGTGGGCCTGCTGTACGCGTTCATCGCCTACGTCGCGCGGGTCGTCGAGCCGCTGATCCAGATCACGCTGCAGTTCTCGACGCTGCAGCAGTCGCTGGTCGCCGCGTCGCGCGTCGACACGCTGATGCATGAGCCCGAGGCGGCGCCGGCCACGCATGCGCGCAGCATCACGGCCGGGCGCGTGGAGCTCGCGAGCGTCACGTTCGGCTACGACCCGGCGCAGCCGGTGCTGCACGATCTTTCACTCGTCGTGCCCGCGGGCAGCTTCGTGGGCGTCGTCGGCCACACCGGCAGCGGCAAGTCGACGCTGCTGTCGCTGCTGCTGCGCTTCTACACGCCGCAGGCGGGCCGCATCGAGATCGACGGCGTCCCGCTCGCGCAGATCGGCGACGCGCAGTTCCGCGCCGACGTCGGCCTCGTGCCGCAGGAGCCGTTCCTGCTCGCCGCGAGCGCACGCGAGAACATCGACATGGGCCGCGGCCTGCCCGACAACGCGATCGTCGCCGCGGCGCGCGCGGCGCACGCGCACGAGTTCATCGAGCGCCTCGAGCGCGGCTACGACACGCCGCTCGGCGAAGGCGGCGCGCGCCTGTCGGCGGGGCAGAAGCAACTGCTCGCGGTGGCGCGCGCGCTCGCCGGACAGCCGCGCATCCTGTTCCTCGACGAGGCGACCTCGCGCATCGACAGCGCGACGGAACGCGAGGTGCAAACGGCGGTGGCGGCGCTCGCCGCGCGCACCACGGTGATCGCGATCGCGCATCGCCTGTCCACGATCCGCGAGGCGGATTGCATCGTCGTGCTGAACCACGGTCGCATCGCGGAGCAGGGCACGCACGACGAGCTGATGGCGATCCCCGGCGGCCTCTACCAGCGCCTCTACCTGCTGCAGCAGATCGGGGAGTAGGCGCCGAAACGAAAAACGCCCCGGCGCGACGCGCCGGGGCGTTGGCGAAGCGAAGCTGCGTGACGGATCAGCGGCCGGGCACGCGGCAGCAGAACGAGTCGCAGGATACCGACTGCGTGGACCCGGTGTTGTTGCTGATGCGGCAGCCGCCGTTGTTGATGGTGCCGGTCCACAGTCCGTACGCGGGCGCGTATGGCTGCGAGGAGACTTGCGTATAACCCGACGCGCACGCCGGCGAAGCGAAGAAATTGCTCGCGCCACTGGCGAGATTCGTCGACGTCCCGGCGACCAGCACGCAATCGAGCGCCGTCGCCTGGTTCTCGATCATGTAGCCGACCACGTCGATCACGAAGTCGACCGGCGCACTCGAGTTGTTGTAGATGCCGATGTCGCGCTTGCTGCCGCTGCTCGGGTAGGGGGCGATCGAGCGATCCATCGGGATGATCGTGGTGTTCGAAACACGATCCCCCGCGTTCCAGTTGAGCACCGCGCCGCCGGTCAGCGTGGTGCCGCCGTTCCACGCCTGCAAGGCGCCGGAAGCGGAGGTGTTGACGACGGTGACGGTCGCGACCACCGCGGTCGGGCGGGTGCCCAGGAACGCCGTCGGCACGCAATTGCCGCTGCCGGTGACGCCCGAGCCGCCCTGGTCGGTCGCAAACGCATAGCCGTTGAGGATCGACATCGTGTAGACCTGCCGCGCCGTCGTCGGCGGCAACTGGCCCGGGCCGAAGCGCGAGTCGTAGATGCGGCACGGGCCTACCGTCGCGAGGTAGACCAGGTCGCCGTCGGCGCCGAGCTTGGCCTGCGCGGCCGATTGCGGGTCGAGCTTCGCGTTGAACTTCACGTCGGCCTGCCGCGATGCGGCTTCTGCCTGCCGCGCCGCTTGGGCCATCACGCTGTTCAACACCTGCACGACGCGCATCGCCGATTCCGTGTTCTGCGCGACGGCGCCGGCGGCCAGCACCTGCTCGCGCGCCGCCGCGGACAACGACTCGAACTGCATCTGCAACTGCTCGCGCAGCAGCGCGGCGTCGGGGGCCGCGAGGTTGCGCGCGGCGACGGCCGCATCGAGCGCCCAGTCGACGGCCGTCGCGCCGCCGCGGGCGACATCGCGCTCGGGCATGGTGCCGGTGGCCGCCTGCGCACCGGGCATCGCGCCTGCGAGCAACGTGGAAAGCATGGCGACGGCGAGCAGAGTTCTCTTGCTGTTCATGTTGTTACCTCCCTGTAGACCGTTGGGCTTGGCATGGCGGGCGGCGCGCGGCGTGCACGCGCCGGCCATGCTTTCAGCCTAGTCCAAAGACCGCAGCAAGGGAAGGGAACATTCGCACGCGGCCGTGGCCGCGGCATTGCTTACGCGCGAAAGCAGAGCATGCGCTGGCCGCGCGGGTGGCCCCAGTCGCCGATGCGCTCGACGCTCATGCCCGCGAGTGCCGCCATCGCCTGCATCTCGCCGTACGCGTAGTGAAATGGATCGTGGACGTAGTAGGTGCGGATGCCCGCCGCGTGATCCTGCGGCGCCATGCAGGCCGCGTGCGGCGCCTCGAACCACGACGCGAAGAAGCGGCCGTCCGGCGCGAGCACCTCGCGCATGCGCGCGAGGCACAGCACGATGCGGTTCATGTCGAGGTGCGTGAACACCGACACCGCGAGCGCGTAGCGGAACCGGCGGCCGAACGCGGCGAAGCCGAAGTCGGCGCTGACGACGAGTTGCGGCGACTTGTCGCGCAGGAGCGCGTCGCCCAACTCCTGCCGCCCGGCCTCCAGCAGCGATGCATTGACGTCGAGGCCGCAGTAGCCGCCGCGGTCCAGGTAGCGGACGAAATGCACGCCGCCGCGCAGCGCGCCGCAGCCGACGTCGAGCAGCGCGTCGGCGGGCGTCAGCCCTTGCGCGCGCAGGAAGTCGAACTGCAGCGCGCCGATCTCGTTCCAGAGGCCGCCGACGAACTCGCGATGGCGGCCGGCCGCGATCTCCGCGGGCGTGAGCTCGCGCCAGTAATCGTTGACGGTGTCGCTCACCGCGACGCGGCCTCGCCGAGCTCGAGGTCCACCATCATCTCGTTGGCGAGCGCCTCCATCGAGCGGCGCACGTCCTCGTTCGTGACCGTCTTCGGCACCAGCAACACGGCCTTCACCTTGAAGAGGTGCTCGGCGGTCATCGCGCCGCTCACGATCTCGGTGTGCAGCTCGACGATCGACACGCCGCGCTGCGCGAGCGCGCCCGACATGTCGCGCACGATGCCGGGCCGGTCGTGGCCGACCACCTCGATGCGCACCACGCGCCGGCCCTCGGGCACCGCGCCGCCGCCGCTCTTCTCGATGACGATCTTCAAGTCCGCCGACTCGAGCGCGCGCAGCGCGTTGGCGAGCGCATCGGCGTTCTCCGGCGGCACCTCGAAGTGGACCATGCCCGCGAAGTGCCCCGCGAGGCTCGCCATGCGGCTGCCCGCCCAGTTGGCGCCGAAGCCCTGCGCCTTCGCGGAGAGCAGGCTCACGATGCCCGGGCGGTCCGGGCCGATCACGGTGACGACCAGCGAAGTGATCATGGGGGTGTTGTCCTCGGTCAACGATACGGTGCGCTTGATCATCGGCGCGCGCGTCGCGAAGCGCTCGTCCTGCGGGAATGCCGGCAGGTTGCCCTGCTGCTGCGCGTGCCGCACCACCTGTGCGAGGAGCTTCAGGCCCATCGGCGCCAGCGCGCGCTCCCACAGGTCGCGCGCCGATTCGCCGCGCAGCACGAAGCACCAGTCCTGCGCGGCCACCGCGCCCTTGTCCCAGCCGTCCGCCAGGTGATAGACGGAGCCGCCGGCGATCGGATCGCCTTCGAGGACCGTCCACTCGACCGCCGCGATGCCGCGATGGCGCGGCAGGAGCGACGGGTGATAGCCGATGCCGCCCAGGCGCGAGCGCGCCAGCGCCTCGTTGCTGACGCGGGCGTGCGTGTGCGCGGCGATGACGAGGTCGGTGCCCACCGGAACCGCTTCCGCCGGCACGAGCTTCGGATTCTCGAGCACGTGCACGCTCACGCCGGCGTCCTTCGCGGCCACCGCGAGGCGATCGTCGGCCGCGGGCGCGACCACGTGCGCGATGTCGAAGCCTTCCTTGCGCAGGGCCGCGAAGACCGTGGCGCCGAAATAGCGCGAACCCACCACCGTGCACTTCATGAACCGTCTCCCCGTGAGCGTGACGTGCGGCGCATGCCGTCGTAATCCTTCGATTATAAGAGAATCCACCGGACCGGCCCGGGCCTGCGCATCCGCCGACGGACGGCCCATTGAAAAGGACCGCGGGCGTACCGATCATTGACGCAGCGCTTACCGCCGGCCGCGCCTGCGCCCGGCCGCCCGTCCATGCACATCCACGCCAACGATCCCCTCCACGTCCAGTCCCCCGCGACGAAGGCCGACTTCCAGGCGTCGTGGATCCTCGCCGTCGCGTTCGTCGCGGTGCTCGGCATCGTGTTCGTCGCCGACGAGATGCTGGGCCTCGGCCTGCGACGATTCGGCGTCGAGCCGCGCACGCTGTCCGGGCTCTTCGGCGTGCTCGCCGCGCCGCTGCTGCACGCCGACTTCATGCACCTCGTGAGCAACGCGCTGCCGCTCGCGATCGCCGGCACCGCGATGCTGTTCCTGTATCCCGACGCGTCGCGCATCGTGCTGCCCGCGATCTACGTCGGCCCCGGCATCGCGGTGTGGCTCTTCGGCCGCGGCTCGATCCACATCGGCGCCAGCGGCCTCGTGTACGGCCTCGTGACGTACGTCTTCATGGCCGGCCTGATCCGCCGCGACCGGCGCGCGATCGCCGCGTCGCTGCTGGTCGCGTTCCTGTACGGCGCGCTGGTGTGGGGCGTGCTGCCGATCAAGCACGGCGTGTCGTGGGAGACGCACCTCGCGGCGGCGGTGATCGCCGCGGTGCTGGCGCTCGTGCTGCGCGGGCGCGACATCCCGCCGCGCAAGCAGTACTCGTGGGAGCTCGAGCCGCAGGCCGACGAGGACGACGACGACGGCGAGTGGAACGTGCGGCCCGATACCGGCGACGCGCCACCGTCGCGCGGGTGACGCGGGCTACGACGGCGAACCGCCGTCGGCCGCGCGCAGGCTCGCGGCCGCGCGCTCGTGCAGCAGCGTGCGCTCGCGCACGTTGCGCGTGAGCTCCGCCGCGCGGCGGAATTCCTCCGCCGCTTCCGCGTGCCGGCCGAGCTTCGCGAGCAGGTCGCCGCGCACGCTCGGCAGCAGGTGGTAGTGCGCGAGCGTGCGCTCGGCGCGCAGCGGCTCGATCAGCGCCAATCCCTCCGCGGGACCGAACGCCATCGCCACCGCCACCGCGCGGTTGAGCTCGACGATGGGCGAGGGCGCAACCTGCGCCAGCGCGTCGTACAGCGCGGCGATGCGCGGCCAGTCGGTCGCGTCCGCGGTGGCCGCGCGTGCGTGGCACGCCGCGATCGCCGCCTGCAGCGCGTACGGCCCGAGCGTGCCCGCCAGCGCCTGCGCGCGGTCGAGCGCGGCGAGGCCGCGTTCGATGAGCTGCGCATCCCAGCGCGTGCGATCCTGGTCGAGGAGCAGGATCGGCTCGCCGCCGGGCCCGACGCGCGCCGGGAGGCGCGATGCCTGGAACTCCATCAGCGCGACGAGCCCGTGCACCTCGGACGCCTGCGGCATCAGCCCGGCGACGAGGCGCGCGAGGCGCAGCGCATCGTCGCACAGCGCAGGGCGCACCCAGTCGTCGCCGGCCGTCGCCGAATACCCTTCGTTGAAGACGAGGTAGAGCACCTCCAGCACCGACGCCAGGCGCGCCGCGAGCTCGTCGCCGCGCGGCGCCTCGAACGGCACGCGCGCCGCCGACAGCGTGCGCTTGGCGCGCACGATGCGCTGCGCGATCGTGGCCTCGGGCACGAGGAACGCACGCGCGATCTCGTCGGTGGTGAGGCCGCCCAGCACGCGCAGCGTGAGCGCGACGCGCGCCTCGGTGGACAGCACCGGATGGCACGCGGTGAACACGAGGCGCAGCAGGTCGTCGCCGATGTCGTCGTCGAGCGCCGCGATCGGATCGTGCTCGCGCAGCTCCTCCTCGATCGCGAGCTCGCGTCCGTATTCCTCGTGCTTGCGCTCCACGAGCTTGCGCTGGCGCAGGCGGTCGAGCGCGCGGTTGCGGGCCGTGGTCATGAGCCACGCGGCGGGATTGTCGGGGACGCCCTGCACGGGCCACGTCTCGAGCGCGGCAACGAGCGCATCCTGCGCGAGCTCCTCGGCGAGGCCCACGTCGCGCACCATGCGCGCGACGCTCGCGATGATCTTCGCCGCCTCGACGCGCCAGACGGCGTCGATCGCGCGCCGCGTCGCGGCGTCGCCGCTCATCGGGTGCGCGCGGCGGCGCGGCGCATCGCGCCGGCCGGGAGCACGCGACGCCGCCTGCGCACGCCTACTGCTGCCCCGAGATCACCATCCATCCGACGCCGAAGCGATCGGTGCACATGCCGAAGCGCGACGCGAAGAAGGCCTTGGCGATCGGCATCGTGACCGTGCCGCCGTCGGCGAGCGCCGCGAAGCGCCGCTCGGCGTCCGCGTCGTCGGCCACCGTCAGCACCAGCGAGAAGCCCTTGAACTGCGCGTTGCCGTCGCACATGCCGTCCGAGAACATGACCTGCGAGTCGCCGATGCGCACCGTCGCGTGCATGATCTTGTCTCCCGCGCCTTCGGGCAGCATGCCCGGCGGATGCGGCTCCGGCGATTCCTTGTTGCGCATCAGCATGACGACGGTGGCGCCGACGGCGGTGCGATAGAACTCGATGGCTTCCTCGGCGCGGCCGGCGAAGAAGACGTAGGGATGGACGGTCATGGGGATCCTCGCGTGGGTCGTGAATCGGACATCACTTGCGCGCCGCGACCTGCGCGCGCAGCCGCTCTTCCTGCTCGCGCAGCTCGGGGGTGAACGCCTCGCCGAAGTCCGCCGCCTCGTAGAACGGGCGGATCTCGATCTCGGACTGCGCGCCGGTCGGGTTGGGGCAGCGCTTCACCCACTCGATCGCCTCCGCGAGCGACTTCACCTTCCAGATCCAGAAGCCCGCGACCAGCTCCTTGGTCTCGGCGAACGGCCCGTCGACCACCGTGCGGCGGTCGCCGTCGAAGCGCACGCGCGCGCCCTCGCGGCTGGGCTTCAGCCCTTCGCCGGCTTCCATGATGCCCGCCGCGACGAGCTCCTCGTTGAAGCGGCCCATGGCGGCCAGGAGCTCTTCGCCCGGCATCACGCCCGCCTCGGTGTCGCGATTGGCCTTCACCATCACCATGCATCGCATGCGTTGTCTCCGTTGGTTGCGAGGTCCGCGGGTCGCCGGCGGGATCGCCGGTGCGTGGCGGCCTTCATTCCCACGACGTTCGGGCGCACGCGAAATCGACATGCGGGCGCCGGGCCGCGGATTATCCCGCGATCGGGCGCACGATGTGGTTTCCCGACGCGGCAGGCGCGGACGACGTCCTGCCGGGGGGGTACCCCGCAGGAGTCCCTGCTGCACCTGCGCGCCCGGGAGCCGGCGGCGTCGTACGTCTACGGACGGCGCCACGCAGGCGCCGCCCTATAATCGCCGGCACCGGTGCCTGGCGCGGATCCCGCCGCGCGCGGCACTGCAGGGAAGTGCGATGACCCCGCCCGTTGCCGAACCCGCGCTGCTCGATCCGGTCACCGGCCTGCCGGGCGCGCTGCTCTTCCGCGACCGCCTCGCCCAGCGCGTCGAGGCCGCCGCGCTCGGCGGCAGCCCCGGCGCGCTGCTGGTGCTCGAGGTGGCGGCGGCCGACGGGCGCATGCCCACGCCGCCGGCGCTCGCGCGCGAAGCGGGACGCCGCCTGCGCGACGCCGCGCCGCGCACTGCCTCCGTGTGCCACATCGGTGCCGCCACGTTCGCGCTGCTGCTCGCCAACGCGGGCGATCCGGGCAGCGTGGCGGCCCTCGTCGAGCAGGTGGTCATGCCCGCGCTGACTGCGCCGGTGCCGGTCGACGGCCACGACGTCGCGCTCGCGGCGCCGGTGGGCATCGCGCTCTTCCCCGCCGACGGCGCCGATGCCGAGCGCCTGCTGCAGATCGCGGAGGACGCGCGGCGCCGCGCCGTCGCACGCGGCGTGCGCTACCTCTTCGCCCGCGGCGAGAGCGACGCGCGCATCTCGGAGCGGCGCGCGTTCGAGGACCGCCTGCGCGACGCGCTCGCCGACGAGGAATTCGTGCTGCACTACCAGCCGAAGGTGGAGCTCGCGACGGGCCGCATCGTCGGGGCGGAGGCGCTCGTGCGCTGGCAGCATCCGGAGCTCGGCCTGCTGCCGCCCGACCGGTTCCTCCCCGCGATCGAGGGCGGCGGGCTTGCGATCGAGCTCTCCGCGTGGGCGCTGCGCAGCGCGTGTGCGCGGCTGTGCGCGTGGCAGGCGGCGGGGCACCCGGCGACGAGCGTCTCGGTGAACCTGTCGTCGCGGCAGTTCGCCGATGCGTCGCTGGTCGCGCGCGTCGAGGGCGCGCTGCGCGAGTTCGCGCTCGATCCGCGGGTGCTCGAGCTCGAGCTCACCGAGAACATCGTGATGCACGACGCGGAGCGCTTCGGCGAGAAGCTGCACGCGCTGAAGGCGCTCGGCGTGCGCCTGTCGCTCGACGACTTCGGCACGGGGTACTCGAGCCTGCGGTATCTCAAGCGCTTCCCGCTCGACCGGCTGAAGATCGACCAGTCGTTCGTCGCCGACATCACCACCAATCCCGACGACGCCGCGATCGTGCGCGCGGTGATCTCGCTTGGCCACAGCCTGGAGCTCGAGCTCGTCGCGGAAGGGGTCGAGACCGACGCGCAGGTGAGCTGGCTGCGCCGCGAGCGCTGCGACCAGATCCAGGGCTACTTCTTCAGCGAGCCCGTGCCCGCCGCGGACTTCGAGCGCATGCTCGCGCAGCGCAAGAGCCTGTTCGCGGCGCCGGCGCGCGCCGGCGACGAGCGCAGGACGCTGCTCATCGTCGACGACGAGCCCAACATCGTGTCCTCGCTCGTGCGCCTGCTGCGCAGCGAGGACTACCGCGTGCTGACCGCGGGCAACGCGCGCGACGCGCTCGAGCTGCTGGCGCTCAACCGCGTGCAGGTGATCATCTCCGACCACCGGATGCCGGTGATGACCGGCGCCGAGTTCCTCGCCAAGGTGAAGACGCTGTACCCGGACATCGTGCGCATCCTCTTCTCGGGTTACATCGAGATGGACGCGCTCACCGAGGCCGTCAATCGTGGCGCGGTGTACCGCTTCCTGCTGAAGCCGTGGGACGACGACGTGCTGCGCGACGCCGTGCGCGACGCGTTCCGCCACCACTGGCACACCTCGACGGAAACGTTCGCCACGCCGCCGGCCGCGCCGCCCGCGTGATGCTGCGCGGGGCGCGGCGTCACGCCGGCGCGGGCTCGGGCTGGCGGATCGGCAGGTACACGCGAAAGCGCGTGCCGACGCCGACCTCGCTCGCGACCTCGATGCGCCCGTGGTGCTCGTCGACGATGCGATACGACAGCGCGAGGCCGAGCCCGGTGCCTTGCCCGACCGCCTTCGTCGTGAAGAAAGGATCGAACACGCGCGAGAGGTGCTCGGGCCGGATGCCTTCGCCGGTGTCGCTCACCTCGACCCACGCGAAGTCGCCTGCCACGCCCGTCGCGATGCGGATCGTGCCGCGCTCGCGGATCGCCTGCGCCGCGTTCACGAGGAGGTTCATGAACACCTGGTTCACCTGCGACGGCCGGCACTCGACGGGCGGCAGCGGCGCGTAGTCGCGCACCACCTCCGCCTTGTACTTGAGCTCGTTCCACACAATGTTGAGCGTGCTCTCGATGCCGGCGACGAGGTCGGCGGGCTGCCACGGCTCGTCGCCCGCGGTGCGCGAGAAGTTGCGCAGGTCCTGCACTATCTTCTTCACGCGCGTGATGCCCTCGCGCGACTCGGCGAGCAGCGCGACCAGGTCCTGCTTCACGAAGTCGATGTCGGCCG
This sequence comes from Burkholderiales bacterium, assembly GCA_046347855.1. Lineage (GTDB taxonomy): Bacteria > Pseudomonadota > Gammaproteobacteria > Burkholderiales > Casimicrobiaceae > VBCG01. Next base: position 65,830 of record JAXMFJ010000011.1, read on the forward strand.
CCTGCTTGGCGCGCGCGATGTCCGCGCGCGCGGCCGCGTCGGCGATCGTGCCCTCGGCCGCCGCGTAGCGGTCGAGGAGCGCGAGCAGTCCCTCGAAATACTTGTCGAGGGTGCCGAGGTTCGAGTAGACGTAGCCGATCGGGTTGTTGATCTCGTGCGCGACGCCGGACGCGAGCTGGCCGATCGACGCCATCTTCTCGGCCTGCAGCAGCTGGTCCTGCGTCTCGCGCAGCCGCTGGTTGATCTGCGACAGGTGCGCGTTGCTGTCGCGCAGCTCGTCGGCGGCACCGCGATGCGCGGCCGCCGCGTCCTGCCAGGCGGCCGTGCGCTCGGCCACGCGCGCCTCGAGTTCGTCGTGGTCCGCGACGAGCTGCGCATGGCTCGCGCGCAGCTCGCGCGCCATCGCGTTGAACGCGGCGGCGAGCCGGCCGACCTCGTCGCGGGTGGTGACCGGCACCTCGACGTCGTAGTCGCCGCCCGCGAGCCGCGCGGCGCCGCGGGTCAGCGCCGCGATCGGCGTGGCGATGGCCGACGCGAGCGCGATGCCGAGCAGGGCGATGAGCAGCACGACGGCGATGGCAACCGCGGCCAGCCGCGCGGCGTCGGCGTTCGCCTCGGCGACGAGCGTGTCGTGGAGGTCGGTGTACTCGACGACGAGCGCGCCCGTCACCGCGCTGCCGGGATCGGTGGGCACCGCGCGCAGCGGCGCGACGAGCAGCCGCTCGGGCGCGCCGTCCGTGGCGGTGCCGACGGCGGGACGCCGGATGCCGTCGGCCAGCACCTGCGCGATGATGGCCGCGGGCGCCTCGCGCACGACGGTGCCGACGGTGCGCGGATCGTAGCTCGCGACGACGCGCTGCGCGGCATCGACGACGTAGACCGTGCGATCGTCGCGCTCGCGGAACTGCGCGAGGTAGCGGCGCAGCGTCGCGGGCTCGTGCACGCTGTCCGGCCCGCCGGCGATCGCGATGGCGCGCGCGATGTGATGCGCCTCGTAGATGGCCGCGCGTTCCGCGCCCGCCCTCTGGTCCTGCAGCGCGACGAGCACGAGGCCGCCGACCAGCAGCGTCACCACGAGGAAGGCGCCGGCGATGCGGCCGCGCAGTGTCATGGACGGAGCGCGCGCCATGCGCAGGGGAGCGAGGGTCCCGCGGGGAGCGGGTCGACGGTACGGATCACGGCAGGAGCGTACCGCAGCGCGGAGGCTGCGCCGCGCCGGGTCAGACCAGCAGCAGCGCGCCGTCGGCGGTCCAGCGCACGGGGATCAGGCGGGCCGGCGCGCCGCGCGCGGGGGCCACTGCCGCAAACGGCGAGGGAAACGTCGCGCCGCGGCAGTCCGCGGGCGGGCGCGCGGGGGCCGCTGGGCTGCGCGCCGGGGCGGGGACCTGGGCGGGGCCGGGGCGTCGTGGGCTTGGCGTGGGCATCGGGCAGCGGTCGGCCCCGCCGAGAGGCGCCGGGGTTCACCCCGGCAAGCAACAATCCTGCCACCTCTTGGACGAGACGAGGTCGGCGGGCCCCGCGCCGCGGGGACCGACCAGGGATCCGCTACTCGCCGTGGCCGAGCGCCATGCTCACCAGCGCCGCCAGCGAGGCCGCCTCCATCTTGTCCATCACGCGGAAGCGGTGGACCTCGACGGTGCGCGGGCTGACGTCCAGCACGCGCGCGATCTCCTTGTTGGTCTTGCCCGTCACGACGAGGTCCATCACCTCCCGCTCGCGCGGCGTGAGGGTCGCGCGCTTGCGCTCGTAGTCGGCGTGGCGCCCGGTGTCCGCAGGCTTCGGCGCGTGACGCAGCGCGCGGCGCACGCGCGCCACGAGGTCCTCGTTCTCGAACGGCTTCTCGACGAAGTCGACGGCGCCGCGCTGCATCGCGGTGACCGCCATCGGCACGCTGTGCGATGCCGTGAGGAACACGATGGGCGGCGTGGGGCCGCGCTTGACGAGCGCCTCCTGCAGCTCGAGGCCCGTCATGCCGGGCATCAGCACGTCGAGGAGCAGCACGCCGGGGCGCGTGAGATCGCCCTGCGCCAGCAGTTCCGGGCCCGAGGCGAACGTCTCCACCGCGAAGCCGGCCGCCTTGAAGAGCCGGTGCAGCGCCGCGCGCATCGCATCGTCGTCGTCGACGATCAGCACGCGGGGGGAGGAGAGGTCGGTCATGGGGTCAACGCTTAAGAAGCGGCCGCGCGCAAGGGCGAACGCCGGATTCTGCCACGGCGGCCGCGGCATGGCCGCTCAAGGGCGAGAAAACGCGACGCGCGAGGCCCGGTGCTAAGCTCGGTCGATCGATCGGCGAGGCCCTCATGCACACCCGGCAACTCGGCAGCAGCGGCCCCCGCGTCCCGGCCCTCGGGCTCGGATGCATGGGGATGAGCGATTTCTACGGCGGGCGCGACGAGGCGGAGGCGATCGCCACGATCCACCGTGCGCTCGATCTCGGCGTCGGCTTCCTCGACACCTCGGACATGTACGGTCCGTTCACCAACGAGTCGCTCGTCGGGCGCGCAATCGCGGGACGCCGCGACGAGGTGGTGCTCGCGACCAAGTTCGGCATCATGCGCGATCCGAACGACCCGGCGAAGCGCGTATGGAACAGCCGGCCCGAGTACGTGAAGCGCGCGTGCGACGCGAGCCTCGCGCGGCTCGGCGTCGACGTCATCGACCTCTACTACCAGCATCGCGTCGATCCCGAGGTGCCGATCGAGGACACGGTGGGCGCGCTCGCCGATCTCGTGCGCGCGGGCAAGGTGCGCTTCATCGGGCTGTCGGAAGCGGGTGCCGGGACGATCGAGCGCGCGCACGCGGTGCACCCGGTCGCCGCGGTGCAGACCGAGCATTCGCTGTGGACGCGCGATGCCGAGTCCGTGATCCTGCCCACGTGCCGGCGGCTCGGGATCGGATTCGTCGCGTACAGCCCGCTCGGGCGCGGCTTCCTCACGGGCGCGATCACGAAGCCCGAGGATTTCGAGCCGGGCGACTACCGCCGGTCGAGCCCGCGCTTCCAGGGTGAGAACTTTTCGAAGAACCTCACGCTCGTCGCGAAGGTGAAGGCATTCGCCGCGCAGGCGCACTGCACGCCGGGGCAACTCGCACTCGCGTGGGTGCTCGCGCAGGGCGACGACATCGTGCCGATCCCGGGCACCAAGCGACGCAAGTACCTCGAGGAGAACGTCGGCGCGCTCGCCGTGAAGCTCTCGCCGGAACAGCTCGCTGCGTTGGCGGACGTGTTCCGGCCGGACGCGGCGGCGGGTGACCGCTATCCGCCGAACATGATTGCGTCGATCAATCGCTGAGGCGACGTCTGCTCATGGCGTGCGTGGGGGCGGTGGATGGCGTGCGGCCGGCCCCTCACCCCAACCCTCTCCCCCTTCGGGGGCGAGGGAGGTCTTCGAGCAAGCGTCGGCGTCGACGCGCAGCGCCCCAAAAGCTCCCTCTCCCCGTGGGGAGCGAAGGAGGCCTTCGATGTGAGGGGGACGTGAACGCGAAGCGCCCCAAAGGCTCCCTCGCCCCGCTTGCGGGGAGAGGGTTGGGGTGAGGGGCGCCGTTACGTCGTCAGGACGCCCGCTCGTGCAACGCGTGCTCGACGGACAGGCGGATGAGATCCGGCAAACGCTCGACGTCGAGCTTGTCCATGAGGCGCGCCTTGTAGACCTCGACCGTGCGCGGGCTGATGCCGAGCGCGGCCGCGACCTCGCGGTTGTGACGGCCGTCGATCACCATCGCGAGCACCTGCTTCTCGCGCGGCGTGAGGCGCGCGAGACGGCGATCGGTCTCGGCCTTGCGCGCGGCGTTCTCCTCGGCTGCGGCGGCGAGCGCGGTCGCCTGCGCGAGTGCCGCGAGCAGCAGCTCGTCGTCGATCGGCTTCTCGATGAAGTCGACCGCGCCGGCCTTGAGCGTCGCGCGCGCCGACGCGGCGTCGCCGTGCGCGGTGAGCAGGATCACGGGCCACGCCATGCCGCGCGCGGCGAGCTCCGCCTGCACTTCGGTGCCGGAGCGGCCGGGCATGCGCAGGTCGAGGAGCACGATGCCGACGGGTTGCTCCGGCTCGACGGCGTCGAGGAAGAGATCGCCCGACGCGTGCGGGATGCATGCGTAGCCGTGCAGGCGCAGCAGCAGGCGTAGGGAATCCCTTACGGCTGCGTCGTCGTCGACGATGTGAACGGTGGGTCGAGTAGCCATGGCGTAGGGGAATCGAGTAGTCAGCGTGCAACCGGAAGGGTAAGCGAAAACGTGGCGCCCGTGGCGGTCGGTTCGAGCGAAAGTCGTCCGCCGTGCGCCTCGACGATCGTGCGGCTGATCGCGAGCCCGAGTCCCAGTCCATGCGCCTTGCTGGTGGCGAGCGGCTCGAAGAGCGTGGGCAGCATGTCCGCGGCGACGCCCGGACCGTTGTCGGCAACGCTCACGCGCACGGTGTCGGCCGCGGCGCGCGTCGCGACGAGGCGCACCGTGCGCGGCCCCCGCTGGTTGTGGAGCGCGTCGACCGCGTTGGTGACGAGGTTGTGCAGCACCGTCTCGAGCTGCAGGCGGTCGCCGGCGATCGGCGGCAGGTCCGCGTCCGCGGTGACGACGAGCGTGACGCCGTGGCGCTGCGCATTGGCGCGGGCCGATTCGGCGACGCCTTCGAGGAGCAGCAGCGCGGACAGCGGGCGCACGCGGAGCGCACCGGTGCGCACGAACTCGCGCAGGCGGCGCACGACGGTGGCCGCGCGCTTCGCCTCGGCGACGACCTGGCGCATGGTGTCGACGAGCTCGCCGTCGCGGTCGCCGCGCTCGAGCATCAGCTCGCACGAGCGCGTGTAGGTGGCGATGGCGGACAGCGGCTGGTTCAACTCGTGCGCGAGCGTGGACGCGAGCTCGCTCGCCGCGGCCGCGCGCATGCTGCGGTCGAGCTCGACCTGCTTGTCGCGCAGCTTGCGTTCGGCCGCGAGCCGCTCCTCGACCGCGGCGGCGAGGAAGAGCCCGGTGAGCGCGACCGCGAGCATCAGCACCTGGAAGTCGAGCACCGTGCCGGCCGAGTGCGCGCCGAACTCCACCGCCGCGATCACGCCGACCTGCATCATCACCACGGCCGCGGTGGTGCCCGCGAGCCCCCGCCGCAGCGCCACCCACACGAGCGGCAGGAACAGGAGGTAGAAGAGCTTGAGCTCCTGGCCGAGCCCCGAGCCGAACACCACCGCCAGCGCGCCGACGATCGCGAGCGCCTGCAGCGTCGTCTCCCACCACGTGCCGCGCGCGGGCGCGGCCGTGCGCTGCGTGAACGCGAGCAGGAACGGCGTGGTGACGATGAGGCCGATCAGGTCGCCGATCCAGAACTCGACGACGCTGTGCCACGCGTCGCCCTGCGGGATGCCGAACGCGGCCCGGTAGAGCCCGACGTACGCGAGCGCCACGACGAGCGTGGTGACGAGCGCCAGGCCCGCGAAGATGGAGACGTCGCGCATGCGGGTGAAGGCCGCGTCGAAGCGCAGCGGCCCGCGCAGCAGCGCCGCCATGCCCGCGTAGCCGCCGGTGAAGAGCACGCACGTCGCGATCGCGAGCGGCCACGACGCAGGCATGCCGCGCACCACCAGCTCGGCCACCAGCGAGGCGACGAACAGCCACGGCGTGAACGCGAGGCCGAAGCGCAGCAGCAGGAACAGCGAAAGCCCCGGCGGCGGATTCCACGGCGTGATGCCGAGCGGCCCGCCCTGCGGGTCGAGCGCGCTCACCCAGTCGAGCGCGACGTAGAGGATCACGTACGCGATCGCCAGCGGCACGCCGGCGGGCAGGGGGAGGGAGCGGGAACCGAGGCGGAGCGCGATCATCGGTGGTGCGTGAGACGGGCGACCGTGGCATTGAACCACAGCGGTGTCCGCTCGCGGTTCTCGTCGCGTGCTGTCGGCGATTGCGGATGAACGCCATTGCGCGTGCTGCCGGCGATTCCGGTTGATCGCGATTGCGCGTGCCGTCGGCGACTCCGGATGAACGCCACTGGGTTCCCGCCTTCGCGGGAACGACGGAGGCTGGGTAACCGCTGCCGCTCGTTGAGAGGCACCGCCTCCCATTGTCGTCCCCGCGAAGGCGGGGACCCAGCGGCGTTCGGCGGGACGATTTCGCAGCGACGATGCAGATGGACCGCCGGCCGGCGACACGTCAGGAACGGTCGTCCAGCCCCCCGAACCGCGCATAGAACTCATCGCTCGCGCGCGACAGCGCGCCGCCCTGCGCGAGCGTGGCCACGAGGTGCCGCTCCGCGCAGCGATGCGTGCGCCGGTAGAAGTCGCGGCACAGCGCGTAGGCCGCGGCGCCGGGCCAGTCGAGCGGCAGCAGCGCGGCGGGCAGCAGCGGATCGCGCAGCAGCACGCGGCGGTATGCGTGGATCAGCAGCGTGCGCACCATGAAGCACTGCGCGGGATCGTGTGCGCCGTCCTCGGCGAAGCGCTCGATGACCGCGCCGAAGCGATGCAGGAAGCGGCGATAGTCGGCGGCGAGCGCGTCGAGGCTCCACGCGCGCGTGGTGACGGCGGCGAGCGGCTCCGCGCCGGGCAGGTCGGCGACGCGCATCGCCGTCACGTGCTTCGCGACCGCCGGCGTCGCGAGGACGGAGGGCAGCGGACGCGCGGCGTCGCGCGGGCGCAGGAACGCGTTGGGCGCGAGCTCGCCGTAGCCCGCCCACCCGAGCTCGCGGCGCAGGTCCGCGCGCGGGCCGGCGGCGAGGCCGTCGCACAGGACGAGCTCCCACTCGCCGCCCCAGTCGTCGGCGGGGCGGTGATAGATGCGCCGGTGCGCGTCGTCGAAGCGGCGCGCGCCGCCGGCGGTGAGGTGGTAGCGGCTGACGCGGCCGTGGCTCGTGCCCTCGACCCAGCCGTCGCGGGCGAGGCGGAACACGCTGGTGCGCACCAGGCGCTCGTTGACGTTGAAAGGCGCGAGCAGGCGGATGAGGTCGCCCAGCCACGCGCCGCCCCCGTGCGGCGCGAGCGCGTCGCCCCACACCGTGACGATCAGCGACTTGGCGCGCGGCGGGTCGGCGGCCAGCGTGCGCGCGAGCCAGCGGCGGACGGCCGGATCCGGGCGCGGAACCCCCGCCGCGGGCGCCGGTCCATTTGATACATATTCTTGTTGACCCATCGGAAAACTGTATCATATGATCGGCCGCTCGCGAGGCGCGGCGAAGGAGGCGGCCCCATGTATGCACAGCTGGTCGAGACGGGTGTCACCCGGGTCCGCGCGGACGCCGAGCTCACGCCCGAGGAGCGCGCGTTCCAGGCGCGCATCGACGCGGACGTGAAGATCGAGGCGAAGGACTGGATGCCCGACGCCTACCGCAAGACGCTCGTGCGCCAGATCCAGCAGCACGCGCACAGCGAGATCGTCGGCATGCTGCCGGAAGGCAACTGGATCACGCGCGCGCCGACGCTGCAGCGCAAGGCCATCCTGATGGCCAAGGTGCAGGACGAGGGCGGCCACGGCCTCTACCTCTACGCGGCGGCGGAGACGCTCGGCGTGTCGCGCGACGACCTCATCGCCGACCTGCACGCCGGCAAGGTCAAGTACTCGTCGATCTTCAACTACCCGACGCTCACCTGGGCCGACATCGGCGCGATCGGCTGGCTCGTCGACGGCGCGGCGATCATGAACCAGATCCCGCTGTGCCGCTGCTCGTACGGCCCGTATGCGCGCGCGATGGTGCGCATCTGCAAGGAGGAGTCGTTCCACCAGCGGCAGGGCTACGACATCCTGCTCGCGCTGTGCCGCGGCACCGCGGAGCAGAAGGCGATGGCGCAGGATGCGCTCAACCGCTGGTGGTGGCCGTCGCTCATGATGTTCGGGCCGCCGGACGCCGACAGCGTGCACAGCGCGCAGTCGATGCAGTGGAAGATCAAGCTGCTGTCGAACGACGAGCTGCGCCAGCGCTTCGTCGACCAGACGGTGCCGCAGGCCGACTACCTCGGCATCACGATGCCCGACCCGGATTTGAAGTGGAACGCCGAGCGCGGCCACTACGATTTCGGCGCGATCGACTGGAGCGAGTTCCGCGAGGTGCTGCGCGGCAACGGGCCGTGCAACAAGGAGCGGCTCGCGACGCGCGTGGCCGCGTGGGAAGACGGCGCGTGGGTGCGCGAGGCGGCGGTCGCGCATGCGCAGAAGCAGCGGCAGCGGGCCGCGGCCTGAGGAAGGGGAGCAACGACATGGGCAACGAATGGCCGCTGTGGGAGGTGTTCATCCGCTCGCAGCACGGGCTCGCGCACAAGCACGTCGGCAGCCTGCACGCGGCCGACGCGGCGATGGCGGTGAAGAATGCGCGCGACGTCTACACGCGGCGCAACGAGGGCGTGTCGATCTGGGTGGTGAAGTCCAGCGACATCACGGCGTCGAGCCCCGGCGACAGGGAAGCGCTGTTCGAGCCCGCCAACAGCAAGGTGTACCGGCATCCGACGTTCTTCCCGATGCCGGACGGGGTGAAGCACCTGTGAGCGCCACGTTCCCGGACCGCGCCCTGCGCGAGTACCTGCTGCGCCTCGGCGACAACGACGTCGTCCTCGCGCAGCGCCTCGGCGAATGGGTGGGCCACGGGCCGGTCATCGAGGAGGACATCGGCCTCACCAACGTCGGCCTCGACCTGCTGGGGCAGGGACGGCTGTGGCTCACGTACGCGGGCGAGGTGGAGGGGCGCATCACCGGCACGCCGCGCACGGAGGACGAGCTCGCGTTCCTGCGCGACGCCGCCGCGTATCGCAACGTGCAGCTCGTCGAGCGGCCGAACGGGGATTTCGCGCAGACCATGGCGCGCCAGTTCTACTTCGACCGCGCGCACCTGCTGCTGCTGCACGCGCTCACGGCCTCGGCCGACGCGCGCATCGCGGGCATCGCCGCGAAGGCGGTGAAGGAAGTCGCCTACCACGCGGAGCGCAGCGCCGACTGGGTGGTGCGCTTGGGCGACGGCACCGACGAGTCGCACGCGCGCATGCAGCGGGCGATCGACGACTGCTGGCCGTACACCGGCGAGATGTTCACGGCGGATGCGATCGACGAGGCGCTGATCGCGACCGGCGTGGCAGTCGACGCGTGCACGCTGCGCGCGCCGTGGCTCGCGGCGGTCGAGGCGGTGCTGCGCGAGGCCACACTCACGCTTCCGACCGGCGAATGGATGCACGGCGGCCGCGCCCGCGGCGGGCGGCAGGGCGTGCACACCGAGCACTTGGGCCACCTGCTCGCGGAAATGCAGTTCCTGCAGCGCGCGTATCCGGGCGCGCAGTGGTGATGGTCACGCGCGAGCAGCAGGCGCTCGCCGCCGCCGACACGCCGGCGCCCGCGCTCGACGTGATCTGGGACGCGCTCGCCGACGTGCCCGATCCCGAGGTGCCGGTCATCTCGATCGTCGAGCTGGGCATCGTGCGCGACGTCGCGGTGCAGGACGGCCGTGTGCGCATCGCCATCACGCCGACCTATTCCGGGTGCCCGGCCACCGAGCTCATCGCGACGATGATCCGCGAGAAGCTCGCCGCCATCGGTCTCACCGACGTCGATCTCGTCTCGCAGCTTGCGCCCGCGTGGACCACCGACTGGATGGCGCCGGAAGCGAAGGCGCGCCTCGCGGCGTTCGGCATCGCGCCGCCGCAGGGCAGCGCGCCGCGCGTCGACGTCACCGGCATCAGCCCGCTGCGGCGCGCGCAGGTCGTGGTGCCGTGCCCGCGCTGCGGCGCGCGGAACACGCGATTGGTCGCGCAGTTCGGGTCCACTGCGTGCAAGGCGCAGTACGTGTGCAACGCGTGCCGCGAGCCGTTCGACTACTTCAAGCCCCACTGATGAGCAAATTCCATCGCCTCGCCGTCGCGCGGGTGGAGCGCGAGACGCGCGACGCCGTCGCGATCACGTTCGCCGTGCCGCCGGCGCTCGCGGACGCGTTCCGCTACGCGGCCGGGCAGCACCTCACGCTGCGCGCCGACATCGGCGGGCAGGACGTGCGCCGCTCGTACTCGATCTGCTCGGCGGTGCAGGACGGCACCCTGCGCATCGCGGTAAAGAAGAGCCCGGGCGGCGTGTTCTCGACGTGGGCGAACGAGCACCTGAAGCCCGGCGACACGCTGGAGGTGATGCCGCCGCTCGGCCACTTCGCGGTGTCCGGTCCGGACCCCGCGCGGCACTACGTCGGCTTCGCGGCCGGCAGCGGGATCACGCCGCTGCTGTCGATCGTGAAGACGACGCTCGCCGCGCAGCCGGACTGCACGTTCACGCTGGTGTACGCCAACCGCGCGTCGAGCACCGTGATGTTCCGCGAGGAGCTGGCGGCGCTGAAGGACCTCCACATGAGCCGCTTCAACCTCGTGCACGTGCTCTCGCGCGAGGCGCAGGACATCGAGCGCCTGCACGGGCGCATCGATCGCGCGAAGGCCGAGGCCATCCTCGCGCACTGGGTGCCGGTGGACGACCTCGCCGCGGCCTACGTGTGCGGGCCCGAGGGCATGATGGACGCCGTCGTGGCGGCGCTGCGGGCGCACGGCGTGCCGGACGCGAAGATCCGCATCGAGCGCTTCGCCGCGAGCATCCCGAAGCACACGCACGTCGCGCCGGCCGAAGCGGCGCCCGGCCGCAGCGACTGCGAGGTCACGGCCACGCTCGACGGTGTCGTGCGCACGTTCACCGTCGCGAAGGGCAGCGAGAGCCTGCTCGAGGCCGGCTTGAAGAGCGGCGTCGAGCTGCCGTATTCGTGCAAGGGCGGCGTGTGCTCGACGTGCCGCTGCCGCGTGGTCGAGGGCGAGGTCGACATGGACGTCAACTTCGCGCTGGAGGACTACGAGGTCGCGCGCGGCTACGTCCTCGCGTGCCAGAGCTATGCCGTGACGGATCGCGTGGTCGTGACCTACGACGACTGATCGACGTCTGCAAAAGGCGTCCGCAAGCGCAGTGCATGACGCGAGGCCGGCGTTGCGCCTTGTGCAGCCGGAACTGCAACGGCCCGGTCAGGCGGCCGCCTTGGGGCGGCCCGGCGTCGGCCGCCGGAAAGGGCAACGCAAGAACGAGCGTCATGCGGGGGATTCGTCGTCGATCGCCCGTCGGCGTTTCCTTGCGGCGCACACCGGCGCGACTCGCGAATGCCGGTAATATGACGAGCTGACCGCACCAGCACATTTCCGAGGAGCATCCCCCGTGCCGTACCCCTTCTTCGAACGCCATCGCGCGACCCTCGAGCGCGCGGTGCAGGCCATCCACGAGCGCAGCTACTGGAGCGCGTATCCGGAGTCGGCCAGTCCCAAGGTGTACGGCGAAGGCGCCGCCGAGGCCGGGCGCGCCGCGTACGACGCGCTGCTCGGCAAGCGCTTCCCGCTGCAGCAGCCCGCCACCGTCGGCGAGGTGGGCGGCGAGAAGTCGCCGTTCGGCCCGGCGCTCGGCGTCACCTATCCAAAGCCCGACATGGACGGGCTCTTCGCCGCGGTCGACCGCGCGCAGGACGCGTGGCGGCGCGCGGGGCCGGAGATGTGGGCCGGCGTGTGCCTGGAATCGCTCGCGCGCATCAACCAGGCGAGCTTCGAGATCGCCAACGCGGTGATGCACACCACGGGCCAGGCGTTCCTGATGGCGTTCCAGGCGGGCGGGCCGCATGCGCAGGACCGCGGCCTCGAGGCGGTCGCGTACGCGTGGGACGAGCTGTCGCGCATCCCGGCCTCCGCGCAATGGGAGAAGCCGCAGGGCAAGAACGAGCCGATCCGCATGGAGAAGCGCTTCCGCGTCGTGCCGCGCGGCATCGGCCTCGTGATCGGCTGCTGCACGTTCCCGACGTGGAACGGCTACCCCGGGATGTTCGCGAGCCTCGCGACCGGCAACGCGGTGATCGTGAAGCCGCATCCGGCCGCGATCCTGCCGCTCGCCATCACGGTGAAGATCGTCCGCGACGTGCTCGCCGAAGCCGGCATGGACCCGAACGTCGTCACGCTGTACGCGCACGAGGCGGGCAGCCCCGTCGCGCAGGAGCTGGCACTGCGGCCCGAGGTGCGCATCATCGACTTCACCGGCAGCACCGCCAACGGCCGCTGGCTCGAGGAGCATGCGCGACAGGCGCAGGTGTACACCGAGAAGGCCGGCGTCAACCAGATCGTCATCGACAGCGTCGCCGACATGAAGGCGGTCGCGCGCAACGTCGCGTTCTCGCTGTCGCTCTACACGGGCCAGATGTGCACGGCGCCGCAGAACATCTACGTGCCGCGCAACGGCATCCGCACGGCAGAGGGCACGTTGTCCTTCGACGAGGTGGCGGAGGCAATCGCGGGCGGCGTGAATGCGCTGCTCGGCGATCCGGCGCGCGCGGTGGAAGTGCTGGGCGCGGTGCAGAACGAGGGCGTGCTGCGAAGGCTCGAGGCCGCGCGCGCGCTCGGCACGCTGGTGCTCGACACCCGGGCCGTCGCGCATCCGTCGTTCCCCGACGCCACGATCCGCACGCCGCTGATCGTCAAGCTGACCACCGCCGACCGCGCGACGTACCTCAACGAATGGTTCGGGCCTATCGCCTTCGTGATCGGCACCGAGGACACCACCGAGAGCCTCGCGATCGCGCGCGACGCCGCGCGCTCGCACGGTGCGCTGACGCTGTCCGTGTATGCGACCGACGACGACGTGATCGAGCGCGCCGTCGAGGTCGCAGAGGACGCGGGCGTCGCGCTGTCGATCAACCTCACGGGCGGCGTGTTCGTGAACCAGTCGGCCGCGTTCTCCGACTTCCACGGCACCGGCGCCAATCCCGCCGCGAACGCGTCGCTCACCGACGCCGCGTACGTCGCCAACCGCTTCCGCGTGGTGCAGCACCGGCGGCACGTGTAAGGGCCATCATGACGTACGAATCGATACGCTTCGAATCCGCGGACGGCATCGCGCGGATCACCCTCAACCGGCCCGATCGCCTCAACAGCTTCACCTCCGCGATGCACGCGGAATTGCGCGACGCGCTGGCGGCGGTGCGGGCGGACGCGTCCGTGCGCGCGCTGCTGCTGACCGGCGAGGGCCGCGGCTTCTGCGCCGGGCAGGACCTGGGCGACCGCGCCGTGGCGCCCGGCGCGACGCCCGTCGACTTAGGCGAGTCGATCGAGCAGAACTACCGCCCGCTGATCCTCGCGCTGCGCCATCTGCCGCTGCCGGTGGTGTGCGCCGTCAACGGCGTTGCGGCGGGCGCGGGCGCCAACATTGCGCTCGCGTGCGACATCGTGATCGCGGCGAAGTCGGCGAGCTTCATCCAGGCGTTCTGCCGCATCGGGCTCATCCCCGATTCCGGCGGCACCTACTTCCTGCCGCGCCTCGTCGGCAGCGCGCGCGCGATGGGGCTCGCGCTCACCGGCGACAAGCTCACCGCGACGCAGGCCGAGGCGTGGGGGCTCATCTGGAAGTGCGTCGAGGATACCGAGCTCAAGCCGACCGTCGAGGCGCTGCTCGCGCAGTTCGCGCAGGCGCCGACGCGCGCGCTCGGCGAGATCAAGCGCGCGCTGCACGCGTCGGCGCACGCGACGCTCGAGGAGCAACTGACCCACGAGCGCGACGTGCAGCGCGCGCTCGGCTACAGCGACGACTACCGCGAGGGCGTGGCGGCCTTCACGGAGAAGCGGCCGCCGAAGTTCACGGGACGGTGACGATGACCGAGCCGTTGCCGCAGCGGGCGGAGGTCGGCGTCGTCGGCGCCGGTGCGATGGGCGCGGGCATCGCGCAGATCGCGGCGCAGGCGGGCCATCGCGTCCACCTCTTCGACAACCGCATGGGCGCGGCCGACGCCGCGAAAGCCGCGCTGGGCGAGACGCTCGCCGCGCTGGCCGCCAAGGGCAAGATCGCGCGCGCCGATGCGGACGCGGCCGCGGGACGCATCGTCGCCGTGCATGCGCTGGGGGATCTCGTCAGCGCAGGCCTCGTGGTCGAGGCGATCGTCGAGGACATCGACGCGAAGCGAAAGCTGCTCCGCGAGCTCGAAGTGGTGGTCGCGCCGGAGGCGATCCTCGCCTCCAACACGTCGTCGCTGTCGATCACCGCGCTGCAGGCGGGCATGAAGCATCCGGGACGGATGGTCGGCATGCACTTCTTCAACCCGGCGCCGATCCTGCCGCTGGTCGAAGTGGTGAGCGGGCTCGCGACCGAGCGCGCGGTCGCCGACGTCGTGTACGCCACGGCGCGCGCGTGGGGCAAGATTCCCGTGCACGCGGCGTCCACGCCCGGGTTCATCGTCAACCGCTGCGCGCGCCCCTTCTACGGCGAGGCGCTGCGGCTGCTGCAGGAGCAGGCCGCCGATCCCGCGACGCTCGACGCGATCATGCGCGAGGCCGGCGGCTTCCGCATGGGGCCGTTCGAGCTGATCGACCTCATCGGCGCCGACGTGAATTTCGCGGTGAGCCGGAGCGTGTGGGAAGCGTACTTCCACGACGCGCGCTTCACGCCCTCGGTGCTGCAGCAGGAGATGGTCGCGGCGGGCTTCCACGGCCGCAAGGCCGGCCGCGGCTACTACGCGTACGGCCCGGACGCGACACGACCCGCGCCGCGCACGGAAGATCCGCAGCCCGCGCCGACGCACGTCGGCGTCGCGGGCGAAGGACCGCTGGTGGCGGGGCTCGCGGCGCGGATGGCCGCGGCGGGCATCCACGTCGCCGCGCTGCCCGCCGATCCCTCGGTCGCGCCGGCGTTCATCGCCGTGGGCGATGCGCTGCTGGTCCCGAGCGACGGCCGCACGGCCACCGAGCGCGCCACCGAAGGCGAGCATCCCGATCTCATCGTGTACGACCTCGCGCTCGACTACGCGCAGTGCGCGCGCCTCGCCATCGCGTGCGCGGACACGTGCTCGCCGGCGGCGGCGAGCGCCGCGATCGGCGCGCTGCAGGCCGCAGGCATCGCGGTGAGCCGCGTCGACGACGTCGCCGGGCTGGTCGTGATGCGCACGGTGGCGATGCTCGCCAACGAGGCGGCGGACGCTGTCACGCAGGGCATCGCGAGCGCGCGCGACATCGACCTCGCGATGCGCAACGGCGTCAACTATCCGCGCGGGCCGCTCGCATGGGCCGACGCCGTCGGCGTCGCGCACCTGTGCACGGTGCTGCGCAACCTCGGCGCGCAGTACGGATACGAGCGCTATCGCGTGGCGCCGCTGCTCGCGCGCCGCTGCGCCACCGGCGCGAGGATCGCGGAGTGAGCCCCATGGACAACGACACGCCGGCACTGTCGCCGACCGAGGCGCAGGCGCTCGCCGAGCGCGTCGCGCAGGGCATGTTCGCGCGCGACAACGCCTCGCAGCGCCTCGGCATCCGCATCGTGCGCGTCGCGCCGGGGCACGCCGAGCTCGCGATGACGGTGCGCGCGGACATGGTCAACGGCCACGCGATCACCCACGGCGGCCTCGTGTTCACGCTGGCCGACAGCGCGTTCGCGTACGCGTGCAACAGCTACAACGCCAACACGGTGGCCGCCGGCTGCACCATCGAGTTCATGGCGCCGTCACGCGAGGGCGACGTGCTCACCGCCGTCGCGCGCGAGCACACGCTCGTGGGCCGCAACGGAATCTACGACGTCGACGTGCGCAACCAGCACGGCGAGGTCATCGCGCTGTTCCGCGGCAAGAGCACGCGCATCAGGGGCGCCGTGGTGTAGGCGAGCCGCGGCGAGGGGGAACGGGCTCCAGGAGGGAAACCGATGTCCGCACGACAACCGAGACCGGAGACGCTCGAGCCGATCGAGCGCGCGAGCCGCGACGAGCTCGCCGCATTGCAGCTCACGCGCCTGCGCACGTCGCTCACCCGCGCGTACGAGAAGGTGCCGCATTACCGGCGCGCGTTCGACGCCAAGGGCGTGCATCCGCGCGATCTCGCCTCGCTCGCGGATCTCGCGAAGTTCCCGCTCACTGCCAAGGCGGACCTGCGCGCCAACTACCCGTTCGGCATGTTCGCGGTGCCGCGCGAGGAGGTGGTGCGCGTGCACGCGTCGTCGGGCACGACCGGCAAGCCGACGGTGGTCGGCTACACGCGCAACGACATCGACATGTGGGCCACCGTGATGGCGCGCTCCATCCGCGCGGCGGGCGGGCGCCCCGGCGATTTGCTGCACGTCGCGTACGGCTACGGCCTCTTCACCGGCGGCCTCGGCGCGCACTACGGCGGCGAGAAGCTGGGCTGCACGGTGATCCCGATGTCGGGCGGGCAGACCGAGAAGCAGGTGCAGCTCATCGCCGACTTCAAGCCGCGCGTGATCATGGTGACGCCGTCGTACATGCTCGCGATCGCGGAGGAGATGGAGCGGCAGGGCATGGACCCGCGCGCGTCGTCGCTCGAGATCGGCATCTTCGGCGCCGAGCCGTGGACGCCGACGATGCGCGAGGCGATCGAGGCGAAGCTCGGCATCGACGCGATCGACATCTATGGCCTGTCCGAGGTGATCGGCCCGGGCGTTGCGCAGGAGTGCATCGAGACCAAGGATGGCCTCACGGTGTGGGAGGACCACTTCTATCCGGAGGTGATCGATCCTGCGACCGGCGCCGTGCTGCCCGAGGGCGAGAAGGGCGAGCTCGTGTTCACGTCGCTCACCAAGGAGGCGCTGCCGATCGTGCGCTATCGCACGCGCGACCTCACGCGCCTGCTGCCGCCGACCGCGCGCTCGATGCGCCGCATCGAGAAGATCACCGGGCGCTCGGACGACATGATGATCATCCGCGGCGTCAACGTGTTCCCCACGCAGATCGAGGAGCTGATGCTGCGCGAGGCCGCGCTCGCGCCGCACTACCAGATCGAGATCACGCGGCCGGGCAGCCTCGACGAGATGACGGTGCTGGTCGAGCGCCTGCCGGGCGAGGGCAGCGCCGACGGCGATGCCGCGGGCCGTGCGCTGCAGCATCACATCAAGAGCATGATCGGCGTGAGCGCGCAGGTGAAGGTGCTGGCGCCCAACGCGATCGAGCGCTCGCTCGGGAAAGCGCGCCGGATCGTCGACAAGCGGCCGAAGGATTAGGGTTCCCCGCAGTCCGGTTGCAGTGCCCGCTATAATGCACTGCAACATGAACGCATACACCCGTGTCTGCATCGTCGGCGCCGGCGCCATCGGCGGTTTCGTGGGCGCGCGCCTGGCGCAGGGCGGCGCCGAGGTCGTGTTCATCGCACGCGGCCGCAACTTGGAGGCGATCCGCGAGCGCGGCATGCGCGTCGTATATCGCGACGGCCGCGAGGAGACGGCGGCCGTCACCGCCACCGACGACTACGCGGCATGCGGACCCTGCGACGTCGTGATCCTCGCGCTCAAGGCGCACCAGCTCCCCGCGGTGGCGGACAAGCTCACGCCGCTGTTCCACGCCGAAACCGTCGTGATCCCGATGCAGAACGGCATCCCGTTCTGGTACTTCCACGGTCACGGCGGCGAGCTCGCCGGGCACGCGGTCGAGAGCGTCGACCCGGGCGGGCGCGTGCTGGCGGCGATTCCGCCGTCGCGCATCCTGGGCTGCGTCGTGTACCCCGCGACCGAGCTCACCGGGCCCGGCACCGTGGTGCACATCGAGGGCGACCGCTTCCCGATCGGCGAGCTCGACGGCAGCCTGTCGGAGCGCGCGCAGGCGGTGTCGGCGCTCTTCACGCGCGGCGGCCTGAAGTCGCCCGTGCTCGACAACGTGCGCGCGGAGATCTGGCTCAAGCTCTGGGGCAACCTCACGTTCAATCCGATCTCGGCGCTCACGCACGCGTACCTCTCCGACATCTGCGCCGACCCGCACGGCCGCGAGCTCGCCGCGCAGATGATGCGCGAGGCGCAGGCGGTGGCGGAGAAGCTCGGCATCACGTTCCGCGTGCCGCTCGAGAAGCGCATCGAGGGCGCGGCGAAGGTCGGGCGACACAAGACGTCGATGCTGCAGGACGTCGAGGCCGGGCGCGCGATCGAGATCGATGCGCTGACGGGATCGGTGGTGGAGCTGGGTCGCCTGGCGGGCGTGCCGACGCCGACGATCACCGCGATCTACAACGCGGCGAAGCTGCTCGATCGCACGCTCACCGCGGAGGCTGTCGCGGTGCGGGCGGTGCCGTTTCCCTCCAGTTAGCGCTGCGTTCGCATCGTAAAGAGTTCTTTCGCACTGCTTCGCTCCCGCCTGGCGGTGGGAGAGGGCTGGCGTGGAGACGTTGGCGTGAATGGACGCAGCCCCTCACCCCAACCCTCTCCCCCTCCGGGGGCGAGGGAGGTCTTCGTTGAAGCGGTGACGTGAGCGCGTAGCGCCCCAAGGCTCCCTCTCCCGCCCGCGGCGGGCGAGGGCTGGGGTGAGGGTGGGGACGTTGGCGCGAATGGAAGCCGTCGCTCACGCGGCTCGGTCAGGCATCACGGGTTGTGCCCCAGCCGCCGCGAAATCTCCCCCGCGCATTCCCGTAACGCCTGCGCCAGGGCCCCGTCCCACGCAGGATCGAAGCTGCCCACCGGCCCGAGCGTCGTCACCGCCAGCACGAGCGCGCCGCCGTGGTCGAACACGGGCGCCGAGAGCGCGTTGATGCCGGGAATCGGCACGCCCACCGCCCGCGCGAGGCCGTGGCCGCGCACCTCGTCGACCATCGCCTCGAACTGCGCCTTCGGCAGCCGCGCGGACTCGTGCGCGATCACGCGCTCGTCGGTGAGCTCGCGCGCGATGTGCGCGAGCGCGATCTTCGGCGGCAGGTAGGCGGAGAACACGCGGCCGGTCGCGGTGTTGACGGTCGACATCACCGTCCCCGGGCGCATGTTCACGTGGATGGGGCGCGCCGATTCGTGGATGTAGACGATGGTGGGCCCGTGCGTGCCGAGCACCGCGAGCGCCACCGTGTGGCCGATCGCTTCGCCGAGCGCGGTGATCGCGGGAATGGCCACGCGCACCGGCGACAAAAGTTGCAGGCTCACGAGCCCGAGCTGCAGCGCGAAGGGGCCGAGCCGGTAGTGGCCGGTCAGCGCGTCCTGCTCGAGCAGCCCGAGCTTCACGTAGCTCACGACGTACGGATGCGCCTTCGCGGACGTCATGCCCGCGCGCTGCGCGAGCTCGCGCAGCGCCATGGGCGCGCCGGCGGCGACCATCGCCTGCAGCAGCGTGCCGCCGACGGCGATCGACTGGATGCCGCGTTGGCGGGGCGCGGATGCCGGCATGGGGCGAGGGCTCGTGGGGAGCCGTGATCTTACCCGTGCGCCCCGCGCAGCAAGCGTCGGCCGGTGAACCACGCGCGCGCCGCCCATCTGGCGCGGGGTGCCGGTTTCGCGGATGATGCAGCCCGGGTTCACCGAGGCGACGCGAGATCGGCCGGACGAGCCTTCCCTGAACGCCCACCGCCATGACGCCGAATCCCATTCCAGTCGCCGCCGCGCCGTTGCGCGACGCCGTCGCCGCCACCTTCATCGCCGCAGGCAGCCATGCGCAGGAGGCACGCCTCGTCGCGGAAGGGCTGGTCGAGGCGAACCTCTACGGCCACGACTCGCACGGCGTCGGGCTGGTGCCGATCTACCTCGCCAACGTCGCCCAAGGGCTCGCGCGCGTCAACCAGACGCTGGCCGTGACCGCCGACCACGGCGCGCTGGTCGGCGTCGACGGCCAGCGCGGCTTCGGGCAGGCGATCGGCGCGCAGGCGATGGACCTGGCGCTCGAGCGCGCAGGGCGCTCCGGCGTGTGCGTGATCGGCGTGGCCAACGCGCACCACCTCGCGCGCATCGGCCGCTGGGCGGAGCAGTGCGCCGCCGCGGGCTTCGCGTCGGTGCACTTCGTGAACGTGCTGTCGACGCCGCTGGTGGCGCCGTGGGGAGGCCTCGACGCGCGGCTCGCGACCAATCCGTTCTGCGTCGGCGTGCCGCATCACCCGCATCCGCTGGTGCTCGACTACGCGACGAGCATGATCGCGTTCGGCAAGGTGCAGGTCGCGCACGCGGCCGGCAAGCCGCTCGCGGAAGGGCTCGTGATCGACGCGCAGGGGCGGCCGACCACCGATCCCGCGGCGATGATGGGCGAGGTCGCGGGCGCGCTGCTTCCCTTCGGCCAGCACAAGGGCTTCGCGCTCGCCGTGATGTGCGAGCTCTTAGGCGGCGCGCTGTCCGGCGGGCAGGTGCAGGACCGCCGTCACGAGCCCAGCCCGATGATCAACAACATGCTGTCGATCGTGTTCGACCCCGACAAGCTCACCACGCGCGACACCTTCACGCAGCAGGTGGATCGCCTTGCGCGCTGGCTGCGCGGATCGCCGCGCGACCCGGCGCGCACCGGCATCCACCTGCCCGGCGAGCCCGAGCGCGCGACCGAGCGTGAGCGCCTGCGCGACGGCATCCCGCTGCCGCGCGCGACGCGCGATGCGCTGGTGGCCGCGGGCCGCACGGTGCGCAGCGACGCGTTCGCGCAGCTCTTCGCGGCCACCGACGACGGCGCCTCGCGATGAGTTACCGGCACGTCACGCGCTTCACCGTCGAGTTCGGCGACTGCGATCCCGCGCAGATCGTGTTCTATCCCAATTTCTTCCGCTGGATGGACGCCGCGGCGCTGCACTTCTTCCGCGCGCTCGGCGTGCCGTCGTGGCGCGAGTACGAGGCGCGCACCGGCATCCTCGGCACGCCGCTCGTCGACGCCTCGGCGCGCTTCCTGCGGCCCGCGACCTACGGCGACGTGCTCGACGTCGCGACCACGATCGCCGAGTGGCGCGGCCGCAGCTTCGTCATGTCGCATATCATTGCCCGCGGCGGCGACGTGCTGGTCGAGGGCCGCGAGGTGCGCGTGTTCGCGCGCCGGCATCGCGACGATCCGTCGCGCATCGAGACGGTGCCCGCGCCGGCGGAGATCCGGGCGGCGTGCGACGCGCCGGCGCAGGACGATGGCAGGGAAAGGGGGGAACGATGAGCGAACCGGGGATCGAGCCGGCGGCGTCAGGCGCTGCCGCGTACGGACCTGCAGGGCGGGGGCTGCTGGCCGCGACCAAGTGGCTCGCGATCGCGGGCGGGCTCGTGTTCGTGGGGCTCGTCATCATGTCGATCGTGTCGATCACCGGCCGCAAGCTCTTCTCGTTCCCGGTGCCCGGCGACGTCGAGATGCTGCAGATGTGCGCCGCGTTCGCGTCGTCGTGCTTCTTCGCGTACTGCCACCTCATCAACGGCGACGTGAAGGTCGACTTCTTCACGCACAACCTCGCGCCGCGCAAGGTGGCGGCGATGGACACGCTGGGCTCGCTGCTGGTCGGCCTCTTCGGCGCGCTGATCGCGTGGCGGACCGCGGCCGGCGCCCTCGGCGTGCGCGAGGTGGGCGAGACCTCCGCGATCCTGGGCTGGCCGCTGTGGTACGCGCAGATCCTGATGGTGCCGGGGTTCGTGCTGCTGGCGGTGGCCGGGTTCTACACGATGGTGCGCCATCTGCGCGTCGCGATGACGCCGGGGGTCCGCCATGGAGCGTGAGCGCGCACGGGCGGGAGGCACGCGATGAGCGGCACCACCGTCGGCTTCGTCATCTTCGGCGTGATGCTCGCGCTGATGGTCGTGCGCGTGCCGATCGGCATCGCGATGTTCGTCGTGGGCGGCGGCGGCTACGTCTACCTCACCGGCAACGCCAGCGCGTTCCTGAACACGCTCAAGAACCTCGCGTACGCGCGCCTCTCGAACTACGACCTCGTCGTGATCCCGCTGTTCTTCCTCATGGGGCAGTTCGCGACGCACGGCGGGCTGTCGAAGGCGCTGTTCCGCTGCGTGAGCGCGTTCCTCGGGCATCGCCGCGGCGGCATCGCGATGGCGGCGGTGGGCGCGTGCGCGGGCTTCGGCGCGATCTGCGGCTCGTCGCTCGCGACGGCCGCGACGATGGGCCAGGTCGCGCTGCCCGAGCTGCGCCGCTACGGCTACTCGGGATCGCTCGCCACCGGGGCGCTCGCCGCCGGCGGCACGCTCGGCATCATGATCCCGCCGTCGGTGCCGCTCGTGATCTACGCGATCCTGACGCAGGAATCGATCGGCAAGCTGTTCATGGCCGCCGTGGTCCCGGGCGTGATCGCGATGCTGGGCTACATGCTCGTGATCAGCATCATCGTGCACCTCAAGCCCTCGGCGGGCCCCGCTGGCGCCGAGGTGCCGTGGGCGGAGAAGCTCAAGAGCCTGCTCGAGGTGCTGCCCGTGATCGGCGTGTTCATCGTCGTGATCGTCGGCATCTACGGCGGCTGGGCGAACCCCACCGAGGCGGCCGCGATCGGCGCGGCGGCGTGCGGCGTGCTCGCGCTCGTCACCGGCGGCATGCGCATGAAGGGCGTGCTCGACAGCGCGCTCGGCACCGCGCAGGCCACCGCGATGATCTTCCTCGTCCTGCTCGGCGCCGACATGCTGAACACCACGCTCGCGCTGTCGCAGATGCCGGCCGAGCTCGCCGCGTGGGTGAAGAACAGCGGGCTCGCGCCGCTGTTCGTGATGTTCCTGATCCTGGTCGTCTACATCTTCTTGGGCTGCGTGATGGACTCGCTGGCCATGATCCTGCTCACCATCCCCATCTTCTACCCGATGGTGATGGGCCTCGACTTCGGGCTCGCACCCGAGGACAAGTCGATCTGGTTCGGCATCCTCGCGCTGATGGTGGTGGAGATCGGGCTCGTGCACCCGCCGGTCGGCATGAACGTGTACATCATCAACCGGCTGGCGAAGGACGTGCCGCTCACCGAGACGTTCAAGGGCGTCGTTCCGTTCCTGCTGTCCGACCTCGTGCGCATTCTGCTGCTGCTCTACTTCCCGATCGTCTCGCTCTGGCTCGTGCACACGTTCAAGCAGTAGCGAGCGTCTTCAAAGGAGCATGCACGACACCCCAACGTAGCGCCCCCTCGCCCCGCTTGCGGGGAGAGGGTTGGGGTGAGGGGTGCGCGACTGTGGCATCCTGTAGGCAGCAGCACCAGCCCAGCCGCATCCGCCATGCACGACGCCCGTTCCCTCCTAGCGCAAGTCGCGTACGACGCGATGGAGGAGCGCGGCTTCCTGCCCGATTTCTCGGATGCAGCGATCGCCGAAGCACGCGCGTTCGCGCATCCGGCCACCGCCTCCGACACCGAGGTCCGCGACCTGCGCGACCTCCCGTGGGCGTCGATCGACAACGACGACTCGCGCGACCTCGATCAGCTCTCGGTCGCCGCCGGCGCGCGCGACGGCAGCGAGACCATCCTGGTGGCCATCGCCGACGTCGATGCGCTCGTGCGCAAGGGCTCGCCCATCGATGCGCACGCGGCGGTGAACACGACGTCGGTGTACACCGCCGCCGGCAACTTTCCGATGCTGCCCGAGCGCCTGTGCACCGACCTCACGTCGCTCAACCCGCACGCCGACCGCATCGCGCTGGTGGTGGAGATGACGGTGACGCGCGACGGAACCGTCGGCGACGCCACGATCGGCCGCGCGCGCGTGCGCAACCACGCGCAGCTCGCATACGACGGCGTCGCGGCGTGGCTCACGGGCGCCGCGCCCGCGCCGGCCGCGCTGGCGGCGGTGCCCGGGCTCGACGCCCAGCTGCGCCGGCAGGATGCCGTCGCGCAGGCGCTCAAGCGCTCGCGCGCAGCGCGCGGCGCGCTCGACCTCGACACTGGCGAGACGCGCGCGATCTTCTCCGACGACACGCTCTGCGACCTCGTGCCCGACGCGTCGAACCGCGCGCGCGAGCTGATCGAGGATTTCATGATCGCCGCCAACGGCGTCGTCGCGCGCTTCCTCGCGGACAAGGGCGTGCCCGCGCTGCGCCGCGTGCTGCGCACGCCCGCGCGCTGGGACCGCATCGTGGCACTCGCCGCCGATCTCGGCGAGCCGTTGCCGGCGCTGCCCGACGCGGTCGCGCTCGACACGTTCCTCGCGCGCCGGCGCAAGGCCGATCCCGAGGCGTTCGGCGATCTCTCGCTCGCCGTCGTCAAGCTGCTGGGCCGCGGCGAGTACGCGCTCGACGTGCCGGGCGCGCCGTCGCCCGGCCACTTCGCGCTGGCCGTCGGCGAGTACGCGCACGCGACCGCGCCCAACCGGCGCTTCCCGGACCTCGTCACCCAGCGGCTCGTCAAGGCCGCGCTCGCCGGCCGGCGCTCGCCGTACCGCAACGACGAGCTGTCCGCGCTCGCTGCGCACTGCACGCAGCAGCAGCACAACGCGATGAAGGTCGAGCGGCGCGTCGCCAAGTCGGCGGCCGCGTTCATCCTCTCGTCGCGCATCGGCGCCACGTTCCGCGGCACCGTCACCGGCGCCTCCGAGAAGGGCACGTGGGTGCGCATCGCGCGGCCGACCACCGAGGGACGCGTGGTGCGCGGCGAGCGCGGCCTCGACGTGGGCGACCGCGTGCGCGTGAAGCTCGTCCACGTCGACGTCGAGCGCGGCTACATCGACTTCGCGACGGCTCGCTAGACCGTCAAGTCGGTAGAGCGTTGCCATTTGCCACTGTCATCCCGACAAGTTCCAACATCGGCGCCATGCCGATTTCGAGACAGGTTGCAGACTCATGAACGAGCCCGCCGACGGCCGCCCGCCCCTCGCGTACAAGAACGAGCCGTTCCTCGACAGCGACGACGCGCGCCCGCTGCGCATCCTGTCCGAGTACCTGCAGCCGCTGTACGCGTTCGAGCGCCAGCGCATCTGCGGCACGATCGTGTTCTTCGGCTCCGCGCGGCTGCGGCCCGACGGCCCGCTCGGCGAGTACTACGAGGCGGCGCGCGATCTCGCGCGGCGCGTGACGGCGTGGTCGGAGCAGGTCTCGCCCGAGATGTGCCACTACGCGGTGTGCACCGGCGGCGGAGGCGGCATCATGGAGGCGGCCAACCGCGGCGCGCTGGAGGCGGGCGGCAAGTCCATCGGCCTCAACATCGGCCTGCCGCACGAGCAGCAGCCGAACGGCTTCACGTCGCCCGACCTCGCGTTCGAGTTCCACTACTTCTTCATGCGCAAGCTGTGGTTCGCGCATCTCGCGCACGGGCTCGTGGTGTTCCCGGGCGGCTTCGGCACGCTCGACGAGCTGATGGAGATGCTGACGCTCATGCAGACCGGGAAGATCCGGCGGCGCGTGCCCGTCGTGCTGTACGGCACGCGCTACTGGAACGAGATCCTCGATTTCGACGCGCTCGTGCGCCACGGCATGATCGACGCGACGGACCTCGCGCACTTCCGCTTCGCCGACGAGCCGGCGCAGGCGCTGGCGTTGCTGCAGGCGGGCGTCGCGCCGCTGCCCGACAAGGCGCCGCCGGTGATCGCGCACTCGCGCACGCCGTGAGGCCGGTCAGGCGTCCGCCGGCACCCGCACCCAGCCTTCCATCAGCCGTCGCGCGCTGCGGCTTTGCACCACCTTCGCGACGCGCCAGGCGCCATCGCGGCGCTCGACCGCGGCGCCCACGGCGAGCGTGCCCGAGGGATGCCCGAACACCGTCCGCGCGGCATCGTGCGTCGCGGGCAGCAGGCCGTGCACGACGGTGCCGGGAATCGCGGCCGCCGCGGCGAGCGCCACCGCGCCGGTGCCGGTCATCGCGTGGTGCAGCGCGCCCATGGACATGATGCGCGCGACGAGGTCGACGCGCGCCGCGGGCACCGGCGTGCCGTCGGCGGCGACGTAGTCGCGCGGCGCCGCGACGAACGCGAGCTTCGGCGTGTGCAGGCGCGTCGCGGTCGCTTCCTGCGGCGTGCGGGCGAGGCCCATCGCGACGGCCGCGTGCGCGCGCACGGCTTCCAGGCGCGCGAGCAGGGCGGCGTCGCCGTCGACGTCGCGCTTGTGCTCGGTGCCGGCCAGCCCCAGCGCCGCTGCGGCGACGAACACCGTCGGGTTGCCGGCATCGATCAGCGTCGCATCGAGGCGGCCGACGCCGGGCACGTCGAGCGTGTCGGCGGCGTGTCCCGTCGACAGCATCGTGCCGCCGCCGGGATCGAGGAACTCGAGGCGCACCTCCGCCGCGGGGAACGTCACGCCGTCGAGCGCGAACGTGCCTTCCTCGCGCACTGCGCCGGCCGCCATCGGCACGTGCGCGACGATGACCTTGCCGATGCCCGCCTGCCACAGGCGCACGGTGGCCATCCCGTCGCGCGGGGCGGCGACGAGCCCCTCGGCGATCGCGAACGGCGCCACCGCAGTGGTGAGGTTGCCGCAGTTGCCCGACCAGTCGATGAGCGGACGGTCGATCGCGACCTGCCCGAAGCGGTACTCGACGTGGCAGTCCGCGCGCGTCGACGGCGCGACCAGCACGACCTTGCTCGTGCTCGACGTGGCGCCGCCCATGCCGTCGATCTGGCGGCCGTAGGGATCGGGACTGCCGATCACGCGCAGCAGCAGGCGGTCGCGCAGCGCCGGGTCGGCGGGCAGGTCGCGCGCGTGGAAGAACACGCCCTTGCTGGTGCCGCCGCGCATGTACACGGCGGGGATGCGGAGCTGGGTCACGGCCGCAGTGTAGCGCGGTCCCCTCGGTCGTCCCCGCGCAGGCGGGGACCCAGTGTCTTTCGATCGTTAGCTCGCGAAGTCGCCAACGACGCTGGGTCCCCGCCTGCGCGGGGACGACGAATGCAACTGACAACGCCCAATGCGCGCAGTACGAGCGCGCGTCACGCCCCTTGCTTTGCCTCCCGCAACGCCGCCTGCGCCGCCGCGAGCCGCGCGACCGGCACGCGGAACGGCGAGCAGCTCACGTAGTCGAGCCCGATGCGGTGGCAGAAGTCGATCGACGCGGGGTCGCCGCCGTGCTCGCCGCAGATGCCGACTTCGAGCGACGGCCGCGCCGCGCGGCCCAACCCGACGCCGATGCGCATCAGCGCGCCGACACCCAGCTGGTCGAGCGTCGCGAACGGGTTCTCGGGCAGGATGCGCTTCGCGAGGTATTCCTGCAGGAAGCCCGTCTCCGCGTCGTCGCGCGAGATGCCGAACGTGGTCTGCGTGAGGTCGTTGGTGCCGAACGAGAAGAACGCCGCCTGCTGCGCGATCTCGCCCGCGGTGACCGCGGCGCGCGGCACCTCGATCATCGTGCCGTACTCGTAGCGCACCTTGCGACCCTGCTCCTTCATCACCGCGCGCGCCTCGGCCTCGAGCACGTCCTTCTCGAACTTGAGCTCGTTGTTGTGCGCGGTGAGCGGGATCATGATCTTGGGCTTCACCTTGACGCCGTCGCGCGCGCACGCGCACGCCGCCTCGAGGATCGCGCGCACCTGCATGCGCACCAGCGCCGGCAGGTGGATGCCGAGGCGCACGCCGCGCAGGCCGAGCATCGGGTTCGCCTCGCGCATGCCTTCCACCGCCGCGAGCAGCTTCTTCTTCTGCGCGAGCGTGCCGGCGAGGCCGAGCGGATCGTCCCCGGCCGCGAGCGCCGCGCCGGCGAGCTGCGTGCGCGTCTCCATCTCGGTGACGTCGCGCAGGAGCTCGTCGTGGCTCGGCAGGAACTCGTGCAGCGGCGGATCGATGAGGCGGATCGTCACCGGCGCGCCGTCCATCGCGCGGAACAGTCCCTCGAAATCGGCGCGCTGCACGGGCAGCAGCTGCGCGAGGCACGCGTCGCGCTCGGCGTCGTCCTGCGCGAGGATCATCCGCTGCACGATCGGCAGCCGGTCCGTCTCGAAGAACATGTGCTCGGTGCGCGTGAGGCCGATGCCTTCCGCGCCGTAGCGGCGCGCGCGCTCCGCGTCGCGCGGATAGTCGGCGTTGGCCCACACCCCGAGGCGCCGGAAGCCGTCGGCCCACGCGAGCAGCGTGAGCAGCGCGGGATCGTCGAACTCCGGCACGACGGTCGCGAGCTGCCCCGCGAACACTTCGCCGGTGGTGCCGTCGATCGACACGAAGTCGCCGGCGCGCAGCACGCGGCCGCCGACCGTCATCTGCGCCGCGACGGGATCGATGTCGAGCGCCGTGGCGCCCACGACCGCGGGACGCCCGAACTGGCGCGCCACCAGCGCCGCGTGGCTCGTGCGGCCGCCACGCGAGGTGACGATGCCGCGCGCGGCGAGCATGCCGTGCACGTCGTCGGGCTTGGTCTCGGGCCGCGCCATGATCACGGCCTTCTTCTCCTCGCGCGCCCAGCGCTCGGCGGTGTCGGCGTCGAACGCGAGGATGCCCGCCGCCGCGCCCGGCGACACGTTGAGGCCGGTGGCGACGAGGTCGCCGCGCGCCTTCGCCGCGGCACGCTCCGCCGGCGCGAACTGCGGATGCAGGAACCAGTCGATGTGCTCGGGCGTGACGCGCAGCACGGCCTCGCCGCGCGTGATCCGCCGCTCGTTGGCGAGGTCGACCGCGATGCGCACGGCGGCCTGCGCGGTGCGCTTCGCGTCGCGCGTCTGCAGCACCCACAGCTTGCCGCGCTCGACGGTGAACTCCACGTCCTGCACGTCGCGGCAATGCCGCTCGAGCGTCGCGCAGGCGCGCGCGAGCGCCTTCCACGCGCCGGGCAGCACGTCGCCCAGCGTGCCGATGCGCTGCGTGTCGCGGGTGCCGGACACGACGTCCTCACCCTGCGCGTTGAGCAGCCAGTCGCCCTCGATCGCGCGCTCGCCGGTGGTGACGTTGCGCGTGGTGAGCACGCCGGTCGCGGAATCGGCGCCCAGGTTGCCGAACACCATCGTCTGGATGTTCACCGCGGTGCCCAAATCGTGCGCGATGCCCGCGGCGTTGCGGTAGTCGATCGCGCGCTTGCCGTTCCACGAGCGGAACACCGCCTCGACGGCGAGGCGCAGCTGCTCGCGCGGTTCGGCGGGGAAGGGCCGGCCCGTGTGGCTTGCGACCAGCGCGAGGAACGTGCGCGTGACGGCCTGCAGGTCGTCGGCGGAGAGGTCCGCGTCGTTGGCGACGCTGCGCTCGCGGCGCCGGCGCGCGAGCTCGTCCTCGAACGGCTCGTCGGGCAGCCCGAGCACCACGGTGGCGAACATCTGCACGAGGCGGCGATACGCGTCCCACGCGAAGCGCGGATCGCGCGTGAGCGTCGCGAGGCCCGCGGCCACCGTGTCGTTCATGCCGATGTTGAGCACGGTGTCCATCATGCCGGGCATCGAGAACTTCGCGCCGGAGCGGCAGGACACGAGCAGCGGACGCTTCGGATCGCCGAAGCGCTTGCCCGTGGCGCGCTCGACGCGCGCGAGCGCCGCCTCGACCTGCGGCCACAGGTCCTCGGGCGCGCCGCCCTGCGCGAGGTAGGCGTTGCACGCCTCGGTGCTGACGATGAAGCCCGGCGGCACCGGCAGCCCGAGCCGGGTCATCTCGCACAGGTTGGCGCCCTTGCCGCCGAGCAGGGCCTTCATGCCGGCGTTGCCGTCGGCGAAGAGATAGACCCAGCGGTTGGGACGGCGCGGCGAGACGCCGGCGGCGCGCGATGCGGTGCGTGCGCGCAGCGGCACGGTGGATAGGCGGCTCATGGGACTCCCTGCTCGAAACGAGCACGCCGCTCACGGCCGCGCGGGACCCGCGTGAACCTGCGGCGGTGCCCTCAAGGCTTCATTGTCGGCGCGCGCAGGCGAGCGGAAGCTGACGCACGTCAACCGGCCGTGCGATGCGGACCGCGCGTTCCGCTGTTGCAGACCGGTGACGCGGAAGCGCGTCCGGCGCAGCTGCGCATCCACCCGCGCAGCGGCCGGTCCTGCCAGGTGCCGGCTAGCGCCGGCCGTACGGCGGCGGCCGGCGGGTCGGCGTCGCCGTGGGCGTGCGCTCGTCCTTGTGCCGGAACGTGATGCGTCCCTTGGTGAGGTCGTAGGGGGTGAGCTCGATGCTCACCTTGTCGCCCGCGAGGATGCGGATGCGGTGCTTGCGCATCTTGCCGGAGACGTACGCGATGATGTCGTGGCCGTTGTCGAGCCCGACGCGAAAGCGCGTATCGGGCATGACCTCGTTCACCACACCTTCCATCTCGATCATTTCTTCCTTGGCCATCGTATGCCTCATATGGGGACGATCCCGTGCGCAGGCAACGGGGCCGGGGCGCATGGGATGGACGCTGCACCGCGCATGCTGCGCGGGGCGCATCCGATGCGCGACGGGAGGGAACTGCGGAGGGGACCGACGCGGGGGACGTCAGGCCGGTCCGATCGACTTCGATCCTGCAATTATACGCCGGTTTGATGCCGGCCCCACGAACGGCGCGTGCCTCTGCACAGCGCACGTGGGCGCGGATTCGTGCGCAATCCGCCGCAAGGCGCTCGTCGTTGCGTGGCATCTTCCCGCGGCCGGCGCCGGGCCGCCCCAAGCCGGCCGCCTGACTTGCCGTGGACGTTCCGGCTGCAAAAGGCGCAACGCCGGCTTCGCGTCATCCACCGCCACCACGGACGCCTTTTGCAGACGTTGCCTAGCCCTCGAGCTTGGCGGGATCGATGGTCGTCGAGTGCGTGGCGAGGTAGACCTCGCGCAGGAACGAGGCGAGGCCGCCGATGATGCCCACCATCGCGAGCGTGAACAGCAGGCCCGCGGCCCACTTGAGGCTCTGCCCGAAGTACTCCTCGACGAACAGCGTGACGATCACGAGGCAGATCAGGAGCGCCGCCACGGTGCACAGGTTGATCGACCAGCTCGCGAGGTGACGGCGCCGCTCGAGCATCGCGAGCTCCTCGCGCGCGTCGTGGCGCGCGAGCGCGCCCATCCGCGGCCACGCCTCGGCCAGCCAGCGCGCGCGATCGATGACGCGGGCGAGGCGCGTGGCCATCACGCCGAGCAGCCCGGCGATGCCGGTGAGCAGGAACACGGGGGCGACCGCGAGCTGGATCGCGTGCGCGACGACCGGGGATACTTCGGTGGCCATGGCAACGGGCGAATGCGGGGTGGGCGGCCGATTCTAGCAGCGGCCACCGCGCGCGCCCGTTCGCGGCGCGTGGCCATGCCGTAGAATCGCGAGGCCGCGCCGCGCGGCTCCTGCCTGGTCGCGCGCGTTTTCCTTCACCATCGGAATGCCACCCATGATCGCTCGCCGCGCGCTCGCCGCCGCTGCTGCCCTTGCCCTGCTCGTCGTGGCGGGATCCTTGCCCGCGGCGCCGGCCGCCGCACCGTCTGCGGCGCCCGCCGTGACCACCGATGCATGGCCGCGCGACGTGACCCTGGCGAACGGCACGCTGCGCGTCTATCCGCCGCAGGTGGCGCAGT
This sequence comes from Burkholderiales bacterium, assembly GCA_046347855.1. Lineage (GTDB taxonomy): Bacteria > Pseudomonadota > Gammaproteobacteria > Burkholderiales > Casimicrobiaceae > VBCG01. The sequence goes on from JAXMFJ010000011.1 coordinate 96,785, forward strand.
GGTCGGGCGCCGAGCTCTCGTTCCGCGCCGCGGTTGCGCTGGTGGGCGGTCCCAACGCACCCGAGTCGTTCGGCGTCGTGTTCGCCACGGCGCGCACGCACGTCGACAAGGTCGCGCGCACCGTGCTGCTCGACGGCTTCAAGGTCGCGCGCGTGGAGTTTCCCGCGCTCCCGGACAAAGGGGCATCGCTCGCGGCGGACATCGGCGCGAAGATGGCGGGCGCGGTGCGCACCGTGTCGCTCGACCGGCTGCAGCTGTCGCTCGCGGCGGCCGGTTCCACGGGCAAGGCGGTGGCCGTGCGCAACGACCCGCCGCGCGTGATCGTGAGCGAGGCGCCGGCGATCCTCGTCCCGATCGACGGCGCACCCGTGCTGCAGCCGGTGGCCGGCAACCCGGGCTTCTCGCGCGTCGTCAACACGCGCGCGCTGATCGTGAAGAGCGCGGCGGCGCCGCAGTACTTCCTGCACGTGTACGACGGCTGGCTCATGGCGAGCACGCTCGACGGCCCGTGGACGCAGCCGTTCCTGCCACCCGACGGCATGGATGCGGTCGCGAAGAAGATCGCGGCCACCGGCGTCGTGGACCTGCTCGACGGCGGCCCGCGCGCGGCGCCCAGGCCTTCGCTCAACAATGGCGTGCCGGCGATCTACACGAGCACGGTGCCGGCGGAGCTGATCGTGTTCGGCGGCAAGGCGGATTTCGCGCCGATCGTGGGCACGTCGCTGTCGTGGGCGACGAACACCACCAGCGACGTGCTGTCCGACGGCAGCAACGTGTACGTGCTGCTCGCCGGCCGCTGGTTCCGCGCGGCGTCGCTCGCGGGGCCGTGGACGTACGTCGCCAACGACGCGCTGCCCGCCGACTTCGCGAGGATTCCCGCGACGTCGCGCGCGGGTGCGGTGCTCGCGGCGGTGGCGGGCACGCCGCAGGCGCGCGAGGCGCTGATCGAGAACGCCATTGCGCAGACCGCGACGATCCCGCTCGCCAACGGGCCCACGTTCACCGCGCGCTACGATGGCGCGCCGCGCTTCGCGCCCATCGACGGCACGTCGCTTTCTTACGCGGTCAACGCACCGGTGCCGGTGATCCAGGCGGCGCCGGACGCGTACTACGCGGTGAAGGCGGGCGTGTGGTTCACCGCGACGGCGGCGACCGGCCCGTGGACGATCGCGAAGTCGGTGCCCGATGCGATCTACACGATCCCGCCGTCGTCGCGCGTGTTCTTCGCGACGTTCGTGCGCATCTACGACGCGACCGCGGACCACGTGTTCGCGGGCTACACGCCGGGCTACCTAGGCGCGATGCGCGGCAGCGCGGGCACCGTGGTGTACGGCACCGGCTACGCGTACGCGCCGTACCTCGGCGCGGTGTGGGTGCCCGGCCCGGCGACGTACGGCGTCGCGGCGGCGCCGGTGTACAACCGCTACGTCGGCTACACGTACGGCTTCGCGATGGGTCTCGCGACACCCGGGTTCGGCACGACCAAGGGCGCGCATTTCCATCCCGGCTACTGGGGCGGCTACCCGTGCTGCGGCTCGGCGAGCGCCAACGTCTACCAGTACTGGAGCCGCTCGACGTACGCGAAGGCGCGGGCCAAGGACGGCGCGCCGAAGCTCGCGGCGGCGCGTAAGCCCGCCGCGGCGCCTGCGCGTGGCGGCAAGGCGAGCGGGCCCGACGGCCTGCCGCCGCCCGCGATCCTGCCCGCGTCCGCGCCGGCGTCGGTCGCCGCGCAGCAGCAGATGACGATGGCCAATCGCGGCTACGACATGACGATGGTGAGCAATGCCGACGCGTCGAGTGCCGCGAACACGCCCGCGGTGAACAAGGCGATCGCGGCGGCCAACGCGCCGCAGTACATCTCGGCCGTCGAGTACTACAAGAGCATCGGGCAGCCGCTGCCGACCGCCGCGACGTCGCCCGCGCCGGCGAACGTGTACGCGGACGCGCAGGGCAACGTGTATCGCCACGACGGGCGGCAGTGGCAGCAGGCGTCCGCCGGCGGCTGGACGAGCGCGCCGGCGGCCCCCGCGGGCATGGACGACGAGCGCGCGGGACGCGACCGCGCGCAGGAGGCGGGCATGCAGGCCGGCTCGTACGCGATGAGCAACTCGACGCGCTTCACGGGGCAGGCGGGCGACGGCTGGTCGCGCCGCGACAGCGGCGACGGCGGCTACAGCCGCACGCTCGGCGGCGACGGCGGCATCCGCGCGGAGCAATGGCAGTACAACAACGACGTCCTCAACAACGAGTTCGACATCGCGATGAACGGCGGGTGGTGGGGGGAGGGTGTTTATGTCGGCGGGATTGGGTGGGGTGGGGTTTATGGGGATTGATGGCGGCTCGTCGGGGCGCTTCGATTCGTGATCCTTCCTTCGAGGAATCTGCGTAACTCGCGGCGCTGCCCCTCACCCCAGCCCTCTCCCCGCGAGCGGGGAGAGGGAGGTCAAATGGGAGCGGTGACGTGAGCTTGCGGCGCTGATACGTCGCCGCGTCGATCCGTTCGAGCCTCGCATACAGGGCTCCCTCTCCCCGCTCGCGGGGAGAGGGCTGGGGTGAGGGGCGCGTCACCACCGCCCCGCGCACATCCCACAATCGCCCCCAGCACATGCACTATCATCCAGCACAATCCGCCTGCCCCCGGAGTCGTGCATGAACCTCGAAAAGGTCATCTTCGGTTTCTTCATCATCTTCGCGTGCACGCTGAACTTCGGCTTCTTCATCGGCGACCTCGACCGCGTCGAGATGCACCATCCGATGGAGCTCTTCGCCGCCGTCGTCGTCAACCTCATCGCCACGATCCTGAAGTTCGGCGACCGCACGCAGCTCGGCGCGACGCACCTCGCGACCAGCCTCGTCGCCTCCTTCCAGCTCATCGCCGCCTCGCTCGTGTGGGTCTGGCAGCTCTACGTGTACAACGCGCCCATGAACGGCGACGTCATCTCGGTGATCGTGTCGCTGTCGGGCGGCGCGCTGCTCGCCAACCTGTTCTCGGTCGTGCTGCTGATCGGCGAGACGCTGCGCCAGGGTCGCTGACGGTCGCCCGGCCCCGGCGCCGCTGAATCCCGCCATCCCGCCACCGCGCGCACGATGAGCGACATCCTGTTCCTCATCCTGCGCCGCCTGCGCGCGCCGCTCATCACGCTGATCGCCGTGTACGCGATCTCGGTGGCGGGCCTGGCCCTCATCCCCGGCATCGACGGCGAGGGCCGGCGTGTGCCGATGAGCATCTTCCACGCGTTCTACGTGATGAGCTACACGGCCACCACGATCGGCTTCGGCGAGCTGCCGTATCCGTTCACCGACGCGCAGCGCCTGTGGGTGACGTTCGCGATCTACCTGTCGGTCATCGGCTGGGCGTACACGCTGGGCTCGGTGGTGGCGCTCGCCAACGACGCGACGTTCCGCGCGATGCTCGCCCGCGGCTTCTTCAACTGGCGCGCACGCGGCATCGGCGAGCCGTTCTACGTGCTGTGCGGCTACGGCCAGAGCGGCGCACGCCTCGCGCGCGCGCTCGACCGCATGGGCAATCGGCTGGTGATCCTCGAGCCCGCGGCCGAGCGCGTGGCGCGCATCGCGATCCAGGACTTCGCGTCGCCGCCGCTCACGCTGGCCGCCGACGCGCGACTTGCGGACGTGCTCGAGGACGCGGGCGTGCGCCGGCCGCACTGCCTCGGGCTCATCGCGCTCGCCGGCGAGGACAGCGTGAACCAGGCGATCGCGATCGGCGCGCGCGTGCTCAATCCGTCGCTGCAGATCGTGGCGCGCGCGAAGTCGTCGGTGGCCAAGGTCAACCTGGAATCGTTCGGCGGCGTGGTCGTCATCAGCCCGTTCGAGGAATTCGCGGACAAGCTGCGCGTGGCCGTGCGTGCGCCCGCGCTCGTGCAGGTCGAGGACTGGCTCACCGCCGCGCCGGGAACGCCGTGCCCGCCGTGCGTGCCGCTGCCGCGCGGGCGCTGGGTGCTGATCGGCTTCGGGCGCTTCGGGCGCGCGATCGCGCGCATGCTCGACGCGGAAGGCATCGAGTGGAAGGCGTTCGACCCGTCGATCGCGTCCGATCCCGACGCGCGCCTGCTGCACGGCGACTACACCGAGAACATCCTGCAGGACGCGGGCATCGCCACCGCCAGCGTGCTCGTCGCCGGCGCCGACAGCGACGCCGTGAACCTCGGCGCCACCACGCTCGCCCGGCGCGTGAAGCCGGACATCTTCGTGGTGATCCGGCAGAACCAGGTGCAGGATCGCGCGCTCATCGATGCCGCGAATGCGAACGTCAAGTTCGTGCAGGAGACGCTCACGGTGAGCGAGTGCATGCAGAGCCTGAAGACGCCGATGCTCGGCCGCTTCATCGCGCAGCTGCGGGCCGCGGACGGCGCGCCGTGCGGCGAGGCGCTCGCGCGCATCCACGCGGCGGTCGGCGACGCATCGCCGCGCGCGTGGGCGTTCGAGTGCGACGTGCTCGGGCCGGGGATGTTCTTCGCGTTCTTCCAGCGCGGCGGGCTGCCGTTCACGCTCGGCCACCTGGTGCTCGATCCCACCAATCCGCAGGCGCGGATGGCGTGCACCCCGCTGATGCTGGAGCGCGACCGCACGCAGAAGCTCCTCCCCGCGGAGGACACGCCGCTGCGGCCGGGCGACCGCGTGCTGTTCGTCGGCGACGACAGCGCGCGCCGGCTGCAGCAGCGCTATCTCACCGAGCCGGGAACCGTCGCGTGGGTGTGCTCGGGAACCGAGCCCGCACGGGGCTACGCGTTCCGTTGGTGGCAGCGCCGCTTCGGTACACGCGCGTAGCGCCGAGCCGGCCGCGATGCGCGTGGCGCGGCTCCTGCGCGTGACCGGTGCTGCGGGCGCGCGGCAGGCACTTCGGACGCTCGCACGCGCTGCGCGCGAGGCTCAAACGCAGCCGCCGTCCCCGCCGCGAGGCGGGGCGCGCCTGGACCCGGTACTGCATGGCGAAGCACTCCCCTCACACATGCGCCCCCGGCATGGCGCGCACGCGGGCCGCTGCGGGCCCGCATCGATGGTCTTGCAGCGTTGCTACTTCGCGGACAGCGTCGCGTTCTCGACCAGCACCGGGTACTTGTAGCCGGACCCGAGGTCCACGTCCGTCTTGACCGTGCCCTTCACGAGCACGACGTCGCCGACCTTGGTCTCGCCCTGCGTGGTGACGACGACGTCGTTGCTGCCGTCCTTCGCGTTGCCGGTGCCGTCCTGCAGGTGCACCCAGTTCTTGCCCATCACGCCGGGCGTGAACTTCACGACCTTGCCGCGCACCGTGACGCTCTTGTCCTTCAGGCCCGCGCGCCCGCCGACGATCTCGGCGACCGTCTTGGCATCGGCACCGGTCGCCTTGGCGACCTTCACGTCACCGACGTCGACCTGCTTGGCGAAGCCCGAATGCATCGCGCCGAGATCGCCGCTGGCCTTGGGCGCGGCGGCCGGTGCGGCCGGCGTCTGCGCGACGGCGACGCCGCAGGCGGCGACGAGGGCAGCGAGTAAGAGGGATGTCTTGCGCATCATTTCACCTTGGCAATGCGGCCGCGCGACATGGCGGCCGACCGGATTTGCGAAGGCCCTACTGTTTCACGGGCCGTAACACGCGGCTTTGATCTGGATCGCATGGGGTGTGTTTTGCGGCGGGCGGGCGTTGCATGCCTGCATCCCGCACGCGCGGGCCGGACGCGGGTTGCGCGTGGCGAAAGCGCAAATGTACTATGCCCGCGGCGGACGAGGGTTCGCTCCCCGCGTCGATGGCATCCGATGGTCCCGCGCCTCTCCCTGCTCGTCCTGCTCTTCACTGCCACGCTCGCCGGCGCGCAATGCCCGCCCGTGGTGCCCGTCGCCAACGGCGCGCTGCCGCTGCCGCTCTTCCCCCCGACGAATCCGTGGAACGTCGACATCTCGGGCGCGCCGGTCGATCCGGCATCGGCGAGCTACATCGCGTTCATCAACAACGGGGGCACGCGGCGGCTGCATCCGGATTTCGGCGGCGAGGTGACGCCCGGCAGCGTCGGCATTTACGGCATGCCGTACGCGATCGTCGACGGCAGCCAGCCAAAGCTCGCGGTCACGTTCCAGTACGCGAGCGAGAGCGACGGTGTCGATGCGGCCGGACGCGGCGTGCCGTTCTACCCGATTCCCATGCAGGCGGCCACGCAGGCGCACTGGGTCGAGGGCGGGGCGCCCGGCAACGTCGACCAGCGCAATGCAGGCGACCGCCACCTGCTCGTCGTCGACTGCACGAACCGCCGGCTCTACGAGCTCTACAACGCCTGGTACGACACCGCGAACGCGCGCTGGCACGCGGGCTCCGGCGCGGCGTTCGACCTCACGTCGGATGCGCGCCGGCCCGACGGCTGGACGTCGGCCGATGCGGCGGGACTCGCGATCCTGCCCGGCCTCGTGCGCTACGACGAGGCGTGGAACGCGGGCGGCGCCGAGATCGGCCACGCGTTCCGCGTCACGGTGCGCGCGACCAACGGCTACGTGTATCCGGCGTCGCACCGCGCGGGATCCACTGCGGGCGCGCTGCCGATGGGCGCGCGCCTGCGGCTGCGCGCGTTCGTCGGCGGCCAGGACCCGGCGCTGCGCACGAGCGATCCCAACGTGCGCCGCATCTTCCGCGCGATGCAGAAGCACGGATTGATCGTCGCCGACAACGGCAGCGACCTGTACGTCACGGGCACGTTCGACACGCGCTGGAACAACGACGTCCTGAATCCCGCCTTCGCGCTGCTGTCGGCGAGCGATTTCGAGGTGGTGCAGCTCGGCTGGAAGCCCGCGGTGGCCGCGGCCGCGCTCGCGTCGCTCACCGCGCTGCCCGCGCGCGTGCAGGGCGGCGTCGCGTTCTTCGCGGTGGTCGCGCTCGCGGCGCCGGCGCCGGCCGGCGGCGTGACAGTGGCGCTCGCGAGCTCCGATCCCGCGCTGGTCGCGGCACCGGCGACGGTCACGGTGCCGGCGGGCGCCACGTCGGCGAAGGTGATGATCGCGACGCATCCGGCGCGCAGCGACCGCACCGTGACGCTGACCGCGACGCTCGCCGGCGCCGCGCGCACCGCCGCCGTCGCCGTGACGCTGCGCTGACGCCACGCCGATGCTCGACATCCTCGCCGTCACGTTCCCGTTCTTCGCGCTGGTGCTGTGCGGGTACGTCGCGACGCGCTGGGCGTTCCTGCCGCAGGTCGCGATCCCGGGCCTCAACACGTTCGTCCTCTACTTCGCCCTGCCGTGCATGCTCTATCGCTTCGGCGCGACGACGCCGGTGCTGCGCCTGCTGTCGGTCGGCGTCGTCGGCGTGTACGTCGTGTGCGCGCTCGCGATGGTGCTGATCACGTTCTTCGTCACGCGCTCCCACCGCGTCGACGCCAACGACGCCGCGTTCGGCGCGCTGGTGGCGGCGTTTCCGAACACCGGCTACATGGGCGTGCCGCTGCTGGTGGCGCTGCTGGGGGACGCGGCCGCCGGCCCCGCGATCGTCACCATCCTCGTCGACATCCTGTTCACGAGCTCGCTGTGCATCGCGCTCTCGCGGCTCGCGCTCGCCGGCACGCACGGGGCCGCGGCGGCGGTGCGCAACGCGCTGCTCGGCGTGGTGACGAACCCGATGCCGTGGGCGATCGTGCTCGGCGTCGCCTCGTTTGCAGCCGGGTTCGTGCTGCCGAAGCCCGTGATGCAGACGGTGGCCCTGCTCGGCGACGCGGCGTCGCCGGTCGCGCTCTTCACCATCGGCGCGGTGCTCGCGCGCTCGCAGATGGTCACGAGCGACCGCACGCCGCTGGTCGACTACGTGCCGGTCGCGCTCAAGAAGCTCGTGCTGCATCCGCTGCTCGTGCTCGGCGTGGGGCACGCGGCGCTCGCGCTCGGCGCGCCCATCGACCGCTTCGCGCTCACGGTGATGGTGCTGGTGGCGGCGCTGCCGAGCGCGTCGAACGTCGCGATGCTCGCCGAGCGCTACGAGGCGGACGCCGGGCGCATCGCGCGCATCATCCTGGTGTCGACGGCGCTCGCGTTCCTCACGTTCTCGGGCGCGGTCGCGTTGATGCGCTGAGCGCGCGCCGCCGGTTATAGTGGCGGCGCACGCGGCGCCGTTGCCGCCGACCGGAAAGCGATTCATGACCACGCGCGGATTCACCGGCCGCCGGCCGGCGAGCGCGGCCGCCTCGCGGCTGCCGCCCGGGCAGTACGAGACCCACGACTTCCCCGTGCTTTCGATGGGGCCCACACCCGACGTCGACCTCGCGACGTGGCGCTTCACGATCCACCACGGGCCGCGCCCGCTCGCGTCGTTCACGTGGGACGAGCTCCTCGCGCTGCCGCACACGCGGTGGCGCGGCGACATCCACTGCGTGACCAAGTGGTCGAAGTTCGACACGCAGTGGGAAGGCGTGACGATCGACGACCTCTTCGTTGCCGCAGGGGTTGTACCGCCGACGCCGTGGCTCCTCGCGCGCGCGTACGACGGCTACGACACCAACGTGCCCGTGGCCGATCTCGTGGGCGGCAAGGCGATGATCGCCACTGCGTACGACGGCGCGCCGCTCGCGCCGGACCACGGCGGGCCGGCGCGCCTGCTGGTGCCGCATCTGTATTTCTGGAAGAGCGCCAAGTGGCTGTCGGGGCTGCGCTTCACCGCGCGCGACGAGGCCGGCTTCTGGGAGCTGCGCGGGTATCACATGTACGGCGATCCCTGGCGCGAGCAGCGCTACACGAACGATCCATGACCGCGCCCGGCGGCCTGCCCGCCGCGTCGGCGTGGCAGGTGGCGACGATCGTGCGCATCGCGCCGCAGTCCGCGCGCGTGAAAAGCTACTTCCTCGCGGCGGCGCTGCCGGTGCACGTCGCCGGCCAGCACGTCGACGTGCGCCTCACCGCGCCCGACGGCTACCAGGCGCAGCGCAGCTACTCGATCGCGAGCCCGCCCGGCGCGCCGGAGCTCGAGCTCGTCGTCGAGCGCCTCGACGACGGCGAGGTGTCGCCGTACTTCCACGAGGTCGCGCAGGCGGGCGACGCGATCGAGGTGCGCGGTCCCACCGGCGGCCACTTCATCTGGCGGCCGGAGGAGGGAGGTCCGCTGCTGCTCGTCGGCGGCGGCTCCGGGGTGGTGCCGCTGATGGCGATGCTGCGCGAGCGGGCGTTGCGTGCGCCGCAGGTGCCGGCGTTGCTCGTGTATTCGGCGCGCACGTTCGAGGAGGTGCTGTTCCGCGATGAGTTGCTGCGGATGGATGCGCACGATGCGGGGTTCAGGCTCGCGCTTGTCACCACGCGTGCGCCCGCGGGGCGTGCCGGCGATCGTGAGCGGCGGCTCGATCGTGGGGCGCTGGCGGAGATCCTTGCGGCGTGGGGGCACGCGCCGGTGTGTGCTTATGTTTGCGGCAGCAATGCGTTCGTGGGGGCGATGGCGGAGGGGTTGGTGGCGATTGGCGTCGAGGCGCGCAAGGTGCGGACGGAGCGGTACGGCGGGTAGCGTTCTTCGGTCACGGGCTGCCCCTCACCCCAACCCTCTCCCCGCGAGCGGGGAGAGGGAGCGTCTGGGGCGCTACGCGGTCACGGCCTCCACGCAAGCGGGGCGAGGGAGCCTTTGAGTTGTGCGATTACGATTCGCGCGCGTTCAACAGCCTTTCCATCGCCCGCTCGAACACCGGCACCGCTTCCACTGCCACCTTCGCCTTGCCTTCACGCAGCGCGCTCGCGAGCGAAGCCGGCGTGTGGATCAGCGCGATCGAGCCGTCGCGGTGCGTGAACAATAGCTGCGAGCCGTGCGGCGAGCGCCACGCGTACTTCGCGAGCAGCGTGCCGCCGTCCTCGTCGGTGAACGCGACCCAGTCGCCGCGCAGCAGCGACTCGACCGTGTCGGCGGCTTCGTCGCGCTCCGGCATCAGCGGCGCGTCGGGAATCGGCACGCGCAGGCGCGACGGCGTGCCTTCCGCGTCCTCCTCGGGCGGCGGCAGGTCGACGGTGGCCTGCAGCGCCTCGACGTGCAGCGTGTAGAGCTTCGCGAGGAACACCTTGCGGCGCGCGCGATTCGCGTCGTCCAGCGGCCACCACTCGCCGACCGTGCGCACGAGCCGCGGGATGAGCGGCAGCAGCCGCTTGCGGGCCGCGGGCCCGCGCTCGGGCGCGATGCTCCACAAAAGCTCGTCGACGAGCTCGAGCGTCTGTCGCGCGCCGGCACCGTCGGGTCCCTCGTTGAGGAACGAGAGCGTGACGCGGTCGACCGCCTCGTGGTCGAGGAAGTCGCGCACCTCGGGCGGCACGCTGCGCGTGCCGATGCGCACCGCCACCGCGGTGCGCGCGCGGGCGCGCGCCTCGGCCTCGGCGTCGAGCGCCAGCAGCGACGGCAGCGCCTGCGCGAGCTTCTGGTTGTACGCCGCCCGCTCGGCATCGAGGAACTGGCCGAGCTCGTCCAGCGCACGCGCGAACGGCGACGGGTCGTCGGGCGCGTCGCGCACCTCGGTCGCGAGATGCCCCGCGAGCTCGATGAACAGCGCGTCGTGCGGCACCTCCGGGCGCACGCCCAGCGCCGCCGCGGCCAGCGTGTCGAAGAAGCGCCGCGCCGGATGCCGCGGATCGGACAGCACCTCGCGATCCTGCAGCGCCGCCTTGAGGATCGGGATCTGCAGGCGGCCGAACACGATCTTCACTGCCGACGGCAGGTACGGATTCTCGAACACCTCGTCGAGCGCGGTGGAGACGACGTCGACGACGGGCCGCGGCAGCGGCGCATCGCCGCGCGCAGCCACGGCGGCATCGATGATCGGCAGCACGTTGCGCTCGCCTTCGGCGAGGACGGCAGGATCGAACGCGGGCAGCGCGCCGGCCGCGGGCGTCGTCGCGGGCGCGCCCGACGTCTCCTGCAGCAGCGCGAGCGCGCGCTCGAGCACCTGCCACGCGGGGTTGACCGCCACGGCCGGCCGCGAAGGCGGCGGCGACGCCACGTGCCAGCCGCCGGCATTGCCGAAGTCGAGCGCGTCGCCGCCGTGCGGCTGCGGCGGCGAGGCCCACGCCTGCGGCGGCGCATACGGCGGCGGCGGCGGCGGAGAAGCCACGCCGGCGGGCGCGGGCGGCGGGGCCGCCGCGCCGCCATAGGTCTGCGCGAGGCGGCTGAAGAGGTCGCCCGGCTCAGCGGCACTCTCGGTGTGCGCGCCGCGCTTGCGCGTGCGTACCTTCAGCACCGGCAGCACCTCGCGGTCCTGCAAAAGCTGGTCCATCTCCTGCTGCACGGCGAGGAGCTCGGGCGTGAGCGCGCGGACGAGATGCTCCATGATCGGCCGCCACACGCCGTCCGCGTTCCACAGGCCGCGGCACGTCGTGCCGAGCGCGTCGCAGAGGAGCGTCGCGCCCCACGGGTTGTCGTATTCGCCGCTCGTCGCCTCCTCGCGCATGATCATCCGCGTGCGCAGGTCGAAGCCGAAGCCGGACTCGCGCGCGGCGGCCTTCATCGCCTGCACCGCGTTCTTGAGCGAGACCTGCCCCGAGTGATCGCTCTCGCCTACCAGCGCGAGCGTCGTCATGTCGGTGCCGCGCGCGTCGCGCTTGCGGGGCACGCGGTCGCGGCGGTCCTGGAACAGGCGATCGAACTCGGCGCGAAAGCGCGGCCCGACCTTGTTGTGGTCGCGGCGGACGATGCGCGCGATCTTGGCGCTGACGGGCTCCTCGTCGGCCGCGCGCGCGGTGGTCATGGCGTCGGCGCCAGGCACCGGCGACTCGAGCTCCAGCAGCGCGCGCCACAACGCGTTGTCGTAGCGCTTGAGCGCGAGCGCCAGGCATTCGCGCACGAGGCCCGCGGCCTCGCTCGGGCCGATGTCGCGCGCGCCCTCGACGTCGACGACGAGCCGCTGCGTCGTCGCGGGGCGTGACGAGGCCACGCTCACGGTGCGCGCCTCGCGCGGATCGGGTTCGTCGGCCGTGGCCATGGCGAATGTTCCGACGATCGGAGGCGGGGGGGAAGCCACGTGCGCACGCCATCCGACGAAGGGTGGCCGCAGGGCGGGCGAAGGGTGGGGAGGCACGCGCTGCGGGTCGCCTGCTGCGCTATGGTATTGTCAAACGTATTCAACATAGACAGATGCCGACCGTCGCCGCGGATCGGCGACGGTTTGTCGGACGGGGCGTCCGACGGGTTGTCAAAAGGAAACCGCGCGGCCCACACTGGCAGCGCGCGCGCGGCACGACACGCTGCCCGCGAGGGATGGAGCACGCCATGACACAGGACAAGAAGTTCGCATCGCAGGCCGATCTCGAGGAGAAGGTCGTAAGCTTCGATCGCCTTTCGGAGCACGCGTTCGCCTACACGGCGCAGGGCGACCCGAACACGGGCATCGTGATCGGCGACGACGCCGTGATGGTTATCGACACGCAGGCCACGCCCTTGATGGCGCAGGACGTGATCCGCCGCATCCGCGAGGTGACCGACAAGCCGATCCGCTACGTCACGCTCTCTCATTACCACGCCGTGCGGGTGCTTGGCGCCTCGGGTTATGCCCCGGAGCACGTGATCGCGAGCCGCGATACGTACGAGCTCATCGTCGAGCGCGGCGAGCAGGACATGAAGAGCGAGATCGAGCGTTTCCCCCGGCTCTTCCGCGCGGTGGAGACGGTGCCCGGCCTCACGTGGCCGACGATCGTGTTCGAGAAGCGCATGACGCTGTGGATGGGCAAGCTGCGCGTCGAGATCATGCAGCTCGGGCGCGGGCACACCCGGGGTGACACCGTGGTCTGGCTGCCCGACGAGCGCATCCTGTTCTCGGGTGACCTCGTCGAGTACGCTGCCACGCCGTACACCGGCGACGCGTACCTCGCCGACTGGCCCGCGACACTCGACCGCATCGCCGCGCTGCAGCCTGCGAAGCTCGTCCCGGGCCGCGGCGCGTCGCTCATGGATCCCGAGCAGGTGAAGGCCGGGCTCGACGGCACGCGTGCGTTCGTCACGGCGCTCTACGAGAACGTGAAGCAGGGCGCGCGCGAGGGCAAGGACCTGCGCACCGTCTACCGCGAGACGTACGCGGCGCTGAAGCCGCGCTTCGGGGACTGGGTGATCTTCGACCACTGCCTGCCGTTCGACGTGTCGCGCGCCTACGACGAGGCGACGAGCCACGCCGATCCGCGCATCTGGACCGCGGAGCGCGACAAGGAAATGTGGCACGCGCTCGAAGGTTAGCCGCGCCGTGACCGCGTACACGTACCCGCAGTACGAGTACCGCCGTGCGCCCGAGCTCGCGGGCGGCGGCCGCCGGCGCCCGGTGATCGTGGTGGGTGCGGGCCCGGTCGGGCTCACCGCGGCCATCGACCTCGCGCAGCGCGGCCTGCCGGTGCTGGTGCTCGACGAGGACAACACCGTGAGCGTCGGCTCGCGCGCGATCTGCTACTCGAAGCGCACGCTGGAGATCCTCGACCGCCTGGGCTGCGGCGAGCCGGTCGCGCGCCGCGGCGTCGACTGGAAGGTGGGCAAGGTGTACCAGGGCAGCGAGCTCGCGTACCAGTTCGACCTCCTGCCCGAGAGCGGCCACCGGCGCCCGGCCTTCGTGAACCTGCAGCAGTACCACTTCGAGGAGTGCCTCGTGGCGCGGGCGCGCGCGCTCGAGACGCTCGAGCTGCGCTGGCAGCACAAGGTCGTCGCGGTCGCACCGCGCGACGACGGCGCGACGCTGACCGTCGGCACTGCGGACGGCGATTACACGCTCGACTGCGACTGGCTCGTCGTGTGCGACGGCGCGCGCAGCCCGATCCGCCACATGCTCGGCCTCGACTTCGAGGGGCAGGTGTTCCGCGACCGCTTCCTCATCGCGGACATCCGCATGACGTCCGATTTCCCGGCGGAGCGCCGCTTCTGGTTCGACCCGCCGTTCCATCCGAACCAGTCCGTGCTGCTGCACCGGCAGGCCGACGACATCTGGCGCGTCGACTTCCAGCTGGGTTGGGACGCCGACCCCGAGGTGGAAAAGCAGCCCGAGCGCATCCTGCCGCGCCTGGCCGCGATGCTCGGCCCCGACGCGAAGTTCGAGATCGAGTGGGCGAGCGTGTACACGTTCCAGTGCCGGCGCATGCAGAAGTTCCGGCACGGGCGGCTCTTGTTCGCCGGCGATGCCGCCCATCTCGTGAGCCCGTTCGGCGCGCGCGGCGCGAACAGCGGCATCCAGGACGTCGACAACCTGGGCTGGAAGCTCGAGCTCGTGCTGCGCGGGTTGGCACCGGACTCGCTGCTCGACACCTACGACCGCGAGCGCGTGGACGCCGCCGACGAGAACCTGCGCAACTCCACGCGATCGACCGACTTCATCACGCCGAAGAGCGCGATGTCACGCACGTTCCGCGACGCCGTGCTCTCGCTCGCGCGCAAGTATCCGTTCGCGCGCCGGCTGGTCAACAGCGGCCGGCTGTCGGTGCCGGCGGTGCTGCACGACTCGCCGCTCAACACGCGCGACACGACGGAATTCGCAGGCGCGATGGTCCCCGGCACGGTGGCCGCCGACGCACCGGTGCACGGGCCGCACGGCGACTGGCTGCTCGATTACCTGGGCGGCGGCTTCGTGCTGCTCGCGTTCGGCAACGTGGTCCCGGCCGCGGCGGCGCATGCGCTCGAGAACGATAAGATCGGCTGCCGCGTGGTGACCGTCGGCGGCGCGGCCGGCGAGGGACGCGTCGTGCTGCACGATGCGCAGGGCCTGCTCGCGCAGCGCTACGACGGCCGCGACGGCACCTGCTACCTGCTGCGCCCCGACCAGCACGTCTGCGCCCGCTGGCGCAGCTTCGACCTCGCGGCCGTGCGCGCCGCGATCCGCCGCGCCACCGCGCAGCAGGGAGCCTGAACGCCATGGCCAGCCTCGACGTGTCCCCCAATCTCGCGGCGCCCGACGATTTCTACGAGGCGCTGATCGCGTTGCATCGCGACCTCACCGACGCGCAGAGCGCCGCCGTCAACGCGCGGCTCATCCTGCTGCTCGCCAATCACGTCGGCGATGCGCAGGTGCTGCGCGAGGCGATGGCGGCGGCGCGCGCGGACATCCCGCCCGCGGCGTGACCGCCGTACCGTTCGCAACATTCGCAGGAGGCATCATGAGCACCGCACCGCACGCGCCCCTCGCCTACCAGACGGGCTTCGGCAACGAGTTCGCCACCGAAGCGCTGCCGGGCGCGCTGCCCGTCGGCCGCAATTCGCCGCAGAAGGCGCCGTACGGCCTCTACGCGGAGCAGACGTCGGGCACCGCGTTCACCGCGCCGCGCCACGCGAACCGCCGCGTGTGGACGTACCGCATCCGCCCGTCGGCGATGCACGAGCCGTTCCGGCAGATCGACAGCGGCCGCATCGTGAGCCGCTTCGGCGACGTCGTCACGCCGCCCAACCAGTTGCGCTGGGACCCGCTGCCGATGCCGCAGGCGCCCACCGATTTCGTCGCGGGCCTCGTGACGATGGCGGGGCAGGGCGATCCGTCGGCAATGTCGGGCTGCGCGATCCACCTGTACGCGTGCAACC
Organism: Burkholderiales bacterium; assembly: GCA_046347855.1. Classification (GTDB taxonomy): domain Bacteria; phylum Pseudomonadota; class Gammaproteobacteria; order Burkholderiales; family Casimicrobiaceae; genus VBCG01. The sequence goes on from JAXMFJ010000011.1 coordinate 112,251, forward strand.
GCCCGATGCAGGACCGCTACTTCTACAACGGCGACGGCGAGATGCTGATCGTGCCGCAGGCCGGCCGGCTCGCGATCGCCACGGAGCTCGGGCGGCTCGACGTGGCGCCGCTCGAGATCTGCGTGATCCCGCGCGGCCTGCGCTTCCGCGTCGAGCTGCCCGACGGCGAGGCACGCGGCTACGTCTGCGAGAACTACGGCGCGCAGTTCCGCCTGCCGGATTTGGGCGTCATCGGCAGCAACGGCCTCGCCAACCCGCGCGACTTCCAGTACCCCGTCGCGTGGTACGAGGACCGCGACGGGCCGTGCGAGCTCGTCGGCAAGTTCTTAGGCGAGATGTGGAGCGCGGCGATGGACCACTCGCCGCTCGACGTCGTGGCGTGGCACGGCAACTACGCGCCGTACAAGTACGACCTCACGCGCTTCAACACGATCGGCTCCATCAGCTACGACCATCCCGACCCCTCGATCTTCCTCGTGCTGCAGGCGCAGAGCGACACGCCGGGCGTGGACGCGATCGACTTCGTGATCTTCCCGCCGCGCATCCTCGCGATGGAGGATACGTTCCGGCCGCCGTGGTTCCACCGCAACGTCGCGAGCGAGTTCATGGGCCTCGTGCACGGCGTGTACGACGCGAAGGCCGAAGGCTTCCGGCCGGGCGGCGCGAGCCTGCACAACTGCATGACGGGGCACGGGCCCGATGCCGGCACGTTCGAGACGGCGAGCCGCATCGACACCCGCGAGCCGACGCGCATCCGGGACACGATGGCGTTCATGTTCGAGACGCGCGCCGCGATCCGCCCGACGCGCGCGGCGCTCGAGTCGGCGCAGCTGCAGCCCGAGTACTACCGCTGCTGGCAGGGCCTGCGCAAGCAGTTCGATCCGACCCGGAAGTAGAGCGATGCACGCGTACCAGAACCTCATCGTCGAGACGCGTGGCCGGGTGGGCGTGGTGCGCCTCAACCGCCCGCAGCGCCTCAACGCGCTCAACGACGCGCTGGCCAAGGAGCTCTCCGAGGCGCTGCACGGCTTCGACGACGATCCCGCGATCGGCTGCATCGTGCTGACCGGCAACGAGCGCGCGTTCGCGGCGGGGGCCGACATCGGCGCGATGGCCGAGTGGGACTACGCGAAGGTGCTCGCCGACGACTACATCACGCGCGACTGGGAGGAGATCCGCCGCATCCGCAAGCCGGTGATCGCCGCGGTGGCCGGCTTCGCGCTCGGCGGCGGCTGCGAGCTCGCGATGGCGTGCGACGTCATCGTCGCCGCGGACACCGCGAAGTTCGGCCAGCCGGAGATCACGATCGGCACCATGCCCGGCATGGGCGGCACGCAGCGCCTGCCGCGCGCGGTCGGCAAGGCGAAGGCGATGGACTGGTGCCTCACCGGCCGCATGCTCGACGCCGCCGAAGCGGAGCGTGCGGGCCTCGTGTCGCGCGTGGTGGCCGCGGACAAGCTGGAGGAGGAGACGCTCGCGATGGCGGAGCGGATCGCGTCGTACTCGCTGCCGGTGGTGATGAAGATCAAGGAGTCGATCAACCGCGCGTACGAGCTGCCGCTCTCCGAAGGCATGCTGTTCGAGCGCCGCGCGTTCCACGCGACCTTCGCGCTCGACGACCAGAAGGAAGGGATGCGGGCGTTCGTCGAAAAGCGCAAGCCGGCGTTCAAGCATCGCTAGCGCGCCGGACTGCTGCGACACGTAGCGCCGACGCCTACTTAGGGCTCCCTCGCCCCGCTTGCGGGGAGAGGGTTGGGGTGAGGGGCCGGCGTCGCAAAGAGCGCCGGCGGTAGATCACGCGCAGCGCGTCGTGGGCGGTTCCCGATCCGCTAGAATTCCGCCCAATGCCCGCCCCCACCTTCACCTCCGTCGCAGCCCGCCTCGCCCTCGCAAGCCTCGCCGCCCTCGTCGCGGCGTGCAGCACCATGACGTCGATGTCCGACAAGACGCAGGTCGAGCTGCAGTGGCGCGATCCCAAGTTCACGGCGCCGCCGATGCGGTCGCTGTTCGTCGTGAGCCTCATGAAGGTCGAGCCGGGCGGCCGCGACGCGGTCGAGGACGCGATCGTCGCGCGGCTCGCGCAGGCGGGCGTCAAGGGCGTCGCCTCGCACACGGTGATGTCGAACGATGCCGACAAGCCCGGGCCGACGCTCGAGGAGGCGATCAAGGCGTCGGGCGCGGAGGGCGTGCTGATCGTCGAGGTGCGCGCGGTCGGCGTGTTCGAGTCGTACACCGTCGGCCGCACGATGACGTCGCTGGCGCCGGACACCGCGGCGTCGTACGACTTCCTGAAGAAGGAATACAAGCAGGACGAGGCCGGCGACTACAAGGTCGCGCGCATCGCGAGCCAGCTCTACACGCCCACGCTCGGCAAGGAAGTGTGGATCGCGTTCACGCACTCGTACGACGCCAACAACCTCGCCCGCAACCTGCCCGATTTCACCGCGAAGCTCGTCGGCGCGCTCGCCAGGGACGCGATGATCCCCGGCGCGCCCAAGCCCAACTCCTGATGGCTCACAAGGAAACCACCGTCATGCGCATGCTGCGTCACTGCCTGGCCTTCGCCACTTTCGCGTTCCTCGCCGGCTGCCAGACCACGTCGATCCAGTCGGCGTGGTTCGACTCGACGTACAAGGGCGGCCCGTTCCGCAAGGTCGTCGTGCTCGCGAGCGACGGCACCACCGCCGACAGCCGCGTCTTCGAGGACATCTTCGTCGCCAAGCTGCAGGCCGCCGGCGTGCAGGCCGTGCCCGGCTACACGACCATCCCCGCGGACGCGCGCCGCGCCGAGGGCCCGTTCTCGGCCGCGGTGCAGGCCACCGGCGCGGACGGCGTGATCCTCGTGCGCCTGCTGCGCGTGGACACCAAGACGCAGGTCTCGACGATGATGGTGCCGGGCCCGATGGTCGGCCCGTGGGGCGGCTTCTACGGCCCGTACTTCGCGGGCGGCTTCTACGCGGTGCCGGACGTCACGCAGTACGAGGTCGCCTCCGTCGAGACCAACGTGTACGCCACCGCGACCAGGTCGCTGGTGTGGGCCGCAACCACGCAGACGGTGAACCCGACCACCGTGGCGCAGGAAGCGCCGGGGTATGCGGATATCGTCATTGCGCAATTGCGGGCGCGCGGTTTGTTACCGGCGACGAAGTAGACGACGAAGCGCGCCGTTCGGTTGCGCGCTGCTGGCGGCGTGAATGCCTATGCTTGCGGTTGTGCTGTGCGAGGTCCGGCCCCTCACCCCAACCCTCTCCCCCTTCGGGGGCGAGGGAGGTCTTCGTTGAGGCGATGGAGTGAACGTGCAGCGCCCCAAGTTCTCACTCTGTAACGCGCAACGCCCCAGAGGCTCCCTCGCCCCGCTTGCGGGGAGAGGGCTGGGGTGAGGGGCGCATTTTGGGGCGTTGCGCACTCACGCCGCCGCAACAACGAAGACCCCCCTCGCCCCCGAAGGGGGAGAGGGTTGGGGTGAGGGGCGAATTCCCTTCGCCGTGGCAGACGCCGACCCGCCTACCTCCGGAAATACATCGACGCCCCGTCGACCAGCGTCAGCCGCAACTCCCCGTTCACGATCGCATAGCCCCCCGCACGCGCGAGCGCGCTCACGAACGCGTTGTCCTGCGAGCCCTGCGGGCACGCCATGCGCGTGAGCGCAGCAGGGCCCATGCGCATCGTCCCGCCCGCCACCTCGTACGCGCCGCCGCCGCGGTTGCAGTCCGCCTGCAGGAAATAGCGGCCGCCACCCTCGAAGCGGATGGTGTAGCTCTCGGGCTTCGCCGCGGGCACGCTGCGCCCGTCGGGATAGTCGATGCGCTGCCATTGCCAGGTGGGCCCGGCGAGCTCGCCGGCGGCGGCGGTCACGGCCGGCGGTGCGGCGCTCGCGGGATCGTACGAGGGCGCGCCGCGCATGCTCGTATCCGTTCCGCAGGCGGACAGCAGCGCGGCGGCGACGAAGAGGGCGGCAACGGGCTTGACGGACATCGGCGCTCCTTGGCGCAGGCGGGAAGCCGCCATTATCGCCGTTTGGCCGGTGCTCCGATCGCGTGCGCGGCAACGGCGCGGCCGCCGAGCATCGCCGTGAGCTCGCCCGCCGTGACGCGCACGAGCTCGCCCAGCGACTCGATGCGCTCCGGCGTGAAGCGGGTGACCGGACCGGCGAGCGAGAGCGCGGCCCACGGCGCACCGTTCTCGTCGAGCACCGCGGCCGCCACGCAGCGCAGGCCGAGCGCGTGCTCCTCGTCGTCGATCGAGTAGCCGCGCGCGCGGATCGCGGCCAGCTCCTCCGCGAGGCGCTCCGGCGCGACGATCGTGTGCTCGGTGTAGCGGGGCAGCTCGGCGCGGCCGAGCGCGGCGCTCGCGCTGCGCGCGTCCATCGCGGCCAGCATCGCCTTGCCGACACCCGACGCGTGCATCGGCGCGCGCGCGCCGAGCTTCGCGCTCATGCGCATCAGCTCGCGGCACTGCACCTGCTCGACGAACACCGCCTGCCCCGACTCGATCACCGCGAGGTTCGCGGTCTCGCCGGACTGGTCCATGAGGTCCTTGAGGAACGGGTACGCCTGCACGACGAGGTTGCGGTGGTCGAGGAACGCGGTGCCGACGCGGAACGCGCGCACGCCCATGCGGAACTCGCCGTTGGCGGCCTGCTGCACGAAGCCCGCGGCCTCGAGCGTCGCGAGCAGGCGATGCGCGGTCGGCGCGGGCAGGTCGAGCTTGCCGGCAAGCGTGGTCAGCGTCGCGCCGGCGTCGGTGGCGGCGAGCGCCTCCAGCACCGCGAGGCCGCGCGAGAGGGCCTGCGTGTGCCCCGCGCCCTTGTCGGCGACGGCGCGCGCTCCAGCCGCGCGCGTGCGCCCGGAGGACGTGCTGCGCTTGGCGACGGCAGGGCGGACACGGGGAGCCATGGTGGCGCGATTCTAGCATCCGGCGCCGCGCGCCGAAGAATGTGAAAGTGGTTTTCATATTCACCGCGGCGGCCGGCGTATAGAATCATCCTTTGCCCACGGCACGCCGCTGCCCATGCCCGCCACGCCGGACGCCGTCCTGCCGCACCTCGCCGCGCACCGCGTGTGGGAGCAGTGCGATGCGCTCGCGCGCCATTCGGAGCTGCCCGGCGGCCTCACGCGCGTCTTCCTCTCGCCGCAGCAGCGCGAGGTGAATGCGCTCGTGCTCGCGTGGATGCGCGAGGCGGGCATGCACGCGCGCCTCGACGCGCTCGGCAACTGCGTGGGCCGCTACGAGGGCGCGACGCCCGGCGCGCCGTGCCTCATGCTGGGCTCGCACCTCGACACCGTGCGCGACGCCGGGCGCTACGACGGCATGCTCGGCGTGCTGTGCGCGATCGAATGCGTCCGCGCGCTCGCGCAGGCGGACGTCCGCCTGCCGTTCGCGGTGGAAGTGGTGGGCTTCGGCGACGAGGAGGGCGTGCGCTACGGCTCCACGCTGCTCGGCAGCCGCGCGGTCGCGGGCACGTTCGATCCCGCGCTGCTCGACAAGACCGACGGCGACGGCATCGCGCTGCGCGACGCGCTCGCCGCGTTCGGGCTCGATCCCGCGCGCCATCGCGACGCCGCGCGCACGCCCCCCGAGGTGCTCGCCTACGCGGAGCTGCACATCGAGCAGGGGCCGGTGCTCGAGGCGCACGGCCTGCCGGTGGGCGTGGTCACCGCGATCAACGGCGGCAACCGCTTCGCGATCGAGATCGCCGGCATGGCGGGGCACGCGGGGACGGTGCCGATGACGCTGCGGCGCGACGCGCTCGCGGCGGCGGCGGAATGCGTGCTCGCCACCGAGCGCATCGCGTCCTCGCTGCCCGACGTCGTGGGCACCGTCGGGCGCATCGCCGCGCTGCCCGGCGCGATGAACGTGATCCCCGGCCGAGTGTCGTTCTCGCTCGACGTGCGCGCGCCCACCGATGCGCAGCGGCACGACGCCGTCGCCGCGATCACCGGCGAGTTCGCGCGCATCGCCGCCCGCCGCAACGTCGCGCTCTCGGCCGCGCCGCTGTGGGAGGCGAAGACCGCGCCGTGCGCGCCGGACCTGCAGCGCCAGATCGCCGCCGCGATCGCCGCCGAGGGCATCCCCGTTCATCACCTGCCGTCGGGCGCGGGGCACGACGGCATGGCGCTCGTCGACATCGCGCCCATCGGCATGCTGTTCGTCCGCTGCAGGGACGGCATCAGCCACAACCCCGCGGAAGCGGTGACGGAGGCCGACGTCGCGACGGGGCTGCGCGTGCTCGCGCGGTTCATCCTCGCGTTCGCGCCGCCGCCGCGCCACACCTGAGACGACGATGCCCGCCGCCACCATCCACGCCTGGCTCGCTGCGCATCGCGCGGAGCAGGAGGCATTCCTCGCCGCGCTCGTGCGCGTGCCCTCCGACAACCCGCCCGGCGATTGCGCACCGCACGCCGAAGCGGCCGCGCGGCTGCTGGAAGCCATGGGCTTCGCGGTCGAGCGGCATCCGGTGCCCGAGCCGCTCGTGCGCGCCAACGGCATGACGAGCTGCACCAACCTCGTCGTGCGCGTGCGCTTCGGCCGCGACGACGGCCCCGTGTTCGCGCTCAACGCGCACGGCGACGTCGTGCCGCCGGGCGGCAACTGGACGGCCGATCCCTACGGCGCCGAGGTGCGCGACGGCGTGATGTACGGCCGCGGCGTCGCGGTGTCGAAATCCGATTTCGCGACGTACGCGTTCGCGCTGCGCGCGCTGCAGGCGGCCGCGGCGGCGGGCGCGGCGCTCGACGGCACGGTCGAGCTGCACTTCACGTACGACGAGGAAGTGGGCGGCGCCATCGGCCCCGCGTGGCTGCTCGCGGAAGGCATCACGCAGCCCGACTACGTGATCTCGGCCGGCTTCGCGTACGGCATCACGACCGCGCACAACGGCTGCCTGCACCTCGAGGTCGAGGTCGCCGGCAAGGCGGGCCACGCGGCGGAGCCGGAGAAGGGCATCGACGCGCTCGAGGCCGCGAACGGCATCCTCACCGATCTCTACGCATTGCGCCGCACGTATGCGACGACGCGCTCGACGGTGCCCGGCATCGGCGCGCCGACGCTGGTCGTGGGGCTCATCAAGGCCGGCACCAACACCAACGTCGTGCCCGACCTCGCGACGTTCCGCCTCGATCGCCGCATCATCCCGGACGAGGATCCGGCCGCGGTGGAGGCGACGCTCGTGCGCCAGATCGAGGGCTTCGCGGCAAAGTGGCCGGGCGTGCGCGTGAGCGTGCGCCGCATCCTGCTCGCGGTGCCGTTCGTGCCGATCGCGGGGCAGGAGCGGCTCGTCGCCGCGCTGCAGCGACATGGCCGCGCGCTCACCGGCGCTGACTTGCGCACGCACGGCGTGCCCATCTACACCGACGCGCGCCTGTACACCGCGGCGGGCGTGCCGGCGGTGCTCTACGGCGCGGGACCGCGCACGCTGGTGGAGGCGAACGGCCATCGCGCCGACGAGCGGCTCGTGCTCGCCGACCTGCATCTCGCCACCGAGGTCGTGGCCCTCGCGCTCGCCGATCTCCTCGCCCCCGCGCCGCGGTGACGGCGCCCGCGGCCACCGCGCGCGTACCGTACCTGTGGCGGCGCGTCTGCGCGCTCGGCGTCGCGCAGATCGTGTCGTGGGGGACGCTCTTCTACACGATCGCGGTGCTCGGCACGCCGATGCGCAACGCCACCGGCGTCGGCGACCTGTGGCTCTTCGGCAGCTTCACCGCCGGGCTCTTCCTCTCCGGCATCGCGTCGCCGGCGCTCGGCCGCGCGATCGATGCGGGCGGCGGGCGGCGCGTGCTGGCCGGCGGATCGGTGCTGGGCGCGGCGGCGTGCGCGGTGCTCGCATTCGCGCAAGGCCCGCTCACCGTGCTCGCGGGCTGGCTGCTCGCCGGCGTCGCGATGGCCGCGGCGCTCTACGATCCCGCGTTCGCGACGCTGCACCAGCTCGCGGGGACGTCGTACCGCCGCGCGGTCACCGCGCTCACGCTGTTCGGCGGCTTCGCGAGCACGGTGTTCTGGCCGCTGTCGCAATACCTGCTCGACACCATCGGCTGGCGCGATGCGTACCTGGTCTACGCAGCGCTGCATCTCGCGCTGTGCCTGCCGCTGCATCTCGCGAGCGTTCCCGCGGGTCGCGTGCCCGGCTGGACGCACGCGCCGGAGGCGGAAGGCGACGCGCATCCGCGCGGCGGCGCGACGTTCGTGTGGCTCGCCGCGGCGCTCGCGCTCGCCGCGTTCCTGGGCTCGGCGGTCGCCGCGCATCTCGTGACGCTGCTCACCGCGACGGGCCTGTCGGCGCGCGATGCGGTGCTCGTCGGCTCGCTGATCGGGCCGATGCAGGTCGCGGGGCGCATCTTCGAGTTCGCGTTCACGCGGCACGTGCGCGCGCTCGCGGTCGGCGGCCTCGCGTTCGCGCTGCTCGCCGTCGGGCTCGCGATCTTCACGCAGGTGCGCGGCGTGTGGATCGTGGCGCTCGCGTTCGCGCTGCCGTATGGTTGGGCGAACGGCATCATGACGATCGTCCGCGGCACGGTGCCCGCGGAGCTCTTCGGACATCGCGACTACGGCGCGCTGCTCGGCCGGCTCGCGCTGCCGCAGTTCGTGAGCAAGGCCGTGGCGCCGTTCGCGCTCACGCTGCTCTTCCTCGTCGATCCGACGCGCACGCTCTCGCCCTATGCGCTGCTGCTCCTCGCGCTGCTCGCCCTCGGCGCGTACCTCGCGGCGGTGGCGGCGGCGCGGCGCGCGAAGGCGGTGCGCCAGTCGGACGCCTACTGACGTTGCTTCGGCGGGGCGTCCGATTCCGCCAGCACCTCGCGCCTGCCACGATCCAGAGAACGGCCCGCATCACGGGCGCGAGGATGCCAGGGAGCGACGCATGAACAGGAGCGAGGACCGGGCCGTGCTGCCCGCGCGGTGGCCGATTGCGGGCGTGGTCCTCGCGGTGCTGCTCGTCGTGCTGCTGGCGGCGTGGGTCTACCAGCGGCGTCCGCTGCCGCTGCTCGCGCTGACCGTGCCGGACCTGGCGGGGCTCGAGCAGCAGCTCGAGCGCAAGCGCGAGGCGTGCGTCGAAGGCCCGCCGGAAGGGCCCGCCTGCGTCGAAGCCGAGCGCCTGACGCGCGAGGTGGTCGCGCGCCGGCGCGAGCGCATCTGATCCACGGAGATCGACCATGCCCTATCGCACCGTCTCGGACCTGCCCAAGGCGCAGACCGACCAGTACAACCCGCATCAGAAGAAGGCGTTCCTCGAGGCGTTCAACAACGCCTACGACGAGTACAAGGGCGACGAGCACCGCGCGTTCGCGGTGGCGCACGCCGCGGCGAAGAAGGCGGGCGCGAAGCCCGGCCCGGGCTGACGGCGTCGCGCATCGCGTCGCGTTGCCGGCGCCGTGGAGATCCTCGCGCTAGTGCAGTGGCCGGCGATGCTGATCACCGTCGCGGCGTCGTATCTCGTCGGCTCGTCGCTGCCGGAGCGGCGGCTGCGCGGCTTCCGGCTGTTCCTGCTCTCCAACGTCCTGTGGGTCGCGTGGGGCCTCTACGCGTCCGCGTGGGCGCTGATCGTGCTGCAGGCCGCGCTGGTGCCGATGAACGTGCGCGGCGCGCGCAAGGTCGAGGACGGCGGGGCGGCGCAGCTCGGGGCGAGGAGCTGAACGCTCAACGCACGCCGTGATCGTGGCTGGGCGAGTGCAGCCGCACCTCGGCCTCCACCGGAATCTCCTGCACGCTGCCGTCGGCGCCGCGCACGGTAAGCGTCAGCGGCACGTGGCCGCCGCGCGCGATGCGTTGCGCGAGGCCCGACAACTGCACGCGCGGCGCACCGGCTGCGAGCCGCACCACGACACCCGGCGCCAGCGCGATCGCCGGCACCGGCTTGCCGTGGCGGTCGACGAGCTCGCTGCGCGCAGCGGCGGTGGTCGACACCGCGATCAGCTCCGCCGGCTCCGATGCCCGCAGCTCGAGGTAGAGCTCGGTGCCCGCCCCGGCCTTCGCCGGGCGCAGCCACGGCTCCGCCACCGTGTAGACCGGGCTCGCACTGCAGGCGCCGGCGGCGAACAGGAAGGCGAGGGCAACGCAACGCATGCGGCGAATGCTACTGCCGCCGCGTCGGTCAGCGCACGGCGGCCCGTGAAAAAATAATCGGGAATAGCGGCGCGCGCGCGATGTTCGCCCTGCCATCGCGCACTTCGGGAGCATCGCATGGACATCTCGTGGCGCCGGCTCGCGTGCCTCGCCTGGCTCGCCGCCGCACCGGCCGCCGAGGCCGCGTTCCACCTGTTCCGCATCGAGCAGCTCTATTCCAACGCCGACGGCAGCGTGCAGTTCGTGGTGCTGCGGGAATCGGGCGGCGCCAACAACGAGAACCTGTGGGCGGGGCAATCGCTGCGCGCGACACCCACGGGCGGCAGCGTGCGCACGTTCACGTTCCCGACCAACCTGCCTCCCAACACCGCGAGCCATCGCGTGCTCGTCGCGACACCCGGCTTCGCGGCGCTCGGCCTCGTCACGCCGGACTTCACGATGCCGGCCGGCTTCCTGCCCGTCACCGGCGGGACGGTGAGCTACGCGGGCGTGTCGCAGGTGACGTTCGCGTCGCTGCCCACCGACGGCGCCAACGCGCTTTTCGCCACCGGCGCCATCGGCCCCAACGTCGCGACCAACTTCGAAGGCAAGTCGGCGAGCGTGACCGCGGGGCCGCCGATCGCGCTCGCGGTCGAGTTCTACAATGCGGCGCTCGATCACTACTTCATCACGCACATCGGGAACGAGATCGCGATCCTCGATGCGGGCGTGCAGATCCAGGGCTGGGCACGCACCGGGCAGTCGTTCAGCGTGTACGCGGCCGCGGGGGCCGCCACGTCGCCGGTGTGCCGCTTCTACATCCCGCCGGACAAGGGCAACTCGCACTTCTACGGCCGCGGCAGCGCCGAGTGCGCGGCGACCGCCGCCGCGAACCCGACGTTCGTCAACGAGGAGTCGCAGTTCTTCCACGTGGTGCTGCCCAATGCGGGCGTGTGCCCGGCGGGCACGGTTCCCGTGTACCGCGTGTTCAGCAACCGCTCCGATGCCAATCACCGCTACATGATCGACCGCACGCTGCGCGACCAGATGGCCAACGACCGCCATTGGCTCGTCGAGGGCGACGGCCCGGACTTCGTGGTGATGTGCGTGCCGCCAGCCGCGACGACGACGGGCTCGCCGTCGCCGGCCCCGCCGGTGGACGATCCGTCGGATCCGGGCGGGTACTATCCGTGAGCGGCGGGGCGGAACGTCAGCGCAGCCAGCGCCGGCGCATCGACTCCGCCATCTCGCCGGCGCTGCGGAAGATCGGGTCGAAGAACGCGTTGTAGATGCCCGAGCCCATCAGCGCGCCGAGCGCGGTGGACACGATGGTGAACAGCGTGGCGGTGAAGTTCTCGACGCCGGCGAGGTGGTTGTCGGCCGCGAGCTCCGCGAGCCCGATGAGGCCGAGCGAGCTCGGCACCAGCAGCCACAGCGCGGGCGTGAACGTGACCATCGCGGGCGGCCCGCCGAGGCGGTACTGCATGAGGTAGGCGACGGGCGTCATCACCAGCGCGCCGACGAAGCCGCTCATGTAGCCGCCGAACGCCGCGGCGCCGGCGAGCTGCGCGCCGGTGGCGATCGCGAGCGCGGCGAGCATCCACGGGAACGTCTTGGGCGCGGTCGAGTAGTGCAGCAGCGTGCCGACGCCGAAGCAGAACATGCCCGGCCAGATCGCCCAGGGTGCCACGCGCACCTGCGGATCGACGAGCAGGCGCTCCGGCGGCAGGCCGACGATCGATGCCGCCATCGTCATGCCGAGCACGAGGAACATGAGCTGCACGAGCCCCGCGACGAAGCGCGCGGCGCCCGACACCATGTCGGAGTAGGCGAGGTCCATCGCGGCGATCGCGAGGACGCCGCCCGGCAGGAACGTGACCAGCGACGCGATCAGCGCGCGCAGCGGGCTCGCGGGAATGCCGTAGCGCACCGCGGAGAGCGCGAGCAGCGCGACGAGGAACGCGGCGATCGTGGGCAGCAGCGTCTCCAGCATGCCGCGGTTGCGCGCGAACACCTTGAGCACGCCCACCACCACCCCGTAGAACGCGGCGGCGCCTAAGCCCTCCCACGTGGGCTTGAGGCACAGCGCGATGCCGACCGTCATCAGCATGTGGCCGACCACGCTCGCGGTCACGCCGAAGCGCGGCTTGCGCGCGAGGATCGCGGCGAGGCGCGCGAGGCCCTGCTCGGGCGTCACGAGGCGCTGCTGCGCGTCGGCGGCGAGCGCGAAGGCGCTCTCGATCTGGTCGAAGCGCAGCGTGACCCCTTCCTCGGAGGTGAGGTCGAGGCGGCTGCCGCTCGCGTCCTCCAGCTTGACGAACAGCACGGTAGGCAGCGCGACCACGCTGACGTGCGCGACGCCGTGCGCGCGCGCGATGCGGCGGATCGCGTCCTCGACGACCGCGACCGCCTCGCCGCTCGCGATCAGCACGTGGCCGAGCTGCGAGAGGAAGCGCAGCAGCGTGCCGGGGTCGGCCGGGGCGGCGGCCGGGGGTGCGGTGACCGCCGCCATCGGCTAGCGCGCGGCCGGGACCGCGGTGGCCGCCGCCTTGGTCACGTAGGTGGGCTCGGTGAACAGCGACGTGACGTGGACCTGCGCAATGTCGGCGGCGTCCGGCACGCGGAACAGCACCGGCGTGACCATCTCCTCGAAGATGCCGCGCAGGCTGCGCGCGCCGGTCTTGTACTCGATGGCGAGCTCCGCGATCTGCTCGAACACGCGCGCGTCGACGACGAGCTCCACGCCTTCGTCGGCGAAGATCTGGCGGAACTGGTTGTAGAGCGAGTTCGTGGGCTCGACCATGATGCGCACGAGGAGCTCGCGCGTGAGGTCGTGGAAGCGCGCGATGATCGGCAGGCGGCCGGTGAACTCCGGGATGAGGCCGAAGGTGAAGAGGTCGGTCGGCTTCACGCGGGTGTTGAGGCGGTCGAGGATGCGCTGGTTGTCGCCCTTCGACGTCGCGATGAAGCCGTAGCCGTGCGTCTGCGACGCGATGATCTCGTCCAGGCCGACGAAGGCGCCGCCGCAGATGAAGAGGATGTTGGTGGTGTCGACGTAGCGCCCGTCGCGCAGGCGCACCTGCGCGCCCTCCATGATCTTCAAGAGCGCGTGCTGCACCGACTCACCGGAGCTGCCGCGCTCCTCGCCGTGCGGCGCCTTCAGCTTGTCGATCTCGTCGATGAAGACGATGCCGCTGCCGGCCCTGGCAGCGTCGCCGCCGGCGCGGTCGACGAGGCGCTCCATCACGTTCTCGATCTCGTCGTTGACGAAGCGCGTGTGCGCGAGCGACGTCGCCTCGGCGGTGACGAACGGGACGCCGAGCAGCGTCGACAGCGTCTCGCAGGTGAGCGTCTTGCCCGTGCCCGAGGAGCCGATGAGCAGCACGTTGCTCTTGGCCATGCGCACGCCGTCCTGGCGCGCGCGCGCCACCTTGCGGTAGTGCGAGTAGACGGCGACCGCGAGGACCTGCTTCGCGTCCTCCTGCCCGATGACGTACTGGTCGAGGTAGCGCGCGATGACGCTCGGCTTCAGCTTCATCCTGCAACGGTAGCAGGGGGAGGGGTGGGGGGCAACTGCGGCGCCTCGCACTCACGCCGATGCGCTCCCTCTCCCGCCCGCGGCGGGAGAGGGCTGGGGTGAGGGTGGGGACGTTTGCCGCGTATCGACGCAGCCCCTCACCCCAACCCTCTCCCCGCAAGCGGGGCGAGGGAGCCCTTCGTTTGGAGGCGGGGGTGATTCGCAAGGCTCTCTCACCTTGCCTCAGAAGCGCTCTCCCGCCTCAACTCAAAGGCTCCCTCTCCCGCCCGGGCGGGAGAGGGCTGGGGTGAGGGTGGGGACGTTTTGCGCGTATCGACGCAGCCCCTCACCCCAACCCTCTCCCCGCAAGCGGGGCGAGGGAGCCCTTCGTTCGAAGGCGGAGACGAATTGGAACCGCCTAGATTCCCCGCTCCTTCCGCCACTGCGCAAACGCCGCCTTCGTCTCCTCGTTCGGCGGATACGTCCCCGCGAGCTTCGCGCCTTTCTGCACGCGCTCGAGGATGAACGCCTCCATCTTCTCCTGCTCGAACGCCTGCTCCGCGACCTCGTCCGCGAGGTAAGCGGGAATCACCACCACGCCTTCCGCGTCACCCACGATCACGTCGTCCGGATATACCGCCACACCGCCGCAGCCGATCGGGATGTTCTGCTCGAGCGCGTGATGCATGAGGAGGTTGAGCGGTGCCGCGCCGCCGGCGCAGTACACGGGAAAATCCATCTCGGCAATCGCCCCGCTGTCGCGGATCGCGCCGTCCGACACGAGCCCCGCGGCGCCACGGACCTTCAACCGCGTCGTCAGGATCTGCCCGCCCGACGCGACGCGCTTCTCGCCCCGGCAATCGAGCACCAGCACGTGCCCGGGCGGCACGCTCTCGATGGCCTTGCGCTGCGGGTGGTCGGGATTGTCGAACGCGCTGAGCTGGTCGATGTCCTCCCGCGCCGGGATGCTGCGCATCGTGAACGCGGGGCCGACGAGGTTGCCGCCCGAGGGCTGCGTCAGCCGCGCGATGCCCTGCAGGAACACGTTGCGGAAGCCGCGCTTGAAGAGCTGCGTGCACAGCGTCGCGGTGCTGACGTGGCGCAGCCGTTCGCGGGTGAGATCGTTCAATGGCATGGCGATTCCGTCGACAAAATGGAGAGCGTACGCCGGCGCGAATCAGTTCGCCTTCGCGCCCGACTTCTTCACGAGCGCGCCCCAGCGCGGGATCTCCTTCTGCATCAGCGCCGTGAGCTCCTCCGGCGTGGACGCGGCGATCTCGATGCCCATCGTGTCGGTCATCTTCTTCGCGACCTCGGGCTCCCTCAGGATCTTCACGATGTCGGCGTTGAGCGTCTTCACGATGTCCTTCGGCGTGCCCTTCGGCGCGTAGACCGCCTGCCACGACATCATCTCGAAGTTCGCAACACCGGCCTCGGCCATCGTCGGCGTGTCGGGTGCGAGCGGCGTGCGCTTGGGCGTGGTCACCGCGAGGAGCTTCAGCTTGCCGGCCTTCACCAGCGGCGCGCCCGCCGTGAGCTGGTCGAACATGAAAGCGACGTTGCCCGCCACGACGTCCTGGAACGCCTGCGGCGTGCCCTTGTACGGCACGTGCGTGAGCTTGACGCCGATGAGGTCGCCGAAGAGCTCGCCCGCGAGGTGCGTCGACGTGCCCGCGCCCGACGACGCGAACGTGCGCGCGTTCGGATCCTTCCTGATCAGCGCGATCAGCTCCTGCACGTTGTTCACGCCGAGCGACGGGTTCACGTACAGCGCGTTCGGGATGAAGCCCACGAGCGTGATCGGCTCGAAGTCCTTGATCGGGTCGTACGGCAGGTCGGAATAGAGGCTCGCGTTGATCGCGTGCGTGCTGATGGTGCCGCCGAAGAGCGTGTAGCCGTCGGGCTTCGCGTTCTTCGCGGCTGCCGCGCCAACCGCACCTGCGGCGCCCGGCTTGTTGTCGATCACGATCGGCTGCCCGAGCATCGGCGCCAGGTACTGCGCGATCGTGCGCCCGATGACGTCGGTAGTGCCGCCCGGCGTGAACGGCACGATGTACGTGATCGGGCGGTTCGGCCACGCGTCGGCGGCGTGGGCGAGCGGGGCGCACGCGGCGAGCGCGGCGGCGAGGATGAACGTGCGGCGTTGCATGCGGGGCTCCTCCGTGCGGATCAGTGGATCTCCGGGTCGGACGTCGGCGCGCCCTCGCCCAGGAAGTCGAAATCGCAGCCTTCGTTGGCCTGCGTGACGTGCTGCAGGTACAGCACGCCGAAGCCGCGTGAGTAGTGCGCCTTCGGCGGCACCCACGCGGCGCGCCGGCGCGCGAGCTCGGCGTCGTCGACGAGCAGCGTAAGCGCACGGCCGGGCACGTCGAGCGTGACGAGGTCGCCGTCGCGCACCAGCGCCAGCGGGCCGCCGACGTGCGATTCGGGCGCGACGTGCAGCACGCACGCGCCGTAGCTCGTGCCGCTCATGCGGGCGTCGGAGATGCGCACCATGTCGCGCACGCCGGCCTGCAGGAGCTTCTTCGGGATCGGCAGCTGGCCCCATTCGGGCAGGCCGGGCGCGCCCTGCGGCCCCGCGCTCTGCAGCACGAGCACGCTGTCCTTGGTCACCGGCAGCGCCGGGTCGTCGATGCGCGCGGCCATGTCTTTGTAGTCGCGGAACACGACCGCGGGCCCGGTGTGCTGCAGCAGGTGCGGCTCCATCGCGGCGGGCTTGATCACCGCGCCGTCCGGGGCGAGGTTGCCGCGCAGCACCGCGAGGCCGTCGTGCGCGACCAGCGGCTTGCTGCGCGGGCGGATGACGTCGTCGTTGAAGACCTGCGCGCCCTCGACGTTCGCGCCGAGCGTGCGGCCGTTCACCGTCGGCGCGTCGAGGTGCAGCAGGTCGGTGACCTGCGCGAGCAGCGCGCGCAGGCCGCCGGCGTAGAAGAAGTCCTCCATCAGGTACGCGCCGGAGGGCCGGATATTCGCGAGCACCGGCGTGCGGCGCGCGAGCGCGTCGAAGCGGTCGAGGTCGAGCGCCACGCCCGCGCGGCGCGCGGTGGCGATGAGGTGGACGATCGCGTTGGTGGAGCCGCCGAGCGCCAGCACCGTGGTCACCGCGTTGTCGATCGCGCGCGCGTCGACGATGTCGCGGATGCAGAGGTCCTCCCACACCATCTCGACGATGCGCTTGCCCGAGAGCGTGGCCATCTGCGCGTGCCGCGAGTCGGACGCGGGAATCGACGCGGCGCCCGGCAGCGTGAGGCCCATCGCCTCCGTCGCGCTGGTCATCGTGGACGCGGTGCCCATCGTCATGCAGTGGCCGGGCGAGCGCGCGATGCCGTCCTCCACGCCCTGCCACTCGGCTTGCGTGATGTTGCCGGCGCGCAGCTCCGCCCAGTACTTCCACGTGTCGCTGCCGGAGCCCAAGAACTTTCCCTGGAAATCGCCGCGCAGCATGGGACCCGCCGGCACGAAGATCGTCGGCAGGTTCATCGACAGCGCGCCCATCACGAGTCCGGGCGTGGTCTTGTCGCAGCCGCCCATCAGCACCGCGCCGTCGGCAGGGTACGAGCGCAGGAGCTCCTCCGTCTCCATCGCGAGCAGGTTGCGATAGAGCATCGTGGTCGGCTTCTGGAACGGCTCGGACAGCGAGATCGCCGGCATCTCGACGGGGAAGCCGCCGGCCTGCCAGATGCCGCGCTTCACCTCTTCCGCGCGCTGGCGGAAGTGCGTGTGGCACGGGTTGATCTCGCTCCACGTGTTGATGATCGCGATCACCGGCTTGCCCTGGTAATCGGAGCGGTGATAGCCCATCTGCGCGGTGCGCGAGCGATGGCCGAACGAGCGCAGGTCGTTCACGCCGTACCAGCGGTGGCTGCGCAGCGTCTCGGGCGTCTTGCGGGGTTTGCTCATGGCGGAAAACGTGAGGGTAGCGGTTGGATGGTAGCGCAATCATTCCGGCGCGTCAAAAGCGCGCGGGACGGGCAGCAGGCAGCGTTCACGTCGTCGCGCGGTCGACGATCGCGAAGCCGACGTCGACGACGGTGGACGCCGGCGCCTCGTGCGCGATGCGCGCGAGGACGAGCTCCGCCGCGCGGCGCCCGATCGCGGCGCGATCGATGCGCACGGTCGAGAGCGCGGGACTCGTGTGCTGCGCGAAGTCGAGGTCGCCGAACCCCATGAGGGCCAGGTCCTGCGGCATCCGCAGGTCGCGCGAGCGCGCTTCCTCCAGCGCGCCGTGGGCGAGAAGGTCGGAGCTGCAGAACACCGCCGTCGGCGGCTTGCCGCGCGCGAGCAGGCGGGCGAGGCTCTGCCGGCCGAGGCCCAGCGTCGACGGTGCGGCGACGGTCTCGATGCGCGGCGCCACGACGCCGCGGGCGGCAAGCTCGGACAGGAACCCGCGCCGCCGCGCTAGCGCGCGCTCGTCGTCGGCGAAGATCATCCCGAACCGGCGATGCCCCTTCGCGACGAGATGGCGCGCGACCGCCGCCCCCACGTCCTCGTGCGAGAAGCCGACCAGCATGTCGAGCGGCGTGGGCGTCATGTCCCACGATTCGACGATCGGGATGCG
Organism: Burkholderiales bacterium; assembly: GCA_046347855.1. Classification (GTDB taxonomy): domain Bacteria; phylum Pseudomonadota; class Gammaproteobacteria; order Burkholderiales; family Casimicrobiaceae; genus VBCG01. Next base: position 130,361 of record JAXMFJ010000011.1, read on the forward strand.
CGTGGCGAGGAGCCGCTGGCGCGTCGACGGCGAATGGTTGATGCCGGTGAGGAAGATCGCGTCCGGGCGGCGCGACAGCACCGCTGCGAGCAGCGCCTCCTCGCGCGCCGGCGGATAGCCCGAGAGCCCGAGCAGCACCTGGTAGCCCGCCTCCCACAGGCGATCGGTGAGCGCCTGGATCGTCTCCACGAAGATGCCGTTGGTGATCGACGGCACGATCGCCGCGACGAGGCGGCTGCGCTTGGAGGCGAGGCCGCCGGCGAGGAGGTTCGGCACGTAGCCGGTGCGCGCGATCACCTGCTGCACGCGGGCGAGCGTGGACGGCGTCACGAGCTCGGGATGGTTGAGCACGCGCGACACGGTGATGGGCGACACGCCCGCGAGCTGCGCGACGTCGGCGAGCGTGACGCTGCCGGTCGCGCGCGGCGACGACGAGCGGGGGCGGGCGGCTTGGGCGGCGCGGGGCTTCATGCGGGGACGGCGCATGCGACGGCCGCCATTCTAGCGCAACGATGACAGCGTTACCATTGAATCGCCGCACCGCGGACTTTGTCACAATCGCGGCATGTCGCGCGCCGGACGCCTCCTCGCCCTCGTCGAGACGCTGCGCCGCCACCGGCGGCCGGTGAGCGGCGCGCGCCTCGCGTCCGACCTCGCGATCAGCCTGCGCACGCTCTACCGCGACATCGCCTCGCTGCAGGCGCAGGGCGCGCACATCGACGGCGCGCCCGGACTCGGCTACGTGCTGCGGCCCGGCTTCACGCTGCCGCCGCTGATGTTCGGCGAGGACGAGGTCGAGGCGCTGGTGCTGGGCTCGCGCTGGGTGGTCGACCGCGGCGACGCGCGGCTCGGCGCGGCCGCCGCGAGCGCGCTCGCGAAGATCGCCGCCGTGCTCCCGGCGGAGCTGCGGCACGAGCTCGAGACGTCGGCGCTGCTGGTGGGGCCGGGCGATCCGATCGCGAGCGGGGATCTCGACGTGGCCGCCATCCGCGAGGCCATCCGCCGCGAGCGCAAGGTCGCGCTCACCTATCGCGACGCGACGGGCGCGACGTCCGAGCGCACCGTGTGGCCGTTCGCGCTCGGCTTCTTCGACCGGGCGCGCGTCGTGGTCGCCTATTGCGAGCTGCGCACGGCGATCCGCCACTTCCGCACCGACCGCATCGTCGCGCTGGCGCCGCGCGCCGAGCGCTATCCCGCGCGGCGGCAGGCGCTGCTCGCCCAGTGGCGGCGCACGCAGGGCGTCGCTGCTGACGGAATCTGACACGGTCCCCCGGCACGATGACGGCATGGATCGGCGCCGCCGGTCCCCCACCCAGGAGCCGTCATGCCCGACCCCAATTTCGTGATCCTGTACGTCGATGCGCCGCCGGCCAGCGCCGCGTTCTATGCGCGGCTGCTCGGGACACCCGTGATCGAATCGTCGCCGACCTTCGCGCTGCTGCCGCTGCGCGAGGGAACGATGCTCGGGCTGTGGTCGCGCCACACCGTCGCGCCGGCGGCGGCCGCGGGCGGCGGCGGCATGGAGATCGCGTTCACCGTCGCCGCGCCCTCGGAGGTCGACGCCACGCACGCGCGCTGGAGCGCCGACGGGTTGCCGATCCTGCAGCCGCCCACCGACATGGACTTCGGCCGCACCTTCGTGGCGCACGATCCCGACGGCCACCGGCTGCGCGTGTTCGCGCCGAACGGCTGAACGAAGCGGCGCGCGGCGCAGGTGGGGCCGCGCCCGTTTAGAATGCGGCGTGCAGCACGCCGCATTCTCCCCGAGCTTCTACCGCTACCTCGCCACGCGACTCCTCGGCACCACCGGCAACCAGATGCTGATGGTGGCGCTGGCGTGGCAGATGTACGACATCACCGGCCGCGCGTGGGACCTCGGCATGGTGGGTCTCCTGCAGTTCATCCCCGCGCTGCTGTTCACGCTGCCGGCCGGGCAGTGGGTCGATCGCGTCGACCGCCGCGGCGTGCTCGCCACCGCGCTGCTGCTGCAGGCCGTCGCCGCGGCGCTGCTCGCGATCGGCAGCCCGCTCGGGATCGTCACGCGCGAGCTCATCTTCGCGATGTGCGTGCTGCTCGGCATGGCGCGCGCGCTGCAGATGCCCGCGCAGCAGGCGATCGTGCCGGCGCTCGTCACGTCCGCGCAATTGCCGCGCGCGTTCGCGCTGGCGTCGACGCTGCTCAAGTTCGCGGTCGTCGGCGGGCCCGTGCTCGGCGGCTTCGTCTACGCGGTCGGCGCCGCGGCGACGTACTGGCTGTGCCTCGTGCTGCTCGTGACGGCGACGCTCTTCATCGCGGCGATCCAGCGCCTGCCGCGGCCGGCGGCCGCCGAGCCGGTGTCGCTCGCGACGCTGTTCGCCGGCGTCTCGTTCATCTGGCACAAGAAGCAGGTGCTGGGCGCGATCTCGCTCGACCTCTTCGCGGTGCTGCTGGGCGGCGCGACCGCACTGTTGCCGATCTACGCGCGCGACGTGCTCGGCACCGGCGCGTGGGGCTTAGGCTTCCTGCGCGCCGCGCCCGCGGTGGGCGCGCTGGTCGTCGGCCTCGTGCTCGCGCGCTGGCCGCTCGCGCGCCACGTCGGGCGCCGCATGTTCGCGAGCGTCGCGATCTACGGCGTCGCGATCGTGGTGTTCGGCCTCTCGCACGACTTCGTGCTGTCGATGGTGGCGCTCGCGGTGAGCGGCGGCGCCGACATGGTGAGCGTCGTGATCCGGCAGACGCTGGTGCAGCTCGACACGCCGGACGCGATGCGCGGCCGGGTCAGTGCGGTCAACAGCATCTTCATCGGCGCGTCCAACGAGCTCGGCGAGTTTCGCGCGGGCACCGTCGCCGAGTGGCTGGGGCCGGTCGGGGCGGTCGTCGTCGGCGGCGCCGGCACGCTGGTCGTCGCGGGCCTGTGGATGCGCGGCTTTCCCGCGCTCGCGCGGCGCGACCGATTGCTTACGCCATCATGACGCGCGCCACGACACGAGTCCCGCCACCGCCGCGAGCGTGAGCGCGCCCCACGCGGCGGCCGCGACATCGGAAGGATGGCGCGGCGGCGGCCGCAGGTCGTCGTCGCGCAGCGCGTCCGGGAATGCGCGCGGCGGCAGCGGGATGACCTGCGCCTGCGCGGGATCGCGTGGCGCGCGCGAGCGGTACTCGGCGATCGAGACCGCGGGCGCGTCGCCCCACGCGCGGCTCGACGGGAACTGCGGCAGCCGCAGCCACGCGAGCCCGACGATGTCCTGCGCGAGCGAGCGGCCGAGGTCGCCCTCGCCGCGCAGATCGCCGTGCGCCAGCGCCCACAGGCTCGCGAGCGCCGCTTCGGCCGCGAGTGCCGGCAGGAGCCGCGTGCGCTCGACCGTGAGGTAGTCGAACGCGAGCTTCGCCTTCGCGAGCGAGCGCGCGTGCGCGACGAGCGCCGGAAAGCCGAGCCACGGCAGCACGCCGTGCGTCGGCCCGCACGGTGCGATGCGCAGCCCGAGCGCGCGCAGCGTGTCGACGGAGATGCTCGTGCAGTTCGTCGTCGGGTGGTAGTAGGCGAGTTGGTGGCGCCAGAACTGCAGGTACACGCGATGCAGCGCGTCCTGCACGCGCAACGGGACGCGCTCGTCGGTGAGCACCGCGACAATCGCGTACGACGGCCGGTACCACGACTGTCCCGCGTTGAGGTCGCCCTGGTAATCCGCGAGGCGCACCGGCGCGGGCAGGATGCCTTTCTCGCTCTCGACGTCGAGGGAGTAGAAGTTGTTCACCAGCCAGTCGCCGATGCCGCCGTCGGCGGCGATCCGGCCGGTGGCGATCGCGAAGTGGCCGCCGTGCGCCTCGTCGTCGTCGCCCTGCGCGCCGTTGATCACCAGTGCCAGCACCGGAAGGCCGCGCCAGTCGCGAACGTCGTCGCGGCGCCACAGCGTTTCCGCCGCATAGGGCGCCTGCGCGCCGCCGTGGGGCAGCGCGCGCATCCAGTGGCGCAGCGATGCCCCGGGATCGCCGGGAAAGGCAAGCGTGGCTGCAGGCGGCGGCGTAGGACCGAGCCGGAACTCCTCCCGCCAGAACGTGCGCGCGACGAACGCGTCGCGCTCGCGCGTACCGTGCAGCCGGCACGCGCGCGCCGCGAAGAACGCGGCGGACGTCGCATCGAACCACGCGCGGTTCATCGCGATCTTCGGCGCGAGGCGCAGCGGTGTCGCGGCCGCGTCCGCGGTGACGGAAGAGGCATCGGCGCTGCACTGGGCATCGCGCAATGTCGCGGGCGACGGCAGCCACACGAGCGGCGGCCAGGTATTGCCCTGCGGCGGTCGCGCGGCCCAGTCGCGCAGGTCACGGTCGACGCGCACGCCGCGTGTGCAGGTCGCCTGCGGCACGTCGGGCCGCGGCACGGCGATGCGCTCGTCACGGAAATACCACGCGGCCTGCCGCTGCAGCGCGGCGCCGGCGTGCGCGCCGGTGGTGACGGCGAAGTCCCGCAGCGGATACAGGCCGAGGATCTCGTCCCCGATCGGGTCCGCCGCCGGCGGCGACATCGGCGGCGCCCGGGACTTTCGTTACGACGCGATCTCGCGCGCCGTGATGCGGTAATTGAAGGTGTCCGGATCGAGGCTGTCGACGCGCTCGCCCTTCGTCTCCGCCTGCGGGTACATGAGGAAGCCCACCTTCGGCCCGCGCGAGCCGACGAGCGTCACGTCGTGCGCGTAGTTGTAGCCCATCCAGTTGCCTTCCCAGTTGCCGAAGAGTGCCGCGTAGACGGGCGCGGCCACCTCGTTCTTCGGATCCTTGATCCAGTCGGGCGTCTCCTGCCGCATCACCTTCGACACGTCGGCCGGGTCCATCGCGACCCAGCCGAAGTCGGCGAGGTACACCTCCGCGCGGCAATGCTGCGCCTTCGAGATGTCGGGGCTGCCGGCGCCGAGCTCGCGGTACGGGAACGCGGACTTCGCGACGCGGATGCCGTAGATGTCGCGCGCGGGCACGCCGGACGCGCGGCACAGGCCGACGAACAGCGCGTTCAGGTCCGCGCACTTGCCGCCCAGGTTCTTCGTCTCCAGCATGCCCTTGATGTCGCCGACGCCGCAGCCCTTCACCGCGGGATCGCGGTAGGTGTTGGCGACGACCCATTCGTAGAGCGCGCGCACCTTGTCGATGTCCGTGGTCTTGCCCTGCGTGGCGGCGAGCGCGGTGTCGCGCACGATGCCGTCGGTGGGGATGAGCTCGGTGGCCCTGAGGTTGCGCGCGAGCTCTTCGGCGGAGACGTTGCGCGGCGCCTTGCGCATCCAGTCGTTGCTGCGGTCGCGCGTGCGCACGCGGCTCACGACCTCGATCACGGGCTTCGCCTCGCCCTCGGCCCACGACGCCGTCACCATGCGCGCGCCGCTCGCGGGATCGTCGGCGACGGCGGCGCTCGCCATGTTGCCGCTCCACGTGCTTGCGAACGACTCCTGCCAGTCCGCGTTGACCGCGGGCACCGGAATCCACGCGCGCGTGACGCCGCCGGCGCTCGCGACCTCGAGCCGCGTCGTGA
>JAXMFJ010000012.1:0-32580 GCA_046347855.1 Burkholderiales bacterium
CGCTGGTGCTCGCCGTCGCACTCGCGGCATACGTGATGGTGAAGTTCTACGGCATCGTGTTCCTCGGCCGGCCGCGGGAAAACGCGCTTGCGCACGCCAAGGACGCCGGACCCTTCGAGCGCGCGGCACTCGCGGCGCTCGCGCTGGCGTGCGTGCTGCTCGGCATCTTCCCGGTGACGGTGATCGGGCACCTCGAGCCCGTCACGCGCATGCTCGTCCACGCGAACGTGCTGCAGCCCGGCAGCGGCAGCTCGTGGCTCCTGCTCGCGCCCGTCAACGCCGACCGCTCGAGCTACAGCCCGCTCATCGTGCTGGTGGTGATCGTCGCGGTGGTGCTGCTGACGATCCAGCTCGTGCACCGGTTCTACCACGGCCGCGTGCGGCGGGCGCCGCCGTGGGACTGCGGCTTCCCTGCGCAGACGCCGCGGATGCAGGACACGGCGGAAGGCTTCGGGCAGCCGATCCGCAACGTGTTCGAGCCGTTCTTCCGGATGCAGCGTCACCTGCCCACGCCGTTCGACACCAAGCCGTTCTACGCGGTGAAGGCCGAGGACCCGCTGTGGTACCGGCTCTACGTGCCCATCGCGCGCGGCGCCGAGTTCCTGGGACGCCTCGCCGGCCACGTGCAGCAGGGCCGCATCTCGGTGTACCTGATGTACAGCTTCTTCACGCTGCTGGCGCTGCTGTTCTTTGCATCATGAGCACGAAGGGCCGCCCCGAGTGCGAATTCGCCCCGCAGCGCGCAGCGCGGAGGGAAAGCCTGTGATCGGATCCGCCTACCTTTCGCAGCTGTTGCAGGTTGCGCTGGCGCTGGCGCTGGCGCCGCTGCTCGTCGGCTGGATCAACAAGTGCCGCGCATGGCTCGCCAACCGCAGCGCGCCGTCGCTGTTCCTGCCGTACCGCACGATCCGCAAGCTGTTCGTGAAGGATGCGGTGGTCGCGCACAACGCGTCGCCGCTCTTCCGCCTGACGCCGTACGTCGTGTTCGGCGCGATGGCGTGCGCGGCGGCGATCGTGCCCTCGCTCGCCACCGACCTCCCGTTCGCGCGCGCCGCCGACGCCATCGCGCTGGTCGGCCTGTTCGCGCTCGCCCGCGTGTTCATGTCGCTGGCGGCGATGGACATCGGCACCGCGTTCGGCTCCCTCGGCGCGCGGCGCGACATGTTCATCGGCTTCCTCGCCGAACCGGCGCTGCTCATGGTGCTGTTCACCGCGTCGCTGATCAGCGGCTCGACGTCGCTGCCGGAGATCGTCGACACCATCGGCCATCGCGAGTTCGGCATCTACCCCAGCCTCGCATTCGCGGGCGTCGCGTTCACGATGGTGTCGCTCGCGGAGAACGCGCGCATCCCGATCGACAACCCGGCCACGCACCTCGAGCTCACGATGATCCACGAGGCGATGCTGCTCGAGTACTCGGCCCGGCACCTCGCGCTGCTCGAATGGGCGGCGGCGCTCAAGCTCTTCAACTATTCGTGCATCGGCCTCGCGCTCTTCTTCCCGTTCGGCATCGTGGTGAGCGGCGGCAGCGCGGCGCTGCTCCTGCCCGCGCTGCCGATCCTGATCGTCAAGCTCGCCATCGGCGGCGCATTCCTGGCGCTCATCGAGACGCTGTCCGCGAAGATGCGCATCTTCCGGGCGCCCGAATTCCTCGGCACCGCGTTCATGCTCGCGGTGCTCGGCATGCTCGTGAACCTACTGCTGGGGGCCTAGCGAAGTGTCCGTCCTGCCCCTCCACTCGCAGCTCATCAACCTCCTCGCGGCGTTCCTGCTGCTGCTCGCGTTCGCGATGCTCGCGCAGCGGCGCGTGGTGAGCCTCATCGACCTCTTCGCCTGGCAGGGCCTGGCACTCGCCGTGTCGACGGCCATCGTCGGCTATGCGACGCACCAGCCTCATCTCTACTTCTCGGCCGCGCTGACGCTGGTGCTGAAGGTGGTGCTGCTGCCGTTGCTGCTGTACCGGCTGGTGCGGCAGCTCGACGTGTGCTGGGACGTCGAGGGCCTCATCAACGTGCCGACGACGATGATCATCGGCCTCGTCCTCGTCGTGTTCGCGTTCAACCTCGCGGTGCCGATCTCGCAGCTCGCGAGCACCGTCACGCGGGCCACGCTCGGCATCGCGCTCGCCACGGTGATGCTCTCGTTCCTGATGATGATCACGCGGCGCAAGGCCATCCCGCAGGTGGTCGGCTTCCTGTCGATGGAGAACGGCCTCTTCTTCGCCGCGACCAGCGCCACCTACGGCATGCCGATGGTGGTCGAGCTCGGCATCGCGCTCGACGTGCTGGTCGGCATGCTGATCCTCGGCGTGTTCTTCTTCCAGATCCGCGAGCAGTTCGACAGCCTCGACCTGAAGCATCTCGAGCGGTTGAAGGAGGGCGAGTGAGCGAGGCGCGCGAGACCGCAGGTCGAGCGGAGGCCCGAAGGGCGCGCCGCCGAGCGACCCAGCGGCGACCGACAACTCCAGGCATGCCTCGCGGTGGCGGTCGCGGAGGGAGCGAAGAGTGATCGCGATCCTCCTCGTCCTCGGCCTGCCGCTCGCCGGCGCCGCGATCCTCGCGATGGTCGGCCATCGCCGCTACGCGCCGCGCATCAACATCGCGGTCAGCGCCGCCACGCTGGCCGCCGCCGCCCTGCTCACGGCCGAGGTCGTCCGCAACGGGCCGCTGCTGGTGCTCGACCGGCAGTTCTTCGTCGACCCGTTCAACGTCTTCCTGGTCGCCCTCACCGCCTTCGTCGGGCTGACCACCTCGATCTTCTCGCAGCCGTACATGCGCATCGAGGAGGAGCACAAGCGGCTGACGCCGGCGCGGCTGCGGCTGTATCACGCGATGTACCAGCTCTTCAACTTCACGATGCTGGTCGCGCTGCTCACCAACAACATGGGCATCCTGTGGGTCGCGATGGAGGCGGCGACGCTCACCACCGTGCTGCTCGTCTCGCTCTACCGCACGCCGGCGAGCCTCGAGGCGGCGTGGAAGTACTTCATCCTCTGCGGCGTCGGCATCGCGCAGGCGCTGTTCGGCACGATCCTGCTGTACTTCGCCGCGGAGAAGCTGCTCGGCGCGGAGGGCGGCGCGCTGCTGTGGACGCAGCTCGACGGCGTCAAGGCGTCGCTCGAGCCGACCGTGCTGTCGCTCGCGTTCGTGTTCCTGCTCGTGGGCTACGGCACCAAGGTCGGCCTCGTGCCGCTGCACAACTGGCTGCCCGACGCGCACGCCGAAGGGCCGACGCCGGTCTCCGCGGTGCTCTCGGGGCTGCTGCTCAACGTCGCGCTGTACGCGGTCGTGCGCTGCAAGGTGCTGGTCGAGGGCGCGGTGCCGACGCTCTTCGCGAAGCACCTGATGATGGGCTTCGGCCTGCTGTCCGTGGTCGTCGCGGCGCTGCTGCTGTCGCGGCAGAAGGACATCAAGCGCCTGTTCGCGTACTCGTCGGTCGAGCACATGGGCATCATCACGTTCGCGTTCGGCATGGGCGGGCCCATCGCCAACTTCGCGGGGCTGCTGCACATGACGGTGCACTCGCTCACCAAGTCCGCGATCTTCTTCTCCGTCGGCCATGCCGCGCAGAAGACCGGCACGCAGGTGATGGACGACATCCGCGGCCTCGTCACCATCAGCCCGCTGCTGGGCTGGGGACTCGTGATCGGCACGCTCGCGATCCTCGGCATGCCGCCGTTCGGCGTGTTCGCGAGCGAGTTCCTCGTGCTCACCACCGCGATGCGCGAGCAGCCGTGGGCCACGCCGTTCCTGCTCGGCGCGCTCGGCCTCGCGTTCGCCGCCGTGTTCTCGAAGGTGCAGCCGATGGTGTTCGGCGAGACCACCGCGCGCCGGCTCCCGCTGCGGCCGTCGATGATCCCGGTGTTCGCGCACCTCGGGCTCGTGCTGATGCTGGGGCTGTGGATCCCGCCGTTCCTCGCCGACTGGTACCGGCAGGCGGCGAAGCTCATCGGATGACGGAGCGATGAACCTCTCGCCGCTCGGCCTTACCTCCGCGACTGTGCCAAGCGCGGTGCCGGCGCGGCGCGCGGCCGCGAGCTCGGGCCAGCTCCTCGCCGCATGCCGGCTCGCGTGGGAACAGGGCGGCCAGCTCGTCGCGCTGTGGCTCGCCGACGAGCGCGAGCGCGATCGCGGCTACTGCCTGCGCGTGCTGCTGCAGGACAGCGAAGGTTTCACCCTCCTCGAGCACACGATGCCCGACGGCGACGTGCAGTATCCCGACCTGTCCGGCCTCTTCCCCGCCGCCGGCCGCATGCAGCGCGCGGCGTTCGACCTGGTCGGCGTGCCCGCCGACGGCGACGACCAGCGCCCGTGGCTGTGGCTCGCGGCGTGGCCGATCGACCAGTTCCCGTTGCGCCGCGACTTCGTGGCGCAGGCGAAGTGGCAGCCCGGCGAGGAGGAGTACGCGTTCGTGAAGGTCGAGGGCGACGGTGTGCACGAGATTCCCGTCGGCCCCGTGCACGCGGGCATCATCGAGCCCGGCCATTTCCGCTTCCAGGTGGTGGGCGAGAAGGTGCTGCGCCTCGAGGAGCGCCTGGGCTGGGTGCACAAGGGCATCGAGAAGCGCTTCGAGTCGATGACGCTCGTCGACGGCGCGCGCCTCGCGGGCCGCGTGTCGGGCGACAGCACGGTCGCCTACGCGTGGGCCTACGCGCAGGCGCTCGAAGCGATCGCGGACGTCGCCGTGCCACCGCGCGCGACGTGGCTGCGCGCGCTGCTGCTCGAGCGCGAGCGCATCGCGAATCACCTCGGCGATCTCGGCTACCTCGGCAACGACGCCGGCTTCGCGTTCGGCCTCGCGCAGTTCTCGCGCCTGAAGGAGGAGGTGCTGCGCACCAACCTCGCCGCGTTCGGCCATCGCCTGTTGATGGACCGCGTCGTGCCGGGCGGCGTCGCGCAGGACCTCGCCGACGAGCACGCGGAGCGCATCCTCGCCGAGTGCGCGATGCTCGCGCGCGAGGTGAAGATCGTGCACGACATCTACAACGACCACGCGGGCGTGCAGGACCGCTTCCGCACCGCCGGCCGCGTGACGCCGGAGCTCGCCGCGAAGCTCGGCCTCACCGGGCTCGCGGGACGCGCGAGCGGACAGGCGCGCGACCTGCGCTGCGATTTCCCCACCGCGCCCTACGACACGCTCCGCGTGCGCAAGGCGGGTGCGGACGACGGCGACGTCGCCGCGCGCGTCGCGGTGCGCTTCGCGGAGATCGACGAATCGCTGCGCCTCGTGCGCGAGATCGTGACGGCGCTGCCCGGCGACGACATTCGCGTCGCGATCGGGACCGTGCCCGAGCATCGGCAGGGGCTCGGTGCCGTCGAGGGCTGGCGCGGGCCGGTGGTGGTGGCGCTGACGAGCGGGCCGGGGCAGTCGATCCGGCGCTGCCATCCGCACGATCCGTCGTGGCAGAACTGGCCGGTGCTGGAGCACGCGATCATCGACAACATCGTTCCCGACTTCCCGCTCATCAACAAGTCGTTCAACCTGTCGTACAGCGGGCACGACCTCTAGGCCGACCACGCCATGCAGCACATCCTGAAGCAGATCGCGCGCACCGGCATCCAGAGCGAGCCCGCGCCTTCACCCGACGAGTCGATGCTCGTGCAGGCGCGGCTGCAGGCGCAGATCCTGCGCACGCTCGGCCGCGCGCTCACCATCCGCCAGGTCGACGCGGGCTCGTGCAACGGCTGCGAGCTCGAGATCCACGCGCTCGGCAACCCGTACTACAACCTCGAAGGGCTCGGCATCAAGTTCGTCGCGAGCCCGCGGCACGCGGACATGCTGCTCGTGACCGGCCCCGTGGCGAAGCACATGGCGATCGCCCTGCAGCGCACCTACGACGCGACGCCCGACCCCAAGCTCGTGGTCGCGGTGGGCGAATGCGGCTGCAACGGCGGCATCTTCGGCGAGAGCTACGCGACGCTCGGGCGCGTCGCCAACGTGATCCCCGTCGACGTCGAGATTCCCGGCTGCCCGCCGACGCCGACGGCGCTGCTGCAGGGCATCCTCGCGGCGATCGCGAAATCGGCCGCTGCGCGATGACGACGCGGCAGCTCGTCGTGCAGGGCGGCGGCGGCTTTCTGATGGAGAAGGGAAGCGCGCTCGACCGCCACTTCCTGTCGGTCACCGGCAAGCCGAACCCGCGCGTCTGCTTCGTGGGCACGGCGAGCGGGGACGCGGAGTCGGCCCGCTACAAGTTCTACGAGGCGATGGCGGGCCTCGCCTGCCGCGCGACGCACCTGTCGCTCATTGCGCCGCCGACGGCCGACCTCGCGTCCTTCGTGTCCGAGCAGGACGCGATCTACGTCGGCGGCGGCAACACGCGCACGCTGCTCGCCGTGTGGCGCGAGTGGGGACTCGACACCGCGCTGCGCGCCGCCTACGAGCGCGGCGTGGTCATGGGCGGGATCAGCGCGGGCATGATCTGCTGGTTCGAACACGGCGTGACCGACTCGATACCCGGCGCGCTGACGGCCCTGCGCGGATTGGGCTGGCTTGCAGGAAGCGCGTGCCCCCACTACGACGGCGAAGCGGCGCGGCGCCCGGCGTACCAGCGTATGGTCGCCGACGGAACGCTGCCTGCCGGTTACGCGGCGGACGACGGCGCGGCGCTCCATTTCGTGAACGAAGCGCTGGCCGAGGTCGTGGTCGCGCGGCCTCGCGCGAACGCGTATCGCGTCGAGCGCGGCACCGACGGCGCGCTGGAAACGCCGGTTCCGGCGCGCACGCTCGCGTAGCGCAGGTCGGGGTCGGACGCCGGATCGTCGGCTTTTGCCCGTCGATGCAGCCCCTCACCCCAACCCTCTCCCCGCAAGCGGGGCGAGGGAGCTTTTGGGGCGCTGCGCGATCACACCGACGCTCACCGTCAGGACTCCCTCTCCCCGCAAGCGGGGCGAGGGAGCTTTTGGGGCGCTGCGCGGTCACGCCGACGCTCACCGTCAGGACTCCCTCTCTCCGCAAGCGGGGCGAGGGAGCTTTTGGGGCGCTGCGCGATCACGCCGACGCTACCTGTCAGGACTCCCTCGCCCCGCTTGCGGGGAGAGGGCTGGGGTGAGGGGCGCATCGCCACTTGTCGCGCATCCTGCCCGCGGGATCCGATCCCTACCCGAGCAAATCCCCCGACACCTTCCGCCCGCGCCGCGGCGGGTCCGGTGCCTTGCCGCGGCGCTTGGCGTCGAGCTCGAGCACGGGCTTGAGGTACTGCCCGGTATAGCTCGCACGCGCGGCCGCCACGGACTCCGGCGTGCCCTCCGCGATGATCGTGCCGCCACCCGCGCCGCCCTCGGGACCGAGGTCGACGATCCAGTCGGCGGTCTTGATGACGTCGAGGTTGTGCTCGATCACCACCACGGTGTTGCCGTGGTCGCGCAGGCGATGCAGCACGGTGAGCAGCAGCTCGATGTCGTGGAAGTGCAGCCCGGTCGTGGGCTCGTCCAGGATGTACAGCGTGCGCCCGGTGTCGCGCTTCGAGAGTTCCAACGCGAGCTTCACGCGCTGCGCCTCACCGCCGGACAGCGTGGTGGCCGACTGCCCGAGCGTGATGTACGAGAGCCCGACGTCGACGAGCGTCGCGAGCTTGCGCGCCACCGCGGGCACGGGCTCGAAGAACGCGTGCGCCTGCTCGACCGTCATGGCGAGCACCTCGTGGATGTTCTTGCCCTTGTAGCGGATCTCGAGCGTCTCGCGGTTGTAGCGCTGCCCATGGCACACGTCGCACGGCACGTAGACGTCGGGCAGGAAGTGCATCTCGACCTTGATGAGGCCGTCGCCCTGGCATGCCTCGCAGCGGCCGCCCTTCACGTTGAACGAGAAGCGCCCCGGCCCGTAGCCGCGCTCGCGCGCCTCCTTCACCTGGGCGAAGAGCTCGCGGATCGGCGTGAAGAGGCCCGTGTAGGTCGCTGGATTCGAGCGCGGCGTGCGGCCGATGGGGCTCTGGTCGACGTTGATCACCTTGTCGAAATGCTCGAGCCCCTCGATCTCGCGGTGCGGCGCGGGCTCCTCCGCGCTGTCGTACAGGTGCCGCGCCACCGCGTGGTAGAGCGTGTCGTTGATGAGCGTCGACTTGCCGGAGCCCGACACGCCCGTGACGCACACGAACAGCCCCACCGGAAGCGTGAGCGACACGTCCTGCAGGTTGTTGCCGGTGGCGCCGTGGATGACGAGCTGGCGTCCCGGGTCCGGACGATGCCGGCGCGTGGGCACCGTGATCTGCCGGTGGCCCGCGAGGTATTGCCCCGTGAGCGAATGCGGCGCGCGCCGGATCTCCTCGGGCGTGCCCTGCGCGACCACCTGCCCGCCGTGCTCGCCCGCGCCCGGCCCCATGTCGACGACGTGATCGGCGGCGTTGATCGCGTCCTCGTCGTGCTCGACCACGATGACGCTGTTGCCGAGGTCGCGCAGGTGCTTCAGCGTGGCGAGCAGGCGATCGTTGTCGCGCTGGTGCAGGCCGATCGACGGCTCGTCGAGCACGTACATCACCCCCGTGAGCCCGGAGCCGATCTGCGACGCGAGCCGGATGCGCTGCGCCTCGCCGCCGGACAGCGTCTCCGCCGAGCGGTCGAGCGCGAGGTAATCGAGGCCGACGTTGTTCAGGAACTGCAGGCGGCTCACGATCTCCTTCACGATGCGGTCGGCGATCGCGGCTTTCTGGCCGTCGAGCGCCAGGCCGCGGAAGAAGTCCATCGCGCCCTTGAGCGGGAAGCCGGAGATCTCGTAGATCGTGCGCGCGCCCTCGTCCGTTCCCACCTTCACGAAGCGCGCCTCGCGCTTCAGGCGCGTGCCGCTGCATTCGGGGCACGGCTTGTTGTTGAGGTACTTCGCGAGCTCCTCGCGCACCATCACCGAGTCCGTCTCGCGGTAGCGGCGCTCGAGGTTCGGCAGGATGCCCTCGAACGTGTGCTCGCGCACGACCGGCTTGCCGCGGTCGGACAAGTACGTGAACGGGATCTTCTCGTCGCCGGAGCCGTTCAGCACGACGTTCTGCACGCGCTCGGGCAGCTTCGCGAATGGCTTGTCGATGTCAAAGCCGACGTGCTTCGCGAGGCTGCCCAAGAGCTGGAAGTAGAACTGGTTGCGCCGGTCCCAGCCGCGGATGGCGCCCGACGCGAGCGAGAGCTGCGGGAACGCGACCACGCGCTTCGGATCGAAGAAGCTGATCGAGCCCAAGCCGTCGCAGCGCGGGCACGCACCGATCGGGCTGTTGAACGAAAAGAGGCGCGGCTCCAGCTCCGGCAGCGAATAATTGCAGATCGGGCATGCGAATTTCGCCGAGAAGAGGTGCTCGGTGCCCGAATCCATCTCGACCGCAATCGCGCGGCCGTCGCCGTGGCGCAGCGCGGTCTCGAACGATTCCGCGAGGCGCTGCTTGAACTCCTCGCGCACGCGCAGCCGGTCGACGACGACCTCGATCGTGTGCTTGGTGGTCTTGGCGAGCTTCGGCACGGCGTCGATCTCGCACACCTTGCCGTCGACGCGCACGCGCACGAAGCCCTTCGCGCGCAGCTCGACGAAGAGCTCGTGGTGCTCGCCCTTGCGATTGACGATCACCGGCGACAGGATCATGAGCCGCGGGCCCTCGGCGTCGTCGGGCGCGCGCAACGCGAGCGTGGCGTCGACCATCTGCGAGATCGTCTGCGCCGCGAGCTTCTGCTCGGGATGATCGGGGCAATACGGATCGCCGACGCGCGCGAACAGGAGGCGCAGGTAGTCGTGGATCTCGGTGACCGTGCCCACGGTCGAGCGCGGGTTGTGCGAGGTCGCCTTCTGCTCGATCGAGATCGCGGGCGACAGGCCCTCGATCAGGTCGACGTCGGGCTTCTCCATGAGCTGCAGGAATTGCCGCGCATACGCCGACAGCGACTCGACGTAGCGGCGCTGCCCTTCGGCGTACAGCGTGTCGAACGCGAGCGAGCTCTTGCCCGATCCCGAGAGCCCCGTGATCACGATCAGCTGGTGCCGCGGCAGATCGAGGTTCAGGTTCTTGAGGTTGTGGGTGCGGGCACCGCGGATGCGGATGGAATCCATTGACGCGTCGATCTCGCTCGTTGTCGGGGTGTGCAACGTTCGTCGTCGCGGGACGCTCGCGCGTTGGTGGGCGCGCGACCCGCGTGGCCTCGTCCATCCGGCCTAGGGACGAGAGGCGAACCTGTTAGTATATTGTGTTTCGCCTGCCCGATTCCAACCGCCATTCGAGCCGCGAGGCGCGCAGCGATGCGTTGCGCCGGCGACCGCTCGCTCGCGGCCGGGACGCAGCCGCAGGCGCTGCCCCGACGCAATGCTTCGCCGGTGCGCTTGTCGCCCTTGCGCACCGGCCTTTCACTCAATGGGAGAAACGTGAGATGGCCTCAGTCAACAAGGTGATCCTCCTCGGCAATCTCGGGCGCGATCCGGAGACGCGCTACACCACGGGCGGCGACGCCGTGTGCAACCTCAACATCGCCACCACGGACGTGTGGAAGGACAAGAGCGGCGAGAAGCAGGAGAAGACCGAATGGCACCGCGTGGTGCTGTTCGGCCGCCAGGCGGAGATCGCGGGTGAGTACCTGAAGAAGGGCCGCTCGGTCTACATCGAGGGCCGCCTGCAGACGCGCAAGTACACCGACAAGGACGGCGTCGAGAAATACTCCACCGAGATCGTCGGCGACCGCATGCAGCTCATCGGCGGCGCCCGCGAAGGCGGCGGCGGCGGTGACGCCGACTTCGGCGGCGGGGCGCCCGCCGGCGGTGGCGGCGGCATGCGCCGCGAAGGCGGCGGCGGTGGCGGCAAGCCCGCCGGCGGCAGCACCAGGA
This sequence comes from Burkholderiales bacterium, assembly GCA_046347855.1. GTDB lineage: Bacteria > Pseudomonadota > Gammaproteobacteria > Burkholderiales > Casimicrobiaceae > VBCG01. The sequence goes on from JAXMFJ010000012.1 coordinate 10,786, forward strand.
AGAACGTCGACGACCTCGACGACGATATCCCGTTCTAGGGCTCGACCCGCGGTCGGCATCGTCATTCCGCGTGCCGGCGCGCGCAGCACCGGATCGCCCGGCGCCGCCCGCTTGCGCCGCCCTGTTGCCAGCGGCTAGCATCCGGTCCGCGGCGCACGAGGTGCATTCGTCCGGCGCCGCGCATCCCCACTGCCGGAGAAAGCTCATGCAACGATGGCACGCCGCCGCGGCGTTGACCTGCGCGCTGCTCGCATCCAGCGCCAACGCGCTCCTGATCGCCGATTCCGCGGTCGTCCTCGGCAACCCCGCGACGCTCGTGATCAACGGCAGCGGGCTGGCCGGCGGCACGGCGGTGGTGACGCTCGGCAAGTTTCCGCCGCTGACCGTCACGACCCAGACCGACACGCAGGTCGTCGTGCTGCTGCCGGCGAACGTCACGCTGCAGGGAAGCTATCTCCTCACCTACCAGCTCAACGCCGCGGGGAGTGGACCGCGCGGCGGCGGCATGCTGGGTTACGACGAGGCCTGGGTCACCGTGGGCAGCACCGGACCGGCCGGCCCACCCGGCCCGCAGGGGATCCAGGGCGTGCCTGGGCCGCAGGGCATCCAGGGCATCCAGGGTGTGCCGGGGCCCACGGGTGCCACGGGCGCGACCGGTCCCCAGGGACCGACAGGCGCCACCGGCCCGGCGGGACCGGTGAACCTGACCTACGTCGAACAGACCTACGACGTTCCCCCGTCGAGCGGTTGGGCGCTGGAGGTGGCCTGTCCGGTGGGCAAATACGTCGTCGGCGGCAGTTGCGGCTTCAAGCCGCTGGATGCAGGCGGGATAACGGACATGACCGTCGTCTACTCCGGCATTGCGACGGCCCAGGTCTACCGCTGCGTGGGGAGGAACCTCGGCGGATCCACGCGCACCGTCACCTACGGCGCGGTGTGCACGGCGGCCACGTCGGTCGTCGGGCCGTGAGCGCGCGCTAGGCGACGGCCGGCAGCCCGCGCGCCGGCGCCGCTTCCGGCACCGGCTGCTCCTCAATGACACCGCCGCCCAGACACACGTCGCCGTCGTAGAACACGAGGTACTGGCCCGGCGTAGGCGCCCACTGCGGCGACGCGAAGGCAGCGACCGCGCCGTCGCTCGTCGCGCGCACCGCGCAAGCCGCATCCGCCATCCGGTAGCGCGTCTTGGCCGCGAGCGCGTGCGGCAGCGCGGGCGGCGCGCCCGCGATCCAGTTCATGTCGAACGCCGCGACCTCGCGCCGGAAGAGGAGCGGGTGGTCGTGCCCCTGCACGACGACCAGCGCATTGCGCGCGCGATCCTTCGCCGCGACGAACCACGGCGCGTCGCTGCCCGCACGCGTGCCGCCGATGCCGAGCCCCTGCCGCTGCCCCAGCGTGTAGTACGCGAGCCCCTGGTGCTCGCCGACGCGCTCGCCGTCCGGCGTCACCATCGGCCCCGGCGTGCGCGGCAGGTAGCGCGCGAGGAAATCGCGGAACGGCCGCTCGCCGATGAAGCAGATGCCCGTCGAGTCCTTCTTCGCGTAGGTCGGGATGCCCTCGCGCTGCGCGATCGCGCGCACGTCGCGCTTGTGGATCTCGCCGAGCGGAAACAGCACCGGCGCCAGTTGCCGCTGCGACAGCCGGTGCAGGAAGTAGCTCTGGTCCTTGGTGGCGTCGACGGCCTTCAGCAGCTCGACGCGCACGGGATCGCCGGCCGCGCGCCGCACGCGCGCGTAGTGGCCGGTCGCGATGCAGTCGGCGCCGAGGCGCTGCGCATACTCGAGGAACGCGGCGAACTTGATCTCGCTGTTGCACAGCACGTCGGGGTTCGGCGTGCGCCCCGCCTCGTACTCGCGCAGGAAGTGCGCGAACACGCGCTCGCGATACTCGGCCGCGAAATTGACGGCCTCGAGGTCGATGCCGATGACGTCGGCGACCGCGGCCGCGTCCACCAGGTCAGCGCGCGACGTGCAGTACTCGTCGGTGTCGTCGTCCTCCCAGTTCTTCATGAAGACGCCGACGACCTCGTAGCCCTGCTGCTTCAGGAGCCACGCCGCCACGGACGAGTCGACGCCGCCGGACATGCCGACGATCACGCGGCGGCGGCGGCCGGGTGCGGTCACGCGCCCTCCCTGACCCGCATCGCCAAGTGCGACGCCTGCGTGTCGGGCGCCCTCAATCGCGCGGCGACACGCTCTCCGAGCTTCACCTTCGGCGCCGCGCTCATTCGCCCTCCTTGCCCCACATCGGCAAGTGCAACGCCGGCGTGTCGGGCGCCCTCAATCGCGCGGCGACACGCTCTTCGAGCTTCACCTTCGGCGCCGCGCTCATTCGCCCTCCTTCACCCGCATCGCCAAGTGCGACGCCTGCGTGTCGGGCGCCCTCAATCGCGCGGCGACACGCTCTCCGAGCTTCACCTTCGGCGCCGCGCTCATTCGACCTCCTGCACCGTGCCGAGGGGCAAACGGGTGCCGGCGCGGTAGTCGTCGATGCAGCGCAGGACGAGCGGGCTCCTGTGCTCGCCGCGCGCGGCGACGATCTCGTCGTAGGTCATCCACACCGCGCGCACGATCCCGGTGTCGAGCGGCCGCGCCGGCTCGTGCGTGCGCGCCGCGCCCGCGAACGTGAAGCGCACGAACGTCGCCCCGCTCTCGCGCGCGGTCCAGCGATAGACGCCGACCAGCGCCGTCGGCTCGACGTGCCAGCCCGTCTCCTCCAGCGTCTCGCGCGCCGCCGCCGCGGCGAGCGTCTCGCCGCCTTCGAGATGGCCCGCCGGCTGGTTGAGGCGCAGGCCCGCCCGCGTGTGCTCCTGCACGAGCAGGAAGCGGCCGTCGCGCTCGACGACGGTGGCGACGGTCACGGCGGGCCGCGCGGAGGAGAGTTCGGTCATCACGCCAGCGATTTTACGTGCGGCCGCACGCGCGGCCGGGCAAAAAAAAGAAGGCAGGGCGCGTGCCCTGCCTTCCGTGGAGCGAAGGGCCGTATTACTTCGTGGCCTTTTGCTGCAGTTCCTTCGAGACTTCCTTCTGGCCTTCCTTCGTCTTGAGCTCGGCGTTCGCCTTCGGCTCGGCCTTCGACTTCATCGTGTTGGCGGCCTGCTCCTTGGCGGTGGAGGCCTGGCCGGCGGAGTTTTCCGGGTTCACGTTCGCCTTGGCCGCGTCCTTGGCGAGGGCCTTCTTCTCGTCCTTGGACATCTTCGGCACTTCCTTCGACTTCGCCGTGTTCGCGGCCTGCTCGGCGGCGGTCTTCTGCGTCGAGGCGGAGCTGCCGGAGCCGGCTTGCGTCGCGGCCTTCACGTCGGCCTGCTTTTCCTTGGTCGTGGCCGACGCGGCGGGCGCAGCCGTCTGGGCGGCGGCAACCGACGCGAAGACACCGGCGATCAGTGCGATGAGAAGCTTGTTCATGTGTTTTCCTCTGTGGTCTCGGGTTTGGACAGGAAGTGATGCGTTGTCGTTATTACTTCGCGGGCGTCGACGTCGAGGCGGGCGCCTTGGAGGTGCTCGCGGCGCTGCTCGACTTCTTGGCCTTCTTCTTGGTGGTCTTCTTCTTGCTGCTGGTAGCCGGTGCTGCCGGCGTGGCCGTGGCGGCGGGCGCCGACGACGTGGCCGGGGGAGTCGTGCCTTGGGCAAACGCGACGGCACCGAAGGCCGTCATTACCAGTGCCGCAACCAAATGCTTCATTGCATCGTCCTTTGTGGAAACTGAAATGTGAGACACCGGTCTCCCGTGTCGCCGCCATTAACGGACGCATGCGCAGGGCGGTTGACAGCACGCCTGCCGGGCCGACGCCGGACAGTCAGGCATTTTACCTGACAGATCAAAGAACTAAGGAAATTTCAAGCCTTTTCTGGAGGCGCTGCAGCAAACGCCTCATTTTTGCAACATCAGCGACCGGCGACCGGTCATGGCGAGAGCGGACGCTGTAGCCACTCGCGCAGCAGCGGCAGGGTCACCGGGCGCTTGGCCGCCAAGGAGTACGCGTCGAGTGCGGCAAGCGTGGCCACCAGCGACGCCATGTCGCGGCGCCCGTGCGCCAGCAGGTACGCGATGACCTCGTCCGGCAGCCGGAAGCCGCGTTCCCGCGCGTGCGTCGCGAGCGCCTGCGGCTTGTCGGCGTCGGCGAGCGGCTGCAGCTCGTACACGAGGCCCCAGCCCAGCCGCGAGCGCAGGTCGTCGCGCAGCGGGAGCCGCGCCGGCGGCACGTCGGCGGCGGCCACCAGCACGCCGCCGCTGGCCTGCAGCGCATTGAAGAGCGTGAACAGACGGCCCTGTGCCGCCGCGTCCGCACGGCCGACGTCGTCGACGGCCACCAGCGCACCGGTGTCGGGCGGCTCGGCCGGCACGGCGGACGGATCGGCGCAGTACAGCGCCGGCCGGCGCGCCGCGCCCACCGTGGCCTGCAGCAGGTGCGAGCGTCCCGCGCCCGGCGGACCCCACAGCAGGAGGCAGTTCTCGGCGAGCTCGCCGCGCGCAGCCTGCGCGAGCCCCGCGACGGCCTCGCGGTTGGCGCCCGCGATGAAATTGACGAACGACGGCGGCTCGGGCGCCGCCAGGGCGAAGGTGAGCTGTTCCACGCGCGCTACTCGTTGCCCCGGTACACCGGCGATTCGAAATACGCCGCGCGCAGGTGCCGCAGGCCGACGAGCAGCGCCGCGGACGCGGGCAGCGCGAGCAGCACGCCCGCGAAGCCGAAGAGCTGCCCGAACGCCAGCAGCGCGAAGATCACCGCCAGCGGATGCAGCCCGATGCGGTCGCCGACGAGGTACGGCACGAGCACGTACGATTCCACGAGCTGGCCGACGCCGTAGACCGCCAGCACCGCGACGAACGCCGGCCAGCCCGTCCACTGCAGCAGCGCCGCCACCACGCCGAGCGTGAGGCCGAGGCCGAAGCCCACGTAGGGCACGAACACCAGCAGGCCGGTGAGCACGCCGATGGCGAGCGCGCGGTCGAGGCCGGCCAGCGAGAGCGCGATCGCGTAGTACGCCGCGAGCACGATCATCACCATGAGCTGGCCGCGCAGGAACTCCGCGAGCACGGTGTCGATGTCGCCGACGATGCTGCGCGTCTTGCCGAGCCAGTCGCGCGGCACGAGCGACATGAGGTGGGCGGAGATCATCCTGCCGTCGCGCAGCAGGTAGAACATCACCACCGGGATGAGCGCGAGGTTCACGAGCAGCGACACCACGATCAGGCTGCCGGTGCGCACGCCGGCCAGCACCTGCAGCGACAGCGCGCGCGCCTCGTCCATGTTCTCCGCGACCAGCGTCTTCAGCGACTCCAAGTCGAACGCGACCGTGATGCCGAGGTTCTGCTCGAGCCACGGCGTCACGCGCGCGACCAGCTGCGCGACGAGCTCCGGCAGGCGGCGCGCGGCGAGCGCGACCTCCGTCTGCACGAGCGGGATCAGGATCAGGAACAGCACGAGCAGCAGGATGCCGAACAGCATCACCGCGAACGTCGTGGCGAGGCCGCGCGAGATCTTGTGGCGCGCGGCCCAGTCGACCAGCGGCGTGCCGAGGTACGCGAGGATCGCGCCGATGAGGAACGGCGTGAGCACCGGCCCGAGGTAGCGCAGGCCGAGCACCAGCACGAGCGCGGCCGCGACGATCCAGACGTAGTTGCGGACCGTCAGCACGCGGCGCGGGCGCGGCGGGTCCGGCGGCTCGCCGACGGGCACGAGCCCGCCGTCGGCGGCAGGCAGCGGCGAGGCAACGTCGGCGGTCGGCGGGCGGGGCTCGGTCATTTCCGGTAAAATCCGGCGCGACGTCGTAAGCCGCGTTCGACGCGAATTGTAGAAGGTTCGCCGTCCGCTGCGGCACCCGCGCATCGATTTCCAGGCGTCGCCGCGCGCGGCGCCTCCTCCTCCACGCCGCCATGCCCGATCCCACCTCCGCCCTGTCCTATCGCGACGCGGGCGTCGACATCGACGCCGGCGACGCGCTCGTCGAGCGCATCAAGCCGTTCGCGAAGCGCACCATGCGCGCCGAGGTGCTCGCCGGCATCGGCGGCTTCGGCGGGCTCGTTGCGATCGGCAGCCGCTTTCGCGAGCCCGTGCTGGTCGCAGGCACCGACGGCGTCGGCACCAAGCTCATGCTGGCCTTCAAGCTCGGGTGCCACGACACGGTCGGCATCGACCTCGTCGCGATGAGCGTCAACGACATCCTCGTGCAGGGCGCCGAGCCGCTCTTCTTCCTCGACTACTTCGCGTGCGGCAAGTTGGACGTCGACACCGCGGCCGAGGTCGTGAAGGGCATCGCGCAGGGCTGCGAGCAGGCCGGCTGCGCGCTCATCGGCGGCGAGACCGCCGAGATGCCGGGCATGTACGTGCCGGGCGAATACGACCTCGCGGGCTTTGCGGTCGGCGTCGTGGAGAAGAGCGCGATCATCGACGGCTCGACCATCGCCGCGGGCGACGTCGTGCTGGGCCTCGCGTCGTCGGGCCCGCACTCCAACGGCTTCTCGCTCATCCGCAAGATCGTCGAGCGCAGCGGCGCCGACCTCGCCGCGCCGTTCGAGTCCGGCACCCTCGGCGGTGCGCTGCTCGCGCCGACGCGCATCTACGTGAAGCCGATGCTCGCCCTCATGCGCGAGCTGCCGGTGAAGGGCATGGCGCACATCACCGGCGGCGGCCTCGTCGAGAACGTGCCGCGCATGCTGCCCGCCGGGCTGCAGGCACGGCTCGCGCGCACCGCGTGGACGCGGCCCGCGATCTTCGACTGGCTGCAGCGCCACGGCAACGTCGCCGACGCCGAGATGCATCGCGTCTTCAACTGCGGCATCGGAATGGCGGTCGTGGTCGCGGCGGAGCACGCCGACCGCGCGCTGCAGCTTCTCGCCGCGCAGGGCGAGCGTGCGCAGCGCATCGGCACCGTCGTCGCGCAGCCGGCCGGCGAGCCGCCCACGGTGGTCGTCTAGGCGCGCGCAGGCGATGGCCGGCCCGCGCATCACGGTCCTGATCTCGGGCCGCGGGTCCAACCTCGCGTCGCTGCTGACGGCCATGCAGGCCGGCACGCTCGGCGGCACGATCACCGACGTCATCGCCAACAAGCCGGGGGCCGGCGGGCTCGGCATCGCGGCCGCGCATGGCGTTGCCACGCACGTCGTGCCGCACCAGGACTACCCGACGCGCGAAGCGTTCGACGCGGCGCTCGCCGAGCGCATCGACGCGTGCCGTCCCGACCTCGTCGTGCTCGCGGGCTTCATGCGCGTGCTCGGCGCGCCGTTCGTGCGCCGCTACGAGGGGCGGATGCTCAACATCCATCCGTCGCTGCTGCCGTCGTACCCGGGCCTGCATACGCACCGCCGCGCGCTGGCCGATGGCGTGCGCGTGCACGGCTGCACGGTGCACTTCGTGACGCCCGACGTCGATGTCGGCCCGATCGTCGCGCAGGCAGTGGTGCCCGTGCACGACCACGACGACGAGGACACGCTCGCCGCGCGCGTGCTCGCCGCGGAACACGTGCTGCTGCCTGCGGTCGTAGGATGGTATTGCGCCGGGGCGCTCGCGATCGTCGGCCACCGCGTGCGGGTGCGCGGTGTCGAGGCAGGCAGCACCGGCGTGCTGTTCGCACCGGCGGCGCGCTGATCGCGGCGGCCGGCTTTCGCCGCGCCCTTCGCCGACCGTGTCGACCACCGCCGCGCATCCTTCCCTCCTCACGCTCACCCTGCGCCTCGCGCAAGCCGCGGCGAGCCGGCGCACGCGCCGCGCACTCGTGCTCGCGCTGCTGCTCTCGCTCGCGGTGCACCTCGCGTTCACGCTGTGGACGCGCGAGGCAACGCCGCCCCCCGATAGCGTCCCGCTGACCGCGACGCTCACCGAGCTGCCCCCGCCGCCGAAGCCGTCGCTCGCGCCGCAGCCCGCGCCGCAGGCGAAGCCCAAGCCGAAGCCGCGGCGCGCCCCGCCGTCTCCCGTCGCGCCGCCCGCACCCGACGTCGCGGAGGCGCCCGCCGTCGCGGACGCGGCGCCCACGCCATCCGCGCCCGCGTCCACGCCCGCCGCCGGCGCCGCCGAAGCGACGCCCGCGCCCGCCGCCGAGATCACCGCCGGCGCCGCCACCACGGGCAAGACGCTGCCCCCGCGCATCGACCTCGCGTTCAAGGTGTTCTTCGGCACCCACGGCTTCCTGATCGGCGACGCCGTCTACCGCTTCGAGCACGCGAACAACCGCTATCGCATCGTCACCATCGGCGAGGCGCGCGGGCTCGCCGCGCTCGTGCTGCGCGGGCAGGGCAAGATCGAGAGCCGCGGCCTCATCACCGACGACGGTTTGCAGCCGCAGATGCTGCGCATCGAGCGCGGCGGACCCGATCGCGTCGAGACCGCGACGTTCGACTGGGAAGCGGGCATCGTAACGCTGCACGACAACAAGACCGAGGCGCTCGACCTGCCGACGTTCGATCCGCTGTCGCTCATGTGGCAGTATTACTTCACGCCGCCGGCGGGCGATGTCGTGACCGTCACGGTGGCGACCCCGCGCCGGCTGGTGCGCTACACCCTCACGCGCGAAGGCACCGATACCGTGGAATGGTCGCAAGGGCCCATCGAGGCCGAGCGCTGGCACCGCACGAGCGAGGACGGCAAGACCGATGCGTACCTGTGGCTCGCGCCGTCGCTGCGCCACCTGCCGGTGAAGATGCGCGTGTCGAACACCGTGCGCGGGACGGTCGAGGTCGTGCTCGACGGCATCCGCGTCGACGAGGATTCGAAGGTCGGCGCCGGTGGTGACCTCGCGCTGCCGCGCGCGTCCGATCTCGCTCCCGCGCAGCGCGCGGACACGGTGCCGGGCTACAACGAGGCGCGCCCCGCCGCCACCTTTCCGCAGATGACCGGCCAATGACGATCCGTTCCGGAGAGATCGCGGCGCTCGCCGCGGCCATCGAGCGCGTGCGCCGCTTCGACACGCCGGCCGACAACGGCCTGTCGGCGTTCTTCAAGGCGCACCCGCAGATGGGGCAGCGCGATCGCGCGTTCATCGCCGACGGCGTGTTCGCGCTGCTGCGGCGGCAGCGCTCGCTCGAAGCGCTCGCGGAGACGGCGGAGCCGCGCAAGCTCGCGCTCGCGGTGCTCGTGCGCGAGATGGGCCGCTCGCTGCGCGAGCTCGAGCCCGCGCTCCCTGCCGCCGACGCGCTGTGGGTGCGCGCGTTCAAGTCGCGCCTCGGCAACGCGCTGCCGCCGGCCGTCGCACACGATCTCCCCGACTGGCTGTGGGAGCGCCTGGGCGCCGCGTACGGCGACGAGACGCGCGCCGCGCTCGCCCGCGCGTGGGTCGCGCCCGCGCCGTTCGACCTGCGCGTGAACCCGCTGAAGACGACGCGCGAGGCGGCACTCGCGGCGCTGGTCGCCGACGGGCTCGCCGCCATCGCCACGCCGTATTCGCCGCTCGGCATCCGCATCACGGGCCGGCCGTCGATGGCACGCCATCCGTGGCTCGCGGACGGCCGCCTCGAGGTGCAGGACGAAGGCAGCCAGCTCATCGGCTACGTCGTGGCGCCGCGGCGCGCCGACATGGTGGTCGACTTCTGCGCGGGCGCGGGCGGCAAGACCCTCCTGCTCGGCGCGCTGATGCGCTCGCAGGGGCGCCTGTACGCCTTCGACGTGATGGAGAAGCGCCTCGCGAAGCTCACGCCGCGGCTCGCGCGCTCGGGGCTGTCGAACGTGCATCCGCAGGTGCTCGCCTCCGAGCGCGACACGCGCGTGAAGCGCCTCGCGGGCAAGGTCGACCGCGTGCTGGTCGACGCGCCGTGCACGGGCTTCGGCACGCTGCGCCGCAATCCCGACCTCAAGTGGCGGCAACCCGAGTCCGCCGTCGCCGAGCTCAACGCCAAGCAGACGTCGATCCTCGCGTCCGCTGCCACGCTCGTGAAGCCCGGCGGCCGCCTCGTGTACGCGACGTGCAGCGTGCTGCCCGACGAGAACGAGGCGATCGTCGCGCAGTTCCTCGCGGCGCATCCGCAGTTCGCCGCCGGCGACGCCGCGGCCGAGCTCGCGCGCGCGGAGATCGCGCTCGACACCGGCCCCACGCTGAAGCTCATGCCGCACCTGCACGGCTGCGACGGTTTCTTCGCGGCCGTGCTCGAGCGGTCGCGCTGATAGAGTGGCGGCCGCAGCCGGAATGCGTCGTCCACCGCCATTCCCCCCGTCCTTGGAACCTATCTCGGATTCGGTATGGCACCACCATTTCCATTGTCGTCCCCGCGAAAGCGGGGACCCAGTGTCGTCGAGTCGTTGCACTGCAACGCCGCTGGGTCCCCGCTTTCGCGGGGACGACGAATTGAAACATCGGTGTCGATTCGCATTGCGAATCCAACATAGGCATAAGTCCTTCTGCCCCTTCCCATGATCGGCCCCATCGACTACACGCGCTTCGAGACCGCGCTCGCCACGCCGCGCGGCTGGCTCGACCTCGGCATCGTCGCCGTCTGCTGCGGCATCGCGTGGCTCATCGACCGCCGGCTCGTCGCACGCGCCGAGGCCCGCGCGGCGGAGCGCTCGGAAACGCGTACGCACCTGCAGGACAGCTTCGGCCGCGTCGTGTTCTCGCTGGTCGCGCTGTTCCTGCTCGCGATCGGGCGCGTCGTCTACGAGATGTCCGGCGGCAAGCCGCTGTTCATCGACATCGCGATCCCGCTGCTCATCGCGCTCGCCGTCATCCGCATGCTGCTTTACGCGATGCGGCGGCTGTTCGCGCAGGCCGCGTGGCTCAAGACGTCGGAGCGCACCGTCGCCTTTACCATCTGGACGCTGGTGGTGCTGTACTTCATCGGCGTGCTGCCGGAGGTCGCGCGCGAGCTCGACGAGGTGATGCTGCCCATCGGCAAGGCGTCGGTGTCGGTGCTGACCATCACCAAGGGCGTGGCCGCGGTGGTGCTGACGCTGGTCGTCACGCTGTGGCTGTCGAGCCTCCTCGAGCAGCGGCTGCTCAACGCGACGGCGTTCGACACCAACACCAAGGCGCTGCTCGCGAAGCTCTTGCGCGCGGTGCTGCTGGTGGTCGGCGTGCTGGTCGCGCTGCAGTCGATCGGCTTCGACCTCACGCTCCTCACCGTGTTCGGCGGCGCGCTCGGCGTCGGCGTGGGCCTGGGCCTGCAGAAGCTCGCGTCCAACTACATCTCGGGCTTCATCATCCTCTTCGAGCGCGCGATCCGCCTGGGCGACATGATCACGGTCGAGGGGCGCCTCGGTCGCGTCGCGCGCGTCACCTCGCGCTACGTGGTGGTGAGGAGCCTCGACGGGGTGGAGGCGATCATCCCCAACGAGACGCTCGTCACCACCACGGTGCTCAATCACACCAACGCCTCGCACGACATCCGCGTGGTGGTGCCGATCCAGGTCGCGTACGACTGCGATCTCGACCTCGCGCTCCAGATCATGGAGCAGGCGGCGGCCGACGAGCCGCGCCTCGTGACGGTGGGCGAGCGGCCCGCCGCGGTGGTGGCGGGCTTCGCGGACAGCGGCATCAACCTCGAGCTCGCGCTGTGGGTCACCGGCCCGGCGGCCGGCATGCCGGACCTGCGCAGCAACCTCAACCGGAAGATCTTCGCGGGATTCAAGCGCCACGGCATTGCGATTCCCTACCCGCGCCGCGATATCCAGCTGATCGGCGGGGCAAGCAGCGTGCCGCCCGCCGCGCCGGCGGCTTGACCTGCGTCATTGCGCCGCCGGGGTCGGCAGGTACAATGTCGGGTTTAGGTGCGCCCGCATGACCGGCGGCGGCCCGGCGCGTATCCATTTTCCGACAGGTAATCAATGACTTACGATTGGCAGCAGCTCGTGGCGCACGGACTCCTCGACCTTCCCTGGTGGGGCTACGTCGTCGTCACCCTGGCGCTCACGCACGTCACCATCGCCTGCGTGACGATCTTCCTGCACCGGGCGCAGGCGCATCGCGCGCTGGACCTGCATCCGGTCGTCTCGCACTTCTTCCGCTTCTGGCTGTGGCTCACCACGGGCATGGTCACCAAGGAGTGGGTCGCCATCCATCGCAAGCACCACGCGAAGGTGGAGACGGTCGACGACCCGCACAGCCCGCAGACGCGCGGGATCAAGACCGTGCTGCTGCGCGGCGCCGAGCTCTATCGCGACGAGTCGCGCAACCAGGAGACGCTCGCCAAGTACGGCCACGGCACGCCGGACGACTGGATCGAGCGCAACGTGTACACGCGCTTCTCGTGGCAGGGCGTGGGCCTCATGCTGGCCGTCGACCTCGTGCTGTTCGGGCCGATCGGCGCCACGATCTGGGCCGTGCAGATGCTGTGGATCCCCATCACGGCGGCCGGCATCATCAACGGCATCGGCCACTACTGGGGCTACCGCAACTTCGCGTGCGCCGACACCTCGACCAACATCCTGCCGTGGGGCATCGTGATCGGCGGCGAGGAGCTGCACAACAACCATCACGCGTACGGCACGTCGGCGAAGCTCTCGTCGCAGTGGTACGAGTTCGACCTGGGCTGGCTCTACATCCGCACGCTGGAGACGCTCGGGCTCGCCAAGGTCCGCAAGATCGCGCCGCAGGTGAAGTTCGACCGCACGAAGGCCGTGCCCGACCTCGCCACGCTGCAGGCCGTGATCACGCACCGCTATCACGTCGCCACCGCGTATGCGCGCACGCTCAAGGCCGCGTGCGCCACCGAGCTCGCGCAGCTGAAGGCGCGCACCGCCGCCAACCGCGCGGCCGACGTGCCGAGCCTGCGTCACATGAAGCGCTGGCTGCTCGCCGACCCCGCCACGCTGTCCGCCGCCGATCGCGCGCAGCTCGCCGAGGCGCTCGGCAAGAGCAAGGCGCTCGCCACCATCTACTCGATGCGGCAGGACCTGGGCGCGCTGTGGGAGCGCTCGACCGAATCCTCCGAGCAGCTCCTCGTGCGGCTGCAGGACTGGTGCCATCGCGCCGAGGCCTCGGGCATCGCGCCGCTCGCGCAGTTCTCGCTGCAGTTGAAGCGCTACGCCTGAGCGCGCGCCTCCCTCCGCACGACGAAGAGCCCGCCGCCCGGCGGGCTTTTTGTTGGCCGCACGGCGGCCGCGCCTGCCGGTTTAAGGATTTTTCAGGGGCGGCTCAAGGACGCCGCTGCCGGTGCACGATCATAGTAGGCGCATGCCCGATCCCGACCCCACGCGATGACGCCCTCCCCGCTGCTGACGCCGCCCGCCGCGCTGGATTACAGTGCCACGCCGGCCCCGCCACACCACGCCATGGACGCCACCTACACCTTCGGCCGCTACGAGATGCGCACCGCGACGCGCGAGCTCGTCGCCGACGGGCAGCCGCTGCCCATCGGCGGCCGCGCGTTCGACCTCCTGCACGTGCTGGTCGACCACCGCGATCGCCTGATGACGAAGAACGAGCTGCTCGACCTCGCGTGGCCGGGCGTGGTGGTCGAGGAGAACAACCTGCAGGTGCAGATCAGCACGCTGCGCAAGCTGCTCGGGCCGCAGGCCATCGTCACCATCCCGGGACGCGGGTACCGCTTCGTCGCGGCGCTCGATGCCGCCACCGGGGTGGCGCCCGCCGCCGGTACCGCCCTCACCGCCGCCCCCGTCGCGCTACCGCCGCGTGCCACGGCGCGCACCAACCTGCCCGCGGACCTGCCGCGCCTCTTCGGCCGCGCGGACGAGCTCGCTGCGCTGGACGGCCTCGTGCGCGCGCACAAGCTCGTCACCGTCGTCGGCGCCGGCGGCATCGGCAAGAGCCGGCTCGCGCAGGCGGCCGCGGCGCGCGCGGCCGGGCACTGGAGCGACGGCGCATGGATGGTCGAGCTCGCCGGGCTCGCCGAGCCCGCGCTCATCGCCACCACCATCGCGCGCGAGCTGTCGCTGCCCAACCTGCGCACCGGCACCGCCGACGAGCTCGCCTGCGTGCTCGCCGAGCGCTCCCTGCTGCTCGTGCTCGACAACTGCGAGCACCTGCTCGATGCCGTCGCGGGCGTCGTGCGCTCGATCCTCGCGGGTGCGCGCGGTGTCACGATCCTCGCCACGAGCCAGGAGCCGCTGCGCCTGCCCGACGAGCAGCAATACCGCATCGCGCCGCTCGCGGTACCCGAGGCGGGCGACGCGAATGCGCGCGACTTCGGCGCCGTCGCGCTGTTCGAGGCGCGCGTGCGCGCGGTCGATCCGCGGTTCGCGCTGCGCGACGAGGATCTCCCGCTCGCGTCCGACATCTGCCGGCGCCTGGACGGCCTGCCGCTCGCGGTCGAGCTGGCGGCCGCCCGCGTCGGCACCCTCGGGCTGCGCGCGGTGTGCGAGAAGCTCGACGCCCGCTTTCGCCTGCTCACCGGCGGTGCCCGCGCGACGCTGCGCCGGCACCAGACGCTGCGCGCCGCGCTCGAGTGGAGCTGCAACCTCCTCACGCCGGACGAGCAGGCCGTGTTCCGCCGGCTCGGCATCTTCGCGGGCGGCTTCACGATGGAGATGGCGCAGCAGGTGGCGAGCGACGAGCGCCTCGACGAGTGGGCGGTGCTCGATCACTTGAGCGCGCTGGTCGAGAAATCGCTCGTGGTCGCCGATCCCGGCCCGGTGCCGCGCTATCGGCTGCTCGAATCGGCGCGCGCGTTCGCGCTGGAAGCGCTCGCCGTGCGCGAGACCGCCACGATCCTCGAGCGTCACGCGCGCGCGATGCGCGCCTTCCTCGAGCGCCTCGACGACGCGAACCTCGATTGCGAGATCGGCTCGCAGGCCTTCGCCGCGCAGGCATTGCCGGAGCTGCCCAACCTGCGCGCCGCGCACGCGTGGGCCGCGGGCGACGGCGGCGATGCCGAGACGGCGCTCGCGCTCGCCGCGCACGCCGGCGCCATCATCGACTACACGCGCGAATGCATCGCGTGGCTCACTTCCATCCCGCGCGAGGAAGTCGACGCCGCGCCGCCGGCGCTCGCGGCGCGATACTGGCGCGCCCTCGCCGCCAACAACACGACGTCGTTCGTGCCGCGCACGCTCCAGCGCGAGGCCGCGCAACGTGCGTACGACCTCTACGCCGCGCTGGGCATGGACCGGCGCGCGTTCGGCAGCCTGTTGCAGATCGTCACCCACACGCGGTTCGACGAGCCCGCCACCGCCGACCGCGTGCTCGCGCAGGCCCGCGCGATGTACGACCCGCGCTGGCCCGCCGAGCTGCACATCCGGCTGCTGCGCGCCGAATGCGATGCGGCGCGGCGGCGCGGCCTGCGCGACGAGGCGATCGCGCGTCACCGGGAGACGCTGCGCGCGAGCGTCGCCACCGGCGACTGGCGGCTGGAGGCGATCGCGTGGGGCAACACCGTCGACGTGCTGTGGCAGTTCGGCGCGCTGGAGGAAGCGGCGCGGGAAGCGCTCACGTACCACGCCGCATTGCGCGCACGCCCGGCGACCGATGCCGACATGGGCAACTGCTGCAACAACGCGCTCGGCATCCTGTGCGAGCTCGGCCGCCTGGACGAAACGCTGCCGCTCGCGCGCGAGGCGCTCGTCGCGATGCGCCGCAGCGGCGTCTTCTTCCTGGAGCAGTGGGCGCACTTCTTCTGGCTGCACGGCCAGCCCGAGCGCGCGGCACGCATGATCGGCGCCGCGGAAGCGGAGGCGCAACGGTCGGGAACGCCGCAGGTCAACGAGAAGCGCATGCTCGAGCGCGCACGGGCCGCGCTGATGGCCGCGCTGCCTCCCGCCGATTGGGCCTGCCTGCACGACATCGGCACCGCGCTGACGCGGGCGCAGATCGCCGACGACATCGCGGCCGGGCTCGCCGCGTAACGACGGCTCTCGCATGGCGCGTTTGCGTGCCGCGCGGCATCCGCGTAGGCTCGCGTGTCCCTTTCCTGCGGACGATGCGCATGCTCTACGAAGCCGAGCGTCATGAGCCGTTGACGAGCCTCGCGTGGGACGAGGCGCGCGCCCGCGGCGCGATCCGCGACATCGCCGCCGACATGGAGCGCGCGCTGGGCGCGGGCGACGGCTGGCCGCCGCATCCGCTCGACGACGAGAAGGCCACCGCGCCGCATCACTCGCTGTACCTCGGCGCATCGGGCGCGCTGTGGGCGCTGTGGCACCTCGCGCGCGAAGGCGCGGTGGAGCTCGCGTTCGATCCGTGCGCGCGCATCGCGCGGGTGCCCGCCCACTACCTCGCCACGCCGGACACCGAGGAAGTGGTGCCGTCGTATTTCCTGGGCGAGGCCGGCGTGCTCCTCATCGCGTGGCGGATGACGCGCGACGCGGCGCTCGTCGACCGCCTGCACGACGCCATCGCGCGCAACATCGGCAACCCGACCAACGAGGCGCTGTGGGCCGCGCCCGGGACGATGGTCGCCGCGTGGCACATGCTGCAGTGGACGGGCGAGGCGCGCTGGCGTGAGCTCTACCTCGCCAACGTCGAGCACGTGTGGTCGCTGTGGCAGCCGAGCGAGCACGCGCCGTGCATGATGTGGACGCAAGACCTCTACGGCCGGATCGTGCAGCTGTTGGGCGCGGGGCACGGCTTCGCGGGCAATGCCTACGGCCTCCTCATCGGAGCCGCCGAGATCGGTGCCACGCGCCTGGCCGAGCTCGTCGCGCGCTGTGCGACGACGCTCGGCGTGACGGCGCTGCGCGAGGACGGTGTCGCGAACTGGCCGCCGGGCGTGGGACCGCCGCGCCCGGGACGCTCCAATGTACTCGTGCAGTGGTGCCACGGCGCGCCGGGGATCGTCACGTCGCTCGCGCGGCTGCCCCGCGGAATGTCCACGGAACTCGATGCGCTGCTGCTCGCCGGCGGCGAGCTCACGTGGCGGGCGGGCCCGCTGGCGAAAGGCGCCGGCCTGTGCCACGGCACCGCGGGCAACGGCTACGCGTTTCTCGCGCTCTACCAGCGCACCGGCGATCCCGTGTGGCTCGAGCGTGCGCGCGCGTTCGCGATGCACGCGATCGTGCAGCAGGAGGCGATGCACGCGCGGTACGGCCGCGGCCGCTACACGCTATGGACCGGCGATCCCGGCGTCGCGGTGTACCTGTGGCACTGCGTGCAGGGCGCGGGCGGGCTGCCCGGGCTCGACGTGCTGTAGACGACGCGGCGTCATCCGCCGGCCCCGCGCGCGCCCTTGGCGGGCGCCCGCGTGCGGCCCCGATCGGCGCGCAGCGTGAAGGCGATGCCGAGCATCGCGAGCATCACCGCCATCACGGCGAGATAGGCGACGCCGAACGCGTGCACGTCGCCGCCCTCGAAATCGGCGAGCGCGCCGATGATCGCGGCGGACAGGAGCGTGCCGATGCTGTTCGCGATGTTGATGAGGCCCTGCGCCGTGCCGCGCAGCGCGGCGGGCGACTCGTCGATCGCGATCAGGCGCAGCGCGCCGCCGACGACGATGCCGACGCCGAAGCCGATCGGCACCGACGCGACCATGAAGCCCGCGATGCCGAAACGCGTGACCGCCGCCGCGCCGTAGCCGGCGGCGAGCAGCACGAAGCCGGCGAGTATGAGCGCGCGCGACCCGGTGCGGTTCAACATGCGGCCGCCGCTCATCGAGCCCAGCATCGAGCACACGACGAGCGGCAGCAGCCAGAAGCCGGTGCGGTCGGGTGCCACGCCGTACGCGAGGTGCACGATCGACGTCAGGAACACGACGCTGCCCATGCCGAAGCCCGCCCCCACCGTGAGCACGTACGCGGTGGCGAGCCGCCGGTTGGCGAAGAGCGAGAGCGGAATCATCGGTTGCGCGGCGCGGCGCTCGATGCGCATCAGCACCGGCACCAGCACGAGCGCCAGCGCGGCGCACCAAGGCCACACGACGCTGCCGGTGTACGTGTCGGCGACGCGCGTGATCGCGAGCACGAGCGCGGTGAGCAGCACGAACACGACGACGAGTCCCGCGACGTCGAGCGGCGGCAGGCCGCCGCGCGCGCGCCGTGCGGGCAGCACGCGCACGCCGAGCACGAGGATCAGGGCCGCGATCGGCAGGTTCGCGAAGAAGATCCAGTGCCACGACGCGACCACCATGAGGCCCGCCGCGAGCGGCGGCCCGAGCACGAACGCCATGCCGTAGATCGCGCCGATCATGCCGAGCGCGCGACCTTGGCGCTCGATCGGCACCACGTCGCCGATCACCGCGCTCGCGGTGGGAATGATGCCGCCCGCGCCTAAGCCCTGCAGCGCGCGGCCGGCGAGCACCATCCAGTAGCGCGGCGACAGCGCGATCACCAGCGAGCCCAGCGCGAACAGCGCGACGCTCGCGAGGTACACCGGCCGCCGCCCGTGACGGTCGGAGAGGTTCGCCATCAGCGCGGTGCTCGTCAGCGCGACCAGCACGAACACGATCATCACGAGGCCGACCGCGCGATTGTCGATGTCGAACGCGGCGCGCAGCGCCGGGATCGCGGGCCCGATCACCGCCGTGTCGAGGGCGGCCATGAAGACCCCGATGTACAGGGTCGACATGAGGCCGCGAGGGGGCGGAGTGTGCGAGGGCGTGGAAGAGGACAAGGCGATGTTGGGGCAGATGATGCAAAAGGGCCGCTTGCGCGGCCCCTTCAAACGACGCTGGATCCCCGCCTGCGCGGGGATGACCTTCGGCCGCTTTCGCGGCCGAAGGTCACTTGAGCTTCGTTTCCTTGTACATCACGTGCTTGCGCGCGACGGGATCGAACTTCTTGATCTCCATCTTCTCGGGCATCAGCTTCTTGTTCTTCGACGTCGTGTAGAAGTGGCCGGTGCCGGCCGACGATTCGAGCTTGATCTTTTCACGCATGATCCGGTCTCCGAAGCGGGCTTAGAGGGCTTCGCCCTTGGCGCGCAGGTCGGCCAGGACGGCGTCGATGCCGTTCTTGTCGATGGTGCGCAGCGCGTTGGTGGTGAGGCGCAGGCTCACCCAGCGGTTCTCGCTCTCGACCCAGAAGCGGCGGCGCTGCAGGTTGGGCAGGAAGCGACGCTTGGTCTTGTTGTTGGCGTGCGAAACGTGGTTGCCCACCATCGGGGCCTTGCCGGTGACTTGACAGACTCGAGCCATGGCTCGCTCCTTCTTTCTCGAATTCGGGGCCGGACCGGGCGCATCGGGCTTGGGTGCCCTGCCTGCGGTGCAGCGGGTTGGACTGCCGTAAAGCCCGCCATTATCACCCAAAACGCCGCTGCTATCAAGCCTTTACCCGCGGGCCGGCGCCCGCCTAAAGGAGCCCACGCTCGGCAAACGAGACGACCCGGCTGCCGGCGACGACGAAGTGGTCCAGCGTACGGATGTCGACCAGCGCCAGCGCCTGCTTGAGGGAGCTGGTCAGGAGCTCGTCCGCCCGCGAGGGCTCCGCCACGCCGCTCGGATGGTTGTGGGCGAAGATCACGCCCGCGGCGTTCTCGGCCAGCGCCGCCTTCACCACCTCCCGCGGGTAGACACTGGTCTGCGACAGCGTGCCGCGGAAGAGCTCGCGCGCGGCGAGGAGCCGGTTCTGGCTGTCGAGGAACAGGCCCATGAAGGCTTCATACGGCAGCGGCGCGAGGGTGAGGCGCAGGTAATCGCGGACTGCCTCGGGCGAGGTGAGGACGTCGCGCGCGGACGCCTCCTCGACCAGCGCCCGGCGCACGAACTCGACCATGGCCTTCAGTTCCGCGGCCCGGGCAGGGCCGACGCCGGGCTGGCGGCGCATGTCGGCGAGCCCCGCGGCGAGCAGCGGCCCCGTGCCCCCGAAGCGCGCGAGGAGATCCTGCGCGAGCGCCAACGCCGGGCGGCCCGCAACGCCGGTGCGCAGCATCACGGCCAGCAGTTCGGCGTCGGTCAGCGCCGCGGCACCGAGCGCGAGCAGGCGCTCGCGGGGGCGTTCGGCGGCGGACGATGCTGAAGATGATGCGGGTGACGCCGTGGCCACGTTCACGATGAATGCGCCCGCGAGGCGCGCCGGATCTCGATGGGAGCGGGAGTGTAAACTGCGCTCGCTTGCCCTCCCATCGTCCGAACAGCCGATCGAGCATGACTGACCAGGGGTCCGCCTCGCGGACGTTGACGCGCGTGGTGCTCGGCATCACGGGCGGCATCGCGGCCTACAAGGCGGCGGAGCTGACGCGCCTGCTCGTGAAGGCAGGCGTGACGGTCGACGTCGTGATGACCGCAGCGGCCACCCGTTTCGTCACCGCGACCACGTTCCAGGCGCTGTCCGGCCGGCCCGTCCACACCGACCTCTGGGATTCGGGCTCCGCCGACGCGATGGGCCACATCGCGCTGTCGCGCGGCGCGGACGCGATCGTCGTCGCCCCTGCATCGGCGGACGTGCTGGCGAAGCTCGCGCACGGCCACGCCGACGACCTACTGACGACGCTGTGCCTCGCGCGCGAGTGCCCGCTGTTCGTCGCGCCCGCGATGAACCGCCAGATGTGGGCGAACGCCGCCACCCAGCGAAACGTTGCGCTACTGCGTGCGGACGGCGTCGGCATCCTCGGTCCCGACACCGGCGAGCTCGCGTGCAAGGAGAACGGCGACGGCCGCATGCTCGAGCCCGCCGACATCCTCGCGCTGCTCGTCGCCGCGCAGCAGCCCAAGGTGCTGGCAGGCAAGCGCGTGCTGCTCACCGCCGGCCCCACGTTCGAGGCCATCGACCCCGTGCGCGGCATCACCAATTCGAGCTCCGGCAAGATGGGCTTCGCGCTCGCGCAGGCGGCGGCGGAGGCCGGCGCGGACGTGACCGTCGTCGCGGGACGCTCCGACGTGCCCACGCCGAGGGGCGTCGCGCGCGTGCCCGCGGTGAGCGCCGCCGACATGGCGCGCGAGGTGCTCGCGCGGGTCGACGCGTGCGACGTGTTCATCGCGGTCGCCGCGGTGGCGGACTACACGCCGTCGACGCCGAATGCACAGAAGATCAAGAAGTCGGGCGAGGCGCTGACGATCACGCTGCAGCCCACCGCCGACATCCTGGCCACGGTCGCCGCGCGTCCACATCCGCCGTATTGCGTCGGCTTCGCGGCGGAGAGTCAGGACGTCGAGCGGCTCGCGGAGGAAAAGCGTCGCCGCAAGAAGGTGCCGCTGATCATCGCCAATCGCGCGCAGGATGCGCTCGGCGCGGACGACAACGAGGTGACGTTGCTGAGCGACGAAGGTGCGCAGCGGTTGCCACGGATGGGGAAGCTGGAGTTGGCGCGGCGCGTGGTCGGGGAGATCGCGCGGCGGCTGCCGAAGGGAAAGGGTTAATGACTGCATCGCGCCCCACCATCGCGCTCAAGGTGCTCGACGAGCGCATCCGCGAGTGCCTGCCCGCCTACGCGACACCCGGATCCGCCGGCCTGGACCTGCGCGCCTGCATCGACGCGCCCCTGACGCTGGCGCCGGGCGAGACCGCACTCATCGGCACGGGCATCGCGATCCATATCGAGGACCCGGGCTTGGCTGGGATGATCCTGCCCCGCTCGGGGCTGGGGCACAAGCATGGGATCGTGCTCGGCAATCTCGTGGGGCTGATCGACTCGGATTACCAGGGGCCGCTGATGGTGAGTTGCTGGAACCGGGGGGTGGAGACGTTTACGGTGCAGCCGATGGATCGGGTGGCACAGCTTGTGCTGGTGCCGGTGGTTCAGGCAACGATGATTGAAGTCACGGACTTCGGGGCAACCGGCCGAGGCGCGGGCGGCTTCGGAAGCACCGGCCAGCGCTGAAGTTCGAAGCGGCGACATTGGGCGCGCCGCCCCTGTCTCAGCCAAGGCGATTAGTTGCCGGAAGTAGGTAACCGGCACGCAAGCGGCAAGGCAAGAGGAAGGAACGAGAGGTCGGAATGCGCAATTACAGCTTTCGCAAGCGAATCCTGGTGACCGGAGGCGCCGGGTTTTTGGGTTCGCACTTGATAGACGAACTTCTCGCCAACGGCGATGAAGTGATTTGCGCCGA
>JAXMFJ010000002.1:0-1278 GCA_046347855.1 Burkholderiales bacterium
CGGTCACGTCGCCAGCCACGGGAGCGCCACCAGGTACCACGCGCTCCACCTTCACCGCGGCCAACCCCACTACGTTGCGCAGCAGGATCGGAATCTGCGGGTTCTGCGAGCCGAACACGGGTATGCCCGCCAGCACGTCATGCTCCCAGTACACTGCCGAGATCACCGCCGAGCCCACGAACCCAGGCTGGATCCAGTTCCAGTTCGCCAGGTTGATGTACTCCACCTGCTTCTCGTTCAGCTTCTCGCACACATAGTCCAGCAACCCGTTCTGGTCGTAGACGTACATCACGAAGTCCGTGAAGCCCGGCTTCGGCACCAGGTTCTGGATTGCCACGTCCGTCACCATGTTGTACGCGTTGCCGCGCTGCATCAGCGACGGGATACCAATCACCGCCACGCCACCCTGCAGACCACTCGCGTCACCCGCGCCGATCTGCCACACGTACCCCTGATCCTCTGGGAACAGGTTGTACGCCGTCGCCTGCGTCACCTTCGTCGGGCTGCTGTAGTTCAGCAGCTCCGCCACCGCCGCGATCGGCACTGCGTTCACGGCCGGGTCACCAGGCGACTCCCACGCCTGGCTCTCGACGCGCACCGCGCCAACATACTGCCCAGGCAGGTTGTTCACCAGCGCCAGCGGGAACTCTGTCTCACCCCGCGGGCAGATCCAGTCCACCAGCGTCGTGATGATGTCGCCGCTCTGGTCGACGAAGTACACCTTCACCTTCGCCGCCACGATGCTGCTCATGTTCTGAACATGGATCACCGTCGCCCAGCCGTTGGTCTCACGGTAGATCAGCGGCCCGTAAGCCACCTGCGACCCACCACCACTGCTGAGGCACTGCCCGTTGAACACGTAGCACAGCTCCGCCGCCACGCCCGTGTAGCTCATCAGCACATCCTGGCCGATCTGGTCGACCACGATGCCCAACGGCTGCGACGCGCGGATCCACACGCTGCCCGTGAAGCCGGTGCTCACGCAGCCAGCCACGTTGAACTGCGCCGTGTAGCCAGGCGATACCTGCGCCACCGAGCAGATCTGCGCGCGGAGACAGCTGTCACGATCCTTGAACCACAACTCGATGCTCGTGCACTCCGTGCCGCTGTTCTGGATGTACAGCCAGCTGTTCCAGCCGTTGTAGCCAGAGTACACCACGGGGGCGTAGTACGCGAAACCACCGAACAGCGGGTCGTACGCGCCTTCCTGCGCCGAACCAACGCCACTGTACGCGTCCGCCATCACGAACGACGGCGTCGCGTTGCCAGGCATCTTCC
>JAXMFJ010000003.1:0-2153 GCA_046347855.1 Burkholderiales bacterium
TACAAGTACGTGGTCATGCCGATGCGGATCTGAGTCGATGCAAAACGCGTCCGCAGGGCCGGTGGATGACGCTGGTTCTGAGTTGCGCGTTTTGCATCGAAGGATATCAGTGGGGCCGCCTTCGGGCGGCCGGGCGGCGGCCCCCGGTAAAGGCGACGCAACAACGAGTGTCTTGCGCGCGGGTACATCTTCGTTCCGCATCGTTTTCGGACATCGTTGCTCACAGCGAGTGAAACGCATTAAATGAGTTCAGCACAGGCAATGCCGGTCCCGCCGTCCGATCACAACAACGGCTACGACTCGTCCAGCATCAAGATCCTCAAGGGCCTCGACGCGGTGCGCAAGCGTCCGGGGATGTACATCGGCGACACGTCCGACGGCACGGGCCTGCACCACATGGTGTTCGAGGTGCTCGACAACGCCATCGACGAGGCGCTCGCCGGCGTCTGCGACGAAATCAAGGTCATCATTCACGCCGACAATTCGGTGTCGGTGACGGACAACGGCCGCGGCATCCCGACGGGCATCAAGGAAGACGACGACCAGAAGCGCTCGGCCGCCGAGATCGTGATGACCGAGCTGCATGCGGGCGGCAAGTTCGACCAGAACAGCTACAAGGTGTCGGGCGGCCTGCACGGTGTCGGCGTGTCGGTGGTGAACGCGCTGTCCGACTGGCTGAAGCTCAAGATCTGGCGCGACGGCAAGTTCCACCAGATGGAGTTCCGCCGCGGCGAGCCCGTGGCGCCGCTCGCGCTCGTCGGCCCCTCCGACCGGCGCGGCACCGAAGTGCACTTCATGGCGTCGACGGAGACGTTCGGCAACATCGAGTACCACTTCGATATCCTCGCCAAACGCATTCGCGAGCTCTCGTTCCTCAACAACGGGGTGGCGATCGAGCTCGTCGACCAGCGCGACGGCAAGAGCGAGAATTTCGCGTACTCCGGTGGCGTGCGCGGCTTCGTCGAGTACATGAACCGCAGCAAGTCGGTGCTGCATCCCAAGGTGTTCCACGCGCTGGGCGAGAAGGACGGCATCAGCGTGGAAGTGGCGATGCAGTGGAACGACTCGTACGCGGAGTCGGTGCAGTGCTTCACCAACAACATCCCGCAGCGGGATGGCGGCACGCACCTGACGGGCCTGCGCCAGGCGATGACGCGCACGCTCAACAACTACATCGAGAAGGAAGAGATCGGCAAGAAGGCCAAGGTCGAGACCACCGGCGACGACATGCGCGAGGGCCTCACCTGCGTGCTGTCGGTCAAGGTGCCCGAGCCCAAGTTCAGCTCGCAGACCAAGGAGAAGCTCGTCTCGTCCGAGGTGAGCCCGGTGGTGCAGGAAGTGGTGGCGGCCAAGCTCGCCGAGTTCCTGCTCGAGCATCCGCAGGACGCGAAGATCATCTGCAGCAAGATCGTCGACGCGGCGCGGGCGCGCGAGGCGGCGCGCAAGGCGCGCGAGCTCACGCGGCGCAAGGGCGTGCTCGACGGCCTCGGCCTGCCCGGCAAGCTCGCCGATTGCCAGGAGAAGGATCCGGCGTTGTCCGAGCTCTACCTCGTCGAGGGCGATTCCGCCGGCGGCTCCGCCAAGCAGGGCCGCGACCGCAAGTTCCAGGCGATCCTCCCGCTGCGCGGCAAGATCCTGAACGTCGAGCGCGCGCGCTTCGAGAAGCTGCTGTCGTCCGACGCGATCGCCACGCTGATCACGGCGCTGGGCGCCGGCATCGGCCAGCCGGGGGCGAACGGCAGCGACAAGGACGACAAGGACGCGTTCTCCGCCGACAAGCTGCGCTACCACCGCATCATCATCATGACCGACGCGGACGTCGACGGCTCGCACATCCGCACGCTGCTGCTCACATTCTTCTACCGGCACATGCCGGAGCTGGTCGACCGCGGCTACATCTACATCGCGCAGCCGCCGCTGTACAAGGCGAAGCAGGGCAAGGAAGAGACGTACCTCAAGGACGACCACGAGTTGAAGCAATACCTGCTGCGCGTGGCGTTGAAGAACGCGGAGTTCACGCCGGGCACCGGCCGCGACGCGCTCGCGCCGGAATCGTTCGAGGGCATTGCGCGCGCGTTCCTGCTCGCCGAGGCCGTGATCGAGCGGCTGTCGCGCGCGATCGAGCCCAAGGTGCTGTACGCGATGCTGAACGG
>JAXMFJ010000004.1:0-1355 GCA_046347855.1 Burkholderiales bacterium
CGGCCTGTCCGTGTTCGCGGGCGTGGGCGAGCGCACCCGCGAGGGCAACGACTTCTATCACGAGATGATCGAGTCGGGCGTGGTCAACGTCGACGACGCGACCAAGTCGAAGGTGTCGATGGTGTACGGCCAGATGAACGAGCCGCCGGGCAACCGCCTGCGCGTCGCGCTCACCGGCCTCACGATCGCCGAGTCGTTCCGCGACGAGGGCCGCGACGTGCTGCTGTTCGTCGACAACATCTACCGCTTCACGCTCGCCGGCACCGAAGTGTCCGCGCTGCTCGGGCGGATGCCGTCCGCGGTGGGCTACCAGCCGACGCTGGCCGAGGAAATGGGCCGCCTGCAGGAGCGCATCACCTCCACCAAGACCGGCTCCATCACGTCGATCCAGGCCGTGTACGTGCCCGCGGACGACCTGACCGACCCGTCGCCGGCCACCACGTTCGGCCACCTCGACGCCACGGTCGTGCTGTCGCGCGACATCGCGGCGCTCGGCATCTACCCCGCCGTGGACCCGCTCGACTCGACGTCGCGCCAGATCGACCCGCACGTCATCGGCGACGAGCACTACACGTGCACGCGCCGCGTGCAGGCGACGCTGCAGCGGTACAAGGAGCTGCGCGACATCATCGCGATCCTGGGCATGGACGAGCTCTCGCCCGAGGACAAGCTCGCGGTGGCCCGCGCGCGCAAGATCCAGCGCTTCCTGTCGCAGCCGTTCACGGTCGCGGAAGTGTTCACCGGCTCGCCCGGCAAGTACGTGTCGCTCAAGGACACGATCAAGGGCTTCAACATGATCGTGAACGGCGAATGCGACGCGCTGCCCGAGCAGGCGTTCTACATGGTCGGCACGATCGAAGAGGCGTTCGAGAAGGCGAAGACGCTGCAGTAAGCGGCGAGCGAAGGAAGGCACGTCATGGCCCACACCATCCACGTCGACGTCGTCAGCGCCGAGGAGCAGATCTACTCCGGCGATGCGGAATTCGTCGTGCTCCCCGGCATCGAGGGCGAGCTCGGCGTCTACCCGCGGCACACGCCGCTCTTCACGCAGATCAGGCCGGGCGCCGTGCGCATCAAGGTGCCCGACCGCGCGCAGGAAGAGTTCGTGTTCGTGCAGGGCGGCTTCCTCGAGGTGCAGCCCAATCGCGTGACGGTGCTCGCCGACACGGCGATCCGCGCGCACGACCTCGACGAGGCGAAGGCGATCGAAGCGAAGAAGCGCGCCGAGGAAGCGATGGCGAACCAGGATTCCGCCGAGAACCTCGCGGCGGCGCAGGCGGAGCTGTCGGCCGCGCTCGCGCAACTGGAAGCGATCCGCAAGTTCCGGCATCGCGCCGGATAGCCGTCGTCGTCGG
>JAXMFJ010000005.1:0-1212394 GCA_046347855.1 Burkholderiales bacterium
GCCGCTTGCCCGCGCCTCCGAGAACACGGGGCTCATGAGGCCGGCCTGCGAGCGGCCGTGGGCGGTGCGCCGGCCGAGATAGCCGCGCACGATGTCGAGCGCGCTCGTGTCGCACGGCGGCAGGGCGACGTCGCTGGTGCGCAGCGGCGTGGTGCGCGGGCCCCAGCGGATCACGTGCGAGCAGTAGGTGAGGCCGCCGCCGAACGCGGGTGTCAGGACGAGGCCGCCGGGCGCGATGCGGCCTGCCTCGAGCGCTTCGACGAGCGCCACCGGCACGGTCGCCGCGGACATGTTCCCGTACTTGTGCACGGTGACGAACACCCGCTCCATCGGGATGCCGGCGCGCTTGGCCACGAACTCGATGATGCGCAGGTTCGCCTGGTGCGGCACGACGAGGTCGATGTCGTCGGGACGCTTGCCCGCCTTCGCGAGCGCAGCGGCGGACGACTCGCCCATGCCCGTGACCGCGCGCTTGAAGATCTCCTGCCCGTCGAAGTCCCACAGCGTGTCGCCGTAACTGACGTCGCCGCCGTATCCGTAGAGCAGCCCGCTGCCCCGCACGCGCAGGATCGCGCGCGCATCGGCGTAGCAGCCCAGCTTCTCGGCGAGCACGCCCGACTCCTCTTCCGCCGCCTGCAGCACGACGGCCGCACAGCCGTCGCCGAACAGCACCGCCACGTTGCGGTTGTGCCAGTCCATGAACGGCGAGATCCACTCCACGCCAACGACGAGTGCCGTACGCACGACGCCCGTGCGGATCATCGCGCTGGCGGTCGACAGGCCGTACAGGAAGCTCGTGCACGCGGTGTTGACGTCCATCGCTGCCGCGTTACCGGCGCCAAGCCGGATCGACAGGCCCGACGCCGAGTTCGGGATGTGCTCGTCATTGCTGCAGCTCCCGTACACGATGAGGTCGACATCGGTCGCCGCGACGCCGGCGCAGGCGAGCGCCTGCGCCGAGGCGACGTACGCGAGCTCGGTGCCGGAAACGTGGGAGATGCGGCGCTCGTGGATGCCGGTGCGCTGCATGATCCACTCGTCGTTCGTGTCGAGGAACGTCGCGAGATCGGCGTTGGACAGCACGGCGGGAGGCATGCACTTGCCCCAGCCGGTGATGGCGGCGTACGTCATGGTGCTCCCCTAGGTGGCCGTGATTCTGCGCCGGCCCGTGGCCGGGCTCTTTGCGTTCAGTCTAAGCGATGCGCGGCGGGGGGTCCGCGCGGGGCTAATCCTGGCGCCGCCGGCGCCAGGCGAGCGCGTAGAGGGTGGCGTTGATTGCGAACGCCCCGATGCCCAGCCACGTCTGCACGTCGCCGGTGAGGCCGGCCGGGTAGATGATGGGGGTGAGGTAGTGCTCGATGAAGCCGCCGCTGTATCCGCGCTCGCCGGCGCGCAGGCGCAATGCGTTCTCGAGCGGCGTCAGCGGGCAGTAGGCGCCGGTGAGCTCGAGCCAGACGACCCACGCGACCGCAGGCAGGTGCAGGAGCGCGACGCGGCGGTCGCGCAGCACGAGCAGCCCGCCGGCCACGGCGAACACGATGAACGCGAGATGCAGCGCGACGACCGCATCGGCCGCGAGCCGATACCCCATGCGCGCGATCGACTCAGCGCTTCTTGCCGGCCTTTCGCTTCGGCGGCTTCATGGCAGGCGAGCGCGTGGCGTCGGGGTCCGGCTTGTAGTCGCCGATGATGCCCTTGGCCGGGCAGACCGAGAACACCGGGCACTTCCGGCAGCCGACGGCGAGGGCGACGGGGCACAGCACCATGGGACGACGCTCCGCACGGACGAGAGACATTCATCATGAGCGCGTCGCGGGCGAAAGGAAAGCCGCGGCCCGCGATGCGGCAATCGCCGCTTCCGGGCGGCCGCGCGCCGCGGTCGCCGAGTCGCCGCGGCGAAGGTTGCGGACGGTCCGGCGGATGCTAAAGTAGGCGCGTCCCGTGCGGTCCCGCACAGGACGCTTCCGAAGGCGAACCCACCCCGCAGCGCGCAGCGCGGAGGGCAGTGCAATGAGCTTCGCGTGGCCGCAGTATCTCTGGCTGCTGCTGATCGTGCCGGTGCTGGTGGCCGCGTACATCGCAGTGCTGCGCCGGAAGACGGCCGCGGTGCGCTACGCGGACCTGGGGCTCGTGAAGGCGGCGCTCGGCCCGGGCCAGCGCATGCGCCGGCACGTGCCGCCGCTCCTGTTCCTGCTCGCGATCGTCGCCGCACTGATCGCCGTCGCGCGGCCCACCGCCATCGTCACGCTGCCGTCCGACGCACGCACCGTCGTGCTCGCGATGGACGTGTCGCTGTCGATGCGCGCGAGCGACGTCGAGCCGAACCGCATGGTCGCCGCGCAGAACGCCGCCAAGGCCTTCGTGAAGCAGCTGCCCGCGGACATCCGCGCCGCGATCGTCACCTTCGCCGGCACCGCGGCGCTCGTGCAGCCGCCGACCCAGAACCGCGAGGACCTCGTCGCGGCCATCGACCGCTTCGAGCTCCAGCGCAACACCGCCATTGGCAGTGGCATGATCCTCGCGCTCGCCACGCTGTTCCCCGACGAGGGCATCGACCTCACCGAAGCGGTGTTCGGCAACAACTTCTGGTCGCGCGACAGCTCGCGCAAGCCGCTGCCCGACAAGGACATCAAGCAGAAGGAGAAGAAGCCCTTCAAGCCGGTGCCGCCGGGCTCGTTCACGTCGGCCGCGATCATCCTGCTCACCGACGGCCGGCGCACGACGGGGCCCGATCCGCTCGACGTTGCGCGCATGGCAGCCGACCACGGCGTGCGCGTGTTCACCGTCGGCTTCGGCTCCGCGGCGGGCAGCGCGGTGGACATCGACGGCATGTCGATCTACATGCGCTTCGACGAGGAGACGCTGAAGGGCATCGCCGGCATCACGCGCGCCGAGTACTTCCACGCGAGCAGCGAGACGGACCTGAAGGCGATCTACGAGAGCCTCAACACGCGCTTCGCGCTCGAGCGCAAGGAGACGGAGATCGCGGCGCTGTTCACCGCGCTCGCCGCCGTGCTGGCCGTGGCCTCGGCGACGCTGTCGCTGCTCTGGTTCACGCGAATTGTCTGAACGTCCGCAAAACGCGCACCGTGCGTTCGGTGGATGACGTGGGCTCGGCGTTGCGCGTTTTGCGGCCGGATTAGTCAGCAAGGAAAGCTTCGGGCGGCCGGGCGCTTTCCTTGTAGAAGAGGCTGGAAGCGCGCGGCTCATAGCGCTGCGCGCCGTTCGGTCGCGCGCTGCTTGCGGGCTGACAGCCTCTACAGACAGATGCGCGGTGTGGAGGACTGCCCCTCACCCCGACCCTCTCCCCGCAAGCGGGGCGAGGGAGGTCTTCGGTGCGACGGTAGCGTGACCGCGCAGCGCCCCAAAAGCTCCCTCGCCCCGCTTGCGGGGAGAGGGTTGGGGTGAGGGGCCGCGCCGCAACGTCATTGCGGCTGCCGTCCGAATTTCTTGCCTTGCAACGGCGCGCTCACCCCTTCGCCCACTTGTGCAGGAACAGGCACAGCCCCGCCGCGCCGACCCAGCAGATCCCCATCAGCGGCAATTCCGACACGAACGTCCACACCACGGCGTTCACGAGGCACAGCGCCACGGCGAACAGGGTTGCGAAGATATTGGCCATGGCGGGAGCGTCGGGGCGGCGAGTGCGGTCGCGGCCGCGGGCACGGACGCGTTGCGATTGTAGGGGCGCGCCGCGGTGCGCGCCATAGTGGACGGCCGGGAATGATCGCGGGAGCGCAGGCCTGTGCGCCGGCGCGCGCACCGCGGTCGTTCCTGCGTTGCATTCTCCGCGATCGGCGCCGGGCCGCCGTTGCGGACGCCCTTTGCAGACGTACCTTTAGCGGCGCCAGTCGTGGCGCAGCAATCCGTAGAGGTACGAATCGGAAATGGTGTCGCCTACGATCCAGCGCTCGCGCAGATGGCCTTCGCGCACGAAGCCGAGCGCTTCGAGGAGGCGCGCCGACGCCGCGTTCGCAGGATCGATGTCGGCCTCGAGGCGGTGGCAGTCGAGCGCGGTGAACGCGTGGGCGACCAGCGTGCCGAGCGCGTCGCGCATGATCCCCTGCCCCCACAGCCGGCGCGCGAGGGCGTAGCCCACCTCCGCCCGCCGCGACTGCGGCGCGAAGTGGAACAGCGTGCACGAGCCGACGAGCTCGTCCTCGCCCTGCAGCGTGACGCCCCACTGCACGAGCGTGCCGCTGCGATAGCCCGCGCGAATGTCGCGCACCAGCGTGCGGGCCTGCGCGAGGCGCGTGAACGGGGGACGGCTCCAGTAGCGCGTCACCTCCGGATCGGAGAACAGCGCGAAGAGCGCGGGCGCGTCTTCCGCCGTGATGGCGCGAAGGGCCACGCGCCGTCCCGCCAGCGCAACGGGCTTCGGCGCGACCGGCTGGGCGCGGGTCGACGGCCTCGCGCGCGTCATCCGCCCGGCGCGGCCTCGGGCCACAGCACGACGGCATCGCCGCCGGCGAGCGGGGCCGCGCTTGCGGTCAGGTGCCCGGTGAGCTGCGCGTTGCGCAGGAACGGCAGCAGGCGGCGGAAGGTCGCCCCGGCGTCGTCGGTGAGCACGAACAGGAGGCGCGCCTGCGGCGTGATCTCGTGGCCGTCCATCTCCTCGCTGCCCGCGAGCATCTCGTAGAGGGCGTCCTCGACCTCGAGCAGCTCCTCGAGGTCCTCGACGGCGCGGCCGCGAAACGCGAGCGTGAGGCTGTAGCCGGGCACTACTGCAGGCGGATCTCGCCGTCGAAGGTCGCGTTCACCGCGAGGCCGCCGACTTCGAGCGTCACCTTGGCGGGGAACGTCTCGCTGCCCTGGATGCGCCGCTCCGCGATCGCCGCGGCGACCGCGCGCTCGATCTCGCGCTGCGAGCTGATGCCGACCATCTTGAGGAACTTGCGGATGCTGAGGTTGAATGTCTCGTCGTCCATGGCGGCCTCGTCGGGAGTGGGGCGCCGCGCGCATGCCGCGCGCGGGCGCATCCCGTCATCGTAGCCGAGAGCGGCGCCCGCGGACCAGCAGCGCGCGTCAGCCGCGGTAGCCCAGGATGCGCGCCGGCAGGAAGACGAGCGCCTTCACGAACGCGAGCAGCGCGGCCGCCAGCACGCCGACGAGCGCGAACGGCAGCGCGAGCAGCGCGATCAGCGGCGCAAGGACGAGGACCAGCAGCGCGAGCGGCCACGCGACCGCCAGCAGGATGCACCACAGCACCACGAGGATGAGCAGTTTCATGCGGCGTGCCTCCATGCACCGGGAAGTGCACCGCCATTGCAGCGCGCGGGCGCCGTGCGGGCAATCGCCGTGTGACGAAGGCCGGCGGGACCGCGACGGTCCGCGGGTAGGGCCGGACGGGTGGGGTCAGACCCTTAAGCTGAAGGGTCAGACCCTTAAGGTTCGTCGCGAGCCACCGCTCACGACCCGAGCTCGGCGAGCTCGGTCGCGCACCACGGGCGGTCGCCTTCGGGCACCTTCTCGTACTCGGCGAGCGCCTGCGCCTTCGCGTGCGCGGCCGCCTCGGGCTGTCCCGCGGCGCGCAGCGCCACCGCCAGCACCGCATGCCCGAAGAAGCGCTCGAACGGCGGCGCGTCGTGCGCGACGCAGACGTCGACGCACGCCTGCGCGGCCTCGGCCGCCGCGGCCGCCTGCCCGGCGGCGAGGCGCGAGCGCGCGAGGCGATACTGCGCGCGCTCCTCCTCGAGCCACGTGCCCGCCTGCCGCCAGTACACGAGGCCGTGCTGCGCGGCCGCGAGCATGCCGGCGGTCTCGCGCGCGTCGCGCGCCGCCTTGCCTTCGAGCGCGCTCGCGAGGTTGTTGCCGCCGACCGCGAGCGCGCGGATCGCCGGCGAGCCTGCCGGCAGTCCGTCCGCGGCTTCGTGCACGGCAGCCTCGTAGGCATCGAGCGCGTCGCCGAAGCGGGCGAGGGCAGCAAACGCGGATGCGACCGTCGCCAGCGCCGCGATGCGGTCCTCGCGCCCGAGCGGCGCCAGCGCGTCGCGCTCGCCGCCGGCATAGCGCAGTGCCGCGCTGCTGCGCGCCAGCAGCGCGCGCTCCGCCTCGCCTGCAGCGACAGGCAGCGCGCCGATCGCCGCGAGCAGGTCGACGCCGCGCTGCCACTGCGCGAGGTGCTCGCCGAAGACGTGCGTCACGATGCGCGCATACGGCGCGACCTGCGCCGGCGTCGCGATCAGCGCGAGCGAGCCCGCGAGCCGCGCGCCCACGTCCTCCGCATGGTCCGCGTGATCGTTCCACGCGGCGGCGATGAACTCGTCGAAGCTCATGTGCTCATTGCCTCCACACCACGCAATGCCACCACGAAGTCGATCTCGACCGCCGCGTTCTTCGGCAGCGCGTAGACGCCCACCGACGTCCGTGCATGCACGCCGGCGTCGCCCAGGATTTCGTGCAGGAGGTCGGACGCGGCGTCGGCCACCTCGCTCTGGCGGATGAAGTCGGGCGCGCTCTGCGTGAACACCGTCATCGCGAGGACGCGCTGCACGCGCGCCAGGCCGCCCGGCTGCTGGCGCAGCAGCGCCAGCGCGCGCATCGCGCAGATGCGGGCGGCGCGCCGACCGTCCTCGAGCGAGGTCTCGCCGCCCACGCGCCCGGTCACCGCGACCGTGTCGCCGACGCGCGGAACTTGCCCGCTGATGTACGCAAGCCCCGCGTGCTCGACCAGCCCGACGTAGTGGCCCCCGACGCGGATCTCGCCGTCGGCGGGCAGGAACATCCGCGCCGCCGTCGCCTGGTAACGCGCCTCGCGGTCCGCGCCCTCGTGGCCCCCAACCATATGCCGCCCTCGTCGTAATGCCGCCGGCCCTCCGGCGCGACCGCGGAGTATGCGCGCGCCGGTGCCGCGCCGGTAGAGGCGCGCGGCCGGCGTTGCGATTCACGCGCTGCCGAAGCGATGCGCGATGGCCGCGCGCCGCGCGAGCGATGCCGCGGGCCAGACCTCGGCGGAGCGGTAGTACTCGGGCACGGCCGGCACGCCCGGCGGCAGCACGACCCACGGCTGCTTCGACGCCGTGAAGATGTGGATGTCCGGAGGGAAGCGGTCGGGATCGTCGAGCGTCCCCACGCGCACGAAGCGCACGGTGTCGCCGCCGCCCGCGTAGTGGCTCCAGACCGCGACGCGGCACTGCGGGCACCGCGCGATGCGCTGCCCGCGCCCGCTGTTCGTCGGCGTGAGCACGACGTCGACGGCGCCCGCATCGAGCACCACGCGCTCGGCCTCGATGAGCGCATTGAGCACGAACGCGCTGCCGGTCTCGCGCTGGCACTAGCGGCAATGGCAGCAGTGCACGAACATCGGCGCCGACAGCATGCGGTAGCGCACGTGGCGGCACGTGCAGCCGCCGGCGAACGTGGCGTCGGTCACGATCGCGGACTGGCGCCGTGGCCCGACACGCCGAGGTCGCGCCACATGTGCAGCTTCGCGACGTAGCCGTCGATGAGCGCGACCGCGAACGGCTCCTCGCCGTACACCACGAACCCGGCGCGCTCGTACAGCGCACGGGCCTCGTGGTTGCCCGCGGTGACCGTGAGCTGCGCGAGGCCGACGCCGGGTCGCGCCTGCGCCGTGGCGAGCGCCGCGTCGAGGAGGCGCGTCGCGATTCCCGTGCGGCGCGCCGGCGGCGCCACGTACATGCCGAAGATGAACGCCTTGTGCCGCGCCTTCGTGCGGTGCTCGAACGCGACGCCGACGCTGCCGACGAGCGCCCGGCCGTCGAACGCGCCGAGCACGATCTCCTGCGCGTCGGGCTCGGCGGAGAGCCGCGCTTGCCACCAGTGGAACGGCAGCGCCGCGCGCTCGTCGGGCGTCGACGTGTACGCTTCCGGATGCTGCGCGTATGCCTCGAGCATCAGCCAGCGGTAGTAGTGCGCATCGTCCGGCGTGAGGCGGCGGACGGTCACGGCGCGGGCCCGACCATGTTGGCGTCGCGCGCGATGCGCCAGCGTCCGCCGTCCCTGCGCAGGATCGTGAGCGCGGGCCCGGCGCGCAGCGACGGCGCGCCGCCCGGCGGCGTGACGCTTACCCTCAGGTCGCTCCACAGGTACGCCCAGTCGCCGGCGACCACCACTTCGCGGATCACGCTCGTCGCGTCCACGCGCGGCGCACCGGGGCCCGCGTACGCGCTCATCGCGGCGGCGAAGGCCGCGCGCCCCTCCATCGGCGGGCCGCCCGCGTTCAGGAACACGACGTCGTCGGTGACGAGGTCGAGCACCGTGGCGACGTCGCCGCGGCGCGTGGCCGCGAGCCACTCGGCGACGAGCGCGCGGATGGCGGCTTCGTCGCCGCTCACGGGTTGCGCACCGGTGCGAACCGCAGCGCCGAGCGCGCGCGGGCCTTGGCGGCCTCCGTCTCGCGATCGCGCGGCGGCGCGCTCGTGCGCAGCTCGCCCAACAGCTTGCGGGTGACCGCGGCGATGTCGGCGACGGCGGCGTCGAACGGCGCGGCGTTGGCGCCCGACGGCCGGGCGAAGCCGCTCACCTTGCGCACGAACTGCAGCGCCGCGGCGTGCACCTCGTCGTCCGTCACCGGCGGCGCGAAGTTGAAGAGCGGTCGGATGTTGCGGCACATCGTCGTTCTCCCGATGCCGGGTGTCAGTAGGGGGAGCCGTCGCGGTGGCTGAACGCCCAGCGCCCGTCGACCATCGCGGCGGCGAGGTCGTCGTCGGGATAGGTCACGCTGTCGCCGGGCATCCGGTCGCCCACCTCGAGGTAGACGACGTCCGTTGCGCCCTCGTTCACGAGGTGATGGCCGTTGCCGGTGCCCGCGCGAAACCCGGCGCACATCCCCGGCGCGAGCGGCGAGCGGCCCTCGTCGGTCACGAGCGTCGGATGCCCTTCCAGCACGTAGACGAACTCGTCCTGCGTCATGTGTGCGTGGCGCAGCGCGGAGATGGCGCCCGGCGGCAGGCGGGTCAGGTTGACGCCGAAGTTGGCGAGCCCGAAGAGGTCGCCGAGCGTGCGCTTCTCGCGGCCGGCGACGCGCGCGGCGAACGGCGCCGGATAGTTGGAGGCCTTGGCGCGCGGCGGCACCTCGGCGGCGACGACGGCGACGGGAAACGCATCGGCCATGAGCGGACTTGCGGCGAGTGAAGGGAGCGCTAGCTTACCGGCCGTGCGCCGGCGCTGTCACTCGACCAGCGGCGTGGCCTTCTGCGACGACACGAAGAGGGTCGCGTCGGAGAGCGCGAAGACGTCGTGCTCCTCGCCGGGCTCGGTGAAGAGGTAGTCGCCGGGCGCCAGCTCCACCGCGCCGATGCGCACGATGCCGTGCAGCACGACGACCTCCTCGGTGCCCTCGTGCGCGTGGCGCGGGAAGCGCGAGCCCTGCGCGAGGCGCACGACCGACGAGCGGCCCCCGGTCTCGTTGTTGCGGAAGAGGCTGCGCTCGATGCCGGCGTGCGGCGTGGCGGTCCAGTCGCGGCCTGCGGCCTTGTTCACCAGCATGGGTGCCTCCTCTCGCCGGCGGGCGTGATGGTCGGGAAGATGGGCGGCATGCTAGCCCAGCTTGCGGTCCTCGCGCTTGGCCTCCTCCATCGCCTCCGGCTCGAGCTCCTCGGCGGCGCGGTTGAGCCTGATGAACACGCCCCATCCGGCGAGCATCGCGGCCACCGCGAGCAGCAGCGCGGCGGCGTACGGCAGGTCGCCCAGGCCCTCGTGGATCGCCTTGAACGTCGCCACCAGCCCCTCGATCGCCACCGCGACGATCACCACCACGAGGAAGCGCGACACGAACCGGCGCACGCGCGTCGGCGCGCTCACGTGCGAGTCGCGGATCACTTCCTCCTCGACGATGGTCTGCGCCATCTGGATCGAGACCACCGCCGCCGCGAGCAGGCCGATCGCCTCGATGACCGCCTGCGCCGCGACGCCGTCCCAGCCGGCGGCCAGCGCGCCCCAGGCGGTGCGCGCGGCGATGAACATCAGCGGGAACGCTGCGGCGGCGAACAGCACCGCCATCACGGCATGCACGGTCGAGAAGATGCGGATGATCGCCTTCAACGAGCCCTCCGACGGGATGCGCGCGGCGCCGCGCCGCGCGGCGGCATGGCCGGCTGGCGCGAGGATAGCCGCGTTCGCGGGGGCGTCCGCGTTACGCCGGGTGCCGCGTCAGCCCGGGGGACGGGGCACCGCGGTGCGGCGCACGCTGGTCACCGCCTGGTCGAGGCCCTTGGCGAGGAAGCGCTGTAGGTCGGGCGACGACGCGGTGGGCGCCACCAGCGTGATCAGCGCCATGTGGTTGCCGAAACCCACGTACCACGCGGCCGCGCGCATCGCCTTGCCGTCGACTTCCTGGTCGACGACCGGCTGCAGGTAGGCGACGCGCTGCGGGTACTCGAAGACACGCAGGTCGCGTGCCTTGGCTTCGGCGCGCACGTACTGCACGCCGGCATCGGTCGCGCCCGGCGGGCCGGCGACGTCGCGCACGACGACGTCGAGCCGGTGGTCGCCGGCCGGCCCGAAGACCGCGCGCAGCGTGCCGTCGTTGCGCTCGATGGTCACGAACGTGTCGGGCAGCACGATGCTCGCGGCGCCGTGATCGAAGGCGACGACGCGCTGCGCGAGCGCAGGCGCGGCGAGCAGCAGCGACAACGCGGCGAGCGCGAGGAGGCGAAGCGGGTGGCGCGTCATGGCGCGGTGGCCGCCACCTTCGTGTGCAGCAGCACGTTGGCCGCGAACACGAACAGCCCGAGCAGCACCGTGATGGCGCCGACGACCGTGAGGGGCATCGCCCACTCGTGCTGGCTCAGCACGAGTGCCAGCCCCGCCATGAACACGGGCAGGCCGAGGTTGTGCATCCAGAAATGGACGCGTGCGAGGCGTGTCGCCGCCGCGCCCGGATAGAAGTGGTAGATGGTCCCGGCCAGCGCCAGCGACGCCCAGCCCAGCAAGAGCAGGTGCGCGTGCACCGGCGCCAGCGCGAACTGCTGGCGGATGCCCATCACGAGCCCGAGCGTCGCACCGAGCACCAGGTAGACGACGGCAATCCTGAGGAAGCGCAGTCCCATGGCGGCTCCGGGAAGGGGCCGCGCTTGTCGCAGGCGGCTTGGGCGCGCGGCGCCGCGGGGCGCCGCGGGGGACGGCAGCGAGGTCAGATGCGGAGATGCGCTACGGCGTCTTCGGCTTCTTGGGCTGCTTCGGCTTCTTCGGTTCCTTGCGCTGGCGGTCGCGATTTCCCATGGGCAACTCCGGTGACGGCGGTGGCGCGGCGCGAGCGGTGCCGCGCATCTCGTGCAATGGTGCGCCATCGCCTGCGACTGCGCAACGCGGCGCCGCCGTTCACGGACCCGGCGTTGCGGCGGGCGGCGGCCGGAGCACGACGCGCGCGAACAGCGCCGCGAACGCCGCATAGACGATCGCGGCTGCCACGAGCGCAGGTGCGTGATGGCCCGCGAGCACCGCCTTGCCGAGCGCGAGCGCCGCGACGAGGAAGTGCGCGAGATTGCCGACGGCGACCGGGCGGCTGTAGATGCCGCCGATGAGGTTGCCCCGCGCCATCCAGTTGAGGAGCGCGAAGCCGACGTAGAGCGCGCCCATGACTTGCAGCATGACCACCGCGAGCCCGCTGTCCGGGCCGGCCGCGTAGCGCATGATCTCCTGCGGCAGGAACGTGGCCGCGAGCCCGAGCGCGGCCATGAGGAGCGCGCTCGCCTGCATGAGGAGCCGGGTGGAGGGCATCACGGCCATGCGCGCGTCTCGCGCCGTCAGCGCAGCACGCCGCGCCGCGCGAGCCACCGCGCGTAGAGCAGCAGCGCGACCGCCACCACGAAGATCACCGCGCTGAACATCGCGGCCTCGCGGCCCATGATCGCGAGCCCGTGCGAGAGGCCGAAATTGTAGAGGGTGACGGCCAGCATCGCGACCAGCGACGCCGCGAAGACCGGCACCGCGAGGCGCTTGCGGAGCAGGAGCAGCAGCGAGCCCGCGACGCCGCCCCATACCGCGATCGCCCAGCACGCGATCACCCACGCCGGGAAGCCGAAGAAATAGTCGAGCTGCTGCCTGGTGAAGCCGCGCAAATACGACGCGTTGCGCGATTCCGTCATCACGTAATCGAACGCGCCCATGCAGTTCCACAAAAGCGCGAGGACGCCGACGACCCACAGGTGCTTCGGTGTCGCGACGGCGGGAGAGGGGGTGTCGCCGGGATTCGGCACGTGATCGCTCCGTCGGAACCTGGAATAGCCGCGGCGCGCGCCGGCTACCCCGCGGCGACGTCCGTCGCGGCGAAGAGCCAGGCTTCCGCTTCGCGCTCGGAGTCGTAGATGTCGCACACGAGGCCCAGGTGACGGGCGACCGTCACGCCGAACTTGCGCGGATGGATGTACTCGGGCTGCGCCACCAGCGCGACGGCCACGCGCCCGCCCGCCTGCGCCGCCCAGTCCTCGACCATGAGGAAGCGATCGAGCAGCGTGGGGATCGGCAGCCCTTCGAGGCCGGTCGCGTCGACCAGCAGCCGCTGCACGCCCTTCTCGCGGCAGCGCTCGATCGCCGCCGACACGAGATCCACCGCCTCGACCAGCGAGCATGCGCCGCGCGGCCGCAAGGTGCCGGCGCCGTCGTGGAAGGTCAGGGAATCGAGCGTCGGCATGGTCGGAGGAACGAAGCGGAGAGTCTAGCCGAACCGCAGACGGCGACAACCGCTTTCCCGAACGGCACCCCGTCATCGCCGCGCGGCGCCCGCGGCGCGCACCCGGGCCTCCCACAGGTCCTCGAGTGCATCGGCGAGTGTCGTCGGCACCCGCACGCCCGACGCGCGCACGCCCCAGCGGAAGCGCGCGAACGGCGGCTGCGCGAGATCCGCGTAGAGCACCGGCGGCAGCGGGAACAGCGCCTCGAGGCGCAGCCGCAGGTGCTGGGTCATGATGCCGGCCGCGGCCTTCTCGGGGCGCCAGTGCAGGACGGGCGTGGGCTCGGACAGCGTGTGGCCGGCGCCGAAGATGCCCTTCGGCATCACGCCCACGCGCACGAGGAACGCGCGGCTGCCGGGCTCGATGTTGCGCGTGCGGCCGGCGCTCCACTCGATGTCGACGTGCCCGCGCCGGCGCAGCCGCCGGATGTCGGCGGGCAGCTCGGGCCAGTTCCACAGGCTCGGGTTCCAGGCGAACAAATAGGTGGCCATCGGTGGCGGCGCAGGCGTCGGCGATGGTAGATTGTCCGCCCAGCATGCCTGGCCCGCACCGACTCCTGCAACGCGCCGCGATCGCCGCGCTGGTCCTCGTTCTCGCCGCGTGCGGCAGCGCGCCGCCGAAGCCCTCGCCCGCCGCGCCGTCCGCGCCGCCGGCGGGCGCGCCCTCCGCCAAGTACTACAAGGACGACGGCCCCGGCGAGGCGCCGCCCGCGAACCTGGACCAGGTGCCCGATGCCGTGCCGCGCCTCGAGCCGCTGCACCGCTTCGCCAACCGGCCGTACTCGGTGCTCGGGCAGGACTTCGTGCCCGCGACGTCGCTGCGGCCGTACCGGCAGCGCGGCATCGCTTCGTGGTACGGGCGCAAGTTCCACGGCCAGAAGACGTCGATCGGCGAGACCTACGACATGTACGCGATGACGGCCGCGCACCCGACGCTGCCGATCCCGTCGTACGCGCGCGTCACCAACGTCGCCACCGGCAAGTCGGTGGTCGTGCGCGTCAACGATCGTGGCCCGTTCCTGCACGGCCGCCTCATCGACCTGTCGTACGCCGCGGCCTACCGCATCGGCATCTCGGCCAGGGGCAGCGGCGAGGTCGAGGTGGAGGCGATCATCCCCGGCGACAGCCCGGTGCTGACCGCCGCGGCGCCGCTGCCGCCGGTCGCGGTGGCCGCGGTCACCACGCCCGCGACCATCGCGCTGCCGGCGAACGTGCCGCCGTCGGTCGCGCCGCGCGATGCGGGCGGCGGCTTCGCGGTGCAGCTGGGCGCATTCCAGAACAACCAGAACGCGCAGAACTTCCTCACCCACGTGCAGGGCCAGCTCGCATCCGCGCAGGTCGAGCCGAAGGTGCGCGAGCAGAACGGCCTTTATCGCGTGTACGTCGGGCCGTACCCGGATCGCGACGAGGCGCGGCGCGTGGCGGAGCGCATCACGCAGGCGTTCGGCATGGCGGCCGCGGTGCAGCCGCATTGACGCGCATGGAACAAACGCGCGCGGCCGTGGTCAACCCGGCCAGCGAGTTGCGTTCGTTATAATTCGCGAGTCGCCGCGGCATCCTCCGGTCCGCCCCGTGCGGCAGGAGTGTGACGCGCGGCAGGTTCGATCACACCAACAAGGCCCATGCCAAGCTCGCTCCGTCACCTCCTGGCCTTCCTCGTCGTCGCCCTCCTGCCGTTCGCGGCGGCGCGGGCGCAGCTCAACATCGAGATCGTCGGCGGCGCCGGCACCGCCATCCCGATCGCCATCGTGCCGTTCGGCAACGAGAGCTCGTTCCCGCTCGGCATCACCGGCGTGGTGGGCGCGGACCTCGCGCGCTCGGGCATGTTCCGCCTCATCGGCACCGACAACGTGATGCCGCGCCCCGTGCGCGCCGAGGACGTCGCGCAGGACGTGTGGCGCGGCCGCGGCGCCGACGCCGTGGTCGTGGGCGCGATGACGCCGGTGGCCAACGGGCAGGTCGAGGTGCGCTTCGCGCTCGTCGATGCGGTCAAGAACACGACGCTCGCCGCGATGACCTACACCGTGTCGCCGCAGCAGTTCCGGGCCACGGCGCACAAGATCGCCGACGTGATCTACGAAAAGCTTACCGGCGATCCGGGCGTCTTTTCCACGCGCATCGCGTACATCACGAAGGCGGGCGGCCGCTACCAGCTCCTCGTGGCGGACGCCGACGGCAGCGATCCGCAGACGATCGTCACCAGCAACGAGCCCATCATCTCGCCGCGCTGGGCGCCCGACGGCACGCGCATTGCATACGTGTCGTTCGAGGCGAAGAAGCCCGTGGTGTACGTGCAGAACCTCGGGACGGGCGCGCGCACGGCGGTCGCGAACTTCCGCGGCAGCAACAGCTCGCCCGCGTGGTCGCCGGACGGCCGCCGGCTCGCGGTCACGCTCACCAAGGATGGCGGCTCGCAGCTCTACATCATGAATGCCGACGGCGGCAACGCGCAGCGCATCATGTCCTCCAACGCGATCGACACCGAGGCGCAGTTCACGCCCGACGGCAACGCGATCCTGTTCACCTCCGATCGCGGCGGCAGCCCGCAGATCTACCGCCTCAACCTCGCGAACAACGCCGTCGAGCGGCTGACGTTCGAGGGCACGTACAACGTGTCGCCGCGCCCGTATCCGGACGGCAAGGGCTTCGTCTACGTGCGCCGCGACGGCGGCCGCTTCCAGATCGCGTCGCAGGATTACGCCACCCGCCAGTCGCAGGTGCTCACCGCCGGGCCCGGCGACGAGTCCCCGTCGATCGCGCCGAACGGACGCATGATCCTCTACGCGAACGAGTCGGGTGGGCGTGGTACGCTGGCCGCCGTGTCGAGCGACGGTCGCGTCAAGCAGCGCCTGATGGCGGCGGCGGCCGACGTTCGTGAGCCGGCGTGGGGACCGTATGCGCGATAGCCGCGCACGCAGCGGTGCCAGGCTCGTTCCCTTCGCGTCCTTCGTGCGCCCGCGCAGCGGCGGCGGCAGCGCTTTTTCCCCTGCAGGAGACACCATGAAAAAAATCCTCTTCACCGCCTTCGTAGCCGCCGTCCTCGCGGGCTGCCAGTCGACGCCGACCACGGCGCCGGTCGAGGACAAGTCGGGCGCGGCCGATGCGTCCGCGGCATCGTCGCAGGCGGGTGCGTCGACCGCCGGCACGCGCCCGGGCAGTGTCACGGGCAGCAACACGGGCGCGGGCAATCCGCTGCGCGATCCCAACAACATCCTGTCGAAGCGTGCGATCTACTTCGAGTTCGACAGCTTCACGGTGTCGGACCAGTACAAGCCGATCGTCGAGGCGCACGCGAAGTACCTGCAGGCCAACCGCCAGGCGCGCGTCGCGCTGCAGGGCAACGCCGACGAGCGCGGCTCGCGCGAGTACAACATCGCGCTCGGCCAGAAGCGCGCCGATGCCGTCAAGCGCATGATGACGCTGATGGGCGTGCAGGACGTCGTCGTCGAGACGGTGAGCTTCGGCGAGGAGAAGCCGCGCAACCCGGGCCACGACGAGGCGTCGTGGGCCGAGAACCGCCGCGTCGACATCGTCTACGCCGGCGAGTAGGGCAGCGCTGCGCCGCTGCGGCGGCGCGCTCCCTCGTTCCGCGCTCCGCGTGCGGGGCGAGGGCCGGGTTAGGGGACCAACGAGATGAAGTACACGCTGCGCTACGCATTCGCCGTATTCGCGCTCACGACGCTTGCGCACGCCGCGCATGCCGGCCTCTTCGACGACGAGGAGGCGCGCAAGCGCATCGACGCCACCGCGCAGAAGGTCGACAAGCTGCAGCGCGACCTCGAGGCGCGGCTCACGGCCGTCGAGCAGCAGGCGAAATCGCAGGGGCTCGATCTCCTGAACGAGCTCGAGGCCATCCGCAGCGACGTCGCGAAGATCCGCGGGCAGATCGAGGTGCTGACCTACGAGCTCGCCGAGGCGCAGAAGCGGCAGAAGGACCTGTACGTCGACCTCGACACGCGCCTGCGCAAGATCGAGGCGGGGCCCGGGAGTGGTGCTGCGGATGCCGCGGCGGGCGGTGCGCCTGTTGCGGGTGACGCCGCGGCTGCGCCTGCCGGCGCGGGCGCGGCGCCGCCGATG
Source organism: Burkholderiales bacterium (assembly GCA_046347855.1). Classification (GTDB taxonomy): domain Bacteria; phylum Pseudomonadota; class Gammaproteobacteria; order Burkholderiales; family Casimicrobiaceae; genus VBCG01. Next base: position 16,712 of record JAXMFJ010000005.1, read on the forward strand.
GTGCCTGCGTCGGCGAACGAGCAGCGCGCGTACGACGCCGCGCTCGACCAGTTCAAGCGCGGCGACTACGCGGGCGCCATCACGGGCTTCCAGTCGTTCGTGAAGACGTATCCGCGCAGCCCGCTCGCGGCGTCCGCGCAATACTGGGTGGGCAACGCGCAGTTCGCGCGCAAGGACTATCGTTCCGCGATCGCGTCGCAGCGCCAGCTGATCCAGCTCTGGCCCGACAGCGCGAAGGTGCCCGATGCGCTCCTGAACGTCGCGTCCGCGCAGGGCGAGATGGGCGACAACGCCGCCGCGCGGCGCACGCTCGAGGAGCTGATCGCGAAGTACCCGCAATCCGACTCCGCGCAGAAGGCGAAGCAGCGGCTCGGCATGCGTTAATAGCGAGGTTCGTCGCATGCGCACCGTGGCGCGTTCGTTCGCGGACCGCGTCGTCGCGTGGCAGCGCACGCACGGGCGCCACGACCTGCCGTGGCAGGACACGCGCGATCCGTACCGGATCTGGGTGTCGGAGATCATGCTGCAGCAGACGCAGGTCTCCACGGTGGTTCCGTATTACCTGCGCTTCCTCGCGCGCTTCCCCGATGTCGCGGCGCTCGCGTCCGCAACGGACGACGACGTGCTCGCGCACTGGAGCGGCTTGGGCTATTACCGGCGTGCGCATCACCTGCACGCGGCGGCGCGTGACGTGATCGCGGCGCACGGCGGCGTGTTCCCGCGCGATGCGCAGACGCTCGCGACGCTGCCGGGCATCGGCCGCTCGACGGCGGCGGCGATCGCGGCGTTCGCGTCGGGCGCGTCGCATGCGATCCTCGACGGCAACGTGAAGCGCGTGCTCGCGCGTCATCGCGGGATCGAGGGCTGGCCGGGTGCGCCGAAGGTCGAGGCGCGGTTGTGGGAGGCGGCCGAGGCGCTGGTGCCGGCGCGCGACATCGAGGCGTACACGCAGGGCCTGATGGATCTCGGCGCGACGGTGTGCACGCGGTCGTCGCCGGCGTGTGGTAGATGCCCGGTCGCCGGCGATTGCGTCGCGCTGCGCGACGTTCGCGTCGCCGAGCTGCCGTCACCGCGGCCGCAGAAGGTGCTGCCGCAGCGTTCGGTGCGCGTGCTGGTGATCGAGCGCAGCGGCGAGATCCTGTTCGAGAAGCGGCCGCCGCTCGGCATCTGGGGCGGGTTGTGGAGCCTCCCCGAGTGCGCGGTCGACGAGGATCCGGCGGGCGTGATCGCGGCGCGCTTCGGGGCGCGGGCCTCCATCGGCGAGACGCTCGCGCCGATCGCGCACGGCTTCACGCACTTCGGGCTGACGATGCATCCGGTGCGCATGCGCGCGGCGCAATGGCCAGCGAGCGCGTCCGCGCCGGGGACGTCGTGGCTCACGCCCGCTGATGCGCTCGCCGCCGCGCTGCCCGCGCCGATCCGAAAGCTAGTGCGCTCGCTGGCCGACCGCGATTAGGTGCGGGGTCTGACCCCAATATGACGGGTCTGACCCCAAATGTGACAACTCTGGCACCGAATATGACGGGTCTGACCCCGAATGTGACAAGTCTGGCACCTAGCGTGGGGAGTCTGGCCCCAAACGCGCGGACCAGTCGCGGAGGTCGGGGGGCAGCCGCTGGTCCGCGTCGGGCACGGCGTCGCGGAATTCGCGGAGCTCGCGGATCGCGTCGGCGGTGCTGCCTTCGTCGCGCAGCTTGCGGATGCGTGCGATCCATGCGTCCGGGTCGCGTGCCTTGGCCTGCGCGTCGAGGCTGACGGATTTCGCCAGCGGCTTGGCTGCGCTTTCGCGCATCTCATCGCGCGTGCGCACCGTCGCTGGCGGCGAAGCGGTGGGTGCCTGCAGCAGCCGCCCCTGGGCAGCCGGCGCCGCACCGGCGGCCGGCGCCGCACTGACGGCCGGCGCCGCACCGACGGCCGGCGCCGCACCGGCGGCCGGTGATGACGTTTCGGCCGCCGCGTCCTTGCGGACGACGGCCGCGTCCGTGCGGGGCGCTTCGTTGCTTCCTGCCGGCACGGTCGCCGCCAGCGCCGACCGCGCCTTGGCCGCCGGTGCCGCGGCCGGGAAGGGCTCGGGCGCCGTTACGCTGTTCACACGCCCGGCGTCCGCGGCAACATCCGCGCGGCTCGACGTCGACGGCGCGGATGGCGTTGCGGGCAGAGCCGGCGGTGCGAACGCAGGCGCCGCCATCGGCGCAGGTGCCTGCCGTGGCGCGACGCCCGTCGCCGGCGTCGACGCCTGCATGCGCACGGCATCGCGCTTGGATTCGGCCGCTGCCGTCGCCCGTTCCGTGCGTGCATCGGCTTCCTGCTTGTTCCGTTGCGCGAGTGCACGCGAGCCGCCGGCATCGGCGGAACTACCGGCGGATTGCGGAGCAGCCGCGGTGCGCGCGGGCGCATCCTGCGTCGGCGAAGGCGACGTCGCGGGTGCCGTTTCACTGCGCGGCATCACATCCACGGCCTTCGGCACTTGCGCAACGGCAGGCGCTGCCGGCGCCGTCGCCGCGAGCTTCCCCGACGACGGCGGCTCCGACAGCACGAGGTTGGTATCGGCCGGCATCGTCTGCAGGATGCCGACCACCACGGTGCCGATGGCGGCCGCCGCCGCGAGCGGCATCCACCAGCGCTGCGGGCTGGTCGCTTCCGCCGCCTTCGCTTCCTGCGGACGGCTGCCCACTGCGCGATGCGCCGCCGCGAGGATCGCGCGGTCGAGTGCCGGCGGCGGCATCTCGTTCGAGTGCTCGCGCCAAGCGCGCTCGAGCGCGGGGTCGCGTTCGGTCATGAGCGATGCTCCGTGATGGCGGTGGCGCACGCGCGCAGCGCACGTTGCCCACGCAACGATCGACGCGCCGGTCGCACGTGCGTCATCCCACCCTCCATTCGTCGTGCAGCGGACCCAGCGCGCCGCGCAGCTTGGTCAACGCGTAACGCAACCGGCTCTTCGCCGTCTCGAGCCCGACGCCGGTCGCCTGCGCGATCTCCGCCAGCGACAGTCCGCCTTCGTACTGCAGGAGGAACGCGTCGCGCTGCTCCGTCGGCAGCGCCTGCAACGCCGCGGCGAGCTGCGCGCCCAACTCGCGCGATGCCGCGCGCGCCTGCGGCTCGTGATGCGCGTCGGCCGGCAACTGTGCGACGACGTCGACGGCCTCGCCGTCCTCGTCGTCGACCGACACGAGGCGCACGCGGCCCGTCGCGCGCCAGTGATCGACGAGCCGGTTGTGCGCGAGCGTGTACAGCCACGTCGTGAACTTGGCGGTGGGCGAGTAGCTCGCGCGCACGCGGATCGCGTTCATCCACACGTCCTGGAAGAGCTCGTCGGCGACCGCAGCGTCGCGGCAGTGCCGCAGGAGATAGCGGTAGACGCCGCCCTTGTGCCGCGCGTAGAGCGTGTCGAACGCGGACGCCACGCCCGCGCCGTACGCCTGCATGAGCGCTTCGTCGCTGTCGTCGGCGGCGCGGGACCCCTCCATCGCGCGCCCAGTATGCAAGGGCGCCCGGCGCGGGGCAACGCCGGGCGCCGCGCGGGGCGCGTCCTGCGGATGCACGTGTCGCGGATCAGCGTGGATCGGGCGCGAAGCGCATCGCGCCGGGGAAGGGATCCGGCGTGCGCCGCGCGATCGGCGGCAGCGGCTGCGGCAGCACGCCCATCGCGACCAGGTTCTCGCGACGATCGTACTGGATCGCGACCGTCTCCGCGGGCACGCTCGTCGCACGCTCGAAGCGCGTCATCGTCACCCGCGATTCCTCGCTGCGGCCGTGACCCGTGCCGAGCTTGCCGAGCGAGCGCGCCGCCTGCGCCTCGTTGCGCCAGCCTGCGCCGGCGTCCGTCGGTGCGGCGGCGGACGGCGGCACCGGTGCGTCGGCGCGCTCTGCCTGCTTCGCCCTCGGCGCCGGCACGTCGGACTCCGACGACGCGATGCGCTCGCGCTCGTTCAGCCGCCGCAGCGCGATCGGCCGCTGCTCCTGGAATACCGCGACGCCGATCACGCCGACGTTCTGCGGACGCCCGGTGCGCGCGGCGTACGAATCGCCGAGGTCGGTGAAGTAGAACGCCGCCGTGCGCTCCATGCTCTTGCGCCAGCCCGCGATCTCCAACGAGCCCCACGGCTCGAGCACGTAGCCCGATTGGTCGGGGGCCGCGGTGTCGCCGGAGATCACGTTGACGCCGTCCACGCTCGTGACCACCAGCACCCGCGCCCCCGTGCAGTTGCGGATGCGCACCGCGTACTCGTGGCCCGGCGCGCCGACGATGTAATGCCGGCCGTCCTTCGCGTACACCTGCAGCGCGGTGCCGTCGAAGCGGTCGTAGACATCCACCTGCACGAGCCCGCTCTTCACGAACGGCGCGCCGTAGGACGGCGCGGGCTGCGCCCATGCCGCGCCCTGCAACGCCGCCGCCGCCAGGAATGCCGCGCCGATCGCGCGCCGCGCGTAGCCACCGAACGTGTCCATGCCCGCCTCCGAATGCGGCCGCCACGGCCGCCTGTTTGCATTCAACGTGGGGCAGCCGCATATGGGGTTACGGCGCGCCCCGCCCCGCCCGCCCACCCCCGAATGCGATAATTCATGGCTATGGATGCCGCCGCTGCCGCCAAGCTGCCCGTCGTCGTCGCGAGCCTCGCGTTCGTGCTGGCGTTCGTCTTCGGCGCGGTCGCGAACCGCGTCAACTTCTGCACGATGGGCGCGGTCACCGACATCGTGAACTTCGGCGACTGGCGACGCATGCGTATGTGGGTGCTCGCTATCGCTGTCGCCATCGCTGGCGCTGGCGCGCTGGCCGCTGCCGGGCTCGTCGACCTGTCGAAGTCGATCTACGCCGCCGCGAGCGTGGCGTGGCTCTCGGCGCTGGTCGGCGGCTTCCTGTTCGGCTTCGGCATGACCCTGTCCTCCGGGTGCGGCAGCAAGACGCTGATCCGCGCCGGCGCCGGCAATCTCAAGTCGTGGGTCGTCCTGTTCGTGCTCGGCATTGCGGCGTACATGACGCTGAAGGGGCTGTTCGCGGTGTGGCGCACGTCGCTGCTCGACCCGTGGAAGCTCGACTTCAGCCGCTTCGGCGTGACGTCGTCCGACCTGCCGGCGCTGCTCGGCGCGGCCGGGCTGGGCGCGGCCGCGAAGATCTGGGTGCCGGTCGTGATCGTGCTCGCGCTCCTCGCCTTCGTGTTCAAGGACCGCGAGTTCCGCACGTCCAGGGAGCTCGTCGTCGGCGGCATCGTCGTCGGGCTCGTGATCGTCGGCGGCTGGTACGTCTCCGGGCACCTGGGCTACCTCGCGGAGGACCCGGCCACGCTGGAGGAGAAGTTTGTCGCGACCAACTCGGGACGCATGGAGTCGTTCAGCTTCACGTCGCCGGTCGCGTACACGCTCGAGCTCCTCATGTTCTGGAGCGACCAGTCGCGCATCGTCACGTTCGGCATCGCAGGCGTGCTCGGGATGCTCGCGGGGTCGGCCGCGTATGCGCTCGCGTCGAAGACGTTCCGATGGGAAGGCTTCGGCTCCGTCGAGGACGTCGCGAACCACATCGTCGGGGGCATCTTCATGGGCTTCGGCGGCGTCACGGCGCTGGGCTGCACGATCGGCCAAGGCCTGACGGGCATCTCGACGCTCGCCGTCGGCTCGTTCCTCGCCTTCGGCGGGATCATCGCGGGATGCGTCGCGGCGGTCCGCTACCAGATGTGGCGCCTGGAGCGCACCGCGTAGCCCGCCGGGCGCGCTCGTGCGTTGATCGCACCATGATCGTCTTCGACCTCCGCTGCCCGCACGGCCATTCGTTCGAAGGCTGGTTCGCTTCCGGCGAGGAATTCACGCGCCAACAGGACGCCGGCCTCGTGCGCTGCCCCGTGTGCGACGACGCGCACGTCGAGCGGCAGCCCTCCGCGAAGGTGCGGGTGCGCAAGGGCGCTGCGGTCGCACCGGCGACTGCGACCGCGCCTGCGCCCGCAGAGAGCGTGGCGGGATTCCCGCCCGAGCTCATCGCCAAGCTGCGCGAGATCGTGCGCAACACCGAGGACGTCGGCGAGCGCTTCCCCGAGGAGGCGCGCAAGATCCACTACGAGGAAGCCGAGAAGCGCTCGATCCGCGGCAGGGCCTCGCGCGAGGAAGCCGAGGCGCTCGCGGAGGAGGGGATCGAGTTCGCGCCCCTGCCGCCGATCCTCACCGGCGAGACCCACTGACCCCGTTCGCCCGGCCCGCGCGCCGCCGGTATAATGGCGGGCTTCACGAGTGGGCCGTTAGCTCAGTTGGTAGAGCAGCGGACTTTTAATCCGTTGGTCACTGGTTCAAATCCAGTACGGCCTACCAATCAAGCCTTTCCTCAGGCAATCAACGACTTGCCGTTGCGCGGTCGTTGCAGTTTAGGTCTTCGTTCCTGCGTCCGTTGCGTCATGGAGGCAGAAATGGAGGCAGGTTCTTTACGCACCAATGCGCCTGGCTGCGCTCGCGAGTAGCCCCATCGCGAGCCGCCATCGCCTGGCGGCGGTGAATAAACTGCGTGGCTTTACTCGGCATCTCAACTACGAGGAGATGCTGTGCGTTGTTGCCGCTCGTTGAAAACTGACCAGCAAAACGAGGTTCTGCTCGCGGAAAATTGACCAGGGTGTTTGGACCTAGCCTGCGGGGTTTTGAGGCCCAGCAGGGAGTGAAGGTGCACACCATGGCGACATACGCGAAAGTACGCAGGATGCGGTTGCGGGAAGGGTTGTCGATCAGTGAGATCGCCCGCCGCACGAGCCTGTCGCGGAATACGATCAAGAGCTGGCTGCGGGAGCCCGTCCGCAGCGAGATGAAGTACCAGCGTCCGGCCGGCCCGAAGAAGATCACGGATCACGCGCAGTGGCTGCGCAAGGCGCTGGAGACGGACGCGCGGCGTCCGCGGCGGGAGCGGCGCACGGCCCTGAAGCTGTGGGCGCAGATCAAGGACCAAGGCTTCACCGGCAGCTACGCGCGCATCACCGAGTTCGTGCGGGCGTGGCGGGCCGAAGCGGGTGCGGTCAGCGCTCGCGCTGCCTACGTCCCGCTGACCTTCGCTTGGGGCGAGGCGTTCCAGTTTGACTGGAGCGAGGAGCACCTCGTGATCGGCGGCATCTGGCGCAAGGTACAGCTGGCGCACATGAAGCTGTGTGCATCGCGCGCCTTCTGGCTGGTGGCCTATCCCGGCCAAGGCCACGAAATGCTCTTCGACGCGCACACGCGCTGCCTCGCGGGCTTAGGCGGTGTCGCCCGCCGCGGCATCTACGACAACATGAAGACGGCGGTCGACCAGACGCCGCGCAAGGACCGCGGTCGCGTGGTGAACGCGCGCTTTGCGGCGATGACGGCGCATTACCTGTTCGACGCCGACTTCTGTAACGTCGCCTCGGGTTGGGAGAAGGGTCGCGTCGAGAAAGGCGTGCAGGATGCCCGGCGCCGGATCTGGCTGGACGCCGGCCAAGAACGCTTCGGCAGCTTCGCCGAACTCAATGCGTGGCTGGCGACGCAAGTTCGACAAGCGTGGTCGGCGCCGCATCCGGACGGCCCCGGGATGAGCATCCGGGAAGCGTGGGAGCACGAACAGCCACACCTGATGCCGATGCCGACGCCGTTCGACGGCTACGTCGAGTTGCCGGCGCGGGTGTCGAGCACGAGCCTGGTGGCGGTCGCGCGCAATCGCTACTCGGTGCCTTGCCACTTTGCCGGCCATCGCGTCAGCGTACGGCTGTACCCGGAGAAGGTGGTGATCGTGGCCGACCAGAACGTGGTGGCCGAGCACGTCCGTGCCGTCGATCGCGATCACGTCATCTACGACTGGCAGCACTACTTGCCGCTGATCGAGCGCAAGCCGGGCGCCCTGCGCAACGGGGCGCCATTTGCCGACCTTCCAGACTCGCTGCAGCGGCTGCGCCGCGCGCTGCTCAAGCGCGACGGCGGCGACAAGGTGATGGCGCAGGTGCTCATGGCCGTGCCGATCCACGGCCTGGAAGCGGTCCTGGTCGCCGTCGATCTCGTGCTCGACAGCGGCCGGCCCAGCGCCGAGCATGTGCTCAACGTGCTGGCGCGGCTGCGCGAGGGGCCGCCCCCGCCGAGTGTCGAAACTTCCTTGCGCGTGAGCGCGGCCCCGCTCGCCGATCCCGAGCGCTACGACTCGCTGCGCACGGAGGTGAGCCATGGCTGATCTCATCGCCGACCTCAAGCGGCTGCGGCTGTACGGAATGGCCGCCTGCTTTGCCGAAAGCCTCGAGCAGGGCACCACCGGCGGCCTCACGACCTACGAGACGCTGCTCGCCCAACTGGTGCAGGCGGAGTCGACCGACCGGGCACTGCGCTCGATCCGCTATCAGATGCACGTCGCGCGCTTCCCCCTGCATCGCGACTTGGCCGGCTTCGACTTCGAGCAGTCCAAGGTCGATCGACGGCAGATCATGACCTTTGCCGCGACCACCTTCACCGAGAAGGCCGAGAACATCGTGTTGATCGGCGGCACCGGCACCGGCAAGACGCACCTGGCCACGGCACTCGGTGTCGAAGCCGTGACCCGCCATGGCAAGCGAGTGCGCTTCTACTCCACGGTCGATCTCGTGAACACCTTGGAGAAGGAGCAGGCCATTGGCCGGGCGGGACGGCTCGCGCACCAGCTCATGCATCTGGATCTCGTGATCCTCGACGAACTGGGCTACCTGCCGTTCTCACAGGCCGGCGGCGCGCTGCTGTTCCACCTGCTCTCGAAGCTGTACGAGCACACCAGCGTCATCATCACCACCAACCTGCTGTTCGCGGAGTGGGCCTCGGTCTTTGGCGATCCGAAGATGACGACTGCCTTGCTCGACCGCCTCACGCATCACTGCCACATCGTAGAGACAGGCAACGAGTCCTATCGCTTCCGCCATTCGAGCAGCACGGCGAAGGCGCGCATCAAATCCCGGGAGCAGGCCAAGGCCCGGCCAACCGAGGAGACCGACCAGACCATCTGACGACCAAGGATAGAATCAGACTACGCTGGCAGCCGACGCCGCCAGCTTCCGTCCCTGGTCAATTTTCAATGAGCAGCGATGGTCAGTTTTGCGTGAGCGCCAACAGCTCTGCGCGACTTCTCAGTCAAGCATTGGAAGAACCCCTGGCTCAAGACGAATGACAAGACTTGGGGGCGGGTCTCGAACGATGCTCGCCAGATGGTTGCCGGGTGGCTCAAGTCCAAGGTGATGGACAAGTTCTTCGGCCTGCTTTCCGAAGATGGTGTCAATGACCAGCGTCGTCTTAAGTTCTGGCTTCGCTATGTCGAACATGTGGGCGAGATGTACTTCGCGCTCGGGAACAATGCGATGCATAACAACAGCCCCGACTTCAAGCAGCTCCGCGCGGAGATGGCGGGCCTCGTTCTCCACCTGTACGCCGGGGGCGGTCCAGCGAACAATGCCTTCATCATGCGCATGGGGTCACACATCGTCGTTGAGTTTGGGGAGAAAGGAAACGCGTGCTTTATCTTTGATGCGCGGAAGGAACTTCCATTCTCGCTCAAAGACTGGGTTGCGGGTGATAGAACGGAACTCAAGCACGATTCGAACGTCGCTCGGCTCCTCCACTTCAATCGTGCAGATAGCGATTGGGAGGAGCAATTCGAGGACGAACTTGCAAGACTCGTGGGCGTGAAACCAAGTCGGGCAACTCCTGGTCTCCGGCCTGCGAATCGACTTAGCACCAGCGCGAGCAAGCCAATATACCCCAGCACGAATTTCTCTCAGTCCTCCTTCGACGACCTTGTGCGTCATCACTCACTGAGAGTTGGCGACAACCGCATGCGCGGAGGCGCCTTGTGGGTTTACGTCGGCAAGCAGGAAACGCTGGTAACCATGCAGCTCAAGAAGTGGGGCTTCCAATACAACGAACACAAGACTGCTTGGTGGAAGGGAAGCTAGAGTTATGCAAGTCGAACAGAGCCAGTCATATCCCTGGAGGATAGCGGAGGGAAGCCTCTGCTATACACGAGCTGGACTCGCACGGGAACTTGCCGCTCTTCTGACCCAATTGGAGGATGAGGGGCTTGCAGAGGCCCGTGCAGATGATTGGGCTGTGAGTTGGCCTTCGCTCTATCGAGTCCTTAACTCCCCGGCATACGCCGACTCCATTCCCTGCTTGGGATTGCCACCTCGTTGCACAGTCGCACCCGTGTTGCGTAGTAGAGGCTCATTGACCGACGCCGACTTCCTCATCGCAACGGAGGGCTGGACTGACGAGAAAGGTCGGCAATGCGACGTTCGTGGGGCCCCAGACGCCATAGTCTTCGTTCGGGGTGAAGCGGCCTTGCTTGCGCCAGCGGTATGGGAGCTCGCGGACCGCATGGCACGCTTCTTGGACCGCCCACCTGAAGAGCGCGACGACCTATCTCAGCGGCGCGAGTGGGGGGCCCTTCGGCAGCTGGCTCTAGACGCCGGCGCGCGACTGGACAGCTTCCTATCTCGAACCATTGTGCTTACTCCGGAGCGATTGAAGATTGACTTGCGCCGTGGTGAAGGCACTGGTACTCGAGTCATCGAGGTCATTCCCTCGTTTGAAGGCAGACCCGACCAATGGCTGGAGGCGTTCGACCGAATGCCCGGTGTGCCCGGCCGCTACGACATACCTACACCGGATGGCATCGTCCAAGTCATCGTCACACCGGCGGTACGAACGGTACTGCAGCAAGTAAAGCGGATGCCGGGGCGACGCGTCGCAGGGACTCGGGCGGAAGCGTTCATTACAAACCCCTTCGCCGCGCTTGGTGAGGCTGCGTCCGAGGTAATCGACCCAGACCAGTTCGAGCAAGCTCGCGCGGACGCCGACCTCCTGTTCGAACGATTCACCGCGCACGTCAAACCAGACGCCTTTGGCTATCCCGAAGAGATTGGCATCCTCATCGAGCGAGCGGACCGCAGTGGCACTGGCGCGACGGGTGACCTTCGGCGGCTTGATGACGATGACAAGCTGGCAGCCTTCATCTCCACCGTAGGGTCATCGCTGGATGCGGGGCACCAACTATGCCTTTGGGAAGGCCGTGAATTCGAACTGACGGGGGATACGGCCACTGAGCTCGATACCCTTGCGCGAGCTCTTGAGGCACGCAGAAAGCCGCGAATTCTCGTACGCTACGACCAGGTCTACGACCTGTCGAACTATGCCTCCCGCATTGAGAACATCGGGAGTGAAAAGCCCTTTTACTCTCCGTTCATCGCCAAGCCCGACTCCGAGCCGTGGGCGCCCGAGTCAGTGCAAATCGGAGTGTGGTATCGGGACGATGGCGGGGAACCCATCGCCGTTCCGATGGACCGCAAGGTCTTTGAGCAATTTGAAGAGAAGCTACGTGCGGCACAGGAAGCTGAGAAGAGCGAATTCGAGTGGTCGGCCCTGTCGAAGAAGCCGATTTCCGTCAAAGACGGAGAGCATATTCGGAACGTTCTAAAGGACGCTCTGAGCGATATTGATGCGGGGACCTTCGATAATGCTAAGGCCACCAACGTACGCAACGCCAGACCGCCCAGGCGCCCAGCGCTTCTCATCAAGGCGAACATACAAAGTATCGACTACGAGGAAGCAAGGCGGGAGGCACTACAAGACTTCGACCCAGCACCCGCGCTCCCCAGTTCGCTGAGAGCGGGAACTGAACTCAAGGAGCACCAGCTCAAAGGTGTTGCCTGGCTCCAGCACTTGATGAGCAAGTGCCCCTCCTATTGTCGGGGAGCGTTGCTCGCCGACGATATGGGACTAGGCAAGACCCTTCAAATACTGACGATGCTGGCTCGAGCCTTTGAAGACCATCCGTCGCTTGCACCTGCGCTCATCATCGCACCGGTTTCACTGCTGGAGAATTGGAAGGAGGAGGTCGAGAAGTTCTTTGCGCCTTCGGCGTTGCCAGTCCTTACAGCCTATGGCGATTCTCTGGCGCCACTGCGCGTTTCGAGGGCATCTGTGGATGCGCAATTACTGCAAGAAGGACTTGTACGCTTCTTGAGACCAGACTGGCGTGGTCAAGCAAAGCTTGTCCTCACGACATACGAAACACTGCGCGACCTCGAGTTCTCGTTCGCCAGCGAGAGGTGGTCAGTGATGGTGTGCGATGAGGCCCAGCGCATCAAGAATCCGAATGCCCTGGTGACCCGCGCCGCAAAGAAGCAGAACGTACAGTTCAAGATTGCATGTACGGGGACACCCGTTGAGAACACGCTCGCCGACCTCTGGTGCTTGTTCGATTTCATTCAGCCTGGAATGTTAGGTGCACTCAACGACTTTGCCCGTAGGTATCGTCGCCCAATCGAGGCTCGAACTGACGAAGAAAAGGCGCGCGTCGAAGAACTCCGCGGGAAAATTGCACCCCAGGTACTTCGGCGACTCAAGAAGGATGTTGCCAAGGACCTACCGCAAAAGATTGTGGTCGAATCCTGCAGACTCCCCTTATCGCCACAGCAGCGAGCCATGTATGCGCGCGCAATTGAGCTCTTCAAGAGACGTGGACAGCCGGGAGCGCCGTTCAAGAACGCGCTCGGACTGCTCCACTACCTGCGCCAGTTGTGCACCGACCCGAAACGCCTCGGGCTCACAGAGTTTGTGGCTGAGCCACTTCCGGACTACCGCGCGCGCTCCCCAAAGCTCGATTGGCTGATTGGGACCCTACGCGGCATCAAGAAGCGAGACGAGAAGGCCATCCTCTTTTGCGAGTTCAGGTCTGTCCAGCGAATGCTAAGGCACTACATTGAGGAAGTCTTCGGATTCGCTCCAGACATTATCAACGGGGATACTCCCGCCTCCGGTACCCACGCGGCGAGCCGACAAAAGCGCATCAAGGCCTTTCAGCAGCGGGCCGGTTTCGGGGTCATCATCCTGTCCCCGGTTGCTGTGGGCTTCGGGGTGAACATCCAAGGAGCCAATCACGTCATTCACTTCAGTCGAACGTGGAACCCAGCAAAGGAAGACCAGGCGACCGACCGGGCCTATCGCATTGGTCAGACACGCGATGTCTACGTCTACTATCCCGTAGTGACCGCGGAGGATTTCACTACGTTCGACATCAGGCTGGACCAGCTGCTGGAGCATAAGCGCCGACTTGCTGAGGACATGCTCAATGGTAGCGGCGACATTTCTCCGAACGACTTCGACCCGACGGACCTATCGCCCTCGGAGGCAGGTACGGTAGTTGAAGAAGAGCTTACGCTCGATGACGTGCTGCGAATGGATGCTAAGCACTTCGAAGGATTCGTCGCGGCGCTCTGGCAGAAGAAGGGGCACCATTGGGTGCAGAGAACACCCGATAGCCACGACGATGGCGTGGATGTCGTCGCCATTACGGAACACGAGGGTGAACTCGTTCAGTGCAAGAGCTCTACCGTGAGCGAGGGCGAAGTGAACTGGGACGCCGTCAAGGAGGTCGTCGGGGGAGAGGCCGCTTACCGCGCGCGATTCCCTGGCGTGGCATTCGGAAAGGTCTGCGCGACGAATCAGTACTTCAATCAGAACGCGATACGGCACGCCGAACTGAATAACGTCGAGCTCTATGACCAGAGGCGGCTGGTTGACCTGATGGGTAAGACTCCAGTCACGTTGCTTGATGTGGAGAGGCACATATACGTGGCCTGGGGCTAGAGCCCCACGGCGGATTGACTCGTCTCGATTAGTGTCGGACTGCGACCAGCTCTAACGGTGCGTCGCCAAGGATAGCGATGAATGAGCTGCTAAGTCTGTCGGCGGCCTCTATAAAGTGGAACTCTGCAATCAGCGCTTCACCATCCGGGGATAGGAATGACCTCTGAAGCCAATGTCGAGGCAAACAAGGTTTGGGATGAGTTCTTGGCGACATGGCCTATCGACCGCCTCAGGTCGATGTCGCTCGAGGAATACACAAAGGCGGGCTCCAAGGACACATTCACCTATTGGATGGAAGCGCGGCTTGAGAAGCTGGGAAGCATCTGGGGAGGGTCGGCGTTCAAATTCGGCATCTACTCGCGCGCCGATAAGACGACGAAACCATCGACCGAGTCGGAAATTTACGATGAAGAGTATGCGTGGTCGCCAAAGTACGGAGCTACGCGTGATGAAGCCTTTCAGGCGGTTCGGGCACGCGTGCTCGCAGTCGCAGAAGCCGCTCAAAAGGGAGACCTCGCAGCAATTGGCGCTGTAGACCTCGGCCGCGCCTACAAATGGAAAATAGCTTTTCACTATCAGAATCGCGAGGTACCGACGATACTCGATGTGTTCAAACCCGAGCCACTAGCGGTGTTCCTTGGGTTGAAGCCGTCAAGCAGCCTCAGCATGAGTGACCTTTATCCGAAGGCGCTTGCTCAACGAGAACAAAGTGAAGACCTTCTCGACTTTGCGCGCCGGGTTTATGAGCCATGGAGCAAGCGACAGACCATTTGGAAGTTCTCACATGGCCCCGCGATATTCGGCGAAGCGGAGCGCGCAACGCTGCTTGAGCGCCATTTGCTGGTAATGCATAAGGAAACTGGCTGGGGTCAGGGCGTCGAGTTCATGGATGACGCGAGAATTGGCGAACTCGTCTACCTATGCCACGGGAACTCGGTTCAGCTCCTCGGAAGAATAACTTCGACGGCGAAGCCGTATGAAAAAGATGATGGTGGCTTCTTTGCGCGCGCATATGAACCGCTCAGGAACGCAATTAGCCACATTCCATTCGAAGCGAACGCTCAGAAATGGACGCCTCGTGGAAATTCGACATTTTGGCAGGTACCCAAAGGTGCCCTTAAGGAGTTCGAGCACCTCATCCTGAAGCCGTACTTCGGCCTGGACTTGCCCCAACTCGAAGGATTGGAGGGTGGCGGTGAGGCGGTAACTCCCGCGAAGGGCGGTGAGGAGCCTGAGCCGGTCATCGAGCCCGTTGAATTCGACTATCCCCTAAACTTGATTCTTTATGGTCCCCCAGGAACCGGAAAGACATACGCTACGGTTGCACAAGCGATGTCAATTGTGGACGGCCAGCCGTATGACCTTGCCGAGCTTGGAGAAAAATACGAGGAGCTAAAAAAGCGATTTGACCGATACATGCTGGATGGACAAGTAGCGTTCGTCACGTTTCACCAATCGTATAGCTACGAGGAGTTCATCGAAGGCATTCGCCCTACGCGGACCGGCGGACTGCCTTCGTACGAAGTGCAGCCTGGCGTACTTCGGATTGTGGCCGAGCGAGCGCGGGAGAACTACGACAAATCGCTTGCGCAGGCGGATGTGACGTCTGGCGGCGCGAAGGATTTCGAGACTGCCTATGACAAGATGGTCGAAGCCATCAATGAATCAGATACGCGGCGAGTGCAAGTGAAGCTTTACAAGGGCGCTTTGGCTGAAGTGACTCAAGCGCCGCGCGCGCAAGGATTTACGGTAACTGTACCGAGCTATCCGAGCGAATTCAACGTTGCGAAGAGCCGCCTCCGGGACCTTTGGCCGCGTCGTCAGACAATTAAGCGGCCTGCAGACGTTGGCGCGTATTCCGATTCGTTCCTGTTCGCGATACTGAAGCACTTGGAAACCATTGTGTCGGCCACTATGGCATCGACGCCGGACCCAATGCGCCGGTTCGTCCTTGTTATCGACGAAATCAATCGGGGGAACATTGCCCGCATTCTTGGCGAACTAATAACGCTTTTGGAGCCTGATAAGCGAGTCGGTTGTCCGAACGCACTTTCGGTAACGCTTCCGTACTCGCAGGAAAGCTTTGGTCTTCCGCCAAACTTGTATGTCCTAGGGACAATGAATACGGCCGACCGCTCAATTGCGCTTCTGGATACTGCGCTTCGACGGCGATTTGCGTTTCAGGAGATGCTTCCGATTCCCGAGTTACTAGCGGAAGACGTGGATGGAGTAAATCTTCGGTTGCTCTTGCAGGCGATGAATCAGCGGATTCAATTTCTCTACGACCGTGACCATACGATTGGCCACAGTTATCTAATGGGCGTAAAGACATTCAGCGACCTGACTGAGCGCCTGACGCAGCGAATCATTCCTCTGCTGCAGGAGTACTTCTACGATGATTGGTCGAAGCTGCAGCTCGTCTTTCGCGATGATGGGCGACCGCCAAATGAACAGGTTATCCTCGACGCCAAACTAGACCCTGTAGCGCTATTCGGCAAGTCGGCGGAAGACCTTGATGAGAAGGTCGCGTACAGGGTCAATGACAGAATCTCTCTGCAGGCTGTAACCAAGGTCTACATGTGAAGTGTTTGAGCGTCACCGAGTATGAGCCGGTCGCCATTGGGCCGAAGTATTCGAGCCATCCAAAAACGCTGACGCGTCAACAAGCGGACGCGCTCATGCGATACGGCGAAATTCGAGGCATCCGGTTGCTCGAATACGTAAGTTCGCGGCAGGTGCGCCCACAGAGCTACGTGGGCGTCGTGGCCCTAGACGGGCTTGTGCTCGAGATATTGCCTAAGATTGAAGGCACGTGTGACGAACCGGAGGTGCGGCACAACCTGCTAATGATGATTGGCGTTTCATTCGGCTTAGATATCCGTGAATCTGAAGTGACTCGCCTAGGAACTCAACCACGAACGCTATTGGATTTTCTTGTCACGCTGTATTGCCGGCGGCTGCTGCTGCTTGCGCGCCAAGGACTAGTCAAGAGCTACAACGAGGTCGAGGACGACCTTTCCGTAATGCGTGGCAAGCTTGTTGCAACCCAACAATTTACGCGTAATGCCGTGCACCCGGAGCGACTAGCCTGCCGTTTCTGGGAGTTCTCGGAAGACAATCTGCTGAACCGCACCCTAAAAGGTGCGTTGCTCAAGGTGCGGCCGCTCATTCATGACTTTGAAGCTCAACGCCTCGCCACCGAACTCCTGTTTCTGCTGGATGACGTCGATGACTCGGTCGACGTTAGAGCGGCGGAGCGTCTTGTGCTTGATAGAACCAACGAGCGGTACAAGCCGATATTCGAGCTGGCGAAACTCATTCTGCGACAGCTGAGTCCAGATGTGACTTCCGGGTCGATAGTCTCGTTCGCGCTGCTTTTCGACATGAATGAGCTGTTCGAGCAATACATCGGAATCATGATAGCGAGAACCATGCGCGGAACAGAGTTGCATGCGCGACTACAGGCGCGCGGATATCACTTGGCGCGTGACACCGCCGACCGCAGTCGCAAATTCCCACTGATTCCGGACATAGTCGTCACGCAGCGAGATAAGGCGGTGGGCGTGATTGATACCAAATGGAAGCGGCTCACACTCGCCAAGGCGCGGCTTGGCGTGCAGCCAGGGGATATGTACCAGATGGTCGCCTATGCCAGGGGGTTGGCCTGTAAACGAATAGTGCTTTTGTATCCGCACAACGTGGGAGTTGGAAACGAGCCGGGGCCGCTTATCCGGTATCAGCTCGAGCCTGAGGCCGGGGTAGACGTCTGCATCGAGAGCATAAGCCTTGCCAAGCTGGCTTCAGTTCCGGAGCAGTGCCGAAGCCTGGTTTCCCGGCTTACGGGGGTCTCCTCAAGCTACCAGCCTGCTTCATTAGATGCAGCGCTTTGCTGATGCATTACCGAATCCCCGTGGCAGGATGCCCCTAGAAGCGCTTTCTTTCTTCTAAGAACAATTGTTGCCAACGGCCACGCGCCTTTCGGCGCTTCCCCACTTTCTTCGCCAGCAATCGTTCTGGGGCGGTGCACTCAACCCCAAGAACCACCTTTCAGGTCGGCCCAAGCTTCAGGCTTGGCGAATCGCTACTGGCACACATCGGTGGGCGGTCGATGCAAATGAGTTAGACCAGACCCAACTGGATGGTCAACGCGCAGCAATCGTAGACATCGCGCAAGGCATCCTTGAGCGGGGGCAATGGACATTGCCCAGCTGGCGAGTCGAGCAATATGTCGCCAAGCTCTTTCGCAATACTCAGCGCTGGCCAATCGACTCGGTCGACGCGAGCGCCGGCAACCTCGGATTTGACGTGCCCAAGCCTCGGCTATCCAAGGCCTTCGAGCTAGCGCTATTACCAGGGCAGTGGCAGTGCGAGTCGAGTGGCGACATAGCAAATGACATTTGGACCTCACAACCAGCGCTGAGTGAGGGCAGTGATGCAGAACGACGTTTCCTCCACGAGGTCCTCGTACCAAGCTTGGGCCTGCCGCTTCTGAACTTCCTCGTACTGCAGCGCGACCTAGTCAGCCTTGGCATCGACCCGAATGAATTCGCCGGTCAACGCGCGGATTTCGCCCTGGAGAACTACCGCGGCCTGAAGCTTCTTATAGAGGTGGATGGCCACCAGCATCACGAACCAGACCAGGCCGAACTCGATGCCAAGCGCGACGAGGCACTTGGCGCTCTGGGGTGGACGACCTGGCGCGTTCCGACATCCGAACTCCAGGACATGCAGAGATTGCGCAGTCGACTCTGCGAGTTTCTTGTCCGTGATGACGGGACACCCCACTGGGGTGTCGAGCAGCCGCTGGCGTCACCGCGGCCACGCGAGCTCCTCACTTGCGTTTGGGGCGCCACCGTTTGCAGTCGCATCGAATTCCTGCTCCTCGAAGCACTGCGCTACGGAATTTTGCCATGGGATGCATCGTGGGAAATTTGCGTGCACGAGCACGACACGGACATCGCTGGCGAAGCGCTCGCGGACTTTGCGGATTGGTTTGGCCGTCTGCGCGTATTGCATGGTCAGTCTAGAGTACCGGAAATCGTCCGTGTGTCGGAGCCGCAGGCGGCGAGCACGCAATTACTGCTCGACATTGGCATTCTTGAGCCGCATCGACCGCCTCCCCATGCAACGGTTCCTAAAGCATGGTCGCGTCCTGCCAATATTGTCGTGCCGCCTCCAACGCGCGTGTTCACGTCCCGACTGAACCTGGCGGAGCCGCCTACTCGAGAGTTGCTCGATAGCTTCGTCCAGGACTACCTTCGCAAGCGGTCGCTGCGCGAGGGGCAGTATGAAATCCTTTCTCGCATCCTGACTGGCCGCGATGTGGTTGGACTGCTGCCGACAGGTGGCGGCAAGTCGCTCACCTATCAGATTGCGGGCCTACTTCTCGGCGGGCTCACGGTATACGTCTCACCGCTCAAGTCGCTTCTTCAGGACCAATACGAGCGATTGGTGGACCTCGGCATCGACCTCGCACTACCCATCTCGAGCGCTTTGGACGCCACTCAGAGAGCGCAGGCGAGTGCGCAGTTGACGATGGGCAGGCTCCGCTTCCTTCTCGTGGCGCCAGAACGTTTTCTCATCGACGCTTTCCGCGATGACTTAGCCGCATACCGGGCTCAGTATGGTGAAGTCTGCCAAGTCGTCGTGGACGAGTGTCACTGCGTCAGCGAGTGGGGTCATGAGTTCCGACCCGCGTATCTCAGCTTGAGCCGCACCGTCAAAGAGCGCACCGAACGCCTTCATGTCTCGGCGCCTCTAGTTGCGTTGACCGGGACCGCGTCGACCACGGTGCTCGCTGACGTGCAACGAGAGTTGGGCATCGCAGGTCAGGATGCAGTGATTCGAGCAAAGCGCTTGGACCGCGACGAAATCAAGCTTGTGTGTCGCAAGTTGCCTCAGACGGAGAAGCACCAGGTCATTCGCCATCTCACCGCACAATTCTTGCGGGACCACCCGGACACGAACGAGGGCTTGCTCGTGTTCTGTCGCTTTGCTGGCGGCGGCGATGGTGTCCTCCGTGTGGCGGCCGACATCCTCGGCACGGCGGGCGCCGACCAAGTTCGCTTCTTCTGTGGCGAAAGTCCTGAGTGGAAAAAGTACGCCGCCATGCTGACCAGGATTCCGGCGCGCCACCTGACGCGCGACCAGGTAATGGCACACATTCCGGCGTGGGCGCTCGGGCCGCACCAAACGCCGCGTGATTGGGAGGACGTAAAGGCGGAGGTCCAGCGGCAATACATCTCTAGCCTTCCCAAGAGCTTTCGAGTGATGGTTGCCACGACGGCCTTCGGGATGGGCATCGACAAGCCGTCTATCCGGCGAGTTGTCCACTATATGGTTCCACAGTCTCCCGAAGCGTATTACCAAGAGGTTGGTCGCGCCGGCCGGGACCGCAAGGTGTCAACAGCCATACTGCTCTTCTCGGACGAGGAGCCCGACCTCGCCGACAGACTTCTGGCGCCTGGGACGTCAATCGACGAGGCCCGCCGCATCTACAAAGAATTCGGCGATTCCAATCCGTTTGAGGGTGGAGATTTCGTTCGGACGTTTTACTTTCACCAGCTAGCTTTCGCCGGTCCGGAAGCAGAAATCGCACAAGTGTGCACCACCCTGACCGCCATTCGCAGCAAGCTGGTGACGTCGAGCGCCTTGCGGTTCCCCTACCTGCCAGAGAGTAGAGGCCAAGCGCGCGGCGCGCAACGACCACCGAACTGGAATGATGAGAAGTTCCTCGAATACGCCGTCGTGCGATTGATGATGCTTGGCGTCGTCAGAGATTATGTAAAGGACTACAACGCCAAGGCGTTCAAGCTTGAGCTCGTTCCCGAATGGAGCACTTGCCGCGATGACCTTGATGCATTGCGGGAGTATCTTGTCATCCAATTCCAAGGCTACGTTCGGCGATACCGGATGCGACGCGGCGACGCCGGTGAGCAGCAGATTCGTGACGCGTTGACAATTGAGGGGGCAGAGCATGCCGTCGCGTCGGCGCTAGTCAACTACGTATACACGCAGGTGGAGCGGGAGCGTCGACAGGCCACTCGCAAGATGCTCGAACTCGCGCGCAAGGGCGTGACCGACGTCGATGCGTTCCGCAAGGACCTACTTCTCTACCTTCAAGCATCGGAACGATTCACTAACGAGCTCGTCGAGTACGCCAAGGACGGGGACGTGCTCGGCTGGACAGAGTTCATCCATCGCGGTGTCACTGCCGACGAAACCCGCGAGCTGCACGGCGCTTGCAGCCGTGTCCTGGAGAACTACCCCACGCATCCGGGGCTGTGGTCGCTGAGTTCGGTGACGCGCGTAGCTCCAAGTGAGCAAGAATTGCATTCGAGCGTGGAGGAGTTCCGGGCAGCGTTGCGCTACGCGGTCGAGGAGGAGGGTCTGGCCACCGCCGAAGCTCTTGGCAACGCGATGTCCGGCCTAAGCGGTTGGGTAGACCAAGCTATCGACGATAGTCTGCACGTCGAATTCGCGACATGGCTAATTCAGAACGGACGGGAGCAGGAGGCGGTTAGCCGGTTCTTCGTGCGCAAATGCGTGCGTGACCAGTGGCTCGCCACCATCTTGAAGAGCGTGCATCAGGCGTTGCCAACTATCAGGGGATTATGAAGATGAACGGGAACGAGCCACTGGTAGTGGCGGTTCAGGAGATTCAAGCGGTTACCGCCGAACTGCGCGAGGTAAAGAAGCGTGCGGACCAGTACGGCCAAACCTCCGCGCGATTGCAGGAGGTGAGTCAGGCGTTAGTCCAGTTGGCCAATGCGGTATCGAGCATGCAAGCCGCGTTCGACGGGCTGCTCTCCAGGGCGAGCTCTGTAATCGGCAGATTCGATGAGACGCGGCTAGTGGCTGAGGCGACCGCAAAGTCCATTCCCGACATCGTTGCCCGCATCGAGGCCACGGACGTCTCGAGTCACGTCGGCGCTGTCTCCCAATCGCTCGAGGCGGTCAATGCGCGAATCGCAACGCAGGTGTCCCTTATCGAGCAAATGCAAGCCCTCCAGACAAAGGAGCGGGACGAGCAACGGAAGACCTTGGAAAGCATCGCGGCGCGGTCGGAACGCATGGAAAGCGACATCGCGTTTCTGCGCGCCGCAGCCGAGCGTCATGCCAGATACACAGAGCCCTTGGCCGGCCAGCTTGAGCAGCTGCATGCCTTGCTCACGGGCCTCACGGAGCCAGTAGCCGCCACCCGCGCGGCGTCAGACAAGGCGGCCAATGCGTCGGCGGTGTACGGGCACAAGGGATTTCAAGCCATAACTGAGCTGGCCAAGAAAGCGGATGGCATTCAATCCACCTTAGAGACACAGAACAAGCTGCTTACCGCAATCAATGACAAGAAGGGATTCGTCTTCTGAATCGTTCTCCCGATGAGCATGGACGCCGATGCCATGGGACTCAAGAGTTTGTACAGGTCAATGCGCTGAGCTTGCGAGCGAGTGAGCCGTCTGCTTATGGAGCGTTGCCGTCCTTTTCCTTTCTTTCGGACCGAATAAGTTCTCGGAACGCCAGTGTCCCGCCTAGAAAAGTCAGTGTGCTATCTGGGCTGAAATTTAAGCTGGTAGGCGAAGGCAAGGGACTTCCAGCGCTCAACCCCTTCGCGGCTCCAGCAAGCCCTCCGGCCCAGGCGTAGCGGTGCAGGAAACCTGCGGGCGCGAACCCACGTTTCGAGGGTTCGCTCGGACACCCCCAACTCTTCCAATACCTGCTGCTTCGTCATGATTTCCATTGCGCATTCCTCCTCGTCTGATACCGACGAGGAGATGTAGAAAATCGCGTTTATATTTGGACCCGCATCTCATCGCGCCACAAGGCTTGCCGACTTCGGTTGGCGCAGCTAACGTATTGGCTGTCGCACGGAGGCAGATTTGGAGGCAAGTTTCCCTGCGGCAGGCTGCGGCTAGCTGCGGTCGTTTGCGGATAACCGCATGATTGTGCGTTCTTTCGCGGTGCCGTGCGGAGCAACGGTCGCCTGAGGGACGGCTTTTAATCCGTTGGTCACTGGTTCAAGTCCAGTACGGCCTACCATTCGCGATCGGGCTGCGCTGTTGCGCGGCCCTTTTTCTTTCGCGAGCGCGCGTTCGCTCCCGCCGACATCGGTTTCATCGCCCCGCCGCCGGGTTCGTCGCGCACCGATTGCCGCATACGCCCCCCGCGCGCAGATTGCGCCCGTGGCCGCCATTCCGACGACCACTCACGTCAGCGGAGGTAATGCCATGAACAGGATCGTGTGGAAGGCACTTCCCGCGCTTGCGTTCGCGGTGGCCACGTACGCGAATGCGGGTACCGTCGATTGCGCGCGGCCGGCGATCGGCACGGGCGAAGTCCAGGCCTGCAAGGCCGCGAGCCAGAGCGTGGACGAGCTGCGCCGCTTCATCCAGCGCACCCACCGCATCTACATCCTCTACATCGAGGACTTCGCCAGCGCCGTGCGCGCGGGCTGATTGCCCAGGCGCCGCCGCGCCCCCGTTCACACCGGCAACCGATCCCGCCACCGGAAGTACCGCACCGACGGCGCGAGGAACCACGGCTTGCCGGTGTAGAACGGCCGCGTCGCGAACGGCAAGCCGTCGAACGCGGTTCGCCCTTCGTCGAGCCCGAGCACCTGCTGCCCGATGCGCATGCCGAGGTAGCCGCCCATGCCGACACCCGAGCCGCAGTAGCCGGTCGCATAGTACATGCCCTCGTGACGTCCCGTGTGCATGAGCTCGTCGAACGTGTAGCCGACGAATCCGCACCACGAATGCGTGATGCGCACGCGTGCGAGCTCGGGAAAGATCTTCACGAGATCGGCGTGCAGCAGCGGCGCGCTGTTGCGCGGGTCGGTCTCGCTCACCGACACGCGGCCACCGAAGAGAATCCGGCGGCGATCCGGTGACGTGCGGTAGTAGAAGACGACCTTGCGCGTGTCGCTGACGATGCGATTGCGCGGCATCAGGCGCTCGACGATCGCCTCGGGCAGCGGCTCGGTCGCGATCACGTAGCTGCCGATCGGGATGACGCGCCTCTGCAGCCACGGCGACAGCGGCCCGGTGTAGCCGTCGGTGGCGATGACGACGTCGCGCGCGCTCGTCGTGCCGCGCGCGGTGGTGACGCGATAGCGCCCGCCATCGCGCGCGATCGCGGTGACGGGGCAGTGCGCGACGAGCGTCGCCCCCGCGGCCGTGACGCGCTCGAGGATGCCTTGGTGATACCGCGCCGGATCGACGGACGCGTGCTGCGCGTACACCACGCCGCCGAAGTACGCGTCGGTGCCGATCTCGCGGTGCTGCTCGGCGCGCGGCACCACGTGCGCCTCCACCTCGAGTCCCTTCGGTTGCTGCGTGGCCTTCTTCGCGAGCGCCTCGAACTGCGCCGCGTTGTGCGCGGCGTGGAAGCGGCCGCACACGCGGAAATCGCAGTCGATGCCCTCGGCGCGGATGAACTCCCCGGTCCACGCGAGCGAGCGCTGGCCCTCCCTGACGATGGCGGTCGCGCGTTGCTCTCCGTGCCGCTTGGTGAGTGTCGCAAGCGACGGTTTCACGCTGGTCGAGATCTGCCCGCCGTTGCGCGTGCTGCAGCCGAAGCCCGCGTCCTCCGCATCGAACACGACGGTGTGACGTCCGCCGCGCGCGGTCTGCAGCGCCGCCTGCAGGCCAGTGTACCCGGACCCCACGATCGCGACGTCGCACGTGGGCGGCACGTCGCGTGGCACGAGCACGGGACGCGGCGTGCGCTCCCACCAGTACGGCGCGAAGCGAACGTCGGAGGTGAACAGGTCATCGCTCATCGTGAATTCCGGTTAATGAACGTCCGCGAGCACGACGTCGGCCGCACGCTCGGCGACCATGAGCACCGGCGCATTGGTGTTTCCCGACGTCACCGATGGAAAGACGGACGCATCGACGACGCGCAGGCCGGCGATTCCATGCACGCGCAGGCGCGGGTCGACGACGCTCTCGCGCGGGTCGACGCCCATGCGGCACGTGCTCGTCGGATGGAAGACGCTCGACGCCCGCGCGCGAATGTCGGCCGCGAGCGCGTCGTCGTCATCGCCGACCGCCGCGCTCGGGCGCATCTCCTCGGCGATGATGGACGCGAGCGCGGGCATCGACGCCAGCCTGCGCAACAACCGCGCGCCCGCCACGAGGTCCGCGAGATCGGCAGGATCGGACAGCGAACCCGGCACGATGCGCGGCGGTACGCGCGGATCGGTCGACTGCGCCTCGATCCGCCCGCGACTGCGCGGCCGGCACGGCTGCGCGCTGAGCAGGAATCCGGGAAACGGATCGGGCGTCATCAGCGGCCGCACGCCGGGCGGCGTGCGCGTGTACGACAGCGGCGAGAAATAGAGCTGCAGATCGGGGCGGTCGACGTCGGTGCGCGAACGCACGAAGCCACCGGCCTGGTTCACCGACATCGCGAGCGGACCTTCGCGCCGCGCGAGATAGCGCAGCCCGACGCGCAGCTTGCCGTGCCACGGCCGCAGCACCTCGTTCAGCGACGGCACCTTCGCGCGATAGAGGTAGTCGATGCACAGGTGGTCCTGCAGGTGGTGCCCCACTGCGGGCGCGTCGCGGATCACCGGGATGCCGAGCGATTGCAGGAGCGGCGCAGGACCGACGCCGGAACATTGCAGCAACGCTGGCGACGCAACGGCCCCCGCACACACGATGACCTCGCGCGCGGCCCGCACGGTCTGCGTGGCCTCGCCTCGTTCATACGTCACTGACGCCGCGCGCGCGCCTTCGAACCCGAGGCGCGTGACGAGCGCATCCGTGACGATCGCGAGATTGGAACGGCTGCGCGCCGGATCGAGATACGCGCTCGCCGACGACACGCGGCGCCCGTCGCGCACCGCGATCTCGTAGTAGCCGACGCCCTCCTGCGTCGCGCCGTTGAAGTCCTCGTTGCGACGGAAGCCCGCCTCCTCGCCGGCGCGCAGGAACGCGCCGCACAGCGGATGCGCCTCGTCGTCGATGAAGCGCGTCGCGAACGGCCCGCCGGCGCCGCGCCACTCGCTCGCCCCGCGCGCGCAATCCTCCATCCGCCGGAAGTACGGCAGCACGTCGCACCACGCCCAGCCGGCGTTGCCGAGCGCCGCCCAGCCGTCGAAGTCCTGCGGCTGGCCGCGCACGAAGACCATCGCGTTGATCGCGCTCGATCCGCCCAGCACCTTGCCGCGCGGCCAGTAGCCCGCTCGTCCCGCGAGCGAGGCTTCGGGCTCCGTGCGGTAGCGCCAGTTGACGCGCGCATCGTGGAAGCACTTGCCGTAGCCGATCGGCATCTGCACGAAGAAGCGGCGGTCGCTGCCGCCGGCCTCGAGCAGCAGCACACTGTGGCGCCCGTTCGCGGTCAGGCGATTCGCGAGCACGCAGCCCGCGGAGCCCGCGCCGACGATGACGTAATCGAACGTGTCTGCGGGACCCGGCGCCGGCATGCCGTTCAGCGTGCCACAAACCGCGACGTGCGCGGCAGGTCCATTCTGGAGCGGAGCACAGGACCAATCAGTGCCGCGCGGGCGCGGCGAGGACTTCCTCGAGCACGCGCACGCCGGCGTCGATCTCGGGCGGGCGCACGCCGCCGAAGCCGAGCACGAGGCCACGCGAAGTCACCTTGTCGAGCGCGAAGCGGCCGATCGGCGACACGGTGACGTTGCGCTGCGCCGCGGCCTGCACCACGCCGAGCTCCGTGTGGCGTCCACGCAGGTGGGCGATGGTGTGCAGGCCGCTCTGGCTCGGCACGATGTCGAGCGCGCCGGCCAGGCGGCGCTGCGCGGCGTCGCACAGCGCCTCGTGACGCTCGGCGTAGATGCGCCGCATGCGGCGCAGGTGCGAGGCGAAGTGGCCTTCGTCGATGAAGTCCGCGACCACCGCCTGCACGAACGACGGCACGCCGGGCAGCACCTTGCTCATCAGCGAGCGCAGCGTGTCGACGAGCCCGGGCGGCGACAGCAGGTACCCGAGCCGCAACGCCGGGAACAGCGACTTGCTGAACGTGCCGACGTAGATCACGAGCCCGGTGGTGTCCACGCTCTTCAGCGTCGGCAGCGGCGCGCCGCCGAACGAGAACTCGCCGTCGTAGTCGTCCTCGATGATCCACGCGCCGGCCTGCGCGGCGGCGTGCAGCAGCGCGAAGCGCCGCTCGAGGCTCATCACCACCGATAGCGGCTGCTGGTGCGACGGCGTCACGAACGCGAGTCGGAACCGCGGGCTGCGGCGCAGGCCTTCGTCGACGCGCATGCCCTGGTCGTCGACCGGCACCGGCACCAGCTCGCCGCCCGCCGCGATGAGGCTGTTGCGCGCGCCGATCGCGCCGGGGTTCTCAAACCACACGCGGTCGCCCGGATTGAGCAGCACCGAGCCGATCAGCGAGAACGCCTGCTGCGCGCCGCCGACGATGAAGATCTGCTCCGCATCGCAGCCGATGCCGCGATTGGCGCGCAGGTGCGCGGCGATCGCCTGGCGCAGCGGCGCGTGGCCGAACGGATCGCCGTAGCCCAGCACGTCGTCGCGGTTGCGCCGCCAGTGCTTGGCGGACAGGCGCGCCCACTGCGCCATCGGGAACGCGTCGAACGCCGGCAACGCGGTGGTGAACGCGCGCGGCGCGGACGGCAGCCGCTGGCGCTCGCCCAGGCGCTCGACGGAGCGCGCCATCGCGCGCGACAGCCGCGGCGGCATCGCGACCGGCGCAGCGGCCTCCGGCTTCGGCCGCGCCACCGACAGCGCCTTCGACACGTACGTGCCGGCGCCGACGCGCGACTCGATGAGCCCTTCGGCGGTCAGGCGGTCGAACGCCTCGATCACCGTCGTGCGCGACACCGCGAGATCGCGCGCCAGCGTGCGGCTCGCGGGCAGCCGCTCGCCGGACGCGAAGCCGCCGGTGAGGATCAGGTCGCGCAGGTGCACGTAGAGCTGCGTGCTCACGGGACGCGGCGACGCGTGGTCGATGCGCAGCGACAGCAGGAGCGCGCCGCCGGCGCGCTTCACCATGGGGGACCTCCTCGTGGACGGCCCGAAACGGTATCACGGAATGTTCAAAATGGACCTACCGGGCAGTCCACTTCGCTGCCCATGATCGCCTCCTGTCCCAACCAGCCGCGCGCGCATGAAGATCGCCCGCATCGAGACGTTCTGCAACGAGTTCGTGGGCTTCGTGCGCGTCACCGCGGACGACGGCGCGCAGGGATGGGGCCAGGTCTCGCCGTACCACGCGGACATCACGTGCACGATCCTGCACCGGCAGGTGGCACCATGGGCGCTCGGGTGGGAGGACACGGACATCGACGGGCTCGTCGATCGCGTGTTCGAGCGCGAGCTCAAGTTCCCGGGCTCGCATCTGTATCGCGCGATCGGCGGCGTCGACACGGCGCTGTGGGACCTGCGCGGCAGGCGCGAGGGCAAGCGCGTGTGCGAGCTCTTGGGCGGCACGGCGCGCGAGCTGCGCGCGTACGCGTCGTCGATGAAGCGCGACATCACGCCGGAGGCCGAGGCCGCGCGCTTGTGCGCGTTGCGCGACCGCTACGGCTTCGATGCGTTCAAGTTCCGCGTCGGCGCCGAGGCGGGCCACGACGTCGACGAGTGGCCGGGACGCACCGAGGCGATCGTGCCCGCGGTGCGCCGCGCGCTCGGCGGCGGCGTAGCGCTGCTGGTCGACGGCAACAGCGGGTTCTCGGCGAAGCGCGCGATCGAGGTCGGCCGCCTGCTGCAGGATTACGGCGTGAGCCACTTCGAGGAGCCGGTGCCGTACTGGGAGCTCGAGGAGACCAAGGCGGTGCGCGACGCGCTCGACCTCGACGTCACCGGCGGCGAGCAGGACAACTGGATGCCGGTGTGGAAGCAGATGATCGCGATGCGCGCGGTCGACATCGTGCAGCCGGACGTCTGCTACATGGGCGGCCTCGCGCGCACGCTGCGCGTCGCGCGGCTCGCCGACGCCGCGGGCATCCCGTGCACGCCGCACAGCGCGAACCTGACGATGGTGACGCTGTTCACGATGCACCTGCTGTGCGCGATCCCCAACGCGGGCAAGTACCTCGAATTCTCGATCGAGGGTCCCGACTACTATCCGTGGCAGGAGGGCCTCTTCGTGCGCTCGCCGTACGACGTGGTCGACGGCAAGGTGCGCCTGCCGAACGAGCCCGGGTGGGGCGTGACGGTGCATCCCGACTGGCTCGCGCACGCGACCCATCAGGAGAGTGTGGCCGCATGAATGCGTTCGCGGGCTGGCTGGACGAGGCGCGCGCCAGCGGCACGGTGGCGGGCTTGCCGGCCGGCCACTTCATCGACGGCACGATCGTGCCGGCGCGCAACGGCACGCGCATGGCGTCGCACGATCCGGGGCGCGGCGAGGCGTTCGCGGAATTCGCGGCGGGGGACACCGACGACGTCGACCTCGCGGTCGCGGCGGCGCGCGTCGCCGCGCACGGGCCGTGGCGGCGCATGCTGCCGGCCGAGCGCGGACGGGTGCTCGCCCGCGCCGCGGCGCTCGTTCGCGAGCGCAGCGAGCAGCTCGCGGTGGTGGAGACGCTCGACGTGGGCAAGCCGCTGCGCGAGGCGCGCGGGGACGTCATGGGAGCGGCCCGCGCATTCGAGTACTACGCCGGCGTGTGCGACAAGCTGCAGGGCGACACGCTCCCGCTCGGCGCCGATCACGTCGCGTACACGGTGCTGGAGCCGATCGGCGTGTGCGCGCAGATCGTGCCGTGGAATTACCCGATCTCCACCACCGCGCGCGGACTCGCGCCCGCGCTCGCGGCCGGCTGCACGGTGATCGTGAAGCCTGCCGAGACGACGCCCTTCACCGCGCTCCTGCTCGCGCAGATCCTCGCGGAGGCGGGGTTGCCGCGCGGCGTGTGCAACGTCGTCACCGGCACCGGCGCTGCCGTGGGTGCGCCGCTGGTCGGCCATCCGGGCATCGATCACGTGACGTTTACCGGCTCCGTCGCGACCGGCATCGGCGTGATGCAGCGCGCCGCAGTGAACGTGACGAGCGTCGTGCTCGAGCTCGGCGGCAAGTCGCCGGTGGTGGTGCTGGCCGACGCGGACCTGGACATCGCGCTCGACAACGTGCTCGGCGCGATCTGCGAGAACGCGGGGCAGATCTGCTCGGCGGGGTCGCGGCTGGTGATCGCGCGCGCGGTCCACGACGCGTTCGTCGCGCGGCTCGCCGCGCGCATGCGCGGCCTCACGCTGGGCCATGGGCTCGCCGATCCCGGCATGGGCCCGGTGAACTCGGCGCTGCACCAGGCGCGCATCGCCGCCCACGTGGAGGCGGCGCGCGCGCGTGGCGTGGAGGTCGTCACCGGCGGGCATGCGTGCACCGACCCGGCGACCGGCAAGGGCTGGTTCTTCCCGCCGACGATCCTCGACGACGTCCCCGCGCACGACCCGGCGGTGCAGGACGAGATCTTCGGGCCGGTGCTGTGCGTGCAGGTGTTCGACGACGTCGACGAGGCGGTCGCGCTCGCCAACGGCACGCCGTATGCGCTGGTGGCCGGCGTGTTCACGCGCGATTTTGCGCTCGCGCATCGCCTCGCGCGCGACATCGACGCGGGGCAGGTTTACGTCAACGAGTATTTCGCGGGCGGCATCGAGGTGCCGTTCGGCGGCAACCGCCGCTCGGGCTTCGGCCGCGAGAAGGGGCTCGCAGGCGTGCGCAGCTACTGCCGCACCAAGGCGGTGGCCGCGCGCATCGCGCCTTAGCGCCGGCGCAAAGCGGTATGGACGGAGGATCAAAATGGCCCTTTGCACCGGACCACGCTGCCACCACACTGGATCGATAACCGGCGCTCCGCCCACGGTGCGCCGCCACGGAGGAAACGCCATGCCGATCGTTCGTCTCGCCGCGTCGTCCGTCGTCCTCGCGCTCACCGTGTCGGTGGCTGCGCACGCGCAGGAAATCAACGTCGTCTCGTTCGGGGGCTCGTACCAGGAGGGCCAGAGCAAGGCGCTCTTCCAGCCCGCGGCCAAGGCACTCGGGATGAAGCTCAAGGAGGAGACGTACACGGGCATCGGCGACCTGCGCCTCAAGATGAAGGCGGGCGCCAACACCTGGGACGTCGTGGCGAGCGGGTCGGGCAGCGCGGCGCGCGCGGGGGCGGAGGGCCTGCTCGAGAAGCTCGACTACAAGGTCATCGACGCGTCCAGCTTCCTGCCCGGCTTCGCGGGCGAGTACTGCGTCGGCGGCGACGTGTTCTCGACCGTGCTCGCGTGGAACACCAAGACGTACGGCGACAAGGGCCCGCAGAGCTGGGCCGATTTCTGGGACGTGAAGAAATTCCCGGGCAAGCGCTCGTACCGCAAGGGCGTGGCGGGCGCGCTCGAGCCCGCGCTGATGGCCGACGGCGTGCCGCCGGCCGACGTGTACAAGGTGCTGTCGCAGCCGGGCGGCATCGAGCGCGCGATCAAAAAGATCAAGGAGCTGAAGCCGCACATCGCGGTGTGGTGGTCGTCCGGCGCGCAGCACGCGCAGCTCATGAAGGACGGCGAGGTCGACATGATCACCGGCTGGAACGGACGCTTCGACGTCGTCGCCAAGGACGGCGGCAAGGTCGCGTACACGTACAACCAGGGCCTGCTCGATTACGATTGCTTCGCGATCCCGAAGGACGCGCCGAACAAGGCGGCCGCGATGAAATTCCTGGCGGAGATCAGCAAGCCGCAGTACCAGGCGGAGTTCACGAAGTACATTACGTACGGTCCGACGAACAGGAAGGCCTACGACCTTGGCACCATCGACGCCGCGTACGCGAAGCGCCTGCCCTCGTCGCCCGAGAACGCGGCGAAGCAGATCCCGATCGACCTCGACTGGTATATCAAGAACGAGGCGCGCGCGGCCGAGCTCTACCAGAACATGCTCACCGAGTAGGGCCGCGGAGGCATGACCGCCGCGGCCATCCCCATCACCATCCGCGGCGTGCGCAAGACGTACGGCGCGCAGGTCGCGCTGGAGCACGTCGACCTGGACATCGCGAGCGGCGAGTTCCTCACGCTGCTGGGGCCCTCGGGCTCGGGCAAGACGACGCTGCTCATGGTGCTCGCGGGCTTCATCCGGCCCGACCAGGGCAGCCTGCGCTTCGGCGATGCGGAAGTGATCCGCAAGCCGCCGCACCGGCGCGACGTCGGGATGGTGTTCCAGAACTACGCGCTCTTCCCGCACCTCGACGTCGCGGCCAACGTCGCGTTCCCGCTGAAGCTGCGCCGCGTGCCGGCCGCCGACATCGCGCGCCGCGTCGAGGAGGCGCTCGCGATGGTGAAGCTCGCCGGCTACGGCGCGCGGCGCGTGCACGAGCTCTCGGGGGGGCAGCGACAGCGCGTCGCGTTGGCGCGCGCGATCGTGTTCGCGCCGCGCATCGTGCTGATGGACGAGCCGCTGTCCGCGCTCGACCGCCAGCTGCGCGAGCTGATGCAGATCGAGCTGCGCCAGCTGCACGAGAAGCTCGGCATGACCACGATCTACGTCACGCACGACCAGCGCGAGGCGCTGACGATGTCCGATCGCGTGGCGGTGATCGCGGGCGGCCGCGTGATGCAGGTCGACACGCCGCGCCGCATCTACGAGCAGCCGGCGAACCGCTTCGTGGCCGAGTTCATCGGCGAGTCGACGTTCCTCAAGGTCGAGCACGACGGCGCCACCTGCCGCTGCGCGGGCGTGGCGGTGCGCACGGCGGCGCCCGCGCCCGCGGGCGGGCCGTCGCTGCTGATGCTGCGTCCCGAGCGCATCCGCGTCGGCAACGGCGAGCGGCGCGACGGGCACAACGTGCTCGATGCGCGCGTCACCGACGTCATCTACCAGGGCGAGACGTTCCTCGTGCAGGCGCAGCTCTCCGACGGCAGCCGCATCAGCGCGCGCGGCATCGCGAGTGCCGGTGCGCTGGCGCGCGTGCCCGCGGTCGGCGACACCGCGCCGTTCGCCTTCGACGCGCAGGACGCGGTGCTGATCCCGCAGGACGGACCTTGAAGCACGCGCGCCGGCCGTGGCCACGCTGACCTCCACGCTCGCCGTCGACCGCGACGCGCCCAACGCGCGGGGCCTGCGCCGCGACGAGCTGCGCGAACGGCTCGCGCTGCTGGGCCTGTCGGCGCCCGCGTTGTTGCTCGCGCTGGTGACGATGGTGCTGCCGGTGGCGTGGCTCTTCGGCCTGAGCTTCCTCGCCGATGACGGCAGCCTGTCGCTCGTGCACTACCGGCGTATGCTGGAGCAGCCGTCGTATGGACGCATCTTCCTCGCGACGTTCAAGGTGAGCTTCATCACGACGACGCTGTGCGTGGGCCTGGGCTACCCGCTCGCGTACGTGCTCGCACAACTGCCGCGGCGCACGGCCAACCTGCTGCTGATCGCGGTGATGCTGCCGTTCTGGACGTCGCTGCTCGTGCGCACCTACGCGTGGCTCGTGCTGCTGCAGCGGCAGGGGCTCGTCAACACCTGGGGCATGGCGCTCGGGCTGTGGGACGAGCCGCTGGTGCTCGTCAACAATCTCTTCGGCACGCTGGTCGGCATGGTGCACATCATGCTGCCGTTCCTCGTGCTGCCGGTGTACGGCGCGATGCGCGCGATCGACCGCGATTACCTCAAGGCCGCCGCGAACCTCGGCGCGTCGCCCACGGTCGCGTTCTGGCGCGTGTTCTTCCCGCTGTCGCTGCCGGGGCTGCTCGCGGGCTCGCTCATCGTGTTCATCATCTGCCTCGGGTTCTACGTGACGCCCGCTGTGCTGGGCGGCGGCAAGGTGATCATGGTGTCCAACCAGATCGCGAGCGACATCGAGCTCTTCTTCAACTGGGGCGCCGCGAGCTCGCTCGGCGTGGTGCTGCTGGCGGCGACGATGCTGATCCTGTGGGTGGCGTCGCGCATCGCGCGGTTGGAGGGCGTGCTGGGCGAGGGCTCCCGGTGAGCTGGCTCGATTCGCCCGCCTCGGCGACGCAGGTCACGCACGCGCGGCGGCTGTGGCTCTACGTCATCGCGGCCTGCGTGCTCGCGTTCCTCGTGGTGCCCACGCTCATCGTGGTGCCGATGTCGTTCTCCGGCGGGCAATACCTCGAGTTCCCGCCGCGGCAGTGGTCGCTGCGCTGGTACGACAACTATTTCGCGTCGAGCGCGTGGCGGCAGGCGACGGCGACGTCGTTTAAGGCGGCGGCGCTGACGTCGGTGCTCGCGACGACGCTCGGCACGCTCGCGGCCTACGGCCTCGCGGCGTCGCGCTTCCGCATCGCGCGCGCGGTGCACGCGCTGCTCATCACGCCGATGATCGTGCCGGTGATCCTGATCGCGGTCGCGGTGTTCTACGTGTACGTGAAGGCGAAGCTCAACAACACGCTGCTGGGGCTCGTGCTCGCGCACAGCATGCTCGCGGTGCCGCTGGTGATGATCATCGTGACGTCGGCGCTGAAGCACTTCGACGCCAATCAGGAGATGGTCGCGCGCAGCCTGGGCGCGTCGCGGCCGCGCGCGTTCCTGCTGGTCACGCTGCCGCAGATCCGCTTCGCGGTGATCTCCGGTGCGCTGCTGTCGTTCCTGACCTCGTTCGACGAGGTGATCCTCGCGCTGTTCGTGTCCGGCGGCGCCAACTCGACGCTCACGCGCAACATGTTCCTCGCGCTGCGCGACCAGATCGACCCGACGATCGCCGCCATCTCGACGATCATGATCCTCGTGACGACGGTGCTGTTCGCGCTGTCGCAGCTCTTCGGGACAAGCCGCGACGACTGAAGCGCTTACGCGCCGTCGAGGCGCGCGAGCGCGTCCGCGATCGCGGCGCGACCCGAGGGACGCACCAGGCGATCGACCTCGGCGCCGTCGCGCAGGAAGACGAGCGTCGGCCACAGCTTCACGCGGAACGAGCGGCCGAGGGGCCGGCCGGGGCCGTCCTCGATGCGTATGCGGCGGACGCTCGGGTGCTGCGCCAGGGCGTCGGCGATCGGTCCTTGAGCGGCCCTGCAGTGGCCGCACCAGCTGGTGCCGAATTCGAGCAGCGCGGGGCCGCGCAGCGCGTCGATCTGCGCGCGCGTCGGTTCGGAAGTGGTCGTGGTGTCCATGGCGAAGAGCGTGTTCCGTTCGCGGCTGCGGGCGAATCGCCGTGCCGCCGAATCATCTGTCGCAGCGGCGCCGACGTCCAGCGATTCTTGGACGCGCGTGCAAGGGTTGTTCCCGGTCGCTCTCTATAATCCGCCGGACGTATTTTGCCGAGGCTGTCTTGGGGAAGCCGACCGTCCTGGTCGTCGACGACAGCGAGTTCTTCGCTCGCTCGCTCGTGTTGGTGCTCGAATCCCTGAGCCAGCCGGCGCTCGCCGCTACCAGCGCACACGAGGCATTGCAGACGCTCGACACGCACGGCGACGACATCGCGTTCGTCGTCACGGACGTGCGCATGCCGGGCGTCGACGGCCTCGATTTCGCACGCGTGGTCCACCATCGCTTCCCGGGGAAGCCCGTCGCCCTCATGACCGCCTGGCCCAAGAGCCGGGACGACGTGTTTCCGCCCGGCTGCCCGGTGCTGCAGAAGCCCTTCGGCATCGACGCGCTGATGACGCTGGTGCGCGACGCGCTCGCCGGCGGCTGACGCCCGGCCCGCGATTCGCGTATCGTGCGAGCTCGCGGCGCAACGCCGCAACGGCCGGAGACGTGAACGATGAGCGAGGGTTACACCGTGATCGCGAAGCTGAAGGCGGCGCCCGGCAAGGCCGATGCGCTCGCCCAGCTGTTGCGCGAGCAGGCGGCGGTCGTGCGGCGCGAGGAGCCGGGCTGCCTCGCGTACATTCCGCATCGCGACGTCGCCGATCCGGAGACCTTCGTCTTCTACGAGGTGTATCGGGACGAGGCTGCGTTCG
Source organism: Burkholderiales bacterium (assembly GCA_046347855.1). Taxonomy (GTDB): domain Bacteria; phylum Pseudomonadota; class Gammaproteobacteria; order Burkholderiales; family Casimicrobiaceae; genus VBCG01. The sequence goes on from JAXMFJ010000005.1 coordinate 52,099, forward strand.
AGTTGCATCGCGCGTCGCCGCATCTCGCCGCGTTCCGCGAGCGGCGCGAGCGCGAGGCGCTGGCGGCTGGTCCGGCCGAAGTGCGCGTGTATCGCGCGCTCGCCGGTTAAGCGCGGCGCCTCGGGTTTACCGCCCCGGCCCGATCCTGCTATAATGGCAACCCGCTTTTGGGTCGCCAGTGTTTCGGCGGCCCGCGAGCGTCAAGCGTGGGTCGTTAGCTCAGCTGGTAGAGCAGCGGACTCTTAATCCGTTGGTCGCAGGTTCGATCCCTGCACGGCCTACCACTCTTTCAAGGGCTTGCCTTCGGGCAGGCCCTTTTCGTTGGATGTCGCGGCGGCCGCCGCTGCCGCTGCCGCTGCGTCCCCGTGCAGGGTCGGCGGAATTCCGCACGTGCCGCACGATCGAGCGTCGCGAATCACGCCGCAACGCCGGCGCGTGCGCGCACACGACCCCTCCCAATGCATCCGGACAAGGATTGCTGGTGTCACCACCAGCGGTAAGGCATATGATGTGACGAGCAACTGCCGCCAAGGCGATGGCGCGCAGCAACGTCCAAGCGGCAGGTTCGCCCACGCACCCGCCCACGAGAACGCCACCATGTCCCGCCTCCCGCTTCCCATCGTCGCGCTGCTGCTCGTCGGTGCCGCAACGGCACACGCACAGACCCCCGCCACCGACATCGCTCGTGTCTCTCCGATCACCCTCGGCGCCGAGGCGCTCTTCTGGTGGTTCAACGACAGTCCCGCACCGGTCCCGCTCGTCACCAACGCGGTGCTGACGGTTCCCAACCTGCAGACGTATCTCGGCGGCCAGTCCATCGACACCGGCATGCATCCGGGCTTCCGGCTCTCCGCCGCCTACGCGACGGGCGACCGGCTGGGCTTCGAAGGCAGCGTGCTCTACCTGCCGACGCGCACCACGAGCCGGAGCGTGAGCTCGTCGGGCAAGATCGGCTCCGTCGACCTCATCCTGCCCTACCTCGACGCGCAGACCGGCATCGAGAACGGAACCGAGCTTTCGTTCGCGCCCACCTTCGCCGGCAGCGCGACCGAGGCGTTGTCGAGCAACCTTCTCGGCGCCGAGGTCAACGCGACGTGGGCGTTGCCGCGCGCGGACGCGTTGCAGGTCGACGTGATCGGCGGCTTGCGCTACCTGCGGCTGCGCGAGACGTACACGTTCACCACCAGCAGCCCGTACATCCCGCCGTTCCCGGTCGACATCTGGGACACGACGGATCGGTTCGCGGCCACCAACAGCTTCTACGGTGCGCAGCTCGGCGTGCGCGCGCGCTTCGACCAGGGGCCGTGGTTCGGCGCCGGCTCGGCCAAGGTCGCGCTGGGCGGCATGGTGCAGGAGGTCGACGTGAGCGGCTCGGTCGCCACCAACGACTACACGAACTACACGTCGGTGCAGACGTTCACCGGTGGCTACTTCGCGCTGCCCACCAACATCGGCAACTACTCGCGCACGCAGTTCGCGGTGGTGCCGGAGCTGAGCCTGAAGGTCGGCTACCGGGTGACACCGTCGGCGTCGCTCTTCGTGGGCTACTCGCTGCTGTACGCGAGCAACGTCGTGCGCCCCGGCAACCAGCTCAACCGGACGGTCAACACGACGCAGAGCACGTCGTATACCGAGGATCCCACGCCCAGGCTCGTGGGACCGGCGCAGCCGGCGTTCGCCTTCAACGACTCCTCGTTCTGGGCGCAGGGCGTCAATATGGGCGTGGCAATCCGGTTTTGATCGAGGCCGCGCGCGCCCCGTCCCTTCATCGACTTTCGACGAGCACGACCATGAACCTCGCCAGTCTCCGCCGCTGCGCCGTGCGTACCGCCGCGCTCGCGCTCGCCTGTTTCATCGCGGCCGGCGCACTGCACACGAGCGACGCCGCCGCGCAGTCCTCGATCCCCGCGAACCTCACGGCGCTGCGGCCGATCCAGGGCATCGCGTACGACCCCAAGCCGTCCGACTTCCCGCAGGCCGCGTACTACGACTCCGACTTCTTCAACGGCGACTTCAAGGGCATCTGGGGCGACGACGGGCAGGTCGGCGCGCGCCGCGACCTCGTGAACCTGCGCGACGCGCACGTCAACCTGCTGCACCTCTACAACTGGAATCCGGCGCGTCCCGATCACGGATCGTTCCTCGACGCTGCCGCCGCGAACGGGATGAAGGTGATGATCCCGATCTCCAATTTCACCGCCCAGACAATCACCGGCACCACCGGCTGCGAGACCTGCGGCAAGGGCTACCAGGCGGCCTACGATCTCGTTCGCAAGATCTTCAGGCAGGTGTACACGGGCACGACGCCGCATCCTGCCGCCGCGATGTGGGCGATCTACAACGAGTACGACCTGAACGGCATCAACCCGGTCGACGTCGCGTTCGTGGTGCAGGCGATCCTCACGCTGGAGAACGAGGCGAACGTTCCGCCGGAGAACCGCCTTCCGATCACGAGCCCCGTCTCCGACGCCGTCTTCGCGCGCGACCAGCGCGGGAACCTTAACCGCGACCTCGCGCAGGCGTTCGAGCGCGCGACCGTGCAGTGGCTGCAGACGAATCCGGGCCGGAACGTCGACCACTCGCCTTCGGACCTTCCCGGCGCGGTGCTCGCGATCCTGTCGCTTTCCAATGCGCTGTCCGACAGCCAGGCGCGCACCAGCTACAAGTCGAAGTTCGACGGCACGCCGGTGGCGGTCGCCGCGGTGCCGGCCGACTTCTGGAAGACTCGCTTCATCGCGTCGTCGAACCCGTTCCGCGTGGGTGCGGCGCTCGAGGATTACCTCACCAATCCGAAGCAGTTCCAGTCGGCGTTTCCCGGCACCACGGCGTGGAACACGCTGCCGCCGCTCTTCTTCGGCGAAATGGGCTTCTCGCAGACCGATTCCGGCGGCGACCTCCAGAAGCAGGCGTCGATCGTGCTGGGCCAGATCGAGGCGACGCGCAAGCTGGCGGCGAGCGATGCCACGCCGCAGGGCTATTTCCTCGGCAGCTGCTTCTTCCAGCACACGCTGGTCGACACGGCCCGGTTCGAGGGCTTCGACACCACCGGCCAGTTCTCGACGCACACCGGGCCCGCCGGCGCCTACCGCGTCGACGCGCTGACGCCGCTGCCCGTGTGGGACAGCGTGAAGCAGGGCTTTGCGCCGGCGTTGCTGGGCGGCGAGGCGCCCGCGGTGCGCGTGACGTTCAACAACTATTGCGCAGGCCAGACCGTGACGGTGTACCTCTCCGCGGCCGACGGCAGTGCGTGCACGCTGGTCGATACGAGCGCGCCGGTCCATCCGGTCGCAGGTCAGCCCAATTCCTACTCGGCGAGCACTGACGGCACGCCGAGCTGCGCCACCGGCACCCGCGTGGAGTTCACGCCCGGCACCAACGGCGACGTGTCGTACGACATCTCGACCAACGGTGCGATGCCCACGCCGCCCCCGCATTTCTTCAACGTGAAGGCGCGCATCCTCGCGCTGCAGGCGACCACGACGCCCGCGTGCGCGCTGGCCCAGTGGGACGGCACCAGCGCAGCCACGAGCCTGCGCGGCGTCTCCACGCAGATCTGCGACGACGTCGGTTGCCCGACGGCCTACCAGACGCCGACCTCCGGCCCGCAGTTCATCACGCGCGCGACCGGCGCGCACGAGTACGTGGTCGAGTGGTGCCCGGCGCAGAATCCGGCGCCTGTGCCGACGTGCAGCGTGCCGCCCATCGCGCCCTCGCCGTGCGCGAACGTGTGCCTGCTCGACGCGGTGAAGTCGGCGTACCCGTGCAGCCAGATTCCCGGCCACACGATGTGCAACGTCGCGCCGTTCGGCGGCACGCCGCCGGGGAGCTACTGCCTCAAGACCTCCGATTGCAGCAAGAACGGCCAGCCGTGCGGGTGCTGCACCAGCAACGCCGATTGCACCGGCGGCGGGAGCTGCGTCAATTTCGTGTGCAGCGCGCCGTAGCGGCGACAGGTTTCACGGCTCGCTGCGATGACCGCGGGGCTGCGCCGCAAGGCGAAGCCGCGCCCGGCCTTCCTGCTATGCTGCAAAGGCTAGCGCGGCGTCGCGTTGCAGCACGGCAGGCGCACCCGGCCGCATCGCACGGTCGTGCGCGTCACGCGTGAACGCGACGCCGATGGCATTGCCCCGAAGGTGCCGACCATGCCCCCTCCGCCACCGGTGACGGTTCCCCGGAACGACCTGACGCGCACGATGCTCGCGATCCTGCTTCTGGTCGGCCTCGTGGTCGGCTCGTTCTGGATCCTGCATCCCTTCCTGCTGTCGATCATCTGGGCCGTGATGATCGTCGTTGCGACCTGGCCCATGATGCTGCGGCTGCAGGGTGCGCTGCGCCGTCGCGGCTTCGCCGTGGCGATCATGTCGGGCGCCATGGTGCTCGTGTTCGTGGTGCCGCTGCTGCTGGCGATCACCACGCTCATCGACAACGCGGACACCATCGCCCGCTGGGGGCGCATGCTGGCCACGTCGCCGATCCCGCCGCCGCCCGACTGGGTCGCGCGCATTCCACTCGTGGGAGCGAAGATCGCGGAGTTCTGGACGACGACCGCGGCCGCCGGCACCGAGCAGCTCGTCGCGCGACTGGCGCCGTACGCGACGACGGCGGCGCAGTGGCTTGCCGGCATGCTCGGCAGCGTCGGCATGCTGACCCTCCAGTTCCTGCTGACCATCTTCGTGGCCGTGATCCTCTACACGCGCGGCGAAGCCGCCCGCGATGCGGCACTGCGCTTCGGATTCCGACTGTCCGGAGAGCGCGGCGAGCGAGTGATGATCCTCGCGGGACAGGCGATTCGCGCGGTGGCGCTCGGCGTGGTGGTCACCGCGCTGGCGCAGACCATCCTGGCCGGCATCGGGCTCGCCGTCGCCGGCGTTCCCTATGCGGGACTCCTGACCGGAACGATCCTCCTCCTGTGCATCGCGCAGGTCGGCCCCATCATCGTGCTGGCGCCGGCGGTCGCCTGGCTGTTCTGGAGCGGCTCGACGGTGTGGGGCGTCGTGCTCCTGATCTGGACGATCATCGTCGGGCTGATGGACAACGTCCTGCGCCCGATGCTCATCCGCAAGGGCGCCGACCTGCCGCTGCTGCTCATCTTCGCGGGCGTGATCGGCGGGCTGCTCGCGTTCGGCATCATCGGGTTGTTCGTCGGGCCGGTGATCCTCGCGGTGAGCTACACGCTGCTGAACGAGTGGATGCGCGAGCGGAATCCGCCCGCGGATGCCGCGCGGTGAGCACGCCTTCCGCGACCGCCGAGCCGGGCAGGGAGCCCGTGCTCGGTGCGGTCGACTGCGTGTCGGAATTCCTCTTCGGGCTCTTCATGGCGTTGACCTTCGTCGGCGCCGTGTCGGTGGTGAATCCCGGCAGCGGCCAGGTGCGCGAGCTCTTCATCGGCGCGTTCGGCTGCAACATCGCGTGGGGCATGGTCGATGCGGTGATGTACCTCGTGCGCACGCTCGCGGAGCGCGGGCGCCTGCTGACGACGATTCGCACGGTGCAATCGGCGCCCGACGCGAGCACGGGACGCCGGATCATCGAGCGGTCCGTATCCGAGGTCGCGCGCAAATTGCTCACGCCTGCGGAGATCGAGGCGGTGCGCGGCCGCATCCTGACGATGGAGGCGCCGGCGGGACGGCCCCGCCTGCAGCGCAACGACATCCTCGCCGCATTGCTGATCTTCCTCATCGTGGTCGGATCGACCGTGCCCGTCGTGCTTCCGTTCTTCGTCATCCAGGATCTCGGCCTCGCGAAGAACGTGTCGCGCGCGGTCGCGCTCGTCATGCTGTTCGTGGGCGGTGTGGCGCTGGGCCGCTACGCGGGCTACGACAGCTGGCGGGTGGGGCTGACGATGGCGGGGCTCGGCAGCGTATTGGTGGTCGCCATCAACGCGCTGGGCGGATGAGATACGCCCTCGCTGCCGCGACGCTCGCTGCTGCCTTCGCGGCGACCACGGCCAGCGCGGCAGGCGACGAGCGCGCGACGCCGGCTCCGGCGGCCGCCCACGATCCGGGCTGGGAATTCGCGTTGACGGCCTACCCCACGGATCCGCGCGGCGGCGAGCGCTACACGTCCGCGGTGGCCACCGCCGATCGCGGCCCGTTGCACTTCGAGGCGCGCTATAACTACGAATCGATCGGCGCGCGCTCCGCGTTCGTGGGATGGAGCTTCGCGGGCGGCGAGGATTTCACGTGGGAGCTGCGGCCGCTGCTCGGTGGGGCGTGGGGAACGACGCAGGCGTTCGTGCCGGGCCTCGAAGCGAGCTTCGCGTGGCGACAGCTCGACGTGTACGTCGAAGCCGAATACGTCCGCGACAACCGCGCGCACGACGACAGCTACGTCTACGCGTGGAGCGAGCTCGGCTGGCGCCCGGCGGAGTGGCTGCGCGTGGGCCTCGCGGGTCAGCGCACGCGACAGTACGGCGGCGACCGGGAATTCCAGCGCGGCCCGTTCGTGCAGTTCACGTGGTCTCGGCTCACTGTCGGCGGCTATTGGTTCAATCCCGGAGCGGGCGAGCAGGTGTTCGTCGGGTCGATTGGGATTGCCTTCTAGGGAGCCGTCCGGCGGCCTGTCCACGATTTTGGCTTGTCCACGTTTCTTGGTCATTGCCATATCGTGGACAAGCTCGAAGACCGCCCGGATCTGCCGTCGATCTCCCCGGTCTTGTCCACCAATTTGCCATTGTCCACGAAGCGTGTACAATCTCCTAATCGTGGACAAACACACTGCCGCCATCAAACTGCTGCGTGCCGCCCTCGCGAGACTGCGCGGATACGGCATCACGGCCACGCTTGGAGCCCAAGAGGTCAAGCTCGGCCGCACTACCGCCGACGCAATCGTCCATCTTGGGTACGGAGGCCAGGAAGCCCGCTACGCCGTCGAACTGAAGACGGGACTGCGACCCCAGATGCTTGGTGCCGTCATACATCAAATCCAGCGCCTCGGAGCCCAAGGCCTCCTGGTGGCCGATTACATAACGCCGCCGATGGCAGAAGAGCTGCGTGCTCGCAAGATTGCGTTCATCGACACCGCCGGCAACGCCTTCATCGACCAGCCGCCGATGTTCGTGTGGGTGAAGGGCGAGAAGCGCCTCGATGCGGCGGGCGTCGATCGCACCGCCGGGCGCACATTCCAGGCCACCGGCTTGCAAGTCCTGTTCGCCCTGATATGCAACCCGGAGTGGGTCGCCATGCCTTACCGGGAGATCGCCGAGCGCGCCGATGTGGCCCACGGGACAGTGGGCTGGGTGATGACGGAGTTGCCCGAGCTCGGATTCGTCGCCGAGCTCGCCGGCAAGCGCCGGCTGGTCAATCGCGAACGATTGTTGCAGCAGTGGGCAGAGTTCTACCCGCGCACATTGCGCCCCCGACTGGCACTCGGCCGCTTTCGAGCCGAGACGCTGGACTGGTGGAAGACCATCGATCCCATCAAGTATGGTGCCGTGCTCGGAGGCGAGCCTGCAGGCGGACGGATCACGGAGTATCTGCGCCCCGCGACCGCGACGTTCTATGCGGAGAAGATCGATCCGCGGCTCCTGGTCGACCTGCGCCTGCGGCCGGATGCGGGCGGCAACGTCGAGATCTACCGACGGTTCTGGACGTTCGCAGGCGACGACGCGGCACTGGCGCCCGCCCCCCTGGTCTACGCGGACCTGATGGCGACGGGCGATGGCCGCTGCATCGAGACCGCGAAGATGATCTTCGAACGCATCGTCGGTGCCGATGCTTGACCTCACCCGGCAGCGGGAGCTCGATTGGCTCGCGCGCCTCGTGGCGGATCTCCGAACGGCGGTGCCGACCATCGAGCCGCTGATCGTCGGTGCGCTCGCCCGTGACCTGCTGCTGCATTACGGGCATGGCTTCGAGATCGAGCGGGCCACCAAGGACGTGGACTTCGCGATCGCGGTCACCGATTGGGAGCAGTACGCGACGACGCGCCAATCGATGCTCGAGAGTGGTCTCTTTGCGCCCGATCGGGATGCGTTGCACAAGCTGCGGCACGCAAAGTCCCACTGGGTCGACCTGATTCCCTTCGGTGCCCTGGAGCGGGGCAACGGCACGATCGCGTGGCCGCCTGCGGGTGACCAGGTCATGACCATCATCGGGTATGCGGAGGCCGCGGCGGCGGCGGTCACCGTCGCGCTGCCTGGCGACGTCTCCGTGCGCGTCGTCTCCTTGCCGATGCTCGCGGCACTCAAGGTAATGGCGTGGAGCGACCGCCATCGCGACACTCACGGCAAGGACGCGGTCGACCTGCGAATCATCCTGCGCCGCTACCTGGAAGCGGGCAACCTCGACCGACTCTATGCCGAGTTTCCGCATGTCATCGGAGAGGACTTCGACTTCGAAACCACCGGAGCGTGGCTGCTGGGACGCGACCTGCGAGCCGAGTTGCGGCAGCACAGCGCACGCTTCGATCGAGTCGTCGACGCCCTCGACGCCGTTCTCGCGCCGGAATTAGACCCGAGCGGCAATCTGACGCTGGCGCTGCAGCTCACGCCGCGAGATCCGGAAAACGCGCTGCAACTGCTGGGGGCTTTTCACGGAGGGCTGAGCGGCGCGGTCGCTCCCTGACATTCAAGGCGATCGCTCACGACAGGGCGCGCTTCGACCTGCCGTAGGGCATGAAGAGCTGTCACGTGTCTTGCACCGACGAAGGGAAGCCGGACCACCTGCGTCGTGTGACGGGCGGGCTGCCGTGAGCCGTATCCGACGGCGCTGTTACTCGCGTGCCGTCCGGCGCAGCACGACCACGAGTCCGGCGAGCACATTCCCGACCCCGAACACGGCGACGACGCAGGCGCCGGCGATGCGCAGCACATCGCCGGCCGCGCTCGACGCCGCTGGCACGTCGATGCCGGTGCGGGCGATTGGCCACAGCTCCACCGCGCCGTAGCACAGGGCGAGGCCGCAGGCGACGAGGAGCGCGCCGATGAAGCGAGTATGCAGGTCCATGCCGCAACTCTACAGGGTCGTCGCAAGGCGCGGTGGCATCGCAGGAACTCGAGCCTGGAATCGGCCGCATCGATGAGCGAGAATCCACCGATCGGATTCGCGGCGCGCCGTCATATCCTCCTCAGCATGATCACATTCGACATCGACCCGCAACGGCGCCTCGCCACCGCCACGCTCGCGCGCCCGCCGGTCAACGGCATGAACGCGGCATGGCTCGACCGATTCGACCAGGTCATCGCCGAAGTCGAGGCGACGCCCGGCCTCGCGGCGCTGCGCATCCGCAGCGCGTGCAAGGTGTTCAGCGCGGGCGGCGACCTCGCGTTCATGCGCGACAACCTCGGCACACAAGAGGGCCGTGCGGCGCTGGTGCAGCATGTCGCGCGATGCCAGCGCGCATTCGCGCGCCTCGCAGGCCTGCCGCTCGTCACCGTCGCGCAAGTCGGCGGCCACGCGCTGGGCGGCGGGTTCGAGCTCGCGCTCGCGTGCGACTTTCGGCTGCTGGCGGAGGACGTGCAGGTCGCGCTTCCCGAGGCGACGGTCGGGCTCATTCCCGGCGCGGGCGGGACGCAGCGCGTGGCGGAGCTCGCGGGACAAGCGATCGCGCGCCGCGTCGTGCTCACCGGCAGGCGCATCGACTCGGCCACCGCACTCGCGTGGAACCTGTGCGATGCCGTGCACCCGGTGGACGCTCTCGACGCCGCGACGCTCGCTTTCTGCAGGGAGCTCTCGCCTCTGTCCTCCACCGCGATCGCGCAGGCGAAGCGCTGCCTCGCGGTCGCGGGTGGCGGCACCGAGGAGGGCTACGCGAGGGAAATCGAGGCGATCGCAGCGCAGTTCGCGGACGCCGATACGCGCGCACGCATCGCCGCCTTCTTCGCGGACAAACCCGCGCCGCGCTGAGCCCGCGACGCGCGGTTACCGACTCAGCGCTCGTCGTCCCACGCCTTCTCGGGCAGCGGCAGGCCGCGCAGGTCCGCCACCGTCAGCGGACGGTCGATCGGAATGCCCAGGCTTTCGAGCACCACCATGAGCTGGCGCGTGTGCTGCGCCGAATGCCAGGTGGTGCGCTCCAGCACCTGGTGGACGGTCTGGTCGCCGTAGTACGTGGGCATGACGGCGCTGCACGTGCGGTCGTCCTGCGCGGCCCACCACTGGTTGAACCGCTGCAGCACGCGCTCGCCGTACCCGGCGACGTCCTGTCCCGGCAGCACCTCGTGCGTGCCCTGCATGATGAGCTCGTTGGTGAGCGGCTCGGGCGTGGCGCGCGCCTCGAGGAACGCCTCGACGATGCGAAAGACGTGGTGGGCGAGCCCGCGTGGCGGTGCCCAGCTGTTGCGGAACGGGCCGTCGAGCACGTCGTCCGACATCTGGCGGACGTAGCGCATGGCCGCCGGCAGGACGATGTTCACGCGGTCGACCAGCGTCTGCGGATCCAGCGTCTCGTCGTCCTGCGCCGGCAGGCCCAGGAATTCGCGGACCTGCTTGAGCGTCTGCGCGTACACGTAGCGGTCGCCGCGCGCGACGACGGGCACGCTGCGCGCACCGAGCGCGCGCAGCTCGTCCATCGCGCCGGGGTCCGCCGCCACGTTCACCGGCACGAACGGCACGCCCTGCTTGCGCAGGAATTCCTTGGTGCGCAGGCAGCTCGTGCACCCCGGGGCCCAGTACACGCGCGTCGGCGCGTCCATCGCTGCTTCGTTCACGAGCGCTCCTTGGCGACCGGCCGCGCGGGGAGGGGGTTGACGCGCGGCATACCGATCGGTATGTTTCGACGCCTGCAACATACTACTTGGTAGGTTTCCTTGCAACCACGAACCGGCGCGCGCGCTTCACGGGACCGCGGATGATGGGCATGGCCGAGCGATTCACGGGCAACGCGCGGACGGGCGTCGCGCACGGCGCGATCTGGTCGCCGCGGCTGACCGCCGAGGAGGCGCGCTGGCAGGAGACCGCCGCGCGGCTCGCGCGCACGCAGTTCGCCCCGCGCGCCGCGGAGATCGACCGCGAGCAGCGCTATCCGCACGAGAACGTGGCGCTGCTGCGCGAGAGCGGCATCGCGACGATGTTCCTCCCGCGCGAGCACGGCGGCGCCGGCGCGTCGCTCACCGCCTACTGCTCGGTCATCGAGGCGATCGCCGAGGCCTGCGCGTCCACCAGCGGCATCGTCGCCACGATCCAGCTCGGCGCGGCGCCGCTGATGCTGGTCGGCGACGAGTCGCTCAAGGCGGACCTGCTGCGCGGCATGGTCGAGCGCGGCGAGATGGTGTCGTTCGCGCTGAGCGAGCGCGGGGCGGGCTCCGATCCCGCCGCCATGGCCACGCGCGCGGAGCGCGAGGGGGACGGCTGGCGCATCCGCGGCGAAAAGTGCTGGATCGGCGGCGGCGGCGAGGCCGCGCGCTACGTCGTGTTCGCGCAGACGGACCCGGGCTCACGCAAGCGCGGCATCGCGGCGTTCCTCGTGGAGGCGGACGCGCCCGGCGTCGTCGACGATCTCTTCGAGGACAAGATGGGCATGCGCGGGACGCGCACCAGCACCATCCGACTGGACACGCACGTGCCGGCGAGCCACATGCTCGCGGGCCCGGGCGACGGCCTGCGCATGGCGTTCGCCGCGCTCGACGTCGGCCGGGTGGCAGTGGCCGCGCAGGCGAACGGGATGGCGCTCGCCGCGTTCGCGATCGCGGTCGCGCACGCGACGACGCGCGAGACCTTCGGCCGCCTGCTGATCGATCACCAGGCGCTCGCGTTCAGCCTCGCCGACCTGTCGTGCCGCCTGTCCGCGGCGCGCATGATGACCTACGAGGCGGCGAAGCTGTACGACGCGGGGCAAGACATCTCCGTCATCGCGGCGCAGGCGAAGCTCCTCGCGAGCGAGACCAGCCACGACGTCGTCGACACGGCGCTGCAGCTGCTCGGCGGTGCCGGCTACGTGAAGTCCAATCCCGTCGAGCGGATGTACCGCGACCAGCGCGTCACGGAAATCTACGAGGGCACGTCCGAGATCCAGCGCCTGCTGATCGCCCGCGCGATCCGCGTGCACGCCCTGGGAAGCGCGTCGTGACCGTCGATCTCGCGAAGCCGGGCATCGACCGCAAGCCCCCGCGCACGGCCGCGCGGCGCAGCGGCGTGCCCGCGCGCGCGGACGGCCACGTCGCGGAGATCCTGCGCGCGGCCGCCAATGCGTTCATGCTGAAGGGTTACACCGCGACCAGCATCGACGACGTCGCCGACGTGCTCGGCTGCACCAAGGGCCGCATCTACCACCACTTCCGCAGCAAGGCCGACCTCTTCTTCAGGGTGCACGAGGAGGCGATGGCCATGGTGATGGAGGACGTCACCGCGGCGGCCGACGGCATCGACGACCCGCTGCAGCGCATCGCGGCGATGTCCCGCGCGCACGTGCTCGTCATCATGCGCGAGATCGCGTTCCAGTGCGTGGTGGTGCAGGGCCTCGAGATGCACCTGCATACCGAGACCACGCCGCAGCAGCGCGTCACGCTGCGCAAGCTGCTCGCGCTGCGCGATCGCTACGAGCAGCTGTTCGTCTCCGCGATGGAGCAGGCGATCCGCGATGGCGCGGTGCCGGCGCAGGACGTGCACGCCGTCGCCAAGGCGCTGCTCGGGGCGCTCAACTGGACCACGATCTGGTACCGGCCCCGGCGCGCGGAAACGGAGGGCGATCGCGCCGCCATGGCGGATGCGATCGCGCAATTCTGCGTGCGCGGCCTCGGAGACGCCGGTGCCGCCTGAAGCCGTGGCTGCGACGCGAACGGAGCCGCGCGACGTCTGCGAGACGTGGACGCGCGCGCAGATCGCGGCGTTCCAGCTCGAGCGGCTGCGCCAGCAGCTCGCGTACGTGGGCCGCCGCAGCGCCTACTACCGCGCGCTGTTCGCGCAGCACGGCTTCGTGCCCGAGAACCTTCGGCATGCCGACGATCTGCGCGTGTTGCCATTCACGCGCAAGGCCGACTACGTCGCGAGCATCGGCCGCCATCCGCCGTACGGCGACTTCATCGCGGCGGACTTGGCGGACGTGCGACGCCTGCACTTCTCGTCCGGCACCACCGCCGCGCCGGCGCCGCAGTTCTGGACGGAGCGCGACCTCGATCGCTGGGCCGGCCTCTATGCGCGCTACGCGCACGGGATGGGCGTCGGGCGCGGCGACGTCTACCAGTGCCTCTTCGGGTACGCGTGGTTCGTCGGCGGGCTCGGCGCGACGGCCGGTTACCAGCGCGTCGGCGCGACGTGCATCCCGGCGGGCAACCAGGACACGGAGCGCCAGCTGCGCTCGATCTTCGAGTACGGCGTCACCGCGCTGACCGGCACGCCGTCGTTCATCGCGCACCTCGCGGAATCGGCGCGCGCGCTCGGGCTCGACCCGCGCGCGTCGAAGGTGCGCACGATCATGCTCGGCGGCGAGCCGGGCGCGAGCATCGCCACGACCCGCAGGCGTCTGGAAGCGGAGTGGGACGCGCGCTGCTTCGATGCGTACGGCAGCCTCGAATTCCAGCCGATCGCGTGGGAGTGCGCGGCACAGGATGGCCTGCACCTGGCCGAGGACTTCGCCTACGCGGAGATCGTCGACGAGGCGGGCGCACCCTGCGCCGACGGCACCCCCGGCGTGCTCGTGCTGACCCACCTCGACAAGGAGGCGGGTCCGCTCGTGCGCTGGTGGACGGGCGACGTCGTCGTGCGCGACCGCACCGTCTGCGCCTGCGGCCGCACGCACGCGCGGCTGATCGGCGGGGTGCGCGGCCGTGCGGACGACATGCTGGTCGTGCGCGGCGTGAACGTCTTCCCGTCCGCGGTCGAGGAGGTCGTGCGCGGCTGCCCGGGCCTCACACCCGAATACCAGATCGTGCTCGACGCGTCCGTGCGCGATGCGCAGGGATTCCTGATGGCGATCCGCCTGCGCGTGGAGCGCGAGCACGCCGACGTGCCGGACGACGTCGGCGAGCGGCTCGCGCAGGAGATTCGCGCGCGGCTGTCGGTGCGTGCCGTCGTCGAGGTCCTCGCCGCGGGCGCGCTGCCGCGCAACACCCACAAGGCGAAGCGCGTGCTGCGCGAGGACGGCACATTGTGAGCGCCGTCGAACGCTCCGCCGATGCGCCGGCGTTTCGCCCGGCGCTCGCGACGTCGGCGCTCGCCGGACGGCGCGTCTTCGTGACCGGCGCGGGCTCCGGCATCGGGCGCGCGATCGCGTGCCGGCTCGCCGCGCTCGGCGCCGACGTCGGCGGCTGCGGACGGCACGCGGCAACGTTGGCGGAGACGGCGGCGTTGGTCGAATGCGCCGGCGGGACGTTCGAGTCGCACGTGTGCGACGTGCGCGACCGCGCGCGCGCCGCGGAAGCGCTCGCGACGTTCGCTGGCGGGCGCGGGCTGCACGGCCTCGTGAACAACGCCGGCGGCCAGTTCCACGCGCGCGCCGAGTCGATCTCCGCCAACGGCTGGAACGCGGTCGTCGACCTCAACCTCAACGCGGTGTTCGCGTTGACCCAGGCCGCGTATCCGCTGCTGCGCGCGAGCGGCGGCGGCGCGATCGTCAATCTCTCGGTGAGCCCGGTCGAGCGCGGCGCACTCGGCTTCGCGCACGGCATCGCGGCGCGCAGCGGCGTCGCGGGCCTCACCCGCGCGCTCGCGCTCGAATGGGGCGGCGAGGGCATCAGCATGAACTGCGTCGCGCCGGCCACGGTCGAGACCGACGCCTTCCTCGCCAAGTCCTCGCCCGCCGAGGCCGCCGCGCTCGGACGCCTGACGCCCGCGGGGCGCAACGTGACGACCGACGAGGTCGCGGAGCTCGTCGCGTTCCTGCTCACGCCGGCCGCGGCGCTGATCACGGGTCAGGTGCTGCGCATCGACGGCGGCGCGTTCCTCGCCGCACCGATCGACCTGCGTCCGCGCGTGGAGGCCACGGCATGAGACCGAAGGGCCGCCCCGAGGTCGAATCAGCCCCGCAGCGCGTTGGCGCGAAGGGAGTGCAATGATCGACGACACCGCGATGGTCGAGGTCGAAGCGGACGGGCCGGTGACGCTCGTGCGCATGACGGTGCCCGCGAAGCGCAACGCGCTGGTCGCGCCGATGCGCGAGGCGCTGATCGCCGCGCTCGAGGCGCAGATGGGCAACACCGCATGCCGCGCGATCGTGCTGACCGGCGTCGAGACGAGCTTCTGCGCAGGCGGCGACCTTGACGCGCTGCCCGATCACGATCCGCTCGCGGTGCGCGCGCGCATGCAGCGCGGCCAGCACCTGGTGCGCCTGCTCGCCGCGGGGCCGAAGCCCGTGATCGCGGCGGTCAACGGCGCGGCGCACGGCGCCGGTCTCTCGCTCGCGGCGGCGTGCGACGTCGTGTTCGCCGCAGACTCGGCGAAGTTCGGCGCGGTGTTCGCGAAGGTCGGCCTGATGGCGGACCTGGGCCTGCTCTGGTCGCTGCGCAATCGCATCGGGTTGAGCCGGACGAAGCGGATGCTCTACGGCGGCGCGGTGATCGACGCCGACGAGGCACATCGGATCGGGCTCGCCGACGAGCGCGCCACCGACGCCGGCCTGCTCGACGCCGCGCTCGCGTACGCGCGCACGCTCGCCGACGCGCCGCCCGTGGCGGTCGCGCTGACCAAGGCGGCGCTGGCGCGCCCGTGCGGCTCGCTCGAGGAGGCGCTCGCGCAGGAGCTCGACGGCCAGACGCTGCTGTTCTCCACCGACGACTACGTAGAAGGCCGCAACGCGTTCAGGGAACGCCGAGCGACCCGCTTCGAGGGCCGCTAGCGACCAGCACGGCGCGCGGCCCATTCGCCAGCAAGCACATCAGGAGGCATCTTCATGAAGTTGCGCAACATTCCACTCAACGCGCTGGCCTGCGCGGTCCTGCTCGCAGGCACCGCCGCCGTGGCGATCGCGCAGGAGCGCCCGAAGGTCATCGTGGCGATCGGCACCACCGCCATCGACGTCTCGCAGGCCTACAACACGTCGGTCCCGATCTACACCAAGTGCTGGGAGAAGGAAGGCCTCGACGTGGTGATCCAGCCGATCAGCTCCGCGGCCGGCATGCAGGCGGTGCTCTCGGGCCAGGCGCAGATCGCGAACATGGGCCCGGGCCTCGCGCTCAAGGCGCGCGCGAAGGGCGCGCCGATCAAGGCGATCTACCAAAGCCTGCGCAAGAACTTCCAGTACCCCGTCGTACTCGAAGAGAGTCCGATCAAGTCGGTCAAGGACTTCAAGGGCAAGACCATCGGCGTGATCTCGTACGGGGCGGTGCTGGTCGACGTTACCAAGGCGATGATCGCCGAGGCGGGGCTCGATCCCGCGAAGGACGTCACGTTCATCGAGACCGGCGCGGGTGCGCAGGCGGTGGCGGCGCTGAAGAGTGGCAAGGTGGACATCTGGGGCACGTGGGACTCGCAGGTCGCCACCGCGGAGAACATGGGCGTGAAGCTGCGCAAGTTCACCTCGCCGTCGGCCGACAAGCTCGACTTCGGCAGCTCGTACTTCGCGCGCGACGACTACGTGAAGAACAACCCCGAGGTCATCACCAAGTTCTTGAAGTGCGCGGCGCTCGGCACGCAGGTCGTGATGGCCAATCCCGAAGGCGCGGTGCGCGCGCACTGGGCCGTGTATCCCGCGAGCAAGCCCACCGGCGAGGACGATGCGACCGCGCTGAAGCAGGCCATGCACATCGTCAACACGCGCATCGAGTACGTGAAGGCGCCGACCGGCGAGTACGGGCAGTTCACGCTGCCGTCGGTCACCGCCACGATCGACTTCATGCGCGCCAACGGGCAGATCGAAGGCACGCTCGACCCGAAGGACGCGTTCACGAACCAGTTCGTCGCGGGCGCCAACAAGTTCGACACGGCGGCGGTGAAGGCGGCGGCGGATTCGCTGCCGAAGAAGTAGGACCGACACGATGCATGAGCCACATTCCGGGACGCCGGGCGCGCGCGTGCGCGCCCTGCTGGCCGAGCGCCGCGCGGTCGCGGTGCCCGGCACGCACGACGCGCTGGGGGCGATGCTGGCCGAGCGCGCGGGCTTCCCGGCGGTCTACCTGTCCGGCTATTGCGTGGCGGCGAGCCACGGCAAGCCGGACATCGGGCTCGTCACGGCCGATACGATGATCCGGCACGCGGCGGAGATGGCCGCGGCGGTGCGCGTGCCGGTGATCGCCGATGCCGACACCGGATACGGCGGCGCCGCCAACATCGCGGAGACGGTGCGTGCGTACGAGCGAGCGGGTGTCGCGGCGCTGCATCTCGAGGACCAGGTCGCGCCGAAGAAATGCGGCGCGATGGCAGGCAAGGAGCTGGTCGGCGACGACGAGATGGCGGCGCGGCTGCGTGCGGCGCTGCGCGCACGGAGCTCGCCGGACTTCCTCGTCATCGGGCGCACGGACGCGATGACGCGGCACGGGCTCGCCGAATCCATCCGCCGCCTGCGCAAGATGGCGGAGACGGGTGTCGACGCCGTGATGGTGCCCTCGCTCGCCTCGCTCGAGGACTGCCGCGCCGTGGCGGAGGCGGTGCCGGTCCCCGTGCTGCATACCGTGGCCGAGACGCTGCGCCCGCTCCACACGCAGCACGAGCTCGCCGCCACCGGCCTCGGCATGGCGCTCTACCCGATCACGATGGTGCAGGCGCTCACCGCGCTGCAGGTGAAGATCCTCGCGACGTTGCGCGACACTGGCAGCACGGCTGCGTTCGAGGCGGACATGATGGGCCTGCCGGCGATCTCGGAGCTTCTCGGTGCGTCGCGCTACGCGGCGTTCGAGGCCGACGTGGCGCGGGGATCGTGAGCGTGGCGCAGACCCTCGTCCAGAAGATCCTGGCCCGCGCGAGCGGCCGCGCTCACGTCGAGCCCGGCGAGATCCTGTGGGCCACGCCCGATCTCACCACGATGCCCGAGCTCTCGTATCCCGCGTACGTGAAGCGGCTGAAGGACCGCGGCGTCACCACGCTCGCCCATCCCGAGCGCATCGTGGTCGCGGTCGACCACGAGACGCCCGTGCACAGCGTCGCCGGCGCCGAGCGCGTGCGCCTGACGCGCACGCTGGGGCGCGAGCAGCGCATCGGCCACGTGTTCGACGGCGAGGGCATCACGCACCCGCTGGTGGTCGAGCGCGGCCTCGTGCGCCCCGGCATGTTCGTGGCCGGCGCGGACACGCACACGCCCGGCCTCGGCGGCGTCGGCGCGCTCGCGATGCCGTTCGGCATGGAAGTCGCGATGATCATGGCCATCGGCCGCATCTGGCTCAAGGTGCCGGACACGCTGCGCGTCCGCGTGCACGGCCGGCTGCCGGCGGGCGTGAGCGCGCGCGACGTCGTGCTGCAGGCGATGCGCGCGATCGGCGAGGAGGACGCTGCCGATCGCGTGATCGAGTACACCGGCGACACGATCGCGCGGATGAGCGTGCAGGAGCGGATGACGATCTGCGGACTGTGCGTGGACATGGGCGCCGACGCCGGCATCGTCGCGGCCGACGAGACCACGCGCGCTTTCCTAGCGGCGGCGGGCGTGCGCGGCGACGAGATCGAGATGCTGCAGGGTGACGTGGATGCGCCGTGCGCACACGAGGTCGAAATTGCGGCCGCATCGCTGGAGCCGCAGGTGTGCGTGCCGCCGTCGCCGACCTGCGTGCGCGGCGTGACCGAGCTGGCGGGCGTCGCCATCCAGCACGCCTACATCGGGTCGTGCGCGTCGGGCAGCATCGCCGAGCTGCGTGGGGCGGCCGCGCTGCTGCGCGGCAAGCGCGTGCATCCGGACGTGCAGCTCCTCGTGATCCCGGCCACCCGTCGCGTGCACGAGCAGGCGATGGCCGAAGGCGTGCTCGGCGACCTCATGGCCGCGGGCGCGCGCATCGCCGCCTCGACGTGCGGGCCGTGCTTCGGCGGGCTCGCGCAGCTCGCGCCGGGCGAGGTGCGCATCAGCACCAGCACGCGCAACGACCCCGGCCGCATGGGCAGCACCGAGGCCTCGATCTACCTCGCGAGCGCGGTGACGGTGGCCGCGTCCGCGCTCGCGGGATGCATCGCCGACCCGCGCCCGCTCGCGGCGGAGGCGCCATGAGCAACCTGATCCGCGCGGGGCGCTGCTGGAAGATCGGCGACGACGTCGCAAGCGACGCGCTCATCTCCGCGCACCACACGTTCGAGTACGACCCGAAGGTCCTGCGCAAGCACCTGCTGCACGACCTGCGCCCGGAGCTCGCGGGCCTCGCCCAGCCCGGCGACACGCTGCTCGCGGGGCGCCGCTTCGGGCACGGCAGCCACCACAGCCATCCATTCCTCGCGATGAGCGACATCGGCTTGGGCCTCCTCGCGCAGTCGCTGACGCGCGCGCCGTTCCGCCTCGCAGTGTTCATGGCCGTGCCGCTGCTCGAGATCGGCCGCGACGTCGTCGACGGCATCGCCGACGGCGATCACCTCCACATCGACTACGGTGCGGGGCGCATCGAGAACCGCACGCAGGGCCGGGTCTTCAACGTCGCGCCGCTGCCGGATTTCCTGCTCGAGATCGTCGCCGCCGGCGGCGGCCTCGACTACCTCAGGCACTTCGACCATGCAATCCAGTCTCACTGACCGGCAGCCGACCGTGAACGGCCGCGCCGCCCCCACGCCTCCGCAGGAAGCCCCCCCGCTGATCCGCATCGAGCAGCTCGAGAAGCGGTACCGCACGCGCGACGGCAAGGTGGTGCAGGCGCTCGGCCCGATCGACCTCACGGTGCGCGAGGGCGAGTTCATCACGGTGGTCGGCCCGTCCGGCTGCGGCAAGTCCACGCTGCTCAACCTGCTCGCCGGCCTCATCGAGCGCAGCGACGGCGCGATCCGCGTGCGCGGCACGCCGATCGCGGGCCCGCAGCGCGACATCGGCGTGGTGTTCCAGAGCGCGGTGCTGCTGCCGTGGAAGAAGGCGTTCGAGAACGTCATGCTGCCCGCGCGCGTGCAGAAGCTCGATCCGGTGCGGACCGGCGCGCGCGCGCACCGGCTGCTGGAGATGGTCGGCCTCAAGGACTTCGCGGACAAATATCCCAACGAGCTTTCGGGCGGCATGCAGCAGCGCGTGGCGATCGCCCGCGCGCTGGTGCACGACCCGGCGCTGCTGCTGATGGACGAGCCGTTCGGCGCGCTGGACGCGATGACGCGCGAGACGATGAACGTGGAGATCCGCCGCATCTGGCGCGAATCGGGCAAGACCGTGCTGTTCGTCACGCATTCCATTCCTGAGGCGGTGTTCTTAGGCAGCCGCGTGCTCGTGCTGTCGCCGCGTCCCGGCCGCATCGCGGACCTGATCGACGTCGACCTGGGCGACGAGCGCGACATCGACATCATGACCAGCGACCGCTTCGGCGCCTACGCGCGGCGGGTGCGGAACCACTTCAACTCACGGGGCGGAATCGAATGAGCGGCGAGGAAGTGTTGCCGGAAAGTGCGGGTCACGACACGGGCCTCCGCGCACCGGCCGTGCGGCCCGCGGACTGGATGGCGCGATTGCGCGAGCGGCCGGAATACGTCTGCGTGCCGCTGCTCTTCCTCGTCGTGACCGGCGCGTGGGAGTGGGCGTTCAAGTACTTCGAGGTGCCGCTGTACATCGCGCCGGCGCCGTCGAACATCTGGCGCTCGCTGGTCGGGGGGATCAGCAGCGGCCTCTTCCTCGACAACGCGTGGTACACGTTCGCGGAGGCGATGCTCGGGTTCGGCTGCGCGGCGCTCGCGGGGCTGGTGCTCGGCGGGTTCATCGCGCAGTCGCGCTTCCTCGAGCGGACGCTCTACCCGTACCTCATCGCGATCCAGACCACGCCGAAGGTGGCGATCGCGCCGCTCTTCATCATCTGGTTCGGCTTCGGCATGACGTCGAAGGCGATCATGGCGGGCGTGGTCGCGTTCTTCCCGATCCTCGTCAACGTCATCGCGGGCCTGCGCTCCACCGACCACGCGCGCATCGAGCTCATGCGCTCGCTGCAGGCGAGCCGCTGGCAGACGTTCACGATGGTGCGGCTGCCGAGTGCGGCGCCGATGATCTTCGCCGGCATGCACGTGGCGGTGATCTTCAGCATCCTGGGCGCGATCGTCGGCGAGTTCGTGGGCTCCCGCAAGGGGCTCGGCAACCTGATCCTGCAGATGAACACCAACCTCGACACCGCGGGCGTGTTCGCCGCGCTCGTCTGCCTGTCGGCGATGGGCATCACGCTGCATGCGCTCATGCAGTGGCTGCAGCGGCGGATCCTGTTCTGGGTCGACCATCGGCAGATCGCAAGCGTCTAGCATCGGCAAGGAGCACCTGCATGGAAGTCGTTCGTCTGGCCAACGCGCTCGGCGCGGAGGTGCGTGGCCTCGATTTGTCGCAACCGCTGTCGGAGTCCGCGGTGCGCGAATTGCGCGCGCACTGGCTCGAGCATCTCGTGCTGCGGTTCCGCGACCAGTCGCTCACGCCCGAGGCGTTCATCGCGTTCTCCCGCCGGTTCGGCGAGCTCGAGCGCCACGACGGGTACGCGCCCGAGCTGCGGCACCCCGCGCATCCGGAGCTGCTGCAGGTCACCGCGACGGAAGTGGGCGGGCGGCGCGTCGTGTTCGGGCAGCAGTGGCACTCGGACCTGTCGTACACGCTGCGCCCGGCGTTGGGCTCGTGCCTGTACTGCGTCGCGCTGCCCGAGGTGGGCGGCGACACGCTGTTCGCGAACATGATCATGGCGTACGAGCGTCCCTCGCCCGTGATGCGCAGGATCGTCGACCGGCTGGAAGCGGTGCACGACCTCGCCAACGGCCGCAGCCACCGCGACGACACGCCGGAGCAGCTCGCGGCGCTGCGTCGCCGCCACCCGCCGGTGATCCAGCCGCTGGTGCGCGTGCATCCGGAGACGGGCCGGCGCGCGCTCTACCTGAGCGAATGGATGGTGCGCGGGATCGTGGGCCTTACCGACGAGGAAGGCGCCGGCCTCGTGCGCTTCCTGTGCGAGGAATCGGTGCGCGAGGAGCTCACTTTCCGCCAGACCTGGCGCGTGGGCGACGTGGTTCTCTGGGACAACCGCGCGACGGTGCACATGGCGCTCGCCGACTATCCGCCCGACCAGCAGCGCCTGCTGTTGCGCACGTCGCTCGCGGGCGAGGCGCACGGCCGTCCGCTGCAGGCAGCATCCGAAGGGAGTGGCCGCTCATGAGCCGGCAGGGCCGTCCCAGGGGCGAATTCGCCCCGCAGCGAGAAGCGCGGAGGGTAGAACCTATCTCGAAATGGAATTGGATCACCATTTCCATTGTCGTCCCCGCGAAGGCGGGGACCCAGTGTCGTTAAGTCCATGCACTGCACGCCACTAGGTTCCCGCCTTCGCGGGAACGACAATTTTCACCATCGGCACCCATTCGTTGGCCAATTTCCGGATAGGTCTTAGTCAAATGACCATGACAGTGCGCAGGCTGGCGTCGGGCATCGGCGCCGAGATCGTCGGAGTCGACGTGTCCCGTCCCATCGACGACGCGACGTTCGCACGCATCGAGGAGGCGTGGCGCGAGCACGTGGTGCTCCTGTTCCGCGGCCAGCGCCTGGATCACGCGCGGCACATCGCGTTCAGCCGCCGCTTCGGCCCGCTCGACGACCACGGCACCATCCCGCGCTTCCGCGATCCGGAGCATCACGAGATCCTGCTCGTGACCAACCAGGAAGTCGGCGGCCGTCCGCAGCCCGTCGGCCGGCAATGGCATTCGGATCTCTCGACCACGCTGCGCCCGGCGCGCGGGTCGCTGCTGCGCTCCGAGGTGATCCCGCCGGTGGGCGGCGACACGATGTTCGCCAACATGTACCTCGCGTACGAGACGCTGTCGCCGGCGATGCGCGAGCTGATCGATCCGCTGTCCGCGATCCACGACATGACCGTGGCGAAGCAGTCGCGGGGCCGCGATCCGGCCGACCTCGCGGCCGTCCGCAAGCAGAATCCGCCGGTCGTGCATCCGATGGTGGTCGTGCATCCGGAAACGGGCCGCCGCGCGCTGTACGTGAGCGAGATGACGACCATCGGCATCGTCGGCCTCACGCAAGACGAGGCGCGGCCGCTGCTGCAGAGCCTGTACCGGCATTCGGTGCGGCCCGAGTTCACGTACCGCCACCGCTGGGCCGTGGGCGACCTCCTCGCGTGGGACAACCGCTGCGCGATGCACCTCGCGCTCGACGACTACGACCTCGCCGTCCCGCGCCGCATGTATCGCACGACGCTGCTGGGCGAGCCGACCGGCCGCTTCGCGACGCCCGCGATGCTCGCGCACCTCGCCGGCATCCCGGTGCCCGAGGACGAGCTCGCGGCGATGGCGTGAGCGGCGAAGCGAGCGCGCCGATGAGCGCCAGCGCGCCTGCGCGGCCGGCGTCGATCCGCGCGCGCCTCGCGGCCGGCGACACGCTCGCCGGCATGCAGTCCTTCTCGGCGAGCCCCGTGCTCGTCGAAGCGATGGGCCATGCGGGTCTCGACTTCGTCGTCGTCGACATGGAGCACTGCCCCACCGGCCTCGAGACGCTGGTCGAGCTCGTGCGCACCTGCGACGGCTGCGGGATCGTGCCGCTGACGCGCATTCCCGACCTCGACGCGAAAACCATCGGCCGCTGCCTCGACGTGGGCGTAGCCGGCATCGTGCTGCCGCATGCGAGTCCTGCACGCTGCCGCGCCGCGCTGGCGGCGGCGTGGTACGCGCCGAAGGGCGAGCGCGGCGCGTGCCCCGTCGTGCGCGCCGCTGGCTACCTGCCGCCGGACTGGAACGAGTACGCGCGCGCCGCGAACGACGATGTGCTCGTCGTGCCGCTGGTCGAGGACGCCGAGGGGCTCGCCGCCATCGAGGAGATCTTCGCGATCGACGGCATCGACGTGGTGTTCCTCGGTCCGTTCGACCTCTCGATCTCGCTCGGCCTCGGCGGCGTCGACTTCCGGCATCCGCGGATGGCGGCGATCCTCGCCGACGTCGTGGCCTGCGCCCGCCACCACGGCAAGTACGTGCTCACCACCGTCGGCGCCACCATCGACAACGACTACGCCGCCACGCTGATCGGTGCCGGCGCGCGGCTGCTGAGCTTCAGCGCCGACGTCGCCGTGTTCATGGCGGCGTGCCGGCGCGCGGTGGGCGTGCGCGACGAGTGCGTGCGCGCGGCGACCAGCCCACGCTGAGCGCGAGGCGGGTCGCGCCCGTCAGTAGCGCCCGCCGCTGACGTGCAGCGTATCGCCGCTGATGAACGACGCGCGCCCCGATGCGAGGAATGCCACCGCGTCCGCGACGTCGTCCGGATGCCCGAGGCGCGGCACGGGCGTGGTGCGCTCGGCGTTCTCGCGGATCTTGTCGTAGTGCGGCAGGTCGCGCACGGCCTGGGTGTCGATGATGCCCGGCGCGACCGCGTTGACCGTCACGCCGAAGCGGCCGTTCTCGAGCGACATCGCGCGCGTGAAGCCGATGAGGCCCGCTTTCGCCGCCGAGTAGTTGGCCTGCCCTGCATTGCCGAGGTGCGCGCGCGACGAGATGTTGACGATGCGCCCCCAGCGCTGCGCGTCGCGCGTCATGAACGGCAGCGTCGCGCGCGTGCACAGGAACGCGCCCTTGAGGATGACGTCGACGACGCTGTCCCAATCCGCCATGCCCATCTTCGTGATGCGCATGTCGCGCGTGAAGCCCGCGTTGTTGACCAGCACGTGCACCGTCTCCCACTGCCGCGTGACGGCCTCGACCATTGCGGCGACGGACGCTTCGTCGGTGACGTCCGCGCCGATGCCGAGCGCATCGAAGCCTTCGACGCGCAGCGCCGCCGCGTGCGCCTGCGCGCCGCCTTCGTCGCGATCCGCGACCGCGACGCGCATGCCCTCGCGGCACAGCCGCCGCGCGATCGCCGCGCCGAGCCCGCGCGCGCCGCCCGTCACGAGGGCGATCTTCCCGGAAACCTCGAGGTCCATGCCTGCTCCGTTGGTGGGGCGTGCGTTCAGCCCGCCTGGCCGGCGCGCGCGCGCTTGGCGAGCTCGCGACCGATGATGATCTGCTGGATTTGCGTGGTGCCTTCGTAGATGCGGAACAGGCGCACGTCGCGGTAGAAGCGCTCGACCGCCGACGAGCGCATGTAGCCCGCGCCGCCGTGGATCTGCACCGCGCGATCGGCGATCCGGCCCACCATCTCCGACGCGAACATCTTGGCGGACGCCGCTTCCAGCGACACGCGCTCGCCGGTGTCGTACCGCCGCGCGACGTCGCGCACCATGCACTCCGCGGCGTACAAGTCTGCGTAGCTGTCCGCGAGCATCGCCTGGATGAGCTGGAACTCGGCGATCGCCTGCCCGAACTGCGTGCGCTCGACCGCGTACTGCGTCGCCTCGTGCAGGATGCGCCGGCCCTGGCCCACGCACACCGACGCAATGTTGATGCGCCCGCGGTCGAGGCACTTCATCGCGGTGGCGAAGCCGCGGCCCTCGACGCCGCCGATGATCGCGCTCGCCGGCACGCGCACGCCGTCGAAGTGGACGTCGGCCGACCACGCGCCCGACTGCCCCATCTTTCTGTCGCGCGCACCGACGGTGATGCCCGGCGTGCCGGCCGGCACGAGGAACGCGGTCACGTGCTCGTTGCGCGGCAGGCGCTCCGGCGTCGTGCGCGCCATCACGAGGAACAGCCCGGCGATGGGCGCGTTGGTGATGAAGCGCTTGCTGCCGTCGATCACGTAGTGGTCGCCGTCGCGCACCGCGCGCGTGCGCAGCGCCGCGCTGTCGGAGCCGGAGTCGGACTCGGTGAGGCAGAAGCTCGTGACGATCTCGCCGGTCGCGATGCGCGGCAGCCACTCGCGCTTCTGCGCCTCGGTGCCGTCGATCAGGATGCCCTGCGAGCCCAGTCCGAGGTTGATGCCGATGAGCGTGCGGAACGCGGCCGACGCCCACGACAGCTCCATGATGACCTCGACCTCCTGCTGCGCGGCGAGGCCGAGGCCGCCGTATTCCTCGGGGGTGCTCAAGCCGAAGAGGCCCAGCTCGCGGAACTGCGCGAGGACGTCGGCAGGCACGGCGTCCTCCTCCGCGACCTGCGCTTCCAGCGGCACCAGGCGGTCGCGCACGTAGCGGCGCACCGTGTCGCGGAACTGCTCGAGCGTGCTCGCGTCGATCATGGCGTCACGCGTCCGCGAGGCCGACGATGGCGACGGCGCTGACGTTCTGGTTCGGCATGCCGCCTAAGTTGTGCGACAGGCCGAGCACCGGCGGTGTCGCGCGCTGGCGCTCGCCCGCGCGGCCCTGGATCTGCAGGTAGTTTTCGTAGATCATCCGCAGCCCCGACGCGCCGATGGGATGGCCGAAGCACTTCAGCCCGCCGTCGATCTGGCAGGGCAGCGCGCCGTCCGCGTCGAACGTCCCGTCGAGCACGTCGCGCCATCCCTGTCCCGGCTCGGACACGAAGAGATCCTCCATGGTCACGAGCTCGGTGATCGAGAAGCAGTCGTGAACCTCCATGAGGCTCAGCTGCGCGCGCGGCCGCGTGATGCCGGCCTCCTCGTACGCACGCTTCGCGGCGATGCGCGTCGTGTGCAGGTAGCTGCCGCTCCAGCCCGAGCCCTGCAGCTCCCAGCCGTTGGAGACCGCGAGCTGCAGCGCCTTGATCGTCACGAGGTGATGCGCCTTGCCGAGTGCGCGCGCGATCTGTGGCGTGGTGACGATCGCGCACGCGGCGCCGTCCGACACGCCGCAGCAGTCGTAGAGGCCGAGCGGCTCGGCGATCATCGGCGCGTTGATCACGGTGTCGATGTCGACGGCGCGGCGCAGGTGCGCCTTCGGGTTGCGCACGCCGTTCGCGTGGCTCTTGACCGAGACGTGCGCCATCGCGCGCTTGAGGTCGTCCTTCGGCACGCGGTGCTCCGCGCGGTAGGCGCCGGCGAGCTGCGCGAAGTTGCCCGGCGCGGAGCCGACCACGCCCACCATGTCGAACATCGTGCCGCGGCTGCGCACCGGCAGCCCGCCGTAGCCCGTGTCCTTGAGCTTCTCCACGCCCATGGCGAGCGCGATGTCGGCGGCGCCCGACGCGACCGCGTAGGCGGCGCCGCGCAGCGCTTCGGTGCCCGACGCGCAGTAGTTCTCCACCTTGGTGACCGGGATGTTGGGCAGGCGCAGCGCCATCGCGAGCGGGATCGCCGACGGGCCGACGTTCACGTTGTCGAAGCCGACCGACAGCCAGGCGGCGTCGATCTGGCCCGTCTCGATGCCGGCGTCCGCCAACGCCTCGCGATACGCCTCGACCATCAGCGCATCGGCGTCGTCGTTCCAGCGCTCGCCGAAGCGCGCGCAGCCCATGCCGAGGATCGCGACCTTGTCCTTGATGCCCTTGCCCATGTGCGGCTCCTACGCCGGAACGGCCTTCCAGAAATACTTGGTGAACGCGCGCTTCTCGTCGACCGCCTTGATGCGGAAGCTCATCCGCATCGCGAGCCCCACCTCGAGCGACGCGGGATCGACGTCGGTGAACTCGGCGAGCATGCGCCCGCCGCCTTCGAACTCCACCATGCCGTAGCAGCTCGGCGGGTCCGGCGTGTACGTGAGGTGGTCGGCGGTGAAGGTGAGCACGCGCGCCGGGCGGTCCGCGAACGGGTAGTCCTCGAGCGCGTCGTCGGCCCCGGGACCGGTCGCGTCGACCGCGATGGACGTGCGCGGGAACTGCACCTCGCCGGTCTTCGTGGAGCGCGTGCCGACGAGGCCGAGCACCGTCTTGCGGCTGCGGTACAGCGCGGTCAGCGGCTGCTTCTGCTCCATCTCCGCGCGCATGCCGCGCTCGAGCTCGAGCTCGCCCGCGAACACGAGGTGCTTCATGTAGTTGGTCTCGGGCTTGCGCCGCGCGAGCCAGCCGTCGACGCCGCGCGGATGCGCGTGCGCGGCGAGGTGCGCGGTCGTCTCGAAAAGGAGCGCATCGCAGCCCTGCCCGAAGCCCACGAGCAGCAGGCGCTCGCCGGGCTGCGCGGTCTTCAGCGCGTGCGCGAGCATCACGAGCGGTTGCGCGGCCCCCGCGTGGCCGAGCACGGGACCGAGGCCCGGCGGGATCGCCGTTGCGGGAATGCGCGCGGCCTTGGCCACGGCTTCGGCGACGCCCGTGCCGGGGATCGCGACCAGCAGGCGGTGGATGTCCTCGCCGTGCAAACCGAGCCTGGCCAGCAGCGTGTGCACGGCCTTGCCCGCGATGCCGACGTAGCCCTCGTCGCGCGTCCAGCGCGCCTCCCACGCGTAGTCGTATTCGGCCTCGCGCCCGCGGAAGTGATCGACGAAGTCGAGCGCGAGCGAGTGGCTGCCGACGAGCCGCGCGATCGGATTCCCGTTCCCCACGAGGAACGCCGCCGCGGCGTCGCCGTTCACGAGCTCGGCCTCGGAGCCGGCGCGCGCGCGGCTGCGCTCGGAGGCGATGCACAGCGTCGGGCCCGCGCCGCCGGCACACGCCTGCAGCGCGCGCAGCAGCGCACCGGTGCCGGCCTTCTGGCTGCCGCCGACGTCCTGCGTGAGCACATCGTCGCGCAGGTTGAGCGCCTCCTTCACGATGCCGGCGTTCTGCCGGTCCGCGAACGGCGCGCTGGTGGAGGCGAGGACGACGCCGGCCACGTGCGCGCGATCGCCGGGCAGCGCGTCGCGCGCGGCCTCGACGGCCATCGTGACGGCGTCCTCGTCCCAGTTCGCCATCGCGCGCTCGCCCTTCGCGTGGGCCTTGAGCCCGGGCGCGAACCACTGGTTGGCCTGCACGACCGCGGCGCGCGAGAGCCGCAGGCGCGGCACGTACGCGCCGTAGGCAACGATTCCGACCACGTCGTCTCCCATCAGGTGAACTCGAAATAGCCGTGATTGAGCACGACCGTGTCGCGCTCCTGCGCACGCGTGCGGAACGCCGCGCGGCCGGGCGCTTCGTCCCAGATCTCGGTGACGAGCGTATCGCCCGGCTCGACCACCGCCGAGAAGCGGCAGTCCATGCGCCGGAAGCGCGCGGCGTCGCCGCCGCACACGCCGTGCAGCAGCGCGCGCCCTGCGACGCCGTAGGTGCACAGGCCGTGGAGGATGGGCACGCGGAAGCCCGCCGCGCTCGCGACCGCGGGATCGACGTGCAGCGGATTGGGGTCGCCGTTCAGCCGGTACAGCAGCGCCTGGTCCTGCCGCGTGCGCAGCGCGATCGTCCGATCGGGCGCGTGTGCGGGCACCGGATGCGGCGCGGGCGAGGGCGACGTGTCGCCGCCGCGGCCGCCGTCGCCGCGCAGGAACAGTGCGCGCCGCTCGACCGCGAGCAGGCGGCCGGTCGCGACGTCGCGCAGGTCGCGGCGGGTGTAGACGAGGGCGCCCTTGTCCGCGCCCTTGTCGAACACGCGCTCTACGGTGAGCGTGCCGGTGATCTCGCCCGTCACCGGCAGCGGCCCGTGCACCTCCAGCGATTCCTCGGCGTGCAGCACTCGCTTCCAGTCGATGCCGTACTGCGGCTCGCGCATCCAGAATCCAGGCCACGCGAGCACGCAGCCCATCGTCGGCAGCACCGCGAGCTCGTGCTCGTAGGCGAAGCGCAGCGTCTCCGCCGAGGTGGCGTCGTCGCTGCCGACGCCCACGCCGAGCGCGTAGAGGATCGCGTCGCGCGCGTCGTGGCGCGCCGTGGTGATGCGCGGCGGCAACGCGAGGATGCGCTGCGGGTCGAACACCGAGCTCACACCGGATCCCAGCCGAACACGTCCGACGAGCGCTGCAGCGGCTGGAAGGTCGGACGGAACGCCGGCAGGAGGTCGCTCGCGATCGACTCCGGCGTCCATCCTTCGGCGCGGTGCAGCGAGCGGACCGGCCGCGGCAGCGAGAACAGGAAGATCTCGTTGCGGCGGACGCAGAAGACTTGCCCTGTGACGTCCTTCGCGGCGTCCGAGCACAGGAACGCGGCGAGTGGCGCTATCTTGTCCGCCGACATCGTCTTCAGCCGCTCGACGCGACGCTTGTCCTCCTCGGTCTCGGCCGGGATCGACGCGGTCATGCGACTCCACGCGAACGGCGCGATGCAGTTCGAGCGCACGCCGGCGCGCTGCATGTCGAGCGCGATGGACGTCGAGAGGCCGACGATGCCCATCTTCGCCGCCGCGTAGTTCGCCTGCCCGAGGTTGCCGACCAGCCCCGAGGTCGACGTGAAGTGCACGTAGCTGCCCGAGCCCTGCTCGCGGAAATGCGCGGCGGCGGCCTTCGACACGTTGAAGTAGCCGTGGAGGTGCACGTCGATGACGTCGCGCCATTCCGCGACGCTCATCTTGTGGAAGATGCGGTCGCGCAGGATGCCCGCATTGTTGACGACGGCGTCGATGCGGCCGAAGTGGGTGACCGCATCGTCGACGATCGACTGCGCGCCGGCGGGATCGGCGATGCTCGCCTCGATCGCGCGCGCGCGGCCGCCGGCGGCCTCGATGGCGGCGACCACCTCGTGCGCGGGATTGGGCTCGGATGAATCCGGGCCCGCGTAGTCGTTGACCACCACCGCCGCGCCCTGCGCCGCGCACAGCAGGGCAATCTCGCGGCCGATCCCGCGGCCGGCACCGGTCACCACGACCGACTTGTTCTCGAGCATCGTTCCACGCATGGGCGCCTCCTCGGGACCGATTGTAGGAAGTTCCATGGCGCCATTCAACCAAAAAAATGATTATTCACATACGTGAATAACGGTTAGAATGCCAGCAACAGGGAAGCGGGGAGGCGTTCGATGGTGAGGTCGGTCGTGCAGGCAATGCGCATCCTGCGGCATCTGGCTGGGGCGCCGCAGCCCATGGGCGTGAACCCGCTTGCGCGCGCGCTCGACCTCAGCCCGAGCTCCTGCTTCAACCTTCTCAAGACGCTCACCGCCGAGGGCTTCCTCGCGTTCGACGCAAAGGCGAAGACGTACGCGATCGGCCCCGCGCTCGGCGACCTCGCGCGCCGGGCCGACGGCGGGACGATGGCGCTGGCGGTGGTGCGGCCGCGGCTGCAGGCGATGGCGGCGCGCTTCCGCGTCGCGAGCGGTCTCTGGCGGCTCACGCCGCAGGGACGCCTCGTGCTGCTCGCGTTCGCCGACAGCGAGCACACCACGCGCCTGCACATGACGGTAGGCCAGCGGCTGCCGATGCTCGTGGGTGCGATGGGTCGCTGCGTGGCGGGCCACGCGCACCTGTCGCGGGCGGCGCTCGCGAAGGCGTTCGCCGAGCTGCGCTGGGAGCGCGCGCCGGCGTTTGCCCGGTACGCGCGCGAGGTGGCGAGCGCACGCACGCGCGGCTGGGCGCTGGACGACGGCGACTTCATGCGTGGGCTCGTGAGCGTCGCGGCGCCGGTGCAGGACGGCGCGGGCGCCGTGCGCTTCTGCATCGCGAACACGATGTTCCAGGGCCAGTACGGCGCGGCCACGGTCCGCGAGATCGGGCAGGCGACCGCCGCGATGGCGCGCGAGTGCGCGGCGGATCTCTACGGCGTCCCGGGAGAACCCGCGGGCTGATCCGCCGCCCACCGGCGCGCGCGGCGGCGCGCCGCATTCCTGTCACGACCTCTGCGCAACATCATGGCCCGCGCCGATATTGCGTCGTAGGCTCCACGCCTTCATTCACTCAACGGACCACCCGAGGACCCCTGTGTTGCGCAAGCTTGTCCGGCGCGCGAGCGCCTGTGCCGTCGCCCTGATCGCCTCCGTCTCCCTCACTCACGCCGCGCCGCCCACGACCGTGCAGACCGACCGCGGCGCCGTGCGCGGCGTCGTGCGCCACGACGCGCTCGAGTTCCGGGGGATTCCCTATGCGCAGCCGCCGGTAGGCAAGCTGCGCTTCGCGCTGCCGGTCGCGGCGAAGCCGTGGGCCGGCGTGCGCGACGCGACGGACTTCGGCCCCGCGTGCGCGCAGACGCGCCGCTACGACCTCACCGAGCGCAGCGAGCACGAGGATTGCCTCACGATCAACGTCAGCGTGCCCGCCGACCTGGCGCCCGGCGAGCGCCTGCCGGTGCTCTTCTGGATCCACGGCGGCGCGTACGTCGGCGGCTCCGCGAACCTGTACCGCCTCGACCGGCTCGCTGCGCGCGGGCGCCTCGTCGTCGTCGCGGCGAACTATCGCGTCGGCGTCTTCGGGTTCCTGCCGATCAAGGGCCTGCCGCGCGCGTACAACGGCGACGCGGGCCTGGAGGACCAGCGCCTCGCGCTGCGCTGGGTCCAACGCAACATCGCGCGCTTCGGCGGCGATCCGCGCAACGTCACCGTCGCGGGCGAGTCCGCGGGCGGCGGCTCGGTGTGCATGCACCTCGCGAGCCCCAAGGCCGTCGCGGGACTCTTCCACAAGGCGCTGGTGCAAAGCGCGGGATGCATCGCGCCGATGCCGGAGCTCGACGCCGCGCTGTCCGAAGCCGACGCCGCGAATCCGCCGATGTGGAAGCGCATCGCGAAGGAAGTCGGATGCGGCGACGCGCGCGACGCGCTCGCGTGCCTGCGGCAGGCGCCGGTCGCGTCGCTGCTCGCCGCGCAGGACAAGCACAGCACGGGCGTGATGACGTTGAGCCCGACGGTCGGCAACGGCACGGTGCCGTCGCCGGTGAAGGACGCGGCGGCGAAGGGCGCGCTGATGCGCGTGCCCGTCCTCATGGGCGGCACGCGCGACGAGCTGCGCCTCTACGTCGCCTACGACAAGCTGTTCGCGCCGTTCGTGGGCGACTACTCGGAGACGAAGCTGCGCAGCTTCTGGCTGCCGGCGTTCTACGGCAAGGACGTGCCGAATCCCGCGCGGCCGGGCACGGGCAAGCACGACGCGATCATCGCCGAATACGCCGCCGCCAACGGCATGAACGGCGCGAGCGTGGGCTCGATGCTGTCCGACTACCAGACGGCGGTGGGCATCAGCAACTGCCTGTACCAGCGCACGGCCGCCGCGTTCCTGCCTTGGATGCCGTCGCTGCACATGCTCGAGTTCGCGGACCCCGATGCGCCGGTGCTGGGCGTCGGGCTCGCGAAGGGCATGGACCCGGGCTTCACGCTCGGCGCCGTGCATTCGTCCGAGCTCAACTACTGGTTCCCGAACTACTCCAACACGTCGGCGATCGACGCGCCGGACCTCGCGCCGGCATCGCAGCGGCTCGCGGACCAGATGGTGGACTTCGTGGCGGCGTTCGCACGCACCGGCACGCCCGTCATTCCCGGCGGTGCGCGCTGGCCCGCGTACACCGGCGACGGCACGTCCGTGATGCTGCTGGTGCCCGGCGCGGTCGTGCCGTACGACGCGGGCGCATACCACCGCTGCGCGTTCTGGTCGTCGCTCTATCCCTGACGCGTCGCGCGAGGCCGGACCCGCCGGCCTGCGCCGCGCGCCGGCGCGGCCGATAGAGCGAAGGTGCGGCCGCCGGCCGCTGCCCCGCCGCTCGCCCATGCTCGCGCCGCTCGTCCTCCACGCCGTTCCGTTCCCCGCCGACGACCTCGTCGAGCGGCTCGCGGCGCACGCCGACTTCCCGAGCCTCGGCGTCGCCGTGTCGCGCGTGGCGGCGATGGCGGAGTCGGAGAGGAGCAGCTTGGGCGAGCTCGCGAACCTCGTGCTCTCCGACGTGCACCTGACGCAGAAGGTGCTGCGGCTCGCGAACTCGGTCCACTTCCGCGGCACCGCGCCGTCGATCACGACGGTGTCGAAGGCGATCGCGCGCATCGGGTCGGAGCAGGTGCGGCTGGTGGCGCTGTCGGCGCTGCTGCTCGAGCGCATGCCCGACCGCGAGCGCGCGGCGGCGCTCGCGCCGGAGCTCACGCGGGCGCTGCACGCCTCGATGCTCGCGCACGTGACGGCGGCGCGCATCGGCCTCGACGCGGAGGAGGCGGCAGTGTGCGCGATGTTCCGCAGCATCGGCCGCCTGCTGCTCGCGGTCTACGCGACGGAGTGCGTGCAGGCCGTCGCCGCGGTCGAGCGCGACGAGCGCGTCGACGAGGCGGAGGCGGCGCGGCGCGTGACGGGCACGTCGTACGCCACCATCGGCCAGCGCATCCTCGAGCGCTGGGGCATTCCCGACGCGATCGTGCGCACGGTCGCGACGTGCCCGCCGTGCGCACGGATGCCCGCGGCGAAGGGCGAGCGGCTGCAGGTGGTGTCGCAGTTCGCCGCGAACGTCGCGGGCGCGATGCGGCGCGCCAGCGTCCGCGAGCGGACGCTTGGCCTCCAGTCAGCGCTCGCTGATTACGGCGCGGCGCTCGCCGTCGATGCCGACCGCCTGCAGGAGCTGCTGCGCAAGACCGCGGAGCGCACGCGGCACTTCGCGGTCGTGCTGGAGCTCGACGACCAATCGCCGCTCGCCGCGGACGATGCCGCGGCCACGCGCACCGCCGGCCTCGGCATCGAGCTGCCAGCGCCGGAGATCGCACCGCCGACGGCCACGAAGGCGCGCTCGGCGGAAGGCAAGCCGAACGATTCGCATGCGCTGCTGCTGGCCGGCATCGAGGACATGACGACGGGCTTCGCGGAAGGCTGCGACATCGCGAACGTGCTCGCCATCGCGACGGAGACGCTGCATCGGGGCATGGGCTACCGGCGCACGCTCATCTGCCTGCGCGACGCGCACGGCGCCTTCCATGCGCGCTTCCCGTTCGGCGACCTGCCGCGCGATCGGCTGCGGCGCTTCGCGTTCGATGCGAATCCGGGCACCGATCTCTTCTGGTCGGTGCTGCTGCGCAACGTCGACGTGCACATCCGCGACCTGCAGGACCCGGCCATCGCGGCGCGGCTGCCGGCGTGGCACCACGCGGCCTGCCCGGACGCGCGCAGCTTCGTCGTGCTGCCGATCGTGTTCCGCGAGCGGCCGCTGGGCTTCTTCTACGGCGACCGGCCGTGCGTCGACGCGCCCGGCCTCACCGCGCAGGAGCTCTCGCTCGTGCGCATGCTGAAGGGGCAGACGCTGATCGCGCTGCGTAGCGCGACCCACCCGCCGCCGCGGCGCGCGCACGCGGGGCGGCGTGCGCTCGCCTGACGGTCGCGCGCGCTACGGGCAGCTCACCGTGTAGTTCCACGCGGTCCCGCTGCCGCCCTTGCAGTTCGGGATCACCTGCACCGTGATCTGCGACGACGTGCCCGCGTAGGACAGCGTCTTCGAGCCGTTGGCGCCGACGCAGCCGGTGTCGAACAGCGTGGACCCCATGTAGCGGACGAGGATCTGGTCTTCCTGCGAATACGTCTCGTACGAGAACACGAACGAGCCCGCCGCCTTGCCGAGCTCGATCGTGCGCGTATCCGGGGTGTCGCCGCCCGCGTTCTGCGTGGCGCTGCACTGCGCGACGACCTCGAAGTTGACGCCGTTGCTCTGCTCGCCGTTGACGGTGACGACCACGTTGCCCGACGACGCGTTGTTGGGCACCTTGGCGACGGCCTGCGTATCGCTGGTCCAGGTCACGCCGCTCGCGGCGACGCCGTTGAACGTCACGGAGCGCGTGTCGGCCGCGGTGCCGAAGCCGCTGCCGGTGATGGTCACCGACGTGCCGACCGGGCCCTTCACCGGATTGAGCGACGTGATGACGACGCCGCCGCAGCCGATCTCGATGTCGAACGCCGCGACGACGAGGTTGAGGTTCGCGACGAGGAGCACGATCTCCTCTCCCGCGACCTTGCCGAAGTCCGCGAACTTGTTGGCGGCGGCGAGGATCCCGGTCTTGCCTGCGCGATAGGTGAATCCGTTCCACGCGCCGCCAACTGCGCCGGTCTTCGGGATGATCTTTACGGTGAGCGTGCGTCCGGCCACGCCGGCCGGGA
Source organism: Burkholderiales bacterium (assembly GCA_046347855.1). Taxonomy (GTDB): domain Bacteria; phylum Pseudomonadota; class Gammaproteobacteria; order Burkholderiales; family Casimicrobiaceae; genus VBCG01. Next base: position 87,727 of record JAXMFJ010000005.1, read on the forward strand.
GCACGCCGACGGCGCGCACGATCAGCGCCGCCGTCGAGTACTCGGGCCGATCGGGCCACGTGAGCGAGATCTTGCTCTTGTCGCAGATCCCCACGTCGACCGCGCGCGTGTAGTTCGCCGCGGGAAAGAGGTTCGCCGCGAAGCCGGCCACGACCTCGCCGCCGCGCCCGAACTGGCTGTTCGCGTTGTGATCGAGCGCGCGCTGGCGGAGGAAGTCGAGGTACACCGCGGTGAGCGGCTGCGCGAACGACGCCTTCAGGTACGTGTCGAGGGCGGTCATGTGCGCGGCCCACGACGACGCCGACGGCGTGCCGAGCGTGGACTGCATCGACGACCACAGGCCGGAGACGTAGTTGAGCCTGCCGCCGTTGTACTGGCGCGCGACGTACGCGAAGAAGTCCTCGTTGTTGTAGCGATTGCTCTTGTCGGGCTCCATCAGACTCTGGTCGAGCCGCTCGGTTTCGGTACGCACCCGGACGACCTGGTTGTTGTCGATGGTCTTGCCGTAGGTCGTGGCGGTGCCCTCCGTGAAGCCCTTGCCGGCGTACGAGAGCATCCCGTAGTTGCTCTGGATCGCGTGCTGCATCTCGTGCGACACCGACGCGAGCACCGTGCCGAGTGTCGTGGCGGCACTGTCGTCGATGCGGTTGTTGGCGATGTACAGGCGGCCGTAGTGCGTGTTCGCCGCGTTCGCCCGCTCGTTGGAGTCGTCCTGCGAGAAGTAGCTGCCGTCCGGGTCGGTGACGAGGTGCACGTTGTAGCGCGAGACGTTGTCGCGGCACGCGGTGCGGCCGATGTACAGGTCCGGGCCGTTGAAGCCGTCAGTCTGGTAGATCGCCTGCGACTTGCGGGCGGCGCCGCCCACCTTGTCGACCACCGCGGTGCGGATCTGCGCGGCGGTCGGCGCGCCGGCGAGTCCGTACAAGGCCTGCACCGCCGTGATGAGCTCGGGCTCGGTGCGCCGGTAGATCACGCACCACGCCTGCGCCGGCCACGTGGTCCCGACCTTGGCTGCGAAGCCGTCGGCGGCGGTCATCACGGCGGTGTCGGCGACCACCGATTCCATGTTCGGGCTGTACACGACCACGGCGGTGAACTGCTGGGGCAGCCCGCGCAGCTCGACCGTGAGGAAGCTCACGCCGCCGGCGGTCGTGATGTCGCCGGTCAGGTCCGCGACGGACCCGGTCTGCGGGTCGTGGATGCGCACGAGCACGCGTGCGCCGTGGGTCAAGTCCGCGCTCTGCACCAGCGCCGCGTTGAACGGCAGGCTCAAGCTGACGGCACCCGCGACGCTCGTCGCGAAGTCGCTCTGCCCGGTCAGGTTGAAGCCGTAGCCCGCGGCGCCCTGCGTGACGTTCTTCTCGCCGTCCGCGGTGTCGATGACGAGGCCTGCGGGCAGGCTGGTCGCGGCGGTCACCGCGGGCTTCGACACGGCGAGCGACGACGGGATCGTGCCGTTCGCGATGGTGACGGTGGCGTTCCCGCCCGGGTCCTTGAACGTGCCGCCGGTCAAGCCCGCCGGCACGCACGCGAACACGCCGTCCGCGCCGTTGCCCTCGGGCACCCAGCGCTGCGCGATCATCTGCGCGCGCACGTTGGCGTCGGTCGTGTAGCGGTGGTTGGGCGAGCCGCCCTGGCCGTCGTTGTAGAGGCGATACAGCGGGATGGTCTGCACGGGGCAGGTGCCCGACGGCGAGGCCATCATGTAGAACGCATCGGACGCCTCCAGCACCCACGTGTGGCCGGCCTGCAGCGACGCGGCCTCGCTCGCGCTGTTGGTGTAGAAGTGCCCGCTCTTCGGCGTGAACGACGCACTGAAGAAGCGCCACACGTTGCCGATGCCCGAGCCGGTGCCGGCCCACACCTTGAAGGTCTTGCCCGTGGCGACCCACGGCGGCAGCCTGCCGGCAATGAGGTTGTCGGCCTCGGCCTGGTACGCCGTGATGAAGTAGTGGTCGAAGCCCGGATGGTAGAACTCGTACACCATGGTCTCGCCGGGCAGAGCGGACCCGCCGGCCGCGGTCAGCGTGAGCGTGTACGCGCCCGTCTGGTTCGCGATCGCGGTGTTGGCCCAGACGTAGTACGTGCCGGTCGCGGGCAGCGTGAACCATCCGCTGCCGGCCGGGATGCGCGCGTTGGTCCCGCCGCCGCCGTCGTCGTCCTTGGTAAGCGCGGTGGCCGCGACGTCGTTGACCGTGTACAGGTCGAGCCACGCGTCGACGACGCCCGAGTTCATGGCGATCGCGACCTGCTGCCCCGCGGTGCCGCTGAACGAGTAGACGTCGGTGTAGTAGACCTTGGTCGGGTCGCTGGCGAAGTAGTAGGAGCAGTCGCCGGTGGCGAGCGTCCCGTTGATCGTCTGGCCGGCTGCAATCGGCTGGATGCACCCGGCTGGCCAGGGGGAAGCCGCGGCCTGCGCGGCGACGGCGAGCAACGCCACCGCCAGAAGCACGAGCCTTGTCATGAGGACTCCATACGCGCGTGATGGGACTGACGGCCGGCGTGCCCCGTCGGCGGGGATATCGACCCATCATGGCGCCGCGGTGCAGGAGGTTTCCTTGACGGCCGGCAAAGGGCGGCGCCCGCCGCACGGTGCGGGAGGTTGCACTGGACAACATGCCCATGCAGGCGCGGCGACGTCCGGCGCCGGCCGGCAGGCTGCACGCTTGCGGGAAGCCCGGTTGTCCCGTGCGGCCCGCGCGTGCGACACTAGCCTGTTGTCGTCCCCACAAGAAAGGTACGCCATGACGCGTTTCTCGCTCACCCGCCTCGTCGTTGCAGGTTTGCTCGCCGCCGCGGCCAGCGGCGCTTCCGTCGCGCAGGACATCAAGTTCTTCCGCATCGGCACCGGCGGCACCGCCGGCACGTACTACCCGATCGGCGGGCTGATCGCCAACGCGATCTCCAATCCGCCCGGCTCGCGCGCCTGCAACGAAGGCGGCAGCTGCGGCGCGCCAGGCGTGGTGGCCACGGCCGTCGCGTCGAACGGCTCCGTCGCGAACATCAACGGCATCCAGTCGGGCCAGCTCGAGTCGGGCTTCACGCAATCGGACGTCGCGTACTGGGCGTACACCGGCACCGGCGTGTACGACGGCAAGCCGAAGGTCGGCGACCTGCGGCTCATCGCGAACCTGTACCCCGAGACCATCCACCTCGTCGCGCGCAAGGGCGCCAACATCAAGACCGTGGCGGACCTGAAGGGCAAGCGCGTCTCGCTCGACGAGCCCGGCTCCGGCACGCTGGTCGACGCGCGCATCATCCTCGGCGCGTACGGCATCACCGAGAAGGACATCAAGGCGGAATTCCTGAAGCCCAACCAGGCCGGCGACAAGATGCGCGACGGCGGCCTCGACGCGTTCTTCTTCGTGGGCGGCTACCCGACGAGCGCCATCTCCGAGCTCGCGTCGGCGGGCGGCGGCATCGACCTCGTGCCGGTCACCGGTCCCGAGGTCGAAAAGATGATGAAGGAGTACAAGTTCTTCGCGGCCGACACGATCCCCGCCAACACGTACAAGGGCGTGCCGGAAGTGAAGACCATCGCGGTCGGCGCGCAGTGGGTCACGTCGGCGAAGCAGCCGGACGCGCTGATCTACGAGATCACCAAGGCGATGTGGAACGACAACTCGCGCAAGCTGCTCGACGCGGGTCACGCGAAGGGCAAGGCCATCCAGAAGGCCACGGCCACCGCCGGCGCGGGCATCCCGTTCCATCCGGGCGCGGAGAAGTTCTACAAGGAAGCCGGCCTGCTGAAGTAAGGCTCGTCAGCGTTCATCGATGACCCTCGGGGCCGGCCGCCTGCAAGCACCGGCCCCGATGCTTTTGCGCTTCCTTTCGCGCCGGTAGACGCCATGGCCGAGATCGAAATCGACAAGACCCGCGAGCTCGAGGAGAAGTTCGACCCCGAGATGCGCTTCCGCCCGATCCGCAGCAGTGCGGCGTTGATCGTCACCGCGCTGCTCATCGTGCTGTCGTGCTTCCACTACTACACGGCGGGCTTCGGGCTCCTGCGCGAGGCGACGCATCGCGGCGTGCACCTCTCGTTCGTGCTGGGCCTCATCTTCCTCGTCTTCCCGCTGCGCAAGGCGATGCTGGCCGATCCGCCGCGGCCCTCCGCACTGACGCCGGGCGGCGTGCCGCTCTACGACTGGCTGTGCGCGCTGCTGATCGCGGCATCGGTGCTCTACATCCCCTACGTGTTCGACGACCTCGCGTTCCGGGTCGGCAACCCGAGCACGCTCGACGTCGTCATGGGCACGCTGCTCGTCGTGCTGCTGCTGGAGGCCACGCGCCGCGCGATGGGCTGGCCGCTGCCGATCATCGCCATCCTGTTCATCGCGTACGCGCTCGGCGGCTCGTACTTCCCGGGGTTGCTCAAGCACTCCGGCGCGTCGTGGCCGAGCCTCGTCAACCATCTGTACCTCACGAGCCAGGGCATCTACGGCATCGCGGTGGGCGTGGTGGCGACGTACGTGTTCCACTTCGTGCTGTTCGGCGTGCTCGCCACCGCGATCGGGCTGGGACAGCTCTTCATCGACATCGCCTCCGCGATCGCCGGGCGCTTCGCGGGCGGGCCTGCCAAGGTGTCGGTGTTCGCGTCCGCGATGTTCGGCATGCTGTCGGGCTCGTCGGTCGCGAACGCGGTGACGGTCGGCTCGCTCACCATTCCCGCGATGATCCGCCTGGGCTACCCGCGCCACTTCGCGGGCGGCGTGGAGGCGGCGTCGTCGACGGGCGGCCAGATCACGCCGCCGATCATGGGCGCCGCCGCGTTCCTGATGATCGAGTTCCTGAACCTGCCGTACTCGACGATCATCGTCGCCGCGATCGTGCCGGCGTTCATGCACTTCTTCGGCGTGTTCATGCAGGTGCACTTCGAGGCCAAGAACAAGGGGCTGCGCGGCCTGCGTCCGGAGGAGCTGCCCGACCTGCCGAAGACGCTCAAGGCGAACTGGCCGACGCTGATCCCGCTCGTCCTGCTGATCACGATCATCGTGCAGGGCAACACGCCGTACCTCGCGGCGTTCACCGGCATCAGCTCGTGCATCCTGGTCGGCTTCTTCACGTCGCGACAAGGGACGACGGCGCTGCAGTACGTGGCGCTCTTCGCCTCGCACGCGATCCTCATCGCGCTGATCACGCGCGCGTTCGGCGACGCGAACCTCTACGTGTTCCTCGCGATGCTGGTCGCGGTGCCGCTCGCGCACCGCGCGCTCGGGCGCGAGTCGCGCATCGCCGGCCCTGCGCTGCTCACGGCCTTCGAGATCGGCGCCAAGTACGCACTGGCGGTCGGCGCCGCGGCGGCGACGGTGGGCATCGTCATCGGCGTCGTCACGCTGACGGGCGTGGGCTTCAAGCTCTCGTACATCGTGACCTCGGCGGCGCAGTCGATCGCGGGCGGCGTGCTCGCGGTGCTGCCGACGGGCTGGGCCGATCCCAAGGCGCTGACGCTGATCGCGGCGCTCGCGATGACCGGCCTCGTGTGCATCCTCATGGGCTGCGGCATCCCGACGACGGCGAACTACATCATCATGGTCACGGTGGCGGCGCCCACGCTCGTGCTGCTCGGCGTGCAGCCGATCGTCGCGCACTTCTTCGTGTTCTATTACGGCGTGCTCGCCGACATCACGCCACCGGTGGCGCTCGCCGCCTACGCCGCCGCGGGCATGGCGGGCTCCGATCCGTTCAAGACCGGCAACACCGCGTTCCGGCTGGGGCTCGGCAAGGCGCTGGTGCCGTTCGTGTTCGTGTTCGCGCCGTCGCTGCTCATCATGGTGGACAACTTCTCGTGGACCGAATTCGCGATCGCGTTCGTCGGCTGCGTGCTCGGCATCACCGTGCTCGCGGCGGCGCTGTCGAACTACATGTTCACCAAGATGCGGATGTGGGAGCGGCTGCTGTGCGTCGTCGCCGCGCTGCTGATGATCGCGCCCGGCATCGTGAGCACCGCGATCGGTATCGCGCTGGTGGTGCCGGTGGCGTTCCGGCACTTCGTGGCGGCGAAGCGGGAGGCGGTGGCGTGACGGATCACCAGAGCCCCAACCCGGGGTCAGACCCCGCCTTTGAACGTCGGCAACTCTGTCGAGGCTCGTGCCCGCGGGATCTGACCCCTAAGCCGTGTGCGACGCCGGCGCCGCGCGGTCGCGCGCCCAGCTCCTGATCTGGTCGACCTGCTCCTTCATCGTCTTCGAGAGCGGGACGACGCGCGCCGCGGTGCGCATCAGGTCCTCGAACTTGAGCGGGCGATCCTCGAGGCGCGCCTTGGTGATCGCGGACACCACGCACTGCTCGACCTCTGCGCCGGTCCAGCCCTTGGTCAGCGCGACGAGGCGCTGCAGGTCGAACGCCGCCGGGTTCTCGCCGCGCTTCTCGAGGTGGATGGTGAAGATCTCGACGCGCTCCGCGTCGTGCGGGAGATCGACGAAGAACACCTCGTCGAAGCGCCCCTTGCGGATCATCTCGGCGGGCAGCAGGTCGATGCGGTTGGCGGTGGCGGCGACGAAGAGCCCGCGCACCTTCTCCTGCATCCACGTGAGGAAGAACGAGAAGATGCGCCCCTGCTCGCCGGAGGCTTCGCGCGACACGATGCCCATCTCGATCTCGTCGAACCACACCACCGCCGGTGCGATCTCCTCCATCATCCGGCACGCGCGCGCGAACGCCCACTCGGGCGTGCCGTTGCGGCCGGAGAACACCTCGGCCATGTCGATGCGGTAGAGCGGCAGCTCGAACGTCGACGCGATCGCCTTCACCGAAAGGCTCTTGCCGCAGCCGGACACGCCCATGATCAGCACGCCCTTCGGCACCAGCTCCTCGCCGACGGCGTCGTGCGGCTGGAAGAGTGCGCGCCGCTCGATCGCCCAGTGCTTCATCACCTCGAGCCCGCCGACGCGATCGAGGTCCTTGCCCTCGCCGACGAACTCGATGGTGCCGGAGCGGTTCACGCGCAGCCGCTTCTCCTCCAGCAGCGAGGGCACCGCCTCGCGCGCGAGGCGGCCGGCGGCGCGCGCCGCGCGACGCAGCGCGAAGCCCGCTTCCGACAGCGTGAGGCCCAAAAGCGCGCGGGCGAGGAGGTCGAGCGTGGTGTCGCGCGTGTCAACCCACAGGCCCGCGCCGGCGAACGCCGCGGCCTGCTGCACGAGGTACGCGCGCATCTCCGTGAAATCGGGCACGCCGAGCTCGAGGTAGAGCAGGCTGGCCGCGAGCTCCTCGGGAATCGCGCGCACGGGCGCCGAGATCACGACGAACTGGCTGCGCTCCTTGCACAGCGCGAAGAGGTCGCGCAGGCGCCGGCGCACGACGGCCGAGTCGCGCATCGCCTCGTGGAAGTCCGCGAGGTGGAAGATGCCGGGTGTCACGTGCTGCGCGATGAAGTCGAGCGCGGCGCGCGGATCGGTGGTGCCGTCGGGCTGGCCGTCGCCCGCGCGCAGCCCCTCCGTCACGCTCCACGTCCACAGCGGCACGGGCTTGCCGACCGGCGGCTGCGCGACGCGGCGCAGCAGGCCGGCGACGCGCTCCTCGTCGGCCGACATGAGATAGAAGAGCGGATGCCCCGACGCGATGAACTCGCGCAGGGAGCGCTCCGCCTTGCCCTGGATGTCGCGTGTGTCGCTCACTGGCTGCTCTCGCCTGCACGCTGCGCGCTGCATGCGCCCCCGGGGGCGTGCGCAGCGATCCGCGTACGACACCATTGTATGCCGCCGTCGCGAGCTTGGCGGCGCATGGGTCGCACATCGGCGCGGCGCGCACCGGGGCCGATCACTTAAGATGCGCGCTGCCGTCACAACAGATAACGCATCCGGCGCGCGGCCAGTCCCATGCCCGCGCGATGCACGCCGGAGGGATGTTGGCAGCGCACGAAAGGGATCTCGGCAGCGCGGTTCGGGGTGGGCTCGCCAGCGCGGTCGTGTCGCTCGGCACCCTGCTGCCGCTCGGCATCCTCGCGCTGTCGCCGCTCGGCGCCGCCGCCGGCGCCGAGGGCGTGCGTGCCGCGTTCGTGGCGGCGATCGTCGGCGGGCTCGTGACGGTGCTGGTCGGCGGCGCGGAGCATCCCGGCAGCGGCCCCCGGACGTCGGCGACCCTGATCTTCGCGGGCTTCGTCGCGACCCTGCTCGCCGACCCCCGCATGCATGAATCCGACGGCATCGCCCTCGACGCGATCATGCTGCTCACTGCCGCGTGCGTCGCGCTGGCGGGCGCGCTGCAGATCGGCTTCTCGCTGCTGCGGCTGGGCTCGGCGGTGAGCTTCGTGCCGCGGCCGGTGGTCGCAGGCTTCATGGACGGCATCGCGATCCTGATCGTCGTGTCGCAGCTCGAGACGCTGCTGGGCGTCGTGCACGGCGCGGGCGGCGTGTCGCGCGCCGCCGGCGGCTTCACGCCGGGCGCGCTCGCGATCGGCCTCCTCGTCGCGCTGCTGTGCTGGCGCATCCCGCGGCGATGGCCGCGCGTGCCGTGGGCGATGCTGGGCATCCTCGCCGGCACGGCGCTCTATGCGGCGTGCACGGCAGTCCTGCCGCCGGAGACGTTCGGCGCACGGGTCGGCGCGCCCAATGCGTCCTTCACGCCGCCGGTCCTGCTCGCGGTGCACGCGCTCCCGCGCTACCTGCCGCTCTTCGCGACGCACGCCACGACGCTGGTGACCACCGCGATCGTCCTCGCGCTCATCGGCTCGCTCGATGCGCTGCTCTCCGCCGTGGCCGTGGACACGCGCCTCAACACGCGCCACGACTCCAACCGCCTGCTGCTCGGGCTCGGCCTTGCCAACCTCGCGAGCGGCGCGGCCGGCGGCCTGCCCGTGGTCACGTCGTCCGCGATCCAGCTCGCAGGGCACGATGCGGGCGGCCACGGCCGGGTGACGGGCATCACCTGCGCCCTGGCACTGCTCGCGATCGCGGTCGTGCTCGGGCCGCTGCTCGCCTACGTTCCGGTGGCGGCCACGGCAGGCGTGATGCTCGTCGTGGCGCTCGGCCTGCTCGACCAGTGGAGCCGGTCGCTGCGCGCGCAGCTGCGCGGCGGGAGCCGCGACCGCGATGCGATCTTCAACCTCGCCATCGCCGCGACCGTGTGCGCGATCACGATCGTGTACGGATTCGTGGTCGGCATCGTGGTCGGCGTGGTGCTCGCCGCGGCGCTGTTCGTGCACGAGATGAACCGGTCGCTGGTGCGCAGCGTGGCGAGCCTCGCCGACCGCGGCTCGCGCCGCATCTGGCCGGTGGAGGCGGCGGCAGCGCTGCGCGCGAGCGGCGGCGCGGCATGCATCGTCGAGCTGGAGGGTGCGGTGTTCTTTGGCACCGCCAACCGCTGCGAGCGCGACCTCGCGCGCCTCGCCCAGGACGCCCGCTTCCTCGTCGTCGACGTGCGCCGCGTCACGACGATCGATGCCTCCGGCGCGTTCGTCCTCGACCGGCTCGCGGCCGGGCTCGCGCGCCGCGGCGCGCGCATGGTGCTGGCCGGCATCGCGCCCGGCGACCGACGCGCCCGCGCGCTGCGCGTCTATGGCGTGGCGAAGGTGGGCGAGGACGCGTGGTATCCGGATGCCGATCACGCGATCGAGGCGGCGGAGCGCGCGCTGCTCAACGAGGCCGGGATCGTGGTCGCGACGCACGAGCTCGCGCCCGCCGAGCTGTCGCTGCTCGAAGGCATGGATGCCGCGCAATGCGCGGCCGTGACCCGCTACCTCGCGCGCATCGACCTTGCGGCGGGCGAGATCCTGTTCCACCGCGGCGAGCCGGGCGACCGGCTTTACGCGCTTGCGAAGGGGTCGGTCAGCATCCTCGCCGACATGGCGGCCGGCGCGGGCAGCGCGCACCGCCTCGCGAGCTTCGCACCGGGCGTCATCTTCGGCGAGATGGCGATGCTCGACGGCGGCGGCCGCAGCGCGGCGGCGGTGGCGGACGAGGCGTCGGTCGTCTACGTGCTCACGCGCGCGAATCTCGATGCCATCCGCGCGCGGGAACCCGCGCTCGCGAGCCTCGTGCTGCTCAACGTCGCGCGCCAGATCTCCGCGCGCCTGCGGTTCACGACGGCCACGCTGCAGGCGGCGGAGCGGTAGCGGTCGTAATCGGTTGCGCCGGCTGACGGGGTGGACGGAGAGCGCGCAGCACGCACTTGCAACCCTCCCGGCATCACGTATCCTCACCCATCATGTGGCCGCCCACAGCCTTGCCCGAGTCGGAAGGCGAGCGGCGTCCGGCGGCGCACTCGCCTACCATCGATCCCAGGTGAGCCCCCATCGCACCGAGGCGGCCGCACGCGGCGCGGCCGACAACCCGCACAGCTTCATCCCCGGCGACCGCCGACGCGCGCTCGCGCGGGGCGAGCCGATGCCCGACCGGGTGTCGGGCGCGGCGCTGTTCGCGGACATCTCGGGCTTCACGCCGCTGACCGAGGCGCTCGCGGCGGAGCTGGGCGAGCATCGCGGCGCCGAGGAGCTCACCCGCCACCTCAACGGCGTCTTCCACGCGCTGATCGAAGCGCTGAACCGCTTCGCCGGCGAAGTCATCTACTTCAGCGGCGACGCGATCACGTGCTGGCTCGACGGCGACGACGGCGCGCGGGCCACCGCCTGCGCGCTCGCGATGCAGGCGACCATGGAGCGCATGCAGGCGATCGTGACGCCGCGCGGAACGCGCGTGACGCTGGCGATGAAGGCCGCGGTCGTGGTGGGGCGTGCGCGCCGCTTCGTCGTCGGCGACCCGGACCTGCAATTGCTGGATGTCCTTGCCGGCCACCTGATCGACGAGCTCGCGACCGCCGAGCATCACGCGCAGCCCGGGGAGGTGATCCTGGACGCGTCGGCGATCGAGGCGCTGGGAGATCGCGTGGTGCTGGGTGTCATCCGCCACGACGAGCGGCAACGCCCGTTCGCGACCGCGCTGCGCATGCGCGACGCCCCGCCGGCACCCGCGCCACCCGCCGCGCCGGTCACGCTGGACGAGGCGGTGGCGCGGCAATGGCTGCTGCCCTCGGTGTACCAGCGCCTGCGTGCCGGCGGCGGCGAATTCATGACGGAGCTGCGTCCCGCGTATCCGCTGTTCGCGCGCTTCGGGGGCATCGACTACGACGATGAGGCAGCACCCGCGGCGCTCGACGCGTTCGTGCGCGAGGTGCAGCGCATCTTCGCCGCGTACGGAGGCAACCTCGTGCACCTGTCGGTGGGCGACAAGGGCGCCTACCTCTACGGCGTGTTCGGCGCCCCCTTCGCCCACGAGGACGACGCCGCGCGTGCGTGCACCGCCGCGCTCGAGCTGCGCACGCTCACCGCGCGCACGGCGGTCACCGAGCTGCAGATGGCCGTGACCTACGGCCGCCTGCGCAGCGGCATGTACGGGCACGAGGACCGCCAGGCCTTCACGTGCCTGGGCGATGCCGTGAACCTCGCGGCGCGCCTGATGGGTCATGCGCTGTACGGCGAGATCTTCGTCTCCGCGGCGGTGCACCACGCGGTGGCCGACCAGTTCGCGTGGCGGGCGCTCGAGCCGCTGCACATCAAGGGCAAGCGCGAGCCCGTCGAGGCGATGGCGCTGCTCGCGGCCGTCGTGCGGACGCGCGCCGACGATCGGGCCGGCACCGGGCAGCCGATGATCGGGCGCACCGCCGAGCTTTTGCAACTGCGCGGCGCACTCGCGTCCGCCCAGCGCGGCGACGGCGGCGTCGTCGGCGTTGCGGCCGAGGCGGGCATGGGCAAGTCGCGGCTCATCGCCGAGTTCGCGCAGCAGGCGCGCGCGGACGGCATCCGCGTGGTGACAGGCGAGTGCCAGGCGTTCGGAAGCAACACGAGCTACTTCGCGTGGCGCGAGATCTGGCAGGCGCTCTTCGGGCTTGCCGACGCGGCGACCGACAGCGACAGGCTGCGCATCGTCCATGCCGTGCTCGCTGCGATCGATCCGGCGCTCGTCGCGCGCGCACCGCTGCTCGCCGGCGTGCTCGGTGCGGACATGCCCGACAACGAGCTGACCGCGGCCTTCGACGCCAAGTTGCGCAAGGCGTCGCTGGAGACATTGTTGTGCGATTGCCTGCGGGCGATGGCCGCCGCCGGGCCGCTCGTCATCGTGCTCGAGGATTGCCATTGGCTCGATCCCCTTTCGCGCGACCTGCTCGACGTGCTCGCGCGCACGCTGCCCGGCCTGCGGTGCCTCGTCGTCGTCGCATACCGGCCCGCCGGCGAGCCCGGCGGCGGGCTGGGGCTCGCCCGGCTCGCACACTTCCGCGAGATCGTGCTGGCCGACCTCGACCCGGCGCAGGCCGCGGACCTGGTCCGCCTCGCATTCCGCCGGCGCTTTGCCACCGGCGACGACCCGCCGCCGGCGCTCGTCGACCTCGTCACGCGTCGCGCGCAGGGCAACCCGTTCTACATCGAGGAGATCCTCAACTACCTGCGTGGCCGGCGCGTCGATCCCGGCGATGCCGCCGCGCTGCAATCGCTCACGCTGCCCGACAGCCTGCACAGCCTGGTCCTGAGCCGCATCGACGCCGTTGCCGACGCGCCGCGGCGCACGCTCAAGGTGGCGAGCGTGGTCGGCCGCGTGTTCCGCACACCGCTCCTGCGCGGCGCCTATCCCGAGCTCGGCGCGGACGCGGAGCTCGGCGGGCATCTCGCCACGCTGAGCTCGGCCGACCTCGTGCATCCCGACGCCGGCGCCGAGCAGAGCTACGTCTTCAAGCACGCGATCACGATGGAGGTCGGCTACGAGAGCATTCCGTTCGCGTTCCGCGCCGTCCTGCACGAGCGCATCGCCGCGTTCATCGAGCGGACCGAGGCGGGGCTCCTCGACCGGCACCTGGACCTGCTCGCGTATCACTACGGTCACAGCGAGAACGTGCCGAAGCAGCGCGAGTTCTTCGCACGCGCGGGCGACGCGGCGCAGGCGGCCTACGCCAACGCGGCGGCGATCGACTACTTCGAGCGCCTCGTGCCGCTGGTGGAGGGCGCGGAGCGCGTCGGGGTGCTGCTCAAGCTCGGCAAGGTCGTCGAGCTGGTGGGCGACTGGGCGCGCGCCAAGGACGTGGACACGCGGGCATTGGCGCTCGCCGAATCGCTCGCCGACGCGAAGGGCCGCGCGGCCGGCGAGACCGCGCTGGCGGAAGTCGATCGCAAGCAGGGCCGGTTCGACGAGGCGCTGGAGCGGCTCGAGCGGGCGGCCCACGACTTTGCCGCACTGGGCGACGAAGGCGGCCTCGGGCTCGTGAAGCACCTCGCCGGCACCATCGCCGCGCAGCGCGGCGACTATCCCACGGCCGTCGCGAGCTACGAGGCGAGCCTCGCCATCCGCGAGCGCATCGGCGATCGGCCGGGCATGGGCAGCCTGCTGTCCAACCTCGGCATCGTCGCCGAGTATCAGGGCGACTACGATGCCTCGCGCGGCCTCCATGAACGCGCACTCGCGCTGCGGACCGACGTCGACGACAAGCGCGGCATCGGCAATTCGACGACCAACCTCGGCATGATCGCGGTGCTGCAGGGGCGCTTCGCCGAAGCGCGTGACTGGTTCGGGAAGTCGATGGCGATCAACCGGGAGATCGGCGATGCGTGGATGGTCGCGCTGTGCGACCACAATCTCGCGAACGCCACGCGCGGCCTCGGCGACTTCGACGCGGCGCGCGCGCACTTCGCGGCCAGCCTGCAGGCCTATCGCCGGTTCGACGATGCGTGGGCGCTCGCCTTCCTCCTCGAGGACGTCGGCCTCATGCTCGCGGCGGGCGGCGACCTCGCGGCGTGCCACGAGCTGCTGGGCGCCGCGGACGCCCTGCGCCAGGCGAAGGACATGCCGCGCTCGCCGTCGCGCGCGCAGGAGATCGAGCGCGAGCTTCCCACCGCGCGCGCGCCGGACGAGGCCTGCGCCGCCGCGCGTGCCCGCGGCAAGGCGACGAACCTGCAGGCGGCGGTCGACCGCGCACTCGCGCTGTGCGGCGCGGTCCGCGCGAGCGGCGGCGCCGAGCCCGATCGCCCCGCCGCCGCGCGCGACTGATCCCGTTCGATCGCGCCCCTCGCGCGGCGACCGCGGGACCGTCCCGGTATCTTGGGAATCCGGACCTATTGGCGCGTCTGGTACGTATTGATACTCATTCCTGATGCCAGTATTCTCCCGCGACTGACCCTTCCATGCGGCTTCGCTCACCCGCGCCATGTCTGCTGCGCGGCGATCGCAGTCCGGTCCACGACGCTCCCGACGAACGCGTCTTTGCGGCAGTCGCGTCCCGAACGATCCGCATCGGCAGTCACCGGCATCCACGGCGTTGCCGGGCACCATGAAGTCCCTGCACGTCGAAGTCCCAAGGAGTGCCGATGACGAAGCGACTGGTGGCTGCCCTCTTTGCTTTGACCTGCGCGACCACGGCGATGGCCGCGCCGTTCCAGAACGGCGGCTTCGAGGTCGGCACCCTCTCGCCCGACCCGTGCAACGGCGCGCTGCCTGCCGGCAGCACCGCCATCACGGGCTGGACGGTGGTCGCGGGCAACATCGACTACGTGACGTCCTGCGCGTGGCAGCCGTCCGAGGGCAGCCGCAGCCTCGACCTCGTCGGCGACGGCAGCGTCGGCGCCATCGCGCAGACGTTCGACACCGTCGCCGGCGTCACGTACCGCGTCACGTTCGACCTCGCGGGCAATCCGTCGCTGCTCTTTCCGCCGGCGGTGAAGCCGCTCACGCTGCTCGTCCCGGGCGCGACCTACAACTTCGGATTCGACATCTCCGGCCACGACGGCCTGGCGATGGGATGGACGACGAAATCGGTCACGTTCGTCGCCACCGGCCCGTCGAGCACGATCACGTTCCGCAGCGACGTCGCGCCGAGCGGCTACGCGGGCGCGGCGCTCGACAACGTGCGCGTGACGCCAATGTACCCGCCCGGCACGACGTGGACCGGCGCGGCTGGGGTGGTCACGAATACGGGCGACGGTGGCGTACCGTATCCCGTGCCGGGCTCCGGCGGCACGCCGATCGATTCGGCGCCGACCGTCGCGAGCGACGGCACCTACGCGCCGGCCGTGTTCACCTACGCGACGGTCAACAGCTTCTGCTGCCACACGGGAACGTGGACGTTCCAGACCGCCGCAGCCGTCGCCGGCCCGGTCACGCTCGACTGGGCGTACTCCGGCTATCACGGGACCTGCGGGGCCTATGCCAAGCTCGACGCTTTCGTCAGCCGCAGCGGCACGATCGTGTACAGCGCGCCGCTGTATTTCGCGGCCGACGACTGCACGTTCCAGCCGCCCGCCGGCGGATTCGCGCAGCTCGGTCAGGTGACGCTGCCGAACGTGCAGCCCGGCGACGTTTACGGCTTCACCATGGCCGCGAGCAACTACGACAGCAACGGCGGCGTCTCGGGCCGCCTGGAGGTGAGCTCGCCGGTGGCGGTTGCGCCGACGCTGGCCGCGCCGGTGCTGATCCGGGCGCTGCCGGCCGGCTCGCAGCTCGGACCCTTCCTCATCGGGCGGGTCGACCGCGCCGTCAACCTGCCCGTCACGGTCCGACTCTACGGGGGCACGAGCTGCAACGCCGGCGTGCTCGGCGGCACCGTCGCGCCCATCGGCACCGACGTCACCGTCACCACGGACGCGAACGGCTACTTCGCGACCAACCAGGCCGGCGCGCAGGGCCAGTTCGTGGCCGTGGGCGTGGTGGGCCCGCAGGTGACGCCGCTGTCCGCATGCGCGGTGAGCGCCGCCGACAACGACACGTGGCCGAAGGCGCTGCGGCTCGTCGGCGACAGCGCGAGCGCGTCCGACTGGATCGATGCCGCCGGCAAGGCGCGCTGGTACAAGTTCACGGTGCTGCCGGGCCAGAGCGTGCAGGTCACGCTGTCGGCGCTGCCCGCGGACTACGACCTCGCGGTGTTCAAGGACATCGGCGCGGAGTTCGTAAGCGAGCTCGCGCCCGCCAACACCGCGCAGCTCACGCGCCTTTCCGCGCAGTACGCGCCGTCGGCGTTCAGCCCGAGCGCGTTCAGCCCGAGCGCGTTCTCGCCTTCCGCATTCAGCCCGAGCGCATTCTCGCCGTCGGCGTTCAGCCCGAGTGCGTTCAGCCCGAGCGCATTCTCGCCGTCCGCGTTCAGCCCGAGTGCGTTCTCGCCGTCGGCGTTCAGTCCGAGCGCGTTCAGCCCGAGCGCGTTCTCGCCGTCGGCGTTCAGCCCGAGTGCGTTCAGCCCGAGCGCGTTCTCGCCGTCGGCGTTCTCACCTTCCGCGTTCTCGTCCGACGAGCTCGCGCAGGCGTTCTCGAGCGCGCAGACGCGCAGCATCATCGCGACGTCGATGACGCCGGGCACCGGCAACGAGTCGGTGGTCGTCAACTCGTGGAACAACAGCGGCGACTTCTACGTCCGCGTCACCGGCCGCGCCGGCGCGTTCTCGCCGTCGCAGTACAACATCGCGGTCGCGAAGCAGGGCACGACGTGCGCCGCCGTGACCGACACGGCCATCAGCACGACGCGCACCGCCGATCCGGGCGGCTACGGCACCGTGGTGCTCGTCGATTCGGGCAAGACGCCGCTGACCGCCGCGGTCGCCGGCGGCTCGCTCGGCAGCAAGCTCACCGCGTTCATGCAGCGGACGGAGGTCAAGGGCGTGCTCGTCGACGTCGCGACGGATGCGCGCGTGAACGCCCTCAAGGCGCAGGCCGCGGCCAACCTCGCATGCCCGTATGCGAAGAACCTGGTCGCGGCCGAGATCAAGAGCATCGTCGACGCCTACCTCGCCACGAATCCGCTGCGCTACATCGTGATCGTCGGCAACGACGACGCGATCCCCTTCTTCCGGCACCCGGACCAGACGCTGCTCGGGCAGGAGTCGGGCTACGTGCCGCCGGTGAGCAGCAGCTCGGCGTCGGAGGCGAGCCTGCGCAACAACTACGTGCTGGGGCAGGACGCGTACGGCGCGCCGACCCAGATCTCGCTCGGCGTGGGCGACTTCCCCATCCCCGGCGTGGCGGTGGGGCGGCTGGTCGAGACGCCGGCGGAGATCGCCGGGATGATCGACGCCTACGTCGCGGCCAACGGCGTCGTCGCGCCCGCGTCGTCGCTGGTGACGGGCTACGACTTCCTGCAGGACGTGGCCGACGCCGTGCGCACCGAGCTCCAGGCCGGCACCGGGCGCACGCCCGATGCGCTCATCACGCCCGCCACCGTATCGCCGGCGGACACGCGCACGTTCGCGCAGGGCGGCCCGTGGACCGCGAACGACCTGCGGCCGCGGCTCCTCAACACGCGCCACGACGTCGTCTTCCTCGCCGGCCACTTCAACGCCAACAGCGCGCTGGCCGCGGATTTCACGACGAGCCTCGTCACCTCCGAGCTCGCCGCGTCGACGCTGTTCACCAACGCGCTGGTGTTCAGCGCGGGCTGCCACGCGGGCTACAACATCGTCGACAGCGACGCCATCAACGGCGTCACCTTCCCGCTCGACTGGGCGCAGGCCTTCGCGCGCGCGAAGGCGACGCTCGTCGCGGGCACCGGCTACCAGTACGGCGACACCGACTTCATCGAATACAGCGAGCGCCTCTACCTCAACTTCGCGAAGCAGCTGCGCGCGGGCAGCGGACCTGTCGCGGTCGGCACGGCGCTCGTGAAGGCGAAGCTCGACTACCTCGCCGCCACGCCGGACATCCGTGGCCTGCACGCCAAGGCCGTGCTCGAGGCCACGCTGTTCGGCCTGCCGATGATGAGCGTCAACATGCCGGCGGGCCGCACGCCCGCGACCGGCGGCGTTGGCGTGATCGCGACCACGCCGGCGCCGCCGGCGACGCCTGCGGGCGCGCTGGGCCTGCAGACCGCTGAGCTGAGCGTGGCACCGGTGCTCACGACGCGCACCGCGACGCTGCGCAACTACGACGTCGTGCCCAACACGACGAGCACGGCGACGTGGCTCACGGGCCCCGACGGCATCGTGACCAATCCCGCGGAGCCGGCGCTGCCGCTGCAGGTCGTCGACGTGACGCCGATCGAGGGCTCGCTCGTGCTGCGCGGTGTCGGCCTGCGCGGCGGCACCTACGCGGACCAGTCGGTGCTGCCGCTCACCGGCGCGCCGGCGACCGAGCTGCGCGGCGTGCACACGCCGTTCTCGTCGCCGCATTTCTTCCCGATGCGCCTGTGGACGACGAACTACTTCGACACGCTCGCGGGCGGCGCGCGCACGAGCCTGCTGGTGACGCCGGCGCAGCATCGCGCGCTCGACGCGACCAACAGCACGCTGCGCAGCTACTCCGGCCTCTCGCTGCGGCTCTTCTACAGCGACCTCACCAAGGCCGCCCGGCCCCAGTACGCCGCCGCGGCGCTCTCGGATGCGCCCACCATCCTGCGCGTCGACTCGGCGGCGTCCGGCACCGGCGTCACGTTCACCGTGCAGGTGGTCGGCGACCCGGCCGCGGCCATCCACCAGGTGTGGCTCACCTACACGAGCGGCGCGGGCGGCGCCGGCACGTGGACGTCGCTCGACCTCGCGCAGTGCGTGATCCCGCTGCCGGCGGCGTGCGGCGGGACGCAGGACTCGCGCCTGTGGAAGGCGAAGGTGCCCGCGGCCTCGCTGCCGGCGGACGCGCGCTACATCGTGCAGGCGGTCAGCGGCGCCGGGCTGGTCGCGCTCGACGACAACCTCGGGCGCTACTACACCGTCGGGACCAGCGCGCCGCCCGCGGCGACGACGATCGCGTTCGCGCCGCCGGTGCCCGCGGCTGCGGTGTACGGCAGCAGCGCCACCGTCACCGCCAACCTGGCAGCCGGCGGAACGGCGCTCGCGGGCAAGCTCGTCACGATCGGCGCCGGCGGGACCTCGCGCACCGGCACCACCAACGGCCAGGGCGCGGTGACGATCGCGTTGCCGATGCTGGCGGCGCCCGGCAGCTACCCGCTGGTCGCGTCGTTCGCGGGCGATGCCGCGTACCTGCCCGCGTCCGCGTCGGCGGGGCCGGTCACCGTCACGAAGGCGACGGCGACGCTCGCGCGCCCGGCGTCGGGCGTGGGGGCCGTGCTCACCGCCAGCGTCGGCGGCAAGGCGCAGCCGCTTATCCAGGAAACGGTGAAGTTCCTGATCAAGGGGCCGCAGGGGACGCAGCAGGTGTACGTCGCCACCGACTACACGGGGCGCGCGGCGATCCCGCCGCCCGGGTCACCGGCCGGCAACTACTCGGTGACGCAGGCGTGCTTCGCGGGCAACGCGCTCTACACGTCCGCGATGCTCAACGCGAGCCCGTCGTGCGACTACCAGTTCGCCGGCTTCTTCCCGCCGGTGTCCAATCCGCCGTCGGTGAACAGCGTGAACTCCGGCCAGTCGATCCCGGTGAAGTTCAGCCTCGGCGGCGACCGCGGATCGGCCGTCCTCGCGGCGGGATCGCCAGCGTCGCAGGTGGCCAACTGCGCGACGTTCGCGCCGACCGGCCCGTTGGAGCCGCTGTCGCCGGAGCTCGAGGTCGACGACGGCGGCCAGTACAAGTTCAACTGGAAGACCGACAAGTCGTGGAAGGGGACGTGCCGCGTGCTGGTGCTGACCCTCAACGACGGCAGCGTCTACCGCGCGAACTTCAACTTCGCGAAGTAGGCGTGCGCGCCGCGCCTGCCGGGCGCGGCGCGTAGCCTTCGCCGGCGCGCAGCGCGAGCAGGCGCCGGATGTTCGCCTTCGCCTGCGCCTCGTAGCGGCTGCGGAAGTAGTCGGTGAGGAAGAACACCGGCCGCGCCTCGAGCATCGCGAGGAACGCGACCTGGCCCGCGTAGTACTGGCGATCCGGCTGGCTCGCGAACTCCGCGCGCAGCAGGTCGCCGTTGTGCATGAACTTCTCCCACGGCGCGCCGAAGCCGATGAGGTCGATGTCCTCGATGTAGCGGCGGTCGTGCGTGCGCGCCGGCTTGCGGTGGCGCGTGGCGAGGATGAGGCCCACCACGCGGCGGCGCAGCAGCACGGGGGCGCCGGCGGCCAGCGCGACGAAGAGCTCGGCGCTGCGCCGCTCGTTGCTCGCATCGCCCGGCGTGTACTCGGCGTCGTGGAACCAGAGCGCGAGCTCCACCGCGTCGCGGTCGCGCACCAGCGCGGCGACGCGGTCGAGCTGGCGCAGGCACTCGTCGATGTGCCCGAGGTTGTGGAAGCGGCGGTCGGCGGCGCCGAGCCGCTGCGCGAGCGCCGCGTAGACCTCGCTGCCGGGCGGCGACGCGGGCTGCGCGACGCAGCGGTCCCACAACGCGGCGAACCGCGTCGCACCCTCGGTCGCGTGCGTCGCCATGGACGGCGAGGATACGGCAAGGCCCCGCAATTGCAAGCGGTGCGGCGTCGGCCGCGTGCGCTAGTCGAAGGCGCTGGCGAGCCAGGCGCGGGCCCGCGCGCCGAACACGTTGTAGGCCAGGCCCAGGAGCACGAGGCCCACGCCCGCGTACTGCATGCCGGACAGCCGCTCGCCCAGGAACAGGCTGCCGCTCGCGAGGCCGGCGACCGGGATCAGCAGCGCGAACGGCGCGATCACGGCGGTGGGATAGCGGTGCAGCAGCGCGTTCCACTGCGCGAGGCCGAACAGCGTGGCGAAGAAGCTCATGAACAGCACGCAGGCCCACGGCACCCATGTCATGTCGCGCAGCACCGTGACGAGGTGCGGGCCGCCTTCCAGCACATACGACGCGGCGAAGAGCGGCACGGGCGCCACCAGGCTCGACCAGACGACGAGGCCCAGCATGTCGACGTCGGCGCGGCCGGCCGCGCGCTTGGCGAGCACGTTGCCGACGGCCCACGACGCCGCCGCCGCGATGACCAGCAGGAAGCCGGTGAACGTCGCGGTGGCGCCGGCGGTGAGCTTGGACCACGCGAGGAGCACGATGCCGGCGCCGGCCACTGCGGCGCCGACGAGGCTCGAGCGGTCGAAGCGGTCGTGCAGCCACCACGCCGCAAGGCCGATGGTGAAGAAGACCTGCGTCTGGATGACGAGCGACGACAGCCCCGCGGGCATGCCGAGCTGCATCCCGGTGAACAGCAGGCCGAACTGGAAGACGCCGATCGCGAAGCCGTAGCCGACGATCGTCGGCCAGCCCGTGGCGGGGCGGCGGATGAAGAACACGGCCGGCAGCGCCGCGCACAGGAAGCGCAGGCACGCGAGCAGCAGCGGCGGCGTCTCCACCAGCGCCCAGCGCATCGGCACGAACGCGAAGCCCCAGATCACGACCACCAGGACGACCCTTGCGAAATCGCGAAGCGAAAGCCGGACGGGCAAGGCGTTGGCGTGCGCGGCGATGCCGCAGCGCGGGGGATGGCAGGACCCGCATTCTAAGCGGTCGCATCGTCGCAGCCGCGCGCCGCCGCGATGGAATGAACGTTCCAAGTCGTCGCAGAACCGGAACTTGAGTTTCACGGGACGCTGCGCGACAATGTTCTCTCGTCCCGCGCGTCGTCACCGCGGGTGCCGGCCGCAGGATCCGCAATGAAGAACCCCACCCGCTTCGCCGCCGACCGCCGGCTGGACGTCATCTGCCTCGGCCGCTTCGGCGTCGACTTCTACGCGCAGCAGATCGGCGCGCGCCTCGAGGACGTCACGAGCTTCGCCAAGTACCTGGGCGGCTCGTCGGCGAACACCGCGTTCGGCTGCGCGCGCCTGGGCCTCAAGGCGGCGCTGATCTCGCGCGTCGGCAACGACGCCAACGGCCGCTTCCTGGTCGAGACCATCGCGAAGGAAGGCTGCGACGTCAGCCACGTCGGCACCGATCCCTCGCGGCTCACGGCCGCCGTGGTCCTCGGCATCAAGGACAAGGACACGTTCCCGCTCATCTTCCTGCGCGAGAACTGCGCGGACATGGCGATCGACGAGCAGGACATCGAGGAGGCGTTCATTGCCTCGTCGCGCGCGCTGCTCATCACCGGCACGCACTTCTCGACCGCGCACATCGACCGCATCAGCAACCTGGCGCTCGACCACGCGCGCAGGCACGACGTGCGCACCGTGCTCGACATCGACTATCGCCCGGTGCTGTGGGGGCTCACCAACCGCGGCGACGGCGAGACGCGCTACATCCCGTCCGACGGCGTCACGGCGCACCTGCAGAAGATCCTGCCGAAGTTCGACCTCGTCATCGGCACGATCGAGGAGTTCAACATCGCGGGCGGCAGCACCGACATCATGGCGTCGCTGCGCGCGGTGCGCGCGGTCACGAGCGCGACGCTGGTGGTCAAGCGCGGGCCGATGGGCTGCGCGGTGATCGCGCGTGCGATCCCCGCGTCGCTCGACGACGCGTTCAACGGCGAGGGTGTCACGGTCGAGGTGCTGAACGTGCTCGGCGCGGGCGATGCGTTCTCGGCCGGCTTCCTCTCGGGCTGGGTGCGCGGCGAGGACTACGACGCCTGCGCGCGCTACGCCAACGCGTGCGGCGCGCTGGTGGTGTCGCGGCACGCGTGCGCGCCGTCGATGCCCACGCGCATCGAGCTCGACTACTTCCTCGCGCACGCGAGCGAGATCACGCGCCCGGACCAGGACGCGACGCTCACGCGCCTGCATCGGGTCACCGCGCCGCGTGCGCCGCGCCCCGAGGTCTTCGCGTTCGCGTTCGACCATCGCAATCCGTTCTTCGAGCTCGCGCAGCGCGCAGGTGCATCCGAGGCGCGGCTGCCGAAGCTGAAGGCGCTGCTGGTCGATGCGGTGGCGCAGACGGAGCAGGCGCTGGGGCTCGCGGGCCGCACCGGCATCCTGTGCGACGACCGCTACGGCCAGGACGCGCTCAACGCAGCCACCGGGCGCGGCTGGTGGATCGGGCGGCCGGTCGAGCTGCCGGGCAGCAACCCGTTGCAGTTCGATCGCGGGCGCTCGGTGGGCACCACGCTCATCAGTTGGCCCGCCGAGCACGTCGTGAAATGCCTCGTGCAGTACCACCCCGACGATCCGATCGAGCATCGCCTCGAGCAGGAGGCGCAGGTCCGCGCGCTGTACGACGCCGTGCAGGCGAGCGGCCACGAGCTGCTGCTCGAGATCATCCCGCCCAAGGCGCTGCCGCGCGAGGACGACACGGTGCTGCGCGCGCTGAAGCGCTTCTACAACCTCGGCATCTACCCGGAATGGTGGAAGCTCGAGCCGATGAATGCGGCGCAGTGGCGGGCAGTCGACGCGCTGATCGCCGAGCGCGACCCGCACTGCCGCGGCGTGCTGCTGCTCGGGCAGGCCGCGAGCATGGACGTGCTGGCCGCGGGCTTCCGCGATGCGCGGGCGAGCCGCGCCTGCCGCGGCTTCGCGGTCGGGCGCACGATCTTCCACGAGCCCGCGGCCGCGTGGCTCGCGGGCACGATCGACGATGCCGAGCTCGTGCGCCGCATCCGTTCCAACTTCGAAGGGCTGATCGCGCTGTGGCGGCAGGCGCGCAGCGCCGCCTGACCCATCATGAGCACCGTTCGTCTCACCGCCGCCCAAGCCATCGTCCGTTACCTCGCCGCCGTGCGCGCGCACACGCCCGGCGGCGTGCAGCCGCTCTTCGCGGGCGTGTTCGCGATCTTCGGCCACGGCAACGTCGCAGGCATGGGCGAGGCGCTGTACCAGCATCGGCAGGCACTGCCAACATTCCGCGCGCACAACGAGCAGGCGATGGCGCACGCCGCCATCGCGTTCGGCAAGGCGAACTTCCGGCGCCGCATGATGGCGTGCACCACGTCGATCGGGCCGGGGGCGACCAACCTCGTCACCGCGGCGGCGATGGCGCACGTCAACCGGCTGCCCGTGCTGCTGCTGCCCGGCGACGTGTTCGTGTCGCGCGCGCCCGATCCGGTGCTGCAGCAGGTCGAGGACTTCGCCGACGCGACCGTCACCGCCAACGATTGCCTGCGCCCGGTGTCGCGCTTCTTCGACCGCATCGTGCATCCGGCGCAGGTGATGGCCGCGCTGCCGCAGGCGATCCGCGTGCTCACCGACGCCGCGCTGTGCGGGCCGGTGACGCTCGCGCTGCCGCAGGATGTGCAGACGATGGCGTGCGACTACCCCGAGAACTTCTTCGAGCCCGCGCTGGTGACGTTCGCCACGCCGGCCGCGCCGGAGAGCGCGGTGGCCAGCGCGGCCGCGGTGCTGCGCGGCGCCAAGCGTCCGCTGATCATCGCCGGCGGCGGCGTGCTGTACGGCCTCGCCACCGAGGCGCTGCGCGCGTTCGCAGACGCGCACGGCGTGCCCGTCGCGGAGACGCAGGCCGGCAAGGGCGCGCTCGCGTGGGACCATCCGCTGCAGGCGGGCGCGATCGGCGTCACCGGGTCGCCGGCCGCCAACGCGCTCGCGGAGGAGGCCGACGTCGTGCTCGCGATCGGCACGCGGCTGTCCGACTTCACGACGGGCTCGCACTCGCTCTTCCCGCAGGCGCGGCTCGTCAATCTCAACGTCAACGCGTTCGACGCGCGCAAGTGGCGCGGCGCCGAGGTGATCGGCGATGCGGGCGCCACGCTCGCGGCACTGTCGGGCGCACTGGCGGGCTGGCAATCGGATCGCGCGTGGCACGCGCTCGCGCAGCGCGCGTGCGCCGACTGGCGCGCCGACGTCGCGCGGCTCACCGGCCGGCGCGAGGTGCCGCTGCCATACGAGGGCGACGTCATCGGCGCGGTCCAGCGCTCGCGCGCGGATTCCGCGACGCGCGACATCGTGGTGTGCGCGGCCGGCACGCTGCCCGCCGAGCTGCACAAGCTCTGGCGCACCGCGGTGCCGGGCGGCTACCACATGGAGTACGGCTACTCGACGATGGGCTACGAGATCGCGGGTGCGATCGGCGTGAAGCTCGCGCATCCGGATCGCGAGGTGATCGCGATGGTCGGCGACGGCAGCTACCTCATGCTGAACTCGGAGATCGCCACGTCGGTGATGATGGGCCAGAAGCTCATCGTGGTCGTGCACGACAACCGCGGGTTCGGCTGCATCAATCGCCTGCAGCAGGCCGTGGGCGGCGTGCCGTTCAACAACCTGCTCGCCGATTGCGTGCAGGGGCCGGAGGGCCCGCCGGACATCGACTTCGCGGCGCACGCGGCGTCGCTCGGCGCGCGCGCGGAGAACGTCGCGACGATCGCAGAGCTCGACGCCGCGATGGTGCGCGCGCGTGCCTCCGACCGCACGTACGTCATCGCGATGCGGACGGACCCGGCGCACACCACCGAGGAAGGCGGATGGTGGTGGGAGGTCGCGGTGCCCGAGGTCTCGTCGCGCGAGGAGGTGCGCAAGGCGCGCGCGGAGTACGTCGAGGGCAAGAAGGGGCAGCAGCCGTGACGGGAGCAGGCATGAAGGTGAAGATCGGCATCAACCCGATCTCGTGGAGCAACGACGACCTGCCGTCGCTCGGCGGCGAGACGCCGCTCGAGACCGCGCTCACCGAGGGCCGCAAGATCGGCTACCAGGGCTTCGAGCTCGGCAACAAGTTCCCGCGAGAGTCCAGCGCGCTGCGCGCGGTGCTCGCGCCGCACGGCCTCGAGCTCGTGTCGGGCTGGTATTCGGGACGGCTCGCGCGCGGCAGCGTGGAGGACGAGATCGCGGCGGTGGGACCGCACCTCAAGCTCCTCGCCGACAACGGCGCGCGGGTGATGGTGTACGGCGAAGTCGCGGACAGCATCCAGGGTGCGCCGCAGCCGCTGTACAAGCGGCCGCGCTTCTTCACGTCGGCGCAGTGGGATGCCTACGCGGAGCGTCTGACGCGCTTCGCGCGCTACACGCTGGAGCACGGCATGCGCGTCGCGTACCACCATCACATGGGCGCGTACGTCGAGGCGCCGGCCGACGTCGACGAGCTGATGCGCCGCGTGGGGCCGGAGGTCGGGCTGCTGTTCGACACCGGGCACATGACGTTCGCCGGCGGCGACGCGGTCGCGATGCTCGCGAAGCACATCGGGCGCGTCTGCCACGTGCACTGCAAGGACGTGCGGCCGGAGGTCATCAGGCTCGCGCGCAACGGCAACTGGAGCTTCCTGCAATCGGTGATCAACGGCGCGTTCACCGTGCCGGGCGACGGCGTCATCGATTTCCCGGCGGTGATCGGCCTCCTGCGCAAGCACGGGTACGAGGGCTGGCTGGTCGTCGAGGCGGAGCAGGATCCCGTCGTCGCGCCGAGCTATCGCTACGCGGACATGGGCTATCGCCACCTGCGCGAGCTCGTCGCCGCGCACGCCTGAGGCGAGACGATGAGCCTGCTCGTGAAGGCGCGCCGGGAGGGGCGCGACATCGTCGAGGTGACGCCGCGCTCGGCGGGATGGTCGTACGTCGGCTTCTCGGCGCACCGGCTAACGCCGGGCGAGCGCCTCGACGTCGCTGCGAGCGGCGACGAGCTCTGCATCGTCGTGCTGACGGGCACGGTGAGTGTCGACGCGCAGGGCAAGTCCTGGCGCGACATCGGCAGGCGCACGAGTGTCTTCACCGGCGAAGCGCCGTACGCCGTATACGTGCCGGCGCAGGAAGCTGCGCACGTGATTGCCACCACTGCCGCCGAGATCGGCGTCGCGCGCGCACCCGGCAAGCCGGGGCGCGAGGCGCGGCTGATCGAGCCGTCGTCGATGAAGCAGACGACGCGCGGCGAAGGCCTCAACACGCGTTACGTGTGCGACATCCTCCCGCAGACGGAACCCGCCGATCACCTGCTGGTGGTCGAGGTGCGCACGCCGAGCGGACACTCGTCGAGCTATCCGCCGCACAAGCACGACACCGACAGCCTGCCCGAAGAGAGCTCGCTGGAGGAGACGTACTACCACCGGCTCTCGCCCGCGCAGGGCTTCGCGTTCCAGCGCGTGTACACCGACGACCGCTCGCTCGACGAATCGCTCGCGGTCGAGGATCACGACGTCGTGATGGTGCCGCGCGGCTACCACCCGGTGGTGGTGCCGTACGGCTACGAATCGTATTACCTCAACGTGATGGCGGGGCCGACGCGGGAGTGGCACTTCCGCAACGATCCGGCGCACGAGTGGATGTTGAAGCGTTGATTTTCACAACGAGACGCAGAGACGCAGAGGAGAGCTTCCCTGTGGCTCCGCGTTTTCCGTAAATGGGGGTCGTGGCAATGGACGTGGCACTTTTCGGCGCCGGGCGCATCGGCAAGATCCACGGCGCGAACGCCGTTCGCCAGCCGGCCGTGAAGCTCAAGTACGTGGTCGACGTCGACGCGGCGGCCGCCGGCGCGCTCGCGCAGCAGCTCGGTGCGCAGGTGGCAAACGCGGACGCCGTGTTCGCGGACAAGTCCGTCGGCGCCGTGCTGATCGGCTCGTCGACGGACACGCACTGCGACCTCATCACGCGCTCGGCGCAGGCGGGCAAGGCGATCTTCTGCGAGAAGCCGGTCGATCTCAACGTCGAGCGTGCGCGCACGTGCGCGGATGCCGTGCGCAAGGCGGGCGTGGTGTGCATGATCGGCTTCCAGCGCCGGTTCGATCCGACGTTCGCCGCGCTGAAGGACCGGCTCGCGAAGGGCGAAATCGGCGATCCCGAGATACTGGTGGTCACGAGCCGCGATCCCGGCGCGCCGCCGGTCGAGTACCTGAAGCGCTCGGGCGGCATCTACCGCGACATGCTGATCCACGACTTCGACATCTTCCGCTGGATCCTCGACGACGACGCGGTGTCGGTCTACGCGACGGGCAGCGTGCTCACCGATCCCGCGGTGGGAACGGTCGGCGACGTCGACTCCACGGCCGTCACCATCCGCACGAGGAAGGGCCGGCTCGCGCAGATCAACACCAGCCGCCGCGCGGCGTACGGCTACGACCAGCGCTTCGAGGTGCTGGGCAGCAAGGGCATGCTGCAGGCGGGCAACCATCGGCCGACGGAAGTGACCGCGTCCACCGGCACGAACGTCAGCAACGACCTGCCGGAGCACTTCTTCCTCGAGCGCTACCGCGCCGCGTATGCGCTCGAGCTTGCCCATTTCTTCGACGCGCTCGGCACCGGCAAGCCGGTGCGCACCTCGATCGACGACGGCGTCGCCGCGCTGGTGCTGGCCGACGCGGCAACGACGTCGTGGCGCGAGAAGCGCGTGGTGGAGCTCGGGTGAGCGCTCGTCGAGCTCGCGCCGGTCTCCACCCTTGTCGTCCCCGCGAAGGCGGGGACCCAGCGGCTTTCGGCGGACAGCGCATGGTGCGGGCAAACGACACTGGGTCCCCGCCTTCGCGGGGACGACATTGGAAGGTCGGTGGCGAACTGCACGGTTTGAGGTTACCAACCCATGAATGACTTAGTTCGCGTAGGCATCGTCGGCGTCGGCCGCATGGGCCGCCGCCACGCCGAGAACCTAGCGACGCGCGTGCCGGGCGCGCAGCTCGTCGCCGCGTGCAGCCCGATCGGCGAGGAGCTCGAATGGGCGCGCGACACGCTGCGCGTGCCCAACGTGTACCGCGACTACCACGAGCTGCTGCGCCAGCCGAACATCGACGCGGTGTTCCTGGTCACGCCCAACACGCTGCACCCGCCGCAGATCATCGATGCGCTGCGCGCCGGCAAGCACGTGTTCTGCGAGAAGCCGCTGTCCCTCGTGCTGGACGAGTGCCTCGCGGTGGAGGCGGAGGCGGCCAAGCATCCCGAGCTCAAGGTGATGATCGGCTTCGTGCGCCGCTTCGACCCGTCGTACCAGGACGCGCACCGGAATATCGCGGCCGGCGGCATCGGGCGGCCGTTCATGGTGCGCTCGGAGACGTGCGACCAGAACGATCCGTCGGGCTTCTTCGTCAAGTTCGCGCCCACGTCGGGCGGCATTTTCGTCGACATGAGCGTGCACGACATCGACCTCGCGCGCTGGCTCCTGGGCTCGCCCAAGGCGCTGCGCGTGTTCTCGGTCGGCACGGTGGCCGTGCACGAGGGCCTGCGCGCGTGCGGCGACGTCGACAACGGGGTCGCGATCTGCGAGTTCGCCGACGGTCGCATGGCGTGCTTCTACGCGTCGCGCACGATGGCGCACGGCCACGAGACCGCGACCGAAGTCGTCGGCACCGATGGTCGCCTCGTCATCGGCCGCGACGGCCGCATCAACCAGGTCGAGATCGCCGACGCGCACGGCATCCGCACGCTGACCACGCCGACGTTCTACGAGCGCTTCGCGGACGCCTTCCTGCGCGAGGAGATCCACTTCATCGACTGCGTGCGTCACGACCGCGCGCCGGCACTCACGCTGCACGACGCCACGGAGGCCACGCGCATCGGCATTGCGCTGCGGACGTCGCTGCACGAGCGGAGGATGGTGGAGGTATGACGGCCCTTGTCTACAAAGAGACGCCGAGGCGCAGAGAAGTGCGGGTTTCTCGGCGTCTCTGCGCCTCTTTGTGAACGAGTTTTCTATGGACCGCCACGACTTTTCCCGCGCCCTCGCCCGCGACGCCGGCAAGCTCGCGCATCGCGGCTTCGGCACGTCCGCTACGAAGATGAAGGGCGTGCACGACGTCGTGACGGAGATGGACCGCGAGGTGGAGCGTTTTATCCGCGCCGCGATCGAGCGCCGCTTCCCCGGCGACGCGATCCTGGGCGAGGAGGAAGGCGTGTCCGGCAGCGGCGAGCGGCTGTGGATCATCGATCCCATCGACGGCACCGCCAACTACGCGCGCGGCCTGCCGCGCTACTGCGTGTCCATCGGCTACATGGAGCGCGGCGTGCCCACGCTCGGCGCGATCTACGATCCGGCGCACGACTGGCTGTACTCTGCCGCGAAGGGCGAGGGCGCGTACCAGGACGATCTGCGGATGACGGTGAGCGCGTGCGCCGACATGCAAGCGGCCACCATCGAGTGCGGCTGGTCGACGCGCCGGCCGGCGCGCGCATACATCGACCTGCTGGCGAAAGTGCTCGAAGGCGGCGGCGCGATCCGGCGCGCGGGGTCGGGCGCGCTCGGCCTCGTCGACGTCGCGGCGGGACGCGTCGAAGGCTACGTCGAGCTGCACATCAATTCGTGGGACTGCGCCGCGGGCATCGTGCTGGTGCAGGAAGCGGGCGGGTTCACCAACGATTTCTTCGCCGGCGACGGGCTCATGCGCGGCAATCCGTTGCTGGCGACCACTGCAGCGCTTTGCAGTAAGCTTGCCGGGTTGCTCGGCATTCCCATTACAAGCTGAATCCGAAGGAGGCAAACATGCGCATCACCCGATGGCTTCGCGGCATCGTGCCCGCGCTCGCACTGGCGGCGCCGCTGTCCGCATTCGCGCAGGGCGAGCTCGTCGTCTATTGCACGGTGCAGGAGGAGTGGTGCCGGCCGATGGTCGCGGCGTTCGAGAAGGCGACCGGCATCAAGGTGCTGATGACGCGCAAGAGCTCCGGTGAGTTCTACGCGCAGATCAAGGCCGAGTCCGCCAACCCGAAGGGCGACATCTGGTGGGGCGGCACCGGCGACCCGCACCTGCAGGCGGCCGAGGAAGGGCTCACCGAGCCGTACAAGTCGCCGAAGCTCGGCGAGCTCAACGACTGGGCGGTGCGCCAGTGGGACGCGTCGAAGGGCCGCACGGTCGGCGTGTACGCGGGCGCGCTGGGCTACAGCTACAACGACGACCAGCTGAAGAAGAAGAACATCCCGGCGCCGAAGTGCTGGGCGGACCTCACCAAGCCGGCGTTCAAGGACGAGATCCAGGTCGCCAACCCGAACTCGTCGGGCACGTCGTACACGATGCTCGCCACGCTCGTGCAGCTCATGGGCGAGGACAAGGCGTTCGAGTACCTGAAGGCGCTGCACAAGAACATCAACCAGTACACGAAGTCGGGTGCCGCGCCCGCGCGCGCGGCCGCCACCGGCGAAAGCATGGTCGGCATCACGTTCCAGCACGACGCCGTCGTGCAGAAGGTGGCGGGCGCGCCGGTCACGATCGTGTCGCCGTGCGAGGGCACCGGCTACGAGATCGGCAGCATGAGCATCATCAAGGGCGCCAAGAACATGGACAACGCGAAGAAGTGGTACGACTGGGCGCTGTCGCCGGAGGCGCAGAACATCGGCCCCGCCGCGAAGGTGTCGTACCAGGTGCCGTCGAACAAGAACGCGACGCCGCCGCCCGGATCGCCGAAGCTGTCGGAGATCAAGCTCATCAACTACGACTTCGTGAAGTACGGCTCGTCGGCGGAGCGCACGCGCCTCCTCGCGAAGTGGGACAAGGAAGTCTCGACGCTGCCCAAGTAGCGTCCCGTGGACACGAGCAGCGCGCTGGCACCGGCCGTCTTCGTGCCGGTGTCGCGCGATCGCGCGACGATGCTCGCGGCGGCCCTCGCGGTCGCCGCACTCGCGTTCCTGCCATGGGGCACGGGCGCGTGGTCGTCGGCGTTCATGCTCGCGCTCGGCGGAACGGGCGCGCTGCAGACGCTGCTGGTGGTCACCCTCGTGCTTGCGCTGCTCGCGTGGGGATGCGCGTGGCGCGAGCTCGACCGCGGCACCGCGCTCGCGGCCGGCCTCGCGGTGCTGTGGACGCTGGGCGGCGCGCTCGCGCTCGGCACCGCGGGTCCGTCGTTCGGGATCGGCGCGGCGGTCGCGCTCACCGCACTGACGATTGCCTTCGCGCGTGCGATCGCGCGCCGCGGCGTCTTCAACGGCGACACGACGGTCGCCACCATCGTGATCGTGGTCGCGACGCTGCTCGTCGTGTTCATCTTCTATCCCGTCGCGCGCTCGCTGTTCGCCGCGCTGCTCGACGCGCACGGCCACCTCGCGCCCGGCCTCGCGCTCGCGCGGCTCTTCACCGCCGACATCTGGAGCGTCGACTGCCTGATGAGCGGCGCGCGCTGCGGCGTCGCGATCAACTCGGCGATCCTCGCGACGATCGTCGGCCTGCTGTCGACGCTGCTGGGACTCGTTTTCGCACTGGTCGTGCAGCGCGGCGGCAAGCGCTACTCGGGCGTGCTGAAGCTGATGTCGATCCTCCCGATCGTCACGCCGCCGTTCGTGATCGCGCTCGCGCTGGTCGTGCTGTTCGGGCGCACCGGGCTCGTCACCGGCTGGCTCGACGCGGCGTTCGGCATCGGCCGCTCGCGCTGGATCTACGGCCTGCCGGGCGTGACGCTCGCGCAGCTCCTCACGTTCTCGCCGATCGCGTTCATGATCCTCTACGGCGCGCTGACCGCGATCAGCCCGGCGCTGGAGGAAGCCGCGCAGACGCTGCGCGGATCGCGCGGCCGCGTGTTCCGCACGGTGACGTGGCCGCTGCTGCGCCCCGCGCTCGCCAACGCGTTCCTGCTCGGCTTCGTGGAGAGCCTCGCCGACTTCGGCAACCCGATCGTGCTGGCCGGCAACTACGAGGTGCTCTCCACCAAGATCTTCTTCGCGGTGGCGGGCGCGCAGCACGACCCGGGCCGCGCCGCGGCGCTCGCCGCCGTCCTGCTCGGGCTCACGCTGCTCGCGTTCTGGCTGCAGCACCGCTGGGTCGGCAAGCTCTCGTACGTCACCGTCACCGGCAAGGGCGACGGCGGCATGCCGGCGAAGCTGCCGCGCACGCTGTGGAACGTCTGCTTCACCATCGCCGCCGCGTGGATCGTGTTCACGCTCGTGTGCTACGTCGTGATCTTCGTGGGCGGCTTCGTGAAGGACATCGGCCGCGGCGCGATGACGCCGTCGTTCCAGCACTTCCTCGACGGCTTCCGCATCGAGCTCGACACCAAGGGCACGATCTTCACCGGGTCCGCGTGGGACAGCCTCTTCACCACGCTGAAGGTGGCCGCGGTCTCGGCGCCGCTCACCGCGGTCGTCGGCCTGCTCGCCGCGTACGTGATCACGCGCCATCGCTTCGTCGGCCGGCGGGCATTCGAGTTCCTGACGATGGTGAGCTTCGCCATCCCGGGCACGGTGATCGGCGTGTCGTACATCGTCGCGTTCAACGTCGCGCCGCTCGAACTGACCGGCGGCATGGCCATCCTCGTGCTGTGCTTCGTGTTCCGCAACATGCCGGTCGGCGTGCGCGCCGGGGTCGCCGCGCTCGCGCAGATCGACAGGACGCTGGACGAGGCGTCGTCCACATTGCGCGCGTCGACCGTGCGCACGCTGCGCGAGGTCATCCTGCCGCTCCTGCGCCCCGCGATCTTCGCCACGCTCGTGTTCAGCTTCACCCACGCGATGACCGCCGTGAGCGCGGTCATCTTCCTCGCCACCGCCAAGTACAACCTCGCGACGGTATACGTCATCAACCGCGTCGAGGCCGGCGAGTATCCGCTCGCCATCGCGTACTCGGCGGTGCTGATCCTCGTGATGCTCGCCGTGCTGCTCGGCATGCAGCGGCTGGTCGGCGAGACCCGCCTCGGCCGCCGGCAGGCGACCCCCGTCATCGCCGCGGCGCACTGATCCGCAACCTCATTCCATGCCCATGAACGCACCTACCGGCGGCGTCGTCTTCGAGCACGTCACCAAGCGCTACGGCGACGTGGTCGCCGTCGACGACGTATCGTTCACGGTGGCACCGGGCGAGCTCGTCACGCTGCTCGGTCCCTCCGGCTGCGGCAAGACCACGACGCTGCGCATGGTGGCGGGCCTCGAGGCGGTCAGCGCGGGCCGCGTGCTCATCGGCGGCCACGACGTCACGCTGCGCGCCGCGAACGAGCGCGACGTCTCGATGGTGTTCCAGAGCTACGCGCTGTTCCCGCACATGACCGTGCTGGAGAACGTGTGCTACGGCCCGCTGTCGATGCGCACCGACAAGGCGAAGGCGCGCGAGATGGCGCGCGCGAAGCTCGCGATGCTGGGCCTGTCGGAATACGAGGGCCGGCTGCCGTCCGAGCTGTCGGGCGGGCAGCAGCAGCGCGTCGCGGTCGCGCGCTCGCTGGTGCTGGAGCCCGCCGTGCTTCTGTTCGACGAGCCGCTGTCCAACCTCGACGCCAAGCTGCGCCGCCACGTGCGCGAGGAGATCCGCGAGCTGCAGCAGGCGCTCGACCTCACCGTGCTGTACGTCACGCACGACCAGGAGGAGGCGCTCGCGGTGTCGGACCACATCATCGTGATGAACGGCGGGCGCATCGCGCAACAGGGCACGCCGGGCGACCTCTACGAAAAGCCGCAGTCGCGCTTCCTCGCCGACTTCATCGGCGACGCCAACCTCGTCGACGGCGAGCTCGCCGTCGGCGCGCAGGGCGCCGCGTTCACGGCGGGCGGCGTCGCGGCGCCCGTCCACGCCGACGGGCTTGCCGCGGGCCCGGCCACGCTTGCGGTGCGGCCGCACCGCCTGCGGGTGGTCGACCCGGCACACGGCGTGCTGCAGGGCGTGTGCAAGCGCGCGGCTTACCTCGGCAGCCGCGTCGAGTACGTCGTGGCCACGCCGTGGGGCGACCTCCTCGTCTTCGATGCGGAGGCGCGCCACGCGCGCCGCCGCGACGAGGCGGTGGGCGTCACGTTCGATCGCGACTCGGCCATCGTGCTGCCACTGGAGAAATCATGACCGCCTACCTGATCGCCGACGTCGCAATCCGCGACCCGCAGCGCTACGAGGAGTACAAGCAGAAGGTGCCGGCGCTGATCGCGCGCCATGGCGGCGAGTACCTCGTGCGCGGCGGCGCGCACGAGGTGCTGGAGGGCGCGTGGCAGCCGACGCGCCTCGTGCTGTTCCGCTTCCCGAGCCGCGACGCGATCAAGGCGTTCCTCGCGGATCCCGAGTATCAGCCGCTCGCGGCGCTGCGGCATGCGATCGCCGACTCGTCGCTGGTCGCGGTGGACGGCCTGTGAGCGACGCACTCGCGCAGCGCTACGCGGCGGCGCGCGCGATCGCGCGCGAGGCCGGGGCGCTGGCGCTCGATTACTTCCGCCACCGCGATGCGCTGGTGATCGAGACCAAGGGCGTGACGGACTACGTCACGCGTGCCGATCGCGACGTCGAGAACCTCATCCGGCGCGAGCTCGCCGCACGCTTTCCGCAGGACGCGTTCCTGGGCGAGGAGACCGCGGCCTCGTTCGTGCCGGGCACCGGCGGCACGTGGGTCGTCGATCCGATCGACGGCACGCACAATTTCCTGCGCGGCGTGCCGTACTGGAACGTCGCAATCGGCTACGTCGACAACGGCCGCACGCAGGTCGGCGTGGTGTGCGATCCGTGCAGCGACGCGCTGTATCACGCGCAGCGCGGCGGCGGCGCCTGGTGCACGAGCGCGGGCCGCGACGCGCGGCTCGCCGTGGCCGCCACCCGCGAGCTCGCCGGCAGCTACATCGTGCTCGGGCACCACGACCGCTCGTTCGAGCACCGCTACTTCGACATCCGCCGGCGGATGATGGAGTCCGGCATCGCGATGCGCAACTTCGGCTCCGCGGCGCTGCAGCTCGCGCACGTCGCGAGCGGGCGCCTCGACGCATTCGTCGAGCTCGAGCTCTCGGCGTGGGATGCCGTGGCGGGCCTGCTGCTGGTCGAGGAAGCGGGCGGCGTGCACGCGCCGTTCGCGCTGGCATCACCGACCGCGAAGGCGATGTGCATCGCGGCGGCGCCGGGCATCGCCCCGGCGCTCACCGCGCTGGTCGCAGGCTAGCGTCGCCGCGGTACAGCGGCGCCGGCGCCGCTACTCCTTCGGGAAGCTCCCCGCGAACACGTAGGCCATCTCGTCCGGCTTGAAGTACTTGCGCAGCGCCGCGTTGACCTCCGCCGTGGTCATCTTCTCGATCGCCGCGTCGACGGCGCCGGACGTCGCGAACGTGCGGCCGTAGAACGCCTGCGACGTGAGCGCGCTCGCGACGCGGCCGTCCTCGGTGCGGCCGAGCCTGCGCTCCTGCAGCACGCCGAGCTTGGCGTCCGCGACCTCGGCGTCCGTGAAGCCATCCTTCACGGCCCGCGCGAATTCCTCCGCGAATCCGGTGCGCACCTTCGGCAGGTTCTGCGGCGCGAAGATCGCATAGCTGCCGATGGTGCTGTTCTCGTCGAGCGCGCTCGGCTGGAAGAACGTCCCGGCGCCATACGACAGCCCCTCCTTCTGGCGCAGACGCGCCGGGATGCGGGCCGCCGACGACTCGCCGAGGATGAAGCCCGCGACCAGCATCGCCGGATAGTCGGGCGACAGGTCGTTCATCGGGATGCGCTGCGCGCCAAGGATCATCGCGTTCGCCTTGTCGGGCACGTCGATGCGGATCGCCGCCGCCTTGTTCGCGCGATACGGGTCGGGCACGCGCGTGTAGGGCTGCGGGCTCTTCCAGTCGCCGAAGAGCTGCGTCACGAGCGCGCGCATCTCCTTCGCGTCGAAGTCGCCGACGATCGCGATTTCCGCGTTGCTCGCGCCGTAGAAGTCGCGATGGAACTTCTGCACGTCGGCCAGCGTGACCGCGGCGTTGTTCGCGATCGATTCCTCGATCGTCGGCGCATAGCGCGGGTCGCCGGCAGGGTACGGATTGTCGTGACGGGCGAGCGCGCGCTGGGCGAGCGCCTGCGGGTCGCTGCGCGAGGTCTCGAACTGCGTCGCGCGCTGGCGCTTCAGCGTGTCGAGCTCGGCCGCGGGGAACGACGGCTTCTGCAGGATCTCGGCGGTGAGCTTCAGCGTGTCGGCGAGCTGCGCGCGATACGTCTGGCCCGATGCCGTCGCGCCGGTCTGCGTGCCGCCGACCGCGACCTTCGCGCGCAGCTTGTCGAACGTGTCCTCGATCTCCTGGCGCGACCGCGTCGCGGTGCCCTTGTTCAGCATGCTGCCGGTGAGCGACCCGACCGACGCCTTGCCGAAGACGGACTTCTCGTCGCCGAAGTGCAGCGCGATGTTGAAGTTGACGGTCTCGCCGCGCGTCTTCTTCGGCAGCAGCGCGACCTTCGTGCCGTTCGGGAGCGTGAAGCGCTCGGTGCGCGCATCGAGGTTGGCGGGGGAGGGATCGAACGCCTCGCCCGCGGTGACCGTGGCGTCGCCCTTGTAGTCCTTCACGAGCGCGGCCACGTCGACCGCGGCCGGCGCCGGCGCGCGGTCGGGCTTCGGGTCGGGGACGAACTCGCCGATGGTCACGTTCGAGCGCTTGAGATACGCGAGCGCCACGCGCTGGACGTCCTCCGGCTTGACGGTGCGGTAGCGGTCGCGCGTGATGAAGAAGAGCCGCCAGTCGCCGAGCGCGATCGACTCGGAGATCGCGACGCCGAACGCCTGCGGGTTGTTGATGGTGTCGTCGAAGTACTTCGCGGCGCGGGCGCGGACGCGGGCGACTTCCGCCTCCGTAATCGGCTCCTTCGCCACGTTGTCGATCGTCGCGAACATCGCGTCGCGCGCGGCCGCGAGCGACGCGCCCTCGGGCACCTCGGCGATGAACGTCAGCAGGCCGGGATCGCGCAGCGACTCCGCGTCCGAGACCACGCTCGTCGCCTTGCGCGCCTCCACCAGCGCCTTGTACATGCGGCCCGACGGGGCGAGCGTCATCACGTCGCCCAGCACGTCGGCGGCCACGGAGTCGGGGTGCGAGCCGCGCACCGTGTGGTACATGAGGCCGACGAACTGCGAGTTGCCGACGCGGCGCAGCGTGACGGCGCGCTCGCCGTCCTGCACCGGCTCCTCGGTCCACATCTGCGGCAGCGTGCGCGTGGGCTTCGGGATCGGCCCGAAGTACTTCGCGATGAGCGCGAGCGTCTTGTCGGGATCGAACTTGCCGGCCACGATCAGCACGGCGTTGTCGGGCTGGTAGTAGAGCTTGTAGAACGCCTGCAGGTGGGAGATGTCGACGTTCTCGATGTCGGAGCGCGCGCCGATCCCGGTCTTGCCGTAGTTGTGCCACTGGTACGCCGACGCGAGCATCTTCTCGTAGAGCACGCGCCGCGGGCTGTTCTCGCCCATCTCGAACTCGTTGCGCACGACGGTCATCTCGGAGTCGAGGTCGCTCCGGCGGATGTACGAGTTCACCATCCGGTCGGCTTCCATCGCGAGCGCCCAGTCGAGGCTCTCGTCCGACGCGTTGAACGACTCGAAGTAGTTGGTGCGGTCCTGGCCCGTGGTGCCGTTGAAGCTCATGCCGCGGCGGCCCAACTCCTGCATGATGTTGCCGCGGCTGGGCGTGCCCTTGAACACGAGGTGCTCGAGGAGGTGCGCCATGCCCGTCTCGCCGTAGTTCTCGTAGGCCGAGCCGACGCGGTAGGTGACGTTCACCGTGGTCTTCGCCTTGGTGGCGTCGGGGAACAGCAGGACGGTGAGCCCGTTGGCGAGCCGGTACTCGGTCACGCCTTCGACGGTGGCGCCCTGCGTGACGCCTGCGGGCAGCGCCGCATGCGCGGCGAGCGCGACGAACATCGGAAGCACGAATGCGGCGGCGCGCCGCAGCCACGAAGTCTTGGTCAGCATGGGGAATCCCCGAAAATAGGCCGCGCGAGTATAGCGCCGCCCACCTTAAGGAGAGCTTAGTGCGGCGACTGCAATGGGCGTTCGCCGACGCGGGCGCCGGCGCATGAACTCGTCGTCCCCGCGAAAGCGGGGACCCAGTGACGTTCGATCCGTCGCGCCCGGCACCGATACGACACCGGGTTCCCGCTTTCGCGGGAACGACGGCGTTAGGCAACGCGCCGTCAGCGCACCTTCGCGAAGTCGCCCGCGTAGACCAGCGCGAAGCCCCCCGGCGGCACGTACTTGCGGAACGCGCGGGAGACGTCTTCCGTGGTCACTGCCGCGATGGCCGCGTCGGCCTTGCCGTAGAACGCGAACGTGCGCCCGAGGTAGAGCTGGTGCACGAGGT
Organism: Burkholderiales bacterium; assembly: GCA_046347855.1. Lineage (GTDB taxonomy): Bacteria > Pseudomonadota > Gammaproteobacteria > Burkholderiales > Casimicrobiaceae > VBCG01. The sequence continues at coordinate 126,214 of JAXMFJ010000005.1, forward strand.
CCTTCGCGAGCTGCAGGTCCTGCGTGCGCGCGAGCTGCCGGCGCTTCAAGAGCCCTTCCTTCGCGCGCGTCACCTCCTCGGCGGTGAAGCCCTCGGACGCCGCGCGCGCGAGCTCGTCGGCGAGCGCGGAGGCGACCTTCGCGCGGTTCTGCGGCGCGTAGATCGCGCGCACGAACATCGTCGAGTTGGGCTCGAACGAGTTCCAGTCGACGTATGCGTTTACCCCGTAGCTCAGGCCCTCGCGCTCGCGGATGCGCCGCCACAGGCGCGATCCGGTGAGCTCGCCGACGATCGCGCTCGCGACCATCATGGGCGCGTAGTCGGCGCTCTCGTCGTTCACCGCCATCGCGAGATCGCCGAACAGCGTCGCATTGGCCTTGTCCGGCGTCTCGACGGTGATCGCGGTGGGCGCGCGCACCACGAACGGATCGGGCACGCGCACGAACGGCGTGGCGCTCTTCCAGTCGCCGAATGCCTGCGCGAGCACGGTGCGCACCGCGTCGGCGTCGAAGTCGCCGACGATGGCGATCTCGGCCGCGCTGCCGCCGACGAACTGCGCGTGGAAGCGCTTCACGTCGTCGACGCTCGTGCGCCGGATCCACGCGAGCTCCTCGTCGACCGTCGGCACGTAGCGCACGGCGCCCACCGGATACGGATTGCCGTAGCGCCTGCCCTCGCGGCGTGCGACCGCTTCCGGATCCTTGCGCGTCGCCTCGAGCGCCGTCGCCTGCTCGCGCTGCACCTTCGCGAACTCGGCCGCGGGGAACGCGGGTTCGCGCAGCATCTCGGCCACCAGCGCGAGGGTGCCCGCAAGCTGGTCGCGGTACGTCTCGACGGTGGCCGACGTGCGCGCCTGGCTGCCGGTGAAGGACACCTTCGCGCGCAAGCGGTCGAGCGCATCCTCGATGTCCTGCCGCGACTTTCGCGCAGTGCCGCGGTCGAGCATCTCCGCCATCAGCATGCCTTGCGGCGCGCGGCCGAACAGCGACTTCTCGTCGCCCTGGTCGATCTGCAGCGCGACCTTCACCGTGCCGCCGCGCGTCTTCTTCGGCAGCAGCGCGACCTTCATGCCGTTGGCGAGCGTGAAGCGCTGCGTGCGCGCGTCGAGGTTGGCTGGCGTGGCCGCGAAGACCTCGCCCGCTTCCATCGCGGAGTCGCCCTTGTAGTCGCGCAGCACGGCGGCCACGTCCACGGGTGCGGACGCCGGCGCGCGGTCGGGCGCCGCGGCGGGCAGGTACATGGCCACCGCGCGGTTCGCCGGCTTGAGATACGCGAGCGCGACGCGCTGCACGTCCGCGGCGGTGAGCGTGCGGAACCGGTCGCGCGTCAGGAAGAAGAGCCGCCAGTCGCCCGCGGCGATCGATTCGGAGAGGCCGATGCCGAAGCGCGTCGGATCGGCGAGCGCCTCGTCGATGCGCTTCTGCGCGCGCGCCTTCACGCGCTCGACTTCCGCGGTGGTGATGGGCTCGCGCGCCACGCCTTCGAGCGTGACGAGCGCCGCGTCGCGCGCGGCATCGACGGAGTCCGTGAGCGGGACGTTGGCGAAGAACGCGACGAAGCCGGGGTCGTGCAGCGAAGCGGCGAAGTTGCTGACGCTGCTCGCCTTCTTCGCCTCGACCAGCGAGCGATACAGGCGGCCCGAGGGCGCGATGGTCATGATCTCGGCGAGCGCGGCGACCGCGACGCTGTCCGGATGCGCGCCCGGCACCGAGTGATAGCCGATGCCGACGAGCTGCTGGTCGCCGACGCGGCGGATGGTGACGGTGCGCTCGCCGTCCTGCACGGGCTCTTCCGTGTAGAGGCGCGGCAACGCGCGCGCCGGCTTCGGGATGGCGCCGAAATACTTCGCGACCCACGCGAGCGTCTGTTCGGGATCGAACTGGCCCGCGATCACGAGCACCGCGTTGTCGGGCTGGTAGTACGTGCGATAGAACGCGCGCAGCGCACCGATGTCGACGCCCTCGACGTCCGAGCGCGCGCCGATCGTCGACTTGCCGTAGTTGTGCCAGTCGAACGCGGACGAGAGCAGCCGCTGCAGCGTGATGCGGAACGCGTTGTTCTCGCCGCGCTCCATCTCGTTGCGCACCACGGTCATCTCGGTGTCGAGGTCCTTGCGGTCGATCCTGGAGTTGACCATGCGGTCGGCTTCCATCGCGAGCGCCCATTCGAGGTCGGCGGGCGACGCGTTGAACGTCTCGAAGTAATTGGTGCGGTCGAACCACGTGGTGCCGTTGAAGCGCATGCCGCGCCGGCCCATCTCCGTCCAGTAGTTGCCCGACGTCGCCGTGCCCTTGAACGTCATGTGCTCGAGCAGGTGCGCCATGCCGGTCTCGCCGTAGCGCTCGTGCCGCGAGCCGACGAGATACGTGACGTTGACGCTGGTGGTCGCGGCACTCGGATCGGGGAACAGCACCACCGCAAGGCCGTTGGCGAGCCGGTATTCGGCGATGCCCTCGACCTCGGGGCCGGCGGTGATGCCGGCAGGCAATGCGGCGAGCGCGGACCACGACAGGAGCAGGAGCGCGAGCGCGCCGCCGCAGCGGGCGCGCAGGGAACGGAACGACATCTTCACCTCGGGAACGTAACGACGCCGCGGGCGCGGCGGATGATTACCGGCTGCGCGGCAGCAGCAGCACCGCGGCGGCGGCCAGCGTCGAGATCACCGCCATCAGCACGAGCAGGAACGTGAAGCCGTTGGCCTTCACCAGCGGCCCCAGCAGCCACACCGCGGCCGACGAGACGCCGAGCGCGATCGCGAAGCGCACGCCGGCGACGCGCGAGCGCATGCGGTCGTCGACGTAGCGCACGATCATCGCGTCGGTGAACGGGATGGCGCCGAACACGAACGCCATGAACGCGATCGCAAGCGCGTAGAACACCCAGCCGTCGGCCACCGCCGCGAGCGCGAAGAACGGCACCTGCATCAGCAGGATGCACAGGAACAGGCCCTTCAGCGGATAGCGGTCGATCGCGCGCCCGACCACGAGCTGCGCGAACGACGCGATCACGTATACGAGGCCCAGCAGCGCGCCGATCACCGCGGGGTTGGCGGTGACGTCGCGCAGGCGGTCGGTCATGAGCTCGCCATTGCCGTTGGTGAGGAAGTTGAAGACGAGGCTCGAGCACGTCGAGGTGACGGTCAGGATGACGATCACGCGCGCGATCTCGCTGCGCGGCAGGTCGACCATCTTCGGCGCGCGCTTCGCGGGCGGCGACGACTCGTGCGGCACGAGACGCGCGAACAGCGCGGCGAACGCGAGCGAGAGCAGGCCGGGAATCACGAACGCCATGCGCCAGCCCAGGTACTTCACCGTGAGGCCCGTCAGCACCGCGGCGGCCGCGATGCCGAGGTTGCCGACAAGACCGTTGACGCCGATGATGCGGCCCGGCTTCGTCGCGCCCTGCACGAGCATCGGGATGCCGACGGGGTGGTAGATCGACGCGAACGCGCCGAGCAGCGCGAGCACGGCGGCGAGCTGCCACGCGTTCTGCGTCGCGGCCGCGAGCAGGCACGCCACGCCGGTGCCGGCGAGGAACACGAGCATCATCGAGCGCCGGCCCCAGTGGTCGCCGAAGCGGCCGGCGGGCACCGAGCCCAGCCCGAACATGAGGAAGGCGCCCGACGCGTAGGGCATCAGGTCTTCCCAGCGCGTGAAGCCGAAGTCGGTTGCGATCGCGCCGACGGCCGTCGCGAAGATCAGCAGCACGAGGTGGTCGATCGCGTGCGCGACGTTGAGCAGCAGCATGGTCGTCGGGCCGTGCGCGGCGAGCGGCGCCTCGGCGGCGGACGGCGGCAGCGACGGGGAAACGGCGGCGGAAGGCGGGGGCATGGCGGTCGTGCGCGAAGCGGGTCCGCTACTTTAACCGCAGCCCGCGGTGGCGGGCAGGCGGCGGCAACCCCGGTTCTCCGACCCGGTATGTTGACGTTTACGTAAACGTAAGATAGGGTCGGAGATTCGCCGGGGAAGCGCCGCCCACGCCCGCCCGCGGCCGCGGGACGGGGTAACCTTCACGGTCCGGCCGCTGCGCTCCGGCATTGTCCCCACGTTTTCCCGAGGTCCGCGATGAACGACGCCTCCCGTCCGCCGCTCGTCTACAAGCCGCTCGCGAAGGTGCGCTTCGTGACCGCGGCGAGCCTGTTCGACGGCCACGACGCCTCGATCAACATCATGCGCCGCATCCTGCAGGCGACCGGCTGCGAGGTGATCCACCTCGGGCACAACCGGTCGGTGGAGGAGATCGTCAACTGCGCGCTGCAGGAGGACGCGCACGGCATCGCGGTCTCGTCGTACCAGGGCGGCCACGTCGAGTTCTTCACGTACATGCTCGACCTCCTGCGCGAGCGCGGCGGCGCGCACATCAAGGTGTTCGGCGGCGGCGGCGGCGTGATCGTGCCGGAGGAGATCGCCGCGCTGCACGCGTACGGCGTCGCGCGCATCTTCTCGCCGGAGGACGGGCAGCGGCTCGGCCTGCAGGGGATGATCAACGAGATCGTCGCCGCGTGCGACCACGACCTCGGCAAGGATCTGCCGTCGTCCCTCGCGGCGCTGACCGAGGGCACGCGGCACGAGCGCACGCATGCGCTGGCGCGCCTCATCACGGGCCTCGAGAACGGCACGGTGCCGGCGAAGCTGCGCGACGAGCTGCTGGCCGCCGCGGCGAAGACGAAGGTGCCGACGCTCGGCATCACCGGCACCGGCGGCGCGGGCAAGAGCTCGCTCACCGACGAGCTGGTGCGCCGCTTCCGCCTCGACCAGCGCGACGCGCTGCGCATCGCGATCGTGTCGATCGATCCGTCGCGGCGCAAGTCCGGCGGCGCGCTGCTGGGCGACCGCATCCGCATGAACGCGATCGAGCATCCGAACATCTACATGCGCTCGCTTGCCACGCGTGAAGCGGGGAGTGAAGTGTCGCAGGCGCTGCCCGACGTCATCGCCGCGTGCAAGGTCGCGGGCTTCGACCTCGTGCTCGTCGAGACCTCGGGCATCGGGCAGGGCGACGCGGCGATCGTGCCGCTGGTCGACACCTCGCTGTACGTGATGACGCCCGAGTTCGGCGCCGCGTCGCAGCTCGAGAAGATCGACATGCTCGACTTCGCCGACTTCGTCGCGATCAACAAGTTCGACCGCAAGGGCGCCGCCGACGCGCTGCGCGACGTGCGCAAGCAGATGCAGCGCAACCGCGAGGCGTTCCGCGACGCGCCGGAGTCGATGCCGGTGTTCGGCACGATGGCGTCGCGCTTCAACGACGACGGCGTCACCGCGCTGTACCAGGCGCTCGCCGCGCGGCTGCGCGAGCAGGGCATGCCGCTCGCCGAGGGCACGCTGCCTGTCGTGTCGACGCGGCATTCGACCGCGCAGAACGCGGTGGTCCCGCCGGCGCGCGCGCGCTACCTCGCCGACATCGCGGAGACGGTGCGCGGCTATCACACGTGGGCGCGCGGGCAGGCGCGGCTCGCGCGCGAGCGGCAGCAGCTGACGGCGACGAAAGCCATGCTTTCGGCGCCGTCATCCCCGCGCACGCGGGGATCCGGTGACGTTGACCCCGACGGCACGACACCGGGTCCCCGCCTCCGCGGGGACGACGTGCTGGGAGACATCGACGCGCTGATCGCCGATCGCGACGCCAAGCTCGATCCGCGGGCGAAGAAGCTCCTCGAGATGTGGCCGCAGACGAAGGCCGCGTACGCGGGCGACGAGTACGTCGTGAAGATCCGCGACAAGGAGATCCGCACCGCGCTCACCACCACGTCGCTGTCGGGGACCAAGGTGCCGAAGGTGGTGCTGCCGGCGTTCGAGGACGACGGCGAGGTGCTGCGCTGGCAGCTCCTCGAGAACGTGCCGGGCAGCTTTCCGTTCACGGGCGGCGTGTTCGCGTTCAAGCGCGAGAACGAGGACCCGACGCGGATGTTCGCGGGCGAGGGCGATCCATTCCGCACCAACCGCCGCTTCCACCTGCTGGCCGACGGCATGCCGGCCAAGCGGCTGTCGACCGCGTTCGACTCCGTCACGCTCTACGGCAACGATCCGGCGCTGCGCCCGGACATCTACGGCAAGGTCGGCAACTCCGGCGTGTCGATCGCGACGCTCGACGACATGAAGGTGCTGTACGGCGGCTTCGACCTCTGCGCGCCGAACAACTCGGTGTCGATGACGATCAACGGCCCGGCGCCCACGCTCCTCGCGATGTTCATGAACACCGCGATCGACCAGCAGCTCGACAAGTTCCGCGCCGACAACGGCCGCGACCCGACCGACGACGAGGCGGACAAGATCCGCGCGTGGACGCTCGCGACCGTGCGCGGCACCGTGCAGGCCGACATCCTGAAGGAGGACCAGGGCCAGAACACGTGCATCTTCAGCACCGAGTTCTCGCTCAAGGTGATGGGCGACATCCAGTCGTACTTCGTCCATCACGACGTGAAGAACTTCTACTCGGTGTCGATCTCGGGCTACCACATCGCGGAAGCCGGCGCGAACCCGATCTCGCAGCTCGCGTTCACGCTTTCCAACGGCTTCACGTTCGTCGAGGCGTACCTCGCGCGCGGGATGCACATCGACGACTTCGCGGGCAACCTCTCGTTCTTCTTCAGCTACGGCATGGACCCGGAGTACACGGTGATCGGCCGCGTCGCGCGCCGCATCTGGGCGGTGGCGATGAAGAACCGCTACGGCGCCAACGAGCGCTCGCAGAAGCTCAAGTTCCACTCGCAGACGTCGGGGCGGTCACTGCACGCGCAGGAGATCGCGTTCAACGACATCCGCACCACGCTGCAGGCGCTCATCTCCACCTACGACAACACCAACTCGCTGCACACCAACGCGTACGACGAGGCGATCACCACGCCGACGGAGGAGAGCGTGCGGCGCGCGATGGCGATCCAGCTCATCATCAACCGCGAGTGGGGGCTCGCGAAGAACGAGAACCCGAACCAGGGCTCGTTCATCGTCGAGGAGCTCACCCACCTGGTCGAGGAGGCGGTGCTGAAGGAGTTCGAGGCGATCAGCGAGCGCGGCGGCGTGCTGGGGGCGATGGAGACCGGCTACCAGCGCGGCAAGATCCAGGAGGAGTCGCTGTACTACGAGCACCGCAAGCACGACGGCTCGTACCCGATCGTCGGCGTCAACACCTTCCGCAACCCGAAGGGCGAGGGCGCGCCGCAGACGATCGAGCTTGCGCGCTCGTCGGAGGAGGAGAAGCAGTCGCAGCTTGCGCGCCTCGCCGACTTCCACGCACGCCACGCGGCGGCGGCGCCGGCGGCGCTCGCGCGCCTCAAGCAAACCGTGATCGACAACGGCAACGTGTTCGCCGAGCTGATGGACACCGTGCGCGTGTGCTCGCTCGGCCAGATCACCAACGCGCTGTTCGAGGTCGGCGGGCAGTACCGGCGCAGCATGTAGTCACAGGACGAGGTCCGCCACCAGCGGCAGGTGATCCGACGCGACGCGCGCGAGCGGCGTCGCGTGCGGCGCGAGGTGGCGCAGCAGGCGCATCGGCCGGACCCAGATGCGGTCGAGGGCGAGCAGCGGGCGCCACGCCGGGAACGTCGCCGGCGCAGGACGCGCGTGGAAGTCGCGGTGCAGCCAGCGCGCGGGGCGGCCCCACAGGAACCACTCGTTGACGTCGCCCATGAGGATCAGCGGCGACGGCGTGCCGGCGTCGATCGCGGCGAGCAGCCGCCGCACCTGGTCGCGGCGCTCGGCGGGACGCAGGCCCAGGTGGGTCGTCATCACGCGCACCGTGCGCCCGCCGATGTCGAGCGTGGCGTCGATCGCGCCGCGCGGCTCCGTGCGCCGCCATGCGAGGTCCAGGCGCCGGACGTCGGTCTGCGGATACCGCGACAGCAGTGCGTTGCCGTACTCGCCTTCGCGGTGCGTGGGTCCGGCGGCGATGGACATGCCGAGCGCGGCGCGGACCTCGGTCAGGAACTCGCCGTGCTCGGCGAGCGAGGCCACCTCCTGCAGCGCGATGACGTCGGCACGCAGCTCGCGCAGCACGGCGATGATGCGCGCCGCGTCGTAGCGCCGGTCACGGCCGATGCCGGAATGGATGTTCCACGTGGCCACCCGCAGCGGCAACGCCGCGGGCGTGTCGCCGTCAGGGGGCATCCGCGACGCGGCGCGGCGCGGCGTCTGCGCCCGGCCGCAGCCAGCGACGGACCGCGAAGCCGGCGAGGACGATGACGCCCGCGATGATGCACAGCACGAGGTACGTCAGCGGGCCCGGATGCCGGATCGCTTCGATGGCGCGATCGACGAATACGGTCGCCATCACGATGCCCGGCGCGAGCCCCAGCACGGTGCCGAGCAGGAAATCGCGCCAGCCGATGTGCGATGCGCCGGCCACGAGGTTGACGATCGAGTACGGCGCCACCGGCAGCAGGCGCACCAGCAGGATCGCGAGCACGCCGCGCTTCGCGAGCCGCTGCGAGAGCCGGTTGAGGCGGTGGCCCGCCAGGCGGCGCACGGTGTCGCGGCCCAGGCGGCGGCCGATCGCGTAGGTCGTGGCGGCGCTCGCAATCGCACCGGCGAGCGCATAGAGCATGCCGGTCACGGGCCCGAAGACGGCGGCCGTCACCGCGATCAGCAGCATCACCGGCACCACGAGCAGCCCGCCCGCGACGTAGGCGGCGATCACCGCGAGCGGCGCGAGCGGCGACGTCTGCCACTCCTCGCCGTAGTGCACGAGCGCGTCGAAGTTGAGCCACTCGCGCAGCGGCGTGTACCGCCACGCGAGGGCCGTGCATGCCAGCGTGGCCACGAGCACGATGATGCCGATGAGCCTGCCGTGCACGCGATGCTTCGGCTCGGGCTCGGGGATGAGGTCGGCGACGAGCACGTCGGGGTCGAGCGGCTGCTCGGGGTCGAGCACGCCGTGGTCGGGCGTGAGCGCATCGACGGTGGGATCGAGCGGCGGCTCGGTGGGCACCAGCGCGCGGCGGCCCGCCACCGAGTGCGCATCGATCACGCGATGCAGGCTGCCGGTGCGCGCGACGTCGTGCGCGATCACGTCGGCGGGCTGGTCGAGGTGCTCGCCCAGCAGGCGCGCGCGCAGCATCGCGATGGCCTGCGCGACGCGCGGGTCGCCGCGCGCCTCGATCGCGATGTTGCACTCGGTGTCGAGCCGCAGCGAGCGCTCGGAGAGATTGGCCGACCCGAGCGTAAGGAACTCGTCGTCGACCGCGAGCACCTTGCTGTGCACGTTGAGGCAGCGCTCGTCGCCGCCCTGCCAGGGCAGCGTCGGGCAGTACAGGCGGTAGCGCCGCCGCGGGTCCTTCTCGCGCAGCATGCGGTGGATGCGCGCGCGCAGCACGCCCATCGTCGAGGCCTCGAGCCATCCGCTCTGCACCGACGGCATGAGGATCGCGATCTCCGGCCCGCCCGGCTCGGCGAGCCGCTGCGCGAACGCGTGCGCGATGGTGCGCGACGTGAAGTACTGGTTCTCCGCGAAGATGAAGCGCCGCGCCGACGCGATGGCCTCGAGGTGCAGGCGGCGCACCTCGTCCACGCCGGCGGACTCGCCGAAGCGCGGCTCGGTGCGCGCGATGCCCACGTCGACGTCGGCGAGCGTCGGCCGCACGTGCCGCGGCCACGCATCCGATTCCGCGAGCGACGCCGACAGCCGCTCGCCGGTGGCGCGGTGCCACCGTTCGCGCGCGAGGTCGCCGAGCGCACGCGCGCAGTCGCCCTCGACGATCGCGCCGACGTCGTGGAACGGATCGTAATGCGCGCCGCCGGGATCGGCGCGCAGCGCGTCGTCGCACGCATGCGCCTGCCGGTCCCAGCGGCTGCGCGTGAGGTCGAAGCCACCGAGCAGCGCGACCTGGTCGTCGACCACCACGATCTTCTGGTGGTGGCTGGCGCCGAGCGGATGGCGGCCGTCGAGCCGGAATTCGAGCCGGCGATGCGTCTTCCAGTCGAAGTGATAGATGGGCAGCCACTCGCGCTCGAACGCGTACAGCATCGCGAAGTCCCACGCGAGCACGTACGCGCGCAGCTTCCTGCGCTGGCTCACGATCGCGTTGAGGAACGGTGCGAGCTCCTCGGGAAAGCCGTCGTTCGCGCCCTGCGGCATGAGCCGCATGCGGCTGTCGATGTCCCAGCCCAGGATGTAGACGGAGCGCTGCGCGCGCGCGATCGCGCCGCGCACCGCGGCGAAGTAGTCCTCGCCGTCGACGAGGAACGCCATGCGCCGCGCGCGCTCGATGCGCCAGCAGGTGGCGCCGGGTCGCAGGAGGCGGGTGCGCCCGACGGGCCGTTGGGCGTCGCGGGCGGCCGGCCGGAAGGAGGAGATGACGCCCACGGTGGCTTCGCATGCCGGTGATCCGGCGTGACGATCATTCTCGGCACCGCGCGCAGCGCAGTCTGTCGGCGCGCGGCGCAGTGCATGCGTCGGCGTGTCGCCTACGCCGCGCGTGTACGTGCGGATGAGCCCGGACGTGAGTCGTGAACGCGACCGGCGCGCAGCTCGGGTCGCTCGACATCAACCCGTGGATCTTCGGCCTCGGCGTGCGCTATCGCTTCTGACGCCGCCGATCGCGGTCCGCGCGCCGTGAATGCGGGCGCGCGGCCGCGTCACTTCTCGAAGCAGGGTCCGAACTGGCGGACCTCGACGGTGGCCCATTCCGCGGCGGGAATCGCCGCGGCGATCGCGACGGCCTCGTCGCGCGTCGCGCAGTCGACGAGGAAGTAGCCGCCGACCATCTCCTTCGCTTCCGCGAACGGACCGTCGACCAGCGTGCGCTTGCCGTCGCGCACGCTGACGCGCGCCGCCTGGTCCGTGCCCTTCAGCGATTGCGCCGCGCGCAGGATGCCTTGCGCCTGCAGCGTCGACGCGTAGTCGAGCATGCGCGCGAAGACGGCGCGGCCTTCCGCATCGCTGCGCTCCGCCCGCTGCCCGGGGCGCTCCATGATGATCAGCATGTACGAAGCCACGTGGTCTCCTGTGGCCGGACGCCGCCGCACGCGCGTGAGCAGGCGAACGCGGAACGTCCGGGACCGCGAATGGTACACGCGGTCCCGGGGCACGCCACCACGCGACGGGGCGCGTCAGGTGATCTCGCGGTGATGCTCCCGGAACGCCGCGCCCGCGGACGTCGCATCGAGGCGATGGAGGCCCAGGTCACGCAGCTCGTAGTCGCTCATCTGCGCGAGCGCGCGCCAGTCTTCCGCGCGCCGGCGCCGCGCGGCATACCACGCGTCGATGGCGAGGAGCGCGCCGATCAGGGCCTGCACGAGGCGGTGCGATGCGACGGGCCGCGACGTCGCATTCGCGGCGGCAACGGAAAGCGCAGTCGTGTTCATGGCGTGCCCCGGGGTCAGGTGCGGCGGCTGGCGCCGAGCGAGACGCCGGTGGTGGCGGGCGGCATCGCATCGGAGCGGACCGCGGCGTCGAACGCCGCGGACGACGGCATGCGGGCGGGCGGCGCGACCGCGGCAGGCGCGAGGTCGCGCGCCGCCGGCGCCGACATCAGCGGCGCCGTGCGGTGCGGGTCGGTGCAGCCCGCGAGCAGCGCGAGGGCCACGGCGACGCCTGCAGCCGTGCGCAGCGCGGGATTCGACTCGTCGACGTGGAACATCGCAATTCTCCGTCCGTGCAGGTGCTGGTAAGATTAGAAGCCCAGTACGCGGATGGGAATCGCAAAGTTGGAACCATTCTGGTAAGCCATGCCGACCAATCGCCGCCTGCCGCTCAACACGATCCCGGCCTTCCGGGCGGTGGCCGAGCTCTCCAACCTGCGCGCGGCAGCGGAGGTGCTCCATCTCACCCACAGCGCGGTGAGCCAGCAGATCAAGGGGCTCGAGGAGCAGCTCGGCTTCGAGGTGTTCGAGCGCCGCGGGCGGCGGATCGTGCTCAATCCGGCCGGCGCGGCGCTTCTGCGCAGCGTGCAGGGCGCGCTGGCCATGCTCGACGACGGCGTGCAGGCGGCGGCGGCCGCGGCCGCGGGCGACGCGCAGAGGCTGCGCCTCACGGTGCTGCCGTCGTTCGCCAACCGCTGGCTGCTGCCGCGCATCGGGCGCTGGCGGGCGCGGCATCCGGACATTGCATTGGAGATCGAGGCGTCCTTCCGGCCGGTCGACCTGGTCCGCGAGGGCTTCCACGCGGCGATCCGCCAGGGCGCGGGGCCGTGGCCGGGGCTCGTGTCGGAACGGCTCTTCGACCGGCCGCCCATCATCGTCGTCGGCTCGGCGTCGGCCGGGCGGCGCCTGCTCGGCGCGCAGCCCGAGGCGCTCGCGCGCGAGCCGCTGCTGGGCGACGCCGACCTCTGGCGCACGTGGTTCGCCGCGGCCGGCCTGCGCATCAACCCGACGACCGTGGCCGTCTTCAACGACGCGGGCCTCATGCTGCAGGCGGTGGAGCAGGGCATCGGCCTCGCGCTGTCGCGGGAGATCCTCGCCGCCGACGGGCTGTGCGACGGCCGCCTCGTGCAGCTCTCGCCCGTCGCGATCACGCACCGCGACGCGGAGCCCTACCACTTCGTCTATCCCCCGAGCGTGCGCGACTGGCCCCCGCTCGCCGCGCTGCGGTCGTGGCTGAGGGAGGAGTTGGACCGGTCCGAGCGTAACGTCCGCAAAAGGCGTCCGTAGGGGCGGGGGATGACGCGAGGGCGGCGTTGCGCCTTTTGCGGCCGAAACGGTGACGTCTGCAAAAGGCGTCCGTAGGGCCGGTGGACGACGCGAGGGCGGCGTTGCGCCTTTTGAAGCCGAAACCCCGAACCCCTCATCGGGGCGCTCCCTCGCCCCGCTTGCGGGGAGAGGGTTGGGGTGAGGGGCGATTCACGGCAGGCCAGTCGGCCGCCTTGGGAGCGGCCCGGCGGCGGCCGCCGGAAAGGGCCACGCAACAACGAGTGGTGTGCGCCGGGTTTCGTCCGTGTCGGGCGCCCATCGATGCTCGCGCCGCTGCTTACCATCCGACGGACAACCCCGCCGGCGGCCCCCCCCCCAGGACCGCCCGCCCCAATCCTGAATCCGTATTCCTGCGCGTAGCCTACAGCCTGCCGGCTATGGTAGCTTTATGCCATTGTCCTAAAGGAGCGTGCGATGAAGTCCATGACGCTCGTCGCCAAGCAGCGCTACTTCGGCCTCGATCCACTGACCCTGCGGGATGCCGCCAACCGCGTGCTGGCGCGCCTGCCGGACGACGACACCGTGCGGCCGGTGGTGCGCCTCGATGCGCTGGTGGAGGACTTCCGCCTCACCGCCGGCGCGAGCCGCACGCTCGTCGACCAGCTCGTCGCGGACGGCGTGCTGACGCCGCTGTCCGACCGCGGCGCCGACTTCGCGGTCACCACGCGGATGCGCGAGATCGCGCGCGCCCGCATCATCGAGCCGCTGCCGCGGACGGAGGCGCAGCGGCTGGTCGCGCGCTGCGCCGACCTCGCGGCGCGCTTCAACCGCACCGCGGTGCGCAACCGCTACGAGATCGAGGAGCTCGCCGTCTACGGCAGCTACATGAGCCGCTCGAACGACCTGACGGACCTCCTCGTCGGCATCACCGGCCGCCGCCGCGCGCCGGGTCAGCGCAACTTCATCGGGCGCGCCACCGCGCAGACCGAGGGCACCGAGCGCATCCGCGAGCTCTTCGAGCGCCAGAGCACCTTCATCGGCGTCGCCTTCTTCAAGCGCCTGACCGACGTCCCGCGCCCATTCTCGGTGATCTTCCGCGCCGACGAATAGCTATCCAATCGGGGTCTGACCCCGAATGTGACAACTCTGGCACCGAAGCTTAGGGGTCTGACCCCTAATGTGACAACTCTGGCACCGGCTACCGGAGAATCCGCCCTTCCTTGCCGATCACGGTGAGGTCGACGAACTTCGACCCGTTGTGGTCGCTGGGCGTATAGGTAACGTAGAACCCGCCCACGTCGAACTCGCGCAGCGACTCCAGCGCATTGACGAAGCTCTCGCGCGTCGGCTCCTTGCCCGCGCGGCGCAGGCCCTCGACGAAGATCTTGGCGGCGATGTAGCCCTCGAGGCTGCCGAAGTTGTAGTCGGCGGCCGTCGCGTTGGCGCCGGCCACGTGCTTCTGGTAATCCTTGACCACCGGCGTGCCGACGTTCCACGGGAACGGCACCACCTGCGACACCGCCACGCCGCGGCCGTCGTCGCCCAGCTCCGCGGCGAGCGCCTTGGTGCCGACGAACGACACGTTCATGAACTGCGGATTGGAGTTCGCCTTCTTCATCTCCTTGATGAACGCCGCGCACGACTTGTACGCCGAGATCATCACCACCGCCTGCGGATCCTTGGACGCGATCTCCTTCACGGCGGCCGCGACGTCCGTCGAGTTGCGCTCGACGGTGCCGGTGGTCAGCACCTTCATGTTGCGCGCCGCCATCGCCTTCTCGACGCCGGCGAGGCCCGCCTTGCCGTACGAGTCGTTCTGGTAGAAGACCGCGATGCGCTTCATGTCGAGCTTCGCGATCAGGTTCACGATCGCGTCGGTCTCGGCGTAGTAGCTCGCGCGGACGTTGAAGATGTAGCGGTTGAACGGCGAGCGTAGCAGCTCGGCGCCGGTGAACGCGCCCACGAACGGCACCCGCGCTTCCGTGAAGATCGGCTTCGCGGCCTCGGACGTCGGCGTGCCGACGTAGCCCAGAAGCGCGAACACGTCCTCGGCGATCAGCTTCTTCGTGTTCTCCGCCGCGCGCGTGGCCTCGTAGCCGTCGTCCAGCGACTTCAGCACGAGCTTGCGGCCGTTGACGCCGCCGGCGCGGTTCACGTAGTCGAAGTACGCGAGGATGCCCTTGCGCATCTCGTTGCCGAGCTCGGCGGCCGGGCCCGAGAACGCGGCCGACTGGCCGACCGTGACGGTGGTGGCGGTGACGCCTTCGGCGGCCATGAGCGGCGTGGCGGCCAGCGCGAGCGCGGCCGCGATCGGTGCGAGCAATCGCTTGATCTGCATGTGAGTCCCCTCTCCTCCTGTCCTGCCGGCAGGCGCGCATAAGCAACAACCGCGCCGCCCGCCGCGCGGCCGTGCGTTGCGCATGGGCCGGGCAGGGCGGGTGCGGGCCAGTCTAGCCCGTCGTGGGCGCTTTGCGTCAGATGTTGACGACAAGTGCGCGGCTGCCGCCGGCCTGCCGCTCAGCCCTTGCCGTGACAGGCCTTGTACTTGCGCCCGCTGCCGCAGGGGCAGGGATCGTTGCGGCCGACCTTCGGGGTGTCCCGCACCAGCGGCCGGCGCGGATGGACCATCTCGTCGATGCGCAGCGCCGAGCCGATGACGAGGTCGAGCGCCTCGTCCAGGTCCGCGACCGGCACCTCGTCGTCGAGCGCGCGCTGCTCGCGCTCGTACGCCGCCCGCTCCTCCGCCGTCGCGTCCTCGGCGAGCGGCAGGTAGCGGAAGATGAGGGTGAGCGCCTCGGCGAGGTCGTCGTCCCGCTCGGCCATCTCGTCGAGGGCGGGGAACGCCTGCAGCGCGACCATGAACCCGGTCACCCACGGCTCGAGCGCGGCGATGGCGGCGCGGCCGGCTTGCGGCGTGCCGTCGTCGTCCTCGAGGTCGAACAGGATGGGATCGAACTCCTCGCCGGCCGCGAGGCAGGCGGCGAGCTCGGCGTGCCGCCGGCGGACGAGCGCCTCGATCCGGCGCGACGTCTCGTTGTCCGGCACCACGGCGCCCTCGCCGTGCCAGACGAATGGCAGCCACTCCGCTTCCGGCACGGGCTCGGGCTGGAGCAGCACGCCGAGCAGGAAGCCGTCGAGCGCGACGACGTCGAGCGGGTCGTACGGCTTCGGCAGCCCGGCCAGCAGCCCGTCGAGCTCCTCGACCTCGCGTTCCGCGAGCGGGCGATCGATGCGATCGGTCATCGCCGGTCCGTCATTGCTGCGGATTGTTGGTATCCGGCGGCCGCGACGGCGGCGGCCGGTTGCCGCCCCCGGGCGGATGCCCGCCGCCCCCGCCGCCTTGGTTCGGCGGGCGACCGGCATCCGGCGGCCGGCCCCCGCCGCCTTGGTTGGGTGGACGTCCGCTTTCGGGCGGCCGGCGCCCCGGCGAGCCTCCCGACGGCGGCGGCCGGTATCCCGGGCCGGGCCGCGGCGGCTGCGTCGGCGCCGGCTGGTAGTGCGGCGGCCGGTTCGGCGGCGGCACGTAGGCCGGTGGGCGATGCGGCGGCGGCCGGTTGTACCAATAGGCGCGGTTTCCCCACCACGGGCGGTTGCGGTAATAGCTGTCCCAGTACGGGCCGATCGACCACGTGACGAGCGGCAGGCCGAGCACCGGCCCGCCCTGCAGGATGATGGTGGGCTGGTTGTTCCACGTGTAGGAAAGGAACCCCGCGTAGACCCAGCCGCGGTTGGGTCCCCACTGCACGTCGCACCAGCGCCAGCCGTTGACGCAGCCGAACACCTGCACCGGCGTGTTGGGCGCGATCCACGCGACGAGCGGGAACTCGCGGTCCGGGCCGGCGCGCATGTTCGTCGCCTGCGTCGTGAACGCGACCTGCGCCGCGGCGCCTGACGCGATGCCGAAGGCCGCGACGGCGACGACGCCCCGCCACGCGAAGGCCCAACCCCGAAACGACGTATCCATGCGATGCACTCTAGCAAATGCCATGGGCGGCCTCCTCTACTCGTCGGGTGCGCCCGCACGGCGCCATACGATCCGTGCCTCGAACCCCTGCGCCTGCGCCGCGGGCGGGCTGCGCAGCACGAGGCGCGCGCCCATGCGCCGGGCGAGCGTGTCGACGATGGACAGGCCGAGCCCGGCGCCGGTGCCGGTCGCGTTGCGGCTGCGCGCGAAGCGGCGCGCGAGCGAGGCGATCTCGTCGGCCGGGACGCCGCGGCCGTCGTCGATCACCGCGAGCATCGCGGCGCCGTGGATCTCGCCACAGCGCAGCACGATGCGTGTGCTGCCGGCGGCGTGCACGAGCGCGTTCTCGACCAGGTTGCGGACGGCGAGGCCGATCGCGTCGAGGTCGCCGCGCACGCGCACCGGCGGCCCGCTCGCCGTGAGCGTGCGCCCGGCGAGGCGGGGATCGCGCGCGAACTCCTGCACCGTCACCGCGAGCACGCGCGCGAGATCGATCCAGTCCTCGGCGAGCGGCTGCGCGCCTTCCGCACGCGCGAGCGCCAGCAGGCGCTCGGCGAGGCGCGCGAGGCGCGCGAGCGCCGCGACCAGCGCTTCCGCCTCCTCCTGCAGCGCCGACCCGTGCGCCATCGACGCCACGAGCTGGCCCTGGGCGAGCGCGGCGGCGATCGGCGTGCGCAGCTCGTGCGCGCTGTTGAACGTGAAGCTGCGCTCGGCGGCGAGCGCATCGGACAGCCGCCCGAGCAGCCGGTTGGTGGCCTCGACCGCCGGCTTCATCTCGGTGGCCACCTCGTCGAGCGGCAGCAGCCCCAGCGCCTGCGGGTCCTGCCGCGCCACGGCGTGCGCGGTGCGCTGCACGTGGGACGCGAGCGTGTGCGACGCGCGCAGCACGATGTAGACCGCGAACAGCAGCACCGCCGCCAGCGGCACGGTGAGCCACAGCAGCGACGTGACGAGCGCGTCGCGCCGCTCCTGCAGCGGATCGGCGAGCTGCACGTAGCGCTGCGCGCCCGCGTCGAAGACGGTGGCCACGCGCCAGTCGCCGGCGTCGACCAGGCCTTCCCGCAGCGGCACCGCGTCGAGCGCGGGCGGCGCGTTGCTCGAACGCAGCAGCGTGCGCCCGGCGCCGTCGCGGATCTGGTAGACGAAGCGCTCGTGCTCGTTGGGCGATTCCGGCATGCGCCGCTTCTCGCCCAGCACCGCGGCCGTCACGAGGAGGTCGTCGGTGTAGCGCACGAGCGACAGCAGGAGCGTGGCGCTCTCCTGCAGCTCGTCGTCGGACTTCTCGTCGATCAGGCGCTGCAGCACGAAGCCGCTGCCCATCACGCCCGCGAGCCACAGCAGCGTGAGGCCGAGCACGAGGCTGCGCGCGAGGCGCCCGGTGAGCGAGCCGGCGCGCGCCGTCGTCTTCACGCGACCGCGTTGCCGTCGCCGGCGACGCCCCACTGGTAGCCGACGCCGCGCACGGTGCGGATCGCGTCGCGCCCGAGCTTGCGTCGCAGGCGCGAGATGTAGACCTCGACCACGTTGGACTCGGCGCCGCCGTCGAGCGAATACAGCGCGCCCTCGAGCTGCTCGCGCGTGTGCACCTGCCGCGGCCGCTCGGCGAACGCGGTCAGCAGCGCGTATTCGTGCGCGGTCACCTCGACGGCGCGGCCGGCGAGCTCGACCGTGCGCGCGACCGGATCGATCACCAGCGCGCCGAGCTCCACGCGCGGCGCATGGCGGCCGGCGCGACGGCGGGCGAGCGCGCGCACGCGCGCCGCGAGCTCGGGCAGGTCGAACGGCTTCACGAGGTAGTCGTCGGCGCCCGCATCGAGGCCGCGCACGCGCTCGGAGAGGTGATCGCGCGCGGTGAGGATCAGCACCGAGGGCGGCTCGTCGCCGCGGGTGAGGAAGGGCAGGAGCGACATGCCGTCGCCGTCGGGCAGGCCGAGGTCGAGCACCACGACCGCGTACGAGTCCGGCACGCAGGCGCGCGCCTCGGCGCAGCGCCGCACCCAGTCGACGACGTGCGTCTCGCGCTCGAGGAAGCGCCGCACGGCGGCGCCGAGCCCCGGGTCGTCCTCGATGAGCAGGATGCGCATGCAGCGAGGTTACGGGCGGGGCACGCGCACCGCGTTTGACGAAAGTCAATTCGCGAATCATTCGCGCGTGCATGGACGCGGCCCGTTTTCAGGGTCCATTCAGGATCGGTACGTATCCTCGGCCGGCACGCCGCGGCGATTCATCGCTTGCGCCACGGCGGCAACGAGGAGACGACATGCGACGAATGCTCGACCTCGCGCTCGCACTGCTTGCGGGCGTGCTCATGACCTGCGGCGCCGCGCGCGCCGACAACCTGTCGGTGTCGGCCAGCACCGTGTCGCTGTCGCCCGGCGCGAAGGCCACCGTGAAGGTCACCAACGCCAAGGGCAGCGTGCGCGCGACGACCAGCGCGTCGGCCATCGCGACGGTCACGTATGCGAGCCCCAACCTCACGATCACCGGCGTGGCCGCGGGCAGGGCGACGATCACCGTGCGCGACAGCGAGCGCTCGGCGACGGTCGCGGTGACCGTCACCGGCAGCGCGCCGCCGCCGACTCCGCCGCCGACCAGCGGCTCGACGCTCCCCTGGCGCGTGCTCGCGTCCAACGACCTCGGCATGCACTGCGCGGACCTCGACTACCAGGTCTTCAGCATCCTGCCGCCGTTCAACGTCGTGCACGCGCAGGTGGTGCAGACGGGCACCGCGACCGCGAAGCCGAAGATCCTCGACGCGACGGCGGCGGACGTGTCGTACCTCGCGACGTCGAGCAGCGTCGACCCGTTCGGCGCCGGCTCGATCAACACCACGAGCAACCTCGCGCCGCGCGGCACGAAGAGCAACTTCTGGCAGGCGACGCCATTGCCGAACGGCGCCGCGGGCACGCTCGGCGGCCTCGCCTACCGCGCGCTCTATCCGAACGCGGTGCTCGATCTCTTCGCGCCGATCCCGGTCGAGACGGGGCTGCCGGTGCCCGACCCCGCGAAGCTGCCGGCGCTCGCCCCTGCGCAGCAGCGCATGCCGAGCCCGTCGAACGTGCCGCAGAACTTCGCGCGCTTCGACGCCAATCTCCCGTTCTTCGCGGGCTTCCCGTTCGGCACCACGGTGACGGGCGTCAACTGGTTCGCGGCCGACGGCATCCCGATCCTGCCGGTGGACGACGCGGGCCGCACGAATCCGTATCCGCTGATGCGCGTGCAGGCCGTGGCCAAGGGCGCCGACCCGAAGCTGGCGGCGAACGTGAAGGCGAAGGTCGACATCGTGCTGCCGGTGGCGTCCGAAGCGGATTGCCGCAACTGCCACAACGGCACCGACGGGATCGCGGCGGTGTTCGCGAAGACGACGGCGTACAAGAACGGCACGCCGTGGGTGATCGCCACCGAGGCCACGGCGCCCGGCCCGGACAAGGTCAACAACGCGGCGAAGATCAACGTGCTGCGCCTGCACGATGCGAAGTGGGGCAGCCGTTACACGTCGAGCGCCGACGGCTCCGCCACGCCCTGCAACGGCGGCACCGAGAGCTCGTGCCTCGACAAGCGGCGCGCGATCCAGTGCGCGCAGTGCCACTACTCGCCGGCGCTCGATCTCGCGCAGGTCGGCCCGATCGACGAGCCCGCCGTGGGCGTCAACGGCCGCCAGCAGAAGCGCCACATCTCGATGTCGCGCGCGATGCACTACAACCACGGGCAGTACACGAGCCTGTTCCCGGCGATGCCGCTGCCGAAGAGCGCCAATCGCACGCTCGCGCTGCAGGTCGAAGTCCTCGACCAGACGTGCTACCAGTGCCATCCCGGCAAGGTCACCAAGTGCCTGCGCGGCGCGATGGGCGCGGGCGGCGTCGTGTGCCAGGACTGCCACGGCGACATGAAGCAGGTCGGCAACGACTTCTCCGCGGGCCTGCCGGCGGGCACGCCGCTCGACCTCGCGCGCCGCGTGCCGTGGGCGAACGAGCCCAAGTGCCAGTCGTGCCACGTCGGCGACGCGAAGAGCGTGACGACGATGAACCGCACCGATTTCATCGTCGCCAACGACGGCATCCGCAACCTTCTCGCGTACACGAAGAGCAGCGCCACCGCGGCTTCGGTGTCGATCATCGATGCGCCGGCGTCGCGCTTCGCCGAGAACCAGAAGCTCTATCGCCTCTCGAAGGGCCACGGCGGCGTGCTGTGCCAGGGCTGTCACGGCGGCACGCACGCGGAATGGCCGAACCCCAACCCGGCGGCGAACGACAACGTCGCGGCGTCGCAGCTCCAGGGCCACGCCGGCACGCTGATCGAATGCACGGTGTGCCATGCGGCCGGGTCGCTCGGCCTCACGCTCAACGGGCCGCACGGCATGCACCCGGTCAACGACGCCACGTGGAACCTGCGTCACAAGGACGTCGCGGAGGGCAACAAGGACGCGTGCCGCGCGTGCCACGGCATGCGGGGCGAGGGCACGGCGCTCGCCCGCGTCGCGGCCACGCGCACGCTGCGCGCGGACGACGACGGCAGCCGCACGATCACGCTGCAGGCGGGCACCGCGGTGCGCTGCAATCACTGCCACGAGAACAAGCTCTGACGAGAGCGATGCGCGCCGTGCGCAGTGCTCCGCGGCGCGCGTGAGTCTTCGAGGCCCCGTCCCAACCGGGGCCTTTTCTTTTGCGGCGCATGCGGTCGTGCGTGCGCATCCCGAGCCGTACGGAATTCCCTTGAGCATTGGCGCGAACGCGGCTATCGTGCCCGTGAGCCGGCGCACGACCGGCCTTCGGAGGACGCGGTCCATGATCGTTCGCACGCTGCTGGTGGCGCTCGCGGTGTGGATGACGGGTGGCGTGCAGGCGCAGGCACCCGCCCCGCCGGCCCCCCCCACGCCGGTGCCGCTGCGCGTCGTCGTGTTCGACGGGGGCTGGAACCTCCCGCTGTGGGCCGGCCAGCGGCAAGGCTTCTTCGATGCCAACGGCGTGGCGGTGCAGGTCGCGTACACGCCGAACTCCGCGGCGCTGGTCGGCGGCCTCCATGACGGCAAGCACGACATCGCGATCGCGACGATCGACAACTTCATCGCGTACCAGGAAGGCCAGGGCGAGGTGCCGCTCGCGGGCGCGCCCGACTTCGTGGTGGTGATGGGCGGCGACGGCGGCTTTCTCTCGGTCGTCGGAGGCAAGGGCATCCAGTCGTTCGCGGATCTCAAGGGCCGGACGCTCTCGGTCGATGCGATGACCACCGGCCTCGCGTTCGTGCTGCGCGAGCTCGTCGCGCGCGCCGGCGTGGCGGACAACGACGTGACCTACGTGCGTGCCGGCGGCACGCCGCTGCGCTATCGCGACCTGGTCGCCGGCAAGCACGACGCGACGCTGCTGCGCACGCCGTTCGAGCTCCTCGCGCAGGAACGCGGGCTCGCGGTGCTCGGCACCGCCGAATCGCTCGGCGCCTACCAGGGCTCGGTGGCCGCGGTGCGGCGGAGCTGGGCCAAGGCGCACGAGGCGGCGCTGGTCGGCTTCCTGCGTGGGTATCGGCAGAGTGTCGCGTGGGTGTACGACCCCGCGAACCGCGCGATCGCGGAGGCGCTGCTCGTCGCCAACAACCGCGACATGACGCCCGCGCTCGCGGCGAAATCGTACGACCTGCTGCTCTCCGCGAAGGGCGGCCTCGCGCGCGACGGCGCGCTCGACATGGAAGGCATCCGCACGGTGCTCGCGCTGCGCAGCAAGTACGGCGTGCCGAAGAAGACGCTCGCCGATCCCGCGCAGTACATCGACGATTCCTACCTGCGCGCCGCGAACGCGCGCTGACCCCGACAGGACACGCATGGCCAGGAAGAAGACGCCGGAGCCCACGATCATCCGGCCGGACGACATCGACCCGCATCACCGGTGGGACCGCCCGCTGCAGGCGCCGGGCCACACGCAGGTGGATTTCGAGGAGCGCGTGAACTTCCGCCGCCTGCACGACTATCGCCTCGCCCGCACGCGCGCGGCGCTCGCCAATTCCGGGCTCGGCGCGCTGCTGTGCTTCGACCAGCACAACATCCGCTACATGACGAGCACCGTCATCGGCGAATGGGCGCGCGACAAGCTCACGCGCTATGCGCTCCTCACCGGCAATGGCGATCCCTACATCTGGGACTTCGGCTCCGCGGCGAAGCACCACCGCATGCACGCGCCGTGGCTGCATCACGACCACTGCCGCGCCGGGTTGCTGGGCCTGCGCGGCGCGACGGGCGCGGACATCGAGCTCTTCCGCAGCGCGGCGCGCGAGATCAAGGCGATCCTCGACGCCGAAGGGGTAGCCGACCTGCCGCTCGGCCTCGACGTGGTCGAGCCGCCGTTCCTGTTCGAGCTGCAGAAGCTGGGCATCGAGGTGCGCGACGGCCAGCAGACGCTGCTCGCCGCGCGCGAGGTGAAGAGCATCGACGAGCTGACGCTGCTCAACATGGCGGCGGCGATGGTCGACGGCGTCTACCAGGACATCGCGGAGGCGCTGAAGCCGGGCGTCAAGGAATCGGAGATCGTGGCGCTTGCCACCAGCCGCCTCTACGAGATGGGCAGCGATTGCGTGGAGGCGATCAACTCGATCTCCGGCGAGCGCTGCAGCCCGCATCCGCACAACTTCACCGATCGCCTGATCCGGCCCGGCGACCAGGCGTTCTTCGACATCATCCAGTCGTTCATGGGCTACCGCACGTGCTACTACCGCACGTTCAACGTCGGGCTCGCCACGCCCGCGCAGCGCACTGCGTACAAGAAGGCGCGCGAGTGGATGGACGTCGCCATCGATCTCCTGAAGCCCGGCGTGTCGTCGGATCGCATCGCCGCCGCGCTGCCCACGGCGGAGGACATCGGCTTCGCGAGCGAGATGGACGCGTTCGGGCTCAACTTCTGCCACGGCCTCGGGCTCGGCTTGCACGAGCGTCCGCTCGTTTCGCGGCTCAATTCGTTCAAGGAGCCGATCGAGCTCAAGGTCGGCATGGTGTTCGCGGTGGAGACGTACTGCCCCGCGAGCGACGGCATCTCCGCCGCGCGCATCGAGGAGGAGGTGATCCTGACGCCCACGGGGCCGAAGGTGATCTCGCTGTACCCGGCGCAGGATCTGCCGATCGCCAATCCGTATTGAGGAAGGGACCGCAATGAAGCTTGGCTGGATCGGGATCGGCCGCATGGGCTACGCGATGGCGGAGCGCCTCGCGAAGGCCGGCGCCGATGTCACCGTCTGGAACCGCACGCGCGCCAAGGCGGAGCCGCTCGCGCAGCACGGTGCTGCGGTCGCGGATCGACTCGCGGACCTCGCGGCGTGCGACATCGTGTTCGTGATGGTGTCGACGTGGGACGACGTGAAGGAGGTGGTCCCGGGGCCGCAGGGCCTGCTGTCGGCGGGAACCGGCGCGCTCAAGCTGGTGGTCGAGTGCTCGTCGATATCGCTCGAAGGCTCGGCGGAGCTGCGCGAGCTGCTGGCGGCACGCGGCATCGATCTCCTTGCCGCGCCCGTTTCGGGCAACGCGAAGGTGATCAAGGCCGGCCGGCTGTCGTTCGTGTGCTCCGGTCCGCGGCCGGCGTTCGAGCGCGCGCTGCCGTATCTCAAGATGATGGCGCCGGCCGCGAGCTACGTCGGCGAGGGCGAGCTCGCGCGCATCGTGAAGATCTGCCACAACGTGTTCCTCGGCGTGGTCACGCAGTCGCTGGCCGAGATCACGGTGCTGGCGCAGAAGGCGGGCGTGCCGCGGCACGCATTCCTCGACTTCATGAACCAGAGCGTGATGGGCTCGACCTTCACGCGCTACAAGTCGCCGGCGTTCGTGAACCTCGACTTCAAGGTCACGTTCACGCCGAAGCTCCTGCGCAAGGACCTGGATCTCGGCCTCGATGCGGCGCGCCGCTTCGAGGTGCCGATGCCGCTCGCCTCGGCGGCGCGCGACCTCGTGCAGACGATGATCGGCCACGGCATGACCGAAGACGATTTTGCGCAGCTGCTGCTGCTGCAGGCGCAGGCCTCCGGCATCGCGCTCACGCCGGAGAACGTACCCGTACCGGATGGCTTGAGCTGAACCCACGCGGAGATCGACAGATGAGGATCACGAGGACGTGCGGTGCGCTGCTGCTGGCGCTGTGGACGGCGCTGGCGTGCGCGCAGGGCTATCCGAACAAGCCGGTCAAGATCATCGTGCCGTTCACGGCGGGGAGCGCCACCGACATCCTCGGCCGCACGCTCGCGCAGAAGCTGACCGAGGCGTGGGGCCAGCCGGTGGTGGTCGAGAACCGTCCGGGCGCGGGAGGCACCATCGGGGCCGGCGTGGTCGCGCATGCGCCGGCGGACGGCTACACGCTGCTCGTGCATTCCGCGGCGCAGGCGGTGAACCCCGCCATCTATCCGACACTGCCCTACGACACGGTCAAGGACTTCGCCGAGGTGGCGACCCTGGGCGGCCAGCCGAACGTGCTGGTGGTCGCGCCCGCCACTGGCTACAAGTCCGTCGCCGACCTCGTTGCGGACGCGAAGAAGCGTCCCGGTGCGCTCAACTTCGGCAGTGCCGGCACCGGCAGCGGCACGCACATCAACGGCGAGAAGTTCAAGCTCGCCGCCGGCATCGACGTCGTCCACATCCCGTACAAGGGCACGCCGGAGGCGATCACCGACACCATGACCGGGCGCGTCACGTACTTCTTCTCGCCGATCTCGTCCGCGCTGCCGAACATCAAGGAAGGAAAGCTCACGGCGCTCGGCGTGTCGACGGCGAAGCGCTCGAGTGCGCTGCCCAACGTGCCGACGATCGCGGAGAGCGGCCTGCCCGGCTTCGACTACAACCTGTGGGTCGGGCTCTACGCGCCGGCGGGCACGCCGCCCGAGATCGTCGACCGGATCAACGCGGACGTCGCGAAGATGCTCGCCACGCCCGAGGTGAAGGAGCGCCTGGCCGCGCTGGGCGCGGAGCCGATGGTCATGACGCCCGCGGAATTCCGCAAGTTCATGCGCGACGAGATGGAGGATGCGGCCAAGGTGGTCAAGGCCGCGAACATCAGGATCCAGTAGCCGCCACTCACCGCCGCGACTTCGCCTCCGGCACCATGATGTTGTCGAGGATCAGGCGATAGGGCTCCGCGGACACGCTGACGCCGCCCTGGAACGGGCGGTCGGTGACCGCGATGAAGTAGAGGATCAGCGCGATGGGCATCGCGACCAGGATGGTGATGGTCGCGTGCATGCCGAAGCTGTCCACGCGCAGCAGGAAGCACGACGAGATCGCGATCACGGCGAGCAAGATGACGATGACCCACAGCTCGCCGGGCAGCGCGGTGTCGGTCACCGACTGCAGGCGCATGCGGCGCGCCTCGAGCAGGTTATTGTAGGCGGACACCGCCTGCGCGTGGAGGATCTTCTGGCCTTCGGTCGCGGGCTCGTAGGCGAACAGTGCGCCCTGCGCGTCGTCCATGAGCTTGAGCGTGCTGACCGGCGCCTCGCCGATCTGGTGCTTCGGCCACTCCTGCTCGATGACGTAGCGCGTGTAGTCGATGAGCGCGTTGCGCATCTGGTCGCGCAGCGGCTGCGGATAGCCGCCGAAGTCGTGGAAGAGCACGTTGATGGCCGTGGCCTCGCGCCCCACCTTGGCGGCCGCGTCGTTGGTGTTGCCCCAGACCGCCACCGCCGTCAGGCCGGCGGCGATCGCGTAGATGCCGATCAGCGCGGCGAGGATCCCCGCGATGGCGCCGTTGTCGAGCTGCTCGTGCAGCGTCGTCGCGCGCACGCGATGCGCCGTGAGCGTCAGCCCCGCGAGCGCGACCACGAGCGTGACCGAGCCCACCATGACGGCAAGCTCGGACGACGACAGCTGTTGGAACCAGGCGAAGTCCATGCGGCAGGACCGGGCTCAGCGGCCGCCCGCAGCGCGCAGGACCAGGGCCATCTCGCGGTAGCCGTTGGCCTCGGCGAGATGCAGCGGCGTGAGCCCGTTGCGATCGGCGAGGTTCACGTTGGCGCCGGCGTCGACCAGCGCCTGGAGCGTTGCGAGGTGACGCGCCCCGCCGTCGCCCAGCACGATCGATTCGATGAGCGCGGTCCAGCCCAGGTTGTTGACGTGGTCGAGCGGCGCGCGCGCGGCGATGAGCGTGCGCACCACCTCGGCGTGGCCCAGGTGCGCGGCCGCGATCAGCGCGGTGCCGTCGTAGCGGCTCGTGACGTTGGTGGCCTTGCCGCCGATGGCCAGAGCGACCTCGAGCGTCGCGACGTCGTCGGCGACGGCGGCGATGGTGACGATGTCGTAGCGATCGCGCTCGAGCGCGTTGGGATCTGCGCCGGACTTGGCGAGCGCGCGCATCGCGTCGCGCTGGCGGGCGAATGCGGCGACGTGCAGCGGCGTGCGTCCATATCCGTCGCGCGCCTTCACGTCCGCGCCGCCGGCGACGAGGCGCGCGATGGCTTCGCTGTCGCCCTTCGCTGCGGCCGCGAAGAGTCCGCGGTAGGCCGCAGTCTCCGCAGCGGTGGGCGCCACCTGCGCGGACGCCACGCCGGCGCAGGCGAGGGCGGCGAGGAACGCGGCGATGCGGATCACGGCGCGGGCTTGCCCGCAGGCGCCGCGGTGAGCTTCAGCGTGCAGCAGCCCGCGAGCGCCTCGCCGCCACGCAGCGAGAGCACCGCGCGATGCGTGAAGGGCGGACCGTCCGCCGGCGTCGGCTTGCACGCTTCCTCGCGCAGGTTGAGGACCAGCGTGTCCTTGGGCAGGTGAGTGGACTCGCCGCGCCAGACGAGCGTCGGCGCCGTCGCGCCCGTGACGGCGAACAGCGCGCCGCGGAACACCACCTCGCGCCGGCCCTTCGGTCCCGGCATGCTGTAGACGGCCGAGGTGCGCGTGCCCGCGAGTCCCCAGGACGGCTCGTCGCCGCGGCACTGGATCTCCTGCGCGGGAAGCGGCTGCGCCGCGGCCGGCATGGGAACGACGGCAGCAACGAGGGCCAGGGCGAGGGGAAGCCGGTGGGCGGAAGCGCGCATGGCAGTCTTCGGGAAACGAGCGATCGACCGGACAATAGTCGCACAGTCGCGCGCCGGCACGGTAGCATGATGATCGGTTCGCTGCGGTGCGTGCCGGCGATGATGCGAACTGCCCCGATGTGCGTATAGCGACCAAGGTCCCGATGACTCCCTCTGCCCGCCGCCGGCGCCTGCTCCAGGCGGCATTCGCCGCAGTTGCGCTGCCGCTCATCGCGCGCGCCGCCGATCGTACGTGGCCCCTGCGCCCCGTGCGCATCGTGGTGCCGTTCACGCCGGGCGGGTCGACCGACATCCTGGGGCGCGAGATCGCGCACAAGCTGTCCGAGGCGCTCGGGCAGCCGTTCGTGGTCGACAACAAGCCGGGCGCCGGCGGCTCGATCGGTGCGGCGGCGGTGGCGAGCGCGCCGCCGGACGGCTACACGCTGCTGATGGGCCACATCGGCACGCTGGCCGTGAATCCCACACTGTACAAGTCGCTGCCCTACGATCCCAGGACGGCGTTCGCGCCGGTCGCGCTGGTCGCGATCGTGCCCAACGTGCTGGTCGTGAATCCTGCGGTCCCCGCGCGCACCGTGCAGGAGCTGGTGGCGCTGGCGAAGGCGAAGCCCGGCGGATTGCGCTATGCGTCCGGCGGCAACGGCAGCGCGGCGCACATCGCGATGGAGTACTTCAAGCTGCGCACGGGCACGAACATCGAGCACATCCCGTACAAGGGCACTGCGCCGGCGGTGAACGACGTGCTGGGGGGGCAGGTCGAGGTCATCATGACCGGCGTGCCGGCCGTGCAGCAGCAGGTGAAGGCCGGAAAGCTGCGCGCCATCGCCGTGTCGAGCATGAAGAGGGTGCCGAGCCTGCCCGACGTGCCGACGATCGCGAGCGTGTATCCCGACTTCGAGGCCGTGCAGTGGTACGGCGTGGTCGCGCCCGCGAAGACGCCGCCGGCCGTGATCGCGGTGCTGAACGAGGAGATCAATCGAGCGCTCGCCACACCGGCGCTGCAGGCGCGGCTCGATGCCGAGGGCGCCGAAGCGGCGCCGGGAACGCCGGACGCGTTCGGCACCATGATCGCCACCGAGATCGCGCGCTGGAAGCCCGTGATCGAGCAAGCCAAGATGCAACCGGAGTGATGTCCATGAGCGAATCCAGGCCCGCATTGCCGTCGCCTTCCAACCTGCGCGTCGCGATCGTCGGTTACGGCGAGGTCGGCGGCATCTTCGGCCACGGGCTCGCTGCCCGCGGCGTGGCTGCCGTCACCGCCTACGACATCAAGCTTCCCGACGCCGGGGCGAGCGCGGCGATGCGCCAGCGCGCGGCTCGCGATCACGTGACGCTGGCGGGCAGCGCGACCGAGGCCGTTGCGCACGCCGACCTCGTGCTCTGCGCCGTCACGGCGAGCAACACGCGCGCCGCGGCGCAGAGCGTGACGGGAGCGCTGCGCAAGGGCGCGTTCTTCGTCGACCTCAATTCCGCATCGCCGCGCACCAAGGCCGATTGCGGGCGCGTGATCGACGAGGCCGGCGGCCGCTACGTCGAGGCGGCGGTGATGACCTCGGTGCCGCCCTACGGCATCAAGGTGCCGATGCTCCTCGGCGGCCGCGATGCGGCGGCGCTCTCACCCACGCTCGCGGCGCTGGGCTGCAAGGTCGAGGTCGCGAGCGACGAGCTGGGCGTGGCCTCGGCCATCAAGATGTGCCGCAGCGTGATCGTGAAGGGCATGGAAGCGATCGTGATCGAGAGCTTCGTCGCCGCCCGGCGCTACGGCGTCGAGAAGGAAGTGCTGGCCTCGCTCGCGGAGACGTTCCCCGGCATGGACTGGGAGCGCAACGGCGACTATTTCTTCAGCCGCGTGATCCAGCACGGCAAGCGGCGCGCGGAGGAAATGCGCGAGGCCGCCGAGACGGTGCGCGAAGTGGGGCTGACGCCGTTCATGGCGGGCGCGATCGCCGAGCGCCAGCAGTGGGTGGCCGACCTCGCGGCGGCCGCGACCTTCGCCGACGCGCAGAAGGACGAGGCGTGGCGCGCGCAGGCTGACCGCATGCCGCGCGAATAGTACACATCGTCGTTCCCGCGAAGGCGGGAACCCAGTGGCGTTGGTCACCGGCCGATCGATCCGAAAGACGCCGGGTCCCCGCCTTCGCGGGGACGACGTTGTGGGAATGTCGCAGCGCGAACGACACTCCTCACCCGCACGCTACGCGGCGAAACCGAACAACGCGCGCGGCGTCTCCCACAGCACCTGCCGGCGCATCGCAGCATCCGGCAGCATGCGCTCGATGTGCTTCAGCAGCACGCCGTAGTCCATGCGCGCGGTCGCGCGCAGGTACGGCCAGTCCGACGCCCACAGGCAGCGCGCGGGTGTGTACGCGTCGAGCAGCGCGGCGAAATAGGGCGTCGCGCCGGCATATGGAAATGACTCCGGCGTGATCTTCGCCACGCCCGACAGCTTGACGTAGGCGCGGCCCGTGGCGGCCAGCGCCAGCACCGCCTGGAAGCCCGCCTGCGCGAGGCCGGCCGCGGCGGTCGGCCGCCCGCAGTGATCGACGAGCACGCGCACACCCGAGTCCGCGAGCATCGGTGCGAGCGCGACCATCTGGTCGTGCTCGACCTGCACGGAAACGCAGAGGTCGAGGTCGCGCAGGTGCGCGAGCAGCGGCGCGGCGTCGTCGTAATGCGGCACGCCGTAGAACGTCGCGTTCCAGGCCACGCCGACGATCCCCTGTCCCTTCAGGGCCTGCAACTCGCCGCGGGAGACGTCGTTGCGCACGACCGCGATGCCCTGGTGGCAGCCGCGCGCGCGCGCGAGTGCGGCGAGAAGGCAGGTGTTTTCGAGCCCGTAGCCGGAGTTGGGGCCGACGATGATCGCGTGCCGCGTGCCGTACGCGGCGAACAGCGCGTCGAGCTGCTCGTAGGTGCCGGTCTCCTGGCCCGCGGGACGATAGTGCGTGTCGGGCGCGTACGGAAAGCGCCACGGATCGAGCACGTGGACGTGGCAGTCGACCTTGGGCTCGTCGAAGATGCTCATCGCTGTCGAGGGGTCCGATACCGGCGCGCACGCCTTGCGCGCGACGGTGTCAGATCCCGCGTTGGGTCTCCGCTGTCGGGATCAGACCCCGCCGATGCGTGGTGGGTGGCCATGGCCGAAACGACCGGGCGATCACACTTGTCATGAACGGTTGAATTGCAGACCGACCGCAACGCGGGGCTGCCGTCCATCTGGCAAATCGACCGTGCGATCTATCTCCCCACAGATGCTTTGGTTTGAGCATCCCTCACAACTGCTTCAATGCCATTTGGCATCATTAGTTCCTCGTCAAGGAAAACTGAAACCTTCGACTTACCAGCATGTTTCTTTACCCAAGCTTTCGGCGCACATCCAAAGGGAGGATTCCTCATCATGACTCGATTGTGGTCCACTTGATATAACGCGATCACGCGAAGTCTTGCGCCGCTGGTCCGCATACGATCAACGTCGGCGGCCACACAATCTGGATGAACATCCCGTCCTTCGATCTCAAATGCGACGACAGGTGTTCTCGGGTCAGACTTGTTCAACCAGACCCAATCAACCTTGCGCACGTTCTTCGCGGCGGGCTTTACATTGAATTGACTCTCAACGATGAAACCTGCTTGCAAACCTCCCCTGCGAATTAGTTCGCTAAGGTCATGCAGCGTGAGCGCGTTCTCCGTGAGCTTCGCGTCGCTACGCGGGGCATAGTTACCAAGACCTGCTCGCAAGTTCATCTTTTCTCCTTCAATGGCTGGACGACGTAAGCTTCGTAACATGCACCACTATTTGCCTTTGCTGAGGCAAAGATTCTTCAAGTTCGCCACCACACCTCGAAACTGATCGGGGATTGGACTCTGTGGATTCAGCGATAGCTGTCCTGTCAGTTTGACCAATTGGTTCTTGGTAGTCTCACAAACAGCGACACAGCCGATATTGCTCTGTGCTTGACATGCGTCTTGGTGCTTTTCCATCGCCTGAAACTCTGAAGCTGCCGTCGGCGGGGCTGGTGGAGTTGCCTTGGGTTTGAACGGCGCAATCTTTGATTGAAGCATAAGCGTGCGCAACTCCTGGTCAATCCGTTTCTTATTTTCTGCACGCGTCTGATGATCTACGAACATTTCACAGTCCGTCCTAATACCACGCACTATGTCAATCAGCGATAGTCGTGTTCCGTCCGACGACAAGTCGATCCTCATTACGCCGGCCGGTTTGAAGCTCGTGGTTGTGATGCTCTCAATGAAGCCGATTTCGTCGTCTTTTAAGTCGTCAGCCCCTTGCTGTCCTCGCTGATTCTTCCAAATCCAAAACCCTACTTGTTTGGGCTTTCCTTTGGCATTGGAAGACCACATCGGAGACATTCCGTTAGGACTGAACTCATTGGGGAACAGATTGAATTCTAGGCTACCATTCGGACAAGACCACTCAGTGTTTGCAAGCGTGAGCGCAAGTCGTTCACCAGGAGAGAAGCGTTCATCAACATTCACAGCTGTTGGCGGCTGGGTGGGTGTAGTGGTCGGTGGCGATGTCGTCTGCTCACGCACTTCTGAAGGTACAGATGCGCTCATTGTCGGTGGCGGCGCCCTCTGTTCACGCACTTCTGAAGGTGCAGATACATTCATCGTCGGCTTTGCGCTGTCATGCAGAAAGGCGTAGATCGTGACCACGATGCCGAACGCGAGGAAAAGCAGTACGAAGCCACCTCCGTACCGAACAAGCTTGGACTTCCCTAAGCTAGGCGAAGGCGTGCGCATGCCTTGGCCTATTGTTGGCGCAACCCCTTCCGGCGCACCGCGAACATCAACGTTGGGACTTGCTGTCGTTTGGGTGGCGGATGCCAGCGGGCCGTCGCTAACTTCTGGTTCGACAACCACGTCACATCCTGCCGCTTCGATAGTGGCCTGCATCTTCGCCGCCAGAGCCATTTCCGCGCCACGCTTCACGACTGTGCGTGATCCGGTAACTAACGCTCGAAGGCGTTCAACCGGCTGCTTGAACATTGCGGCCAGTCGCTGCAATACTTCCTCGCGGTTGTGACCTGCCTTAATGCCGGTGATGACTACACGATAGGTGGTCATGGCGCCCCGCTCCCTGCTGCTGACG
Organism: Burkholderiales bacterium; assembly: GCA_046347855.1. GTDB lineage: Bacteria > Pseudomonadota > Gammaproteobacteria > Burkholderiales > Casimicrobiaceae > VBCG01. Next base: position 158,831 of record JAXMFJ010000005.1, read on the forward strand.
TTCTTGGTGTGCAGCCTGTGCGTGATTCCTGTCAGGGAAGCGATGCCGCTGACAGAAAGACATTGCAGGTTGAGCTGCCGCAATTACCATGCCAAGGTTGGGTCTATCGAGGCGGCACGACGAGTGGCGCACCAACTTCCTCTTGTCGCAGACGGGAGACGCGCTAGAACAAGCAATTATGGCTCGCAAACTCAATAATCTCCTGACCCATGAGGAGACAGTTCCTCATCACCGTCGAATAGATGAAGCGCATCCGGTATTGGCCTTTGTATATTGCCCCCCCAGACTTCCAAGACATCGAATGATTGACACTTGTTCCCTAGGTTGCGCATGGACCACAGAACTTTGACAGATTCATCAATTGCAATACGGTCGTCGGGACCGGCAAATCCTGTTGCTCGGCCAATGTCTCCCGCAAACGGAAAGCTCCCTACGACATTCGCGCAAGAAGAAAACGGGCGCAAGAGCCGTCCCTAGGTGCAATGGGCTTTCAGTCTGTGCCGAAGTGCGGCATCTCGTGCCGAAGTGCGGCATCTCATTTCAACAAGACGAAACACCATTGCATTTCAGGGTTGTTTTCGAGCGCTACTTCGATGGCGATTGCGGCTGCGGGTATCTGAACTCCCGTGCAATTTCAACCGCAATAGTTACATACAAGAACACGCTTCCTATCGCGCTGGTTCACTGCAGTCTGTCGGAGTCTGTCGCAAGTCGGCACCGAGAATTCCCAACATGGGATTGACCTTGCATAACTCCAAGGTGACGGGACCGTCGGGTGAAGATCCATAGCACCAACTTCCTCGAGCGGCATAACGGGGAGATCAAGCGGCGTGCCTACGTCGTCGGCATCTTTCCGGACGAGAACACGATCCGACGCCTCGTCGGGGAGGCTGCTGAAAGAGCAGAACGACGAATGCGCGGCCCAGAAGCGCTACATGACTCTCGAATCGCTGGCGCTGTTGAGCGGGGTGCGGCCCCACGCCGCTAGAACGTCGCCGCGATCGCGGCGCGCAGCGCGGGCGTGATCTCCGGCAGCACCCCGAACCACGCGTTGAACGCCGGCCGTGCCTGGTTCAGCAGGAGCCCGAGGCCGTTCACGGCGACGTTGCCCCGCGCGCGCGCCGCGGCGAGCAGGGGCGTCTCCGGCGGCACGTAGATGAGGTCGCCGACGACGGCGGTTCGCGGCAGTCGATCGAGCGCGATGTCGAGCGCCGGTTTGCCTGGCGAGCCGAGGCTCGTCGCGTTGGCGAGCATTGCGATGCCGTCCAGTGCGTCCGCGCGCTCGTCCCACGGCACGACCTTCACCACGCCGCCGACGGCCGCTGCGATCTCGTGCGCCTTGTCCGGCGTGCGATTGGTGAGGCGGATCTCCGTTGCGCCCTGCGCCGCGAGGCTCGCGACCACCGCGCGCGACGCGCCGCCCGCGCCGAGCACGAGGATCGGACCGCTGTCGGGGCGCCACTGCGGATCGGCGTCGCGCAGGCTCTGCACGAAGCCGTTGCCGTCGTTGTTGAAGCCCGTGAGCGTGCCGTCCCTTTCGACGACCACCGTGTTCACGGCGCCGATGCGCCGCGCGAGGTCGTCGACGCGGTCGAGCAGCGGGAAGATCGCCTGCTTGTGCGGCGTGGTGACGTTGCAGCCGCGAAGGCCGAGCGCCGCGACGCCGCGCACCGCTGCCTCGAGCTTTTCCGGCGGCACCGGGAAGAGGACGTAGCGCCCCGCGATGCCGTACTGCGCCAGCCAGTGGTTGTGGATGACCGGCGAGCGCGAATGCGCCACCGGCCATCCCAGGAGACCCGCAATGCCGAAGTCGTGGGGAGAGGCCATCGTGGGTCGTCCGTTGGGCACGCTTACTTGGCGGAAGCCGGCGGCAGCGTGGCGATCACCTGCTGCTTGCCGTTGACCGCCTTGGTCATGAAGCTCTCGCGGTCGAGGTCGCCGTTGTTGTCGAACGTCACGTCGAGCAGCACGCCCGGGTTGTCCTTCACCGTGAACTTGGCGCCGTGCATCGCCGCGGCGAACGCCTTCGGGTCCACCTTGCCGAGGCGCTCGGTCAGCACCTTCACGAAGTAGACGGCGCTGTAGCCCTTCAGCGCGTTGTGGTCGCCGCGCGACTTGTATTCCTTCTGGTACCGCTCGTCGAAGGCCTTGATCTGCGGCTGCGGCGCATCCGCGGTGAGGCCGACGTGCGCGACGGCGCCGTTGGCGGCGTCGCCCGCGAGCTCGATCACCTTCTGGCCGGTGAGCGTCGTCTCGCCGACGATCGGCTTGTCGTAGCCCTGCTTGCGCAGTTCGCGCAGCGCGCGCGCCGACTCCTCCTCGTTGGTGTAGACGAAGAGCGCGTCGGCGTTCGACTGCTTCGCCTTCAGCACCGCGCCCGAGAAATCGATCTGGCCCGGATCGGTCGAGATCTCGGCGACGACCTTGACGCCGAACTTCTCGAGGTCCTTCGTGATCGTGTCGCGCCCGCCCTTGCCGAAGTCGTTGTTCACCCAGATGATCGCCACCGTCTTGGCCTTGAGGTCCTGCGCGATGTAGCGCGCGACCTTGGGCATCGCGGTGGTCTGCGTGAACGACGTGCGGAAGATGTACGGATTGCCCTGCTGCGTGATGTTGGCCGCCTCGCCGCCGGTGAAGTTCGGGATCTCCGCCTTCCTGGTCTCCGCCATCGACACGATGATCGAGCCGGAGAACACCGGGCCCATCACGACGTAGACGTTGTCGTCGACGGCCTTCTGCGCCAGCGCCTTCGCGATCTGCGGATTCGATTGCGTGTCGCCGGTGGTGTACTCGATCTTGCGGCCCAGGATGCCGCCGGCCGCGTTGATCTCCTTCACCGCGAGCTTCACGCCGTTGTCGAAGTTGGTGCCGGACGTCGCGCCGGTGCCAGACAGCTCCATCAGGCCCGCGATCTTGATCGGCTGCTGCGCGGCGACGCTCGCCGCGAACGCCAGCGCGGCCAGCGCCGCGCCGATGGTGCCCAGTCTTGCCATGTTGCTCTCCTCCTCTCGATGACCGGCTGCCTCTTGCGGGCGGCCGGATGGGAGGCGGAGCATAGCATCGCGGGGTGGGGCGGGGTCGGGCCTTGAATCGCGGATGTTGTGGCGGCTGCCCCTCACCCCAACCCTCTCCCCGCAAGCGGGGCGAGGGAGGCCTTCGATGGGGGGCGGAGGTATCGGCCGAAAAAGGCGCGACGCCGGCGTCTCGTCATCCACCGCTCGCGCGGACGCTTTTTTCGGACGTCAGGTAATCCGTTGGCGTCCACCCGCCGCCAATCGCCTTCGCGAAATCGACGATCGAGAGCTTGGCGTCGCGCGCGGCGGACAGTCGCAGCGTCTCGGCGGCCAGCAGCTGCCGCTGCGCGTCGATCACTTCGAGGAACGACGTGCGCCCCGCGTCGTAGCGGAGCTGCGCGATCTCGTACGCCTTCGCGATCTTGTCGCGCCGGTCGGTCTCCGCGGCGAGCACGTCGCGTGCCGAGCGGTTGGCCACCAGCGCATCGTGCACGTCCTTGAAGGCCACCTGCACGGTCTGCTGGTATTGCACCAGCGTGTCCTGGTGCTGCGCGGTGGCGAGCTCGACCTGCGCCTCGATGGCCTTCAGCCCGAACACCGGCTGCAGCAGCCCGGCGCCGATGCTCCAGATCGCGGCCGGTCCCGAGAACAGGCTCGACATCGCGGCCGACTCCACGCCGAACGCGCCGGTGAGCGAGATCGACGGGAAGTAGTTCGCCTTCGCCTGCTGGATGCGCAGGTCCGACGACGCCATCAGCACTTCCGCGCGCCGGACGTCGGGACGTCGCTCGACCAGCCCGGACGGCAGGCCCGCGGGCAGCGCCGGCACCTCGGTGACGTCGTCGATCACCGCGCCCCGCGCGATCTCCGGCGTGAACACCGCGCGCGGCGTGCGGCCGGTGAGCGTGGCGATCGCCGATTCGAGCTGGCCGATCGCCTGCTGCGTGCGCGCGATGTCGGCGACGACGGCGGAACGCTCCGCTTCGGCGCTGCGCAGGTCGTACTCGCCGATGATGCCGCCCTCGAAGCGGTCGCGCTGCAGGCGCACGGTCTCCGAGCGCAGCTCGAGCGTGTCCTGCAAAAGCTTCAGCTCCGCGTCGGCGGCGCGCAGCCGGAAGTACGCGCTCGCAACTTCGGCCGCTACGGTGATGCGCACCGACTCGCGGTAGTACTGCGACGCCACGAAATCGTTGGTCGCGGCCAAGAGGCCGCTGCGGTACTTGCCCCAGATGTCGATCTCGTAGGACGCCTGCAGCTGCAGCGTGTAGAGATTGCTCGCCTGCGGCGTGCCGGCCGGCAATGCGGGCGTCGTGTTCGCGGAAATGCGCGAGCGTCCGGCGTTGACGCCGAGGTCGACGCTTGGCATCAGGTACGACTGCGCGAGCGTCACCTGCGAGCGCGCCGCGTCGACCCGCGCAAGCGCGGACCGGATGTCCAGGTTGTTGGCGAACGCCTCCTCGACCAGCGCATCGAGCACCGGATCGTTGAACGCGGTCCACCAGTGCGTGAGGAGCTCGTTCTGCGCGGCCGTGGCCGAGCCCGCGGGCAGGTCGAGCTTCGGCGTCACGGGCTGCGTCACGGCGCAGCCGGCGAGCGTCGCCGCCACCAGCAGGGACAGCAGGGTTCTCGTCATGTCGATTCTCCCGTCGGCTCGTCGTCGGGGCGTGGGTGGCGGCGCGTGGGCGGCGCGGTGTGCGGCGGATGGCTCGGCGTCGCCGGCGCGGGCTGGTGCGCGACCGCGTGAAAGTGCTCGATCTCCTTGAAGATCTCGCCGGTCTCGCGCTTCTCGGTCACGTGGCGGTCGAAGATCACCTTGAAGAACACCGGGACGAAGAAGATCGCGAGGAACGTCGCGGCCAGCATGCCGCCCGCCACGCCCGTGCCCACCGAGTGCCGCGCGCCGGCGCCGGCGCCCGTGGAGAGTGCCAGCGGCAGCACGCCGAAGATGAACGCGAGCGAGGTCATGAGGATCGGCCGGAAGCGCAGGCGCGCGCCTTCCACGGCCGACGCCGACGCGGACAATCCGTCCTCGTGCTTGTAGAGCGCGAACTCGACGATCAGGATCGCGTTCTTCGCGGCGAGGCCCAGCAGCGTGACGAGGCCGATCTGGAAGTACACGTCGCTCGTCAGGTGCCGCGCCCACACCGCCACCAGCGCGCCGAACGTGCCGAACGGCAGCGCGAGCAGCACCGCGAGCGGCAGCGACCAGCGCTCGTACTGTGCCGAGAGGATGAGGAACACCATGATCACCGCGAGGCCCAGCGCGAACGTCGACGCGCCGCCCGACTTCTTCTCCTGGTAGGACGAGCCGCCCCAGTCGTACGAGAAGTCGTTCGGCAATACCTCCTTCGCGATCTGCTCGACGCGCGCGATCGCCTGCCCCGAGCTGTACCCGGGCGCCGCCTGGCCGATGATCTTCACCGCCGGCAGGTTGTTGAAGCGGTCGAGCGAATCGGGGCCGGACACGTACTTCACGGTGACGAGCGAGGACAGCGGCACCATCTCGCCCTTGTTGCTGCGCACGTACACGCCGCTGATGTCGTCCGGCGCCTTGCGGAACTGCGGCTCGGAGGACATGAGCACCTGCCACGTGCGGCCGTACTTGTTGAAGTCGTTGACGTAGTAGGTGCCCATCGTTGCCGACAGCGTGTTGAAGATGTCGTTGATGGCGACACCCACCTTCTTCGCCTTCTCGCGGTCGACGTCGACGTAGAGCTGCGGCACGGCGGCGTGCCACAGCGTCTGCGCGCCGCCCAGCTCCTGGTCGGCGTTGAGGCGCGCGAGCAGCGCGTCCTTCACCTCGTTCAGCTTCGCCGAGCCGCCGTCGCCGCGGTTCTGCACGTAGAACTCGTAGCCGCCCGTGGTGCCGAGGCCGAAGATCGGCGGCGGGTTGAACGCGAGCACCAGCGCTTCCTTGATGTGCGCGGTCTTCGCGAACAGCTCGCCGACGAGCTCCTGCGCCGTCACCTTGCGGTCGTCCCACGGCACCTGCGTGACGAACATCGTGGCCGCGTTGTTGCGGAAGCCGCCGCCGATGAAGTCGAAGCCCGTGAACGCGACCACGTCCTTGTTGTTCGGGTTGCTGCGGATCGCCGCTTCCACCTGGTCGACGACCTTCTGCGTGCGCTCGAGCGTCGCGCCGTCGGGCAGGATCACCGCGGCGATGTAGAAGCCCTGGTCCTCGTCGGGCACGAGGCTGCCCGGCGTGATGCGCCACATCAGCACCGCGCCGACGACCATCACCGCGAACAGTGTGAGCGCGATGATCCCGTGCCGGATGAGGTAGGCGACACCGTGCGTGTAGCGGTCGCGCACGCCGTCGAACCAGCGGTTGAACCACGCGAAGAAGCCCTTGGGCTCGCGGTGGCGCTTCAGTATCAGCGCGCACAGCGCGGGCGACAGCGTGAGCGCGACGAGGCCGGAGATCACGACCGAGATGGAGATCGTCACCGCGAACTGCCGGTAGAGCTCGCCGGTGAGGCCGCCCAGGAACGCGATCGGCACGAACACCGCCACGAGGGTCAGCACGATCGCGACGATTGGACCGGTCACCTCGCGCATCGCCTTGATCGACGCCTCGCGTGGGCCGAGATGCTGCTCGCGCATGATGCGCTCGACGTTCTCCAGGACCACGATCGCGTCGTCGACCACGATGCCGATGGAGAGCACCATCGCGAACAGCGTCAGCGTGTTGATCGAGTACCCGAGGAACAGGATGCCCGCGAAGGTGCCGATCAGCGCGACCGGCACCGCGGCGAACGGGATGATCGCCGCGCGCCAGCTCTGCAGGAACAGGTACACGACGAAGAACACGAGGATCATCGCCTCGGCCAGCGTCTTCACCACCTCGCGGATCGACACTTCCACGAAGCGCGTCGTATCGAACGCGACGGAGTACGCGAGGCCCTCGGGAAAGCGCTCCGCAAGCTGCGCCAGCAGCTTGTTCGACGACTTCGCGACGTCGAGCGCGTTGGCGCCCGGCGACAGGAAGATGCCGACCAGCGTGGCGGGCTTGCCGTTGTAGCGGCCGTTGAACTCGTAGTCCTTCGCCCCGAGCTCGACGCGCGCGACGTCGCCTAAGCGCACCGTCGAGCCGTCCGGGTTGGCGCGCACGATGATCTGCTCGAACTGCTTCGGCTCCGCGAGGCGGCCCTGCGTCGTCACCGTGAAGACGAGGTCCTGCCCCTTGCTGATCGGCGCCTGCCCGACCTTGCCGGCCGCGAACTGCGCGTTCTGCTCGTTGACCGCGGCGATCACGTCGGACGGCGCCATCTTGAGCTGCGCGAGGCGGTCCGGGTTCAACCAGATCCGCATCGCGTAGTCCTTGGCGCCGAAGATCTGCACGTTGGTGGTGCCGGGCAGCCGCTTGATCTCGTCGAGCACGTTGAGCGTCACGTAGTTCGACGTGAACAGGTCGTTGAAGCGGTCGTCGGGCGAGTAGAACGCCACCACCTGCAGGAACGACGAGCTGCCGCGCTCGACGGTCACGCCCTGCCGGCGCACCTCCTCGGGCAGCCGCGGCTCGACCTGCTTCACGCGGTTGTTGACGTTCACCGCGGCGATGTCGACGTCGGTGCCGATCTCGAACGTGACCTGGATCTGCACCACGCCGTTCGACGCCGAGTTGCTGCTCATGTACATCATGCCCGGGATGCCGTTGATGGCGTTCTCGAGCGGGGCGGCGACGGTCTGCTCAACGACGAGCGCGGAGGCGCCCGGGTACACGGCGGTCACGGTGACCACCGGCGGCGCGATCTCGGGATACTGGGCGACCGGCAGCGTGCGCATCGCGGCGAGACCCGCGAGCACGAGGAAGATCGAGATGACCGCCGCGAAGATCGGGCGGTCGATGAAGAAGCGCGAGAACATGATGGTGGGCGCCTCTCGGTTACGACTTGGCCTTGTCGGCGGCCGGCGCCGCGGGCGCTGCGGGCGCCGCGCCCGGCGCACCGGCGGCCGGCGGCGTGCCGCCGCCCAGCACGATCGGCGCACCGGGCCGCAGCTTCGACACGCCGTCGACGATCACGAGGTCGCCGGGCTTCAGGCCGCTCTCCACGATCCACAGGTTCGTGTTGTCCGCGACCGCCCATTCGCCGAGCTGCAGGATGCGCATCGCGGCGACGTCCTTGCCGTCCTTGTCCTTGGTCGCGACGTACACGAACTTGCCCTGCGGGCTGTCCATCACCGCCACCTGCGGCACCGCGAGTGCGTTGTTGCGCACGGCGCCCATGAGCTTCACGCGCACGAACTGGCCGGGCTTGAGCGCCCCATCGGCGTTGGGCACCTCGGCGCGCAGCTCGAACGTGCCGGTCGACGGGTTGATGCGCGTGTCGGCGAAGTTGATCTTCCCCTTGCGCTGGAGGATGGAGCCGTCGGAGAGCTGCACCGCGACGTCGAACGACCAGTCCTTGGGCAGCGTGAGGCGGCCTTCCTGCACCGCCTTGTTGAGCTGGAGCTGCACGTTCTCGGCGACCGGGAACGGAATCCACATGGGGTCGACCTGCGAGATCGTGGTGAGCAGCGTGTCGTTGGCGGTGACGAGGCTGCCCTCGGACTTGGGCGCGCGGCTCGACAGGCCCGAGATGGGCGCCGTGACGCGGGTGTAGCCCAAGTTCAACTGGGCTTCGGCGAGCTTCGCCTGCGCGGCCTTCACCGAGGCATTCGCCATGTCGAGGTTGGAGGCCGCGTCGTCGGCCTCCTTCTGCCCGACGGCCTTGCGCTCGGCGAGCGGCTTCAAGCGCGCGAGCTCGCGCTCGGCCTGCGCCTTCTGCGCCTGCGCGCGCACCACCTCGGCCTCGAGCGCCGCGGCCTGCGCCTGCAGCGGCTTCGGGTCGATCAGGAACAGCTGCTGGCCCGCCTTCACCCGGCTGCCTTCCTCGAAGCTCTTCTTCTCGAGGATGCCGGTCACCCGCGCGCGCACCTCGACCTCCTTCGAGCCCGTGGTCTGCCCGACGTATTCATAGGTGGCCGGCAGCGTGCGCGGCTCGACCTTGACCGTCGTCACCTGGGCCGGCGGGAAGCCGTGGAATCCTGCCTGCTGCTGTTGCTGGCCGCACGCGGCGAGCAGGGCGACGAGGAGGAACGGAAGGGCGCGGGTGGCGCCGGCGATGGCGGGATGAGCCATTGGGAGTTGCTCCTGTGGGTGTTTTTTTGCGCTGCAGCTTGCCAAGGCGGGGTAGATTACATACGGTCACGAATGTTTGTAAAGCAATTCTTTGCACGTTGAGACAATCATGGTGCGCAAGACCAAGGAGGAGGCCCAGGCGACGCGCGAGCGGCTGCTCGACGCGGCGGAAGCGCTCTTCCGCGAGCGGGGCGTGACCCGCACCTCGCTGGCGGAGGTGGCGGCGGCGGCCGGCATGACGAGGGGGGCAGTCTACTGGCACTTCAAGGACAAGGCCGACTTGTTCCGGGCGATGTGCGACCGGGCGACGCTGCCCCTCGACGCCGCGTTCGAGCACGGCTGCGCGGCGGCGTGCGCCGATCCGCTCGGCACGCTGCGCACGCTCGCCATCGGCGCGCTGACCAATCTCGCCGGCGACGCGCGCGCGCAGAACGTGTTCGAGATCGTCTTTCACAAGAGCGAGCTGGTGGACGAGCTGGCGGCGGTGGCGCCGATCCATCGCGAGGAGCGCAGCGAGTGCCTGCTCGAGATCGAGGACATCGTGCGGCGCGCGGCGGCGATGGGACAGCTCCCCGCCGACACCGATCCCTACCTCGCCACGCAGGCGCTGCACGCGCTGATGGTGGGGGTCATGCACGAGTGGGTGCTCGATCCTTCCGCCTACGACCTCGCGGCGGCGGCGCCGGCCCTGATCGACATGCTGCTCGCGGGACTGCGGACCCACCCGCCGCGGCTCGCGGCCGCGCGCCGTCCCGCGCCGGCGACGGCGGCCGGCTGATCCGGGCCCGCCAATGAAAGAGGGCGCACTCGCGTGCGCCCCCGTGAGGCTTCGTGGCGGTGGACGGCCGCCGCGGCGGCCGTCCTGTCGCCTCCTGCTTACGGCGCCGTGCAGACCGACGGCGTGACGTAGGCGTTGGGCCCGATCACGTTGAACGGCGTGTTGCCGATGCCGGTGAACGCGACGTTGTCGATCTCCCAGCCCGGCGCGCCTGCGCCGTTGTCGGTGCCGATGGCGAAGCGCACCAGCACCGTCTGGTTCGCATACGTGGTGCCGAGGCTCACCGTGACCGACTGCAGCGCCGGATAGCCGGCACTGGTCTTGGTGTACGCCTGCTGTCCCGCGAGCGGGTTCAGGTTGCCGCTGTAGACGAGCAGCGTGCCGTTGTAGCCAGGCACCGCCGAGGCGCCGATGCTGGTCCACGATCCGCCGTTGTTCGTGCTGATCTGGATCTGGCCGCCGTCGTAGTTGCCGCCCGCGTCGAACTCGAAGCTGTGACGGTGCTGGAACGTGAAGCTGAACGGACCGGCGCCCACGTTGAGCGGCGGCGACTGCAGCCACGTCAGCAGCGGGCCACCGGCGTCCGGACCGAGCCAGCGATGGTCGTTGGGCGCGATCGTGACGCGGCGCCACGTCCAGGCGTCGTTCGGCGCGAGCGAGCTGCCGGCCACCCACTTGGTGTTCGGGCTCTCCATGTCGTCGGTCGCCGACTGGTTGGCCTTGTCGTCCGCGTTGACCGTCCACGCGCCTTGCGCGACGGGAGGCGCCACGGCAAGCCCGGGGTCGCTGGCCGTGGCCGTGATCGTCACGTACTCGATGCCGACCGCGCCGACGAGCTTGACCGGCACCGCGACCGTCGCCGACTGCCCTGGCGACGTGGCCGGGACCGGCACGCTCGCGCCGCTCGGGAACTTGAGGTGCGGGTTCGACGACGACAGCGTGACCGTGGTGGCGTTGAGCGTGGTCACGCCGATGTTGCGCACCGTCACCTGGACCTTGCCGGTCTCGTAGTTGTCGAGCACGGCGTCGAAGTCGAAGCAGCGCGTCGTGTTGTCGACGGTGAGCGCGCCCGCCGTGATGGCCAGCGCGCCGCCGACGGTGAAGCTCTCGACCGCGCCCGCGTTGGTCGTGGAGTAGCGGTCGGGCGAGACGGCGCCGAAGCCCAGGCCGCGCTTGGCGAAGCCCTGCGCGCACGCCGCGAAGTCCTGGCCGTCCTGCGCCAGCATCGCGGAGAGCAGCGCGTCACGCGCCTCGGTGAACGTCGGCGCCGACGGCGTCATCTTGAAGCCGGCGACGAGGTAGCGCTTCATGCGGTCCTGCGCCTGCGCGAAGCTGAGCCGCGGATCGTTGAGCAGGTTGCTGTAGCACTCCCACAGCATCGACGCCCAGACCTCGCCGGTGTTGTGCACCTCGGAATTGCTGGCCCCGTTCTGGCCGAAGAACGGCGTGCCCGGCAGCGCATTGCCGTTGACGATGTGCCTGAACGTCAGCGGGTTCTTCGTCATGTCGCGCGAGTACGGGAAGCGCCGGATGCCGTAGTACGAGTACGGGTTGGCGCCCCACGAGTCGTACGGCTGGAGCTGGGGCGAGGCCAGCACCGGGCTGCCCATCGGGTACACGCCGTTGAAGTTCGCGTTGTTGGGCAGGTAGCGGTCCTCGTCCTTGACGAACACCAGCATCGCGACGAAGTCGGACCAGCCTTCGCCCATGCCGGCCGAATGATTGGTCGACAGGCCCGTGGCGTTGGCGACCAGGCGGTTGGACAGGTAGTGGCCCCACTCGTGGGCGATGACGCCGTTGTCGAGCGTGCCGTCGCGCCAGAGGCGGGCCGCGATGCGCGCGTTCATGCCCGCCGCGATCTGGGCCTTCAGCGCCGCACCCGCGTTCTGGGTCACCGTCACGACGGGGATGGTGAGGGCGGGGTTGAGCCCGAGGAAGTACGGGAGCTGCGTCCCGCCCTGGTTGTTGGCGATGATCACGCCGGTGGCACCCGCCGCCTGCGCGTTCAGGGCCTTGGTCACCGCCGCGCACGTGCCGCGGTCGATGAAGGCGATGTTGCCGGCGACCGCGCCGGCGTTCGTGAACGGTGAGCAACCATCGTTCGGGGACGGCCCGGCGGCATCGACCGGATCGATCGCCAGCACCACGTTGCCGGTGATGTCGAACTCCTTCGCAGACGCCTGGAGCTGGCCGGCGGCGTAGAGGCCGGCGACGGCCGCGGGCGTGTTCACCTGCAGCAGCGAGTCCTCGTAGAACGTGTACATCCGCATGCGCGGGCGGCCGCCGTCGGACGGCGTCTGCATGTTCGCGTTCCACAGGCCGCTGTTGTCCTGCGCTTCCGCGAAGATGGAGTCGTTGCCGAGCCCGCCGCGACCGAAGTTATTGGTCTGCGCGTTCCCCGCCGCCTCGTTGAAGCCGGCGTCGTAGAACCAGTCGTGCAGGAAGTTGTTCATGTAGAACAGGTTCGTCACCGCCGCCATCACCTGCGTCTTGTTCGCCGCCGGCGGGAGCGTGGGATCGTGCAGGTAGTCGAACTGCTCGCGGCCCATGAGGCAGGCGTGGAAGTCGTAGAGCTGGACGGCGCCCGCCGTGCTGCACTCCGCCGGGTCGGCCGGGCCGAAGTTGTCCGGCGTGGCGATGTTGGCGAAGGCGTCGACGTTGTTGCCGGTGGTCTTGGTGGTGCCCGCCGGCAGCCACGGATCGTTGCGGCTGAACGGGTAGCTGCCGATGCGGAGCTGCGTCTGCGCGACGAACGGCGGCGTGTAGCCGTCGTTGACGCCGGTGGGATGCGGGAACCCGTTGCGGCCCGTGGGGCCGGGCAGCGGGAAGCCCGAGGGCTCGGCGAACACGCGGTAGCCCGCGTCGTTCACCTGGCTCATGCGGAACAGCACCGAGCCGTCCACGCCCGAGATGACGTACGCGTAGGCGTCGTCCGGATGCGAGGCGCCCTTGACCAGGCCGCCGTCCGCGTCCGCCGCGTTCGCTGCGTCCTTGACCGACACCTCGACGTAGTACGCGGGCACGAGGCCGCCGGGCAGGCGGAACAGCACGCGCTTGGCGCGCACCGGGCCGGCGAGCGTGGTGCCGTCGGCGGCCGTGACGTCGCCCGGCAGCACGAACGACTGGTAGTCGCCCTGCGTGTCGCTCGCCATGAGCTGCGACCCGACGCCGGCGCCGAACGACCAGTCGGTCAGCGCGCGGCCGATGGCGTTGGTGGTGTCGAGGCGGTACGCCGCGTACGGCGTGCGGTCCATGATGAAGCCGCCGATCGCGACCAGGCGCCGGTCGCTGTCGACGATCACGCCCGCCTCCTCGCGGAACACCTCGATACCGTCGACGACGTTGCGCACCTTGACGATGGCGCCGCCCGCCGGGAGGTCCTCGGCGTACACGAACGACGCCGCGTCGACTTGCGCGGACGAGACGTTGTAGAGGCCGGCGAGCCCCTGCAGGTACTCCCGCGCGGCGGCGGGCGCCGCGGTGCGGCCGGTGATGCCGGCGTTGGCGGCGATCTGGTTCGGCAGCGCGATCTTCTGGCCCCACACGAACGTCGGCACGCCGAGGCGCGAGTGCATCTGGATCGCGTCCGGCGACACCGCGGTGTTGAGCTGCGCCGTCACGCGCGACGGCGTCGCGGCGACGGGCGCATCCGCCAGCGCATCGACGGGCGGCAGGTTGCGGGCGAAGGCGGGCAGCGCGGTACCCGCGAGCGCGACCCCCATGCCCAGCGCGCCGAGCAGCACGCGCGGTTGCATCGCTTTCATCATCGGTGGATCCCCCAATAGAAATGGCGTTTCCGGCGCGCGGCGCCCTCCCAGGACGCATGCCGCTCGCACCGTGCGCGGCGCCTTGGCGCGCCTGCGCGAACGCGCACTGTATGTCAGTGAACGTACGTACGCAACGGAACGGGTGGCGCGTGCGGGCACGACGCGGCGGCCGGTGCCGCGAGGCCGGCGTCCTCGTGCGCGGATCCGCGCTGGCTCATAATGGAGGGCTCACCTCGTCTTTTCCCCTGGAAGCCATCACATGGAAACCATCAAGCGCGTGGGCGTCATCGGCGCCGGCACGATGGGCAACGGCATCGCGCAGGCGTGCGCGACCGTCGGCCTGTCCGTGGTCATGATCGACATCGACGAGGCCGCGGTCGCGCGCGGCCTGGCGGCGATCGGAAGCAGCATCGATCGCCTGGTCAAGAAGGAGAAGATGACGGCCGCCGACAAGGCCGCGGCGCTCGGCCGCATCGCCGGCAGCACGCGCTACGAGGACATCGCCGACTGCGACCTCGTGGTCGAGGCCGCCACCGAGAACCTCGAGCTCAAGCTGCGGATCCTGCGCCAGGCCGACGCCGTGGTGCGCAAGGACGCGCTGATCGCGACGAACACGTCGTCGATCTCCATCACCACGCTGGCCGCGGTGATGCGCCGGCCCGACGCCTTCCTCGGCGTGCACTTCTTCAACCCGGTGCCGATGATGGCGCTGGTCGAGCTCGTGCGCGGCCTCACCACCAGCGACGCGGCGATCGCGGCCGCCGTCGCGTTCGTGAAGCAGCTCGGCAAGACGCCGATCGTGGTCAAGGACAGCCCGGGCTTCGTCGTCAACCGCATCCTGTGCCCGATGCTGAACGAGGCCGTGTTCGCGCTGCAGGAAGGCCTCGCCAGCGCGGAGGACATCGACAACGGCATGAAGCTCGGGTGCAGCCATCCGATCGGGCCTCTCGCGCTGTGCGACATGGTCGGCCTCGACGTGCTGCTGGCGGTGATGAACGTGTTCGCCACCGATTTCGGGGATCCCAAGTACCGCCCGGCGCCGCTCCTGAAGCAGATGGTCGCGGCGGGGCGCCTCGGCCGCAAGACGGGCCGCGGCTTCTACGACTACACGAGCAAGCAATGAGCGAGGCGGCGATGACCTACCAGACGATCCTGCTCGAGGAGCGCGAGCCCGGCATCTGGCTCCTCACCATCAACCGGCCGCAGGCGCTCAACGCGCTGTCGCCGCAGGTGCTGGACGAGCTCGCCGCGGCCACCCGCGCGGTGGTGGCCGCCCCCGGCGCCCGCTGCCTGCTGCTGACGGGCGGCGGCGAGCGGGCGTTCGTGGCGGGCGCGGACATCGCCGCGATGAGCGCGATGCCGATGCTCGCGCTGCGCGATTTCGCGCTGAAGGGGCACGAGACGCTGCGTGCGCTGGAGATCGCGCCGTTCCCCGTGATCGCGCTCGTCAACGGCTTCGCGCTGGGCGGCGGCTGCGAGCTGGCCCTCGCGTGCGACTTCGTGGTGGCGTCCGAGAAGGCGGTGTTCGGCCAGCCCGAGGTGAACCTGGGCATCTGCCCCGGCTTCGGCGGCACGCAGCGCCTCGCGCGCATCGTCGGCACCGCGATGGCGCTCGAGCTCGTGACCACCGGCCGGCAGGTCAAGGCCGACGAGGCGCATCGCATCGGCCTCGCCAATCACGTCGTCGCGCCGGACGCGCTGCTGGCGAAGGGGCTCGAGCTCGCGCGGATGATCGCGGGCAAGGGGCCGGTGGCGGTGCGCATGTCCAAGCACCTCGTCGTGCACGGGCAGGACATGGACCTCACCAACGCGAACGTGCTGGAGGCCGACGTGTTCGCGCTGCTGTGCGCGACCGAGGATCGTGCGGAAGGCATGAAGGCGTTTCTCGAGAAACGACCTGCCAAGTTCGCGGGCAGGTGATCGGGATCGCACGCCTCTCGATTTCGGCAGGACCTCACGCCTTCCCACCGTCGTCCCCGCGCAGGCGGGGACCCAGTGGCGTTTGCCGCAACGACACTGGGTTCCCGCGTTCGCGGGAACGACAATTGGAAATGCCTACTGCTCGAACCGGCGCAACCCCGCGAGATCGATGACGGTCACGCCGCCGTACTCGATCTTGAGCAGGCCCGCCTGCTCCAGCCGCTGCAGCGCCTGATTGGCACGCTGCCGCGAAAGGCCCGCGAGCTGCGCGATCTCCTCCTGCGAAATCGGCAGCGCGGGGCCGACGCCCGGGTAGAGGTGCGGGTTGAAGAGCGCGGCGAGCTGGCGCGCGAGGCGGGCGTCGGGGCCGAGCAGGCGCTCGTGCTCGACCATGCCGATGAACTGCCCGAGCCGCTCGTTCAACTGCGTCAGCAGGAACCGGTTGAACGGCATGCTCGTATCGAGCAGCCACATGAACGTCGCGCGCGGCATGAACGCGATCACGCTCTCGCGCAGCGCGATGATGTCGTAGCGCCGCGCCTCGTCCTTGAGCAGCGATCCCTCGCCGAACCACCCGCCGCTGCCCACGCCGAGGAAGCTCGTCGCCTTGCCGTCGGGCGACACGTTGGCCATCTTGACCAGCCCGTCGACCACGCCGATCCAGGCCTCGACCGGCTCGCCCTTGCGGCACACGAGCGTGCCGGGCGCGAACGTGCGGGTGATCGTCTCCGCTTCCACCCGTGCCAAGTCCGCAGGCGCCAGCGCGCGTGCCCAGGGGGCGGTGCGCAGGAGGGTGGCGAGCGTGGGCATGGATGCGGATTCCGGCAATTGTCGGCGCAACGACAACTCGCGCCACGAATCGGCCCTACATTCCGGGGGCCATTCATTCTAGCGGGAGCGCCTGCCCGGCCGCCCCGGCGGTTGCGTTCGCCGGTTTGCGGTGCGGTACCGTGCCCCGGGGGAAGCGGCTAAGATGCCGCCAGCGCCCGGCCGCGAAACCGCAGCAGGACACGAGACGGAAGGATGGCGGGGCAGCGCGCGCCGGAAGAGCGCGCGCAACGAACGACGGTGTGCCGACGCACCGCACGGAGGAGCGATGGAGGATCGCCTCGACACGTTTCCGCGCCTGCTGCTGCACCACGCGAGGGTGCGGCCGGGGCACGCGGCCACGCGCGAGAAGGACCTGGGCATCTGGCAGTCGTGGACGTGGGCCGAGGTGGCCGCACACGTGCGCGCGATCGCCTGCGGCCTCGCCGCGCAGGGCTTCCGGCGCGGGATGCACCTCGCGATCATCGGCGACAACCGGCCTCGCCTCTACTGGTCGATGCTCGCCGCGCAGGCGCTGGGCGGCATCCCGGTGCCGATGTACCAGGACGCGCCCGCCGCCGACTTCGTATACGTGCTGAACGATGCGGAGATCGCGTACGCGATCGTCGAGGACCAGGAGCAGGTCGACAAGATGCTGGAGGCGCGGCCGCAGGTGCCGACGCTCGCGCACGTCTTCTTCGACGATCCGCGCGGCATGCGCAACTACGACGGCGTGCAGGGCCTCGATGCGCTCGCGGAGCAGGGCCGTGCGTTCGACGCCGCGCACCCCGGCTGGTACGACGCGGAAGTGGCGAAGGGCGAAGCCACCGACATCTCGGTGATGCTCTACACGTCGGGCACCACCGGCCGCCCCAAGGGCGTGTGCCAGACGCACGCGGCGTTCATCGCGGCCGCGCAGGGCGGCGCGCAGTTCGACGGCCTGACCGCCGACGACAGCATCCTGTCCTACCTGCCGATGGCGTGGGTGGGCGATCACCTGTTCTCGATCGCGCAGTGGGTGCTCACGGGCTTCACGATCAATTGCCCCGAGTCGGGCGACACCGTGATGACCGACCTGCGCGAGATCGGGCCGACGTACTACTTCGCGCCGCCGCGCATCTTCGAGAACCTGCTGACGCAGGTGATGATCCGCATGGAGGATGCGAGCGCGGTGAAGCGCGGCATCTTCCATCACTTCATGGGCGTTGCGCGCCGCTGCGGCGCGGAGATCCTCGCCGGCAAGGCGGTGGGCGCCGGCGACCGCCTGCAGTACGCGCTCGGCAACCTCCTCGTGTACGGGCCGCTGCGCAACGTGCTCGGCATGAGCCGCATCCGCGTCGCGTACACGGCGGGCGCGGCCATCGGCCCCGACCTCTTCCGCTTCTACCGCTCGATCGGCATCAACCTCAAGCAGCTGTACGGCTGCACCGAGACGTGCGCGTACACCTGCCTGCAGCCCGACGGCGACGTGAGGCTCGACACGGTCGGCGTGCCCGCGCCGGGCATGGAGGTGAAGATCGCCGACAGCGGCGAGGTGCTGGTGCGCGGCCCGACGATCCTGAAGGAGTACTACAAGCGTCCCGACGCCACTGCGGAGTCGATCGACGCCGAGGGCTACCTGCACACGGGCGACGCCGGCTTCTTCGACGACGCGGGGCAGCTCAAGATCATCGATCGCGCGAAGGACGTCGGCCATCTCGCGGGCGGCGCGATGTTCGCCCCCAACTACATCGAGAACAAGCTCAAGTTCTTCCCGCACATCAAGGAGGCGGTGGCATTCGGCCATGGCCGCGACAAGGTGTGCGCGTTCATCAACATCGACATCGGCTCGGTCGGCAACTGGGCCGAGCGCCGCGGGCTGCCGTACTCGGGCTACACCGACCTCGCGCAGAAGCCCGAGGTGTACGCGCTGATCCGCGAGTGCGTCGAGCAGGTGAACGCCGAGCTCGCGACGGAAGGCGACCTCGCCGCGTCGCAGATCAGCCGCTTCCTGATCCTGCACAAGGAGCTCGATCCCGACGACGACGAGCTGACGCGCACGCGCAAGGTGCGCCGCGGGTTCGTCGCGGAGAAGTACAAGGTGCTGATCGACGCGCTGTACGGCGGCAAGACCGTCGAGCACATCGAGACGCTGGTGCGCTTCGAGGACGGCCGCACGAACATGGTGGCGGCCGATCTTGCGATCGCGGAGGCGAAGTGCCTGCCGGCTGCCGGCAGGAAGGCCGCATGAAAGACTTCTTTAACAAGGAGACGCAGAGACGCCGGGAAAGGCTTTTCTCTGCGTCTCTGCGCCTCTTTGTGAACGCCTTTCGCGCGCCATGACCACCACCGAGCGCCGCATCGGCGACGTCATCCTCAAGCTCGACAACATCTCGCTCAACTTCGGCGGGGTGAAGGCGCTGACCGACATCAGCTTCGACGTGCGCGACGGCGAGATCCGCGCGATCATCGGCCCCAACGGCGCCGGCAAGAGCTCGATGCTCAACGTGATCAACGGCGTCTACCGGCCGCAGCACGGCACCATCACGTTCCACGGCGAGGTGCGCCGCGACATGGACCCGCACCAGGCGGCGGAGCAGGGCATCGCGCGCACGTTCCAGAACATCGCGCTGTTCAAGGGCATGTCGGTGCTCGACAACATCATGACGGGGCGCAACCTCAAGATGAAGGCGAGCTTCCTCGAGCAGGCGATCTGGGTCGGGCGCGCGCAGCGCGAGGAGCTCGCCAACCGCCGCAAGGTCGAGGAGGTGATCGACTTCCTCGAGATCCAGCACATCCGCAAGACGCCGGTCGGCCGCCTGCCCTACGGCCTGCAGAAGCGCGTCGAGCTCGCGCGGGCGCTCGCCGCCGAGCCGTCGCTGCTTCTCCTCGACGAGCCGATGGCCGGCATGAACGTGGAGGAGAAGCAGGACATGTGCCGCTTCATCCTCGACGTCAACGAGCAGTACGGCACGACCATCGTGCTGATCGAGCACGACATGGGCGTGGTGATGGACATCTCCGACCGCGTGGTGGTGCTCGACTACGGCAAGAAGATCGGCGACGGGCCGCCGGACGAGGTGCGGACCAACCAGCAGGTGATCGAGGCGTATTTGGGTGTTGCGCATTAGGGCGATTCGGGGCTAGGGGCTCGGGACTAGGGGCTAAGGGGCATCGACGTTATGCATACATTGCAGATTTGTTCGGACATCGCAGCCCCGGGCGCCACGAGTCGCTTCGGCGCTCCCCAGACCCGAGCCCCTAGCCCCTAGCCCCGCCTTTCCGAATATCCATGTCCTTCTTCTTCGAAGTCCTCATCGGCGGCCTGCTCTCCGGCGTGATGTACTCGCTCGTGGCGCTCGGCTTCGTGCTGATCTACAAGGCGTCGGGCGTGTTCAACTTCGCGCAGGGCGCGATGGTGTTCATGGCGGCGCTGACCTACGTGGGCCTGCTCGAGCTCGGCCTCTCGCCGTGGCTCGCCGTGCCCGCGACGCTGGTCGTGATGATCGTGCTCGCGCTCATCACCGAGCGCGTCGTGCTGCGGCCGCTCGTGAACCAGCCGCAGATCACGCTGTTCATGGCCACGATCGGCCTCACGTTCTTCATCGAGGGCCTCGCGCAGTGGGCGTGGGGCGCCAACGTGCGCGGCCTCGAGCTCGGCCTGCAGGACGAGCCGATCGAGTGGGTGACCAACGCCACCGGCATGAACGTCTCCAAGTTCGACCTCGCGGCGGCGGGCATCGCGGCGATCCTCGTGACGGCGCTCGCGGTCTTCTTCAACCGCACGCGCATCGGCCGCGCGCTGCGCGCGGTGGCGGACGATCACCAGGCGGCGCTCGCGGTGGGCATCCCGCTGCAGCAGATCTGGGCCATCGTGTGGGGCGTGGCCGGCGCGGTGGCGCTGGTCGCCGGCATGCTGTGGGGCGCGCGCAACGGCGTGCAGTACGCGCTGACGTTCGTCGCGCTCAAGGCGCTGCCGGTGCTGATCCTGGGCGGCTTCGACTCGATCCCCGGCGCGATCGTCGGCGGCCTCATCGTCGGCGCCACCGAGAAGCTCGCCGAGGTGTACATCGGGCCGTTCCTCGGTGGCGGCATCGAGGGCTGGTTCCCCTACGTGCTGGCGCTCGCCTTCCTGCTCGTGCGGCCCGAGGGGCTGTTCGGCGAGAAGATCATCCGGCGAATCTGACGAGGACGCACCTTGTTCTACCGCGAAGCAGGCCAGTTCAAGACGTCGTACCAGGCGGACTCGGCGATCTTCCCGATCCGCCAGGACCGGTTCGCGCTGGCCGCGATCCTGCTGGTCGCGTTCGTGGTGGTGCCGTTCGTCGCGAGCCAGTACATGTTCACCGGGATCCTGATCCCGTTCCTCATCTTCTCGCTCGCGGCACTCGGGCTCAACATCCTCACCGGCTACGCGGGGCAGCTCTCGCTCGGCACGGCGGCGTTCATGGCGGTGGGCGCGTTCGCCGCGTTCAACTTCGTGCTGCGCATCCCGGGCATCCCGATCCTGCTGGCGTTCGTGGGCGGCGGCCTCGTGTCGGCGCTGGTGGGCATCCTGTTCGGGCTGCCGAGCCTGCGCATCCGCGGCTTCTACCTCGCGGTCGCGACACTCGCGGCGCAGTTCTTCATCGTGTGGTTCCTGTCGAAGGTGGGCTGGGTCACGAACTACAGCGCGTCGGGCGTGATCACCGCGCAGCCGATCGAGATCCTGGGCTACACGTTCCACAGCGCGGCGTCGAAGTACCTGCTCGTGCTCTCGATCGTCGCCGTGATGGCGATCGCGGCGAAGAACATGGCGCGCGGCAACGTCGGGCGCAGCTGGATGGCGGTGCGCGACATGGACGTCGCGGCCGAGGTGATCGGCATCCGCCTGATGCGCACCAAGCTGCTCGCGTTCGCGATCAGCTCGTTCTATTGCGGCGTGGCGGGCGCGCTGTTCGCTTACGCGTACCTCGGCACCGTCGAGCCGGAGGCGTTCAACCTCGACCTCTCGTTCCGCGTGCTGTTCATGGTGATCATCGGCGGCGTGGGCACGGTGCTGGGCGCGTTCCTGGGCGCGGGCTTCGTGATCCTGATGCCGGTGCTGCTGTCGGTCACCGTGCGCTTCCTCGACCAGACGTTCGGCATGGGCATCGCCGAGAGCACGATCAGCAACCTCGAGCTCATGGTGTTCGGCGCGCTCATCATCTTCTTCCTCATCGCCGAGCCGCATGGGCTCGCGCGCCTGTGGCAGATCGCAAAGGAGAAGCTTCGCTTGTGGCCGTTCCCGCACTGACGAAGGCGGCCGGTCGATTCACCAACGCACGACTAGGAGGAGACGCATCATGAAGGCATGGAAATCGGCGCTGTTGGGCGTGGCGCTTGGCGTCGCGGCCGGGGCAGTCGCGGCGCAGGAGCAATACCTGCCCGTGCTGTCGTATCGCGTGGGGCCGTCCGCGGCGGGCGGGTCCGGGTACTACGGCGGTGCGATCGACTACTGGACGCTCGTCAACATGAACGGCGGCGTCAACGGCGTGAAGCTCAAGTGGGAGGAGTGCGAGACCGAATACAACCCGTCGAAGGGCGCCGAGTGCTACGAGCGCCTGAAGGGCAAGAGCGGCGGCGCGACCACCGTCGAGCCGCTGTCCACCGGCATCGCCTACGCGCTGTTCGACCGCGTCGCCAACGACAAGATCCCGATGACGACGTTCGGCTACGGCTTGGCCATTGCCGCCGATGGCCGCGTCTTCCCGTGGGTCTTCCCGATCGGCACCACCTACTGGAGCCAGATGGGCGCGATGATCGCCTACTTCGGCCAGAAGGAAGGCGGGATGGACAAGCTCAAGGGGAAGAAGATCGCCTTCCTCTACCACGACTCGGCGTTCGGCAAGGAGCCGATCCCCGTGCTCGATGAGCTCTCCAAGAAGTACGGCTACGAGACGCTCAAGATCCCCGTCACGCCGCCGGGCCAGACGCAGGAATCGCAGTGGCTGCAGATCCGCCAGGCGAAGCCCGACTACGTGATCATGTGGACGTACGGCGTGATGAGCACCGTCGCGCTCAAGACCGCCGCCAAGACCGGCTACCCGCGCAACAAGCTGCTCGGCGTGTGGTGGGCGGGCTCGGAAGAGGACGTGATCCCCGCGGGTGATGCGTCGAAGGGCTACGTCAGCGCGTCGTTCACCGCGACGGGCACCGACTTCCCGGTGATGCAGGAGATCAAGAAGAAGGTGTACGGCGCCAACAAGGGCAACCTCGAGGACCCGACGCGCCTCGGCAACGTGATGTACACGCGCGGCGTGGTGTACGGGATGATCCTCGTCGAGGCGCTGCGCGTCGCGCAGGACAAGTACGGCAAGGGCAAGCCGACCACGCCCGAGCAGCTGCGCTGGGCGCTCGAGCACATCAACCTCACCGACGCGCGCATCAAGGAGCTGGGCGCGCCCGGCCTCTTCCCCGCGATCAAGACGAGCTGCGCCGACCACGAAGGCTCCGGCCTCGTGAAGTTCCAGGAATGGACCGGCAACGGCTTCAAGCAGGTCGCGCCGTTCATGACCGGCGACAAGGAGCTGATCCGCAAGATGGTCGAGGAAGCCGCCAACAAGTACGCCGCGGACAAGAAGATCACCGTCCGCGACTGCGCGAAGGAAGGCTGACCTGCGCACGTAGCCCCAAAATCTCCCTCTCCCCGCCCGCGGGGAGAGGGCTGGGGTGTGGGGCAGCCCGCACCCTCACCCCAGCCCTCTCCGGATCGATCGAACGAAGGCCATGGCCACTATCGCCGCCGCCGCCACCCCGGCGCGCTACCTCTACGTCAACAACATCGAGGTCATCTACGACCACGTGATCCTCGTGCTGAAGGGCGTGTCGCTCGAGGTGCCGGAAGGCAGCATCGTGGCGCTGCTCGGCGCCAACGGCGCCGGCAAGAGCACGACGCTGAAGTCCATCTCGAACCTGCTCGCCGCCGAGCGCGGCGACGTCACCAAGGGCACGATCGAGTTCAAGGGCACGCGCGTGGACAAGCTCACCGCCAACCAGCTCGTGCGCCTCGGCGTGTGCCAGGTGATGGAAGGCCGGCACTGCTTCGCGCATCTCACCGTCGAGGAGAACCTCCTCACCGGCGCATTCACGCGCCGCGCGTCGCGCGGCGAGATCAGCGCGGCGCTGGAGCGCGTGTACCACTACTTCCCGCGCCTGAAGCAGCGGCGCACGAGCCAATCGGGCTACACGTCGGGCGGCGAGCAGCAGATGACGGCGGTGGGCCGCGCGCTGATGGCGCAGCCGTCGATGATCCTGCTCGACGAGCCGTCGATGGGCCTCGCCCCGCAGATCGTCGAGGAGATCTTCGAGATCGTGCAGGACTTGAACGCCAAGGAGCGCGTGTCGTTCCTGCTCGCCGAGCAGAACACGATGGTCGCGCTGCGCTACGCGAACTACGGGTACATCCTCGAGAACGGCCGCGTGGTGATGGACGGCGCGGCGAAGGACCTCGCGGCGAACGAGGACGTGAAGGAGTTCTACCTCGGGCTCTCCACCGCCGGCCGCAAGTCGTTCCGCGACGTCAAGCACTACCGCCGCCGCAAGCGCTGGCTCGCGTAACGCTGCGGCGTTTGCCATGAATCTCGACGCGATGCGCAAGTTCTGCGCGACGCTGCCCGGCGCGACGGTGGACATCAAGTGGGGCGCCGACGAATGCCACTGCGTGGGCGGCCGGATGTTCGCGGTGTTCGGGCCGAAGGAGAAGGGGTCGCGCAGCGTGTCGTTCAAGTGCGATCCCGAGCGCTTCCTCGAGCTGACCGACGTGCCGGGCATCGTGCCGGCGCCCTACCTCGCCCGCGCGCACTGGGTGCAGGTGCAGGACGCGAAGGCGCTCACCGACGCGCAGGGCCGCGAGCTCTTCGCCCGCGCGCATGCGCTCATCCTCGCCAAGCTCACGCGTCGCGCGCGCGACGCCATCCTGGCGGCCGCTCCCGGCCGACGCTGACATGACCGAACACTTCGACCTCCTCGAGACGCGCGACCCCGAGCTGCGCGAGCGCGACCAGATGCAGATGCTCGCGCGCCAGCTCGCGCATGCGAAGGCGCAGGCGCCGGCATTCGCGCGCATCCTCGCGGAGGTCGACCCGCGCGCCATCACCGACCGCGCGGCGCTCGCGACGCTGCCGGTGACGCGCAAGTCGGCGCTCCTCGATCTCCAGAAGGCGCAGCGCCCGTTCGGCGGCTTCGCGGCGGTGCGCTGGGGCGACGCGCGCCGCGTGTTCGCGAGCCCGGGCCCGATCTACGAGCCGGAGGGCGCGCGTCCCGACTACTGGCGCCTCGCGCGCGCGCTGTTCGCGGCCGGCTTCCGCCGGGGCGACCTCGTCCACAACTGCTTCTCGTATCACCTGACCCCCGCGGGATCGATGCTCGAGACCGGCGCGCACGCGCTGGGCTGCACGGTGTTCCCGGGCGGCACCGGGCAGACGGAGCTGCAGGTGCTCGCGATGGCGGAGCTCGGGCCCCACGGCTACGTCGGCACGCCGTCGTTCCTGAAGATCATCCTCGAGAAGGCCGACGAGCAGGGCGTCGCGCTGCCGTCGCTCACCAAGGCGCTGGTCTCGGGCGAGGCGTTCCCGCCGAGCCTGCGCGACGCGTTCGCGGCGCGCGGCATCCGCGGCTACCAGGCGTACGCGTCGGCGGACCTGGGCAGCATCGCCTACGAGACGCCGGCGCGCGAGGGGCTCGTCGTCGACGAGGGCGTGCTGGTGGAGATCGTGCGACCCGGCACCGGCGACCCGGTGGCGCCCGGCGAAGTGGGCGAGGTGGTGGTCACGACGCTCGCGAATACCGACTATCCGCTGATCCGCTTCGGCACCGGTGACCTGTCCGCGCTTCTGCCCGGCGCGTCGCCGTGCGGGCGCACCAACATGCGCATCAAGGGCTGGATGGGCCGCGCCGACCAGACGACGAAGGTGAAGGGCATGTTCGTGCACCCGTCGCAGGTCGCGGAGATCGTGAAGCGCCACCGCGAGATCGCGAAGGCGCGCCTCGTCGTCGACAATCCCGAGGGCAACGACCGCATGACGCTGCACGTCGAGGTGCCGGGCAACATGTCGTCGCACCAGGAGGCGATCGTGGCGTCGATCCGCGAGGTGACGAAGCTGCGCGGCGAGGTCGCGTTTCGCGCGGTCGGCGAGCTGCCCAACGACGGCAAGGTGATCGACGACGTGCGCAAGTACGACTGACGCGCCTTCGCGCGCGCCGCGGCCGCGCGGCGCGGGCCCGGTCGCGTGCTAGCATTCGTTACACCACGCCGTCCTTCTTCGATCCGGAACCTCCGCGTGCCCGACGCTTCGCCCGCCTCGCCCGCGCCGCTGCGCAACGACATCCTGCACGCCATCGCCGCTTCCGGCGTCGTGCGCGCCTTCCCGAAGCAGACGGTGCTGATCCACGAGGGCGACGTCGGCGACGCGCTCTACATCATCCTGTCCGGCCGCGTGAAGGTCTACGCGAGCAACGCGGCCGGGCGCGAGGTGGTGATCAACTTCCACGGCGCCGGCGAGTACGTGGGCGAGATGTCGCTCGACGGCGAGCCGCGCTCCGCGTCGGTGGTGACGGTCGAGCCCACCACCTGCGCGATCGTCAACCGCGCGCAGTTCCGCGACTTCATCGCGGCCAACCCGGACTTCGCGCAGCACCTCATCCAGACGCTCATCCGCCGCGCGCGCAGCGCGACCGAGAACGTGAAGAGCCTCGCGCTGTCGGACGTCTACGGCCGGCTCGTGCGCCTCATCAACGCGCTCGCCGTCGAGCGCGACGGCCAGCTGATGGTGCGCGAGCGCCTGACGCAGCAGGACATCGCGGAGCGCGTCGGCGCCTCGCGCGACATGATCGGCAAGCTCATGAAGGACCTGGTGGCGGGCGGCTACCTGCTGGTCGAGGACCGGCACATCACGGTGCTGAAGAAACTCCCGCCCGGCTGGTAGCGCGGGCCGCGCGCGCGAATCTTCCGCAACGGCGCCGCCGATTGCTCCGCTGCGCGCCGCGTGGCGATTCGCTAACGTACGTTCCAGAAGACGGCCGCACACGCGTCTTCGCACCGGCGACCCGCCGGTGTCCCGGACTACCGAAGGACGCCATCATGGACATCTACCCCAGCAACTCGCGCGAGAATCGTGGCTTCGCTTCCGGCATGCGCACCGCCGTCGTGGTCGTCGTGCTGGGCACGCTGGCCGTCGTCGCGGACCAAGCCTTCTTCGTCACGCCGCAACCCGTGGCGCACGCGGTCGCCGCCGAGGCGCCGGTTCCCGCGGCGCTCGTCCCCGGCGACACGCTGCCGCCGGAGCTGCATCCCACCGCCGCCGACGTCACGCCGCCCGCGCCGACGTTCTAGCCGCACGCGCTACGGCGTCGTGGCCGGTGGCGCCTTCGGCCGCAGCGTGACGAGCAGCACGCCCGCGAGCACGAGCGCGCCGCCGACCACCTGCACGAGTCCGAACTGCTCGCCCAGCACCGCGGCGCCGAGCGCGGCGGTGGACACGGGACCGAGCGCGCCGACCAGCGACGACGCGTTGGCGCCCATGCGGTGCACCGATTCGGCGATGAGCCAGGTCGGCAGGACGGTGGCGAACACCGCCATCGCGAGCGAGAGCAGGTGCACCTCGCGCGGCACCGCGAGGGCGGCCAGCGGGCGGGTGGCGACGAACTGCACGAGCACGAACACCGACGACGCGAGCATGGCCCACGCGATGAAGCGCAGCGAGGTGAGGCGCGCGATCACCGGCCCGGCTTGGACGAGGTAAAGCGCGTAGAGCGCGGCCGACGCGAAGACCAGGCTGCCGCCCAGGAGCGTCGCGCCCGCGTCGGCGGCGAGGCGCAGGTCCTGCCAGAACACGACGGCGATGCCCGCGTACGACAGCGCGAGCGCGAGCACCGAGCGCGCCGTCACGCGCTTGCCGAGCAGCAGCGCCGACAGCAGCACCACGATCGTCGGGTACAGGAACATGACGAGCCGCTCGAGCGAGGCCGTGATGTATTGCAGGCCCATGAAGTCGACGAGGCTCGCGAGGTAGTAGCCGATGAAGCCGAACCACACGAGGCTGCGTAAGTCGGCGCGGGTGAGGCGCGGGCTGCCCGGGCGCCGCGACGCCCACCAGCCCATCGCCGCGTAGAACGGTGCGGCGTACAGCATCCGCAGCGCGAGCAGCGTGATGGCGTCGACGGGCGCCGCCGCGTACGCGAGCTTGATGAAGATGCCCTTCAGCGAGAAGCCGAAGACGCCGAGCACGGCGCAGGCGGGCCCGACCCACGCGGCGGTGTGCCACGCGCGCGTCGGCAGCGAGGCGGGCGTGCCGCCGCTCACTCCCATCGCACGAGGCCGGCGTAGGCGGTGACCAGCACCACGACGCCGAACACGATGCGGTACCACGCGAACGGCGTGAAGTCGTGGCGGCTCACGTAGCGCAGCAGCCAGCGCACGCACAGGAACGCCGAGACGAACGCCGCGGCGAAGCCGACGCCGAACGCGGGCAGGTCGGCGGCGTGCAGCAGGTGCCGGTTCTTCACCGCCTCGTAGACGCACGCCGCGAGCAGCGTCGGGATCGCGAGGAAGAACGAGAACTCGGTGGCCGCGCGGCGCGAGAGTCCGAACAGCATGCCGCCGATGATCGTGGCACCCGAGCGCGACGTGCCCGGCACGAGGGCCAGCGCCTGCGCGCAGCCGATCTTGAGCGCGTCGGTCCAGCGCAGGTCGTCGACGTCGTCGATGCGCACGGTGTCGGGCCGCGCGCGCTGGCGGCGCTCCGCCCACAGGATGATCAGCGCGCCGACGATGAACGCGAGCGCCACCGGCACCGGCGCGAACAGCGCGGCCTTGATGAGCTTGTTGAACGCGAGGCCGAGCACCGCGGCGGGCAGGAACGCGACGACGAGGTTCGCCGCAAAGCGCTGCGCGCGCTTGTCGGTGGGCAGGCCCGCGAGCACCGCGCCGAGCTTCGCGCGGAATTCCCAGCACACGGCGAGGATCGCGCCGGCCTGGATCACGATCTCGAAGACCTTCGCCTGCTCACCCGTGTAGCCCAGCAGCGAGCCGGCCAGGATCAGGTGGCCGGTGGAGGAGATGGGCAGGAATTCGGTCAGGCCCTCGACGATGCCGAGGACGAGCGCGACGATGAGCGTGGGGTGATCCAAGGCGTTCGGCGGGCCGGCGGCGTGCCGGCGAAAGGCGGGCGATGACCGGCGCCATTGTCGCACAGCCCTCGCGGTGCCTTCGTCGCGGCGCCGGCGTGCGGCGTGCGTGGCCTAGAATCCAGCCTTCGCACGCGACCGCATTCCCGCCATGACCGACACCGCCTTCGATCCGCAACCGATCTTCGCCGCCGCCGCGGCGCGCGCGCAGGAGAAGGGCGCGCCGATGCAGGGGCTCCTCACGCCCGCGGAGGCGTGGCAGCTCTTCGCGGCCGGCCTCATCGATCTCGTCGACACGCGCACCAAGGCCGAGCGCGAGTTCGTCGGCGTCGTCCCCGGCAGCCTCGCGATCGAGTGGTACGACTATCCGGGCAAGATCCGCAACGAGCGCTTCCTGGAGACGCTGCGCGAGCAGGTGCCGCCCGCGCGGCCCGTCGCGTTCCTGTGCCGCAGCGGCGTGCGCTCGCACCACGCAGCGACGCTCGCCACGCAGCACGGCTGGCAGGCCGCGTACAACATCCTCGAGGGCTTCGAGGGCGACAAGAACGCGGCGGGGCAGCGGCGGGTGAACGGGTGGCAGATGGCGGGGTTGCCGTGGACGTCGGGGTAGTGGGCGGGGTCGGATCGGCGCTCGTTGTCGGCTGACGCCTTCGGCGCGAGGTTCCCCTCACCCCAACCCTCTCCCCGCAAGCGGGGCGAGGGAGCTTTTGGGGCGCTGCGCGTTCACGCCGACGCTTGCTCGAAGACCTCCCTCGCCCCGCTTGCGGGGAGAGGGCTGGGGTGAGGGGCAGCGACCTGCCTCAAGTCTTTCTTCGAACGCCACCGCAACCGCGCAGCGCCCCAAAGGCTCCCTCGCCCCGCTTGCGGGGAGAGGGCTGGGGTGAGGGGCGGACCGCCCCGACTTACCGCCGCTGCCCCTGCAACATCTGCAACGCCTGCGCCACGATGTCGTTATCCCCCGCCGGAATACTCCCCTGCGGCGTCATGCGGTCCACCACCTCGGGCAGCGCCTGCGACACCTCGCTCGCCGCCTGCTCGTGCGACATGCCCAACTGCTGCGCGATCTGCCCGAGCTGGCCGCCGAAGATCTGCGACATCGCATCCGGGGGAATCGGCTGGTTCTGCCCGGTGCCGATCCACGACTGCGCCTGTCCGCCGTAGCCCGACTGCTGCATGCGGGACAGGAGCCCGCCGATGCCGCCGTTCTGCTGCAGGAGCTGCAGCACCATCATGAGGAGCGCGCTCTTGCCCATGCCGCCGGGCAGGCCGCCCGGCGTCGAACGTGCGTCGTCCATCGTCCCGGGCATGCGGCCCTGAAGGCCACCCATCACTTCGCCAAGCAGTCCGTCGAGCAGTCCCATCCCGATCTCCTTGCCATTGCGCGCGCGGCGCCGGGCCGGCGCCGCCGCATACGACGCAAATTACACCGATCGATGCCGGAACGCCGCCTCCGGCACCGGATA
Source organism: Burkholderiales bacterium (assembly GCA_046347855.1). Lineage (GTDB taxonomy): Bacteria > Pseudomonadota > Gammaproteobacteria > Burkholderiales > Casimicrobiaceae > VBCG01. The sequence continues at coordinate 188,827 of JAXMFJ010000005.1, forward strand.
CCCGGCCGCGCCGAACGTCTCGCGGATGGCGCGGTTGGTGTCGAAGTAGACCTGCCAGTAGTGGTCAGTGTGCACGTACGGCCGCACCGCGAGCACCGGCCCGCGCTCGGTGAACGTGATGATCGCGACGTCCGGCGCGGGCGCCTCGATCACGTTGGGGATCGTCGGCAGCACGGCCTTGAGGCGCGCCACGGCGTCGGCCACGTCGACCGTGTGGTCGAGCTGCGCGGTGAGGTCGACGCGGCGGAACGGGTTGTGCGAGAAGTTCTTGATCGTGCCGTTCATCACCTTGGCGTTGCCGACCATGGTGTTGACGTTGTCCGGCGTGTCGATGGCGGTGGTGAAGAGGCCGACCGCGCGCACCGTGCCTTCGACATCGCCCGCGAGCACGTAGTCGCCGACCTTGAACGGCCGCAGCACGAGGATGAACGCGCCCGCCGCGAAGTTCGACAGCAGGCCGCCCCACGCCGCGCCGATCGCGATGCCGAGTGCCGCGATCAGCGCCGCGAACGACGTGGTCTCGACGCCGAAGTAGCCGAGGATCCCGATGACCAGCAGCACGTTCAGCGCGACGCTGATCGTGTTGCCGATGTAGCGGATGACCGTCGGCTCGACCTTCTGCCGCTCGAGCGCCTTGTTGATCAGGCTCGCGACGAGGCCGATGAGCCAGCGGCCGATGATGTAGAGGACGACGGCGCCCGCGACCTTGAGGGCGAACGCGATGACCACCGGCCGCGCGGTGTCGTACATGCTCATGAGATCCATGCCATTCCCCTGAATGTGACGTGGAAAGACCCGGATTCTCCCCTGCACGTGCGTGCAGGGCAATGCAACAAAGGTTCTACCGGCGCGGGAAGCCCAGCTCGGTGGTGAGCTGGTCGACGGTGGCGCGCAGCGTCGCGAGCTCGTCCCTGAGGGATGCGACTTCCGCGCGCAGGGCGGCGATCTCGCCCAGGGTCACGCGCTCTGCCGGGTCGGGGGCCGCCGCCACCGCCGCGACGGCCGGCAGGCTCGGCGGCCCGGAGAGGAGATGCGCCCAGCGCGTCTCGCGTGCACCGGGCTGGCGCGGCAGCTCGACCACCAGCGCCCCGGCGGGGCGCGTCGCGAGCTCGTCGAGGAACGCCTCCACCGACGAGATGTCGGCGAAGCGGTGCAGCCGCTCGCTGTGCATGCGCAGCTCCGCGACGGTCTGCGGGCCGCGCAGCATGATCACCGTCAGCAGCGCCACCGCCTGCGCCGGGATCGCGAGCACGCGGCCGACGTTGTGCGCATAGCGCATCACGCGGCCGCCGCTCGACTCCACGACCAGCGTGAGGCCGATGAGGTGGTCGATCGCGGCCTGCACCTCCGCGTCGGAGGCGTCGAGCACCGGGTCGCGGCTCGTCTTCTGGTTGCAGCCCGCCACCAGCGCGTTCAGCGTCAGCGGGTAGGTGTCGGGAACGGTGTGCTGCTTCTCGACCAGGACGCCCAGGACGCGCGTCTCGAGCAGGGACAGTGCCGGAAGGGACATCGTGCGGAGGCGAAAACGAAGGCGGGCGGCGAGTGTAGCGCACCGCCTGCCCGCGGCCGGCTGCGGCGCGCCGCGCGCTTGCCTCCGCCCGGTCGCGCCCCCATCTGTCGAGCAGAAGCGAAGGCACGGATTCCCCTGCCGGCGGCGTAGACTGGACGTCACGCCTTGCGGACCGGGGACGCCTTCGCGCCCCCGACATTTTCGACGAGGCCCGACGATGCAAGCCGTCCGGCCGGCCGCGGTGGCCGGCATGTTCTATCCCGATGCGCGCGCGCGGCTCGCGGCCGACGTGCAGCGTTATCTCGCCGATGCCCTGCCCACGGCGGGCGCGGCGCCCAAGGCGGTGATCGTGCCGCACGCGGGCTACGTCTACTCGGCGCCGATCGCGGCCGCGGCCTACGCGCGCCTCGCCGCGCTGCGCGGCCGCGTGCGGCGCGTGGTGCTGCTCGGGCCGACCCATCGCGTGCCGGTGCGCGGCCTCGCGGTGCCGTCTGCGCAGGCGTTCGCCACGCCGCTGGGCGACGTGACGATCGACCAGGAAGCCCTTGCACGCGTGAGCGATCTTCCGCAGGTCGTGACGAGCGATGCGGCGCACGCGCGCGAGCACGCGCTCGAGGTGCAGCTCCCGTTTCTGCAGGCGGTGCTGGGCGAGTTCGCGCTGGTGCCGTTCGCGGTCGGCGACGCCTCGTCCGAGGAGGTCGCCCAAGTGCTCGACGCGGTGTGGGGCGGACCGGAGACCCTGATCGTCGTGAGCTCCGACCTCTCGCACTATCTTCCGTACGCCGCCGCGCAGCGCCGCGACCGCGCGACCGCCGACGCGATCCTCGCGCTCGACGACGCGCTCGATCACGAGCAGGCGTGCGGCGCCACCCCCATCAACGGCCTCGCGCTCGTGGCGCGCCGCCGCGGCCTGGTGCCGTCGCTCCTCGACCTGCGCAACTCCGGCGACACCGCGGGCGACCGCGACCGCGTCGTCGGCTACGCCTCTTTCGCGTTCACCGATCATGCCAACGACTGACTTGGGACCCACGCTGCTGGCGCACGCGCGCAATGCGATCGCGCAGGCGCTCGGCGCGCCGCGCGTCGCGGCGCCGACGACGGACGCGCTCGCCGCGCCCGGTGCGACGTTCGTCACGCTGCGCCAGCACGGCGACCTGCGCGGCTGCATCGGCAGCCTCGAGGCGTTCCGCCCGCTGCGCGACGACGTCGAGGCGAACGCGCGCGCCGCGGCGTTCCGCGATCCGCGCTTCCCTCCGCTCGCACGCGACGAGCTCGCCGCGACGACGGTCGAGGTGTCGCTCATCGGCCCCCACGAGCCGTTGCACGTGCGCGACGAGGCGGACGCGCTCGCTCAGCTGCGGCCCGGCGTCGACGGCGTCGTGCTCGAGTACGGCCGCCATCGCGCGACGTTCCTGCCCCAGGTGTGGGAGCAGCTGTCCGAGCCCGCCGAGTTCATGGAGGCGCTCAAGCGCAAGGCGGGCCTGCCCGCGAACTTCTGGCATCCCGACCTCCGGCTCGCCCGCTACACCGTCGAGAAATTCGCCGAGGACGCTCCCGCGAGCGTGACGCCATGACCGCACTCGCCACGACCACGAACGTTGCGCTTCCGGGCGAGCATCCCGGGCGCTGGTGGCACGCGCTGCCCGACGGCCGCATCCAGTGCGACCTGTGCCCGCGCGACTGCAAGCTGCACGAGGGCCAGCGCGGCGCGTGCTTCGTGCGCCAGCGCAAGGACGACGCGATGGTGCTGACCACCTACGGGCGCTCGTCGGGCTTCTGCATCGATCCCATCGAGAAGAAGCCGCTCAATCACTTCTATCCGGGGTCGTCGGTGTTCTCGTTCGGCACCGCGGGCTGCAACCTCGCGTGCAAGTTCTGCCAGAACTGGGACATCAGCAAGTCGCGCGAGATGGACACGCTGATGGACCAGGCGTCGCCGGAGGCGATCGCGCAGGCGGCGGCGCGCAGCGGCTGCCGCAGCGTCGCATTCACCTACAACGATCCCGTGATCTTCGCCGAGTACGCGATGGACGCGGCCGACGCCTGTCACGCGCAGGGCATCGCGACGGTCGCGGTGACGGCCGGCTACATCGGGCCGGAGGCGCGGCGCGAGTTCTACGCGAAGATGGACGCGGCGAACGTCGACCTCAAGGGGTTCACCGACGACTTCTACGTGAAGCTCTGCGGCGCGCGGCTCGACCCCGTGCTCGACACGCTGCGCTACCTCGTCCACGAGACGAAGGTGTGGACGGAGATCACGACGCTGCTGATCCCGGGCAAGAACGACTCCGACGCCGAGCTCACGCAGATGTGCGAATGGATCGCGCGCGACCTGACCGTCGACGTGCCGCTGCACTTCACCGCGTTCCACCCCGACTACAAGATGACCGACCTCGCGCGCACGCCGGCCGCGACACTCACCCGCGCGCGGGCGATCGCGCAGCGCGCCGGCCTGCGCTTCGTGTACACGGGCAACGTGCACGACGTCGAGGGCGGCACCACGCGCTGCCCGGGCTGCGGCGAGGCGCTGATCGTGCGCGACTGGCACGAGATCCGCGAGTACGCGCTCACCGCGGACGGCGCGTGCACGCACTGCGGCACGGTGCTGCCGGGACGCTTCGCCGCGTTCGAGCGCGGCTTCGGCCGGCGCCGCATTCCGGTGCGCGTGGCGATGGGGCAGGGCGCCCGGTAACACGCGGTTACGCGGTGCGCGGCGGCGCGGCGGGCGCTTTCGTGCGACGATACGGCTTTACGTTTACCGCATCGTTCCAATGGCCGGCATCAACGACGTCACCAGCATGGCGCTGTTCTGCGATTTCGAGAACATCGCGCTCGGCGTGCGCGACGCGAACTACGAGAAGTTCGACATCGGCAAGGTGCTCGAGCGCCTGCTGCTCAAGGGCAGCATCGTCGTCAAGAAGGCGTACTGCGACTGGGAGCGCTACAAGACGTTCAAGGCGCCGATGCACGAGGCGTCCTTCGAGCTGATCGAGATCCCGCACGTGCGCCAGTCGGGCAAGAATTCCGCCGACATCCGCATGGTGGTCGACGCGCTCGACCTCTGCTACACGAAGTCGCACGTCGACACGTTCGTGATCATCAGCGGCGATTCCGATTTCTCGCCGCTCGTGTCGAAGCTGCGCGAGAACGACAAGATCGTGATCGGCGTCGGCGTCAAGAACTCGACGTCGGACCTCCTCGTCACCAACTGCGACGAATTCATCTTCTACGACGACCTCGTGCGCGCCGAGAAGAAGAAGGCGGCCACGCGCCGCGGCGGCGCCAAGGCCGCCGCCAAGTCGGCGGCCAAGACGCCCGCGAAGGCCGAGGCGAAGCCCGCCGCGACCGGCCGCACGCGCGGCAAGAAGGTGGCGGAGCCCGAAGCTCTGGCGTCCGAGCCGGTCGCGGAAGCGCCGGCCGCGGATGTCGCGCGCAACGGCGCCGACGAGGCGCCGCCGCCCGCGCCCGGCAAGTCGGAGGAGGAGCGCCGCTTCGAGGCGCTCGACCTCATCGTCGAGACGGTCGACGCACTCGCCGCCGAGCGCGGCGCCGACGAGCGCGTGTGGGGCTCGATGGTCAAGCAGGCGCTCAAGCGCCGCAAGCCGGGCTTCAACGAATCGTATTACGGCTTCCGCTCGTTCAACGGCATGCTGGAGGCCGCTGCGGCAGCCGGCAGCCTCGAGCTCGAGCGCGACGAGAAGTCCGGCGGCTATCTCGTGCGGCTCGCCGCGGCGGAGGAGTGACCGTGCGCGTGCGCGGCGCGGCCGGGCATCGCGGGTGGCTCGCGGGTTTGCTGCTCATGGTGGCGGCGCTCGCGGTGGAGGCGGCGTCGCCCGAGCTCGTCATCGTCACCGGCGGGCGCACGCAGCGGCTCACCACCGAGGCGCTGCTCGCGCATCCGGGTGTGGTGACCATCAACGTGCCGAACGACGTCGCGTACCGGCGCGCGATGACCTATCGCGCGATCCCCCTCGCGGTGCTCGTGGGCGCGGTGCCGCGCGAGGATTCGCTGCGGTTCGTGGCGAGCGACGGCTTCGCGGCGACGATCCCAGCGCCGCCGCTGATGGCGACCGGCGACGACGCAGCGCGCGCTTATCTCGCGATCGAGCCGCCCGCGGCGCGCTGGCCGGCGCTGAAGGCCGGCGCCAGCGCGACGGCCGGGCCGTTCTACCTCGTGTGGCTCGCGCCGGAGAAGTCGCGCATCGGACCCGAGCAGTGGCCCTACCAGGTGGCGCGCATCGAGGAGATTGCGCCGATCACCACGCGGTTCCCCGCGCTGCAGCCCGCCGCCACCGTGCCGGCCTACGATCCGATCCGGCGCGGCCTCGCGGTGTTCACCACCAACTGCATCGTCTGCCACACGCTCAACCTCGCGGGCGACGCGAAGATCGGCCCCGACCTCAACGTGCCGTTCAATCCCACGGAGTACCTGCGCGAGGAGTTCCTGCGCCGCCTCGTGCGCAGTCCGCAGTCGGTGCGCTCGTGGCCCGACTCGAAGATGCCCGGCTTCGACGAGAAGGCGATCAGCGAGCGCGACCTCGACGACCTCGTCGCGTACCTCTATTACATGGCGAAGCGCAAGGTCGAGGTGCAGGCGACGAAGTGAGGCGCTTGCGGCGTCACGCGGCGCGGCGGCGCGCGACGGAGTGGCTGCCCGCCACGCCCGCGCCGACGAGATCGGCGAGCCGCTGCGCGTTCGCGGGCGCCTCGATCTTGTCCGTGTTGTCGAAGTAGCAGAAGACGTCGCGCCTGCGGGCTGCCGGCGCATGCCGGCCCGTCATGCGGTGCGCGTCCGCCGGCTCCCTGCCGCGCGACCAGCGCTCGATCCGCGCGGCGAAGCGGTCGAGCTCCTCCTCGGTGTAGCGGCTCTGGTAGAGCGTGACCGCGCCATGCAGGCGCATGTACACGAAGTCCGCCGTCACGTCCTCGTACTCGGGCCACTTGCCCGCGGTGTCGGCGATCACGAACGCGACGCCGTACTTGCGCAGCAAGGCCACGAACTCCGGAACGACGAAGCTCGGATGCCGCACTTCCATCGCGTGCCGCAGCCGCCGTGCGGGCCCGAAGGCGATGCGCGCGCGCACCTTGAGCTTGCCGTCGTGCCGGCGCGCGAGCGCGCTCGCGGCGTCGGTATCGCGCGGCAGCAGCGCGAGGAAGCGCTCGATCTTCTCGGCATCGAAGACCATGCGCGGCGGCAGCTGCCAGAGGAACGGTCCCAGCTTCTCGCGCAGCTCCGCCACCCCCGACGCGAAGAAGTTGCCGAGCGCGGTCCCGACGTCCACGAGCTGCTTCATGTGCGTGATGAAGCGACCGCCCTTGACGCTGAAGACGAAGTCCTCCGGCGTGTCCTGGTACCAGCGGCGATAGCACGCGGGTGATTGCAGCGAGTAGAACGAGCCGTTGATCTCGATCGTGCGCAACTGCCGCGACGCGTACTCGAGCTCGCGCGCCTGCGCGAGGCCCGCCGGGTAGAACGTGCCGCGCCAGGGCTCGTAGCGCCAGCCGGAGATGCCGATGCGGATGTCGCCGCGGGGAGAAGTGCGAGACCGTTGCATGCGGCCAATCTAGCATCGGGCCATGCAACCGGTGGCTTAGGCTCGTACCGCGATACAACTGCTCCCTCTCCCGCCCCGGCGGGAGAGGGCTGGGGTGAGGGTGGGGACGTTGTCGCGAAGGGACGCAGCCCCTCACCCCAACCCTCTCCCCGCAAGCGGGGCGAGGGAGCTTTCGAGCCCATTGCTACGGCGTCGGGTAGCTGACATACGCCGACGCGAGCCTGCGCCTCCGCCCGTCGCACAACTGCTCCCTCTCCCGCCCCCGGCGGGAGAGGGCTGGGGTGAGGGTGGGGACTTTGTGGGAGAGGACGCAGCCCCTCACCCGAACCCTCTCCCCGCAAGCGGGGCGAGGGAGCTTTGAGCCGAAGGGGACGATCACAGGCGGATCGAAGAAAGCCTTCCGTTCCATCTACGCCTTCGAATAGATCTCCGCCCCCTTCTTCACGAACTCCACCGCCTTCGCCTCCATCCCCTTCGCCAGCGCCTCGCTCTCCGCGATGCCCTGCTTCGCCGCGAAATCGCGCACATCCTGCGTGATCTTCATCGAGCAGAAATGCGGGCCGCACATCGAGCAGAAGTGCGCGAGCTTGGCGCCGTGCTGCGGCAGGGTCTCGTCGTGGAACTCGCGCGCCTTGTCCGGATCGAGACCGAGGTTGAACTGGTCCTCCCAGCGGAACTCGAAGCGCGCCTTGGAGAGCGCGTTGTCGCGCATCTGCGCGCCCGGGTGGCCCTTGGCGAGGTCCGCCGCGTGCGCGGCGAGCTTGTACGCCATGATGCCGTCCTTGACGTCGGCCTTGTTGGGCAGGCCGAGATGCTCCTTCGGCGTCACGTAGCAGAGCATCGCGGTGCCGTACCAGCCGATCATCGCGGCGCCGATCGCGCTCGTGATGTGGTCGTAGCCCGGCGCGATGTCGGTGGTGAGCGGCCCCAGCGTGTAGAACGGCGCCTCGCCGCACAGGCGGAGCTGCTCGTCCATGTTGTGCTTGATCATGTGCATCGGCACGTGGCCGGGGCCCTCGATCATCACCTGCACGTCGTGCTGCCACGCGACCTGCGTCAGCTCACCGAGCGTGGCGAGCTCGCCCATCTGCGCGTCGTCGTTGGCGTCGTGGATCGACCCCGGACGCAGCCCGTCGCCGAGCGAGAACGCGACGTCGTACGCCTTCATGATCTCGCAGATGTCCGCGAAGTGCGTGTAGAGGAAGCTCTCCTTGTGATGCGCGAGGCACCACTTGGCCATGATCGAGCCGCCGCGCGACACGATGCCGGTCATGCGCTTCGCGGTCCACGGGATGTAGCGCAAGAGCACGCCGGCGTGGATGGTGAAGTAGTCGACGCCCTGCTCGGCCTGCTCGATCAGCGTGTCGCGGAAGATCTCCCACGTGAGCTCCTCCGCCTTGCCGTCGACCTTCTCCAGCGCCTGGTAGATGGGCACCGTGCCGATCGGCACCGGCGAGTTGCGCACGATCCACTCGCGCGTCTCGTGGATGTTCTTGCCGGTGGACAGATCCATCACCGTGTCGCCGCCCCAGCGGATCGCCCACGTCATCTTCTCGACTTCCTCGCCGATCGACGACGACACCGCGGAGTTGCCGATGTTCGCGTTGATCTTCACGAGGAAGTTGCGGCCGATGATCATCGGCTCGCTTTCCGGATGGTTGATGTTGGACGGGATGATCGCGCGCCCGCGCGCCACCTCGTCGCGCACGAACTCGGGCGTGATCACCGCGGGAATCGCGGCGCCGAAGCTCTGGCCCGCGTGCTGCCGGCGCACGCTCTCCGGGAAGCGCGCGACGAACTCCTCGCGCAGCAGGTTCTCGCGGATCGCGACGAATTCCATCTCCGGCGTGACGATGCCGCGGCGCGCGTAGTGCATCTGCGTGACGTTCGCACCGTCCTGCGCCCGCCGCGGCTTGCGATGCAGGTCGAAGCGCATGCCCGCGAGCTCGGGGTCCGCGAGGCGCGCCTGCCCGTAGCTCGACGTCGGGCCGGCGAGCTCCACCGTGTCGCCGCGCTCGGCGATCCACGCGGCGCGCAGCGGCGCCAGCCCCTTGCGGATGTCGATGGCCACCGCCGGGTCCGTGTACGGCCCCGAGGTGTCGTAGACCGTCAGCAGAGGATTCGTTTCAGCACCGAACGACGCGGGCGTATCCGATTGCGCGATCTCGCGCATCGGCACCCGCACGCCGGGCAGCGACCCGGTGACGTAGATCTTGCGCGACGCCGGCAGCGGCGCGATCGCGGCCGAGTCCACCTTCGCGTCGCGCGCGAAGAAACGGTCGTTGGCATTCATGGCAGCACTCCTCGAAAGACGTAGCGCGAGGAGAGCGGAAGGAGCGCTTCACGCTTCCCTGCGCCGGCATTATCCGGATCAGGTTCCAAGGGTTTCATCTCACCCGGCCGGCCGGAAGCGGCCGCCAGGACCCCTAGCGTCGGCGCCAGTGTACGCCATTGCTCCCGGGGGGCAAGCGACGCAGAATCCCGCGATGCTCGCCCTCCAGCCCGCCTGCCAGCACTGCCGCGCGGCCGTGCCGGCGGACGCGCGCTTCTGCCCCCACTGCGGGACACCGCTCGCGCCGGCGGCGGCGCCGGCTGCGGCAGGCGAGCGGCGACAGGTCGCCGTGCTGTTCGCGGATCTCACGGGCTACACCGCGCTGTCGAGCGCGCTCGATCCCGAGGAGATCCATCGCATCCTCACGCGCTACTTCGAGCTCGTCGACGGCGTCGTCGCGCAGCACGGCGGCACGGTCGACAAGCACATCGGGGACGCGGTGATGGCGGTGTTCGGGGCGCCGGTCGCGCACGGCAACGACACGCTGCGGGCATTGCGCGCGAGCCTCGCCGTGCACGCGGCGATGGCCACGCTGGCCGCGCAGTTCGGCCGCCCGCTGGCCGCGCACGTCGGCGTCGCGAGCGGGGAAGTGGTCGCCGCCGACACCGGCAGCGACGTGCATCGCCACTACACGATGACGGGCGATGCGGTGAACCTCGCGGCGCGGCTCACCGACCTCGCGCGCGCCGGCGAGACGGTGATCGCCGACGGCGTGCACGACGCGTGCGCGGCCGACGTCGACGCCGAATCGGCGGGCGCGGTCGCCATCCGCGGGCTCGCCGGCGAAGTGCCCGTCTGGAAGCTGCGCGGCCTGCGCCACCGCAGCGACGCGCCCGCGCTTGTGGGCCGCGACGCCGAGATGACGCGCTTCGCCGCGCTGCTCGCGCAGGTGCGGTCCACCGGCCGCGGCTTGCCGCTGGTCGTGCGCGCCGATCCCGGCATGGGCAAGACGCGCCTCACGCAGGCGATGGTCGAGCGCGCGCAGCGCGACGGCTGGCGCACGCACGCGGCGGCCGTGCTCGACTTCGGCGGCGCGCAGGGGCGCGACGCGATCCACGCACTGTTCGCGAGCCTGCTCGGCGTGCCTCCCGACGCCGCGACGGACGATCGCCGCGCCGTCCTCGACGCCGCGCTCGCCGCGGCGAGGCTCGCGGCCGACGACGAGGCATTCGCCGCCGACCTCCTCGGCGTGCCGCAGCGCGCGTCCGCGTCCTACGAGGCGATGGACGACGCGACGCGCACGCAGGGCCGCCTGCGCACGCTCGCGGCCGTTGCAACGCACGCCGCGATGGAGGCACCGGTCCTGCTGCTGGTCGAGGACGTGCACTGGGCGACGCCGTGGATCCGCCGCTGCGTGCATTCGATCGCGCACGCGAGCATCGCCGCATCGTTGCTGCTCGCGTGCACGACGCGGCGCGAAGGCGATCCGTTCGCCGGCGAGCCGCTCGGCGAGCGTGCCGAGGTGTTCGACCTGCAGCCGCTCGCCGACGACGCGGCGCTCGCGCTGGCCGCGTCGTTCGCGCCGGCAGGCGACGCCGCCGCCCGGCGGTGCGTGGCGCGCGCGCAGGGCAACCCGCTCTTCCTCACCCAGCTCCTGCGCAGCAACGACGACGATGCGGCGCTTCCCGGCACCATCCAGAGCGTCGTGCAGAGCCGCCTCGATCGCCTGCCGCCGGCGGACAAGCGCGCGCTGCAGGCGGCGGCCGTGGTCGGCCAGCGGTTCGACCTCGCGCTCCTGCGTCATCTGCTCGAGGATGCCGCGTACGATGCGGGGGCCTTGCTGAACCGCGACCTCGTGCACGCGGAGCCCGACGCCGCGCACCGCTTCCGCTTCGTGCACGCGCTGATCCGCGACGGCGCCTACGCGTCGCTGCTGCACAGCACCCGCCGCGCGCTGCACCTGCGCGCCGCCGGGTGGTTCGTGGCGCGCGACGCAGTGCTCGCGGCCGAGCATCTCGATCGCGCCGGCGACGAGCGCGCGGCGGCCGCGTACCTCGTCGCGGCGCGCGCGGAGGCCGCGGCGCTGCGCTTCGACTCCGCGCTGCGCCTCGCGCGGCGCGGCGGCGAGCTGCCGGCCGCGCCCGACGTGGCGTGCGACCTCGCGCGCTGCGAAGGCGACCTCGCGCGCGATGCCGGCGACGTGCCGGCGTCGCTCACGGCGTTCCGGCGCGCGCTCGCGCATGCGCCCACGCCCGCCGCGCGCTGCGCCGCGCAGATCGGCATCGTCGCGGGATTGCGCGCCAGCGGCGCCGTCGCGGAAGGGCTGGCCGAGGTCGCGACGCTCGAGCCGCTCGCGCAATCCGCGCAGCTGCCGACGGAGGCGTCGCGCGCGGCGTACCTGCGCGGCCGCCTCGAGTTCGCGCGCGGCGACGCGGCGGCCTCGCGCGCGGCGCAGGAGCGGGCGCTCGCGCAGGCGCGCGCGGCCGGCGACGCGGAGTGCGAGGCGCAGGCGCTGTCGGGGCTCGCGGACGTGCTGTATGCGGAAGGCCGCATGCACTCCGCGCTGGCGGCGTTCCGGCAATGCGTCGCGCTGTGCGATCGCGAGGGCCTCGCGCGCTTCGCGCTCAACAACCGCGCGATGCTCGCCATCGTGCACTCGTATCTCGAGCCGGCCGACGGCGCCGTCGGCGAGCTCGACCGCGTGCGCGCGGTGGCGCGCGAGCTGCGGCATCCGGCGTCGCAGGTGATGGCCGACGAGACGGAAGCCTGGGTGCGCCTCGTGCAGGGTGCCTGCGACGAGGCCGTTCCGCTGGCCGAGCGCAGCCTCGCACTCGCGCGCGAGATCGGGGCGAAGCGCTGGGTGCTGTTCGACCTCGGGCTGCTCGCCTACGCGTACTGGCACGCCGGGCGCCCCGTGGACGCGCGCGATGCGCTGGCGCAGGCGATCGCCATCGGCGAGGAGGTCGGCAGCCGCTTCGTGGGCGGCATGCTCCTAGGCGCGCGGGCGCTCATGAGTGCGGACCCGGCCGAGCTCGACACGACGTGCGCCGCGTTCGAGCGCGACGCCGCGGGCGGCCCCGCGCACGGGCACTTCTGGTTCCGGCGCGAAGCCATCGACGCAGCGTTGCGCCACGGCGATCTCGCGCGCGCGGCGGACGAAGCCGCGAAGCTCGCCGCGTTCACCCGCACGGAGCCGCTCCCGTTGACCGACTTCGTGGTCGAGCGCGCGCGCGTGCTGGCCGACGCGGCACGCGGCGTCGCGGACGCCGCCGCGATCGCGCAGTGCCTCGCGCGCGGCGAAGCGCTGCGCCTGCACGGCGCGCTGCCGGCGCTGCGGACCGCGCTCGCGCGGCGCCCGGCGGTCGAGTAGAATCCCCCCCTCGCGCGGGTGTAGCTCAATGGTAGAGCAGAAGCTTCCCAAGCTTACGACGAGGGTTCGATTCCCTTCACCCGCTCCAACCTCCAATTTCGGGAGACCACGCCAGACAACCAGAGGCGAGGCAATTCAAGAGCTTGCGTCTAGCAGCCGACTTCTAGTGGTTGTCTCCGATAGCCTTCTTCGGGCCCGGGTTCACACCGATTTTCACACTTCGTCGGCCGGTGCAACCGCGCGTGTGATTGCATGTAGGCAATCAAGTGGCATGCATCGGCATTGGTTTTTCGAACCCAGCGGCTGGCCGATTGGTTGGTCTACCTAAGCCGTCAAACGCCGGACAAATAGTCAGGCTCGTTTGGACTTAACTCTCTTAGCTTGCGAATGGCCTTCATGTAACGCTGCTTGGCTGCCTTGCGAAGCCATTTCATTGCCTCGGCGGAGTCTTGGGGCACATCCAGTCCGCTGAGATACATCAGCCCCAAGTTGTACTGTGACTCGTAGGCGCCGTTGTTTGCTGCCGCGAGAAAAAGCCTGTGTGCCTCACGTCGGTCACGAGGGACGCCGCGTCCATTAAAGTACAGCTCGCCGAGCTGATTTTGGGCCAAGTCGAGCCCGTGGTCCGCGGCTATCCTGTACCACCTCGCAGCCTCGGCAAAATCTATAGGAACGCCTCGGCCACGCTCATACATCATGCCAAGGCTCTGAGCGGCCAGAGGAATGCCTTGGTCCGCAGCGGCACGCAACAGCTCAACCGCTCGGGCGTAATCCTGTTCGACGCCAATGCCCTTATGGTACATATCCCCTAGGTTGTTCTGTGAGCCGGCGTGGCCATGCGACGCGGCGTACTCGAAGCATTGCGCCGCCTTCGCGTCGTCGTTGGGGACACCTCGACCAAAGCGATACGACAATCCAAGGTTGTGATAGGCACTCACGTTTCCATTGTCAGCAGCCGACTTGTACCAGGACGCCGCTGTTGCAAAGTCGCGTTCGACGCCATTGCCGCTTTGGTATAGCTGGCCTAGGTTGTTCTGGGCGTTTGGCTCTCCTTGTTCAGCAGCTCTCCGATACCACGAAGCGGCCTCGGCAAAGTCCTGCACCACACCCAGCCCCTTGGAGTATGCAAGTCCAAGGTTGTACTGAGCGATTGCATCGCCTTGGTCGGCCGCTTCACGAAGCCATCGAGCGGCCTCTGCAGGGTCTCGGTTGACACCTCGTCCTGAATTGTAGAATTGGCCCAACATTCGCTGGGCAATTGCATCTCCGCGCATTGCCGCGAGCCGATACCACTCGACAGCCTTCACGTCGTCTCTTGAGATACCGGCGCCCTGTGCATAGCAACTCGCGACATATCGTTGCGCTGGTGGGTATTCTTGGTCCGCTGAACGACGAAACCACGTGAGTGCTTTATTCACGTCCTTCTCGACGCCTTGCCCCACCGCATACATCGTGCCGATATTGCTTTGTGCAATTGCATGTCCCACATCAGCGAGCTTCTTGAAGCATTGAAAGGCGTAGTCAAAGTCGCCATCGCCATACGCCGTCATTGCTCGCTCGAAAATCTCGTCTAGCTTGCCCTCAAACAAAAGGTCGTCGGTGTCGTCACCGAAGAGTTCATCGAATCGACCAGAGCGGTCTTCGTCATCAGCATTCATCATGTCTCATCGCTGCCCATGTGGAATTGGTGGTAAAGGACAGGGCTGCTTCAGATGTACCGACAATTTAGTCCGTGCGCATCAACTCGAACTCCGCCAACCGTGCGCGTACAGGTCGAGTAACTTGCGGGCCTTCTTCGCGGCGGCAGTCTTGGCGAGCAGGTCTCCGCTGGCGCCATTCACCAGTGACGAGAGCGTTACGGTGACAGCGCGAGCGGATTCCGCTAGCTCGAGTTCAGTCGCATTCCTCAGCTCGCGCTCGAACCGGGTAGTCGCATTTTCGAGGCGCGCAAACGTCGAGGCGATACGTCCAGATAGCTCCAATTTAGTCCCTTTGCCGCAGTGAACCAAGCGTGGGCCCTTTTTCATTGGCATGACGTCGTGCCTCGCCGCGCCATCCACGGGGCGCCCCCCGTTCCGATATACACTCGAAATCAATTTGCTCATGAGCACACCCGCAGAGAACTGCACTTCGAGCTCGCGCGAAACGCTCGCAGCGCTTCGCCAAGGCCGCGAGGTGTGATTTCACTCAATATCGTGCAACTAGCTTCGCACATGGAACTCTTCGGAGTGGCAAGACAATGATTTGTAGCCACCGTCCAACGCAGCCTCTACCTTCGACCGGCCGCCAGGCGCCGCCACACGGCCATGAATAGTCGGACGATTCCGTAGAGCAATGCCAAGGGAAGGATTCCGACGAGCGTCAACATCAACACGGTTGCGGTGACGCTATCTGCGGGGTCGTGCGTGCCCCACGCTACGAAGACCAGCCACGCCAGCGATAGCGTCAAAGCCCATACGTGATGAGGCCCACGTAACTGATTGACGGTCTGGGTGGCTTGATTCACTTCCGCTGACTCGGACGAAGCATCCTGAAGCCACTTGGGGATTGGTGCAGAGAAGCCGGTTGCCTTGTTTAGGCGGGCAAAGAGGTCCTCACTGGCCCTGCCCTCACCTAGCATAGACTCGCTGACTCTCCTGTTTATCATTCGACCTATCGCCTCTCCTTTCGAGGCCGCCAACCAACGAGCGAATATAGGCCTAATACGACGATTTCTTACGAGTCGCGCTAACTCACGGTCCTCCGGCGGGGTGTCACCCGCTATCCATTCCTCGAACAGTTCGAGCTCGTCATCGCTTTCGGGCTCAGGCGGATTGTCTTGAATTAATTGGTCCAGAACGCCTTTTCGCCAGTCCTCGACGGGCGCGTCAGTACCCTCCTCGTGTGACAGAATTTCCTGCGTTGATTGGTCCGGAGCGACAACACCGTCATCATCAAAAAAATCGTTAGCCTGAGACGGGGTCGAGGCGCGCCTGTTTCTTGTCTCCTGTCGAATGCTTGACTGGGCAGGCCCATGCGTGGACTTCGCCTCCGTAACTATTTCACTGCTTATTACAGCGCCGCGCGCGTCGTACGTATAGAGCGTGTGGCCCTTTCTTAGAGTTACCGTGCTCGCGGTGTACCCTTGCAGCACTGCCGGTATCCCCGGTGTTCCATGAACTTGTAACGTCCGCTTTTGCGCGTCCTTCACATAGACAGCGTGTCCTTTTTGATAGGCGACGGCTATGGCCACATGCGCTCCCCAATTGAAATCCAACCGTTGCTCGACCGATTCAAGACATAGTTGCTACCGCGGCCATGCGCAGCCTCGATATCAGCCACCTTCATCGTAAAGATGGTCAAGGAGTGCGACGCGCGCATCCCAGAGTTGCCGACCTATGGCGTCCGATGGCCGGTCACTAAGCCACCAACGAGACTCCTGAAGAGGTAGGACAACCTCGTCCCAATATAGGTCCGACGTAAGGCTTGTCGCAAACCGCATGTCGGTCCGCAATCCCGTGAAGTTTCGACTGTCCAGACACACGAAAATGTCTGGTCGCTTCATGGCCAACAGGCGTGTAGCGGTGGCAACGCGCGGCTTCTTCGGCGAGCGTCGAAAAGCGCGCATCAGCGCTCGCACATAGTTGCGATATTCATCCTCCGCCACCGCGCCGCTCAGCGGAATCGAATCAATGGCGTCGGCTAATGCCTGGTTGTTGCGCTTTACTTCTGCCATGAAGAATCCGGAGCCCTTCATGGAGCCGAACCAGCCCCAGTCAATCCCTCGCAGGCCTACCGCGCGCATCCTTGCGGTCTCAGAATGATGAATCGGAACGCCCGCCAACGCGGCGCGCTTCACCGGCTCAAGGTCGGCGAAGGATTGCGTTTCGGCAAAGAATTGTCGTGCCTTCGATAACCACCTCAGGCGAGCATCCAGTGTTTTGCGATGGCGAGCTTCCAAGCGCGCTTGATATTCGTCCCAATCCAAATCGAGGAGGTCCGAATTGGGACCGCGTTTGCGTGCGCGAACGATACGTACCGGCTTCTTCACTCGGGCGAGCACGACCTTGGCCGCATTGTGTGCGCGGCGGTAGGCGGCCAGGAAGTCGTCGTCGATGAGTTGGCCCTTCGTGTTTGTAACGAAAGCGAGCAAGTCCACCATGACAGGGTCATGTCGGTGTCCCTGCATGTGTAGGACCGCCTCCGTGTTGGTGCTAACCCCGCGTCCCGTGAAGTTGGCGCTACCTACAAGCGCCTCAAATCGGTCTCCGGAGGAGAACAAGTAGACCTTTGGATGGAAGGTGCTCAGATTATCTTGAGGAACTACCAATACGTTATCTGTTTCCTTAAAGGCGCTTAGGAATTCGGGGTCAGTCTGATTGAACTGAGTGCCGACAACGAGTCGAGCAATCTTATGGCGATTCTTGAAGAGCGCATCGGCGGGAACACTGCGAGTGCTGGCCCACGCAACGGCCCAATACAGCTCGTCATGCTGCGTAATGAGCCGTCGCAGCGTTAGCCCGGTTGTCTGTGCGTCAAGCAGTCTTACGTTCGAGGAGGTTGTGGCTGCTTTCAAAGAGCTCTCCGCTTCGAATCACCGAGAAGCCTTGCGTTAGGACTGATTGAGCTACAAGGACTGCTTCGTCCGGTCAGCCTTCCGCTGACGCTCGGCATCTTCTCGCGCCACCATTGCTTGTTCGAACGCGTCGGTCATGTAGCTTACCGTGAAGGCGAACGACATGTGGGGCGCGTCAATGGTTACGACGCTTTTGCCGCGGACGTAACGAGCGCTCGCATTGCCGACGGGCGGGATATTCCGTTTCTTCTGCGTGTACTTGGCACCGAGTTGGTTTGCAATCGCATTGACGTTCTTGCCGCCGAAGTCCTTGGGCATCGTCATCTGCACCGCTGCCAACCGACCTTGAGCATCGAAGACGAAGAGGGCGCTTTGCAGTCCCTCCGGGCCAAAGTCCGGACTGTCGACCAAGAGCATGGGTCCTCCGGCAATCGCGCTGGTGCCAGAGTCGGAGAAGCTATTTCCTTTAAGCTTCGCCTTGACGTCGGCAAGTGTGGCAACACCAAGCTCCAACCCCAATGGGTCGGCATTGATAGGCACGGCGGCTGCCCCGCCGGCTGAGAGCATCATCGCGACAGCGACCAATAGTTGTTTCATACCTTTCTCCCCGGTTGACTTCCGTTCTACGGTTCTACATCCCACGAATTGAGCTACGCCTCGATGATTCGCGTTGCAATCCCCACCGCCACTGCCTCGTGCCGATTGGCGACGCCCAACTTGGCGATGAGGTTCGTCACGTGGTAATGGACAGTACGCTCGCCTATACCGAGCCGTTGCGCGATGGTGGGCGACGGCAGTCCGCGAGCGACGAGTTGTAAGCATTGCCGTTCGCGAGGACTAAGCGCCGCACCCGTTGCCAAGGGGGGCAGCTTTCGGTTGGCGATAGCGACAAGCACATGAGTGTTCACAAAGTGTGCGAGTTCCATCAACGAAGGAAGCTGGTTCACGATTCGCGCCCTGTCGTCATGCCGGAGAATGGGATGCGAGGTATTGAAGCCGATGCCGCTCAATCCGTGGTTCGGGTCGAACAGGCGAAGCGCGATTCCGCTACACAGACCATGCCGAGCGGCGGCGATAAAGAATCGCTCGGTGCACGGATGGCTATCGACGACAGTTCGGTCCCAGATGACGGGCGCGGCCGTCTCCTGGCTGAGCAAGAATCGCGGGTCGTACTCGACCATGCCTGTTTGGTCGTATTCGACCACCCACGCAATCGGAGCGTTAGTCCACGTGAACATGCGACTTTCACGGTTGGGGGCGGCGACTGTCGTCACGAAATAGGTAAACGTCTGGAATCCGAGCTCGCGCACGGCATCGCCGAGCGCAAGTGTCAGGGATTTGCCGGTGTGGACCGCTGTGGCGAATCCTTCTGCCGCCGCTGGCACATTGACCGGCAGACGCAACGCCAAGTGGTCGACGAGAATCGCCTCAGCCATCGCCGTCCTACAGCTCTATGAGTCCCGCCCCAAGTGCCTTCGCGACAGCTTCTCGACGATTTGCGACACCGAGCTTGGATAAAACATTGCAAACGTGATACTCGATGGTTCTCTCACCGACACCCATGATTTTTCCTATGTCTGGCGAGCTAAGGCCTTTGCCGACAAGTCGGAGGCATTCGAGTTCGCGTTGACTGAGCGCCGCGCCTTGGGTTGGTGGAGGTAGCGCATCCTCCACGACCCGCAATAGAAATAGGTCGTAGGTGTACGCCGCCAACACGCTCACGGCGCCCACCGCGTCTTGCACTTCGCGTTGTCGTTCCGCGCTCATGACCGCGACGCTAGAGCTCAGCGTAAAAATGCCGCGGACGTGGTACGGGTGAAAGAGCGGAACGGCAACGCCGCTGCACACCCCATACGACGCGGCGTCTTTCAGAAACTCCGCCGATGCGGCGTCCCGGAACGTTCGCTGGTCCCAGATTAGGGGCGCAGCTGTTTGCCACACCGCGCGCAGCCGCGGGTCGACCTCGACATACGCTTTCTGGTCGTATCTGCGTACCCAATCGGCGGGCAGACTCGTCCAAACGAAGGCACGCGTCTCTTGAGTCGGCTGTGTTGTCGCGCCTACCGCGACCATGAACCAGTCGAATCCTAAGCTTCGGACAATGCATTGAAGTGCCGAAGTTAGAGAGTCGACATTTCGCGCCGATTCGACCAGCGGCTGAACGAGCGGGGGCACGACCCGGGCGGACTGCTCCGCAGGTGGCTGAGGTACGAGCGCGTTGAGCATCGCGAATTGTTTTCAGTTTTGCCGCCAACAAAGCAACTTGCGTGCCATGCGCCGAAAGCAAGTGTGTTTTGGGAATGTCGCTCGCATCTGCATCGGCTTTTCAGCGCCAGCGGCTGTTCAAGGATTCCTCCCCTACTACTGGGCAATTGACGGGTGCCGCGCTCAGTCAGTTGGCAATAGATTCGACTCTGAGTTCGGCGGGTAACTCGCCGACCGAATGCGCTATAGCCTGCATGGATGAGATGAGGAATCGACGGCATCGAGACGAAAAGCAAGCCGGCTGAGCGCGGGGGGTCGCTATAGGTGGCGAGGACCTACAACCTAGGAGAAGGAATGTGAAAGATACGCACAGCGAGTCGTTCGAGCTCACGAAGACGTCGTTTGGTTCCATTGAAGCACTGGTCGCCGATGCGCGTGGTAATGCGACGCTCTTGCCTGACAGAGTTCGGATTGGGTTTGCAGCCGACTATCTTCGGCTCGCGGCTCAAAAATCGGCAGCACTGGCCGAACTGCTCGAGGCAGTCAGCAAGACCGACAAGCGGCAAGGCGACAGGGCAAAGAAGCGGATTCGACAAGTCGACAATGCCATCGAGAAATTTCTCGACGTAGTGAGCAAGGACAGCGCCCGAATGAGTATTGCTCACAAAGGGAAACTCATCGAGCTGACCGGAGACCAAGTGGGCGAGCTCATCGAAGCAGTCGCGAACAAGAGGGAGATTCCCGCCCACTTGTTCGAGAGCGCACTGCCAGCCGACACGGTCGACCCTCAATCGCGGGAAGGTGGCTCAGTGGGAAGCAAATTGCACGAAGGCAAGTCCGACTCGGAGATGACGCACGAGGACATCAGGCAAGACACGATGGTCTCCGTTGAGGTGGGCGCGTATCAAGCGTGGACGGAGTACATGGATTTGGCCTACAAGAAGGATGGGCTACTCGGGGTAGTTCACGCTGCAATCGAGGCTGTCAATATGTACGACGAGTCGGGTACTGCGGCGGAAGAGGCTGCGCCAGGTTGCGAGAACACGCAGCGCGCGATGGTGGCGCGATTCATGTGGGAGCATTTCCTGCCCGACGCCTCGGACCTGCTTCGAAAACTGCCCGACGGTCCGTTCTATTGGGAGTTGGCTGGCGGCGGCACGACGGACTTTCCAAAGCCTGGCGAAGTGCTGAAGACCGCCGCCGAGACGCGCAAGTGCAGGGACGCCGTGCTCGAGAAGTTTGAGGTCTACCGAGCAACCAAGGGCAACGTGCTGCCAGGCTTCTGGGAAGAGGTACGCGCCGCAGCGGGCATTCCGGCAGCCTGATTCAATCGTCTCACTCGCCCCGCCTCACGGCGGGGCCCTTACTCGGAGGAACGTCGTTGAATGCTTGGCTCCGTCTTCGCGTTGAGTGCTGCGCAATCGGCGGCCAGTGCCTTCCAATTGACGTCACTAGCCGTGAGCCGCTTGGAGCTGGACGTGCTCTTCCAATACGCGCGCGTTTCTCGAATGACAAGCCAGAGGTAGCGTTCCTTCTCGCTCAAGAGGTCAGGAAAGAGCAAGCCAGTACGAACCAGACGCTCGTAATCGGTCGGGCTCCAAGTGCGGTCGAGAACGCTCGTGAGGGTACGCTCGCCATTAGCGATGCATACCAAGCCATCTTCCGAACTCCGGAATTTTACCTCGACGGCCTGCAGTATCACTTCGCTAATCGAGCATTGGGCTCGTTGTGCAAGAAGTTGAAGGCCATAACGCGTGCGAGGTGTCACGCGCAACGCTATCAAGACCGAGCGCGGGTTGGAGATGCGTGGTCTACCCATGGTTGCAAATTGACTTCCAGTCATAAACGTTATACAATAATAACGGAAATCGACAGACCGTTTCTGCCAACTTATCGGCAATCTTGTCGAATCCGCCGCTCTCTTCCTGTTCTGGCGACGCCAGAATCTCGCTTGCCCGCAGCTTTGAGTTGCGGAACTCCCACTGCCAAGCGGCTTGGTCAACCCAAATGGCGCCGCCGACGTCCCGCGGCGTCGCTGACACGAGGAGTTCGGAATGGGTATCTTTCAGAAGCTGTTTGGCGTCCCGTGCGAGGCAACCTCCACGGCCGCCCACGTAATCAATCCGACGACGCTATTGCCAATGGTCGACGACTACGTAGATGTCGCCGGCAATGTCTTTGGCATGGAGCCTTACGACGCATTGCACGTTGACAACGGTTGGTCCGAGGTCGGCATGGGCATGAGCGGTGACTTCGGCGATGTTTCGGTGGGCATTGACATGTAAAAGCGTCGGTTCATCAATCCGCGCTTTGGCAACCCATATCCGCCAATTGGCGGGACTTATCGCATCGCCGTTGCCACTCGAGGCTCAACATATGACCATGGGCCTATGTCTGCATTGTGTTGCTATCAAACCCGAATGAACCCGTTGCGCCGGCTTCGACAATCGTACGTTTGGCGGAAGCTAACGGACGACCTCGTCTCGCACGAGGCGGACCTTCTGCCTGCCGCCTGGGAACTGCATACCTCGACAGCCGCCTACTACCTAGCAGGGAGTGCGTTTCTCCTGGTCGGCAGCCGTGGGGGACTTGGCGAGGCAATGGAGCCTGTTGGGCAAATCGGTGTGCTACTCATCGTCGGGTCGGCGCTGCCATCAATTGCGCTGCACTGGGCCGCCCGCCGGTGGGGTCGGAATCCGCCAATCGCGCTGTTAGGCGGGTTGCTCTTCATCGTGGGGTTTCCGAACCTGCTCGTAACCACAGTATGCATCTGGTTCCTGCCATTGATTGATGCGTGGATACGCTCGCTCTCGTCACCTTGGCGCCAAGTGCTTCCAGGTATCGGCATGGCGATATGCCTCTTCTACATCGCTGGATTGAAGTGGCGTGCAAGTGTTTTGGCAGGCATGCGCGCCGAGGTATCCCGACAAAGGGAACGAGCAGACGATGCGCAACACGAGCGCCAGTTAGCTGAGGCGCGTCTTCAGACTCTTCAAGCGCAAATCGAGCCGCACTTTCTCTACAACACGCTAGCCAACGTTCAGCACCTCATCGGCCATCGCCCGGGCGATGCCGAGGCGATGCTCGGAGGGCTCATCCGCTACCTCCGCGAGTCGCTGCCACAGATGCGCGCGAGAAGCTCTACCCTTGAGCAGGAATTCGGCCTCTCACTGGCGTATCTCGACATTGCCAGGATACGGCTTGGTGGACGGCTGCGTGTTGAGTCGGTGCTTCCAGACGACCTGAGGCATGCGTCGTTTCCACCGCTCGTCATTCAAACGCTGGTTGAGAACTCCCTCAAGCACGGAATCGAACCCAAGGTCGGCCCGGCCATCATCCGACTAGAGGCCAGTGCCACCGGTCGCGACCTAACGGTCCGGGTGGCTGACGACGGCGTGGGATTTGGAGAGACCCAAGGCAGTGGGGTTGGACTGCGCAACGTCCGCGAGCGTTTGACGGCCATCTATGGTCGGAACGCCCGGCTGATGCTGCGGCCGAATGCGCCCAGCGGGATTGTCGCCGTTGTAACTGTTCCTTCGGACCTCGTATGACGATGCCTACCGCATTGATTGCAGACGACGAGCCCGCGCTGCGCGAGCGGTTGTCCGAGCTTCTTCGCGCGGCCTGGCCCGGCTTGAAGACACTCGAAGCTGGCGATGGGCTCGCCGCACTTGAGCTTCTCAACCGTGAGCGTCCCGACGTCGCATTTTTGGACATCCGGATGCCCGGCCTGACTGGGCTCGAGCTAGCCGCCTCCTGTGCGAGTCACTGTCATGTGGTCTTTGTCACAGCCTACGATGAGCACGCCATAGCGGCGTTTGAGGCCGGCGTCGTCGATTACGTCTTGAAACCCATCGAGCCCGCGCGCTTCGTCAAAGTCGTGGACCGGCTGAAGGCAAGAATGGGCACCGTACCAGTCACCGTCCAAGCCGTACTACGAGCGCTGGCTGCTACCAAGCCGGCCGGCAAGCTTCAGTGGCTGCAGGCTTCACTCGGCAATCAGATTCGTTTCATTCATCTGGATGAAGTCGTCTATTTCCAGTCCGATGCCAAGTACACCCGGGTTGTAACCCAAGACGCCGAAGCGCTCATCCGCATCCCAATCAAGGAGCTCGCGGGGCAGCTCGACGCCGAGCGGTTCTGGCAAACGCACCGCGGGAGCATCGTAAACATTCAATTCCTCTTAGGAGTCGTGCGCGAGACCGACGGGACGATGCAAGTCGTGTTACGCGATAGGGATGAGCGACTGCCGGTGAGTCAGCCGTACCACCATCTCTTCCGTCAGATGTGAGAGAACATGGCCGAGTATCCCGAACTTCAACTCTCGCAATTGGATGAGCTGCGGGAACTCACTGCCGCCGCGCGCCGCAACGACCCGCGCGCGCAAGCAGCGTTGGGCCTGGCGTACGAACTGGGACATGGTGTTGAGCGAGACGCATTACTGGCTGCGCACTTCTATCACCAAGCCGCTGAGAGCGGAGAGTGCAGAGCCCAATTCCTTCTGGGCAATCTTTATGAGCATGGGGTGGTGGCAACGCCAAATCCAGACATCGCGAGGATATGGTTCGCACGCGCGGCCTATTGCGGCCACCCGGCGGCACTGCGGCGATTGGAGGCATTGGCCGCGTCTAGTCTCAAGGACACCTGAGGGGACGCGTGGCGGCCTCCGAAGGCAGGAGGCTTCAGTCGTTCTCCGAGTGCGGCGTGCGTACGTCGTACGCGTGTAACACGGGGAACCAGATTGACTCGCACCCTCGGTGTCGCTGGTTAAGAGTGCGTGAGGGCGTACGGAGAAATAGAAATATGGTCACAAAAATTAAACTTTTCATCGGGGCCAGTGCGTTGTGTGCGGGACTGATGACCACAGCTACCGTCGCCCAAGGCGTCAGAGAGGTGAAGGCGGAGGACATCCTCATCACTTCGCTGGAGGCAATCGCCAATCGTCCGACTAGCAAGGTCTTGGGCCTGTATTGTCGCTCGTCGGTGTGGAACGGCAGCAATCGGGTTGGCGAGGTGATAGGCCCCATATTCCACGACCTCCGTATCGACGCACTTCAAAACGGAGGAAACGCCATCATCAATGTCCGCCTCTCCTACGGCACATTTGCGGAGCATAAGGTCACTACCGGTCCGGGGAACGCAACCTACATAGACCGCGAAGCTCCGATTCTTGCGGTGGTTACTGCATGTGGGGATGCGGTGGTATTGAAGCAATGAAATCAGCATATGTGAGGCTACGCGAGCGCGCACGTCGCCATTCAAAGAGGGCATCGACAAGACGCATCGTCGCGGCTCTCATCGTGTTTGTCATCGCACAGACAGCGCCTGCATCCAATCTGGCCGTCAACGGCTTCGACTACTTCCCCCTTACCCCGGGTAGCACCTACCTGTATCAGTACAGCCAAGTACAAGCGGCCAATCCCATTACTTCGTCCTTGGTTACGGTCTACGGGGGTATCAATTTCAACGACCGCAATAACACGACCCTTTTTGAATGGAAGCACTCATGCGCTTCTGGAAGCACGTGTACGTCGTTGTCGCGCTTCTACTATTCAACGGACCCGACGACCGGGGTGCTATTGCTTGGTGTCTACAATGTTGCGAGCAGCGGTAAGCAAGTTACCGTCACCTACACGCAACCGGAACTATTCTTCAAGCCCTCGATTGTCCCGGGCACGCTTTCTTCTGGTGGCACAGGTATTGTCTATGTGGGAGCGGACCTGTGGGGTGGTCAACGCGTGGGCAATTCGACACTCACAGGTGCGCTTGATGGTACGTATTACTATGTAGCACGGCAGCTGCTTACGTCGATGCAAGTGCCGGCTGGCGTGTTTGCAAACATTCTGTACGTTTATAGCGTTGACGGCGGCTATGAACGCGAAAGCTGGTACGCACCGGGGGTTGGACTCATCCGCTGGAAGGACCAAGTACAAGACGCGCAGCTTGCGTCGTATTACATTCCGAGCCCCGCTTCAACAACGGCAACGGCCGTCGAGTATTACCACTCCGGGCTTGACCACTATTTCATCACCGCGCTGCAGAGCGAGATTACGAAACTCGACCAAGGGGCGTTCATCGGCTGGACGCGCACGGGCTATAGCTTCAAGGTGATTGACGCGTCGTCTCCAACACCCATTGGCGCCTCGACCGTGTGCCGATACTACGGCAACCCAGCCCACGGCCTTGATAGCCATTTCTACTCCGCTTCTCCGGCCGAATGCGCGACTGTGCATGAGAAGTGGCCGGAGCAATGGCAGTTGGAGAGTAATAACGTGTATCAGGTGTATTTGCCAGACACGAGCACTGGCACCTGCCCGGCGAATACGCAACCCATCTACCGAACTTGGAACAATCGTCCGGACACGAATCACCGATATGCGGTTGACGCCCAGGTGCAGACACAGATGTTGGCCAAGGGATGGATTGCGGAAGGTTATGGCAACCCGCCTGTCGTCATGTGCGCGCCGTTGTAAGCCCTGCGCATTGGAAGCGGAGCTTGTCTCCACGCGTAGGCTAGGCACCAACGCAACGCTGGGTGTCAACTAGGGTGGCGGGGGCCGCGGCGATGTCCGGGAACGTCCTCCGCGGCCGCTATGAGAAGTCGCCACAGCGCAAGGAGCGGTGCGAAGAACCCACGCGGGGTCTCGCGCAGTCCAATGACAAAGCCGTCGATAAAGTCGTTCGCTGCTCTAGCTCTCATACGACCCCCCCTAGTAGGGTGAGCATAGTCACCAGCAGGTTACCTCGCACCTCCATCGCTATACGCAGAGCCGGCAGGTGCCGGTGCCTAGGACATTGGACATGCAGAAGCGAATTGAAATTCTTTTCGTCGTAGGGAGCGCGCTTGAGCGCGAGGGCATAGTAGGCCGGCTGGTGGCGAATTTGTTGAACTCAAGTGCAGTTCCGGAATGGAGTGCTGAGGCCACCGTGCGTCGTGACGAAGAGACCGGCCGGTACGCTTTGAGCCCCGTCGTGGCCTCCGTTGAGATTCCTGGTACGGTGCTGCTTGAATTGAGGGGCGCTATCGAACGCGCGTGGCAGTACGGTAGAAACATCGAGGTGCGGAGCGCGGAGATGCAAGCGCCTGCAACGAGGGCGGGTTCGTTAGGGGCGCCGAGCTCGCAGGCTGAAGGCCAGTCAGTGCTTCGTGCCGTATGGCCTTGGCAAGAACAACAGAGACCGTAGTTACACCGAACTAGAAGACAAATCTGTCCTTGGACCGGACTGGTGCGGGAAACCGTGCCGTTCGGTCCATTCCTTAGGAACTGCGACGCAGAGCGTGACTACCGCTCAATACGGCGCCCGCTCGATGTTCGGTTGCTCGCAATTCGCACCCACTACCGTCCAACCCTCGAACCACCAAGAAAAGATGACATCCCGTCGTTTGAGACCACCGTACCGGGCAGACAAGCAGAAGTCGGTTCCGTCCGTGGAACAGGCCGCCGCGTATCTGCATGTATTCCCCCACTTGGTTGAAAACGAGCTACTGCTGGGGAACCTCCAGTCCATGCAGTGGGCGGAACTCAAGCGGTTTCGGCGAAGCCTCCTGGCTCGGCGTCGACGCGCCCTGGCCAAGCTGCGACTGTTGTAGCGGACCTCGCCTCGCGCAGCAAGTAGCTGAGACGCATTCCACGGTTGGGCAGCCGCGAGCAATAGAAGAGGCGCGGCAGCACGGGTGGCTGTGTTCTGTGGCGGCGAAGCCATTCGCGTCGGAAAAGCGTGGCGATTTTGCCAACCTGCTTGCGTATGCCTGAGAATCCGGGTGACCGATACAGACTTCGCAGGAACAGCTGCACATGATGCGGATGCCCCGAGCGCGCCTCTGCGACTGCACGCGTACGCCAAGACTCTTCGTTCAGACGTGACATCCGCCAGGTTAGCACCGGGTGGTCGACCCCTCTCTTTGTGATGTGTACGAGCTCGTAGCCGGCGTGATTCATCCGGCCGTCCGCGGTTGTTGCATCGCGTAGACGCTCGAGCTTGTGCGCTGGATTGTCACCGGCGGCTACGAGAAGGTACCAAACCAGACGCACATGTTCGGTGCTGAATCGGGCGAGCATGAGCTGTTGCCGCTCGTTGAAAACTGACCAGCAAAACGAGGTTCTGCTCGCGGAAAATTGACCAGGGTGTTTGGACCTAGCCTGCGGGGTTTTGAGGCCCAGCAGGGAGTGAAGGTGCACACCATGGCGACATACGCGAAAGTACGCAGGATGCGGTTGCGGGAAGGGTTGTCGATCAGTGAGATCGCCCGCCGCACGAGCCTGTCGCGGAATACGATCAAGAGCTGGCTGCGGGAGCCCGTCCGCAGCGAGATGAAGTACCAGCGTCCGGCCGGCCCGAAGAAGATCACGGATCACGCGCAGTGGCTGCGCAAGGCGCTGGAGACGGACGCGCGGCGTCCGCGGCGGGAGCGGCGCACGGCCCTGAAGCTGTGGGCGCAGATCAAGGACCAAGGCTTCACCGGCAGCTACGCGCGCATCACCGAGTTCGTGCGGGCGTGGCGGGCCGAAGCGGGTGCGGTCAGCGCTCGCGCTGCCTACGTCCCGCTGACCTTCGCTTGGGGCGAGGCGTTCCAGTTTGACTGGAGCGAGGAGCACCTCGTGATCGGCGGCATCTGGCGCAAGGTACAGCTGGCGCACATGAAGCTGTGTGCATCGCGCGCCTTCTGGCTGGTGGCCTATCCCGGCCAAGGCCACGAAATGCTCTTCGACGCGCACACGCGCTGCCTCGCGGGCTTAGGCGGTGTCGCCCGCCGCGGCATCTACGACAACATGAAGACGGCGGTCGACCAGACGCCGCGCAAGGACCGCGGTCGCGTGGTGAACGCGCGCTTTGCGGCGATGACGGCGCATTACCTGTTCGACGCCGACTTCTGTAACGTCGCCTCGGGTTGGGAGAAGGGTCGCGTCGAGAAAGGCGTGCAGGATGCCCGGCGCCGGATCTGGCTGGACGCCGGCCAAGAACGCTTCGGCAGCTTCGCCGAACTCAATGCGTGGCTGGCGACGCAAGTTCGACAAGCGTGGTCGGCGCCGCATCCGGACGGCCCCGGGATGAGCATCCGGGAAGCGTGGGAGCACGAACAGCCACACCTGATGCCGATGCCGACGCCGTTCGACGGCTACGTCGAGTTGCCGGCGCGGGTGTCGAGCACGAGCCTGGTGGCGGTCGCGCGCAATCGCTACTCGGTGCCTTGCCACTTTGCCGGCCATCGCGTCAGCGTACGGCTGTACCCGGAGAAGGTGGTGATCGTGGCCGACCAGAACGTGGTGGCCGAGCACGTCCGTGCCGTCGATCGCGATCACGTCATCTACGACTGGCAGCACTACTTGCCGCTGATCGAGCGCAAGCCGGGCGCCCTGCGCAACGGGGCGCCATTTGCCGACCTTCCAGACTCGCTGCAGCGGCTGCGCCGCGCGCTGCTCAAGCGCGACGGCGGCGACAAGGTGATGGCGCAGGTGCTCATGGCCGTGCCGATCCACGGCCTGGAAGCGGTCCTGGTCGCCGTCGATCTCGTGCTCGACAGCGGCCGGCCCAGCGCCGAGCATGTGCTCAACGTGCTGGCGCGGCTGCGCGAGGGGCCGCCCCCGCCGAGTGTCGAAACTTCCTTGCGCGTGAGCGCGGCCCCGCTCGCCGATCCCGAGCGCTACGACTCGCTGCGCACGGAGGTGAGCCATGGCTGATCTCATCGCCGACCTCAAGCGGCTGCGGCTGTACGGAATGGCCGCCTGCTTTGCCGAAAGCCTCGAGCAGGGCACCACCGGCGGCCTCACGACCTACGAGACGCTGCTCGCCCAACTGGTGCAGGCGGAGTCGACCGACCGGGCACTGCGCTCGATCCGCTATCAGATGCACGTCGCGCGCTTCCCCCTGCATCGCGACTTGGCCGGCTTCGACTTCGAGCAGTCCAAGGTCGATCGACGGCAGATCATGACCTTTGCCGCGACCACCTTCACCGAGAAGGCCGAGAACATCGTGTTGATCGGCGGCACCGGCACCGGCAAGACGCACCTGGCCACGGCACTCGGTGTCGAAGCCGTGACCCGCCATGGCAAGCGAGTGCGCTTCTACTCCACGGTCGATCTCGTGAACACCTTGGAGAAGGAGCAGGCCATTGGCCGGGCGGGACGGCTCGCGCACCAGCTCATGCATCTGGATCTCGTGATCCTCGACGAACTGGGCTACCTGCCGTTCTCACAGGCCGGCGGCGCGCTGCTGTTCCACCTGCTCTCGAAGCTGTACGAGCACACCAGCGTCATCATCACCACCAACCTGCTGTTCGCGGAGTGGGCCTCGGTCTTTGGCGATCCGAAGATGACGACTGCCTTGCTCGACCGCCTCACGCATCACTGCCACATCGTAGAGACAGGCAACGAGTCCTATCGCTTCCGCCATTCGAGCAGCACGGCGAAGGCGCGCATCAAATCCCGGGAGCAGGCCAAGGCCCGGCCAACCGAGGAGACCGACCAGACCATCTGACGACCAAGGATAGAATCAGACTACGCTGGCAGCCGACGCCGCCAGCTTCCGTCCCTGGTCAATTTTCAATGAGCAGCGATGGTCAGTTTTGCGTGAGCGCCAACAGTCGAGGATGCTCTCTTCGAGCTTTCCTCCTCGGATACATCTTCCGTCCTTCGCATCCCCAGCGACCTGAGGCTTGGCGGAACCTTCGGAGTATCGGGCGCGCTGATTCAGTACATCGCAACCTGGCGCCGCGCGCACCCAAAGTGCGTGCTGCGCGCTTACGGCGACATCCGAGGCCCCCAGGCGTTCAATTCGCTGATTGATGAGCCGCACGGGCTTGCAGCAGCATACTTTGCCTCGCGTTTGGAAGACCCCGCTGGCGGGCAGGTGGACAAACGCTCGGTTTTGCAAGCTGCCGGGCGCCAGGTCCTCGCCATGCAACAAATGGAGTTACGCGAAACAACGGGCGGTCGGGCAGTATTTCTAGCCTGCATCGCAGGCGCCAAGCATGAATTCCTGGCGCCGCTCTACTCAAAGCCTACGAGTGGCGGTATTCGTTCGCGAAGGGAATTCCAGTCGCTAACGGGGCGGTTAGTTGCTGCGACTTCTCCGGAGCTTACGCGCCGAACCTCGGCGGACCAGATTGCAGACGTCTCCACGCTCATTTATGAGCTCTTCAAGAACACCGATGAGCATGGCGCGCATGACGCGATGGGAAGACGATATAGCTGGGACTATCCAAGTGTTCGCGGAGTGCTTTTCAAGTACATTTCCGCGCCGCATCGCGCTCAGCTTTCCCAGGCATCGTCCGGAGATGCTCGGGTGAATCTTTACCTGGGGCGCCACTTTCTTCAGTCACCGCAGTTCAATGAGTCTCGAACCGGTAGAGCGCAGTCATTTCTGGAACTCACGGTATTCGATACCGGACCTGGACTTGCGCGACGTTGGCTTGGTCGCGATGGGCGTCCGGTCGACCTCGCAACGCAGTCGCTCGATGCAGAGACAGCCGCGGTGCTTAACTGCTTCGAACTTCACGCCAGCACGAAGCCTTCGGACGGAGGTGGTATCGGCCTTGACTCAGTCGTGCGCACGCTTCGAAGTCTACGCGCTTTCCTAAGACTGCGAACCGGGCGCATCGCGCTCTTTCAGGATTTCTCCGGAGAGCGGGCTTCCTTCGAACCAAATCACTGGATGCGAGAAAGGAAGTTACTAGCAGACTGCGCGGGAACGTGCTTCTCGCTAGTTATCCCCATAGGAACTACAGGAACGTGAGGGGGTATCTTTCATTCATCGTCTCGCCAAAGTCAGCCGCTGTGGCCGGCCGGCACGTGCACGTCCTATTCAAGGGACCGGGCGCGACGAACCCAGCCGACCTTGCGGATTCGCTTGAGTCTGCGGTCTACGCGACGCCTTACCCAGACCTCATCCTACTCATGGTTTGGGAAAGCGAAATCGCAGACACACAAGAGCTCCTAAGAAGGAATCCATTACTCAAGCAGGCTAGGCAGCGGGCTTCGACGAAGGTATCCATCGCCGTCGCGGGTTACGGTAACAATGGCGAGCTCACCCGAGTACTTCAACTCGACAACGCGAAGAGTTGGGTAAAAGAGTTTGTTAAAGGCGACGCAGACACGATTCGCTCCGCGGGCCTAAATGAGTTATTCAGCTCCGCAGGCGTGGTAGTCGTCGCTCCACCAGGATTCGTATTTGTAAAGCCTTCAGGGTCGAGAAGCCGGTTGTTCATTCGCGCCGAAGAGGCTCTGTACGAAAGTGAGCGCGTCGACTTTCTGGCGTTCGC
Source organism: Burkholderiales bacterium (assembly GCA_046347855.1). Lineage (GTDB taxonomy): Bacteria > Pseudomonadota > Gammaproteobacteria > Burkholderiales > Casimicrobiaceae > VBCG01. The sequence goes on from JAXMFJ010000005.1 coordinate 220,553, forward strand.
GCTACTGAAGGTGGTTGCGCGACGTCGCAAGGCCACAGGTTCCCAACTCGATACCATCTATGTCGACTCAATGGCAATAGCCAACGTCGCATATGCATTGCGTCACCTGCTGCGTGACCTCTATCCCATGTCACCGGTTCCGCGAGTCATAAGCTTCCACTCTTACGAAGGATTGCAGGACATCGAAGCCCCGCTCCCGGGAACCTCCCTCTGCATAATTTCGGCGTCATCCTCCATGGCATTGCAGGGCGAATGGCGCAGGCGCACGCAATGTCATGAATCGGAAGTCGTGACGTTGTTGACCCTCGAATCCGCGGAGAATGCGGCGGCCGCACTTTTCCGCATCCCACCTGAGCGGGAGCACCAGCAGGAGTCCATAAATCGCGAGGAGACTCTTCAAGACCTGCGAATCGTCGGCGAGAGATTTGCTCCGGAACACATTCGCCCCAAGACGGTCCTGCTCCGGAAGCGCGAACATGCAACGGAAGAATCTCAATCGTTCTTCAAAGCCGTGCGAGAGCTGGCTATGGTCCGGATTCTCTCTTCGGGACACGATGGACGACCGCGAACAATTTTCGTCGATGGCGCCGAACTCGTGGCCTCCAAAGACTTTGAGGATTTTGCGATTCGGGTGCTCGACCAGCGGACATCAATCTCCCTTCAAGCCATCGTATATCAGGATGACCCTGCGTCCTGCTTGCTGGCCTGGGCGTGCATGGATTACCTGTGGAGCAATGGCCATGAAGTCCCAGTATTGTCTGGCGCAGAGATTGCGCAGAGGAGTTTCCAGCTAGACCGACATCGCGCCCTGCTCATTGTCGCGGCGGTTGTGGGGAAAGGGTCCAGGCTGTTGGCGATTAGCAGAGACTTAAGAGATGTTCATGAGGGCGGGCGTTGCTATCTGGTTGGCATGCAAGTGTGCCCGCTCGGCCTTCACAGCCAGCAACTGAAAAGCAACCTTCGAACCTCCGCGACGGGCGCCGCGTGGGCTGTTGAAGTATATCGAACCATAAGGACCGGCAATGCGATTGCGCCTGCTTTCAAGTCGGAGCGAGATTGTCTTCGGAGTTCAATCAGTGACGCAACCCTCGCGAAGGCGAATCTGGTCGAGCGTCTGAATGCACTTGATTCGGGATGTGGACTCGGCGCTAGCGTTTTCCTTCCCACAGGAGAGCAGCTCGACGAGCAGCTTGTTCTGCGGAAGGACTTCGCCTTCTGGAACGAAGAGTACTCACCTAGCGCGTCATTGGTCCCACTGATTCTCGCAACGCTTGGCGACATCCTTCAGAACGCTCGCGAAGAGAAGTCGTTGCAGGCACGAGATAAGCTGGTGTCTGATGCATTTCAGCAGGTTATCCTGGAGCCGTCCAACTTTGCGCGCTTCAACGATGGCGTCATTCAGGCGGCCCTGTTACGGACCGCCTACCCGTCTGAGTTGGACTACTCGTGCGACTCTGGCGCGAGCGAGGTCATGCTATCGCTCCTGAGAGGAGTCTTCGGCAACATCGGAAAGCCTCAGGGAGAAGCTGCACTCGAGTTTGGTCTGGCGCTCGCAACCAGACGACTCAAACTGTGTCCTCAGCATCACGCGGCCTTAGTGGAGGAGATTCGTGCGCAACACGCACCGAATTCGACGCTCCTCAAGGTCCTTCGCCTGATTCTCGGGGTAGAGAAGCGCGAGCCGAGTGAATCCGAGGTACTTTGACCCTACCGCTCTGACTTGAATCGCGCGGGCACGGAGGCGAGTCAAGTCGAGTATCCTGTTAGCAGAAGAAACGCAGAAGCGTGCTTGGCGGGTCGGGGCAATGGCCATACCTTCGGCGTCCCCCCCGCAGCCAACGTCGTCCAATGGTCGCGGCTAGGGATGGGGACATTTAGCCTCCGGCACACGGCGGCCAGTTGGACGTCTGTGATGCCAGAGCCACCGCCGCGAGGGGCACATCCCATACCAGGGCGTACAGCTCTTCGCGAGTGACCTCGTGCCCTCGCTTCCCAGCCTCGTCGACGGATGATGCTAGCCAAAGGCTGATGGATGAACTTGCGGCGTGAATCCATTCGTGTACACGCGCACGATGGATGACGGGGTAACAACCTTAGCCAGCGTGGGCATCTCATTAAGTTCCTTCGGCTCGCCGTAACCGGCGAATGACCACGGAAAGAACAAGTCGCGCCACTTGAGCCAGTACACGCTCGTGGCTTCGAGAATGACGCCGTTCGGGAGAGGGGCGACGGCCTCGTCCACCCGAGCGCGAGAGCCAGACAGTACGCGCTCGGCCTTCAGCGCGGCGTCGATGACAGCGAAGGTGACGCTCTCGCGCCCATTAGCTTCGCACCAAGCACTCCGGAATTCCTGTGCACGGCGCTTCCGGCACTGGTAGCAGGGACGGTGACCCGCCGAAAAGCCGGTGGCCTCATCAAGGAAGAAAAGACGGGTGTACTTGAGTTGGAATGGCACGTTCTCGCGGCCGGGAACCTTCAGCCGGCAAAGAATCCAACCGTCGGTCGACCACGAATCAGGGCGCTTCAGCGCGCCGCGGTTACCCATCCACTCCATCTTGTCCGGCGTGTACTGGAGGTGACCGGTGGGACTGACGCGATTTTTCTCGGGCACGATGCGCCGTGGGGTGGCAGGGGTGGCTCGGATGGTGCGCCAGCGGCTGGCGTTCGGCAGGATGACGCGAGCTACCGAGAACCACTGCAGTCGTTCGCGCGCTGCACCGAGCAAGCCATCAAGAGCAGGCTTCCAACTCACGCGAGGCTAACGGCAAGCCTCTCCTACTTTTCAATCATCATGTCCTCAGCTAAGGCGGCGAGGAGCTCGCCCTCCGCACAGTCGAGCTGTCGCCAACTCTCCGCCGCATTTGCCAGCTCGCGGTCATGTGCATCAACAGTCTTGGGCGCCTGTTGAATTGGCACGAAGATGCGAAATTGCCGAAGTTCGGATTCGTTTAGTCTGATGTGCCGCTTATACCGAAGCATCCTTGTTCCTCATCGGAGAGGTGCCTTCGCGTTAAGCACGTCTCGTGCCGCGACTGAAGTTCAAAGCGAAACCTCCGCCTTTGCTTCGCCGGACAACGACGCCCAATCGTCGGCTAAGGCATCTCGATTGAGTTCGCGCTCGGATGATTTCCGTCCTCCACGCGGGTTCCAGTACCGGGGGGAGGACTCGATACGCTCCCAGAGCTCCCGTTCACGACGCGACATGATGGCCGGGTAATGTAGGGCGAGATTCGCTAGGCGGTCGGACTCTCTGTCCGCCCAAACGCGCTTCAGGAGGTCGAATGGCAGCCCCGTTGATGCATCGGCCCCAACAAAGAGACCACCTTTCCCGGAAGTAAGGGCGTCGCTGATGGCGCGGGCCACAACCTCCGGCATCGTCTCCTGGTGCAGCCTTCCCATGAGTTCCAAGCCGAAGCGCATCCGCGGGGTCAACCTGACGGAAATGACTGCCGATTTCTGTCCTTCAGAAGTAGCGTGACGTGTCATGTAAACATTTTATGAGCAGAGGAGTGAAATTGTACTCTGTTGTTGTAAGTTTGTAAACATTGTGGTAAACTGTAGTGAGTTGGCACCCACGCCGACCCATGTCAGCGCCACCCAGAGCCGCTGACCTCTAGACGCTGAACCCATCAGCGCCTAAATCGGGCATCTGCTGAGGCAGCTTGCCCGTCCCCACCCCGGTTCAACCCAGCCTCACCGCCAACGACGGCGGTGACTGGGTTCTGAATACGGCCACACAGAACTGAACACGAAGACGCGAAGTCATGGGAACGCGACAAGACATCGAAGCAAGGAGGGCGCTGCCGGACATGCCAGCGCTGGTGAGGCTAAAGCGCTACTGCGAGTTGACCGGCGACACGGCCGATGCGGTACACGCACGCCGTAAGAAGGGTCAGTGGGCTGACGGCGTGCATTGCACGGTTGGACCGGACCACCGAGTGTGGGTGGACATGGCGGCCGTGCAAAGCTGGGTTCGGGGGTTGCGATGAAGGAGAAGATGGGATGGCAACTGCCCAGGGGCGTGACCGTGCGCCCTTTCAAAAGGGCGTCCGCGATTCAAATTGCCTTCACACACAAAGGGCGGCAATGCCGAGAGATTCTTCACGGTGTCGCGGTGAACCAGCGCGGCATCGACTTTGCCGAGCGACAGCTGAGACAAATCAACGAGGAGATTCGAGCCGGCACCTTCGACTATGCATCTCGCTTCCCTGGCACGGCTGCACGCGTAGGGACGGCGGTCGCCTCCGCCCAAACGACTTTCGGTGACTTCGCCGAAGCGTACGCAAAGAGATATTGGGCGTCGAAGCATGAATCGACGCGCGCCGGATACGCTTCATGGCTCGACCACCGAATCCTTCCCGAACTCGGCAAGGTCAAGCTAAAGGACTTGCATCGGGAGACGATGATTGAGTTCCTCAGTAAACAAGCGGAGCAGCTGACGCTGAAGTCGCTACGAAACCTCGCGTCGGTCATGCGAAAGATGCTCGCGGAGGCTGTCAAATCGGACCTCATCACTTCCAACCCTCTTTCATCGGCGGATATCGACCTTGCTGATTTGTCTCCCGTCGAAATGCATTCGAGCAGCCACGAAATTGACCCGTTTACGCTCGACGAAATGGATAAGCTTGTCTCTGCCGCCGAGGGGCAGATGGCGAATCTGATTCGTCTTTGGCGATGGACGGGGCTTCGAACCGGAGAGGTTCTCGCGCTACGATGGAAGGACGTCGATTGGGCGGAGGGCGTCATTCATGTCAGACGCAACGTGGTGCGCCGTATTGAGAAGGAGCCAAAGACCAAGAGCGGTATTCGACGCGTCGACCTTTGCCGAGAGGCCATAGCCGCACTGCGGGACCAAGAGCGCATTAAGCCCGACGGTGTGCGGGTATTTGTGCATCCGCGGACGGGGCTACCGCTCAGAGCCTCCAACGATATTTACAAGGCATGGCTCGACGTGGTTCGTCGGGCGGAAGTCCGCTATCGAAGGCCCTACCAGCTGCGGCATACGTACGCCTCCACGCTACTCACCGCCGGGGCGAATATTCAGTATCTCGCCCGCCAGATGGGTCATTCATCGGCTAGTACGTTGCTGGACTTCTACGCGGTCTATGTTCGAGAGAATGCGCCGCGACCGCTGGACGCGTTAGTGGAGGCGGCACTTTCGAGAAGAACTCTTCCCCTAGCCGGTGAGAACAACTGAACAGTGGGGCGCCATCGAGGCGCATCTACTTCACATAACTTCCAAAGGAAAGAAGATGCTGTCGGATTCTTGCTTCGAGTTTACGAATACTATGCAGGGGGGGAAGACCCGCAAGGAGCTATATGCGGAAATCGGTAATTTTCGTGAGGAGGTTGAGCATTACGCCGACTCCCCCTTGAACTACGAGGCTGATGTTCTGAACGACCTGCGCGTCGCGACCAACACTGCCTTCGCCGGCACACTCGAGGACCTAGCTGCACTTCTCCATTATGCGAATGCCGTGCTCTGGCGCTATGACCTTCTGCCGGACCACCCGTGGGCCGAGATGAAATGGTCGGCGTTTAAGGCCATCGTCGACGCAAAGCCATTCTTCTCCGTAACCAGTGTGCGCCGCGGCCGCCGGTATCGTCTGAGTGCGCAAGCAGGGTCGGAGTTTGCGCCGAGCGAGGATTTCATCGTAGCGACTTTCAATCAAGAATGGGCCGCGGAGCTTCGAGCGCGTGCGGCGCTGCTAATCCCGGCGAAGCCATCAAGACGGGGAATCAAGAAGAAGGTAGGGCGCGTGGCGGCTACGGTGCAATAATTGCGTCAGCGCAATCACCGGGGTGGGGCGAATAGCCCCATCCCTGGTTCGGCGAATGCTCCAGTTCACACGCGATTCACGCGCAATTGAAAATCATCAATAGAATCAGACCCGTTGCATGGGTTCGATTCCCTTCACCCGCTCCAGCGCTCGAGACTCGCCGCTTCCCCTGTCAGGTCTACGGATGTCGCCGTGCCGCCGCCTGCGGCACAGTGCGGGCACACGATCGTCCGCGTCACGCACGACGAAGCCAGTGGCTGCCCGACGCAGCCGGACCCGATCTCGACAGGAGCGCCGATGGATGCCGGGAACCTCGCCGAACTGCACGCCCTGATGGACGCCGCCGCGCGCGGGGAGGCGCACGCGCAGGTGACGCTCGGCCTCGCCTTCGAGCTGGGCCACGGGGTCGAGCGCGACCTGCTGCAGGCGGGTCACCTCTATCGCCTCGCCGCGCAGGCGGGCGTGGTGCGCGCGCAGTTCGCGCTGGGACAGCTCTACGAATTCGGATGTGACTCGGAGCCGCAGCCCGCGCTCGCGCGACCGTGGTACGAGCGGGCCGCGGAGCAGGGGCACGACGGCGCGCGCCGGCGCCTCGAGGCGCTGACGGGCGCGTAGCCCCTGTTCGCTTGGCGCACGAGGCCGCTGCCGCGGCTCACGCCGTGACGATGCCCTCGGCGATCGCCTGCGCAATCGCCTGCCGGCGGTTGGCGGCTCCCATCTTGGCGAGCAGGTTCCCGAAGTGGAAGTGCACGGTGCGCTCGCCGATCCCGAGCAGCGCCGCGATGTGCGCCGACGCGAGGCCCTTCGCTGCGAGCTGCAGGCACTCGCGCTCGCGCGGCGACAGCGGCGCGCCTTCGAGCGGCGTGGGCAGCGCGGGGTCGACGACGCTCGCCGTCAGCATCGCGTGCACGTAGTGGGCGAGCAGCAGGATCTCGCCCTCGCGCGCCGCGCAGTGCGCGCGGAACGCGTCGTCGGCGCGGTCGCGGCCGGAGCTCAGGTAGAACGCCGACAGCGCCCGCGATGCGTCGCGCACGCCCACCGCAACGCCGCAGCGCAAGCCGTGGGCAGCCGCATCGGCGAGGAACTCGTCCCGCTTCGCGGTGCCGGGGAACGCGTGCCGGTCCCACACCAGCGGCGTGGCCGCGTGCACGATCTGCGTGACGCGCGGATCCACCTCGAAGTAGGCGCGCTCGTCGTAGCGGCGCACCCACGCCTCCGGCATGTTGGTCCACACGTACATGCGGCTGTCGCGCGTGGGCGTGGGGACCGAGCTGGTCGCATACGTGAAGTACTCGAAGCCCAGGTCGCCGGCCACGCGCACCAGCGCGTCCTGCACCGGTGCGCGCGCGAGCGCCGCGTCGCGCAGCGGCCGCAGGAAGCCGGGCGTGGGGCCGGCCGGCAGCACCACGCGCTCCGGCAGCAGGATCGGCATCAGCATCGTGGCGGGCAGGCGATGAGGCCGCTCGCGGTCGCCTTGGCGATCGCTTCCTGGCGATTGGACACCTCGAGCTTCACGATGAGGTTGGCGAAGTGCGTGTGGACCGTGCGCTCGCCGATGCCGAGCGTCGCGCCGATCGCGCGCGAGGTGAGGCCGCGCGCGGCGAGCTGCAGGCATTCGCGCTCGCGCGGAGTGAGGCACGCGCCCGCCGGCGCGGCAAACGCGGCGAGGCCCTGCAGCGCGATGTCGTGCACTGCGGTCGCGAGCGCCATCGCCGGCCCGAGCACGCTCGCGATGTGCTCGCGGCGCGCGTCGTCGTTGACGGGCGCGGCGGAGCTCAGCATGAAGATGCCGGGCGCATCGCAGCGATGGCGCAGCGCGATCGCCACGCCGCTGCAGACGCCGTGGCGCGCCGCGGCCGCGAAGAAGGCGCGCTCGGCGGCCGTGTGCGCGCACGTGCGCGCATCCCACAGGAACGGCAGCGTCGATTCGCGCGCGCCGCGCAGCCGCGGATCGAGCTCGATGTACCTCGCCACCTCGTACTCGCGCAACCAATCCTCGGGCAGGCTCGTCCACGCGAACGCGCGCGATGCCGCGTCCGGGATGCTCGTCGACGACACGCCATACAAGAAGTGATCGAACCGCAGTTCGTTCGTTATCGACTGGAGCACGGGCGCCAGGGGCACGCCCTGGGCATGCGCGGCGACCAGCGGCGCGGCGATCGGCGGCACGATGCGCAAGGCGACTCCAGGCGAGTCCGGCGTCACGGCGCGCAGCATCGTGCGATCTCCCCTTGTTGTTGTCGTTGAGCGCAGCGACGGTTGCGTGACGCTGGCGTGTCGGGCAAGGCGCAATGCGCGTGCCAGCGTGCGCCGGGTTCGAAGGTTTCTACAGGGCCGGTCGTGGGTCACCGCAACGACGCGGGCCTCGACGGGACACTGCACCTGTCGAAGTCCACAGGCCGCGGCGCACTGGTGGCAACACCCGGATGCGACGGGCTGCCGGGGCGCGGCAGCCGGCGGCGCGCATTCCGGCAACGTCGCGAGGGCATGGGCTCGTTGCCGTCCGATGTCGGCGACCGTGGATGCGGCGCCGTGGCGCATCTCTTGCTCGATCGGCAGGAAGAGCAATGCGAGGGACGAGCGATGCGGGGGACGACCAACGCCGAGCGCCGGTTCGAACCGGGGGAAGTGGTGCAGTTCGCGGGCGACGACTACGTCGTCGAGTGCAACTTCGGCGCGTGCGGCGCCGTCGCCGTGCTCGCGCGCGGCGTGCGCATCTTTCCGTTCTGGTGGGTGTTCCGCGGCGAGCCCGCGCGCCGCACCGGCGAGCGCTTCGCGATGCGGATGATGCGCGAGGTGGAGGCGCCGCGCCGCGTCAGTTCCTGACGGGCTCGATCGCCGTCACGAGCAGCGTGCCGTCCTTGGCCTGCTCGGGCGTGAAGCGCACCTTGTCGCCGACCTTGAGGCTCGCCAGCGCCTTCGGGTCCTTGGCGGTGAACTCCATGGTCATCGGCGGCATGTCGAGCGCGACGAGCGGCCCGTGCTTCAGGACCACCTTGCCCTTCGCGGAGTCCACCTTGCGCACCTCGCCTTCCGCAGGGGCGGCGCGCGCCGCGGTCGCGGCGGGCTGCATGGCCGCGTGGTCGTGCGCGGGCGCCGCCGGCGCGAGGGGGGTGACGAGGCCGAGGGCCAGGGCAAGCAGGGACAGGCGAAGCACGATGAATCTCCGGGTCGGGAAGACGGGAACGCGCGGCGGCGCGCGCCGCGCCGGGATGCCGTCACGATAGACAGCACATCGCCCGACCCTGTTGACGCGCGTCAAAAGCGCGCATCGGTGGGGCGCGCAGCCCCGTGCCCTACCCGGCGCGCCTGCGCGCGGACACTCCGGCGAGCGCGAGCGCCGTCGCCAGCACCGCCAGCATCCACGCGGACAGCGCGGGCACCGGCGGCACGATCGCCGGCGGATCCGGCAGCCCGGTCACCACGACGAGCTTGCCGTCGCCCCCGGCGGTGCTGAACCACGCGCGGTACCCGTTGCGCACCGCCGCGACCTCCGGCGAGCTGAAGTTCGCCGTAGCGGGCTGGCCGTCGACGGTGACCGCGCCGCCGTTGGCGAACACGCCCACGGGCGCCGACCACGTGAGCCCGTCGTCCGCGGACTCGACGTACCAGACCTGCTTGTCCTGCCGCGCGCCGGTCGCGATGTCGCGGAACGCGTAGTAGGCGCCGAGGCGCGCCTGCTGCGTCACGACGCGGCCGCTGTTGTGCACGTACGACGCCTGCGGGCTCGCGCACGGATCGGGATTGCCGAGCGGCCAGCAGTAGGGCGTGCCGCCGAACATCCCCGCTTCGCTGGTGCCGAAGATGGGCGACAGCGCGGGCCGCGTGCCGTCGGTGTATGCGTAGCGGCCGATGCCGCCGCCGTTCGCGGGCGGGCCCGGCGCGTAGTTCGTGTCCTGCCGCAGGTAGATCTGGCCGGCCGCCATGCCGAACGAGCCGACGAAATTCCCGCCCGGCCCCGGTGGCGCCTCGGACAGCGTGGGCAGCGGGCCGTGCTGGACGATGTCGAGGTTGTCGATCGCGCTGCCGATCTCCCAGACGTTCGCGTTGTAGTTGTAGAGGCCGGTGCCGGTCTCGTTCGGCGACCAGATCGTCAGCAGCCACCGCCCGCCCAGCTGGTCGACGCGCAGGTAGTTGACGGAAGGCTCGACGGTCGCGCCCACGCCTGCGATCTGCGTCCACCACTGCGCCGGCGGCTTGAGCTTGCCCGCGGACGCGAAGTTGACGCCGTCGGTGGACGTCGCGTGCGTGATGTCCGCGACGCGCATGTCCGCGGGCGCCTGCGAATCGCCGCCGTTCAGCACCCACAGGTGGTAACGGCCGTCGGCCGCGACGTACGTCGCAGTGAAGCGCAGCGAGTTCAGCGACTTGGGGTGCAGCGGCTGGCCGATGGCCACGCCGTCGAGCTTCACCGGCGTCGTCTGCACGGGAAACGGCACGGGCGCCGCGGACGCTATCGCGCCCAGCATCGCGAGCAGCGCGGCGATCGAAAGGCGCATGCAAACGCGCGCGCGGTGCGACTTCACCGGTCCGGCCATGGTCCCTCCCCCGAGGCGTTGGCTCTGCGGGCGAGTATACCCACGGTGCGGCGGACGGACAGGGGGTTACCCGGATCGCCGTTTATTGACTTCGGGGGTGGTCGGCCCGCGATACACCCGCTACAGTCGGCCGCACACCGCTTTCGACTCCTCACCATGACAGCCACTCCATCGCCTCGTCCAGATGCCGCCGCCGGCGTGCGCTTCGCCCTGTTCCTGCTCGCCCTGCTGCTGCTGCCGGTCCTCGCGCTGGCGCAGGCCCCCGCGAAGGGCGGCGGCGCGCGCCTGTCGAACCTGTCGATCGAGATCTGGCCGGAATACGACCGGCCTGCCGCGCTGGTGATCCTGCGCGGCACGGTGGCAGAGGACGTGAAGCTCCCCGCGGCCATCGCGCTCAAGCTGCCCGCCGGGTCGGGCGGAGCCGCAGCCGTCGCGTACTCGGCCGAGAAGGACGGCAACCTGCTCAACCTCAAGAACGAGCAGGTGAAGGGCAAGGACGGCGTCACCGTCAAGTTCGACGCGCCGACGCGCTACTTCCACATCGAGTTCTACGAGCCGCTGCCGACGACGGACCCGGCGCGAACCTACACGTACACGTGGCAGGGCGACGTCGCCGTCGAGCGCGCGGCGGTCGTCGTGCAGGAGCCGGCCGGCGCGATGGGGCTGGTGACGGAGCCCGCGTTCGCGCAGACGTCGCAGGGCGCGGAGGGCCTCAACTACCGGCTGGGCGACCTGGGCGCGCTGCCCGCGGGCAAGGCGGTGCCGATCAAGCTGACCTACACCAAGGCCGATGCGCGGCCGTCGGTGGAGATCAAGGGCTTGAAGACCGCGCAGGCGGCGCCTGCGACCAGCGTGCCGCCGACGGCGGCGTCGATCAATGCGCCGGTCCCGCCCGCCCAGGGCGGTCTGCCGAACTGGGTAGTGCCGGTCGGCGGCTTTGCGGCGTTCGGCATCATCGTCGCGCTGCTGGTGGCGCTCATGTGGAAGCGGCAGTCCGCCGCGCCGGCGGCGGGTGCCGCAACCGGCAGCGGGAAGTTCTGCCGCAAGTGCGGCGCGCCGCTCGCGGCCGACAGCGCGTTCTGCGGGAAGTGCGGGACGAAGGTGGCGTAGCGATACCGCTGCACCGCGCTCAGGCGGCGGGCTTCACCCGGTACAGCATCTCCCCCGCCCGCGGCACGACGAGGATGCCCTCGCTCTCGCGCCCCTGCCACGCCGCGAGATCGAGCGTCGCCGGATCGCGGTAGCCGAGGTTGATCTTCCGGCAGCGCGCCTCGCTGATGCCGGTGGCGAGCGTGACGGTCACGCGCGGCGTCTCCACACCCGTGGCCGCGTCGTACGTGCCGAGCCCCTTCACGTGCGTCGAATGCGCGAGCACGCCGCCGGGATAGCGCGCGAAGCGCTCCGGCTGCTGCGTGAAGTAGTCGCGGCAGTGGTAGCCCACTTCCTCGATCACCGCGCCGTGCGTGACGCTCACCTCGCGGATGTGCGGCGCGTAGATGATCACCTCGCCGCCGTCGGCCACCGCGGGCTCGATCTTGTACATGCCCTTGCCGGCGGTCCACACGTCGGCGTACATCGGCGGCATCACGGAGATCACGGTCTTGTACGGCCGGTCGACCCACACGATGTGCCGCTGGCGCGAGAGGTCGGAGGCCGCCTGCCACGCCTCGCGCGCGTCGCCGCAGTAGAGGCCCGCGATGCCCTGCGGCGTGACCACGAGCGCGAAGCACGCGGTGGGCACCGTCACCATCGACGCCGCGCGGTCGATCACCGCGCGCACCGGCGTGTAGCCGGAGCCGATCACCTCGTAGTTGGTGATGAGCGCGCCGAGCCAATGCGTGAAGTTGATGACCTCGGCGCCCGCGATGCCGGGGAAGAAATACTTGTTGCCGCCGGAGAAGCCCACGACCTCGTGCGGGAATACGGGGCCCAGGATCACGAGCTGGTCGTAGTCGAAGATGAGCTTGTTGAGCGAGACGTGCACGTCCTGCGCGAGCCGGCCGCCCGACAGCGCGTGGATCTCGTCGGCGCCGATGGTGCCGATCGTGCGGAACGTCGCGGGATCCTCCCACGCGTGGTTGAACACGCGCGAGCCGTCGGCGACGCCGTCGCGCACCGGCACGCCGAGGTGCTTCGTCAATGCCTCGTCGCTCATCGGCTGGTGCGTGCCGAGCGCGATCAGGAAGTCGACCGCGGCCGCGCGGCCGCGCAGCGCGTCGCGCACGAGTGCGGCCATCTGCGGCATCGGCATCGTGCGCGTGCCGTCGGGGACGATGAACAGGAAGCGCCTGCCGTCGGGCCGCAAGGCCTCGAGCGCGGCGTGGACATGGGCGCGGACCTCGTCCGCGGTGAGATAGCGCTCGACGTGGCCGGATCCGATCATGCCCCCATGATACCCAACGCGTCCGCGGCGGTGGGATACACTGGCGCACCGCGCGCCTCGCTCCCGGCGCCGCACGTCCCGCGCATGCCGCCTGCTACGACCACCGTCGATCTCCTCTACGGCCGCCACGGCCTCACCGTGCCGCTGCCGCCGTCCGCGCAGGCGACGGTGATCGGCAAGCGACCGCTCGCGGTGCTGCCCGACCCGGCCGCCGCGGTGCGCGCGGCGCTCGCGCAGCCGGTGCACGCGCGGCCGTACAGTGAGCTCGTGCTCGGCCGGCGCAGCGCATGCATCCTCGTGTGCGACATCACGCGGCCGGTGCCGAACGGACTCTTCCTGCGGCCGCTCATCGAGCCGCTGCTCGCGGCCGGCCTCACGCGCGAGCGCATCACCGTGCTGGTCGCCACCGGCCTGCATCGCCCGAACGAGGGCGAGGAGCTGGCGGAAGTCATCGGCGATCCGTGGGTGTTCGAGCACGCGACCGTCGTGAACCATTTCGCGCGCGACGACGCGGCGCACGTCGACCTGGGCTACACGCCGGGCCGGCGCACGCCGGTGAAGATCGACCGCCGCTTCGTGGAGGCGGACCTGCGCATCGCGACGGGCCTCGTCGAGCCGCACTTCATGGCCGGCTGGTCGGGTGGGCGCAAGGTGATCGCGCCGGGCGTGGCGCACGCCGACACCATCCGCACGTTCCACAGCGCGCGCTTCATGGAGGACCCCGCGGCGGTGCAATGCAACCTCGAGCGCAACCCGCTGCACGAGGAGCAGCTCGCGATCGTGCGCATGCTGGGCGAGGTGTACGCGGTCAACACGGTGATCGACGAGCACCGCGCACTCTCGCACGTGAACTTCGGCGAGATCGTCGAGAGCCACATGGTGGCGGTGCGCTTCGTCGCCGACAGCGTGCGCGTGCCGGTCGGCCGCCGCTTCCACACCGTCGTGACGTCGGCGGCGGGCCATCCGCTCGACAAGACGTACTACCAGACCGTGAAGGGCATGGTCACGCCGCTCGACATCCTCGCGCCCGGCGGCACGCTGATCGTCGCGTCGGCGTGCTCGGAGGGTATCGGCTCGCACGAGTTCCGCGCGGCGCAGCAGCGGCTCGTCGCGCACGGGCCGGAGGCGTTCCTGCAGTCGATCCTGCAGAAGACCTTCGCGGACGTCGACGAGTGGCAGACGGAGATGCAGCTGAAGCCGATGCGCGTCGGCCGCGTGCAGCTCTACAGCACCGGGCTGTCGGACGAGGACCGCAAGGTCACGGGCGTGGAGAGCGTGGCCTCGCTGCCCGACGCGATCGGCGCCGCGCTCGCGCGAGCGCGCGATCCCGCGCTGGCGGTGATTCCCGAAGGACCCTATGTCGTCCCGGTCGTCGCCTGACCTGCCGGCCGCCGGGTCGCTCGCGCTCCATCTCGATCTCGTCGGCGGCCTGGCCGGCGACATGTTCGTCGCGGCGCTCGTCGATGCGCTGCCCGCGCTCGAGGCGCACGTGATGGCGGCGGTGCAGGCGGTCGCGCCCGCGGGCGCGTCGCTGCCTTCGTTCGCCGCGGTGACGCAGGGCGGGCTCGCCGCGCGGCGATTCGGCATCTCAACACCTTACCGGCATGCGCGCGAGCGGCAGGGCACGTCGCACGCGGCGCTGGTCGCACGCATCGCCGCGGCGCCGCTGTCCGCCGACGTGCGGACGCATGCGCTCGCGATCCTCGCGTTGCTTGCGCAGGCCGAGGCCGCCGTCCACGGCATCGCGGTCGATGGCGTGCACTTCCACGAGATCGGCGACTGGGATTCGCTGCTCGACGTCGTCGCGGCCGGCACCATCGCCGCGCGGCTCGCGGGCGCGCGGTGGAGCGCGTCGAGCGTGCCGCTCGGGCACGGGCAGGTGAAGACCGCGCACGGGCTGCTGCCGGTGCCGGCGCCCGCCACCAGCGCGCTGCTCGCCGGGTATCGCGTGCACGACGACGGCGTGGGGGGCGAGCGCGTCACGCCGACCGGCGCCGCGATCCTGCGTCATCTCGTGCCGCCCGACGCGTGCGGCGGCGCGCGCGGCACCGGGCGCCTGCGCGCGACCGGGTACGGCGCGGGCACGCGCACGCTGGCCGGCGTGCCCAACGTCGTGCGCGTGCTGGTGATGGACACCGCGACGGTCGCCGACGACGATTTCGTCGCGGTGATCGAGTTCGAGGTCGACGACATGACGGGCGAGGAGCTGGCACTCGCGGGCGATCGCCTGCGGGCGGTGCCCGGCGTGCGCGACGTGTCGCTCGGTGCGCGCGCCGGGAAGAAGGGACGCCCGGTCACCGACTTTCGCGTGCTCGCCGCGCCAGGTGCGGCCGACGCCGCGGTGGCCGCGTGCTTCGGCGAGACGTCGACGCTCGGCGTGCGCGTGCGTGAGGAGCGGCGTCGCATCCTGCGTCGCGACGAGGTGGCGGTCGGCGCGCCGCCGCTCGCGGTCAAGCGCGCGCAGCGGCCGGGCGGCGAGGTGACCGCGAAGGCCGCGCACGACGACGTCCGCGACGCGGGAACGCTCGCGCAGCGGCGCGAGGTGCGCACGGCGGCCGAGCGGCGCGCGCTGGACGACGAGGCATGAGCAGCGCAATCGACCGTCTCGTCGCCGCGCTCGACGCGCATCCGCGTTTGGCACTTGCGGTGAGCGGCGGCGTGGATTCGATGACGCTCGCGCACGTCGCGCAGCGCCTGTCGCGCACGCAGGCCACGATGTACCACGCGTGCGGCCCCGCGGTGCCCGTCGCGGCGCGCGAGCGGGTGGAGCGTCACGCGCGCGAGCACGGCTGGGCGCTGGTGCTGATCGACGCCGGCGAGTACGCCGACGAGCGCTATCGCGCGAATCCGCTCGACCGCTGCTACTGGTGCAAGACCAACCTCTACGCACGCATCCGCGAGCGCACCACGGAGCCGATCGCGTCGGGCACCAACCGCGACGACTTGGGCGACTTCCGTCCGGGACTCAAGGCCGCCGGCGAGCACGGCGTCGTGCATCCGTACGTCGAGGCGGGTCTCACCAAGGCCGACGTGTACGCGCTCGCCGCCACGCTCGGCCTCGCCGACCTCGAGCGGCTGCCGGCGCAGCCGTGCCTCGCGAGCCGCGTGGAGACGGGCATCCGCATCGCGGCCGACGACCTCGCGTTCATCGATCACGTCGAGACCGCGCTCGCCGGCGAGCTCGGCGGCGAGGCGGTGCTGCGCTGCCGGGTCACGCACGGCGGCGTGGTGATCGAGCTCGGCCGTGACGACGGCGACGCCGCCGCGATCGCGCGCAGCATCGGCGAGCGCGCGTGCGCGCAGGCGGGCCGCAGTTTCGCCGGCGTGCGGCCGTACGCGCGCGGCGCCGCGTTCCTGCATCCGCGATGAGCGACTTCACGATGGACTGGGCGCGCCGCGCGCGCACAGGGGGCTGCGAGGCGGTGCTGTGCGAGCCGAAATCGGTGGCGCAGATCGAGGCGATCGTGCGTCACGCGCAGGAGCAGTGCCAACGACTCCTGCTGACCCGCCTTACGGACGCCCAGCAGCGCGCGCTGCCGGATGACCTGCGCTCGCTACTCGACTACGACCCGGTGTCGCGCACCGCGATTTTCGGCGCGCCGCTCGCGCCGGCGCACGCGGGGCGCGTGGCGATCGTCGCGGGCGGCACGTCGGACGCGCCGGTCGCGCGCGAGGCGGCGCGCACGCTCGCGTTCGAAGGCGAGGAGGCGACGCTGCTGCTCGACGTCGGCGTCGCCGGCCTGTGGCGGCTCACCGAGCGCCTCGAGCACATCCGGACGCACCGCGTGGTCATCGCGGTCGCGGGCATGGAAGGTGCGATCTTCAGCGTGCTCACCGGGCTCGTCGCGGCGCCGGTGCTCGCGGTGCCGGTGTCCGTCGGCTACGGCGTGGGTGCGGGCGGGCAGGTGGCGCTCAACGCCGCCCTCGCGAGCTGCGCGTCTGGCATGACCGTGCTCAACATCGACAACGGCTTCGGTGCCGCGCAGGCGGCGCTGCGGATTCTGAACGCGATGTGGCTTGCGGCGCGTCCGCCATTGCCCACCTGATATCTCTGACACCTAAGGTGGCAAGCCGTGGATCGCCACCACCGGTGAAACTTGTCGTCCCCGCGAAGGCGGGGACCCAGCGGCTTTCGGCGCATGCCGCGGGCGGTACGAACGACACTGGGTCCCCGCCTTCGCGGGGACGACAACGTCGTGGGGCGTTGCCTACGGCCGGATGTACGCCCAGCCTTGCTGTTGCTTCTGCATGATCTCGACCACCCCCGCCGGCACGTAGGCGACCTTCGGCAGCATGTCCGCGTGCGTGAGCTTCTGACCGCGCATCGTGTTCTCGCACGCGAGCACCTTCACTCCGCTGCCGAGCGCCTCGTCGACGCGGTTGCCCACCGTCGAATCCGCCTTGAGCATGCCGATGCCGGGGCCGTAGGCGACGATCTCGATGTCGACGTTGGCGGCGCCCAAATCCGCCTGCAGGTTGCGCGCGTTGTTGAGCGCGAGGTTCCACTTCCCGGGATCGCCGTCGCTCACCTGCAGCACGACTTTCGCGCGCGGCGGCGGCTGCTGCGCGGCGGCGGGCACCACGGTGACGAGCGCGAGGGCGAGTACACAAAGCGTTGCGGCACGAAGGATCGGCATGACGTCTCCTGGAACGGTGGGCACGCCGCTCGCCGCGCGGCGTGTGAAGCGGATCAGCGGGATTGCGTGCGCGCGGCGGCGAGCGACTTCGACATCGCGGTGAGGCCGAGCTCCAGCGCGCGCCACGACGGCACCTCGCCGCGCGGCATGAGCGAGCGCACGACCTCCGGCAGCAGCTCGCCGATGCGGGCGCGCACCTGCGCAACGTCGACGTGCGCGGCGTTCGCGGCCGTGTCGATGGCCGCGTGGTCGAGCACCGGTGCTGCAACGCCGAGCCGCTCGACGTCGGCCGCCGCGAGCGGTTGCGCGCGGCCCGCGAGCCAGCCCGCGAGGCGGTCCTCGAGGCCGCACTGGCGCATGCCGTCGACGAGCTGCTGCAGGCCGTTCGCCGGCCCCTGCGCGAGCAGCCGCCGCACGAGCCACTCGCCCAGCGCGGCGTCGGCCGCGGCGGGCGCGGGCGCCTCGACGAGCGAATCGAACACGCTGGGATTCTGGACGGGCATCGGGGCATTCTACCGGTGGGCGGCACCGCGCACACGCTATTCGCGCAGGCGGAAGGCCGCGAGGTCCATGAACTCGACGACGCCGTTGAGCGCGCCGGTCGTGCCCGCGATCTCGGCGATCTCGAACTCGCCGAGCGCACGGTAGCTCTCGAACTGCGACTCGGTGAAGAACTGGTCGGCGGTCGTCTCGTGCGGGAACGTCGCCGAGCGGCCGGCGTACTGCAGCACGTCGATCGGCAGCCCCGCCGCCTTCGGGTACAGCGACGGCTTCACGTACAGCAGCGTGCCCTTGCCGAGGCCGGGGTAGATGACGTCGAAGAGCGCGCAATAGCGACCGTTCTCCTGCAGGTCGCGGCCGCCGAGCCGCCACGGTCCCGTGCGCTGGATGGTGACGCCGAAGTCGATGCGGATCTTGCGGATCGCGTTGCCCAGGTCGTCGAAGTTGCGGAACGGATCACAGCCCGCGTCGATCGCCACGATGTACCTGCACCCGCGGCGCACCGCCTCGTAGAGCCCGAGGTTGTCGAAGTGCCCGCCGTCGGACACGAAGATCCACGGCGGCTTGTCGTTGGTGCGGCCGAGCATCTCGCGCAGCATCGGCACGATGGCGAAGCGCGGTCCCGAGAGCTGCGCGGCGGACGCGTCGCCCGGATGCCCGAGCCACCAGCCGAGCCGCGCGTTGAAGAGCGTGAGCAGGAACGTGCGCACCGGCGACGAGAACGCGCCCGCGTTGGGCGAGATCGCGGCGCCCGACACCGCCATCGCGGTGCCGAGCGTGATGCCGCCCGCGTCCGCCGCGTAGAAGCGGCTCGCGCGGTAGCCGAGCTCCGGCGCGGCGCTGCCGGCGTGCAGCGCGCTGAACGTGAACGACGTCGCCTTGCGCTCCTGCCACGCGAGGTTGCGCCCGGCGACCAGGTTCAGCGCCGCGTTGACGAGCAGGAACGGACCCTTGCGCGCGCTGAAGTCGCCGGGCGTGCGCTCCGGCGCCAGCCAGTGGAAGATCGGGTTGTCGTCGCGGTCGAACTTGATGAACGGCTCCGCCTCGCGCGCGCGGAACTGCCGGTCCTCGCGGTACGGCAGGTCGAGCGGCCACGCGGCCGGCGGCGTGCGGTCGGCGCGCGTCGCGCCGAGGAACGCGCGGATGAGGCGGTCGCGGTACATCGCGTGCAGCGAGAAGCGGTTGATGTTCACGCGCGAGCCCGCGACCAGCAGCACCGCGCCCAGCACCAGCGCCACGAGGAGCACGTCCGTGATCGCGTAGGGCAGCCAGCGGTGCGGCGTCGCGAGGCCGCGGGCCGCGGTGGCGGCGGCGAGCGTGCGCAGCGCGTCGTCGACGATGCCGGCGAGCCCGACGAGCAGCGCGAGCATCAGCAGCAGCGCGACGGCGTCGAGCGCGTGGTCGCGCTTGCGCGGCACCGGCTGCGCCTGCTGCTCCGCGGGCGCGTTGCGGCCGGTGATGAGCGCGATGCGCGCGACCACCCCGCTCGCGAGCACGATCGCGAGCCACGTGGGCAGCGTGTGGCCCGCGAGCGCGGGCACGAGCTCGAGCAGCCGCGGCGCGTAGAACGCGAGCGCGAACAGCGCCGCGTAGGCGACGGTGTACAGCGACGACCACGCGCCGGCGCGCGCCCACCACTCGCGCTCGAAGTCGCTGCTCCACTTGCTCGTGAGGCCGACGAACAGCACCTCGCCGACGGCGATCGCGAGGATCGCGAGCGGCGGCAGCGCGGTCATCGCGAGCATCAGCGCCTGCGGCCCCGACGGCAGCGGCCACGTCACGAGCCCGCCCAGCAGGATGCCGGAGATGAGCCCGCACACCGCGCCCAGGGCGACGGTGGCAACGCGCACGCGCAAGGTCTGGTACGGCGACTCGTACTGGAACGCGGCGTACATGCATGCGCCGGTGTAGAGGAGCGCGAAGAGCACCGGCTTGGACGGATCGATGCCGAGCGCCTCCGCGACTTCGGCGAGATCCTGCGGCCACAGGCCGCGCCAGAACGTCGTGTCGCGGTTGACGCTCACCCACCACGCGCCGATCGCCAGCAGCAGCGCACCGACCAGCAGCATGAGCTGCACGCCGATCCACGCGCGCGGCCCGGCCTGCCGCGGCTGCTGCAGGCGATGCGCGCCGGGCGGCGGAGGCGGCGGCGCGGTGCGCGGATCGGTGCTGCCCACGATGCTGCGCAGGAGGAAGACGCCGGCGCTCACCATCAGCACGCCGGCCCACGTCGCGTAGGTGCCGAAGCGGTCGAGCCATGGCGAGCTGTCGAACGCGGTGCCGACGAGGTCGACGAGCGCCGCCAGCGCATGCGGCACCAAGAGGGCGAGCGCGAGCAGCGGCAGCCACACGAGCGCGTTGAGCACGAGGTTGCGCAGGTAGGTCGCGGCCAGCGTCCAGGTGTCGAGCGTGAAGAGCCCGCGCTGCGGCGCGAGGTAGGCGAGGTACTGCCGCCACCACGCCACCGGCGCGCCCGCCGCCGGCCCGGTGCTCGCGAGCTCCGCCTGCACCTCCGCGATGCCGCCCGGCGCGCGGTACGCCCACGCGGCGAGCAGGCTGCCCAAGTAGCCGCCGCCGGAGACGGTCGACAGGTACTGGAAGCGGGGCAGGAGGCCGAGGCGCGCGAGGCCCTGCACCGCGCCCAGGCAGAAGCTCGCGCTGCGGATGCCGCCGCCCGAGAGGCACAGCGCGCAGGTGCCCTTGCCGAAGAACGCCCGTGCGACTTCCGCGGCGTCGGCGGGCGGCGTGAATGCGGGCGGCGGCGCGCCGGGCGCCGGGGGCGGCAGCCACGGCTGCTCGCTGCCGTAGATCGCGCGGAACTCCTCGGCCAGCACCCGGCTGGCCGGCAGCGGAGGATCGGCGGCGGCTTGCGGTGCGGTCATCGGAGTACCTCCGCGCTCACACGCTGCGGGGGCGGAAGCGTCCCCGCGACGGCCCGGCCAACGTTCCGGGACGCGCCCGCGCAGCGCGGCCCGCCGATTGTAATCAACAGGATCGGCGTTGCCTACGAGCGCGGGGCGCCGTGCGCGGCGGTCACAACGTGCGCCGCAGCGAGCGCACGATCGAGTCGGTGGGGCCGTCCAAGGTATCGCACACGAACGCGGCGCCGAACTCGGTGAGCCACGCGTGCTCCGCCGGCGTGGCCGCGGTGGCGACGATCGCGAGGCGCGGGTTGATCGCCCGCGCCGCCGTCGAGATCGCCATCTTGTCGGCGAGCGTGCCCTCGGTGAGCACCAGCGCGTGCGCGGTCGCGACGTGCGCCGCGCGCAGCACGTCCTGCCGGCCGCCCTGGCCGTAGACCGTGGCGGCGCCGAGGTCGCGCAGCGCGTCGAGCGCCTCGAGGTCGCCGCCGACGACGAGCGTGCCGATGCCTTCGCGCGTGCATTGCGCGACGACGCGGCGCGCGAGCTCGTCGGTGCCGGCGATCACCACGGCCGCCCCCGCGGGCGCCGCCGCCGGCGCAGCCGCGGGCGGCGCCTGCCCGCGGCGCACCTCGACGGCGCGCAGCGCGCGGAACAGCAGCGGATTGACCGCGATCGAGAAGATGGCCGTGACCACCAGCGCGTCGAGCCCCTCGGACGGCAGCACGCCGAGGCCCTGCCCGAGGGCCGCGAGGATGAACGAGAACTCGCCGATCTGCGCGAGACCCACCGCCACGGTCGGCGCCGTGCCGCGCTCGCCGCGCATCGTGAGCACGATCGCGAGCGCGACCAGCGGCTTCACCACCAGCACGATGCCGAGCGCGCACAGCACGAGCAGCGGATGCGCGAGCACGAAGCGCGGGTCGAACAGCATGCCGACCGACACGAAGAAGAGCGCGGAGAACACGTCGCGGAACGGCGTCATGTAGCCCGACGCCTGCGGCCCGAAGCGCGACTGCCCCACCACCAGCCCGGCAAAGAATGCGCCGAGCGCCACGGACACGTGGAAGCCCTCCGCCGCGATGATCGCGACGCCCAGCGCCACCACGAACACCGCGAGCGTGAGAAGCTCCTCCGAGCGCGTGCGCGCCAGCCGCTCGAGCACGCGCCCGACCACGCGCCCGCCGACCACCCACACCAGCGCCGCGAACACCGCGGCCTTGCCGAGCGCCAACGCGAGCGGCACGCCGAACGACGCCAGATCGTCGGCATCGGTCGCGAGCACCGGCAGCACCACCAGCGCGACGACGGTGAAGAGGTCCTCGACGATCAGCCAGCCGACGGCGACGTGCCCCGCGCGGGTCGAGAGGCGGTCCTGGTCGACGAGCATGCGCATCAAGACGACGGTGCTCGCCACCGCGAGCGCCATCCCGAACACCACGCCCGCGGCGTTGCTCCAGCCTAAGAAGCGTGCGAACGCCCAGCCCGCGAGCGTGGCCACCGCGCTCTGCGCGACCGCGCCCGGCACCGCGACCCGCCACACGCGCAGCAGCTCCTGCGGATGGAAATGCATGCCGACGCCGAACATCAGCAGGATGACGCCGATCTCCGCCATCTGCGAGGCGAGCTTCGGGTCGGCGACGAAGCCCGGCGTGTGCGGCCCGACGAGGATGCCCGCGAGCATGTAGCCGACGAGCGTCGACAGGCCGATGCGCTGCGTCAGCCAGCCGAACACCAGCGCGGCGGCGAGGCCCCCGGCGAGCGTGCTGATGACGGCGAGGTCGTGCATGGCGGCGTGCGGCGCGGGAAACGGACGCGCGAGTGTATCGGGTCGCGGCCGGCCGCCGGGCAACTACCGGCAATGGCGCCTCCCGGGTAAAATGGCTGGACCAGTGCCGGGGGTGCCCCCGGCATTTTCTTGACGCACTCCACTCGTCTTGCTCGCCCGCGCGCCCCTCTTCGCTTCGTTCCGCACGCGGCTCCTCGCCGCGCTCGCGCTGGGCGTCGTGGCCGCGCTCGCCCACGCCGAGGTCCCGGGCATGCGCCTGCCGCGCACCGTCGTGCCGCTCGCGTACGACGCGCGCCTCGACCTCGACCCGGCGCGCGAGTCGTTCGGCGGCAGCATCGACATCGCCGTGCGCGTGCAGGAGGCCACCGACCTCGTGTGGCTCAATGCGAAGCAGCTCATCGTCACGTCGGCGCAGGCCGTCAGCGGCGGCGAGGAGCTCGCGGCCACCGTGGTGCCGGGCAGCGACGACGTCATCGGCCTGCAGCTTTCGCGCGCGCTTCCGCCCGGCGAGCACCGCCTCGTGCTGAGCTACGCGGGCAAGATCGACAGCAAGGGCGGCGTCGGGCTCTTCCGGCAGCCGGAGGCGGGCCGCTACTACGCGGTCACGCAGTTCGAGCCGCTCGACGCGCGGCGCGTGTTCCCGTGCTTCGACGAGCCCGATCGCAAGGCGCCGTGGAAGCTCACGCTGGTGGTCCCCGCGGCCACGCGCGCGTTCGCCAACATGCCGGTGGAGAGCGAGCGCCCGGCCGACGGCGGGCGCAAGGAAGTCGTGTTCCAGCGCTCGCCGCCGCTGCCCTCGTACCTCGTGGCGTTCGCGGTCGGCGAGTTCGACGTCCTCGACGCCGGGCGCGCGGGCAGCGGGAGCACGCCGATCCGCATCGTCGCGCCGAAGGGCCGCGCCGCGGAAGGCGCGTTCGCGGCGCAGGAAGCGGGGCCGATCTTGGCCGCCGCCGAGCGCTACTTCGGCATGCCCTATCCGTTCCCGAAGTTGGACCTCCTGGCCTACCCGCGCGCGACGTTCGGCGGCGCGATGGAGAACCCCGGGCTCATCACCTACGACGCGCGCAACCTCCTCGCGCGCCCGGAGGAGCTGTCGCCGATCGACAAGGTGCGCATCGCCGGCATCACCGCGCACGAGGTCTCGCACCTGTGGTTCGGCGACTACGTGACGATGGCGTGGTGGGACGACCTCTGGCTCAACGAGGCGTTCGCCTCGTGGATGGGCAGCGCGATCATCGGCGAGGTGCATCCCGAGTGGCCCATCGACGGCTGGCGCGCCCGCCAGCGCTCGCGCGCGATGGAAGCCGACCGGCTGCCGGGCGCGCGGCGCGTGCGCCAGCCGGTCAGCGACGTGAACGACGTGCGTACGGCGTTCGACGGCATCACCTACGCGAAGGGCGAGACCGTCATCGGCATGTTCGAGCGCTGGCTCGGCCGCGAGAAGTTCCGCGACGGCGTGCGCCGCTACATGGCCGCGCACGCTTGGGGCAACGCCACCGCCGACGACTTCTTCGCCGCGCTGGGCGCGAGCGACGAGGCGCTGGTGCCGGCGTTCCGCGGCTTCGTGGACCGGCCCGGCGTGCCGCTGCTCGACGTCGCGCTCGACTGCTCGGCCAAGCCCACGCTGCAGCTCGCGCAGCAGCGGTTCCTGCCGCCGGACGCGGCGCCCGACACAGCGCCGTGGACGTTCCCCGCGTGCTTCGACTACGGCGACGGCAAGGCCGCGCACAGCACGTGCGTGCTGGTGCGCGAGCCGCGGCAATCGGTGGCGCTCGCCGGCGGCGCGTGCCCGCAATGGGTCGTCGCCAACCGCGACGGCAACGGCTACTACCTGCCGCGCCTGACGTCGCCGCTGTACCGCGCGTTCCCGCTCGTCTCGCGCGCCTCGTCCCCCGGCGAATACGGGAGCCTGCTCGCCGACCTCGAGATGCTGGCCGCGACGGGCGCGGTGCGCTTCGGCGACGTGCTGCCCATCGCAGCGGCGCAGGGCATGAATCCCAATGCGCAGGTCGCGTCCCGTGCGCTCTCGCTGGCGGGCGCGGTGCCCGACGCGATGGTCGCCGGCGCCGACCGCGCGCGCTACGCCGCGTACGTGCGGCGCGCGTTCGGCGACCGGGCGCGGATGCTGGGCTGGGTCCCGGCCCGCAACGAATCCCCCGAGGTCATGCGGCTGCGCGAGCAGATGGTGCCGTTCGTCGCCGACCGCGGCGGCGATGCGGCACTCGCGCGCAAGGCCACGCAGCTCGCGCGCCGGTGGACCGAGCATCGCGCGGCGGTGCCGGCGTCCGCGCGCGAGTTCGTGCTCGTCGCCGCCGCGCGCAACGGCGGTCCCGACGCCAAGCCGCTGTTCGACAGCCTCGTGCAGATCGCGCGCACGAGCAAGGACGCGAACGAGCGCGAGGACGTGATTGCCGCGCTCGGCGCGTTCCGCGATCCGGCGCTGCGCAGCGCGGCGTTCGCGCTGCTGCTCGACCCGCAGGTGCCCACGCGCGACGTGTCGAAGCTCCTGGTGACGGCGCTCGAGGAGCCGCAGAACCGGCCCGCCGCGCTGGCCTGGCTCGCGGCCAACATCGAGGCGCTGCAGGCGCGCGTGCCGCGCGAGCAGCACAGCGGCTGGATCATCGGCAGCGGCAACGCGTGCACGGCCGAGGAGCGCGCGCAGGTGGTCGCGGTGTTCGGCGCCCGCGCGCCGGCCATGGAGTCCGGCGCGCGCCGCTACAAGCAGGCACTCGAGCGCATCGACCTCTGCCTCGCGCTGCGCGCGGCGCAGCAGGCGCCGCTCGCCGCGTTCCTGGCCGCCGCGCCATGACGCGCGGCCACGCGCCCATCCCGTCCGCAGCGGTGCTGATGATCGTCGGCGCCGTGGCCTTCTTCTCGGTCTCGGACGCGATGATCAAGTGGCTCGCGCAGCGGCATCCGGTGCCGCTGATCGTGTGGGCGCGCTGGGCGGCGCAGGTGCTGGCGATGCTGGTGTGGCTCGCGCCGACGATGGGCTGGGGCATGGTGCGCACCGCGCAGCTGCCGATGCAGCTCGTGCGCGGGTGCCTGCTCATCGGCTCCTCGGCCGCGTTCATCGCGGCGCTGAAGCTCATGCCGCTCGCCGACGCGACCGCGCTCAACTACACCACGCCCACGATCGTGATCGTGCTCGCCGTGCTGTTCCTGCACGAGCGGTTCACCAAGGCCCGCGCGTGGTTCGTGGCGGCGGGCGTGGTGGGGATGCTGATGATCGTGAAGCCGGGCGCGGACCTCTTCCGCGTCGCCGCGCTGTTCCCGCTCATCTCGGCGGTGTGCTACTCGTTCTACCAGATCACCACGCGCATGCTGCGCGGCGAGGATCCGCGGGTGACGCTGTTCTATCCCGCGCTCGTGGGCACCGCGATCATGACGCTGGTCTGGCCCTGGTTCGGCGTGGCGAGCGACCTCACCTGGGTCGACGTCGCGACGATGCTGGCGGTCGGCATCTGCGGCACCATCGGCCACTTCCTGTTCATCCTCGCCTTCCAGCGTGCGGCGGCCTCCGCGCTGACCCCATTCACCTACCTGCAGCTCGTGTTCGCGACGCTGAGCGGCTGGCTCTTCTTCGGCGACCTGCCCGACGCGCTCACGTTCGCCGGCATGACGCTGATCGCGGGCAGCGGGTTCCTCCTCACGTGGTACGAGCGGCGGCGCGCGGTGATCGTGCCGTCGGAACCCACCGCCGTCGACTGAATCGCACCCCCAAAGGAGCACGCCTCGTGGACAAGCCCCGCATCGGCTTCATCGGCATCGGCCTCATGGGCCATGGCATCGCGAAGAACCTCGTCACCAAGGGCTTTCCGCTGACGGTGCGCGTGAACCGCAACCGCAAGCCGCTCGAGGACCTGCTCGCCGCCGGCGCGCGCGAGGTCGCGACCAATGCCGACGTCGCGCGCGACGCCGACATCGTGTTCCTGTGCGTCACGGGCGCGCCGCAGGTGGAGGAGGTCGTCAACGGCAAGGACGGCATCGCCTCGGTCGCGCGCAAGGGCCTCGTGGTGATCGACACCTCGACGAGCGAGCCCGCCACCACCACCGCGATGCGCGAAGGGCTCGCGGCGAAGGGCGTGCTGTTCGTCGACGCGCCGCTCGCGCGCACGCCGGTGGAGGCCGAGCAGGGGCGGCTCAACATCATGGTCGGCGCCGACGACGCCACGTTCGCCACGCTGAAGCCGATCTTGCAGGCCTTCTGCGAGAACGTGATCCACGCCGGGCCGCCCGGGCACGGCATCGTGCTGAAGCTCGTCAACAACTTCCTCGGGCAGGCGATCGCCACCGCGACCGCCGAAGCGCTCGCCGCAGCGGCCAAGTCGGGCCTGTCGATCGCGAAGCTGCACGAGGTGATCTCGGCGGGCGCGGTGAACTCCGGCATCTTCCAGTCGATCGTGGGCCGCATGCTCGAGAACGGCGGCAACCTCGAGGGCCTCAAGTTCACGCTGGTCAACGCGATGAAGGACCTGCGCTACTACACGCACTTCGCCGAGTCGCTGCCGGTGTCGTCGATCGTCGGCAGCGCGGTGTACCAGAGCCTCGTCACCGCCAACGTCCTCGGCTTCGGCGACAAGTACGTGGCGTCGCTCGTCGAGGCGCAGGAGAAGCTGAACGGCGTGACGATCGTCCCCCGCGGCTGACGCGCGCTCGCGAGCATCACGCACCATGAAGCTCCTCATCCTGGGCGGCACGCGGTTCCTCGGCCGGCACCTCGTCGACGCGGCGCTCGCGCGCGGCGATGCGGTGACGCTTTTCACCCGTGGCAGGCAGCCGAACCCCTGGGGCGGCGCGGTCACGGCGCTCACCGGCGACCGCGATCCTGCGAAGGCGCCGGGCCTTGCCGCGCTCGCGCAGGGCGAGTGGGATGCGGTGATCGACACCTGCGGCTACGTCCCGCGCGTGGTGCGCGCGTCGGCGGAGCTGCTCGCGCCGCGCGTCGGGCGCTACCTCTTCGTGTCGTCGATCTCGGTGTTCACCGACGCGAGCCGGCGCGGCCTCGACGAGTCGTCGCCGGTCGGCACGCTGGAGGATCCCGCGACCGAGGAGATCGGCAAGCACTACGGCCCGCTGAAGGCCGCGTGCGAGAACGTGGTGAGCGGGATCTACGGCGAGCGCGCGCTGAACGTGCGCCCGGGGCTCATCGTGGGGCCGCACGACCCGACCGACCGCTTCGGCTACTGGGCCGCGCGCTTCTGCCATCCCGCGCTCTTGGGCGACCGGCCGCCGGAGGCCGTCGTGCCGCTGCCGGCGGAGCGGCCGATCCAGCTCGTCGACGCGCGCGACCTCGCGGCCTTCATGCTCGGCCTCGTCGCGCGGGGCGTGGGCGGCACGTTCAACGCGACGAGCCCCGCCGGCCACTGGACGTTCGGCGACCTCGTGCGCGCCGCCGGCGAGGTCGCGGGCCCCGGTGCGCCGCGCCCGGCCTGGACCGACGAGGCGCTGCTGCTCGAGAAGAAGGTCGCGCCGTGGACGGGCCTGCCGCTGTGGATTCCCACCACGTTCGCCGACGAGGCGGGCTTCATGGAGATCGACTGCCGCAAGGCGGCGCGCGCCGGGCTCGCCGTGCGGCCGCTCGCCGCCACGATCGCCGACACCGCCGCGTGGCTCGCGCAGCGCAGCGATCCCAACGCGTGGAAGGACGTGCTCGGCGCCGACGCCGAGCGCGAGATCCTCGCCGCGCGCGGCAGCGTCCACTGACTCCACTGACCCCAGGACCGCCATGCACGCCGACGACCAGCGCCGCTACCTCGACTTCGCCTGGCACGCCGCGATGGACGCGGGTGCCGTGATCCT
This sequence comes from Burkholderiales bacterium, assembly GCA_046347855.1. GTDB lineage: Bacteria > Pseudomonadota > Gammaproteobacteria > Burkholderiales > Casimicrobiaceae > VBCG01. Next base: position 248,844 of record JAXMFJ010000005.1, read on the forward strand.
GCCGCACTTCCGCGCGGCGCTCGCGGTGGAGGACAAGCGCAACTTCATGGGCTACGACCCGGTGACCATCGCCGACCGCGCCGCCGAGGACGTGATCCGGCAGGCGGTCAGGCGCACATACCCGGCGCACGGCATCCACGGCGAGGAGCGCGGGCGCGAGCCCGGGACGTCCCCGCTGACGTGGGTGATCGACCCCATCGACGGCACCAAGAGCTTCATCCTCGGCCAGCACCACTGGGCGACGCTGCTCGCGCTGCACGACGGCACCGCGCCGGTGGTGGGCGTGGTGCACCAGCCGTTCGTCGGCGAGTCGTTCGTCGGCGCCGCCTGCGGCATCGCGCAGTGGCGGCGGGGCGACGAGCGCCGCGACCTCGCCACCCGGCCCTGCGCGCGGATCGAGGACGCGATCGTCGTGACCACCGACCCGCGGCAGTTCGTCTCCCCGGCCGAGCAGGCCGCGCTGCACGCGGTCAGCGCGCCCGCGCGCTACCTGCGCTACGGCGGCGACTGCTACTGCTATACCCAGCTCGCGATGGGCTTCGTCGACGTCGTGATCGAGAACGGCCTGCAGCCGTACGACGTCCAGGCGCTCATCCCGCTGATCGAGGCGGCCGGCGGCGCCATCACCAACTGGACCGGCGGCCCCTGCGACCAGGGCGGCGCGGTGCTGGCATCCGGCGACCGGGCCCTGCACGAGGCGCTCCTGCGCCGCATCGCGGGGTAACCCGCGCCACGAACCGGGCCCGGCGGCCTCGACGGCGCGGCAAATCCGCGCCGAACCTGACCCGGATCAACCTTTTCCGGGTCGCGCTGTCCTACATACTTGCAATCGGGTCGCCGGGCCCCGACATCCCTTGCTCTGGGGCCCAAACCTGGTGCGCCAATCGCGCTGTCGTGCTACATTCGGCAGTGCAACACGACGGGTAGATGTCAGTGCTCACTCCTCTTGGATTCTCGCTCTTGCGCCAGCTCTCGGATGGCGCTTTCCACTCCGGCGAAGACCTTGCCGCGACCGTGGGGCTCACCCGCGCCCGCGTGTCGCAGCTTTTGAAGCAGGCCGAGACGGCCGGACTGTCGCTCGAGCGTGTGCGCGGCCTGGGCTATCGCCTCACCGCCGCCCCCGATTTCCTGAGCGCCGACGAGGTGCGCAAGGCGCTGCAGGGGCTCGTGGCCAAGAATCCCGCGGTGCCGTCGCTCGAGATCGAGGTCGTCGACCAGGTCGGCTCGACGTCGACCGAGCTCCTGCGCCGCTCGCAACGCCGCGACATCCACGGCAGCGTGCTCGCCGCCGAATGGCAGAGCGCCGGCCGCGGCCGCCGCGGCAAGGCATGGACCGCCGTCGCCGGCGGCAGCCTCACGTTTTCGCTGGGCTGGCGCTACGAGCAGGGCGCGGGTTTCCTCGCCGGGCTGTCGCTCGCCGTGGGCGTGGCGGTGTGCCGCGCGCTGGAAGCCGAGGGCCTCGCGGGCGTCGAATTGAAATGGCCGAACGACCTCGTGCACAAGCACCTCAAGGTCGGCGGCATCCTGGTCGAGCTCAACGGCGACGCCCTCGGGCCGTCGATCGTGGTGGTCGGCGTCGGGCTCAACGTGCGCCTGCCCGCCGAGATCCGCCGCAACATCGAGCAGCCGGTCAGCGACCTCACCACGGTCGCCGGGCGCGGCGCGCCGGCCATCGACCGCAATCACCTGCTGGCGCGGGTGGCGGCCGAGCTCGCCGTCACGCTCGACGCCTACTCGAAGGCCGGCTTCCCGGCGTTCGCCGCGGAGTGGCAGCGCCGTCACGCCTACCAGGGCAAGCCGGTCAAGCTGCTGCTGCCCGACGGTGGCAGCGTCAAGGGCACGGTCGCCGGCGTGGACAGCACCGGCGCGCTGGTGCTCGCCGACGGCCCGCGCCGCGCGCGCTTCCTCTCCGGCGAAATTTCGTTGAGACGGGCGTAGCGTCGGCGGTTGCTCGTCCCGTCGGCACGATCGGCGGACTCGCGTGCAGTCGTGCGCACCGCGCTCGTTGTTTCGTTGCCTTTTCCGGCGGCCGACGCCGGGCCGCCCCAAGGCGGCCGCCTGACTTTGCAGTAGATTTGCCGGCTGCAAAAGGCGCGACGCCGGCCTTACGTCCTCCACAGAACCCACGGACGCCTTTTGCAGACGTCGCTCAGCACGCTGATCCTGCACGTCGGCAACAGCAGGATGAAGTGGGGGCTGTTTGGTCCCCGCGGCTGGCTCGCCCACGGCGTGCTCCCCAATGCCGAGATCGGCACCCTCGCGCTGCGCGACTGGCAGAACCTCGCGCGTCCCTCGCGCGCCGTCGGCGTCAACGCCGCGGGCGAGGCGGCGCGCGTGCGCGTCGAGAGCCAGGTCGCGCGCTGGCGCGTGGGCGTCGAGTGGCTGGTCGCGCCCGAGGCGGGCGGCGGCGTGGTCAACGGCTACCAGCCGCACGCGCAGCTCTCGGCCGACCGCTGGGCGCTGCTGGTGGCCGCGCGCCGGCGCGCGAAGGGCGGCGAGCTCTTCCCGCCGCCGTGCGTCGTCGTGAACGCCGGCACGGTGGTCACCGTCGACGCGCTGGACGCGGACGGCGTGTTCCGCGGCGGCTACATCCTGCCGGGGCCGCGCCTCATGCAGCAGGCGATCGCCGAGCGCACCGCCGCGCTCAAGGTGCCGCCCGGCCGCTTCCACGATTTCCCTGCGACCAACGCCGACGGCCTCGCCACCGGCACCGTGCAGGCGGTGTGCGGCGCGATCGAGCAGATGCGCGCGTCGCTGCGCAGCGTCGACGTCGTGGTGAAGTGCTACCTCACCGGCGGCGCCGCGCACGAGATCGCGCCCCACCTTACCGGCCCGCTGGAGGTCGTGGATAATCTGGTGCTCGAAGGCGTCCTCGTCATCGCCGCCGAGGCATAGCGCCCGCCACCCGCGAAGACCGACCGCCCATGCGCATCGTCATCGTTCTCCTGCTGTTCGCGAACCTGACGCTCTACGCCTACACGCGCCTCGACAGCGGCGGCGGCGAGGGCATGCTGCTGCAGGACCAGGTGCAGCCCGACAAGATCAAGCTCCTGACGCCGCAGGAAGTGGCGGCGCTGGGGCCCGCCAAGGTCGCGGCGCTCGCCGACGTGTGCGTCGAGTGGGGGCCGTTCTCCGATCCCGACCGCACGCGCGCGCTGGCCGAGCTCGAGCCGCTCAACTTGGGCCGCCTGCTCACGCAGAAGCGCGTCGAGTTCGACAACGGCTTCGCGGTGCTGATGAGCCCGTTCGCGAACCGCGCCGCGGCCGAGGCGCGCATCGCCGACCTGCGTCGTGCGGGCGTGCGCGACCTCGCCGTGGGCGACGCGCCGCGCGGGCAGTTCTCCGTGCAGCTCGGCGCCTTCCGCACCGAGGCCGCGGCCGTCGCGTACGCGGAGCAGCTCGCCACGCTCGGCGTCAAGCTCGCCAAGGTCGAGCCGCGCGCGCAGCCGATCGGGCAGACCGTGCTCGTGGTGCGCGACCCGCAGCAGACGGTGGTCGCGCGCCTCAAGGACCTGCAGTCGCAATACGCGGGCAGCGAGATCAAGATCGCCGCGTGCGAGCGCGCGACGTGACGGCGCCGATCCGGCTGGCCGCGGGTGCCGCGGACATGGCCGAGGCGCGGGCGCTGTTCGAGGAATACGCGGCGTGGCTCGCGATCGACCTCGGCTTCCAGAACTTCGCGGACGAGCTCGCGACGCTGCCCGGCGCCTACGCGCCGCCGGCGGGGCGCCTGCTGCTCGCCGGTGAGCCGGGCGCGGCGGTCGGCTGCATCGCGGTGCGGCCCCTCGCGCTGGCGGACGCGCCAGCGGGCACGGTGGGCGAGGTCAAGCGGATGTACGTGAAGCCGGCCGCGCGCGGCGAAGGCCTCGGGGCGCGGCTCGTCGAGCGCCTCGTCGAGGAAGCGCGCGCCATCGGCTACCGCACGCTGATGCTCGACACGCTGGGCACGATGCACGCCGCGCAGGCGCTGTACCGCCGCTTTGGCTTTGCCGGGTGTTCGCCGTATTATGAGAATCCGGTGCCCGGCGTCGTCTACATGCGGCGGGTCCTCTAGCGCGTCACCTGCCCATTTCGCGCATGCTCCTGTCCGCAAGCGACCAGCAGTCGATCACGGCGCGCGTCGCCGCGCTGGAGAAGGCGACGGGCGTCGAGGTGGTGACGCTCGTCACCGCCAAGTCCGACACGTATCCCGAGGCGGTGTGGAAGGCGTTCGCGCTCGGCGCGTCGCTGACCGCGCTCGTGGTGGCGGTGGGCGAGGCGCTGCACCCCGACTGGGTGAGCACGTGGGCGGTGCTCTCGGCCGCGGTCACGATCCTCGGCGTGGGCGCGGCCTGCGCGCTCGCGGCGGCCTACGTGCCCGGCGTGGCGCGCCTCTTCATCCGCACGTCGCGCACGGCGCTCGAGACGACGCAGCATGCACGCGCGCGGTTCCTCGAGCGCGGCCTCTTCGCCACGCGCGAGCGCACCGCGGTCCTGCTCTTCGTCAGCATGCTCGAGCGGCGGGTGGTGATCGTCGCCGACACCGGCCTCGACCGTCACGTGACGAAGGACGAGTGGGACGCCGTCATCGCCGCCGTGACGCCGCACCTGCGCGACGGCCAGGTGGGCGCGGGCGTGCTCGCGGGCCTCGCGGCGATGGAGGCGCTTCTCGCGGGGAAGGGCTTCGCCCGCGGCGACGGCAACGCGTTCGCCGACGGCCCGGTCGAGGAGGCGGGGCCATGATCCACCTCCAAGGAGCGCCGACGCGCCGGCCCGCGTGGCGGTGGATGCTCGCCTGCGCGGCGCTGCTGCTGGCACTCGTGCCTGCCGCGCGGGCGACCGACGTGCCGTACCTGTCGGGCCGCGTGGTCGACGATGCGGAGATCCTGTCGCCGGCGGTGCGCGAGCGCCTCTCCGAGACGCTCAAGGCGCACGAGCAGAAGACCACGAATCAGGTCGTCGTGCTGACCGTGCCGACGACCGGCTCCGACAGCATCGAGGAGTACGCGAACAACGTGTTCGCGGCGTGGAAGCTGGGGCAGAAGGGCAAGGACAACGGCGTGCTGGTGGTGGTGGCGCCGAAGGACCGCAAGATGCGCATCGAGGTCGGCTACGGCCTCGAGGGCACGCTCACCGACGTGATGGCGGCGCGCATCATCCGCAACGAGATGACGCCGAAGTTCAAGGCCAACGACTTCGACGGCGGCGTCACGGACGGCGTGAACGCGATCGTCGCGCGCCTCGAAGGCGGGGCCGAGCCCGCGGACACCGGCGGCGGCGGGACCACCACGAAGTTCGGCGCGGTGTCCGTGCAGGAGCCCGACCTGCCGCCGTGGCCGATGCGCATCCTGCTGGGCGCGTTCATCTTCGGGATCATCGGGCTCTTCACCGTGATCGGCGTGATGACGCCCGGCGTGGGCTGGTTCCTCTACGTCTTCCTCATCCCGTTCTGGGCGATGTTCCCCATCATCATCGTCGGGGTGAAGGGTGCCGTGGTCCTGCTCGGCTGCTACGTGGTCGGCTACCCGATCGCGAAGCTCATCGTGTCGCGCATGCCGTGGTACGGCAAGGCTGCGGCCGACCTGAAGCGCAAGGGGAGCGCCACCATCGGCGGCTTCACGATGACCACCGGCAGCAGCGGCGGGTCGAGCTGGTCGTCGTCGTCGAGCTCCGGCGGGTTCTCGGGCGGCGGCGGCAGCTCCGGCGGCGGGGGCAGCTCGGGCAGCTGGTAACCACGATCGCGTCGGGGCCTGCAACGCGCGGGCGCCTCGCGGCATCCGATGTCGTGCAGGCCGCGAATCGCGCGGCCTGCCTGGCGCCGGCAGCTCCGGTGCGATCCGGAGGACCGCTTCCATGCATACGATTCCATGGGCCATGGCCTTGGCGCTCGCCGCCGCGCCGCTGCTCGCGCACGCCGCGGGGCCGAGCGATGCGCAGATCGCGGCGATCGTCGTCACCGCGAACCAGGTCGACATCGACGCCGGGCAGCTCGCGAAGTCCAAGGGCAGCACGGCGGACGTGAAGGCCTTCGCGCAGCAAATGATCACGGACCACGGCGGCGTCAACCAGAAGGCCAAGGCGCTCGTCGGCAAGCTGCACGTGACACCGGCGCCGAACGACACCAGCGCCACGCTGCAGAAGGGCGGCGACGAGAACCTCGCGACGCTGAAGAAGCTGTCGGGCCCGGCGTTCGACCGCGCGTACGTCGAGCACGAGATCGCGTATCACCAGCAGGTCATCGACGCGCTGGACAAGACGCTCATTCCGAGCGCGCAGAATGCGGAGCTGAAGGACCTGCTGGTGAGCGTGCGCCCGGCGTTCGTCGCGCACCTCGAGCACGCGAAGCACCTGCAGTCGTCGCTGCCCAAATGAGCGGCGGCGCGCGTGCGGTGCTCGCGCTCGCGGCCCTGTGGCTGGCGGGCAGCGCGCAGGCGGCGCCGGTCACGCATACCATCACGATCGAGCGGATGGCGTTCACGCCCGCGGAGGTGGTGGTGCATCCCGGCGATCGCGTGGTGTGGGTGAATCGCGATCCGTTTCCCCATACCGCGACGGCCGCGAGCCACGCGTTCGACTCCGGCTCGATCGCGCCGGACAAATCGTGGTCGTGGCGCGCGGGCCCCGCGGGCGATTACGACTACGTGTGCACGCTGCATACGACGATGAAGGGCAGGGTGATTGTGCGATGAATGCACACGCAACGACCGTATCCGCGCCGGACGATCAAGCGCTGGCGCAGCGTTGCGCGCAGGGCGACGTCGCGGCGTTCACGCTGGTGATGCGTCGCTACAACCAGCGGCTGTTCCGGGTCGCGCGCGCGGCGCTGCGCGACGACGCGGAGGCCGAGGACGCGCTGCAGGACGCCTACGTCCGGGCGTTCCGCGCGTTCGGGCAGTTCCGCGGCGAGGCGGCACTGTCGACGTGGCTCACGCGCATCGTGCTGAACGAATGCCTCGCGCGCCGGCGGCGGAGCGCGCGGCGCGAGAACGTCGTTCCGATCACCGGCGCCGGCGAGGCCGGCGTCGAGCTCGACGAGATCGTGGATACCGCGGGGGAGCGGCCGGAAGCCATGGCGATGAGGACGGAACTGCGGGCGCTGCTGGAGGCCAAGCTCGACGCGCTGCCGCACGACCTGCGCACGGTGTTCGTGATGCGCTCGGTCGAGGACATGACGGTCGAGGAGGTCGCGCGCTGCCTCGACGCGCCCGAGGCGACGGTGCGCAGCCGCCACTTCCGCGCCCGGGCGCTGCTGCGCGAGGCGCTCGCGCGCGAGCTCGATGCGGTGGAGATCGATGCGTTCCGGTTCGCGGGCGATCGCTGCGACCGCATCGTGGCGACCGTGCTCGCGCGGCTGCGCGATCCGGGCTGACGACACTACACGCGGGCGATCACCGCGAACGCCTCGTCCGCGGGCAGCGGGCTTGGCGAAGGCGACACGCGCGCGTCGTGGAAACCCGCGGCGCGCACCGCCTCCAGCAAGTCCGCGGGCGCGAACCACACGGCGCGCAGCGACTCGTGCTCCTCGGCCAGCCGTTGCGCGCCGCGGCGGTGGACGTAGCGGCGCTCCGCGCGCAGCGAGCCGGCCGCAGCGCAGGAGGGGCCGGCAGCGGCAGGCGTGAACGCGAGCGCGTCGTCGTGCATCTGCGGCGTCCACGCGGTCTCCGCCCGCAGCGCGATCTGGCTGCCGTCGGCGAGCCTGGCGGTGCGCACCTCGACGAGCGGCGCGGCGAGTCGCTGCTGTGCCTGCGGCGGGATGCGGCAGTCGATCACCAGCGTGCCGGGCGCGACGAGATGCGCGCGGATGCGCTCGAGGACGGCGTGCATCGTCGCGGGATCGGTGAACGCTTGCAGCGCGCCGTCGGCGACGTAGGCGCCGCCATAGCGGAACGGCAGGTTGAGCTGCGGCAGCGGCTGGCGGAACGTGGGTGCCTGCGCGCCGCAGGCGGCGAGCCGCGCGGTGCAGCGCTCGAGCAGCGCCTCCGACGCATCCACGCCGTGCACCTTCTGCCCCTGTGCCGCGAGCGGCACCAGCACGCGGCCGATGCCGCAGGCCACGTCGAGCACGAGGCCGGCGTCCGCGGGAAACTGTTGCCGGTACCACGCAAGCTCGCTCGCCTCCGGCGGCACGACGGTCGCGTCGGCGAACAGCGCGTGCAGCGGGCCGGGAGGGGAGGTCACGGAAGTGGGCAGGTCATCCCGCGTGCACTAACGGTCGACCTGCCCGCACGAGCACGCAGTCCGTCGCACGACGCTCGTTCTTGCGTTTGCTTTTCCAGCGGCCGACGCCGGGCCGTCCCAAGGCGGCCGCCTGACCTGCAGTGCCGGCTGCAAGAGGCGCAACGCCGACCACCCGTCAGCCACCGCCATCACGGACGCCTTTTGCAGACGTTCGGCTAAAGCTGCTCCCATGGAAGTCCATCCTTGCGCCAGCCGGATTTCGTTCCGCGGTGATGCTTGTCGTCGAGCGGCCCTTCGAAGCCCTCGAGGACGTTGTAGACCTCGGTGAAGCCCGCCTTCTCGAGCGCGAGGGCCGCGTCCACCGAGCGGTGGCCGCTGCGGCAGATGAGCAGCACCGGCCGCGTGGCGCTCGTCACCTTCTTCACCTGCCCGACGAAGTGCGGGTTGATCTCCCAGTCGGGCCCGTCGTTCCAGGCGACGTGCTGCGCGCCGACCGGATGGCCGACGAAGTAGTACTCCATCTCGCTGCGGCAGTCGACCAGCACCGCCTGCGGATTGGCCTGCAGGAATTCGTAGGCTTCGGTGGGAGAGAGGTGCTTCATGGCGGCGCTAATCTACCACGCGCCGCGTGCGCCGCTTTCAGCGCACGGCGCCGGGGCGCGGCGCGAGCGCGGTCGCGATCGGCGAGCGCGCGACGAGCGCCTCGTACACGTAGCGGTAGCAATCGGTCGACGGATGCAGCCCGTCCTCCGCGAAGAACCGGCCGGGCTCGCGGCTGAACGGGTCCGTCGCCTTCGGATGGAAGAAGTCGACGTAGTGCGCGCCGTGGCGGCGCGCGGCGTCGGCGAAGAGGCGGCAGACGTCGCGCGAACGCCGCGTGAGCCACCACGACAGCGGCGGCACGAACGCGGGCACGAGCCCGACGTTCGGCGTGGTGGTCAGCACGACGTGATCCGAGAGACGGGACGCGCGCAGCATCAGGGCCTCGACCTGCGGCCCGAGTGCGGCGAGTGGCGTGCGGCGCAGGACGTCGTTGCCGCCGACGTGGATCAGCACGAGGTCGTAACGTGTGATGCCGGCATCCACGATCTGCAGCAGCGCGTCGAAGGTGCGTGCGCCGTTGCGCGCGCGGTTGACGATCGCTGCGTGCGGGAACTGCGCGGCGAGCTGGCCCGCGATCGAATCCTCCGGCCGCGCCGCGCCCGTGCCCACGCCCGTGCTGTCGCCGATCACGAGCACCGTGGCCGCGTGACCCGCGGCCGGTCGCTCGAACGCCACGGCCGCATCCGCGAGCCGGTCGCCGATGCGCATGAGCTGCGTGAGCCGGTACCAGCGCCAGCCGGCGGCGGCGAGCGACGCGCCGGCCACCATCGCCGCCAGCGCGGGCGGCAGGACGCGGCCGAAAGCGAGCGTACGGGCGATCATGGACGCCGGATCAGCAAGACTTGCGCCATCCGCTTCCGACGACGTCATCACTCGCGTGCGCCGCGGCGGCGCGCGCCACGATACCGGTCAAACTTTCCGGTGGTGCGCAAAATGTGCACGCGCGGCGCGCGTCATTCGACAGTCCGGTCGACCTGCAGCAGCAGCGACGGCGGGAAGGTGATCCCCAACGCCTTCGCCGTCGTCGCGTTGATCGTGAGCTCGAACTTCGCCGGCAGCTCGACCGGGAGGTCGCCGGGCCGGGCGCCGTGCAGGATCCTGTCGATGTACATGGCGGCGCGGCGGTAGTTGTCGACCGAGTTGGGCGCGTACGCCATGAGGCCGCCGGCCTCGACCACCTCGGCGTTCGAGAACATCGCGGGCAGGCGGTGCAGGTTCGCGAGCTCGACCAAGCGCCGCCGCTCGGTGAAGAACACGCCGCCGCCGGTGTCCGCGACGAACAGCGCGTCGGCGCGTCCGCGCTTCAGCTCGGCGAAGGCCGCGTCGAGCGCGGGCGCCGACGTCGCCTCGGCGACGACGAGGCCGATCCCGCGCGACGCCGCGAAAGTGCGGGCGCGTGCGATCGCCTCGTCGCGCAGCACGCCCGGCCCGCTCACCAGCATGCCGATCGTCCGCGTGGCCGGTGCCACCTCCAGCAGCATCTGCACCTTCTTGCCGATGAGATCGACGCTCTGGTTGGTGAGCCCGGTGACGTTGCCGCCGGGATGGGCCAGGCTCGCGACGAAGCCGAGCCCGACCGGGTCGCTCGCGTTCAGCATCACGATGGGAACGGTGCCCGCGGCCGCGCGGCGCGCGGCGACGATCGCCGGATCGATCGACGCTACGATCACGTCGACCCTGGCGTTCACGAACTCGCGCGCGCTCGCGGTCAGCGTCGCGTCGTCGTTCATGCGCACGCCGGCGTTGGTCCAGCGCCAGTGCACGACGAGGTTGCGCCCCTCCTCGTAGCCGTACGCGGCCAGCCCCTCGCGGAAGGCCGCCAGCAGCTTCGGCGCCGTCTCGGCGGAGGGGCCGAGATAGCCGAGCGACCAGCGTGGCGCGGCCGCCTGGCCGTAGGCGCCGGCGGCGCATGCGAGCAAGCCCGCGAGTGCCTGTCGTCTCCGCATCGCGGAAGCATACGCGCACAGCGCCGGCCGGTGTGTCACTTGATGCTAAGATTCAAGGCCTTGCGTCAACGTAGACTTGGCTTCATGCAGCCCGATCGCACCGCCCTCCTGACCCGCCTGCTGCGCGAGCGCATCCTCGTGCTCGACGGCGCCATGGGCACGATGATCCAGCAATGCCACCTCGCGGAAGCCGACTTCCGCGGCGCATTCCACGATCACCCGCACGAGCTCGCCGGCGACAACGACCTCCTGGTGCTGACGCGCCCCGACGTGGTGCGCGACATCCACGACCGGTACCTCGCGGCGGGCGCCGACATCGTCGAGACCAACACGTTCTCGGCGACGCGCATCGCGCAGGCGGACTACGGCATGGAGCGCGCGGTGTACGACATCAACCACGCCGCGGCGCGCATCGCGCGCGAGGCGTGCGACGCGTGGACCGCGCGCACGCCCGACCGCCCGCGCTTCGTCGCGGGCGCGCTGGGGCCGACCAACCGCACCGCGTCGATCTCGCCGGACGTCAACGATCCGGGCGCACGCAACGTGACCTACGACGAGCTCGTCGCCGCGTACGGCGAGGCGGCCGCGGGGCTGTGCGAGGGCGGCGCGGACCTGCTGCTGGTCGAGACGGTGTTCGACACGCTGAACGCGAAGGCGGCGCTGTTCGCGATCGAGACGTACTTCGAGCGCGCGGGCCAGCGGCTGCCGCTCATCGTGTCGGGCACCATCACCGACGCGTCGGGTCGCACGCTGTCCGGCCAGACGCCCGAGGCGTTCTGGAATGCCGTGCGCCACGTGAAGCCGCTCGCGGTCGGCTTGAACTGCGCGCTCGGCGCGGCCCTCATGCGGCCGTACGTCGAGGAGATCGCGCGGGTCGCGGACACGTTCGTGTCGTGCTATCCGAACGCGGGGCTGCCGAACCCGATGTCCGATACCGGCTACGACGAGACGCCCGCGCAGACGTCCGGCATGCTCGCCGAGTTCGCGCGCAGCGGGTTCGTGAACATCGTCGGCGGGTGCTGCGGGACCACGCCCGAGCACATCCGGGCGATTGCGGAGGCGGTGAAGACGTTGCCGCCGCGCGCGTTGCCGCAGGCCGCGGACGTGCCGGCGCGCGAAATGGCGGAGGCGGCTGCGTAGGCTCAAAGTTCCCTCGCCCCGCTTGCGGGGAGAGGGTTAGGGTGAGGGGCGGTGGCCGCAGCGCCGATCGCCCCTCACCCCAGCCCTCTCCCCGCGCGCGGGGAGAGGGAGCCTCCGTGGCGATGCGCCCCATACCCATGTCCCGCCTCATGCGCCTGGCCGGCCTCGAGCCGCTCCTGATCGGCGACGACTCGCTGTTCGTCAACGTCGGCGAGCGCACCAACGTCACCGGCTCGAAGGCGTTCGCGCGCCTGATCCTCGCCGGCGACTTCGCCGCCGCGGTCGACATCGCGCGCCAGCAGGTCGCGAACGGCGCGCAGATCATCGACGTCAACATGGACGAGGCGATGCTCGATTCGAAGGCGGCGATGGTCCGCTTCCTGAATCTCATCGCGTCCGAGCCGGACATCGCGCGCGTGCCGGTGATGATCGACTCCTCGAAGTGGGAGGTGATCGAGGCGGGCTTGAAATGCGTGCAGGGCAAGCCGATCGTGAACTCGATCTCGCTCAAGGAAGGCGAGGACACGTTCCTGCAGCAGGCGAAGCTCGTGCGCCGCTACGGCGCCGCGGTGATCGTGATGGCGTTCGACGAGAAGGGACAGGCCGACACCTTCGAGCGCAAGACGTCGATCTGCCGGCGCAGTTACGACCTGCTGGTGGACAAGGTGGGCTTCCCGCCGGAGGACATCGTCTTCGACCCCAACGTGTTCGCGATCGCCACCGGCATCGACGAGCACAACAACTACGCGGTCGACTTCATCGACGCGACGCGCTGGATCCGCGAGCACCTGCCGCACGCAAAGGTGTCCGGCGGCATCTCGAACGTGAGCTTCAGCTTCCGCGGCAACGAGCCGGTGCGCGAGGCGATCCACACGGTGTTCCTGTACCACGCCATCCGCGCGGGCCTCACGATGGGCATCGTCAACGCCGGACAGCTCGGCGTGTACGACGAGCTGCCGGCGGAATTGCGCGAGCGCGTCGAGGACGTCGTGCTCAACCGCCGTCCCGACGCGACCGAGCGCCTCGTCACATTTGCCGAGACCGTGAAGGCGCAGGGCAAGGCCGTGGTCGAGGACCTCGCGTGGCGCGCGGACAGCGTCGAGGCGCGGCTCACGCACGCGCTGGTGAAGGGCATCACGACGTACATCGTCGGGGACACCGAGGAAGCCCGGCAGAAGTACGCGCGGCCGATCCAGGTGATCGAGGGTCCGCTGATGGACGGCATGAACGTCGTCGGCGACCTCTTCGGCGCGGGCAAGATGTTCCTGCCGCAGGTCGTGAAGTCGGCGCGCGTGATGAAGCAGGCCGTCGGCCATCTCGTCCCGTTCATCGAGGAGGAGAAGGCGCGCAGCGGCGACGCGGGCAAGCCGAAGGGCACGATCGTGACCGCGACCGTGAAGGGCGACGTGCACGACATCGGCAAGAACATCGTCGGCGTCGTGCTCCAGTGCAACAACTTCGAGGTGATCGACCTCGGCGTGATGGTGCCCGCGACGAAGATCCTGGAAGCAGCCGCCGCGCATCGCGCCGACATCGTCGGCCTGTCCGGGCTCATCACGCCGTCGCTCGAGGAGATGGCGCACGTCGCGCGCGAGATGCAGCGCCTCGGCCTGACGCAGCCGCTCCTCATCGGCGGCGCCACCACGTCGCGCGTGCACACGGCGGTGAAGATCGCGCCCAACTACGGCGGCGTCACGGTGTACGTGCCCGACGCGTCACGCGCGGTCGGCGTCGCGAGCAACCTGCTGTCCGACGAATTGCGCGACGCCTACGTCGCCGAGGTCGCCGCCGACTACGAGAAGATCCGCGCGCAGCACGCAGGCAAGAAGGGGCCGGCGCTGGTTTCGCTCGCCGCCGCGCGCGCGAACGCGTTCGCGGTCGACTGGAACGCGTACCGGCCGCCGGCGCCGGCCGCACCGGGACGCCACGAGCTGCGCAACGTCGATCTCGCGAAGATCGCCGGGTACATCGACTGGGGCCCCTTCTTCCAGGCGTGGGAGCTGTCGGGGCCGTTCCCCGCGATCCTCGACGACCCGGTCGTGGGCGAGGCCGCGCGCAACGTGTACGCCGAGGGCCGCGCGATGCTCGAGCGCGTCATCGCGGGCCGCTGGCTGCGCGCGAACGCCGTGCTGGCGCTGTGGCCCGCCAACGCTGTCGGCGACGACATCGAAGTCTACGCCGACGACGCGCGGCGCGAGGTCGCGTTCGCGTGGCGCGGACTGCGCCAGCAGAACCAGCGCCCGACGGGCAAGCCGAACTACGCGCTCGCGGACTTCGTGGCGCCGAAGGGCACGCGCGCCGACTGGCTCGGCGGCTTCGCCGTCACCGCGGGCCTCGGCATCGAGCAGAAGCTCGCGGAGTTCGCGGCCGCGAAGGACGACTACAGCGCGATCATGCTGAAGGTGCTCGCCGACCGGCTCGCGGAGGCGTTCGCCGAGTGGCTGCATCGCAAGGTGCGGCGCGAGCTGTGGGGCTACGCGGCCGACGAGATGCTCGATGCGCCCGCGCTGGTGCGCGAGGAATACCGGGGCATCCGCCCCGCGCCCGGCTATCCGGCATGCCCGGATCACGCCGCGAAGGCGCCGCTGTTCGCGGCTTTGCGCGCGCCCGAGGTGGGCATCACGCTGACCGAGAGCTACGCGATGCATCCCGCGTCGGCGGTCTCGGGCTTCTACCTCTCGCATCCGGACGCGCACTACTTTGCGGTCGGCCGCATCGGCGAGGACCAGCTCGCCGACTTCGCGCAGCGCGCGGGCCTCACCCGCGACGAAGCGGCGCGGCGGCTCGCGTCCAATCTGGGATAACCTCGACCGATGTCGCGCCTCGACCTTCGATCGGCATGGGCCCTGGTGCTCGCCTTCGCGGCGGGAGGACCGGCGCTCGCGCTCGATATCCATGTCTTCCACGCGTATGGCGAGCTCGTCGACCGGGGCAGCGTCACGGTGACCGTCAGCGCAACGTCCGCCGCCGCGTGGCCGGATTGTGCGGCCGGCCTGGCCGTGACGCAGCGCGGCAAGGAGATCGTGGTCGCGCTGCGCAAGTCGACGTCGGCGTCCGCGCCGCCCGCATGCAGCTCGCTTTCCGCCACGCTCGCGCCGCTCGCGGCGGGCGACTACGTGATCGTGGCGCAGATGACGGATGCCGAGCAGGGCGTCGTCGACAGCGCGTCGTTGCCGATGACGATCGCGCCGATCGAGGGGAGGTGCAACCCGGAGCC
Organism: Burkholderiales bacterium; assembly: GCA_046347855.1. Lineage (GTDB taxonomy): Bacteria > Pseudomonadota > Gammaproteobacteria > Burkholderiales > Casimicrobiaceae > VBCG01. The sequence goes on from JAXMFJ010000005.1 coordinate 263,907, forward strand.
CGCGCTGTCGCCGTCGATCTGGGCACGACCGAAGGACTGGAAGGCCGCCGCGTTCATCGCGCGACTCGCGGCGGACCCGGCGCTCGCCGCCTCGCTTGGGCATCCGACCGTGCGCCAGTCGGCCATTCTCGAAGAGGTCTATTTCGATTATCCGCCGCTGGTGGACATTCCGCCGATGCTCGATCGCCTGGTGCGCGCCGACCTGTTCGACCGGATCGCCCGCAACGGCTACGCGTGCTTCGATCCGTCGCCACCGGACACGATCGCCACCGTGCTCGAGTTTCGGCACGACGGGCTCGATCAGTATTTCTATGCCGTCGACCCGGAGGAGATTCGCGCGATCGATGCCGGCAAGGTGGGCGCCTGGACGCGCACCGGCAAGACGTTCCGCGTCGTCACCATGCGCGGGTGTCCGCTCTCGTCGCCCAACACGGTGGTCTACCGGTTTGCCGGCAAGCCCGGCATCGGCTCGCATTTCTTCACGCGCGAGCGAGCGGAGTGCCACGCGATCGACCAGAAAGGCCAGTGGGACTTCGAGGGCATCGCGTTCTACGCGGCGCCGCTCGCGGCGGACGGGACCTGCAGCGGCGGGCGCGTGCCGCTCTACCGGATGTGGCGTCCGTTCGGCGTCTCCAACCATCGGTTCGCCACCGACCCCGCGGTCGTCACGCAGATGGTCACGCAAGGCTGGATCGGCGAGGGCGCGGCGATGTGCGTGCTCCCGGGCGAGCGGTGACCGTCATGCGCCTGCGACTTCCCGACCTCGCCTTGGCGTGCATGCTCACGCTCGTGGCCGCATTCGCGCATGCCGCGACCTTCGACTTCGAGGACGTCGGCCGCCGCGCCGCCGCGCTGGCCGCGCAGCCGTACAAGGCGCCCGCGCACGCGCTGCCGAAGGCGCTGCGCGAGCTCACCTACGACCAGTACCGCGACATCCGCTTCCGCCCGGCGAAGTCGATCTGGCGCTCGACCGGCCTGCCGTTCGAGCTGCAGCTCTTCCATCCGGGCCTCTACTACGACATGCCGGTGCGGCTGTCGGAGATCGTCGGCGGAACGCCGCACGAGATCCGCTTCGACCCGGAGCTCTTCGACTACGGCAAGAACAAAATCGACCCGCAGGCGATGCGCGGCGTCGGCTTCGCGGGCTTCCGCGTGCACTTCAACCTCAACAGCCCGAAATACAAGGACGAGGTGCTGGTGTTCCAGGGCGCGTCGTACTTCCGCGCGCTCGGCAAGGATCAGCGCTACGGCCTCTCGGCGCGCGGGCTCGCGGTGGACACCGCGCTCGCGTCGGGCGAGGAATTCCCGCGCTTCGTCGAGTTCTGGATCGAGCGGCCGTCGCCCACCGCGAAGGAGCTCACGATCTACGGGCTCCTCGACTCGAAGAGCGTGACGGGCGCGTACCGCTTCGTGCTGCGGCCGGGCAGTGAGACGCTGACGGTGGTGAAGGCGCGCGTGTTCCTGCGCGAGAACGTGGCGAAGCTCGGCATCGCGCCGCTCACCAGCATGTTCTTCTTCGGCGAGAACCAGCGGCCGACCGGGCGCGATTACCGGCCCGAGGTCCACGACTCGGATATCCTGCTCATCCAGTCGGGGACGGGGGAGTGGATCACGCGCCCGCTCGTCAATCCGCGGCGGCTGCTGGTCACGTCCTTCGCCCTCACCAATCCGCAGGGGTTCGGGCTCATGCAGCGTGACCGCAACTTCGACAGCTACCAGGACCTCGAGGCGCGCTACGAGCTGCGGCCGAGCGCGTGGGTCGAGCCCAAGGGGCAATGGGGCAAGGGTCGCGTCGAGCTGATCCAGATTCCCACGCCCGACGAGACCAACGACAACATCGTCGCGTTCTGGGTGCCGGATGCGTTGCCGGCGCCGAAGCGCCCGCTCGACGTCGAGTACACCGTGCGCTGGCAGCGCGAGAAGGAGACGAAGCCGCCGCTCGCGTGGATCGCGCAGACGCGGCGTGGGCACGGCTACTCGAAGGATCCCGACCCGTCGGTCGGCTTCGTGGTCGACTTCGAAGGTCCGGTGTTCGCGAAGCTGCCGGCCGACGCGACCGTCGAGAGCGTGGTCACCACGGATCCGAACGCCGAGATCGTCGAGAACCATCCGTACCGCAACGAGGTGACGGGCGGCTACCGCCTGCGCCTGCGCGTGAAGCAGCTCGACGACAAGAAGCCCGCCGAGCTGCGCGCGTTCCTGCGCGCGGGCGAGACGACGCTGACGCCGACCTGGAGCTACATCCTGCCGGGCGAATGATGCGCGACGACGCGGCCCACGGCGATGTCGCCGCCTACCTGACGCGGCTGCGATTGGCCGGCGGGGAGCGCGAGCGCGTGGCGCGGGCGCTGGCGGAGCATCCCGGCATGCCGGCGTTCGCGGCGCTGCACGGCGAGCTCGCGCACGTCGCCCCACCGCCTGCCGAGCCCGCGTTCGCCTCGCTGCTCGCGCGGCTCGCCCTCGCGCTGGGACGCAAGCCGCAGGCGGCGGACGACGCCGTCGTGCAGCACGACGTGCACGGCTTCCCGCGCCTCGTCACCACGCCGCCGATGCGGCGGACGTCGATGGTGCCGCGGCCGTGGCCCGCGCGCGGCGAGCACGACAAGGCGACCGGCGACGGCAAGCGCAAGCGCTGGTACTTCGTCGCCAACCGCCGCCGCCTCGTGCTGCTCGCGCTCGCCCTCGCGCAGACGTGGCTCGCCACCGCGCTGATGGGCGCCGTGCTGCCGTACCACGGCCAGCAGCCGCTCGAGGTCGCGATCCTCGTGCTGTTCGCGATCCTGTTCACGTGGGTGTCGCTGGGCTTCTGGACGGCGCTCGCGGGCTTCCTCGTGATCGTGTCGGGCGGCGACGGCTACGCGATCTCGCGCACCGCGGCGCGCGACGCGCCCATCGCCGACGACGCGCGCACCGCGATCGTGATGCCGATCGCCAACGAGAACGTGCCGCGCGTGTTCGCGGGCCTGCGCGCGACGTACGAGTCGCTCGCGCGCACCGGCAACCTCGCGCACTTCGACTTCTTCGTGCTCTCCGACACCGGCGATCCCGACACGCGCGTCGCGGAAGTCACGGCGTGGAACGAGCTCTGCACGACCCTCGGCGCCTACGGCCGCCTCTTCTACCGCTGGCGCCAGCACCGCATCAAGCGCAAGAGCGGCAACATCGCCGATTTCTGCCGCCGCTGGGGCAGCAAGTACCGCTACATGATCGTGCTCGACGCCGACAGCGTGATGAGCGGCGAGTGCCTCACGCGCCTCGTGCAGATCGCGGAGGCGAACCCGGATGCGGGCATCGTGCAGACCGCGCCCCGCGCGGCGGGCCGCGACACGCTGTACGCGCGCATGCAGCAGTTCGCGACGCGCATGTACGGGCCGCTCTTCACCGCGGGCCTGCACTACTGGCAGTTGGGCGAGTCGCACTACTGGGGCCACAACGCGATCATCCGCGTCGCGCCGTTCATCGAGTACTGCGCGCTCGAGCGGCTGCCGGGGAAGGGCGCGCTGTCGGGCGAGATCCTGTCGCACGATTTCGTCGAGGCGGCGCTCATGCGGCGCGCGGGGTGGGGCGTGTGGATCGCCTACGACGTGCCCGGCAGCTACGAGGAAATGCCGCCGAATCTCATCGACGAATTGAAACGGGACCGCCGCTGGTGCCAGGGCAACCTCATGAACGCGCGGCTCATGCTGACGCGCGGCCTGCATCCCGCGCATCGCGTGGTGTTCATGACCGGCGTGATGGCGTATCTCTCCGCGCCGCTGTGGTTCCTGTTCCTCGTGCTGTCGACCGCGCAGCTCGCGATCCACACATTGGTCGAGCCGACGTACTTCACGCAGCCCTACCAGCTCTTCCCGCGCTGGCCCGAGTGGCGGCCGGAGTGGGCGCTGTCGCTCGTCGCGGGCACCGCGCTGCTGCTGTTCCTGCCCAAGGTGCTGTCGATCTTCATGGTCACGATCCCGCGCGTCGCGCGCTACGGCGGCCGCGGGAAGCTGGTGCTGAGCGTGATCGGCGAGGTGCTGATGTCGATGCTGCTCGCGCCGATCCGCATGCTGTTCCACACGCGCTTCGTCGTGATGGCGCTGCTCGGCCGCTCGGTGACGTGGAAGTCGCCGCCGCGCGAGGATGCGCAGACGTCGTGGGGCGAGGCCATCCAGCGCCACGGGCTGCAGACGCTGTTCGGCGTCGCGTGGGCGATCGGCGTGGGATGGTTGAACCCGTCGTTCCTGTGGTGGCTGGCGCCGGTGGCCGGCGCGCTGATCGTGTCGATCCCGATCTCCGTCTACACGAGCCGCGCGACGCTCGGCGTGCGCGCACGCGCGGCGGGGCTGTTCCTCATTCCCGAGGAGACGAATCCGCCGCCCGAGATCGCGGCCACCGACCGCTACAACGACGAAGCGCGCGCGACGCCCGGCTTCGTCGACGCGGTGGTCGACCCGCGCATCAACGCGCTGGTGGCCGCACTCGCGGTGCCGCGGCCGGGATTGCCGGCGCGCGTGCGCGAGGAGCGGCGCGCACTGGTCGAGCGCGCGCTCGCCGAGGGGCCGGACGCGCTGACGGCGCGCGAGAAGTCGGCGCTGCTGGCGGATCCGCTGGCGTTGTCGCTACTGCACTACCGCGTGTGGACGGTCCCGCGGGTGCATGGGGCGTGGCCGGTGGCGGAGCAGGCCGCATAGGCCCGGGGTCTGACCCTCCGGCGTCCAGGGGTCTGATACCGGCGCACGCTTCTCGCGCCGGTGTCAGATCCCGGGTTGGGGCGCGGGCGGTTGCGTGACCCCGGCTCGGACCCTGCCACCTGAAGGGCGTTCCCCTCACCCCAACCCTCTCCCCGCGAGCGGGGAGAGGGAGGTGACGATGTAACGGCCGTTGCTAGTCGAGAGATCCGATGAAATCGCCTTTGCCGAGCTCCACGCCGTTGGCGCGCAGGATCGCGTAGGCCGTCACGCAGTGGAAATAGAAGTTCGGCAGCGCGTACTGCTGCAGGAAGTTGATGCCGGTGAACGTCTTGGGCTCGCCGCGCACGGGGCGCGTGACGGAGCGCGTCTCGGCGCCTTCGAGCTGCGCGGCGGGAATCGCCTTGATCGCCTGGATCGCGCGGTCGACGCGCTCGATGAGCGTCGCGAACGTCGTCTCGTTGTCTTCCCACTTCGGCGGCTCGCTGCCGGCGAGGCGCGCGATGGTGCCGCGCGCGAAGTCGGTCGCGACGTACACCTGCCGGTTGAGCGGGAACATGTCGGGATAAAGCCGCAGCCCGATCAGCACGCTCTCGTCGATCTTCTTCGCGGCGGCGTGCGCCTGCGCCTTCTGCAGCACGTGCCTGAGACTGGTGAGGCCGCGCACGAATACCGGCGCGGATGCCTGGTACATCGACATCTGCATGGAGTCCTCCTCCGGAAAACGGGAGGGCGATTGTAGCGCGCCTTTCAGCGCGCCGACGTCGGCCTCCAGTCGCGAAAGACGTCGATGTCCACGCCGTCGGGGAAGAAGAGCTCGTTCGGGCCGTGCCCCGGCTTGTCGGTGACGCCGTACTGCCAGACGATCTCCTTCGTCGCACGATCGATGACGATCACGCGGTGCCGCGCGTCGTCGTTGACCACGACGTTGCCGTTCGGCAGCTCGAGCGCGAGCGAGGGATGGTCGAGCATCTTCTCGCCGTCCTTCACGAAGTACTCCCACTTCGACTTGCCGGTCTTGGGATCGAAGACGACCACGCGCCCCGGCTTGCTGAAGTCGGCGACGATGATGTTGCCGTCGCGCGTGGGAAACGCGTCGGACGGGTAGCGCACGTTGGGGGCGCGCGCGCTCCACACCACCTTGCCGTCGAGCGTGAGGCGCGTGATGCGGGCGTCGGTGATCTCGGTGACGAGGATGTCGCCGCCCGGGAGCGGCGTCGAGCCGTTGGGATACGCGAACGTGCGCGGCGGATCGTGGCGGCACTGGCCTTCCTTGCCCCACTGCTGCACGACCTTCGACGTCTCGGGATCGATGAACTGGATGCGGCAGTTGCGGATGTCGGCGACCACGATGCGGCCGTCGGGCAGCAGGTGCGCGTCGTCGGGATAGTTGAAGAGGCCGGGCTTGCTGCCGCGCACGTCGGAAGCGCCGAACGTGTAGGTCAGCGTGCGCGTCTCGTAGTCGACGAAGTGCAGGTCGTAGTTGTCCTCCTCGTTGATCACCAGCCGCTTGCCGTCGGGCGAGAAGAACACGTCGTCGTTGCCGCGGTAAATCTTGAGGTTGGGCGACGGGAATTCCCACACGATGCGCTTGTCGGGCGCGATCTCGATCAGGCGGTTGTTGCGGCGGTCGGCGATCACGATCGGATACGGCAGCGGCCCGCTCCACGCGGGCACGGGCTTCTCGTGCGAGCCGGTGAGTGGCGGGATCGGCGGCAGCGTCGCGCCGCTCGACACGATGCCCGCGCCGGTCATCTCCGGCGTCACGGTGACGGGCGTGCCCTCGCCCTTGCGCTTGTCGGCGGCGAGCGCGGGCAGCGCGAGGACGGCGATCAGCGCGAGCGCGACGGCGCCGCGGCGGACGTGCAGGTGTGATGCCACGATGGACTCCTTGCGGTGGGGCTTCGGAGCGTTCAGGACGCGGCGAGCAGCGCGGCGATGCGCGCGTCCTTCTCCTGCCAGAGCGTATGCAGCCACGCCTGGAACGCGCGGCGGTACGCGGGATCGTCCGTGTAGTTGCCATGCCGCAGCACGGGCGGGATGGGGCGGCGCTGCGCGCGCACGATCACCTTCGGCACGTTCCCGCACATGAGGTCCCAGAACGTCGGGATGCCAGCGGGATACACGATCGTGACGTCGAGCAGCGCATCGAACTTGTCGCCGAGCACGTCGAGCGCGAGCGCCAGCGCGCCTGCCTTCGGCTTCAGCAGGTGCCGGTACGGCGAGCGTTGCGCGCGGTGCTTGGCGGTGGTGAAGCGCGTGCCCTCCGCGAAGTTCATCACGCTGGTGGGCACGAGCGCGAACTTGCGGCACGCGCGCCGCGTGGTCTCGAGGTCGTCGAAGCGCTTCTCGGGATGGCGCTTGAGGTAGGCCGGCGAGTGCCGGCGCATGAACGGGAAATCGAGCGCCCACCACGCGGGCCCGATCACGGGCACCCAGATGAGCTGCTGCTTCAGGAAGAACTTGAGCAGCGGGATGCGGCGGTTGAGGAGGTGCTGCAGCGCCAGGATGTCGACCCACGACTGGTGGTTGGCGTTGACGAGGTACCAGCCGCTGTAGGTGAGCTCGTCGATGCCCTGCACGTCCCATTCGGTATGCCCGACGAGGCCCATCCAGCCGCTGTTGCCGGCGATCCAGCAGGTCGCGATGAAGTTGAGGATGCGGTCGATGATCTTGCGCACGGGGCGCAGCGGCAGCACCAGCTTCACCAGCGCGAACGCGAACAGCGACAGGCACCAGAACAGCGTGTTGAGGCCGAGCAGCATTGCGCTGATCGTGCCGCGTGCGGTGGCGGGGAGGAAGCCCAGCAGCGGACGGTGGGGCACGGGGGCGGGCAGGGATGCGGGCTTCACGGATCGGTGCGCGAGCAGGCACGCTCGCGTCGACCGACGATCGTACGGCGGAACGCGTCGGCGCGCGTTGATGCGCGTCAAGCGGCCTGCGGCGAGGCGCCGCGGCCGTCGCGAATCAATCCAGCCGCGGCGCCGGTGTGGCGACGGCGTCGCGGGCGGGCGCGTCGCCTTCCTTGCGCCGCATGAGCGGCAACAGGAAGATCATCACGAGGCCCACGGCGGAATCGATCAGTAGCGTCACCGGATAGCCCCAGCGCACGATCGACAGGCCCTGCCACCACGACGTGTAGGTGATGACGAGGTTGGACATCGCCATGTACGCCGTGAACTGCGTGGCGGCGACCGCGCGCGTCGTGACGTCCATGAAGAGCGCGGTGCGCACGCCGTAGTAGAGGCCCTGGAACACGTTGAACGCGATCACCGCCGCCCAGAACACCCACACGAGGTGCGCGGACGGCTGCGGCCGGTTCGGCGCGTCGACCTCGACCGGCATGATCCACTGCGCCTGCTGCATCTCCCACGCGAGCCACAGCGTGGGGATCACGGTGAGGAACACGAACAGCGCGAGCATCCTGCGCCGGCCGAAGCGGTCGGACAGCCAGCCGCCGGAGACGCACGCCAGCGCGAAGATCACGGTCGACGCGAGGTTGAGCTGCGCGATCGCGTTGTCGGTGAGGCCCAGCTCGACCGCGAGGTTCGACTGCAGCGCGAGCGAGAGCGCGTACGCGCCCGCCGGCAGCAGCGCGACAAGCACGCCGACGCGCGCCGGCCGCGAGCCGGTGAACGCGCGCCACGCCTCGTGGATGAACGTGGAGAGGTCGCGCAGCACGGTCGCCAACGGGCCGTCGGGCGACGGCGCGCGCGGCGCCCGCGCGGGCTCCTTCAGCGGCAGCACCACGAACACGGTGACCGCGAGGATCGCGCCCATCACGAAGAAGTACGTCGAGTTGAACGGGAAGTACTCGGTCAGGAACAGCACGCCCGAGCCGCCGATCGCCTGGCCGATCGACGCGCCCGCGAACATGAAGCCGTTGGCGAGGCCGCGCTCGGGCTCGGGCAGCACGTTCACCGCCAGCGCGTCGATGGCGACGTCCATCGTCGCCGCGAACGCGTTGTGCGCGAAGATGATCGCGGTGAAGAGCGCCACCTCCGTCGCGAAGTTCACCGGCATGGCCGCCGCGAGCGTGGCCACCATGCCGATCTGCATCATCAGGATCCACAGCCGCCGGCGGCCGAAGCGGTCGGACGAGAAGGTGTCGACGAATGGCCCGGCGAGCCACTTGAACGCCCACGGCAGGTAGAGCGAGCCGACGAACGCGCCGATGGCGACCGGCCCCAGTCCCTGGCGGCGCATCTGGGTGGCGATGGCGGTGGCGGTGAAGCCGAGCGGGATGCCTTCCGTCACGTACAGCAGGAAGAACGTCGTGAGCCGGCCGGCTTTGGTCGCGAGGAGATCGGGCAGTCGCACGGCGCGACGCTAACACAAACCATTACGGGATGTGCGGATGCCGGGTATCCGCAGGGCGCCGCCGGCATCGCATAATGCGCCCGGCGCCGCCAATGGCGCGCGAGGGGACCCATGGCGCACCGGCACGTCGACAACCTGCTGACCCGCGAGCGCGTGCTCGTCTTCGTGCTGGTGGCGGCGAGCGCGCTCGTCGGTTGGCTCTGCTGGATGATGGTCCACCCGTTCGTGCCGGCGCTGACCTGGGCGCTCGTGCTCGCGGTGATCGCGCATCCGCTGCACGAGCGCATCCTCGCGCGGATGCCGTCGTGGCCGAACGTCGCGGCGCTGCTCGCGCTGGTCGTCGTGACCATCGTGATCGCGCTGCCCACCGCGTGGCTGGTGCGCGAGGTGGGCCGCGAGGCGATCGCCGGCACCGACGAGGTGAAGCAGCTCCTCGACGGCGAGCGCTGGAAGCGCACGATCCACGACTTCCCGCAGCTCGCCCCGCTGCACGAGTGGTTCGACCAGCAGATCGACAGCAATGCGAAGAGCAAGGGCGACGACGTCGCGCGCGGCGTCGGCAACGCGCTGCAGGCGACGGTCGAGTTCGGCGTGTCGCTGCTCGTGACGTTCTTCCTGCTGTTCTTCTTCCTGCGCGACAAGTGGCACATCCTCGCGCTCGTCGAGGGCCTCGTCCCGCTGTCCGACGTCGAGACGGGGCAGGTCGTCCGCAAGGTGCGCGACATGATCGGCGCGGTGGTCTACGGCACGCTGATCGTCGCCCTCGTGCAGGGCGCGCTCGGCGGCCTCATGTTCTGGTGGCTCGACCTGCCCGCGCCGCTCCTGTGGGGCGCGGTGATGGCGCTGGTCGCGGTGCTGCCGTTCCTGGGCGCCGCCATCGTGTGGATGCCCGCCGCCGCGCTGCTGCTGGTCGACGGGCACTGGGAGAAGGCGCTCATCCTCTCGGCATGGGGCGCGATCGTGATCGGCCTCGTCGACAACCTGCTCCTCCCGCTGCTCATGAAGGGGCGGGTCGAGATGCACACCGTCCCCGTGTTCATCGCTGCGATGGGCGGCCTCTTCGCGTTCGGCGCGACCGGCCTCGTGCTGGGGCCGATGCTGCTCGCGATCGCGATTGCGCTGCTCGATGTATGGCGCCGGCGGATGCGGCTGCACGAGGTCGTGACCGGCGTCGACGACAACGCGCCGTGGCAGGCGCCTTGATCGACGCGACTCTGCGCATCCGTCGATCTGCAGGGAGCCACCCATTGTCGTCCCCGCGAAGGCGGGGACCCAGCGACTTTGGGTCGCTGCCGTCAACACTCACTCATTGTCGTCCCCGCGAAGGCGGGGACCCAGCGACTTTGGGGCCGCTGCCGTCAACACTGAACGACACTGGGTCCCCGCCTTCGCGGGGACGACAGGCCTCTTCATACGCCCTGCATGAGGGAGCAAGCGACGCTGGCCCGATTGCCGTCACGGCGGATACCGCAGAACGGCAAACACCGGATTGTGGTCCGACGATTCCACTGCCACCGCCTCCACCTTCGTCACCCCCAGCCCGCGCACGAAGATGTGATCGAGCTGCTTGCCGAGGAAGAGTGACCGCAGGTCCTTCTCGGGGTACGTGAGCTCGGTGAGCGACAGCCGCGCGCCGAGCTCGCGCACGGCGTCGAGGCGCTCGTCGGTCCATGTGTTCATGTCGCCGCCGAGCACGATCGGGCCGCGATGAGTGGCGAGCGCGTCGCCCAGCGCGCGGAGCTGCTCGCGATAGGCGCCGAGCGTGAGCGAGAAATTGACCGCGTGGATGTTGATCACGGCGAGCGTCTCGTCGGTGCCGGGCAAGCGCAGCCAACTGATCACCGCCGACTTGGGCAGGCGCAGGAGCGGTTCCACCGTGCGCTGCGTGCAGTTCGCCACCGGCGCCACGCGCGTGGCGGTAAGCACGCCGATGTCGCGCTCGCGGTAGATGAACGAGCTCGCCATCACCCAGCCCAGGTCCGCGGACTGCAGGATCCGCTCGATCGGGTCGGTCAGCGTCACTTCCTGCAGGAGAAGGATGTCGCTGGCCGCCGCGAAGCGCGCGAGGTCGCGGTCCCAGCCGGCGTCTTCCTGCTTGTGGATGTTCCACGTGAGGAGGCGGATCGCCGACGCGTCGATCGCCGTCGCCTGCAACCGGCGCTCGTCCGCGGTGCGCACGGCCTCCGCGCAATCGAGCGAGCGCACCGCGATGCCTTCGGGGTGGTAGATGAGCGCGCGCGTGTTCTCGGTGATCGACACGCACGATGCGACGAGCGGCAGCAGCGCCGCCGCGGCCAGGGCGCGAAAGCGGCGGATCGTGCGCATCGCGGCGTGCGGCGTCAGCGCGGCGTGGCGCCGACGGCTGCGTCCGGCGCCGCCTCGTCCGCGACGGGCAGGTCGTCCGGCAGGAAGCCCCCCGACTGGTGCTTCCACAGCAGCGCGTAGTGCCCGCCGCGACGCAGCAGCGCGTCGTGCGTGCCTTCCTCGACGATGCGGCCGCCGTCGAGCACGACCAGCCGGTCCATGCGCGCGATGGTGGAGAGCCGGTGCGCGATCGCGATCACCGTCTTGCCCTCCATGAGGCCCAGGAGCTGCTCCTGAATCGCGAGCTCGACCTCGCTGTCGAGCGCGGAGGTGGCCTCGTCGAGCACGAGGATCGGCGCGTTCTTGAGGATCACGCGCGCGATGGCGATGCGCTGGCGCTGGCCGCCGGAGAGCTTCACGCCGCGCTCGCCGACGTGCGCCTCGTAGCCCGTGCGCCCGCGCCAGTCCATGAGGTCGGCGATGAAATCGTGCGCGTGCGCGCGCCGCGCGGCGCTCTCGATCTCCGCGCCGGTGGCTTCCGGGCGGCCGTAGCCGATGTTGGCGGCGATCGAGCGGTGCAGGAGCGACGTGTCCTGCGTCACCATGCCGATGGCCGCGCGCAGGCTCTCCTGCGTGACGTCGCGGATGTCGGTGCCGTCGATGCGGATCACGCCCTGCTCGAGCTCGTGGAAGCGCAGCAGGAGGTTCACGAGCGTGGACTTGCCCGCGCCCGAGCGGCCGACGAGCCCTACGCGCTCGCCGGGGCGGATGACGAGGCTGAAGTCGTCGAGCACGCGCCGGCCGTCGCTGCGGCCGTACGTGAACGTCACGCGCTCGAAGCGGATCTCGCCGCGCGGCACGACGAGCTCGCGCGCGCCGGCGCGGTCGACCAGCGTGTGCGGCACGGCGATGGTCTCCATGCCCTCCTGCACGACGCCGATGTTCTCGAAGATGCTGGTGACTTCCCAGCTCACGAAGCCCGCGACGTTGGCGATCTGCCACGCGAGCGGCAGCGCGGTGGCGACGATGCCCGCGCCGATCTCGCCGCGCGCCCACAGCATCATCCCGATCGCCGCTGTGCCGACCAGCAGGAGGGCATTCATCGCCGACAGCGTGCCCATGAACGTCGTGATGAGGCGCATGTGCGCCGCGATGGCGCGCGCATGCTCGTCGATCACTTCGCGCACGTAGGCATCCTCGTCGCGGGCCCGCGCGAAGAGCTTCACGGTGAGGATGTTGGTGTAGCTGTCGACCACGCGGCCCATCACGTGCGAGCGCACTTCCGACGAGGCCTTAGACAGGTCGCGCATGCGCGGCACGAAGTAGCGCAGGAAGAAGAGATAGGCGCCGAACCACGCGAGCGTGGGCAGCGCGAGGCGCCAGTCGGAGTGCGCCATCAGGAACAGCGCGGACAGCCCGTAGACCACGATGTACCAGACGCCGCGGATCGACGACACGACCGATTCGCGCAGCGCGTTGGACGTCTGCATCACGCGGTTGGCGATGCGGCCGGCGAAGTCGTTCTGGAAGAACGGCCAGCTCTGGCGCACGACGTGCCAGTGGCTCTGCCAGCGGATGAGGCTCGTGACGTTGGGCACCACCGCGTTGTTGCGCACGAGGCTGTCGGCGACGAACGCGAGCGGGCGCCCGACGACCACCGCGAGCGCCATCGCGACCAGCATCGGCAGCGCCGCCGCGAACGCCGCCGCGCGGTCGTCGGCCTGCATCAGCGTGACCAGCTTGCCGATGAACACCGGGATCAGCGTGTCGATGAGCGCGACCACGATGCCGGTGCAGAACATCGCGGCGTAGAGCCCGCGCGTCTGCCGGATGAAGTGCCAGCAGAACGCGAGGAGGCCGGGCGGCGGGGCGGTGCCCGGCAGCGCCGTCGGCCGGACGCGCGACTCGAAGAAGGCGAACATGCGGAATTGTAGCGAAGCCGGCGCTACAATCGCGGAAACCCCTGCGCAGGAGGGCCTCCCATGACGACGATCTGGCGCGCGCTGCTCGTGTCCCTTCTGCTCGCCGGCTGCGCGTCCGCCCCGCGCGCGCCGCAGGACGACCGCTTCTTCCGCGACGCGCAATTCCGCCCGCCTTCCGAGGCGATCCGGGTGGGCGACGTGTTCGCGCTGTCGCCGCAGATGCGCGACTACCTCGACGCGCAGGTCGCCGCGAAGGCGGCCAAGCGCGGACGCCAGAACGCGCTGGTCGACGCGCTCTACACGCAGGGTGATCTCAAGCTCGAGTACGACTCGGAGATGACGCGCAACGCCGCGCAGGCCTTCGCGGCGCGCTCGGGCAACTGCCTGTCGCTCGTCATCATGACCGCGGCGTTCGCGAAGGCGCTCGACCTGCCGGTGTTCTACCAGAAGGTGTTCGTCGACGACGAGTGGGCGCGCAGCGGCGACCTCTACCTCGCGATCGGCCACGTCAACCTCACGCTCGGCAAGCGCAAGACCGACGAGGGCGGCTTCGGCTACCGCGTCGGCCGCAAGCCGCTGGAGAGCGAGGGCCTCACCATCGACTTCCTGCCGCCCGACGACATGCGCCGGATGCGCACGCGCGAGATCTCCGAGGACGCGATCGTCGCGATGTACATGAACAACCGCGCGGTCGAGATGCTCGCACACGACCGCGTCGACGACGCGTACTGGTGGGCGCGCGCGTCGATCGCGCAGTCCGACGAGTTCCTCGCCGCGTACAACACGCTCGGCGCGGTCTACCGCCGCCACGGCGACGCGCGCGACGCGGAGGCCGTGCTGCGCTTCGTGCTGGAGCGCGAGCCCGCCAACACGCAGGCGATGAGCAACCTCGTGGCGGTGCTGCGCGACGCGGGCCGCACGGCCGACGCCGACCGCCTGGCGGCACGGCTCGAGAAGCTCGAGCCGGAGCCCGCGTTCGTGTATTTCAACCGGGGGATCGCAGCGTTCGAGAAGGGCGACTTCGCGGCGGCCAAGGACGCGTTCGCGCGCGAGGTGGCGCGGGCCCCGGACTACCACGAGTTCCAGTTCTGGCTCGGCGTGACGCTGCTGCGGCTGGGCGACGTGGACGCCGCGCGCAAGCACCTCGTGCTCGCGATGAAGAACAGCACGTCGCGGCGCGACCACGACCTCTACGCCGCCAAGCTCGATCACCTCACCCGCATGTCCAACTGACGCGGCGCGCCGCGGCGCCGTCGTAGGACCCAGCCGACAACCGGCGGGGAACATCGCCCGCTAGGCGGTGGCCGCGCGGCACTCCATGCTGCGGATACCGGCTGCGCATCGTGCTTCGCACGGGACGCGGCGAACCGGACATTCCCATGGCCACTTCCAGCCTCCTGCACGACGACGACGTTCCTCCCACGGTCACCAAGGGCCACGGCACCGCCGCCCTGGGGCCGAGCGACACCACCGACAGCGGTAGCGACATCCAGGGCGGCCCGGGCCTCAACCGCGACGACGGCCTGCTCGATCCGACCGGCACCACCTCCGATCCCGACATCGACGGCGAGGGCGCCACGGCGGGCGCCGACATGGGCGACGCCAACCTCGACAGCGACAGCGACAGCGGCGGCACCGGCGAGCGCGCGGCGGCCGGCCGCGATTCGACGCTGCCCACCGACCAGCTCCTGCGCGACGAGACGGGCCAGCTCATCGACGGCGAGTCGATCGGCGACGAGGTCGACAGCGACCGCCCCACCGGCGACGAGCTGGTGGGCGCCGACGTGGTGACCGCAGACCTCGATGACGACGACGTCCGCCGCCCGCTCGCGGGCTCCTATCGCCCGGCGCAGGCCGGGCAGGATGCGCGGCCGGCCGCGCCGTCGGGCACGCGCACGCGCAACGAGCCCGGGGAAACGCACTATGCGCGCGCCGACGGCAAGCGCAAGCCCGAGGGCGACGACGTGCCGGTGTTCGACCGCGGCGGCCGGGAGGACCTGCCCGGCGGGCGCCGGCGGTGACGGCGCTCGACGCGGGAGCGGCGGCGGTGTTCACAGGCGACGGCACGGGCGAGGGCGCGGCCGCACCCTCGCGCACGCGCCGCGCGCCGCGGGGCCGCCGCGTCGATTCGCGCGAGATCGCGCGCGCGTTGCGCCGCGCGTTCGGCATCACCGCGTTGCGCCCGGGACAGGAAGAGGTGATCCGCCGCGTGCTCGCGGATCGCGACACGCTCGCCATCATGCCCACCGGCGCGGGCAAGTCGCTGTGCTACCAACTCCCGGCGCTGGTGACGCCCGGCACCACGATCGTGGTGTCGCCGCTCATCGCGCTGATGAAGGACCAGGCGGAGATGCTCGGCAACGCGCGCGTCGAGGCCGTCCAGCTCAACAGCGCGTTCACCGTATCGGAGCTTGCGGACGCGATGGATGCGATTGCCACGGGCCGCGCGCGCATCGTGTTCGTGACGCCCGAGCGGCTCGCCGACGCGGAGACGCTCGCGCTGCTCGCGCGCGCGAAGGTGGCGCGCGTCGTGATCGACGAGGCGCACTGCGTGTCGCAGTGGGGCCACGACTTCCGCCCGGCGTACTTGGACCTCAAACCGGCGCTCGCGGCGCTCGGCGAGCCGCCGGTGCTCGCGCTGACCGCGACCGCCACCGACGCGGTGGTGCACGACATCGCCGAGCAGCTCGGGCGGCCGCAGATGGACGTCGTGCAGACCGGCATGTACCGGCCGAACCTGCGCTACCGCGTCGTGCACATCAGCAGCGACGACCAGCGCATCGAGCACGTGGTCGACCTCGTCCGCAGCTCGCCGGGCACGGGCATCGTGTACGCCGCGACCATCGGCTGGGTGGACGCGCTGCACGAGGCGCTGGTCGCCGACGGCATCGAGGCGCGCCGCTACCACGGCAAGCTCGGGACGCGCGAGCGCACCGAGAGCCAGGATGCGTTCATGGCGGGCGGCGTGCGCGTGATGGTCGCGACCAACGCGTTCGGGCTCGGGGTCGACAAGCCGGACATCCGCTACGTGATCCACGCGCAGATGCCGGGCAGCCTCGAGTCCTACTACCAGGAATCGGGACGCGGCGGCCGCGACGGCGAGCCCGCGACGTGCACGCTGCTCTACGACCTGCGCGACCGCCGCGTGCAGCAGTTCTTCCTCGTGCGCCGCTACCCGGATCTCGCGCAGGTGGAGGCGGTGCACGACGCGATCGTGCGCCTCGCCGCCAAGGGTCCGGTCGCGTTCGCGACGCTGCGCGCCTCGCTGCCCAACATCGCGGCGACCAAGATCAAGGTCGCCGCGAAGCTCCTCATCGACTCAGGATTCGTGCGCCGCGCCGCCGGCGGCGCGCTGCAGGCGGGAACAGGCGCGACCGACGCGAGCCGCGTCGGCGAGCTCGCGCACGGCTACGCCGACAAGGCCGAGCAGGACCGCGAGAAGCTCGAGCGGATGGTGTTCTACGCGCAGACCGGCATTTGCCGCTGGCGCGTGCTGCTCGAGTACTTCGCCGATTCGCTGCCGGACGACCGCTGCGGCACCTGCGACAACTGCCGGCGCGAGCAGCGCGCGGCGCGCGCGGCACCGGCCGCGCCGCTGCGGCAGGCGGTCAGGCGCACGCGCCGCCGCGAGTACGCGCGCGGCGACACCGTCCGCGTGCCGCGCTTCGGGCTCGGCACCGTGCGCGCGACGGCTGGCGACGAGATCACCGTCGAGTTCCCCAACGGCGACGCGCGCACGTTCCTGCAAAGCTACGTGCGGCGCGAACGCAAGCTGCCCGCGGAGCACGCCCAGGCGGCTTGATGTGCCGGTGCGCCCGCCGCCGATGGTCAAACGGCGGGCGGCGCGTTACGCTAGTCCCTCGCGCAGCGTGAGGGAGAGCGGCCCGGCATGAAGACGTATCGCATCGCCACCATCCCCGGGGATGGCATCGGCAAGGAAGTGGTGCCCGCGGGCCGCGAGGTGCTCGCGGCGCTCGCCGCGGCGCACGGCGGGTTCGACTTCGCGTTCACCGATTTCGGCTGGGGCGGCGACTGGTACCGCGCGCACGGCGTCATGATGCCGGCCGACGGGCTCGACGCGCTGCGCGGCATGGATGCGATCCTGTTCGGCTCCGCGGGCGACCCGGACATCCCGGACCACGTCACGCTCTGGGGCCTGCGGCTCGCGATCTGCCAGGGCTTCGACCAGTACGCGAACGTGCGGCCGACGCGCATCCTCCCCGGCATCGACGCGCCGCTCAAGCGCTGCCGGCCGCAGGACCTGGACTGGGTGATCGTGCGCGAGAACTCGGAAGGCGAGTACGCGGGCGTCGGCGGCCGCGCGCACCGCGGGCATCCGATCGAGGTGGCGACCGACGTGTCGATCATGACCCGCACCGGGGTCGAGCGCATCCAGCGCTTCGCGTTCCGCCTCGCGCAGTCGCGGCCGCGCAGGCACCTCACGGTCGTCACCAAGTCGAACGCGCAGCGGCACGCGATGGTGATGTGGGACGAGGTGGCGCGCGAGGTCGCGCGCGACTTTCCCGACGTCACGTGGGACAAGGAGCTCGTCGACGCGATGACCGCGCGCATGGTGAACCGGCCCGCGTCGATCGACACTGTGGTCGCGACCAACCTGCACGCCGACATCCTCTCCGACCTCGCCGCGGCGCTCGCCGGGAGCCTCGGCATCGCGCCCACCGCGAACCTCGATCCCGAGCGCCGCCATCCGTCGATGTTCGAGCCGATCCACGGCTCGGCGTTCGACATCATGGGCAAGGGCCTCGCCAATCCCGTCGGCACGTTCTGGAGCTGCGTGATGCTGCTCGAGCACCTCGGCGAGACGGCGGCGGCCGCAACGCTGATGCGCGCCATCGAGCGCGTGACCGCCGATCCCGCGCTGCACACGCGCGATCTCGGCGGCACCGCGACCACCGCGCAGGTGACGCAGGCCGTGTGCATGCACGTGCGCGAGGCGCGCACGCTGCACGCGTCCTGAACCACAACCGCTTTCGTCCACCGGAGGAGATCCACGATGCGCAAGCTTCTCGCGTTGCTGTTGCCGCTCGTCTCGGCGTGCGCCGTCGCGCAGCCGTGCCCGGAGAAGAACGTGATGTACTGGCAGGCGTTCCCGGCGGGCGGCGAATCCGACCTCGCGGCGCGGCACCAGCAGGTCGTGCTGAAGAAGAAGTGCCCGGCCATCGACACCATCGTGCAATACAAGCCGGGCGCCGGCGGCGGCCTCATGTGGACGCAGATGAACACGCTGCCCGGCGACGGCGTGAACATCGTCGGCATCAACCTGCCGCACATCGTGTTCCAGCCGATCGAAGGGCAGGTGAGCTACAAGACCGAGGACGTGACGCCGGTGTTCTGGTTCCACTACACGCCCGACGCGCTGGTGGTGCCCGAGGCGAGCCCGTACAAGACGTTCGCCGACTTCGTGAAGGGCGCGAAGGCACAGCCCGAGAAGCTCTCGCTCGGCGGCTCGGGCCTCAACTCCGCGAACCACGCGGCGCACGAGCGGCTCGACAAGGTGTTCGGCATCAAGACGATCTACGTGCCGTTCAAGGGCACCGGCGACATGACCACGGCGGTGGTCGGCAGCCAGGTCGACGGCGCGATGTCGTACACCGCGTTCGCGATCAACAACAAGGGCAAGGTGCGCGCGCTCGCGGTGGCGATGGACCAGCGGCATCCGCTGCTGCCCGACGTGCCGACGTTCAAGGAGCTGGGCGTCGATTGGGTCGACGGCGCGTACCGCGGCATCGGCGTGCCGAAGAGCACCCCGCCGGAGGCGCGGCGCAGGCTCGCGGAGCTGTGGCTCGCGCTCAACAACGATCCGGAGATGAAGGAGCTCGCGGCGAAAAGCGGCTTCGAGCTCGTGAACGTCGGCACCGCCGAGATGGACGCGTTCATGAAGGACAAGATCAAGCTCTACACGCAGGGCGCGGCGGACATGGGGCTCGGCAAGAAGTAGAACCCGAGTCGAGACCTGCAGCACATCACCGTCACCACCGTCATCCCCGCGCAAGCGGGGATCCAGCGTCGTTGGGCATGTAACGGCAACGCCACTGGGTTCCCGCGTTCGCGGGAACGACGTTTTCCAGCATCAGCGCGGCTTCGTTTGCACGTTGGAGACAGGTTCCGATGCGCATCGCCCTGGATGACTTGCGCGCCCTCGTCGCCGATGCGCTGACGCGCGCCGGCGCGAGCCCCGCGATGGCCGCCGCCACCGCGCGTGCGCTGGTGCTGGCCGAGGCGCAGGCGATGCCGTCGCACGGCCTGTCGCGCGTCGCGCAGTACGCGGCGCAGTTGCGCAACGGGCGCGTCGTGGGCAGCGCCGTGCCGGCGGTGGTTAAGCGCCGCGGCGGCGCGCTCGTGGTCGATGCCGGCGAAGGGCTCGCGTTTCCCGCGTGCGATCTCGCGGTCGCGGAGGCCGTCGCGGCGGCGCCGGCGCACGGCGTGGTGTTTGCGGGCGTGATCCGCAGCCATCACGCCGGCGTGATGGTCGATCACCTGCGGCCGGTTGCCGCGGCGGGCTTGGTCGGGCTCGCATTCGCGAACTCGCCCGCGGCGATGCCCGCGGCCGGCGGGCGGCATCCGGTGTTCGGCACCAATCCCATCGCGGCCGTGTTCCCGCGCCGTAGCGGCGATCCGCTGCTCGTCGATCTCTCGCTCTCCGAAGTCGCGCGCGGCAAGGTGATGGTCGCTGCGCGCGACGGCAAGCCGATTCCCGCGGGCTGGGCGCTCGACGCGGACGGCAATCCCACGACCGATGCGCAGGCCGCGCTCGCAGGATCGATGCTGCCGATCGGCGCGGTGTCGTCGCCGAAGGGCGCGATGCTGGCGCTCGTCGTCGAGCTGCTCGTCACCGCGGTGATCGGCGCCAACTTCGGCTTCGAGGCGTCGACGTTCTTCGTGGACGAAGGCAACCGCCCCGGCATCGGGCAAGCGTTCATCGTGATCGATCCCGATGCGCTCGCGGGCCGCGACCGCTATCTCGCGCGGCTGGAGGTGCTCGTCGCGGAGATGGCCACCGACGCCGGGGTGCGACTTCCGGGCGCACGCCGCGAGGCGTTGCGGCGTGCGGCGGAGCGCGACGGCGTCGACGTCGCGGACGCGATGCTCGCGTCGCTGCGCGCATCGTAGGTCGCACGACCAACAATAACGTCGACACAATCCCGAGCGCAACGCTCGGGTTGTTGCATCGTTGCTGCAAGTTCCCTGCTTACCGCGCTGTGCATCGCGCAGTTGACCGCCGTCAATTGCGCACCATATCTCGCGGCGCAGCATCGGTCCCAATGCGTTCGCCACGCGCGGACGCAGCGAGCAACGGCAATGTTACGCACGCCGTAACAACGAAGCACTCCAAGGGAGTTCCACATGCGATTCAAGTCGATCATTGCGGCCGCCGGGCTGCTGGCGGCCGTCGCGGCATTCTGGACAGCGCCTGCGATGGCGCAGGACAAGAAGGCTGCGGCTGCCGACAACAGCGGGCCTGTGTGCCTGACGTGCCACGAAAAGGCAACGGCCACCATCCGCCTCACCGCGCACGGCGCCGCCAACGACGCCGCCGGCAGCCAGTGCCAGGCCTGCCACGGGGACGCGTCCGAGCACCTCAAGGACCAGGCGAAGAAGCCCACCGGCATCCTCGGGTCCAAGACGGCCACCGCGGCGCAGAAGTCCGAGGTGTGCCTGACCTGCCACGGCGGGCAGCGTCAGCTCGAGCACTGGTCGATCGCGAAGCACCGCAAGGTCGACGTCACCTGCGTCAACTGCCACTCGTTGCACCAGCCGCAGTCGGCCAGCAACACCAAGAACGTCAAGAACGCGCAGTTCGCGGCCGCGCCGTACACGACGACGTCGCGCGAGCTGACCTACAAGCGCTGCGTGGAATGCCACGCCGACGTGCGCGCCGAAATCCTGAAGCCGTCGCATCACCCGATCATCGAAGGCAAGGTCGGCTGCGAGAACTGCCACGACCCGCACGGCTCGATGCAGAAGGCGAGCCTCAAGAACGACTCGATCAACGACCTGTGCCTGTCCTGCCACGCCGACAAGCGCGGCCCGTGGATTCACGAGCACCCGCCCGTCGAAGAGAACTGCGCCACCTGCCACGCGCCGCACGGCTCGTCCCATCGCGGACTGCTCGTGCAGAAGCCGCCAGAGCTCTGCGGCGACTGCCACGCGAACGGCCACACGCACGGCATCTACGACGGTCGCGGCACGCTTCCCAACACGCTGCCCTCGAACATTCGCTTCCCGAGCTCCGGCTGTGTCAATTGCCACCGCCAGATCCACGGCAGCAACGCGCCGTCTTCCGCCTTTGGCGAATACTTCATCCGCTGATAAGGGGACGAGATCATGAGAGTCAAGCTCATTGCCATTGTCGTCGCCGGCCTGTTCGCGCAAGGCGCGTATGCCGACGAGAATTTCGTCTGGGGCGGATCGGTCGAGGCGGGCGGACGCGGTGCCAACATCGACGGCGCGAACCGCAACGGCGCCTTCGGCACCACCACGCCGCTGACCTGGATCCCGTTCAAGGGACCGGAAGACGCCGCGAAGGCGCAGGAGTACCAGGACATCAACAGCGCGCCGATCGGCGTCATCGACATCCGCGGCGCGAGCCGCAACTACTACCTGTACGGCTACGGCGAGGAATTCGGCCGTGACGACCAGTGGATCAACGTGCAGGGCGGGCAGTTCGGCGCGTGGAAGGCGGCGCTGTACAACAACAACATCCCGCACAACCTGTCGTTCGGTGCGCTCACGCCGCTGCAGAACTCGGGCACGACGTTCCAGCCGAACCCGGGCGGCGTGTACCCGCCGGCGGGCAATCCGAACGGCTGGAACCCGTTCAACTACAGCACCCAGCGCAACACGTGGGGCGGCAACTTCGAGGTGTCGGCCAAGTCGCCGTGGTACTTCAAGGCCGACTACAACGAGGTGCAGCAGACGGGCACCAAGTACGGCGGCGGCTCGCTCGGCACGGGATCCGGTAACGGCCTGATCGAGCTCGGGATGCCGGTCGACTACAAGACGCAGAACACGACGCTCGAAGGCGGCTACAACAGCAAGCAGTACGGCTTCAAGCTCGCGTTCCTCGATTCCAAGTTCAGCGACGGCAACAGCTCCGTGTCGTGGACGAACTTCTACATGCGCGACGGCCTCGACATGTCGCCGCTGCCGCCCGACAACGACTACAAGAAGTGGAGCCTGTCGGGCTACTGGAAGCAGCTGCCGTGGGATTCGGCGATCATCGCGCGCTTCTCGCAGGCGAAGCTCACCAACAACGTCGGCCTCAACTCGCTCGCCTACACGTCGAGCCTGAAGCCCACCGGCAACACGCCGACGGGCCAGGCGCAGCCGCCGGGCGTGGGCTACCTCTTCACGCAGCCGTACGACGCGGGATCGGGCTCCAACATCTCGAGCTTCTCGGGGGATATCAAGACCACGACGGCGAGCGTCGCGTGGAACTCGAATCCGCTGGCCGCGCTCGACATGAAGGTGTTCTACAACTACTACGACAAGGAGAACAACTCCACGTCGGTGGCGTATCGCCAGGGCTTCCAGGGCAGCAGCTGCGCCACGCCCCCGGTGAACAGCGCCACGTGCTACCAGATCGGCGCGCTGGGCGCGGCCGAGCCGTTCGGCTACACGAAGAACGCCGCCGGCATCGACCTCGCGTGGACCTTCAACCGCCAGAACAAGCTGCTGGGCGGCTGGGACTGGGAACAGATCAAGCGTGAGCTCGCGGATGCGCCCAAGTCCGACGACAACCGGCTGTGGATCGAGTACCGCAACAACGGCACCGTCGAGAACCTGACCGGCCGGCTGAAGTACGAGTACCTGCAACGGCGCTCGGACCTCGTGAACACCGCGGCGCTGACGTCGGTCGCGCGCTACTTCACGGCGTACGACGTCAACAGCTTCGATTCCAACGTCGTCAAGCTGAACCTCGACTGGACGCCGATGCCGAAGCTGCTGCTGGGCTTCGGCGCCACGTGGCGGACGCTCGACTACAAGGACAACCTGTACGGCCGCACGAAGGACGAGAGCCAGCAGTACGACGTGACCGCGTCCTGGGGTGACGACAAGTTCCGGATCACCGGCATCGGCAACTGGGGCGACGTCAAGTACGACCAGGCGTACCTCAACGGCAACTTCCCGGCGCCGCAGCCCAACACGGGCACCAACTTCGAGTGGGGCAGCACCAACAAGCAGGACGGCTGGATGGCGGCCGCGATGGTGGACTGGGCCGCTGCCGAGAAGCTGATGCTCAACGCGTCGTACAGCTACCAGAAGACCGGCGGCGGCGTCGACTTCACGTCGGGCAACACGACGGCGGGCGGCGGCTTCCTGGGCGGTCCGCTGGTCAACTACAGCACCGACAACACGACGCTGCAGCGCTTCCAGATCAAGGGCACGTACACCTACAGCCCGAAGTGGTCGTTCAACGCCGGCTACGCGTTCGAGAAGTACGACTACAGCGACGGCCAGATGGCGGGCTACGGCGGCTACTACCCGTACTTCCAGAACCTCAACACGGCGGCCGTGGGCTCGAACTACTCGTGGTACACGGGTGCGTTCGGCAACCCGGGCTACAAGACCAACCTGGTCTGGCTGACGGTGACGTACAAGTTCGATCCGCCGCCGCAGGTGTACAACGCGCCCGTCGTCGCGCAGGCGGCGCCGGCACCGCGTGCGGCACCGGCTCCGGCACCCGCGCCGGCGCCGGCCCCCGCGCCCGCTCCGGCGCCCGCGCCGCAGGTGCAGAAGATCCAGCTCGACTCGAAGGTGCTGTTCGACTTCGACAAGGCGGTGCTGAAGCCCGAAGGCAAGGCGGCGATCGACAGCATGGTGGTCGCGAAGCTCGCGCAGATGAGCAAGCTCGACGTCGTGCTGGTCACGGGTCACACCGACCGCATCGGCACCGAGGCCTACAACCAGAAGCTGTCCGAGCGTCGTGCGGATGCGGTGCGCGACTACCTCGTCAGCAAGGGCGTGGACAAGGCGAAGATCGAGGCGCTGGGTCTCGGCAAGAAGCAGCCGGTCGTGAGCTGCGACCAGAAGAACATGAAGCAGCTGATCGACTGCCTGCAACCCAACCGCCGCGTGACGGTGGAAGCGAAGGGCGAGGCGAAGAAGTAAGCGACTCGCCCCGGGCAGCAACGACGAGCCCCGCCGCGTGCGGGGCTTTTCGTTGCGTGGGTCCCGATCACCGCAGGCGTCGCGTCCGCGGTGGTGGCCGCATGACGCAAGTCAAGGCCCGGCGCACTCGCGGTGCCATAGTGGCAGGCAGGTATTCCCGAGAGGTGCGCCATGCCCGATACGCCGACCCGCCAGCCAGCTGCAGCCGACACGCCGCTGCAGGATTTCTCCACCTGCCACGCCGGCTTCGTGGCGATCCTGCAGGCATCGCTCGGCCTGCCCGAGATGATCGCCGCCGCCGCGCGGTCGCGCACGTGCGCGGCGGACATGCTGAAGATGTTCCGCAACAGCGTGCTCGCCCACCACGACGACGAGGAGCGCGACCTGTTCCCCGCGGTGCTGCGGATCGCGCAGCCGGGCGAGGAAGCGGACCGGGCGCGGGCCATGGTGACGCAACTCGTCCGCGAGCATCGCGAGATCGCGCAGGTGTGGAAGCGGCTCGAGCCGACCGTGCAGGCCGTCGCCAACGGCTACCTGCCGCAGCTCGATACCGCGCTGCTGCGCGAGCTGGTGCAGCGGTTCAACGAGCACGTGCGCAGCGAGGAGGTGGACTTCCTGCCGTTCGCGCAGCGGGTGCTCGCGCGCCAGGCCGGCGACCTCGCGAACCTCGGCATGGCGCTGCACCAGCGCCACGAGGCGCAGGAGATCCTGGCGACGGCCGCGGTCTACGGCGCCAACTGAGGCGCGCGCGCTTCCTGTCGTCGCAGCGCGCGAACGTCGCGTGAGCCGCCGCGCCCGCTAGCCGCGCGCGCTGCCCGTCTCACGCAGGACGCGTGCCGCCGGTTTGGCGGAAGGTCTCGCCGCCGGCCGCACCATCCTGACCGCCGGCGACGGCGCCGCCGGCGCGTCGGCGGCCATCACGAACACGCTGACCGAGTGGTTGAGATTCGCGGCCTGGTTCTTCATGGACTCGGCGGCGGCGGCGGCTTCCTCGACCAGCGCGGCGTTCTGCTGCGTCACCTGGTCCATCTGCGCGATCGCCTGGTTCACCTGCTCGATGCCGGAGGACTGCTCGAGGCTCGCCGCGGTGATCTCGCTCATGATGTCGGTCACCCGCTTCACCGACTGCACGATCTCTTCCATCGTCTTGCCGGCGGCATCGACCAGCTTGGACCCGGCCTCCACCTTGTCCACCGAGTCGCCGATCAGCGCCTTGATCTCCTTGGCCGCCGCAGCGGAGCGCTGCGCGAGGTTGCGCACTTCGCTTGCCACCACCGCAAAGCCGCGGCCCTGCTCGCCGGCCCGTGCCGCTTCCACCGCGGCGTTGAGCGCCAGGATGTTGGTCTGGAACGCGATGCCGTCGATCACCCCGATGATGTCGGCGATCTTCTTGCTGCTCTCGGTGATCGACTCCATGGTCGCCACCACCTGGCCCACCACCTCGCCGCCGCGCACCGCGACGTCGGAGGCGCCGGCCGCGAGCTTGTTGGCCTGCTTCGCGTTCTCCGCGTTCTGCTTCACCGTGCTGGTGAGCTCTTCCATGGAGGACGCGGTCTCCTCCAGCGAGGACGCCTGCTCCTCGGTGCGGCTCGACAGGTCCGCGTTGCCGGTGGCGATCTCGTCGCTCGACGTGCCGATCGCCTCCGACGCGACGCGGATGTCGGTGACCAGGCGCTTGAGACTGTCGACGGTGGCGTTGCTGTTGTCCTTCAGCTGCCCGAACATGCCCTGGTAGGACCCGTCGATGCGCTCGGTGAGCTTGCCGGCGGCCAGCGCCTGCAGCACGCGGGCGACGTCGTTCAAGCCCTGGTCGGAGACCTCCATCAGCTTGTTCAAGCCCTGCACCATCTGCAGGAACTCGTACTGGAACTTGGCCTCGTCGCCGCGCTGGGCGAAGTCGCCGGCGACGGCGGCGGAGACGAGCTTGCCGATCTCGCCGTTGATGGCCTTGAGGCTGGCCTTGACGCCGTCGATGGCGGCGGTGATCTGCGCTTTCTTGCCGGGGAGGCGATCCATGTCGAGGGTGAGGTCGCCCATGGCGTAGCGCTTGACCACCTCGACCACGCGCATCTTGACGGCGATGTGGGAGGCGACCAAGTCGTTCATCTGCTTCGCCATCACGCCATAGGCGCCGGCGAACTCCTGGTGCGGGATGGTGTAGTCGATGGCCCCCGCGTCGTGCTGCTTGGTCATCTCCGCCTGCGCGGCCGCGAACCGCTTCAGCACGTCCACCATCTCGTGCATCGAGCGCAGCAGTTGGCCGATCTCGTCCTTGCCCGTGGCGTCGATCGCGACGTCGAGGTTGCCCTGCGCGATCGAGCGCGCGGCCTGCATCGCGGATGCGACGGGCTTCGTGATGCTGCGGGTCATGAGCCAGCCCAGCACGGCGGCGATCAGGACCGCCACGCCCGCGATGGAGAACATCACCCACGTCGCGGTGGTGAAGGCGGCCGTGGCTGCGGCGTCGTCTTCCGCGTTGAGCTTCTTCTGGATCTCGAGCAGCTTGCCCATTTCGGCCAGCATCAGGCGCTGCGGCGGCCGCACCTCCTCGAGGATGACCTTGGTGGCCTGCTCGCTCTTGTTCTGCAGGCCGAGCGCGATGCTCTTGTCGGCGCTCGCCTTCAGGACCGCCGACTGGGTCTTCAGCACGGCCATCGCGGCCTTGCCCGCCTCCGTCTGCAGCATCGGCTCGAGCTTGGCCAGATTGGCCGCGAGGCTCGTGAAGTCCGCAGCAGCGCGGGCTGCGTCCTCGCGGTTGGCCGCCGCGTCGTCGGTCATCGCGACGTTGCGGGTGGCGAGCGCGATGTCCTGGATCTCGTCGCGCACCTGGCCCATCAGCGCCGTCTTCACCAGGTTGACGTTGGCGAGCTTCTCCACCTGGCCCTCGATCACGGCCATCCGCGAATAGCCGACGACGGCGAGCACGACCAGCAGCGCCACGAGAAGGCCGAAGCCGACGGCGAGGCGGGAGCCGATCGACATGTCGGAGAAGCGTTTCATGATTCGTTCCTTTCGGTGCCGGCAGCCGCCGGCGCGTGCAGCAGGGTGGGGTCCGCGTCAGGCGGCTTCGGGAAGGGTGTCGACGAGCTGCATGTCCGGGCTCGCGAGCAGCCGCTCGATGTCGACCAGGATCAGCATCCGGCCCTCGACGGTGCCGAGTCCGGTGATGTAGCGGGTGTCGAACGTCGTGGAGAATTCCGGCGGCGGCCGGATGCTCGCGCCGTCGAGCGTCAGCACGTCGGACACGCTGTCGACGACGACCCCGACCACGCGCTGCGCGACGTTCAGGATGATCACGACCGTGAACTGGTCGTACGCGGCCTGCTCGAGCCGGAACCACGTGCGCAGGTCGACGATCGGCACGATGCTGCCGCGCAGGTTGATCACGCCCTTGATGAAGTCGGGCGCGTTGGCGATGCGGGTGACCGTGTCGTAGCCCCGGATCTCCTGGACCTTCAGAAGATCGATGCCGTACTCCTCGGCGCCCAGCTTGAGCGTGAGGAATTCCCTGGCCGTGCCGCTGGCGGTGTCTTCGTTCATGGCGACCTCCGGGTCGCGTCGCGTCCCGCCGGAAAGCCGCAGTGGTACCGGATGCGACGCCACGCCTACCGAGTGCATTGTCATTGCTGACATCGGCGGCCGATCGCGGAAGTTGAGTGCGGATTGCCACGCTGTTCGGTGGCGTGGGCGGTGCGGCCCCGAAAATCAGGACGTCGTCAGCCTCGCGCGGACCCACGCGGCCAGCGCCGGCTCGTCCAGTTCATCTGCCGCGAGTGCAAACATCATCAGCACGCACGCGCCGTCATCGGCGTCCAGGGCAAGCCCGTTCAAGGCAAGAAAGAGTTCGAGGACCACGAGCGCTGTACGCTTGTTGCCGTCCACGAACGGATGGTTCCGGGCGATTCCGAACGCGTAAGACGCAGCCAAATCCGCCGCGTCCGGGTCGTCATAGGCCGCTCGTTGGAGCGGTCGGGCCAAGGCCGAGTCGAGCAGCGCCTCGTCACGGACACCTATGCCACCGCCGTGTTCGGCGAGTTGCGCGTTGTGGACCGCGAGGACGACCGCCCGCTCGATCCACTTCCAGCGCTTCACTTCGCCAGTGCGCGCAACGCCGCGCGGCGCCTGGTCATGATCTTGCGCGCCGCCGTCATCTGTTCTTCGAACTTGGGATCGTGGGGCGTGATTGCATAACCATCGGGCGTCTCGGTGATGAAGATGGTGTCGCCCTTTTCCACCCTCAGGCGCGTCAACACCTCCTTGGGCAGGATGACGCCGATCGAGTTGCCGATCTGGCTCAGCTTGAGCGTGTGCATGACGGCTCCTCGCGCTTGGTTATAACAAATGTTATACTAACCGACTGCCTGTCGTTCCGCAAGTCGCTTCCGACTCGCAACGACCCGCGCACCGGTTCAATTGCCCAAAGAAAAAGCCCCGCGCGGGCGGGGCTTCTTCGTGCTGCCGCGGCAGGCGCCGCGTTACATCCGCTCGATGACCGCCGCAATGCCCTGGCCGCCGCCGATGCACATCGTGATGAGGCCGTAGCGGCCGCCGGTGCGCTGCAGCTCGTACATCGCCTTCACCGTGAGGATCGCGCCGGTGGCGCCGACCGGGTGGCCGAGCGCGACCGCGCCGCCGTTCGGGTTCACCTTCGCGGGATCGAGGCCCAGCTGCTTCGACACGCCGAGCGCCTGCGCGGCGAACGCCTCGTTCGATTCGATCACGTCGAGGTCCTTGAGCGACAGGCCGGCCTTCACGAGCGCGCGCTTCACGGCCGACACCGGGCCGAGGCCCATGATCTTCGGATCGATGCCCGCGTGCCCGTAGGCAACGAGGCGCGCCATCGGCTTCAGCCCCTGCTTCTCGGCGGCGGCGCGGTCCATCAGCACGATGGCGGCCGCGGCGTCGTTGATGCCCGAGGCGTTGCCGGCGGTGACGGTGCCGTTCTCCTTCTGGAACACGGCCTTCAGCTTGCCCATGCCTTCCAGCGACGCGTCGGCGCGCACGTGCTCGTCGGTGTCGAACTGGATCGGGCCCTTCTTGCTCTTGAGCTCGATCGGCAGGATCTGGCTCTTGAAGTGGCCGGCGGCGAGCGCGGCGGTCGCGCGCTTGTGCGACTCGACCGCGAACTGGTCCTGCACCTCGCGCGTGAGCTCGCACTGCTTCGCGACGTTCTCCGCGGTGATGCCCATGTGCACGACGTCGAACGGATCGGTGAGCGCGCCCACCATCATGTCGATCATCTTGGCGTCGCCCATGCGCGCGCCCCAGCGCTGCGAGGTCGACAGGTAGCCCGCGCGGCTCATGCTCTCGGTGCCGCCGGCGACGGCGGTGTCGGTCTCGCCCAGCAGGATGTACTGCGCGGCGGAGACGATCGCCTGCATGCCCGAGCCGCAGAGGCGGTTCACGGTGAACGCGCCGGTGTCGTGCGGCAGGCCGCCGTTCACCGCGCACAGCCGCGAGATGTACATGTCGCGCGCCTCGCCGTGGATCACGTTGCCGATCACGCACTGGCCGACCTGCGCCGGATCGACCTTTGCGCGCGCGACCGCCTCGCGCACGACCTTGGCGCCGAGCTCGTGCGCGGGAATGTCCTTGAGGGAACCGCCGTAGTCACCGATCGCGGTGCGCACGCCGGACAGAATCACGACTTCTCGATTGCTCATGGGGGGTACCTCCTCGACAGGAACCCACATGATACTGCGGCCCCCGTGCGCGCCCTTGCGTCCCGTTCAACTGCGCCTGCGCGTGGCGGCCGGCCGCGCCGTGCTGGCGTTGCCGCGGGGGCGCTGCTACCCTCGGACGATGCTTGCGCGCCTGCCCCGCGTCACCCGTGCCGTTGCCGGCCTGCTGGCCGCGGCGCTCGCGCTCGCGGTCGCCATGCCTGCCGCGGCGGAAGGCGACGACGTGCTCGTGAAGCTCGTCGTGGTGAGCCGTCACGGCGTGCGCACGCCGCTCACGGGCGCGGCGGAGCTCGCGCAGTGGGCGGCGCAGCCGTGGCCGCCGGGCAGCGATCCGCCCGGCGCGCTCACCCCGCGCGGCGCGCAGCTCACCGCGCTGGTCGGCCGCTGGTACCGCGATTACGCGGGCCTCATGGCCGCGCTGCCCGCCGCGGGCTGCCCGGTGCCCGCGACGGTGTACGCCTTCGCCGACGCGACCGAGCGCACGCAGGCCACCGCCCGCGCCTGGCTCGACGGCTTCGCCGCGCAGTGCAATCTCCCGGTGCGCACCCGCGGCGCCGCGGGCGTGGACCCGCTGTTTCATCCCGTCGAGGCCGGCGTGTGCCCGCTCGACCCGATGCAGGCGCAGACGCGCGTCCTCGAGCGCACGGGCGGCGACCTGAACCGCATCACGCGCGACCAGAAGCCGCAGTTCGCGGCGCTGCAGTCGGTGCTCGACTGCTGCCAGCCGGCGCTGTGCGCGGCATTCGGTCGCGGCGCGGCGTGCACGCTCGCCGATCTGCCCACCGCGTCGACGATCACGCCGGCGGGCGGCCTCGCGGTGCTGGGCGCGCTGCCGATCGCGGCGTCTTCGGCGGAGACGCTGCTTTTGCAGTACCTCGACGGCGCGCCGGTGGCGGACGTCGGCTGGGGCCGCGCGACGCCGGAGCGGCTGCGCGAGGCGCTGCGGCTGCACTCCGCGTACTTCGACCTCACACAGCGCACGCCCTATCTCGCGCGGCGCGCCGGCTCGGCGCTGCTGTACCGCGTCGCCGCCGCGGTGACGAGCCAGCGCGCGCTGGGCTTCGGCCCCGCCGATCCCGCGGTGCGCGACGCGAAGGTCGTGCTCTACGTCGGGCACGACACCAACCTGTGGAACCTCGCCGCGCTGCTCGACGTCTCGTGGCTGCAGCCCACGTGGCAGCGCAACCAGACGCCGCCCACCGGCGCGCTCGTGTTCGAGGTCCACGAGGGCGCGGACAAGAAGCAGCGCGTGTACACGTCGTATGTCGCGCCGTCGCTGGAGCAGATGCGCAGCGCGACCGTGCTCACGCTCGACGCGCCGCCCGTCCGCACGCCGCTGCGGCTCGCCGGCTGCAGCAGCAGCGCGGCCGGCTTTCCCTGCACCATCGAGGAGTTCGCCGTCGTGCTGCGCAACGCGCTCGACCGCGACTGCCTCGAGTGACCGGACGGAGCATCCCACGATGAGCGACGGCACCAATTGGCGGCTGCACGGCGTGCGCGTGGTGCGCGCCGGCGAGCTCGACACCAACACCGCGCAGACGCCCGGCATGAACCGCGCCGCGGCGATCACCCACGCGCGCATGGGCGCCGAGAAGCTGTGGGCGGGCACGGTGGTGATCCATCCCAACGCGAAGACCGGCGCGCATCATCACGGCCCCGTCGAGAGCGTGATCTACGTGGTGAGCGGCAAGGCGCGCATGAAGTGGGGCGACCGGCTCGAGTTCACGGCCGAGGCGGGTCCCGGCGACTTCATCTACGTGCCGCCATTCGTGCCGCACCAGGAGATCAACGCGAGCGAGAGCGAGCCGCTGTCGTGCGTCCTCTGCCGCAGCGGGCAGGAGCCCGTCGTGGTGAACCTCGACCTGCCGAACGTCGAGCCCAATCCCGAAGCGGTGCACTGGGTCGACAACATCCATCCGGCGCCGAAGTAGCGCCCGCCGTCGACGTTCGTCGCGCCGCGCCGCGGCTCGTCGCGCGGACGGCGGGCCTCGCCGCCTGCGCGCTAGACTTCACGCATCGCCTTCAAGGACCGAATGCCATGACCGACACCGAGCAACGTGCCGTCCTCACCGTCTGCCTGCTGGCCGCCGTCGCCGACGGCGCGAGCGACGAGCGCGAGCAGGCGCAGCTCAAGTCCGTCACCGCGGCACTGGGCGCGCAGGGCGGCGGCGACCTCGCATCGGTGTACGAGGACGTGCTGCTGCGCAAGCCGACGCTCGCGGGCGCCGTGCGCCCGCTCGCGAGCGCGGAGGCTCGGCAGCACGCGTTCGAGGCCGCGGTCGGCGTGTGCAATGCCGACGGCGTGACGTCGGTCGCGGAGCGCGCGTTCCTGTCCGACCTCGCGTCGGCGCTCGGGCTGCCCGCGGCAACCGCGCAATCGTTCATGAAGAGCGGCGACGCGCTCGCCGCCGCGCCGCTCGCCACGGCCGCGGGCGACGGCCCGGTGGTCGCGGCCACGCCCGCGAGCGCCGCGGACCTCGACCGCTCGATCCTCAACTACGCGATCCTGAACGGCGCGCTCGAGCTCCTGCCGCAGTCGCTCGCGTCGATGGCGATCATCCCGCTGCAGATGAAGATGGTCTACGGCATCGGCAAGGCGTACGGCTACGAGCTCGACCGCGGCCACGTCAAGGACCTGCTCGCGACCGTCGGCGTCGGCCTCACCGGCCAGTACGTCGAGCAGTTCGGCCGCCGCCTCGTGGGCGGCCTGCTCGGCAGCATCGGCGGCGGGCTGCTGCGCGGGATCGGCAGCGCCGGCACGGGCGCCGCGTTCTCGTTCGCGACGACGTATGCGCTGGGGCAGGTCGCGAAGCGCTACTACGCGGGCGGCCGCACGATCGACGCCGCGGGATTGCAGCAGGCGTTCGGGGAGATGCTGGGGCAGGCGAAGCAGATGCAGGGCCAGTACGCCGGGCAGATCGCGGAGCAGGCGCGCACGCTCGACGTCACGAAGCTGATGGCGACGCTCAAGCAGTAGCGCGCTCGCTGTAGCGACGAACCACACCTTGCCACTGTCGTCCCCGCGAAGAGCCTGCCCTCGAGTGGGGTAGTCGGGGGCGGGGACCCAGCGTCGTTGGTGACGCTTCGAGAAACGATCGAAAGCCACTGGGTCCCCGCCCCCGACTACCCCACTCGAGGGCAGGCTCTTCGCGGGGACGACACTTGTGGGAAGTGTCGCCTATCCCGCCCGTCCGTCCGCGCGCGGCCGCCAGTAGGTGGGCGCGTACTTCACGGCCCACGGCACGAGGCACGCGGCCCAGAACGCGATCGCGGCCAGCAGCAGCCCGGAGTTGCCGACGAGGTCGGCGCCGATGCGCAGCAGCGCGGCCGCCTGCAGGAGCTGGAAGAGCCGCCACGTGACCGCGTCGGCGGCGAGCGTGCGGCCCGAGTGGCCGCAGGTGACACGCGTCACCATCGCCACCAGCAGCGACGAGGCGAAGCCGATCGTCATCGCGTGCAGCGGTGCGAGGCCGAGCGACGGCCCGTGCGTGAGCTGCCACAGCGAGCTCGCGCCGGCGAGGAAGAAGCCCGCGCCGTACCACAGGAAGCCCACGTGCAGCATCGCGAGCAGGCGGTTGCTCATGCTCTGCACGAAGCCCCAGCGCACCGCGAGCACCAGGAGGAACACGGCCGCCGGGAAATCGGTGAGCCACGTGAAGCGCTCCCAGCCCGCGAGTGTCAGCGCGCCGTGCAGCAGCGGTGCACCGGCCATTACCGCGAGCAGCCAGCCGGGCCGGAACGCGAGCACGATCGGCAGCGCGCTCGACGTGAAGAACGGGATCATGCGGTGGCACACCGCGACGAACACCGGCAGCAGGAAGAGCCAGATGCCGATCGTCGTGAGCCACGGGTACGCGGGCATGCCGACGGCGGCGAACAGGCCGACCGCGAACGCGCCCGCCGCGAGCCCGGCGAGCACCAGCTGCGCGTGCACCTTGTCGGACGCGCGGCTGACGCGGATCAGGTGCGCGAACACCGCGCACAGCGCGAGCCACGCGAGCGCGTAGCCGCCGGCCAGCCAGCGCAGGCCGCCGATGCCGAGCGCCTGCAGCGGCACCATCGGCAACACGCACGCGACCGCGATCGCGCCGGGGATGCGCCACACCCGCGCGGGCGGCGGCGTCACGGCGAGCCACTTCGGGCCCGCGGTGAACAGGAAGCCGAACATGAAGAGCGGCGCGAAGCCGTACGTCATCGCGAGCGCGTGCACCACGGTGTCCGGCGCCGGCGCGGCGGGCGGCGGCACGAGGTGCGTGAGGCGCGCGGCCAGCACCCACAGCCACCACAGCGAGACGAGCGCCACCTGCACGATGCCCGCGAGGAAGAAGAAGCGATGCGGCACCGTGCGCAGGAGGTCGGCGGGCGAGAGCTGCGGCGCGGCGTGCCGCACCTCCATGTAGATCGGGTTCATTGCAGCGTCACGCAGACGGGAGCGGGGCCGGGCGCACGCCGGTGGCGAGGTAGCGGACGAGATCGCGCACGGGGCGGATCTCCTTGCCGAACGGCAGCGCCGACGCGCCGCGGAAGAAGAGGCCCTTCGCGACGTCGCCCTTCAGCGCGGCGGCGAGCTGCGTGTCGATGCAGAACTGGCCGATCTTCGCGATGCCGTCGCGCAGCCCGCACTGGATGAGGCAGTCGAACTTGAGCGTGCAGCGCGGCTTGCGGCGCGCGGCCTCGGCGAGCTTCGGCAGGTGCTTCAGGTAGCTGTCGAGCCACGGCGTGCGCACCGCGCGCGCCGGCAGGCCGGCGACGCTCATGAACTCGACGATGTCGTCCGGCGTGGCGTCGGCCAGCACGCGCTTGAACGCGATGTCGGCGTCGCCTTCGGCGGTGACGGCGAACGCGGTGCCGAGCTGCACGCCCGAGGCGCCGAGCGCGAACAGCTCGCGCACGCGCTCGTGCGAGTTGATGCCGCCCGCGGGAATCAGCGGCACCGCGTCCTCGAGCCCCTCGGTGCGCAGGAACGCGCGCGCCTCGGGCAGCACGCGCTCGAAATCGAAGCGCGGGTCGGACAGGTCCTCGATCTTCGCCGCGCCGAGGTGGCCGCCCGCGTAGCGCGGGTGCTCGACCACGATCGCGTCGGGCGCACGGCCCTTGCGCAGCCACTTCTTCACGACGAGCGCGATGCCGCGGGCGTCGGAGAGGATCGGCACCAGCGCGACGTGCGGATGATCCGCGGCGAGCTCCGGCAGGTCGAGCGGCAGGCCCGCGCCGACCACCACCGCATCCGCGCCGCTCGCGCACGCCTGGCGCACCGAGGACGCGTACTCGCTCACCGCGCGCATCACGTTGACCGCGATGACGCCCACGCCCTGCGCGAGCGCCTTGGCGGCGCGCACCTCGCGGTCGAGCGCGGCGAGGTTCGCGCGGTCCACCGTCGCCCGGTCGGCGTGGCGGCTTTGCGCGAGCAGGTCGGGGTGATGCCGGCGCAGATCGACGCTGGAGATGGTGCCCATCGCGCCTTCGCGCGCGACGGCGGCTGCCAGCCGGTGCGCGGACACGCCCACGCCCATGCCTCCCTGCACGATGGGCACCAGGCGGTGCTCCTTGAGCTTCAGCAGCGGCAAGGGAGAGTCGGCGGACGTGGCGTCGTTCATGGGCGGCCTGCGCATGCGGCGAAGGGCCGCAGTGAACCGTCGAGCCTACGGGGGCGCGGCCGCGCGCGCCTTGACGGCCGTCAAGCGTGGTGGAACGAGGTCCGTGTCAGCCGCGGACCTCGATGATCGGCACGTGCTGCGACAGGCGCGCGAGCAGGCCCGAGTCGAGGGTGACCCCGCGCGGCGCGGCGGCGACGACGGCGTCGTTGGTACAGCCGTTCGGGCGGAACGGCTGGAGGATCCAGCGGATGATGCCGCGCGCGGCGAGCTCGCGCGCGAGCGCCTCGAGCGCCGCCGGCGGCAGCAGGCCGGGATGCACGGTGGTGCGCACCTCGAACGCGGTGCCGCGCTGGCGCACGAGGTCGAGGCTCGCGAGCGGCGCGTCGTCGGCGCCCGCGACGCCGGTCACGGCCTCGTAGTGGCCCTTGGGCGCCTTGACGTCGAGCCCGACCCAGTCGGTGAGCGGGAGCGCGTCGGCGAGCCGGCGCGGATACGCGCCGCTCGTGTGCAGCCCGACGAGGAAACCCAGGCGGCGCACCTGCTGCATCGCGTGGACGAGGCCGGGCTGCGCGGTCGGCTCGCCGCCGGAGAACACGACCGCATCGAGGAGCCCGCGGCGCGACGCGAGCCACGCGAGGATCGCGTCGAAGTCGTGGTGCACGTCCGCGCGGGCAGGAATGAGGTGCGGGTTGTGGCAGTACCCGCAGCGCCAGGGGCAGCCCTGGCAGAAGACGACCGCGGAGAGCGCGTCCGGATAGTCGGTGCTCGTGAACGGCACGAAGCCCCCGACGTGCAGTGCCGCCGGGGTGAACGCGGGTGCGGCACCGGACATCGGCGGATCATCCGCCGGAAGGCGGGCGTCTCGCAACATGGCAATGAAGGGGCGGGGGACGAGGGGCGAGGGACGAGGGAGCTGCACGACATGCGGAGCGCATCGGCTGGCGATCGCCAGCCCGCGTCCACGGCAAATCTCAGCCGCTCCCTCGTCCCTCGCCCCCCGCCCCTCGTCCCTGCCTTATTGCGGGCACCGCGCCTCGCGGAAGAACTGCCGCTCCGCGTGCTCGCCCTTCTTGCCGATGTTGAAGGACGCGACGGGGCGGTGATAGCCCATCACGCGCGTCCACACCTCGCAGCGCTGGCGCTCCTCGTTGGTCAGGGTCAGCGCTTCGATCAGGTGCCGGGTCTCGGTCATCGTGTTCATCGGGGTTTTCCTCGGTTGTAGTGGGTTCAGGCGGCGAGCTTGCTGCGTTTTTCGGCGAGCTTCTCTTCGTCGCATTTCGGGCAGTACTCGTGCTCGCCGGCGAGATACCCGTGCTTCGGGCAGATCGAGAACGTCGGCGTGACGGTGATGTACGGCAGGCGGAAGCGCTCCAGCGCGCGGCGCACCAGCGCCTTGCACGCGGACGGCGACGACAGCCGCTCGCTCATGTACAGGTGCAGCACGGTGCCGCCGGTGTACTTGCGCTGCAGCTCGTCCTGGCGGGTCAGCGCCTCGAACGGGTCGTCGGTGAAGCCGACCGGCAGCTGCGAGCTGTTCGTGTAATACGGGCGATCCGGCGTGCCGGCCTGCAGGATGTCGGGCCAGCGCTTGCGGTCTTCCTTCGCGAAGCGGTACGTCGTGCCTTCCGCGGGCGTCGCCTCGAGGTTGTACATGTGCCCCGTGGCTTCCTGGAACTCGAGCATCCGCGCGCGCAGGTGATCGAGCAGGCGCACCGCGAACGCGTGGCCGTACGCGGACGTGATGTCCTCGCGGCCGCGCGTGAAGTTGCGGATCATCTCGTTGATGCCGTTGACGCCGATCGTGCTGAAGTGGTTGCGCAGCGTGCCGAGATAACGCTTGGTGTACGGGAAGAGCCCCTGGTCGATGAGGCGCTGGATGACCTTGCGCTTCACCTCGAGGCTGTCGCGCGCGTAGCCTAAGAGCTCGTCGATGCGCTCGAACAGCGAGATCTCGTCGCCCGCGTGCAGGTAGCCTAAGCGCGCGCAGTTGATCGTCACCACGCCGAGCGAGCCCGTCTGCTCGGCGGAGCCGAAGAGGCCGTTGCCGCGCTTCAGCAATTCGCGCAGGTCGAGCTGCAGGCGGCAGCACATCGACCGGATCATGTTGGGCTTCAGCTCGGAGTTCACGAAGTTCTGGAAGTACGGCAGCCCGTACTTCGCCGTCATCGCGAACAGCGCCTCGCAGTTGGGATGGTCCCAGTCGAAGTCCGGCGTGATGTTGTACGTCGGGATCGGGAACGTGAACACGCGGCCCTTCGCGTCGCCCTCGATCATCACCTCGATGTACGCGCGGTTGATCATGTCCATCTCGAGCTGCAGGTCGCCGTACGTGAACGGCATCTCCTGCCCGCCGATGACGGGGATCTGCTCGCGCAGGTCCTCGGGGCACACCCAGTCGAACGTGAGGTTCGTGAACGGCGTCTGCGTGCCCCAGCGCGATGGCACGTTGAGGTTGTAGATGAGCTCCTGGATCGACTGCTTGACCTCGCCGTACGTCATCGCATCGGCGCGCACGAAGGGCGCCATGTACGTGTCGAATGATGAGAACGCCTGCGCGCCCGCCCACTCGTTCTGCAGCGTGCCGAGGAAGTTAACGATCTGCCCGACCGCGCTCGACATGTGCTTCGGCGGACCGGCTTCCACCTTGCCCGGTACGCCGTTCAGGCCCTCGTGCAGGAGCTGGCGCAGCGACCAGCCCGCGCAGTAGCCGGCGAGCATGTCGAGATCGTGGATGTGCACGTCGCCCTCGCGGTGCGCGTGGCCGATCTCCGGCGCGTACACGTGCGACAGCCAGTAGTTGGCCACCACCTTGCCGGACACGTTGAGGATCAGGCCGCCGAGCGAGTAGCCCTGGTTGGCGTTGGCGTTGACGCGCCAGTCCTTCTGCTCGAGGTACTCGTCGACCGACGCCGCGACGTCGACCAGCGTGCGGTTGTCGGCACGCAGGCGCTCGTGGCGGTCGCGGTAGACGATGTACGCGCGCGCCGTGTGGAACCAGCCCGAGCCCGCGAGCGTGTGCTCGACGCAGTCCTGGATGGTCTCGATGTCCGGCACGCCGCCGGTGTGCTTGTGCGCGAGGACCCGGCCGACCTGCTGCGCGAGGGTCAGCGCCTCCTGCGCGTCGAACTCGCCGGTGGCCGCACCCGCGCGGGCGATCGCGGAGGCGATCTTGGTCAGGTCGAACGGGAGCCGCTGGCCGTCCCGCTTGACTACGTGCGCCGGCAGCGCCGGCTTCCCCGCCGGCGAAGGCACGGCATGCCCCCGCACGAGCTCGTCTTGGTCCATCGAGAATCCCTCCCTCGCAAGCGGTCCGGACGACCGCCCGGCACAACATCTTGTGGATACGGTGCGAAGGTAATCCCACCGATAGTGCCCGGCAACGGCAGAGACGATTTCCTTGACCTTCGTCAATTTGCGTCCGCGGGCGCGCGCCGGAAGTGTCGGCAATTCCGCCACATACGAGGTGAAACTCGTGTCGTTTCTTGGCGCAGGACCCTGCGTCGAAATGCCGCGAAAGGCGCCCCTCCAGGGTTTCCGCTATGCTGCCGCGCGCAGCACGGGAACACCGACCAACGACAGGGGAGAGAACATGCAGAAGCATTGCGCGAAGGCGGCCGTGGCCGCGTGCCTGGTCGCATTCGCGACGTCCGCCGCGGCGGTGGATTTCGCGTATTTCCAGAGCCAGACCTGCGAGGAGCTGCAGAAGGAATTCACGCAACTCAAGAAGGCGGAAGCGGCCGCGGCCGACGCCGTGAAGAAGGAGAACGATCGCGCCGCGCGCGACAAGGGGCTCGCGGTGGCGTCGGCCTTCCTGCTCGGGTTCGGCTGGTGGAGCGAGGCCGACCACTCCAACACCAACCAGATCCAGGCCGAGATCCGCGACGACCTGCGGATGGTCACGCGCGCCGCGAGCCAGAAGAAGTGCGCGTTGCCGGAGAAGTAGCCGGCCGCATGCGGCCGGCGGCGCGTCACAGCGACTGGCTGACGCGATAGAGGCCTTCCAGCACGAGGTTGTCCTGGAACTGGACGGGGATCGACAGCCGGGGCGCGACGGCCCCGGCGGCGCCGCCCGACAGCAGGCAGACGACGCCGGGCGTGTGCCGCGACTCGATCGCGAACAGGCGCTCGATCGCGCCCGCCTGCGCGTGCTGGCAGCCGCTCGCGATTGCGTCCACGGTCTGCGTCGGATACGCGAAGAAGTCGCCGTCCTGGTCGGGCAGCGCGGCCGTGCCCTCGTGCAGCGAGCGCAGCATGAGGCCCACGCCTGGCATGATCATCCCGCCCTTGAACACGCCGTCCGCGGACAGGAAGTCGATCGTGGTCGCGGTGCCGCACACCACCACCATCGCCGGGCGTGCGCCCAGCAGGTGGCGCGCGCCGATCAGCGCCGCCCAGCGGTCGCTGCCGAGCTGCGCCGGATTGCGATAGCTGTTGGTCACGCCGCACTGGCTCTCCTGCGGCACCAGCCAGTACGGCGCGGGCGCGTCGGGCCACGTCTCCAGCACGCGGATCACCGACGCGCGGATGCGCGTGCCGGCGACGTTGCTGATCACGATGCGGCCGGGCGTGGGCAGCTTCGCGAACTGCGCGGGGAGCGCGGTGATCTCCTCGTGCAGCGCGTGGCCCGACTCGACGCGATTGTCGTGGGCCTGGCCGCCTTCGGTGGGACGGAACAGTCCCCACTTGAGGAACGTGTTGCCGACGTCGATCAGGAGCGTGTAGGTGCGGGGCACGGCGGGCAAGGACCGATGCAAACCCGTGAAGCTTAACTCGGATCGAGCGGAAAATTCGGCGGGGTCGGCTGCGTCAGGGCGCCACGGCGAACGCCGGACCCATGGGCTTCAGCCGCAGCCCCGGCCGCAATCGCGTCCACTCGAACAGCGTCGGATCCGCCTTCGCGGGCCCCGGTGCCACCACCACCAGGATCTCCCGCGCGATCGGCTGGAAATCCGCGCGAAAGTGCACCGAGCTCTTGAGCGCGAGGATGCGCTGCTGCACGGGCTCGATGCCGACGTGGCGGAACATCTCCTGGTCGGCGGCCTGCACCTTCTTCGACGCGAGCACCACGCGCACGTTGCCCTTGCGCAGCACGGCCATCGGGCCGAGCTTCATGTTGAAGCCCTTGAACATCGGGCCCGTGCACGTGAACGTGCCCTCGGCGAGATGCATCACCTCGAACTCGCCGGCGAGCGGCGCGTGGCCGGGCACGCCCGACGTCTCGCCCAGGCGGAACTCGGCCGTGCGCCCGACGCCGACCGCGTGCGCCTGCAGCGCGCTCGCGCGGTCGATCAGCAGGCCGAGCACCGCGTCGCGCGGATCGTGGCGCAGCAGCGCGGCGAGGAGGCCGGTGGTGTCGCCGTTGCCGCCCGCGCCCGGATTGTCCTGCGTATCGGCGAGCACCACGGGCGCGCCGACGCTGCCGCGCTGTGCGGCGCGCGCGACCGCGACGTCGGGCGCGAAGAGCTCGAGCGCGAACTCGGGCTCCGCGTCGTGCACGGCGTGCGCGAGCGCGTCGACGGCGCGCTGCACGCGCGCGGCGTCCGGCCCGTAGCCCAGCACCGCCATCTGGCACTCGGGGAAGTCCGCCATCGGGAAGCCCGGCGTGAACGACAGCACGGTGTCGTGCGCGTGCTCGAGCTCTTCCAGCAGGTGGTAGAGGCGCGCGCCCGGCTCGATGAACGTCGACTGCGACGAGAGGCCGGTCAGGAAATCGAGCGGGCGCATCGCCTTCGCGAGCGGCTTCCCGGCCGCGAGCGTGCGCAGCAGCAGGCGCGCCGCGCGCTCGCCGGTGGCCGCCATGTCGATGTGCGGATAGGTGCGATACGCGACCATGCCGTCGGCGTGCGCGAGCATCGCGCGCGTCACGTTGGCGTGGAGGTCGAGGCTCGCGACGACCGGCACCTGCGGCCCGACCACGCGCCGCACGCGGGCGAGGATCTCGCCTTCGCCGTCGTCGAGATGCTCGGTGACCATCGCGCCGTGCAGGTCGAGGTAGACGCCGTCGACGGGCTCCGCCTGCGCGAGGCGCGCGACCATCTCGCCGACGATGCGCTCGAACGCGTCGCGCGTGACGTGCGCCGACGGCGAGGCCGCGCCCCACGCGAGTCCCGGCGTGCGGTGGCCCGCGACGTTGAGCACGTCGAGCGCGCCGGTGAGCGGGATGTTGGCGCCCGCGAGCTTGTGCGCGATCGCGTCGCCGAAGGTGAGCGGCGGCCACGCGCCGCCCTGCTCGAACGTCGCGTAGTCGGCCTTGCTCGGCGCGAAGGTGTTGGTCTCGTGCTGGAAGCCGCCGACGGCGATCACCGACATGCTGCCCGGTTCCTGTAATGGGGAGCGGGCCAGCCTAGCACAGCGTCCGCCGCAGCGAGGGCTCGCGCGCCCGCCGCATCGTCGCTCATTCGAGGATGTCGTCGGCCCGGATGCGCAGCGCCTGCGGGATGCGCAGGCTCATCGCCGCGGCGGTGCGCTGGTTCAGCACGAGGTCGAACTTGGTGGCCTGCTCGATCGGCAACGCGCCCGGTGCTGCGCCCTTCAGCAGGCGGTCGACGAAATACGCGCCGCGCCGGTAGAGCGCCGCCTCGTTGGCGCCGTAGCCCAGCAGGCCGCCGGCCGCCGCGTATTCCTGGCTGCCGATCGACGGCAGGCGCCGCTGCACGCACTGCTGCGCGATGCGGCGCGCATTCGCGGCGAGCAGCGTGTCGCCCTGCAGCACCACGGCTTCCATGCGGGCGCGCGCGATCGCCGCGACGGTCGCGTCGACCTCGCCCGCGGTGCGCAGGTCGAACGTCGCAATCTCCATGTGTAGCGTGCGCGCGGCGTCCTGCATCTTGGCGAGCGTCGGGCCGTAGCTCGTGTTCGCGGGATTGCGCAGGATCGCCACGCGGTCGATGCGCACGTCGAGGTCGCCCAATAGCTCGAGGCGCTTGGCCATGAGCTCGGGGCCGAAGGTCACCGAGCCGGTCACGTTGCGCGTCGGCGACGTGAGGTCGCCGATCACGCCCATCGCCACCGGATCGCTGCTCGTGAAGGGGATCACGATCGGCAGCGTGGACGTCGCCTGGCGCGCGGCGACGAGGGCCTTCACGCCGAACGCCACCAGCACCGCGACCTTGCGCTGGACGAGCTCGCGCGCGAGCGCCGGCAGGCGGTCGTAGCGGCCGTCGGCGGCGCGGATGTCGAGGGTGATGTTGGTGCCGTCGACGTAGCCCTGCTCCGCGAGGCCGGCGACGAGTGCGTCGAGCCGCCCGCGCTGGTCGGCCACGGTCTCCGCGATCAGGATGCCGACGCGCGGCTTGTCCGCGCCCTGCGCGCGCACGCCGGGCGCGAGCGCGAGCGCAATCAGCGCGACGAGCCGCCGGCGGTGCAGGCAGGGAGCGGGGCGTCGCATCGTTCAGCCGCCGCGCCGTTCGAGAAAACGCGCGAGCCGCGCCACGCCGTCGGCGAGCCGCGCGGTGTCCGCGGCGAAGCACCAGCGCACGAAGCCCTCGCCCTCGGGGCCGAACGCGCTGCCGGGCGCGAGGCCGAGATGCGCGTCGCGGACCAGCGCCTTGCAGAACTCGAGGCTGTCGCGCAGGCCCTCGACGCGGAAGAACGCATACATCGCGCCCGCCGGCGGCGCGACCTCCACGCCGGGCAGGCGCGCGAGCGCGTCGACGAGGAAGTCGCGCGCGTGCCGGAACCGCTCGCGGGTGTGCGCGATCACCGGCTCGCCGCCCTCGATCGCGGCCACGCCCGCGTGCTGCACGAACGCGGGCGAGCATGACGTGTTGTACTCGATGAGCTTGCCGATGTCGGGCATCAGCGCGGGCGGCGCGACGAGCCAGCCCAAACGCCAGCCGGTCATCAGCCACGACTTGGAGAAGCTGTTGGTGCTGATCAGGCGCTCCTCCGGTGCCGCGAGCGGCAGGAACGACGGTGCCGCGCGCGCCGCGGGCTCGCGGTAGTACAGCCGCTCGTAGACGTCGTCCGCGATGATCCACGTGCCGTGCCGGCGGCAGCGCGCGAGCACCGCCTGCTGCTGCTCGGGCGTGATCGTCCAGCCGGTCGGGTTGTTGGGCGAGTTGACGAGGAGGACGCGGGTGTCCGGCGTCAGCGCGTCGAGCAGCCGGTCGAGGTCGAGCGTCCACGCGCCGGCGGCGAATGCGAGCGGCACGCACTCGACGCGCGCGGAGAGGATCTTCGGAATCTCGACCAGGTTCGGCCACAGCGGCGTCACCACCACCACGCGGTCGCCGGGCGCGACGAGTGCCTCCACCGCGAGCATCAGCGCGGACATGCCGGAGGCGGTCACCGCGACGTCGCCGGCATCCACCGGGCGATGCAGGTCGGTGAGGTAGCGCGCGATGGCCTCGCGCAGCGGCGGGATGCCGTGGTTCTGCGTGTAGAACGTGTCGCCGCGCGCGAGCGACGCGGCACCCGCGTCGCGGATGAAGGCCGGCGTCACCTGGTCGGGCTCGCCGAACCAGAAGGCGAGCACGTCGGGATCGCCCATGCCGGCGTTGGCCACCTCGCGGATGCGCGAGGCGACGAGCGCGCGAACGGCGTCGCGGGCGGCGGCGGGAGGCAAGGGCGCGGACATGGCGGGCGGCGGACGGGGCGTCATCTTCGCACGCGCGACCGCGGCCGCGGCGCGCCGACCCCAATCGCAACAGGGGCGGTTCGCCGTATCATGGCGGTACGAGTCGGGGAAACACCTGGCCTACAACATGGAAGGGGAGTCGCCATGAACCTCTACGGCATCACCAAT
Source organism: Burkholderiales bacterium (assembly GCA_046347855.1). Classification (GTDB taxonomy): domain Bacteria; phylum Pseudomonadota; class Gammaproteobacteria; order Burkholderiales; family Casimicrobiaceae; genus VBCG01. Next base: position 308,277 of record JAXMFJ010000005.1, read on the forward strand.
TGCGACACGGTGAAGGAAGCGCGCGCGTGGCTCGCCCAGCGCGGCGTGTCCCACCGCTTCGTGGATTTCAAGAAGACGCCGCCGACGCGCGACCAGCTCCAGGCGTGGTGCGACGCGGCGGGCTGGCAGGCGCTGCTCAACCGGCGGGGGACGACCTGGAAGAAGCTCGAGCCCGAGGAGCAGGCGCGCGTGGTCGACACCAAGTCGGCGATCGCGCTCATGTTCGCGAACCCGACGGCCATCCGCCGCCCGGTGGTCGAATCCGAGGAAGGCATCCTGGTCGGCTTCGATCCGGGAACTTGGGACCGCGCGTTCCCGGTCTGAGTAGATCGGAGACCAGCGCGGGAGCAGCGAATCGTGGGCATCTTCTGGAGCATCGTCGGGATCCTGGTGGCCGGGGTGGTGGGCGGCAGCGCGGGCTGGTGGATGATCGGGCGGCTGGGGTTCGGCGGGCCGCTCGGCGCCATCGTCGCGGTGGTCACGGCCATGGCGGTCGCCACCGCGGTCTGGATCGCGATCACGGTGACCGTCCGCCGGCTCGGCCTCGTGCGCTGAGCGGGCCGCCGATGGCGCGACCCTCCGTCCCATGACGCCGGAAGCGCTGTCGTCGGTCATCGAGGCCCTGCTGGCGGCGGAAGCGCGCACCGCATCGCTCGCGCCCATCACGAGCTGGGCGCCGGGATTCACGGTCGCCGACGCCTACCGCGCGCTCGCGGCGCTCGAGCAGCGCCGCCGCGAGCGCGGCTGGCGGCCCGTCGGCCGCAAGATCGGCTTCACCAACCGCACGCTGTGGCCGCGCTACGGCGTCTTCGCGCCGATGTGGGCGCACGTGTGGGACGCCACCTTCACCGATGCGCCTGCCGGCAGCGCTTCGGTCTCGCTCGCCGGGACGGTCGAGCCGCGGCTCGAGCCGGAGGTGGTGTTCGGGCTCGCGGGTCCGGTGGCGGCCACCGACGATCCCGTGGCCGTGCTGGGCGCGGTCGCGTGGATGGCGCCGGGCTTCGAGGTCGTGCAGTCGCATTACCCGCGGTGGTCTTTCACCGCCGCCGACTGCACGGCGGCGTGGGGGCTGCACGGGCACCTCGTGGTCGGGCCGCGGGTGCCGATCGCAGCGTCCGACCGCGCGGCGGTGGCGGCGCGCCTCGCCACGTTCGAGGCCACGCTGCGCCGCGGCGACGAGGTGATCGACCGCGGCGCGGGCGCCAACGTGCTCGGCAGCCCGGCGCTCGCGCTCGCGCATCTCGCGCGCGTGCTCGCCGCGCAAACCGACGCGCCGCCGCTCGCCGCCGGCGAAATCGTCACGACCGGCACCCTCACCGACGCCTGGCCCGTCGCGGCCGGGCAGACGTGGTCGAGCGACTACGGCGCGCTCGGCATCCCGGGCTTACGGGTGACCCTAGGCTGACCGCCGGCCGCGGCCTCCGCTACAATCGCGGCTTTTTTGGCGCAGCCGCACCATCGCCGGCGCCCTCCGAAAGTCCACCCATGAAAACGTTGCTGACCGCGCTCGTCGCGCTCGCGCTCGCCGCGTGCGCCTCCCAAGGCACCACCACCGCGAGCGATTCCCCGCGCAAGATGGAAGAGAAGGAATACCGCACCGGCAGCCGCATCCCGGTGCGCGACGGCGTGAGCTCGTCGCCGACGGACGTGGCGTCACCCTCCGCGATGAACCCGGCGCTGCCGCCGAAGATGTGATGCCCGGGGTCAGACCCTTAAGGTTCGGGGTCTGACCCCGAAGTCGCGGGGTCTGACCCCGAAGTCGCTCGTCGCCCCTGCGGCCGGCCGCGTTGGCCGGTGTCGTCACACCTGCAGGCCGCGCTTGCGGTGCCAGCCCTCGATGCTCTCCCGCGGGTACTCGCGGAAGTGCCTGTGGCCGGCGCCTTTCGGCACGTCGGCCCACGGGGCGGCGTAGTTCAGCATCATCTCGACGTCCTCGGGCGGCGTCGGCAGCGGCGTGTCGATCGCCGACGCGAACGGGTACACCCACTGCGGCCACTGCGGGTCGAAGATCCACAGCGCGCTCGCGCAGCGCCGGCAGAAGTGGCGGCGTGCCGACGAGAGCTTCGCGCGCGCCGCGCCCGGCTCGCGCAGCCGCGCGCGGTACACCGCGACGTGCTGGCGGCCGCGCACGACGAGCGTCGCGGCGTCGCCCATGATGTTGATCGCGTAGCCCCCGCCGCCCTGCGTCTTGCGACAGATCGAGCAGTAGCAGCGCACGAACGGATACGGCGTGTGCGATTCCACGCGGAACCGCACGCCACGGCAGTGACAGCTTCCCTCGAGTCGCACGCTGGCCTCCTCGCCTGGGGCGAACGATCATAGCGTGCCGCGGCGCATGGCGGCGTTGCGCGCGCCGCCGATCGCACGCCCGCCCCGCGCAACGGCGGCGACGCTACAATCGAAATCGCCCATCGTTTCCACACAGGTACCTCCGATGCCGCTCCGCCTTCGTGCCGTGGCCGTCGCCACGGCGGCCCTGTATCCGCTCTGCGCGCTCGCGCAGACGCAAGTCGTCAAGCCGCCGGTCGCCACCTATGGCGTGGACGTCGGCACGCGCGCGATGTCGATCCCGGGCATGCCGGCGGGCGGCATGGGCGGCATCGCCGGCGCGATGATGCCGGCCGGCATGGGCGCGCCGCAGAAGGAGCTGTGGCTCGGCCTGCGCTCGACGCAGAAGGCCGCCGGCACGCCCGAGGCGCAGCACATGATCCCGCCCGGCATGGGCATGGGGCCGGCGCTGCCGCTGGTGGGTGCCCCGCCCACGACGCCGGGACGCGAGACGTACGACAGCGAGCGCCCGCCCGAGAAGCCGAAGGCGCGCATGCTGATCTACTGGGGCTGCGGCGAGGCCGTGCGTCCGGGCCAGCCGGTGGTCGCCGACACCGAGAAGATGGACATGGCGCAGTTCGGCAAGGCGTTCGCGGGGCGCTCGCCACCGGATCGGTGGAGCGCGCAGCGCAATGCGCAGCTCCTGTGGCCCAACGAGCGCGACAAGCAGGCGGTGCCCGCGAGCGCGCGGCTCGCGGGCGACCAGCTCGTGAAGGGCAACGCGACGCCCGACATCAGGTTCGCCATCGGCGAGAAGCAGGACTTCATGCCGCCGATGGAAGTGAGCGCGCCGGGCGCGCTCGGCGGGCCGACGCCGCTCACGTGGGCGCCGGTCGCCAACGCGCAGGGCTACTTCCTGCAGGCGATGGGCTTCCGCCAGAACGGCGGCGAGATGATCCTGTGGACGTCGAGCGAGCTGCAGGACACGGGCTTCGGGCTCATGAACTACCTGCCCAACGACTTCCTGCGCAAGATGATCGACGAGAAAGTGGTGCTGCCGCCCACGAAGACCGAGTGCGCGATCCCGAAGGGCATCTTCGAGGGCGCGGACGGCGCGATGGTCAATTCGATCGCGTACGGCGAGGAGCTGAACCTCGTGCACCCGCCGCGTCCCGCCGATCCGAAGGTGGCGTGGGAGCAGGTCTGGGCGGTGAAGGTGCGCGTGAAGTCGACGGGCATGACGCCGCTCGGGATGGGCGACGAAGGCGTCGCGCGCCCCGGCGCACGGCGTCCGACTCGCGCGCCGGCAGATTCGCCGCCGCCCGAGGTCGCGCCCGGCGCGCAGCCGAAGGCCGGCACGCCGCTCGATGACGCGGCGGACACGCTGAACAAGATGCGGAAGCTGTTGCCGTTTTAGGGATTCGGGGTCTGACCCCGACCGTTCGGCCCCGCGCCAGTGCGCTCCCTCGCCCCGCTTGCGGGGAGAGGGTTGGGGTGAGGGGCTGCATGACGATGCGACGTCCCCACCCTCACCCCCGCCCTCTCACCGCCCGGGCGGGAGAGGGAGCAGATCGGCGTCGTGCGAGGAATCGAGCGTCACCACGTAAACACGCCCGGGAACACCCACAGCAGCCCCGCCGTCATTACGACGTAGCGCAGGAACTTGCCGATCGCCATGTAGCCGACGCACGGCCAGAACGGCAGCTGCAGCCAGCCCGCGACCGCGCACAGCGGATCGCCGACGACCGGGAGCCACGAGAGAAGGCACGCGCGCGGGCCGAAGCGCTCGAGCCAGCGCAGCGCCCTCGAGTGCGCGGCGCCGTGATGCGTGACGTGCTCGTACGCGCGCTCGGCGCCGTAACCCATCCACCACGTCACCGCGCCGCCGAGCGTGTTGCCCGCGGTGGCCACGAATATCGCGGGCCAGAAGAGATCGGGATTGAGCTTGACCAGCCCGAACACCGCGGGCTCGGAGCCCATCGGCAGCAGCGTCGCGGACACGAACGACACCACGAATACGGTGGACAGCCCGTAGCTCGGCAGCGCCAGGGCGGCCAGCAGCGGAGCGATCCACGCGTCCATCACCACCCATGATACGAACTTCCCAAACGGATGCCCGGTGGACGTGCGCGGTTCGTCGCATGACGCTCGTTGTCGGGGACGCCTTTTGCAGACACGTCGCCTAGGTCATCGGCGCCGCCTCCGCCACGACGACGTAGCGCAGCGGCCCGCCCGGATTCAGCGCATCGAACGGATAGCACGTGACGAGCGTGAGCGTGGGCACCGCGGTCTCGCGCGGCAGCGCGAGCGCGCCCTGGTCCGCGACGTACGTGCGGCGGATGCGGAAGTGGCGCGTGGTGCCGTCGGCGCGCTCAACCGCGATCTCGTCGCCGGGCTGCACGTCGCGCAGGAAGCGGAAGTGCGTGTCGCGATGCGCGGTGATCACCGAGTTGCCGGGATCGCCGGGCTGCGCGGAGCCGTCGAGGTGGCCCGGGCCGAACGCGAGCGTGCGGCCCGACGCGCCGGCCAGCACCAGCACGTCGCCGCCGCGCGCGGGGGCCGACAGCCGCGCGACCGGGTGCGTGTCCGCCCATGGCCACGGTCGCGTCGCCACACCCGTCGCGCGCTCGTGCGCCCACGCCGACTGCAGCAGCGCCTGCGCGACGCCGGCTTTCGCGTAGATGTACGCGCCTTCGCCGAACGCCAGCGCACCACCCACCGCGAGCGCCGCCACTGCGAGCGTCCACGCGCGCTTGAGGCGCACACGCGGGCCCCGCGTCTCGTTGGTCCACGTCGCGCGCGGTGCGCGCGGGGAGGCGCCACCGATCGGGGAAGACTCGTCCGGCCGGAACCGGAATGCGATGCCCGGTGCCGATGCGCGCATCCAGTTGCGCGGACCGGCCTCCTGCCGGACGAAAGGTCCTCCCCGATCGGTGGCGTGGCTCATGTCGACTCCTCGATTCCTGTGGTTTGCTTAAGGGTCTGACCCCGAAACTGAAGGGCCTGACCCCGATTGACGTTTCAGCAGCCGGCGCCGGTGAGCTGCGCCGCGGGCGCGTTCATCCCCGGATGCGCCTCGCCGGAGAGCAGCACGTACCAGGTCCCGCTGCTGTTGCCGTTGACGTACACGATGAGGTCCGGCTTGCCGTCGCGGTCCAGGTCGCCCGCGTACTGGATCTCGCTGTCCCAGCCGAAGCCGTCGAGCAGCCACTCGTAGGTGGCGCCGCCGACCTCCAGCACGTAGTGCGCGCCCGCGCGCCCCTTGCGGCCATTGTTGACGGTGAGCGTGAACGGCGTGTGACCGAGCGCCAGCGCGTAACTCTTGCCATTGACGGGTATGAGCGAGCGCCGCCGCAGCGCCACCTCGGTCACCACGCCCTCGTGCAGCGGCGTGCGCGCGAGATGGAGGTAGAAGAGCTGGCCGAGCGCCGACTGCAACGTCGCGCTGTTGTCGAGCGACGCGCGCTCGAGCTCGCGCAGGAACAGCGGCCGCGCGCCATCGTCGGGGATGCGGCGCACGTACGAGCCCGCCGCGTCCTTGACCAGCACGAACCAGCCGCGGTCCGGCATGGCCGCGAGGTCGGCGCCCATCGCGCCCGCGTCGCCGTCGTAGTGGCCCGGCAGCAGAAGAAGGTTGCGCGCCTGCGCCGTCCTGCGTGCGGCCTGCGCCTGCGCGTCGTCGGGCAGTGCCGCGCCGATCACGAGCAGCGCGAGCACCGCCACCGCGCCCACGGCGCGCAGGCGCAGCGCGATCGCCGCCGCGAGCAGCAGCGCCGCCATGCCGGTCGCGAGCAGCAGCGGCGCCGGCGTCGCGGTGCGCGGCAGCTGGTCGAAGCCGGTGAGGCCCTCGGGGATGTTGCCCGGCACCGCGCTCGCGAGCGGCACCGTGCCGGCAGGCGCGGTCGGCGTCACGTCGACCGCGACGAGGCTCGTGTACTTCGAGACGAGGTGATGCGTCAGCGCGACGTCGAGCACCGCGTTGCGGATCTCGTCCTGCGCGGCGCCGCGGCGGCCGGCGTCCATCAGCGCGTCGATCTTCGCGCGCGCCCACAGCACCGCCACGCCCGCGGCGTCGCTCTCGCCCGCGACCGGCAGCACCGTGCCCCACGCCTCGCCCGCGCGGCGGCCGGCGAGCGCGACGTTGCCCGCGAGCGCATTCGCGTTGAACTGCGCGCTGACCACCACCGGCTCGCCGGCGTAGAGATCGGGGATCGTGCGCGGCCACACGTCGGCCCCCGCGGGCCAGTCGACCGTGATGTCGGTGAGCGCGGGCGATTCGAGCTTGCGGAAGAGCGCGGTCATCTTCTCGCGCACCTCGCGCACGTCGCCGATGTACGTGTACGTGCCGCGGCCGAACTGCGCGGCCTTGGTCATGAAGAAGCTGTTGGGCGCGGGTCCGATGCCGACCGTGAACATCCGCCGGTCGCCGATCGACTCGCCGACGAAGCGCAGGATCGCGTCCTCGTTGCCCACCGCGCCGTCGGTGAGGAACACCACCTGGCGCACGATCGACGCCTCGCGCGCGCCGGCCAGCGCGATCTGCAGCGCCGGCAGCATCTCGGTGCCGCCGTTGGCGCGCAGCGCTGCGACGAACTGCCGGGCGCGCGTCATCGTCTGCGCGTCGACGGGCATCGGCGCGGCGAACAGCGAGTGCGACACCGAGTTGAACTCGATCACGTTGAAGCGATCGCCGGGCTGCAGGCGCTCGAGCGCCATCGCGAGCGCGTCCTTCGCCTGCGTGATCGACACGCCTTCCATCGAGCCCGAGGTGTCGATGACGTACGTCACCTCGCGCGGCACGCGCGGCGCGTCGGCGCTCGCCTGCGGCGGCAGCGCCATCAGCAGCGCGTACGTCTTGCCGCCCTTGGTCTGCGTGAAGAGCGCGGCAGCGGGCGCCACGCCGGTGGCGGGCGTCCACGCGAGCTCGAAGTCGCGCGCGGCGGGGATCGGGCCATCGGCGAGCGTGAGGTGGAAGCGATGCTGGCCGCGGTCCTCGATGACCATCGGATGGTAGGTGCTCGCGAGATTCGTGAGCGGCACGCCCGCGTCGAGGTCGATCGCGATGCGCACGGGGTTCACGTAGCCTTCGCTGCGCGCCACCACCGGCGGCGTGATGCGGTCGGCGTCGAGCACCTGCTGCGTCGCGGGCGACCAGCCGAGGCCGTTGCCGCCCGCCACCGGCGCGCCGGGGATGTAGCGCGGCGTGATCGCGAGCGGGAAGCGCAGGCGGAACGTGCCCGCGTCGTAGCGCAGCGTCTGCTGGTACTCGATCGCGACCGTGATCTCCTCCGACGGGCCGATGTTGGCCACGCTCGTGGTGAAGAGGTTCGGACGCTCCTCCTCGACGAGCGTCGTCTTGCGGCCCTGCTGCTTCGCGGCCTCGTACGTGGCCTTCGCCTCGCCGCGCTCCTTGATCTGTCCCTCGATCACGCGCGCGCCGACCTGCATGTGCAGGTGGTCGACCGCGGCCTTCTCCGGCAGCGGGAACACGTACACGCCTTCGCGCCATTCGGCGGTCGGATTGACGAAGCGCTGCGTCACGGCGACGCGCGCGATCATGCCGGTCACGTCCATGTGGACGTCGGTGAACACCAGTGGCGTCGCGGTGCGGCCGCCCGCCGCGTCCTTGAGGTACAGCATGCCGGGCGGCGTGTCCGCCGGCGCGGCGTGGGCGGCGGGCGTGGTGACGATGAAGACCGCGAGCGCGAGCGCGAGGCTCACCACCAGTCCCGCGATGAAGCTGTCCGCGACCAGCCGCGCGAGGGTGCTCCACTCGCGCCGCAGCACTGCGTTGCCGTTGACTCGTTCGCCGTTTGCCATGGTCCCCTGCCTGCCTCGATGCGCCGGTGGTGCGCTGTCGCAACCGGGGCGCCACCGGCGTCTCGCCCTCGATGGAGCGGATTACGCGCGCGCATTGCGGCCGGCCGCGGGTCGAAAAGGGGCAGGGCGGCGAGGAAAAATGGCAAACCGATGGCACGTGCATCGCGGGTGCCGTACGGCGCCGCGAATCGCCGAATGGCTGCGGTATAGTCGGCGCGAACCCGGCGCATCGCATCACCGCGCCTTTCTGACTTCTGACTTCTGACTCCTGACTCCTGACTCCTGACTCCTGACTCCTGACTCCTGACTCCTGACTCCTGACTCCTGACTCCTGACTCCTGACTCCTGACTCCTGACTCCTGACTCCTGACTCCTGACTCCTGATGCGCCGCATCGCCATCGTCGAGGACGAGCCTGCCATCCGCGCCAACTACGCCGAGGCGCTGCGCCGCCACGGCTACGAGGTCGCGACCTACGCCAACCGCCCGGACGCGCTCGCCGCGTTCCGCACGCGCCTGCCCGATCTCGCGCTGGTCGACATCGGCCTCGGCGAGGAGGTCGACGGCGGCTTCGCGCTGACGCGCGAGCTGCGCGCGATGTCGGCGACCGTGCCGATCCTGTTCCTCTCCGCGCGCGACTCGGACTTCGACATCGTCGCCGGCCTGCGGCTGGGCGCCGACGACTACCTCACGAAGGACGTGAGCCTGCCGCACCTCGCGGCGCGCATCGCGGCGCTGTTCCGCCGCAGCGAGTTGCTCTCGGCGCCGCCGGCCACCGAGGACATCGTCGACCGCGGTCCGCTGCGCCTCGACGTCAAGCGCCTGACCGCGCACTGGCAGGGCAAGCCCGTCGACCTCACGCTCACCGAGTTCTGGATGGTGCACTCGCTCGCGCGCCATCCCGGCCACGTGAAGGACCGCGACGCGCTGATGCGCGATGCGTCGATCGTCGTCGACGATTCCACGATCACGTCGCACGTGAAGCGCATCCGGCGCAAGTTCCAGGCGACCGATCCGGCGTTCGATCGCATCTCCACTGTGTACGGCATGGGCTACCGGTGGAACGAGGAATAACTCGTCGAGCCATGGATGTCCCGGACCTGTCGTCCCCGCGAAAGCGGGGACCCAGTGTCGTTCGCCACCGCGGAGGCAACGCGCAAACGACGCTGGGTCCCCGCCTTCGCGGGGACGACATGCGATCGGTACGGAACCGGGCGCCGCGAGCGCGGAATCCTTAGCGACGAATGCGCCCGCCCCGCATCGCGCTGTCCATCCGCGCGCAGCTCCTGCTGGTGCTGACGGTGTTCCTCGCGCTGCCGTGGCTCGGCGTCGAGTACGTGCGCGAGCTGGAGCGCGTGCTGCGCGACGCGCAGGAGCGCACGCTCGCCGGCACCGCGCAGGCCGTGGCGACCGCGCTGCACGACCGGCCGCGGCTCTTCGCCACGCCGCCCGATCCCATCGCGAGCTTCGCGCGCGAGCGTTCCGATCGCGGCGCCGGAACGCTGCCGCCTTCCGCCTCGCCCGAGATCGCGCAGATCGTCGAGGGCCTGTCGCGCACCACGGCGCGCATCTGGGTGATCGACCGCGACGGCACGGTGCTCGCGCGCGCCGGCACGCTGAAGCGGCCGCTGCCGGACACGGCGCCCGGATCGTTCTGGGCGCGCGCCACGCGTGCGACCGTCGGGCGCCTCTATCCGCTCGTGCTGGAGCAGCCCACCGACGACTTTTCCGACGACGCGGCGACGCAGGGCGCGCCGCAGGGCCGCGACGTCGAGGGCGCGCTCGCCGGCATCCTCACCACCGATCGCCGGCGCACGTCCGACGGCCGCGCGGTGATCGTGTCGGCCGCGCATCCGGTGTGGGTCGGCGACCAGGTGCGCGGCGTGGTGATCGCGGAGGAGACGGGCAACGCCGTGCTCGCCGAGCGCAACCGCGCGTTCGAGCGGCTCTTCAACATCGTGCTCGCGGTGCTGCTGGTGGGCTCGCTCGCGCTGACCGCGTACGCGACCGTGCTCTCGTCACGCATCCGCCGCCTGCGCGACGATGCGGAGCGCGCGATCGACGAGGAGGGCCGCCTGCGCGCGCCGCTCGCGAGCTCCGGCGCGGGCGACGAGATCGGGGACCTCTCGCGCAGCTTCTCGTCCGTGCTCGCGCGCCTCGCGGAGCACGCGAGCTACCAGGAGAAGATGGCGAGCCGACTCTCGCACGAGCTGCGCACGCCGGTCGCGGTGGTGCGCTCGTCGCTCGACAACCTGAAGGCGACGCCGCTGCCCGAGGCGGCGCGCGTGTACATGGCGCGGGCGCAGGAGGGCCTGGCGCGCCTGACGCAGATCCTCACGCGCATGACGGAGGCCGCGCGCCTCGAGCAGTCGCTGTCCGACGTCGAGCGCGAGCGCTTCGATCTCGCGCCGGTGGTGGCGAGCTGCGTCGACGGCTTCCGCATCGCGTATCCGGACGCGCGCATCGCGTACGACGGCGCTGCGGGCCCGCTCGTGATCGACGGCTCGCCCGATCTCGTCGCGCAGATGCTCGACAAGCTCGTCGCCAATGCGGTCGACTTCGCGCAGGGCAAGTCGATCGTCATTGCACTCGCGGCGGACGGGGACGCCGCGTGCCTCACCGTCGACAACGAGGGCCCGCCGCTGCCCGAGGGCATGGCGGGCCGTCTCTTCGAGTCGATGGTGTCGGTGCGCGCGGAAGGCCAGCGCGACGAGCCGCACCTCGGCCTCGGCCTGTACATCGTGCGCGTGATCGTGCAGTTCCATCGCGGCAGCGTCGAGGCCGCGAACCGGCCCGACGGCGCGGGCGTCACGATGCGCGTGCGCCTGCCGCTCGCGCTGCCGCGCGGCTAGCGCGATGCGCCGCTCAGGCCATCGCGCGCGTCAGGTGCGGCCCGGCGTCGACGCGCGGTACTGGTCGCGCAGCGCGCGGATCTGGTCGTGGTTGCGCAGCACGCCGTCGTACTGGTGCTGCACGACGGTGCGGACGTCCGCGGGCAGCGTGCCGTCCTCCAGCGCATCGCGGTAGCGCGCCTTGGCGACGTCCTCGCCGCGTTCGCACTCCTCGAGGATCGCGACCTCGTCGCGCGCCGCGACGGCCGAGCGCAGCTTGACCCAGCCGCGATGCACGGTGCCCGCGATGCTGCCGTTCTCCTCCGCCGCGCCGCCCATGCGCACGACGATCTCCTGCAGCTGCTGCGCGCCCTTCGCGCAGTCCTGCGCGCGGGAGAGGAAGATCTCGCGCAGGTGCGGGTCGTGCGTGTCCTCGGCGGCGGGGCGAAACCCCTGCTCGCCGTCCTTCGAGGTTTCGACGAGGTCGTTCAGGACGGATGTAAGGTCGGCCATGATGGTTCCTCCAGTGAACGTCCAGCGTGCCACCGCGCGCGCGATCGCGGGATCGGTCGCGCCGCCCGCGCCGTGTAGGCCGGGGCCTACGCTCTCCCGCGTGCGCAAGGGCGGGACCCGGGCCGTGCTCGTGGCGAGCGTCGCGCTGCTCGCCGCATGCGCGGGCCTGGAGACGCCGGGGCCGCGGCCGCTCACCGCCGACGAAGGGCGTGCGCTGACCGCGCGCCTGCTGCCCGCCAACGTGAACGACCGCACCGGCTGGGCGATGGATCTCTACGCGGCGATCGCGGCGCTCGAGCTCACGCCCTCGGTGGAGAACCTCTGCTCCGCGATTGCGATCACCGGGCAGGAGTCGGGCTTCGTCGCGGATCCGGTGGTGCCGGGCCTTGCGACCATCGCGCGCCGCGAGCTCGACCGGCGGCGCGAGGGCGCGGGCATCCCGAAGTTCGCGCTCGACGCCGCGCTCGCGCTGACCTCGTCCAACGGCAAGAGCTACGGCGAGCGCCTCGATGCGGTGAAGACCGAGCGGCAGCTCTCCGACCTGTACGAGGACTTCATCGGGCAGGTGCCCTTCGGCCGCAAGCTGCTCGCGGACCGCAATCCGGTGCGCACGGCGGGACCGATGCAGGTGAGCATCGCGTTCGCGCAGACGTTCGCAGCCGAGGTGCCCTATCCGTATCCGTACACGGACCTCCGGCACGAGGTGTTCACGCGCCGCGGCGGGCTCTACTTCGGCGTCGCGCACCTGCTCGCGTACCCGGCGAGCTACGACCGGCCGCTCTACCGCTTCGCCGACTACAACGCGGGCCACTACGCGAGCCGCAACGCGGCGTTCCAGGCGGCGGTGACGCAGCTCACGGGAATCCCGCTCGCGCAGGACGGCGATCTCCTGCTGCTCGTCGATGGCAGGCCCGCGCGCGAGCCGGGCAGCACCGAGCTCGCGGCGCGCACGCTGGGCAAGCGGCTCGACCTCACGCCCGACGACATCAGGCGCGACCTCGCGCGCGAGAACAGCCTCGACTTCGAGCGCACGGCGCTCTACGTCCGCGTGTTCGCGCTCGCCGACCGCGCGGGCGGCGCGCCGGCGCCGCGCGCGGTGGTGCCGCGCATCGAGCTGCACAGCCCCAAGATCACGCGGCCGCTGACCACCGCCTGGTTCGCGGCGCGGGTCGACGAGCGTTACGCCGCCTGCGTGCGCCGCGCGCCGGCGGCGGGCTCCGCGCCGCCGCGCTGACGAGGCGGGCGGCGGATCGGCGATAATCGGCCACTGCCCGTCCCGCTTCGCCGCCCATGTCCTTCGCCCCGGTCGTCGCGCACCCGGCGCTCGCCGCCGCCGTGCTGCTCACGTTCTCGAACCTCTTCATGACGTTCGCGTGGTACGGTCACCTGAAGAACCTCGCGGGCAGCCCGTGGTGGATCGCGGCGCTGGTGTCGTGGGGCATCGCGCTCTTCGAGTACCTGCTGCAGGTGCCGGCCAACCGCATCGGCTACACGGCGCTGTCGCTCGCGCAGCTCAAGATCATGCAGGAGGTGATCACGCTCGCGGTGTTCGTGCCGTTCGCGGTGCTGTACATGGACCAGCCGGTCAAGCTCGACTACCTCTGGGCCGGGCTCTGCCTGATGGGTGCGGTCTACTTCATCTTCCGCACGTAGGACTCGTCTCGAAATCGGCAAGCCATCACCCTTTCCACTGTCGTTCCCGCGAAGGCGGGAACCCAGTGTCGTTGCAGTTCACGGACGTAACGACGCTGGATCCCCGCCTTCGCGGGAACGACAATTTCCAGCATCGGCATCGATTCGTTCGGCAATTCCGAGGTTCTAGTCCGAGCATGCACTTCCTGCACATCTACTTCGCGTTCGCGGCCGGGTACCTGCTGTCGTACCTGTATCGCACGGTCAACGCGGTGATCTCGCCGGAGCTCGTGCGCGATCTCGGGCTCAATCCGTCCGCACTCGGGCTGCTCACCAGCGCGTACTTCCTCGCGTTCGCGGCGATGCAGGTGCCCGTCGGCATCCTGCTCGACCGCTTCGGGCCGCGCCGCGTCGAGCCGGTGCTGCTCACGCTCGCCGCGCTGGGCGCCACGCTGTTCGCGCTCGCCGAATCGCTCGCGAGCCTCGCGGTGGCACGCGCGATCATCGGCGCCGGCGTGTCGGCGTGCCTCATGGCGCCGCTGAAGGCGATCAACGCGTGGTACCCGCGCGACCGGCAGGCGTCGTACGCGGGGTGGATGATGGTGGCGGGTGGCATCGGCGCGCTCGCGGCGACGGTGCCGCTCGAGCTCGCGCTGCGCGTCACGCACTGGCGCATGGTGTTCGTGGCGCTCGCGGTGGTGACGTTCGTGGTGGCGCTCGCCATCGCGTGGCGCGTGCCCGACATCGAGCGGGCGCCCGCGGCGGGGGGCCTGCGCGCGCAGCTCGCGGGGGTGCGCAGCGTGTTCACGCATCCGCGCTTCTGGTGGCTCGCGCCGGTCGGCGGCTTTGCGATGGGATCGTTCATGGCGGTGCAGGGCCTGTGGGCCGTGCCGTGGCTCATGGAGGTCGAGGGCGCGTCGCGCGCCACGGCCGCCGATCACCTGCTCGTGATGAACCTCGTCATCATGGCGGGCTACGCGAGCATCGGCTTCTTCGGCACGCGGCTCGCGCACCGCGGCATCCACGCGCGGCACCTGTTCGCGACCGGCTTCGCGCTCAACGCCGTGATGCTCGGGTGCATCGTCGCGCAGCTGCCGGGCAGCTACGTGTGGTGGGCGGGCTACGGGCTCGGCGCCTCGGTCAACGTGCTCGCATTCACGGTGCTGAACGAAGGCTTCGCCCGCGAGCTCGCCGCGCGCGCGAACACGACGCTCAACCTCCTCATGTTCACCGGGAGCTTCCTCACGCAATGGGGCATCGGCGTGGCGGTCGACGTGGCGCGCGTGACGTGGGCGCTCGATGCCGCCGCCGCGTTCCGCGTCGCGTTCGCGCTGGTGCTCGCCGGCGACGTCCTCACCTACCTCTGGTTCGCGCGCGGCTGGCGGCGCTACGGCGTCCACGCGCCGGTCGCGACGGCCACCGCCTGACATCATGCACCTGCACATCCTCGGCATCTGCGGCACGTTCATGGGCGGCATCGCCGCCATCGCGAAGGCCGCCGGCCACACGGTCACCGGCTGCGACGCCAACGTGTACCCGCCGATGTCCACGCAGCTCGAAGCGCTGGGCATCGGCCTCACGCCGGGCTGGGAGGCCGCGCAGCTCGCGACGGTCGCGCGCGACGCCGACGTGTTCGTGATCGGCAACGTGGTGTCGCGCGGCAATCCGCTGATGGAGGCGATCCTCGCCTCCGGCCGCCGCTACGTGTCGGGCCCGCAGTGGCTCTACGAGCACGTGCTCGCCGACCGCTGGGTGCTCGCGGTGGCGGGCACGCACGGCAAGACCACGACCACCGCGATGCTCGCGTGGATCCTCGACGACGCGGGGCTCGCGCCCGGCTTCCTGATCGGCGGCGCGCCCGTCGACTTCCCGGTCTCGGCGCGGCTCACCGACAGTGCGTTCTTCGTGATCGAAGCCGACGAGTACGACACCGCGTTCTTCGACAAGCGCTCGAAGTTCGTGCACTACCGGCCGCGCACCGCGATCCTCAACAACCTCGAGTACGACCACGCGGACATCTTCCCCGACCTCGCGGCGATCGAGACGCAGTTCCACCACCTCGTGCGCATGGTGCCGGGCAACGGGCGGCTCGTCGTCAACGGCGGCGAGCCGTCGCTCGCGCGCGTGCTGGCGCGCGGCTGCTGGAGCGAGGTCGAGCGGTTCGGGGTCGCCGAGGTGCCGGGCACGGGACCCGACTGGACGATCGACTTCGACGGCACCATCCGCTTAGGCGGCGCGCCGCAGGGCACGCTGCGCTTCGGCATGTCGGGGCGGCACAACCAGCTCAACGCGCTCGCGGCGCTGGCGGCGGCGCGGCATGTGGGCGTGCCCGTCGCGCACGGGCTCGCGGCGCTCGCCAAGTTCAGGGGCGTAAAGCGGCGGCTGGAGACGCGCGGCAGCGTGCGCGGCATCACCGTGTACGACGACTTCGCGCATCACCCGACGGCGATCGCGACCACGCTCGAGGGCCTGCGCCGCAGCGTCGGCGGCGCGCGCATCCTCGCCGTGCTCGAGCCGCGCTCGAACACGATGAAGCTCGGCGCGATGAAGGACGCGCTGCCGGGGAGCCTTGCGCTCGCGGATCGCGTGTTCTGCTACGCGGCGAATCTCGGGTGGGACGTCGGGGCGGCGCTCGCGCCGCTGGGTGCCAAGGCCGTCGTGCGCGACGACCTCGACGGGTTGGTGAGCGTGATCGCCGCGGAGGCGCGGCCGGGGGATCACGTGCTGGTGATGAGCAATGGCGGGTTCGGGGGGATTCATGAGAAGTTGTTGCTGGCGTTGGGGGGGTGAGGTTGTGGTGATGCGCTGCCCCTCACCCCAGCCCTCTCCCCGCGAGCGGGGAGAGGGAGCCCCAGGTGAGGGAGCGGTGGCAATGTCACTCATCGCAAGCCCCAAAGCTCCCTCGCCCCGCTTGCGGGGAGAGGGCTGGGGTGAGGGGCTGCATCCATGACCCCCACCCTCGTTTACCTCCACGGCTTCCGCTCCTCGCCCGCGAGCCAGAAAGCGCAGCACCTTCGCGCCGTCGTCGACGCGCTGCCAAACGCACGCCGCCCGGTGCTGCACATCCCCACGCTCACCGACCGCCCCGCGGTCGCAATCGCAAGCGTCGTCGACTGGGTGGAGCACAACGCCGACCCCGCGACCCTCACCTTCATCGGCAGCTCGCTCGGCGGCTACTACGCGACGCATCTCGCCGAGCGCTTCGGCGCGCGGGCGGTGCTCGTCAATCCGACGACGCGGCCGTACGACGACCTCGCCGCGTGGCGCGGTGTGCAGACCAACCTCTACACCGGCGAAGCGTTCGAGGTCACCGACGCGCACTTCGCCGAGCTGCGCGCGCTCGCCGTGCCGCGCATCACGCGCCCGGAGCGCTACTTCCTGCTGGTCGAGACCGGCGACGAGGTGCTCGACTATCGCCTCGCGGTCGCGTTCTACGGCGGCGCGTGGCAATACGTGCGCGGCGGCGGCGACCACAGCTTCCAGGATTTCGCGGCGCAGGTGCCCGCGATCCTGCGCTTCGCCGGCGTGGACGCCTCCGCGTGAATCGCGCACGCGAGCGCTGGTTCGACGTCGCCATCGTCGGCGGCGGCCTGGTCGGCGCGGCGCTCGCGTTCGGCATGCGCGAGCTGGGCGCGCGCGTTGCGCTCCTCGACGAGGGCGACGTCGCGCTGCGCGCGTCGCGCGGCAATTTCGGCCTGATCTGGGTGCAGGGCAAGGGGCTCGGCATGCCCGCCTACGCGGCGTGGACGCAGCGCTCGGCGCGCGAGTGGCCGCGCTTCGCAGCGGAGCTCGCCGCGGCCACGGGCATCGACGTCGCGCTGCGCACGGCGGGCGGCCTCGCGGTGTGCCTGTCGCGCGACGAGCTCATGCTGCGCGCCGCGCGCATGGAGAGCCTGTTCGCGCAGGGCGGCGAGCGCTATCCGCTGGACGTGCTCGACCGCGACGCCGTGCTCGCGCGCCTGCCCGACGCGGGACCGTCGGTCGCCGGCGGCACGTGGTGCCCGCTCGACGGCGACTGCAACCCGCTGCGCCTCCTGCACGCGTTGCACGTGGCCGCGCAGCGCGCGGGTGTCGCGTACC
This sequence comes from Burkholderiales bacterium, assembly GCA_046347855.1. Taxonomy (GTDB): domain Bacteria; phylum Pseudomonadota; class Gammaproteobacteria; order Burkholderiales; family Casimicrobiaceae; genus VBCG01. The sequence goes on from JAXMFJ010000005.1 coordinate 325,420, forward strand.
TGCCGGCGCATCCGGTGGCGTCGATCAACGCCGAGTCGGTCGGCTTCGCGCTCGACACGGTGCAGGGCACGGTGCGCTGCGAGCGCGTCGTGCTCGCCGCGGGCCTCGGCAACGCGCGCCTCGCGCCGATGGTCGGCCTCGCGATGCCGGTGACGCCGAACCAGGGCCACATCGTCGCGCTCGAGCGCGTGCAGCCGTTCCTGCCGTTCCCGCTCGAGAACGTCCGCCAGACCGACGACGGCACCGTGCTCGTCGGCGATGCGCAACGCGAATGCGGCGCGGACGACCGGCTCGACACCGGCATCCTGTCCGCGATCGCGGCGCGCGCCGTGCGCATCTTCCCGCACCTGCGCGACGTGCGCGTCACCCGCGCGTGGTCCGCGCTGCGCGTGATGTCGCCCGACACGTTCCCCATTTACGCGCAGTCGCGCACGCATCGCGGCGCGTTCGGCGTCACCTGCCACAGCGGCGTGACGCTGGCCGCGGTGCATGCACTCGTCCTCGGCCCCGCGCTCGCGCGCGGCGAGCTGCCGGCGGCGTGCGCGCCCTTCGGCATGGAGCGATTCGATGTTCGCGCGGCTGCCTGATCTGCCCGGCACCATCGTCACCATCCGCGTCGACGGCGAGCCGTGCCGCGCGATCGCGGGCGAGAGCGTCGCCGCTGCGCTCCTCGCATCCGGCCGCCTCACGTGCCGTAGCACGCCGGTGAGCGGCGCGCCGCGCGGCCCGTTCTGTCTCATGGGCGCGTGCCAGGAATGCTTAGTCGAGATCGACGGGCGCGCCAACCAGGAAGCGTGCCGCGTGCCGGTCGTCGCGGGCATGGACGTGCGCACGCAGCGCGGCGCGCGCGCGTGGCGCGGGACACCCTGACGATGCTCGACGTCGCCGTGATCGGTGCGGGCCCCGCTGGCCTCGCTGCAGCGACGCTCGCCGCGGAGCGCGGGCTGTCGGTGTCGCTGTACGACGAGCAGGGCAGCGCCGGCGGGCAGGTGTATCGCGGCGTGACGGCGAGCCCGCTCGCGCAGGCCGGCGTCCTCGATGCGGACTACTGGGCGGGCGCGGCGCTGGTCCGCACGTGCGAGCGATCGGGCGCGCGCTACGTGCCGCGCGCGACGGTGTGGTCGCTCGCGCGCGGCGAGGACGGGACTTACCGGCTCGGCATCACCGCGGGGCTCGCGGGCGCGCGCCACACGATCGAGGTCACCGCGCGCGCCGTGATCCTCGCCACCGGCGCGTTGGAGCGGCCCATGCCGATTCCCGGCTGGACGCTGCCGGGTGTGCTGCTGGCCGGCGGTGCGCAGGGACTGCTCAAGAGCGCGGGCGTGGTCCCGCGCGGGCGCACGGTGCTCGCGGGCTGCGGGCCGCTGCTGTGGCTGCTGGCCGCGCAGTACCTGCGCGCAGGCGTGGCGATCGACGCGCTGCTCGACACCACGCCGCGCGGGCGTCTCGCGCAGGTGCTGCGCCACGCGCCCGCGTTCCTGCGCTCGCCGTATTTCACGCAGGGGCTCGCGCTGGTGCGCAGCGTGCGTCGGCGCGTGCGCGTCGTCGAGTACGTGAGCGCGCTCGCGATCGAAGGCGGGCAGCAGGTCACCGGCGTGCGCTACGCGGTCGACGGCAAGGCGCAATCACTGCCGGCGGACGTGGTGCTGCTGCACCAGGGCGTGGTGCCGGATGTTGCACTCGCGTCGGCGACGGGATGCGCGCTCGAATGGGACGCGGCGCAGGCGTGCTTCCGACCCGTGGTCGACGAGTGGGGCGGCACGTCGCTGCCGGGACTCTACGTGGCGGGCGACGGCGCCGGCATCGCGGGCGCCGAGGCCGCACCGCTGCGCGGACGCCTCGCGGCGCTCGCGGTCGCGAACGCGTGCGGCACGCTGAAGAGCGGCGCGCGCGACGATCTCGCGCGGCCCTTGCGTGCGGCGCTCGACGCAGCGCTGCGCGGGCGCGCGTTCATCGACGCGCTGTATCGTCCCGCACGCATGTGGCGCGTGCCGGCCGGCGAAACGATCGCGTGCCGCTGCGAGGAAGTCACCGCGCAGGCCATCGCGGCGGCCGCGCGCGACGGTGCCTCGGGTCCCAACCAGGCGAAGGCATACACACGCTGCGGCATGGGGCCGTGCCAGGGCCGCTACTGCGCGCTGACGGTGACGGAGATCCTCGCGCAGGCGCAGGGGCGCACGCCGGCGGACGTCGGCTACCTGCGCGCGCGCTTCCCGGTGAAGCCCGTCGCACTCGGAGAGCTGGCCGCGATGCCGGTCAGCCCCGACGCGCTCGCGGCCGTCTACCGTGAAGGCAGCGGCCGCGGGTCGACCCACTAGCCCCGCGGCGAAAATGCGCAGGACTCGCTGCGATACCGATACAATCGCGGCGCGACACCCCGTTCGCGGGGGACACACGACACGCCGACACGAGCGGCGGCAGCGATCGCAATCCATAGGAGGCGTGACATGCAATCGAATTGGCATCGGCTGCTGGTGGCGGCCACCGTCGCGGCGTGCGCAGTGGCATTCGCCGCCGGCGCGCAGGCGCAGTCCCCGAAGGTCCTCAAGATCTCGCACCAGTTCCCCGCGGCGACCGGCGACAGCGGCGACTTCCGCGACCGCATGGCGCGCAAGTTCGCGGCGGAGGTCGAGAAGCGCACCAACGGCCAGCTCAAGATCGAGGTGTATCCGAACGGCTCGCTGGTGAAGACGTTCAGCCAGTTCGGCGCGCTGCGCAAGGGCACGCTCGACATGTCGGTGCTGCCGCTCGCGTACGGCGGCGGCGAGGTGCCGGAGATGAACCTCGGGCTCATGCCGGCGCTCGTCACGAGCTACGACCAGGGCCTGCGCTGGAAGAGCGCGCCGATCGGCAAGGAGTTCGAGAAGATCCTCGACGACAAGGGCATCAAGATCCTGACGTGGGTGTGGCAGGCGGGCGGCATCGCGAGCAAGACCGACCCGATCGTCGCGCCCGACGACGCGAAGGGCAAGAAGGTCCGCGGCGGCAGCAAGGAGATGGACCTCATGATCAAGGGCGCGGGCGGCGCGGTGACCAACGTGCCGTCGAACGAGATCTACAACGCCATGTCGAGCGGCGTGCTCGACGCGGCGCTGACGTCGAGCACCTCGCTCATCAGCTTCCGGCTCGCCGAGAACTCGAAGGCGGTGACCACCGCGCGCAACAAGGCGATCTGGTTCATGCTGGAGCCGCTCGTCATCTCCAAGGACGCGTGGAACAAGCTCACGCCCGAGCAGCAGAAGATCATGCTGGAGGTCGGCGCGTCGCTCGAGCCGTTCGCGAAGGAGCAGGCGCAGGTCGACGACAAGGAGTTGGCCGCCGTGTTCCAGAAGGCGGGCGCGAAGGTCGTCGACATGGACGAGGCCTCGTTCCAGAAGTGGCAGGCGATCGCCAAGGAGACCGCCTACAAGGAATTCGCGAAGGACGTGAAGAACGGGCAGCAGCTCCTCGACATGGCGCTGTCCGTCAAGTAGATGGCCGGCGGCAGTTCCTCCCGCGCGGCCGGCGCGCAGGCGCCCGCCGCGTGGATGCGCTTCGTGCGCGCCCTCGAGCGGTTCAACGAGGTCACGGGATACCTGTCCGGCATCGTGATCGTGGGCTGCAGCCTCGTGATCGTGTTCGAGGTGATCGTGCGCTACGTGCTCAAGTGGGCGACGGATTGGGAGATCGAGATGTGCGTGATCCTCCTCATCATCGCCACGTTCATGAGCGCCGCGTACACGCAGTTGAAGCGCGGGCACGTCACCATCGAGGTACTGGAGCACCTGCTGTCGGCGCGCATGAATCGCGCGCGCTATTTCGTCGGCGACGTCCTGTCGTTCCTGTTCTGCGCGTTCGTCGCCGGCAACGCGTGGTGGTTCTTCGAGGAAGCGTTCGCCGACGGCCGCGTGTCGAACAGCGCGTGGGCGCCGAAGCTGTGGATCCCGTACCTCTTCATGGCCATCGGCATGACGGCGCTCGCGCTGCAGCAGCTCGTGCAGATCGTCGAGAGCCGGCGCAGTCACGTCGCCGAGATCGAGGCGCAGCTCGAGGCGCAGGGCGCGGAGTGGAAGGAATGAGGTTCGTCGCGCGGCGTCGTGGGCAGCGGAGCGCGTCATGAGCACCGGCACCATCGGCCTCCTCTACGGCGGCGTCACGCTCGTGCTGCTGTTCTCCGGCATGCCGATCGCGTTCGCGCTCGGCCTCTCCGCGCTCGGGTTCATGGCGGTGTTCATGCCCACCGCGAACCTGTGGTCGGTCGCGGAGACGATGTACTCCGAGCTCGACAACTTCACGCTGCTCACCATCTCGCTGTTCGTGCTGATGGGGGCCGCGATCGGCAAGACGCGCGCGGGTTCCGACGTGTACGGCTCGCTCAACGCGTGGCTGCACAAGGTGCCGGGAGGCTTGGGGCTCGCCAACGTGTTCGCGTGCTCGGTGTTCGCGGCGATGTGCGGCAGCAGCCCCGCCACGTGCTCGGCCATCGGCTCCTCGGGCATCCCGCAGCTCATCCGGCGCGGCTACTCCGAAGGCCTCGCGGCGGGCCTCATCGCCGCCGGCGGCACGCTCGGCATCCTGATCCCGCCGTCGCTGACGCTGATCCTTTACGGCCTCGCCGCCGAGCAGTCGATCGGCCGGCTGTTCATGGCCGGCTTCGGCCCCGGCCTGCTTCTAACGCTGCTGTTCGCGATCTACGTCGTGTTCAAGTACCGCGCCGAGCGCGCCGCGGCGCTCAGGCTCGTGCGCGCCGGCGGCGGCAACGCCGCGATCCTCGAGGACGAGCACTTCACGTGGCGCGACCGGCTCGCGTCGCTGCCGCGGTTCCTGCCGTTCATCGTGCTGATCGCCGTCATCATGATCGCGATGTACGACGGCTGGGCCACGCCGTCGGAGGTCGCGGGCATCGGCGCCGCGGGCTCGCTCATCCTCGTGGTGACGCTCTACCGCTGCTATCACAAGGACGAGCTGGCCGCGATCCTGTCGGGGACGGTGCGCGAGAGCACCATGATCATGATGATCATCGCGACGTCGTTCCTGTTCACGTACGTGATGAGCTACCTCGGCATCACGCAGGCCGCCGCGCAGTGGCTGGTGTCGCTCGGGCTCGGCAAGTGGGCGTTCTTCGTGTGGATCAACATCTTCATCGTGGTCCTCGGCTTCTTCCTGCCGCCCGTGGCGATCATCCTGATGGTCACGCCGATCGTCCTGCCGTCGCTGAAGGCGCTCGGCATCGACCTCGTGTGGTTCGGCATCATCATGACCATCCTGATGGAGATGGGCCTCATCCATCCGCCGGTCGGCCTCAACCTCTTCGTGATCCAGGGCATCGCGCCGGACCTGAAGCTGCGCAACATCGTGTGGGGCACGATGCCCTTCATCGGCCTCATGGTGCTCGGGATCGTGCTGCTCTGCTTCTTCCCCGAGATCGCGCTCTGGCTGCCGAACCGAGTCTATAAAGGAACGTGACGTAACACGCGCCCCGCACAAGCGGGACCGCGCGCGCCACCGTGGTAACTTGCCGCATGGCGTCAGTCGTGCACTCACCAGCGAACGCGGCCGCGAATGCGGCACTGCCGTACATCGAGCGCGAGGCGCGCTTCGGCGCGCACAACTACGCGCCGCTGCCGGTGGTGCTCGCGCAGGGCAAGGGGTCGTGGGTCGCGGCGGTCGACGGCCGCGAGTACCTCGATCTCATGAGCGCGTACTCGGCGGTGAGCTTCGGGCACGCGCATCCGCACATCGTCGACGCGCTCGTGCGGCAGGCGCAGCGGCTCGCGGTGACGTCGCGCGCGTTCTACAACGACGGCCTGCCGCTGCTGCTCGAGCGCATCGCGCGCCTCACCGGGCTCGCGAAGGCGCTGCCGTCGAACGGCGGCGCCGAGGCCGTGGAGACCGCGCTGAAGGCGATGCGCAAGTGGGGCTACCGCGTGAAGGGCATCGCGCCGGATCGCGCGCAGATCATCACCTGCGCCGGCAACTTCCACGGGCGCACGATCACCATCGTCGGCTTCTCGTCGGAGGCGCAGTACCGCGACGGCTTCGGCCCGTTTCCGCCGGGCTTCGTGTCGGTGCCCTACGGCGACGTGCAGGCGCTGGCCGATGCGATCACGCCGGACACCGCGGGCTTCCTCGTCGAGCCGGTGCAGGGCGAGGGCGGCATCGTGGTGCCGCCCGACGGCTACCTCGCGGAATGCGCGCGCCTCTGCCGTGCGCGCAACGTGCTCATGGTGTGCGACGAGATCCAGACCGGCCTCGGCCGCACCGGCTACTTCCTGGGCTGCGAGCACGACGGCGTGACGCCCGACGGCGTGATCCTCGGCAAGGCGCTGGGCGGCGGCCTGCTGCCGGTCTCGCTGTTCGTCGCCACCGACGACGTCATGCGCGTGTTCACGCCCGGCGATCACGGCAACACGTTCGGCGGCAATCCGCTCGCGTGCGCGGTGGCGATGGCGGCGCTCGACGTGCTCGAGCGCGAGGACCTCGTCGCGCGCTCGGCGACGCTCGGGCGGTGGCTGCTCGCGCAGCTGCGCGCGATCCGCAGCCCGGTGCTCGCCGACGTGCGCGGCCGCGGGCTCTTCATCGGCCTCGAGGTCGCGCCGCGCTACGGCGACGCGCGCGCGTTCGTCGATCGCCTGCTCGCGCGCCGCATCCTGTCCAAGGACACGCACGGCACGGTGGTGCGCATCGCGCCGCCGCTCAACATCGCGGCGTCCGACCTCGAATGGGCGCTGGGCGAGATCGCCGCGGTGTGCCGGGAGCTCGAGGCCGCCGCGGGCTGACCTGCAGCATCCGGTTGCGGCCCCGCGATGCCGCCCCTGCACCCGCGTTGTAAACTGGGCCATGGACGGCCCGGCCCTTCCCAACAAGCTGGTGGTCGCGATCTCCTCGCGGGCGCTGTTCGATTTCGAGGAGGAGAACCAGGTCTTCGAGACCACCGACGACCGCGCGTACCAGAAGCTGCAGCTCGAGCGCCTCGACACGCCCGCGAAGCCCGGCGTCGCCTACCGGCTGGTGAAGAAGCTCGAGCAGTTCAACAGCGACGGCGTGCGGCGCGTCGACGTCGTGATCCTGTCGCGCAACGACCCGGTGTCGGGCCTGCGCGTGTTCCGCTCGGTGAAGGAAGCGAAGCTCGCGATCGAGCGCGGCGTGTTCACGCGCGGCCGCTCGCCGTACGGCTACCTCGCGGCGCTGAAGGCCAACCTGTTCCTGTCGGCAAACGGCGAGGACGTGCGCGGCGCGCTCAACGCGGGCTTTCCCGCGGCACTCGTGTACACGCAATCGGCGCGCGACGACCCGCATCCCGACGAGGTGCGCATCGCGTTCGACGGCGACGCCGTGCTCTTCGGCGACGACGCCGAGCGCGTGTTTCGCCAGGAGGGGCTCGACGCGTTCCAGCGCCACGAGGCCGACCACGCGACGCGTCCGCTGCCGCCCGGGCCGTTCAAGCCGCTGCTCGAAGCGCTGCACCGCCTGCAGCTCGCCGCGCACGAGGGCAACGTCCCGATGCGCCTGCGCACCGCGCTCGTCACCGCGCGCTCGAGCCCGGCGCACGAGCGCGCGATCCGCACGCTGATGGACTGGAACATCGACGTCGACGAGGCGATGTTCCTCGGCGGATTGTCGAAGGGCGAGTTCCTGCGCCAGTTCGAGCCCGACTTCTTCTTCGACGACCAGACGCGGCACGTCGAGTCGGCGGCGCAGCACGTGCCGGCCGGGCACGTGCCGCACGGCATCGCCAACGAGTAGGGCGCGGCGGTCCGCATGAACGACGCCGCTGCTTCCCGGAACGCGGTGCCGCTTTCTCCACCCCGTGCCGCCGGCGCCTTGCCGGTGCGCACGCTCGACGCCGCATCGTTCGCCTCGCTTGCGGACGTGGCCACGGCGCTCGCGCGCGACGAGGCGCCCGCGCTGGTGCTCGTGACGACGCCCGCGATGGAGGCGGAGGTGCTGCCGCTGCTGCGCCCGCAGGACGACGTCGCGCGCGCGGGCGACGGCCCGGTGGCGCTGCAGCTGCGCGCGCAGCGCCTGGCCGACCGCCAGCGCGCCGCCGCGGAGCTCGTGCAGCGCCGCGCGCACGTCGACCCGCTCACGGGACTGCCCGACCGCTTGCGCTGCCTCGAATGGTTCAGCGTCGACGAGAACGCGTGGACGAGCGACCGCGTGCGCGCGTTGCTGCTGCTCGACCTCGACAACTTCAAGCACGTCAACGACGCGCACGACCGCAGCGCGGGTGACCGCATCCTGCTCGCCATCGCGGCGCGCCTGCGCGAGCGGGCGCAGCCGGGTGACCTCCTCTACCGGCTCGAGTTCGACGAGTTCGTGGTGGTGATGGAGCGCGCCTCGCGCGAGGTCATGATCCGCGACGCGGAGGCGTTCCGCGCCGCGGTGCACGCCGCCGCGTGCGAGGTCGACGGCAACACCGTGCGCGTCACCGCCAGCGGCGGCCTCGCGTTCCTGCGCGCGTCGGGCTTCCGCTACGGCGCGCTGCAGCAGGCCGACACCGCGATGTACATGGCGAAGATCCTGGGCCGCGACACGCTCGTGCTGCACGACGACGTGCGGCAGCTCGCGGTCGCGCACGGCACCACGCTTGAGCTCTCCGACCTCTCGGAGCAGGCCGACGCCGCCAAGGCGCGCCTCGCGAGCATGGCCGGCGAGCTCAGCCGGCGGATGCTCGCGCAGGCGCAGCGCGAGGCGGTGATGGATGCGCTGACCGGCGTGCACAATCGCCGCTACTTCGACGCGCGCCTCGCGCGCGAGATGGAGCTCGCGCGGCGCGACGGCCGGCCGCTGTCGCTCGCGTTCCTCGACATCGACGACTTCCGCCTCGTCAACCACAAGCACGGGCATCCGACGGGGGACATCGCGCTGCGCCGCTTCACGGAGGTCGTCGCCATCTGCATCCGCGACACCGACTGGCTCGCGCGCTACGGCGGGGAGGAGTTCTGCCTCGTGATGCCGGTCGGCGTCGAGGAGGCCGCGCGGGTCGCCGAGCGCGTGCGCGGCGCGGTGGCGCGCGCGCCGTTCACCACGCTCGACGGCCGCCCGCTGCCGGTCACGGTCAGCGCAGGCGTGGTGACGTTCGACGCCGCGCGCGACCGCGACCCCGAGCACTTCGTCGATCGCGCGAGCAAGGCGAACCGCGCGGCCAAGGACGCCGGCAAGAACCGCGTCGCGCGCGGCTAGCGCGGGCGTTACCGGAGGCGGCCGAAGAAGGGGTACTGCGGATCGTTGTAGCCCGGCGTCGACGGATGCCCCGGCGCGACCAGCGAGTCGACCAGCGCCTCGTCCTCGGCGTCCCACGGCGTGGCGAGCGCCGCGACATACTCCTGCCACTGCTCCATCGTGCGCGGGCCGGCGATCACGGACGTCACGATGCGGTTGGCGCGCACCCACGCGAGCGCGAACTGCAGCAGCGTGCGGCCGGTCTTCGCGGCGTGCGCCTGCAGCGTCTGCGCAACGACGTACGACTCCTCGCGCAGCTCCGTCTCGGTGATGCGGCGGTCGCCGCGCGCGCCGCGCGAGTCGGCAGGCAGCGGCGCGCCGGGCACGTACTTGCCGGTGAGCACGCCGCGCGCGATGGGCGAATAGGGCGCGACGCCGAGGCCGAAGTGATCGCACGCGGGCAGGATCTCGACCTCCGGCATGCGGTTCAGCAGGTTGTAGTACGGCTGGCACACGACCGGCAGCGGGACGCCCTGCGCCTGGCACTCGGCGACCAGCAGCGCGATGCGCCAGCCGCGGAAGTTCGAGAGGCCGAAGTAGCGGATCTTGCCGGCGCGGATGAGGTCGCCCATCGCGGCGACGGTCTCCGCGAGCGGCGTGCCCGGATCGTCCTTGTGCAGGTAGTAGACGTCGATCTCGTCGAGCCCGAGCCGCTCGAGGCTGTCGTTGCACGCGATCGTGATCCAGCGGCGCGAGAGGCCGCCGTCGCGCGGCGCCTGCGTCATCACGTTCGCGACCTTGGTGGCGACGATCCAGTCGCGCCGGTGCGCGCGCACCGCGGGCCCGACGATGCGCTCGGAGCCGCCCTTCGAATAGACGTCGGCGGTGTCGATGAAGTTGACGCCCGCGTCGCGTGCGGCGGCAATGATGCGCGCCGACTCCATGGCGTCGGTGCGGTCGCCGAACATCATCGTGCCGAGGCACAGCGGCGACACCATGAGGCCGCTGCGGCCCAGGCGAACGTATTCCATTGCAGGCTCCTGCGGGGGGACGGAGCCGTCGACTATGCCAGCAACGCGCGGTGGCGTGCAATTCCGGTGGTGCCCACGCGGCGGCGACGCCTCACGCTGACCCTCTTTCCGCAAGCGGAGCGAGGGAGCACTTCGGCGCGGACGCTTCCCCGAGCGTGAGCACGAACTTCGCGCCCTGCCCGGGCGCGGCCTCGCACGCGATCGTCCCGCCGTGCCGCTCGACCAAGCGCTTGACGATCGCGAGGCCGACACCGGAGCCGGGGAACGCTTTCTCGGTGTGCAGGCGCTGGAAGAGGCCGAAGAGGCGCTGCGTGCGCGCCGGGTCGAAGCCGACGCCGTTGTCGCGCACCGCGATGGCGACCGCGCCGCTGGAGTCCTCGCGCGTCACCTCGACGCGGGGCTGCGCCGCGCGCGCCGAGAACTTGAGCGCGTTGCCGATCAGGTTCGCCAGGATCTGGCGCACCATCGTGCGGTCGGCATCGACGACCGGCAGGTCGCCGATCACCACCTGCGCGCCCGGATACAGCGGCGCGCTCTCGTCGGTCACCTCGCGCGCGATCGCGCGCAGGTCCACCGGCCCGCGTGCGAGCTCGCCCAAGTCGGCGTTCGAGTAGGCGAGGACGTCGGCGATCATGCGTTCCATGCGCGCGACGCCGCCCGTGACGTGGCCGAGCATCGCGCGTCCCTCGTCGCTCAGCCGGCCCGCCTCCGTCTCCTGCAGGAACTGCGCGAAGCCGCCGATCGCGCGCAACGGCGCGCGCAGGTCGTGCGACATGCTGTAGCTGAATGCGCGCAGGTCGCGCACGCTGCGCTCGAGCGCCTCGCTGCGCGCGCGCAGCTGCGCGTTCAGCGAGCGCACCTCCGCCTCGATCGCCGCGCGCTGCGCCGCCTCGGCGGCGAGCTGCGCGTTCTGCGCGCGCAACTGGTCGTGCGCGCGCTTGATCTCGAGGTGCGTCCGCACGCGCGCGAGCACGATCTGCGCGTGGTACGGCTTCACCACGTAGTCCGCCGCGCCGAGCGAGAGGCCGCGCTGCTCGTCCTCCGGCCCCTCGAGGCCGGTGACGAAGATCACCGGCACGTCGGCGAGATGCGGGTCCGCGCGCATCGCCTCCAGCACCTCGTAGCCGTCCATGTCCGGCATCATCACGTCGAGCAGCACGAGGTCGGGTGGATCCACGGCGGCGACCTGCAGCGCGAGCGCGCCGGAACCCGCGACCTGCACCGCGAACTCGGGCGCGAGGAGCTCGCCGGCGAGCAGTAGGTACTCGGGTGCGTCGTCGACCACCAGCACGCGCGAGCGGGCCGGGGTGGCAGCGGGCGAAGGATCGGAGGGCATGGCGGGGCGGGGCGAGCCCCGCATTGTCGTCGCGAACGGGCCGCTACGCCTTGACTTGCGTTCAAACTCGCCGTGCGCGTGACCGTGGCGGCACCGGGGGAAACGCGGGCATGCGCTCAAGAACCGCCGCCGTGCGCCGATACAGACGGTGTCGCATCGCGGGTGCGTTTCGGCTGTGGCACTGCGTCGCCGCCCGCGCCCGCCGTCGCGATGCGCGTGCGGAGCACCGATGAACAAGGACGACCTGCGCAAGCTCGACATCGCCAATCGCCTGCCGACCCCGAACGGCGTGGCGCTCAGGCTGCTGCGCCTGCAGCGCAGCGAGACGGCGTCGGCGCAGGAGATCGCGCACGTCATCAAGGCGGACCCGGCGCTGGCCGGGCGCGTGATCGGCGCCGCGAACGCGATGACGTGGCACGGCATGCGTCCGGTCGTCTCGACGGTCGAGGCGCTCGTGCGCATCGGCACCAGCGCCGCCTGCCGCCTGGCGCTCGGCTTCTCCGTGCTGTCGCGGCATCGCAACGGGCCGTGCACGGGATTCGACTACCGCGTGTTTTGGACGCGGTCCGTGGTCCTCGGGATCACGATGCAATCGCTCGCGGGGCGCACGCGCCTCGTGGCACCCGAGGAGGCGTTCACGATCGGCCTCCTCGCCCACGTCGGCCAGCTCGCGCTCGCGACGCTGTTTCCCGATCGCTACGGCGAGGTCTACGCGGCGACGCGCGGCCGCTCGCCGGCGACGGCCGTGACCGCGGAGCGCGCCGCCTTCGGGACCGATCACATCGAGCTCGCCGAGCACATGCTCGCGGGCTGGGGATTCCCCGACCGCCTGGTCGAGCCGGTGGTGGCCTTCGGGCGCGACGCGCGCGACGTGCTGCCCGCCGGCTCGCGCCAGCTCATGTTCGCCGAGTCGCTGCGCTTCGCGGATGCCGCTGCGAGCAGCGCGCTCGATGCCGAGCGCGCGCCCGGCCTCGCGGAGGAGATGCTCGACATCGCCGGCGTGCTTCACCTCGGCGCGCAGGAGCTCACCGTGCTCTGCGACGAGGTCGCGGCCGCGTGGCCGGTGTGGGCGCAGCTCCTCGAAGTGGACCCGCGCGGCATCGGCCGCATCACGCTTCCGCAGCCCGCGCCGCCCCCGTCCCATCACGTGGCGGACGAGCCCGCGACCGCGTCGCCGGCGACCCGCCTGCGCGCGCTGCTGGTGGGCGCCGACGGCGCGATGCGCGACGCGCTCGCCACCGCGCTCGCGCGCCTCGACGTCGATTTCCAGATCGCTGCCGACGAGGATGCGGCGGAGCAGGCGCTGCTGCGCGTGGTCCCGCACCTCGTGCTGTTCGAGTGGCATGCGCAGGCGGCCGGCCGCGCGTTCTGCGGCATGTTGCGCAGCACGGCGATCGGCCGGGCCGCCTACGTGCTCGCGGTGGCCGACGGCGATCACGAGCAGGCGCTGGTCGCCGCGGTGCAGGCCGGGGCCGACGACCTGCTGCCGTGGCCGGTCACGCCCGAGGTGCTCGCCGCGCGCGTGCGCGCCGGCTGCCGCATCGCGACGCTGCAGCGCGATCTCGCGCACGATCGCGACGAGCTCCGCCAGTTCGCGGCGGAGCAGGCGGCGGCCAACCGCCGGCTGCGCGAGGTCTCGCGCACGGATCCGCTGACTGCGCTCCCCAACCGCCGGTACGCGATGGACCAGCTCGACGTCGAGTGGGAGATCGCGCAGCGCACGCACGCGCCGCTCGCGTGCCTCATGATCGACATCGACAACTTCAAGCGCGTGAACGACACCTTCGGGCACGCGGCCGGCGACGAGGTGCTGCGCCAGGTGGCCGCCAAGCTGCGCGACGCCGCGCGCGTGGCCGACACGGTGTGCCGCATCGGCGGCGAGGATTTCCTGGTGATCTGCCGGCAGGCGGACAGCGTCGCCGCGCAGCAGTGCGGCGAGCGGCTGCGCCGCGCGATCGCGCGCGATCCCGTGGCCGTCGGCGAGCACGTGCAGGCCATCACGATCAGCGTGGGGGTGGCGACGACGCTCGAGCCGGACGTGCGCGATGCGCAGGGCCTCCTCGAGAGCGCGGACCGCGCGCTCTATGCCGCGAAGCGCGAGGGGCGGGATAGGGTCACGTCCGCAAAAGGCGTCCGGGAGGTCGCGGGCTGACGTCAGGTCGGCGCCGCGCCTTTTGCGGCCGAAGAATCATAGTGAGGCGGCCGCCTTGGGGCGGCCCGGCGGCTGCCGCCGGAAAAGGCAACGAAAGAACGAGTGTTGTGCGCAACGCCACGCGCTGGTCGCAGGAGCACCATCCGTTGCATAACGCTCGTTCTTGCGTGGCCGTTGCACACGGCCGCCGCCGGGCCGCCCCCAAGGCGGCCGTCACTTCTGAAGTTCGCACTTCCGGCCGCAAAAGGCGCGGCGCCGACTTCGCGTCATCCGCCGCTCGTGCGGACGCCTTTTGCGGACGTCGCTACGCGAAGAACGCGGTCAGGGCCAGCGCGGCTTCGGTCGCGGCGTCGGCGTTGCGAACCTGCATGCGCTTGCCGGCGCCGCGCGCGTGCTCGCGCACGACGAGCAGCAGGCCGGGCAGCGTCGTGTCGTGGGCGACGCCGGCGAGATCGATGTCGAGCGTGTCCACCGCCCCGCCGGCCAGGTGCCGCGCGCATTCGCGCTTGAACGCGCGGCGCGACGCGAAGTCGAACGCGCCGGCGAGCGCGATCGTCGCCACGCCGTCGTGCACCTCGGTGGTGATCTCCATGAGGCAGGGCGCGAGCGGTGAGGGCATGGCGGTGTTGCGTGTGAACATCGGAAGGCCGGGTCCGGCCATCGGGTCAGAACAGCTCGACGGTGCCGCTCGCGATGCGCACCGCGGACGTCGGGTTGTGCCGCGTGTTGTCGCGCGCGGACTCGACGAGCTGCGCGAGCCGCGACTCGACCGCCGCCGCGCCCGCGTGATCGTACGTGCGGCGCTCGGCGGCCGACTCGATGCCGTGCACGATGCGCCCGGCCTGCTCCGACCGCTGCGCGAGGTGCTCGATCATCTGATTGGCGAGGTCCTGGAACTGTAGCGTGGTCACGGCGTACGCGACCTGCTCCTCGATGTCGACGATGATGCGCGCGAGCTCGGCGCCGTGCTCCGCGGTGGCGGCGTTGATGTGCTGCACGGCGGACACCGCGCGGTCGAAGCCGTCCTTGGAGCGGCGCGCCGCGTTGACGTCGGTCGACACGGTCTCGCCGATCGCGGTCTCCGCCGCGCAGATGAGCTCGTGCACGGTCGCCATCTGCGTGCGGATCTCCTGGCTGAAGTGGTTGGTGCGCTCGGACAGCGCGCGCACCTCGTCGGCGACCACCGCGAAGCCGCGGCCGGTCTCGCCGGCACGCGCCGCCTCGATCGCGGCGTTGAGTGCCAAGAGGTTGGTCTGGCGCGCGATGCTCTCGATCTCGCCCAGCACGCGGCCGACGGCCGACACCGCGGTGTTGATGCTGTCGACCTTGCCGACGAGCACCTCGCCGTGGCGCGCGTTCTGCTCGGTGGCGGACACGAGCTCCTCGAGCGTGGCGGTGGCCTCGGTCACGAAGCCCTCGACGCTGCTGCGCGCGTTGTCGCCGGTGCCGCCGAGCGCGATGAGGTCGGTGATGCCCTTCTGCTTGCCGGACAGCTCGTGCAGGCGCGTGAACGCGCCGACGAGCTTCTGGTTGGCCTCGCGCAGCAGCGTGTTGAGGCGCGCGAGCTCCTGCCCCGATTCGCGGTACTGGCTGTCGAGCTCCGCGGTGCCGGTGTTCACCAGCGCGCGGTATTCGTCGATCGCGCGGTCGCGCTCCGCGTGCGCGGCGTCGATCTGCGCCTGCGCCTGCGCGCGCTCGCGCGCCAGCACCTGGAACGCGAGCGCGCCCAGCAGCGCGACGAAGCCCCCGAACACCGCGACGGCGACGCCGATGTCGCGGGCCGAGCAGTCGACGGCGGCGCCCAGGCCGGCGAAGGTCACCATGCCGAGCACGAAGGACGCCGCGACGGCGCCGCCCAGGAGCGTCTGGGAGGAAAGGCGGGAGCGGTTCACCATGGGGCCTCGGGGCATGCGCGATGGACGGCAGTCGACGATGATTGTCGTTGCCTCTATCGGCATCCCATGCCGGGAGAACAGGGGGAAAACAACGACGTCTGCGCGAGGCAGTCTCGGGCCCGGCATCGAGCAGCGACGCTCCCCCTTGTCGTCCCCGCGAAGGGGGGGACCCAGTGTCGTTTGCAGCATGTACGGCAACGCCGATGGGTCCCCCCCTTCGCGGGGACGACAGTGGAAGAGATGGTGCCTCGGCGGAGCCGCGGCGGTTCCCTCCTCTCTGATTTCTCGTCCAGACGGCGACAACGAACAGGATGTGCCGCCGCGACCGGAGTTAGAATCGCCGTGCCTTCGCCGCCCCGTGGGGAATGCTGGTTAGACGCCGCCGCTACCGCTGCATCGCCGCTCGACATCGTCGTCGTCGAGGACTCGGCCAGCGACTTCGAGCTCCTGCGGTTGCGGCTGCGCGCCGCGGGATGGAATGCGCGGCTGTCGCGCGTCGAGACGCAGGACGAGCTCGCGGCGGCGCTCGACCAGCCGTGCGGCGCGGTCATCTGCGATCACCAGCTCCCCGGCTTCACGTCGCTCGACTCGCTCGCGCTGGTGCGCGCCCGCGATCCCGACCTGCCGTTCCTCGTGCTGTCCGGCACCATCGGCCCCGAGGTGGCGGTGGCCGTGATGCGCGCGGGCGCCGACGACTACATCATGAAGCACGACCTCGCGCGCGTGTCGCCCGCACTCGAGCACGCGATCGACAACGCGGCGATCCGCCGGCGGCGCCGCGAGGCGGAGGCGGCGCTGGCCGAGAGCGAGGCGCGCTTCCGTGCGCTCGCCGCCAACCTGCCGGGCGTCGTCTTCCAGCTCCAGGGCACCGGCGCTGCGCTGGCGCTCGCCTACGTGAACGAAGGCACGCGCCGGCTCTTCGGCCTCACCGCGGAGGAGGTGGCCGCCGCCCCCGAGCGCCTGTTCGACCTCGTCGCGCCCGATCCGTGGGAAGACCTGGGGAAAGTCCTCGTCGCTCGCACGGGACCCGCGCCGCACGTGAACTGGGTGCGCCACGTGAGCCCGCACGCGCGCGGCCGCGCCGAGTGGATCGAGTTCCACGCGCGGGCCCGCACGCTCGCGAGCGGCGCCGTCGCGTGGGATTGCGTGGTCTACGACATCACGCCGCAGAAGCGCGCGGAAGAGGAGCTCATGCACTCGCGCGAGGAGCTGCGCGACTTGGCGAAGCACCTCACCGCCGTGCGCGAGCAGGAGCGCGAGGCGATCGCGCGCGACATCCACGACGACGTCGGGAGCACGCTCAACGCGATCAAGTTCGAGCTCGCGTGGGTGCACTCGCAATGCCGTGACGATCCGGCCGTCGCGCAGAAGCTCACGCAGGTGGACCAGCTCCTGGTCAGCGCGATCCACACCTCCCAGCGGATCATGCACGACCTGCGCCCCGGCATCCTCGACGAGGGCATCGTGCCGTCGCTCGAGTGGCAGGCGCGCTCGTTCGCGCAGCGGATGGGCATCCCGTGCACGTTCACCGCGTCCGACGACGATCTCGCCGTCGACCGCGATTGCGCGATCGCGCTGTTCCGCATCTGCCAGGAGGCGCTCAACAACGTGGCCAAGCACGCGCGAGCCACCGCGGTCGACGTGAGCCTGCTCGCCACCGGCGACCGGATCGAGCTCGACGTGCACGACAACGGCGTCGGCGTGGCGCCGGATGCGCTCGGCAAGCGCGAGTGCTTCGGCCTGCGCGGCATGCGCGAGCGCGCGACGTCGCTGGGCGGCGGCCTCAAGGTCGCGGGCGAGCGCGGGCGCGGCACGACGATCTCGGTGTGGCTGCCGCGCGAGCACTGCGAGGATGCCGACCTCGAGGTGCGCGCATGATCCGCGTGGTCATCGCCGACGATCACGCCATCCTGCGCCAGGGATTGCGGCAGATCCTGTCCGCGGAGCCCGACATGCAGGTGGTCGGCGAGGCCGCGAACTACGGCGAGGTGATGCAGCAGGTGCGCCGCGAGGAGTGCGACGTGCTGCTGCTCGACATCGCGATGCCCGGCAAGAACGGCATCGAGACGCTGAAGCAGGTGAAGCACGAGTATCCGAAGCTGCCGGTGCTGATGCTGTCGATGTATCCCGAGGACCAGTACGCGGTGCGCGCGCTGAAGGCCGGCGCCGCGGGCTATCTCAACAAGGTGTCCGCCGCCGACCAGCTCGTGCACGCGCTGCGCCAGCTCGCGCGCGGCCGGCGCTACATCACCGCGGAGCTCGCCGATTCGCTCGCCGCGAGCCTCACCGGTGACCAGGAGACGCGGGCGCACGAGCTCCTGTCGGACCGCGAGTTCCAGACGCTGTGCCAGATCGCGGCGGGAAAGACGCTGGCGCAGATCGGGGACGAGCTCGCGGTGTCACCGAAGACGATCAGCGTGTATCGGGCGAGGCTGCTGGCGAAGCTGAAGCTCACGACGAATGCGGAGCTGACGCGGTATGCGATCGAGAATAAGTTGGTGTAGGTGATCGAGGGGCGCTGGCGTGAGCGTGGAGCGCTCGCCCCTCACCCCAACCCTCTCCCCGCGAGCGGGGAGAGGGAGCTTCTGGGGCGCTTCGCGGTTACGCTGCCGCTCGCCGATAGTCCTCCCTCGCCCCCGGAGGGGGAGAGGGTTGGGGTGAGGGGGCCTTCGCAAGGCGCAACGCCGTCCAAACATCATCCACCGAACGCCCGGTGCGCGTTTTGCGGACGCTACAACTTCAGGTAGTCGAAGAGGCTAAGCTGATTCACCTTCACAAACGACTGCTGCGCCGCCTGCAGCGCGACCTGCTGCCGCGAGAAATCGGAGAGCGCCTTGTTGTAGTCGACGTCCATGATCGCCGACAGCGAATCCTGGTCCTGGATCGAGCGGGCCTGCGTCGCGGTGGTGAGCGTGTCGAGCTCGCGCAGCTGCGCACCGGTGGTGGCGCGCAGCGTGAGCACGTTGTCGATGCCCTGGTCTAAATCCTGCAGTGCCGCGGCGATGCCGTTCGCGACGCGCGTAGAAGCGCCCGCCGCGGCCGCCGGCGTCTTCAGCGTCGCGACGAGGCTCGCCAGCGTCGAGAAGAGATCCTGCGCGTGCGCGGGGCCGAGCGTGAACGTGTCGCCGGCGGCGGGCGCGCCGGTGATCGACGTCTGCATGCCGCCGTACGCGATGCTCGTCCCCGAGGTGAATGCGACGCCGGTCGTGGTGCCGACCAGCGCGCCCTGCGCGTCGTACTCGGCGACGTCGTACTTCGCCGCGCCGGTGAACGTGAGCGTGTACGAGTGGCCGTTCATCGTGCCCGCGAGCGAGCCCTGCGCGACGACGCCGCTGCCCGCATTGGCCGTGCCCGCGCGCGCGAGCACGTTGCCGTCGCCGTTGCGGCCGGCCATGAACACGCTGCTGCCGTCGAGATTGACGGGCAGCGTGCGCGACGCCGCGACCTGCAGTTCATGCCGCCCCTGGTCGCCGTTGTAGACGACGCCGGTGCCCGTCTGCGCGAACGGCTGCGTGTCGAGCGAGAGGCCGGCGAACAGGTACTTGCCCGCGGCGTCGCGCGAGTTCGCGAGCGCGAAGAGCTGCTCGGCCTCGCCCGCGACCTCGGTGGCGAGGCTCGCGCGGTCGGCGGCGGACAGCGCGCCGCTGCCGCCGTTGACCGCGAGCGTGCGCACGCGCTGCAGGAGGTCGCCCACCTGGCCCAGCAGCGTGTCGTTCTGCGCGAGCGCCGACGTGGCTGCCTCGATGTTCGACGCATAGCGCTCGCCTTCGCTGATCGACTGCGTCAGCGCCTGCGCGCGCGCCGCGCCGATGGGATCGTCGGCGGGCGTGACGATGCGCTTGCCGGTCGCCACCTGCTGCTGCGTGCGGAAGAGCTCGCCCTGCTGCCGCGCGATGGCATCGTAACCCTGCGTGAAGATGAGCGACGTCGACAGGCGCATGGGACCTCCGCTAGTTGAAGATCGACAGGATGCTGTCGAACATCGATTGCGCCACCGTCATCACCCGGGCCGACGCCTGGTACGCCTGCTGGTAGCGCGACAGGTTCGCCGCTTCC
The DNA here is from genome assembly GCA_046347855.1 of Burkholderiales bacterium. Lineage (GTDB taxonomy): Bacteria > Pseudomonadota > Gammaproteobacteria > Burkholderiales > Casimicrobiaceae > VBCG01. The sequence continues at coordinate 345,034 of JAXMFJ010000005.1, forward strand.
TCGTCCAGGTTGACGCCCGACACCGCCTGCTGCGCGGCGACCGCCTGCGACGCGAGCGACGCCGCCGCATCTGCCGCAGCCATGGCCTGCTGCGCTGCGCTGCCGACGAAGCTCGTGAGCTGGCTGTTCGCGCCCGACAGCGAATCGCTGCCGTTGACCACGCCGGCCTTGGTGGCGAGCGCGGCCATCAGCAGCGCATTGCGGCCGTCGCCCGTGCCGCCGTCGTTGTGCATCACGGTGAACGTGTCGGCGTCGGCGAGCTTGCCGGTGATCGTCACGCTCATGCCGCCGAACGTGTACGTCGCGCCCGTGGTGTACGGCACCGCGTTGGCCGGATACGCGACGGGGTCGCCGCTGATCATCACGGTGCCGGCGTAGCCTGACGAGAAGTCGAGCGTGTTGGTTGCCGAAGCGTACGTCGCGGTCACCTTCTGACCGGTAGCGAGCGGCGCGGCGAGGTATGCGGCATCGACGCTGCCCGCCGAGATCCTGCCGGTGCCGGTGTTGGTGAGCGCCGCCGCGGTGCCGATCGGCGCGCCGGCCGCGATGGCGCGCGCGTCGGTGAGCGCGACGCCGAAGTCGCGCGCGGCGGTGCGCGCGGGCTGGATCGTGTAGCTGTCGCCGGCCGCCATGCTGCCCGACGCGAGCGTGATCGACAGGCCGCCGGTGTCGGTGTTGAACGGCGGCGGCAGCGTGGCGAACGTCTGCGACGTGTTGTCCGACAGGCGCGTGAGGCGGTAGAGCGAGCCGTCGAACGAGATCGTGTAGTTGCTGCCGGTCAGCGCGCCGGCGTTGGCGACGCCGACCGCGAGCCGCGCGTTGCCGGTGTTGGACAGCGCGCCCTGCACGAACGGCTGCGGCACGGCGAAGAACTTGCCGCCGAGGTTGCCGTACAGGTCCTGGCCGAGCGCGTGCTGGTCGTTCATGCTCGCGGCGACCGCGATCGCGATGCCGCCCAGCTTGTCCTGCGCGGGATCGAGCACGTCCGCGCGGAACTGCAGCGCGCCGCCCACGATGCCGCCCTGCAGGTCGCCGGCGTGGAACACCGTCGTGCTGCCGCCCGCTACCAGCGCGATGTCGAGCCGCTGCGGATCGTCGTTGGCGGGCTGCGCGACGAGCCGGTTCGCGGTCTGGCCGACGACCAGCGGCTCGCCGTGCGCGAGGTAGACGTCGAGCGATCCGTCCTGCTGCAGGATGCCGGTCACGCCGACCTGCGTGTTGAGCTTGGTGAGCAGCGCGTCGCGCTGGTCGAGGAGATCGTTCGGCGGGCGGTTGTCGCCGCCGGTGGCGCGCGCGAGGCCGATCGCCTCGTTGATGTCCGCGATCTGCGCGGCGAGCGTGTTGATGTCGGTCACCGCGCCGTTGAGCTCCGACTCGAGGCCGTCGCGGATGGCGTCGAGCTGGCCGGCCATCGCGTTGAAGCGCGTGGCGAGCGATTGCCCGTCCGAGAGCATCACCTGCCGCGACGAGATGTCCGCCGGGTTGGCGGCCACGCCGTTCACGCCCGCGAAGAACGCATCGAGCACGGGCGTGAGCCCCGAGGCCGTGTCGCCGAACATGCTGTTGAGGGCCGCGGTCTGCGTCGCGTACGTCGACACGCCGCTGCTGGTCGCCTGCGTCTGCTGCACGCGCGCGGTCAGGAACGCGTCGTACACGCGGCGCACGGTGTCGACGTTCACCCCCTGGCCCAGGAAGCCGCCTCCCGAGAACGCGGGCGTGGCCGTGCTCTGCAGCACCTGCTGGCGGCTGTAGCCCGCGGTGTTGACGTTGGCGATGTTGTGGCTGGTCGTCAGCAGCCCCGCCTGGGCCGCGTTGAGGCCGGAGAGACCGATCGAGTAGAGGCTGTTGCCCATGGCGGACCTTTGCTGGGAACGCGTGCGCGGACGGCTCGCCGGTCGGGCGCCGTCAGACGGACTTCGTTCCTGTATCGGCCGGACGCGCGCGTTCTTGAGCCAGCAGCGCCTGCGTCATGGCGTCGCGACGGGCGACCGACTTGATGGTGCGCGCGAGCTTCGCGCCGTACGCGGGATCGGTGGCGTAGCCCGCGCGCTGCATCTGCGCCGCGTAGCCATCCGCGGTGCCGGCCTTGAGCGCGGCGGCGTAGCGCCCGCTGCCGCCCAGCACCTGCGCGAAATCGGCGAACGCCTCCTGCGGCGTCGCGTACGCGCGGAAGCGCTGCACCGTGCGCACCGCCTTGCCGTTCACGTATTCGGTCGTCTCGGATTCCGCGACCGCGCCCTTCCAGTCGGCGCCGGCCTTGATGCCGAAGAGATTGTGCGAGGGTGCGCCGCCCACGACGCGCGGCTGGTGCTTGCCCCAGCCGGTCTCGAGGCCAGCCTGCGCGACGAGGTAATGCACCGGCACGCCGAGCGCCTGCGCCGCTTTCTCCGCGTACGGCCGCATCGTCGCGACGAAGTCGCTCGCGGCCCCGGTCACGGCCGCGGCGGCGTTCGACAGCGCGCCGGCCGCGGCGTCGAGCATCGAGCCGGGCTGCGCGGCCGACGTCTTCGGCAGCGCGCGCGGCGCGGCGGCGGGATCGAGCGGCAGCGGCTTGCGCGCGGGCTGCAGCGGCAGCGAGGCGGGCAGGGAAGCGTCCTCCTTCGTGCCGAGCGACTTCGCGAGCTGGTTCACCAGCATGTCCGCGATGCCGGTGCCCTTCTTCGCGAGCGTCTGCGCGAGCTGCGCGTCGAGCATCTCCGTGTACGTCTTCGTCGCGTCGCTGTCGGTCGGGCCGTCATCGGGCAGCGCCGCGCGCATGCTCTTCATCAACTGCTGCAGGAAGAGCGCCTCGAACTGCGCCGCGGCCGACTTGAGCGCCTTCTGCGGATCGCTCTTCGCCTGCCCCTTGAGGCCGGCGAGCGCGTTCGCGTCCTGCGCGAGTCCGCCGTTGTAGCGCGCGGTCGCTCGCAGGTCCACGTCAGATCACTTCCAGCTCGGCGTGCAGCGCGCCGGCCGCCTTGATCGCCTGCAGGATCGCGAGCAGGTCCTGCGGCGTCGCGCCGAGCGTGTTGAGCGCGCGCACGACGTCGGGCAGCTTCGCGCCGGCGCGCAGCATCGTGAAGCCGTTGCCTTCCTGCTTCACCGAGATCTGCGGGTTGTCGGTGACGACCGTGGTGCCGTACGAGAAGGGCGCCGGCTGGCTCACCTGCTGGTCCTGGTTGATCGTGATCGTGAGGTTGCCGTGCGACACCGCGCAGGCGTCGAGCACCACCGCCTTGTTCATCACGATCGAGCCGGTGCGCGCGTTGAACACCACCTTCGCCGAGGGAGTGCCGGCCTCGACGTCGAGGTTCTCGAGCTTCGCGAGGAAGCGCACCCGCGCGTCGGACTCGATCGGCGCGGCGACGCGGATCACGCGCCCGTCGAGCGCGTTGGCGACCTGCATGCCGCTCGCCTGGTTGATGGCGTCGGCGATGCGCTGCGACACCGCGAAGTCGGGCTGGCGCAGGTCGAGGTCGACGTACGGCCCCTGCCCGAGCGCGCTCGGCACTGCGCGCTCCACCGTCGCGCCGCCGGGAATGCGGCCGGTCGCGAGCTGGTTGACCTGCGTCTTGCTGCCGCCGGACTGCGCGCCCGCACCTGCGACCGCGACGTTGCCCTGCGCCATCGCGTACACCTGCCCGTCGGCGCCCTTGAGCGGTGCCAACAGCAGCGTGCCGCCGCGCAGGCTCTTCGCGTTGCCGAGCGAGGACACGGTGACGTCGATGTTCTGCCCGGGCTGCGAGAACGGCTCGAGCTGCGCGGTGACCATCACCGCCGCGACGTTCTTCAGCTGCATGCTGGTGCCCGGCGCGATGGTGATGCCGAGTTGCGCGAGCATCGAGTTGAGGCTCTGCGTCGTGAACGGCGTCTGCGTGGTCTGGTCGCCGGTGTTGTCGAGGCCGACCACGAGGCCGTACCCGATGAGCTGGTTGCTGCGCACGCCCTGGATGCCGGCGAGGTCCTTCAGGCGCTCGGCGTGAGCGGGCGCGCAGACGATGGCGAGCGCGATCAGGATGATCGCAACGAGCGGGAAGCGGGCGGACCGGCTCATAGGAACTTTCGACGAGCAGAGTGCAAACGGCGCGCGTACCTGCGGGCACCGTCGTCCCCGCGAAGGCGGGGACCCAGTGTCGTTCGCGCGTCGGACCCCCACGCCACTGGGTTCCCGCTTTCGCGGGAACGACGTATTCCACTATCGGCGTTCGTGCGCGTGAACATGGCGGTTGCGTCAGAACGGCAGCACCGTCATGAACATCCGCGACAGCCAGCCCATCGTCTGCGCCTCGTCGATGGTGCCGGTGCCGCGGTACTCGAGCCGCGCGTCGGCGATCTGTGTGGACGGCACGATGTTGTTGGCGAGGATCGTGGTCGGGTTGACCACGCCGGAGAGGCGCACGAACTCGGACCCGGTGTTGATGCCGATCTGCTTCTCTCCGGCGACCTTGAGATAGCCGTTGGGCAGGATCTCGACGACGGTCACCGCGATCGAGCCGGTGAACACGTTGTTCGCGCCCGAGTCGCCCTTGCCCTCGAACTCGTTCTTCGATTCGCCGGTGATCGAGCCGCCCTTCAGGATGCTCGTGTTGCCGAACTTCACGTCGGCGATCGAGAACGCGGTGTCGCCGTTGCGCTTCGCGTTGGTCGTGGCCTGCTTGCTCGCGTTGAGGCGCTCCTCGATGCGCACGGTCAGGATGTCGCCGATGCGCCGCGCGCGCTGGTCCTCGAACAGCGGGACGAACGTGCTTGCCTGGTAGATGGCGCCGTTGGGCGCGGCGGCGGGCGCGGGCGGAATCGGGCGCGCGGTGAGCGGGCGCTCGACCTCCACGGTGCGCATCATGTTCTCGAGCTGCACGCATCCCGCCGCGAGCGCGGGCGCCACGAGCAGCACGATCAGACGGACGCAGCGCAGCATGGCGTCATCCGATCTGCGCGAGACGTTGCAGCATCTGGTCGGCCGACTGCACGGCCTTGGAGTTGATCTCGTACGCGCGCTGCGCCTGGATCATGTTGACCATCTCCTCGACCACGTTGACGTTCGACGTCTCGACGAAGCCCTGCTGCACGGTGCCGATGCCGTTGGCGCCGGGCGCGCCGGTCGTCGGCGAGCCGGACGACGCGGTCTCGACGAACAGGTTCTCGCCGCGCGCCTCGAGGCCGGCCGGGTTCACGAAGTTGGCGAGCTGGATCGTGCCGATCTGCGTGCCGGTCGCGGCACCCGGCTGCGTCACCGTGACCGTGCCGTCGCGCGCGATGGTAAGCGACTGCGCGGTCGCGGGCACCGTGATCGCCGGCTGCACCGGGTAGCCGCTGGCGGTGACGAGCTGGCCCTGGCTGTCGCGCTGCAGCGCGCCGTCGCGCGTGTACGCGGTGGTGCCGTCCGGCAGCAGCACCTGGAAGAAGCCCTGGCCGTTGATCGCGACGTCGAGCGCGTTGCCGGTCTGCTGCAGGTTGCCCTGCGTGTGGATACGCGCGGTCGCGACCGGGCGCACGCCGGTGCCGATCGTGAGGCCGGTCGGCAATTGCGTCTGCTGCGACGACTGCGCACCCGATTGCCGCAGGTTCTGGTAGAGCAGGTCCTCGAACACCGCGCGCGAGCGCTTGTAGCCGTTGGTGCTGACGTTGGCGAGGTTGCCGGAGATGACGTCGAGGTTGGTCTGCTGGGCCTCGAGGCCGGTGCGGGCGATCCAGAGCGAGCGGAGCATGGCGGTTCCTTGGGCGACGGGTCAGCGGACCGTCACGGGTTGATGGCGAGGAGCGCGTCGGCGCGCTGCGCGTCGGTCTCGGCGTTCTGCAGGAGGCGCATCGAGAGATCGAACTGGCGCGCGAGCGAGATCATGTCGATCATCGTCGACACCGCGTTGACGTTGCTGCCCTCGAGCGAGCCGCTGACGAGCGTCACGGTCTCGTCGACGTCGGCGGTGTCGCCGCCGTTGACGCGGAAGAGGCCGTCGGCGCCCTTGACGAGGCTCGCCTTGTCGGGGTTCACGAGCTTCAGGCGCCCGAGCACGGTGACGTTCGCCGCGGACTGGCCTAACGTCGTCAGCGAGACGGTGCCGTCCTTCGCGATGGTGAGGTTGCTGTCGGGCGGCACCGAGATCGGGCCACCGTCGCCCAGCACCGTGAGGCCGCCCGACGTCGTGAGCACCCCGTCGGCGCTGACCTGGAAGCTGCCGTTGCGCGTGTACGCCTCGTTGCCGTCCGCGGTCTGCACCGCGAAGAAGCCGTCGCCCTGGATCGCGACGTCGAGCTCGCGCCCGGTCTTCTGGATCGAGCCCGCGGTGAGATCGGCGCCGGGCGTCGTCTCGACCGCGTAGGCGCGCGTCGCGAGCCCGGGGCCGGTGACGGGCGCGACGCGGAACGCCGTCGTGTCCGCCTTGTAGCCCGCGGTGCCCGCGTTCGCGAGGTTGTGCGCGACCACCGACTGCTGGTGGAAGAGCTGGCTCGCCCCCGCCATCGCGACGTAGATCATGCGGTCCATGGCCGTCGTCCGTCAGCGTGGGTCAGCGCAGGTTGACCAGCGTCTGCATGATCTGGTCTTCCGTCTTGATCGTCTGCGCGTTCGCCTGGTACACGCGCTGCGCGGTGATCATGTTGACGAGCTGCTGGGTCAGGTCGACGTTCGATTCCTCGACCGCGCCCGACTGCAGCGTGCCGAAGCTGCCGCTGTTGGGCGTGCCGACCAGCGGCTGGCCCGATGCGGTGGTCTCGGCGTACGCGTTGCCGCCGAGCGGCTGCAGGCCCTCGTTGTTCGCGAACTTGGCGAACACGAGCTGGCCGAGCGTGCGCGTCTGGCCGTTGCTGTAGCGGCCGATCAGCGTGCCGTCGTCGTTGACGCCGTAGCCCGCGAGCGCGCCCGCGGTGGCGCCGTCCTGCACCTGCTTGTTCACCGCGAACGACGTGCCGTACTGCGTGGTCTCGCCCATGTCCATCGTGAACGCGAACGGCGTGGTGGCGCCGTTGGCGAGCGTGACCGAGATGTTGAACGGCGCGAACGGCGAGGGCAGGTTGCCGTTCTCGTCGAACGTCATCGAGCCCACCGAGAACGGCGCGGTGGCGTCGCCGTCGAAGATGGCGTTGACGTCCCACGCGTTGGCCGCCGTCTTCGTGTAGTACGAGGTCAGCGTGTGCGGGTTGCCGAGGCTGTCGTACACCGTCATCGACGACGAGCTGTTGTACGTCGCGGTGTCGGTGGGATCGAACGGCGCCGTGATGATCTTGCCGCGCGCGTCGAGGTTCACGCCGACGGTCGAGGTCGTGGTCGCCGCGGGCGCGACGGCTTCCGTCGAAATCTGGATCGGGCCGGGCGAGGACGCGACGATCGCGCCGGTGTCGTCGACGCCGTAGCCCGTGACCATCGAGTTGGTCGCGTTCACGAGGAAGCCGTTGTCGTCGAGGTGGAACTGGCCGTTGCGCGAGTACGAGATCGCGCCGTTGTCCGAGAGCACGAAGAAGCCGATGCCGTTGATCGCCATGTCGAGCGGGTTGTTGGTCGTCGACACGTTGCCCTGCCCGAACTCGCCCTGGATCGCGACCGTGGCCACGCCGATGCCGGCCTCGGCGGCACCGCCGCCCGCGAACGAATGCGCGTAGATGTCGGCGAAGATCGCGTGCGACGCCTTGAAGCCGACGGTGGACGCGTTGGCGACGTTGTTGCCGATCACCTCGAGGTTCTTGGCGGCGGCGTTCAGGCCGCTCAACCCTTGCTGGAAGGCCATGGATGACTCCTGGTTGCGTTCGGCGTCAGGACGCCTTGGTGTTGGAAGTGGCGGTGCTGCCGGAGCTGCCCGAGCTGCCGCTGGCCGGCGTGTCCGTCGTCTTGCTCGCGAGCAGCGCCTCTATCGCCGACAGCGTCTGGTTCATGCGGTCGATGCCGCCGACGGTGCTGATTTGCGCGAGCTGCGTGGTGAGCTGCGCGTTGTCGAGCGGGTTCAGCGGGTCCTGGTTCGTGATCTGCGAGACGAGCAGCGTGAGGAAGCGGTCCTCGATGTCCTTCGCCGAGGCGGCGACGACCGCGTCGGAATTGCTGTCCGAGCTCGCGCTCCTGGCGGTGATGCCGGGGGTCACTGCGTTGATGGTCGACATCGCGATTCCTTATTGGCCGATGGTGAGCGACTTCAGGAGGAGGTTCTTCGCGGTGTTCATCACCTCGACGTTCGTCTGGTACGAGCGCGAGGCGGAGAGCATGTTCACCATCTCCTCGACGACGCTGACGTTCGGCATCGTCACGTAGCCCGCCGCGTCGGCGAGCGGATGCGAGGGGTTGTAGACGGTGCGCCCGGGCGTGGTGTCGTCGACGATGCCCGCGACCTGCACCTTGGCGGGCGCGCGCTCGCCGTCCGCGGTGGGCACGGCCTGGAACACGACCTGCTTCGCCTGGTAGGGCTTGCCGTCCGGGCCGGCGACGCTGTCCGCGTTGGCGATGTTGCTGGCCGTCACGTTGAGCCGCTGCGACTGCGCGGCGATCGCGGAGCTCGAGATCTCGAAGACGTTGAAGAGCGACATGGCGCGGGTCCCGGGGTCAGCCGCCGATCGCGGCGAGCATCGTCTTGACCTGCGCGGTGAGGAAGCGCATCGCCGCCTCCTGCCGCACCGCGTTGTCGGCGAACTGCGCGCGCTCGTTGTCCATCTCGACGCTGTTCCCGTCGAGGCTCGCCTGCGCCGGGATGCGGTACTTGACCTCCGGCGCGGGCGCGGCGGCGTCGCGCGCGCTGCGCGCCTCCGTCGCGGCCTTGAGCGCCGCGCCGAAGTCGAAGTCGACCGCCTTGTAGCCGGGCGTGTCCGCGTTCGCCATGTTGCCGGCGAGCAGCTCCTGCCGCTGGCTGCGCAGCGCGAGCGCGGTCTGCTGGAATTGCATCATGCGGTCCAAGCCGTCGATCATGGCGGTGCCCCTTCGCTGAAAGGAGGGAAGCCTGGGGGTCAGCGCGCCCTAAGGTTTCCCGTCACGCTGCCGATTATGGGAACTGGCGCCGCGTGCGATGACGCGAGGAGCGCCCGAAAACCCGCGCATTTCCGCCGCTCGCGCTTGACCCGGACGCACTAGGATGGGCACGTTCGGATACGAGGGAGCGGACGTGGGGCGCAGGCATTCGATCGGTCGCAGCGTGATTGGCATGGCCGCTGTCGCGGCGGCGCTGTGCGCGTCGCTCGCCGTCGCGGCGCCGGGCGGCGACCTCAAGTCGCAGGCGAGGCTCTTCCTCGACGCGCAGGTGCTGCAGTCGGTGGGCGACGTCGAGGTCGCGATCGGCGAGCCCGACGCGCGCCTGCAGTTGGCGCCGTGCGCGCGCATGGAGCCGTTCCTGCCGCCGAACGCGCGGCTGTGGGGGCGCTCGCACATCGGCGTGCGCTGCGTCGAGGGCGCGGCGTGGACGGCGTATGTGCCGATCGTCGTGCGCATCTTCGGGCAGGTGCCCGTGGCGGCGCGCGCGATCCCGCGCGGGCAGGCGTTTGGGCCGGACGACGTGCGCATGGATCGCGTCGAGGTCACGCAGTACCCGCTGGGCGAGCTCGCCACGGGCATCGACCTCGAGGGCCGCGTGGCCACGCGGCCGATCACCGCGGGCGAGCCGATCCGGCGCAACCAGGCGAAGCTGCCGCCGTCCATCCAACCGGGCGACGCGGTGCGGGTGGTGATCGAGGCGCCGGGCTTCGTGGTCGCGACCGAGGGGAAGGCCCTGACGTCGGCGGCCACCGGCGACGGCGTGCAGGTGGCGCTCGAGGGCGGCAAGACGGTATGGGGCATGGCCAACCCCGGCAAGGTGGTGCAGATTCGATGAGCCCCGCGGCGACCCGGGCGCGTGCGGCGCCCGTTCTCAAGTTCCGGCCGCCGCGGCCGATAGAGGCTCGCAGGCGGTGCACGCCATCCGGCGCACCGCCCGCAGGACCGAGGAGAAGCCCATGAAGATTCCCGCGAATGGCATCGACAACCTGCTTTCCGGCCAGGCCGTCGGCGCGGGCAGGAACGAGCGCGCGGCCGGCGCGGACGGCAAGGCCGCCGCCGTGGCGCCCGCAGCGGGCAGCCCCGGCAGGACCGACGCGTTCTCGTCGAAGATCCAGGCGCTGCGCAGCCAGGTCGCGGCCGGCGAGGTCGTCGACCAGGCCAAGGTGGAGCGCGTGCAGAAGGCGATTGCCGAGGGCACGTTCAAGGTCGACGCGGAAGCGGTGGCCGACAAGATGCTGGAGGGCGCGGCCGACCTCTTCGGCACCCGTCAATGAGTGATGTCGATCTCGCGGACGCGGCGCGGCTCGCGCGCGAGATTGCTGCATTCGGTGCGCTGCGCGACGTGCTGCGCGCCGAGCAGGACGCGCTGCGCCGCGTCGACCCCGACGCGCTCGCCGACCTCGTGCCGCGCAAGCTCGCCGCGCTCTCGGTCGTCGACCGGCTGGCGCGCGAGCGCGCGGATGCGCTGCGGCAACGGCCGGTGACGGCCGACGCGACGCTCGTCGAGCGCTGGCTGGGCGGCGCACCCGCCGATGCCGCCATCGCGGCGCGCACCGGCGAGCTCATCGCGCTCGCGCAGGAAGCGTTCAGCCTCAACGGCACCAACCAGCGCCTGGCCGAGGCGCAGCAGCGCTACTTCGAGCGCGCCGCCGACGCGCTGCGCCGCGCCGCCGGCCAGGACGTCACCTACCGCGCCGACGGCCGCACCGAGGCGCCGAAGTCGTCGCGCACGCTCGCTGCCGGCTAGGTGCCAGAGTTGTCACAATCGGGGTCAGACCCGTCACATTCGGTGCCAGAGTTGTAACAATCGGGGTCAGACCCCGATAATCCGTCGATGCACGAGGACGCGTGGCCGCGGATCGCGGTGGTCGGCGCCGGGGCGGTCGGCTGCTACTACGGCGGGATGCTCGCGCGCGCCGGCGCGCCGGTGACGCTCGTCGGGCGCGCGGTGCACGTGGACGCGATCCGCCGCGACGGTCTCACCCTCGAGATCGGCAGCAAGCGCGAGCAGGTCGACGCAACGGCCGCGACCGACGTCGCCGCCATCGCCGACGCGCGCATCGTGCTGGTGTGCGTGAAATCCGGCGACACCGAAGCGACCGCCCGCGCGATGGCGCCGCACCTCGCGCGCGACGCGCTCGTCGTCAGCCTGCAGAACGGCGTCGACAACGCCCGCCGCATGCGCCCGCTGCTGTACGCGCAAGTGCTCGCGTGCGTCGTCTACGTCGGTTGCGAGATGGCGGGTCCGGGCCACGTGCGGCACATGGGTCGCGGTGACCTCGTCGTCGGCGGCGAGCCCGGGTCCGATGCCGCAGCGCGCGCCGCCGCCGACGTCGCAGCCCACTTCGTCCGCGCCGGCGTGCCATGCACCGTGTCTGCCGACATCGACGCCGACCTGTGGGGCAAGCTCATCGTCAACTGCGCGTACAACCCGCTGTCGGCGCTCACCCGCCTGCCCTACGGGCCGATGACCGCGAGCCCGTGGTCACGCGAGATCATGCCGCAGGTGGTCGCGGAGGCGATCGCGGTCGCGCACGCCGACGGCGTACGCCTGCGAACAGACGGCCTGCTCGAGCGCGTGCTCGCGCTGGGCGCATCGATGCCGGGCCAGATCTCGTCGACCGCGCAGGACATCGGCCACGGCAAGGCGACCGAGATCGACGCGCTCAACGGCTACGTCGCGCGCCGCGGCGAGGCGCTCGGCGTGCCGACGCCCGTCAACCGCACGCTGCACGCGCTCGTGAAGCTGCTGGAGATCGGGGTCGCGCGGCGCTGAACGCGCGCCGCGTGCACGCCACCGCCACGACCATGGAAATGCGCTGGACCACGCGCCTCGGCCTCTTCGTGCAGCGCTTCTGGCAGCCGACGAGCGCGTGCATGACGTGCATGCCGGGCAGCCTCGGCAACGTGATGAGCCCCGAGCACTGGCTCACCGCGCTGCAGACGGGCCTCGGCACCGGCGTCCTGGTGCTGATCATGACGTTCACGCCCGCGCGCCGCCTCTTCCTGCGCCCGTACAGCAACGCCGCGGTGGTGGCGGTGCTGACGACGCTCGGCGATCTCTACGCGCACCGCAGCCACTACTGGGGCGCGGTCGGCGAGGCACTGCTGACGGGCGTCGTGTCGGGCGCGCTGGCGCTCGTCGCGTGGTTCCTGCTCGAGGACCGCGCGCGGCGCGTGCGGACGGCGTGGCGGTGGGTGCGCGGCGTGAACGACGCGCCCGAGCCCCGGCGCGACTAGCGAATGCCGTTGCGGACGTTGCAAACGAAACGGGCGGAACGGCATCGTGCCGTTCCGCCCGTGCGGGATGCAACGTCGTGACGCTCAGTCCGGCTTGATGTTCGCCTGCTTGATGAGCTTGCCGTACTTCTCGTACTCGGTCGGGATGAGCGCGGCCAGCGGACCGGGCTCGCCCGTCGCCGGCGTGAGGCCGACGCCGCGCAGCTTCTCGATCACGTCCGGCTGCTTCAGGATCTTCTGCAGCTCGCCGGAGAGCTTCGCGACGACCGCCGGGGGCATCTTGGCCGGGCCGAAGAGGCCGTACCACGACGTCACCTCGAACGCCGGGTAGCCCGCTTCCGCGAACGTCGGCACGTCGGGCAGCTCGGGCAGGCGCTTCGGGCTCGCGACCGCGAGCGGGCGCACCTTGCCGCCCTTGATGTAGGGCATCGACGCGGTGGTCGAGTCGAAGATGAGCTGCAGGCGGCCGGCCATGAGGTCGAGCGTGTGCGCGCTGCCGCCCTTGTACGGCACGTGCGTGAGCTGGGTCTTCGTGTCGATCGCGAAGAGCTCGCCCGCGAGGTGCAGCGCCGAGCCGTTGCCCGACGAGCCGTACATGATCGAGCCGGGCTTGGCCTTCGCGGCGGCGACGACGTCGTTGATCGTCTTGTACGGCGAATCCGGCGACGTCACGGCGATCGTCGGCGCGGTGCCGAACATGCCGATGGCGGTGAAGTCCTTGAGCGGGTCATACTCGGCCTTCATGAGGTGCGGGCTCGTCGCGAACGACGCCAAGCCGCCGATCAGCAGCGTGTAGCCGTCCGGCGCGGCCTTGGCCACGACGTTGGTGCCGATCAGCGTGCCCGCGCCCGGCTTGTTCTCGACCACCACCGGCTGGCCGAGCGCCTCGGAGAGCTTCTGGCCGATGAGGCGGCCGAGCATGTCGTTGGCGCCGCCCGGCGGATAGGGCACGACCAGCATGATGGGCTTGCTCGGGTACGCGGCCTGCGCGAACGCGGGCGCCGGCGTGGCGGCGACGACGGCCGCGCCGGCCAGCGCGGCGAGGGATGCGAGCGCGCGGCGGCGCGCGATGCGATGAAGATTCACGGCGACTCCTCCTGAGGGCTTGGATGGGGCCCGGACCGGGTTGCGTCCGCGCTTGCCATAACCTTGCATGATCTTCCAAAAACTGTCAATATCGTTCACATGCCCGCTCCGAGGAAGCCTGCGCCGACCGTTCCCGAACGCCCCGCCCGGCGCCCGGCGGCGCCAGCCGAGGACGCGCACCTGCTGCCCATCCAGCGCCGGCAGCGCATCGTCGCGTTCCTGCAGCGGCACGGCGCGGTCACGCTGCAGCAGCTCGAGCAGGCGCTGCGGGTGTCGCTGTCCACGCTGCGCCGCGACCTGGACGCGCTGGCGGCCGAAGGACTCGTCGACCGCGAGCACGGCGGCGCGGTGCTGCGTCACCAGGAATACAGCACGTTCGAGCCCGATCACGCGGCGGCCGCCGAGCTCTCGCCGCGCGAGAAGCGCGTCATCGGCGAGGCGGCCGCGGCCGCGCTCACGCCGCGCCAGAGCGTGATCTTCGACAGCGGCAGCACGGTGCTCGAGGCGGCGCGCGCCGCGGTCCGCCGCGGCATCCCGCTGACTGCCGTGACCAACGACGTCGCGATCGCGCAGGCGCTGGGCGCGAGCCCGCAGGTGCACGTGACCGTGCTGGGCGGCACGCTGCGCGCGGGCAGCAACACGCTGACCGGCGACGTCGTGATCGAGGCCGCGCGCGCGATCCACGCCGACGTGCTGCTGCTGGGCGCGCATGCGGTGTCGAACGGCGAGCTCTCCGAGACCGCGCCGGAAGTCGTCGCGGTGAAGAAGGCGTTCCTGCGCGCCGCGCGCGTGCGGCGCCTGCTGATCGACGGCTCCAAGTTCCGCCCGCCCGCGTTCATGCGCGTGGCCGGCGTCGGCGAGCTCGACGAGGTGCTCACCGACGACGGCGCGGCCGCGGACGACGTCGACGCGCTGCGCGCCGCCGGTGTGGCGGTGACCGTGGTGCCGAGAAACGCGTGAGCGACCTGCGCATCCTCGCCGACGACCTGACCGGCGCGCTCGACACCGCGGCCGCGTTCGGCGCCGGCGTGCCCGTGTACCTCGACACGCCGCGCGAGGCTCGTGCGGCGCCGGTGTCGGCGGTGGCCACCGCGACGCGCGACGTGCCGCTCGGCACGCTCCCCGCCGCGCTCGCCGCGCCCGTGCGCTGGCTCGCGGACGGCGGCCTCGCGTTCAAGAAGGTCGACAGCCTCCTGCGCGGCAACACCTACGCGGAGGTCGCGTACGCGGCGCGCGCGGGCGGCTTCACGCGCATCGTGTTCGCGCCGGCGTTCCCGCAGCAGGGACGCATCACGCTCGACGGCCGGCAGTGGCTGCTGCCCGCGGGCGCGCCGCTCGCGCAGCGCGCGCCCATCGACGACGGCTGGGTGGCCGAAGCGTTCGGCGTGTTCGGGCTGCCGGTGGTCGCGACCGCCGATGCACGCGATACCGGACTCGCGGTGTGGATCCCCGACGTGCGTCACGACGACGACCTCGCCGCCGTCGCCGCGCACGCCGCAGCGAAGGACGCGCAGCGCTGGCTGTGGTGCGGCAGCGCGGGGCTCGCGTTCGCGCTCGCGGCGCAGCGGGGCGTCGCGCCCGGTGTCGCCGCGTTTCCGCGCGCCGCGGGGAGCGGGCCGCTGCTGCTCCTCAGCGCGAGCCATCACCCGGTGGTGCGCAGGCAATGGACGCTCGTCCGCGACGTCGGGCGCGCGGCCATTGTCGTGCCGCATTCGCGGCCGGCGGCGCTGCGCTCGGCGTTCCGCGCGATGGCCGACGGCGTCGACGTGGCGATGTTCGATCTCTCGCCCACGCGCCTGCTCATTCCCGCCGAGGCGGCGAGGCTGCTCGCGAGCCAGATGCAGGCCATCGTCGGCGAAGCGCCGCGGCCGGCCGCCGTGATCGTCGTCGGCGGCGACACGCTGCGCAACCTGTGCCACGCCGCGGGCGCCGGCGCGCTGGTGGCGCGCGGCACCGTGCGCAGCGGCTGGGGCTGCGCGCAACTCACCGGGGGCCGCTGGGACGGCGTCCCCTGCTTCTCGCGCTCGGGCGCCTTCGGCGATCCCGACGATCTCGCCACGATGGTGCAGCTCGTCATGCAGCGCACCGTCACGACCAAGGAACGAGGATGACAGCTCCACGCAAACGCCTGGCCATCACGATGGGCGATCCCGCCGGCATCGGCCCCGAGATCATCGCCAAGGCCACGCGCGCGATGCGCGACCTCATCGCCGACGGCACCGCGGAGTTCATCGTCGTCGGCAGCGCCGAGGCGATGGCGCGCACCGAGGCGCAGCTCGGCTTCACCGGCCCGGTGCCGTATCGCATGGTCGACGTCGGGCCGGTGGCGGCGCCGGTGAAGGTCGGCGAAGTGTCCGCGGCGGGCGGCGAGTGGGCGTACCGCGCGGTGGTGCGCGCGGTCGAGCTCGTGCAGGCGGGCGCGGCCGACGCCGTGGTCACCGCGCCGCTGTCGAAGGAGGCGCTGCACCTCGCGGGCCACGCGTTCGAGGGCCACACCGAGCTCCTCGCGCACCTCACCGGCCAGCGCGACGCGGTGATGATGCTCGCGCACGACGACATGCGCGTGTCGCACGTGTCCACGCACTGCCCGCTGTCGGAAGTGCCGAAGCGCGTGACGCCGCAGCGGCTGCACCGCGTGCTCGACGTGACGATCGACGCGATGCGCGCGCTCGGCATCGCGAACCCGCGCATCGGCGTCGCGGCACTCAATCCGCACTCGGGCGAGGGCGGCATCCTCGGCAAGGAAGACGACGCGGTGATCGCGCCGGTGGTGCGCGAGTACGCGGCGCGCGGCCTCGCGGTCACGGGCCCGTGGCCCGGCGACATTGTGTTCATCAAGCTGCGCGCGAAGCAGTTCGACGCGGTGATCGCGATGTTCCACGACCAGGGTCACATTCCCGTGAAGCTCCTGGGCTTCCACGTCGATCCCGCGACCGGCGAGTGGCAGGCGATCAGCGGCGTGAACGTCACGCTCGGGCTGCCGGTGCTGCGCACGTCGGTGGATCACGGCACCGCGTTCGACATCGCGGGCAAGGGCATCGCGAATGCCGACAGCCTCGTCGACGCCGTGCACTACGCGCTGCGCCTGTCGCGGGCGCGCGTCGCGGAAGGAGCCGCGCCGTGATCGCGACCGGAACGGCGCTCGCACCGCTCGCGGACGATCCGGCGCGCCTCGTCGCGGACCTGCCCGCGCCGTGCGTGCAGAGCCACGCGGCGAACCTCGCGCGGCTGCCCGGCGGCGATTTGGGTTGCGTGTGGTTCGGCGGCACGCAGGAAGGCGTGGCCGACATCTCGATCTGGTTCTCGCGGCTGCCGCGCGGCGCGCAGCGGTGGTCCGATCCCGTGCGCCTGTCCGACGATGCGACGCGCTCCGAGCAGAACCCGATCCTGTTCGTGGCACCCGACGGCAGGCTGTGGCTGCTGCACACCGCGCAGAAATCCGGACATCAGGACACCGCGTTCGTGCGCTGCCGCGTCTCGGACGACGGCGGCCGCACGTGGGGACCCGTGCGCACGCTGATCGGCACGCCGGGCACGTTCGTCCGCCAACCGCCGGTCGTGCTTGCCAACGGCGACTGGCTGCTGCCTATCTTTCGCTGCCGCACCGTGCCCGGCGTGAAGTGGTCGGGCGACGACGATGACAGCGCGGTGCTGCTCTCGCACGACGCGGGCGAAACGTGGAGCGAGCCGATCGCGGTGCCGGACAGCGTGGGCTGCGTGCACATGAACGTGCTGCCGGCGCGCGACGGCACGCTCGTCGCGTTCTTCCGGAGCCGCTGGGCCGATCACGTGTACCGCTGCACGGGCAGCGCCGACGGCCGCACGTGGAGCGCGCCGGTGCCGCTCGCGCTGCCGAACAACAACTCGTCGCTGCAGGCGATCCGCCTCGCCAACGGCCACTTCGCGATGGTGTTCAACGATTCGTCGGCCGCCGACGCGACGGAGCGCCGCGAATCGCTGTACGACGAGATCGAGGACGAAGGCTCGGCGGTGACAGCCACCGCGCCGGCGCGCGTGCCGTCGCGCACCGCGTTCTGGGGCGCGCCGCGCGCGCCGCTGACGCTCGCGGTCTCCGACGACGACGGGCGCACGTGGCCGCGCAAGCGCAACCTCGAGACCGGCGACGGCTACTGCATGACCAACAACTCGGCGGACAAGCGCAATCGCGAGTATTCGTACCCGTCGATCTGCGCGGCCGCGGACGGCGCGCTGGAGATCGCGTACACCGTGTTCCGCCAGCACATCCGGCACACGCGCGTGGCCGAGGCGTGGGTCGCGGGAGGCGCGACGTGAACCCGTGCGCGATCGTCCATCCGAACCGCGTCGTCGCGGGTGCGGGCAGCGTGCAGCGCCTGCCGGAGCTCGCGACGGAATTCGGTGCGAAACGGGCGCTGATCGTCAGCGACCAGGGCGTGGCGCGCGCGGGGTTGGTCGATGCGCCGCGCGACGCGCTCGCGGCGGCCGGCATCGCCGTCACCGTGATCGACGGCGTGCCGCCGGAACCTGCAGCTGCGCACGCGGAGGCGACCGTCGCCGCCGCGCGTGCGGCGGGCGGCGCGGACCTCGTGATCGGCATCGGCGGCGGCAGCGCGATGGACGTCGCGAAGCTCGTCGCCGTGATGCTCGCGCATCCGCTCACGCTGTCGCAATTGCTGGCGAAGACGGCGATCCCCGGCCGCGGCCTGCCGTCGATCATGGTGCCGACCACGGCGGGCACGGGCTCGGAGGCGACACCTAACTCGATCGTGCTGGTGCCCGAGGACGAGCTCAAGGTCGGCATCGTGAGCCCGCGGCTCGTGCCCGACGCGGTGATCCTCGATCCGTTGCTCACGCTGACGCTGCCGCAGGCGGTGACCGCCTCCACCGGCATGGACGCGCTGACCCACGCGATCGAGTGCTACTGCTCGAAGAAGGGCAACCCGTTCTCCGACCTCTACGGCCTGGAGGCGATCCGGCTGATCGCGCGCAGCCTGCGCCGCGCGTACACGGACGGCCGCGACGTCGCGGCGCGCGCGGACATGCTGCTCGGCGCGTACTACGGCGGCGTGTGCATCGCGACGTCGTCGACCACCGCGGTGCACGCGCTCGCGTATCCGCTGGGCGGCAAGTACCGCATCGCGCACGGACTTTCCAACGCGATGCTGCTGCCGTTCGTGATGGAGTTCAACCTCGAAGGCTCCGAGACGCGCTTCGCGGCGATGGCGCAGGCGATGGGCCTGCCGGTGGCCGGCCTCGCGCCGCGCACCGCGGGCGTGCGGATGATCGACGCGCTGTACGGCCTCAACGCCGACCTCGCGATCGCAACGTCGCTGCGCGACCGCGGCATCGGCGACGACGACCTCGACGGTTTGGTGGACGGCGCATCGCAGGTCACGCGCCTCCTCGACAACAACCCCCGCCCGATGACGCGCGACGACATGCGCGCGATCTACCGGCGCCTCCTGTGAGCTTTCGATGACCTCGCTTCCCGTCAACACCTTCAAGCAACGGCTCAACGCCCACGAGCGCCTCGTCGGGCTATGGGTGAACTTCACGCACCACGCGATCGCCGAGGCGCTCGCCGATTCCGGGTTCGACTGGCTGCTGCTCGACATGGAGCACGCGCCCAACGACCTCGCGAACCTCGCGACGCAGCTGCTCGCGCTGCGCGGCATGCCCGCGACACCGATCGTGCGCGTGCCCATCCACGACATGGCGTGGATCAAGCGCGCGCTCGACACCGGCGCGCCGAACATCATGGTGCCCAACGTGCGCACGGTGGAGGAGGCGCGCGAGGCGGTGGCGTGGTCGCGCTTCGCGCCGGAGGGCCTGCGCGGCGTCGCGGGCAGCACGCGCGCGGGCAACTGGACGCGGCACAAGGACTACATGGCGCGCGCCAACGACGAGGTGGGCCTGATCGTGCAGATCGAGTCGCGCGAGGCGCTCGCCAACCTCGACGCGATCTGCCGCGTGCCGGGCATCGACGCGGTGTTCATCGGGCCGTCCGACCTCGCGGCCGCGCTCGGCCATCGCGGGCAGGCGGGCCATCCGGAGGTGCAGGCGGCGATCGCCGACGCCATTCGCACGGCGCGCGCCGCGAATCGCGCGGTCGGCATCCTCGCCGCCGACGGCAAGGCCGATGCGTACTTCGCGCACGGCGCCACGCTGGTCGGCGTGGGCACCGATCTCCATTTGCTCGTCGGGGCCGCCGACGCGCTCGCGGCGCGCTTCAAGCCGGCGGCGTAGCGGCCGCGCCGGCGGCGTTCACCTCGATGGTCGTGTGCACGATCTCCTCGTGCACGCGCAGCCAGTCCTTCACGGCAGCGGGCGTCACTGCGGCGTCCTCGCTCACGAGCGCGAGCGCGCAGCTGTAGGCGCCGCGCCCGACGCGCCACACGTGCAGGTCGACGATGGTGACGCGGCCACTGCCGCGCGCCGCGATCACCTCGCGGATCTCATCGACCACCGGATGGTCCATCTCGCGGTCGAGCAGCACGCGGCCGGTCTGCTGCAGCAGGTTCTTCGCCCATATCGCGACGAGCGTGGCGCCGACGAGCCCCATCACCGGATCGAGCCACGACCAGCCGTAGAGCCAGCCGCCCCCGAGCGCGGCGATCGCCAGCACCGACGTCGCGGCGTCGGCGATCACGTGCACGTACGCCGACTTCAGGTTGAGGTCGTGGTGGTGATGGTCGTCGCAGGCGGCGTGGTGATGAACGTGGCCGTGCCCGTGCCCGTCGTGATGCGCATGGCCGAGCAGCAGCGCGGACGCGACGTTGACCGCAAGCCCGACCACCGCGACCAGCATCGCCTCCCCGTAGCGGATCGGTTGCGGGACGAGCAGCCGCTCGACCGACGCGAACACCATCGCTGCGACGACTGCGAGCAGCAGGACCGCGCTCGCGAATCCCGCGAGCACCTCGATCTTCCACGTGCCGAACGCGAAGCGCGGATCGTGCGCGAGCCGGCGCGCCGCCGCGTACGCGAATGCGCTCAAGCCGATGGCGAGCGCGTGCGAGCTCATGTGGAAGCCGTCGGCGAGCAGCGCCATCGAGTTGAACCACCAGCCCGCGGCGATCTCGACGACCATCATCGCGGCCGTCAGCCACGCGACGGCGCGCGTGCCGCGCTCGCCGGCCGCGTTGCCGGTGTCGAAGACGTGGCCGTGGCGCCAGCGATCGAATCCGTCGGTCGTCATGACGGGAAGAAGTTGCCGGCGTTGACGAGCGTGAGCACGCCGAGCACGAGGAACACGGCCGCCGCAACGGCGCGCACGAGCTTCAGCGGCACGCGGCGCGCGACGGCGTCGCCGAGGAGCACGGCGGGGACGTTGGCGAGCATCATGCCGAGCGTGGTGCCGAGGACCACCGCGTAGAGCTGGTCGAAGCGCGCGGCCATCGCGACGGTGGCGATCTGCGTCTTGTCGCCCATCTCGGCCATGAAGAACGCGATCACCGTGGTGCCGAATACGCCAAAGCGGCTCGCCGGCGCGACGTCCGCGTCGTCGGCCTTGTCGGGGACGAGCACCCAGCCCGCCATCAGGATGAAGCCGGCGCCGATCACCCAGCGCACGACGTCGGGACCCATGGCCGCCGCGAGCCACGCGCCGGCGGCGCCCGCGAGCGCGTGGTTGGCGAGCGTGGCGACGAGGATGCCGAGGATGATCGGGACGGGCCGCTTGAACTTCGCGGCGAGGATCAGCGCGAGCAGCTGCGTCTTGTCGCCCATTTCACCGAGGGCGACCACGCCGGTCGAGACGAGGAAGGCTTCCATGTGTGCTCCGGGGCCGGCATGTCGACCGAATGACCGCACGCCCCCGGCCCGGAAAGCGGGAGTGCGGTCATTGGTCTCGCCAAACCGAAGTCGCGCGCGCCATGGCCCGGAGGACCAAGTGTGTTGACGCGAGCCCTCGCGAGCGCGAGGCGGCTACTCCCCAAGACAGGCCGCATTCTAGCAGGTGCGCCGGTATCGCCTGCGCATTCGAGCGTGCGTGCGCGGCAACGCGAGACGGCGCAGGCCGACTGACCCCGCGCTAGCGAGGCGTCTCCATGTCCACCGTCATCCGACGATGTCGAGGTATCGGCGTCGACGGGTTCAATGCAGGGACCCCGGGGTCAGCGGCCGCCCGGCTCCGCGCGAATGAATAGCGTCACCCGCCGATTCCGCTGCCGCCCCTCCGGCGTGTCATTGCTGTCCACCGGCCGCATCGCCGCATACCCGACGGCCACCAGCCTCTCCGGCGCCACCCCGTTGTCGATGAACAGCCGCACCACCGAGCTCGCGCGCGCCGACGACAGCTCCCAGTTCGACGGATACTGCGCGGTCCCGATGGGAATCACGTCGGAGTGGCCCTCGACGTCGATCGGATTGTCGACCTTGGCGAGCGTCTCGGCGACCGCGGTGAGCGCGACGATGGAGTCCGGCTGCAGCACCGCCTGCGCGGGCGCGAACAGCACGCTCGCGTTGATCTCCACCGCGAGCCCCTTCTCCGTCTGCGCGAGGCGCACCTGCCCGGCCTGCACGAGCGGCTTCAGCGTCTCGCTGATGAGGCTCGCGAGGTCGCGCAGCCGCTGCTCGTTGGCGACGGCAGGCGACGGCGAAGGCGCGGGCTTCGGCGGCCGCGCGCGCGGCAGCGGCAGCGGCGGCGGCACGGGCGCCGTCACCGGCTCCACGCGCGGCGCGACGGTCGTGTGCCGGAACGCGGAGAACAGCGCATCGGACACCACGCGGTACTTGCCCTCGTTGACCGTCGACGTCGCGTACATCACGACGAAGAACGCGAACATCAGCGTGATGAAGTCGGCGTACGAGACGAGCCAGCGCTCGCGATGCGGGCCGTCCTCGGCCGCGCGCTTGACGCGCCGCGCGATGCGCGGCTTCACGCGAGCCGGCCCATGAGGCGCGCCTCGACGAAGCGCGGGTTCTCGCCGTTGGCGATGCCGGTGAGGCCGTCGAGCAGCAGCTCGCGATGCGCGACCTCGGCGTCGATGAGCGCGCGCAGCTTGCCGGCGATCGGCAGGTACACGAGGTTGGCGGAGCCGACGCCGTAGATGGTCGCGACGAACGCGACCGCAATGCCGCCGCCGAGCTTGGACGGATCGGTGAGGTTCTCCATCACGTGGATGAGGCCCAGCACCGCGCCCAGGATGCCGATGGTGGGCGCGTAGCCGCCCGCGGCTTCCCACACGCGCGCCGCGGCGCGCATGCGGTTCTCGTAGGTCGCGATCTCGGTCTCCAGCGCGTCGCGGATGCGCTCGGCGTCGAAGCCGTCGACGAGCATGCGCAGGCCGCTGCGCGTGAACGCGTCGGTCACGGTCGACAGCCGGTCCTCGAGCGCGAGGAAGCCGACCGAGCGCACATAGCGCGCCCAGTCGACGAGCGTGGCGATGCTGCGCCGGTCGTCGATGGGCGGCGCCACCGCCACCCAGCGCACGAGCGAGAGCCCGCGCGCGAACGTCGCGGGCGGCGTCTGCACCATCACCGCCGCAAGTGTCCCGCCGACCACGATCAGGAACGCGGCCGGATCGACGAGCGAGGAGAGCGCGCCGCCGTCGAGCCACTGCCCGCCCAGCACGGCGAGGCCGGCGAGGGCGAGGCCGGCGACGCTCAGCGGATCGAGGCGCTTGCGGTCCATCGCCGGTGCCCGCTCACCAGTCCTTGAGCTTCGCGCGCAGCCGCGCGACCGCCTGGCCGTGGAGCTGGCACACGCGCGATTCGCTCACCTTCATCACCGCGGCGATCTCCTTGAAGTTCATCTCCTGCTCGTAGTACATGCCCATCAGGTGCTGCTCGCGCTCGGGCAGGTGCTCGATGGCCTTCACGAGGGCGGCGCGGAAGCGCTTGTCGGCGATCCTGTCGAGCGGGTTGTGATCGTGGTCCGCGGCCAAGCGGTCGAGCATGCTGCCGTCGGACTCGCTGTCGAAGTCCTCGAAGTGGAAGAGCTGGTAGCCGCGCGCCTCGGCCAGGAGCGCCTGGTAATCGGCAAGCGAGAGGTTCATCTCCGGCGCGATCTCGCGCTCGTCGGGCGGGTGGCCCAAACGCTGCTCGAGGCGGCCGATGGCCTGCTCGATCTGGCGATACGCTTTCCTGATGCTGCGCGGCAGCCAGTCGTTGCGGCGCAGCTCGTCGAGCATCGCGCCGCGGATGCGCTGTGACGCGTACGTCTCGAACTGGTTGCCCTGGCTCGCCTCGAAGCGGCCGGCGGCGTCCATAAGGCCGATGAGGCCCGCCTGGATGATGACGTCGACCTCCACCGAGGACGGCAGCTTGGCCGCGAGATGATGTGCCATGCGCCGCACGAGCGGCGCGAATTCCGCGATCCGCTGCTCGACGTCGACCTGGCCGGTTGCCGTGTACATGGCGTCTCCGTTAGCTCGTTGCGTAGTGCGGCGCGGCGTCGGCCACCAGTGCGCGCGCGATGCGCGCCAGGGCCTGCCGGCGCGAGGGCGACGCGCGCTTCCCCGCAGCGGCGTCGGCGGGCGGCAGGTAGCCGCCGTAGGCGAGGTGCGCGGCGAGGAAGCGGCGCGCGGTGTCGGCGAGGCTCGCGTAGATCGTGCGCGCGGCGTCCTCGCTCGGCGCGCGGTTGACCACCACGCGCAGGCGGAAGCGGTCCGCGGTCGGCGCGAGCGCCTTGATCTGCGCATACGCGCCGGTGATCGAGCCGCGCGTGGGCGCGGTGACCAGCACCACCTCGTGCGGCACGGCCAACTCGGCCGGTGCCGGCGGCGCGCCGTTGACGAGGCACAGGTCGAAGCGCTCGCGCGCCGCGGCGAGGAAGCGCGCGACGCCGGCCTGCGCGGCCGCGTCGCCTTCGTCCGCCGCGGCCAGCGCGCGCACGGCCGGCACCACGCCGATGCCCTCCGGCGACCACTGCAGCAGCTCCTCCAGCGTGCGCTCGCCGCGCAGCACGTGCGCGAGGTCGTAGCGGGCCTTGAGGCCCAGGCCCGTCGCGGCCTCGCCGTGGGTGCGGTCGAGCACCAGCACGCGATGGCCGTCGTGCGCGAGCGTGAGCGCGAGATCGAGCGTCACGCCCGTGGCCTCGGCGGGACCCACGCAGCCCAGCATCGCGGGCGCGTGGCGCGCGAAGAGATGGCGCAGCCCGCGCGCCTGGTCATGGCCGCGGTCAGCCACGGGTGCCTTCCGCGGCGGCGAGCACGAGGCCGACGTCGTCGTCCTGCAGCGTGCTCTTCGCCTGCTTGGCGCCGGCGCGCAGCGCGCGATTGACGAGGTACGCGACGTTCGGCACGTACAGGTCCTCGGGCACGCGCTGGCCGGTGGAGAGGTAGTGCACGACGAGGCGCTGGCGGATGACGACGTCGAGCACCTCGCCCAGCCGCGCGGCCTCGTCGAGCTTGGTGACGATGCAGCCCGCGAACTGGCGCTCCGAGCCGTCGGGCGCGGGGCGGTACGCGTTGACGACCTCGTCGTTGGTCTCGGCCTGCGCGGTGGCGGCGAGCACGACGAGGCGCTGCACCTCCGGCTGCGCGAGCAGCATCGCGTGCTCGCGCACGCGCGCGTCGCGCTGGCCCATGCCGACGGTGTCGATCAGCACGAGGTGCTTGCCGGCGAGCGAATCGAGCGCCTGGCGCAGGTCGTCGGGGCCGTTGACGGTGTGCACGCCGATGCCGAGGATGCGCGCGTAGATGCGCAGCTGGTCGTGCGCGCCGACGCGGTAGCTGTCGGTGGTGACGAGCGCGAGCGCCGCGGCGCCGCGGCGCACCGCGCAGCGCGCGGCGAGCTTCGCGGCGGTGGTGGTCTTGCCGACACCCGTGGCGCCGGTGAGCGCGTAGACGCCGCCGCGGGTGACGATGTCCTCGTCGGCGGTGGCGCAGCGGATGCCGGCGGTGATCTCGGTGGTGAGCCAGCCCTGCGCATCGCGTGCGCTGCCGCCGTCGGGCATGCGCTGCGTGAGGCGGCGCGCGAACTCCGCGCCGAAGCCGGCGCGCAGGAGGTCGCGCATCGTCTGCGCGCGCAGCGGCGAGCGGCGCTGCGCGTCGCTCCACGCGAACTGCGCGAGCTGCTGCTCGACCAACTCGCGCAGCGCGGCGATCTCGGCGGTGAGCGCGGAAGGCGCGGGCTCGGCGGCGAGGCGGATGATGTCGGAGGGCGGCGCCGGCACGTCGGGAGCGACTGCTGCCGCGGGCACGATCGGCGCGGCGGGCGTCGGCTGCACGACCGGCGCCGGCTGCGCGCGCACCACCGGCGTCTCGTCGGTGACGTCGATGCGCGTGCGCGCGGCCGGCAGCGCGTGGACGCTGGCCGGTGCGGGCGGCGACTTCCCGGCGGCGGGTGCGAGCAGCGTGTCCACGCTCTCGCCCGCCACCGCGGTGATCTCGATGCCGTCGGCGGTGGAGCGGTTGTCGAGGATCAGGGCGTCGTCGCCGAGCTCGGTGCGCACCTGCTCCAGCACCGAGCGCGACGTGAGTCCGAAGAACTTGCGCAACTTCATCGCTTGCCTCCCACGATTGCGGTGACGCGGATCGTCCGCGCCGAGGGAATCTCACCGTGCGCGAGCACGCGCAGGGACGGCGCCGCGCGGCGCATCATGCGCATCAGCGGCAGGCGCAGGCGGTCGGGCACCAGCAGCACCGTCGGCAGCGCCTGCGCTTCCTGCGCCGCGACGGCGTCCATCGTCTCGCGCACCACGCTGTCGGCGAGGCGGGGCTCGATGCCGCCGCCGTCGTTGCCGACGAGGCCCACCACCTGCTGCAGCACGCGCTCCAGCTCGCCGTCGAGCGCGATCACCGCGATCTCGGGCGCGGTGCCGTAGAGCTGCTGCACGATCGAGCGGCCGAGCGCCACGCGCACCGCGGCCGTGAGTTCGCCCACCGCCTGCGTGCGCGGCGCGTGGTCGGCGAGCGTCTCGAGGATCGTGCGCAGGTCGCGGATGTTCACCTGCTCGTCGAGCAGCGCCTGCAGCACGCGGTGCACGGTGGCGAGCGGCAGCAGCTTCGGCGTCAGGTCCTCGACCAGCTTCGGCGTCGACTTGGCCGTGCGCTCGAGCAGGCTCTGCACTTCCTGGCGGCCGAGCAGCGTCGCGGCGTTGGCGTGGATCAGCGTCGACAGGTGCGTGGTGACCACCGTGCCGGCGTCGACAACGGTGCAGCCCATCGCCTGCGCCTGGTCGGCGTGGCGCGCGTCGATCCAGTGCGCGGGCAGGCCGAATGCGGGATCCTTGGTCGCGATGCCCGGCAGCGCGAGCGCGGTGTCGCCCGGGTCGATCGCGAGCATCATGCCGGCGTGGCATTCGCCATCGCCGATGACGACGCCATTCAGCAGCACGCGGTACGCGGACGGCGGCAGCTCGAGGTTGTCGCGGATGTGCACGGGCGGCGGCAGGAAGCCGATGTCCTGCGCGAACTTCCTGCGGATCGCCTTGATGCGGCGAAGGAGCTCGCCGTCCTTCGCGGGATCGACGAGCGGGATCAGGCGGTAGCCGACCTCGAGGCCGAGCACGTCGACGGGCACGAGGTCGTCCCAGCTCACGTCGAGCGTCTCCGCCGGCGCGGGAGGCGCCGGCGGCGGCGCGGCGGCCGCGGCGCGCTGCTTGCGCAGGATCGTGCGCGCCGCGAAGGCGAGGATGCCGGCCAGCAGCAGGAAAGAGAGGTTCGGCATGCCGGGGATGAGGCCCAGCAGGCCGAGCACCGTCGCCGCGATCATCAGCGACTGCGGCTGCATCAGCACCTGCGCGACGAACTGCTCGCCCATGCGCTGGCCCTTGCCGACGCGGCTCACGACGAGGCCGGCGGCGGTGGAGATGAGCAGCGCGGGAATCTGCGCGACGAGGCCGTCGCCGATCGCGAGCAGCACGTAGTTGTGGGTGGCGGTGGCGAGCGACAGGTCGTGCTGCAGGATGCCGATGATGAGGCCGCCGACGACGTTGATGACGAGGATCAGCACGCCCGCGATCGCGTCGCCGCGCACGAACTTCGACGAGCCGTCCATCGCGCCGTAGAAGTCGGCTTCCTCGGCCACCTCCTGCCGGCGGCGGCGCGCCTCGTCCTCGCCGATGAGGCCGGCGTTCAGGTCCGCGTCGATCGCCATCTGCTTGCCGGGCATCGCGTCGAGCGTGAAGCGCGCGCCCACCTCGGCGATGCGGCCCGCGCCCTTGGTGATCACGATGAAGTTGATCACGACGAGGATCGCGAACACGACGAAGCCGACCGCGAAGTTGCCGCCGACCAGGAACTGCCCGAACGCCTCGATCACCTTGCCCGCCGCGTCGGGACCTTCGTGGCCGTGCATCAGCACGACGCGCGTGGACGCGACGTTGAGCGACAGGCGCAGCAGCGTCGTGAGCAGCAGGACGGTCGGGAAGATCGCGAAGTCGAGCGGCTTCACCGTGTACATCGCGGTGAGCAGCACGATCATCGCGAGCGCGATGTTGAACGTGAACAGCAGGTCGAGCAGGAACGGCGGCAGCGGCAGCACCATCATGCCGAGGATCAGCATGATGAGCACCGGGCCGGCCATGCCGGTCAGCGCGTGGCGGTTGAGGCCGAGGCGCAGCGCGAGCGCGTTCATCGTAGATGCGCTCCGGAGGTGAGGCGCGTCATGCCGCGGCTCCCGTATTCAGGGGGTCGAGCTCGGGCGGCACGGGCAGGTCGGTGGGCGGCTCGGGCGGGCGGCCGCCGCGCGTGCGGAAGCGCTGCACCTGGTGCACGTACGCGAGCACCTGCGCGACGGCGGCGAAGAGCGCGGCGGGAATGTCCGCGCCGAGGTCGGTGTGGCGGAACAGGGCGCGCGCGAGCGGCGGCGCCTCGAGGATCGGCACGCCATGCGCGACGCCGAGCGCCTTGATGCGCTGCGCGACCTCGTCGACACCCTTGGCGACGACACGCGGCGCGCGCATGCCGCCTTCCTTGTAGGCGAGCGCGACCGCGTAGTGGTCCGGGTTGGCGACGATCACGTCGGCCGTCGGCACCGCGGCCATCATCCGCTTGCGCGCCATCGCGCGCTGCACGCTGCGGATGCGCGCCTTCTGCTGCGGGTCGCCGTCCGACTCGCGCATCTCCTGCTTCACTTCCTCGCGCGACATGCGCAGCTGCTTCATGTGCTGCCAGAGCTGCCACGGCACGTCGAGCGCGGCGATGAGGCCGAGGCCGCACGCGAGCGCGACGAAGGTGCCCGCAAGCTCGTCGCCCAGCAGTTGCGCGGCCCCGGGGGCGGAAAGGAGCGGCAGCGTCTGCATGCCATCCCAGTAGTGGAGGAGCGCCCACGCGCCGATCGCGCCCAAGAGCACGCACTTCGCGAGCGCCTTCACGAGCTCGACGGCGCCGTGGCTCGAGAACATGGTGCCGAGCCCGCGCGCGGGATTGATGCGGTTGAAGTCCGGCTTGATCACGTGCCACGAGAACACGCCGCCCGAGAGGAGCAGCGGAGCGGCGAGGGCGGCGACGAGCAGGGTGGCGAGGAGCGGGAGCAGCGTGAGCAGCGTGTCGAGCGAGAGGGCGGAGAGCCGCTCCGCCATGCGCGGCGCGGACAGCGCGTGGTCGCGGTCGAGCGTCAGGCCGGTGCGCACCAGCGCCGCGCAGCGCTCGAAGATGCGCGGGCCGAGCCACGCGAACGCCAGCGCGGCGGCGAGCACCGAGGCCGCGGCGGCGAGCTCGCGCGAGCGCGCCACCTGGCCCTTCTCGCGTGCCTCTTCCAGCCGCCGTGGGGTCGCTGGTAAATCGCGCTCGACGTCGTGTTCTTCGGCCATCGCCGTTGCCAATGGGGGACGTCTGGATTATTCGACGCCGCCCGGGAGCGGGAAGGGCTGAGGAAGCGCGGATTACGGTCGTTATTTCGCGGTGGGGAGGGGTGGGGTCAGACCTTTAAGGGGGCGATCCTCGAGCGCTTCGTGCCGCTGCTCGCGCCGGGCGGGCTGCTGTTCGCCGGGCACTCGGAGAACTTCGCGCGCGCGACGGCGCACCTGCGCCTGCGCGGCAAGACCGTATACGAGCGCGTGCCGTGACGACGCCGTGCTCAGCGCGGACGGGCGCGCGATGACCTCCGCGATCACCCACCTCGCGACCCCGAAGTCGTTCTACGACCCGCACTTCGGACGCCAGGCGTTCAAGATCATCCCCGGCGAGTACTGGGTCACGGACCACGACCACGTGGTGGTCACCGTGCTGGGCTCGTGCGTGTCCGCGTGCCTGCACGACCCGCGCCTGAAGCTCGGGGGCATGAACCACTTCATGCTGCCCGGCGCGCACGCCGGCGGCATCGAGGGCGGCGCCGCCGCGCGCTACGGCATCAACGCGATGGAGATCCTCGTCAACGAGCTGATCAAGCGCGGCAGCGCGCGCAACCGGCTCGTGGCGAAGGTGTTCGGCGGCGCCAACGTGATCGAGGGCATGACGAGCATGAACGTCGGCGAGCGCAACTCGACGTTCATCCACGACTTCCTGCGCACGGAAGGCATCCGCGTCGCGGCCGAGGACCTCCTCGACGTGTGGCCGCGCAAGGTCGCCTTCTTCCCGCACAGCGGCCGCGCGCTGTGCCGCAAGATCAAGCTCGGCGACCGCGCGGACATCGTCCGCCGCGAGCGCGAGTACGAGCGCAGCCTGAAGGAGGCGCGGAGTGGTGACATCGAATTGTTTTGAACGTCTGCAAAAGGCGTCCGTGCGCGAACGTCTGCAAAAGGCGTCCGTGGGTTCCGGGGATGACGCGGGGGCGGCGTTGCGCCTTTTGCAGCCGGAACTTCAACCCCGCACCGTAGGGCTCCCTCGCCCCGCTTGCGGGGAGAGGGCTGGGGTGAGGGGCGGGTTCAATGCGAGTCAGTCGGCCGCCTTGGGGCGGCCCGGCGTCGGCCGATTGCAACTGCTACGCAGAAACGAGCGCCGTGTCCCGGGCTGCGCCTCGATGTGCGTTCGAGTTGATTATGCAGAGTTCTCCTAGCTCACGTGGCCCCACCCGCGTCGTCGTCGTCGACGACTCCGCACTGATCCGCCGCCTGCTCTCCGACATCATCAACCGCGAGCGCGACATGCAGGTCGTCGGCGCGGCGCCCGACCCGTTCGTCGCGCGCGACATGATCCGCGCGCTCGACCCCGACGTCGTCACGCTCGACGTCGAGATGCCGAAGATGGACGGCCTCGACTTCCTCGAGAAGCTCATGCGCCTGCGGCCGATGCCGGTGGTCATGGTGTCCACGCTCACCCAGCGCGGCTCGGAGGCGGCGCTGCGCGCGCTCGAGCTCGGCGCGATCGACTTCGTCGCCAAGCCGAAGCTCGACATCGAGCAGGGCGTGCGCGAGCTGGGCGCGGAGATCGTCGAGCGCATCCGCGTGGCCGCGAAGGTGCGCATGCGGCGCCCGGTGCCGGGCGCGGCGCCGCCGCCGCGGCTCGCGGCCGTCGGCAATCGCGCGAGCACCGAGAAGCTCGTTTTCGTCGGCGCGTCGACCGGCGGCACCGAGGCGCTGCGCGAGATGCTGGTGCGGATGCCGCCCGACATTCCCGCCATCCTCGTCACGCAGCACATGCCGCCGGGCTTCACGCGCACGTTCGCGGCGCGCCTGAACGAGCTGTGCAAGATGGACGTCAGCGAGGCCGTGGACGGCGAGCGCCTGCTGCCCGGCCACGCGTACATCGCGCCGGGCGGGCTGCACCTGCAGGTCGGGCGCAGCGGCGCCAACTACATCGCGAAGCTCGACGACGGCCCGCCGGTGAATCGCCACAAGCCGTCGGTGGAGGTGCTGTTCCGCTCGGCCGCGGAGGTCGCAGGCCGCAACGCGATCGGCGTGATGCTCACCGGCATGGGCAAGGACGGCGCGGTCGCGATGCGCGCGATGCGCGAGGCCGGCGCTTACAACGTCGCGCAGGACGAGGCGAGCTGCGTGGTGTTCGGGATGCCGAAGGAGGCGATCGCGGAGGGTGGGGTGCAGACGGTGCTGCCGCTGCGGGATATCGCGCCGCATATCGTCGAGCATCTCGTGCGTTTCGGTGGTCGCTCGAACCGCGTGTAACCCAACGTCCGCAAAAGGCGCGCCGTGCTGGCGGTGGATGAAGCGAGGGCGGCGTTGCGCCTTTTGCGGCCGATGATGTCAGCGGGAAAAGCTTCGGGCGGCCGGGCGCTTTTCCCGTAGCAAGAGCACGAAGCGCGCCGCTCATAAGCGCGTCTCGCCGTTCGGTCGCGCGCGTGTGCGGCGTGAATGCCTCTGCTTGCAATTGCGCTGTGCGACGTTCCTTCCCCTCACCCCAGCCCTCTCCCCGCAAGCGGGGCGAGGGAGCTTCTGGGGCGCTGCGCGTTGCAGAGTGAGAAGTTGGGGCGCTACGTGTTCACGCCAACGCATGAACGAAGCCCTCCCTCGCCCCGCTTGCGGGGAGAGGGTTGGGGTGAGGGGTGCCGCACATTCACTCAACCCTCGCATCCAAGCGCTCCCTCGCCCCGCGTGCGGGGAGAGGGCTGGGGTGAGGGGCAGCCGCGCATTCACGCCACCGCAACAACGAAGACCTCCCTCGCCCCGCTTGCGGGGAGAGGGTTGGGGTGAGGGGAACGACCCCCACCGACTGCGCTATCATCCGCCCTCGCCCGCTTTTCGCCGTATCCCGCCGTCCCTCCGGCGCGCGCCCGCCGCCGATGCCATCCCGCAGCCTTCCATGAACGTCCTCTTCGAAGACGACGGCCAGATCAAGGCCGGCGCCGTGCTCGCCGACAACGACGCGTCCCTGCAGGTCGAGTCCGTGTCGGGCAAGCGCATCAAGGTGAAGGCCGGGCATGTGCTGCTGCGCTTCGCGTCGCCCGGCCCGGGTGAGGCGCTCGCCGCGGGGCAGAAGCTCGCGGCGGAGCTCGATCCGACATTCCTCTGGGAAGTCTGCGGCGATGACGAGTTCGGCTTCGCCGATCTCGCGCAGGAGTACTTCGGCGGCACGCCGTCGCCCGCGCAGTCCGCGGCCGCGGCGCTCGCGCTGCACGCGTCGCCGATGCACTTCTACAAGAAGGGCAAGGGCCGCTACAGGAAGGCGCCGCCCGACGCGCTGCGTGCGGCGCTCGCTTCCGTCGAGCGCAAGGCGCGCGAGGCGGCGCAGGTCGACGCGTGGGTCGCGGAGCTCGCGGCGAACAAGCTGCCGGACGCGTTCGCGGGCAAGCTCGCGATGCTGCTCTACAAGCCCGACAAGAACGCGCTCGAGTGGAAGGCGCTCGCCGCCGCGTGCGATGCGCGAAAGACGAACCCTGTCGATCTTCTCGCCGCCTGCGGCGCGATTCCCTCGACGCACGACTACCACTTCAACCGCTTCCTCGCCGAGGCGTTTCCCGACGGCGTGCACTTCCCGGCGTATGGCGAGCTGCCGCCGCTGCCCGAGCTGCCGGTCGCGCCGGTGCGCGCGTTCTCGATCGACGACGCGACCACCACCGAGATCGACGACGCGTTCTCGGTGCGCGAATTGCCCAACGGCAATTTCGAGGTCGGCATCCACATCGCGTGCCCAGCGCTCGCGATGCCGCGCGGCAGCGCACTGGACCGCATCGCGCGCGCACGGCTGTCGACCGTCTACATGCCCGGCCGCAAGCTCACGATGCTGCCCGACGCCGCGGTCGATGCGTTCACGCTGAAGGAAGGCACGACGCCGCCCGCGCTGTCGCTCGCGGTGGAGGTCACGCCCGACGGCGTGCCCGTGAAGCACGCGACGACCGTGCAACGCGTGCCGATCGCCGCCAACCTGCGCCTCGACGCGATCGGCAACGAATTCACGCACGACCTGCCGTCGCCGGCCGATCCGCCGTGGACGACCGAGATGCGCGTGCTGTGGAAGCTCGCGCAGCACCTGTCGGCGCAGCGCGGCAAGAGCGACTTCAACCGCATCGACTACAGCTTCTACGTCGACTGGGACGCGAGCCCCGAGGGCCGCGTCGCGATCGTGCCGCGCGAGCGCGGCAGCCCGCTCGACAAGCTCATCGCCGAGCTCATGATTTACGTGAACAGCACGTGGGGAAAGCTCCTCGCCGAGCGCCGCGCCGCGGGCCTCTACCGCGTGCAGGCGGCGGGCAAAGTGAAGATGAGCACGCGCCCGGGCGAGCACCAGGGCTTGGGCCTCACGCACTACCTGTGGTCGAGCTCGCCGCTGCGCCGCTACAGCGACCTCGTGAACCAGCGCCAGCTCCTCGCGGTGGTCGCGGGCGAGGCGCCGCCCTATGCCGACAACGACGCCGACCTCTTCGCGTCGCTCGCCGACTTCGAGGCGACGTACAGCCAGTACGCGGAATTCCAGGACCGCATGGAGCACTACTGGTGCCTGCGATGGCTGCTGCAGGAGGGCGCGACCGAGCTCACCGCGCGCGTGATCCGCGACAACCTCGTGCGCTGCGAGCGCCTGCCGCTCGTGCTGCGCGTCGCCGACGTGCCCTCGCTGCCGATGGACACGCCGGTGCGCATCGCCGTCGGCAACGTCGACCTCCTGACCGCGACGCTTGAGTGTCGCTACGCCGGCACACTGGGGGAAGCACCCGCGGCATAAGCAGGGGGTCAGACCCTTAAGCTCAGGGGTCAGACCCTTAACAGGCTGTTGAAATTCGGCTTGTAAACGCTGCCATCGCGACTATCGTTCGAGTAAGAGGTTTCATGGTTGTTCCTTTGGGAATCGAATGATGCGCGGTCCTGATGCGATGCAGGAAAGTCTGTTCACCGTAGCGAAGCTGGACGACTTTGTGCCCAGCGATCATCCGCTGCGGGCGATTCGCGTGCTGGTGAACGAGGCCCTGACCGCGATGAACACGCGATTCAACGAGATCTACGCTGACACCGGCAGGGACTCGATCGCGCCGGAGAAGCTGATTCGCGCGCTGCTGCTGCAGGTGTTTTACTCGATTCGCAGCGAGCGGCAGTTGTGCGAGCAGCTGCGCTACAACCTGCTGTTTCGCTGGTTTGTCGGGGTGGCGCTCGATGATCCGATCTGGGACCACTCGACGTTCTCGAAGAATCGCGACCGGTTGCTGGCGCATCAGGTGGTGGAACGGTTCTTTGCCGAGGTGCTGCGCCTGGCCGAAAGTCGTGGGTTGCTGTCCAAGGAACATTTTTCGGTTGATGGCACGCTGATTCAGGCGTGGGCGAGCCAGAAGAGTTTTCGGCCGAAGGACGGCAGCGACCACCAGCGCCCTGGAGGCGGCGGGCGCAATGCGCAAGTGGACTGGAAGGGACAGCCACGGAGCAATGACACGCACGCCAGCACCACCGATCCGGACGCCAGGCTCTATCGCAAGAGCCATAACACCGCGTCGATTCTCTGCTACCAAGGCCATGCGCTGATGGAGAACCGAAACGGTTTGGTCGTCGGCGCGGTCGTCTCCCATGCCGATGGCTTCGGCGAACGCAGAGCCGCCTTGGCCATGCTCGACGCGATGCCGACGACCGCCAGTCGCCGCAGCGTCGGCGCTGACAAAGCCTACGACGCCGCCGACTTCGTGGCCGGGTGTCGCCAGCGCAAGGTGACACCCCACGTCGCGGCCAACGATACCCGTCGCGGCGGTAGCGCCATCGACGGCCGAACCACCCGCCATCCGAGTTACCGCATCAGCCAGATCATCCGCAAACGGATCGAGGAACCCTTCGGATGGGGCAAGACCATCGGCCGGATTCGCCAAACGGTGTTTCGCGGATTGCAGCGAGTCGATCAGCAGTTCAAGCTGACCATGAGCGCCAGCAACTTGATGCGCCTTGCTCGAATGCCGCTGGCGGTGCCCTGCGGAATGGCGCCATGAGTCAGAGAAACGGGCGGCGCGATCCAATTTCCGTGCGATACGACCGCCGACAGCGGCAGCAATCGCGGTGCAGCTGGCTTGCCGATTGTTCGCTGATTCAACCTGTGCCATTTTTCAGGCGAAATTCAACAGCCTGTTAAGCATGGGGGTCTGACCCCGAATCGTACGAGTGTCGCTACGCCGGCACACTGGGGGAAGCACCCGCGGCATAAGCAGCTTTCCGGCATGACGCCGCAATGACGACGGCATACAATGGCGGCCACCGTCCCCGCCCGCCTTACTGCCGTGCCGCGCCGCGCGACGCCGCCCAAGACCGCTTCCGATCCGTCCGCCCAGCCGGCCCTGCCCGGCGTGGACGCGGTCCCGCGCGCGCCTGCCCCCGTCGCCGCCGCCAAGCGCAAGGCCGCACCCAAGGCCGCGAAGCCGCTGATCGTCGATCCCGAGCTGCCGCCGCCGGAAGCGCCGGCGCCGGGTCCCGCCAGGCGCACCGCGCGCATCGCGCCGGCCGGCGCGCTGCCGCCGGCGATCATCCCGAAGGAAGCGCTGGTCGCGCCGCGCAACGACCGCCTGCTCGGCATCGCGATCGCGCTGTCGGTCGCGCTGCACGTGATCGTGCTGCTGATCCACTTCCAGCCGGTCATCCTCAAGAACTGGAACGACAAGGGGCCGCAGATCGAGGTCGCGCTGGTCAACGCGAAGACCGTGGCGAAACCCGCGAAGGCCGACGTCCTCGCACAGCACAACTTGGACGGCGGCGGCAACACCGACGAGGACCGGCGCGCGAAGACGCCGCTGCCCGTACTGCCGAAGAACAACCCGGAACAACAGGTCGCGGTCGCCACGCAGCAGGTCGAGCAGATGGAGCGGCAGGCCAAGGAGCTGATGACCCAGCTGAAGTCGATCCCCGTCGCGCCGCCGACGCAGCAGCCCACCGACGCGCGCGACAAGCCCGACCTGCCGACCTCCAGCGAGCTCATGCAGAAGACGCTGGAGGCGATGCGCCTCGAGGCGCAGATCGCGAAGGACATGGAGGCGTACCAGAAGCGCCCGAAGCGCCGCTTCATCGGCGCGCGGGCCGAGGAGTACCGCTTCGCGCGCTACGTCGAGGACTGGCGCACGAAGATCGAGCGCATCGGCAACCTCAACTACCCCGAGGCTGCGCGCCAGCAGAAGCTCTACGGCAACCTGCTCATCACCGTCGCGATCAGGAGCGACGGCACGCTGGAGAACGTCGAGATCGTCCGCACCTCCGGCAGCCGCATCCTCGATGCCGCCGCCGTGCGCATCGTCGAGATGTCGGCGCCGTTCGCGCCGTTCCCGCCCGACATCAAGCGCGACACCGACATCCTGTACATCACGCGCACGTGGATGTTCACGAAGTCGGATTCGCTGGAATCGAAGTAGCGCGCCGGTAAACCCGGCGCGGCCGGCGCGCGCGCCTTCGCGGCACAATGCGCGGATGGACCGCTACGCCGTCGTCGGCAATCCCGTTGCCCACTCCAAGTCGCCGCTGATCCACGAGGCGTTCGCGCGCGCCACCGGCCAGGCGATGACGTACGAGCGCCTGCTGGCGCCGCTCGGCGGCTTCGCGGACGTCGTCGCGCAGTTCGCGCGCGAGGGCGGGCGCGGGCTCAACGTCACCGTGCCGTTCAAGCTCGACGCGTTCGCGGTCGCGCACACGGCCTCAGAGCGGGCGCAGGCCGCGGGGGCATGCAACACGCTGCAGCGCGTGGACGACGGCTGGTACGCCGACAACACCGACGGCGCCGGCATCGTGCGCGACCTCACGGCGAACCTCGACGTCACGCTCGCCGATCGCGACATCCTGCTGCTCGGCGCGGGCGGCGCGGCGCGCGGCGTCCTCCTGCCGCTCTTCGCGCAGCGGCCGCGCTCGATCACCATCGTGAATCGCACCGCGAGCAAGGCGCAGGCGCTGGCCGAGCGCTTCGCGGACCGGGGGCCGCTCACCGCCGTGACGCTCGACGCGCTCGCGGGACGCGCGTTCGACGTCGTGATCAACGCCACCAGCGCGGGCCTCGCGCAGGATGTCACGCTGCCGTGGCCCGCGCACCTCTTCCGCGCGCGCGCGTTCGCCTACGACATGATCTACGCGGACCGGCCGACGCCGTTCCTGCGCTGGGCGCGCGAGCAGGGCGCGGCGCGCACCGCCGACGGCCTGGGGATGCTGGTCGAGCAGGCGGCGGAGAGCTTCCTCCTGTGGCGCGGGGTGCGGCCCGACACGCGGCCGGTCTTCGCGCTGCTGCGTTCGGTCGCGTAGCGTGGCCGCGCGTCGCTCGTGGACGCGCTGGCTCGCGTGGGGCCTCGCGGCCGTCGTCGCGCTGCTGGTGCTGGTGCAGGCGTGGTACGCGCTGCACATCCTGTGGTGGCGCGATCATCCCGTCGGCGAGACGTCGTTCATGGCGTATCGCATGGACGAGCTGCACGCGAAGAACCCGAAGGCCACGCTGCAGTACCAGTGGGTGCCGTACGAGCGCATCAGCAATCACCTGAAGCGCGCGCTGGTCGCGGCCGAGGACGCGAAGTTCGTCGACCACGAGGGCTTCGACTGGGACGGCATCCAGCTGGCGCTCGAGAAGAACCAGAAGAAGGGCCGCGTGGTGGCCGGCGGCTCGACGATCACGCAGCAGCTCGCGAAGAACCTCTTCCTCACGCCGTCGCGCAGCTACGTGCGCAAGGCGGAGGAAGCGGTGATCACCGTGATGCTCGAGTCGCTGCTCTCGAAGCGGCGCATCCTCGAGCTCTACCTCAACGTGATCGAGTGGGGCAACGGCGTGTTCGGTGCAGAGGCTGCCGCGCGGCGGTATTTCGGCACGAGCGCGGCCGGATTGTCCGCGGAGCAGGCGGCGCGCCTCGCCGCGATGGCGCCCAACCCGCGCTTCTACGAGCGCAACCAGGGCGCGCCGGGATTGAATCGCAAGATCGGGATCATCCTGGCGCGGATGCCGTCGGCGGAGTTGCCTTGAGGTAGGAACGGCGCCCCTCACCCCAGCCCTCTCCCCGCAAGCGGGGCGAGGGAGGTCTTCGGTGTTGCGGTGGCGTGAACGCGTAGCGCCTCAGATTCTCAGTCTCCAACGCGCAGCGCCTCAGAAGCTCCCTCGCCCCGCTTGCGGGGAGAGGGCTGGGGTGAGGGGTGCGTCCTCAGCCCACGATCTCCAACCCCTCGCCCGCCCCACAACCGCTAGAATGCGAAGCCCCAACGCTTCCGCGCACGACGCCTCCTTGCCCACCGACCCGCCATGTCCGAGACCGTCGAGCCACCGGTGGGCGAACGCCCGGAAGCGCGCGAGCGCGTGCAGGATGCGCTCGCCGAGATCACGGCGCTCCTGCGCCGGCACCGCCTCGTCGAAGGCCTTGTCCACGAGCAGCGCGAGCATGCCCAGCTAGAGAACGGCAAGGGCGAGCTCGTCGAGAGCATCGTCACCCGCCAGAACAAGGCGGAGCTCCAGCGGCGGCTGGACCGGCTGCATCCCGCCGACATCGCGTTCATCCTCGAAGCGCTGCCGCTCGACGAGCGGCTCTACATCTGGGAGCTCGTCAAGGCGGAGCGCGACGGCGAGATCCTGCTCGAGGTTTCCGACGCCGTCCGCGAGTCCCTCATCTCCTCGATGGACACCGAGGAGCTCGTCGCGGCCACCGAGACCCTCGACGCCGAGGAGATCGCCGAGCTCGCCCCCGATCTCCCGCAGGAGGTCATGGACGACGTCTTCTCGTCCCTGCCGGTCGAGGAGCGCGAGCAGCTGCGGGCGGCCATGTCCTTCGAGGACGACATGGTCGGCGCGCTGATGGACTTCGAGGACGTGCAGGTGCGTCCCGACGTCACGCTGGAGGTCGTGCTACGTTATCTGCGCCGATTCGACGAGCTGCCGTCGCAGACCGACCAGCTCTTCGTCGTCGACCGCGACGAGCGTCTCCTCGGCGTGCTGCCGATCTCGCGGCTCATCGTCAACGAGCCCGACACGCTGGTCGAGAAGCTGATGCAGCCGCCGGCCGTGAAGCTGCTGCAGCACGAGAAGGCCGACGACGCCGCCTCCGCGTTCGAGCGCTACGACCTCGTGTCCGCGCCCGTCGTCGACACCAACGACAAGCTGGTCGGCCGCGTCACCGTCGACGAGATCCTCGACTTCGTGCGCGAGCGCGGCGAGGAGGGCGTGCTCGCCCAGGCCGGCCTGCGCGAGGAGGAGGACGTCTTCGCGTCGGTGTGGAAGTCGTTCCAGAACCGCTGGACGTGGCTCGCCATCAACCTCGTCACCGCGTTCATCGCGTCGCGCGTGATCGGCGTGTTCGAGGGCTCGATCGAGAAGCTGGTCGCGCTCGCCGCGCTGATGCCCATCGTGGCCGGCATCGGCGGCAACTCCGGCAACCAGACGATCACGATGATCGTGCGTGCGGTGGCATTGGGCCAGGTCGCGCGCGAGCACGCGAAGGTGCTCATCCGCAAGGAGATCCTCGTGGCACTCGCCAACGGCGTCGTGTGGGGCGGCGTGATGGGCCTCGTCGCGACGATGCTCTACCGCGACGTCGCGCTCGGCCTCGTGATGATCCTCGCGATGACGCTGAACCTCATGCTGGCCGCGTCGATGGGCGTGCTCATTCCCATGACGATGCTGAAGCTCGGCCGCGATCCGGCGCTCGGATCGTCCGTGCTCATCACCGCGGTCACCGACTCCGGTGGCTTCTTCATCTTCCTCGGGCTGGCCACGCTGTTCCTGATCCGATAGCCCCCGACCCATCGTCGAAGCGCTCCCTCGCCCCGCTTGCGGGGAGAGGGTTGGGGTGAGGGGCGTTCGCCGGCAAGA
Organism: Burkholderiales bacterium; assembly: GCA_046347855.1. Classification (GTDB taxonomy): domain Bacteria; phylum Pseudomonadota; class Gammaproteobacteria; order Burkholderiales; family Casimicrobiaceae; genus VBCG01. Next base: position 384,757 of record JAXMFJ010000005.1, read on the forward strand.
AGCGACGCACCGCGCAACAGGGGAATATTCTTATGCGCCCGCTGTTCATCGGCGTGTCGCACCTACATCGACAATCCAAGGAGCCCCGCACATGAACACTACAAGCCTCGTCGGCGCCGCCCTGCTGGCGCTCTCCGTCTCCGCCTTCGCCCAGGCGCCCGCCATGAAGGGCGCGGGCGGCGTGATGACCGACGCCAAGGGCATGACCCTCTACACGTTCGACAAGGACGCCGGCGGCAAGAGCGCCTGCAACGGCCAGTGCGCCACCAACTGGCCGCCGCTGATGGCCGGCGCCGACGCCAAGGCATCGGGCGACTGGTCCGTCATCACCCGCGACGACGGCGCGAAGCAGTGGGCGTACAAGGGCAAGCCGGTGTACACGTGGGTGAAGGACACGAAGCCGGGCGACATGACCGGCGACGGCTTCGCCAACGGCGCCTGGCACGCGGTCAAGGACTGACGACCCGCCTTCCGACGCCACCGCGCGCCCTCGATGCAGCGTACCGTCGCCGCCGCCAACGATCCGCCGCTCCCGCAGCCCGACCTGCTGGCGGCGATCCCGCGGATGCGCCGGTACGCCCGCGTGCTCACCGGCGACGCCACGCGCGCCGACGACCTCGTGCAGGAGGCGCTGGCGCGGGCGTGGGAGAAGCGGCGGCTGTGGGCGGCGGGCACCGACCTGCGCGCGTGGCTCTTCACCGTGATGCACAACGTCTTCGTCAACCAGCGGGCGCTCGCGCGCCACGAGCGTAACCACGTGTCGCTCGACGCGGACGACGAGGGCGCCGACGCGTGGCAGATCCCGGTGCGGCCGATGCAGCAGACGCGCGTGGAGCTCGCCGAGCTCATGCAGCACGTCGGCCGGCTGCCGCCCGACCAGCGCGAGGTGCTGCTGCTCGCGGCGGTCGAGGAGATGCGCTACGAGGAGATCGCGGCGGTGCTCAACATTCCCGTGGGCACCGTCATGTCGCGCCTGTCGCGGGCGCGCGAGAAGCTGCGCAACGCGTTCGCCGACAGCGCGCCGGCGGCGCCGCCGCTCAAGGTCGTGAAGTGACCATGAACCCGCTGCCCATCACCGACGCCGACGTCAACGCCTACGTCGACGGCCAGCTCGCCTCCGCGCGGGTCCCGGTCGTCGAGGACGCGCTCGCCCGCGATCCGGCGCTGGCGGCGCGCGTGGCTGAGCTCAAGCGCCAGAACGCGCTGCTGCGCGACGCGCTCGATCCGTGGCTCGACGAGGCGCTGCCCGAGCGGCTGGTCGCGGCCACGTCCGGGCCGCCGTCCGCGCGCCGCATGCCGCGCTGGCTGCCCGCCGCGTTCGCGGCCGCCGCGTCGCTCGTGCTGGGCGTCGCGCTCGGGTGGTTCGGCCGCGACGTCGAGCTGCAGCGCGAGGGCACGCCCACCACCTTCACGCGGCAGGCCGCGCTCGTGCACGCGCTCTACGCGGGCGACGCCAACCGCCCGGTCGAGATCTGGGCGGCCGAGGAAAAGCGGCTCGTGAACTGGCTGTCCAAGCGCCTCGGCTTCGCGGTGCGCGCGCCGGACCTCAACGCGCTCGGCTTCGCGCTGGTCGGCGGCCGGCTCGTCGCCGGCAACGAGCAGCCCACCGCGCTCTTCGTCTACGAGAATCCCGACAAGCAGCGGCTCACGCTGCAGGTGCGCAAGCAGAGCACGCCGACGGGCGAGGTCGCGTTCCGCTACGCGCTCGAAGGCGGCACCGGCGTGTACTACTGGATCGACGACAACTGCACGTATGCGCTCTCGGGCAACCTCGACCGCGCGCAGCTCCTGTCGATCGGCCGCGTGGTGTACGGCCAGCTCGCGGCGCTCGAAGCCGCCAATCCGCCGAAGCCCAACTGACCGGGCGCGACGTTCACGCGCCCGCGCGGATCAGGTCCGCCGCGCGCTCCGCGATCATGTACACCGCGGCCACCGTGTTGCCGGTGGGCGGCGCGGGCATCACCGACGCATCGATCACGCGCACGCCCGTCACGCCGCGCACGCGCAAGTCCGGCGTGACCACGGCCTGCGGATCGGAACCCATCGCGCACGTGCCGACCGCGTGATACGCGGAATCGGCGGTGGCGGTGATGAACCGGCGCAGCGCGTCGTCGTCGTTGCAGTCGGGCCCCGGCTTCACTTCCTCCGCGACGAGTGCGGCGAGCGGCGGCGCGGCGAAGATGCGGCGCAGCCGGTGCACGCCGCGCAGCAGCGCCTCGCGATCCTCCGGCGCCGTGAGATGGCCCGGCATGATCGCGGGCGGCGCGAGCGGGTCCGCGCTGCGCAGCGCGATGCGGCCGCGGCTCGCGGGATGCAGGAGGCTCGCCATCGCCATCACGCCTTCGTACGCGTGCACGACGTAGCGGCCGTCGCGATAGTCGCCGCTCGACGGCCGGAACACGAGCTGCAGGTCCGGGCGATTCAACCCCGGTGACGAGCGGACGAAGCCGTTAACCTGGCTCGCGGTGCCCGCGAGCAGGCCGCGGCGGCCGAGCGCGTAGCGCAGCGCCTCGCGCACGAGGCGCCATCCGCGCGCGTCGCGGTTCTGCGACGGCACGCGCGTGCGCTGCACGAGCTGCACGCGCACGTGCTCCTGCAGGCCGCTGCCGACGGCGGGCCGGTCGGCGATCACGGGTATGCCTAGCGCCGCGAGCGCCTGCGCATCGCCGACGCCGGAACGCAGCAGCAACTCCGGCGACGCGACCGTGCCCGCGCACACCAGCACCTCGCGGCGGGCGTCCACGCGCTCGTGCGCGCCGCCGTCGCGCACGATGTCGACGCCGACGGCGCGCGTGCCGTCGAACACGATGCGCGTCGCGCGGGCCCGCGTGACTACGCGCAGGTTGGGCCGCGCGCGTGCCGCCGCGAGGTACGCGTTCGCGGCCGTCACGCGCACGCCGTCGCGCACCGTGGCCTGCGTGACGCCGATGCCCTCCTGCAGCGCGCCGTTGTAGTCGTCGCGCACCACGATGCCGGTCGCGGCCGCGGCGGCGAGGAACGCCTGCGACAGCGGATGCGGCGCCGCGATCGCGTCCACCGCCACCGGGCCCTCGCGTCCGCGCAGCGCCGGGTCGCCGAGCATCGTGGCTTCCAGCCGCCGGAAGTACGGCAGCACGGCGTCCCACGACCACGCCTCGCCGGCGACGCGCGCCCAGTCGTTGAAATCGGCCGGATTTCCGCGCACGAACGTCATGCCGTTGATCGCCGACGTCCCACCCAGCGCCTTGCCGCGCGGCCAGTACAGCCGGCGTCCGTTCAAAGCCGGCTCGGGCTCCGTCCAGTAGCGCCAGTTGAGGCGCGGATGCGGATACAGCTTCGCGACGCCCGCGGGCATGCGGATCCACGGGCTCGTGTCGGCATCTCCTGCTTCGACCAGCACCACCTGCAGCGATGGATCGGCGGACAGCCGCTGCGCCAGCACGCAGCCCGCGGTGCCGCCGCCGACGATCACGTAATCGGCGTGCACGCCGGCGCTGCGCTACGTCGTTGGTCGCCGCGCGTGGCGCGCGGGCGCGTTCGCATCGTGGCCCGGGAAGGCGAACGCGAGATCGTAGACGTCGTTGCCGAAGTCCGCGGGCAGGGCGGCGAATGCGAGCGCGTCGCGCGCGGCGGCGAGCGCGTGCTGCGCGGCGTCGCGATCGAGCGCCTCGATCAGCAGCACGCGATCGAATCCCCGCGTCTTCTCTTCAGGCGCCCATGCGACCGCCGTCGCACTGCCGTCGCCCACGTGCGCGCCGACGACGCCGGGCAGCGCCATCAGCATCGCCTGCGAAACGACCCGCGACACGGCGGTCGCCGCGTAGCAGAGCACCGCCAGCGCGCCGCCGATGCCTTCACCCTCCGACGCGACGACGTTGCACGGCGCGCGCAGCACGTGCGCGAAGTCCGGCCGCATCGACTGCGACCACAGCGTCGGTTCGCGCAGCAGCGTCGCGTACGCCGCGCCGTCGAGCACCGCGAGGTCGTCGATCTCGTACAGCGTGAAGTAACGATGGAGGGAGCGCGCGCGGTTCACGTAGCGGCGCGCGCCGCGAAAGCCCGGCACGCCGACGCGCTCGGGCACGTGCTCGCGCGTGTGCCAGCGGTCGTACTCGGCCTCGCGCGCGGGCGCGATGTCGTTCCACAGCGCGAGGAACGCGGCGCCGGCCAGCGGCATGGATCAGCGCGCCGGGGCGAGCACGAAGTCGTAGCGCAGCGCCGCCATCGCGCGCTCGATCGTGTGCCCCTGCGCGGTGACGCCGGCCGGCTGCCGCTCCAGCGCGCGCACGAGGCCGTCCTTCACGCCGAACACCGCGTCGGAATCGAGGTAGCGGTCGCCTGCGATGAACACGTGCGTCACGAGCGTCGCATGGCCGGGCGCCGCGATCATGAAGTGCACGTGCGCAGGCCGGTACGGATGGCGGCCCTGCGCGCGCAGCATCTTGCCCACCGGCCCGTCGTCGGGGATCGGATAGAACGCCGGCACGATGGTGCGGAACCAGAACCTGCCGTCGCGATCGGTGCGAAAGCGCGCGCGCAGCGACAGCGCCTCCGGCCCGCCGGCGCGCTGCACGTCGTAATAGCCGTCGTCGTCGGAATGCCACGTGTCGACGATCGCGCCCGCGATCGGCGTGCCGTCCTGCGCGCGCACGCTGCCTTCCACCAGCAGCGGCTCGCCCGCCTCGCCGCCGGCGATGTCGCTCCCGCACTCGAGCTCCGGCGCCGCCGCGACGTAGAACGGACCAAGCACCGTCGACGGCGTGGCGTTGCCCGCGTGCCGGTGGTTGATCGCGTCGACGAGCATCGACACGCCGAGCGTGTCGGAGAGCAGGATGAACTCCTGCCGCACGTCGGTGCACATGTGCCCGGTCTCGGTGAGGAACGCGATGGCCTTCGTCCATTCCTCCTGCGTGGGCTCGATCTCGCGCACGAACGCGTGCAGGTGGCGCACCAGCGCCTCGCTCACCTGCCGCACGCGCGGCGACGGCGCGCCCGCGACCCGCGCCAGCACCGCCTGCGTGATGTTGTCTTCGTCGAAGTTGCGCATCCGTCATCCTCCCTGGTTCGCGTTCGGTGCGGCGCCGGTGAACGCATCCTGCAGCAAGGCGCGCAGCGGCTCGCGCGCGAGCGGCCGCGGATTCCAGTACGCGTCGCGTAGCGCGAGGTCCGCGGCGCGGTCGAGGCCGTCCGCGGGCATGCCGATCTCGCGCAGCGAGCGCGGCACGCCGAGCGTGCGCGCGAGCGCCGTCAGCCCGTCGATCGCGTCGTCCGCGCCGAGGGCGCGCGCGACCCGCGCCATCGCCGCCGGCGCCGCCGCCGCGTTGTACGCCGCCGCATGCGGCAGCATCACGGCGTGGGTGCGCGCGTGATCGAGGTCGAACGTCCCGCCCAGCACGTGGCAGAGCTTGTGATGCAGCGCCATGCCGACGGCGCCCAGGCACGTGCCGCAGAGCCACGCGCCGTACTGCGCGTCGCTGCGGGCGTCGCGGTCGTGCGGGTCCGCGACGATGCGCGGCAGGCTGCGCGCGAGCGCCGCGATGCCTTCCTCCGCCATCATGGACACCAGCGGGTTCGCGTCCTTCGCGTACAGCGCCTCGACCGCGTGCGCGATCGCGTTCATGCCGCTCGCTGCCGCGACCGCGGGCGGCAGCGAGAGCGTGAGCTCGACGTCGTAGATCACCACCTCGGGCAGCACGCGCGGCGAGCGTTGCGTGACCTTGCGGCCGTCGCTCGTCTCGCCCAGGATCGGCGTCGCCTCCGAGCCTGCGTAGGTGGTGGGCAGCACGACCTGCGGCCAGTCGGTGCGCAGCGCGAGCGCCTTCGCGAGCCCGATCGCCGAGCCGCCGCCGACCGCGACCACCGCGTCGCACTCGTGCGTGCGCGCCAGCGCGAGGGCCCGCTCGGTGACCGTCACGGGCGTGTGCATCGCCGCTTCCGGGAACAGCGCCGCGCATTGGTCGCCCAACGCGACCGCGATCATCTCCGCGACCGGCCGCTGGCTCGCCGTGCACACCACGAGGGCGCGCAGCGCCGCGAGCCGCGCGAGCTCGGCCGCGACGTCCTGCATGCGGCCGGCACCGAACACGATGCGCGCGGGCGAGCCCGCGTGCGCGAACGGCGCGATCACGAGCGACCTACAGCGCGCCGCCGGCGAGCCAGCGCTGGCCGCGTGCGTACAGCGCCTCGACCTCCGGCCCTTTCAGTCCCGGCATGTCGCGCTTCACCGCGTAGCCGATGCCGCTCTGCAGGTAGGCGAGGTGCCGGTAGCCTTCGGGAAACTGCGCGAGCAGCGCGCCGTCGAGCGCGAGCTTCGCCGCGGGATCGACGGGATCCATGCGGTCCTTCTCGTAGATCGGCTGGCGCAGCACGACGCCCCAGCGGCCGGCGCGCCGCTCCATGAAATCGTAGAAGCGGCCGGTGCACACGACGTCGACCTGCACGCCGTGCACCTCCGCGCGCTGCGAGATCGTCATCTTGGTCTGCGCGATCGCGCGCTCGCCCGCGAGGTCGATGCTGCTGCCGCCCAGGAAATGCAGGATGGACACGCCGCGCGCCCATCCTTCGCGGCTCACGCGGATGAACTCGCTCGCTGGGCCTTGGAACCACGTGGCCATCATCACGCCGTCGTCGTGCCACACGGTGCGGAAGCGCTCCCAGTCGCCGGCGTCGCGCCACACCACCCAGTTCTCGATCACCTCGCGGATCGCGAGGCGCGCCTCTCGTTGCTCGTCCATAACGTGTCTCGGTGAAGGTTCGCGCGGGGCATCGCGCAAGAGGCGCGCGCCCGCGTCGTCATGATACCCGCCGGCGCGCGCCGGCCCGCCGCGCTACAGCGTCGCCACGCCGCGCGGCGTGCGGATCATCGCCGCGATGCGCGGCGACTTCGCGAACGTCACCTTCATCGTGTCCGACAGCCCGAGCGCCGCGAGCTCCGCGCGCACCGGCGCCGGCTCCGGATGCTCGCCCGCGACCAGCGCAAGGCGCAGCCCGCTGTCCTGCAGGCGTTGCGTCGGATGCACGCCCTCGGGCCACGCGATCAGGGTGGGCACGAGCCCGCGGCCGGGCCGGTGCCCGTCGTCGGGGATCGTGATGCGCCACGGCAGGTCGCCGCGCGCCATCGGCGTCGGCACGCCGAGCTCCGGCACGCGCGCGACCGCGCCGTGGAGGTCGGCGCAGCGCGCGACCCAGTGCACGAGCCGCGGCCCCTCGGCGAGGTCGGCCTTCATGCGCGGCTCGTCGAGGTCGAACCAGCGCGGCCGCGCGGGCGTGCGGCCCGCGGGATCGATGGCGATCACCTCGAGGTAGAAGCCCGGGCCGAGCGAGAGCACCGCGTTGTGCGTGCCCATCGCCGTGTGCTGCCCGCCGGGCTGCGGCCGCACGCCGAGGCGCTCCTCGACGAAGTCGCAGCCCGACGCGAGGTCGAGCGCCGCGACGACGAGGTGATCGGGTGCGACGGCGAGCGGCGTCATGTCAGTGGCGCCGGGCCGCCCCGAGCCACTGACGGCCACCCAGTTGCGGGGAGCGAGTGAAGCGAGTTCGCGGGGCGTTTCATCCTACGCGGCGGCGTGCACTTCCCCGGGCGCGAAATCGAGCTCGACGCGCGCGCCGTTGGGATCGAAGAAGAAGACCTGCCAGATGCCGGTGCCCGCCTGCTGGCGGCAGACGTGCTCGACGTCGTGCGCGGCGAGCAGCGCGAGCGTGTCCGAGAGCCCGCGCGCGGTGAACGCCATGTGGTCGATCACGCCGCGCGTGAGCTCGTCCTTCCTGCGGCCGCCGACGACGTGCAGGATCGCCTCCTCGCCCGCGTAGAGCCACGCGCCGGGGAAGCCCAGGCTCGGCCGCGGCCCGTCGCGCAGGCCGAGGAAGCGCGCGTAGAACGCGACCGTGCGCGGCACGTCGTCGGTGAGGATCGTGAAGTGGTTCATGCCGGAGACGGCCATGGGAGTTCCTTGCGTGCGTCGAAGCGTCAGGATAAAGCATCGTCGAGGAAGGCGCCGACAAGCGCCGTCGCATCGGGCGGCGATGCGTCGTTGTACGCGAGTGTCGGATCGCCGCCGCTCCACGCGTGGCCGAGACCGGCGATCGACACGCAGCGCGCGATCAGGCGCCCGTCGCGGCGCCACTCCTGCACGACTTCCGCGCGTCCGCCCGCCTGCACGACCGTGCGCTGCGCATCGGGCGGCGGCAGCGCGGCAGCATCGGCGGCGGCGTCCACCGCCGGATGGCCGTTGAGCCGCAGGTACTGCCGCACCAGTGCGATCGCGTTGCGTGGCGCGACGACCGGGTCGTCGCCGCCCTGCACGGCGAGCAGCGGCACGCGCACATCGCGGCCCGCTTCGGTGCGCACGGCGGCCGCGATGGCTTCCACGTCGCGATCGGGTCCGCGCTTCATCACGTCGAGTGCGGCCAGCGGCGACGACGCGGCGCCGCACGCAAGCCCCGAGTGCACCGCGACGCCGCGCACGAGGTGCGGGTAGCGCACGCCCATCACCGCCGCCAGCGCGCCGCCCGCCGACATGCCCGCCACCAGCACGCGCCGCCGGTCGATGCGATACCGGCGGCGCACGCGGCGGATCTGCGCGGCGACGATCGCCGCCTCGCCCTTGCCGGCCGCGGTGCGCGACTCGAACCAGTTCCAGCACCGCCACGGATTCGCGTGGTCCTTCTGGCGCGGCAGCAGCACCACGCAGCCGGTGCGGTCGGCGTACTCCGTGATGCGCGTGCCCTGCGCGACTTCCTCCGGCGTCTGCTTGCAGCCGTGCAGCAGCACGACGAGCGGCGCCCGCTTCCAGCGCGACCGGCCCTGCGGCACGTAGACGAGGTAGTCGCGGCTCGGCCACACGAACGGCGCGGTGCCGACGAGGCCGCGCCACGAGAACGCGGATCCGTGCTCGAAGCCGCCCGGCGCCGGCGCCCGGCGGAAGATGCGCGCGACCCAGTCGCGCGTGCGGGACCACAGGCGGCCGAGCATCGCTATCCGATGCCGAAGTGGGTGCGCAGCGCCGCCTCGCCCGTGGGCGTGAGCTTCACGACGCGCGAGCCCGCGACCCGGCGCGCCCAGCGGTGATCGATGAAGTGCGCGAGCATCGCCGCGCCGAGCGCGCCGGCGAGGTGATGGCGGCGCTCGCTCCAGTCGAGGCACGGGCGGCACAGCGGGCGGCGCCCCTGCGCGAGCGCGTCCACCGGCACGCCGAGCGCCGCGAGCTTGCGCGCGCCGGCGGGCGTGGGGCGCACGTCGTCGCCGGCGCGCTGCAGCCATCCGCGCGCGACCAGTGCCGCGAAGAGCTGCACGCCGAGGTCGCCGGCGAGGTGGTCGTAGCACACGCGTGCGCGCCGCAGCGCGGGCTCGCGCGGACCCGGCGTCACGCGTGTCGCGCCCGCCCGCGTGGCCACGCCCATCAGCCGCTCGAGGAGGTCCGCGACGTCGCGGTCGGCGAGGCGGTAGTAGCGGTGGCGCCCCTGGCGCTCGACGGCCACCAGCCGCGCGTCGGCGAGCTTCCCGAGGTGCGCGCTCGCGGTCTGCTTGGTGACGCCGGCCTCGGTGGCGAGCTCGGTCGCCGTCAGCGCCGGGCCGGCGATGAGCGCGGTGAGGATGGCCGCCCGGGCGGGGTCGCCGATGAGGGCGGCGACGCGGGCGATGGCGGGGCCGTCGTGCATGGTTCGATCGCAGTCGAACCATGTTACCACGGCGGCGGGCTATGATCGGCCCGTCATTTCCTTCCGGAGGCGCGCGTGGCCGTCACCTGCTTCATCCGCTATCGCATCGATCCGTTCCAGCGCGCCGCGTTCCACGAGTACGCGCAGCGCTGGCTCGCCATCATCCCGCGCCTCGGCGCGCGGGTCACCGGCTACTACCTGCCGCACGAGGGCACCAACGACGTCGCGTTCGGCCTCGTCACCTGCGCGAGCCTCGCGGACTACGAGGCGTACCGCACCCGGCTCAAGGCCGACGCGCAGGCGCGCGCCAACTTCGCGTTCGCGCAGGAGCGGCGCTTCATCCTGGCCGAGGAGCGCACGTTCCTCGAGGACGTGGCGGCGGCCGCATGATCGCCGTCATCTTCGAGGTCGAGCCGCACCCGGACCGCAAGGACACGTACCTCGACGCCGCCGCGCACCTGAAGCCGCATCTCGCGCAGGTCGACGGCTTCATCTCGGTGGAGCGCTTCGCGAGCCTCACGCAGCCCGGCAAGATCCTGTCGCTCTCGTTCTGGCGCGACGAAGCCGCGGTGGCCGCGTGGCGCAACCTCGAGGTGCACCGGCACGCGCAGGCCGCCGGGCGCGGCGAGCTCTTCGCGGGCTATCGCCTGCGGGTCGCGCACGTGCTGCGCGACTACGGCCTGCACGAGCGCGCGGAAGCACCGGCGGATTCGCGCGACGCGCACGGCGCCTGACGCGGCTGTAGGACGGCGGCCGACGCGCGATCTGCGCGCGCCGCCGATGGCCCGCCCGCGGCGCGCGGGCGCATGCTGGCGAGGTCTTCCGCGATCGCCCGCATGGACTACGCCGCTCCCCACCCGCCCGCGCACCTCGCCGCGCCGACCGCGGGCTCGCGCGTGCGCGACTTCGCCCGCCGCTGGACCGCCGCGCGCTGCGTCAGCCGCGCGGCGGCGCTCGCGTACTTCGCGATCTTCTCGCTGGCGCCGATCCTCGTGATCGTGGTGGCGGTCGGCACGATGGTGGTCGAGGCGCAGGCGCTGCGCGCATCGCTGCTCGCGCAGGTCTACCGGATGGTGGGCGTCGACGGCGTGCGGCTCGTCACCGCGATGCTCGACGGCGCGAGCGAGCATCCGCGCGGCTGGTACGCGCTGATCGCGGGCGGCATCCTGATCGTCAGCGCCACCACCGCGTTCTCGGAATTGAAGGACGCGCTCGACGCCATCCTCGGCGGCACCGCCTCCGGCAAGCGCTCGCTTCTGTCGGTCCTGTGCTCGCGCGTGATGGCGTTCGTGCTCGTGCTGGCGCTCGCGCTGGTGCTGATGCTTGCGATGGTCGCCAATGCGTTCATCCGCGCCGCGACCTCCGCCACCGCGGAAGCCTTCGGCTGGGAGCGCATCCCGGGACTCACGCTCGCCTCGGAAGGGGTGAGCATCGGCGGCGCGTTCCTGCTGTTCGCCGCGATCTACTGGCTGCTGCCCGCGCGCCGCATGGGCGTGCGCGCGATCCTCGGCGCCGCCGCGCTGACGACGCTGCTCGTCACCGCCGGCCGCATGGCGATCGGCGTCTACCTGTCGCACTCGACCGTGTCTCTCGCGTTCGGCGCGGCGGGCTCGATGGCGATGGTGCTGCTGTGGACGTACTACGCGGCGCTGTCGTTCCTGGCAGGCACGGTGGTCGCGGCGATCGTCAACGATCCGGCGCACCAGCCCGTGCGGCCGCAGGAGGCGGATCCGCGGTGACAGGCACTGCCCCCCGCGACTGTCGTCCCCGCGAAGGCGGGGACCCAGCTGCGGTGACAAGCACTGCCCGCCGCGACTGTCGTCCCCGCGAAGGCGGGGACCCAGCGTCGTTGGTTCGGATCGCGCAGTCGTGCCGTCGAAAGCCACTGGGTCCCCGCCTTCGCGGGGACGACGAAGCCACCCATTGCGCCGAGCTCCGGCGCATCAGATGAGCACGATGTCGTACTGCTCCTGGGTATAGAGCGTCTCCACCTGCAGCGAAACGGGCTTCCCGATGAAGTCCCCGAGCTGCGCGAGGCTCTGCGACTCCTCGTCGAGGAACATGTCGATCACCGACTGCGACGCCAGGATGCGGAACTCGCGCGCGTTGAATTGCTTCGACTCGCGCACGATCTCGCGCAGGATCTCGTAGCAGATCGTCTGCGCGGTCTTCAGCTCGCCGCGCCCCTGGCACGTGGGGCAGGGCTCGCACAGCACGTGGGCGAGCGACTCGCGCGTGCGCTTGCGCGTCATCTCGACGAGGCCCAACTGCGTGAAGCCGTTCACCGTGAGGCGCGTGCGGTCCTTCTCGAGCGCCTTGTTGAGCTCCGCCAGCACCGCGTTGCGGTGGTCGGCGTTCTCCATGTCGATGAAGTCGATGATGATGATGCCGCCCAGGTTGCGCATGCGCAGCTGGCGCGCGATGACCTGGGCCGCCTCGAGGTTGGTCTTGAAGATGGTGTCGTCGAAGCTGCGCCCGCCCACGAAGCCGCCGGTGTTGACGTCGATCGTGGTCATCGCCTCGGTCTGGTCGATGATGAGGTAGCCGCCGGACTTCAGGTCCACGCGGCGCGCGAGCGCCTTCTCGATCTCGTCCTCGACGCCGTGCAGGTCGTAGAGCGGGCGGTCGCCGACGTAGTGGTTGATGCGGTCGACGAGCGCCGGCGTGTACTGGCGCGCGAAGTCCTGCATGCGCAGGAACGTCTCGCGCGAGTCGACGAGCACGCGCGCGGTCTCGTCGGTGGACATGTCGCGCAGCACGCGCTGCGCGAGGTTGAGGTCCTGGTAGAGCAGCGACGCGGGCGGCGCCTCGCGGCTGCGCAGCGTGAGGTCGGCCCAGAGCTTGGTCAGGTACTCGATGTCGGCCTGCATCTCGCGCTCGGACGCGGTCTCCGCCATCGTGCGGATGATGAACCCGCCGGCGAGGCCCTCCGGCAGCAGGTGCTGCAGGCGCTCGCGCAGCGTCTCGCGCTCGGCCTCGTCGCCGATGCGCTGCGAGATGCCGATGTGCGAGTCCTGCGGCAGGTACACGAGCAGGCGCCCGGCGAGGCTGACCTGCGTCGACAGCCGCGCGCCCTTCGTGCCGATCGGGTCCTTGATCACCTGCACCAGCAGCGACTGCCCCTCGTGCAGGATCTTCTCGATGGGCTTCTCGCCGCCGCCGTGGCCGTTCTGCCGGTGCTCCCAGATGTCGGCGATGTGCAGGAACGCCGCGCGCTCGAGGCCGATCTCGATGAACGCGCTCTGCATGCCGGGCAGCACGCGCGCCACGCGCCCGAGGTAGATGTTGCCCACGAGGCCGCGCGCGCTCTGGCGCTCCATGTGGAGCTCCTGCACGACGCCCTGCTCGAGCATCGCGACGCGCGTCTCCTGCGGCGTGACGTTGATGAGTATTTCGTGGGTCATGGCGCGCGCCGTTATAGCACGGGCCGCCCGATCCGCGCGAGGAGTCCCGCCGTCTCGGCGAGCGGCAGGCCCATCACGCCGGAATAGCTGCCGTCGAGGTGCGTGATGAACGCCGCCGCGAGCCCCTGGATGGCGTAGCCGCCCGCCTTGTCGAACGGCTCGCCGGTGGCCACGTAGCGCTCGATCTGCCCGGCGGTGAGCTTGCGCATCGTCACGTGCGACACGCACAGCGCGACCTCCACCCGGTCCTCCCAGCGCAGCGCCACGGCGGTGATCACCTCGTGCCGGCGGCCGGCGAGGCGCGCGATCATCTGCCGCGCCGCATCGACGTCGGCGGGCTTGCCGAAGATCGCGTCGCCCAGCACCACCTCGGTGTCCGCGCCGAGCACCGGGCGCGGCGGCAGGCCGCGCTCCTCCATGCGCTTCCAGCCGACGGTGGCCTTGGTGCGCGCGATGCGCTCGACGTAGTGCAGCGGCGGCTCGCCGTCGAGCGCCTCCTCGACGACGTCGCGCTTGCGCCCCGGCGCGCCGCGCAGGCGCAGCTCCTCGAAGTCGACGCCGAGCTGGCGCAGGAGCTCCTGCCGGCGCGGGCTCTTCGAGGCGAGGTAGACGGCGACGCTATTCACGGTGGTAGGGGTGGCCGGCGTTCAGGCTGACTGCGCGATAGAGCTGTTCCGCCAGCATGACGCGCACGAGGCCGTGCGGCAAGGTCAGCGCGGACAATGCCAGCGTGGCGTGGGCGTCGCGCTTGAGCGCGCCGTCGAGGCCGTCGGCGCTGCCGATCACGAACGCGACGTCCTGCGCGTTGGCCTGCCAGCGCGCGAGGCGCGCGGCCAGTTCGCGCGTGGTCCAGGCGGCCCCGCGCTCGTCGAGCGCCACGAGCCGCGCCTCCCCGCAGGCCGCGCGGATGCGCACGGCCTCGGCGGCGAGCAGCTGGGGAACGGGCTTGCCGCGGTCGCGCGGCTCGGGCTTCAGCTCGACGAGGTCGAGGGGCAGCTCGCGCGGCATGCGCTTCGCGTACGCGTCGTAGCCCTCGGCGACCCAGGACGGCATCCGGTGACCGAGCGCGACGATGCGCAGCTTCACGCGGACACCGGTGTTGCGTCGTCTCTTGCAGACGCCGCGGCTACGCCGCAGCGCGCGCCCGCACGGGAGGCGCGTCCCACAGCTCCTCGAGGTTGTAGTACGCGCGCACGGCGGGCTGCATCACGTGCACCACGAGGTCGCCGGCATCGACCAGCACCCACTCGCCGGTCTCCTCGCCCTCGACGCCGACGATGTTCGCGCCCGCTTCCTTCAGCTTGTCGCGCACGTGATGCGCGAGCGCCTTCACCTGCCGGTTGGACTCGGCACTGGCGATGATGAGCGAATCGTAGAAGCTGGTGAGCTTGCGGACGTCGAGGACCTTGATGTCGCGGGCCTTGATGTCCTCGAGGGCGGAGACGGCGGTTTGCTGCAGCGTGTTAAGTCGCATCCGGTGGCGTGAAGTAGAGACCGTGCTGGTCAATATAGGCTAAAACGGCGCGCGGCATCAATTGCGCGATGTCCTGACGTCCCGCCGGCCCTTGCGCCAGCGCAACACGGATCGCGGTGGCCGAGATCGGCTGCGGCGGGACGTACGCCTCGTAGATGGCGCCGGCCGGCGTCGAAAACAAGACCGCCGGATCGCGCGTCAGCCGCGCGTTCCACTCGGGGACCAGCGCCGGCGGCAACGCGGGCGCGAGCGCCACGCCCGGCCGCGGGACGACGACCAGGTGGGCGAGCGTGAAGATCTCCCGCCACCGGTGCCACGTCGGCAGGCCGAGGAAGGCGTCGGCGCCCAGCAGCAGGAGGAGCGGACGCGCGGGGTCCTCCCGCCGCAGCGCCTCCAGCGTGAGCACCGTGTAGCTCTTGCCGGCGCGTGCAATCTCGCGCGGATCGACGACGAGGCCCGGGAATTCGGCGACCGCGAGCTCGAGCATGGCCCGCCGATCCTGCGCGGACGCCTGCGGCCCGGCGCGGTGCGGCGGATCGCGCGCCGGCACGAGCCGCAGCTCGGGCAGGCCGAGCGTGCGCCGGATCGCGTCGGCGAAGCGCAGGTGCCCGTAGTGGACCGGGTCGAACGTGCCGCCCAGCAGTGCGAGCGGCGCCGTCAATGGCCACGCTCCGCGGCGGTCGCGTTGGTCGCGTAGAGCTCGGCATGGTCGATGCGCGGCTCGATCGCGCGTGCCGTCTCGTCGTTGATGACGTCCTGGTCGCGCAGCGACGCGAGCTCGCCGCGCTCGGCCTCGAGCGCGAGCAGCACGATCCGCCGATGCCCGTCCGCGACCTGCGCGAGCTCGTCGCGCCGTCTCTCGTTGGCCGTATGCAAGGCGATGCGGCCCTCGTAGTCGCCGATGAGGCGCTGCGCGAATTCCCGCTCCTCGGCGGTCGCAAGGTGCGGCAGCTCCCGCGAGAGCCGGGCCGCGGCGGCTTGCGCCAGCGCGATCTCGGCGGCGCGCAGCTCGCGTCCGGCGGCGCCGTCGCCGCGCAGGCGCAACCAGCGGATGAGCGGCGGCAGCGTGAGGCCGTTGATCAGCAGCGTGAGCAGGATGGTGGTGGCCGAGAGGAAGACGATCTCCTCGCGGCCGGGAAACGGCGCACCCGTGGGCAGCGCGACCGGCAGCGAGAGCGCCGCCGCCATCGTCACCGAGCCGCGCAGCCCTGCCCAGCCGATGACGAACACGGCGCGCGGATCGCGCGGCGGCTCGCTCGCCCGCACGCTCGCGAACAGCAGGGGCGGCAGGTAGGTGCCGGGATACACCCACAGCAGGCGGATCGCCGTCACGATCGCCCACAGCGCGCCCGCGTGCAGCGCGAGGTCGAGCCAAGATTGCGTCGGCGCCAGCGCCTGTATTGCCGGCGGCAGCGACAGGCCGAGCAGCAGGAACACGAGTCCGTTGAACACGAACAGCACCATCAACCAGACCTGCCATGCGTGCTGCCGCGTCGTGACCGACATCCGGCGCGCGTCGATGAAGCCGGACAGCAGCCCCGAGGCCACCACCGCGAGAATGCCCGAGGCGCCGACGTGCTCGGCCGCGAGGTACGCCGCGAACGGCGTGAGCAGCGACAGCAGGGTCTGCACCGTCGGCATCTCGCCGCCGACGCAGTGCAGGCTGCGGCGCATCCGGCCCACCAGGAAGGCGATCGCGAGGCCGATGGCGCCGCCGCCGGCCGCCACGATCACGAGCTGGCCACCGGCCTCCCACAGCGAGAACGCGCCGGTGGCGAGCGCCGCGACGGCGAACTTGAACGCGACGAGGCCCGACGCGTCGTTGATCAGGCTCTCGCCGTTCAGGATCAGCGTGACGCGCGACGGCAGCGGCAGGCGCTCCGTCATCGCGGCGGTGGCGACCGCGTCCGTCGGCGACACGATCGCGCCGAGCGCGAACGCGGCGGCGAGCGGCAGCGACGGGATGAGCGCGTGCAGCGCGTAGCCCACCACCACCACGGTCGCGAGCACGAGCCCGAACGCCAGCAGCAGCACCGGCCGCAGCACCGTCTTGAAGTCGCGGCGCGGCATCAGCCACCCGTCGGCGAACAGCAGCGGCGGGATGAACAGCACGAAGAACGTCTCGGGATCGATGTGCACGCGCGAGAAGCTCGGCGCCGCGCTCAGCACGACGCCCGCCGCGATCAGCAGGAGCGGCAGCGGCACCGGCACCGCGCGCGCAAGCGCCGCGACGAGCGTCACCGCGAGGATCAGCGCGAGGATGACCGCGATCATGCTCATCGCGGCATTGTACGGACGTCCACAGAACCTGTCCGTGCCCGCTCCGCTCACAATGGGCACTCCCTCGCCCCGCTTGCGGGGAGAGGGTTGGGGTGAGGGGCGGCCGTGACCGTGGCGCTGACTCACGCGCAGGCAGCGCCGCGCCCGATCCGCTTGTCAGCGCTAGAACCTCGACCCCGGCTGCGCCAGGAACGCAACCTCCTCCGCCGTCGACGCACGTCCCAATACCGCATTCCGATGCGGATACCGCCCGAACCGGAACACGACGTCCGCGTGCTTCTGCGCCCACTCGAGCGGACCCGGATCGTTCATCTCGCGCGACAGCGCCGCGAAGAGCGCGAGCGACCGCCGCTGCGCCGCCACGCTCTCGGCGTGCTCGAACGGCATGTACAGGAACCAGCGGCCGTGCACCGGCAGCTCGCGATCGGCGCCGCGCGCGACGACGCGCTCCGCGATCGCGAGCGCATCCGCGTCACCCGCGAATGCGCGCGGCGTGTCGCGGAAGAGGTTGCGCGTGAACTGGTCGAGCAGCACCACGCGCGCCAGCGCACCGGGCGCCGTCGCCTCCCACTCGCCATACTCGCCGGCGAGCGCGTTCTCGACGGCGTTGCCGAACGCGCGGCGGATCTCCTCGTCGAAGTCCGGGTCCTTGCGGAACCAGACGTCGCGCGTCGTGCCGTGCTCCGGCGCGCCGGGCGCGCCGAACCAGAAGTCGAGCACGGAGGCGGCGAGCGGGTCCATGCCCTATGATACGTGGCTTCGCACGCGGGACGTCATCGTGACCACGTCGTATCGCAACATCTTCCTGCTCGCCTGCTGCCAGGCGCTGCTGCTCACCAACGCGTCCGGCCTCATCTCGATGAACGCGCTGGTCGGCTTCTCGCTGACCGACGTGAAGACGCTCGCGACGCTCGGCGCCACCACCTACGTGCTGGGATCCGCGTTCACCACCATGCCGATGTCGCTGTGGATGGGACGCGTCGGCCGCCGCCGCGGGTTCATGGCGGGGGCGCTCATCAACATCGCGGGCTGCGGGATCGCGGTGACCGCGCTGTCGCTGCACAGCTTCGTGCTGTACTGCGTCGGCACCGCCGTGATCGGGGTGTACAACGCGGTCGGCCTGCAGTACCGGTTCGCCGCCGCGGAGGTCGCGGCGCCGAAGGACCGCGCGCGCGCCATCTCGCTCGTGCTCGCCGGCGGCATCGTCGGCGGCTTCCTCGGACCCGCGATCACGCGCTGGGGCCGCGACCTCTTCGCCGCGCCGTTCCTGGGCTCGTTCGCGATGCTCGCGGCGGTCGCGCTCGCCGCACTCGCGGTGCAGTGGCACGTGCACGTGCCGAAGCCCTCGTCGGTCGAGCAGGCGGGCGGCGGCCGGCCGCTGTCCGCGATCGTCCGCCAGCCGGTGTTCTTCGTGGCGGCGATCGCCGCCGCACTGGGCTACGGCCTCATGAACCTCCTCATGACCGCCACGCCGCTCGCGATGGACTTCTGCAGCCTTCCCTATTCGCAGGCGGCGTTCGTCATCTCGTGGCACGTCGTCGGCATGTACGCGCCCGGTTTCGTCACCGGCAGCCTCATCGACCGCTTCGGCATCCTGCCGGTGATCCTGGGCGGCATCGCCGTGCTCGCGAGCGGCGCGCTCGTGGCGCTCGCCGGCAACACGTTCGCGCATTTCCTGGTCGCGCTCGTGCTGGTCGGCGTCGGTTGGAACTTCATGTACACCGGCGGCACCACGCTGCTCACGCAGTCGTACACGCCGGCCGAGAAGTCGCGCACGCAGGGCCTGAACGACTTCATCGTGTTCTCGACGATGGCGCTGTCGTCGTTCTCGTCCGGCGCGCTGGTGTCGAGCGCCGGCTGGGAGATCATGAACTGGGCCGCGCTGCCCCTGCTCGCGCTCGTGGCCGGCGTCGTGCTGTGGTACATGCGGCATCGCCGCCGGCACGCGCTGCAGGTCGCGTGACGCGCGCGATGCCGAAGACGAGCGCCGGGATCCTGCCCTACCGCTACCGCGACGGCCGCGTCGAGGTCCTGCTCGTGCACCCGGGCGGCCCGTTCTGGGCGCGCAAGGACGACGGCGCATGGTCGATCGCCAAGGGCGAGCACGACGCAGGCGAGGCGCCGCTCGCGGCCGCGCAGCGCGAGTTCGCCGAGGAAACCGGGCACCGGCCGCGCGGGCCCTTCGTCGCGCTCGCGCCGCTGAAGCAGCCGGGCGGCAAGACGATCGCCGCATGGATCACCGAGGACGACTGGGACACGACGACGTTCGTGTCGAGCACCTTCACGCTCGAATGGCCGCGCGGCAGCGGGCGCATGTCCTCGTTCCCCGAAGTCGACCGCGTTGCGTGGTTCGATCTCGAAACCGCTGCACGCAAGCTCCTGCGCGGCCAGCGTCCGTTCCTCGACGCGCTCGCACGCCTCGTGCCACCTCCCGCCGCTTCGCCATGACCACCGCCACCACCATCCGCTCGCTCACCTTCCACGCCGCGCGCTCGACGCTGTCGCGCCCCATCGCCGACGCGACGCACGCGATCCCCGCGATCGAGTTCATCGTCTGCGACCTGGCGCTCGCCAACGGCGTCGTCGGGCAGTCGTACCTGCTCGCGTTCCACTACTCGCGCGAGGCCATCCGCGGCGCGCTGCGCGACCTCGCGGCGTTCGCGCAGGGACGCGATGCGGTCGCCACACAGGCATTCCTCGCCGACTGGAACCGCGAGACCGAATACTTCGGGCACGAGGGCGTGCAGCGCTGGGCCGCGGGCTTGGCCAACGTCGCGATGTGGGACGCGCACGCGCGCACGCTCGGCGTGCCGGTCTGGCAGCTGCTGGGCGGCAGCGCGCGTGCGGTGCCGGTGTACGGCAGCGGCGGCTGGCTCTCGTACACCGACGAGGAGCTCCTCGACGAGGTGCGCGGCTACGTGCGGCGCGGCTTCGCCGCCGTGAAGATCAAGGTCGGCTCGCCCGAGCCCGGCCGCGACCTCGCGCGCCTCGCGAAGGTGCGCGATGCCGTCGGCGCGCACGTGCGCGTGATGATGGACGCGAACCAGGGCATGAGCGTGCCGGCGGCGCTCGACCTCGCGCTCGCCGCGCGCGAGCTCGGCATCGGCTGGTTCGAGGAGCCGGTCGAGCACCGCGACTTCGCGGGCTACGCGTTCCTGCGCCAGCGCGCGGGCATCGCGCTCGCGATGGGCGAGCGCGAGTACGACACGCTGGCGCTGCGCGAGCTCGTCGCGCGCAACGCGCTCGACCTGTGGCAGCCAGATTTGCTGCGCCTCGGCAGCGTGGAAGCGTGGCGCGACTCCGCCGCGTTCGCCGCGGCGCACGGGCTGCCCGTGCTGCCGCACTACTACCGCGACTACGACGTGCCGCTGCTGTGCACGATCGGCAACGGGCAGGGCGCCGAGTCGTTCGACTGGATCGACGGCATCGTCGACGAGCCGATGCGCGTCGAGAATGGCCACGCGTATCCGCGCAATACGCCGGGCTGGGGCTTCCGGTTTCGGGAGAGCGCGCTGGAGGCGTTGTAGCGCTCGCTGCGCAGTTCGCCACGACGGCGATTGTCGTCCCCGCGAAGGCGGGGACCCAGTGTCTTTCACTCAGGCAGCGCATTGCCGCGACAACGACGCTGGGTCCCCGCCTTCGCGGGGACGACATGGCACAGGGCGTTGCAGACGCTAGGTGCGGATCTGCCCGCTGCCCAATACGACCCACTTCTGGCTGGTGAGGCCCTCGAGCCCCACCGGCCCGCGCGCGTGCAGCTTGTTGGTCGAGATGCCGATCTCGGCGCCCAGGCCGAACTCGAAGCCGTCGGCGAAGCGCGTGGAGGCGTTGACCATCACCGAGCTCGAGTCGACCTCGCGCAGGAAGCGCATCGCGTTGCCGTGGTCGCGGGTGACGATGGCGTCCGTGTGCTGCGAGCCGTACTGCGCGATGTGCGCCATCGCGGCGTCCAGCGAATCGACGATGCGGATCGCGAGGATCGGCGCCAGGTACTCCGTGTACCAGTCGTCCTCGGTCGCGGCTTTCATTGCAGGCACCAGCGCACGCGCGCGCTCGTCGCCGCGCAGCTCGACGCCCTTGTCGAGGTAGATTGCGCATAGCGGCGGCAGCACGCGCGCGGCGATGTCGGCGTGCACGAGCAGCGTCTCCATCGTGTTGCACGGCGAGTAGCGCTGCGTCTTCGCGTTGTCGGCAATACGGATCGCCATGTCGAGGTCCGCCGACGCGTCGACGAACACGTGACACACGCCGTCCAGGTGCTTGATCACCGGCACCCGCGCCTCGCGCGCGATGCGCTCGATCAGGCTTTTGCCGCCGCGCGGGACGATCACGTCGACGTGCTTCTCGTCGGTGATGAGGCAGCCCACCGCCGCGCGATCGGCGGTCGCGATCACCTGCACCGCCTGCTCCGGCAGGCCCGCGTCGAGCAGGCCCCGGTGCACGCATGCGGCGATCGCCTGGTTGCTGCGCAGCGCCTCCGAGCCGCCGCGCAGGATCGTCGCGTTGCCGGCCTTGAGGCACAGGCCCGCGGCGTCGGCGGTCACGTTCGGCCGCGATTCGTAGATGATGCCGACCACGCCGAGCGGGACGCGCATCCTGCCGACCTGGATGCCGGTCGGCCGGTAGCGCAGGTCGGTGATCTCGCCGACCGGATCGGGGAGGGCGGCGATCTGCTGCAGGCCTTCCGCCATTGCCGCGATCGCCTTGGGCGTCAGCGTGAGGCGATCGACGAACGCGGCGTCGTGGCCCGCCGCGCGCGCGGCCGCGACGTCGGCGGCATTCGCGTCCACCAGCGCCGCCTCCTGCCGCCGGATCTCGGCGGCCATCGCGTGCAGCGCGTGGTTCTTCGCGTTCGTGTCGGCGCGGGCGACCTCGCGGGCCGCGGCGCGCGCGGCCGCGCCGACCGCGCTCATGTACGCGGCGACGTCGGCGGCCTGGGCCAATGCGGGCAGGTCGGGATGGGTCATGCCGTGATTCTAGCGCGGGCGCCGCGGTTTCCCGGCGCGTGCGTTGAAAGCCGCCGCCCGCTGCCGAACCTTTGCCCGCGATCATGGTGACGACGGCACGCGGGCACCAGAATCGAATGGCGATGACCGAGGAGGAGGAGACCATGCAGGTCAGGGATCGCATGAACGTACGTCCGGTCACGATCCGCGCGGATGCGCCCTACGAGGACGCGCTGCGCTTGATGCAGGATCGCGCGCTGCACCACCTGCCCGTGCTCGACGCCACGGGGCAGCTCGTCGGCATCGTCGCGGAGCGGGATTTGCTGCTGGCGGCGATGCACTACCTGCAGACGCCGGTCGAGGTGGCGCAGGTCATGCACCGCGACGTGGTCACGACGCGGCCCGACGCGCCGATCGCCGAGGCGGCCGCGCTGATGGTAGATCACCGCATCGGCGGGCTGCCGGTGGTCGACGGCGGGGCGGGCGTGATCGGCGTCATCACGGAAACCGACATCATCCGCGCGTTCGTCGAGCGCGAGCGGATGCGCGACGCCGGCGTGCGCGGCTAGGCGCGGCGCAGGCCGCGCCGGCGAGGCGTCGAGCCCGGCCTACGGCCGGGCCGGCGTGAGCGTGCGCACGCCCTCGGGCGTGCCCATCAGGATCACGTCGGCGCCGCGCTGCGCGAAGAGGCCCACGGTGACGACGCCGGCGATCTGGTTGATCGTCGTCTCGAGCGCCACCGGATCCTCGATGGTGAGGCCCGAGACGTCGAGGATCACGTTGCCGTTGTCGGTGGTGAAGCCCATGCGCAGCGCCGGCTGGCCGCCGAGGCGCACGAGCTCGCGCGCGACGTAGCTGCGCGCCATCGGGATCACCTCCACCGGCAGCGGAAAGCGGCCGAGCACCGGCACCAGTTTCGTTGCGTCGACGATGCACACGAACTTGCGCCCGACCGCCGCGACGATCTTCTCGCGCGTGAGCGCGCCGCCGCCGCCCTTGATCATCGCGCCCCACTGCGTGACCTCGTCCGCGCCGTCGATGTAGACGGGCACGTTGTCGACGTTGTTCAGCTCCTCGACGTCGATGCCGTGGGACTTCAAGCGCGCGGTCGACTTCTCCGAGCTCGACACCGCGCCCTTGATGCGGCCCTTGATCTTCGCGAGCTCGTCGATGAAGAAGTTGGCGGTCGAGCCCGAGCCGACGCCGACCCAGCTGTCGGGCACCACGTGCTTGATCGCCTCGCGGGCGACCGCCTGCTTCATCTCGTCCTGGGTCATGGGGCTGCTCTTGGCATGGAATCGGTGGATTTTACGCTGGCCCTCACCCCAACCCTCTCCCGCGCTGCGGGAGAGGGAGGTCTTCGATGTGACGGTCGCGCGAAGGCGCAGCGCCCCAAGTTCTCATCCTGTACCGCGCAGCGCCTCAGAGGCTCCCTCTCCCGCAGCGCGGGAGAGGGTTGGGGTGAGGGGAACAGCCCCCGCTAAGCCACAGCCCGTCGCCGCCAGAGCTTCTGCCCAGTCGTGACAACCAACAAAACCACCGCCCCCGCCACCACCCCCACCACCACATTCGCAACCAGCACCACCCCAGACCCCGCAACGCCGCCCACGACCTCCGCCGCCCGCTCACCCAGCTCTTCCACGAAGTGATGCAGCACCGGCACTCCATGCACGAGAATCCCCCCGCCGACCAGGAACATCGCCGCCGTCCCCGCCACCGACAGGAACTTCATGAGCCACGGCGCGGCGCGCAGGATGCCGGTGCCGAGCGCACGCGGCAACGCGCCGCGTTGCGCGCGCAGGTGCAGGCCGAGGTCGTCGAGCTTCACGATCGCCGCCACGATGCCGTACACGCCGACGGTCATCACGACCGCGATCGCGGCCAGCACCGCCACCTGCGTCGGCAGCGGCGCCTCGGCCACGATGCCGAGCGCGATGACCACGATCTCCGCGGAGAGGATGAAGTCGGTGCGGATCGCGCCCTTGATGCGCGCCTTCTCGAACGCCACCGGATCCACCGCCGGATCGGCGAGCGCGGTGCGCAGCGCCTCGTGCTCGTCCGCACGCTCCGCGGGCGCATGCAGGAAGCGATGCGCGAGCTTCTCGAACCCTTCGTAGCAGAGGAACGCGCCGCCGATCATCAGGAGCGGCACGATCGCCCACGGCGCGAGCGCGCTGATCGCCAGCGCGGCCGGCACGAGGATCGCCTTGTTGACCGCCGAGCCCTTGGCGACTGCCCACACCACGGGCAGCTCGCGGTCCGCGCTCACGCCGGTCACCTGCTGCGCGTTGAGTGCGAGGTCGTCGCCGAGCACGCCCGCGGTCTTGCGGGTGGCGACCTTGGTCAGCAGCGCGACGTCGTCGAGGATGCTCGCAATGTCGTCGAGCAGCGCGAGCAGGCCGGCAGCGGCCATCGGCAACCTCCGGGAAGACGATGGCTGCGATGATGCCACGCCGGCGCCGCGCGCCGGCCTCGACGCCGATCAGACCAGGGAGCGGCGCAGGTCGGCGAGCAGCGCGGCGTAGTACGTCGTGAACCGCGCCGCGAGCGCGCCGTCGATCACGCGGTGGTCGTACGACAGCGACAGCGGCAGCACGAGGCGCGGCGCGAACTCCTTGCCGTTCCACACGGGCTTCATCGCGCTCTTCGACACGCCGAGGATCGCGACTTCCGGCGCATTGATGATCGGCGTGAACGCGGTGCCGCCGATGCCGCCGAGCGAGCTGATCGAGAAGCAGCCGCCCTGCATGTCCGCGGGCCCGAGCTTGCCCTCGCGCGCCTTCGCCGAGAGCTCGCCCATCTCCTTCGCGATCGCGAGCACGCCCTTCTGGTCGGCGCCCTTGATGACCGGCACCACGAGCCCGTTCGGCGTGTCCGCCGCGAAGCCGATGTTGAAGTACTGCTTGTAGACGAGGTTGTCGCCATCGAGCGAGGCGTTGAAGTCGGGGAACTTCTTAAGCGCCGCCACCGCGGCCTTGATCATGAAGGCGAGCATCGTGACCTTGACGCCGGCCTTCTCGTTCTCCTTGTTGAGCGCGACGCGGAACGCCTCGAGCTCCGTGATGTCGGCCTCGTCGAACTGCGTGACGTGCGGGATCATCACCCAGTTGCGCGCGAGGTTGGCGCCGCTGATCTTCTTGATGCGCGACAGCGGCTTCGCCTCGACCGGCCCGAACTTCGCGAAGTCGACCGCCGGCCACGGCAGCAGGTTGAGCGCGCCGCCGCCGGTGACGCCGCCCGCGGGCGCCGCCGCACCGCCGCCGGCCATCACGCCCTTCACGAACTGCTGCACGTCCTCCTGCAGGATGCGGCCGTTGGGCCCCGTGCCCTTGATCCGCGCGAGGTCGACGCCGAGCTCGCGCGCGAACTTGCGCACGGAGGGCGACGCATGCGCGGCGGTGAAGCCCGCGCTGTCGGCGGGCGCGCTGGATGCGGCGGCCGGTGCCGGTGCAGCTGCGGGCGCAGGTGCGGGAGCCGCAGCCGCCGGCGCCGGCGAAGGTGCAGCGACCGGCGCCGGCGCAGGTGCCGCCGCAGGCGCAGGAGCAGCCGCAGGCGCAGCCTGCGCCGCGGCACCTGCCGCCTCCAGCGTGAGCACCACGGTCCCTTCGCTCACCTTGTCGCCGAGCTTCACCCGCAGCTCGCGCACGACGCCGGCGGCGGGCGAGGGCACGTCCATCGTGGCCTTGTCCGATTCCAGCGTGACCAGCGAATCGTCCACCTTCACGGTGTCGCCCGGCTTCACGAACACCTCGATCACCGGGATGTCCTTGAAGTCGCCGATGTCCGGGACCTTGACGTCTATCGTGCTCATGCTGGGAAGCCTTTTTTCACAGGAGACGCAGAGACGCCGAGATAACCGACTTTCTCTGCGCCTCTGCGTCTCTTTGTAAAGTGTCCTCGACTCACACCGTCCACGGCGCCGGCTTCTCGGGATCGAGGCCGTACTTCGCGATCGCCTCGCCCACCTTCGCCGCCGGGATCGTGCCCTCGTCGGCGAGCGCCTTCAGCGCCGCGACGGTCACGTAGTGCGGATTCACCTCGAAGAAGCGGCGCAGCTCGTCGCGCGTGTCCGAGCGGCCGAAGCCGTCGGTGCCGAGCACGACGTAGCGCCGGCCGACGAGCGGCCGGATCTGCTCGGCGAAGAGCCGCATGTAATCGGTGGCGGCGATGACCGGGCCCTGCGTGCCCGCGAGGCACTGCTCGACGTGCGACGTGCGCGGCTTCGCGGTCGGGTGCAGCATGTTCCAGCGCATGACCGCGTTGCCGTCGCGCGCGAGCTCCGTGAACGACGGGCACGACCAGATGTCGCTGGCCACGCCCCAGTCGTTCTTCAGGAGCTCCGCCGCCGCCATCACCTGCCGCAGGATCACGCCCGAGCCCATCAGTTGCACGCGCGGGGCCTTGGACTTGCCCGCACCCGCGTCGACCAGCTTGTACATCCCCTTGATGATGTTCGCCGCCGCGCCCTCGGGCATGCCCGGGTGCGGGTAGTTCTCGTTCATCAGCGTGAGGTAGTAG
This sequence comes from Burkholderiales bacterium, assembly GCA_046347855.1. Classification (GTDB taxonomy): domain Bacteria; phylum Pseudomonadota; class Gammaproteobacteria; order Burkholderiales; family Casimicrobiaceae; genus VBCG01. The sequence goes on from JAXMFJ010000005.1 coordinate 411,015, forward strand.
TAGACGTCCTGCTGCTCGACGAACATCCGCCGCAGCCCGTCCTGGATGATCACCGCCACCTCGAACGCGAAGCTCGGGTCGTACGAGATGCAGTTCGGCACCGTCGCCGACAGGATGTGCGAATGCCCGTCCTCGTGCTGCAGGCCCTCGCCGTTGAGCGTCGTGCGCCCGGCGGTGCCGCCCAGCAGGAAGCCGCGCGCACGCATGTCGCCCGCGGCCCAGCAGAGGTCGCCGACGCGCTGGAACCCGAACATCGAGTAGAAGATGTAGAACGGGATCATCGGCACGTCGTGCGTGGAATACGACGTCGCCGCCGCGATCCAGTCGCACATGCCGCCGGCCTCGTTGATGCCTTCCTGGAGGATCTGGCCGTGCTTGTCCTCCTTGTAGAACATGAGCTGGTCGGCGTCCTGCGGCGTGTAGAGCTGCCCCTGCTGGTTCCAGATGCCCAACTGGCGGAACATGCCTTCCATGCCAAACGTGCGCGATTCGTCGGGCACGATCGGCACCACGTGCTTGCCCAGGTTCTTGTCGCGCACCAGCACCTGCAGGATCTGCACGAACGCCATCGTGGTCGAGATCTCGCGCTCGTCCGTGCTCTTGAGGAACCGCTCGAATGCAGACAGCTCCGGCACCGGCAGCGACGCCGTCGACTTGCGCCGGCGCGTCGGCAGGAAGCCGCCCAGGTCCATCCGCCGCTGCAGCATGTACTTCTGCTCGGGCGAATCGGGAGCGAACGTGAGGTAGGGAATCGTCTCCACCTGCTCGTCGGTCACCGGCAGGCCGAAGCGGTCGCGGAAGCGCGCGAGCGACTCGTTCGACATCTTCTTCTGCTGGTGCGTGATGTTCTGCGCCTCGCCGGACGCGCCCATGCCGAAGCCCTTGATCGTCTTGGCGAGGATCACCGTCGGCTGGCCCTTGTGGTTCACCGCGGTGTGGAACGCCGCGTAGATCTTGTGCGTGTCGTGGCCGCCGCGGTTCAGGCGCCAGATCTCCTCGTCGGACCAGTCGGCGACCAGCGCTTTGAGCTCCGGCGTGTTGAAGAAGTACTCGCGGACGTACGCGCCGTCCTTGCTCTTGAACGTCTGGTACTCGCCGTCGACGCACTCCATCATCCGCTTCATCAGGATGCCCTTCTTGTCGCGGGCGAAGAGCGCGTCCCACTGCGTGCCCCAGATCACCTTGATGACGTTCCAGCCGGCGCCGCGGAAGTCGCTCTCGAGCTCCTGGATGATCTTGCCGTTGCCGCGCACCGGACCGTCCAGGCGCTGCAGGTTGCAGTTGATGACGAAGATCAGGTTGTCGAGGTTCTCGCGCGACGCCATGCCGATCGCGCCCATCGACTCCGGCTCGTCCATCTCGCCGTCGCCCATGAACGCCCACACCTTGCGCCCTTCGGTCTGCGCGAGGCCGCGGTCCTGCAGATACTTCATGAAGCGCGCCTGGTAGATCGCCATCAGCGGGCCGAGGCCCATCGACACCGTCGGGAACTGCCAGAACTCGGGCATCAGCCACGGGTGCGGGTACGAGGAGATGCCGCGGTGGTCGACTTCCTGCCGATAGTTGTCGAGCTGTTCCTCCGTCAGGCGGCCGAGCATGAACGCGCGCGCATACACGCCCGTCGCCGAGTGGCCCTGGAAGAACACGAGATCGCCGGCCTGCGTGTCGGTGGACGCGCGCCAGAAGTGATTGAAGCCGACGTCGTAGAGATCGGCCGCGGACGCAAAGCTCGCGATGTGGCCGCCGACGTTGGTGTGCTTGTTCGCGCGCAGCACCATCGCCATCGCGTTCCAGCGCACGTAGGCGCGGATGCGCGCCTCGATCTCCGGGTCGCCCGGGATGCGCACCTGCGCGTCGGTGGGGATGGTGTTGATGTACTGCGTGTTCGCCGAGAACGGCAGCCACGCGCCGCGCTGGCGCGCCGCGTCGATGAGCTGCTCGATCAGGTAATGCGCCCGGTCCGGGCCCTCCGCCGCCAGCACGCCGGCGAGGGCGTCGAGCCACTCGCGGGTCTCCTGCGGATCGGGGTCGCGTCGTGGTGCATCCATGTACGTCTCCTCGCGTCGTGAAGCGACTCGCGGGTGGCGCGAGCCGGAACGAAGCCGTGCCCGCGGCGCGTCCGCTTCTGGCGAACGACGATTCTAGGCGGGCAGGCGGGACCTGTATTGCGGCGGCGCGGGATGCGACTCTTGGCGGTCGCAGCCTCCTTCCCCGGCGTCGGCGGCCGAGTTTACCACCACGTGGAAATGGTTTCCATAATCAACTGCGGCCGTCGCAGGATCAGGTGCTTACGATCCGGGGTCAGACCCCTAAGCTTGAGGGTCTGACCCCAAACCAACGAACTCTGGCACCTTTCAGTCGCGCGAGCCGTGACGGACCAGGACCACCGCCGCGACGCCGGCGATCGCTGCGCTGACGCCGAACCCGGCGCGGTAGCTGCCGGTGGCGCCCGCGAGCGCGGCGAAGAGGAGCGGCCCCATCACGACGCCGCTGAACGTGAGAAAGCCCGAAGCCCCCGTCACCGCGCCGGCCATCCCGGGCGGCGACCGCCGCGCGATCTCCGAGAGCTGGACGCCGTTCCAGCCGATGGCGGTCGCCCCGTAGGCGGCGGCCAGCGGGAGCAGCGCCCACGCCGGCCAGCCGGGGCCGGCGATTGCCATCGCGGCGCCGCACACGCAGGCCAGGCCGCCGATCGCGGCCAGGATCCGGTTCGGCGCCCACCACCGGTCGGCGGCGATGCCCCATAGCACCCGCCCAACCACCGCCGCGGTCGTCGCGCAAGTGAGCGCTAACCCCGCGGTGACCAGCGACCACTGCAGCCCGTCGGTCAGGTAGACGACGAGGAACGTCGACAGCGACGTCTGGACCGCCGCGAACGCCATCCCGACCAGCGACAGCTCGCGCAGCCGCGGCGCGCGGAGCACCACGCCGAGCGGCCGCAGGACGGTCGCCAGCGAGAACGGATGGCGCGCCGGCGACCGCAAATCGAGCGCCTTGCGCGTCGACTCGGCCGCGACCGCCACCGCGACGCCCACCGCCGCCACCACCAGGAAAGCCGTCCGCCAGCCGGCCGCCAGCGCCAGGGCCGGCAGCAGCGCGCCCGCCAAGGCCGCGCCCGCGGGCACGCCGGTCTGCTTGATCGAGAACGTGAGCGCCATGCGGTCGGCCGGCGTGGTCCGCGCGAGCACCTCCGACGACGCGGCCGTGATCGGCCCGTAGCCCAGGCCCGCGACGATCGCCGCCACCACCAGCAGCGGCGCCGCCGGACCGGGCAGCACCGCCATGAACGCGATGCCCGCCGCGCAGAACCCGACCGCCACCTGCGACACCCGGATCGCGCCGTAGCGCGTGATGAACTCGCCGCACACGAGGCTGCCCACCATCGCGCCCGCGTACGTGAACGCCACGAACACGCCGATCCACTTCGGCGTGATCCCGAGGTCGGGCGCGAGCACCGGCGCCAGCACCGCGGGCGCCGCGGTCACCACCGACGTGAAGACCTGGATCGCGAGCGTCGCCGCGAGTGCGATCGTGCCGGCCCGTCGCCCCGGTCCCGGCGGCGGTGCCTCAGTGTCCACGCACGACGGGCAGCAGCCGGGTCTCGGTGACGATGAGGTCGACGACGAGGTCGTGCGGCGCTGCAGGCACGGCCGCCACCACCTGCAGGTCGAACGCGCCGGCCACGCGCTGCGCGTGCGCGTCGAGCAGCGCGAGCAAACGGTCGTAGTAGCCGCCGCCGTAGCCCAGGCGCCGACCCGCGACGTCGAAGGCCACGCCCGGGACGAGCACCCAGTCGATCGCACGCAGCTCGACGCGCGGCAGCGTCTCGGCGGGCTCGGGGATGCCGCGGAAGCCGGGCGCGGTGTCGCGCTCGACGTCGCGCACGACGTGGACGTCCAGCATCCGCGCGGCGTCGTCGACGCGCGGCAGCACGACCGTCTTGCCCTGCGCGTGCGCGGCGGCGATGAGCGGGCGCGTGTCCCACTCGCTGCGGAACGGCAGCGTCAGCAGCAGGCAGCGCGCCGCAGCGAACGACGGCAGCGCGGCGATCCGCTGCGCGATCGTCGCGGAGGCGGCCTCGCGGACCGGGTCGGGCATCGCATCGCGCGCGGCGATCACCGCGTTGCGCATCGTGCGCTTGGCGTCGTGCAGTTGGGGCCCGGTGAGCGAGGCGGCGTCCGGCGCGCGAGACATGGGGCAAATCTTAACGCATCGCTTCGCCCCGCCGCGGCGCCGGTCCGCGGGCGCTTCGCACTTATAATGCGCGGGTCACGATCGAAGGCGGATGCGAAGCATGAAGAACACCAACGAGTTCTACCGGCAGCGGCGCGACGCGGTGCTGCGCGCGATGCGCGGCCACGCCGGCGGCGGGCTGGCGCTCGTCCCGACCGCGCCGGAAGTGCCGCGCAACCGCGACTCGTTGTTCCCGTATCGCGCCGACAGCTACTTCTACTACCTGTCGGGATTCCCGGAGCCCGAGGCGGTCGTCGCGCTGATCGCGAGCGCGGACGGCGATCGCCACGTGCTCTTCTGCCGCGAGAAGAACGAGGAGCGCGAGATCTGGGACGGCTTCCGCTACGGCCCCGAGGCCGCGAAGGAGATCTTCGGCTTCGACGAGGCGTATCCGATCGCCGAGCTCGACGCGAAGCTGCCGGAGCTCGCGTCCGATCGCCCCGCGCTCTTCACGCCGCTCGGCCTCTTCGACACGTGGGACCGCAAGGTCACGCAGCTCCTGAACGAGGTGCGCGCACGCGTGCGCACCGGCGTCTCGGCGCCCGACGAAGTGGTCGACGTCCGCGGCGTGCTCGACGCGATGCGGCTCACCAAGGACGAGCACGAGGTGCGCCTCATGCGGCGCGCGGGCGCGATCTCCGGCGCCGCGCATGCGCGCGCGATGGCGCGCACCCGGCCCGGCTGGTTCGAGTACCAGGTCGAGGCCGAGCTCGTGCACGAGTTCCTGCGCGAGGGCGCGCAGGCCGTCGCGTATCCGTCGATCGTGGCGTCCGGCCCCAACGCGTGCGTGCTCCACTATCGCGAGAACAACCGCGAGATGGGCGACGGCGAGCTGCTGCTGATCGACGCCGGCTGCGAGTACCAGGGCTACGCGTCGGACATCACGCGCACGTTCCCGGTGAACGGCAAATTCACGGGTCCGCAGAAGGACGTCTACGAGCTGGTGCTCGCGTCGCAGCTCGCGTGCCTCGACGCGGTGAAGCCCGGCGCCGACTTCCACGACTACCACAAGGCCGCCGAGCGCGTGCTCGCGCAGGGCTACCTCGACCTCGGGTTGTGCAAGGGCACGCTCGACGAGGTGCTCGAGAACGGCAGCTTCCGCCAGTTCTACATGCATCGCGCGGGCCACTGGCTCGGCATGGACGTGCACGACGCCGGCCTCTACCAGGTCAAGGGCGCGTCGCAGAAGCTCGCGCCCGGCATGGTGCTCACCGTCGAGCCCGGCACGTACATCCGCCCCGCCGAGAACGTGCCGGAAGCGTTCTGGAACATCGGCGTGCGCATCGAGGACGACGTGCTCGTCACTTCCTCGGGCCACGAGAACCTGACGGCGGCCACGCCGAAGACCGTGGCCGAGGTCGAGGCGGCCTGCGCGCGGTAGTGCGCGCTTCAAGTTGCATCGTTCGATGGGCCACCCCGTTTCCATTGTCGTCCCCGCGAAAGCGGGGACCCAGCGGCGTTGCTTTCGCCGGGCGGTCCGAACGACACTGGGTCCCCGCCTTCGCGGGGACGACGGAGTGAGCGGAGCGTAACCGATGCACGACGTCGTCATCGTCGGCGCGGGGCCGGTCGGCGGCACCCTCGCGCTCGCCATCGCCGACGCCGACCTCGACGTCGTCGCGCTCGACGCGCGTCCCGAAGGCCAGACGCTGCGCCGCGACCGCTCGCTCGCGCTGTCGCACGGCGCGCGCCTCATCTTCGAGCGCCTCGGCGTGTGGTGCCACCTGGCCGGCACACCTGGCGCGGTCACCGCGATCGAGGCCATCGACATCTCGCAGGCCGGCGGCTTCGGCGTCGCGCGGCTGACCGCGGACGAGCAGGGCGTGCCCGCGCTGGGCTACGTCGTGTCGTACCTCGCGCTGCAGGACGCGATCGACCATGTCCTCGCGCGCACCCGCACCATTGTTCGCTACGGCGCGGTGGTGACGCGCGTTGGCGGCACGCCGGGCTATGCCGCCGTCGAGCTCGAAGGCGCGGACCGTGACCCGCTGCTCGCGCGCCTCGCGGTGGTCGCCGACGGCACCGGCGCGGTGGTGGGCGGCGTCACGCGCGAGCGTCGCGACTACGGCCAGAGCGCCGTGCTCGCGAAGATCGACATGCGCGCACCGCATCGCGGCGTGGCCTACGAGCGGTTCACGCCGCGCGGCCCGATCGCGCTGCTGCCCGAGGACGCGCATTACAGTCTCGTCTGGACCATGACCCCCGGCGAAGCGGAGCGCGCGCTCGCGCTTCCCGACGACGCGTTCCTCGCGCGCCTCGCGGACCAGTTCGGTGCGCGCGTCGAAGGCTTCGCCGGCGTGCGCGACCGCAAGGCGTTCCCGCTCGCGCTGGAGATCGCGCGGCCGGCGACCGCGACGCGCACCGTGCTCGTCGGCAACGCGGCGCAGGCGCTGCATCCGGTCGCGGGGCAGGGCTTCAACCTCGGCGTGCGCGACGCGTTCGAGCTGGCCCAGGCGATCAACGCGTGCCCGCGCGACGCGCTGGGCGGCAATGCGATGATCGCGCGCTACGCGGCCCGGCGCCGCGTCGATCGCTTCGCGGGCGTCGCGTTCACGCACGGCCTTACGCAGGTCTTCGCGCACGACTTCCCGTGGCTCGCGTGGCCGCGCGGGCTGGCGCTCGCGTTCCTCGATGCGCTGCCGCCGGTGAAGAAGGCGTTCACGCGCGCGATGCTCTTCGGCCTCTCCTGAACGCGCGTTCGCTCGCGTCGCGCGCGGCTTCGTCGTGCGCATCGCGAGCCACCGGCCGCGGCGCGCATTGCCGCGCACGCAAAGCCGGTATAATCGATCCCCCGGTCGCCGCATCCATCGCAGTAGTTCCCGCCTCCAGAAGCCACACCGCCGAGCATGCGCATCGGGCCTTACCATTTGCCGAACAACCTCGCCGTCGCGCCGATGGCGGGCGTCACCGACCGGCCGTTCCGCATGCTGTGCAAGCGCATGGGCGCCGGCTACGCGGTGTCGGAGATGGTCGCGTCCAATCCGCGGCTGCGCGACACCGACAAGTCGCGGCGGCGCATCGATCACGCCGGCGAGGCCGCCCCCATCGCGGTGCAGATCGCGGGCGCGGATCCGGCGCTGATGGCCGAGGCCGCGCGCTACAACGTCGCCATGGGCGCGCAGGTCATCGACATCAACATGGGCTGCCCCGCGAAGAAGGTGTGCAACGCCGCCGCGGGCTCCGCGCTGCTCGCCAACGAGCCGCTGGTCGCGGCGATCGTGCAGGCCGTGGTGAACGCGGTCGACGTCCCGGTCACGCTCAAGATCCGCACGGGGCCGCATCCGGGCGCGATAAACGCGTTAACCGTCGCGCGCATCGCGCAGGACGCCGGCATTGCGGCGCTCACCGTGCACGGCCGCACGCGCGCCTGCGCATTCACGGGCGCGGTCGAGTACGACACCATCGCGGCGGTGAAGCAGGCGGTGACCATCCCCGTGATCGCCAACGGCGACGTCGCCTCGCCCGCGCAGGCGCGCTTCGTGCTCGCCTACACCGGCGCCGACGCGCTGATGATCGGCCGCGCCGCGCAGGGACGGCCGTGGATCTTCCGCGAGATCGCGCACTACCTCGCCACGGGCCATGAACTGCCGCCGCCGACGGTGGCGGAGGCGCGCACGCTCGTCGTCGAGCATCTCGCCGACCATTACGCGTTCTACGGCGAGGTCACCGGCGTGCGCACCGCGCGCAAGCACCTCGCCTGGTACACCGAGGACCTGGCGGGCGGCGCCGCTTTCCGGCGCGCGATGTGCGAGGCGCAGGACAGCGTCGCGCAGCTCGCGGTCGTCCACGATTATTTCGACCGGCTCGCGGCCACGCACGAGCGGCTCCCCTATCTCCGCGCGGACGGCGCGGCGACGGCGCCGCCGGCAGGCGTGCGCGGGCCCAATGCAACGAGCATGCAGCAGCACCGGGACGCGGAGGCCCTCGCGGCGTGAACCGAAAGCACAAACTGAACGGCAGCAACGAGATCTGCCGCAGCGTCGACAAGTCGCTCGACGAGTACTTCAAGAAGCTGGACGGCGAGAGCGCCACCGGCGTCTACGACATGGTCATCGGCCACGTGGAGCGCGCGCTCCTGACGTCGATCATGATGCGCGCCGACGGCAACCAGACGCAGGCCGCCGACATGCTCGGCATGAACCGCAACACGCTGCGCTCCAAGCTCGTCAAATACAAGCTCGTCTGACACCATGCCCGCACGCGTCGCCCAGGCACTCCTCTCCGTTTCCGACAAGTCGGGTCTCGTCGAGCTGGCCAAGGGCCTCGTGGCCCGCGGCGTGAACCTGCTTTCCACGGGCGGCACCGCGAAGGCGATCGCTGACGCGGGCCTGCCGGTCACCGACGTCGGCAGCTACACGGGCTTCCCGGAGATGCTCGACGGGCGCGTGAAGACGCTGCATCCGAAAGTGCACGGCGGCATCCTCGCGCGCCGCGACCTGCCGGAGCACGTCGCCGCACTCGCCGCGCACGGCATCCCCACGATCGACCTCGTGGTCGTGAACCTCTACCCGTTCCGGCAGACCGTGGCGAAGCCCGGCTGCTCGCTCGAGGACGCGATCGAGAACATCGACATCGGCGGCCCGTCGATGGTCCGTGCGGCGGCGAAGAACTGGCAGCACGTTGGCGTCGTAGTCGATCCCGCCGATTACCCGGTGGTGCTCGCGGAGCTCGTCGGCAACGACGACACGCTGACCGAACAGACGCGCTTCCGCCTGATGCGCAAGGCGTTCGCGCACACCGCGAGCTACGACGGCGCCATCGCCAACTGGCTCACCGCGCGCGACGCGACCGGCGCCGCGCACGGCTGGCCCGACGCGATCCACATCGACGGCGACAAGGTGCAGGAGATGCGCTACGGCGAGAATCCGCATCAGTCCGCCGCGTTCTACCGCGACGCGGCGCCTGCGCCCGGCACCATCGCGACGTACCGCCAGCTGCAGGGCAAGGAGCTCTCGTACAACAACGTCGCCGACAGCGACGCCGCGTGGGAGTGCGTCAAGACCTTCGCGGAATCGGCGTGCGTCATCGTCAAGCACGCGAACCCGTGCGGCGTCGCGGTGGCCGCCACGCCGCTCGACGCGTACCGCAAGGCGTTCGCCACCGATCCCACGTCGGCGTTCGGCGGCATCATCGCGTTCAACCGGCCGGTCGATGCCGCCACCGTCGAAGCGGTGGCCGCGCAGTTCCTCGAGGTGCTGATCGCGCCGTCGTACACCGACGAGGCGCTCGCCGTGATCGCGAAGAAGGCGAACGTGCGCGTGCTCGAGGTGCCGCTGCCGGCCGGCGCGGTCGCGCACAATGCGTTCGACCTGAAGCGCGTCGGCGGCGGCTTCCTCGTGCAGGGCCCGGACGACCGCAACGTGCTGCCGGCCGAGCTCAAGGTGGTGACGAAGCGCGCCCCCACGCCGGCGCAGCTCGTCGATTTGCTGTTCGCGTGGCGCGTGGCGAAGTTCGTGAAGTCGAACGCCATCGTCTACTGCAGGGACGGGCAGACGCTGGGCATCGGCGCCGGCCAGATGAGCCGCGTGGATTCCACGCGCATCGCCGCGATGAAAGCGGCCAATGCGAAGCTCGCGCTCGCGGATTCCGTGGTGGCGTCCGATGCGTTCTTCCCGTTCCGCGACGGCCTCGACGTCGTCGCCGACAACGGCGCCACGGCGGTCATCCAGCCGGGCGGCAGCATGCGCGACGCCGAGGTGATCGCGGCCGCCGACGAGCGCGGCATCGCGATGGTGTTCACCGGCGTCCGGCACTTCCGGCACTAGGCCGCGATGAAGATCCTCGTCATCGGCGGCGGCGGCCGCGAGCACGCGCTGGCCTGGAAGCTCGCGCAGAGCCCGCGCGTGGCGCGCGTGTTCGTGGCGCCGGGCAATGCCGGCACGGCGCGCGATCCCGCGCTCGCCAACGTCGCGCTCACGCGCATCGACGAGCTCGTCGCGTTCGCGCAGCACGAGCAGGTCGCGCTCACCGTCGTCGGGCCCGAGGCGCCGCTGGCCGCGGGCGTGGTCGACGCGTTCCGCGCAGCAGGCCTGCGCATCTTCGGCCCCACGCAGGCCGCGGCGCAGCTCGAGAGCTCGAAGGATTTCGCCAAGGCGTTCATGCAGCGCCACGGCTTGCCCACCGCGGCGTACCGCACGTTCACCGACGCGCGCGAGGCGCAGGCCTACGTGCGCATGCGCGGCGCGCCGATCGTGATCAAGGCCGACGGCCTCGCGGCCGGCAAGGGCGTGGTCGTCGCGCAGACGCTCGCGGAGGCGGAAGCGGCGATCGCCATGATGCTCGTCGACAACGCGATGGGCGCCGCGGGCGCGCGCGTGGTGATCGAGGACTTCCTCGCGGGCGAGGAGGCGAGCTTCATCGTGATGGTCGACGGCCGCCACGTGCTGGCGCTCGCGTCGTCGCAGGACCACAAGCGCCTGCGCGACGGCGACGCCGGCCCCAACACGGGCGGCATGGGCGCGTATTCGCCGGCGCCGATCGTCACGCCCGCGATGCACGCGCGCATCATGCGCGAGGTCATCAACCCCGCGGTGGCCGGCATGGCCGCCGACGGCCATCCGTACACCGGCTTCCTGTACGCCGGCGTGATGATCGACGCGGACGGCGTGCCGCGCGTGCTCGAATTCAACTGTCGCCTGGGCGATCCGGAGACGCAGCCGATCATGGCGCGACTGAAGTCAGACCTCGTGACGCTATTGGAGCATGCGGTCGACGGCACGCTCGACACCGTCGACGCCGAGTGGGACCGCCGCGCCGCGCTCGGCGTGGTGCTCGCCGCCGGCGGTTATCCCGAGGCGCCGCGCACCGGCGCACCGATCGAGGGCCTCGACCGCATCACCGCGGCCACGCATCCGGACGTGCAGGTCTTCCACGCGGGCACCGCGCTCGCCGGCGGGAAGCCGGTCGTGAGCGGCGGCCGCGTGCTGTGCGTGACCGCCCTCGGCGACTCGGTGAAGCAGGCGCAGCGCGCCGCGTACGCGGCCGTCGCGGAGCTGCACTTCGACGGCATGCAGTACCGCAGCGACATCGGCTTCCGCGCCCTCGCACCCCGCAAGGCCGGCGGCGACTGAAGCCGCACCACTGGTCGGATCACCGGCTCCGCAGCGCGGGCGGGTGCGTTAGCATGCGCAGCATCCCCGACTCGCACGCCATACCCATGAACGTCGCCGCCGTTCGCAGCTATCTTCCCGATTTGCAGGAGCGCATCGTCGCGGGCCTCGAGGCGATCGACGGCGGGCGCTTCCGGCGCGACGAGTGGACGCGCCCCGAAGGGGGCGGCGGCGTCTCGCGCCTCATCGAGGGCGGCGCGGCGATCGAGCGCGGCGGCGTGCTCTTCTCGCACGTGACCGGCAACCAGCTGCCGCCGTCGGCCACCGCGCACCGGCCGGAGCTCGCGGGCCGCGCGTGGGAGGCGATGGGCGTGTCGCTGGTCCTGCATCCGCGCAATCCGTATGCGCCGACGGTCCATCTCAACGTGCGCTTCTTCATCGCGCAGAAGACCGACGCGGAGCCGATCTGGTGGTTCGGCGGCGGCATGGACCTCACGCCGTACTACGGCTTCGCGGAGGATGCCGTGCACTTCCATCGCACCTGCCGCGAGGCGCTGCGCGAGTTCGGCGACGGCGTGCACGCGCGCTACAAGCAGTGGTGCGACGAGTACTTCTACCTCAAGCACCGGCGCGAGGCGCGCGGCGTGGGCGGCATCTTCTACGACGATCTCAACGAGGGCGGCTTCGAGCGCTGCTTCGCGCTGACGCAGGGCGTCGGCGATCACTTCCTGCCCGCGTACGCGCCCATCCTCGACCGCCGCAAGGACACGCCGCACGGCGAGCGCGAGCGCGATTTCCAGCTCTACCGGCGCGGCCGCTACGTCGAGTTCAACCTCGTGTGGGACCGCGGCACCCTGTTCGGACTGCAGTCGAACGGACGCACGGAAGCGATCCTGATGTCGATGCCGCCGCTCGCGCAATGGCGCTACGACTGGCAGCCTGCGCCGGGCACGCCCGAGGCCGCGCTGTACACCGATTTCCTGCCGCCCAAGGACTGGCTCGCATGAGCGACGACGCGCACCTGGTCGAGAGCCGCATCGCGTCCGATACGGTGTTCTCGGGCAAGCTCCTCGAGGTGCGCCGCGACACCGTGCGCCTGCCGGATGGCGGCCAGGCGACGCGCGAGTTCGTCGTGCATCCCGGCGCGGTGCTGATCGTGCCGGTGCTGGACGACGGCCGGCTGGTGCTCGAGCGGCAGTTCCGCTATCCGGTCGGCCGCGTGATGCTCGAGTTTCCCGCCGGCAAGATCGATCCCGGCGAAGCGCCGCTCGTGACCGCGCAACGCGAGCTGCGCGAGGAAGCGGGCTACACGGGCAGCGAGTGGAAGAAGCTCGGCACGCTGCATCCGGAGATCGGCTACTCGACCGAGTTCATCGACGTGTACGAGGCGCGCGGCCTCGCGTTCGTCGGCGCGAGCCTCGACGACGGCGAATTCCTCGACGTCGTCGCCATGACCGAGGACGAGCTGCTCGTCATCTACGATTGCGGCGGTTTCACCGACGCGAAATCGATCGCCGCGCTGTTCGCGTGGCGGCGCGCGCACGGCCGCTAGAACCTGTCTCGGTTCGCGATGCGAATCGACGCCGATGTTTCAATTTGTCGTTCCCGCGAAAGCGGGAACCCAGTTGCGAATCGACGCCGATGTTTCAATTTGTCGTTCCCGCGAAAGCGGGAACCCAGTTGCGAATCGACGCCGATGTTTCAATTTGTCGTTCCCGCGAAAGCGGGAACCCAGTGTCGTTAAGGGGTCGCAGAGCAACGACACTGGGTCCCCGCCTTCGCGGGGACGACGATGGAAATGGCGGTGCTGATTTGCCGGCCGCAAAAGGCGCCACGCCGGCGCGACGTCATCCACCGATCGCGCGGACGCCTTTTGCGGACGACGACCTAGTACTGCGCGAACTCGATCATCGGCCGGTAGCCGGTCCAGCAGGTGGGACTGTCGTCCAGCCGGAACGTGCCCGCGCCGGCCGCGCCGCCGTCGCAATAGTTCGGCGCGTACGAAGTGTTCCAGTAGGCGCCGTTGGGATCGACGTCGACGCCCGTCACCGGCTCGAACGACTTCGCGCCCACGTTCAGCGAGTCGTAGCCGCAGCCGCCCGACGACGAGAAGCACGGCGCAGCCTGCCCGATGGGATGCGCGCCGTAATGCGTCGTGTCGTACGTGATGCCCCAGACCAGCTTCTTCGGCATCGCGATGGGCTGCTCGAAGTTGAAGGTGATCTTCGTGGCGATCCCGTTGTAGCATTGGGTCGCGGGTGGTCCGCCGCGGACCAGCGTGGAGTGCATCCAGGCGCCGCCCGTGCAGCCCGGGGATGCCGACGGACGATACGGGATCGCGAAGGTCTGGGTCTTGGTGAAGACCAGCGCTCCCGGAAGCAGCGAGCCCGGGGCGCCGTCGGCATAGATGTTGAGCGTTATCGGATGCTTGAACGTCGCACCCGGCGTCGTGACGCAGTCGTTGGTGACCCAGCTGCCCGTCTGGCAGCCCCAGCTCGACATCACCACCGTGACCTTGCGGATGTTGACGGTGCCGGGAACCGGCGGCACGCCGCGGCCGAGGAACGGCGGCTCGATGAGCTGGACGCGGTCGCCGAATTCGGCCGTTGCGGTTGCCTCGTAGCCGAGGCTCGAGACGTTGCCCGGGAGGTTGAGCGGAATGCTGCTGTAGACCACTTGTTGTGCGACCGCTGTTCCGGCAGCGAGCAGCGCCATCGCGACGACGGATCTTGCGACAACAGAACCACGTGCCATTGCAATTACTCCCTCTCGTGGCAGGACCGCCGCCGACCTCGCGACGACCTGCATTGTTAGTATTGACTTCGTGGGCGACTGGACTTGCGCGACCGGAATTGCAGGTTCCGTGCCAACCCTAGTTGCATCCGCGATGTCAGCACGAATCGAACGACGGCGCCTTGCGTCGACTACGGGTTTACGTCAGGTGACGCACGTGTCGGTGACGCAACGCGTCCATTCGTCGTGATTGCGCGCCGCGTCGTCGTCCACGGCATCGTGCAGGGTGTCGGCTTTCGCGCCGCGGCGGTGTCCGCGGCACGCGCGTGCGGCGTGACGGGCTGGGTGCGCAATCGCCGCGACGGCACCGTCGAGGCTTTCGTGCAGGGCACGCCGGAGGCGGTGGCCGCGATGATCCGCTGGTGCCACGACGGCCCGCGCGGTGCGCGCGTTACGCGCGTGGAGGCGAGCGACGCGGAGCCGTCCGCGCACCCGGCCTTCGACTGGTGGCCTACAGCCTGAGCTGCGCGAGCCCGAAGATGTCCTTCCACGCGGCGTAGGACGCGGCCGCGATCCACGGCAGCGCGAGCACGAGCCCGACGCCCGTCGTCGCGAGCCCCAGCATCAGCAGCACGAACGAATACGCCGCCAGCGCGAGGAATGCAGGCACGTTGGCCGCGAACGCGCGCCACGAGAGCGCGAATGCGGCGCGCACGTCCTCGCCGTCGAACAGCGCGGCCATCGGCACGAACGTGACCGGCAGCGACGCGACCACACCTACTGCGTAGATGCCGATGATGACCTGCGGCGACAGATTGGCGGCGTCGGGCACCGGCAGCAGGAGGTTCACGTCACCCAGCGCCCACGCGGCCGCGCTCTCCGCCACCAGCACCGCGAGCCCGGCGGCGACCGCCGCCGACTGCGCGCGCAGCGGCGCCGCGAACACTGCGAAGAGATGCACCATGCGGGCCTTGCCGTTGCGGTCGGCGGCGAGGCTCGAGTACAGGAGGCCGCACGAGAGCAGCGGCGCGACGACGTTGGCGGCGACGAAGCCCAGCACGGGCACCGGCTCGAACGTCACGGTCACGAGCAGGATGACGAACGCCTGCAGGCAGAAGACGACCGGGCTGCGCTTCCACAGGCGCATCGCCTCGCTGAACCACGCGAACGCGTGCCGGGGAGGAACCGTCCGCGGGACGCGCGACGGGGAATCGGTGGGTTGCGAGCCGTCCGCCACTAGGAAGCCATCGCCGCCACGGACGCCCTAGGCCGACGCTCCCCTACGCCGCTTCGCCCAGGTACGCGGCACGCACCTTGGGATCGTGCAGCAGGGATGCGGCGTCGCCCTTGAGCGTGATCTCGCCCGACTCCATCACGTAGCCGCGCCGCGACACCTCGAGCGCCAGCTTCGCGTTCTGCTCGATGAGGAGAATGGTCACGCCTTCGCGGGAAATCGTCACGATCGTCTCGAACACCTTCTGCACCATCAGCGGGGCGAGGCCCATCGACGGCTCGTCGAGGAGCAGCAGCTTCGGCCGCGACATCATCGCGCGCCCCATCGCGAGCATCTGCTGCTCGCCTCCCGACAGCGTACCAGCGGTCTGGCGCCGCCGCTCCTTGAGCCGCGGGAAGAGCTCGTAGACGCGCTCCATGTCCTTGCGCACGCCATCCTTGTCGCTCCTGATGTACGCGCCCATCCCGAGGTTCTCCTCGATGGTGAGCGCACCGAACACGCCGCGGCCTTCCGGCACCATCGCGAGCCCGCGCTGCACGAGGCGGAACGCGGGCCGGCCGGTGACGTCCTTGCCTTCGTAGTGGATGCTGCCGCCCTTCACCGGCAGCAGGCCGCAGATGCCCTTCAGCGTCGTGGTCTTGCCGGCGCCGTTGGCGCCGATGAGGCACACGAGCTCGCCGTCGCCGACGTCGAGGTCGATGCCCTTCACCGCCTGGATGCCGCCGTAGGCGACCTCGAGCTTGCGCAGCGACAGGAGCGGCGTGGCGGCGGACATCCTCGTCACATCCCCTTGAGGTTGAGCGACACCTCGCCGCCCAGGTACGCGGCGATGACCTTCGGATCGTTCTGCACGTCGTGCGCGGAGCCCTCGGCGATCTTCTTGCCGTAGTCGAGCACCAGCACGCGGTCGCACACGCTCATCACGAGCTTCATGTCGTGCTCGATCAGCAGGATCGTGATGCCGTCGCGGCGGATCTCCTCCAGCAGGCGCTCGAGCCCCGCGGTCTCGGTCGCGTTCATGCCGGCTGCGGGTTCGTCGAGCGCGAGGAGCTTGGGCTCGGTGGCGAGCGCGCGCGCGATCTCGAGCCGCCGCTGGTCGCCGTACGCGAGGTGGCGCGCGAGGTCGTTCGCGCGCTTCGCGACACCCACGTAGTCGAGGAGCTCGTAGGCGCGCTTGTGGATCGCCGATTCCTCGGCCCGCGTGCGCGCGTTGCGCGAGATCGCGCCCCACACGCCGGCCTGCGTGCGCACGTGGCGGCCGATCATCACGTTCTCGAGCGCCGAGAGGTTGCCGAACAGGCGGATGTTCTGGAACGTGCGCGCAATGCCGCGCGCCGCGACGTCGTTGGGCTTCAAATCGGCGAGCGGCTCGCCGTCGAACATGAACGTGCCGCCGTCGGCCACGTAGATGCCGGTCAGCACGTTGAAGAGCGACGTCTTGCCGGCGCCGTTGGGGCCGATGAGGCCGTAGATCTCGCCGTGGTTGATCGTGAACGAGACGTCGGACAGCGCCTGCACGCCGCCGAAGCGCTTGGTGATGCCCTTCGCGGTCAGCAGCGACAGCCGCTCGGTGGTGGTGCCGTTCATCGTGCGCGGTTGCCTTCGAGCTCGCGCTTGCGCACCGCGGACGGCAGGATGCCGGCCGGGCGGAACAGCATCATCAGCACCAGCGCGAAGCCGAACAGCAGCATGCGGATGACCTCGGGCTCGATCAGCATCTTTCCGAAGAGCGCGGTCTGCACCGGCCCGACCCACGCGCGCAGGAGCTCCGGCACGAACGAGAGCAGCAGCGCGCCGACGATCACGCCCCAGATGTTGCCCATGCCGCCCAGCACCACCATCGCGAGCACCATCACCGACTCGACGAGCCCGAAGCTCTCGGGGCTGATGAAGCCCTGGATCGCCGAGAACATGCCGCCGGCGATGCCGCCGAACGACGCGCCCATCGCGAACGCGAGCAGCTTGATGTTGCGCGTGTTGATGCCCATCGCGCGCGCGGCGATCTCGTCCTCGCGGATCGCCTCCCACGCGCGGCCGATGCGCGAGTCCTGCAGCCGCAGGTTGATGACGATCACCGCGACCAGCGCCAGCAGGAAGATGTAGTAGTACTTCATCGGCCCGTTGAACGTGACGCCCGCGATCGTCTCCGGCTGCGCGAAGCTGAAGCTGCCGATGCGGAACGGGTCGATGAGATACAGCCCCTGCGGCCCGTTGGTGATGTTCACCGGCTGCGAGAGGTTGTTCATGAAGATGCGGATGATCTCGCCGAAGCCCAGCGTGACGATGGCGAGGTAGTCGCCGCGCAGCTTCAGCGTCGGCGCGCCGAGCAGCACGCCGAACAGGCACGCGAACGCGGAGCCGATCGGCAGGATGATCCAGAACGGCAGGTGCAGGTTGAAATGCGGGCTCGCGAGCAGCGCGTACACGTAGGCGCCGACCGCGTAGAACGCGATGTAGCCCAGGTCGAGCAGGCCCGCGAAGCCGACGACGATGTTGAGCCCGAGGGCCAGGAACACGTACAGGATCGCGAGGTTGGTGATGCGCACCCACGCGGTGCCGACCGAGTTGAGCGCGACCGGCAGCACGAGCAGCACCACCGCGACCACGCCGAGCGCGATCCACGCGGACTTCGGGCCGTTGAGGTCGGGCAGGAGGGTGCGCATGGACGGGAGGGCGGGCGGGAACGCGCGTAACGGCGCAAGGATACTGTAATCAGCGCACCGCGGACGAGGCGGGCGCAGCCGGCGGCAGCGCCTTGATCGCCTGCGCGATGTCCTGCCCGAGCCGGGCGAGCGCCTTGCTGTGCGCGGCGGCCAGCGCCTCGTACGACGCCCCCGCCGCCGGCTCGCGCGCGGTGGTGCGGCCGTTGCGCGCAGCGCCGTCGCGGCTGCGGCGCACGGTCCACACCGCATCCTGCAGCGCGTAGCCGCCGGTCACCGACTCGAAGCGCTGCACCTCGATGGCGACGCGATACTCGGGCTCGTACGTGGTCGCCGCGGCGAGCGTCACCCGCGGCGTGGGCAGGCTCGCGGCGAGGTCCTGCGCGAGGGCGAGGCCGATGGCGTCGGCGAGCGGCGCCGCCCAGCGGTTGAACTCGTCGGGCCACACCTCGTTGGGGGCGACCGTCGTCACGATCTCGGGACGGTCGACCGCCGCCGGGATCGTCACCGGGCCGATCGCCACCGACGGTCCCGCCGCCTCGGTCACCGGCGGGGCGCCCGTGAGCGTGTAGAAGCGCGCCGACGGCGACGCGCACGCGGCGAGCAGCAGTGCGAGCAGCGCAGTGGGGAGCGCGCGGTTCATCGCGGTGAGGTCTCCATCGTCTTGCCGCGGATGAGCGCCTCGGGATGGCGCTCGAGGTAGTCCGCGAGCACGCGCAGCGAGCGCGCGGCGCGCGCGAGCTCGCTCATCGCGTTGCGCAGCTCGAGCTGCCCGGGTGCCGCGGCGCCGGTGAGGTTGGCCTCGGTGCTGGTCAGCATCTTCTCCGCGGCACCGAGCGCGCCGCGCGCGTCGTCGAGCGCGGTCTTGAGCGCCGGCACCACGTCGCTGTCGAAGCGGTTGATCGTGGTGCGCGCGTCCTTCAGCGTGTCGTTGAGCGTGACGAGCGCGGTCTTGACGTCGTCGCCGATGGCGTCGAGCGGCACGCGCTCCAGCTTGTCGATGATGTTGCCGAGCTTCGCCTCGAGCTCGGGCAGCGTGCTGGTGACGGTGGGAAGCTCCGGCGCGCTCTGCGTCCAGTCGACCTTCGCCGGCGCGGCCTTCGGGAAGTACGCGAACGCGACGTAGCGCGCCCCGGTGAGCAGGCTGCCCGTCATGAGCTGGCCGCGCAGGCCCCGCTTCTCGATCAGCGTGCGCACGAACGCGTGGCGCGCTGCCGGATCGCGCGCGTCGCGCTCGACGTTCTGCCGCTGCGTCGTCGGCAGCGTCGCGAACACGCGCTCCGGGTACATCGCGATGTCCACGCGCGGCTTCGCCTCGAGCGTCTTCGGGTTGAGGTAGAGGCCGACCTCGATGACCTCGCCCACGGTCACCCCGAAGAACGTCACCGGCGCGCCCGCCGCGAGGCCGCGCACCGACTCGTGGAAGTAGAGCACGTAGTGCGTGACGACCGACTCGTCGAGCTTCATCGCGCTCGTCCGGTCGCCGTAGAGCGTGAACGTCGCGCCGGCGTCCGCCTGCGTGGTGCTCATCGGGTGCGGCGGCGACTCGAACGCGATGCCGCCCTCGAGCAGCGACACGAGCGACTGCGTGCGCACGTCGAGGCCGTTGGCGGTGAACGACACGTCGACGCCGCTCGCGTTCCAGAAGCGCGTGTCGAGCGTCACGAACCCGTCGTACGGCGCGTTGACGAACACGCGCAGGTTCACCGACTTGCCGTCCGGCGCGAGATCGTAGGCCACGACCTGGCCCACCGGCAGGCGGCGGAAATAGACCGGCGAGCCGATGCCGAGCGAGCCCAAGTCCGCCGCCTTCAGCACGAACTCGCGGCCCGGCTGGCCGCCGGTGATGATGGGCGGGACCTCGAGCCCGGTGAACGCCTTCGCGCGCTTCGCCGACGTGCCCGCCTCGAAGCCGATGTAGTTGCCCGAGATGAGCGTCGACAGTCCCGACACGCCCGACAGGCTGATGCGCGGCCGCACGACGAAGAACTTCGCGTCGTCGACCATGAGCGACGCCGCCGACTGCGCGATCTTCGCCGTGACCTCGACCCGCGCGCCGTCGTCGGTGAGGCGCACCGCGGTCACCTGCCCGATGCTCACCTCCTTGTACTTGACGAACGTCTTGCCGGCCTCGATGCCGTCGGCCGACTTGAACGTGATGGTGATCGTCGGCCCCTCGGCGAGATAGCGCTGCACCGCGATGCCGATCGCCACCAGCGCGGCGATGATCGGCACGATCCAGATCATCGAGAACCGCGCGCGCCGCGGCGGCACGACGGTGGCCTCGGGCAGGTCCGGGAGCTCGTGCTCAGTGGCCATGCGGCACGCCGTGCGCGGATGCGGAGTCCCAGATGAGGCGCGGGTCGAACGACTGCGCCGCGAGCATCGTGAGGATCACCACCGCCATGAAGTAGAGCACGCCGGGGCCGGGCGCCACCGACATCAGCGGCGAGAGCTGCACCAGCGCGACCACGAAGGTGTCGACGAACACGTCGAGCATCGACCAGCGTCCGATGAACTCGACCAGGCGAAAGAGCCGCGTGCGCTGGCGGTTGCTCGTGGCCGATCCGCGCTGCACCGTGACGAGCACGTAGCCCAGCGCCACGATCTTGCCGATCGGGATCAGCACGCTCGCCACCAGCACGATGAGCGCGAGCGGCCACGACCCCGACTGGTACAGGAACACTACGCCCGACAGGATGGTGTCCGCCTCGTCGGAGGTGAGCGTGTCGGTGACGAGCACCGGCAGCGCATTCGCGGGCACGTACAGGATGGCCGCCGCGATGAGCAGCGCCCACGTGCGCTGGATCGGATGCGGGCGGCGCGAGGCGAGCGGCTCGCCGCAGCGCGGGCAGTGGCCCGGCGCCTCGCGCGTGGCCGGCCGCGCGAGCAGGCCGCAGTCGTGGCAGCTCACGAGTCCCGCGTGCGCGGCGGTGAGCTTCGTCATGGAGCCAATGCTTTCACAAAGAGACGCAGAGACGCAGAGAACCCCAAACCCTCGCCGCCGCGTGCGAGGAATCCATCCACAAGGAGACGCCGAGACGCCGAGCAACCGCCTTCCTCTGCGTCTCTGCGTCTCTTTGTGGAAAAAGATCCCGCATTCATGAACGACCTTCCGGCTGTGCCCACGCGATGCGCGACCACACCGCCTGTGCGTCGAAGCTCGACGTGAGCCACGGCAGCAGCAGCACGAGCGCGCCGACGGCGAACATGCCCGGCCCCGGCGTCACCGTCGCGAGCTCCGCGATCTTGGTGAGCGCCACCAGGATGCCGAGCAGCAGCACCTCGTTCATCGACCACGGCCGCACGCGCTCGACCCAGCGCATGAGATGCCCCGTCCACGCGGGCGCCGGCGGCCGGCGCACCGCGAGCAGGATCGCGAGCAGCAGCGCGACGTACGCGATCGGCGCGGCGACGGCGCACAGGCCGACGACCACCGCCGTCACCTCGTTGCCCTGCTCCCACATCGCCACCGAGCCGCCGGCGAGGGTGGTGGTCGCGACGCGCCCCGCGGCCGAGAGGCTCATGAGCTCGGACGTGTTGGCGATGACGAGCGTGATCGCCGCCGCGACGGCCAGCGCCAGCGGCCGATCGAGCGGATCGACGGCGCGATAGGCGACGAGCTGGCCGCAGCGCCCGCAGCGTGCCTTGGCGCCCGGGGGCAGCGGCGGCACGCGCTGCAGCAGGTCGCAGCCGCGACAAGCGACATATTGCACCGGCGCTCCCTACGCGCGGTCGGCCACGCGCTCGCCCAGCAGCCCCGACGGACGGAAGATCAGCACGGCGATGAGGACGAGGAACGCGAACACGTCCTGGTAGTTGGAGCCGAAGAGCGTGATGTGGTCGTCGGTGGCGCAGCGCTGCGCGAGCGCGTCCGACCAGCCCGCGAGGTTGCACAGGTTGGTGAGGTCGCCGACGTAGCCTGCGCCCAGCGCCTCGATGATGCCGAGCAGGAGCCCGCCGAGCATCGCGCCACCCAGGTTGCCGATGCCGCCCAGCACCGCCGCCGAGAACGCCTTGAGGCCGAGGATGAAGCCCATCTGGTAGTGCGCGATGCCGTAGTAACTGCCGACCATCACGCCGGCCACCGCGCCCAGCCCCGCGCCGATCACGAACGTGAGCGAGATCACGCGGTTGATGTCGATGCCCATCAGGCCCGCGACCGCCTGGTTCTGCGCGGTGGCGCGCATCGCGACCCCGAGCTTGGTGCGGTACACGAGCAGCAGCAGCAGCGCCATCATCAGGAACGAGCCCGCGATGATCGCGATCTGCACGTTGGTGATGGTGGCGCCGTTGGGGGAATCGGTGATGTGGTACGGGATCGTCTGGATGATCTGCGGATACGGCAGCGGATTGCGGCTCCAGACGATCATCGCGAGGTGCTGCAGGATGATCGACAGGCCAATCGCCGTGATGAGGGGTGCCAGGCGCGGCGCGCGGCGCAGCGGGCGATAGGCGACGCGCTCCAGCGTGTAGCCCACCGCCATGCATGCCGGGATGGCGGCGAAGAGCCCGGCCAGCACGACGAGCACCGGCGGCATCGTGCCAGCCAGCGCCACGATGACCGTGTACGCGACCATCGCGCCGATCATCACCACCTCGCCGTGCGCGAAGTTGATGAGCTGGATGATGCCGTACACCATCGTGTAGCCGAGCGCCACGATGGCGTACACGCTGCCGAGCGTCAGCCCGTTGATGATCTGCTGCAGGAAGATGTCCAGACGATGTCCCCTGTGTTCCGCGTCCCGGCCTGCCCGATTCTCGCCTAAACGCACCCGGAAGACGAGGGCCGCGCACGTCGCTGCGGCCCCCGGCCGCACGTCGGGTGCAACAAAGGAAAACGGCGCCCGGGAGGCGCCGTTTCCGTGGTGCGAAGGCGATCCGCTACTTCTTCGGCGCTTCCGCCGGCGCTGCCGGCGCGGCAGCAGGGGCTGCCGCCGGGGCCGGGGCCGCCGACGCGGACTTCATCTCCTTCATGAAGTCCTCGAACGACGAGGCCTTGCCCGCCTTCACGACGCCGACCGGCGTGACCTTGCCGTCCTTCAGCGTGAAGATGGTGATCTCGGCGTTCTTGCGGTCGCCCTTCTCGTCGAACTCGATCTTGCCGGTCGCGCCGTCGTAGCTGATCTTCTGCAGCTCGGGCAGGTACTTGGCGGGATCGGTCGAGTCGGCCTTCTGCATCGCCGCGATCATCACGCCGATCGCGTCGTAGAAGAACGGCGCGTATTGCTTCACCTCGCCGTACTTCGCCTTGAAGGCGTCGTTGAACTGCTGGCTGGCCGCGGAGGCGGGCAGGCCGGCCTGCGAGCAGATGAGGCCTTCCGCGGCCGCGCCGGCGAGCTTCGCCATCTCGTCCGTGCACGCGCCGTCGCCGAAGCTGAACACGCTCTTGATGCCGAGCTCGCGCGCCTGCTTGATCATCGGGCCGCCGGTGGCGTCCATGCCGCCGTAGAACACGGCGTCCGGCGCCTTGCCCTTCATCTTGGTGAGGATCGCCTTGAAGTCCGTCGTCTTGTCGGTGGCCTTCTCGCGCGCCACGACCTGCACGCCGGCGGCCTTCAGCGTCTTCTCGACCTCGTTGGCGAGGCCTTCGCCGTAGGCGGTGGCGTCGTCGGCGATGGCGACCTTCTTGACCTTCATGTTCGCGAGGTACTGCGCGATCGCGGGACCCTGCTGGTCATCGCGGCCGACCGTGCGGAACACGTTCTTGAACCCCTGCTCGGTGAGCTTCGGGTTGGTGGCCGAGCCCGAGATCATCGGGATGCCGGCCTGGTTGTACACCGCGGAAGCCGGGATCGTGACGCCGGAGTTGAGGTGGCCGGCGACGCCCGCGACCTTCGCATCGACGAACTTCTGCGCGATGGTGGGCCCGAGCTTCGGATCCGCCTGGTCGTCCTCGCTGATCAGCTCGAACTTGACCTTCTTGCCGCCGATCTTCATGCCCTTGGCGGTGGCTTCGTCGACGGCGAGGCGCGCGCCGTTCTCGTCGTCCTTGCCGAGGTGGGCGATGCCGCCGGTCAGCGGGCCGGCGTGGCCCATCTTGACGGTCACGACTTCTTCGGCGGGCGGCGTTGCCGCGGCCTTGGGGGCTTCCGCCTTCTTGGGCTCTTCCTGCTTGCCGCAGCCGTAGACGGTGATGAGCGCCGCCGCGACCAGCGTCAGGCCGAGCTTCTTGGACATGATCATGGGATTCCTCTCCGAGGGGGCAATGGGTTGGCGACGGCGCGGGGAGCGCGAAGCGGGGGCCCCTACCGTCCTGCAACAAGGAAACAGAATATTATTGTCTCCCCCAACAAGGGTGTCAATGCGACGCAGGGCGCGGCGCCGCGCCCTCCGGTTCGTCGGCCGGGGCAGCGGTTCGTCGCACGCCGGTTGCCCGCGCAAGCGCCGGCCCGGACAATGGCGCCCTTCGTGACGGCGCCGGCGAGAAGGCGCCGCGAATCCGGATGGGGCGCTCACCGCATCCAAACAGGATCGGCGGTGGCATGAGGGCGTCGCGGGGCCGAACGGGTCGCCGCCGGCGTTCGAGGGAGAAGGAATGGGAGCAGGTTGGAGTCGCCGGCGGATCCTCGCCGCGCTGTTCGCGTTGCTGCTGGTCGTCGGGCTCGCCGTCGCCATCGGCATCCGCATCGTCAAGAAGGGCCAGGAAGGACGCGACAACGACAAGGGCGTCCCGGTGACGCTCGAGTTCGCGCCGGCCGACCTCGCGAGCGCGGAGAGCCGCGCGCTGTCGCGCTGGCTGCCGGTGTCGGGCACGCTGCAGCCGGTGCACCAGGCCACGGTCAAGGCGAAGGTGTCGGGCGACGTGCGCCAGATCACGGTGCGCGAGGGCGACCCGGTGCAGGCCGGGCAGGTGCTGGTCAAGGTCGACACCGCGGACCTCGATGCGAAGCTCATCGAGCGGCAGGGCCAGCTCGAGTCGGCGAAGGCGCAGCTCGCACTCGCCGAGAAGACGCTCGCCACCAACCAGAAGCTCCTGAAGCAGAGCTTCATCTCGCAGAACGCGTTCGACAACTCCGAGTCGAACATGAACGTCACGCGCGGCAGCGTGAAGTCGGCCGAGGCGCAGGTGAGGCTCGCGCAGAACGCCCTCAAGGACGCGGTCGCGACCGCGCCGCTGTCGGGCATCGTCGCCAAGCGCCACGTGCAGCCGGGCGAGAAGGTCGCGTTCGACGCGCCGCTCGTCACCGTCGTCGCGCTGAAGGACATCGAGCTGCAGGCGATGGTCCCGGCCATCGACATCCCGGAGCTCAAGCCGGGGATGCCGGTGGAGCTCACCGTCGACGGCTTCGGCGACCGCAAGTTCGCGGGCCGCATCGAGCGCATCAACCCGGCCACCGAGCCCGGCACCCGCGCGATCCTCGTGTTCGTCGGCATTCCCAACCCCAACGGCGAGCTGCGCGGCGGCATGTTCGCCACCGGTCGCGTGGCGCTCGCCGCGAGCGCGCCGGTGATGTCGCTGCCGACCAATGCCGTGCGCCAGGAAGGCGGGCAGACGTTCGTGTGGGCGATCGAGGACGGCAAGCTCGTCAAGCGCATGGTGGTCACCGGCCGCCGCGACGAGGAGACGGGCCGCGTCGAGATCAAGACCGCGCTGCCGGCCACGCTCAAGGTGCTGGCCGCGCGCTTCGACAACCTGAAGGAAGGCGCGCCCGCGCTCGTGAAGGCGCCCGACGCGGGGCCGCCGAAGGCGAGCGCCACCGCGACCGACGGCGCCCCTCGTAGCTGATTTTTTTACGAAGAGACGCAGAGACGCCGAGAAACGGCAACGAAGCACCTCGGCGTCTCTGCGTCTCTTTGTGAGAAAGCATTTTCCCCATGTGGATCACACGCGTCTCGATCAATAACCCGGTGTTCGCCACGATGGTGATGGTGGCGCTCACCGTGCTGGGCGCGTTCTCGTACGCGCGCCTGCGCGTCGAGCAGATGCCCGACGTGACGCTGCCGTTCCTCATCGTGCAGACGGCGTACCCGGGCGCGTCGCCGGAGGCGGTGGAGATCGACGTCACGCGGCCGGTCGAGACCGCGGTCAACGGCGTGGCCGGCGTTCGCCTCGTGCGCTCGCTCACGCTGGAGGGCATCAGCTCGGTGTTCATCGAGTTCCGCCTCGACACCGACATGATCCGCGCGATGTCCGACGTCCGCGACAAGGTCGCGCAGGTGCGGCCCGCGTTCCCGAAAGACGTGAAGGAGCCGCTCGTCGTGCGCGCCGACACCGAGAACCAGGAGCCGGTCGTCTCCCTCGCGGTGAGGTCGACGAGCACCGGCCTGCGCGAGCTCACCTCGCTTACCGACCAGGTGATCGTCAAGGGCCTGGAGAACGTGCCCGGCGTGGCGAACGTCACGGTGAACGGCCGGCAGGTGCGGCAGATCCTCGTGCAGATCAAGCCGAGCGCGCTCACCGCGATGGGCATCGGCGTCGACCAGGTGATGAACGCGATCCGCAACGCGAACCAGGACGTGCCGGCCGGCCGCCTGTCGCGCGGCCAGAGCGATCGCGTGGTGCGCATCGAGGGCAAGATCAAGGACCCGGCGCAGTTCGGCCGCATCATCGTCGCGCAGCAGGGCGGCGGCCCGGTCTACCTGTCGCAGGTCGCGGACGTGATCGACGGCGAGGCCGAGGAGACGTCCATCGCGCGCATCAACGGCCAGCGCTCGATCACCATCGACATCCAGAAGGCGCAGGACGCCAACATCGTCGAGACGGGGCGAGGCGTACTCGCGGCCGTGGCGGAGCTCCAGAAGCGCATCCCGAAGGACGTCGAGCTCACCGTCACCTACAACTCCGCGGAGAGCGTCGAGAAGAGCGTCAACCGCGTGAAGAGCACGATCCTCGAGGGCGCGGGCCTCACGGTGCTCATCGTGTTCCTGTTCCTGCACAGCTGGCGCAGCACGATCATCACCGGGCTCACGCTGCCGATCGCGGTCATCACGACGTTCATCGCGCTCTACGCGTTCAACTTCTCGCTCAACTTCCTGACGCTGATGGCGCTGTCGCTGTGCATTGGCCTCCTGATCGACGACGCGATCGTGGTGCGCGAGAACATCGTGCGCCACCTCGCGATGGGCAAGGGCCACAAGCAGGCGGCGCAGGAGGCGACCGACGAGATCGGGCTCGCGGTGATGGCGACCACGTTCGCGATCGTGGCGGTGTTCGTGCCCATCGCGTTCATGAGCGGCATCATCGGGCGCTTCTTCTTCCAGTTCGGCGTCACCGTGGCGGTCGCGGTGATGGTGTCGCTGTTCGTGTCGTTCACCCTCGACCCGATGCTGTCGTCGGTGTGGCTCGACCCGCCGGGCTCGCGCTTCGCACGCGTGCCGTGGCTCGCGCGGCTGATGGACAACGTCGAGCGCGGCATCGAGTGGATGCACCACCTCTACGGCGACGTGCTCGAATGGGCGCTCGGCCACCGCAAGACGGTGCTCGGCATCGCCACCTTCGCGTTCGTCGGCAGCTTCGCGCTCGTGCCGCTGATCGGCACCGAGTTCGTCCCGGAGGCGGACCAGGGCTTCATCTCGCTGCGCCTCAACACCGCGGTGGGCTCGAGCCTCGAGTACACCGACAGCAAGGTGAAGCAGGTGGAGGCCGTGCTGAAGCAGTTTCCCGAGATCAAGCTCGCGATGACCACCATCGGCACCGACGAGGGCCGCAACTACGCGCGCATCAACCTGAAGCTCACGGACCGCACCGAGCGCGCGGCCACGCAGAAGGACCTGGAGCGCGCGATCCGCAAGGCGCTGCAGCCGATCCCTGGCATCGAGCTCACGCTGGGCTTCAACCGGCCGATCTTCATCAACATCCTCGGACCCGACCCGGCGACGCTCACCCGCCTCGCCGAGGAGCTCAAGGCGAAGCTCGCGTCGGTGCCGGGCATTGCGGACCTCGAGACCTCCGAGAAGGCCGCCAATCCCGCGCTGTCGGTGCGCCTCAACAACGACGCCGCCTCCGACCTCGGCATCACCGTGCAGCAGGTGGGCGCGACGATCCGTCCGCTGCTGGCCGGCGACACCGTGAGCTACTGGCTCGCCCCGGACGCGCAGAACTACGAGGTGAACGTGCGCCTGCCGAAGGACCAGCGGCAGTTCGCCACCGACCTCGCGAACCTGTACCTCACCACCAACAAGCGCGGCCCCGACGGCGAGCTGCGCATGGTGCCGCTGCGGCAGGTCGCGGAAATCGTGGAGTCGACGAGCCCGCAGACCATCCGCCGCGAGGAGCTCGTGCGCCGCGTCGCGATCTTCGCCAGCGCGCAGGGCCGGCCGGCGGGCGACGTCGGCAAGGACGTGAACGAGATCATCAAGGCGACGCAGCTGCCGCCCGGCTACCGCTTCTCGGTGCGCGGGCAGCAGGAGCAGATGCAGGACTCGTTCGCCGCGGCGATGGCGGCGCTCGGCCTCGCGGTGATCTTCATCTACCTCATCCTGGCGTCGCAGTTCGCGAGCTTCCTGCAGCCGATGGCGATCATGGTGTCGCTGCCGTTCTCGCTCATCGGCGTGTTCCTCGCGCTGATGTTCACCGGCACCACGCTCAACATCTTCTCGATGATCGGCTTCATCATGCTGATGGGCCTCGTCACCAAGAACGCGATCCTGCTCGTCGACTTCGCGAACCGCGCGCGGCGCGCCGGCGCCTCCCTGCACGACGCGATGCTGCAGGCCGGCCAGGTGCGGCTGCGCCCGATCCTCATGACCACCGCGGCGATGATCGGCGGCATGCTGCCGCTGGCGCTCGGCGTGGGCGAGGGCGGCGAGACGCAGGCGCCGATGGGCCGCGCGATCATCGGCGGCGTCATCACCTCGACGCTGCTCACGCTCGTGGTGGTGCCGGTCCTCTACACGTACCTCG
This sequence comes from Burkholderiales bacterium, assembly GCA_046347855.1. Classification (GTDB taxonomy): domain Bacteria; phylum Pseudomonadota; class Gammaproteobacteria; order Burkholderiales; family Casimicrobiaceae; genus VBCG01. The sequence continues at coordinate 439,770 of JAXMFJ010000005.1, forward strand.
ACGGCTGGAGCGAGCGCCGCCGCGCCCGCCGCGAGGCGCGCCTCGCGGCGCATGCCGCCGCGCCGGCGGGCAGCCATGCGGCCGATTGAAACCGAGGTGCAACGACGTATTGCGACCGCGAGGAGTGCGCAGGTTGACGTGCGATAATGCCCCACCGCATAATAACTGACCGCGAGTCATTTGACGTTCCGCGCCGGATTCCCGCCGCGGACGCGGTGGAATCCGGACGGCGCCCGCCGCCGCCACGCCCCGACGCCCATCACGCCATGGATTTCGAACAAGCCCGCTACAACATGGTCGAGCAGCAGATCCGCACGTGGGATGTGCTCGACCAGGACGTCCTCGACCTGCTGTTCACCGTGCGCCGCGAGGAGTTCGTGCTGCCGCAATACCGCGCGCTCGCGTTCGCGGACCTCGAGCTGCCGATCGGCGGCGGCGAGCGCATGTGGGCGCCGAAGCTCGAGGCGCGCGTGGTGCAGTCGCTGCGCCTCACTCCGCAGGACTCCGTGCTGGAGATCGGCACCGGCAGCGGCTATCTCACGGCGCTGCTCGCGAGCCGCGCGCAGGACGTGACCACCGTCGAGATCGATCCTGCGCTGGCGGCCACCGCCCGCGCGCGCCTCGCGCAGCACGGCTTCCACAACGTGCGCTGCGAGATCGGCGACGGCGCGCAGGGCTTCGGCGACGAGACCTACGACGTCATCGTCCTGACCGGCTCCACGCCGCTCCTGCCCGACCGCCTGCTGGCGCAGCTGAAGCCCAACGGCCGGCTGTTCGCCATCGTCGGCGAGGCGCCCGTGATGACGGCGCGGCTCGTCACGTGGACCGCGCCCGGCGCGCACGTCACCACGACCCTGTTCGAGACCGTCGTGGCGCCGCTGCGCCATGCGGCGACGCCCGACCGCTTCACGTTTTGATCGCCCAGATCGCCCCCGCCGAGCTCGCCGCGTGGCTCGCCGATGCGGCGCGCCCGGCGCCGCTCGTCGTCGACGTGCGCGAGCCGTGGGAGGTCGAGCGCTGCGCGATCGACGGCGCGCAGGCCATACCGCTGCGCGAGCTGCCGGGCCGGCTCGCCGAGCTGCCGCCCGAGCGCGAGATCGTGCTGGTCTGCCATCACGGCGGGCGCAGCCAGCATGCGGCGATGTGGCTGGCGGGCAACGGCTACCACCGCCTGTTCAACCTGCGGGGCGGCGTCGACGCGTGGGCAACCGACGTCGATCCCGCGATGCCGCGTTACTGAAGGCCCTGCACGCGACGCCGCGCCGGGCTTCCGGACCCGCGGCACGACGGACACGCACATGACGAGAATGCGACCCTGCCGTAGCCTAGCCGCCGCCGCGGCGCTCTCCCTGCTGGCGCTCGCCGGCACCGCTGCCGCCGAAGACCTGCTGCAGGTCTACCGCGAGGCGCAGAAGCAGGATCCGGCGATCGCCTCCGCGCGCTCGCTGTGGGAAGCCACGCAGGAGCGCGTGCCGCAGGCGCGCTCCGCGCTGCTGCCGGCGGTGTCGGCGCAGGGGCAGGCGAACGTCAACAGCTACGACTCGACGCTCAACACCAACCCGAAGGTCCACTTCTCGCAGAACTACAACTACGGCGCGCTGACCTTCTCCGCGTCGCAGCCGCTGTACCGCCCGCAGAACGCCGTGGCGCTCGACCAGGCGAAGGAGCAGGTCACGCAGTCCGACTTCTCGCTCGGCATCGCGCAGCAGGACCTCATCATCCGCACCTCGGTCGCGTACTTCGACGTGCTGCTCGCCGAGTTCAACGTCGAGCTGGCGCAGCAGCAGAAGCTCGCGGTGGCCGAGCAGCTCGCGCAGGCGAAGCGCAACTTCGAGGTGGGCACCGCGACCATCACGGACACCAACGAGGCGCAGGCCAAGTACGACCAGATCATCGCCACCGAGATCCAGGCGAACAACGACCTCGACCGCCGCCGCACCGCGCTCACGGCCATCATCGGGCGCATGCCGAAGAGCCTGAAGCGCATCGGCCGCGGCTTCGAGCCCAACCTGCCCAATCCGAACAACGTCGACTACTGGGTCGACCTTGCGCTCAAGCAGAACCTGTCGGTGCGCTTCGCGCAGTCGAACTACGAGATCGCGTCGCTGGAAGTCGATCGCGCGCGCGCCGGTCACCTGCCCACCCTCGACCTCGTGGCGAACGCGACGCAGGCGAACGGGTCGGGCTCGGTCACGAGCGACTTCACCGGCCAGACCCGCACGGCGCTCTTCGGCGTCGTGCTCAACGTGCCGATCTACACCGGCGGCTTCGTGAACTCCCGCGTGCGCGAGACCATCTCGCTGCAGGACCGCTCGCGCGCCGACCTCGAGCAGGCGAAGCGCACGGCGGTGACCAATGCGCAGGACGGCTTCTCCGGCGTGAACAGCGCCGCGGCCGGCGTGAAGGCGTTCGAGCAGGCCGTGGCGTCTGCGGAGGTCGCGCTGCAGTCGAACATCCTCGGCCAGGAAGTCGGCATCCGCACCAACCTCGACGTGCTGAACGTGCAGCAGAACGTCTACTCGACGCGCCGCGACCTCGCCAACGCGTACTTCCAGTACCTGCTCGCCACGCTGCGCCTCAAGTCCGCCGTCGGCGCGCTCACCGAGCAGGATCTCGAGGACATCAACCGGCGTCTCAACGGTTGACGACTTCTTGATCACGAAGAGACGCAGAGGCGCCGAGAAAGACTCTCCTCTGCGTCTCTGCGTCTCTTTGTAGAATCACTTCCCCGCCAATCTCGGCGCGAGCCACTCCCACAACCGCTCCGCCGCGCCCCGATGCTTCGCATGAAACGCCAGCGCCGCCTCGCGCATCCGCGCCCGCCGCGCCGCATCGTCCAATAACGCGGCCACCTCCACCGCCAGCGCATCCGCGTCCGCGACACGCACCGCCGCGCCGGCCGCCACCGCCGCATTCGCGGCCTCGGTGAAATTGAACGTGTGCGGCCCGACCAGCGTCGGCGTCCCCACGGCGATCGGCTCGATGAGATTCTGGCCCCCGAGCGGCAACAGGCTTCCGCCGACGAACGCGACGTCCGCCGCCGCGTAGTACGCGAGGAGCTCGCCCAGCGAATCGCCGAGCACGACGCCGACCTCGCGACCGACCGCCTCCTCGCTGCTGCGCTTCACCCACCGCAGCCCGCGCGCCGCGAGCAGCTCGCCCACCGCCGTGAAGCGCTGCGGATGCCGCGGCACGATCACGGTCAGCGCATTGTTCGGCAGCGGCCGGCGCGCGAGCGCGTCGAGCAGCAGCGCCTCCTCCCCGTCGCGCGTCGATGCCGCGACGAACACGGGACGCGCCGTGCCGAACCGCGCGCGCAGCGCCGCCGCGAGCGCCGTGGCCGACGCAGGCACCGCGACGTCGAACTTGAGATTGCCGGTCACCGCGACGTCGCGCGCGCCGGCCTCGCGCAGGCGCGTCGCGTCGGCCTCCGTCTGCGCGGCCACCCCCGTCAATGCCGCGAACATCGGCTGCGTCAGCGCACGAAACCTGCGATAGCCCGCGAGCGAGCGCGCGGACAGCCGCGCGTTGACCAGCAGCACCGGGATGCCGCGCCGCGCGCAACCCGCCACGAGGTTCGGCCACACCTCGGTCTCCATGAGCAGGCACGCGCGCGGCGCGAAGTGCGCGAGGAACGCGTCGACCGCGAACGGCACGTCGTACGGCAGCCACGCCTGCACGACGCGCTCGCCGTACAGCGTGCGGCCCGCCTCGCGTCCGGTCGCGGTCATGTGCGTGAGCAGGATCGTCGCGTGGGGCCGCTCGCGCGCGAGGCGCTCGATCAGCGGTCCGGCGGCGCGCGTCTCGCCGAGCGACACCGCGTGCACCCACAGCACTTCGCCCGGCGGCCGCGGCACGCCCGCATAGCGACCGAAGCGCTCGCCGATGCGCTCGCGATAGCCGGGCTCGCGCCGCCCGCGCCACCACAGCCGCAGCGGCAGCAGCGGCAGCACCGCGTGGGTCAGCAGCGAGTAGAGCCGGCGCATCAGCAATGCGGCGCGGCACGCAGCAGCGCGCCCGCGGCGGTGATCACGTCCGCCACGGCGGGAACGACGCCGTTGCCGCCGAGGTCGACGGCGTGCGGACCGTCGCGCGCCACGCCGGCGAGCGCCGCATCGGTGGTGGTGAAGATCGCGACGGTCGGCGTGCCGATCGCCGCCGACAGGTGCGTGAGGCCCGTGTCCACGCCCACCACGAGCTCCGCGTGGCGCGCGAGCGCGGCGAGCGCGGGCAGGTCCTGGCGCGGCGGCACGTCGGCGCGCGCGGCACCCGCCGCGAGACGGACGCTGCGCGCGCGCTCCTCCTCGCTGCCCCACGGCAGCAGCGACCGGATGCCGGCCGTGGACAGATGCGCGATCAGCGCGCGCCAGTGCGCCTCGGGCCACTGCTTGTCCGCGCGGCTCGTGCCATGGAAGAGCAGCGCATAGCGTTCCGCGGGCATGGTCGGCGGCGGCGCCGGCAGCGACCACTGCCAGCGCGGCGGCCCGCCGGGCACGTAGCCCAGCGCGGCGCCGGCGAGCGCGCGCGCCTTGTCGATAAAGTGCTGCGCGCGCTCGATGCGGTGATGCGTGTCGTGCAGCGCGGTGGCGATCGGCTCGCGAATGCTGTGCCGGTCGAAGCCGTGGCGCCGGCCGCGCGCGAGCCGCGCGATGAGCGCGCCCTTCACCTGCTCCTGCAGGTCGATGATGCAGTCGTAGCGCTGCGCGCGCAGCGCGTGCCGGAAATCCGCGAACTCGTGCCACGTGCCGCGCGCGAGCGGTGCGCCGCGCCAGCGCCGGAACGCGACGGGAATCACGTGGCGTACGCGCGCGTCGAGGCGCACCAGCGGCACGAAGCCTTCCTCCGCAACCCAGTCGACCGCGAAGTCCGGCCGCTGCGCGGCTACGTCGCTCACGAGGGACAGCGAATGCACGATGTCGCCGAGCGAGGACGGCCGGATCACGAGGAGCGCGCGCATCGGTGCCACCCTCCCGCTCATGCGCCGGTGCGGCGATTCCGGCGTGCCGCGCACGGCAGGCCATGCACCATGCCCGGCGGTGCGGCACGCAAACGACGTAGAATCCGCGCTGCGCGCATAGCCGCTGCGCGCGCCCCGAAGTCCCGGCTGCCGCGAATGTCCGAACCGCTTCCCCTGTCGCTCATCGTCATCACCCGCGACGCCGCGCACGAGCTGGCGGAATGCCTCGCCTCCGCGCCGTTCGCGGCGGAGGCGGTCGTGGTGGATTCGGGCAGCCGCGATGATACCGTAGCGCTCGCAGGGAGCCTCGGAGCGCGCGTGGTCCGGCAATCGTTCCTGGGCTACGGCCCGCAGAAGAACTTCGCGGTCGCGCAGGCCGTGCACGACTGGGTGCTGTGCATCGACGCCGACGAGCGCGTGAGCCCCGCGCTCGCGGCCGCCATCGCGGCGGCCTTCGCCAACGGCGTGCCCACGGCGAGCGCGTACACGATCGCGCGCCGCAACCGCTTCCTCGGCCGCTGGCTCGCGCACGGCGAAGGGTATCCCGACTGGAACGTCCGGCTCTTCGACCGCCGGCACGCGCGCTGGACCGACGATCCGGTGCACGAGACCGTCGTCGCCCAGGGCCGCGTCGAGCGGCTCGCGGGAGACCTCCTGCACGCGTCCGCCGAATCGATCGACGCCTACCTCGCGAAGCAGAACCGCTACACGACCGTGCAGGCGGAGGCGATGCACGCGCGCGGCGAGCGCGCGGGCGCCGTGCGCATCGCGTTCTCGCCGCTCGCGCGCTTCCTGCGCTTCTACGTGCTGAAGCTCGGCTTCCTCGACGGCGTCGCGGGCTTCGCGCACATCGCCATCGGCGCGTTCGCGAGCTTCCTCAAGTACGTGAAGCTGCGCGCGCTGTCGCAAGGGCCGCGGCGGTGACAGGCATGGAACAATGACGCCCGGGGAACGGATGCCAGCGGAGGGCAGCAGCGACATGCACGTGCTCGTCACCGGCGCGGCCGGCTTCATCGGCATGCACGTCGCGCGCGCGCTGCTGGACGGCGGCGCACGCGTCACCGGCGCCGACAACTTCGACCCGTACTACGACGTCTCGCTCAAGGAGGCGCGCGTCGCGGAGCTCGCCGGGCGCGCCGGCTTCGACCTCGTGCGCATGGACTTGGCCGACGCGGATGCGACGCGAGACTTGTTCGAGCGTGGCGGCTTCACGCACGTCATCCACCTCGCCGCGCAGGCCGGCGTGCGCCACTCGCTGTCGCATCCCGAGGCATACCTGCGCAACAACGTCACCGCGTTCGGGCACGTGCTCGAAGGCTGTCGCCGCCACGGCATCCGGCACCTGGTCTACGCGTCGAGCTCCTCGGTGTACGGCGCGAGCCACACGCTGCCGTTCTCGGAGAACCAGCGCGTGGACCGCCCGGTGAGCCTGTACGCCGCCACCAAGTGCGCCAACGAGTCGATGGCGTACAGCTACGCGCACCTCTTCCGCATCCCCGTCACCGGCCTGCGCTTCTTCACCGTGTACGGTCCGTGGGGACGGCCCGACCAGGCGGCGATGCTGTTCACGCGCGCGATCCTCGCCGGCACGCCGATCAAGGTGTTCAACGATGGCCGCATGCGGCGCGACTTCACGTACATCGACGACGTGGTCGAGGGCGTGCTGCGCGTGCTGGCGACGCCGCCGGAGGCGGGCGCCGATGCGCCGGCGGCGATCTACAACATCGGCAACCACGATGCGGTGGAGCTCACCGATTTCATCGCGGCGCTCGAGCGGCTCCTCGGCCGCCACGCCGTGCGCGAGCTCCTGCCGATGCAGCCGGGCGACGTGCCCGCGACGTACGCGGCGATCGACCGCCTGCGCGCGCGCACCGGCTTCGCGCCGCGCACGCCGCTCGCGGAAGGGCTCGCGCGCTTCGTGGCGTGGTACCGGGACTATTACCGGGCCTGAGGCGGGCATACCCCGCTGCGGCCGCCGTGGGCGGGGGCGCGGCGCACCGCGCTGGTAAAATCAACGGTTCGGCCGCAACGGGCGGCCCGCAGCGTACAAGGCCTTTCCATGATCCTCGTGACCGGCGGCGCCGGCTTCATCGGCGCCAATTTCGTGCTCGACTGGATCGCCGCCACCGGCGAGCCCGTCGTCAACCTCGATGCGCTGACCTACGCCGGCAACCTCCGCAACCTCGCGTCGCTCGCGGGCAACGCGCGGCACGAGTTCGTGCGCGGCGACATCGGCGATGCCGACGCCGTCGCTGCGCTGCTGCGCACGCACCACCCGCGCGCGATCGTCAACTTCGCCGCGGAATCGCACGTCGACCGCTCCATCCATGGCCCGGCGGCGTTCATCGAGACCAACGTCGTCGGCACCTTCCGCCTGCTGGAGGCGACGCGCGCGTGGTGGGCGGAGCTGCCGCCCGGGGAGCGCGCGGCGTTCCGCTTCGTGCACGTGTCCACCGACGAGGTGTACGGCTCGCTCGGCCCCAACGACTCGCCGTTCTCCGAGACCACCGCTTACGCGCCGAATAGCCCGTACTCCGCATCCAAGGCGAGCTCCGATCACCTCGTGCGGGCGTATCACCACACGTACGGACTGCCGACGCTCACCACCAACTGCTCGAACAACTACGGTCCGCGCCAGTTCCCCGAGAAGCTGATCCCGCTCATGATCGTCAACGCGATCCACGGCAAGCCGCTGCCCGTGTACGGCGACGGGCAGAACGTGCGCGACTGGCTGTACGTCGGCGACCACTGCTCGGCGATCCGCACCGTGCTGGCCAGCGGCCGCCCCGGCGACACCTACAACATCGGCGGCAACGCGGAGATGACCAACGTCGCCGTCGTGCGCGAGATCTGCGCGGCGCTGGCGCGCGAGCGCCCCGGGCGCGACTACGACGCGCTCGTCACCTACGTGAAGGACCGCCCGGGCCACGACCGCCGCTACGCGATCGATCCCTCGAAGATCCGGCGCGAGCTCGGGTGGTCGCCCGCCGAGACGTTCGCGACCGGCCTCGCGCGCACCGTGCGCTGGTACCTCGACAACGACGCGTGGCTCGCGAGCGTGGCGAGCAAGGAGTACCAGCAGTGGATCTCGTTGCAGTACGCGGCGCCCGCCGCCTCCCATTGAGCGCGCGCCGATGACACGCAAGGGCATCATCCTCGCCGGCGGCTCCGGCACGCGGCTGCATCCCGTCACGCAGGTGGTGAGCAAGCAGCTCCTGCCGGTGTACGACAAGCCGATGATCTACTACCCGCTCACCACGCTCATGCTGGCGGGCATCCGCGACATCCTGCTCATCTCCACGCCCGAGGACACGCCGCGCTTCGCGCAGCTCCTGGGCGACGGCGCGCGCTGGGGACTCAACCTCACGTACGCGGTGCAGCCCGCGCCCGAGGGGCTCGCGCAGGCGTTCATCATCGGCCGCGCGTTCGTGGGCCGCGATCCTTCCGCGCTGGTGCTCGGCGACAACATCTTCTACGGCCACGACCTGCACACGCAGCTCGCCCGCGCCAACGCGCGCGAGGCGGGCGCCACCGTGTTCGCGTACGCGGTCGCCGATCCCGAGCGCTACGGCGTGGCCGAGTTCGATGCCACCGGCCGCGTGCTGTCGCTGGAGGAGAAGCCCGCGAAGCCGAAATCGCGCTACGCGGTGACCGGCCTCTACTTTTACGACCAGCGCGTGCTCGACATCGCGCGCGACTTGAAGCCTTCCGCGCGCGGCGAGCTCGAGATCACCGACGTCAATCGCGAGTACCTCGCGCAGGGCGCGCTGTCGTGCGAGCTCATGGGTCGCGGCATGGCCTGGCTCGACACCGGCACGCACGAGTCGCTGCTCGAGGCCGGCCAGTACATCGCGACGCTCGAGCGGCGGCAGGGGCTCAAGATCGCGTGCCCGGAAGAGATCGCGTGGCGGCTGCGCTACATCGACGACGCGCAGCTCGAGGCGCTCGGCAGGGGGCTCGCGAAGAGCGCCTACGGCCAGTACCTGCTGTCGCTGCTGCGTGACGGGCAGGTGCACGCGTGAAGGTCACGCCGACCGCGCTGCCCGACGTGCTGCTGATCGAGCCGCGCGTGTTCGGCGACGATCGCGGGTTCTTCTACGAGAGCTACAACCGGCGTGCGCTCGCCGAGGCGGGCCTCGCGGCCGACTTCGTGCAGGACAACCACTCGCGCTCGCGCCACGGCGTGCTGCGCGGGCTGCACTACCAGATCGAGCACGCGCAGGGCAAGCTCGTGCGCGCGGTGACGGGCGAGGTGTTCGACGTCGCCGTCGACCTGCGGCGCAGCTCCCCTACGTTCGGACGCTCGGTGAGCGTCGTGCTCTCGGCCGCGAACAAGCGGATGCTGTGGGTGCCGCCCGGCTTCGCGCACGGCTTCGTGGTGGTGTCGGAGGAGGCCGAGTTCCTCTACAAGACCACCGACTACTGGTATCCCGAGCACGAGCGCACGCTGCTGTGGAACGACCCCGCGCTCGGCATCGCATGGCCGCTCGCGGGTGCGCCCACGCTCGCGGCGAAGGACGCGGCGGGCAGGCCGCTCGCCGCGGCGGATACCTACGCGTGAACAGATTCCGGTGACCACGCCGCGCATCCTCGTGACGGGCACGGGCGGGCAGGTGGGCGGCGAGCTTGCGCGCCTGCTGCCGCCGCACGGCGAGGTCGTCGCGTGCGATCGCGCGACGCTCGACCTCGCGGACCCCGATGCCATCGTTGCGACGATGCGGCGCGTGCGCCCGGACGTCGTCGTCAACGCCGGCGCCTACACGGCGGTCGACCTGGCCGAGCGCGAGCGCGCCGCGGCGTTCGCCGTCAATGCGCGGGCGCCGCAGGTGCTCGGGGAGGAGGCGAAGCGGAGCGGCGCGCTGCTCGTCCACTACTCGACCGACTACGTGTTCGACGGCCGCGGCACGACGCCCTACGACGAGGGCGCCCCGACCGGCCCGCTCAACGTCTACGGCGAGAGCAAGCTCGCGGGCGAGCAGGCCATCGCCGCCACGGGCGCCGCGGCGCTCGTGCTGCGCACAAGCTGGGTCTACGGCCTCACGGGCAAGAACTTCCTGCGCACCATCCAGCGCCTCGCGGCCGAGCGCGACGAGCTGCGCATCGTGGCGGACCAAACGGGCACGCCGAACTGGTCGCGCGTGCTGGCCGAGGCGACGGTGCGCCTCGTGGCCTTGGGCCTGCCGGCGCTGCGCGAGCGCGCCGGGCTCTATCACTTCTCCTCGAACGGCGCGACGACCTGGCACGGTTTCGCCCGCGCGATCGTCGGCGACGCAAGCACGCCGCGCGTCACGCCGATCGCCACGGCCGACTATCCGACACCGGCGCGCCGGCCCGCGTACGGCGTGCTCGCGACGGATCGCTTCGAGCGCACGTTCGGGTTCGCGCTGCCCGCGTGGGACGCCGCACTCGCGGGCTGCCTCGCCGAGGACGGGGCCGCGCGCGCGGCGTGAACCTTGCGCCGCGGCGGCGTTCCAACCCGCACCGCGGCGGCGCTGCCCCGCATTGCCCCTCGCCGCCTGCCATGACCTGTCACCGGATCCCGACGCTGCGCCTGCATGCCCTTGCCGCGCTGGCGGCCATGCTCGCTGCGACGGCCCACGCCGCCACCGAGGTGCCCGTCGCCGAGCGCACGTCGATCGTCGCCGTCCCGCCGGTGACCTACCGCGGGCCGACGGTCGAGCGCCGGACCGCGCTGGTCACGCCGGCGGGCGCGCCTGCGCGGCGCATCGACCTGCCGGCCCCGCTCGACGCCGAGGCCGCGCCGATGCGCGCGTACAACCAGTTCGCCGACGACAAGGGCCAGCCGCTCGCGATCGGCTACGGCCGCGAGCTGCCGCCGGCCGCACGCGACATCCCGCTCGCCGCGCTCGACTGGACGCCCGATGCGGGCGGCGGGCGGAGCGCGCGCATCGAGATCGCGTCGCCGGGGGCGGCGGCGCTGCGCGTCGCGCTGGCGCTCGACGGTGCGCCGTCGGGCCTCGCGTTCCGGTTCGCCGGCACGGCGGCGGACGCGCGGGCGTTCGGTCCGTTCGCGGCGAGCGAGGTGGCGCGCGAGCGCGTGTACTGGTCGCCCGTGCTCGCCGGCGACACGGCGACGATCGAGATCAGTGCCGATCCCGACGTCGCGCTGGACGCGCTGGTGCTGCACGTGCCGCGCGTGTCGCACGCGCTCGTCGACGGCGCCGGCCTGCGCTCGCTCAGCGCGCCGGTCATGAAGGCGACGGGCATCGGCGCCTCCGCATCGTGCAACGTCGACGTCGCGTGCGTGGCGGCCACCAACGCGCCCGCGGCGAACTTCGCGAAGTCGGTGGCGAAGCTCACGTTCGTCGGCGACACCGGAGGCTCGTTCCTGTGCACCGGCACGCTGGTCGCCGACTCCGTGCAGTCGCAGACGCCCTACCTGTTCGGCGCGAGCCACTGCCTCGACTCGGCCAACGTCGCGCGCACGCTCAACACCTACTGGTTCTACGACGCGACGACGTGCAACAGCAACGCGTCGCCGCCGTTCGTGCACCTCGCGGGCGGCGCGACGCTCCTCGCGCGCAGCGCCGATCGCGACTGGGTGCTCGTGCGGCTCAACGACGTGCCGCCGGCGGGCACGCAGTTCGCCGCGTGGCGCGCGGAGGCGATCGCGACCGGAACGAGCGTGGCGACCCTCCATCATCCGGCCGGCGACTTGGGCAAGATCAGCACCGGCAGCGTGACCGGCGACTACCTGCTCGACGCGCCCGAGGACGGCATCAACGGCTTCTTCACCGAGGTGACGTGGAGCAAGGGCGTGACGCAGGGCGGCAGCAGCGGCAGCGCGCTCGTGACGCTCGCGCCCGGCGGCGGCTGGTACGAGCTGCGCGGCGGGCTCTTCGGCGGCTTGTCCTCCTGCACCGCACAGGGGGCGCCGGACTACTTCTCGCATCTCGACGCAGCGTTGCCGCAGGTGCGCCAGTACCTCACGCCCAATGCCGCGAATCCGCGCGGCGTCGTGCCGGCGGTCGAGTTCTACAACCGCAGCCTCGACCACTATTTCCTGTCCACGAATCCGGTCGAGATCGCGAACCTCGACAGCGGCAGGACGGTGGGCTGGGCGCGCACCGGCCTGCGCTTCCTGGTCTACGACAATCCGCAGCCGGGCGCGAGTCCCGTGTGCCGCTTCTATCGCGCGCCGGCGTACGGCGATTCGCACTTCTATTCCGCGAGCCCGGATGAGTGCGCGGCCACGGCCGCCGCGCATCCGGTCGACTGGATCTACGAGAGCCCGAACGTCTTCTACGTGCCGCTGCCCGACAAGGCCACCGGCGCGTGCCCGGCCGGCACGCAGAGCGTCTATCGCTACTTCAACGCCGCGACCACCAATCACCGCTACACGCAGGAGCTGACGGTGCGCGACGCGATGGCCTATTCGCCGCTGTGGCTGCCGGAAGGCTACGGACCGGGACCTTACTACCCGATCATGTGCGGGCTGCTGTCGCAGTAGCTAGAAGCGATAGTCGGCCGTCACCGTGTCGCCGCTGGCGATCCGCGCGCCCGCGCCGGCAGTCACGACCGCGTTCATGCCGAACGTGACGCCGCCGAAGCGCTCGTCCATCCGGAATCCACCGAGCGTGCGCAGCGGCTCGATGCCGACCGCGGCCGTCGCCTGGTCGGTGGTCGTCACCTGACAGCGCACGCAGGGCTTCACCGGCGTCAGCTCGACGTCGCCGATGCGCAGCGTCGACAGGTGATCTTCGGCAAACGGCGGCAGGCCGCGCACCACGAGGTTCGGACGAAAGCGGTTCATCGGCAGCGCCGGCTCGCCGCGGGCGGCCATCCGCTCGTTCAGCTCCGCGAGCGACGATTCGCCGATCACGAGCAGCGGATAACCGTCGGCGAAGAACGTGTGCGCGCCTGAGTCGCCCGCGTATTCCGGATTGCAGGGACGTGCGCGCGTGCGGTCGAAGCGCACGAGGCGCACGTCGAGTCCGAGCCACGTCGAAAGCATCTGCGCGGCGGCGTTGCCCGCATCGCGCCCGAGCACCTGGCTGTGCCACACCACGACCTCGCGTGACGGCGCGTCGGCGGCAGGGGGCGCGACACGCAGCGGCCGCGAATCCGGAGTGGTGAACGTGAGCGCGCCGTCGTGGATCGCGACCTGCACGAGCGCGAGGCGCGGATGCTCCCGCTGCGTGACGAAACGCCCGTCGCGATCGACGAGCATCCACTCGCGATCGCCGACACCGTCGTGCGCAAGACCCGTGACAGCAACGGTCGCCGACGCGATGTCGATGCCGCGGCAACCCTTGACGGGATAGAGGTGGAGCGACGGGAGCGTGGCTGTCGGCATTTACAAGATCGTATGCATGCGAGCACAGCCCGCCGCAAAACGCCCGTACTTGCGTAGCTTTTTCTAGCGGCCGACGCCGGGCCGCCCCAAGGCGGCCGCCTTACCCTGCAGTACCGGCCGCAAAAGGCGCAACGCCGCCCTTACGTGATCCACCGGCCCCGCGAACGCCTTTTGCGGACGTTACCTCAATCCGCTGACGTAATCCGCCAGCGCCTTCATCTGCGCCTCGGACATCCGCGCCGCGACGGCCGCCATCGTGCGGCCCTGCACGTCCTTGCCGGCGGCATCCGCGCCGCGCTCGCCGGCCTTGAAGGCCTTGAGCTGCGCGAGCGTGTAATCGGCGTGCTGGCCCGACAGGCGCGGGTAGTTCTTCGGGATGCCGGCGCCCGTGGGCGAATGGCACGCGGAGCACGCGGGAAGGCCGGTCGCCTGATCGCCGGCGCGATAGAGCGTCTGCGCGACCTCGACCGACTTCGGATCCTTCGCGGTGTTGCCCTTCGGCTTCTGCTGCGCGAAGTAGACGCCGAGCGCCGTGATCTCGGCCGGCGTGAGCGGCGCCGCCATCGACTGCATGACGGGATTGACGCGCACGCCCGCCTTGAAATTGGTCAGTTGCCGGCTGATATACTCCGCGCCCTGCCCGGCGAGATTCGGATTCACCGCGATCGAGCTGTTGCCGTCGGCGCCATGGCATGCGGCGCACACCGTATCCACGATCTGCTTGGCACGTGCGAGATCGGGCTTGGCGGGCGCCTGCGCCAGCGCGGCGGGCGAGCAAAGGGCCAGCGCCGTCAGCGACAGGGCAGCCAGCATCGACGTGCGAACCATTCTTTCCACTCCCCAGAAGCGGCGTCCCACTGTTCCCGGCGTGCCCGGCGATCGGGCACGCGGCACAGGCACGGGGTCGCCGTGATCAAACGCGCTATTGTAGCGGACTCCCGCCGGCCGGCCAAAGCCGCGGGACCGGACGCGCCGCGCGCCCCGCAACCGCTGGTGGGCGCCCGCTTCGTCATCAGCGCCGCGGGGCCGTCGCAGCTTCCCACCGACGGCGCCGCGGAGATCGCCTTCGCGGGCCGCTCCAATGCCGGCAAGTCGAGCGCGATCAACGCGCTGGCCAAGCACGGCGGCCTCGCGTACACAAGCCGCACGCCGGGGCGCACGCAGCAGATCAACTACTTCGTCATGCGCTCGGGCGCGCTGGTCGCGGACCTGCCGGGCTACGGCTACGCCGCCGTGTCGCGCAGCGTGAAGCGCGGATGGCAGGAGTTCCTGTGGGACTACGTGAGCACACGGCCCACGCTCGTCGCGCTGGTGCTGCTCGTCGATTCGCGGCACGGCCTGAAGGACCTGGACCTCGCGCTGCTCGAGCACTTCGTGCCATCCGGGCGGCCGGTGCTCATCCTCGCCACCAAGGCGGACAAGCTCACCGTGACGGCGCAGCGCGCGGCGCTCGCAGGCATCGCCAAGCAATTGCGCGAGGCGTTCCCGCTCGGCGCGACGAACGTGCAGGTGCAGCTCTTCTCGGCGTTGTCGAAGCAGGGCGTCGCCGAGGCCGAGCGAGCGATCGCGGCATGGCTGCCACAAGCACCAACGAAATTCGGCGACCCACCTAAGTAGCGGACTGGCCTAAGCCCGCCGCAAAACATTCGTTCTTGCGTGGCATTTTCCAGCGGCCGACGCCGGGCCGCCCCAAGGCGGCCGCCTGACTCGCAGTTGAAGTTGCAGTCCCGGCCGCAAAAGGCGCAACGCCGACCTCACGTCATCCACCGGCCCCACGAACGCCTTTTGCGGACGCTGCACATAAGAAAAGGCCCCGCGGCAAGGGGAGTGACGCGGGGCCTTGAAACACCTGCCTTCCGGACCTGCCGGCGACAGGCACCCGCTCAGGGAGGGTAGCGGGAGACGTTCACCGTCTGCATTCATTGACCGGAGCGTCTTGCGGGAAGTTCCACGAAACGTTACGAACGAAGCGTCACGTCCTTCGCCGTACGCCATGCCCGCACCGCATTCGTCCAGCGCTGCCGCCACCGCCGAAATGATCGCGGCGCTGCGCCCCCATGCACCGTTCGCCGCGATGGAGGAGCGCGACCTCGCGCGGCTCGCGCGCGCCGCGCGCCTCGTGTATTTCCCTCCCGGCGACGTGGTGCTGCCGCCGGGACGCACGCGCCCCGAGCATTGCTACGTCGTGAAGCAGGGCACCGTGCGCGGCGAGCAGCCCGGCGCCGACGGCCCCGACACCGCGCTCTTCACGCTGTCCGCGGGGGAGATGTTCCCGCTCGGTGCGCTGGTGGGCGAGCGCGCGCCGACGTCGACCTACCGCGCGGCGCAGGACACGTTCTGCCTCGTGTTCCCCACCACGGAGTTCGACGCGCTGATGGCGTCGTCGCCGGTGTTCCGCGATTTCTGCACGCGCCGTCTCGCCTATCTCCTCGACGCGGTGCGCGCGAGCGTGCAGGCGGAATACGTGGGCAGCGTGACGACGCGCCACGACCTCGCGACCCCGCTGCGTGCGCTGGTGCGCGGCGCGCCGGTCACCGTCACCGCGGACGCCGCGATCGGCGACGCGCTGGCGCTGATGGACGCGCGCCACATCGGCAGCGTGCCCGTCGTCGACGCGCTCGACCGCCCGCTCGGCATCTTCACGCGCCACGACGTCATCGGCCGGGTGGTGCTGCCGCAGGTGAGCCTGCGCAC
The DNA here is from genome assembly GCA_046347855.1 of Burkholderiales bacterium. GTDB lineage: Bacteria > Pseudomonadota > Gammaproteobacteria > Burkholderiales > Casimicrobiaceae > VBCG01. Next base: position 455,738 of record JAXMFJ010000005.1, read on the forward strand.
CGCGATCGCCGACGTGATGAGCGCGCCGGCGCAGACGCTGGCCCTCGATGCCAACGCCGCCGACGCCGCGCTCGCGATGGCGCAGGGAGGCTTGCGCCATCTCGTGCTGACCGGCGCCGACGGCCGCGTCGGCGGCGTCGTGTCCGAGCGCGACCTCTTCCAGCTCCACCGGCTGTCCGCGCGCGAGATGTCGCAGGCGGTGCGGCGTGCGAACGACCTGCCGTCGCTCGTGCAATGCGCGGCCGACATCCGCGCGCTGTCGCACGCGCTGGTCGCGCAGGGCGTCGGCAGCGGTCCGCTCATGAAGATGATCTCGGCGCTCAACGACCGCCTCACGGCGCGCGTGATCGATCTCGTGCAGCCCGAGTACGACCTCTCCGGCGTGGCGTGGTGCTGGCTCGGGCTCGGCTCCGAAGGACGCGCCGAGCAGACGATCCCCACCGACCAGGACAACGCGCTGCTGTTCGTCGCCAACGATCCCGACGCGCCAGAAGCGCGCCTGCGCGAGAGCCTCGTGCCCTTCGCGCATGCCGTGAACCAGGCCCTCGGCCGCTGCGGCTTTCCGCTGTGCGCCGACGACACGATGGCCGGCAACGCCCGCTGGTGCCTGTCGCTGCCCGAATGGCAGTCGCAGTTCGCGCACTGGATCGCGCACGGCAACGCGGCCGCGGTCCGCGACTGCGCGATCTTCTTCGATTTCCGCGCGGTCGCCGGCAGCGCCGAGCATGCGCAGACGCTGCGCCAGGAGGTGGCGGAAGTGGCGCGCGTCACGCCTGCGTTCCGCAAGCGCCTCGCCGACGACGCCCGGCGCAACCGGCCGCCGCTGTCGTGGACCGGCCACATCGCGGAGACCACCGACGCGGCGGGCGCCGAAGGCATCGACGTGAAGCTCTACGGGACCCAGCCGATGACGGACGCGGCGCGCGTGATGGCGCTGGCGGCCGGCGTGACCGCCACCGGCACCGTCGAGCGCCTGCGCGGCGCCGCGCGCGTGGACGGCGTCAGGGAGAGCGACGTGGCGACGTGGTGCGACACGTTCGAATACCTGCAGATGCTGCGGCTGCGCACGCAGCACCGCCGCCTCGCGCACGAGCTGCCGCCGGCGGCGAACCCCAACCTCGTGCCGGTCGCCCGGCTGTCCGCCCTCGACCGCCGCGTGCTGAAGGAGTCGCTGCGACAGGTCGGCAAGCTCCAGCAGCGCCTGGCGCTCGACTATCCTTGAGGCCGGGCGGCGCCGCTTGACCTCGCGCATTGCCCCGCGTCCCCGCGCTCGCTAGCATGGCGGGCTCGACCTTCGGAGTTCCCATGAGCTTCTCGTTCACCGGCAAGTTCCCCGTCAAGCGCCAGCGGCGGATGCGCCGCGACGACTTCTCGCGCCGCATGATGCGCGAGACGCGCCTCGCGCCCGACGACTTCATCTATCCCGTGTTCGTGCTCGACGGGGCGAAGCGCGAGGAAGCCGTGCCGTCGCTGCCCGGCGTGTCGCGCAAGAGCGTCGACCTGCTGTTCCGCGACGCCGAGGCGTGCATGGAGCTCGGCGTGCCGGCGATGGCGCTGTTCCCGGTCATCCCGCAGGAATCGAAGTCGCTCGACGCGGCTGCTGCGTGGCATCCCGAAGGCCTTGTGCCGCGCACCGTGCGCGCGCTGAAGGAGCGCTTCCCCGCGCTCGGCGTCATCACCGACGTCGCGCTCGACCCGTACACCACGCACGGCCAGGACGGCATCATCGACGACGCCGGCTACGTGCTGAACGAGGTGACCGTGGCGGCGCTCGTGAAGCAGGCGCTGTGTCACGCCGATGCCGGCGTCGACATGGTCGCGCCCTCCGACATGATGGACGGGCGCATCGGCTCCGTGCGCGAGGCGCTCGACGGCGCAGGGCATGAGCTCACGCGCATCCTCGCGTACTCGGCCAAGTACGCGTCGTCGTTCTACGGGCCCTTCCGCGATGCGGTGGGCTCGTCGGCGAACATCAAGGGCGGCGACAAGTACACGTACCAGATGGACCCTGCGAACACCGACGAGGCGCTGTGGGAGACGTACCTCGACATCCGCGAAGGCGCGGACATGGTGATGGTGAAGCCGGGCCTGCCGTACCTCGACATCGTGCGTCGCGTGAAGGACACGTTCGGCGTGCCCACCGCGGTGTACCAGGTGTCGGGCGAGTACGCGATGCTGAAGGCCGCCGCCGGCAACGGCTGGCTCGACGAGCGCGCGTGCGTGCTCGAAGCGTTGCTCGGGATGAAGCGCGCCGGCGCCGACGCCATCCTTACTTACTTCGCGCTCGATGCTTCGCGCTGGTTGAAATAACCGTCCGCACCGCGCCGATTTGCTCCCTCGCCCCGCTTGCGGGGAGAGGGTTGGGGTGAGGGGCGCCCGCGCTAACCCTCGGGCTCCGCGTCGCGCAGCAACGCCTCCACGTCGTCCACCGCCAGCCGCACTTCCTCGTTCCCATGCCGGTCGCGACGCGGCCGCTGGCGCGCTTCCGCCGGCGCGCGGATCGACAGCCGCACGCCGCCTTCGCGGCTGTCGACGTAGAGCTCCGCCGCGCCGTCGCGATCCGTCTGCAGCGAGCGGTACGCCACGCCGTGATTGAGCAGCACCAGCTCGACGAGCTTCGCATCGGCGGCGACCAGCTCGAGGCGCACGTCGCTGTGCTCGGTCGCCCAGCCCTCGGCCACGCCGCCCGTCAGCAGCGGCGTGAATTCCGCGAGCCGCTTCATCCAGCGCAGCGCGAGCTCGCGCTGGGCGCGCAGCGTCTGCGCATGCGCGTCGCCGCCGAAGATCGCGTGGTAGTCGGCGAGCGCCGCCTCGATCTCGTCGTCGCCCGGCAGCGCCTCGCGCTCGGGCAGCATGAGCTGGCGCGCGGCCTTGCGTTTGGCGAGCGACCAATCCGTGATGCCGTGCTCGGCAATGAGCTTCGCCGCGGCATGCGCGATGCGGGTGCGGTTCTGCGCGTTGCGGCCGTCGAAGTGAGGCGGCCGTCCGCGCGCGGACGATGAGTTCCGCGCCATCAACTTTCCTTTGCCTGACTTCGCAGTTCCGGCCGCAAAAGGCGCAACGCCGGCCTCACGTCATCCACCGATTCCCCGGACGCCTTTTGCGGACGTTCAATCAGAAGAGCTGGTCGCGCACGTCGGGCGCGGCGCGGCCCGGCGCAGCGGCAGGCGAAGGACCGAACGACTCGGACCGCCCCGCCGGCGGAAACTCGGCGAGGAAATACTCCGAAAGCGTGCTCGAGTCGTCGCGCAGGCCCGTATCGGGATTGATGCGCACCTGGATCACGCCTTCCGGCGCGGTGATCGGCTTCTCCGGCACGCCCTTCAGCGCACGCTGCATGAAATTGATCCAGATCGGCAGCGCCGCGACGCCGCCCGTCTCGTTGGCGCCGAGCGTCTTCGGCTGGTCGTAGCCGATCCACGCGACGCCGACCAGCGACGCGTTGTAGCCGCAGAACCACGCGTCGACGTTCTCGTTGGTGGTGCCCGTCTTGCCGGCCAGGTCCTTGCGGCCGAGCGTCTGCGCGCGCGTGGCGGTGCCGAACGCGATGACGTCGCGCAGCAGCGTGGTCATGATGAACGCGTTGCGCGGATCGATCGCGCGCTCGGCGTTCTCGCCCGCGACCGCGGGCTTGGCCTCGGACAGCACGTTGCCCTTCGCATCGGTGACGCGCGCGATGAGGTAGGGCGCCACGCGGTAGCCGCCGTTGGCGAAGATCGAGTACGCCGCCGCCATCTGCAGCGGCGTCGCCGAGCCCGCGCCGAGCGCCATCGTGAGGTACGGCGGATGCATCTTCGGATCGAAGCCGAAGCGCGTGATGTAGTCCTGCACGTACTGCGGGCCGATCGCCTGCATCACGCGCACGGTGACGAGGTTCTTCGACTTGGCGAGCGCATTGCGGATGCGCATGGGGCCGTCGAACTTGCCGTCGTAGTTCTTGGGCTCCCAGTCCTCGCCGCCGGCCTTGTCGCCGGGCACGAAGAACGGCGCGTCGTTCACCACGGTGGCGGGCGAGAAGCCCTTCTCCAGCGCGGCCGAGTAGATGAACGGCTTGAACGACGAGCCGGGCTGGCGCATCGCCTGCGTCACGTGGTTGAACTTGTTGCGCTCGTACTCGAAGCCACCGGCGAGCGCGAGGATCGCGCCGTCGAGCGGCGAGACCGCGAGGAACGCCGACTCGGCGGTGGGCACCTGGCCGATGCCCCACTTGCCCTTGTCGTCGCGGGAGAGGCGGACGACCGCGCCGCGGCGGATGCGCTGCGCGGCGGGCGTCTTGTCGGTGAGGTTGCGCGCGGCGAACTTGAGCCCGTCGCCGGTGATCGAGACCTGGTCGCCGGTCCCGAGGATCGCCTTGACCTCGTTGGCGTTGGCTTCGAGGACGACCGCCGGCAGCAGGTTGTCGCTGTCGGCGGCCTCCTGGAACACGCGGTCGAGGGCCGCGTCCTGCTCGGCCTGCTCGGTAGGCAGGTTGACGAACGTCTCGGGGCCGCGGTAGCCGTGCCGGCGGTCGTACTCGATCACGCCGCGCCGGACCGCGCTGTAGGCCGCTTCCTGGTCCGCCTTGCGCACCGTCGTCCAGACCGTGATCCCCTTGGTGTAGGCATCCTCGCCGTACGCGTCGAACACGACCTGCCGCGCCATCTCCGCCACCCACTCGGCGTGCGTGGGGATCACGTCGCGGATGCCCTGCCTGGTGGCCAGCGGGGCGGCCTGCGCGTCGGCGTACTGGGCGTCGGTGATGAAGCGCAGCTCATGCATCCGCCGCAGCACGTAGAGCTGCCGGGTCTTGGCGCGGCGCGGATTGGTGACCGGGTTGTACGCGGAAGGCGCCTTCGGCAGCCCGGCCAGCATCGCCGCCTCGGCCACCGTCACGTCCTTGAGCGGCTTGCCGTAGTAGATCTGCGCCGCCGCCGCGAAGCCATACGCCCGCTGGCCGAGGAAGATCTGGTTGACGTAGAGCTCGAGGATCTCGTCCTTGGAGAGGTTGGCCTCGATCTTCCAGGCGAGCAGCACCTCGCGCAGCTTGCGGGTGACGGTCTTTTCCCGGGTCAGGAAGAAATTCCGCGCGACCTGCATGGTGATGGTGCCCGCACCCTGCTGGGTGCCGGACGCGACGTTGGCGAGCGCCGCCCGGGCGACGCTCAAATAGTCGACGCCGCCGTGTTGGTAGAAACGCTCGTCCTCGGCCGCCAAAATGGCCTGTTTCATGACATCCGGGACCTCCCGGATGGTCACGATCGCCCGTCGCTCCTCCCCGAATTCGCCCAGGAGCTCGCCCTCGGCGGACACGATGCGCAGGGGGATCTTCGGCTGGTAGTCGGTCAGCGCCTCGAGGGACGGGAGCGTCGGCCACAACAGGGCCAGCACGAAGGCGCCGAGCAGGGCGCCGACCACGCCGAGCCCCAGGACCACCGAGACGAGATAGAGGGCCCAGCGTTTTAGCACGGGGGAATAAAACTTCTGTTCAAGTCGGGGTTCGTTGCTGCCACGCCGCAGGGCACGCAACTTGCTGATACGTGGGGCCGGTACAAATTGACAACCCTCATACTTGCTGCCAGAGTTTAATGTAGTTTGTCAGCATTTGGCCGTGCCCAGCCATGCTCGCTGAAAAATTCGCCACCGTCACCGACTTCTTCAAAACGAAGTCCCCATCGCTGATAGGGGTGGACATCGCATCCACCTCGATCAAGCTGATCGAGCTCACGCAGACGGGCAAGGGCACGTTCCGGCTCGAGCGCTACGCGATCGAGCCGCTGCCCAAGGACACGGTCACCGACGGCAACATCGCGAACCTGGACCAGGTGTCCGATGCGCTCAAGCGGGGCTGGAAGCGCCTCGGCAGCCGCAACCGCAATATTGCCATGGCCCTGCCGGCCGCGATGGTCATCACCAAGAAGATCATCGTCCCGGCGGGACAGAAAGAGGAAGAGCTCGAGCTCACCGTCGAGGCCGAGGCCAACCAGTACATCCCCTTCGCGCTCGACGAGGTCAACCTCGACTTCCAGACCCTGGGGCCGGCCCCGAACAACCCCGACGAGGTCGAGGTGCTGATCGCGGCGTCCCGCAAGGAGAAGGTCGAGGACCGCGTCGCCATCGCCGAGGCGGCGGGGTTGAAGCCCCGCGTGATGGACGTCGAGTCGTACGCCACCCAGGAAGTGTTCGGGCTGATCGCCCCCTCGCTGCCCGCGAACGGGCGCGACCAGAACATCGCGCTGGTCGACGTGGGCGCCCACGTCACGCACTTTTATGTGTTGCGAAACAACCAGTTCCTGTTCTCCCGTGACCAGGCATTCGGCGGCAACCAGCTGACGCAGGACATCCAGCGGGCGTTCAACCTGTCGCCGGAGGAAGCCGAGTCCGCCAAGAAGAACCAGGGCTTGCCGGAGAACTATGACAGCGACGTCCTCCAGCCGTTCATGGAGACGCTCGCCCTCGAGATCACCCGGGCGCTGCAGTTCTTCTTCACCTCCACCTCGCACAACCAGGTCGACCAGGTCGTGCTGGCCGGCGGCTGCGCGGCGCTGCCCGGCATCGACGAGCTCGTCTCCAAGCGGGCAGGGGTCGCCACGGTCATCGCCAACCCCTTCGCGTCGATGCAGGCGTCCGAGCGCATCCGCCCGCGCCAGCTCGCGCAGGATGCGCCGATGCTGCTGATCGCGACGGGGCTCGCGCTGCGGAGTTTTGAATGAGCGCGCAGGGCCGAGCGCGAATTGCACCCCCTCGGGGGGCAGCCAACGTAGTTGGCGTGGGGGCCCACTAATGGCTTCCGTACGCATCAATCTGCTGCCGCACCGGGAGCAGAAGCGGCAGGCCCGCCAGCGCCAGTTCATCTCGCTCGTCATCTCGCTGGCGATCCTCGGGCTCGGCGTGGTCGCGCTCGTGCACGGGATCCTGTCAGCGCAGATCGACAACCAGCGCAGCCGCAACGCGCTCCTGAAGACGGAGATCGCGAAGCTCGACGAGCAGATCAAGGAGATCGACCGGCTGCGTGACCAGATCCAGGCGGTGATCGCCCGCAAGCAGGTCGTGGAGACGCTGCAGGCCAACCGCAGCGAGGCCGTGCACCTCTTAGACCAGCTGGTCCGGCAGCTTCCCGACGGCATCTACCTCAAGTCGGTGCGCCAAGCTGGTACAAAAGTGACGATTTCCGGCTATGCGCAAAGCAATGCCAGGGTCTCGACCCTCATGCGCAACATCGAGTCTTCCCCCTGGCTCGAGAAGCCCGAGCTCATCGAGATCAAGCTCGTGCCCGCGCCGGGCGGGCCCAAGGGCGCCGACCTCAAGATCAACGAGTTCACGCTCACCTTCCAGTTGAAGCGTGCCGCGCCGACGGAGGTGAAGGGCACGCCCGCGCCTGCCGCCCCCGCCAAGGGCGCGCCGCCCGCCGCTCCCGCCAAGACCAAGGCGGAAGCCCCGGCGCGTGAAAGGGTTGCCTGATGCTCGACGACCTGCGATCCCTCAACCTCAGGGACATCGGCAACTGGCCGATGCTGCCCAAGGTGCTCGTGCTCGTCGGCATCTTCGTCGCGATCATCCTCGCGGGCTTCCTCCTCGACTGGAAGGACCAATGGGATTCGCTCGAGGCGGCGCAGCTCGAGGAAGGCAAGCTCAAGACGCAGTACGGCGAGAAGAAGGCCAAGGCCATCAACTTCGAGCTGTACGTGCAGCAGCTGAACGAGGTCGAGCAGTCGTTCGGCGCGCTCGTGAAGCAGCTGCCGAACCGCTCGGAGATCGACGCGCTCCTCACCGACATCAACCAGGCGGGCCTGGGTCGCGGGCTGCAGTTCGAGCTCTTCCGGCCGGCCGCGCAGGAAAAGATGGCCGAGTTCTACGCCGAGCTGCCGATCAAGGTCCGCATCACCGGCACGTACCACGACATGGGGGCGTTCGCGAGCGACGTCGCGCAGTTGCCGCGCATCGTGACGCTCAACGACGTCAACATCAACAACGACCGTGGCGTGCTGACGTTCGACGCCGAGGCCAAGACCTTCCGTTACCTGGACGAGGAAGAGATCGCGAAGCAGCGCGCCGCGGCCAAGGCGAAGGACAAGGGCAAGGGCAAGAAATGAGCGTGGCAGCCACGTCACCGGGGAGGGAGGCGGCAGGGCGGCGCCGTCGCGCAAGCGCCGGCGCCGCCGGCCTTGCGCTCGTCGCGGCGCTGCTGGTCGCCGGCTGCGGCGGCGAGAGCCACCAGGATCTGCGCACGTGGATGGCCGAGCAGGGCAAGGGGGCGCGCGGCAAGCTCGACCCGCTGCCGCAGATCAAGCCGTACGATCCGTTCGCGTACAACGCGTTCGACCTGCCCGATCCCTTCAAGCCGCGCAAGATCGAGCCGACCAAGGGCGCGTCGAAGCTCGCCCCGGATCTCACGCGGCGCCGCGAGCCGCTCGAAGCGTATCCGCTCGAGGACCTGAAGATGGTCGGGACGCTCGAGAAGAACAAGACAGTCTATGCGCTGGTGCGCACGCGGGATGGCGACGTCTACCAGGTGAAGGCCGGCAGCTATCTCGGCCAGAACTACGGGGTCGTCACGACCATCGGCGAAGGCGAGATCAAGCTCAAGGAGCTGATCCAGGACGGCGCCGGAGACTGGACCGAACGGTCGAGCACGCTGCAGCTGCAGACCGACGCAAGACCACAGGAGCGGAGACGATGAGCGCGTTTTTGGGGACCTCACACAGCCGCGCGGCGTTGTCGCGACCACGGCTGCCGGGCGCGATGCTCGGCATGCTCGCCATGCTGCTCGCCTGGCTCGCCGCCGGCATCGCGCAGGCGCAGACCGCCAACAGCCTCGACAACGTCACCGTGTCGCGCGCGAGCTCCGGCCGCGTCGTGATGCGCTTCCAGCTCAAGAGCCCGCCGGCCAATCCGCCCGCCAGCTTCTCGATCGCGAGCCCGCCGCGCATCGCGCTCGACTTCGTCGACACGGTCAACGGCCTCAACGCCACGCAGCGCGCGGTCGACGAGGCGGGGCTGCGCAGCTTCAACGTCATCCAGGCCGGCAACCGCACGCGCGTCGTGCTGAACCTCAATCGCCCGCAGACGTTCGACACCACAGTCGAGGGCAACACCGTCGTCGTCACGCTGAACGACCAGGAGACGGTGAAGCCCGGCACCGACACGGTCCAGCGCTTCGCCGAATCGAAGGCGGGCCAGGCGCAGCACGCGCTGCGCGACATCGACTTCCGCCGCGGCCGCAACGGCGAGGGCCGGCTGGTGGTCGACCTTTCCGACAGCTCCACCGGCATCGACATCCGGCAGCAGGGCCGCACGCTGGTCGTCGACTTCCTGAAGACGTCGGTCCCGCGCAACCTCGAGCGGCGCATCGACGTCGCCGACTACGGCACGCCGGTGGTCACGGTCGACACGTTCCCGCAGGGCAGCAACGCCCGCATGATCATCGAGCCCAAGGGCCTGTGGGAGCACTCCGCCTACCAGACCGACAACCGCTTCATCCTGGAGGTGAAGCCAATCCTCGAGGATCCCAACAAGCTGGTGCAGGGCACGCGCGGCGGTTACAAGGGCGAGAAGCTGTCCCTCAACTTCCAGAACGTGGAAGTGCGCGCGGTGCTGCAGGTGATCGCCGACTTCACCGGGCTCAACATCATCACGAGCGACACGGTGCAGGGCAACCTCACGCTGCGCCTCAAGGACATTCCGTGGGACCAGGCGCTCGACATCATCCTGCAGACGAAGGGCCTCGACATGCGCAAGAACGGCAATGTCGTGCTCATCGCGCCGCGGGAGGAGCTGGCGCTCAAGGAGAAGCAGCAGCTCGAGAACGCGATCCAGATCGGCGAGCTCGAGCCGCTGGTGTCCGAGTCGTTCCAGCTGAACTACATCAAGGCGCAGGACATCCTCAACCTCATCACCAGCAACCGGCAGCAGCAATACGGCGCCGGCGCGGGGCAGACGGCCACCACCGGCGGCCAGGGGTCGATCATCAGCAAGCGCGGCGTGGCGATCATCGACCCGCGCTCGAATATCCTGTTCGTCACCGACACCGCGGGCCGGCTGGAAGAGGTGCGCAAGATCATCCGCCAGGTCGACACGCCGATCCGTCAGGTGCTGATCGAGGCGCGCATCGTGATCGCCGGCGATCGCTTCAGCCAGCAGCTCGGCGTGCGCTTCGGCCAGCAGACGGGCTTCACGTTCCTCAACGGCAAGTACGCCGCGGGCTCCGGCGGCTCGCTGGCCACGCAGCCGGTGGTGAGCACGAGCGGCGACAAGCTGGTGCGCGAGACGCGCACGCAGACGCCGTTCGAGCTCGCTTCGGGCATCGCGTCCGCAGGCTATTCGGACTCGCCGCAGTTGAACGTGAACCTCCCGGTCGCCAACGCGGCGGGACAGCTGGCGCTCACGCTCATCAACCTGGGCAGCGGCAACCTCATCAACCTCGAGCTCTCGGCCCTCGAGGCCGACGGCCGCGGCAAGGTCGTGTCGAGCCCGCGCGTGGTGACCGGCGACAACCAGAAGGCCGGCATCGAGCAGGGCACCGAGATCCCGTACGTCACGCCGGGCAGCGCCAACTCGCCCGCCACCGTGCAGTTCAAGAAGGCCGTGCTGCGGCTCGACGTCACGCCGCAGATCACGGCGGACGGCCGCATCGTGATGCAGGTCGAGATCCGCAAGGACTCCGTCGGGCAATACGTGCCCGTGCAGGGCGGCGGGCAGGTGCCTTCGATCGACACCAAGAACGTGATCACGCAGATCCAGGTGAACAACGGCGATACGGCGGTCATCGGCGGCATCTACGAGGAGACGATCCGCAACGACGTGACGCAGGTGCCGTGGCTCGGCAACCTGCCGATCCTGGGCTATCTCTTCAAGCAGACCGGCAACAGCAGCGAAAAGACCGAGCTCCTGATCTTCCTCACGCCGCGCATCGTGAAGGACACGGTAACATCCGTGCGGTGAGCGATGCGCTGGGCGGCCTGGCCGCTCCCCCTTCCGTTGCCCCGGTGCCGCTTCGCCGGGGCAATTTGTTTCTGGTCGGCCTTCCGGGGGCGGGCAAGTCGACGCTTGGCCGGCAGCTCGCGCGGCGGCTGCGCCTGCGCTTCGTCGACGCCGACACCGAGCTCGAGCAGCGCCTCGGCGTCTCGATCCCGACCATCTTCGAGATCGAGGGCGAGGCCGGATTCCGCGATCGCGAGGAAGCGACCATCGAGGAGCTCGTGCACCTGACGGGCATCCTGCTGTCGACCGGCGGCGGCGCCGTGCTGCGTCCCGCCAACCGCAGCCGCCTGCGCGCCAACGGCACCGTCGTCTACCTGCACGCCGAGCCGTCCACGCTGTGGGCGCGTGTGCGTCACAACCGCAACCGCCCGCTGCTGCAGACGGCCGATCCGCTGGCGCGGCTCGCCGAGCTCTACGCGCAGCGCGACGCGTTCTATCGCGAATGCGCCGACCACATCGTCGAATCGGAGCGCGGGGAAGTGATGCGCCTCGTGCGCCTGTTCGACGCGGGCGGCGCCGAACCCGTCAACGAAACCCACGATGAGCCCTGACCTCGCAACCCTCGACGTGTCGCTCGGCGACCGCAGCTATCCCATCCGCATCGGCCCCGGTGCGGTGCGCGACGTCGGCCGCACGGTCGCGGCGGCGGGCGCGCGCGGCGCCGTCGTCGTCACCAACGAAACCGTGGCGGCGCACTGGCTCGCGCCGGCGCGCGCGAGCCTCGCGCAGGCGGGCGTGCCGGCCGAAGTGGTGATGATCCCGGACGGCGAGTCGCACAAGAACCTTGCCACGCTGAACGACGTGCTGACCCGCCTCCTCGAGCTGAAGGCCGAGCGGCGCACGATGCTGGTCGCGCTGGGCGGGGGCGTCGTCGGCGACATCACGGGCTTCGCCGCCGCGATCTACCAGCGCGGGATGCCGTTCGTGCAGGTGCCCACCACGCTGCTCGCGCAGGTCGACTCGTCCGTGGGCGGCAAGACGGGCGTCAACCATCCGCTCGGCAAGAACATGATCGGCGCGTTCTACCAGCCGCGCGCGGTGCTCATCGACACCGATTGCCTCGGCACCCTGCCGCCGCGCGAGCTCGCGGCCGGGCTGGCCGAGGTGATCAAGTACGGCGCCATCCGCGACGCGGCGTTCTTCGCGTGGCTCGAGGCGAACATGGAGGCGCTGGTCGCGCGCGACGCCGCGGCGCTCACCCACGCGATCCTCGTGAGCTGCCGCGTCAAGGCGGCCATCGTCGGCGCCGACGAGCGCGAGGAGGGCGAGCGCGCGCTCCTCAACCTCGGGCACACGTTCGGCCACGCGATCGAGAGCGGCATGGGCTACGGCCAGTGGCTGCACGGGGAAGCGGTGGCGGCCGGGATGGTGATCGCGGCGGAGGTCTCGCAGCGCATCGGCCGCCTCGATGCCGGATCGGTCGAACGCCTGCGCGCGCTCGTTGCCCGCGCCGGGCTGCCCGTATCGGCGCCGGCGCTTGGCTTCGACCGCTGGATGACGCTGATGGCGCGCGACAAGAAGGTTCGCGCGGGCGCGATCCGCTACATCCTGCTCAACGCCATTGGTGACGCGTTCATCACCGCCGACGTTCCCGACGACACGCTGCGCGCGGTGTTGCCGTAGAGACGCCAGAAGGGGGCGCTCGGCTGACGGCGCGCCCCTTCGCCAAATCTCGACGCCGGGTGGCCGGCGAAAGTTGAAGCAAGGCCAATCGCCGGCAGAGCCGGACTCCGGAGACGACGGGAAATGAAAACGGCGGCCTGGGCCGCCGTTTTCACGCCTGCATGCGGAAGACTCGATCTACGGCGTGCAGGTGATCGTCCGCACGAGGATCTGCTGCGACGTGCTCGAATCCTTGACCGTGATCTGCACGGTTTGCGGCGTGGGTGCGAGCCCGGTCACTGCGAACCCGCTGCCCGACGCCGGGATGGAGCTCGGCGTGATGAGACCCACGGTGCCGGGCACCGCGAACGTCGCGCTGTACGGCGGCGTGCCGCCGGTGATCACGAAGTTCGAGATCGTGCCCTGCGCCCCGCACACGGCCGCGGTGTACGTGTAGCCGGCCAGAGGCTCGACCGCCATCGTCGGCGACGTGTTGCCGGTCGGGCACGAGATCGTCGCCACCTGCTGCAGTTGCGGCGTGCCCGAGTCCGTCACCGTGATGTTGGTGGTGAGCGCCGTGTCGCGCAGGCCGGTGACCGTGAAGCCCTGTCCCTGAGACGACACGGTGGTCGGATTGATCGTGGCACCCGCGCCGCCGGAGGCGAAGAACACGTTGTACGGCGGCGTGCCGCCCGTGACCACGAAGTTCGACGTCTTGCCCACGCACGTGGTGGACAGGTAGTTGTAGTTCCCCGGGGAGACGACCAGCGCGTTCGGCGTCGGCGGCGGCGTGGTGCCGGTGCAGTCGATCGTCACCGAGCCGGACTGGCGCGGGTTCGACGAATCGAACAGCGTGATGGTGGTCTGCGACGGCGAGCTGATGCCGCTCACGGTCACCGCCTGGCCGCCGGTGATGCCGGTCTGCGGAGTGAGCGACGGCGACGTCGAGCTGGTGGTCGAGGTGACGACCGCCGAGTACGGCGTGACGCCACCCGTGCCGATGAACTGGAACGTGTTGGCCGGCACGCAGTTGGCCTTCGAGATGGCGCCGGGCGTCACCACCAGCGCGGTCGGCGTGACCGGCGGGGCGGTCGTGCCGACCTGGTTCGTGACCAACGGATAGTTGCCGGCGGGGATCGTGAGCCCGTTGGCGTCGGTGATGACGTAGGTGAGGTTGACGAAGCACGTGCCGTTGGTGGTGGTCACGAACGCGCCGCCGCTGCGCGTCACCGGCACGCCGGAGAGCGTGACGGCGCCGGGGAAGTTCACGCCGACCTGGTACGGCGGCGTGCCACCGAAGATGTAGTTGGTGACCGACACCCCGCTGCTGCAATGCTGGTTGTCGGGCCCGGTGATCGTGGTCGTGCCGAGCGGCAGCACGGACAGCGTTTGCCCACCGATGGTGATTTGCTGGATGACGAAGGTGCCCGTGACCTGGTTGCCGGTGGTGACGTCGGTCGCGCGCACGACGCCGGTCTGCGTCGGCGTATCGGCTGGGACGGACAGCACGACGCGGGCGTTGCCGTTGACGTCGGTGGTGGTCGTCAGCGTGGAGACGAGCGGCTGCGCCGGATTGGTCGAGACGATCGAGAAGTTGCCCTGCACGACGTCGAAGCGGACGGCGCGGCCCGAGATCCCGGTGCCGCCGGCCCCGGTGACCTTCACCAGCGCGGTGCCGGTGGCGCCCGAGCAGAGGGTGTTGTCCGCCACGGCGCATGCCGGGTTCGGATTCGCCGTCACGGTGATGCCGGTCGGCAGCAACGGGGCGGGAACGACCTGGACCGTTGCGCTCGCCGTGGTCGAGGCGGCGTCCTGGATCGTCAGCGTCACCGCCTTGGACTCGGTCACCTGGTTCGCCGACAGCACGACGGTATCGCCCGAAACGGTGGTGGCGACCGGAAGCGTGGTTCCGTCGCTCGTGAACGCACGATAGGGCGTGACGCCGCCGGACACCGTGACCGTGGCGGGCGTGCCCGGATAGACGGTGACCGCGCCGGGCAGGATGGTGAGCGGCGGAATGACCGGCGGAGGCGGGGTGTACGGATTGTTCGGCGCGCCGCTGCCGCCGCCGCAGCCCGCCAGGACGAGGATGCCGGCCAAGCCGAGAAGCGCGAGCAAAGCCCGCAGCGAAGCCGTTAAATAGCCTTTAACCATGGTCCCCGTCCTAATGATGATGTCCTAAAAAGCGAGGGGCGCTCGATTTTTTTGGACGTAGCAACAAGCAACTAGCCAATGTTCTTCAGATTAAAGCCTAAGTGCATGAACGACGCAAGCTTTTCCCTCCGGCCGCACGTGCCGCCGGTCGGCCGGTGTTGCGCGTCGCGCGGCGCTGTGGTCGACCGTTATTGCCGCATTGCAGCATCGCGAGTAACATGAACAGGTTTCGGCCCGCTTTTCGCGAGTTTCACGAAAGACGGGCCTTTTCGCCCTTGCGGGCGGCCCAACCGACGATCGAGGACATGGTGGAACAGGAGCGAAGCGCATCGATGTGGCCGCCGGCGGCGCAGGGGCTGTACAGCCCGGCCAACGAGCACGACGCGTGCGGCTTGGGCTTCATTGCGAACATCAAGGGTCGCAAGAGCCATGCCATCATCCGCCACGCGCTCGACATCCTGAATAACCTCACGCACCGCGGCGCCACCGGCGCCGACCCGCTGCAGGGCGACGGCGCCGGCATCCTGATCCAGCTTCCCGACGCGTTCCTGCGCCGCGCGTGCGGCAAGCTCGGCATCACGCTGCCCGCCATCGGCCAGTACGGCGTGGGCATGGTGTTCCTGCCGCAGGAGCCCGCCTCGCGCATGGCGTGCGAGCAGGAGATCGAGCGTGCGATCGACGCCGAGGGCCAGGTCCTGCTGGGCTGGCGCGACGTGCCGACGCGCAACGGCGGCCTCTCCGAGCGCACGAAGGAGGTCGAGCCGCTGATCCGGCAGGTGTTCATCGGCCGCGGCTCGCGCGACGTCGACCAGGACGCGCTCGAGCGCAAGCTCTACGTGATCCGCAAGCGGTCGGGGCACGCGATCCAGTCGCTGCACCTGCGCCACGGCAAGGAGTTCTACGTGCCGTCGATGTCGACGCGCACGATCGTCTACAAGGGCATGCTGCTCGCCCACCAGGTCGGCGAGTTCTACGCGGACCTGTCCGACGAGTCGATGGTGTCGGCGCTCGCGATGGTCCACCAGCGCTTCTCGACCAACACGTTCCCGACGTGGGACTTGGCGCATCCGTTCCGCTTCGTGTGCCACAACGGCGAGATCAACACGTTGCGCGGCAACTTCAACTGGATCCGCGCCCGCGAAGGCGCGATCGCGTCGAAGGTGCTGGGCGACGACCTCCACAAGCTGTGGCCGCTGATCTACGACGGCCAGTCCGACTCCGCGTCGTTCGACAACGCGCTTGAGCTCCTCGTGATGGGCGGCTATCAGCTGTCGCACGCGATGATGATGATGATTCCCGAGGCCTGGGCCGGGAATCCGCTGATGGACGAGGACCGGCGCGCGTTCTACGAATACCACGCGGCGCTGATGGAGCCGTGGGACGGCCCGGCCGCGATGGCGTTCACCGACGGCCGCCAGATCGGCGCGACGCTCGACCGCAACGGCCTGCGCCCGGCACGCTTCATCGTCACCGACGACGACTACATCGTGATGGCCTCGGAAGTCGGCGTGCTCGACATTCCGGAGTCGAAGATCGTCAAGAAGTGGCGCCTGCAGCCCGGCAAGATGCTGCTGGTCGACCTGCAGCAGGGCCGCATCGTCGACGACGAGGAGCTGAAGCGCACGCTCGCCCGCGAGAAGCCGTACCGCGAGTGGATCGACGCGTGCCGCATGCGCCTCGAGGACATGCCCGAGCCCGCGCCGGCGGAGCCGCCGGCGGTGTCGCTGCTCGACCGCCAGCAGGCGTTCGGCTACACGCAGGAGGACGTCAAGATCCTGCTCACGCCCATGGCGCAGAACGCCGAGGAGGCGCTGGGCTCGATGGGCAACGACGCCGCGCTGCCGGTGCTCTCCGATCGCCCGAAGGTCTTCTACAACTACTTCAAGCAGCTCTTCGCGCAGGTGACGAACCCGCCGATCGACCCGATCCGCGAGGAGCTCGTGATGTCGCTCGTCACGTTCATCGGGCCGCGGCCGAACCTGCTCGGCATCGGCGCCCCGGCGCCCGACATGCGGCTCGAGGCGCAGCAGCCGATCCTCACGCCCGACAGCATGGAGAAGATCCGGCACGTCGAGCTCTTCTCGTCGGGCGCGTTCAAGTCGATCGAGCTCGACATCTGCTATCCCGCGACGTGGGGTGCGAACGGCATGGAGGCCGCGCTCGCGAGCCTCGCCGCGCACGCCGAGGATGCGATCCGGCAGGGCTACAACATCCTCATCCTGTCCGACCGCGGCGTGGCGCCCGACGCGCTGCCGATTCCCGCGCTGCTCGCCACGGCCGCCGTGCACGAGCACCTCGTGAAGAAGGGCCTGCGCACGTCGGCGGGCCTCGTCGTCGAGACCGGCTCCGCGCGCGAGGTGCACCACTTCGCGCTGCTCGCGGGCTACGGCGCCGAGGCGATTCACCCGTACCTCGCGCTGGAGACGCTCGCGCAGCTCTCGGAGTCGATCCCGCAGCTCGATCCCAAGGAATCGGGCAAGCGCTTCATCAAGGCGATCTGCAAGGGCCTCTACAAGGTGATGTCCAAGATGGGCATCTCCACCTACCAGTCCTACTGTGGCGCGCAGATCTTCGAGGCGGTCGGCCTGCAGAAGGCGTTCGTCGACAAGTACTTCACCGGCACCTCGAGCAACGTCGAGGGCATCGGGATCTTCGAGGTGGCCGAGGAATCGGTGCGCCTGCACCGCGCCGCGTTCGGCGACGATCCGCTGCTGCGCGACATGCTGGACGCCGGCGGCGAGTACCACTACCGCGTGCGCGGCGAGGCGCACATGTGGACGCCGGAATCGATTGCGAAGCTGCAGCACGCGACGCGCGCCAACAGCGCCGCCACGTACAAGGACTACGCGAAGCTCATCAACGAGCAGAGCCGCGAGCTGAAGACGCTGCGCGGGCTCTTCGAGTTCAAGGCATCCGAGCGCACGCCGGTGCCGCTCGCCGAGGTCGAATCGGCGAAGGACATCGTGAAGCGCTTCGCGACCGGCGCGATGAGCCTGGGCTCCATCTCGACGGAAGCGCACACCACGCTCGCCGTGGCGATGAACCGCATCGGCGGCAAGTCGAACACCGGCGAGGGCGGCGAGGACGAGGCGCGCTACCGCACCGAGCTGCGCACCGGTTCCAGCGGCGTGAAGGACGGCGACACGCTCGCGAGCGTCATCGGCCGCGACCGCATCGAGCACGACATTCCGCTCAAGGCCGGCGACAGCCTGCGCTCGAAGATCAAGCAGGTGGCGTCGGGGCGCTTCGGCGTCACCGCGGAGTACTTGGCGTCCGCCGACCAGATCCAGATCAAGATGGCGCAGGGCGCGAAGCCCGGCGAGGGCGGCCAGCTGCCGGGCCACAAGGTGTCGGGCTACATCGCGAAGCTGCGCTACTCGGTGCCGGGCGTGGGCCTGATCTCGCCGCCGCCGCACCACGACATCTACTCGATCGAGGATCTCGCGCAGCTCATCCACGATCTCAAAAACGCGAACCCGCGCGCGTCGATCTCCGTCAAGCTCGTGTCCGAGGTCGGCGTGGGCACGGTGGCGGCCGGGGTCGCGAAGGCGAAGTCCGACCACGTGACCATCTCCGGGCACGACGGGGGCACCGGCGCGTCGCCGGTGTCGTCGATCAAGCATGCCGGCTCGCCGTGGGAGCTGGGCCTCGCCGAGACGCAGCAGACGCTGGTGCTGAACCGCCTGCGCGGCCGCATCACGGTGCAGGTCGACGGCCAGATGAAGACCGGGCGCGACGTCGTGATCGGCGCCATGCTCGGCGCCGACGAGTTCGGCTTCGCCACCGCGCCGCTGGTGGTGGCCGGCTGCATCATGATGCGCAAGTGCCACCTCAACACGTGCCCGGTCGGCGTGGCCACGCAGGACCCGGTGCTGCGCCGCAAGTTCAGCGGCCAGCCCGAGCACGTCGTCAACTACTTCTTCTTCGTCGCCGAGGAAGTGCGCGAGCTGATGGCGCAGTTGGGCTTCCGCACGTTCGACGAGATGATCGGCCGCGCCGATCTCCTCGACATGCGGGCCGGCATCGCGCACTGGAAGGCGCGCGGGCTCGACTTCTCGCGCGTGTTCCACCAGCCGAAGATGCCGGCGGAGGTCGCGCGCTATCGCAAGGAAGCGCAGGACCACGGACTCGCGGGTGCGCTCGATCACCGTCTCCTGGCGGACGCGCAGCCCGCGCTCGCGAAGAAGCAGCCGGTGCGCCTCGCGCAGAAGATCCGCAACGCGAACCGCTCGGTGGGCGCGATGCTCTCCGGGGCGGTCGCGCACAAGCACGGTCACGAAGGCCTGCCGGAGGACACGATCCACGTCGCGTTCGACGGCATCGCCGGCCAGAGCTTCGGCGCGTTCCTCGCGCGCGGCATCACGTTCGAGCTGCAGGGCGCCACCAACGACTACGTCGGCAAGGGCCTGTCGGGTGGCCGCATCGTCGTCTATCCCGATCCCGCGTGCCCCGCGAAGCCGGAAGAGAACATCGTCATCGGCAACACGGTGATGTACGGCGCGATCGAGGGCGAGGCCTATTTCCGCGGCGTGGCGGGCGAGCGCTTCTGCGTGCGCAACTCGGGCGCGTCGGCGGTCGTGGAAGGCACCGGCGACCACGGGTGCGAGTACATGACGGGCGGCACGGTCGTGGTGCTCGGTAAGACCGGGCGCAACTTCGCCGCCGGCATGAGCGGCGGGCTCGCGTTCGTGTACGACCCGGACGGCACGTTCGCGCAGCGCTGCAACCCCGCGATGGTCGCGCTCGAGCCGCTGCAGACGGAGGCTCAGCAGGCGGCCGCCGAGCGCGAGCTCGCGGCGCAGGGCAAGGGACGGCTGCGGCACCTGGGCAAGTCCGACGAGGCGGTTTTGCGCGAGCTGATCGAGCGCCACCTGCGCTTCACGGGCAGCACGCTGGCGCTCGCGATGCTCGACGACTGGGACGCGGCGCGCGGCAAGTTCGTGAAGGTGTTCCCGCACGAATACCGGCGCGCGCTTTCCGAGATGCACGCGGCGAAGGCCGCGGCGCCGGCGGCGGCCGCGCAGCGCGCGGCCGCGTAAGGGGCAACGCCGCGGCGTGCGCGCCGCGGCGCCGGAGGCGCGCGCAGCGCGTCGATGCATAGCGAACCGATGCGGCGAGCAGAGTCATCGCCGCGAGTGAAGGACCCATGGGCAAGATCACCGGATTCCTCGAGTTGCAGCGCATCCAGGAGGCCGCCGAGCCGGCCGCGGAGCGCGTGCGCCATTACCGCGAGTTCGTCGTCACGCTCTCCGAGGAGGAGGCGGCGAAGCAGGGCGCGCGCTGCATGGATTGCGGGATCCCGTTCTGCCAGAGCGGCTGCCCGGTCCACAACATCATCCCGGACTGGAACGATCTCGTGTACCGGCACCAGTGGCGTGCCGCGCTCGACACGCTGCACGCGACCAACAACTTCCCGGAGTTCACGGGCCGCGTGTGCCCCGCGCCGTGCGAGGCGGCGTGCACGCTCAACATCAACAACGACGCGGTGGGCATCAAGTCGATCGAGCACTTCATCATCGACAAGGGATGGGAAGAGGGCTGGGTGACGCCGCAGCCGCCCGCGCACAAGACCGGCCGCCGCGTCGCGATCGTGGGCTCCGGCCCGGCGGGCCTCGCGTGCGCGCAGCAGCTCGCGCGGGCGGGCCACGACGTCGTCGTGCTCGAGAAGAACGACCGCATCGGCGGCCTGCTGCGCTACGGCATCCCCGATTTCAAGATGGAGAAGCACCTCATCGACCGCCGCATGGCGCAGATGGCCGAGGAGGGCGTGGTGTTCCGCGCGAACGCGCACGTCGGCGGCAACGTTCCGGCGCAGGCGCTGCTCGCCGAATTCGACGCGATCGTGCTCACCGGCGGCGCCGAGGCGCCGCGCGACCTCGACGTTCCCGGCCGAAACCTCGACGGCGTGCACTTCGCGATGGAGTTCCTGCCGCAGCAGAACAAGGTCGTTGCGGGCGATGTGGTGGCCGGGCAGATCAAGGCGACGGGCAAGCATGTGGTGGTGATCGGCGGCGGCGACACGGGATCGGACTGCGTCGGCACGTCCAATCGCCACGGCGCCGCGTCGGTCACGCAGTTCGAGCTCCTGCCGCAGCCGCCCGAGTCGGAGAACAAGCCGCTCGTGTGGCCGAACTGGCCGATCAAGCTGCGCACGTCCTCGTCGCACGAGGAAGGCTGCGCGCGCGACTGGTCGGTGACCACCAAGCGCTTCGAAGGGAAGAACGGCAAGGTGGAGAAGCTCGTCGCCGCGCGCGTGGAGTGGCAGCGCGAGGGCAACGGCGCGATGAAGATGGTCGAGGTGCCCGGCAGCGAGTTCGAGCTGAAGGCGGACCTCGTCTTGTTCGCGATGGGCTTCGTGGGGCCGGTGCAGTCCGGCCTCCTCGAGCAGTTCGGCGTCGAGCGCGATGCGCGCAGCAACGTGAAGGCCGACACCGACACCTATCGCACCTCGGTGCCCAAGGTGTTCGCCGCCGGCGACATGCGGCGTGGCCAGTCGCTCGTGGTGTGGGCGATCCGCGAGGGCCGCCAGGCGGCGCGCGCGGTGGACGAGTTCCTCATGGGCGCGTCGACACTGCCGCGATGACGGAGGTCCTCACCCTCGACCTGACGGGCTGGCAGCCCGCGTTGCCGCCGGGGGTGCAGGAGTCCGCGATTCGTGCGCTGGAAGGCGGCGGCGTCGTGCTGCTGCCGCACGTGAAGTTCGCGTTGAGCGAGCCCGAGCAGCGCTTCCTGTCGCCGCAGTGGTCCGACGGCCGCGCGAAGAACGTGAGCCTCGACGGCACGCGGCTCAAGGGCGCGCGCGGCAACGAAGGCGACCTCGCCGATCTCGCGGCGATGGTGGCGCGCTTCTCCGCGCAGGCCGCCACGCTGGTCACCACGCTGTTCCCGCGCTACGCGCCGTACGTCACGCGTGCGCGCACCAGCTTCCGCCCGCAGCCCGCGGTGGGCCGCGACGTGTCGTGGCGCAAGGACGACTCGCGGCTGCACGTCGACGCGTTTCCGTCGCGCCCCAATCACGGCGAGCGGATCCTGCGCGTGTTCTCGAACCTCAACCCGCGCGAGCCGCGCGTGTGGCGCGTCGGCGATTCGTTCGAGGCGATGGCGAAAGCCATGCTGCCGCGGATCAAGGCGCCGCTGCCGGGTTCCGCGGCGGTGCTCTCCGCGCTGCACGTGACCAAGGGCACGCGCAGCGCGTACGACCACTACATGCTGGGCCTGCACGACCGCGCCAAGGAAGACATGGAGTACCAGCGCACCTGCACGCAGCAGGTCGTGCCCATGCCGCCCGGCGCCACGTGGCTGTGCTTCTCCGACCAGGTGATGCACGCCGCGGTGTCCGGGCAATACATGCTCGAGCAGACCATCCACCTGCCGGTCGCCGCGCTCTACGATCCCGCGCGCGCGCCGCTCGCGATCCTCGAGCGGCTGACCGGGCGCCGGCTCGTCCCCGCCCGCGCCGGGTAAAATCGCGCACCACCATCCCCGAAAGCCCGCCGGCGCCGCGCCGCGGTATTCCCATGCTCCAGAACGACACCTTCCTGCGCGCCCTGCGCCGCGAGCCCACGCCCCACACGCCGGTCTGGCTGATGCGCCAGGCGGGCCGCTACCTGCCCGAGTACAACGCGACGCGCGCGAAGGCCGGCAGCTTCATGGCGCTGGCGATGAATCCCGCGCTGGCGACGGAAGTCACGCTGCAGCCGCTCGACCGCTTCCCGCTCGACGCGGCGATCCTGTTCTCCGACATCCTGACCGTGCCCGATGCGATGGGGCTCGGCCTGTCGTTCGCCGAGGGCGAGGGCCCGCGCTTCGCGCGCACCGTGCGCGACGAGGCCGCGGTGCGCGCGCTCGCGGCGCCCGATCTCGGCAAGCTGCGCTACGTGTTCGACGCGGTCGCGCAGATCAAGCAGGCGCTCAAGGGCCGCGTGCCGCTGATCGGCTTCTCCGGGAGTCCCTTCACGCTCGCCTGCTACATGATCGAGGGGCGCGGCAGCGACGACTTCGCGAACGTGCGCAAGATGGCGTACCAACGGCCGGACCTCCTCGCCGCGCTCGTGGCGGTCAATGCGCAGGCGGTGACCGCGTACCTCAACGAGCAGATCCGCCACGGCGCCGACGCCGTGATGATCTTCGACACGTGGGGCGGCATGCTGTCCGCCGCGGCGTACCGCAAGTTCTCGCTGGACCCGATGCGCGAGATCATCGCCGGCCTGGCGCCCGGCGCCGACGGCAAGCCGATCCCGTCCATCGTGTTCACCAAGGGCGGCGGCACCTGGCTCGCGGACATCGCGGCCTGCGGCGCGCACGGCGTGGGCCTCGACTGGACGGTCGACATCGCGGCGGCCCGCGCCGCGGTCGGCGACCGCGTCGCGCTGCAGGGCAACCTCGACCCGCTGGTGCTGCTGACGGACCCCGAGACCGTGCGCCGCGAGGCGGCCGCGATAGTGCGCGCCGCCGGGCCGGCGCCGGGGCACATCTTCAACCTCGGCCACGGCATCGTGCCGGGGACGCCGCCCGAGAACGTCGGCGCGCTGGTCGAGACCGTGCACGGCGTGTCGCGGGCGCTGCGCCAGGGCTAGGCCGAAGTCCCTCGCTCCCCGAGGGAACACCCCCGAATCCCGCGCCAATGCTCGCTTTCGCGGGGCTTGACAAAGCGGCCGCTTCCGGCTCCTCCGCGCCAGTTATGCACATTGCGACAGGGCGGCATGGACATTCCGGTGCGCACGGCGAGCGCCCGGGCATGGCTTTCCTAGTGCCATGAAAATACTCAATTTTTTCTGCGCGCACGCCAACCTGGGGCAGGGTTGCCGCAGGCATGCGTCATATCGGGTTGTCAAGCCCCGTCACTTACGCACAAAGTTATCCACAGGACTTGTGCGTTGTTTGGACGATCCTTTGGAATGAAGGACTTGGGCGCTCTTGCTAGCGTGAGCTGTGAGGACTTGGAACACTACAACCTGCGCGCGTCGAGCGCAGTGAACGGCGGCTGAAAGGCGCCCCATGCCGATCGCGCGCGTCGCGCTGCCGGTCGCGGCCGGTCAGGTCTTCGACTACTGGATTCCCCAGGGACTCGTGGTCGACAAGGGCAGTGTTGTACGCGCGCAACTCGGTGCCCGCACGCTCGCCGGCGTGGTCGTCGACGTCGCCGCGGAAACCGACGTCGACCCGAAGCGCCTGCTGCCGCTGCGCGACGTGCTGCCGGTCATGCTCCCCGCGGACGTGCAGGACGTCGCGGCGTTCGTCGCGGGCTACTACCAGTCGCCGCTCGGCATGGCGCTCGCGCTCGCCGTGCCGCCGCTCGCGAAGGGCACGCCGCGGCCCGCGCCGGTCCCGCTCGCGCTCACCGCGGAAGGCCGCGCCGCGCTCCCTGCGCGCCTCGCGCGAGCACCGGCCGCGCGTGCGCTGCTCGAGCAGCTCGTCGCGCAGGACGGCGTCGCCTCCGCGGGCTTCATCGCCGGGCTGCCCGCGACGCGCCGGCGGATGCTCGCGCAATGGCGCGACGCCGGTTGGCTCGCGCCCGCGGCGCCCGGACCCGCGGCCGCGGGCCATCGCCACGCGCTCAACGACGCGCAGCGCGCCGCGGTGGAGACGATCGACGGCGCCGCCGGCGGGTTCGCCACGTTCCTGCTGTTCGGCATCACCGGCAGCGGCAAGACGGACGTCTACCTCGCGGCGGCCGACGCGGTGCTCGCGCGCGGGCAGCAGGTGCTGCTGCTCGTGCCCGAGATCAACCTGACGCCGCAGCTCGTCGCGCGCGTGCAGGCGGCGCGCCCGGGACTCGCGATCGCCACGCTGCACAGCGGTCTGCCCGATGGCGAGCGGCGCGCGCAGTGGCAGGCGGCCGCGATGGGGGCTGCGCAGCTCGTGCTCGGCACGCGCCTCGCGATCTTCGCGCCGCTGCCCGCGCTCGGGCTCGTCGTGATCGACGAGGAGCACGACGCGTCGTACAAGCAGCAGGACAACGTGCGCTACCACGCGCGCGACGTCGCGATCTGGCGCGCGCGGCGCCGCGGCGTGCCGGTCGTCCTCGGCAGCGCCACGCCGTCGCTCGAATCGTGGTGGCACGCGCGCGAGGGACGCTACCGGCGGCTCGACCTGCCGCAGCGCGCCGATCCCCGCGCCACGCTGCCGCGCGTCGTGCTCACCGGTAACCGCGCCGCGCGCGACTTGGACGGCGTCGGCGAGCCGTTGCGCGACGCGATCGCCGCGCGGCTCGCGCGCGGCGAGCAGGCGCTGGTGTTCGTCAACCGGCGCGGCTATTCGCCCTCGCTCGTCTGCGCGTCCTGCAAGTGGGAGGCGCACTGCCCGCGCTGCGCGGCGCGGCTCACCACCCACCGCGATCCGCCGCGCATGCGCTGCCACCACTGCGGCCACGCCGAGCGGGTGCCGGCGGCGTGCCCGTCGTGCGGCAACGTCGACCTGCTGCCGCTCGGCTTCGGCACGCAGCGGCTCGAGCGCGCGCTGGCCGCCGCCTTCCCCGCCGCGCGCATCGCGCGCGTCGACCGCGACAGCACGCGCGCGCGGCACGCGTTCGCCGCCGTGCGCGAGCGGGTGGCCGCGCGCGAGCTCGACCTCCTCGTGGGCACGCAGATGCTCGCCAAGGGCCACGACTTTCCGCGCCTCACGCTGGTCGGCGTGCTGGGCGCCGACAACGCGCTCTACAGCGCGGACTTCCGCGCCACCGAGCGGCTGGCCGCGCTGCTCATGCAGGTCGCGGGCCGCGCGGGCCGCGCGGGCCTCCCCGGCGAAGTGATCGTGCAGACGGACTTTCCCGAGCATCCGGTGTTCCGTGCGCTGGTGGCGCACGACTATCCGGTGCTCGCGGATGCGCTGCTCGGCGAGCGGCGCGCGGGCGAGCTGCCGCCGTTCGCGCACGTCGCGCTGCTCGCCGCCGAGGCGCACCGGCGCGAGGACGTGGACGCGTTCCTGCACGCCGCGCATGCGGCGGGCGAAGCGCTCGCGCAGGCGGATGGCGGCGAGATCACCGTGTTCCCGCCGGTGCCGGCGCTCCTCGCGCGCCGCGCGGGCTTCGAGCGCGCCCAGGTGGTGGCGCAAAGCGCGCGCCGCGCGGCGCTGCAGCGGTTCCTGCCGGCATGGCGCGAGGCGCTCGCGGCGCTGCCGGGACGCCGCGTGCGCTGGACGATCGACGTCGACCCCGCCGGATTCGGCTGAGGTCCGCAGGCCACCCGCTATAATTCAACGTTTTGCATGCGCCGGCCGCCGCGTATCACCCTTCCGTGACCGATCCCAAGACAGAACTCGAACGCGCCCTCGCTGCCGCGATGGCCACGGTGGTGCCCGACGCGCCTGCCGCGACGGTCACGCTCGAGCGCCCGAAGCAGGCGACGCACGGCGATTACGCCTCGAACGTCGCGCTCGCGCTTGCCAAGGCCGCGCGCCGCAACCCGCGCGAGCTCGCGCAGGCGCTGGTCGCCGCGCTGCCGGCGTCGCCGCTGGTCGCGAAGGTGGACATCGCGGGCGCGGGCTTCATCAACTTCACGCTCGCGCCGGCGGCGCGGCAGTCGATCGTCGCGCGCGTGCTGGCGGAGGGCGATGCCTTCGGCGCATCGCACGCGCACGACGGCGAGAAGGTGATGGTCGAGTTCGTATCGGCGAACCCGACCGGGCCGCTGCACGTCGGTCACGGCCGGCAGGCGGCGCTCGGCGACTCGCTCGGCAACCTGCTCGCGCTGCAGGGCTACGACGTGTCGCGCGAGTACTACTACAACGACGCGGGCCAGCAGATCGAGAACCTCGCGATCTCAGTGCGGGCGCGAGCGAAGGAATTGCTCGGCGAGCATGCGGCGTTCCCCGAGGACGGCTATCGCGGCGAGTACATCGTGGAGATCGCGCAGCGCTACCTCGACCAGTTCGGGCCCGACCTGTCCGACATCGAGCGCATCCGGCACTTCGCGGTCGCGGAGCTGCGCCGCGAGCAGGACCGCGACCTCCTCGCCTTCGGCGTGAAATTCGACTGCTACTACCTCGAGAGCTCGCTGTACACCGACGGCCGCGTCGACGGCACGGTGCGGAAGCTCGTGGCGTCGGGCAAGACCTACGAGCACGAAGGCGCGCTGTGGCTGCGCACCACCGACTACGGCGACGACAAGGACCGCGTGATGCGCAAGTCGGACGGCGCGTACACGTACTTCGTGCCCGACGTCGCGTATCACGTCACCAAGTGGGAGCGCGGTTTCCCCAAGGTGATCAACGTGCAGGGCTCCGACCATCACAGCACGGTCACGCGCGTGCGCGCGGGACTGCAGGCGCTCGGGATGGGCATTCCCGCCGGCTATCCCGACTACGTGCTGCACAAGATGGTGACGGTGATGCGCGGCGGCGAGGAAGTGAAGATCAGCAAGCGCGCGGGCAGCTACGTCACGCTGCGCGACCTGATCGACGACGCGGGGCGCGATGCCGTGCGCTACTTCCTGGTGTCACGCAAGGCGGATACCGAATTCGTGTTCGACATCGACCTCGCGCGCTCGCAGTCGGAGGAGAATCCGGTGTACTACGTGCAGTACGCGCACGCCCGGATGTGCTCGGTGCTGCGGCAGGCGGGCATCGCGCCCGACGATGCGCGCGCGCAGCTGCGTGAGGTGGACGTCGCGGCGCTGACGAGCCCTTACGAGGAGGCGCTGCTGCGCCGCCTCGCCGATTTCCCGCTCGAGCTCGCGAATGCGGCGCGCGATCTCGCGCCGCACCAGGTCACGTTCTATCTCAAGGATTTGGCGCAGGAATTCCACAGTTACTATAATGCCGAGCGGTTCCTGGTCGACGACACGCAAGTGCGCGATGCCCGCCTCGCGCTGTGCGTCGCGACCGGACAGGTGCTGCGCAACGGCCTCGCCGTGCTTGGCATCTCCGCCCCGGACAAGATGTGAGCGGCACGCATGAACGCCTTCGCGATCGCCCTGCCTAAGCTCACCTGATCATGCCGCGCGCCGCCTCACCGACTCCTACGCCCGCCGCCAAGCCGCGCAACCGCCGCCGCAGCGCGGCCGGCGGCACGCTGCTCGGCGTGTTCATCGGGCTCGTGCTCGGCCTGGGGCTCGCCGCCGGCGTGGCCTATTACCTCATGAAGTCGAACGGCCCGTTCCCGGCGCAGGGCGGCGCACGCGAGGCGCGCGAGGCGGCGAAGGAATCCGGCAAGGGCGCGCAGGTCGCAGCGGAGAAGCCGCGCTTCGACTTCTACAAGATCCTGCCGGGCGTGGAAGAGCCGAAGGTCCAGGCCGAGGCGCCGAAGACCGGCGATCGCGCAGTCGTCGGCGAAGCGAAGGACAAGGCCGGCGAGAAGGCGAAGGCCGCGGACAAGGCCGCCGAGAAAGCCGCCGACAAGGACAAGGCGCCCGACAAGGTGGCGAAGGCGCCCGACAAGGCGCCGGAACCCGCCGCCAAGGCCGCGGACAAAGCAGAGGGCACGACGGCCGCCAAGCTGCCGGAGCGCTTCTGGCTGCAGGCGGGCTCGTTCTCCACCGAATCGGATGCGGAGAACCTGAAGGCGCGCCTCGCGTTCGCCGGCTGGCAGGCGAACGTGCAGCAGGGAACGCTCCCCGACAAGGGCGTGCGCTACCGCGTGCGCCTCGGGCCCTACGACAACACGGACGAGTTGAACCGCATCAAGAACGACCTCACGCGCAGCGGCTTCGACGTCGCGGTCATCAAGTTCTAGCGTCCGGTCGGCGCGCGAGCGGCGTGCCGCGTTCACCCAACCACGACGCACGGCGCTTCCGTGCGGCAACACAGGAGCAGGCATGAGCAACGAACGGAATTTCCCCTGGCTGCACGGTGCGCTGCGCGCCGTCGCGGTGCTGCTGGCCGCGGCCGCGTTCGCGACGGGTGCGTCGGGGCAGGCATCGCTCGTCGAAGGCAAGGACTACGCGAAGCTCAGGAACGCGATGCCGGTGGAGACGGGCAAGAACATCGAGGTGCTCGAGTTCTTCTCCTACGGCTGCCCGCACTGCGGCGAGCTCGAGCCGATGCTGCAGACGTGGCTCAAGACCAAGCCGGCCGACGTCACGTTCCGGCGCGTGCCCGTGATGTTCCAGCCGAAGTGGGAGATGCTCGCCAAGATCTACTACGCGCTCGAGGCCGAGGGCGACGAGGCGAAGTACTCGCCGGAGATCTTCGCGGCGATCCACGGCAAGGGCCAGAATTTCTCCGACGAGAAGGTGTTCCTCGACTGGGCCGCGAGCAAGGGCCTCGACCGCAACAAGATGAAGGACCTTCTCAACTCCTTCAGCGTGGTCGGCAAGGTCAACCGCGCGAAGCAGATGGCGCAGGCCTACGGCATCCAGTCGGTGCCGACGATCATCGTCGACGGCAAGTACACGACCGGCCCGGAACGCATGGCCAACGGCCACGCGGGCGTGCCCAACGCGATCGACGCGCTCGTGCAGAAGGCGCGCGCCGAGCGCCCGAAGTCGTAACCGGGGCGCAGCGCCTGCATGCGGGTCTTCCTCACCGGCGCCTCCTCGGGGCTCGGTGAGGCGCTGGCCCGGAGGTACGCGAAGGCGGGCGCCACCCTGGGCCTCTTCGCGCGCCGCGAGAGCGAGCTCTCGCGGCTCGCCGCCGAGCTCGCGCCGGCCACCGTCGCCACCTATGCGGGCGACGTGCGCGATGCGGAGGCGCTCGCCCGCGCGGCCGCCGATTTCTGCGGCCGCTTCGGCGCGCCCGACGCCGTGATCGCCAACGCCGGCATCTCGCGCGGCGCGCTCACCGATCAGCCCGGGGACATGCCGGCGTTCCGCGCCATCCTCGAGACCAACTTCCTCGGCATCGTGCACACGTTCGCGCCGTTCGTCGCGCCGATGCGCGACGCGGGGCGCGGCGCGCTGGTCGGCGTGGCAAGCGTCGCAGGGTTTCGCGGGCTCCCCGGCTCGGGCGCGTACTGCGGCTCCAAGTCCGCGGCGATCACCTACCTCGAGAGCCTGCGCGTCGAATTGCGCGGGACGGGCGTGGACGTGCTGACGCTGTGCCCCGGCTTCGTCGCCACGCCGCTGACGGCGCGCAATCCGTACCGGATGCCATTCCTGATCGATGCCGACGAGGCCGCCCGACTGATGGCCGCGGCCATCGCACGCCGGCGCACGTTCTACGTCTTCCCGTGGCCGATGGCCATGCTCTCGCGCCTGCTGCGCGTCCTGCCGCGGCCGCTCTACGACGCGGTGATCGCGGGGCGCAAGCGCAAGCCGCGCGATTGAGCGCCACGCCTCCCGCGCCGCGGGCGAGCGCATGCGCTCCATAGTCCGCAACGTCCTGCCCACGCTGGCGATCGGCCTCGCCGGCATCGCGGCGGTGCTCTTCGACTTCCGCTTCCAGCTGCGCAATGGCGGGCAGCTCCTCAACGGCGACCGCTACGACGGCTTCATCGCCATCGCGATCCTCGAGCACTGGCACAACGTCGTGCGCGGCCTGTCGTCGTGGGCCACGACGCGCTTCTTCTTTCCGACTCCCAACACGCTCGGCTACAACGACGGCTATCTCCTGCACGGGCTCGTCTACTCGGCGCTGCGGGCCGCGGGCAGCGACCCGTTCCTCGCGGGCGAGCTCGTCAACGCCGTCCTGCGCGTGGCAGGCTTCGCCGCGTTCTACGCGATGGGCCGCCGCGTGCTGCGCTGGCCGCGCGGGTGGTCGCTGTTCGGCGCGCTGCTGTTCACGCTGTCGAACAACCTCTTCCTGCACGCGCATCACACGCAGCTCTTCGCCGTGTGCTTCGTGCCCGTGATGGTGCTGCTGCTGCACGAGGCGCTGGCCGCGTTCCGGCACGTGCAGCGTACGCGCTTCACGCTGTGGGCGCTCGCCGCGGCGGCGTTCTTCGCGGCGTGGCTCATGACCGCGTTCTACATGGCGTGGTACTTCGCGTTCTTCACGCTCGTGACCGCGACGATCGCCGCGTGCATGGCCGGCCGCGCGGGACTGCGCGACGTCGTGCGGCGGGCGCGCGCCCTCGCGCTCCCGCTCGCGGTGGTGGCGGCCGGTGCCGCGCTGCTGCTCGCGCCCTTCGTGTGGCTCTACCTCCCCAAGGCGCGCGAGACGGGCATGCACGCCTACGCGGTGGCGCTCGCGTTCGCACCGAACCTGCTCGACGTGATCAACGTAGGCGAAGGCAACGTCGTGTGGGGATGGCTCGTGCGCGCCGTCGACGCGGCGCTCGGCGCGGGTGGCTTCTCGGCTGCCGAGCGGGCCACGGGATTCCCACTCGGAATGGTGATTGCGTTCATCGCCGCGTGCGCGTGGCTCGTGCACGGTTACCGGAAGGGCGTCGTGCCGATGCCCGTCATCGCGCTCGCGGCGGCCACCGTCGTCGTGTGGGCGCTGGCGCTGCGGATCGGCGACGTCTCGGGCTGGTGGCTCGTGTACCACCTGGTGCCCGGGGCCAAGGCGGCGCGTGCAGTGACCCGCATCCAGATCTTCCTGGCGGTTCCCATCGTCGTGGTCGTGGTCTCGATGCTGTCGCGCCTGCGCGTGCGCCATCCCGCTGCGCTCGCGGCGGTGTGCCTCGTCCTGCTCGCGGAGAACGCGAACGTGCTGCCGCCGCTCGGCATCGCACGGCCCGCCGAAGTCGCGCGCCTCGCCGCGATCGGCGCGCCGCCCGTGGGATGCTCGTTCTTCTTCGCGTCGTCGGCGCGACCCGGCGCGCTGTACGGGCCGGACGTCGACGGTCGCTACAGCCACAACGCGGATGCGATGCTGGTCGCGGAGCTCACCGGGCTGCCGACGATCAACGGCGTGGCGAGCTTCGCGCCGCCGTGGTGGAACCTCTCGTTCCCCGCTGCGCCCGACTATCGCGCACGGGTCGCGGAGCACGTCGCGCGCTTCGGCCTCGCGGCGCCATGCGAGCTCGACCTCGCCCGTGCACGTTGGGTGCGCCAGCCCTAGCAAACACAAAAGAAAGGGCCGCCCGCTCGCGCGGACGGCCCGGGTTGCAACGAGCGTGGCTTACAACGGCGCGCGGATGCCCACCGTGACCGACCAGTAGTCGCCGTCGCCCTTCCCGGCCGACGCGTTGGCGCCGATGAAGCCGGTGACGCCGCCGAAGTCGCGGCTCACGCCCACGTCGAACAGCGCCCAGTTGCTGTCCTGCGCGAACGCCGGCATCGTGTACCAGCCGTTCAGGTTGTTGGCGTGCGCCTGCACGACGCGGTCGTCGTTCTGGAAGTTGTATTCCCACGTGACGCGCGCGAACGGGCGGAAGCCCGACACGTTGCCCGCGACCTGCCAGCCTAAGCTCGACCAGAACGCGTCGTTGTTCTGCTGGCCGTAGGTGAGGCTCGTGCTGTCGCTGCCGTTCTCGCTGAACTCGCGCACGACGAGCTTCTCGTACGTCAGCTTGGCGAACGGGCCGTGGTTCCAGTCGCCGTAGCGGAACCAGT
This sequence comes from Burkholderiales bacterium, assembly GCA_046347855.1. GTDB lineage: Bacteria > Pseudomonadota > Gammaproteobacteria > Burkholderiales > Casimicrobiaceae > VBCG01. Next base: position 487,822 of record JAXMFJ010000005.1, read on the forward strand.
AGCCGCCCAGCAGGCGCCCGACCGCGTGCCAGCCGCGCGTGTCGCCGCTCTCGGTGCGCATGGCGGCGCCGAGCTGGATGTTGCGCGTGGTGGAGAAGTCGAGGCCGCCGGCGCCGAGCGTGGCGCCCAAATACCACGGGCCTTCGCCGTAGCCCATGTACGCGGTGAACATCGGCTCGCGCAGCTTGAAGTCGCCGTTGCCGAAGTCGCCCTTGTAGTCGGTGTACGAGAACTGCAGGCCGGCGAGCATCTTGTCGGAGAGCCGCATGTCGCCGCCGACCGAGATGGTGCTCATGTCGCCGCTGCCGGAGAGCCCGTTGCCGAAGACGTCGGGCGAGGCGTAGTCGTATGCGGCCCACGCGTTGAACTTGCCGGGCGCGCCGGGCGCGCCGATCGCGGACATCATGCGGCCGTCGAGGGTGCGCCAGTTCGCGCGCTCGACGTCGAACGGCGCCTGGCCCAAGGCCGCCATCTGCTGCGGGCCGGTCATCATCGACACGATGGCCTGCGACAGCACGAGGTTGGCGCCGGTGGTCGGGTGCACGCCGTCCGCGAAGACGTAGGTCAGGTTCGCGTTCGACGACACGAGCGTGGCGGGCGTGCACTGCAGCGAGCTCGACGTCGTGCAGGCGACGGACGTCGCGTTGGTGAAGCCGTAGAGCGCGGGGCTCGCGATGATCTCGTTCAGCAGCTTCGACGTGTTGAACTGCATCACCTGCAGCCCGCCGTTGCCGACCGCGGCGTTGAGCGTGGTGTTGAAGAGATCCGACAGCGCGGTGAACGTGGCCTGCGCGCCGGCCGCGGCCGCCATCGGCGTCTTGCCGATGTCGGGCAGCGCCTGCACCACGACGTATTGCGCGCCGGCCGCCTTGAGCTTGGCCGCCTGCGTCGCGAGATCGACCGCGGCCTGCGCCACCGCGGCCTGCAGCTGCGGCTGCGTGATCTGGCCGCCGAGGAACTGGTTGGCGAGCACGAAGATGTCGTTCGCGCCGCCCTGGATCTGGTAGAGCGCGTTGCGGTCGGGCAGCCCCTTCGCGAGGAACTGGTTCACCTGCTGCGCGATCGAGTTGTCGGGGACACCCGGCGGCACCAGCGGCGACGGCGAGTTCACGCGCGCGCCACCCTGCGCGAAATCGTTGCCGCCCTGGAACGACGGCGACGAGGTGAGCCCGTACGCCTGGCCGACGTACATCGCCGCCGTCAGGCCCGGATTGGTGGTGAAGCGTGCGCCGTACTGGCCGGCATCGCTCAGGCTGTCACCGAAGATGTACGTGCCCGAGAACTGGGCGGACGCGGTACCCGCGGCAAGCGCGAGCACGAGGGCGCAGGCAACCTGCGTCGGACGGAAATTCCGCATTGCTTCTCTCCTCTGGGTGGATTGCAGGTACCGTGCGGACTTCGGCGCGGTCCGCTCGTTGAACAATGATTCTAATGCAAATCGACGTTTCCCGCCCCGCGGTCAACGAACGGCAGCGGGCGCGCGTTGTCTATTGCGCGACAGGAAGGGACGCTATGGATGCCACGCCAAATGCATTGCTCCGCGATGAAATCGCACGATTCGCGCACGGGACGCGCGTTTTGAAACATTTCGCAATCATGGCGCTGGCCGCCGTGCTCGCCGCGCCCGCATTGTCGCAACCGGCACCGGCCGAGGACCTGCCGGGCCGCGTCGGCCGCGTCGCGGACGTCGGCGGCGAGCTGTTCCTCGCGCCGCAGGACAAGCCCGACCAGTGGCAGCCGGTCGGCATCAACTATCCGGTGGCGGCCGGCGACAACGTGTGGGTGGGCCATGACGGCCGCGCGGAGATCGACTTCGGCGCGGGGCAGTTCCGCCTCGCGGGCGATTCCAACATCCACCTGTCGCGCCTCGACGATCGCCAGTTCGCGGTGTTCGTCGCGCAGGGTCGCCTGGCGCTGCGCGTGCGCGTGCTCGACCCGGGCGAGTCCGCGCGCGTCGATACGCCCAATGCGCAGGTCGTGATCACGCGCGCGGGTGCCTACCGCATCGACGTGAGCGACGATCGCGAGCACACGCTGCTGGTCGTGCGCGAAGGCGAGGCCAACGTCCTGACGATGGGCGCGGTGCAGCAGGTGCTGCCCGGCCAGAGCGCGTACGTCGACGGCATGGACCCGCAGTTCGCGGACGTGCGCAACGGCGTGGGCACGGACGGCTTCGACGGCTGGGTGGCGAGCCGCGACCGGCTCTACATGCGCAGCCAATCCAGCGCGTACGTGTCGCCGCAGATGGTCGGCGCGGCCGACCTCGACCGCTACGGGACGTGGCAGCAGGCCCCCGAGTACGGCAGCGTGTGGTATCCGAACGACGTCGGGCCCGACTGGGCGCCCTACCGCGACGGCTACTGGACCGACGTCGGCGTGTGGGGCCCCACCTGGGTCGACGCAGCCCCCTGGGGCTACGCGCCGTTCCACTACGGCCGCTGGGCGTTCATCGGCGGGCGCTGGGGCTGGTGCCCCGGCCGCTACGTCGCGCGCCCGCTGTGGGCGCCGGCGCTGGTCGCATGGACCGGCGGCCCGGGCTGGTCGTTCACCGTGTCCGGCGGCCCGGTCTACGGCTGGGTGCCGCTCGGCTGGGGCGAGCCGTACCGCCCGTGGTGGAACCGCTGCTCCTACGGCTGCTGGGACCGCTACAACAAGCCGTACGCGGTCAACACGGCCGTGTATCGCCCGAACGGCCCGCCGCCGGCGCGCTACGTGAACTGGAACGCGCCGAACGGCGTCACTGCCGTCCACGGCAACTCGCTGGTGATGAACCGGCCGGTCACCCGCGACCTCGTGCGCGTGCCGCGCGAGGCGATCGCGGCCGCACCGGTGCTCGCCACCGCGCCGCTGATGCGCCAGGACGTCAGCCGCGCGCCGGCGCGCCGCCCGGGCGACGGCGCGCCCCCGCCCGCGTCCACGGTGTTTCCGGCCGGCCGGCCGGCGGCCTTTGCGCCGTCCGCGACGCCGGCGGGCAATGCACAGATGCAGCGGCCCGGCCGGACGCCGCAGGCCGCGCCGACGCCGGCGTTCCCGGCGAACGCGACCCAGCCGTCCGGCACCCCGGGCGCGCGGCCGGCACCGGGGAGCCCGCCGCCGATGAACGCGACCGTTCCGACCCCGGGGGCAGCGTCCGGCACGCTGACGCGGCCGCCGTCCGGCGTGCCTTCCGTCGCGCCGGCGCCGAGCGCGCCGCCATCGTCCGCGCTGCAGCGGCCGGCGCCGGGCACGCCGGCGAACGCAACGCCTTCCGGCACGCCGCCGCTGTACCGCGCGCCCGCCCCGTCGCTGCAGCCGAGCCCCGCGCCGCAGCCGCACGACGCGCGCCCGGCGCGCGTCCCGACACCGGCGCCGACGCCGGTGCCCGATGCGAACACGCGCTCGCTGTCGCGGCCGTCGCCGGGCACGCCGCTGCCGCCGACGATGACGCCGCAGCCGGTGCCGCAGGCCGCGCCCACGATGCGCACCCCGACGCCGATGCCGCAGGCTGCGCCGCAGGTGCCGCTGTCGCGGCCCGCGCCGTCGGTCGGCCCGTCGCCGCCGCCGCAGCAGCAGACGCCCGCGCCGGCGCCGCAGCAGCGCCATGCGCCGGCGCCGGAGAAGTCGAGTTCGGGCAACGACAACCTGCGCCGCGAGGATCGCGGCGGGGGCGGGAATCCGCAGGGCGGCGACCGGCCGGGGCGCTGAGCTGCGCACGCCGAAACGAAAAACGCCGGGCATGCCCGGCGTTTTTCGTCGGCCTCGCCGCGCGCTGCGTCAGTGCGCGAGCAGCGCGAGGCGGCGGCCGCCGTCGACGAGCTTCACGCGCTCGCCCTCGTGCACCGCCGGCTTGTTGGTGTAGGTGAAGTTGCGCGTCGCGCCGCTGTCCATGCGCAGCGTGACGGCCCAGTACGACTTCGTCTTGCGGTTCTTCTCGATCTCGTTGCCCGCGTACGCGCCCACACCGGCACCGGCGATGGTGGCGACGGTGTTGCCGCGCCCGCTGCCGATCTGGTGGCCGAGCACGCCGCCGACCACGCCGCCGGCGACGGCGCCCAGGCCCGAGCCCTGGCCCTTCTCCTCGACGTAGCGCATCGACTGCACGGTGCCGCAGTCGTTGCACACCTGCGCCGAGGCGCCGGTGGCGGCGAGCGCCGCGAAGGCGCCTGCCGCCAGCATTTGCCACATCCTGTTCATCTGCGCTCTCCGTGCCGCGATGAAAACCAATCTAGCACGCGGCGGCGCGCACGCTCACTTGCCGTCGGCGCGGATGCGCGCATACGACCCCGGCGCGGCCTCGAGCACCTTGAGCTTGCCCTTGCCGGGCACGCGCGGCGGCACTTCCTTGCCGAGGTACGGCTGCACCCATTGCCGCCAGTTCGTCCACCACGAGCCCTCGTTTTGCGTCGCGCCGGCGAACCACGCATCGGGGTCCGCGGGCAGCTCGTCGTTGGTCCAGAAGCCATACTTGTTGGCCGACGGCGGGTTCACCATGCCGGCGATGTGCCCCGAGCCCGACAGCACGAAGCGCGACTTGCCGCCCAGCACCTGCGTGCCGAGGTACGTGGTCTTCCACGGCGCGATGTGATCCTCCATCGCGGACACGAAATACGTCGGGACGCTCACCTTGGACAGGTCGATCGGCGTGCCCGCGAGGGTCAGCGCGTTCGGCTCGACCAGCAGGTTCTTCATGTACATGTTGCGCAGGTAGTAGCTGTGCATCGCCGCCGGCATGCGCGTGGAATCGCAGTTCCAGTGCAGGAGGTCGAACGGGAACGGGTCGCGCCCCATGAGGTAGTTGTTGATGACGAACGACCAGATGAGGTCGTTGGCGCGCAGCATGTTGAAGGTCTGCGCCATCTCGCTGCCTTCGAGGTAGCCGCGCTCGTTCATCTTCTTCTCGAGCGAGGCCACCTGCGCCTCGTCGATGAACACCTCGAGCTCGCCGGCGTGCGTGAAGTCGACGAGCGACGTCATGAACGTGGCGCTCGCGATGCGCTTGTCCTTCTTCGCGGCGAGGTGGCCGAGCGTGGCGGCGAGCAGCGTGCCGCCCAGGCAGTAGCCGATCACGTTCGCGTCGGGCTCGCCGGTGGCGGCTTCGACGGCCTCGAGCGCGGCGAGCGTGCCCTCGGTGATGTAGTCCTCGAAGTTCTTGTGGGCGAGCGTGGCATCGGGATTCACCCACGAGATCACGAACACGGTCATCCCCTCGGCGACCGCCCACTTCATGAACGAGTTCTTCTCGCGCAGGTCGAGGATGTAGTACTTGTTGATCCACGGCGGGATGATGAGCAGCGGCCGCTTCCACTGCTTCTTGGTGGCGGGCTCGTACTGGATGAGCTGCATGAGGTCGTTCTGGAACACGACCTTGCCGGGCGTGGTGGCGATGTTGACGCCGAGCTCGAACGCCTTCTGGTCCGTCATCGAGATCCTGAGCTGGCCGCCGCCGCGCTCGATGTCGTCCAGCAAATTGTGCAGGCCCTTGACGAGGTTCTGGCCGCCGGACGCCACGGTCTCGCGGAACACCTCGGGATTGGTGAGCGCGAAGTTCGACGGCGCCAGCGCGTCGATGTACTGGCGCGTGAAGAAGTCGACCTTGAGCTTGGTGTGCTCGTCGAGGCCGTCGACCGTGGCCACCTGGTCGTGCAGCCAGCGCGCGGTGATGAGGTAGCTCTGCTTGATGTAGTCGAACAGGAAGTGCTGCTGCCAGTCCTCGTGCTTGAAGCGCTTGTCGCCCTGGTGCGGCACGGCCACCGGCGCGGCGGCGGCGCCCATCATGCGCAGCATCGAGCCCTGCCACAGGTTCATGTAGTCCCACCACAGGTTCATCTGGGACTCGGCGAGCTTCGCGGGATTGGCGAGCATCTGCGCGGCGACTTCCATGAACGCCTTGCCGAGCCCGAGCTCGTCGCTCGGCAGCGCGGCGCCGTTCTTGGCGTTGCGGGCGGCGAACTCGCCCATCACCTTGGCGCTCTTCTCCGCGGCGGCGGCTAGCGATTCGGCGAGGGCGACCGGGTCGATCTTGGGCGCGTTGGCATCGGTGACGGGCGTGGACATCGTGGCCTCTTGGCGTTAAGCGGGCGGGAGATTCAGGCGGCGAAGCGCAGGTTGCCCTGCGCGTCGCGGGTGCGGGCGAGGCGGCCGTGCCGCCACAGGTGATTGAGGTGGGCGATCGTCTCGCCCATGGCGAAGAAGCGCTGCTGCAGGTCGAGCTCGCGCGGGAACAGCACGGGCACCATCTGCGCGGCGGACATGGGCGCGCGCGCGGCGGCGATCGCCTCGATGAGCTCCGACAGGCGCGCCGCGTGATGCGCGCGCAGCTGCGCGACGCGCAGCGGGATGCCACGGAACGGCAGGCCGTGCGACGGCAGCACGAGCGTGCCGCCGGGCAGCCGCTCGAACGCGGCCAGCGAGTCCAGGAAGCGCCCGAGCGGATCGCCGTCGGGCTCCGACGGCCACACGCTCACGTTGGTGCTGATCCGCGGCAGCAGCATGTCGCCCGCGATCAGCACGTCGCGCGCGGCGGCGAACAGCGCCGCGTGCTCGGAGGAATGGCCGTAGCCGGCGATCACGCGCCAGCGGTCGCGACCGAGCGTGGGCTCGTCGCCGTCCTGCAGCCGCTCGTGCGCGGACGGGGCTTCGGGCACGCCCTCGCGGTAGCGGTTGCCGCGGGCCGCGAGCGCCGCGACGTCGGCGGCGGGCATGCCGTGGCTCGCGAACAGCGCGCAGGTGTCGGCCACGCCGTGCGCGGCGCGCTCGTCGATGATCGCGTGCGCGGCCAGGAATTCGCCGTGGGTCATCGCCACCGGGCAGCCGAAGCGCGCGGCGAGCCACGCGGCGTTGCCGAGGTGATCGGGATGGCAGTGCGTGGCGACGATGCGGCGCAACGGCCGGCCCGCGAGCGTGTCGCGGAAGTGGCGCTCCCAGAGCTCGCGCGTGACCGCGTTGGCGTAGCCCGTGTCGACGAGCGTCCAGCCGTCGTCGCCTTCGAGCAGCCACAGGTTGATGTGGTCGAGCGCGAAGGGCAGCGGCATCCGCAGCCAGTGCACGCCCGGCGCGATCGCGAGCGCGCCGCCGGGCGCGGGCGGCGCGCCGACGGGATAGTCGAGGACGGCGGGATGCGGGGCGGACATGGCCGGGGAGGGCGGTGCGGCGACGGCAAACCGATATGGTATCGTGGACCGGCCGCCCGCTTCCCCGGGTCGCGATCGAACCCAGGTTCCGCATGCCTTCCCGCGCCAAGCCGGCCGCGCCGTCGCGCGAGCCCACGTACACCATCTCCGACCTCGCCCACGAGTTCGCGCTGACCACGCGCGCGATCCGCTTCTACGAGGACCAGGGGATGCTGGCACCCGAGCGGCGCGGGCAGGCGCGCGTCTACCGCGAGCGCGAGCGGGTGCGGCTGAAGCTCATCCTGCGCGGCAAGCGCCTTGGGTTCTCGCTCACCGAGATCGGCGAGCTGCTCGATCTCTACGAAGTGGGGCGCAACGAGCGCGCGCAGCTCGCGATGTTCGTCGCGATGCTGGGCGACAAGCGCACGCGGCTCCTGCAGCAGAAGGAGGACATCGACGCGGTGCTGGCCGAGATCGACGGCGTCGAGCGCGAATGCCGCCGGCGGCTGAAGGACCAGGCGCGGCAGGGGCGCGCGGGCGAGGGCGGCGACGCGGCTGGCGCGGCCACGCCCGCCCGGCTCGATTGACGTTTACGTAAACGTAAGCCAGAATGCGGCGCGACGGTGGCGGTGACGGCGGCGGCTTCCGACCGCCCGCGGCGCGCCCGCGACGAGAGGAGGCGAGGGTCACCATGGGCGAAGCCGTGTTCGTTCCCGCCGACGCCGAGTACGAGGCGCGCGTCCGCGCGAGCTTCGCGCGCCAGGGCGCCATGCGGCTGATCGGGGCATCGCTCGCCGAGGTGGCCCCGGGCTACTGCGCGATCACGCTCGTGCCCCGGCCCGAGGTGTCGCAGCAGCACGGCTACGTGCACGCCGGCATCGTCAGCGCGATCGTCGACACGGCCGGCGGCTACGCCGGCTTCACGCTGTTCCCGCGCGAGAGCTCGGTCCTCACGGTCGAGTTCAAGCTCAACCTGATGGCACCCGCCGGCGGCGACCGCCTCGTCGCGGAAGGCTTCGTCGTGAAGTCCGGCCGCACGCTGTGCATCACCCGCGGCGAGGTGCACGCCGAGCGCGGCGGCACGCGCACGCTCGTCGCCCTCATGCAGCAGACACTGATGGTCATGCACGGCAAGCCCGACGCCTGATCCGCCCTGCCGTTGCGCACTTCCGGAGAACCACGATGCTGAACTTCCCGTCGCTGTCGTTCCACCACGGCGAAACGATCGACCAGTTGCGCGCGACGGTGCAGCAGTTCGCCGCCGACGAGATCGCGCCGCGCGCCGCGGAGATCGACCGCACCAACCAGTTCCCGCCGGACCTCTGGCGGAAGATGGGCGACCTGGGCCTCCTCGGCATCACCGTCGAGGAGGAGCTGGGCGGCACCGGCATGGGCTACCTCGCGCACTGCGTGGCGATGGAGGAGATCTCGCGCGCATCGGCGTCGGTGGGTCTCTCCTACGGCGCGCACTCGAACCTGTGCGTGAACCAGATCCGCCGCAACGGCACGGAGGCGCAGAAGCGGCGCTACCTGCCGAAGCTCATGAGCGGCGAGCACGTCGGCGCGCTCGCGATGAGCGAGCCGGGCTCGGGCTCCGACGTCGTGTCGATGCGCCTGCGCGCGCGGCGCGAGGGCGACCACTACGTGCTCGACGGCAACAAGATGTGGATCACCAACGGCCCCGACGCCGACACGCTCGTCGTCTACGCGAAGACCGACGTCGACGCCGGGCCGAAGGGCATCACCGCGTTCCTCGTCGAGAAGGGCATGCCCGGCTTCACGACGGCGCAGAAGCTCGACAAGCTCGGCATGCGCGGCTCCAACACCTGCGAGCTCGTGTTCAGCGGCTGCCGCGTGCCGGCGGAGAACATCCTGGGCAAGGAGGGGCGCGGCGTGAACGTGCTGATGAGCGGCCTCGACTACGAGCGCGCGGTGCTCGCCGCGGGGCCGCTCGGCATCATGGCCGCGTGCATGGACGTCGTGCTGCCGTACGTGCACGAGCGCTCGCAGTTCGGGCAGCCGATCGGCGAGTTCCAGCTCATGCAGGGCAAGGTCGCCGACATGTACTCGACGATGATGGCGTGCCGCGCGTACGTCTACGCGGTGGCGCAGGCGTGCGACCGCGGCGAGACCACGCGCAAGGACGCCGCGGGCGCGATCCTGTACGCCGCCGAGAAGGCGACGTGGATGGCGGGCGAGGCGATCCAGGCGCTCGGCGGCAACGGCTACATCAACGACTATCCCACCGGGCGGCTGTGGCGCGACGCCAAGCTGTACGAGATCGGTGCCGGCACGAGCGAGATCCGCCGCATGCTGATTGGCCGGGAACTGTTCAACGAGACGAAGTGAGCGGCAACATGACCAACGATCCGATCGTCATCGTCGGCGCGGCGCGCACGCCGATGGGTGGATTCCAGGGCGATTTTTCTTCATTGAGCGCGAGCGACCTCGGCGCCGTCGCGATCCGCGCGGCCGTCGAGCGCGCCAACGTCGCACCGGCCGACGTCGACAAGACGCTGATGGGCTGCGTGCTGCCCGCGGGGCAGGGGCAGGCGCCCGCGCGCCAGGCGTCGCTCAAGGCCGGGCTGCCGCTGGGCGCGGGCTGCGTCACGGTCAACAAGATGTGCGGCTCGGCGATGGAAGCGACCATCCTCGCGCACGACCAGCTCGTCGCGGGCAGCTTGGGCGTCGCGGTCGCGGGCGGCATGGAGAGCATGACCAACGCGCCGTACCTCATGCCGAAGGCGCGCGGCGGCTATCGCATGGGCCACCAGCAGGTGCTCGACCACATGTTCTTCGACGGACTCGAGGACGCGTACGACAAGGGCCGCTTGATGGGCACGTTCGCCGAGGACTGCGCGGCGAAGTACCAGTTCACGCGCGAGGCGCAGGACCAGTTCGCGCTCGCCTCGCTGTCGCGCGCGCTCGCGGCCAACAACGACGGCACGTTCGGTTGGGAGATCGCGCCGGTCACCGTGAGCGGCCGCAAGGGCGAGGTGGTGATCGACAAGGACGAGCAGCCGGCGAAGGCCTCGCCCGAGAAGATCCCGCAGCTGAAGCCCGCGTTCCGCAAGGACGGCACCGTCACCGCCGCCAACTCGAGCTCGATCTCCGACGGCGCCGCGGCGCTGGTGCTGATGCGCCGCTCGACCGCGGAGCGGCGTGGCCTCGTGCCGCTCGCAGTCATCGCGGGCCACGCGACGCACGCGCAGGAACCCGCGTGGTTCTCGACCGCACCCGTCGGCGCGATCGAGAAGCTGTTCGCGCGGACCGGCTGGACCGCGAAGGACGTCGACCTCTACGAGATCAACGAGGCGTTCGCGGTGGTCGCGATGGCGGCGATGCAGGAGCACCAGCTCGCGCACGATCGCGTGAACGTACACGGCGGCGCGTGCGCGCTCGGGCACCCGATCGGCGCATCGGGTGCGCGCATCGTCGTGACGCTGCTCGGCGCGCTGCGCAAGCGCGGGCTGAAGCGCGGCGTCGCCGCGCTGTGCATCGGCGGCGGCGAGGCGACGGCGCTCGCCGTCGAGATCGTGTAGCGATCGCGATGATCCCGCTCGCCACGTGGCTCGTGTTCGTCGCGGCGTGCGCCGCGCTCATCGCCACGCCGGGGCCGAACGTGCTGTACCTCGTGTCGCGCACGCTGGCGCAGGGACGCGCGGCGGGCTTCGTCTCGCTGGCGGGCACGTCGAGCGGCTTCCTGCTGCACGTGCTGGCGGCGGCGTTCGGCCTATCGGCGCTGCTGGCGGCGGTGCCGTACGCGTACGACACGATCCGCATCGCGGGCGCGCTGTACCTCGCGTGGCTCGCGTGGACGACGTGGCGCGCGCCGGACGCGCCGGCGAGCGTCGCGGTGAAGGACGCGGTGCCGCCGGGCAAGCTCTACCGCCAGGGATTCATGACCGCGATCCTCAACCCGAAGGTCGCGATGTTCCAGCTCGCGCTGTTCCCGCAGTTCGTCGATCCGTCGCGCGGCAGCGTGCTCGCGCAGAGCCTGATCCTCGGCGCGACGCAGATCGCCGTCGCGCTGATCGGCGACACGTTGTTCATCCTGGCGGCCGCGTCGATGCGACGGTTCTTCACCGGGCGTCCCGGCTGGGGCCGCTGGTCGAAGCGGCTGCTCGCCACCGTGTTCGGCGCGCTCGCCGCGCGCCTCGTGCTGGATTCCCGGCATTGACCGGGACCGCGCAGGACGGCGTGCCCAATCGCGACCCGCGGCGCTCGTACGGCGTCTACGCGGGACTCGTCGTGATGGCGGTGTGCTGGGGCGGCGCGTTCGTCGCCGGCCGCGTGGCGACCGCGGAGATCGCGCCCGCGATGGCGGCGCTGCTGCGGTTCGTCGTGGCGTCGGTCGCGCTGCTGCTCGTCGCGCTCGTGGTCGAGAAGGGCCTGCCACGGATCGCGCCGCGGCAGTGGATCGCCGTCGCGCTGATGGGCGTCACCGGCGTCGTGATCTTCAACCTCTGCTTCATGTACGGCCTCGCGCGCGCGCCGGCCTCGCGCGGCGCGCTTATCATGGCGCTCAATCCGGCGCTGACCCTGCTCGGCGCCATCGTGTTCCTGCACGAGGAGGTGACGCGCGCCAAGGTGCTCGGCATCGCCATCGCGCTGGCCGGCGTCGTCGTGGTGCTCGGCCACGGCAACCCGGCCAACCTGCTGCACGGCACCGTCGGCCCTGGCGACGTGGTGCTCCTCGGCTGCCCGCTGGCGTGGGCCGCGTACTCGCTGATCGGCAAGCACGCGCTGCCGGGATTGTCCGCGGTGGCGGTCACGACGTACGCCGCGCTGCTCGGCACCGCGGTGCTTGCGGTAGTGACGGTCGCGCTCGGCGAATTCGCGTGGCCGTCGGCGTCGTGGCGCGCGTGGAGCGGCATCGGCTTCACCGGGCTCTTCGGCACCGCGCTCGCGTTCCTGCTGTTCTATCGCGGCGTGCGCGCGATCGGCCCGGCGCGCACCGCGGTATTCATCAACCTCGTGCCCGTCGTCGCGGTATTGCTCGGCGTGCTGCTGCTCGGCGAATCGCTCGAGGTTTCCATGCTCGTCGGCGGCGTGCTGGTCGTGGCCGGCGTGCTGCTGCTCAACCGTCCGGGCCACGCGCGCACCGTGCCCTCACCGCAGGCGACCTGACCATGCTCCTGACCGACGAGCAGCAACTCATCCGCGACACGATGCGCGCCTTCGCGCAGGAGCGCTTGGCACCCCACGCCGCGCGCTGGGACCGCGAATCGCACTTCCCGCGCGAGGAGCTGCGCGCGCTCGGCGCGCTGGGCGCGCTCGGCATGGTAGTGCCCGAGGAATGGGGCGGGGCGGGCATGGACTACGTGTCGCTCGCCGTCGCGCTGGAGGAGATCGCCGCCGGCGACGGCGCCACGTCCACCATCGTGAGCGTGCAGAACTCCGTCGTGTGCGGCCCGCTCGCGGCGTACGGCACCGACGCGCAGAAGGCGCGCTGGCTCGCGCCGCTCGCGCGCGGCGAGCAGCTGGGCTGCTTCTGCCTCACCGAGCCGCACGTCGGGTCGGACGCGGGCGCCATCACGACGCGCGCGCAGCGCCGCGGCGACCGCTACGTCCTCGACGGCGTCAAGCAGTTCATCACCAGCGGCAAGCACGCGGACGTCGCGATCGTGTTCGCGGTGACCGACAAGGCCGCGGGCAAGAAGGGCATCTCGGCGTTCGTGGTGGAGACGCGCACGCCGGGCTACGTCGTCGCGCGCGTCGAGGAGAAGCTCGGCCAGCACGCATCCGACACCGCGCAAATCGTGTTCGACGGCTGCGAGGTGCCGGCGGAGAACCTGCTCGGCGGCGAAGGCCAGGGCTATCGCATCGCGCTCGCCAACCTCGAGGCCGGCCGCATCGGCATCGCGGCGCAGGCGGTGGGCATGGCGCGCGCGGCGCTCGAGGCCGCGCTCGCCTATGCGCGCGAGCGCACCGCGTTCGGCAAGCCGATCGTCGAGCACCAGGCCGTGAGCTTCCGGCTCGCCGACATGGCGATGCAGGTCGAGGCCGCGCGCCAGCTCGTGTGGCATGCGGCAGCGCTGCGCGACGCGGGGAAGCCGTGCCTCAAGGAAGCGTCGATGGCGAAGCTCTTCGCCTCCGAGATGGCCGAGCGCGTGTGCTCGGACGCTATCCAGATCCACGGCGGCTACGGCTACGTCACCGATTTTCCCGTCGAGCGCATCTACCGCGACGTGCGCGTGTGCCAGATCTACGAGGGCACGAGCGACATCCAGCGCCTCGTCATCGGGCGCGCCATCGTTTCCTAGGAGCGGCATTGCCATGAACCCCATCGACTTCTACTTCGACTTCTCGTCGCCCTACGGTTACCTCGCCGCGAACAGGATCGAGGCGCTCGCCGCGAAGCACGGCCGGACGGTGCGCTGGCGTCCGATCCTGCTCGGCGTCGTCTTCAAGCAGACGGGCGCCGCGCCGCTCACGCAGGTCCCGGTCAAGGGCCCGTACAGCAAGCACGACTTCGCGCGCAGCGCGCGCTTCCACGGCGTCGAATTCGCGATGCCGCCGGTGTTCCCGATTCCGTCGCAGGCCCCCGCGCGCATGGTGCTGTGGGCGCGCGCGCAGGACGAGGCCGCGGCGGGCCGGATCACCAAGGCGCTGTACCGCGCGTACTTCGTCGACGGGCTGGACATCTCCAGTCCCGAGATCGCCGCCGAAGTGGCGGGGCGCGCGGGCTTCGACGCGGCGCAGGCGCGCGCGGCGGTCGACGTCCCGGCCATGAAGGATGCGCTCAAGCGCGAAGTAGAATCGGCAATTGCCGCCGGCGTCTTCGGCTCGCCGTTCGTGATCGTCGACGGCGAGCCGTTCTGGGGTCTCGACCGCTTCGACCAGGTCGATCGCTGGCTCGCCACCGGCGGCTTCTGACAGGGGAGCATCGAGGTGGCCGACTACACGCTGTACGGGTTCGCGCAGTCCGGCAACTGCTACAAGGTGGCGCTGGCCCTCGAGCTCGCGGGCGCCGACTGGGCGCCGCGCTTCGTCGATTACTTCAACGGCGAGACGCGCACGCCGGCGTACCGCGCGATCAACGTGATGGGCGAGGCGCCGGTGCTCGAGCACCGCGGCCAGCGCTTCACGCAGTCGGGCGTGATCCTCGACTACCTCGCCGGGACGCTCGGCCGCTTCGGCTGGCGCGACGAAGCCGAGCGCCGCGAGGTGCTGCGCTGGCTGCTGTTCGACAACCACAAGCTGACGAGCTACACGGCGACGTACCGCTTCCTGCGCGTGCTCGCCAAGGATCCGAACCCGGACGTCGTCGCGGAGTTCGGCAAGCGCGCGCAGGCGGCGTGGGGCGTCCTCGACGCGCATCTCGCCGGCCGCGAGTACGTCGTCGGCGAGCGGCTCACCATCGCCGATCTCTCCATGTGCGGCTATCTCTTCTGGCCGGACGAGATCGGCGTCGACTGGTCCGCGTATCCCGCGATCGCCGCGTGGCTCGAGCGCATCCGCGCCACGCCGCGCTGGCGCGCGCCGTACGATCTCCTGCCCGGCCATCCCCGGCCCAACGCGTAGAGCACGCCATGCCCAAGAAGCCGACTGCCCCTGCCTACACGACGCTCGACGTCACGGTGCGCAATGCGATCGCCATCGTCACGCTGAACCGCCCCGACGTGCACAACGCGTTCAACGAGACGCTGATCGCCGAGCTCACCGCCGCCGTGCGCGCGCTCGGCGAGGACGATGCGGTGCGCGCGGTGATCCTCGCCGGCAGCGGACCGTCGTTCTGCGCGGGCGCGGACCTCAACTGGATGAAGAAGATGGCGGGCTACGGCCACGCCGAGAACGTCGCCGATGCGCAGGCGCTCGCCGAGATGCTGCGCACGCTGCACGCGGTGCCGAAGCCCACCATTGCGCGCGTGCACGGCGCGGCCTATGGCGGCGGCGTCGGCCTCGTCGCGTGCTGCGACATCGCGGTCGGCGCGGTCGAGGCGACGTTCGCGCTGTCGGAGTCCACGCTCGGGCTCATCCCGTCGACGATCTCGCCGTACGTCATCAATGCGATCGGCGCGCGGCAGGCGAGCCGCTACTTCCTCACCGCGGAGCGCTTCGAGGCGGCGGAGGCGTATCGCATCGGCCTCCTGCACGACATCGTGCCGATCGCGCAGCTCGACGACCGCATCAACGAGCTGCTCGGCCCGCTGATGCTGGCCGGGCCGCAGGCGCAGCGCGAGTGCAAGGCGCTCATCGCGGCCGTCGCGCATCGTCCCATCGATGCGGCGCTGATCGCCGACACCGTGCGCCGCATCGCCGACGTGCGCGCCTCGCCCGAGGGCAAGGAAGGCGTGGGCGCGTTCCTCGGCAAGCGCTCCGCGCAGTGGGTGCCGCCGGAGCTGCGCCGCAAGTGAGCGACGCGCTGGCCCGCTTCGACACCTGGCAGCTCGTCGCGCTGGCGGGCGCGCTCGGGTGGGCGAGCGGGCTGCGGCTGTACGCGGTGCTGTTCATCGTCGGGGGCTTGGGCTACCTGCACTGGGTCGAGCTGCCGACCGGGCTCGCGGTGCTCGCGCATCCGCTGGTGCTCGCCGCGTCGGGCTTCATGTGCTGCGTCGAGTTCTTCGCCGACAAGATCCCGGGCGTGGATTCCGCGTGGGACGTCGTGCAGACGTTCATCCGCATCCCCGCCGGCGCGGCGCTGGCGGCGAGCGTGTTCGGCGACGCGTCGACCGCGACGATGCTCGCCGCGGCCATCGTGGGCGGCACGCTCGCAGCCGGCAGCCACGCCGCGAAGACCGGCGGCCGCGCGCTCATCAACACGTCGCCGGAGCCGTTCTCGAACTGGGCCGCGTCGTTCAGCGAGGAGCTCGCGGTGGGGACGGTGCTGTGGCTCGCGTTCGCGCATCCGGTCGCCGCGCTGGTCGTGCTCGCGGTGCTGGTGCTGCTGACGATCTGGCTGATCCCGAAAGTGTGGCGCCTGCTGCGCCGGATCGCCGCGCGCATGAGCGCGTGGTTCGCCGGCACTGGCGAGCGGCCGCTTCCCTGATGCGCGTCACCGTGAGCCTCGCCGCCGCGCGCGCGTCGCCGTGGATGGAGCTCTTCGCGCAGGCGTTGCCCGACGCGGTGATCGAGCGCCGCGAGCCCGACGCGCCGGTGCGCGAAAACGTGCCGGCGCCGGATTTCATCGTGATGACCGGACCGTGCGCGACGGTGCTCGCCGAGTCGCCGCGTCCGCGCGCGCTCTTCGCCACCGGCGCCGGGATCGCGCACCTGCTGCGCCTGCCCGACCTGCCGCCGGACCTGCCGGTGATCCGCGTGGAAGACGCGGGCATGGCCGCGCAGATGGTGCGCTACGTGCTCGCGGTCGCGTTGCGCGTGTGTGGCCATGGCGATGCGTATCGCGCGCAGCAGTTGCAGTCTCGCTGGCGGCAGCATCCGCCGCGCGAGCCCGCGGCGTTGCGCGTCGGCGTGCTGGGCCTTGGCTTGATCGGCAGCGCGATCGCGCGCGCCCTGGTGCACGAAGGCTTCGCGGTGCGCGGCCACGCGCGCGGGCCGAAGGCGCTCCCGGGCGTCGAGTGCCATGCCGGCGCAGCGTCGTTGCCGGCCTTCCTGTCCGGGCTCGATCTGCTCATCTGCGTGGTTCCCGACACGCGGGAGACCGCGGACCTCCTCGATCGCACGACGCTCGCGCGGCTCGCCGACGGCGCGCACGTGGTCAACATCGGCCGCGGCAGCGTGCTCGTCGACGACGACCTCGTCGCACTCCTCGACGCCGGCAAGCTCGGCGGCGCCACGCTCGACGTCTTTCGCGAGGAGCCGCTGCCCGAAGCGCATCCGTTCTGGCGGCATCCCGCGATCACGATCACGCCGCACGTGTCGGGCATCACGATCCCCGCGCCGACGGTCGCGCAGATCGCGGGCAAGATGCGGCAGGTCATGCGCGGCGAGCCGGTCAGCGGCGTCGTCGACCGCGGGCGGGGATACTAGCAATGTCCCGACCGACGACCGCCGGCGTGCCGTCGCCCTGCATCAGCGTGTGCCGGATGAACGAGCGCACCGGCCTGTGCGAGGGCTGCCTGCGCACGCTCGACGAGATCGCCGTGTGGGGCATGCTCGACGACGACGCGCGGCGCGACGTCTGGCAGGCGATCGGCGAGCGGCGTGCGGCCGCGGCATTGCACAAGGGGACTCCATAACGATGGCCACCGCCGACTGGTACTTCGACTTCATCTCGCCGTTCGCGTACCTGCAGAGCGAGCAGCTCGCGCTCCTCGGCCCGCGGGTGCGCATCCGCTACCGGCCGGTGCTCTTCGCGGGCATCCTCGCCGCGCACGATCACAAGGGTCCCGCGGAGATCGCGCGCAAGCGCGTGTTCACGTATCGCTTCGTCGTGTGGCAGGCGCGCCGGCTCGGCATCCCGCTCAAGATGCCGCCCGAGCATCCGTTCAATCCGCTGCCGCTGCTGCGGCTCGCGATCGCCTGCGATTCGTCCGCGGATGCCGTGCAGCGCATCTTCCGCTTCGTCTGGCGCGACGGGCGCCTGCCCGACCTGCCGATCGAATGGGCGGAGCTCGTGCACGACCTGCGCCTGCCCGATGCGCAGCGGCGCATCGCCGATGCGGACGTCAAGGAGGAGCTGCGTCGCAACACCGACGAGGCGATCGCGCGCGGCGTGTTCGGCGTGCCGACGCTCGCCATCGGCGACGAGCTCTTCTGGGGCGCGGACGCGACGCAGATGGCCGCGGATTTCATCGCGGCCGGGCAGCGGTGGGCGGATCCGGAGTACGAGCGGGTGGCGATGTTGCCGGTGGGGGCGGCGCGGCGGGAGGTTAAAAGTACGGTGAAGTCGAAAAAGCGCTGAAGAACGTCGTCCACGCACGCGGTCCCTCACCCCAACCCTCTCCCCGCAAGCGGGCGAGGGAGGTCTGGTTGCGGGGCCGGGGGCGACTAGAGCGAATCGGCGCCGGGAATGCCGAGCGCCAGCTTGACCGACCGCGCGGTCGCCAGCGCATCCTCGACCGATGCGCCAAGGCACGTGACGTGGCCCATCTTGCGGGCGCGGCGCGCCTCCGCCTTGCCGTAGAGGTGCAGCTTCGCGCCGCCGTGCCGGAGCACCTCGGCCCACGGCGGCTCGCGCTGCGCGGAGGCGCCTTCCGACGCGTACCACACGTCACCCAGCAGGTTCACCATCACCGCCGGCGTGTGCTGGCGGGTGTCGCCGAGCGGCAGGTCGGCGAGCACGCGCGCCTGCTGCTCGAACTGCGACGTCACGCACGCATCGATCGTGTAGTGGCCGCTGTTGTGCGGGCGCGGCGCGATCTCGTTGACGAGCACCGTGCCGGCGCGATCGACAAACATCTCGACGCACAGCACGCCGCGGTAGTCGAGCGCCGCTGCGACGCGCGTCGCGATCGCGCGGGCTTCCGCGGCGAGCGCCGCGGGCACCCGCGCCGGCACGATGGACACATCGAGAATGCCGTCGCGATGCTGGTTCTCGGCCACCGGCCACGTCGCGGTCTCGCCGCGTTCGTTACGCGCGACGATCACCGACACCTCGCACGCGAGGTCGATCCGCTGCTCCAGCACGCACGGCTGGCCGCGCATGCCTTGCCACGCCGCATGCACCTCGTCGCGCGTGGCGACGCGCGCCTGGCCCTTGCCGTCGTAGCCGAAGCGCGCGCTCTTGACGATGCCCGGCAGCAGCGCCGGACCGATGGCCGCGACGTCGGCCTCGCTGCGCAGCACCGCGAACGGCGCCACCGGAAAGCCGTTGCCGGTGAGGAAGGTCTTCTCGCTGATCCGGTCCTGCGCGATGGCGACGCTCGCGGCCGCGGGCGTCACCCGCGCCGTGCGCGACAGGAAGTCGAGCGCGGCGGCCGGCACGTTCTCGAATTCCGTGGTCGCGGCGGCGGCCACCGCCGCGAGCTCCGCGAGGCCCTGCGCATCGAGGTAATCGGCCGCGATGTGCCGGTCCGCGACCGTCGCCGCAGGCCCGTCGGCGCCCGGGTCGAGCACCGCCACCTTGTAGCCCAGGCTCTGCGCCGCCATGCAGAACATGCGCCCGAGCTGGCCGCCGCCCAGCAGGCCCAGCCATGCGCCGGGCGCAATCAAGTGCGGCTCCTCACGTCGCGGGCGGCACGTGCATCGCGCGCGCGGCGGCGGTCTGCTTGGCGCGGAACGCCGCCAGCTTCTTCGCGACCGCCGGATCCGTCATCGCGATCATCGCCACCGCGAACAGCCCCGCATTGGCCGCCCCGGCCTCGCCGATGGCGAACGTGGCCACGGGGATTCCTTTGGGCATCTGCACGATCGACAGCAGCGAATCCTCGCCGCGCAGGTACTTGGACGGCACCGGCACGCCGAGGACCGGCACGGTGGTCTTGGCGGCGAGCATGCCGGGCAGGTGCGCGGCGCCGCCCGCGCCCGCGATGATCACCCGCAACCCGCGCGGACCGGCGTCCTCCGCGTATTCGAACATGTCGTCGGGCATCCGGTGCGCGGACACGACCCGCGGCTCGTTCGGGATGCCGAAGGCGTCGAGCTGCGCCACGGCGTGCTTCATGACTTCCCAGTCGCTGTCGCTGCCCATCACCACGCCCGCGAGCGGTGCCGCCTTGCGCTGCGCCATCGTGACTCCTTCGTGCGTCTCCCCTGCGGAAATCTTAACATCGGGCCCTCGCGGGCCGCCCTGCGGTCCACCGAACGGGGCGATGGAACGTTGTGATGCGAACGGCACCTAAGCGCCGGGTGCCTGCGCGCATCTCGCTTGTATTGCCCGATCCGCTCGCTAGAATGCAATCGATGCCCCTCCTGCCCAAGCTCCGTCGCGCGCTCGCCGCGCTCGCGCTGGCGGCGGCGCTGCCCGGTGCGCCCGCGCACGCGCAGTCCGACGCCGATTTCCTGGCCGCCAAGGCCGCCTACGAGAAGGGCGACCGGGCCAAGCTCGCGGCGATCGCGCCGCGCCTCGGCAACCACGTGCTCGCGCCGTACGTCACGTACTGGCAGCTGAAGCTCGGCCTCGAGGACGCGCCGCCGGTCGCGATCCGCCAGTTCCTCGATCGCTATCCCAACTCGCCGCTGGCCGATCGCCTGCGCGTCGACTGGCTGAAGTACCTGGGCAGCCGCGCGCTGTGGTCGCCGTTCGCGCTGGACTACCCGCCGCCCAACGCCAGCGACGACGTCGAGCTCGCGTGCTACGGCGTGCTCTATCGCTGGCAGCGCGACGGGGACGCCGCGCTGGCCGCCGCGATCCCGCTGTGGTTCACCGGCAGCGCCACGCCGCCCGCCTGCGAGCCTGCGTTCACGGCGCTCGTCAAGCGCGGCGACCTCACGGTGGCGGACCGCCGCGCGCGGTTCCGGATGGCGATGGAGGCGGGCAACCTGCGCGTCGCGCAGCAGGTCGGCGGCGACCTGCCGGGCCTCGAGCGCATCCCCGAGAACGAGTTCAACGCGGTCACCCGCGATCCGCAGCGCGCGCTCGAGAAGGGCAATTTCGCCTGGAGCACGCCCGGCGGACGCGAGCTCGCGCTGGTGGCCGTCGAGCGCGCGGCGCGCGCCGATGCGGGCGCGGCGCGTGCGCCGTGGGTCAAGTGGCGGGACCGCCTGCCCGAGGCGGACCGCCGCTACGGCAACGCGCGCCTCGCTTACTACGCGGCGCGCCAGCAGAACCCCGGCGCCAACGACTGGTTCCGCGAAGCGGGCGACGTCGCGCTCTCGTCCGACGCGGCCGCGTGGCGCGTGCGCGCCGCACTGCGCGCGGTGGCGTGGAGCGACGTGCTCGCCGCCGTCGACGCCATGCCCGAGCCGCAGCGGCAGGAATCCGCGTGGCGCTACTGGCGCGCACGCGCGATCTACGCCAAGGGCCGCAAGGAGGAGGCGAACGCGGTCTTCACGGCGCTTGCGCAGGAGACGAGCTTCTACGGCGTGCTGGCGAGCGAGATGACGGGCCAGCGCTTCACACTGCCGCTGTCGCGCCCGCTCACCGCCGATCCGCAGCAGGCGGCGGCGTTCGCGGAGCGCGCCGACGTCCGACGCGCGGTGAAGCTCGCCGAGCTCGACATGCGCCCCGAGTCGGCGCGCGAGTGGTTCTACATCGTGCGCGGGCAGGACGACGACGCGCTGCTGCTCGCCGCCGACCACGCGCGCCGCGTCGGCCTCTACGATCGCGCGGTCAACACGGCCGAGCGCACGGTCGTGCGCCACGACTATGGTCTGCGCTACCTGACGCCGTACCGCACCGAGTTCGAGGCGGCGGCCAAGGCGCACGACGTCGACGTCGCGCTGCTCTACGGCATCGCGCGCCAGGAGTCGCGCTTCGCGTCCGACATCGTGTCGTCGGCCGGCGCCGTCGGGCTGATGCAGCTCATGCCGGGCACCGCGAAGTGGGTCGCGAAGCAGCTCGCGCGCAGCGACTACCAGCCGGCACAGATCGCGAACGCCGAGCTCAACACGCAGTTCGGCGCGTTCTACTTCAAGTACTGGCTGGAGCGCCTCGACCGCATGCAGGCGCTCGCCGCCGCCGCGTATAATGCAGGACCGGGACGCGCGCAGGCATGGCGTCCGCAGGCGCCGCTCGAAGGCGCCATCTGGGTCGAGACCATTCCCTTCAACGAGACGCGGGACTACGTGAAGAAGGTGCTCGCGAACGCCGTGGTGTACGGACAGTCGCTGCGCTCCGACACGCAGCCGCTCACCACGCGGCTCGGCGTCGTCGCGCCGCGCAACGGCGCAGTCGCGAGCGTCGCCGCCGCGGCACCTTCGGACTAGCGATGTCCCGGCGCATCGTCGTGCTGGGCGGCAGCGGCTTCGTCGGCCGCCACGTCGTGGCGCGCCTCGCCGCCGCCGGGCACGAGGTAATCGTGCCGACGCGGCGGCGCGAGAGCGCGAAGGCGCTCATCGTGCTGCCCACCGTCGACGTGGTCGAGGAGAACGTCCACGACCCGCACGCCCTCGCGCGGGTGCTCGCAGGGGCCGACACGGTCGTCAACCTCGTCGCGATCCTGAGCGAGGCCGGGCGCAGCACGTTCACCGGCGTGCACGTCGACCTCGTGCGCAACCTCGTGGGCGCGTGCCACACGGCGAAGGTGCCGCGGCTGATTCACGTGAGCGCGCTCGGCGCCGATCCCGCGGGCCCGTCGCAGTACCTGAAGACGAAGGCGGCAGGCGAGGCCATCGTGATGGCGTCGGGCCTGCGCTGGACGATCTTCCGGCCCTCGGTCATCTTCGGGCGCGAGGATTCGTTCCTCAACATGTTCGCGCAGCTCGCGAAGAGCCTGCCCGTGATCGCGCTCGCGGCGCCCAACGCGCGCTTCCAGCCGATCTACGTCGAGGATGTCGCGCACTGCATCGTGCAGGCCGTCGGCGACGACGTCACCGTGCACACGCGCTACGATCTCTGCGGGCCGAAGGTCTACACGCTGCGCCAGCTCGTGGCGTATGCGGGCGAGGTGAGCGGCGCGGTGCGGCCGATCATCCCGCTCGGCCCCGCGATGTCGAAGCTGCAGGCGACGCTGCTCGAGCACCTGCCGGGCAAGCTCATGAGCCGCGACAACCTGCTGTCGACGCAGAAGGACAACGTCTGCGATTGCCCGTTCCCCGCGGTGTTCGGCATCGCGCCGGTGTCGCTGGAGGCGGTGGCACCGCAGTACCTGTCGCCGGGCGCGCAGCGCAGCGCGTTCGACCCCTACCGGGCCCAGGGCGGCCGGTAGCCTCCACCGCGCGATGCCGCGGCCGCTTCCCCAGCCGGTGCGCGTGTTTCGCGTCGGCGGCTCCGTGCGCGACGAGCTCCTCGGCCGGCCCGATGCCGACCGCGATTACGTCGTCGTGGGCGCGACGCCCGAGACGATGCTGGCCTCGGGGTTCCGCCCGGTCGGCCGCGACTTCCCCGTGTTCCTGCATCCGGAGACGCACGAGGAGTACGCGCTCGCCCGCACGGAGCGCAAGCACGGACGCGGCTATCGCGGCTTCGAGTTCTTCGCCTCGCCGGACGTGACGCTGGAGGAGGACCTCGTCCGGCGCGACCTCACCATCAACGCGATGGCGAAGGGTGAGGACGGCGTGCTGGTCGATCCGTACGGAGGCGCCGCCGATCTCGCCGCAGGCGTGCTGCGCCACGTGTCGCCGGCGTTCGCCGAGGACCCGCTGCGCGTGCTGCGCGTCGCGCGCTTCGCGGCGCGCTTCGCGTTCACCGTCGCGCCCGAGACCGAGGCGCTGATGCGCACGCTGGTCGCGTCGGGCGAGCTCGCCACGCTCGCGCCGGAGCGCGTCTGGCAGGAGCTCGCGCGGGGGCTCATGGAAGCGCATCCGTCGCGCATGCTGGCCGTGCTGCGCGAATGCGGCGCGCTCGCGGCGCTGCTGCCGGAAGTGGCGGCGCTGTACGGCGTCCCGCAGCCGCCGGCGCATCATCCCGAGATCGACACGGGGGTGCATCTCGCGCTCGCCCTCGACTGGGCGGCAGCGCACGGCCTCGACCTGCCGGCCCGCTACGCGGTGCTCGCGCACGACCTCGGCAAGGCGACGTCGCGCGCGGGCGACCTGCCGCGGCACATCGCGCACGAGCAGCGCAGCGTGCGCCTCGCCGCGAAGCTGTCCGAGCGCCTGAAGGTGCCGCTCGACTGCCGCGATGCCGCGGCACTGACCGCGCGCTATCACGGCGTCGTGCATCGCGCGGCGGAGCTGCGCCCAGCCACGCTCCTCGATCTCGTGGTCGCGACCGACGCGCTGCGCCGGCCCGAGCGCCTCGACACGCTGCTGGCCGCCTGCGCGGCCGACGCCTGCTCACGCCCCGGCAGGTCGCAGGACTACGCGCCCGCAGCGATCCTGCGCGCGGCGCTGGCGGCCATCAAGGCGGTGGATGCAGGCGCGATCGCGCGCGAGGTCATGGCGCGGCCGAAGCCGCAGCGGGAGGATGCGATACCGAAGGCGGTGCGGGCGGCGCGGCTGGCGGTGTTGAAGGGGATGAAGGGAGCGGGCTGAAGCAAGCGATGCGGACGGAGACAGCCCGCCGCATGACGCTCGTTCTTGTGTAGCCGTTTCCGGCGGCCGCCGCCGGGCCGCTCCCAAGGCGGCCGACTGAACTGCAGTAAAGGCGCCCCTCACCCCAACCCTCTCCCCGCAAGCGGGGCGAGGGAGCACTTCGGCGGGAGGCTTGGGGTTCCGGCCGCAAAAGGCGCGACGCCGCCGTCACGTCATCCACCGCCCCCGCGGACGCCTTTTGCGGACGCCGCGAAGCGGTCGCCTTTTGCGGACGATTCAGATCCGGTAGGCGATCGCCTTCATCACGCTCGCCGTCGCCCGCATCGCGAAGCGTACGGGGATGGGCAGGGGGATGCCGCCGGCTTCGAGCGCCATCGCGCCGTGCCGCGCTTCGTCGTCGCGCATCTGCTCGACGATCGCGCGGCTCTTGTCGTCCTGGTCGGGCAGTTGCTCGAGATGGCCGGTGAGGTGCTCCTCGACCTGCCGCTCGGTCTCCACGACGAAGCCCAGGTTCACGGTGTCGCCGGCGAGACCCGCCAGCGTGCCGATGGCGAACGAGCCGGCGTACCACACGGGATTGAGCAGCGAGGGGCGGTCGTCGAGATCGCGCAGGCGCGCCTGCGTCCACGCGAGGTGCTCTTCCTCCTCGCGCGCCGCCTGCGCGAAGCGGGTGCCGATGTCCGGATCACGCGCGACCAGCGCCTGCGCCGCGTACAACGCCTGCGCGCATACCTCGCCCGTGTGATTGACGCGCATGAGGCCGGCGGCGTGCCGCCGCTCCTCGGGCGTGAGCTCCGGCTCGGGCAACGACGCCCCGGGCATCGGCCGCGCGCTCTGGGCGAGGCCGGACACCGTGCGCAGCGCGCGATCGAAGCCGATGATGAAGCGATCGATCATGCCGACATGGTAGCAGGCCTCGCCGCGGCGCCGGCGAGGCACAAAAAAAACGGGCGCCCGAGGGCGCCCGTTGCCATTGCGGAGAGATCCCGACTGCGGACGGCTCTCTTAGAAGAAGTGCACCAGACCGAGCACGAAGCCGTTGGCGTTGGCGCCAGGAGCGACCGTGTACGGGTTGATGTTGAAGTTGTAGACCGCGTTGTTGTCGTTGCGCGTCTGCACGAAGCCCGTGTAGGCCAGCGTGCGCTTCGACAGCGCGTACGTGTAGCTGATTTCCCACTGCGCGGCACCGGTGCTGTTGCCCTTGATGATCTGGCCGATGCGCGTGCCGTTGGCGGAGGTGCCGCTGCCGTCGCCGGCGTCGCCGTAGAACGCGTACAGTTCGCCCGGGCCGATCGGCGCGGTGGCACTGATGCCCCAGAAGTTACGCGTCAGGCTGGTGGTCGACGTCGCGTCGTAGTCGAGGCGCTCGTACACGCCACCGATCTTGACCACGCCGAAGTTCCAGTTGGCCGCCGCGGAGAACGCCCAGTCGGACAGCCCCGGACCACGGACCTTCGAGTTCCAGTTGTAGGCCAGGCCGCCCTGGAACGGGCCGTTGTTGTAGAAGCCGGCAACCGAGCCGATGTACGCGTGACGCTTCGACTGCTGGTCGCTGCCGCCGCTGTCCGCGCCGGCACCCGCGCCCGCCGTCGGCGAGCCGTCGAGCGTCGACAACTGCGCCGAGGCCGTGAAGCCCTTCATGTTCGGCGAGTCGTAACGGATCGAGTTCGGGTTGCGGTTGTCGTAGCCGCCGTTGTTGTTCGACTGCGAGCCTTGCGCCCACAGGGCCGCCGTCGACAGGATCGACGTGGTCAGCGTGGGAACGTTACCGAAGATCGGGTGGATGTCGTCGTACGGGCTCAGGAAGTAGCCCATCTTGAACGTACCCCACGAGCCTTGCAGGCCGACGAACGTTTCGCGCGACGCCAGGATGCCGCCGCTCGAGTCCGCGTTGACGCCGGATTCGATCTGGAAGATGGCCGACAGACCGCCGCCCAGCGCTTCGCTGCCGCGCACGCCGAGGCGCGACGAGTTCGAATTCACACGATAGATCGTGCGATTCACCGGCGCGGAGCCCGCGGGCAGGTTGGGATCAACCGCCTGTCCGTTGACGGCTTCCATCGTCATGTTCAGGCGACCGTACAACGTCACGTTCGCGGTTTGCGCTTGCGCAGCCAGCGGGGCGGCAAGCAAACCCGCGACTGCGACAGCGACGAGCTTTTTGTTCATGGAGTCTCTCCTCTAACGGATAAAATTGGCAAGGTTTGAGCCTTTTGCGCCTGCCATCGGAACCTTCTCGAATTCAAGAGAAGTTGCAACCCATTTTGCCAAACGGCGTTGCGCGGAGGCAAGCCGAAGCGGGAATGCGGATGGGGCCGTCTCCCGCGTGTTGTGTGCAAGCAACAGAAAAGGACAGGCGAATGGCCGTCCGAACGTTCGGTGAGTACTGCGGTTCCCGTTTTCGAAGGGCATCAAGTAAGCTTTGCAAGCAGATGATAAATAAAAAGAAAAATGCGAATCCTGGCGCGCGCCGCGAATTGCCGGGGGAGTTGCGCGAAAGACGGCGATTTTGCCGGCTGCCCCGCCCGGCGTCCGGCGCCCTCCGGGCGACCGAGGCCCATGATTTTGCGCGATTTCCGTGCATTGGCCCCGGCGGCGCCTGCGCGTTGAAAATCGGCGCTTTGGCATGAACGGCGGGCTGGCCGCGCTGGTCGCCGGAGCGGCGGCCCTGTCCGCCGTCGTCACCGCCCTGCTGCTTGCCAACCGCGCGCACTTGCCGCAGGCCGCGGTGACGGCGCGCAGCCTGCACGCCGCGCCGATCCCCCGCGTGGGCGGTCTCGCGATCGTCGCTGGCACGCTACCCGTGGCAGCCGTCGCCGGGCTCCCGCTGCTGCTGACGTGGTGGGGCTTCGTGCTGCCCTGCCTCGCGCTCGTGCTCGTGTCGCTGGCGGACGACATCAAGGCCGTGGCGGTCCTGCCGCGCCTCGTCGTGCACGCGTGCGCCGCGCTCGCGTTCGCATGCTCGCTCGTCGTGACGGCCGGGGTCGCATGGCCGCTCGCGGCCCTCGCGGCGCTCGTCGTCGCGTGGGCGCTCAACCTCTACAACTTCATGGACGGCAGCGACGGCCTGGCCGGCGCGATGACCGTCGTCGGCTTCACCGCCTACGGGACCGTGCTGCTGCACGCCGGATTGCCGGCGGCGCTGCCATTCGCGATCGCCGCCGCCTGCGCCCCGGTTCTCGTGGTGAACCGGCCGCCGGCGCGCCTCTTCCTCGGCGATGTCGGCGCGGTGCCGCTGGGTTTCGCCGCAGCGGCGCTCGGCGTGGCGGGCATCGTCGAGGGCGCGTGGGAATGGTGGCTCCCGCCGCTCGTGTTCCTGCCGTTCCTGGCCGACGCCACGCTCACGCTCGCACGGCGCGCGGCGGCGGGCGAGCGGCTCTGGGAGGCGCACAAGTCGCATTACTACCAACGGCTCCTGCAGATGGGCGCGGGGCACGCGGGGACGCTCGCGGTGTTCGGCGCGCTGATGGCGGGCACCGCGTCGTCGGCGGTCGCCTGCGCGCTCGTCGCGCCGTCCGCGGGCCCCTATGCGCTGGCCGCCTGGTGTGCAATACAAGGTCTCGTGTTCGGGGCGATTGATTATCATTGGCGAAGGACACCCCGGTCTTTCTGATGCGTACCCTCTTCAACGGGCGCTCGCTGCTCGCCTTCATCCACGACGTGTGCGCAGCGGCCTGCGCCTGGGCCGCGCTGTACTGGCTGCGCTTCAACCTCGAGCTGCCCGAGCCCTTCGCGGCGGACATGGTGCGCACGCTCGCGTGGATCCTGCCGCTGCAGGCCGCCATCTTCATCGCGCTCGGCCTCTACCGTGGCCTGTGGCGCTTCGCGAGCACCCCCGACCTGCAGCGCATCGTGCTCGCCGCCGCGCTGGGCGCGGTGCTTATCCCGCTCGTGCTCGTGATGCTGCAGCTGCAGGCGGTCGTGCCGCGCAGCGTGCTGGTGCTCTACCCGGTGGTGCTGATCTTCATCATGGCCGGCAGCCGCTTCGCGTACCGCGTGTGGAAGGAGCATCGCCTGTACAGCCCGTTCGAGGCGCTGGGCGAGCCCGTGCTGATCGTCGGCGCCGGCGACGCCGGCGCGCGGCTCGTGAAGGACCTCGCGCGCAGCCGGCAGTGGCGCGTGGTGGGGCTGCTCGACGACGACACCGCCAAGCAGGGCCGGCTCCTGCGCAAGGTGAGCGTGCTGGGGCCGATCGGTGAGCTGCCGCAGTGGTGCGCGAAGTACGGCGTGCGCAAGGTGATCATCGCGCTGCCGTCGGCGAACCACGTCGTCCGCCGGCGGGTCGCCGAGCTGTGCGCGGGCGCCGCGGTCGAGGCGCTCACCGTGCCATCGTACGAGGACCTCATCAACGGGCGGCTCGCGCTCACCACGATCCGCAACGTCGAGTTGGACGACCTGCTCGGGCGCGACCCGGTGGTGCTCGACAGCGAGGGGCTCGCCGAGTGGCTCGGCAATCGTGTCGTGATGGTCACGGGCGCTGGCGGGTCGATCGGCGCCGAGCTGACGCGCCAGATCGCGCGCTTCCGCCCCGCGCGGATCGTGCTCTTCGACATCTCGGAGGCGGCGCTCTACGAGATCCGCACCGAGCTCGCCGACGCTTTCCCGCAGCTCCCGCTGGTGCCGGTGGTCGGCGACGTGAAGCACGCGGCGCTGGTCGAGGACGTGCTCGCGCACCACCATCCGCAGGTGATCTTCCACGCCGGCGCGTACAAGCACGTGCCGCTGATGGAGGAGACCAACGCGTGGCAGGCGGTGCGCAACAACGCGTGGGGCACCTACGTCATCGCGCGCGCGGCGGTGGAGGCGCGCGTCGAGAAGTTCGTGCTGGTGTCCTCCGACAAGGCGGTGAACCCGACCAACGTGATGGGCGCGACCAAGCGCCTCGCGGAGATCGCGTGCCAGAGCCTGCAGGGGTCGACCACGCAGTTCGTGATGGTGCGCTTCGGCAACGTGTTCGGCAGCGCCGGCAGCGTGATCCCGCGCTTCCGCGAGCAGATCGCGCGCGGCGGGCCGGTGACGGTCACGCATCCGGAGATCACCCGCTACTTCATGTCGCTGTCGGAGGCCACGCAGCTTTTGCTGCAGGCGGGGCTGCAGGGCAAGGGAGGCGAGATCCTCGTGCTCGACATGGGCGAGCCGGTGCGCATCGTCGATCTTGCGCGCGACATGATCAAGCTCTCGGGCGCCGATCCCGCGAAGATCGCCGTCGTGTTCACCGGCCTGCGGCCGGGCGAGAAGCTCTACGAGGAGCTGCTCGCCACGGAGGAGGCGACCAAGCCGACGCCGCATCCCAAGCTGCGCATCGCGCAGGCGCGCGACGCCAACCACGACGCGGTCGGGCAGATGGTCACGTGGTGCGAGAGCGATCGCGCCGCCGACGACGCCGAGGTGCGTGCGCGGCTGAAGGCGTGGATCCCCGAGTACTCGCCGCCGGCGGGTGCGCCGGTGAAGCCGATTCCCGTTGCCGGACGCGAGGACGCGAAGCCGCTACCTTTGCGCGCGCCGCGGCGGCGCTAGGCCGAGCGGCCGGGCCGCGCAATCGCCACGGCGCCGGGCCACTGCAGCTGCATGCGCAGGCCGATGGCGACGAGGAGCGCGTTCAGCGCCCAGAATTCCTTGCTGGTCGGCCGGATCAGGAAATCGTCGGTCAGGTTCTTGACCACGAACGTCGCGAGCATGACGAGGCCGACGAGGCCGATGGCCGCGAGCGTGCCGTCGGGCGCGCGCAGGAAGCGCACGTAGCACGCGGCGATCGCCGCGAGCATCGCGCAGAGCAGCAGGGTGCCGATCGCGCCGGTCTGCAGCCACTGGCTCACGAACAGGTTGTGCGCGTGCGCGAGCATCGGGTCGCCGAGCTCGCCCTGCAACTCCTCGCGCAGGATCGACTTGCCGTAGCCGAAGCCGAGCCACGGCCGCTCGGCAATGCGCTCGAACGTGTGCTGCCAGAGGAGGAGTCGCGGATCCTCGGCGAGCGCCTGCGCGACGCTCTCCTTCGGCCGGAAGCCCTCGTGCGAGCGCTGGATCGCGGCGTCGAGGAACAGCGCGCCGACGACGAGCAGCAGCGCGACGAGCACGGCCATCCAGCGCCACGGCGCGCGCCGCAGGCGATGCCGCCAGCGCCACGCCGCGAGCGCGGCGGCGAGCACGAAGCCGGCCCCGAGCGCCACCCACACCATGCGGTTCTCCGTGATGCGCGCGCCGATCAGCAGCAGCAGGAACACCGCGAACGCGAACAGGAGCGGCAGCCATCCCGTTCCGTAACCCAGCGGGCGCGGGGCCACGAGCAGCGGCAGGAGCGGCACCACCAGCACGATGAGCGTGGAGAACGCGCCGACGCCGCCGTGCTGGTGCACGAGCACCACGTCGGGATCGAAGCCCTGCGTGGTCAGCACCGCGTGCACCGCGGTGAGCGCGAGGAACGCCGCGACCGCCACCGCCGTCGTGACCAGCGCGCGGAACGCGTACGCGCCGCGCGTGGCGACGTAGAAGATGGCCGCGGTCGCGAGCCCCCATCCGACCTCGGTGCCGAGCTCGGCACGCGAGTACGCGGGATGCAGCGACCACGCGAGCGACGCCGCGCACCACGCGGCCCAGGCGGCGATGGCGAGCAGCAGCGACGCGGGCGGCACCGGCATCGGCTCGTTGTCCGAGAAGAGCGAGCCCGCGACGAGCCACAGCGCGAACGCGGCGGCGAGCCCGAACGCGAGCGAGCGGAAGTACGTATGCCCGCTGACCGCGACCAGCGCGAAATACACGCACGCCCAGAACAGCACGGAGAAGCGCAGCAGCCGGAAGATGCGCGCACGCGTCTCCGCATCCCACGCGAGGAAACGTTCGCGGCCGTTCGGCGCCTTCGGCGTCATGGGCGGCGCGCGCGCCCGATCGCGGCGGCGACGGCCTGCGCGACGACGTCGACGGTGACGTTGCGCACGTCCTCGTCGCGGCCGACGAGGGCGACGTGATGCAGGTTCGGGTTCGGCGACGGGCAGCCCTGCTTCAGCACGCCCTGCCGCGGATCCGACCACAGCGAGACGACATCGAGCGGCGCGGTGCCGGCGAGGTAATACGCCATCGTGAGCACGCCGCTGTCCGGCGCGACGAGGATGCGGCAGCGCGCGCGGATCACGGCGAGGAGGTCGAGGAAGCCGGTGCGCCCGCGCAGGTCGCACACGTTCGGCTGCGCGTACGCATCGTCGGCGGCGTGGCCGAAGAGCACCCAGCGCACCCGCGCGGGATCGTCGAAGCGCGCGAAGAGCGCGCGCCAGTGCGCGGCCGGCCAATCCTTCACGTAGCCATAGTAGCGCGCGGTCTCCGACGCGACGTGGGCGCCGAGGGTCACGACATCATCGCGCGGCCGAAGCAGCGCATCGGCACGCGCGTCCTGCGCGGGATCCCAGCGCAGCACCGGCGGATGCTCGGTGCGCCGGCCCTCGAGCCAGCGCGTCGGGTCGGGATCGGCGAAGCACACGGCGTCGTGGGCGATGCGCTCGCCCGCTTGCGCCGCGGCGGCATCGAGGTCGATGCGCTCGCCGCGTGCGAGGCCCGGGATCGCGACGATGCGGTCGGTGTCGGTGAGGCGCAGCGCATCGACGAGATCGGGTCGCGCGAACACGGTGATCGACGCGTCCGGCAGGCGGGCGCGGATGCGCGCGAACAGCGGGCACAGGCCGAGCGCGATGTCGCCCAGGCCGCGGTTCCAGCCGAGCACGAACGTGCGCTGCCCGCGCGCGGCGGCGGCCGCGATGGCGCGGTCGAACGCGTCGCCGCGCACGCGATCCGCGAGCAGGCGGCCGACGCGCTTGACGTTGAAGCGTCCGCGGGTCCGGAGTTTCATGGCGGTCGAGGGAGGACGCACCGTCCCGTGCGGGCGCGTGGGAGGGCGCGGGGGAAGGCGCGCGGGGCGAAGACGGTGCGCAGTATAGCGTGCCGCCCGGCGCCGGGCCGCCGACGGCCGCGCCTGTTTTCCGGTAGACTCTCGCGCGGCGCGTGCGGCTCCGCGCGCGCTTCCCCGCGGCCCGTGCGGCCCTTCCTCTCGACGATTCGATCCACCATGTGCGGCATCGCCGGCTACGTCAGCGACACGGCGCAGGCCCCCGGGGTGCTGGCCGCGATGACGCGCTCGCTCGCGCATCGCGGGCCCGACGCGGACGGCTTCTGGTCCTCGGGCCCCGCGCACCTCGGCCATCGCCGTCTCTCGGTGATCGACATCGCCGGCAGCCCGCAGCCGATGACGAGCCCCGACGGGCGCGTCGCGGTCGTGTTCAACGGCGAGATCTACAACTTCCGCGAATTGCGCGACGCGCTCGCGCGCGGCGGGTGGTCGTTCCGCACGGCCGGCGACACGGAGGTGCTGCTCGCCGGGTGGGCGCAGTGGGGCGAGGGCCTCGTCGATCACCTGCGCGGGATGTTCGCGTTTGCGCTGTGGGACGGGGCGCAGCAGAAGCTCTTCGCGGCGCGCGATCACCTCGGCGTGAAGCCGTTCCATTACGCGTGGGACGGCGACACGCTCGTGTTCGGGTCGGAGTTGAAGGCGGTGCTCGCGCATCCCGCGGTCGGCGCGGACATCGACCCGGCCGCGCTGCGCCTCTATCTCGAATGCCAGTTCATCCCCGCGCCGCATTCCGTGTTCGCGGCGGTGCGCAAGCTGCCGCCGGGCTACACGCTGACGCTCGCCGGCGGCGCGCTGCACCTGCGCGAGTTCTGGCGGCCGCGCTACGGCGACAAGCTCGCGCTCTCCGATCGCGACGCCGAGGATGCGCTCGACCGCGAGCTGCGCGCGTCGGTGCAGGGCATGCTCGTCGCCGACGTGCCGCTCGGCGCGTTCGTGAGCGGCGGCATCGATTCCGGGCTCATCGCCGCGCTGATGACGGACCTCACCGGCGGGCCGATCGACACCTTCAACATCGGCTTCGAGGGCGGCGTCGCGGTGAGCGAGCATCGCGAGGCCGCGCAGGTGGCGCAGCACATCGGCAGCCGGCATCACGCGCTGATGCTGGCACCCGATCACGTGCTCGCCGAGTTCGACCGCTGGATCGACGTGTTCGACGAGCCGTTCGCCGACCAGGCGGCGCTGCCCACGATGCTGCTGTCGGGCTTCGCGCGCCGCGACGTCACGGTCGTGCTCACCGGCGAAGGTGCGGACGAAGTGTTCGGCGGCTACTCGAACTATCGCAAGCGCGTGCGCGAGGAGCGCTGGACGCGCTGGCTCGGGCATCCGGCGTCGCCGCTGCCCGCGCTCGTGAAGGCGCTGCCGCCGGCGCTGCGCAAGGACCGCCTGCTGCGCTCGCTCGGCGAGCCGCTCGCGCGCCGCTATCGCACGATCCCCAACGTGTTCGACGTGCTGCTGCATCCGCAGCTCCTCGCGCCGCCGTTCCTCGCGGCGACGCGCGATGCGCCGGACGTGGGCGCGATGGCCGCCATCGCATTCGGCGAGGCGGAGGGTGCCGATTACGTCGAGCGCCTGCTGCACGTCGACACGCGGCTGTGGCTGCCCGACGATCTCCTCACCAAGGTCGATCGCGCGACGATGACGCATTCGCTGGAAGCGCGCGTGCCGTACCTCGATCATCGCTTCGTCGAGTTCTGCGGGCGCCTCGCGCCCGCGCAGAAGATCCGCGGCACGCAGCACAAGCACATCCTGAAGCGCGTCGCGGAGCGCTACCTGCCGGCGTCGATCGTGCATCGCGGAAAGCAGGGCTTCGTGATGCCGCTGTCCGAGTGGCTCGCGGGGCGCCTCGCGGGCGAGCTCGACGAGCACCTGGGCGAGGGCGGCCTCGCGCGCCGCGGGCTCTTCCGCAAGGGCGCGCTCGCGGCGCTCCTCGCCGAGCATCGCAGCGGACGGCGCAATCACGCGGGACGCCTGTGGGCGCTGCTGATCCTCGAGCGCTGGTTCCGACGCTATGCGCCCGCGTGGACGATGGGCACATGACAAGGCTGTCGATCCTGCACACGGAGTCGTCGATCGGCTGGGGTGGCCAGGAGCTGCGCATCCTCACCGAGATGGAGGGCATGGCGCGGCGCGGCCATCGCGTGCACCTCGTGACCGCGCACATCGCGGACATCCTGCCCGCGGCGAAGCAGCGCGCGCTCGAGGTGACGGGATTGCCGATCGCGTACAAGAAGTTGCCGGCACTAGTGGCGATGCGCCGCTGGCTCGCGCGCCACGGCCGCGAATACGACGTGATCAACACGCACAGCTCGACCGATTCGTGGCTGGTCGCGGCGGCGAAGCTCTCGCTCGCCGGCATGCCGCCGATCGTGCGCACGCGGCACGTGTCCACGCCGGTGAACAACTCGGCCACCACGCGCTGGCTGTACGGGCGCGCGACGGCGCATCTCGTCGTGACGGGCGAGGCGTTGAAGGCGCAGCTCGTGCGCGACAACGGACTCGATCCGGCACGCATCACGTCGGTGCGCACGGGCATCGACCTTGCACGCTTCCGTCCGCTCGATCGCGCCGCGATGCACGCGCAGTGCGGCGTCGACGCGCGTCCCGCGGTGGCCATCGTCGCCACGCTGCGCGACTGGAAGGGCCACGACGATCTCCTCGACGCGTGGCAGGCGCTGCGCACGCGCGTGCCGGGCTGGCATTTGCTGATCATCGGCGACGGCCCGCGGCGCGCGCACCTCGAATCGCGCGTCGCGAGCATGGATCTCGCGCAGGACGTGCGCTTCACCGGCAACCAGGACGACGTGCCCGCGTGGTTCGCGTGCGCGGACCTCGCGGTGCTGCCGTCGTACGGCGACGAAGGCGTGCCGCAGAGCCTCATGCAGGCGGCCGCGTGCGGATTGCCCGCGGTGTCGACGCCGATCGGCGCGATTCCCGAGGCGGTGCGCGACGGCGAGACGGGGCTTCTCGTACCGCCGCGCGATGTGCCCGCGCTCACCGGTGCACTCGAACGCTTGATGCGCGACGCCGCGCTGCGCGAGCGCATGGGGCAGGCCGCGCATGCCTATGCACAGGCGAGCTTCGGCATCGACCGCATGCTGGACGGAATGGAGCGCGTGTTCGCGTGCGTGGTGGAGGCGCGCCGCTGATGTGCGGCATCGCGGGGCACTTCGGCGCGCCGGTCGCGGGCGACGTGCGCGCGCGGATGATGAGCGCGCTGCGGCGGCGCGGCCCCGATGCGCAGCACGTCGCGACGTTCGATGCGGCCGGCGCGCGCCAGCCGGACGACGCGCCGGCGCCCGTCGGCCTTGTGCACGCGCGCCTGTCGATCATCGATCCGCGCCCGCAAGCCGACCAGCCGATGGGCACGCCCGACGGCGCGCTGTGGATCTGCTACAACGGCGAGGTCTACGGCTGGCAGGACGACGCGCAGGCGCTGCGCGCGCGCGGCGTGCCGTTCACGACGTCGTGCGACACCGAGTTCATCCTGCGCGGGTACGAGGCCTGGGGCATCGAGGGCCTGCTCGCGAAGCTGCGCGGCATGTTCGCGTTCGCGCTCGTCGACTTCCGCACCCGCCGCGTGCACGTCGTGCGCGACCGGCTCGGCAAGAAGCCGCTCGTCTACGCGCACACGCCGCAGGGCTTCGCGTTCGGCTCGACGGTGCGCAGCGTGCTGCCGTGGCTGCCGCGTGACAAGCGCGGATTCTCCGCGGACGCCATCGATGCCTATCTCGCGCATCGCTACGTGCCCGCGCCGCGCACGGTCTTCACGCACATCGCGCGCCTGCCGAACGGGCATCGCCTGGAGTACGGCCTCGACGACGGCTCGCTCGCGATCCATCGCTGGTGGACGCCGTCGCCTGCGGCAGCCGATTGCGGGCAGCTGCTCGACGAGGCGATCGCGCTGCGTCTCGTCGCCGATCGCCCGCTCGGGCTCTTCCTCTCCGACGGCATCGATTCGGGCACCATCGCGTGCCGCCTCGCGGCCACCGGGCACCAGGGCCTGCGCTCGTTCTCCGCGGCGTTCCCCGGCAGCGCGCTCGACGAGAGCGCGGAGGCGGCGGCCACCGCACGCGCGCTCGGCCTGCCCAACGAGCGCATCGTGGTGCCGACGTCCATTGCCGACGACTTCGCGGAGATCGTCGCGACACTCGACGAGCCGTTCGCCGATCCGTCGTCGTTCCCGACGTGGTACCTCGCGCGCGCCACCGAGCAGCACGTGAAGGTGGTGCTCGGCGGCGACGGCGGCGACGAGCTCTTCGCGGGCTACAAGCGAGTGGCCAAGCACCTGCGCAATCGCTGGCGCAACGGACTGCGGCTGCCCGTGCCGCTGCTGCCCGACGTGCATCCGAAGGGCCTGCGCAAGGCGCTCGGCGAGTTGGCGCTCGACTGGGAAGCGGCGTACACGCTGCGCTTCTCCGGGCTCACGCCCAACCAGCGCATCTTCCTGCAGCCGGCGCGCACCGCGTGGTCGGTGCACTACTGGCGCGCGCCGGATTTCGATTCGCGCGATCCGCACGACCGCCTGCTGCGCTGGGACTTCGCGAACTACCTGCCCGAATACGTGCTGCGCAAGGCGGACCTCACGACGATGGCGCACGGCCTCGAGCTGCGCGCGCCGCTGCTCGATCATCGCTTCGTGCAGGCGGTGCTCGCGCTGCCGGCGGCGGAGCGCTTCACGCGGCCGCCCAAGCGCTTCCTCGCGACGCTCGCCCCGGAGCTCGAGCGCCTCGGCACGTTCACGCGCAAGAAGCGCGGCTTCAACCCGCCGCTATCCGGCTGGCTGCGCGGCGACCTCGCGCCGCGCCTCGCGGCGTGCGCGGCATCGCTCGCCAATCTCACCGGCGGCCAGATCGATGCGCAACGCGCGGCGTACATGGTGCGCGCGTATGCGAACGTGCCCGCGCTTGCCGAGCAGGTGCTCTCGCTCGTGATCCTCGACGAGAGCCTGCGCCAGCTCGCGGCAGAGGCCGCCGTTGGCGGGTAGCCGGCAGCCGCTGCGCATCGCGAGCGTCGCGCTGGCGCTCGTCCGTTGGGGATTCGTGCGCCGCAAGCCGGCGGCGCCACGGCGCATCCTCGTGCTGCATCACCTGCTGCTCGGCGACACGCTGATGGTCACCGCGCTGCTCGCGAAGCTGCGCGCGAATTATCCGCAGGCGGACATCGTGATGACTGTGCCGCGGGCCTTCGCGCCGCTCTATGCCGGCCGGCCCTACGGCGTGCACGCGCATCCGTTCGATCCGCGCGACGTCGGCACGTTCACGGCGCTGCTGCGGATGCCGCGCTTCGATCTCGCGATCCTGCCCGCTGACAACCGCTGGTCGTGGCTCGCCCGGGCGCTGCGCGCGCGCTGGATCGTCGGCCTCGCGGACGACAAGCCCGCGCACAAGAACTGGCCGCTCGACGAGGCGGTGCCGTACTCGCGGGCGCCGACCGCGTTCTCCGAGACAGCCGCGGCGCTCGTCGACGGCGCGCCTCCTGCTCGTTATGCACGTGAAGCGTGGCCCGCGCCGGAATCGGCCGACGTCCCCGCGTTCACCGGTCCATACGCGGTGCTGCACGTGGGCGCGAGCTCCGTGCTGAAGCTGTGGCCGGCGGATCGCTGGCGCGTGCTGGCCGATGCGCTGACCGCGCGCGGCATGAGCGTCGTGTGGAGCGCGGGGCCGGGCGAGCGGGCGATCCTCGACGCGATCGCGCCGCCGCCGGCGCAGGCGCGCATCGACGGCACGCTGTCGCTCGCGCAGCTGTGGCACGTGCTCGCGCGTGCGCGCCTCCTCGTATGTCCCGACACCGGCATCGCGCATCTCGGCCGCATCGCCGGCGTGCCGACGGTGACGCTGTTCGGTCCCGGCTCGGCGGTGATCTGCGGCCCGGGCGAATTCTTCGCGCAGATGCCAGGCCGCGCGGTCACGGTCGATCCGTTCCCGTGCCGCGACCAGACGGTGCAGTTCTTTCGCGACGTGCCGTGGGCGCGGCGCTGCGAGCGCCTGTACGGCGACCCGCCGCTGCGCTGCAATCACGCGCGATGCATGGAGGCGATCGAAGTCGCGTCCGTGGTGGCGGCCGTCGACGCACTCACGAGCGCGTGAGCGCCTCGGCGTTCTCGGCCGCCTTCTCGGCGGCGTGCGTGAACTGGATGCGGTGCAGGCGCGCGTAGGTGCCGTCGGCGGCGAGCAGCGACGCGTGGGTGCCGATCTCGACGATGCGGCCGGCGTCGAGCACGACGATGCGGTCGGCGTCCTCGATGGTGGACAGGCGGTGCGCGATCACGATGGTCGTGCGCCCGCGCATCAGCGTGTCGAGCGCCGCCTGCACCTGCCGCTCGGATTCGGAATCGAGTGCGGACGTCGCCTCGTCGAGGATCAGGATCGGCGCGTTCTTGAGGATCGCGCGGGCGATGGCGATGCGCTGGCGCTGGCCGCCGGACAAACGAATGCCCTTCTCGCCGACGATCGAGTCGAACCCTTCGGGCATCGCGCGGATGAAGTCGAGCGCGTGCGCCGCCGCGGCGGCGCGCTCCACTTCCGCGCGCGACGCGCCGGCCATCGCGCCGTAGGCGATGTTGGCGGCGACCGTGTCGTTGAACAGCAGCACGTCCTGCGACACCATCGCGATCTGCGCGCGCAGGCTCAGGAGCGTCAGCGTGGTGACGTCGTGGCCGTCGATGAAGAGGCGGCCGGCGGTCGGCTCGTAGAAGCGCGGGACCAGGTTCACGAGCGACGTCTTGCCGCTGCCGGACGCGCCGACCAGCGCGACCGTCTCGCCCGGCGACACGGTCAGCGTGATGTCGGTGAGCGCGTCGCGCTCGTTGCCGTGGTAGCGCAGCGACAGGCGCTCGAAGCGCACTTCGCCGCGCGAGCGCTCGAGCGTCACGGTGCCCATGTCGGCTTCCTCCTCGTGATCGAGGAGGCCGAAGATGCTCTCGGCGGCGGCGAGCCCGCGCTGGATCGAGCTGTTGATGTTCGAGAGGCCCTTCAGGCGCTCGAGCAGCGTCAGCAGCGCCACCACGTACGACATGAAGACCGCGAAGTCGAAGCCGCGGCCCTGGCTCTCGAGCAGCGCGATGTAGATGATCGAGCCGACCGCGCACGCCGCGAAGAACACGGTCAGCGGCGAGCTCGCCGCGGTGGCCGACGACTCCTTGGTCATCGAGTTGCGCAGGCGGTTGGCGGCATCGACGGCGCGCTTGCGCTCGTACGCCTCGCCGCCGAAGATGCGCACCACGCGATGGCCGCCGATCAGCTCCTCCAGCACGGCGGTGAGCGAGCCGGAGCGGTCCTGAATGTCGCGCGCGAGGCGCCGCAGCCGGCGGCTGAAGTAGCGGATGACGACGCCCACGATCGGCACGACGATGAACGTGAGCAGCGTCAGCCGCCAGTTGAGGTACATGAGGTACCCGAAGCTCACCACGATAGTGAGCGACGAGCGGATCGCGTTGGTGATCGCGCCGGACGCGGCGGACGCGAGCTGGTGCGCATCGAACGAGATCTTCGACTGGATCACGCCGGCGGCGTGCGTGTCGTAGTAGGGCGTGGGCAGGCGCAGCAGCTTGTCGATCAGGTCGCGGCGCAGGTCGAACACGACGCGGTAGCCGGTCCAGCCCATGCCGTACTCGGAGATGTACGCGCCGACGCCGCGCAGCAGGAACACGCCGACGATCGTCATCGGCAGCCACTTGGTGCCGAGCGGATCGGGCGACTCGAAGTTGCGCACGATCGGGATCACGAGGTACGCGAGCATGAGGTCGCCGGCGGCGACGATCAGCATGCCGATCACCGCGAGCCCGAACGCCCAGCGATAGGGGCGGACGTAGCGCAGCAGGCGGCTGTAGAGGTGGGCGCCCGTCATCGTGAGGCGGTCGGGGAGAGGGGGTGCCGCGCAGGGAAGCGCGGCGGGCAATCGAGCAGCCGCGAAGTATAGCGCAGCGCCCTCTGCCGGCCGGCTAGGGCCGCGCGGCGGGTCCTTGCGTTCAACGCGGGGGCAGCAGCTCGTCGTACAGCGCGACGAGCCGCGCGGACATTGCCTCGGGTGTCAGCGGGCGCATCGCCGCGAGCGCGCCGGCGGCCGCGCGCATCCGCGCCTGCGCATCGAGCAGGCCGTGCATCGCGGCGGCGATCGCGTCGATGTCGCGCGCGCCGCACACGGCGCCCGCGCGATGCTCGCGCACGAGCTCGCCCGCGCCGCAGCGATCGCTCGTGACCACCGGCAGCCCGCACGCGAGCGCCTCCAGCACGGCGTTGGACAGCGCGTCGTAGGTGGTGGGCAGCACGAACGCGTCGGCGGCGCCGTAGAAAGGTTTCGGGTCCTGCTGCGCGCCGGCGAACGTCACGCGCTGCGCGACGCCGAGCCGCTGCGCGAGCGCCGCGTAGCGCGCCGGATGGCGGTCGCGTCCGACGACGAGCAGGTGCGCCGGCGCGGGCACGCGGGCGAGCGCCTGCAGCGCGCGGCCCACGCCCTTGCGCGCGTACGCGGAGCCGACCAGCAGGAACACGCACGCGTCGTCGGGAATGCGCCATTGCGCACGGAGATGCGTGCGATGCATCGACAGGCCCGGATGGAACACCGCGGGATCGATCGCGTTGTAGATGACCGGCAGCCGCTCGCGCGGCACGCCGAAGCGCTCGTGGATCTCGTCCTGCACCATGCGCGAGATGCAGATCACGCGCTGCAGTCGCGGGCTCGCGTAGAGCCGGCGCTCGGCCGCCAGCATGTAGCGGTGGTACGGGCTCGCCGCGATCGCGGGCCGTGCGAGGGCGGGCGCGTCGCGCAGACGCTCCTCGACCCACACCGCGTGCACGCCGTCGCCCGCGCGGTAGACGTCGCAGCACGCGATGCGCTCGTGCGACTGCACCAGCGTGCCCGGCATCGCGTCAACCGCGCGGCACACGCCGCGCGCGAAGCTCGCGTCGCGCCACGTGCGGCCGACGTAGGGCGGATCGACGATCAGCGGCGTGACGCGCGCGGCCGCGTCGCGCGGCCAGCGGCGCGTGACCAGCGTGAGCTCGACGCCGCGTGCCGCGAGTGCCGCGAGCGCGCGCTCGACGAAGCGCTCCGCGCCGCCGTACGGCGTGTACTTCTGGCGGACGATCGCGAGTCGCATCAGCGCGCGGGCGGCGGGAGGTCCTCGCCGTGCGGCAGCGTCTCCGAGTCGAGGCCGAACTCGCCGTGCAGCGGCGGCGCCTCCGCGGCCGGCGACGGCGGGGGCGGCTCCGGCGCGCGCGTCGCGGCGCGGTGCGCGACGCTGGCCTCGAGCAGCTCCTTGTAGAGCAGGACGAGCTTCAGCGTCATCGCCGCGGGCGACAGCGGCAGCACCGCGTTGCGCGCGTTGGCGCCTAGGCGAGCGCGCAAGTCGGCGTCGAGGAGGGTGCGCAGGTGCGCGCCCAGCGCGCCGGCGTCGCGCGCGTCGCAGACGAAGCCCGCGTCGTGGTCGGTCACGAGCTCGGCCGCGCCGCTGCGGGTGCTGGTCACCACCGGCAGCCCGCACGCGAGCGCTTCCATCGCCGCGTCGGGGAACGAGTCGTACAGCGTGGGCAGCACGAACGCGTCGGCGGCGCCGTAATAGGGCGAGACGTCGGGCTGCGGCCCGGTGAAATGCACGCGCTCGCGCACGCCGGCGTCGTACGCGGCGTGCTTCCACGCATCCATCCTGCGGTCGTCGCCGACCACCAGCAGGTGCGTGTCCGCGGGCAGGCCCGCGAGCGCCTGCAGCATCGCGGGCAGCCCCTTGCGGCGGAAGCCCGAGCCCGCGAGCAGGAACGTCACCGCGTCGTCGGGAATCCTGTGCTTGCCGCGAATGCGCTCGCGGTGCACGCGCACCGCGGGCGAGTACACGTTCGCGTCGACGGCGTTGTAGAGCACCGGCAGGCGATCCTCCGGCAACCCGAAGCGCGCCATGATGTCGTCGCGCACCATCCGCGAGTTGCACAGCACCGCGCGCAGCCACGGGCTCGCGAACAGCCGGCGCTCCATCGCGAGCGTGTAGCGATGCCACGGCGACATCGCCACGCGCCAGCGCAGCGTGGCCGGCGCGTCGCGCAGGCGCTCCTCGAGGTACGTGGCGTGGATGCCGTCGGCGGGCCGGTAGACGTCACACGTGAGGACGCGGTCGTGCGACTGCACGAGGTTGGCGCGCGCCGCCTTGATGTCGCGGGCCACCGCGCGGGCGAATCCCCAGTCGCGCCACAGCGGGCCGATGTAGAACGGATCGCAGATGTGCGGCTCGATGAGCTGCAGCTTGGTCTGCGGCCACTCGCGCGTGTAGAGCGTGATGGCGACGTTGCGCTCCAGCAGCGCCTCGAGCGCCGACTCGAGGAAGCGCTCGGCCGGGCCTTGTGGCTTGTAGCGCTGGCGGACGATCGCGAGCCGCATGATGCGCTACGCCTCGGCGCGCGTCTGCGCGAGGAGGTCGGTGAGCGCGCCGTGCACGCGCTCGACCGGCAGCGTGGTGAGGCACTCGGACACCTTGCCGCCGCCGCAGCCGTCGAGGCCGCAGGGGCGGCACGGGAAATCGTGCGCGACGACGACGCGATGCGGCACGCGCCACGGCCCCCACGCGAGCTCGCTCGACGGGCCGAAGAGCGCGAGCGCCGGCGTGCCGACGGCAGCCGCGATGTGCATCGGCGCGGAATCCACGCCGGCGAACGCTCGCGCTGCTTTGGTCAGCGCGCCGAGCTCGCCGAGCGTGAGCGCGCCGGTGAGGTCGACGATGCGCGGGCGCGACGCCGGCCGCACCGCCGCGAGCACCGCGGTGACGAGCGCACGCTCGCGGTCGTCGGGCGCGCCGGTGAGCACGACCGCGAGGCCGTCGGAGACGACGAGGTCGACGAGCGCCGCCGTGTGCTCGGTCGGCCAGCACTTGAAGAGCCAGCGCGAGCCGGGGTGCACCTGCACGAACTCGCCCGGCGCGAGGCCGTGCGCGGACAGGAGCTCGCGCACCTTCGCTTCCGCGGCCGGGTCGGGCACCAGCGTGAGCGCGCGATCGGCCTGCGCGGGCTGCACGCCGATGCGGCGCAGCGCATCGAGGTTCTGCTCGACGACGTGCCGCTCGGTGCGCGCGGGCACCTTGTAGAAGTGCGTGAAGCTCCGCCGCCACGCGCGGCCGCCGCGCTCGCGCTCGCGCGTCACCGCCCAGCGCGGACGCAGGAGCCGCGCGAGCGTGAGTCCGCGCGGATGCTCGGTGAGGTGGATCAGGAGATCGAACTCGCGCGCGCGCAGGCGCGACAGCAGCGCCCATTCCTCGCGCGCCTGGGTGAGCACGCCGCGCTTCTTCCAGCCGCGGTCGATCGTGTGCAGCTGCGCGAGCGATGGGTGCCCGTCGAGCATCGGCGCCGTGTCGCGGTAGACGAGCGCGTCGATCTCGCACTCGGGGGCGGCGCGCTTCAGCGCCGTGAAGACCGGCGAGGTGAGCAGCACGTCGCCGTGATGTCGCAGCTTGGTGACCAGCGCCCGGCGGACGAGGTGCAGCGGGACGGGATCCGGAAGCGGGCTCGCCATGGCGTCCACGATACCAAAAACACCGCGGCTCCGCCTCCCGGCGGCCGCGCTGCGTAGGTGCTCACTGACGTCATTCGCCGCGGCGGGACGCGGTCTCGCGCGATGGGAGTACAATCCCGCGCGTTCGCCCGCTGCTGCCTTTGGCCTCCCCACTCATGTCCGTCGACGCCGTCAACTCCGCGCAGAAGGCGCAAATCCTTGCCGAGGCACTGCCGTACATCCGGCGGTTCCACGACAAGACGATCATCGTGAAGTACGGCGGCAACGCGATGACCGAGCCTGCGTTGAAGGCCGGCTTTGCGCGAGACGTGGTGATGCTGAAGCTGGTCGGCATGAACCCGGTGATCGTGCACGGCGGCGGTCCGCAGATCGGCGACCTGCTCGCCAAGATGGGCATCAAGAGCGAGTTCCGCCAGGGCATGCGCGTCACCGACGAGCGCGTGATGAACGTGGTCGAGATGGTGCTGGGCGAGCTCAACCAGGAGATTGTCGGCCTCATCAACCAGCACGGC
Source organism: Burkholderiales bacterium (assembly GCA_046347855.1). GTDB lineage: Bacteria > Pseudomonadota > Gammaproteobacteria > Burkholderiales > Casimicrobiaceae > VBCG01. Next base: position 531,723 of record JAXMFJ010000005.1, read on the forward strand.
GGCAAGGCGGTGGGCCTGACCGGCCAGGACGGCGCGTTCATCCACGCGCGCAAGATGCTCCTGCGCAGCGACACCACCGAAGGCGAGATGGTCGACATCGGCCTCGTCGGCGAGATCGAGCGCATCGACCCCGAGATCATCCAGCTCCTCGATTCGCGCGACTTCATCCCGGTGGTGGCGCCGATCGGCGTCGGCGCCGACGGCGAGGCGTACAACATCAACGCCGACCTGGTCGCGGGCAAGCTCGCCGAGACGCTCAAGGCCGAGAAGCTCGTGCTCATGACCAACACGGTCGGCGTGCTCGACAAGAACGGCAACCTGCTGACCGGCCTCACCGCGAGCGAGATCGACGCGCTCTTCGCCGACGGCACGATCAGCGGCGGCATGCTGCCGAAGATCGGCTCCGCGCTCGACGCCGTGAAGAACGGCGTCAAGAGCTCGCACATCATCGACGGCCGCGTCGACCACGCGCTGCTGCTCGAGGTGCTCACCAACGAAGGCGTGGGCACCATGATCCGCGCCGACGACACGCCTCCCCGCTTCGGCGCCTGACGCGCCGCCTCGTCCGGGACCACCATGGCCACGCGCACGGGCGAACGCCGCCTGCAGATCCTGCAGACGCTCGCGGCCATGCTGGAGAACCCGAAGAGCGAGAAGGTGACCACCGCTGCGCTGGCGGCGAAGCTCACCGTGTCCGAGGCGGCGCTCTACCGCCACTTCGCGAGCAAGGCGCAGATGTACGAGGGGCTCATCGAGTTCATCGAGTCGACGCTCTTCTCGTTCATCAACAAGATCACCAACGAGAGCACCGACGGCGTCGCGCAGGCCGAGCAGACCGTGGTGATGCTGCTCTCGTTCGCCGAGAAGAATCCCGGCATGACGCGCGTGCTGATCGGCGAGGCGCTCGTCAACGAGGACGAGCGGCTGCAGGCGCGCATCAACCAGCTCACCGACAAGCTCGAGGCCGCGCTGCGGCAGTCGATCCGCATCGCGCAGGCCGCGAACAGCTGGCACGGCGACGCGCAGGCCGACGCGGCGGTGCTGATCGCCTACGTGCTCGGCCGCTGGCAGCTCTTCGCCAAGAGCGGGTTCAAGCGCCTGCCGCAGGAAGGCTGGCCGCTGCAGCGCAAGTTCCTGTTCGGCTGACGTTGGGCGACAATGGCCGGCGATGCCAGTTGTGTCCGCTTCGCCCACGGTGACTCCATGACGCTCGCTCGCCTTGCCGTTCCCACGCTACTGGCGTTCGCGGCTTCGGTCGCACTCGCGCAAAGCGGCAGCCGCCTCGCCGATCCGGCGCCCGCGCCGCCGTCGCGCTGGCAGGCCGAGCGCGATGCGATGGACGGCGCACTGCGCGCCGCGGGCCTCGCGGCCAACGAACCGCGCAGCCAGTGGCTCGCGGGCCGGCTGGGCGGCGACGATCCGGTGGCGCAGGTCGCGAATTTCGCGCGGGCGCGGCAGGCGGCGCCGGGCGACAAGCTGTACCTGTCGTCGCTCGCCGTGGCGTGCCTCGCGCCCGTGCAGCCGCTGCCCGACGAGTGCCAGGCGATCGATCGCCTCGCGGACTGGGCGACGCGCGATGCCGACAACGGCGTGCCGTCGCTCCTGATGGCCGAGCGCGCGCGCCGGCGCAACAACGTCGCGTCGGAAGTCGCGTTCCTCGAGGAAGCGGCGCAACGGCCGCGCTTCGACGACTACAGCAGTGCCGCCGCGGTGGCGATCTGGGAGGCAGTGCGGACACTGCCCGGCGGCGATCCCGCGGCGAAGGCCGAGCTCGCCGCGTCCTACGGATTGCTGCGCGAGCCGTACGCCGTGAGTCAGTTGGCGGGGCTGTGCCGAGACCCGGCGCGCACGGCGGACAACGTGCGTGCGGCGTGCTACGCCGCGGGCAACGCGGTCGCGCAGCGCGGTGCGACGTGGGCATTGCGCATCGCGGGCGCCCGGCTCGCGGAGCGCAGCGCGATGCCTGCCGACCACGCCAAGGCGCAGGCGCAGCTGGCCGACGTGCAGCGCCGTGCGCTCGATTGCGCGGAGGCGGGCAACGGCGTGGCGGCCGCGCTGGAATCGGCCGACGCGGGCGTGCGCGCGAAGGCCGTCGCGCAGTGGGAAGCGCGCCTCGCGCAGGACGCGCGGGTGGGTGAAGCCGCGGCGTGCGTGGCGCCGGGGAAGGGCTGAGCCGGGCGCACCGCCGGATTTGCGTCGTCCGCCGCGGACGCGGCCGCCTTGTGCAGACGTTCGCTAGGTCGATTGCACGGTGGAAGGCGCGAGCACGCAGCCGGCGATGCGCCAGCGGCCGCCCGGGCCGCGCTGCATCTGGTAGAGCGCGACGAGCACGGTGTCGTCGGGCAGCACGAGGCGCAGCGGCTGGATCGTGGCGCCCTCGATGACGGCGCCTTCGAGGAATTCGGTGTGCCGCGCCTCGAGCAGCGCCGAGTAGGCGGTGCGCACCATCCGCAGGAAATTCTCGGGGGTCCTGAACTGCGCCTGGATGCCGGGCGCGGCGAACGCCATCGCGCGCGCGCCGTCGCCCGCCTTCAGTGCCGCGAGCTGCGCGGTGACGATCGCGCGGATCGCCTGCCACTCGCCGGGCGGCAGCGTGGTGCCCGGCGCGGGCGGAGCGGCGTGGACCGCGAGCGTGCACACGAGGCCCGCCACCCACGCGACCAGCAGCGCGCGACCGCGCGCGACGGCGCTCGCGCGGCTCATGCGGAAGCGCCGCACACGGGGCAGCCAGGATCGCGCGGCACGCGCAGGCTGCGCCATTCCATCGCGAGCGCGTCGAGCAGCAGCAGCCGTCCGGCGAGCGACGTCCCGATCCCCGCGATGAGCTTGAGCGCCTCCGCCGCCTGCGTGGCACCGACGATGCCGACGAGCGGCGCGAACACGCCCATCGTCGCGCAGCGCGTCTCCTCGAGCTCGTCGCCGTCGCCGAAGAGGCAGTGGTAGCACGGCGAGCGCGCATCGCGCGCGTCGAACACGGCGACCTGCCCGTCGAAGCGGATCGCCGCGCCCGACACCAGCGGCGTGCGCGCCTGCACGCAGGCCGCGTTGACCGCGTGCCGCGTCGCGAAGTTGTCGCAGCAGTCGAGCACGACGTCCGCGGCCGCGACGAGCGACGACAGGTCCGCCGCCGCGACGCGCCGCGGGATGCGCTCGATGCGCACTTCCGGGTTGATCGCCGCGAGCCGGCGCGCGGCTGCCTCCACCTTCGGCGTGCCGATGTCCGCGGTCGCGTACAGGATCTGCCGCTGCAGGTTGGTGAGGTCGACGGTGTCCGCGTCGCACAGCGTGAGCGTGCCCACGCCCGCGGCCGCGAGGAACTGCGCCGCGGGCGCGCCGAGGCCGCCCATGCCGACGACGAGCGCGTGCGCGGCCGCAAACTTCTGCTGCGCATCCGGCCCGAGCTCGGGCAGCAGGATGTGGCGGCTGTAGCGCAGCAGCTGCTGGTCGTCGAGCTCGATGACGCAGGTGGACATGGCGGGAATTATGCCTGCGGCCGCGCCGGGGACGGCGGTGGCGTGCGTCCGGCAGGCACGAATGAAAACGCCCGGCGTCGCCGGGCGTTCTCGTGAGGCGTGGTGACCTCGCTCAGGGCTTCACGGTCGACGGGACGCTGCTCGCCGCGACCGCCTTGGTCGAGGTGATCACCGGCTGTCCCTTGAGCTGGTTCATCGCCTGCTGGAGCTGGAAGTCGTCGTTGCCGCCCGGCTCGAAGCGGGCCATCGCGGCGGCCGCGCTCTCGGCCTTGTTGGGCTCGGCGGGCTTGGGCGCGAGCATCGCGGCCGCGGCCTTCGCCGGGTCTTCCTTGGCACCGGCCGGCGTCTCGAGGTGACGCTCGAGGTTCGCCTCGCGGATGCGGTTGCTGGTGTCGCGGCCGTCGTCGACCACGATGTCGGGCTCGATGCCCTTGGCCTGGATCGAGCGGCCCGACGGCGTGTAGTAGCGCGCCGTGGTGAGCTTCAGGCCCGCGTTGTTGCCGAGCGGCAGGATCGTCTGCACCGAGCCCTTGCCGAACGTCTGGTTGCCCATCACGACCGCGCGCTTGTGATCCTGCAGCGCGCCCGCGACGATCTCCGACGCCGACGCGGTGCCGCCGTCGACCAGCACGACCATCGGCACCTTCTTCACGGCGGCCGGCAGGTCCTTGAAGTAATCCTCGCCGCGGCGCGAGAAGTTCTCCTTGTTCGCGGACAGGCGCATCCGCGCGTCCGGCGTCCGGCCGTCGGTGTACACGACGAGCGCGTCCTTCGGCAGGAACGCGGCCGACACCGCGACCGCCTGGTTGAGGAGGCCGCCCGGGTCGCTGCGCACGTCGAGCACGAGGCCCTTCAGCTCACCCTTGGCGTAGAAATCCTTCAGTGCCCGCGCGAGGTCCTCGCCCGTGCGCTCCTGGAAGTTGCGCACGCGCACGTAGCCGTAGCCCGGCTCGATCATCTTCGCGCGCACGCTCTTGACGTTGATCTCCTCGCGGGTCAGCGTGAACGTGAGCGGTGTGTCGACGTCCTTGCGCACGACGGTGAGCACGACCTGCGTGCCCGGCTTGCCGCGCATCTTCTCGACGGCCTTCGACAGCGGCAGGCCGCGCGTGGCGGTGTCGTCGATCTTGACGATGAGGTCGCCGGCCTTGATGCCGGCGCGGAACGCGGGCGTGTCCTCGATCGGCGAGGTCACGCGCACGACGCCGTCCTCGACGCCGACCTCGATGCCGAGGCCGCCGAACTTGCCCTGCGTGGAGACCTGCAGCTCCTTGAACGCCTCGGCGTCCAGGAAGTCGGAGTGCGGGTCGAGCCCGCGCACCATGCCGTTGATGGCTTCCTTGATGAGCTTGTCGTCGGGGACCGTCTCGACGTAGTCGCTCTTGATGCGGCCGAACACCGCCGAGAGGAGCTGCAGGTCCTCGTAGGGGATCGGGGTCTTCGCCTCGCGCTGCGCGATGGCCTGGAAGTTGAGCGACACCAGCACGCCGAGCACGGCGCCGACGCCGACCAGCCCCCACTTCTTCCAACCGTCCCGCTTGCCGGGTTCCTGCTTCGCCATCGCCGCTCCTGCGCTCGAAAGACTTCAACGTCCCGCATGGCCGCGTCGCGCCGTGACGACCGTCCGGGACCGGGCAAAAAAGTATACGCCGGCGGTTCCGCGATAGCGCGTGGCCGCCGGCCTGATTTGTCGCAACGGGGGGGTGGCCCCGCAACCGCGGGCGGCCTCCGTCCGCGGCTACCGCTTGGGCCGTGCGGGCGCCCGCAAGTTCCCCGCCGACAGGCCGCTTACCGGCAGGCCTACGCGGCCGGGTGGACGAGCGAGCTGCCGGTCATCTCGGGCGGCTTCGGCAGGCCCAGGAGCGCAAGCATGGTGGGGGCCAAGTCCTGCAGCGCGCCGCCGGCGGCGACCGTGGCCGGCCGCCCGACGTACACGAACGGCACGCGGTTCAGCGTGTGGGCGGTGTGCGCCTGCCCCGTCGCCGGGTCGTGCATCATCTCGACGTTGCCGTGATCGGCGGTGATGAGCACCTCGCCGCCGACGCTGCGCGCGGCCGCCACCACTCGCCCCACGCACGCGTCGAGCGTCTCCACCGCCTTGACGGCGGCGGCGAAGTTGCCCGTGTGGCCGACCATGTCGCCGTTGGCGTAGTTGCAGACGATCGCGTCGTACTTGCGGGATTCGATCGCGGCGACCAGCTTGTCGGTGACCTCGGGCGCGCTCATCTCGGGCTTCTGGTCGTAAGTGGCCACTTTCGGCGAGGGCACCAGGATGCGGTCCTCGCCGGGGTAGACCTGCTCCACGCCGCCGTTGAAGAAGTAGGTGACGTGCGCGTACTTCTCCGTCTCGGCGATCCGCAGCTGGGTGAGTCCCTTGGCCGCGAGGTACTCGCCGAAGCCGTTGGCGAGCGTCTGCGGGGGGAAGGCGACCGGCAGCCGCGCGAACTCCTCGCCGTAGGACGTGAGGCAGACGTAGGCCGCGAGCTTCGGCACGCGCCCGCGCTCGAACCCGGTGAACGCCGGATCGGTGAGCGCGCGGGTCATCTGGCGCGCGCGGTCGGCGCGGAAGTTCATGAACACGACGACGTCGCCGTCGGCCATGCGCGCCGGCTGCCCGGCCGCGTCGAGGATCGCGGTGGCCTGCACGAACTCGTCGCTCTCGCCGCGCTCGTAGGCCAGTGCGAGGCCCGCTTCCGCGGTCGGCGCGGTGAACGCTGCCGCCCCGTCGACCAGCAGCCGGTACGCCGGCGCCACCCGCTCCCACCGCTGGTCGCGGTCCATCGCGTAGTAGCGGCCGACGATGGAGGCGATGCGCGCGCCCGGGTGCGCCGTGCACGCCGCGTCCATGGCGGCGAGCGAGGGCGCTGCGCTGCGGGGCGGCGTGTCGCGGCCGTCGAGGAACGCGTGCACGTAGATCCGCCGGACACCCTGCGCGGCGGCGAGCGCGACCATCGCCGCGATCTGGCGCTCGTGGCTGTGCACGCCGCCGGGCGAGACGAGGCCCAGCACGTGCAGTGCGGAGCCGCCGGTGCACGCCGCGGCCAGCGCCTGCCCGAGCACCGGATTGCGCGCGAACTCGCCGGTCTCGATCGCGTGGTCGATGCGCGTGTAGTCCTGGTAGACCACGCGGCCGGCGCCGATGTTGAGGTGGCCGACCTCGGAGTTGCCCATCTGCCCGCTCGGCAGGCCGACGCGGAGCTCCGACGCATCGAGCGTGGTGTGCGGGCAGGAGGCGAGCAGCGCCTGCCAGTGCGGCATGCGGGCGTTGCTGATGGCGTTGTCGTCGGCCGGAGGGCGGGTGCCGAAGCCGTCGAGGATGAGCAGCACGACGGGGCGCACGGCCGGGACGAAGGCCTTGGCGGCGTGAGGGGCGGAAAGGGTCGAGGCGTCGGACATACGGGTGGCTCTGGAGTCGGGCCCGGGACGGGAGGAAGTAACGCGCGGCGGGCGGAGCGGCCGGCGGGCGCGGGGAACGAAAGCCCGCGTCGCGGGTGCGCCCATCACGCGGGCAAGCGGGTGCGATCGGTTATCATTTTAGCTTTATCTTCAAGCAGGTGCGTCGGATGGCGTTCGTCGAGAAAAACTGGCTGCTGGTGCTGACCTTCGTGGCGTCCGGCCTCATGCTGCTGTGGCCGCTCGTATCCCGGCGCCTGTCCCCCGTGAAGGAGATCGGCACGGCGGTGGCCACGCGCCTCATCAACCGCGAGAACGCCGTGCTGCTCGACGTGCGCGAGGCGGCCGAGCTCGAGTCGGGCAAGCTCCCGAATGCGGTGCACGTGCCGCTGTCGCAGCTGAAGGAGCGGGCGGGCGAGCTCGGCAAGTACGCGTCGCGGCCGGTGATCGTGTATTGCGCGCGGGGGCAGCGCAGCCGCAGCGCGGCGGGCACCCTTGCGAAAGCGGGCATCGCCAACATCTACCAGTTGCAGGGCGGCTTGAAGGCGTGGAAGGACGCCGGGCTGCCGTTGGAGTCCGCCAAGTCATGAGCGATGCAGTGAAGGCCGGGGACGCCGCAGGAGCGGCCGCCGGCAAAGTGATGATGTACGCCACCGCGGTGTGCCCGTATTGCATCCAGGCCGAGCGCCTGCTGCGCGCGAAGGGCGTGCAGGACATCGCCAAGGTGCGCGTCGACCTCGATCCCGCGCGGCGCGTCGAGATGATGGACAAGACCGGCCGGCGCACGGTGCCGCAGATCTATATCGGCAGTACGCACGTCGGCGGCTACGACGACCTGGTGGCGCTCGACCGGGCGGGGAAGCTCGATCCGCTACTCGGACGCTGAGCGTCCCCAAAAGGCGTTCGCAGGAGCCACGTCCGCAAAAGGCGTTCGTGCGTTCGGTGGTGTGCGAGAGGCCGGCGTTGCGCCTTTTGCGGCCGGAACTTCGAACCCACATCGAAGTGCTCCCTCGCCCCGCTTGCGGGAGAGGGTTGGGGTGAGGGGCGGTTCACAGCAAGTCAGGCGGCCGCCTTGGGGCGGCCCGGCGGCGGCCGCTGGCAACAGCTACGCAACAACGAGCATCGTGCGGCTGACTGTGCTCGATTCGCCGTACGTGCCTCGCGAACCGTCGTGCGTCGCCGCACCCTTGATCCAGGCCCGGGGTTGCGCCACGCCCGGTAGGGTAAAATCGCGGATTCCCAAGATCCCAGGAAAGCATCCGCATGGCTGATCAACCGACGTCCGCGCCCGAAGGCGCGGCCACTGCCGCCCCGACCAACGGCGAGGCCCCTGCCTTTGCCATCGAGCGCATCTACATCAAGGATCTCTCGATCGAGAATCCGGGCGCGCCGCAATCGTTCCAGCTCGCCGAAGCGCCGGCCGTCGAGATCGGCCTGCGCACGCGCGGCGCGGGCGTGGCCCCCGACGTGTACGAGTGCGTGCTCACCATTACCGTGACCGCCACCGCGCAGGGCAAGACCGTGTTCCTGGTCGAGGTCTCGCAAGCCGGCCTCTTCGTCATCAAGGGCGTGCCGGCCGAGGGCATGCAGCCGGTGCTCGCCATCGCGTGCCCGAACATCCTCTTCCCCTATGCGCGCGAGACCATCGCCGATGCCATCGGCCGCACGGGCTTCCCGCCGGTGCACCTCGCCCCGATCAACTTCGAGGCGCTGTACCAGCAGCAGCTCGCGCAGATGCAGCAGCCGACGCCGGCGGTGACGAACTGACTGCGTCGCGCGCGATGACCGGCCGCCGCCTGCCTCCGCGGAAGCTCCGCCGGCTGCTCGCGGTGGTCGCCTGCCTCGCCACGGCCGCCACCGCCGCGGATTTTCGCAGCACCGCCGACGCGCCCACGGTGCTCTACGACGCGCCTTCGGTGAAGGCCAAGCCGCTCTTCGTCTACGGCCGCGACGTGCCGATGGAAGTGCTGGTGAGCGTCGAAGGCTGGACCAAGGTGCGCGACGCGGGCGGCACCATCGGGTGGATCGCAGGCAAGGGCCTGGCCGACAAGCGCGTGCTGGTGGTGCGCGCCGCGGCCGCCGACGTGCGCGCCAACCCGGAAGAGGCGGCGCCGGTGGTGTTCCGCGCCGAGCAGAACGTGCTGCTCGAGCTCGCCGAGAGCGCGACGTCGCCCACCACCACCGCCAATCCCGGCTGGGTGAAGGTGCGCCACCGCGACGGCCAGGCGGGCTACGTGCGCATCGCGCAGGTCTTCGGGCTCTGACGGGCGCATGACGAGCGTCGCCGTGCTCGGGGCCGGCGCCTGGGGGACGGCGATGGCCTGCCACCTCGCGGCCCGCGCCGCCGCGCGGCCCGACGTCACGCTCTGGGCGCGCGACGCCGCGCAGGCGCAGGCAATGGCCGCCACCGGCCGCAACGAGCGTTACCTGCCGGCGGTGACGTTCCCGCCAAGCCTGCGCACCACATCCGATCTCGCGGCCGCCGCCGCATGCGACGTCCTCTTCGCCGCCGTCCCGGTGGCGGCGCTCCCGTCGCTTCTCGTCGCGCTGCGCGCCACGCAGTCCCGCGCGCCGCTGCTTTCGCTCGCGAAGGGTTTCGTTGACGGTGACGCCAACGACGGCCCGCTCATCCACCAGCGCCTCGCTGCGCGTTGGCAGGGCCCGGTGGGCGTGGTGTCGGGCCCCAGCTTCGCGGAAGAAGTGGCGCAGGGCCTGCCGACGGCGTTGACGGTGGCGGCGACCACGACCGCGGTCGCCGCGGAGGTGGCATCGCTCCTGCGCAGCGACACGCTGCGCGCGTACGTGACGCCGGACCTCGTGGGCGTCGAGGTGGGCGGCGCCATCAAGAACGTGCTCGCGATCGCCGCGGGTGCGAGCGACGGCCTCGGCTTCGGCCACAATGCACGCGCCGCGCTCATCACGCGCGGGCTCGCGGAGACGGGCCGGCTCTCCACTGCGCTGGGCGGCCAGCGCGAGACGCTGATGGGACTCGCGGGGCTGGGCGACCTCGTGCTGACGTGCACGGGCAACCTGTCGCGCAACCGGCGCGTGGGGCTGGCGCTCGCCAAGGGTCGCGGCCTCGACGAGATACTGGCGGAGCTCGGTCACGTCGCCGAGGGCGTGCCGGCGGCGCGTGCTGCGCGGCGGCTCGCGCGCCTGCACGACATCGAGATGCCGATCTGCGAGGCGGTCGACCGCGTGCTGCACGAAGGCCTCTCGCCGCGCAGCGCGGTGAGCGAGCTGCTGCGGCGCGAGCCGCGCGCGGAGGCGGGCTAGCCATCGCCTGCAAGCGTCTCCGCCGGTGCGGTAAAAAACGCGAAGCCGGCACGGCAATTCCTGCAGCCGGTACTTCCAAAGCGGGTCCGGCGAGGTCAGGACCCGGGCAACGCGAAGCCCTGCTGCCGCCACGCCTCGTAGACGGTGACCGCCACCGCATTCGACAGGTTGAGGCTGCGCACGCCCGGCCGCATGGGAATCGCGAGCCGCGCGTCGCCGTCGAAGCCGGCAAGCACCGGCTCCGGTAGTCCCGACGACTCGCAGCCGAACACGAACACGTCCCGCGGCTCGAACGCCGTGGCGTAGAGCGAGCGCGCGCCCTTCGTCGTGAGCGCGAAGAAGCGGCGCGGCGCCTCCCGCAGCAGCGCCGCGCGGCACGCCGGCCAATCCGGATGCACGGTGACGCGTGCGTACTCGTGGTAATCGAGGCCCGCGCGCTTCAGGTCGCGGTCGTCCATGCGAAAGCCGAGCGGCTCGACGAGATGCAGTTCCGTGGCCGTGTTGGCGGTTAGGCGGATCACGTTGCCCGTGTTCGGCGGGATCTCGGGCGCAACCAGCACGACGGCGAACATCGCTTGCCATGGGAGTTCAGGAGGACGGAAGTGTACGCGCCACCGCCCACGCGGCGACCGACCGGGCGCCGCCGGCGAGCGTCGCACGCGCAGCCTCGGCCAGCGTGGCGCCGGTGGTCATCACGTCGTCGACCAGCGCGACGTGGCATCCGCGCACCGCGGGCAGCGCCGCGAACGCCCCGCGCATGTTGCGCCGCCGGGCCGCCTTCGAAGAGCCCGCCTGCACGGGCGTGTCGCGCGTGCGCACGAGGCCCTCGACGACCGGCATGTGCAGCCGCCGCCCCACGCGCCGCGCGAGCTCCTGCGCCTGGTTGAAGCCGCGCTCGCGCTGCCGCGAAGGATGGAGCGGCATGGGCACGACCACCTGCGGGCCGGCCACGACGGCATCGGCGAGCGCATCGGCGAGGAACTCGACGTAGGGCAGGGCGCTGCGATACTTGAGCGCGTGCAGCAGGCGATCGACCGGGAATGCGTAGGCGAACGCGGCGCGCGTGGCGGCGAACGGCGGCGGACGCTTGAGGCACGCGCCGCACGGCGCACCGGCCGGCGACGGCAGCGCGCACAGCGGGCAACCGGTGGGCAGCCGCGGCAGCGCCGCATCGCACGCCGCGCACACGAGCGCAGCGCCGGCCGGGGCCGCGCATAGCGCGCACTGCTGCGGCAGCAGCGGCGGCACCGCGCCGACGCGCCACCGGCGCAACGGCAGGCGCCACGCGGACGTGCGCGCGAGCGCGAGCGCCGGTCCGGTGCCGCCGACACCGGCTTCGCCGCGTGCGGAGTTGTCAAATAATCGAAGCGCGTGATTTGACATCGCGGGGACCCTCTTGGACACTGCGCCGACCTTTCACGAAGGCGATCGTGCGCGCGTGCCGCGCTTCGCCGCGATCATCCGTTTGCATGACCCCGGATTGCATGCTTCCGCCATGACCCAGACCGCCACCATCGTCGTTTCGCCTCCGCCGCGCACCCACGCCGGCCCACCGCGCTGGACCGCCGCGGCCGTCGCCGAGCTCCTGGCGCGTCCGTTCGCCGATCTCCTGTTCGAGGCGCAGCAGGTGCACCGCGCGCATCACGCGCCGAACGCGGTGCAGCTCTCCACGCTCATCTCCGTGAAGACGGGCGGATGCCCCGAGGATTGCGGCTACTGCCCGCAGTCGGCGCGGCATCCGACGGCGGTGCCCGACCAGCCGATGCTCGACGTGGCCGACGTGGTGGCCGCGGCGCGCGCCGCCCGCGACGCCGGGGCCTCGCGCTTCTGCATGGGCGCGGCGTGGCGCGGCCCGAAGCAGCGCGACCTCGAGCCGGTGCTCGCGATGGTGCGCGAAGTGAAGGCGCTCGGCCTCGAGACCTGCGCCACGCTCGGCATGCTGAAGGACGGCCAGGCCGAGCAGCTGCGCGACGCGGGGCTCGACTACTACAACCACAACCTCGACACCGCGCCCGAGTTCTACGGCGAGGTCATCTCCACCCGCGACTACGAGGACCGGCTCGCGACGCTCGATCGCGTGCGCGACGCCGGCCTGCACGTGTGCTGCGGCGGCATCGTCGGCATGGGCGAGTCGCGGCTGCAGCGCGCGGGCCTCATCGCGCAGCTCGCGAGCCTCGATCCCTATCCCGAGTCGGTGCCGATCAACCATCTCGTGCAGGTCGAGGGCACGCCGCTGCACGAAACGCTGCACGGCGACGCCGCGCTCGATCCGCTCGAGTTCGTGCGCACCATCGCGGCGGCGCGCATCACGATGCCGAAGGCGATGGTGCGGCTGTCCGCGGGCCGGCGCGAGCTCGGCGAGGCCGTGCAGGCGTTGTGCTTCCTCGCCGGCGCCAACTCGATCTTCTACGGCGACCGCCTGCTCACCACCGGCAATCCCGACGCCGACTCCGATCGCGCGCTGCTCGCGAAGCTCGGCATGACGCCGGTGGCGCAACCGTAACGCGCGTCCGGCAGCGGACGCGACGGCGGCGTTGCGACCGCGGACCCATCCTGCCATGTTCCCTGCATGCGTCACGGATTCCTGCATCACGCCGCGCGGCGGCGGTACCGCGCATGAGTGACGCGACCGCCCGCCTCGCGGACCTCGAGGCGGCGCTCGCGCAGCGGCGGGAGCAGGGCCTGTGGCGCACGCGGCGGGTGCTCGACGGTCCGCAGGGCACGCACGTCGACGTTGCCGGGCGTTCGCTGCTCTCCTTCGCGAGCAACGACTACCTCGGGCTCGCGGCCGATCCGGTGCTCGCCGATGCGGTCGTGGCGAGCGTGCGGCGGTGGGGCGTGGGCGCCGGGGCGTCGCACCTCGTATGCGGCCACACGGCAGCGCACGAACGGCTCGAGGACGAGCTCGCGGCGTTCGTGGCGCCGTGCGCGGGCGCGCGGGCGCTCACGTTGTCCTCGGGGTATCTCGCGAACCTCGCGATCCTCACCGCGCTTGCGGGACGCGACGACGCCGTGTTCGCCGACCGGCTGAACCACGCGTGCCTCAACGATGGCGCGCTGCTGTCGCGCGCGCAGTTCGTCCGCTATGCACACGGCGACGTCGACGCGCTCGCGGCACGCCTCGCCGCGAGCCGCGCGCGCACGAAGATCATCGCCACCGACGCGGTGTTCAGCATGGACGGCGACGTCGCACCGCTGCCCGCGTTGCTCGAGCTCGCGCGCGAGCACGATGCGTGGCTGGTCGTCGACGACGCGCATGGCTTCGGCGTGCTGGGCGAGGGCCGCGGCAGCCTCGCCCACTTCGGCCTCGCGAGCGAGCGCATCGTGTACATGGGCACGCTCGGCAAGGCCGCGGGCGTGGCGGGCGCCTTCGTGGCCGCCTCGGCGCCGGTGATCGAAACGCTGATCCAGACCGCGCGCCCCTACATCTACACGACGGCCGCGCCACCGCTGCTCGCCGACGCGCTGCGCGCCTCGCTCGCGCTGATCCGCGACGGCAGCGAACGGCGCACGCTTTTCGCGGCGCGGGTGGCGCAGTTGCGCGAAGGCGTCGCGGGATTGCGGTGGCCGCTCATGCCGTCGACGACACCGATCCAGCCGCTGCTCGTCGGCGCCGCCGGCGACGCCGTCGCGCTGTCCGACGCGCTGCGCGAGCGCGGTGTATGGGTGCCGGCCATCCGTCCGCCGACGGTGCCGCAGGGCACGGCGCGGCTGCGCATCAGCCTCTCGGCCGCGCACACGGACGCGGACGTCGCCACGCTGCTGCGCGCGCTGCACGAGGTCGCTGCATGACGTCGACCATGGCAAGCGATCCGCGGCCGCACGCGGCGCTGCACGTCGAATCGGCGGGCGCGGGCGCGCCGCTCGTGCTGCTGCACGGCTGGGCGATGCACGGCGGCGTGTTCGCGACGCTCGTGTCCGCACTCGCGCGCCGGCATCGCGTGCACGCCGTCGACCTGCCCGGCCATGGCCATTCGCCGGCGGCAGAGCCGTTCACGCTGGACGCGATCGTCGCACAGGTGGCCAACGCGTTCGCCGTGACGGAGGTGCCGATCACGGTGCTCGGGTGGTCGTTCGGCGCGACCGTCGCGCTGCGGTGGGCGCAGCTCGAGCCCGCCCGCATCGCGCGCCTCGTGCTGGTGGGCGCGACGCCGAAGTTCGTCGCCGACGAGCAATGGGCGCCAGCGATGAGCGCCGCGACGCTCGCGCGCTTCGGCGACGAGCTGCGCGTCGCCTACCGCGCCACGCTGCTGCGCTTCCTCTCGCTGCAGGTCCACGGCAGCGAGGAGGGCCGCACCACGCTCGCGGCGCTGCGCCACACGCTCTTCGCGCGCGGCGAGCCGTCCCCCGCGGCGCTCGCGGCCGCGCTCGGCGTCCTCGCGCGCGCCGATCTGCGCGCCGACGTCGCGGCGATCGCCACGCCCACGCTCGTCGTCGGCGGCGACCGCGACACGCTCACGCCGGACGCCGCGGGCGCGTGGCTCGCGGCCGCGATGCCGCACGCGCGGCACGTGGTGATCCCCGGCGCGGGGCACGCGCCGTTCCTGTCGCACCGCGCGGCGTTCGACGTCGCGGTGACGGAGTTCCTCAATGCCGTCTGATCCGCGCTTCGACGCCCCCGATCCGCGCGAGGTCGATCCGCGCGCGGTGCGCCGCGCGTTCGCCCGCGCCGCCGCGACCTACGACACGGCCGCCGTGCTGCAACGCGAGGTCGGCGCGCGGATGCAGGCGCGGCTCGACTACGTGAAGCTCGTGCCGGCGGCCATCCTGGATGCCGGTTGCGGGACCGGCGAGGCGATCGGCGAGCTGCGGGTGCGCTATCCCGCGGCGCGCGTGACCGCGCTCGACCTCGCGCTGCCGATGGTGGCGCACGCCCGCGAGCGCGAGCGCGGCGGACG
The DNA here is from genome assembly GCA_046347855.1 of Burkholderiales bacterium. GTDB lineage: Bacteria > Pseudomonadota > Gammaproteobacteria > Burkholderiales > Casimicrobiaceae > VBCG01. Next base: position 546,763 of record JAXMFJ010000005.1, read on the forward strand.
CACGGTGCTGCGGCGGCTGTTGCCGGCCGCGCTCACGGGCGGCCGGCCGTCGCAATTCGTGTGCGGCGACGTCAACGCGCTGCCGTTCGCCGGCGTCGCGTTCGACCTCGTGTGGAGCAACCTCGCGCTGCAGTGGGTCAACGACCTGCCGCGCGCACTCGCGGAATTCCGTCGCGTGCTGAAGGTCGGCGGGCTCCTCACCTTCACGACCTTCGGCCCCGACACGCTGCGCGAGGTGCGCCGCGCGTTCGCGCGCGTCGACGCCTTCACGCACACCAGCCGCTTCGCCGACATGCACGACGTGGGCGACATGCTCGTGCAGGCGGGCTTCGCCGATCCGGTGATGGACATGGAGACGCTCACGGTCACCTATGCGGACCCGGAGTCGCTGCTGCGCGAGCTGAAGTCGCTCGGCGCGACCAACGCCACGCGCGGCCGCGCCCACGGGCTCATGGGCCGGCATCGCTGGCAGAGGATGCTGCGCGCGCTCGACGCGATGCGCGCGGAGGGGCGAATCCCGGCGACGTTCGAGGTGGTCTACGGGCACGCGTGGAAGGGCGAGGCGAAGAAGACGGAGGACGGATTGCCCATCGTCCGCTTCCGCAAGCCCGCATGACGCGCGGGATCTTCGTCACCGGCACCGACACCGGCGTCGGCAAGACGCGCGTCGCGTGCGCGCTGCTCGCCGCGCTCGTGCACGAGCGGGTGCGCGCGGTCGGCATGAAGCCGGTCGCCTCGGGCGTCGCGCCCGGCGCGCCGTGCAACGAGGACGTGGCTGCGCTGGCCGCCGCCGATGGCCTCGCCGTCGCGCAGCGCGATCGCAATCCGTACGCGTTCGCGCCTGCCATTGCGCCGCACGTCGCGGCCCGCGAGGCCGGTGTCGCCATCGACCTCGGTGCGATCGCCCGCGCGTTCGCAACCCTCGCGCGCGACGCGGAGGTGATCGTCGTCGAAGGCGCGGGCGGCGCGCGCGTCCCGTTGGGGACCGCGCTCGACATGCTCGACCTGCCACGACGCCTGCGGCTGCCGGTGCTGCTCGTCGTCGGCTTGCGCCTGGGCTGCATCAGCCATGCGCTCCTGACCGCGGACGCCGTCGCGGCGCGCGGCCTCGTGCTCGCGGGCTGGGTCGCGAACCGCATCGATCCCGCGATGGAGCGCGCGGACGACAGCGTGGAGGCGCTAGCCGAGCGCCTGCCCGCGCCGCTCGTGGCCGACGTTCCCTTCGGCGGCGAAGCGATCTTCACGCGGCGCGACTGCGCGCGCCTCGGGCTCGTGTCCCGCGCCGTTTTGCCGCATGCGTAGAAGAAAGCGTATGCCATAACGCACATGCGTCCGCCTTGACCAAACGCATGGAAACGCTAGCCACGCTCCTGCGGCGTGCTAGTATTGCGCGCCTCGAAAGCTTCGTCGCCGCCGGCAAGGCCTGACCCGCCGGCGGCCCGGACCGGACCGTTGCCGAGCGTTGCCCTTCCACCGCTTCCCGCCGACCTCGAATACTGCGTGGTCGCGCGTGTGAACGACTCGCTGGAAGGAATCCGCTGGCAGGTTTTCGGAGCCCTCGTCGCCGTCAGCCTCGTCGTCGCGGGGGCGTGCACGCTGGCGGGCGCGTGGCCGGTGCTGGTCTGGTCGGTCCTGGAGATTGGGGTCCTGGGAGCTGCGTTCGCGCTTTGCGAGCGGCGCGCCCGGGAGTGGGAACGCCTGACCATCGCCGGCGACCTCGTGGTCGTCGAGCAGGCGGCGGGCAGGAAGCGGCAGCGGCTCGCGTTCAACCGCTACTGGTTGCGCGTCGAGGTCGAGGCGGGCGCTGCGGGGAGGACGCCGCGCGTGACCTTGTGCAGCGGCGGCACGCGACGCGAATTCGGGCGCGCGCTGCCGCCGGCGCAGCGGCTCGCCGTGGCGAGGGATTTGCGGCAGTTGACGGGCGTGCGCTAGGCGCGCGGCCCGCGCACAACGACTTGGCAAGCTCGATCGGGGACAGCATGGTTCGCAAGCAGAACATCGACGGGAGACGGGGACGCGGGGCGACGCGCGCGGGACGCGTCGCGTGGAGGCTCGCGGCGGCGGGCGGCGCGGCGCTGACGCCGGCGCTCGCGCACGCGGCGTTCGAGTGGAACCTGCAGCGCCCGGTCACGCCGATGGCGCAGCAGATGATGGACCTCCACAACTACATCTTCTGGATCTGCGTCGTGATCTTCATCGGCGTGTTCGGGACGATGTTCTACTCGATCTTCAAGCACCGGAAATCGGTCGGCCACCAGGCCGCCCAGTTCCACGAGAACACGACGGTCGAGATCGTCTGGACCGTGATCCCCTTCCTCATCCTGATGTTCATGGCGTGGCCGGCGACGAAGACGATCCTCGCGATGAAGGACACGAGCGCCCCGGACATGACCGTCAAGGTCACGGGGTACCAGTGGAAGTGGGGCTACGACTACATGCAGGACGGCTTCTCGTACTACAGCCAGCTCGCCACGCCGATCGCGCAGGTGCAGAACCAGGCGCCGAAGGGGCCCAACTACCTGCTCGAGGTCGACAACCCGCTGGTGGTGCCGGTCGACACCAAGGTGCGCGTGATCCTCACCGCGAACGACGTGATCCACTCGTGGTGGGTGCCCGCGTTCGGCGTGAAGCAGGACGCGATTCCCGGCTTCGTGCGCGACACGTGGTTCAAGGCGGAGAAGACCGGCATCTACCGCGGCCAGTGCGCGGAGCTGTGCGGCAAGGACCACGGCTTCATGCCGGTCGTGGTCGAGGTGAAGTCGAAGGAGGACTACGCCGCATGGGTCGGCCAGCAGAAGCAGAAGATGGCGGCCGCCGCCGACGACCCCAACAAGACGTGGACCGAGGCCGAGCTGGTCGCCAAGGGCGCGACGGTCTACGCCGCCAACTGCGTGGCCTGCCACCAGGCGAGCGGCAAGGGCGTGCCGGGCGCGTTCCCCGCGCTCGAGGGATCGAAGATCGTCAACGGGCCGCCGGAGGGGCAGATCGACATCGTGCTCAACGGCAAGCCGGGCACCGAAATGCCGTCGTGGAAGTCGCTGTCGGACGCCGACATCGCCTCCGTCATCACCTACACCCGCAACAGCTTCGGCAACCATGCCGGGGACGTGATGCCGGCGCAGGTGAAGGCCGCCCGCAAGTGACCCGCCGATCGTTGCCAAGCATCCAAGCCAGGAGCATCCGATGAGCAGCATCCCCCACGATCATGCCCACGGCGCAGGTCACGACGACCACGCCCATCACCCCACCGGGCTGATGCGCTGGATCACGACGACCAACCACAAGGACATCGGGACGCTGTACCTGCTGTTCTCGCTCACGATGTTCTTCGTCGGCGGCGTGCTCGCGCTCACCATCCGCGCGGAGCTCTTCCAGCCCGGCCTGCAGATCGTGCATCCCGAGTTCTTCAACTCGCTCACCACGCTGCACGGCCTCATCATGATCTTCGGCGCGATCATGCCGGCCGCGGTCGGCTTCGCGAACTGGCAGATCCCGATGATGATCGGCGCGCCGGACATGGCGTTCGCGCGCATGAACAACTGGAGCTTCTGGCTGCTCCCGCCTGCGGCGATCATGCTGGTGGGCTCGTTCTTCGTGCCCGGCGGCGCGTTCTCCGGCGGCTGGACGATGTACCCGCCGCTGTCGGTGCAGGCGCCGATGGCCATGGACCTCACGATCTTCGCCGTCCACATCATGGGCGCGTCGTCGATCATGGGCTCCATCAACATCATCACCACCATCCTGAACATGCGCGCGCCGGGCATGACGCTCATGAAGATGCCGCTGTTCGTGTGGACGTGGCTCATCACGGCGTACCTGCTGATCGCGGTCATGCCGGTGCTCGCGGGCTCGGTGACCATGCTGCTCACCGACCGCCACTTCGGCACGTCGTTCTTCAACGCGGCCGGCGGCGGCGACCCGGTGCTGTTCCAGCACGTGTTCTGGTTCTTCGGGCACCCCGAGGTGTACATCATGATCCTGCCGTCGTTCGGGATCATCTCGGAGATCATCCCGACGTTCGCGCGCAAGCCGCTCTTCGGCTACGCGTCGATGGTGTACGCGGTGGCGTCCATCGCGATCCTGTCGTTCATCGTGTGGGCGCACCACATGTTCGTGGTGGGCCTGCCGGCCGCGGGCCTGCTGTTCTTCATGTACGCGACGATGCTGATCGCGGTGCCCACCGGCGTGAAGGTGTTCAACTGGGTCGCCACGATGTGGCGCGGCTCGATGACCTTCGAGACGCCGATGCTGTTCGCGATCGGCTTCATCTTCCTGTTCACGATGGGCGGCTTCACGGGCCTCGTGCTCGCGATCACGCCGGTCGACATCCAGCTGCAGGACACCTACTACGTCGTCGCGCACTTCCACTACGTGCTGGTGGCGGGCTCGCTGTTCGCGTTCTTCGGCGGCGCGTACTACTGGCTGCCGAAGTGGACGGGCACGATGTACAGCGAGGGCATCGGCAAGCTGCACTTCTGGATGTCGTTCGTCTTCTTCAACATCACGTTCTTCCCGATGCACTTCCTGGGCCTCGCGGGCATGCCGCGGCGCATCCCGGACTACGCGCAGCAGTTCGCGGACTGGAACATGATCGCGTCGATCGGCGCGTTCGGCTTCGGCCTCTCGCAGCTCATCTTCGTCGTCGCGCTGGTCAAGTGCATCCGGGGCGACGGCGCGAAGGCGCCGGCCAAGCCGTGGGAAGGCGCCGACACGCTCGAGTGGACGCTGCCCTCGCCGGCGCCGTACCACTCGTTCGAGACGCCGCCGGTTGTCAAATAAGGTGAAGTAAGGCGCGCATGGACGCAGCGATGGCAGAGCAGGGCAACGGCAAGGACGCGGCGGAGCGGCTGAAGCGCGCCAACGTGCGCACGGCGCTGGTGTTCGCGTCCATCGCGCTCGTGTTCTTCGCGGGCATCCTCGCCGCGAAGATGCTGGGCGACCCGGTGGCCGGCATGAGCGTGCTGGGCCTCGCGGTGCTGGTGTTCCTGGTGTTCGCGATCGGGCGGAACCTGCGCCGATGAGCGCGACCGACGCGAGCGTGGCCACGCAGGGCGGCGATGCCGGCGAGCGCCGGCGCGCGAACACCGCGGTGCTCACGCGCCTGCTGGTCATCGCGGTCGGCATGTTCGGCTTCGGCTACGCGCTGGTCCCGTTCTACGAGAAGATCTGCGAGGTCACCGGCCTGCGCAACATCGCGCAACAGGACGTCGTGACCAACACGCAGGTCGTGACGGGGCGCACCGTGCGCATCGAGCTCGATTCGAACCTGCGCGGGCTGCCGTGGACGTTCCGGCCGCTGGAGACCGTGGTGTCGGTGCACCCGGGCGAGGTGCGGCAGGTGGTGTACGAGGTCAGCAACACCACCAACCGCCCGATCACCGGCCAGGCGATCCCGAGCTACGGCCCGCAGTACGCGGCGCAGTACTTCCAGAAGCTCGAGTGCTTCTGCTTCGCGAAGCAGACGCTGCAGCCGGGCGAGACGCGCAGGATGCCCGTGGTCTTCGTGGTCGATCCGAAGGCACCGGAGGCGCTCGGGACGATCACGCTGTCGTACACGTTCTTCCCCGTCGAGGGGGCGTAGGGAAACGCTTCGAGTTGACGCGGGCGCGCGCGGCGCGCCTTATTTTGCAAGCCAGGAGAGAGACAAGATGAGCGCAGTCGCCAACGGCGCCAAGCCCTACTACTACGTTCCGCAGCCGTCGCACTGGCCGATCACCGGCTCGTTCGCGCTGCTGCTCATGGGCTCGGGCGCGGCCTTCTGGTTCAACAGCTACGCGGCCGGCCCGTGGATGGTGGCGGTCGGCTTCGCTTTCCTCCTGTTCATGCTGTTCGGCTGGTTCGGCGACGTCATCGGCGAGTCCGAGGGCCGCCTCTACAACAAGAAGGTCGACATCTCGTTCCGCTGGAGCATGAGCTGGTTCATCTTCTCGGAGGTGATGTTCTTCGCGGCGTTCTTCGGCGCGCTGTTCTACGTCCGCAACCTCTCGGTGCCCGAGCTCGGCGGGCTCGCCTCGAAGCTGGTCTGGCCCAACTACGCGGCGCAGTGGCCGACCAACGGGCCGTACGAGACCGGGCACTTCACGCCGATGGGCGCCATCGGCATCCCGCTGCTCAACACGATCATCCTGCTCACGTCGGGCGTCACGCTCACGATCGCGCACCACGCGCTCAAGGCCGGCAACCGCGCCGGCCTGAAGCTGTGGCTGTTCCTGACGATCGTGCTGGGCTTCACGTTCGTCGGCTTCCAGGCGTACGAGTACCACCACGCGTACAGCGAGATGAACCTCAAGCTGTCGACGGGCGTCTACGGCTCGACGTTCTTCATGCTGACCGGCTTCCACGGCCTGCACGTGACGATCGGCGCCACGATGCTGCTCGTGATGCTGTTCCGCGTCTTCAAGGGCCACTTCGACGCCGAGCACCACTTCGCGTTCGAGGCGTCGGCGTGGTACTGGCACTTCGTGGACGTGGTATGGCTGCTGCTCTTCGTCCTCGTCTACTGGATGGTCTAGCCGCCGCGGCACGCGCCACACCAGGGGCCGGACGCCGCGAGGGTCCGGCCCTTTCGCTTCGCGGCGGAGGTCAGCGCAGGCCGCCCGCGCCGATCCATCCCATCCAGTACGAGAACAGCAGGAACGCGATGAGGCTCACGGACAGCGCGACGCGCACGGTGAGCATCCACACCACGCGCTTGCCGCGCCCGCGGTCCGTGTAGAGGAAGAACAGGGCCGTGAACAGCGCGGCAACGATGGCGATCAGCACCGCAATGACGACGATCTTCATGGCGCCCAGTGTAATGAATCCGCGATGGCAACCGCGGCCGTGATGCGCAACGACGGCCCGGAGGCCCCGGCGCGCCGGTCGGCCGTCGTGCCGACGCTGGCCGCCGGGGTGTGCATCGCGCTCTTCGTCTCCGCCGGCGTCTGGCAGCACGACCGCATGCAGCAGAAGCTCGCGCTGCGCGCGCAGCTCGACGCCGCGTCGGCGCATCCGGCGACCGCGCTGCCCGATGCCGGCGAGTTCCCGGGCTGGCGTTACCGCCCGGTGGCAATCGAGGGCGCGTTCGACGCCGCGCACCAGGTGCTACTCGACAACCGCGTGCACGAGGGGCGCGCCGGCTACGAGGTCGTCGCGCCGTTCGTGCTGCGCGACGGCCGCGTCGTGGTGGTCGACCGCGGATGGGTGCCGCAGGGCGCGACGCGCGCGGACCTGCCCGTTGCGCCGCCGCCCGCCGGTCCGCTGACGCTGCAGGGCCGCGTCAACCTGCCGCCGGTGTACGTCGAGCTCGCGCGCGATGCGGCGCCGGGCGTCGTGTGGCAGAACCTCGACATGCAGCGCTTCGCGCAGCACGCGGGGCACGCGCTGCTGCCGGTGGTCGTCGAGCAGACGGCGCCTGCCGCGGACGGGGACACGCTGGTCCGCACGCGGCCCGCACCCGATTTCGGCGTCGACACCCACCGGATCTACATGGTGCAGTGGTTCATCTTCGCGGCGATGGTCGCGGGGCTGTGGGGCTATTTCACGTGGAAGCGGCTGCGATGACCACGCCTGCCGATCCGCGCCGCCGTGCGGGCAGGCGCACGCTCGTCCTGATCGCGCTGGTGGCGCTCGCGCCGTTCGTGGCGTCGTACGTCGCGTACTACGGGTTCACGCGCGAGCGGCAGACGAACTACGGCGAGCTCCTCCCCACGCGCCCGGCCCCCGACATCGGGGCCACGCTGCCCGACGGGACGCCGTACCGCCTCGCGCACGGGAAGTGGCTGCTCCTCTTCGCCGCGCCGGCGGCCTGCGACGCGACGTGCGCCAATGCGCTGTACGCGACGCGGCAGGCGCGCACGATGCAGAACCGCGAGACGGCGCGCGTCGAGCGCGTGTGGCTCGTCACCGACGGTGCGACGCCGTCACCGGCGGTCCTGGCCGAGCATCCGGACATCACCGTGCTGCGCGCGCCGGCCGCGGGCCTTGCACCGTTCGGCGCGGGCGCCGATCGCGTCTACCTCGTCGACCCGCTCGGCAACCTCGTGCTCGCGTATCCGCGCGAGCCCGACATCAAGGGCCTCGCGAAGGACGTCGAGCGCCTCCTCAAGGCATCGCGGATCGGATGAGGGTTTCGCCTCGATCCGCGTGTAAAATGCACCGCTTTCCGCAGCGCAAATTCAAGAGCATCCCATGACCGCACTGGCCCTCGCCGAAAACCGTGCCCGGCAATTCCTGGCGCTCGCGAAGCCGCGCGTGGTCTCGCTCATCGTGTTCTGCGCGGTGATCGGCATGTTCCTCGCGACCCCCGGCTTGCCGCCGGCGGGCATCGTGTTCGCGGCGACCGTCGGCATCGCGCTGGTCGCGGGCGCGGCGGCGGCGATCAACTGCCTCGTCGAGCGCACCATCGACGCCGTGATGGCGCGCACGCGCCGGCGCCCGCTGCCGAGCGGCGAGGTGTCGCCGGCGTCCACGCTGGTGTTCGCCTGCATCGTCGGCGGCATCGGCCTGTGGGTGCTGTATCGCTGGGTGAATCCGCTGACGATGTGGCTCACGCTCGCCACCTTCGTCGGCTACGCGATCATCTACACCGTGCTGCTCAAGCCCGCGACGCCGCAGAACATCGTGATCGGCGGCGCGTCGGGCGCGATGCCGCCGGTGCTCGGCTGGGCCGCGGTCGCCAACGACGTGGGCCCGGAGCCACTGCTGCTCTTCCTCATCATTTTCGCGTGGACGCCGCCGCACTTCTGGTCGCTCGCGCTCTACCGCGTGCAGGACTACGCGAAGGCCGGCCTGCCCATGCTGCCGGTGACGCACGGGTCGAAGTACACGCGGCTCATGATCATCCTCTACACGCTGGTGCTGATCGCGATCACGATGATGCCGTTCGCGATGCGCATGAGCGGCGTGCTCTACCTCATCGCGGCCATCGCGCTCGGCGCGGTGTTCTTAGGCTACGCGGTCCGCATGTACGTCGACTACAGCGACAGCCTCGCGCGGGCCTCCTTCCGCTACTCGATCGTCTACCTGGCCGCGCTGTTCTCGGCGCTGCTCGTCGACCACTACTGGCAGTAGCGATGCGCCGCATCGCGGCTTTCCTGTTCGTCCTCTTCCTCGCGGCCTGCGCGCCCGAGGGGCCGAAGTTCACCGGGTCCGACGTCACCGGCTCGTCGTTCGGCAAGGATTTCGCGCTCGTCGACCACACCGGCAAGGCGCGCACGCTCGCCGACTACAAGGGCAAGGCGGTCGTCGTCTTCTTCGGCTACACGCAGTGCCCCGACGTGTGCCCCACCACCATGTCGACGCTCGCCGAGGCGATGAAGCAGCTCGGGCCCGACGCTGATCGCGTGCAGGTGCTGTTCATCACCGTCGATCCGGATCGCGACACGCAGGCATTGCTCGCCGAGTACGTGCCGGCTTTCGACAAGCGCTTCGCCGGCCTGCGCGGCGATGCGGCGGCCACCGAGAAGGTCGCGAAGGAATTCAAGGTCATCTACCAGAAGCAGCCCGGCGCCACGCCCGACACCTACACCGTCGATCACTCCGCCGGCGTCTTCCTCTACGACCCGCAGGGCCGCCTGCGCGTCTACATGAGCCACGGGCAGAGCCCGCAGGCGTACGCGCACGACCTGCGCGAGCTCCTGCGCACCGCGGGCTGACGCTCGCCCGCCGATGACCGCCGTCGCGGACCGCATCGCGCGCGCGGAGGCCGCGCTGCGTGCCGGCGACGCCGCGCTCGCGCAGCGTCTCTACCGCGAAGCATTGGCGATCGCCCCGGGGGATGCCGCGGCGTCGGCCGCGCTCGCGCGGCTCGCGCTCGCCGCGGGCGACGTCAAGGGTGCCGTTGATTTCTGCCGTGCCGGATTGCAGGCTCATCCGGGCGCGCCGCAACTGCTGATCGTACTGGGCCACGCGTTGCGCGCCGGCGGCCGCCTCGACGCCGCGGTGGAAGCGCTCGGCGCCGCCGCGGTCGCGCTCGACCGCGACGTCGACGCGTGGATGGCCGCGGGCAACGCCTGCATGGAAGCGGAGCTCGCGCGCACCGATGCGCGGCGCGCGGCCGCCGCCGCACCCGGCGCGATGGCCGAGTTCCTCGTGCCGGCGATGCATTCATTCGGGCGCGCGGCGGCGCTGGCGCCGCAGGCGGTCGCGCCGGCCGCGCACCTCGCGATGGCCGCGCGCTATGCGTGCGACTGGGCGCCGGCGACAGCGGCGCTCGACGCCGTGCGCACGGCTCATGCGCGCGATGCGGGCTTCGCATGCTCGCCGATGATGGCCGTCGCCTTGCTCGACGATCCGGCGATGCTGCGCGATGCGATCGCCGGCTGGTCGCGCGCGCAGTTGCCGCCGGTCGTGCCGCGCGGCGCCCACGTTCCGGCGGCCGCCATCGTGCACACGCGCGGCACGAAGCTCCGCGTCGGCTACCTATCGTCCGACCTCCACGACCACGCGACTGCGCATCTCACGGCGGGCCTCTTCGAATGCCACGATCGCGCCCGCGTCGAGACCTTCGCGTACGCGCACGACCGCGACGACGGCAGCCCGATGCGCCGGCGGCTCGTCGCCGCGTTCGACCATTGGCGCGACGTGCAGGCGCAGGACGATGCGGCGGCCGCACGGGTCATTGCAGCCGACGCGCTCGACGTCCTCGTGGACCTCAAGGGCCATACGCACGGCTCGCGCCTCGGCATCCTCGCGCACCGTCCCGCGCCCGTGCAGCTCCACTATCTCGGCTTCCCCGGCACGCTCGCGTACGCCGCGATCGACGGCTTCATCGCGGATGCGATCACCGTGCCGAAAGGTTCGGAGGGCGAGTTCGCCGAGCGCGTGCTGCGCCTGCCCGTGTGCTACCAGGCGAACGACGCGCAGCGGCCGCTGCCGCCCGTGCCGTCGCGCGCAAGCGCCGGCCTGCCCGAGGACGCACTGGTGCTCGCGTGCTTCAACCAGACGTACAAGATCACGGCGCCGTTCTTCGCGTCGTGGCTCGCGACGCTCGCGAAGCATCCGCGCGCGCTGCTGTGGCTCGCGGTGCCGCACCCGACCGCGCGGCGGAACCTCGCGGCGCGCGCGCAGGCGGCGGGCATCGCGCCCGGGCGCATCGTCTTCGCGCCGCCGCTGCCGCAGCACGACCACATCGCACGCTTGCGTTGCGCGGATCTTGCGCTGGACGTCCTGCCGTACGGCTCGCACACGACCGGCAGCGATGCGCTGTGGGCCGGCGTGCCGCTGCTCACGTGCCGCGGGACGACCTTCGCCGGCCGGGTCGGCGCGAGCCTCTGCCACGCGACGGGCCTCACCGACCTCGTGACGGATTCGCCCGCGGATTACGCGCGCACGCTCGACGCGCTGTGCTCCGACCGTGCGCGGCTCCCGGATTGCCGACAGCACCTCGAGACGAGGCGTCGCGAGTTGCCGCTCTTCGATACGCCCGCGTTCACGCGCGCGTTCGAGGCGCTGCTCGCTGACGCCGCGAGCCAGGGAAGCTTTGCACCGCTCGCGTAAGACGCGGAATCGAGCGCAGCCCGGTGCACGACACTCGTTTTTGCGTGGCGTTTTCCTGCGGCCGGCGCCGGGCCGTCCCAAGCCGACCGCCTGACTTGCCGTTGCAGTGCCGGCTGCAAAAGGCGCAACGCCGGACTTGCGTCAGCCACCGACGCCACGGACGCCTTTTGCAGACGTTCCCTAGCGGCGCTCGATGAGCTCGATCTTGTAGCCGTCCGGGTCTTCGAGGAACGCGATTACCGTAGTGCCGCCCTTCACCGGGCCCGCCTCGCGCGTCACGCGCCCGCCGCAGGTCGCGGTCGCGGCGCGCGCCGACGCACAGGCCGCCGCGGCGTCGGGCACCTCGACGGCGATGTGGCCGTACCCGCTGCCGACGTCGTAGCGATCCACGCCGTAGTTGTACGTGAGCTCGATCTCGGGGCCGTGCGGGTCGCTCGCGAAGCCCATGAACGCCAGCGTGTACTTCTGCTCGGGACGGTCGGTCCGGCGCACGAGCGCCATGCCAAGCACGTTCGTGTAGAACGCGATCGAGCGCTCGAGGTCGCCGACGCGCAGCATGGTGTGCAGGATGCGCATGTGGAGTGTCCTACAGCTCAATCATCTCGAAATCTTCCTTGCGTGCACCGCATTCCGGGCACGTCCAGTTGGGCGGCACGTCCTCCCATTTGGTGCCGGCGGGAATGCCTTCCTCGGGCGCGCCTTCCGCCTCATCGTAGATCCAGCCGCAGATGAGGCACATGTATTTTTTCATGGGGAAGCCGGGGCCGCGCAGTGGAGTAAACTAGTCGGCCATTGTAGCGTGCACGCGCCGGGCACGAGGCCGCGCGACGCAACCCGCGGGCCGCCGTCGCGCCGCGCGCCGCATCCCTCCCGCATCCCCGCGCGATCCATGTCCGACAGCGAATCCGGTTTTCCTCCCCTGGTGCTCACCTTCGCCGCGTCCGATCCCTCGGGCGGCGCCGGCGTGCAGGCCGACCTGCTCACGCTCGCCAGCATGGGCTGCCATCCGCTGTCGGTGATCACCGCGCTCACCGTGCAGGATTCGCTGGGCGTCGAGGGCGTGCTGCCGATCGACTCCGACTGGGTGGCCGACCAGGCGCGCTGCCTGCTCGAGGACATGCCCGTCGACGCATTCAAGATCGGCGTGCTCGGCAGCGTCGAGAACATCGCGGCCATCGCCGAGATCGTGTCCGACTATCCCGACGTGCCGCTGATCCTCGATCCGGTGCTTGCCTCGGGCCGCGGCGACGAGCTCGCGAGCGAGGACATGACGCGCGCGCTGCGCGAGCTCCTGCTGCCGCAGACCACGCTGCTCACGCCCAACAGCCACGAGGTGCGCCGGCTCGCGGAGTTCGACGACGACGACGAGCGCACGCTCGAGCAGTGCGCGGCGAAGCTCATCGAGACCGGATGCGAGTTCGTGCTCGTCACCGGCACGCACGAGAGCACGCCGCAGGTGGTGAACACGCTCTACGGCAAGAGCGGCGTCATCCGCACCGACGCGTGGCCGCGCCTGTCCGGCTCGTACCACGGCTCCGGCTGCACGCTCGCATCCGCGATCGCCGCGATGCTCGCCAACGGCCTCGACCTGCCGGAGGCCGTGCGCGAAGCGCAGGAGTACACGTGGCAGGCGCTGTCCAAGGCGTACCGGCCGGGCATGGGGCAGTTCCTGCCCGACCGCCTGTTCTGGGCGCGCGAGGAATCCGAAGCACGCGGCGAGGAGCAGGACGCGCCGCGACCGGCGGATGTCCGCGGCAGCCACTGAGCGCGCCGCGCGGCGCGCGCGCATCGCCGGCGTGTACGCGGTCACGCCCGATGCGACGGATACGGTGCGCCTCACCGCGCAGGTCGCCGCGGCCATCGCCGGCGGCGCCCGCGTCGTGCAGTACCGCAACAAGACCGCATCGAGCGCGTTGCGCGCCGGGCAGGCCGCCGCGCTCGCGCACGTGTGCGCCGCGCACGGCGCACTGCTCATCGTCAACGACGACGCGGACCTCGCGATCGCGGTGCAGGCCGACGGCGTGCACCTGGGCGAGGACGACGGTGACCTCGCAGCGACGCGCGCGCGCGTCGGCGACGCGATGCTGATCGGCGTCTCCTGCTACGACGACGCGCAGCGCGCGCGTGACCTCGCCGCCGCCGGCGCCGACTACGTGGCGTTCGGCAGCTTCTTCCTCTCGCAGGTGAAGCCCGGCGCGCGCCGCGCCGACGTCTCGCTGCTCGCCGGCGCGCGCACGCTCGGCGTGCCGGTGGTGGCGATCGGCGGCATCACGGCGGACAATGCGCGCTCGCTCGTCGTCGCGGGCGCCGACGCGGTCGCCGTGATCTCGGCGATCTTCGCGCCGGGCGAGCCCGCTGCGATCACGACGGCCACCCGCGCGCTTGCCGCGTGCTTTCCCTGATCCCGAAGAATCCATCATGAGCCGCAACGACGAACTCTTCTCGCGTGCCCAGCGCACCATTCCCGCCGGCGTCAATTCGCCCGTGCGCGCCTTCCGCTCCGTCGGCGGCACGCCGCGTTTCTTCACGCGCGGCGAAGGGCCGTACGTGTGGGACGCCGACGGCAGGCGCTACATCGACTACGTGGGCTCGTGGGGGCCGGCGATCGTCGGCCACGCGCATCCCGACGTCGTGCGTGCGGTGCAGGAGTCCGCGGTGCACGGTCTTTCGTTCGGCGCGCCGACCGAGAGCGAGATCGTGATGGCGGAGACGCTCGTGCGGCGGCTGCCGTCGCTCGAGATGGTGCGCCTCGTGTCGTCGGGCACGGAAGCCACGATGTCCGCGCTGCGCCTCGCGCGCGGTTACACGGGCCGCGCGAAGATCCTGAAGTTCGAGGGCTGCTACCACGGGCACGGCGACAGCCTGCTCGTGAAGGCGGGCTCGGGCGCGCTCACGTTCGGGCAGCCGTCGTCGGCGGGCGTGCCGCCGGCGATCGCCAACGAGACGATCGTGGTGCCGTACAACGACCTCGATGCGGTTGCCGCGGCGTTCAAGGCCGACGGCGACGACATCGCGGGCGTGATCGTCGAGCCCGTTGCCGGCAACATGAACCTCATCATGCCGCGCCCCGGCTTCCTGCAAGGCCTGCGCGACCTGTGCGACAGGCACGGCGCCGTGCTGATCTTCGACGAGGTGATGACCGGTTTTCGCGTGCACGCGCAGGGCGTGCAGGGCTTGATGGGCATCACGCCGGACCTCACGACGCTCGGCAAGGTGATCGGCGGCGGCATGCCCGTCGGCGCGTTCGGCGGCAGGCGCGCGATCATGGAGAAGATCGCGCCGCTCGGCCCTGTGTACCAGGCCGGCACGCTGTCGGGCAATCCAGTGGCGGTGGCGGCGGGGCTCGCCACGCTCGCGCTCACCGAGGCGCCCGGCTTCTACGACGCGCTCGCGGCGTCCACGCGCTCGTTCACGGATGGCCTCGCCGCCGCGGCGAAGCGCGCCGGCGTCACGTTCTGCGCGCAGTCGCTGGGCGGCATGTTCGGCCTCTATTTCGCGCCCGCGGTGCCGGATTCCTACGACACGGTGATGGCCTGCGACAAGGAGCGCTTCAACCGCTTCTTCCACGCGATGCTCGACGCGGGCGTGTACCTGGCTCCTTCGGCGTACGAGGCCGGCTTCGTGTCGGCCGCGCACACGCCGGCCGACATCGCCGCGACGATCGCGGCCGCCGAAGCGGCGTTCGCCCGCGGGTAACACCACGCACGGTGCCCGAGCTTCCCGACGTCGAGGTCTACCGGGAAGCGCTCGCGCAGCGCGTCGTCGGCACCCCGCTCGTGCGCGTGGTGCTCAAGAACCCGTTCGTGCTGCGCACCGCGGTGCCGCCGCTTGCCGACCTCGACGGGCGCGTGGTGCGCGACGTGCGGCGACTAGGGAAGCGCATCGTGTTCGCCTTCGACGACGCGTACTACCTCGTCGTGCATCTCATGATCGCGGGCCGCCTGCAGTGGCTGCCCGAAGGCGGCAAGGCGCCCGCGAAGATCACCCTGGCGCTCCTCGAGTTCGGCACGGGCACGCTCGCGTTCACCGAGGCCGGCAGCAAGCGGCGTGCGTCGCTGCACGTGGTGCACGGTGAAGCGGCGCTCGCCGCGTTCGACATGGGCGGGCTCGACGTCCTCCGCGCGACGCGCGACGCGTTCGCAGCGGCGCTCACGCGCGAGAACCACACCGTCAAGCGCGCGCTCACCGATCCCGGGATCTTCAGCGGCATCGGCAACGCGTACTCCGACGAGATCCTGCACCGCGCGCGGCTGTCGCCGCTCGCGCTCACGCAGAAGCTCGCGCCCGACGCGATCACCGCGTTGCATCGCGCCACGCAGGACGTGCTCGGCGAATGGACGCAGCGGCTGCGCGAGCAGGCGCAGGGACGCTTTCCCGCGAAGGTCACGGCCTTCCGTCCGGAGATGGCGGTGCACGGCCGCTTCGGATTGCCGTGCCCCGACTGCGGCGCGCCGGTGCAGCGCATCGTCTACGCCGAGAACGAGTGCAACTACTGCGCGCGCTGCCAGACCGGCGGCACGGTGCTCGCCGATCGCGCGCTCTCGCGCCTCCTGCACAAGACGTTCCCGCGCACGCTCGACGGCTGAACGCCGCAAACAAGCTCTGCCCGAATCGCGTCGATGCGGACTGACGCGCAGTCCGCTGCACGACACTCGTTCTTGCGTGGCACTTGCCTGCGGCCGGCGCCGGGCCGCCCCAAGCCGGCCGCCTGACTTGCAGTTGAAGTGCCGGCTGCAAAAGGCGCAACGCTAGCCCCGCGTCACCCACTGGCGTCACGGACGCCTTTTGCAGACGTTCGTTATGGATCGGGCAGTGCCCACGCCGCGAGCAGCGCGTCGTGCAGGACGCACGCGTGCCTGGCATCGGCAACGGGCAACGCGTACCAGTGCCGATGCGCGCTCGGCGCCGCTCCAAGTTCCGGATGCCGCGCCGCGAACCGGCGCTGGGCCTGCGCATAGCGCTCGTCCATCCGCCCGCGCGACGCGTGCAGGAGCGCGAGGTCGCACGCGATCGCGAGCCGCGCGCCGGCGCGATGGGCGCGATACGTGAAGTCGAGGTCGTAGAAGTGGAAGCCGTCGCACGTCGCGGCATCGAAGCCGACGCGCGCGATCCACTCGCGCCGCGCGGCGATGAACACGCCGTCGAGCGCCTGCGCACCGGCGACGCGCCGGCCGGCGAGCGAGAGCAGGGCGAACTCGCACGGCATGCCGTCCTGCGCGAGATGCGTGATCGCGCCGTGCAGCCACGGATGGCCCGCGCCGAGCAGCGCGGGCGACGTCACGCGCGTCGCACCGGCGACACCGACGGCGTCCGCATCCTGCAGCGCGTCCGCAAGCCGAGCCGCGAAGTCGGGCGCCGCGAACCGCGTGTCGTCGTGCGCGAATGCGACCACGCCGCCGCGGGCGCGGGCGAATCCGCGCGCGTAGCCGTCGTACATCGAGGTCGCGTCGGCGATGCGGATGCGCTCGTGCGGCCACGCCGCGAAGGCCTGCGCGCACTGCGCCTCGAAGGCGGCGAAGCGCGCGTCGTCGCGGCTGACGATCACGATCGACAGCAGCGGCAGCACCATCGGCATCGCGACCTGCGGTCGCGTCCCGCGCCAGCCGGCCGCCACCGCGTCGCGCAGCGTGCACACCGCCGCGTGCACGAGCGGGAAGTCGGACGGCGCGGCTTGCGCAGCGCGCACCGCCGCCGCCAGCGCGGTCGGCCAGTCGCCGGCGGCGCGCGCGGCCTGCCACAACGTCCGCAGGGCGCGCTGCCCGGCGCCGGACGCGGGCGCCGCGTGCCAGGCGGCGCGTAGCAGCGGCATCGCCTCCGCGCCCTGCCGCAGCCGCAGGCGCGCGGCCGCCCGCTCGCACAGGCGCGCGGCGAGGTCCTGCCCGGCGGGTGAAGTCGAGGCGACGGCCATCCGGCTCGCCCTCCTGGCGACGCGATGCGCCAGTGTGCAAATGGCCGGGCGCGGGGAGTGAGAGGGGAAGCCGTACCGGCTCCTCGCCCGTCCGTGGGGCCGGCGACGCAACCAAATGCCCCAGGGCCTTGTCTCACCGGGCCCGCCACGCTGGCCGAATGCCCGACCCGCGTGCTATGATGTAACGTTTTCCCCTTAAATTTCAAAGCCTTCCACGCGTGGACACCGTCGCTCGCAAGCGCCTTGGCGAGATCCTCATCGAACGCGGCAAGCTCGACGCGCCCACGCTGGAGCGCGCGCTGCGCCTGCAGCAGGACTCCGGCGAGAAGCTGGGGCAGCTCCTCGTCACCCTCGGGGTGGTCGCCCAGCGCGACGTCGCCGACGCGCTCGCCACCCAGCTCGCGCTGCCGCTGGTCGACGCGCGCAGCTATCCCGAATTCCCGATCCTCGAGGAGACGGTCAGCACCCGCTTCCTGCGCGAGACGCGCACGCTGCCGCTTGCCGAGGACGACACCGAGGTCGCGCTCGCGATGGCCGACCCGACGGACGACTACGCGATCAACGCGTTCCAGATGGTCACCGGGCGCACGGTCCGGCCGATGGTCGCGATCCCGACCGAGCTCGAGGCCGCGCTCGAGCGCCTGTACGGCACCGGCAAGTCGGCGCAGTCGCAGGTGATCGGCGACGTCGAGACGCGCGTCGACGAGCTCGACCTCGACGCCGACGTGCAGCAGCTGAAGGACCTCGCGTCCGAGGCGCCCGTCATCCGGCTGGTGAGCCTCATCATCACCAACGCGCTCGACATGCGCGCGTCCGACATCCACGTCGAGCCGTTCGAGAACCGCCTCGCGGTGCGCTACCGCGTCGACGGCGTGCTGCACGACGTCGAGTCGCCGCCCAAGCGCCTCGCCGCCGCCGTGATCTCGCGCATCAAGATCATGGCGAACCTCGACATCGCCGAGCGCCGCCTGCCGCAGGACGGCCGCATCCGCCTTCGCGTGCAGGGCAAGGAGATCGACCTGCGCGTGTCCACCGTGCCCACGATGCACGGCGAATCCGTCGTGATGCGGATCCTCGACAAGGGCGGCGTCGCGCTCGATTTCCAGAAGCTGGGCTTCCTCGAGGACACGCTCAAATCGTTCCTCGACGTGCTGATGCTGCCGCACGGCATCCTGCTCGTGACGGGTCCGACCGGCTCGGGCAAGACGACGACGCTCTACACCGCGCTCGATCGCCTGAACCAGCCCGACGTGAAGATCCTCACCGTCGAGGACCCGGTCGAGTACCAGATGGTCGGCATCAACCAGATCCAGGTGAAGCCGCAGATCGACCTCACGTTCGCCAACGCGCTGCGCTCGATCGTGCGCCAGGACCCGGACGTGATCATGATCGGCGAGATCCGCGATCTCGAGACCGCGCAGATCGCGGTGCAGTCCGCGCTCACCGGCCACCTCGTGCTGTCGACGGTGCACACCAACGACGCCGCGTCGACGGTCAACCGCCTGCTCGACATGGGCGTGGACGATTACCTGCTGACGTCGACGGTGGTCGGCATCCTCGCGCAGCGCCTCGTGCGCAAGCTGTGCCCGCACTGCAAGGAGCCGTACCATGCGCTGCCCGAGATGGTGGAGCAGCTGGGCCTCGCGCGCTACACGAGCGCGGAGGACGTCACGCTGTACCGCGCGAAGGGCTGCCCCCAGTGCAGCAACACCGGCTACTCGGGCCGCTTCTGCATCCTCGAGATGCTGCCGATGACCGATCCGCTGCGCAGCCTCGTGATGAAGCACGCGACGTCGGGCGAGCTCAAGGCCGAGGCGCAGCGCGGCGGCATGGTGTCGATGTACGAGGACGGCATGCGCAAGGCGCTTGCCGGCGATACCACGTTCGAGGAAGTCCTGCGCGTGACGCGCGAGGATTGACCTTGTCGGCGGCCACGGCATGAGGCACAACCGTTTCCATTGTCGTCCCCGCGAAGGCGGGGACCCCGCGGCGTTCGCGTCGAAGACACTGGGTTCCCGCCTTCGCGGGAACGACAACGGGGGTTAGGCGATGCCTATCTACCGCTACCGCGCCGTCAACCCCGCCGGCGAAGTCGCCACCGGCGAGCTCGACGCCGCCAACGAGAGCGAGATCGTCGACCGCCTGCGCGACCAGGGCCTGATGCCGATGCAGATCGCGCACGCGACGGGCGCGGTCGCCGCGGCGTCGCAGCCGCTCGCCAAGGACGGCCGCAAGCGCCGGCTGTTCGAGTCGAAGGTCGTCACCCGCGACCAGCTCCTCTCGCTCACGCGCGAGCTCGCCACGCTGCTGCGCGCAGGATTGCCGCTCGACCGTGCGCTCGAGCTCCTGATCGGCCTCGCGCCGACGCCCGCGGTGGCCACGCTGCTGCAGGGCGTGCGCGACGACGTGCGCGGCGGCAAGGCGCTGTCGCAGGCGCTCGCCGCGCGGCCCGAGGTGTTCTCGCGCTTCTACGTCAACATCGTGCGCGCCGGCGAGGCGGGCGGCGCGCTCGGCGTGGTGCTGCAGCGGCTCGCCGACACGATGGAGCGCAACAAGGAGCTGCGCGAGTCGGTGAAGTCGGCGCTCATTTACCCCGTGATCCTGATCTTCGTCGCGGTGGTCTCGGTCGCGCTCCTGCTCGTGTGGGTGGTGCCGCAGTTCGAGACGACGTTCGCGCAGGCCGGCCGCGCGCTGCCGCTCGCCACGCAGGTGGTGGTCACCGTCGGCAAGTTCATGCGGAGCTGGTGGTGGGCGGTGGCCGGCGGCGTGTTCCTCGCGATCGTGTGGTTCCGCAGCCGCGGCCGCAAGCCCGCGGTGCGGCTCGCGCGCGACCGCCGCCTGCTCGAGCTGCCGCTCGTCGGCGACCTCGTCGCCAAGATCGAGACCGCGCGCTTCGGCCGCACGCTCGCCACGCTGCTCGCCAACGGCGTCACGCTGCTGGCGGGCATCACCATCGTCAAGGAGACGATGACCAACACCGTGCTCGCCAACGCGCTCGACGGCGTCATCGCCAAGCTGCGCGAGGGCAAGGGCTTCGGCCGCCCGCTCGCGGAGACCGGCCTCTATCCCAAGCTCGCGACGCAGATGATCATGGTCGGCGAGGAGTCCGGCCGGCTGGAGGAGATGCTCGGCCGGGTGGCGGACGTCTACGACCGCGAGGTGCAGATGGCCGTCAAGCGCTTCCTCGCGGTGCTGGAGCCGGCGCTGATCCTGGGGCTCGCCGTCCTCATCGGCGGCATCGTGTTCTCGATCCTGCTCGGCGTCATGGGCATGAGCGAACTCGTGGTCTGATCGCACGTCTCATACAAGCGCCCCGGCGCCGGCAGCGGCAACGCAGCGTCGCCAGGGGACGACATCGAAGGAAAGCGAAGATGAAACGCAGAAACGAACAACGCCGCGGCCAACGCGGCATGACGCTGATCGAGATCCTCGTGGTGCTGGTGCTGATCGGCATCGTCATGGGCATCGTGGGCGGCAACTTCCTGGGCAAGGGCGAGAAGGCCAAGGCCGATGCCGCCAAGATCGAGATCAACCAGATCGGCCAGACGCTCGACCTCTACAAGCTCGAGATCGGCCGCTACCCGACCACGCAGGAAGGCCTGCAGGCGCTCATCACCGCGCCGTCGGGTGCGACGAACTGGAACGGCCCGTACTGGAAGAACGGCACGATCCCGAAGGACCCGTGGGGCAACGAGTACAAGTACACGTCCCCCGGCGCCAAGGGCCCGTACGACATCGTCTCGTACGGCTCGGACGGCAAGGAAGGCGGCGATGGGCCGGCGAAGGACATCACCAATTGACGCCGCCGGGCGTCGTGCGCCGCCCGTGCGTGCGCGCGGCGTGTCGCTGCTCGAGCTCCTGATCGTCCTCATGATCATCGGCTTCGTGTCGGCGATCGCGATCCCGATGCTGTCGGGCGGCGTGTCGAACTCCGAGCTGCGCAGCGCCGCGCGCCAGCTCGCCGCGGGCTTGCGGCTCGCGCGCAGCGAGGCGGTCACGCAGCGCCGCGAGACGTTCCTCGTGGTCGACCTCGCGGGCCGCCGCTTCAAGGTCGACCGCGCGGAGGAGCACGCGCTGCCGAAGAACATGGAGATGAAGCTCTTCACCGCGCAGCGCGACCTCGTCGACGCCACCACGGGCTCGATCCGCTTCTACCCGGACGGCGGCAGCAACGGCGGCCGCATCACGCTGGGCTCGGGCGAGCGCAAGTACGAGGTCGACGTCGACTGGCTCACCGGCCGCGTGGCGATCCTCGACTGACCATGCCGCACGCGCGTCGCCATCGCGGGTTCTCGCTGATCGAGGTGCTCGTCGCCTTCGTGATCCTGTCGCTCGTCGCGACGGCGCTCTTTCGCCTCTTCTCCGCGTCGCTCAACAATGCCTCGGCGGCCGAGGGCTACAGCCGCGCGGTGCTGGTCGCCGAGTCGCGCCTCGACGCGGCGGCGGCGCAGCAGCCGCTCAAGGAGGCGGAGGACCGCGGCACCGACGACGACGGCCGCATCGCGTGGCAGACGCGCGTCGAGCCGTACGTCGTGCCGGACCTCGACCGCGACCTCGAGCGCGCCTCCGAGGGCCTCGCGATGCGCATGCTGCGCATCACCGTCGACGTCACGTTCACCGGCGCCGACGGCCGCCCGCGCACGTTCTCGCTGGCGACGGTCCGCATGGGGCCGCGCCTGGCGACGGCATCGTGAGCACGCGGCGCAGCGCGCGGCGCGTCCCGTCCGCGCAGTCCGGCTTCACGCTCATCGAGCTCCTGGTGGCGCTCGGCCTCCTCGCGCTCATGGCGTCGGTGCTCTTCGGCTCGCTGCGCCTCGCGGGCCGCAGCTACGACGCCGGCGACGAGAAGGCGCAGGCGAGCTCCGGCATGCGGCTGACGAGCGACTACCTGCGCACGCAGCTCTCCGCCCAGCATCCGCAGCGCATGCACAAGATCGCGGAGTTCCCGCTGCTCATGGGCGGCACGCGCGACGAGATCCGCTTCACCGCGCCGCTGCCCGGCCGCGTGGGTGTCGGCGGCATGTGGTACTACAAGCTCGCCGTCGCGCCGGTGCCCGGCAAGCAGCAGACGGCGCTCGTGCTCGACCGCGTCATTCCCGACCTCAACGCGCTCGACATGCCGACGTTCAGCGACGCCGAGCGCTCGGTGCTCGCCGACGACATCAAGGCGCTCAAGATCTCGTACTACGGCCGCGACAAGGGCACGCTGATGGACGTCGCGCCGACGTGGCGCGCCGTATGGGACGACAACCAGCTCCTGCCGCTGCTGATCCAGGTCGAGGTGACGCCGCGCGTGGGACCGCCGTGGCCGCCGATCCTCGTCGCGCCGCGCGCCGCGCCGGAAGCAGGCTGCCGCGCGTGGGACACTGTGCGCGTCACGTGCGTCGGGGCATGACGAACCACCCCCGGCCCATGACGATGCGAAGCACGTCGCACGACGCTCGTAGTTGCGTAGCCGTTGCCAGCGGCCGCCGCGTGGCCGTCCAAAGGCGGCCGCCTGACTCGCCGTTTCGGCTGCAAAAGGCGCAACGCGAGACTCGCGTCATCCGGGGACCGAAAGGGCGCCTTTTGCAGACGAAGCAACGTGGCATCGCCCTCGTCCTAGTGCTCTGGCTCACGATCATGCTGACCGTGATCGGGAGCGGCTTCGCGTTCTCGATGCACAGCGAGGCGCTCACCGCGCGCAACGCGCTTTCGCTCGCGCAGGCGCGCGCCGCCGCCAACGGCGCGGTCGAGCGCATGGCGTTCGAGCTGGCGCGGCCGCGCTATCCGGCGGCGTGGAGCAGCGATGGCCAGCCGCACCAGTGGCAGGACGGCGCGGTGACGCTCGTCGCCAGCGCCGTCGACGAGTCCGCCAAGATCGACATCAACTCCGCCCCCGATACGCTGCTCAAGGGCCTGTTCACGAACGTCGCGGGCGCAGACGCCGAGACCGCCGCGCGCATCGTCGACGCCATCCAGGACTGGCGCGACCCGGACGACCTGCGCCGTCCCAACGGCGCCGAGGAAGCCGACTACCGCGCGGCCGGCATGAAGCAGAAGCCCGCCAATGCGCCGTTCGAGACGACGGCCGAGCTCGCGCGCGTGATGTACGTGACACCTGCGATCTACGCGCGCATCGCCGACAGCATCACCGTGCATTCGCGCCAGCCCGGCGTCAACGCGGGCACCGCGTCGCGCGACGTGCTGCTCGCGTTGCCGGCGGCGACCGCGGAAGCAGTGGACCTGTTCCTGCAGCAGCGTGCCGACGCGCTGGCGAGCAAGCAGCCCGTGCCGCCGTTCGCGCCTGCGTCGGGCTTCGCCGCGGGCGCGGTGCCGGTCTGGCGCATCCGCGCGGTCGCCACCGCGCCCGATGGTGTAACCTTCGTCCGCGAAGCGGTCGTGCGTCCCTCGGGCGACGGCCGCCGTCCCCTGCTCACCCTGAGCTGGCAGGAGGGGCAGCTCGCTGCCGCGCCTCCGCTGTCCACCCAACCGACCAACGCGCAGTCCGCCAATGGCCGCCCGTGAAATGACGCTGCCTCCGCTCGGCGCGCGCTTGCGCGACGCCGGGCGCCGCATGGGGCTTCCCGCCTTCTGGAGCTGGTGGTCGCGCGAGCTCGACGCGCTCGTGCCCGCCGCGCCGCGCGCCGCGCTCGAGCGCCGGCGCATGCGCCCGGTGCTCGTGTTCGGCGGCGATCGCGCCACGCCGTGGCGCCCGGCGACGGCCGACGGGCGACCTGCGATGGTGGAGGGCGAGCCGCTCGTGCTCACGGGCGACGCGACGCAGGTCGCGGCCGCCGGCAAGGCCGCGCTCGCCGCGCTCACGAGCGGACAGGCCGGCCGCCCGCGCGTGGTCGTGAGCCTCGCGCCCCGCGACGTGCTGCGCAAGAAGATCGTGCTGCCCGCGGCGGTGGAGGAGAACTTCCGCCAGGCGCTGGGCTACGACCTCGACCGCCACACGCCGTTCAAGGCGGACGAGCTCTATTACGACGCGGTGATCGTCGACCGCACGCCCGCGCGCGGCACGATCACCGTCGACCTCGCGGCCGCCCGCCGCGCGGCCGTCGATCCCGCGCTGCGGCACGTGGCGGCGTGGGGCGGCGACGTCGTGGCCGTGGTGCCCGAGCCGCCCGCCACTGCGGCGCTCTCGCGTCACAACCTGTTGCCGCCCGAGCTGCGCCAGGCGCGCTCCGTGTGGCGGCGCTGGCAGTTCTGGGTGCCGCTCGGCGTCTTCGTGGCACTCGCCGTCGCGGCGGTGGCCATCCCGCTGTGGCAGAAGCGCGACTACGTGCTGCAGCTCGGGACCCTCGCCGACGCCGCGCGCCAGCGCGCCGCCGTGTCCGAGACGCTGCGCACCGATCTCAACGCGCGCGTGGCCGACTACAACTTCGCGATCGAGCGCAAGTACGCGTTCCCGAGCGCGCTGCAGGTGGTCAACGAGGTGAGCCGGCTGCTGCCCGACGACACGTGGCTCACGCAGTTCGACCTCAAGACGACGTCGAAGGGCAAGGAAATCCAGCGTGAGCTCCTCGTGCGCGGCGAGACGCTCAACGCGGGCCGCCTCGTGCAGCTCATGGAGGAATCGCCGCTCTTCACGCAGTCGGGGCAGCGCGGGCCCACCACCAAGATTCAGCCGGGGCCCGGCGAGATCTTCGACCTCGGCGCACAGTTGAAGCCGCGCACGCTGCCGCCACCGCTCGCGCTGCTCGTCGCCGAGCCCGCAAGCACGCCCGGCGCCGCCGCGGCACCGGCGGCATCACCTGCACCCGGCGCCACGCCCGCGCCCGCGACACCTGCCTCGCCCGCACCGCCCGCGGCCACCCCGCCGGCCCCCGCCGCCACGATGACGCCGCCGCCGGGCGCGGCGACCCCGACGACGCCTGCGCCCGCGCCGGCCGCACCGCCCAAGGCCGGCGCACCGGCGACGCCCGCCACCGGCAGCGCCGCGCCGCCGGCGCCGCCTGCAGCCCCCTCGGCGCCGCCCAAGGCCGCGCCTTCGCCGGCGGCCGCTGCGCCCGCCGCCGCGGCACCGCCTGCGCCGACCCCGCCCGCGCCGATACCATCCGCCCCGACCACGAGGCTCAACCCCGCCGCCGCTCCCGGCGCCAGCGACATGGGGGCCAAGCCATGACGCCCGCCTTCGCCGCGCGCCTCACGCCGTCGCGCCAGCGCGCGCTCGCCGTCGCCATCCTCGTGGTCGTGGTGCTCGCGGTGCTCGCGCTGCTGGTGGGGCCGATCCTGCTCATGCACCGCCATTACGACGCGGCCATCGACGACCTGACCGACCGCCTCGAGCGCTACCGCCGGGTCGCCGCGCAGGCGCCGGAGCTGCGCCGGGCGCTGGAGCTCATCAAGGAAAAGGACGGCCGTCGGTTCTACCTCAAGAACTCGGCCCCCAACCTCGCGGCCGCGGAGCTTGCCGACCTCGTCCGCGGCACTATCGAGAACAACGGCGGTCGTATCACCACCAGTCAGAACCCGGGCCCCCGCGACGAGGGTAATTTCAAGCAGCTGACGGTGAACGTGCAGTTCTTCGCGACCACGCCCAACCTCGCGAAGATCCTGCAGGCCCTGGACAGCCAGGTGCCGTACCTCGTCGTGGACAACATGACGATCCGCCCACTCAATGCGTTCCGCGGCTTCAAGCCCGCCGCGGGCCAGGAGCCCGAGAACAACGTGCAGCTCGACGTCTCCGCCCTCGCGTACCCGGAACCGGTCCGGCCGCCGCCGCCCGCCGCGGCAGGCGCGCCGAAATGACAGGAATGCCATGAACGCCACCATCCCGATGAACGCCGTGCCCGCGCAGGCGCGCGGCTGGCTCGCCTGGGTGCTGCCCAGCGCGCTCCTGCTGCTCGTCATCCTGTGGCAGGTCGACTGGGGCCGCGCCGTGCATCGCGAGCCGCCGGAGGAAAGCACCGCGAAGCCGCAGCCCGTCGCGCTCACCGTGCTGCCGGAGTACCGCGCGCCCGAAGGCGCCGACGCGACGCGCGAGACCACCGAGCGGACGCTCTTCAACCCGACCCGCCGGCCCGCGCCGACTGCCCTCGCCGAGGCCGTGAAGCCGAAGATGCAGCGCGGGCAGTTCGCGCTCGCCGGCACGCTCGTCGTCGACGGCAAGGCCACGGCCTTCCTGCGCGAGGTGCAGGGCGGCAAGCCGCGCCGCGTGCTGCAGGGCGAGCAGATCAACGGCATGACCGTGGCCGAGGTCCGCCCCGACCGCGTGAAGCTCGTGCTGGGCGACGAGAGCGAGGAGCTGCCGCTGACGGTGGCGAAGGGCCCGAAGACGACGGTGCAGCCCGTGCTCGCCGCGCCCAACGCGGGGCCGGTCACCGCCGCCGCGCAGATCCCCATGCAGTCCGCGCCGCCCACCGGCGCGCGCGACGTCGCCGAGGTGCTCGCCGAGCGCCGCCGCGCGGCGCGCGCCGCGGAGATCGCCGCGCAGGGCCTGCCGCCGGGCGCGCCCATCCCGCCGATCCAGAACGGCGCGCCGGTGCCGGTCACCGCCAACACGATGCCGCCGGTGCCGAACGTTTCGCCCAGCAGCGATCCGCAATGGCAGGCCGTCTACCAGCGCTACCAGCAGCCCCGACGCTGATGCCTACCTTCCTCTCCCTGCATAATGGCCGCTCCGAGCACACTCCCCAGGCACGACGGGGACGATTCGCCGACGGCCGAACGATAACAACGATGTCCAAGCGATTCCTTCCCCGCGCCGTGGCGTGCGGCGTGGCGCTGGCGCTCGCCGCCGGGTGCCAGACGCAGCCGCCCAACCCGAACGCGCAGACGCAGCCCATCCTGCCCAACCGCACGATGAGCGCCGGCTCGCCGTCGCTGTCGCCCGGCATGCAGGAGGCCACGTCGACGATGGGCACGCCTACGCCCCAGGACAACTCGCGCATCTACCGCGGCAACGGCGTCGTCGTGAAGGGCCTGCAGCCGGGTGGCACCGTCCCGCCGTCGCCGCCGATCCAGGCGACCGGCTCGGGCATCGTGCTGAACTTCGAGGGCGCCGACCTGCGCGAGGTGGTGCGCAACGTCTTAGGCGACATCCTGAACGAGACGTACACCATCGACCCCGCGGTCGGCGGCACCGTCACCATCCGCACGTCGTCGGGCATCCCGCGCGACGCGCTGCCCGCCACCCTCGAGACGCTGCTGCGCATGAACGGCGCGACGATGGTGAAGTCGGGCGGCATCTACATGGTGGTGCCGCAGGCGGCCGCGGTGCGCGGCAACGTGACCCCGCAGCTCGGCAGCTCCACGCGCGCGCTGCCGCCGGGCTTCTCGGTGCAGATCGTGCCGCTGCGCTACGTCGGCGTGCGCGAGATGCTGCGGCTGCTCGAGCCGTTCGCGAAGGACGCGCAGGCCGTGCGTCCCGACGAGCTCCGCAACCTGCTCATCCTGTCGGGCACCGAGCGCGAGTTGAAGCACCTGATGGACACCATCGACATGTTCGACATCGACTGGATGGCGGGCATGTCGGCGGGCGTGTTCCCGCTGCAGAACAGCGACGTCAAGTCGGTGATGCAGGAGCTGGAGAAGATCGTCGGCGACCGCAACACGAGCCCGCTGACCGGCATCCTGAAGATCGTCCCGATCGAGCGCATGAACGCGCTGCTCGTGGTCTCGCCGCAGCAGCACTACATCGAGGAGGTCAAGAAGTGGATCGACCGCCTCGACAAGGGCGGCGAGGGCGGCGGCCTCAACTTCTACGTCTACAACCTGCAGAACTCGCGCGCGGAGCGCCTGGGCCCGCTGCTCCAGCAGGCGTTCACGGGGCGCGTGACGCAGCCGCTGGCGCCCGCGGCGCCGACGCTCGCGCCGGGCACGCCAGCCGGCTCGATCACCAATCCGCCGACGTTCCAAAACCAGACGTCCGGCATGCCGATCTCCAACCCGACGCCGCCGGCGGTGATCGTCAACCAGGCGACCTCGGGCGGCCCGCCGGGGCAGAACCAGGGCACGGGCATCGTGCGCAACCTGCAGGTGGTGGCGGACAAGGACGCCAACACGCTGCTGTTCGTCGCCACCGCCGCCGAGTACTCGATCATCGAGGCGGCGCTGAAGAAGCTCGACGTGCCCCAGCGGCAGGTGGTGATCGACGTCACCATCGCGCAGATCGTGCTGCAGGACGAGCTGGAATTCGGCGTCGAGTGGCTCTTCAAGGGCGCCGCGCCGTCCGGTCGCGGCTCGGGCGGCCTGCTGAGCGGCCAGGTGATCAAGAACCCCGTGAATCCGGGCCGCACCTCCCTGCCCACCGCGAGCGACACCACCACGGCGGCGCTCGCGAAGGGCTTCACCTACATCATCAACAACTCGAACTTCCCGGGCGGCATCCAGGCCGCGCTGAACCTCCTCGACACCTACGGCAACACCAAGATCGTCGCCAATCCGCAGGTCGCCGCACTCGACAACCAGAAGGCGACGATCAAGTCGGGCGAGCGCATCCCGATCAACCAGTCCGTGCTGGTCGGGGGCACCACCAACGCCGTGACGACCACGTCGCAGTACGTCGACACCGGCGTGCTGCTGCAGGTCACCCCGCACATCAACTCCGGCGGCCTGGTCGCGCTCGACGTGCAGGCGGAGGTCAGCGATCCGGGCACCTGCACGGGCGACGGCTGCGCGCCGCCGATCAACACGCGGTCCATCCAGACGTACGTCGCGGTGCCGAGCGGGCAGACGATGGTCATGGGCGGCCTCATCAACGAGGGCCGCAAGAACTCGTCGGAGGGCATTCCGCTGCTGTCGCGCATCCCGCTCCTCGGCGGCCTCTTCGGGCAGCAGACGCTCACCAACAACCGCACCGAGCTCGTGCTCTTCATCACCCCGCGCGTGGTCGAGACGCGCGCCGACATCGGCGCCGCGATCGACGAGCTGCGGCGCAAGATGGAGAACATCGACGCCCTGATCCCGTTGGTGCGGCCCAACATCGGCCCGATCTTCCCCGACACCGTGGTGCCGCAGCTCTGGCAGCCGTTCACCTCGCCGCCGATCTTCCCGCCGCCGCCGCCCCCGCCGGCGGCGCCGGTGACCCCGCCGCTTCCGGCCGAGGCGGCGCGCACCCAGTAGGTCTACGCGGAAACTTGTCGTTGTGCGTGCATTTGCCGTCCGCCGCGCACCCCGCGGCGGCGGCGGCCGGCGAATGCTGCACAGCGCTTTCTTTGGTCTAAAATGCGGGCTGGCGCGCGATCGAAACCACGGCGGTTGCGTCTTCGGCAGGTCCGTCGCGCGAGAGCGGGAAGGTCGGAATCTGATGGTTTTCGTTAAAAATTTGCAATTCGCAGGCTTTCAATCGATTCTCGTCGCTGTTCCCCGACACGCATGTCGGGTTCTGACGACAGTTGGCTTGGTCGTTCTCGCAGGCTGCGCAAGTACGCCGCAGGCGCCCTCCGCAGGGGCCGGCGGGGCCAGCGCAAGCACGCCCGCCGCACGGGAGGCGCTGGTCGCCCAGCGGGCCAAGGGACGGTGGGACGCGATGGTCAAGGACGACCTCGACACCGCCTATGGCTACTTCAGCCCGGGGTCCAAGGAGCTGATTTCCCTGGAAAAATTCAAGGCGAACACGCGCCGCGGCGCGTTTCGCGAGGGCAAGGTCGAGTCCGTCAAGTGCGAGGACGACGCCTGCCAGGTCAAGGTCATGGTGACCTACGACCACCCGAAAATGAAGGGCATTACGACCCCGGTAATCGAATCGTGGATCGTCGACGGCGGCCAAGCGTGGTTGGTCTCCGGGGCCAAGTGAACAACGAATAAAAGTGTCGCTACTTTGAGACGTTGCGCAAAATCCACACTCCGAGGGATTTGCAGCACAGGTTTCGTTTGTAATGAGAGGTAGGCTGTAATAAGATTCGTGTGCTGTTGGTTCTAAAGTGATCACTTTAAACGGCAATCAAAAGGAGTCACCACCCACTATGAATACGTTCAAACACAAGTCGCTGTACGCCGCTGTCGCCGGTCTGGGCGCGCTCGCCGCTGCCGGTACCGCGCAGGCGGTGTCAGTCAACCCCAACGGCTTGGGTCAGGTCCTGATCTATCCGTACTACACGGTGCGCACCGTTGCCTCCGGCGTGGCCGGTATCGATGCCGCATATAACTCCCTCCTGTCGGTGACGAATTCGACGGGCTCGGCCAAGGCTGTCAAGGTCCGCTTCCTCGAAGGCAAGAACAGCCGCGAAGTTCTCGACTTCAACCTGTACCTGTCGCCCAAGGACGTGTGGACGGCCGCCGTAATCCCGACGACTGACGGCGCCGGCATTTTCACTGCCGACAAGTCCTGCACGGTTCCCCAGGTTTCGAGCAGCTCGACGCAGCCGACGCCGTTCGTGAACTACCAGTTCTCGGGTAGCAACGACGACAAGGCGGGCACGTCGCTCGACCGCACTCGAGAAGGCTACGTTGAGATCATCGAGATGGGCGACGTTGTCGGCTCGACCGCTACTGCGGCCACTCACGTCAACGGCGTTCCGCCGTGCACGCTGTCGGCCCTGCAACAGCCCACCGCGCCTTCGAATACGGTGCCTGGCTCGGGCGGTCTGTTCGGCAGCATGACGCTGATCAACGTTCTGCGTGGCGAGGACTTCGGTTACGATCCCACCGCCCTCGACGGCTTCTCGGCGACGGCCATCTGGTCTGAGGAAGGCAGCATCTTCCCGAACCTGAACTTTGTGAACCCGAAGACGTCGATCGTCATCGCTGGCTCCAACGTCTACATCACGGACTGGACGGGTTCGTCTGTTGGCGCCGACCCGGTCTCCGCGGTGCTGATGCATAACAACGTCTACAACGAGTTCGTGCTGGACGCGTCGACCAAGTCGCAGACAGACTGGGTCGTGACGTTCCCGACGAAGTGGGCCTACTACGACTTCACGACGGGTGTCGTTGGCAAGCTGTTCCAGCGTAACTTTGTCGCGACGGGTGCGTGCGACGACGTGACGCTGACGCAGTACGACCGCGAAGAGCGTCGCGTGCAGACGAACACTACCTTCTCGCCGCAGCCGCCCACCCAGACGGATTCGATCTGCTGGGAAGCCAACGTCATTTCCTTTAACGGAACCAATGCGCTTGGCTCGACGAACGTCCTGAAGCCGCAGACGAACTTTGCGAACGGCTGGCTAGCGATGGACTTCAAGCCTACAAGCGTTCCGGCTGGCAAGCATCAACTCGTCGGTGGTCTGACCCACATCTACAATACGAAGACGGGCGTTCCGGTTCCCGACGCCGCCAGCGCGACGTTTAACGGCCTTCCGGTTATCGGCTTCGCGGCAATCACCTTCCAGAACGAGACGCTTTCGATCGGTCCGGGGGCTGCGATTCAGTCGAACTACGGTGGCAACTTCAACCACAAGGTCACCACGAGCGTGGTTACGCCGTAAGACGGCTGATTCAAGCTGTGCTGGGGGCGAGGAGCAATCCTCGCCCCTTTTTCTTCCTGGACGCACGCCTGAGTCCATCAGGCTCGCAATGACATTCATGCCAAACGCATTCCTGACTTTGCCGCAAGCGGCAGTACCCGTTTTGCTGGCGCTCGTCCTCACCAGCTTGCCCACCATCGCTGCGGAGGGCCCCGCAGCAGATGCCGTGCTCATTGCGAACAGTCGGGTCTCGGTCACTCGCGCCGAATACGACGCAGAACTGCTCAAGCTTCCACCCAATCTGCGAGACGGTTTCCCCAACAATCCGCGACGCGTGACCGATCTCCTGACGCGCATGCTGGTTACGAAGACGCTTGCCACCGTGGCCAAGGCCGCGAAGCTCGATCAGCCACCTATCGCTCGACTGCGCGTGGAACTCGAGATCGATCGACTGCTCGCGCAGTTCATGATTGAGGACGTCGAGGCGAAGGCAGAAGCGAACTTCGACGTTAATCGTGTGCGGTTCGAGGTTCGTGCCCGCGAATCCTTCCTCGTCGATAAGGCGAAATACTCGAAGCCCGAGCAGGTAAGTGCGACCCACATCCTGTTCGATACCAAGAAGCACACCTCCGACGAGGCGAAGCGGCTCGCGCAGGAGACCCGCGCAAAGATCCTCGCCGGTGCGGATATGAACAAGCTCGCCCGCGAGATCTCCGAAGACCCATCCGCTGGCAATAACAGCGGCTCACTGGGCTGGTTCTCGGAAAAGGAAATGGACCCCGCATTCAGCGCCGCCGCCTTCGCGTTGAAGAGCGACGGCGACGTTTCCGAGCCCGTCCTTTCGCAGTTTGGCTGGCACGTCATTCGGCGCGATGGCCATCGTCCGACGAGCACGCCGACCTTCGACGAGGTCAAGGATGCGATCATGGCCGAGATGAAGAAGGTCTATGTGGACGACAAGCGCGAGGAAGCCATCAACGCGATCCGCCGCGACCCGTCGGCCGCGCTGAACCGCGAAGCGGTCGAGGCGCTGATCCCGAAGGTCGACGTCGACCAGGCGAAACGGGCGCTGGGCGCCACGCCGCCGGGAGCAGGCGCGCCGCCGCCCGCGAAGTAGGCACCGCCCGGCCTCACGCGGCCGGGCGGCGTAACATTCGTCGCCGATGCAAACGCCCACTCACGCGCACAGCGGCGTGGTCCCGGCGCCGGCCCCGCAGGCCCGCGACCGCGCGCTGTTCGTCAATTTCTTCCGCCGCGAGCTCACCACGCGCTATTTAGGCAGCGTGACGGGGCTCGCGTGGGCGTTCATCCATCCGCTGGTGCTGCTCGTCGTGTATCACTTCGTGTTCACGACGATCTTCAAGGCGGAGCGCTTCGGCAACGAGAGCTTCCTCGCATTCGTCGCGGTGGCGCTGTGGCCGTGGCTCGCCGCGCAGGAAGGCATCCAGCGCGGCGCGACGAGCCTCGGCAGCTACGCCGGGCTGATCCGCAAGGTCGCGTTCCCGAACGAACTCGTCGTGTACGCGTCCATCAGCGCGACGCTCGCGCTGCAGCTCGCGGGCTACATCGCGGTGCTGGTGGCGCTGGTCATCTACGGCGAGCCGCTGCACCTGTCCGGCCTGCTGCTCGCGATCCCGCTGTGGGGCGTGATGGCGATCGGCGTCATCGGCGTCACGCTGTTCTTCGCCGCGCTGCAGGTGTTCGTGCGCGATGTCGAGCACGTGCTCATGCCAGCGCTGATGATTCTCATGTACCTCACGCCGATCCTGTACCCGCTGAAGCTCGTGCCCGAATCGATGCGCGACTGGGTGGCGATCAATCCCTTCAGCTGGCTCGTCGGGCGGCTGCGCGATGCGCTCATCGGCGGCAATCTCGCGCTCGAGTGGGGCGACCTCGTCGCGGTGGCGGTGGCGCTCGCGCTGTACTTCGCGGGGCGCTGGGTGTTCCGCCGCCTCGCCCCGCACTTCGAGGACTTCATCTGATGGCCGCGGCCATGCAGGACGCCGCGGCGCCGCTGCTGGCGCTCGCCGGCGTCGGCAAGGACTACGCGAAGGTCGAGACGCGCGGCGGCCAGCTCCGCCTCGTGTGGGACCTCCTGCGCGGGCACGGCGCCGCGCACGTGTTCCGCGCGCTCGACGACGTGAGCTTCACGCTGCAGCGCGGGCAGTCGCTCGGCATCATCGGCGAGAACGGCGCCGGCAAGTCGACGCTGCTGAAGATCGTCGCCGGCGTGGTGCCGCCGACACGAGGCACGGTCGAGGTCAACGGCCGCGTCGGCGCGCTGCTCGAGTTGGGCTCCGGCTTCCATCCCGAGTACACGGGCCTCGCCAACATCGAGCTCGCGGCCGCACTCCTTGGGCTCGGGCCTGCGGAGATCGCCGCCAAGC
This sequence comes from Burkholderiales bacterium, assembly GCA_046347855.1. Classification (GTDB taxonomy): domain Bacteria; phylum Pseudomonadota; class Gammaproteobacteria; order Burkholderiales; family Casimicrobiaceae; genus VBCG01. The sequence goes on from JAXMFJ010000005.1 coordinate 580,869, forward strand.
GCGAGGAGATCGTCGCGTTCGCCGACATCGGCGAGCACATCCACGATCCGATCAAGCACTACTCGTCCGGCATGGTGGTGCGGCTCGGGTTCGCCGTCGCCACCGCATTGCGCCCCGACATCCTCATCACCGACGAGGTGCTTGCGGTCGGCGACGAGTCGTTCCAGAAGAAGTGCGTCGCGTGGATGGAGGAATACCTCGCCGACGGCGGCACGCTGCTCCTGTGCTCGCACAGCATGTTCCACATCCAGAAGCTATGCCGGCACGCACTGTGGCTGCGCGACGGCCGCGTCGAGCAGTACGGCGATGCGATGGACGTCACGCAGGCCTACCTCGCGTTCCACGAGGAGAAGTCGGCGAAGTCGCGCGAGCCGATCGCCGCGACGGTCGCCGCGGCGGCAGGCGTCTACGCGGTGCAGACGCTCGATCTCGCGCCCGGCGAGGTGCTGCAGACCGGCGACACGCTGGAGGTGCGCGGCGAGGTGTATTCGCCCGACGGCCGAACGCCGGTCGTGCTGGTCGGCATCGTGCGCGCGGACGGCACGCCCGTGTACGGGGTGGCCACCGACATGGAAGGCGTGGCGCCGGCGCGCATCGCGGACGACCGCTTCCGCTTCGCGCTCACGCTGCCCGGCCTCTCGCTGCTGCCCGGCAAGTACGTCGTGCGTGCGCACGCGATGGATCCGGAGGGCGTGCGCCTCTTCGATCACGTCGAGCGCAGCCTGGTCGTGACCGGGTCGTCGCGCGAGATGGGCCTCGTGCGCCTGCCGCACCGCTGGCACGACGCGTCGTGAGGCCGCGCGGGCGAACCGGGCGCGATCCCGCCATCGGCTAGAATTGCGATCCACCCGCGTCGCGGCCGCGGCGCGCCTGGCCCTGCCATGTCCGACGACCTGTCCTTCACCGGTGAGCGCTTCCTGCCGGCCGTCACCGGCGAGATCGCGCACGAGCACTGGCATCGCTACGCATTCGCGCGGCGGTGGGTCGCGGGTCGTCGCGTGCTCGACGTCGCGTGCGGCGAAGGGTATGGCAGCGCCTTGCTCGCGAGCGTCGCGCAGCACGTCACCGGCGTCGATATCTCGCCGGAGGCGGTGGCGCACGCGCGCAGTGCCTATGGTGCGCGCGGCAACGTGACGTTCGAGGTCGCGAGCGCCAACGCCTTGCCGCTCGCGGATGCGACGGTCGATGCGGTCGTGTCCTTCGAGACGCTCGAGCACCTGCCGCGCGCCGACCAGCCCGCGATGCTGGCGGAGATCGCGCGCGTGCTCGCGCCTGGCGGCGTGCTCGTGATCTCGGCACCGAATCCCGTCGAGTATTCGCAGGCGCGCGACTATCGTAATCCGTTCCACTTCCACGAGCCGCCGCGCGCCGAGCTCGACGCGCTGCTCGCGGCGTCGTTCCCGGTGCGCCGGTGGTACCTGCAGCGGCGCTACTTCGGTTCCGCATTGTGGGCCGAAGATGCAGACGGCGACGGTGTCGAGACGCTGTGCGGCGATGCCGACGCCGTGCGGGAGGCCGTTCCCCCGCCCGCGATGTATCACGTGGTGATCGCCGCGCGCACGGCCGACGCGTTGCCGGACGCCGGCGTGCGCCTGTCGCTCTTCACCGATGCCGGCGAGACGGAGCTGCGGCGCCTCGATGCGCAGGCGGCGGAGGTGCTGCGTCTCGACTCTCTGCTGCGCGAGCGCGACGCCGCGCTCGACCGCCAGGGCGCGCACGTGCGGCATCTCGAGGCGCTGGTCGCGTATCGCGACGGCATCATCGTCGAGCGCGACACGCAGGCGGCGGCGCAGGCCGCGGCACGCGAGGAAGCGCTGGCCGCGCGCGACGCCGCAGAGGCCGCCCGCGACGCCGCGCAGGCGGAGCGCAACGCGGCGCACGCCGAGGCGACTGCCGCGCTGCGTGCGCGCGACGACGCACGCGCGCGCAGCGTTGCGCTGGAAGCGGACGCGAGTGCGCTGCGCGCCGAGATCGGGCGCCTCGAGCGTGCGCTCAATGCCCAGGAGCGCATCATTGCCTACCGCCAGAGCGCGCGCTGGTGGCTGGCGCTGCCGTGGCTGCGCCTGCGCCTCTTGTGGCAACACCTGACCGGCCGCTGATGGACGCGCCGCACTACGTCATCGACGTCGTCGTCCCGGTCTACAACGCGCCGGACGACGTGCGCGCGTGCGTTGACTCGGTGCTCGCGCACCTGCGGCCCGACGTGCGCCTCGTGCTCATCGACGACGCGTCGCCCGATCCGCGCATCGGCGAGTACTTCGCCGAGCTCGAGGCACGCGCGCATCCGCAGGTGGTGCTGCTGCGCAACGACGAGAACCTGGGCTTCACCGGCACCGCGAACCGCGGCATGGCGCTGTCGCGCGCCGACGTGATCCTGCTCAACTCGGACACGCTCGTCACGCACGGCTGGCTCGACGCCATCATGCACTGCGTCGCGACCGACCCGCGCATCGGCACCATCACGCCGTTCTCCAACAACGCCGAAATCTGCTCGTTCCCGCGCTTCTGCGAAAACAACGGCTGGCCGCTCGATGCCGATCCCGAGCCCGTGCGCCGCGCGATCGCCGATGCCAGCGTGCCGACGTATCCCGACCTGCCCACCGGCGTCGGCTTCTGCATGTTCGTGCGCCGTGCGCTCCTCGACGAGGTCGGCGGCTTCGACATGGCGTTCGGCAAGGGCTACGGCGAGGAGAACGACCTGTGCCTGCGCGCGCACGCGGCCGGCTGGCGCAACGTGCTCGCCGACAACGCGTTCGTCGTGCACACCGGCGGTCGCTCGTTCGCGGGCCAGAAGACGGCGCTCGGCGCCCGCAACATGGAGATCCTGCTCGCGCGGCATCCGCACTACCTCGACCTCGTGCGCGCCTACATCGCGGCCGATCCGCTGCGACCGTTGCGCGAAATCGCGGCGATGCGGCTCGCGGTGAACGCGGCGCCGGGCCGCGGCGTGCTGCACGTCATCCATCACCACGGGGGCGGCACCGAGACGCACGTGCGCGCGCTGATCGCCGCGTCGCGCGACCGCTGGCGCCACTACCTCGCCATCGCGGTCGAGGACCGCTGGCAGGTCGAGGAGCACCGCGCCGACGGCACGGTGGTGTCGTTCGACATCACCCGCGGCGAGCACGAGCCGTGGCGCGATTTCGTGAGCGGCATCTGCGGCAGCTTCGGCATCGCGCTCATCCATTTGCACAACATCTCTGCGTGCCGTGACGGCATCCTCACTGCGCTCGCGGATCCGCCGGTGCCGTACGGCTACACGGTGCACGATCTCAACTTCGCGTGCCCGACCATCACGTTCCACGGCGCCGACGGCATGTACTGCGGCGCGCCCGAGGATCCGGCGGTGTGCGCGCGGTGCCTGGCGGCGCAGCCTGCGTTCGATCGCGTCGACATCGTCGCGTGGCGCGACCGTCATCGCGGACTCGTGCAGGGCGCGGCGTTCCGCATCGCGCCGTCGCAGTGGGCGGCGCAGACGCTCACGCGCTACTTTCCGTCACGGCCGGTGAACGTCATCGCGCACGGCGCGCCGGAAGGCGTGCCGGTCCGCCAGCCCGGCGTGCGCACGATGGTGATGCTGCCGCGCGACGACATCCCGACCGTGGCGCTGCTGGGCGCGATCGGACCCGACAAAGGCGCGCGGCGCATCGAGCGCCTCGCGCAGCTCACGCGCGAGTCCGGGGCGCCGGTGCGGTTCGTGCTGATCGGCTACATGGACGTCGAGCACGGGCCGTGGCAGGCGGACGACGCGGTGTTCACCGTGCACGGCCGTTATGCGCCCGGCGACCTGCCCGAGCTCCTCGATCACTATCGCGTCGCGCTCGTGCTGTATCCGTCGGCGGGTCCCGAGACCTTCAGCTACACGCTGACCGAAGCGTGGGCCGCCGGCCGCCCGGTGCTGGTGCCGCCGATCGGCGCGCTCGCCGAGCGCGTGGGCGACAGCGGCGCGGGCTGGGTGATGACCGATGCCGAATGGCGCGACGAGCGCGCGATGCTCGCGCGCCTCGTGGCATTGCTCGCCCCGGCCGCACGCGATTCACTGGCCGCGGCCGCGCAGCGCGCGGCACAGCGGCCGCACGCGACGCCGCGCGACATGGCCGACGCCACGTTCGCGCTGTACGACGCGGCCCTCGCGGCCCACGGCGACACGACGTCGCCGAAGCCGCTCGACCCCGTTCGCCTGCGTTACGCGCTGCATTACCGCGCATGGCATCCGCCGGCCGTGGATGCCGCGCCGGCGGCGTCGCCCGGTCTGTTGTCGCGTGTCGCACGCGCGGCCGCGCGCCGCCGGCACACGCTCGCGGGGCGCATGCTCTACCGACTCGCGCCGTCGGGCATGGTCGCGCGTCTGCGCGAGCGGCTGAAGTAGATGAGCGAAGCCGCGTTCAACGAGTGGATCGAGCGCGGGCGCGCCCACCAGCAGGCGGGCCGGCCCGCCGACGCGATCCCGTGCTTCCGGCGCGCGGCGCGCGAGTTGCCGTCGTCGCCGGTGCCGTCGTTCCACCTCGGCGAAGCGCTGTGGCAGCTCGGCCTCGCGGAGCAGGCGGTCAATGCCTGGCGTGCCTCCGCGGCGCTCGACGCGCGCTTTGCACCGCCGCGGATGGCGCTGACCGAGGTGGCGCTCACGCGCGGCGAGCATGCGGCGGCCGCGGCGCTCGCGCGCGAGGTCGTGGCACTGCAGCCCGACGACGTTCGTGCGCGCGCGACCCTGGCCGCCGCGCGGGCCGCCGTCGGCGAGGACGACGCTCTCGCCGAAGCGGCGACCGTGTTCGCGCAATCGCCCGAGCTTGCGCACGCGCCGACGCTCGCCGCCGCACTTGCGACCGCGCTGACGCGCGCAGGCGACGAGGGCACTGCGCTCGCGGACGCGCTCGCGCCGCACGTTGCGACGTTGCCTGGATCGCTCGTGGCGGCGCTGGCCGAGCGTGGCGTGCCGCTGACGGCGACGATCGTCGACCGCCGCTGGACACTCGACGACCTGGACGCGCTGCGCCGGATCGCGCTCGTCACGGCGGAAACCGCGCCTGACGTAGCGGCCAGCATCGCGAACGCGCATGCGGCGCTCGCGAGCACGCTCGCGCTGCCGACGGTGCCCCTCGTGTGGCCGCGACGCACGGCCGGCGATGCGTTGCGCGTCGCCTTCCTGCTGCCGCCGATCGCCTCGCGCGCGTGGGCACCGGCACGGGCGGCGCTCGGCGAGGCACTGCGCGACCTTGCGCCGCAAGCGGTGAGCCTCATCGTCCTGTGCATCGACGATGCGACGAAGGTGAAGGACGCGCTCGGCCTGCAGGTGCCGCCCGGCACGTTGTACGTGAACATCGGCACAGAGCCGGATGCGGCCACCGCCAGGATCATCGCCGCGCGCGACTGCGACGTCGTCGTGGATGCGGCCGGGCTTGCCGCCGCGTCCGCGACGTTCCTGCGCGCGCGCCCGGGACGCGCGGTGTGGAGCGTCGCGGTCGGCGTTCCCGCGCATCGCGAGCCGCTCGCCGATCGCCAGTTCCCATCGACGCGTGAGCTCGTCGCCGCGTTGCGCCTGGTCCCCAACTCACCGTCCGCCGAACTTGCAGCGGAGGCGCTGTCCGCGCGTTGGGACGCGGCGGTGACGGCGCACCGCAGCGGCGATCTCGACGCCGCGCTCGCGGGCTACGACGACGTTCGCAATGCCCAGCCGGGTTTCGCACCGGCGCTGCACCTGGCCGCCGAAGCGGCGCTGGCGCGCGCCGACAAGGCGCGCGCGAGTACGCTGCTCGCGGAGGCGCTGGCGGCTGCGCCACACTACGTCGAGGCACGCCTGTCCGCCGCGGACCTTGCATTGGCGCAGGGCGAGCCCCAACGCGCGCTCTCGCTGGTCGCAGCGGGTCTCGCCCTCGCGCCGCAGGACGTGGCCCTCTGGCGCATGCTCGGCGCGGCACGCCTGGCCGCGCGCGATGCGGCGGGTGCGGTCGACGCCCTCACGCAATTGCTGTTGCGCGCGCCCGCCGATGCGGAGGCCCACTTCCAGCACGGCGTGGCGCTGCAGCGCCAGGGCGACGCCCCCGGGGCCGCGCGTGCGTACCAGCGCGCGCTGACGTTCGCGCCCGACATGGTCGCCGCGGACTTCAATCTCGGCGTGCTCTTCCAGGAAGGCGGCAACGCGGATGCGGCGGCGGCCGCCTACCGCCACGTGCTCGCGGCGGACCCGAAGCACGTGACCGCGTACAAGAACCTGGGCGAAGTGCTGTTCGCGCGCGGCGACGTCGACGGCTGGCTCGCGAACTTCGCGGCGTTCGAGAAGCACTGCCCGAAGGCGCTCGCGCTCGCCGTCTACGCGCTCGAGGCGTGCCAGCATGCGGCCGACTTCGATCGCCTCGACCGCTACCTCGACGGCCTGCGGCGCGACGCCTACGAGGCGCGCGACGAGCGCGAGATGGCCGATTGCCTCGAGGAGCTCCTGTACCTCCTGCTCTTCTACGACGTCGAGCCCTCGCTGATGCTGCGGCTCGCGCAGGCGTACGACGGCGTCGCGCCCCGGGTGTTCGGCCCGCAGCTGGCCGCGCCCGCGGCGCGGCGGCCGGGGCCGCTACGTGTCGGCTACCTGTCCGCCGACCTGCGCAATCACGTGATGGGCAAGATGATGTGGCAGGCCATCCAGCATCACGACGCGCGCGAGGTGGAGTGCTTCTTTTACTCGAATTCCGCGGTGCGCGACGAATGGACCGAGCGCTTCGTCGCCAAGGGCCGCCGCTACGACGTGATCGCGGGCATCGACGACGACACTGCGGCGCAGCGCATCGCCGGCGACGATCTCGACGTCCTCGTGGACCTGTCCACCCACACGCGTGGCGCGCGACCCGGCATCCTCGCGCGCAAGCCGGCCCGCGTGCAAATCACGCACGTCGCGAGTGCCGGGACGGTCGGCCTGTCGGCCATCGACTTCAAGCTCACCGATCACTACGCCGACGTGGCGGACAACCAGGAGTTCCAGCTCGAGCGCCTGCTCGCGATGGCCGGTTGCGTGTACCCGTGGCGGCAGGTCGCGCCCGCCGCGCAGCACCCGTTCCATCGCGCGGCACTCGGCATCCCCGCCGATGCGATCGTCATCGGCGCGTTCGTGAATCCGCTCAAGCTGTCGCGGCGCTGCATGCGGCTGTGGCGCGACGTGCTCATGCGGGTGCCCAACGCGCGCCTCGCGTTCTCGCCGGCCAATCCCGCGCTGCGCGCGAGCTACGTGCGCATCGCCGCCGCGGCCGGCATCGCGCAGGAGCGACTGCTGTTCCTGCCGCAGGGCCGCAACGACGAGGAGAACCAGGCGCGCTATGCGCTCGTCGACTTCGTGCTCGACACGCTGCCGTTCGGCGGCGTCAACGGCACCATGGAGGCGCTCGCGATGCAGGTGCCCGTGGTGACGCTGGTCGGGAAGCGCCACGGCGAGCGCACGTCGTATTCGATCCTGCGCAACCTCGGCGTCACCACCACGATCGCGGAGACCGGCCGCGACTTCGTCGACATCGCCGTGCGCCTCGCCGAAGATCCGGCGTTCGCGCGCGAGGTGCAGGCCGCGATCGCGCAAGGACTCGCGCACTCGCCGCTCACCGACATGCCGGCGCACACGCGCCACCTCGAGGAAGCCTACCGGGCGGCGCTCGCCGACCGGTTCCCGGCGCTCGAGGTCCGGTAATGAGCGATCCGCGCCTTGCCGCGTTGCAGGTGCGGCTCGCCGGCAACGACGCCGCAGGCGCGCGCGCAGCCGCAGATTCGATGCTGGCAGACGCCGGGCTCGCGCCCGCCGACCGCTTCGTGGCCCTCGTGCTGCGCGCGCGTGCGCACGAGATGGCCGGCGACCTGCAAAGCGCGATCGCCGACCTCGACGGCGCCACGGCGCTCGATCCGCGCAACGCGCGCGCGTGGAACGAGCTTGGCCTCCTGTGCGCCGATGCCGGCCTCGCCGAGCGCGCGGTCACGGCGTTCGAGCGCGCGACGCGCGCCGACCCCAGGTACGCGCGGGCCTGGAACAACCTCGGCAACGCGCTGCGCTCCGCGGGGCGGATTGCGGAAGCGCTGCACGCCGCCGAGCGGGCCGTCGATGCCGATGCGACCTATGCACTCGCGTGGGCGAACCTGGGCGCATTGCGTCGCGACGCCGGCGACGATGCGGGCGCGGAAACGGCGCTCCGCCGTGCGCTCGCGCTCGATCCGCGGCAGCGCGGCGCGCTAGTCTCGCTTGGGGGCTTGCTGCGCGATCGCAGCGACCTCGCCGCGGCCGCGGCGATGTTCGCGCAAGCCGCGGAGGCCTCGCCGCGCGACGGCGCCGTCGCCTTGCAGCTGGCCGGCACGCTCGCCGAGCGCGACGACCTCGACGCTGCCCGCCGCTGGTACGACGAGGCGGCCCGACGCGATCCGAAGCTGCTGCGCGCGTGGCTGGGGCGCGAGTTGACGCTGCCGATGATCGCGGACAGAGCGCAGGCCGTAGCCGCTGCGCGTGCCGGATTCGACGCCGGCCTCGCCCGCCTCGAGCGCGAGTTGCCTGCGCGCGCGGCGACCGCGAGTCCCGAGCGCGCGCTCGACGAATTGCGCTGGAGCAATTTCCTGCTCGCCTACCAGGGCGAGGACGATCGCGAGCTGCAGGCACGCTACGGCGCGCTCGCGCATCGCATCGCGAGCGAGCGTGCGCCCGAATGGACGCGACCGCTGCCGCGCCGCGTGCGCGGGACCTCCCGCGTGCGCGTCGGCTTCCTGTCGACGTTCTTCCGCGACGGCACCGCGGGCCGTTACTTCGAGCATTGGGTCACCGGATTGCCGCGCGATCGCTTCGAGACCTTCGCGTATCACCTGCTGCCCGGCCTCGACGTTCTCGGCCAGCGCATCGCCGCCGGCGTGGAGCACTTTCGCCATTGCGCAGGCTGGCGGCCGTCGCAGCTCGCGCCTCGGGTGCGCGCCGACGTGCTCGATGTGCTGGTCTATCCCGAGCTCGGGATGGGCGCCGTCCCGTTCGCGCTCGCCGCCTTGCGCCTCGCACCGCTGCAATGCGCGGGATGGGGCCATCCCGTCAGCACGGGACAGCCGGCGATCGACGTGTTCCTGTCGAGCGAGGTGATGGAGCCGGCGGACGGCGCATCGCATTACACCGAGGAGCTCGTGCGATTGCCCGGCATCGGCACGCGCTATGCGATGCCCGACGTGCCGCAGGACGCCGATCGCGCGCGTTTCGGCCTGCCCGCCGATGCGTTGCTCCTGCTGTGCCCGCAATCGCTGTTCAAGATCCATCCCGACAACGACGCGCTGTTCGCCGCGACGCTCGCTGCCGTGCCCGGCGCGAAGCTCGTGCTCTTCACGGGACGCGATCCGCTGCTGACGCAACGCTTTCGCGCGCGGCTGGCGGCGAACGGCGTCGGCGCGGACCGCCTGCTGATGCGGCCGCAATGCGGGCACGCCGATTACCTGCGCATCAATAGCGTGTGCGATGTCATGCTCGACACGCTGCATTGGTCGGGCGGGAACACGAGCCTCGACGCCATCGCGTGCGGGCTGCCGCTCGTCACGCTGCCGGGCCGGTTCATGCGCGGCCGGCAGAGCGCCGGCATGCTGCGCCTCGCGGGCTGCGACGAGCTCGTCGCGCGCGACGAGAATGACTACGTCGACATCGTGCGGCGCCTCGCGACGGACACGGCGTGGCGCACGTCGATGCGCGAGCGCCTGGTCACCGGCCGCTCGTGCATCTTCGACGATCCCGCGCCGATCGCCGCGCTCGCCGACTTCCTTCAGCGCTGACGCTGCGCAACGAGCGCGCGCAGCGCATCGGCGGCGTCCGCGACCGGCATGGTCCAGTCGCCGGCGGTTCGTTGGCGGAACAGCCGTGCGCTCGGATACCACGGGCTGTCGTCGCGATCGAGCAGCCACCGCCAGTCCGGAACACGCGCGAGCAGCACCCATACCGGCTTGCCGAGCGCACCCGCCAGATGCGCGATGCTGGTGTCGACGCTGATCACGAGATCCAGCGATGCGACCAGTGCCGCGAGATCGTCGAAGTCGTTGCGCAGGCCGAGCTCGACGAGGCGCGCCGTGTGCTGCTTGTCGTCGGGCGTGAAGAATTCGCCAGCGCATTTCAAGGAGAACCAGGTGACACCTTCGACGGCAAGCAAGGGCAAGCATTGCGCGAGCGGCAGGCTGCGCCGCGCGTTGAGCGTGTTGCCCGGCGCGCCGGCCCACGCGATGCCCACGCGCAGGTTGCGATCGGCCGCACGTTCGACCGCGGCCCGTGCCCGTGCAACGCGCGCCGCTTCCGCAACGAGGTAGGGGCCCGCGGGCGTCACGTCGGCGAGCGATACCCCGAGCAGCGCCGGCAGCGACATCAGCGGAATCTGCGCGGTGGTGCCGGTCGGCAGGATGCCCGTCGCGCAGGTCCCGGCGATGCCCGGAGCCGTGGCGGCGAGGTCATGCAGGGCTTCGGGGACGGCCGCGATCACCCGATGACCCCGCTGTGCGACGCGATGCGCAAAGCGCAGCATCTGGATGGCGTCGCCCAAGCCCTGCTCGGCCTCCAGGAGGACGGTCTGCCCCGGGGGCTCCGTCCCGTCGTAGCGGCGAACCCTCTGGGGGGGGAGAAAGCGCGCGAACTCCGGTGTCCGGTCGCGCCACTCGTATTCCGGCCACCCTTCGTCATACCGCCCCTGCAGCAGGAGCGCGAGCGCGAGATTCCAGTGCAGGGCCGCGAACTGCGGCGCCGACGCCAGCCCCTGCCTGTACGCGGCCACGGCTGCGTCGGGGTCGCCGCTCGCGTTCAGCGCAAGGCCGAGGTTGTTCCACGCCGTGGCGTGATCGGGCTTCAGCGCAAGCGCACGGTGGAAGGCGGCGATCGCCTCCGCAAGGCGTTCGTCGGCGGCGAGCACGATGCCGCGGTTGTTGTGGAACTCGGGCTCCCCGGGCATCAGGGCTGCCGAGCGGTCCAGCAGCTCCAGCGCCTCCGGCAGCCGGTTGCGCTGGTAGTGCACCATGCCGAGGTAATGGAGCGCCGGGACGAAGTCGGGCGCAGTCGCGAGCGCCTGGCGGTACAGCGCTTCCGCGGCGTCGATGTCGCCTTTCTGATGGGCGGCTACCCCCTGTTCGGTGAGCGTGGCGGGATCCGCGGCGGACGGAGGGGAGGCGTCGACGGCGCCGTGGCACTGCTTGTAGCGCTTCCCGCTGCCGCAGGGGCAGGGGTCGTTGCGGCCGGGCGCCGCGCCTTGGGAAGGGGGGAACATTTACCGGCCACCTCGGTCTGACGTTGGCATGGGCCGCAGCATCCACGCCCATCGCAGGGCCTTGAACTGCCCGTCCGGGCCCTCATGTAGGAAATCACGGACGACAGGGTGTTGACAGACCCCGACGTCCGTACTAGAATCGCTTTCTTTGCTGCTCACCCCCCGAAATGCCCGCAAGGCCCGGGAGAAGCATTGGGTAGCGCAAACGCTCTTTAACAATTGGCAACCGATAGGTGTGGGTGCTCGGGGTCTGGGGCGCTGGCGGGATCTGGTTTCGGCTGGATGCTGCTGGTGGTCTTCCAAGACAAACGAAGTGCTCACACTGCACAAGAAGCTTGTCTCCGTGGCCGGAAGGCTGTGGGGATGAGGTTCAACGTCAGTATGAGTTTAGCTTTGACAAGATCGAACTGAAGAGTTTGATCCTGGCTCAGATTGAACGCTGGCGGCATGCTTTACACATGCAAGTCGAGCGGCAGCGCGGGGCAACCTGGCGGCGAGCGGCGAACGGGTGAGGAATACATCGGAACGTGCCCGAGAGTGGGGGATAACGCCGCGAAAGCGGCGCTAATACCGCATATTCTCCGAGGAGGAAAGTGGGGGACCTGAGGGTAACTGAGGGCCTCACGCTCACGGAGCGGCCGATGTCGGATTAGCTAGTTGGTGGGGTAAAGGCTTACCAAGGCGACGATCCGTAGCTGGTCTGAGAGGATGATCAGCCACACTGGGACTGAGACACGGCCCAGACTCCTACGGGAGGCAGCAGTGGGGAATTTTGGACAATGGGGGCAACCCTGATCCAGCCATGCCGCGTGCGGGAAGAAGGCCTTCGGGTTGTAAACCGCTTTTAGCCGGGAAGAAAAGGCGCAGGTTAATACCTTGCGTTCTTGACGGTACCGGCGGAATAAGCACCGGCTAACTACGTGCCAGCAGCCGCGGTAATACGTAGGGTGCGAGCGTTAATCGGAATTACTGGGCGTAAAGGCAGGCGGTTCGTTAAGTCTGATGTGAAAGCCCCGGGCTCAACCTGGGAACGGCATTGGAAACTGGCGGGCTTGAGTGTGGCAGAGGGGGTGGAATTCCGCGTGTAGCAGTGAAATGCGTAGAGATGCGGAGGAACACCGATGGCGAAGGCAGCTCTCTGGGCCAACACTGACGCTCAGGCACGAAAGCGGGGAGCAAACAGGATTAGATACCCCGGTAGTCCACGCCCTAAACGATGCTCACTAGGTGTTGGGGAAGCGATTCCTTGGTACCGTAGCTAACGCGTGAAGTGAGCCGCCTGGGGAGTACGGCCGCAAGGTTAAAACTCAAAGGAATTGACGGGGACCCGCACGCTTTCTTCAGGGGCTACGTGGATGATGTGGATTAATTCGATGCAACGCGAACAACCTTACCTACCCTTGACATGTCTGGAAGGTTGCTGAAAGGTGGCTGTGCTCCTCGAAAGGGAACCGGAACACAGGTGCTGCATGGCTGTCGTCAGCTCGTGTCGTGAGATGTTGGGTTAAGTCCCGCAACGAGCGCAACCCTTGTCCCTAGTTGCTACGCAAGGGCACTCTAGGGAGACTGCCGGTGACAAACCGGAGGAAGGTGGGGGATGACGTCAAGTCCTCATGGCCCTTATGGGTAGGGCTTCACACGTCATACAATGGACGGTACAGAGGGTTGCCAACCCGCGAGGGGGAGCCAATCCCAGAAAGCCGTTCGTAGTCCGGATTGCAGTCTGCAACTCGACTGCATGAAGTCGGAATCGCTAGTAATCGCGGATCAGCATGTCGCGGTGAATACGTTCCCGGGTCTTGTACACACCGCCCGTCACACCATGGGAGCGGGATGTACCAGAAGTAGGTAGGCTAACCGCAAGGGGGCCGCTTACCACGGTGCGTTTCGTGACTGGGGTGAAGTCGTAACAAGGTAGCCGTATCGGAAGGTGCGGCTGGATCACCTCCTTTCTCGGAAACGGTCCTCCCCGGCTTGCCGGAGGAGCGATCCAACCTCGACGCCGAGTACCCACAACCTATCGGTTGCACGCGTTTGTGCAACGAGCAAGACACCGGGCCTGTAGCTCAGTTGGTTAGAGCACCGTCTTGATAAGGCGGGGGTCGATGGTTCGAATCCATCCAGACCCACCAAGTCAGGATCACCCGGGGCTGTAGCTCAATTGGGAGAGCGCCTGCTTTGCAAGCAGGAGGTCGTCGGTTCGATCCCGTCCAGCTCCACCAGTCCCCATCGGTTGCACAAGCGAAGCGCAAGCAGCGTTCATCACTCGTGATTCAGCGAGTGACGAGTGATGAGAGCTGCAGCGTTCTTTAACAATCAGGAAGGTAAGGGTGTACGAAGCTTGATGAGAGCTTCGTACGCAAAGGGTTGAGATGTATCTTGCCCAGGTCACGGAAACAAAAGGCCGTGGACTGGGTGGCGCAAACACGATCATGACGAGTAGGTCCTGCAAGGGATCCATCGTTATGGAGTCAAGCGACTAAGTGCATGTGGTGGATGCCTAGGCGATTACAGGCGATGAAGGACGTGGCAGCCTGCGAAAAGCTGCGGGGAGCTGGCAAACGAGCATTGATCCGCAGATGTCCGAATGGGGAAACCCGGCCCGCAAGGGTCACCGCTACCTGAATCCATAGGGTAGAGGGAGCTAACCCGGTGAACTGAAACATCTCAGTAGCCGGAGGAACAGAAATCAACCGAGATTCCCAAAGTAGTGGCGAGCGAATGGGAGCAGCCGGCAAGTTTTAGCGATCGATTTAGCGGAACGCTCTGGAAAGTGCGGCCGTAGTGGGTGACAGCCCCGTACGCGAAAAATCGAACGTGGAACTAAGCTTGCGACAAGTAGGGCGGGACACGTGAAATCCTGTCTGAAGATGGGGGGACCATCCTCCAAGGCTAAATACTCGTAATCGACCGATAGTGAACCAGTACCGTGAGGGAAAGGCGAAAAGAACCCTGGAAGGGGAGTGAAATAGATCCTGAAACCGCATGCATACAAACAGGGAGCTCCTAGCTCAATGAGTTCGATCTTTGACGCACGCAGTGCGGCAAAAGACCTCGACGATGAAGCAGATCCGTGCGCACGACGCTGACGCGCAGTGCGGGTGGATCGGAGCTAAGGGGTGACTTTCGGCGTAGCCGAAAGTGACCCTAGCGAAGAGGAATCCGGAGGATTCATCGAGCTAGGTGACTGCGTACTCCTTTTGTATAATGGGTCAGCGACTTACGTTCTGTAGCAAGCTTAACCTACAGTAGGCGCAGCGAAAGCGAGTCCGAACAGGGCGCACTTAGTTGCAGGGCGTAGACCCGAAACCGGATGATCTAGCCATGGCCAGGCTGAAGGTGGGGTAACACCTACTGGAGGGCCGAACCCACTCCCGTTGAAAAGGTAGGGGATGAGCTGTGGCTAGGGGCGAAAGGCTAAAACAAATCCGAAATAGCTGGTTCTCTCCGAAAACTATTGAGGTAGTGCCTCCAGTATCACTGCCGGGGGTAGAGCACTGTCATGGTTGTGGGGGTCATAGCGATCTACTACGCCATAGCAAACTCCGAATACCGGCAAGTGCGAGCTGGGAGACAGACATCGGGTGCTAACGTCCGGTGTCGAGAGGGAAACAACCCAGACCGCCGATTAAGGTCCCCAAGATCTAGCTAAGTGGGAAACGAGGTGGGAAGCGTCAAGATGGTGCTGGTGATGTTGGCTTAGAAGCAGCCATCATTTAAAGAAAGCGTAATAGCTCACTGGTCGAGTCGTCCTGCGCGGAAGATGTAACGGGGCTCAAGCTAGGCACCGAAATCGCGGATTCAGGAATCAGAATTCAGAAGACAGATGACAGATGACAGATGGAGATCCGAGGCTTCGAGGATCTTGAGGTGTTCCAGCGGGCGTACAAGCTCTCGCTGGAGATTCATCGCAAGAGTCTCGAGTGGCCGCAGATCGAGCAATATGCGTTGGCCGATCAAGTACGGCGCGCCAGCAAGTCCATCTGTGTCAACGTCGCTGAAGGCTATGCCAAGCAAAGCTACTCGGTAGCCGAATTCAAGCGCTTCATTCAGATGAGCGTGGGTTCGGCCGACGAGATGCGGGTTTGGTGTCGCTACAGCCATGATCTCGGCTACATCGATGCGACAACGTGGCTACGTTGGCGCGACGAGTACCAGGAGATCGCCAAGATGCTGCAAGGCATCGTCAGAAGTTGGAAATAGCCGCGGCTGTTTCTGACCTCTGTCCTCTGAATTCTGGTTCCTGGATGGTAGGAGAGCGTTCCGTAGGCCTGTGAAGGTGTGTCGTAAGGCATGCTGGAGGTATCGGAAGTGCGAATGCTGACATGAGTAGCGATAAAGAGGGTGAAAGGCCCTCTCGCCGTAAGCCCAAGGTTTCCTGCGCCACGTGCATCGGCGCAGGGTGAGTCGGCCCCTAAGACGAGGGCGAGAGCCGTAGTCGATGGGAAGCGGGTCAATATTCCCGCACCAGCCAACGATGCGATGGGGGGACGGAGAAGGTTATGCCGGCCGGGTGTTGGACGTCCCGGTTCAAGCGTGTAGACGTGCCTGCCAGGCAAATCCGCGGGCTTAGTCGAGGCGTGTCAACGAGGACTGGCTTGCCAGTCTGAAGTGGCGGATACCATGCTTCCAGAAAAGCCTCTAAGCTTCAGTCGTTGGGTGACTGTACCGCAAACCGACACAGGTGGGCGAGCTGAATATGCTCAGGCGCTTGAGAGAACTCAGAGAAGGAACTCGGCAAATTGACACCGTGACCTTCGATAAGGTGCCCCTATTAGGTGAACTCCGCACAAGGAAGCCGAGAGGGGCTGCAAAGAATCGGTGGCTGCGACTGTTTAACAAAAACACAGCACTCTGCTAAGACGAGCTAAAAGTCGACGTA
The DNA here is from genome assembly GCA_046347855.1 of Burkholderiales bacterium. Taxonomy (GTDB): domain Bacteria; phylum Pseudomonadota; class Gammaproteobacteria; order Burkholderiales; family Casimicrobiaceae; genus VBCG01. Next base: position 596,970 of record JAXMFJ010000005.1, read on the forward strand.
TAGGGTGTGACGCCTGCCCGGTGCCGGAAGGTTAAGTGATGGGGTGCAAGCTCTTGATCGAAGCCCCGGTAAACGGCGGCCGTAACTATAACGGTCCTAAGGTAGCGAAATTCCTTGTCGGGTAAGTTCCGACCTGCACGAATGGCGTAACGATGGCCACACTGTTCTCCTGAGACTCAGCGAAGTTGAAGTGTTTGTGAAGATGCACTTCCGCGGCAAGACGGAAAGACCCCGTGCACCTTTACTGTAGCTTTGCATTGACTGTGATGATGTTTGTGTAGGATAGCTGGGAGGCGATGAAGTGGGGGCGCTAGGCTCTCATGGAGCCGACGCTGAAATACCAGCCTGACGTCATTGCGGTTCTAACCTGATCCATCATCTGGATCGGGGACCGTGCATGGTAGGCAGTTTGACTGGGGCGGTCTCCTCCCAAAGCGTAACGGAGGAGCTCGAAGGTTCGCTTAGCGCGGTCGGACATCGCGCTGGACGTGCAAGGGCACAAGCGAGCTTGACTGCGAGACTGACAAGTCGAGCAGGCATGAAAGTAGGACCTAGTGATCCGGTGGTTCTGTATGGAAGGGCCATCGCTCAACGGACAAAAGGTACGCCGGGATAACAGAAGACGCCCGGTATTCATATCGACGGCGGTGTTTGGCACCTCGATGTCGGCTCATCACATCCCGGGGCTGCAGCCGGTCCCAAGGGTATGGCTGTTCGCCATTTAAAGTGGTACGTGAGCTGGGTTCAAAACGTCGTGAGACAGTTTGGTCCCTATCTGCCGTGGGCGTTGGAGATTTGACGGGGGCTGCTCCTAGTACGAGAGGACCGGAGTGGACGTACCGCTGGTGTACCAGTTGTCTCGCCAGAGGCATCGCTGGGTAGCTATGTACGGAAGCGATAACCGCTGAAAGCATCTAAGCGGGAAACGTGCCTGAAGATGAGATCTCCCGGGGACTCGATCCCCCTGAAGGACCGTGGCAGACCACCACGTTGATAGGCCGGATGTGGAAGCGCAGTAATGCGTTCAGCTAACCGGTACTAATAATCCGTGCGGCTTGACTCCATAACCGTGGATCCCAAGCGCCACCGATACACCCCAACCCACCTTACCTTCCTAAACGCGCCCACCCGCGCGTTGCAGCCCTCACCGCTCAACGCCTGACGACCATAGCCCGCTGGAACCACCCCTTCCCATCCCGAACAGGACCGTGAAACGGCGGCACGCCGATGATAGTACGGAGCTCCCGTGCGAAAGTAGGTCATTGTCAGGCACCCATGAACGCAAAAGCCCGGTCCTCGCGACCGGGCTTTTGTCATTGTGCGCGCCGGTTCGATCGCGGGCCGTCCGCGACCGAAGCCACGATGTCGCACTGCTAGAATGCCCTGCAGCATTGTTCTTCCGATGACCGCCGAATCCTATTCGCTCTCCGTCCTGCGCCGCCTCGAGGCCGAGAGCGTGCACGTCCTGCGCGAGGTCGCCGCGGAGTTCGAGAGGCCGGTGCTCATGTACTCGGTCGGCAAGGATTCGTCGGTGCTGCTGCGCCTCGCGCAGAAGGCGTTCCATCCGGGCAGGATTCCCTTCCCGCTGCTGCACGTCGACACCGACTACAAGTTTCCCGAGATGTACGCGTTCCGCGACCGCACGTGCGCGGAGCTGGGCGTCGAGCTGCGCGTGTTCCGCAACGAGGCGGCCATCGCCGCCGGCACGAATCCGTGGGATCTCGGCACGGTCCGCTGCTGCGGTCTTTTGAAGACGCAGGGCCTGCTCGACGCGCTCAAGGCCGGCAACTACGACGCGGTGATCGGCGGCGCGCGCCGCGAGGAGGAGCGCTCGCGCGCGAAGGAGCGCATCTACTCGTTCCGCGACCGGATGGGGCAGTGGGACCCGCGCAATCAGCGACCCGAATTGTGGAATCTCTACAACGGGCGCATCCAGCCCGGCGAGAGCATCCGCGTGTTCCCGCTCTCGAACTGGACCGAGCTCGACATCTGGCGCTACATCGAGGCCGAAGAGATCCCGGTGGTCCCGCTCTATTTCGCGGCCGAGCGCCCCGTCGTGCGCCGTCACGGCCAGTTGCTCCCGATCGGCGGCAAGACGCGATTGCTGCCCGGTGAAGCGGCCGAGCGCGCGATGATCCGCTACCGTTCGCTCGGCTGCTATCCGTGCACGGGCGCCGTCGAATCCGAGGCACGCACCGTCGCCGACATCATCGCAGAGCTCGAGAGCACGCGCTATTCGGAGCGCGTGACGCGCGTGATCGACCACGACCAGGAAGCGTCGATGGAGCAGAAGAAGCGCGAGGGCTATTTCTGATGCCCGGTGACGCCAACACGCGCGAGCCCGACCTTCTGCGCTTCACCACCGCGGGCAGTGTCGACGACGGCAAATCCACGTTGATCGGCCGCCTGCTGCACGACGCCGGCGCGATCTACGAGGACCAGCTCGATGCGTTGCGCGCGAAAGCCGGCGCCGGCAGCGCGCTCGACCTCTCGCTCGTCACCGATGGCCTACGCCAGGAGCGCGAGCAGGGCATCACCATCGACGTCGCGTACCGCTACTTCACCACGCCGAAGCGCCGCTTCATCATCGCGGACACGCCGGGCCACGTGCAGTACACGCGCAACATGGCCACCGGCGCGTCGACCGCGGATCTCGCGATCATCCTGATCGACGCGCGCCTCGGCATCCAGACGCAATCGAAGCGTCACGCGTTCATCGTGTCGCTGCTCGGCGTGCCGCGCGTCGTGGTCGCGGTGAACAAGATGGACCTCGTCGGCTACGACCAGGCCGTGTTCGAGCGCATCCGCGACGAGTACTCGGCCTTCGCCGCGCGCCTGCACTTCGCCGACCTCACGTTCATCCCGATGAGCGCACTCGCCGGCGACAACGTCGTCACGAGGAGCGACCGCATGCCGTGGTACGCCGGCACGGCACTGCTGCCGCATCTCGAATCCGTCTACGTCGCGGGCGACGCGAACTTCATCGACTTCCGCTTCCCGGTGCAGCGCGTCGTGCGCCCGGACCAGCACTTCCGCGGCTACGCGGGGCAGCTCGTGTCGGGCATCGCGCGCCAGGGCGACGAGGTGGTGGTGCTGCCGTCGGGACAGCGCACGCGCATCGCGCGCATCGTCGACTTCGGCGGCGATCGCGACTACGCGTTCCCGCCGCAGTCGGTGACGCTGTGCCTGGCCGACAATGTCGACGTCAGCCGCGGCGACCTCATCGCGCACCCGAACAACGTGCCGCGCGTCGAGCGCGCGCTCGACGCGATGGCCGTCTGGATGGCCGACGCACCGCTGGTCCCGGGCCGCGTATACCTCGTCAAGCACACGACGCGCACGGTGAAGGCGACGTGCACCGAGATTCTCTACCGGGTGAATCCCGACACCCTGCGCCGCGAGCCGGCGCAGCAGCTCGGGCTGAACGAGATCGGCCGCGTGCGCATGACGCTCTTCCAGCCGCTCTTCGTCGACGAGTACCGCAGCAACCGCGGCACCGGCAGCTTCATCGTCATCGATCCCGAGACCAACGCCACCGCCGGCGCCGGCATGATCACCGAACGCAAGGCGTCGGGCGAGGCGATCGATGCGGGCACGGACGAGCGCGTGAGCCGCAACGTAACGGTGCAGCGTGGACGCGTCACCACGGCCGATCGCGCGCAACTCCTGCGCCAGCGCCCCCTCACGGTTTGGCTCACCGGGCTGTCGGGCTCGGGCAAGTCGACGATCGCGCACGCGCTCGAGCAGCGCCTGCTCGCGCAAGGCCATGCGTGCTTCGTGCTCGACGGCGACAACCTGCGGCACGGGCTCAACCGCGACCTGGGCTTCTCGCCGGAGGACCGCCGCGAGAACGTGCGTCGCGTCGCGGAGGCCGCGCGCCTCATGAACGACGCGGGCCTCATCGTGATCACCGCGTTGATCTCGCCCTACCGCGAGGATCGCGCCAATGCGCGGCGCATCGTCGGCGACGAGCGGTTCTTCGAGACGCATCTCGCGGCGGACGTCGAGGCCTGCGAGCGGCGCGATCCCAAGGGCCTGTACGCGAAGGCGCGGCGCGGCGAGATCGCCGAGTTCACCGGCGTGAACGCACCGTACGAAACGCCCGACGCGCCGGCGCTCGCGCTCGACACGGCGGCCGCGACGCTCGAGCGCTGCGTCGACGACCTCTGGCTCGCGCTGCAGCCGCGCATCGCGGCCGGCGACGACGCGGCCTAGCGGGTCGCGGGCTGGCCGTAGGTCGCGAACTTCGCGAGCACGACGGCCATCTCGTCGTCGGACAGGATCACCGGCTCGCCGATCTGCAGGGCGCGCCAATACATCTCCGCCAGCGTCTCAACCTCCACCGCGAGCGCCAGCGCCGCGTCGAGCGACGCGCCGACGGCGATCATGCCGTGCTGGGCGAGGAGGCACGCGCGCCGCCCTTCCAGCGCGCCGAGCGCAGCGTCCGACAGCGCCTGCGTTCCGAACGTGGCGTAGGGCGCGCATCGGATGTCGGCGCCGCCCGCCGCGGCGACCATGTAGTGGAACGCGGGGATGCCCCGGCCGAGGCACGCGAGCGTGGTCGCGAACGGCGCATGCGTGTGCACGATGGCCGCGGCGTCGTCGCGCGATGCGTAGATGTCGCGATGGAAGCGCCACTCCGACGACGGCACGCGATGCCCCTCCATGCCGCCGGCGAGCGACATCGCGACGATGTCAACCGGCGTGGTGTCGGCATACGGCAATCCGCTCGGCGTGATCAGGAAGCCGTCGAAGCCGGCGTCCTGCACGCGCGCACTCACGTTGCCCGACTTGCCGCGGTTGATGCCCGCCGCGCTCATGGCGCGCGCCGTGGCGATCACGGCCTCGCGCAGCGAGCGGTCGTTGCTCGTGGCGGCCATCAGCCTGCGCGCTCCGGGAACATCGCGGCGAGCCACTCCTTCGACGCGCGCGTGATGCCGCGCTCGGTGAGGAGGCCCGTGACGAGCCGCGCCGGCGTGACGTCGAACGCGTAGTTGACCGCGCGCGTGCCGTGCGGGGCGATCGCCACGCGCATCGCCTGGCCGTAGTCGTCGCGGCCGCCGACCATCAGCACCTCGTCGGTGTCGCGCGTCTCGATGGGGATCGCGTCGCCGGATGCGAGCGTCCAGTCGATCGTGGGCGACGGCACCGCCGCGTAGAACGGCACGTTGTTGTCGCGCGCGGCGAGCGCCTTGTCGTAGGTGCCGATCTTGTTGCAGACGTCGCCGTTGCGCGCCACGCGATCGGCACCGACGAACACGACGTCCGCATCCCCGCGCTGCAGCAGCAGCCCGCTCGCGCTGTCGGGAAAGAGCGTGTGCGGGATGCCGCGCTGCCCGAGCTCCCACGCGGTGAGGCTCGCGCCCTGCATGCGCGGCCGCGTCTCGCTCACCCACACGTGCAGCGCCAGCCCTTCGGCGTGAGCGAGGAACAGTGGTGCGGTGGCGGTGCCCCAGCCGCACGTCGCGAGCGCGCCCGCGTTGCAGTGGGTCATCACGTTCACCGGGCCGGGACGGCGCTGCGCGATGCCGCGGAGCAGCGCCAGCCCATGCTCGCCGATCGCGTGGTTCATCGCGACGTCCTCGGCGGCGATCGCATCCGCCTCGTGCCATGCCGCATCCGCACGCGCGTCGACGGGCAGCGCGATGACCCTGGCGCGCACGCGATCGAGCGCCCAGCGCAGGTTCACCGCGGTGGGCCGCGTGGCGTCCAACGCAGCAAGGGCCCTGGCGAGCGCGGCGTCGGACGCATCGCGGTCGAGCGCGAGTGCGAGGCCGTACGCGCCCACCGCGCCGATCAGCGGCGCGCCGCGGATCCACATGCGGCGGATGGCGAGCGCGGCGGCGTCGGGATCGCCGATCTTCACGCGGACGAGCGCGTGCGGCAGCGCGCGCTGGTCGATGACGTCGATGTGGCGCGCGTCCGGCGGGCGGACCAGCGCGCGGTACGGCGCCGGGTCGGCGAGGGGCGGCAGCGGATCGCGGTGCATGCGCGGATTCTAGCGCCGCTACTTCAGCACCTGCAGAAGGTTGTTGAAGTCGTCGGTCCACACGCGCCAGTCCCTGCGGGGCACGATCGGCGTGGCGGCGTCGGCGAGCCGCGGATCGGCGAGGCGCTTCGGATCCTTGGCGAGCAGCACCCAGCTCGACGAATTGGCGAGCGTGTCGCTGCCCGCGTCGTCGATCCACAGGGCCGTGAGGCCGAGCGAATGCGCGATGCCCTCGACCACGGGCACGAGGTCGAGGTAGCGATTCGTGACGTGGAATGCGATCACGCCGTCGGGCTTCATGTGCCTCAGGTACACCTCCACCGCCTCGCGCGTGATGAGGTGGACCGGGATCGCGTCGCTCGAGAAGGCGTCGATGGCGAGCACGTCGAAGTTCTGCGGCGCCTCGCGCTCGAGCTTCAGGCGCGCGTCGCCCAGCGGCAGGTCGATCGTCGCGCCGCTATCCTTCAGGAAGCTGAAATCGCGCTGCGCGATGGCCACGACGCCGGGGTTGATGTCGTAGAAGCGGTAGGTGTCGCCGGCGGCGCCGTAGGTCGCGATGGTGCCCGTGCCGAGGCCGATGATGCCCACCTTCACGGGCGTGAGCGTCGGGTGCAGCGCCTCGATCACGCGGCCGATGCCGGAGGTGGCCGTGTAGTAGCTCGTCGGCTGCGTGCTCAGGCCGGGCGCCAGGTACTGCTTGCCGTGCATGATGTTGCCGTGGATGAGCTGGCGGCGCTCCGCGCCGGCCTCGCCGAACTGCTGCACGCGCAGCACGCCGTAGAAATTGCGCGTGGCGACGATGGTCGAATCGTAGAACTCGCGCACGCCCCACACGCCGCAGCCGATGGTCGCCACCAGCGACGCCACCGCGAGGATCGGATACACCGGCGCATCGCGGCGCACCTGCCAGAGCAGCAGCAGGCCCGCGAGCGCCAGCGTGCCGATGAGCTCGAAATCCGCGGGCAGCACGAGCGGCGCGACGATGCCGACGAGCGCCGCGCCCACGGCGCCGCCGAGCGAGACCATGAGGTAGAAGCGCGTGAGCCAGCGTGGCGCAGGCTTGAGGCGCACGAGCTCGCCGTGGCAGAACATGCACGCGAGGAACAGGCCGCCCAGGAACACCGCGAGCTGGATCCGCAGGTCGTGCGTCACGCGCGAGTCGGCGATCGACCACGCCATGACCGCGAGGATCGCGGCGACCATCCCGAGCACGAGCGGGCGGCGATACCAGCGCGGCGCGTCGAAGCAGAGGATGAACGTCACGAGGTAGAGCGTCAGCGGCGCGAGCCACAGCAGCGGCACTGCGGCGACGTTCTGCGTGATGTGATTGGTGATCGCGATGAGGAGCAGCGATCCCGTCGCGGCGAGCGCGGTCCACAGCAGCTGGCGCGCAACGGTCGGCGCGCGCTCGGTGACCGCGGCTGCATCGTGCGGCGCCCGCGGCTGCGGGTCGGCGGCCATGCCGGCGTGTGCGTCGTCACGCGCCGTGCCGCGCAAGCTCGCGAACGCCGCCGCCGCCGCGAGCGCCACGAAGAGCGCGTAGCCGCCCGACCAGCCCCATGCCTGCGCCCGCGTGGCGACCCACGGCTCCAGCAGGAACGGGTAGCCCAGCAGCGCGAGCAGCGACGCGAGGTTCGACAGCGCGAACAGACGGTACGGATCGCGGCCGGGGAAGCGCCGCGCGAACCAGGCCTGCAGCAACGGGCTCGTCGTCGAGAGCAGGAAGTAGGGCAGGCCGATGGTGGCCGTCAGCATGCCGAGGATCAGCCAGATCGGATTCTCGTCGCCTGCCGGCTTCCACATCGCGCCGGGAATGATCGGCAGCGTGAAGAGGCTCACGACGAGCAGCGCGACGTGCAGGCGGACCTGCGTGCGCGCGGCGAGCCGGCGCACGGTCCAGTCGGCGTACGCGTAGCCCGCGAGCAGGGCCGACTGGAAGAAGACGAGGCAGGTGGCCCACACCGACGCCGAGCCGCCGAACCACGGCAGTATCTCCTTGGCGACGATCGGTTGCACGAGGAAGAGCAGGAACGCGCTTCCGAAGATCGTGAGGGCGAAGAGGGCCATCGGGACAGGCGAGGGGCGCCGCGGAGGGATCGCGCATTGTACTGGCTCGCCCTGCGGGCTCTGCCCGAGGGCGCCTGCCGCTGCTACCATCGGCGCATGACCACGTCACCGCAGCCGCTGGCCGAGGAGCACGCCGCGTTCGTCGGTGGCGCGGTGTCCGTCATCGCCGCGTCGCGCGACGAGCGCAACGTGCCGTCGATCGGGCGCGCCACCGGCTGCGCGGTCGCGCCGGACCGCCGCACGGTGACGGTCTTCATTCCCCAGTCGCAGGCGCCGCAACTCGTCGCCGACCTGCGCGCGTGCGGGCAGGTCGCCGTGGTGTTCACGCAGCCGTCGACCAATCGCTCGCTGCAGCTCAAGGGCACCGACGCGCGGCTGCGGCCGCTCACGCCGGAGGAGGCGGGCGGCATCGCGCGCTACGTGGAGGCGTTCGGCCGTGAGATCCGGCCCCTCGGGCACAGCATGGACGAGGCGAGGACGATCTTCCGCTGCGTCGAGGGCGATCTCGTCGCGGTCGAGTTCACGCCGACATCGGCATTCGTGCAGACGCCCGGACCGGGCGCGGGCGCGGCGATCGGGGTCTCCGCGTGAACGCGCGAACGACGATGCGGAGCACGGTCCGGTGACGCCGCCGCTCGCCGTTCCGCTCGATTCGATAAGGGCCGCGCTCGAGGGCGCGATCCCCGCGGCGGTCGCGACCTGCTCGCCCGAGGGCGTGCCGAACGTCTCCAACGTCTCGCAGGTTCACTACGTCGATCCGGATCACGTCGCGCTCTCGTTCCAGTTCTTCAACAAGACGCGGCAGAACGTGCTCGCCACGCGACGCGCGGCCGTGCTGGTGATCGACCCGGTGTCGTCGGCGCGCTACCGTCTCGCGCTCGACTACGTCCGCCTCGAGACGGAGGGCCCGTTGTTCGAGCGGATGAAAGCGCATCTTGCGGGCATCGCGTCGCACACCGGCATGGCCGGCGTGTTCCGCCTGCAGGGTGCCGACGTGTATCGCGTGCTGTCGGTGGAGCAGGTCGAGGGATTCTCGCGGCCGGGCACCGCGCCGCAGCGGCATCACCTCGCGGCGGTGCGTGCGATCGCGCAGCGCATCGCGGGCTGCGCGGATCTGTCGAACCTGCTCGACGAGGCGCTCACCGCGCTCGACGACAGCCTCGGCATCCGGCACGCGATGATCCTGATGGCCGACCGCAACGCCGGCAAGCTCTACACGGTGGCGAGCCGCGGCTACGATGCGTCGGGCGTGGGATCCGAGATCGCGTTCGGCGAAGGCGTGATCGGCGTCGCGGCGCGCGAGCGTACGCCGATCCGCATCATGCATCGCGACTACGAATGGGGCTACGGCCGCAGCATCCGCGACAGCGCGGCGGCGCGCGGCCTCGCGAGCCTGCTCGACACCGAGATCCCGATGCCGGGCCTGCCCGATTCGCGCAGCCAGCTCGCGGTGCCGATCGTCGTGGGCAGCACGCTCACCGCGATCCTCTACGTCGAGGACGTGCTCGACCGCCGCTTCACCTACGACGACGAGGACGCATTGGTCGCCGTGGCGGCGCTGCTCGGGCCGACGATGCGCAGCCTGCAGGAGCTGGGCGAATCCGCGGGCGAGCCTGCCTCGCAGGCGCGCGCCGCGGCGCCCGTGCAGGGGCCGCCGATCACGCTGCGCCACTACGCCGCCGACGACAGCGTGTTCGTCGGCGACGATTACCTCATCAAGGGCGTGGCCGGCGCGATTGCGTGGAAGCTGCTAGGCGACTACGTGCGCGACGGCAGGACGGAGTTCACGAACCGCGAGCTGCGCCTCGATCCGGCGATCCGCCTGCCGGATCTCTCGGACAACCTGGAGGCGCGGCTCATCCTGCTGCAGCGGCGCATGGCGGAGCGCACCGATTTCCTCGCGCTCGAGAAGACGGGACGCGGCCGCTTTCGCCTGTGCGTCCGCCGTCCGGTCGCGCTGACCGAGGCGGGCGCGGCCGGCGGGCGCTGAGTCGAACGCCAGCGGTTCGCGGGTATGCGGCATCACGTCCGTCCGGTCAGGCCGCGAGCGCGACGTCGAGCTTGCGCAGGCTCGCGGCGTCGAGATGCGCGCGTGCGATGCCCAGCACGCGCTCGAACACCGGCGCCGGGGCGTGCGCGCGCATGCCCGTGAGCACCTGCGCACGCTGCGCGGGCGACGCCGCGGGCAGCATCCAGCGCAGCACGTACGCCATGCGCGGCGGCGGCACGTGCGCCTTGATGGCGTTCTCGAGCGCGACGAGCTCGGCATCGGTGTGCGTGGCCCACAGCACCGCGTTGTGCGCCGTCTCTTCCTGCTGCATGTGGACGAGGTTCTCGCCGACGAACACGCCGAGCGCCTGATAGAGCACGGCGGCGCACCGCTCGCGCGCCCCGGCCGGCGCGCGTGCGAGCATCTCCACGCGGCGGCGCAGCGCCTCGATCGCGGCCTCGTGGTGCACGTGCTCGCCGGCGATCGCGCGAGTGGAACCGGGGCGGCGCGCCTCCATCGCGGCATGGACGAACCGGTTCTCCATCTCGAGATGCTCCTGGCACGCCTCGAGCAGCTCGCCGACCTTGGCGACTGCGTCGCTGGCCTCGCGGGCGTCGGCCGCGTCGAGGCGGCCGAGCGTCAGGAGCGCGTCGGCCATCGCGGCGCGCAGCGCCTTGTGGATCAGTGCGTAGATATCGTGGCGCGGCGGCGCCTCGGTGTTGTTCGCAGGTTGCGTCATGGGTCTCTCCTCGGTTGGGATCGCTTCCACGCACGGCGGAAGCGCATGACCGGATTGTCGGAGAGAGCCGTCCTGCGCGTTGCTAAATGATCCCTCACGCAACCCTAAGAATTCCTTAACGGGGTGCGTGGCGCCACGGATGTAGTGGTCAGGCGGCCGGCAGCGGCGCCGGCGCGGTTCGCGCGGCCCAGCGGTGCGCGAATGCCTCCCACGCGACGACCATGAAGACCACGATCATCGGCGCGAGATGCAGCGTCGCGCGGTTCACCGTCGTCTGGTCGCTGATGTAGAAGCTCGCGGTCGTGAAACCGAACACGAAGAAGAGGAACAGCAGCCCGCCCGCGATGACGAGCGTGAGCGGCGCCATTGCGGGCGCGAGCAACTGGCGGCCGGCGAGGAGTGCGGCGGCGATCGCGCCGTACCAGAGGAGATGCCAGTTGCCGAGCAGGAAGTAGCTCGACAGCAGGTCGCCCCATGCGGGATTGAAGTCGAGCTTGACCTGGTAATTGAAGAGCGAGAGCTGGAAGCGGGCGAGCGCCACGAGCGCGAGCGCCGCAATGGCGAAGCCGACCAGCACGACGCGCACGCCGCGTTGCGGCATCAGCACCACGAGCACGCCCGGCAACAATGTGGCCGCCCAAAACCATCCCGGGTTCTTCACCTGCGTGCAGGCGAGGGCGAGCAGGATCGCGAGCGCGGCGTCGGCGCGCTCGCGCGAGCGGCTCCAGCGCAGGAACGACAGCGCCGCCGCGGTGTAGAACGCGGCCATCGGCAGGTCGGCGTAACCGGCGAGCGCGACGTGCGTGTTGGCGAGCGGGAGCGAGGCGACGAGAAACGCGCCGACCAGCGCCGCGAGCGCGTCGGTGCCCCATGCGCGCAGCCCGCCGTAGGCGACGAGCGGGAGCGCGACGCCGATCGCCCACCACGGCGCGTTCATCAGCGTGTCGTCCCAGCGGCCGAGCACGAGGCAGCTCCACACCTGCAGCAGCGGCATCGTCGGCGGGTACTCGGGGGAGGCGTCGAAGTAGACGGCGCCGTTGGCGGCGAGCCACGCGTCGACGCGCGCGAACGGCGCGACGTGCCCCAGCTCGTACCACACGCGCGCCTTGGTCGCCCATTGCGTCCACGCGTCCCACGGATAGAGCGGGCGCGTGCCGATCTCGACGGCGAGCAGCGCGAAGCGCAGCGCGAGCCACGCAATCACGATCCACCACACGATGCGCAGCGCGGAGGAGAGCGGCGGCGCCGCGAAGATGGCGTCACGCGGCGTGGATGCCGGAACATCGCGTCGCGCACGGCGCCACGCGAGCACCGACAGCCCCACGGCCGCGAGCACCACGGGCCCGCCCACCACCGCGACACCGAACTTGACGCCCGCGAGCGAGAGCACGCGCATCCAGACGGTCAGCAGGAACGCACCGGCGAGATAGCCGGTGCCCACCCGCCACGCGAGCTCGCCGGGCGCGGACCACGCGGTGCGCGAGCGCAGCGTGCCCACGAGGGCGATGCCGAGCCACCAGGGGAGCACGAGGGCGGCGATCGTCGCGAGGGCGTCCATTCAGAGCACCTTGAAGAGCGCGGCGCCCGGCTCGACCAGCACCGCCTCGGCGGCCACCGGCTCGCCGCCTTCGAACCTGAGCTTCTTCTCGTCGGCGTTGTACTGCACGCCGCGCCGCTGGTACACGATGACGTAATCGCCCGCGTGCAACGCCGAAGCACTCGGCACCGAGTTGCGGAACGGGTCGAACTGCACGTTGTGCGGGTAGAGGTGATACGCGCTGCGGCCACGGAAGTAGGGCGCGTCGGCGACGACGAACACGCGCGCGGGGGTGGACGGCAGCTTCGCGCGCGCCTTCTCGACGAACGCGAAGAGCGGCCCGTCCTCGGCGGCGAGATGACGCTCGCGCCAGTCCTTGCCGCCGTATTGCGCACGCGTTGCCGCGACCTGGCGCGCGAGGTTCCACGTCCACACGGCGTCGACCAGGACCCACGCCGCCACGAACAAGAGCGCGACGACGAGCGGGAACGCGGGCGTGCGTCCGCGCCGCCATGCGAGCGCGAGCCAGACGAAAGTGGCGAGGACGACGCCGACGACGAGAAACGTCGGCAACGGCACTTCCTGCACTTCGGCGCCGCCGGTGATCGTGTTGATCGACGCGCCGTTCCACGGCTCGAACGCGGTCCATTCGCGGAAGCGCTCACCGAGCTGGCCGACTGCGCCGCCGGATCGGATCGCGACGCCGTCGACGCGCGCGGGTTCGGGCAGCGGTCCGCGCACGGCCAGCGCGATGCCCGTGATGCGGCCCAGCCACTCGGGGTTCTTCGCCATCGTGACCGGCGCGAGGCGCCCGGCGACCACCGGCACCTGGATCGCGTTGAGCTTGTTGGGCGCGTAGTCGCTGCGCCACAGGAAGCGCACGTCGGCGTTGTCGGCGAATCCGCTGCCGCGCCACGCGATCACCGGATAGTCGGACGAGCGGAAATCGGAATTGGCGGTGACGAGGGCGAGGCCCGTCTCGTCGGTGGCGCGGATCACGAGCGCGTCGCGGTCCGGCGCACCTACGCCGCGCGTGAGCGCCAGCTCGCGCGCGGCGACGTTGCGGTCGCTGGCCGACGGAAACCACGCGCCCGGCACCGTGAGCGCGGCGTATAACAGGAAACAGACGACGAGCACCAGCGCGAAGATCGCGAGCGCCCCGCGCAGCGCGGGCGCAGGCGACGGCGGCGCCGTAGGCACGGGCGCGGCCTCCGCGGCGGCCGGTTCGCTCAGCGGGCGTTGTGGCTCTTCAGGATGTGCCAAAGCGTGAGCACCAGGATGCGCAGGTCGAACCACAGCGACCAGTTGTCGATGTAGTAGAGGTCGTATTGTATCCGCTGGGCGAGGTCGCTATCCCCGCGCAGGTCGTTCACCTGCGCCCATCCGGTGATGCCGGCCTTCACGAGGTGCTTCTGCATGTAGCCCGGGATCTCCTGCCGGAAGCGCTCGACGAACTCGGGCCGCTCGGGGCGAGGCCCAACGAGCGACATCTCGCCGCGCAGCACGTTGACGAGCTGCGGCAGCTCGTCGAGGCTCGTGCGGCGCAGAAGGCGCCCGAAGGGGGTGGCGCGCCGCTCGCCGTGGCGCGTCCACACCGGGCCGCTCGCCGCCTCGGCGTCGACGGGCATCGTGCGGAACTTGAGCATCGAGAAGCGCTCGCCGTTCCACGTGACGCGGTCCTGGCGATAGAGCACCGGTCCCGGCGACGAGAGCTTCACGCCGATCGCGATCACGAGCAGCAGCGGCGACGCGATCAGCAGCAGCACGCCCGCGAGCGTGTAATCCTCGAGCGCCTTCACGAAGCGGTTGACGCCCGACATCGGCGTCTCGGTGAGCGAGATCACCGGCAGGCCCGCGACCTCGGTGAGCGAGTGGTTGAGCAGGTGGAAGCTGTAGATGTCCGGCACGAAGCGGATCTCGACCGCGTGCTCGCGCAGCATCGTGAGGATCTCGCGGATGCGCGCCTCCGCGCGCAGCGGCAGCGCGACCCACACCTGGTCGATGCTGCCGGCGGCGACGTCGCGCGGGAGGTCGCCTTCGATCGCGTGCACCGGCCGCGCGAGCGGACCTGCGCCTGCGGCCGCCGGGTCGTCGTCGTAGAACGCGAGCACGTTGAAGCCGGCCCACGGCGCGTTGGCGAGGCGCGACGCGACCGTGCGGCCGAGCGTGCCCGCGCCCACGATCGCGATGTGCCGCTGGTTGCGGCCGTGCAGGCGCAGCGCGCGCAGCGACAGCCGCACCGCGAGGCGCAGCAGCGTGGTGGTGACGAGTCCGCCGACGAGCCACGCGCCGACCCACACGCGGGAATAGGTCTCGCCCATCTTGCTCGCGAACAGCGTGCCGCCCACCATCGCCGCGAGCAGCAGCCACGCGAAGAACAGCCGCCGCACCTCGTCCGCCACGCCGGCGCCGCGCTGCGGCTCGTACAGCTCGAACATCGGGAACACCGTGGCGACCGCGAGCCCGCCGACCGCGAGGAAGAGCAGGTAGTGGTCGGGCGGGACGAGGCTGCCGAGATAGAGGCGGTACGCGACGAAGCCGACCGCGACGGTCAGCAGCGGATCGCACGTGCGCAGGATCGCCGCGAACAGCGCGGCATGCGGCTTGAGGACGCTGCGGGCCATGCCCGCGATTATCCCCGATTCGCCTTCAGCGCGCGGCCGTGGCCGCGAATGCGGACCAGGCGTCCTCGACGAAGCGGGTGTAGGCCGTCGCGAAATGGCTCGCCGCGAATGCCTGCGCGTGTGCCCGGCACGCGTCCGGCGAAAACTGCGCGAGCGTGGCCTCGTGCCGCGTCACCGCCTCGGCAATCGCGGCGGCGGACTGCGTGTCGAAGAAGCGGCCGGTGACGCCGTCGACGACCGTCTCGCGCGCGCCGCCCTCGCCGAACGCGAGCACCGGTGTCCCGCAGGCCTGCGCCTCCACCGGCACGATGCCGAAATCCTCGAGCGCGGCGAACACGAACGCGCGCGCGCCGCCCATGAGCTCGCGCAGCGTCTCGCGCGTGGCCTGGCCCACGAACTCGACGTTGGCCGGCGCGCCCGCGCGCACCGGGGGCAGGTCGGGACCATCGCCGGCGACGATCAGCCGCAACTGCGGCAGCGCGCGAAACGCGTCCACGATGAGGTCGAGCCGCTTGTACGGCACCCAGCGCGACGCGGTGACGTAATGCGTCCGCGCCGCCAGCGGTACGGCGGGCACGCGTGGCGTGAACGAATCGGTGTCCACCGGCGGATGAATGACGGTGGCCGTGCGCCCGTAGCAGCGCTCGATGCGCTCACGCACGAATGCCGAGTTGGCGACGAAATGCGTCACGCGCGCGCTCGTCGCACGGTCCCAGTCGCGCAGCCGGTCGAGCACGCGATTGACGGCGAAGCCGCGCACGCCGGTGGCGAGCCCCCGCTGCCCGAGGTACTGGGCGCGCATGTCCCACGCATAGCGCATCGGCGTGTGGCAGTAGCATACGTGCAGCTGCCGCGCGTGCGTGCGCACGCCCTTGGCGACGGCGTGCGAGCTCGACAGGATGAGGTCGTACACGGACAGGTCGAGCGACTCGATCGCGCGCGGGAAGAGCGGCAGCATGAGCCGGAAGCGACGGCGCGCGCCCGGCATGCGCTGCAGGAACGTCGTGCGCGCGTGCCGCCCGTCGAGGCGCGCGCGCAGCGCCGGCGGCATGAAGTCGACCAGCGAATGGAGATCCGCTGCGGGATACGCGCGCAGGATCTCGGCGAGCACGTTCTCGCCGCCGCCCCACGTGTCGAGCCAGTCGTGCACGACGGCGATGCGGCGCGCGCTCACGCGGCGACCCCTCGTGCCGGCCTCACGGCTGCAGCCCGCGCAGTGCCGCGGTGAGGCCCTGCGCCGTCGCCGCCGCGCAGGCATCCCACGAGAAGAGACGCGCGCGCTCGAGCCCGGCCTTCGCGAGCGCCGCGCGCAATTCGGGCTCGAGACCGAGGCGCAACAGCGCGTTCGCGATGTCGTCCTCCGACAGCGGGTCGCAATACAGTGCCGCGTCGCCGCACACTTCCGGCATCGCGCCGGCGCGCGCGGCGAGCACCGGCACGCCGGCCGCCATGGCCTCCAGCGCCGGCAGGCCGAATCCCTCGTGCAGCGACGGCTGCACCGCGCACTGCGCGGACGACACGCGCGTCACCAGCTCGGCGAACGGCAGGTCCGCCACCAGCTCGACACGATCCGCGTGCGCCTGCGCCAGTGCCAGCGCCTCGCGGTCGACGTTGCGGATGCCCGCATGACGCGCGACGAGCACCAGCCGGTGCGGGATGCGGTCGCGCACGCGGGCGAACGCACGCACCAGCCGCGCGACGTTCTTGTGCGGCTTCAGGAGGCCCACGAAGATCATCGTGGGTGGGTCGCTCGGTACGTTGCCGGCGTGCTGGTGCCATGCACGATCGACGCCCAAGTGCGTGACGGTGACGCGCGCAGCATCGAGATCGCCGAGGCGCAGCGCCTCGCCGCGCGTGAACGCCGACACGCAGAACACGGCGCGCCCGCGCTCGCGGATCGCGCGCAGCCACGCGCGCACCGGCAGCGAGCGGCCGTAGCCCGCCAGCGCGGGCAGGGTGAGCGGCAGCAGGTCGTGCAGCGTGACCGCGAGCGGCATACGGCTGCGCAACGGCACGTTGAAGTGCGGCACCCACAGGAGATCGCCCGCGGCGGTCGCGGGCGGCGCGCTCCACAGGTCGCCGACGGACAGCGGCGGCACGTCCCAGAAGGCGATCTCCGCGTCACGGGCCACCAGCGCGGCGACGTGCGCGTGGTTGGCGCGCGTGCACAGGACCCGCGGCCGCCACGCGGCAAGCGCGGGCACGACGCGCGGCAGCATCTCCGCCAGGTACGTGCCGATGCCCGAATGGCTCGCGAGCCGGGCGTCGACGACGAGGCGGGTCATCGCGAAGAGCCGCGCGCGACGGGCATGGCGCGCGCGTCAGGGACGCGGCGACGATGCGATCACGTTGTCGAACACGCCGGCGAGGTCGGACTCGCGCGCGCAGACGAACGCGTAGCGGTCGCCGGCGCGGAAGTCGTCGCAGCCCTCCCAGTCGTCGAAGCGCGGCGCGAGCGTGGCGCAGGAATAGCCGGAGGCCACCGCCATGTCGTGCACCGCCGAGGGCGAAGGCAGGAACACGAGCTGGTAGTCGGCGGACATGCGCGGGTCCTCGAGCGGCTCGTGGCGGAGCTCGATGATGTTGCGCGCGTCGGCGAGCACCGTGGAATCGATGACGAGCACGTCGCGGTTCACCGCGCGGATGCGCTCGAAGAGCTCCATCGGCTTGCACACGTGGTACAGGAGGCCCAGGCAGAGCACGATGTCGAAGGGGCCGCCCAGCGCCTCGAGGTCGCCGGCGAACACGTTGCCGGTGACGAACCGGTAGCGGTCCTGCGGCACGTCGTGGGCGCGGAACACGAGGTTGGCCTGGTCGACGTGCATCGGTCGTGCGTCGATGCCGACCACCTGCGCGCATCCGGCCTCGATCGCATTGAGCGACCAGAAGCCTGCGTTGCAGCCCAAGTCGAGCACGCGCTTGCCGCGGAACACGCCGGCGCGCGCGAGCGGATCGAAGAAGTAGCGCTTGCGCTGGGCGTGGCGGTTCACCCACTCGCGCTGGCGGATCGGCGTGCGGATGCCTTGCAGGTCGAATTCGTAGTGCCAGAGCGGGTGGCGCGCGATCTCGCGCTCGATCTCGTCCCGGGTGAGGGGCATGGCGGGCTCTTGTGCGGGTACCGGGCCGAATTATCGCGCATGACCGTCAATGCGCGGAAAATCCGTGCTCGGGAAGCACCGTGTACACGTCCGCCGCGGCCGTGGGCCGGGGCTCGAGCTCGGCCGCGTAGAAGTAGAGGCCGAACACCGCGTAGACCAGCGTCAGGAGCCCCGTCTGCGAGAACTGGCCGCTCACGGTGAAGTAGAGCACGAGCGCGATCCACGCGCCCAACTGCAGCCGGTTCGCGAATGCCCAGCGCGGCACCCACAGCGCACGCGCGACGAGGCACGCGAACGCGAGCGTGAACAGCAGGCCGTTCTCGGCGAGGAGCTCGATCCAGATGTTCTCGTTCTTCGCGTTGATCGTGTTGTCGACGCCGCGCTTGTTCTCGCCGGCCAGCTCCTTGTCGAAGCGCGAGTAGACGTAGTTGTCGTAGGCGCGCGGCCCGACGCCGAACCACGGGTGCTTCGCCCACACCTTGAGGCCCATGACGCCGATCAGCACGCGGTCCGTGCCCGACGTCGTGCGATCGGTGATGTCGAGGTCGGCGGAGAAGCGCTGGAACTTCTCGGCGGTGCTGACGGGCGGCGCCTCGTGCTGGAACCGGGGCTGCGGCAGCAGCAGCGCCACGACCGTCACCGGCACCAGGAACACGAGGTAGCTCTTCTCGAACACGCGCCGGTTGAGCACCAGCAGCAGCACGCCGAGCGCGACGAACAGCACCCACCCCGTCTTCGCGGTCGACTGCACCAGCACGTAGACGAGCGCGATCATGACCAGCGCCGGCCACGGAAGCAGGCGCCGCTGTACGAGCACGATCGGCAGCAGCAGGAACGAGAAGATGTTGAGGAAGTGCGGCCATCCCGCGACGCCGTTGATGCGGTACACGTCGAAGTGGAGCTGCGGCTGCCAGATCACCTTGCCGAAACCGTAGATCGCGACGAACTGCCCGATGCCGCATGCGGCGATGGCCGCCGCCGCGAGCACCACCGCGCGCCGCACCTGGTCGCCCGAGAACGCATGCGCGCGCAGGAACGCATACACGGTGACGATGGTGAAGGCGTCGAAGCCGAGCCACAGCGACCACGCGACCGAGTCGCGCACGCTGGTGGACAGCGCGACCGACACGACGAGCGGCGGCAACGGCAGCCACGCGTACCACGGCAGGCGCCGCAGCGCGTCGCCGGCGAGCGCGAGCATCCGCGCGGGCGCGAAGGCCCACGCGCCGAGGATCAGGAAGTAGCCGTACTTGATCTTGTGCCCGGCCACCGCCACGAACAGCAGGTCGGCCGTGAGCAGGAACAGGAGCGCCGCGAAGTAGACGGTGCGCAGCGCCGTCGCGCCCGGCGATGCCCGCGGCGGCGCGCTCACCGCCACGCCGCGCAATGCCCGCTCAGAGCACGTCCGCGAAGCCCCTGCGCGTGCGCTGGAATGCGTAGAACCCGAGCCACGCGCACGCGAGGCCGAGCGCCCAGATCATGCCGAGCGCGCGCCACCCGGGCCACGTGCCGTACAGCAGCGCGCCGCGGGTCATCTCGATGAACGTCGCGATCGGATTGAGCGCTATTACGAAGCGCCAGTCCTCCGGCACCGCGGACGGCGGATAGAACACGGGGCTCAAGAAAAGCAGCGTGAGCGCGAGGAAGCCGACGACCTGCGCGAGGTCGCGCAGGTACACGCCGAGCGCCGCGCACGCGTAGACGACGCCGAGCGCGAGCAGCGCAAGCGGCGCGACGATCATCGGCAGCGCGAGCGCCGACGCCGGCAGCCCGCCGCTGCGCACCAGCACCGCGAGCGCGATGAGCACGAGGCCGATCACGAAGTGGAAGCCCGCCACCACGAGCGTCGACCACGGCAGGATCTCGAGCGGGAACACCACCTTCTTCACGAGATTGCGGTTGTCGACGACGAGCTGCGGGGCGCGGGTCATGCATTCGGCGAAGAACCCATGGACGATCATTCCTGCGTAGACGACCAGCGCGAAGCCGATGCGGTCGGTCACCGGGCCGTCCCAGCGGATGCGGAATACCACGCTGAACACGAACGTGTAGATCGCGAGCAGCAGGAGCGGGTTCAGCACCGCCCAGCCGAAGCCCAGCAGCGAGCCGCGGTAGCGGCCGGCGATCTCGCGGCGCGCGAACTGCCCGAGCAGGCTCGCGTGGCGCGTGGCCGCCCCGAAGAGCGCCCCGAGCCCCACCGGATGGCGCACGCGTGCGGCGCGCAGCGGAACTTCCGCCATCATAGGCCACTCCCGTGCGAACCCTCGCCAAGCGGCCGCTGCACCCGCGGCGGCCACGCCAGCCCGTAGGCGCTTCCGCGCAATGCGAGGTTCGGGTTGTACCAGGGATCGCCGGCGAGCGCGTCCGGCCACAGCGCCGCGAACTGCGCCTCCTCGGCGGCCGAGCGGCGCGCGTTCTCCGGATCGTCGGCAAGCCCGCGCGACGCGGACTCGTGATGCACGAGCACCGCGTGCGGGGTGACGAGGTTGCGCAGGCCCGCGCGCGACAGCCGCAGGCAGAAGTCGAGGTCGTTGCAGGAGACGGGCAGCGCCTCGTTCATGCCGCCGACGGCGAGGTAGCGGTCGCGCACGACGACCGCGCACGCAGTGATCATCGCCGCCATCTCGCGGGTGGCGAGCGCCCGTCCGTACGGTCCGGCAAAGCCCGGCGGCGTGCCGATCCACGGCCGGTCGCCGACGCCGTTGAGCCCCAGGATCACGCCCGCGTGCTGCAGCGTCGCGTCGGGATAGCGCAGCGTCGCGCCGACCAGCCCGACGCCGGGCCGCGCCGCAAGGCTCACGAGCTCGCGCAGCCAGCCGTCGTCGGTGGCCTCGATGTCGTTGTTGACGAGCGCGACCACCTGCCCGCGCGCCTCGCGCACGCCGAGGTTGCACTGCGCGGCGTAGTTGAACGCGTGCGGATACGCGACGACGCGCGCGGCCCCCGTGCGCGCGAGCTCCGCGAGATACGCGACCGCCTCCGGCTCGCGCGACTCGTTGTCGACGATCACGAACTCGTACGCGGGATAAGCGGTGTGCGCGCGCACGGAATCGATGCACGCGCGCAGGAGCTCGACGCGGTCGCGCGTCGGGATCACGAGCGACACGAGCGGCGGCGGCTCCGGCAGCGCATACGCGATGCGCCAGCCGTGCGTGGTGTGCACGGGCTCGCCGCGCTCGCCGCGGCGCGCGAGCGTGTCCACGATCACCTTGCGCTGGGCGGCGACGAGCGCCGGCTTCTCGAACACCGACGCCGCCGTCGAGCCGGGGATCTCGCGCCAGTGGTAGAGCATGAACGGCACGCGCGCGATGCGATCGCGCCCGGCGCGCTCCTCCACGCGCAGCACGAGGTCCCAGTCCTGCGCGCCGTCGATGCCCGTCGCGAGGCCGCCGAGCTCGCGCAGCAGCGCCGTCTCCACGACCATGAAGTGCAGCACGCAGTTGGTGGTGCGCAGCCACTCGCCGTCGAACGCCGGCTTGAACCACGGCCGCGTGCGCACGCCGTCCGCGTCGAGCTTGTCCTCGTCCGAGAACACGAGCGCGAGCGAGGGCTCGCGCGCGATCGCCTCGGCCACGCACAGCAGCGCGTCGGGTGCCAGCACGTCGTCGTGGTCGAGGAAGGCGCAATAAGCACCGCGCGCCGCCGCCAGCGCATCGTTGGTCGCCTGCGCGATGCCGCCGTTCGCGGCGCGGGTGACGACGCGCACGCGGGCATCGTTCGCGGCCGCCTGCGCGAGGCACGCGCGCACGTCCTCGCGCGTCGACGCGTCGTCGACGATCACGAGCTCCCACGCGGGATAGCGTTGCGCGCGCACCGACGCGATCGCCGCCGCGAGGAACGCCACCGGCGGATCGAACACCGGCATCAGCACGCTCATGGTCGGCGTCGACGGCAGCGCCGCAATCCGCCCGGCGTGATCCGCGTCGGCCGCGGGCTCGTAGCGCGCGAGCCATTGCGCGTAGTCGGCGTACTGCGTGTCCTGCACGAGGTGGCGCTCGAGCACGCCGGCGAGCGAGCCCTGCCGTGCGAGATCGACCGCGCGCCGCGCGACCCACAGGAGCTTGCGCGGATTGCCGCCCGCGTAGCGCAGGTGGCGCTTCAGCACGCGGAAGCCGGCGCGCAGGTGGGCGGTGCGAAGCATGGAGGCGACGTGGATGGCCAGGGGCGCGGCGCACGGGCCGTTCGCGGCCCGGACGCCTCGGCGCCACGGCCGGGCCGATGCCGCCGCGCGCGCCGCCGGCATTCTACCGTTCCCCCGCGGCGGGCCGCGGGCCGGCGACGGCGGCGCCCGACTATAATCGCGTGCCGCCGCCGTCCTGCCGCCCGGCGGCGTCCATCCTTCGCACGCGTCCCTCGCCGACCTCTCGATGCCCGCTCCCGCGCTCACGGTCCGCGGCCTGTCCAAGCGGTTCGAGCTCTACGAGCGGCCCGTCGACCGCCTGAAGCAGACGCTGTGGCGCGGACGGCGGCAGTTCTTCCGCGAGTTCTGGGCGCTGCGCGACGTCACCTTCTCGCTGCAGCCCGGCCAGGCGCTCGGCGTCGTGGGCCGCAACGGCTCGGGCAAGTCCACGCTGCTGCAGCTCGTCGCGGGCACGCTCGCGCCCACCACCGGCGACATCGACGCGCCCGGCCGCGTGGCCGCGCTGCTCGAGCTCGGCAGCGGCTTCAACCCGGAGTTCACGGGGCGCGAGAACGTGTTCCTCAACGGCGCGATCCTCGGCGTTCCGCACGCGGACATGCGCGAGCTCATGCCGGAGCTGCTCGCGTTCGCGGACATCGGCGATTTCGTGGACCGCCCGGTGAAGACGTACTCGAGCGGCATGGCGCTGCGCCTCGCGTTCGCGGTGGCCACCGCGGTCGCGCCGCGCATCCTGATCGTTGACGAGGCGCTCGCCGTCGGCGACGAGGCGTTCCAGCGCAAGTGCTTCGCGCGCATCGAGAAGATCCGCGAGAGCGGCGCCGCGATTTTGTTCGTCTCGCATTCGCCGGCGCAGATCCTCGAGCTGTGCGACGTCGCGCTGCTGCTCGACGCGGGCGAGCCCGTGCTGCTGGACGAGCCGCGACGCGTCGTGCCCGAGTACCAGCGCCTCCTCTACGCCGCGCCCGACCACGCGGCGCGCCTGCGCGAGCGGCTGCGTCGCGGCGAGCAGGAGGCATCGCCCGCCAGCGTGCCGACCGCCGTGCCGCCCCCGGCGCTCACCGTCGCGTCGTTCGACCCGGACCTGCGCTCTGCCTCGACGGTCGAATACGCGAACCACGGCGCGCGCATCTCCGCGCCGCGCATCACCGACGCCGATGGCCGGCCGCTGAACGTGCTCCTGCGCGGCGAGACGTATCACGTGCGCTACGAGGTCACCTTCGACCGTCCCGTGCGGCACGTGCGCTTCGGGATGATGGTGAAGACCACCACCGGCGTCGAGCTCGGTGGCGGCGTGTGGCCGCCGGCAGGCACGGAGGCGCGCTACGACGCGGGCACGCGCGTCGCGGTGCGCTTCGCGTTCCACTGCCAGCTCTTCGCGGGCACCTACTTCCTCAACACCGGCGCGTCGGGTGAAGTCGACGGCGTCGACACCTACCTGCACCGCCTGGTCGACGCGGTCGCGTTCCGCGTGCAGCCCGATCCCGTGCAGAAGCCGTCGGGCTACGTCGACTTCGCGATCGCCGCCGCCGTCGCCGAGGCCGCGCCGTGAGCGGGGCACGCCAGCGCGTCGTCGTCGTCCCGGGCATGCACCGCGCGGGCACCAGCGTGGTCGCGCGCGGCCTGCAGGCGCTGGGCCTCGACCTCGGCAACGCGCTCATGTCCGCCGACCCGCGCATGAACGCGCGCGGCTTCTTCGAGGACACCGAACTCGTCCATCTCGATGACGAGCTCCTCGCGCTGCACGGCGCCGACTGGAAGAGCGTCGCGCTGCTCGCCGGCAGCGACTGGACGCGCGCCGGGCTCGCCAGCGCGCACGACGACGCGCGCGTGCTCCTCGCGCGCAAGCTCGCGCCCACCGGCCGCTTCGCGTTCAAGGATCCGCGCGTGCCGCGCCTGCTGCCGTTCTGGCAGCGCGCGTTCGCCGCGCTCGACGTCGACGACGGCTACGTGATCGCCGTGCGGCATCCGCTGGCGGTCATCGCCTCGCTCACCGCGCGCGACGCGCTCGATCCGCGCCGCAGCGCGTGGCTGTGGGTGACGCACCTCGTGTGCGCGCTGCGCTACACGCAGGGACGCCCGCGCGTGGTCGTCGACTACGACCGGCTGCTTGCCGCCCCCGAGCGCGAGCTCGCGCGCATGGCGGCCGCGCTCGCGTTGCCCGCGCCCGCGAGCGACAGCGTCCGCGCCTACCGCGACGGGTTCCTGAGCGAGGACCTGCGGCACGCGCGGCACGAGGCCGGCGACGTGGGGGAGGCGGCCGCGCATCCGCTGGTGGCGGACGCGCATGCGCTCGCGCAGCACCTCGCAGGCGACGCCGACGCCGGCGCGGAAACGGCCCACGCCGCCATCGACGCGCTGTGGCAGCGCCTGCTCGCGTACGCGCCGCTGCTCGACTACGCGGGCGACGTCGAGCGCGCCGCCGACGACGTCCCGCGCCTCGCGGGCGAGCTCGACTGGGCGCGCAGGAGCCTGGCCGGCGCGGAGACCTATGCCCGCGACCTCGCCGGCACCCTCGCGGCACGGGAGAACGAGTGCGCGGAGGCGCGCGTCTACGTCGACGACCTCGTCGCGACCATCGCCCGCAAGGACACCGAGCTCACCGCCGCCTACGCCAACTTGGCCGATGCGCACGGGCTCCTCGACCGGGTCCGCGAGCGCGTCGTCGGCCGCCTGCTGCTGCGCGCGATCGCCCGCAAGCCCTGACCCGGCCGGCCGCGGATTTGCACCGGCCGCGAAACTTGCGCGAGCCGCGCGTGTCCGATAGCGCGAGCTTGCCCCTGCTGCCGATGCTAGAATTCACGATTTTTCGCGGTCGGCCGTGCGCCACCGCACGCCCGCGCGCCGGTTCGCCGGATGCCCCGCGCCGCGTGCCGCACGTCCCCCGGGCGCCCACGGCGCCGGCCTGCGGCGGACCCACCGCCGCGGCCGGACCGGAAGCCCGGGAACCGCGAGGCCGGCAGCGCCCCGGGAGCTCGTCCCCAAGCCCATAACCCCGGGGCCGGCGCCCGCCGCCCGCGTACAGGATTCCCAGCTCGATGCCACTCGATCTTCCCGCCGACGTCTCCGCTGCGCCCGCGACCGCCATCGTCGCGCCCGCGCCGAAAAGCCAGCCGATCCACGTCGACTCCAACGGCTTCCACTACGTCGTCAACGGCAACCTGTGGCTGTCCGAGGACGCCGTGCGCGAGGCCATCGAGCGCGCCAAGACGCCCCAGGAGGCAGTGCAGTTCCTCGACGCGGCGTACAAGCGGACCCCGTACTTCCTCGTCGCGCTGCGCGGCGAGACGCGCGACAAGCTGGTGGCGATCCAGGTCTTCAACGGCCGCATCACATCGGTCGACGGCCCGCCCGAACTCGCGTCCTACTTCGACGGCGTCTTCGGCTACGGCGGCGTGCTCGACCGCACCGACGTGCAGCGCAACGACATGATCCGCGCCGCGGCCGGGGTCGAGACGTACCTGTCGCGGCAGGGCATGCGGCCGAAGATCAACCTCAAGGCGGGGCAGGAATCCGGCACCACGACGCTCGTCGTGGCCGAGGAGCCGATCCCCGAGGCCAAGCCGTGGAACGCCAACGTGGCGTTCGGCAACCTCGGCAGCCGCTACTCAAGCCGCTACCTCGTCACCGCGGCGGGGTCGCTGCGCCCGGGCGGCGGGCTCGAGCTCACGGCCAACGTCGGCCACGGTCTCCCCGGCATGACCGCCGACAGCGGCGGCGCGCAGTACGACACCGCCGGCGTCGGGGCGACGATCGCCACGCCGCTCGGCATCTACGGCGCGAGCTTCTCCGGCATCTCGTACAAGGTCGGCGAGTCGTCGGCACCGCTGTACCCCACCGGCGACATCAACACGGTGGCGCTCACCGGCGCGCAGCTCGTGTTCGCGGACGAGACGAAGCGCCTGACGCTGTCCGAGGGATGGACGCAGGTCGACAACGTCGTGGACGTCTTCGGCGGCGAGTTCAACCTCACCGACCAGCACTACGCCTACCTGACGCTCGGCACGGCCTACAACCAGCAGTTCGCGGTGCTCGGGCGCCCCGGCAACGTGGTCGCGAGCCTGACCGCCCAGAAGGGCATCAGCCCGCGCACCGGCACGTTCCAGCCGCCCGGCAACGGCATCCCCGACACCTACTTCGGCCTGCTGCAGGCGAGCGTGAGCTACCAGCAGGCCCTGCCGTGGAACCTCACGGCCACGGCGACGCTGAACGCCCAGTTCGCCGATTCCACGGTCCCCCAGAACCAGCAGTGGGTGGTCGGCGGCTTCGGCAACCTGACCGCCTGGCTGCCGGCGGTCCTGGTCGGCGACAGCGGCGCGCTGGCGCGGCTGGCGGTCGCGTCCCCGACCCAGGCCTGGCAGGGCTACTCGATGTCGGCCAGCGGCTTCGTCGAGGCCGGCGGCGTCAAGGCGCACTACACGGCCCCCAACACCCCCGTCACCCGCACGCTGGCGGACGCGGGTATCTCCCTGCAGGGCAACACGCCGTTCGGGACGTCGCTCATCGTCGGCTACGCCTGGCCCATCTATTCGCGCAACGTCGATCGCGAGGCGGTCGACCGGCAATACCGCGCAAACGTCTACTTCAGCCTGACGCAGAGTTTTTAGCGGGTTGTTCAAAAATGACCGCTTGTGCGAAAATCGGCGCTCGGAAGCCGTTTTTGCTGCGTTAAAAACGCGCACTGTCGTCGGGAGGAGACGCTTTTCGCGCCCTGCGATTCCATGTTGTAAGGAAGCCACATCGGGGGTGGGGCGCTGCATAATTTTCGCGCAACCCTTGCGCTCCCTCAGCCCGCATAGCTAAATACCGAAAGGGCAAGCTCCGAACCCTCGCAGTCTCGGCCTCGCGGCGCTCATTGCCACCGCGCCGCGACCGCAGTACCATTAAGAAGTTCAATGTGCCGGGCGCCCGGTGATGGAATCGTAGGTCTGATCAACATGAATGGGAGAAACACCATTATGAACACGGTAGTAAAAACAAAGTTCTCGGTTAAGCCCGTGGTGGCAGCCGTGGCGCTGGCGGTCGCGTCGGTTAGCGCGTACGCCGATCCGACGCCGAATCAACTGCCGGGCGCAGGCTTGATCCGGGCCGTCAACACCGGCACGACCATCAGCGCGCCCAGCCTCACTTGGATCGTGAGCGGCGGTGGCGCGGTGGGTGGCGAGATCATCAACGGCACGATGGCCCCCGTCTTCTTCCCCGGTTCCATCCAGTTGAACAACGCCGGCACGGTCGCGCGCGCGGTCATCCGCTGGGGCGGCAACGGCGCCTCGTCGGAAACGTACAACCCGCAGGGCTTCAACATCGGCAGCAACGCGGCGGTGTACTTCACGTCGTCGGCGTCGGTCACCGATGCGGCGGTCCTGAACATCGATGCGTCGGGCAACGCCTCGCAGGTCTTCGGCAAGCTGATCGCGCTCGGCACGGTCGGCGGCCAATCGACCAATCCCCTGACCGTCGGCGGCAGCGGCGGCGGCGCGGCGCCCAAGATCTTCCTCGCCAACGCCAACGGCATCGTCGTCGGCGCGGGCGGTGAGATCCAGATCCCGAACGGCGGTGGCCTCATCGGCTACAACATGGACAGCAAGAACGTTGCCGCCGAGTTCGTCGCGGACAACGGCAGCAAGGGCTCGTTCCTCGACCTGTACGGCTCGATGGGCGGCACGGCCACCATCGTCAACAACGGCTACATCTACGGCGGCGCGGTCGGCCTCAACACCAATTCGCCGGCGGCGTACGTCCTGCTGGTCGGTGGCGACATCGTCAACACGACGTCGGGCAACATCTTCGCGGACAACGTCCACGCGCTGGCCGGCATGCGCGGCTACTCGTCGACGACCGTCTCCGACACGGTGGCCGGCGTCTCGAAGACGTCGGTGCAGCGCCTGTTCGACGTCACCACGGGCGCCCTGCTGGTCGGCCCGAGCGAATGCGTCACCGGCACCAGCTGCCTCGAAGTCTCGAAGAGCGGCGCGGCGTTCGTCAACGACGCGACGATCTCGTCGGTCGGCGGCAGCATCGACATCTACGCGGCCAAGACGATCCGCAGCGGCACGGCGGGCAGCACCAACCCGACGATCGGCCTGTTCTTCGACGACAGCCTGTACACGAACGTGTACGAGGCGGGCGGCTCGACTTCGCTGTACAACATCGTCGGCCGGTACAACGAGTCGTCCGGCATCTACAACAACTTCGTCAGCATCAACGGCGGTTCGGGCTGGGACGGCGACGTCACCATCCAGGCGCTCACGCGCGCCTCGGCGCCGTCGAGCATCACGACGAACTTCGGCGCCTACATCCGTGGCGCGAACGTGGCGATCAACAGCACGATCAACCACCTGCCGAACGGTGCGGCGTTCAACAACCTCGACATCCTTTCGTCGAACTCGGTGACGGTGGCGGCTGCCATCGGTGCGGGTGATCACGTCAACATCCTCAACGGCGGCGCCGGCGGCATCAACATCGCGGCCAACGTCGGTTCCAACCTGGATGGCCTGACGCTGGGCGGTATCCATGTCACGAACGCGGCCGCCGGGTCGCCCACCACGATTTCGGGCAACCTGTACAGCCATTCGACGACCACCGCTGCGGGTTACGGCATCGACGTCGCGGTGAACGGTCCGCTGAACATCACGGGCAACCTGGACGCGAACAAGAACAGCATCAACATCACCAACGCCAGCAAGACGGCGGCGACGGTCATCAACAACGGGCGTATCTGGACGTACGGCGGCGTCGGCGATGTGAACATCACCGTCAACGCGAACCTGGACGCGACCAGCTCCATGTGGCCGGACGGCAGCGTCAACATCAACCAGAACGCGCTCTCCAGCGCCACGGTGACGACGCTGGCCGGCTCCATCCGGGCGACGACCGGCAATGTCAACATCAACAACAACGCCGGTACGGGCAGCAACCTGAACATCGACGCGTCGCTGCGGGCCGACCTCAGCAACGTCAACGTGTTCAGCAACGGCAGCCTGCGCCTCGCCACCGTGAACGCGCCCGTCGGTGACATCAACGTCGACGTCCGTGGCCTCAACATGGTCCTGACGGGACCCGAGAACGCCGGCAGCACGATCGACATCTACAGCCCGAACGCGCAAGGCAAGGTCTACACGAGCGCCATCCTCACGGCGCCCGAGGTCGACCTCGAAGTCCTGAACTTCAAGGGCGTGCGCGACAACGGCCAGGACTACACGTCGGTCTCGCAAAAACCGCTGGCCCAGATCGTCACCGACGACCTGTACCTGATCGCCTACGGCAGCGTCAATTCGCCGCTGACCGCCGCGGCGAACCCGGGCGACTGGCTCAAGAACTCGTTGTGGGTCGCGCCGTTCACGCCGGGTGGGCAGGTGTACATCCCGATCTCCGCGGTCGGCGGTGGCACGCAGGCGATCAACTTGGGCGTTCGTGGCGATGCCGAGATCACCTCGGGCACGACGCTGACGCCGTTCTTCCTGACCGGCTACAGCACGCCGTCGATCATCCCGCCGTTCCTGGGCTCCAACCTGGGCAGCTCGCTGATCGTGCAGACGGAAGGCAACCTCGACATCAACTCCGGCACCATCCCGGGCTTCGCTCCGCAGTTCCTGTTCCCGGGCGGCCTCGCGTTCAAGGCGGGTGGGTACCTGTCGATCAACACGAACGTGAACAACGCGATCGCGTCGACGCAGATCTACCCGTACAGCGGTCAGTGGTACGAGGCGCCGACGATCATCGATGCCGGGTATCACGCCACCAACCCGGGCTCGCGGATCAACTACAGCACGTACCCGGTCACGGGCTTCGGCACGGCCTACTGGCTGTCGCAACCCTCGCCGGGGCTGTACCAGTTCGTGAACACGCCGGACGCGCGGTTCTACAACGTGTACTCGAGCGCCATCGTCGGCGGCCCGATCTGCAACGTTGCGAACCCGGGCCCGACGCCCTGGCCGCCCGCGGGCTGCTGATAGAAGAGTCAGACCTAGCGATACTCAAGGGCGCCTCCGGGCGCCCTTTTTTTCGCCCCTGCACGGGCCACGCGTGCGCATGCGGCGCGCGAAGCACGCGCAACCGCGCCGCGCGCCGCACGATGCGCGTAAAATGCGCGGGTCGGCCATCGCCCGCGCACGACGCACCTCGCGGGCCTGCACCGCCGTCGATGGCCCGCCCGTCGCCGCGCCTGCCCGGCTTCCTGCGCCGCTCGCGCCGCGCACCACTGGAGAACCGATCGTGAACCCGTTTCGCCTTGTGTCGCTCGTCGCGCTCGCGTACGCGCTCGCCGGCTGCGCCGCCAACGAGCTGGCCGTGACCCGACCCGCCAACGCGCCGACGTATGCGCCCACGCAGGTCGTCGAGATGCTGGACCGGCCGCCGACGCGGCCGTACACGGAGATCGGCGTGATCGACGCGCCGGGCGAGCCGGGCGCGCTGCGCACGCAGGTGATCGCGCAGATCCGCGACAAGGCGGCCGCGCTCGGCGCGGACGCCGTGATCCTGCAGGACGTGTCGCGCGTCGCGCCGTCCAGTCAGCGCCTCAATCCGGCCACCGGACAGTACGAAAGCACGGGCGGCCAGCTCGTGCCCGCCTACAAGGGCACCGCCATCAAGTACCGGCAGTGACATTCCGCAGGGCGCTCCGGCGCCCCTCACGCACCCCCACGAGGAAGCAAGCTTCATGACGCAATCCGGCGCGAGCAGCTACGACGAGCTGCCCTACGCGAGCATCGCCTTCGCCCAGACCCATCCCGATCGCCTGTGCGTGATCGGCCGCCTGTTCGGCATGACGCCCGCGCTGCCCTCCGGCAGCCGCGTGCTCGAGATCGGCTGCGCGGGCGGCGGCAACCTGCTGCCGATGGCCATGCAGATGCCGAACGCGCAGTTCGTCGGCATCGATCTCTCCCCGCGCCAGATCGAGGAGGGCCGGGCCGTCGTCGCGCAGGTCGGGGCGACCAACGTCGACCTGCGCGTGCAGGACCTCATGACCGTCGACGCGAGCCTCGGGCAGTTCGACTACATCATCGCGCACGGCGTGTTCTCGTGGATCCCGCGCGCGGCGCAGGAGAAGCTGCTCGCGATCTTCCGCGAGCGCCTCACGCCGCAGGGCATCGCCTACGTGAGCTACAACACCTATCCCGGCTGGCACATGCGGGGCATGGTGCGCGACATGATGGTGTACCACGCGCAGCGCTTCTCCGAGCTCTCGATGAAGGTGCCGCAGGCGCGCGCGCTGCTCGACTTCCTCGCCGACAACGCGGCCTCCGACAAGGGACCGTACGGCCTGCTGCTCAAGCAGGAGGTGGAGACGCTGCGGCAATCGGCGGATTCTTACCTCGCGCACGAGTTCCTGGAGGAGCACAACGAGCCGGTGTACTTCCACCAGTTCGCCGAGCGCGCGATGGCGCAGGGGCTGCAGTACCTCGGCGAGGCCGACTTCCACACGATGCTCGCCACCAACTTCCCGAAGAAGGTGGCCGATACGCTCGCGGCGATCGCCCCGCAGATCATCCCGCTCGAGCAGTACATGGATTTCCTGCGCAACCGCGCGTTCCGCCAGTCGCTGCTGGTGCGCAACGACGTCGTGCTCAACCGCAGCGTCACGTGGCAGATGGTCGAGGGCTTCCAGGTAAGTGCGCGGCTCGCGCCCAACGGGCCGGTCGACCTCGATCCGGACAAGGCCGTCACCTTCGCCAATCAGCGCGGCGCCGGCATCACGACGTCGATGCCGATCAGCAAGGCCGCGTTGGCCGTCCTCAACGACGCGTTCCCGGCCACGCTGGGCGTCGCCGAGCTGCGCGACGCGGCCCGGGCCCGGCTGCCGGGCGGCCTCGCCGCCGCGACCGAGGCGGTGCGCCTGCAGGACATGGAGACGCTCAACTCCGATCTCCTCGGGTGCTTCTCCGCGGGCATCGCGGAGCTGCGCGCCGAGGCGCCGCCGCTCACCACGACGGTCAGCGAGCGGCCGCAGGTCGACGCCTACGCGCGCTTCCAGGCGCGCCAGCACCGGCCGGTGGCCAATCGCCGCCAGGAGCTCGTGAACATCGACGAGCTCGGGCGGCAGGTGCTCATGCTGCTCGACGGCAACCTGGACCGCGCGGCGCTGCTCGATGCGCTGTGCGCCATCGCGCAGACCGACGAGCTGCAGGTGCGCAAGGACAACACGACGATCCGCGACCCGGAGATCGTCCGCCGCGTGCTGGCGGACGCACTGCCGCGCACGTACGAAGCGCTCGCGAGGTCGGGGCTGCTGGTCGCATGACGCATTCGATGCGCGCACGGCGGGACGTCGTCCGGTGAGTGCGCCGGCCGCGGGGCAAGGCGCCGGCACGGACATCGTCGTCGCCGCATCGCCGGGCATCGCCGAGCTGCTCGCGCAGTTGCGCGCGACGCTCCTCGTGTCGACGTACGAGGCCGGCGCATTGGTCGTCGTGCGCGCAGTCGGCTCGGCGCTGCACATCCGCATGCTGCGCGTCGACCGCGCGATGGGCATCGCGTGGGGCGGCAACCGCCTCGCGGTCGGCACGCGCCATCGCATCGTCGAGAGCGTGAACATGCCGGTGCTCGCGCCGCACGTCGCGCGCGCGCCGCACGAGCCGCAGGCGGACGCGTGCTTCGTGCCGCTCAACGTGCACGTGACCGGCGAGGTCGACATGCACGAGATGGCGTGGGGCGGCGACGACCTCTGGTTCGTCAACACGCGCTTCTCGTGCCTGTGCACGCGCGACCCGCTGACGAGCTTCACGCCGCGCTGGCGGCCGCCGTTCGTGTCCAAGCTCGCGCCCGAGGATCGCTGTCACCTGAACGGCCTCGCGATGGACGGCGGCCGGCCCGCGTTCGTCACGGGGTTCGCCACCACCGACACCGCGGAAGGCTGGCGCGCGCAGCGCACGTCGGGCGGCTTCGTGATGGACGTCGCCAGCGGCGAGGTGGTCGCGACGGGGCTGTCGATGCCGCATTCGCCGCGGCTGCACGACGGCGCGCTGTGGGTGATGGAGTCGGGGCGCGGCACGCTCGCGCGCGTCGACCGCGGCACCGGGCGCGTGGATACGGTGTGCACGTTCGACGGCTTCACCCGCGGCTTCGACTGCCTCGGCAATTTCGGCTTCGTGGGCCTGTCGAAGGTCCGCGAGAGCCGGTCGTTCGGCGGCCTGCCGGTCACCGAGCGCGTCGGCGTGGATCAGCGGTTCTGCGGCGTGCAGGTCGTCGACCTGCAATCGGGGCGGGTGCTGGGCTTCCTGCAGTTCGAGGCGGGCGTGGGCGAGATCTTCTCGGTGCAGCTTTTGCCCGGGCTCGCCTTCCCGGCGTTCCTCGAGGACAACGATCCGCTGATCGGCGCGTCGTTCGTGCTGTCACCGGAAGCGATCGCGCAGCTCTGACGCTGTCTATCGGGCGCGCAAACGCCGCCCCGTGCATGGTCGTCCCCGCGAAGGCGGGGACCCAGCGTCGTGCCCTTCCCGCAAGAAAGCCACTAGGTCCCCGCCTTCGCGGGGACGACAGTGCGAATGATCGTGCGGCCTGGAAGTTGCCACACCTGGCTGATGCCCCGTCGACCCCGCCTTCGCGGGGACGACAGTGCGAATGATCGTGCGACCTGGAAGCTGCCGACCTGGATGACGGCCCGTCGTTCCCGCGTTCGCGGAAACGACGGTGGCCGTGATCGCGCGCCCTAGAAGCTGACGACCTGGCTGACGGTGTTGCTGGTCGAGCCCGTGTTGCCTGCGTCGCCGCCGTAGACCGCCGTGACACTGTGCGTCCCGGGGCCGAGCGCCAACGTCGAGCACGTCGCCGTGCGCGTGTTGCCCGCGCCCGTCAGCGTGACGGCGGCGCACGCCGCGATGGTCGCGGCGCCGTCCTTGAACGCGACCGTGCCCGTGGGCGACGTGCCGGTTACCGTGGCGGTGAAGGTGACGATCTGGCGCGGGCGCGAGGGGTTGAGCGAGCTCCCGAGCGTCGTCGTGCTCGCACCGGCCGCCCCGTTCACCACCTGCGTGAGCGCGCTGCTCGTGGAGCCCAGGTTGCCGGCGTCGCCGCCGTAGCTCGCGGTGATCGTGTGCGACCCGGCCGCCAGCGCGCTGGTCGTGCACGTCGCGGTGCGGACGTTGCCGCTGCCGGCGAGCGCCTGCGCGGCGCAGCCGGCGATCGACGTGCCGCCGTCCGTGAAGTTCACGCTGCCGGTCGGCGCGGTGCCGGTGACGGTGGCCGTAAACGTGACGGCGCTGCCCACCGTCGACGGATTGCTGCTGCTGCCGACGGCCGTGGTGCTGCCGCCCGGGCCGGCGGCGTTGATGACCTGCGCCAGCACGGGGCTCGTCGAGCCCAGGTTGCCCGCATCGCCGCCGTAGGTCGCGGTGATGTTGTGCGTGCCCTGCGCGAGCGCGGAGGTGGAGCAGGTGGCCGTGCGCGCGTTGCCGCTGCCGGAGAGCGCCTGCGCCGAGCAGCCGGCGATCGACGACGCGCCGTCCTGGAAGTTGACCGTGCCGGTCGGCGCGGTGCCCGTCACCGTGGCCGTGAAGGTCACCAGCGCGCCGGTAGTCGCCGGGTTGCTGCTGCTCGTGACGCCGGTGGTGGTGCTCACCGGGCCTCCGCCGCCGCCGCCGATCGTCTGCGCGATGATGTTGCTGGTCGCCGACGGATTCCCGCGGCGGTCGCCGCTGTAGCTGGCCTTGAGCTGGTGGACGCCCGCGGCGAGCGCGGAGGTCGTGCACGTCGCGGTCTTGGTGTCGCCCGAGCCCACGAGCACGACGGTTGCGCAGCCGGAGATCGCGGTGATGCCGTCGTAGAACGCCATCGTGCCGACCGGCTGGTTGCCCGTGATCGTGGCCGTGAGGACCAGTGCGGCGCCCACCGGCGACGGATTGGCGCTGCTGACGAGGACCAGGCCGCTGACCGGCTGGATGACCTGCGAGAGCGCCGTGCTGCTCGAGCCCGCGTTGCCGGCGTCGCCGCTGTAGGTGGCGACGAGGCTGTGCGTGCCGGCCGCGAGGCTGCTCGTCGTGCACGTCGCGGTGCGCGTGTTGCCCGAGCCGGTGAGCGCCTGCGCGCCGCAGCCGCCGAACGTGACGCCGATGTCCTTGAAGTTCACCGTGCCGGTCGGATTGATGCCCGTGACCGTGGCCGTGAACGTGACGGAGTTGCCGGCCGTCGCCGGGTTCGCGCTGCTCGCGAGGGCGGTGGTGGTGGCGGGCAGGCTCGGCGCGTTGACGACCTGCGACAGCGCGGCGCTGCTCGTGGACACGTTGCCGCCGTCGCCCGAGTACGTGGCGACGATGCTGTGCGCGCCCACTGTGAGCGCGGACGTCGTGCACGTGGCGGTCTTCGTGTTGCCCGAGCCGGTGAGCGCCTGCGCACCGCAGCCGCCGAACGTGGTGCCGCCGTCCTTGAAGTTGACCGTGCCGGTCGGCGCGTTGCCGACGACGGTGGCGGTGAACGTCACGCTGGTGCCCAACGTGGACGGGTTCAGCGAGCTCGCGACGGTGGTGCCCGACGCGACCGCGGAGGCCACGGCCGCGCCGGCGTCGAGGATGCCGGCGCCGCAGAGGGAGGTGGTGCAGTTGCAGGAGATCTGCGATGGGGGATTGGTGCAGGCCGGTGACGTCACCGGAAATGCACGCACCGTCGACTGCATCTTGCTCAGCACTTGTGCCGGCGTGAGCGTCGGATTGACCGACAGCATCAGCGATGCCACGCCACTCACGTGGGGTGTCGCCATGCTAGTGCCGGAGTAGCCCGAGTAGATGTAAGCGTTCGGGTCCGGGGTCGTTGCTCCGTTGTTGATCGTCGAGAGAACGCCGCCGTCGTACTGAATACCATTGAGGTCGGGACCACCGGACCCGCCGGGCGCCGCGATCTCGACCATCGTGCCGTAGTTGCTGTACCAGGAACGCCTGCCGGACTTGTTGGTTGCGGCAACGGTCATCACGCCATTGCAGTTGGCCGGGCTTGACGTGGATGCGTTCTTGTTGGAATTCCCCGCAGCCACGATAACCACCGCACCGAGTCCGGTAGCGGTGTTGATCGCGGCTTGCGTCGTAAACAAGCAGGAACCGGAACCACCGAGGCTCAGGCTGAGCACGCGTGCGGGATTAGGGTTGGAAGGCGCGCCGGGAACCGCGCCGCCAGCCGCCCAGATCATCGCGTCGGCGATGTCCGAGTCAAAGCCGCCGCACTTACCCAAGACGCGAACCGGCACGACGTTGCTCACCCAGTTGATGCCAGCGATGCCGATTCCATTGTTCGGCATTGCGGCAATGGTCCCGGCCACGTGGGTGCCGTGCCACGAGCTGTCCTCAGAAGGGTAGGGGGTGGTGCAGTCCTTGAAGTAGTTATAAGGGGGAGTGGAGGATCCTCCGGTGTTCTCAGCACTCGTGATCCAGTCGCCCGGATCGGAGGCATCGTTATCTCGGCTCGCGAGATCCGGTTGCTGGGTAGTGCCATTCCAAGTACATGGCCCCGGTTGCGCATCATTTCCAACCGCGCAGTCGGAGATCATGTCGTAGCCGCCGACGAACCGCCCAATCATGTCGGGGTGGTTGAACAGTGCTCCCGTGTCGATAACCGCAACTCTTATGGCCGAGGAACCTGTCGTGATATTCCACGCCGCGGGCATGTTGATCCCGCCTACAGGATCGAAAAGATCCCATTGGTACCCGCCGTTGCATGTCGGTACGCTCGCCGATGCGTAGCAAGGATCTGTGGGAGTCGCGAGCGCTACGCGCACATAGTCGGGCTCGGCATACTCCACGTCGGGATCCAATGCGATCTCGCTGGCGATGGACTCCACCTGATCCGCCGGCAGCCGTTGCAACATCTGGAGCACGTTGGCGCCGTTAAACGTGCCGCGAACCCAGAAAAGCGCCACGCCGCCGCGGTTGGCGAGCTGCGCGACGCGCGACGTGTCGAGCGGGACGTTGGCGCGCGCGTTGGTGGCGAGCGCCGGGTCCCGGTACTTCACGATGATGCGATTCGTCGGCCGCGCATCGGCGCTCGATCCGGCCGGTCCGGCGGCGACGTTCGCGTAGAGCACGCTGCCGTCCTCGCGCAGGCGGTTGAGCGCGGCGCGCACCTGGTCGATGGGGGCCGGCTGCGCGAGCTGCAGCGTCAGCGCGCCGTCGCGCGTCGTGCCGGTGACGGTGAAGGCGAAGCCCAGCGTGTCGCGCAGCGACGTCGCGAGGCCGCTCGCGGTGAGCGATGCACCGGATTCGGCGATGCCGTCGCGGTAACGGACCACGATGCTGTCGACGGTGCCGTCGTCCTTGGCGGCCACGGCCGGCGCCGCCATGCCCCACAGGCAGGCCGCGGCGAGCAGGCAGCGGATGACGAAGGCGCCGACGCGGAGCGCGCCACCGGAGGGACCCACGGGATTATTGACCATGAAAGACCAGGAAGGAGGGTGCGCAGGCGCGCACCGGAGCCGCGGATTATGCCAGCCGCCGACGAGGGGGTGCCATTCGTAGGGATCCCGGGGGAAGGGAGGTTCCGGCGGCCCGCCCAACGGCGGGCGGGCCCCGCCGCCGGGGCCGTCTCTGCGACAATAGCGGTCCCGATCGTCACTCTCCCGCCCCGCACCCGCGCCGTGCGGATGGCCGGATCCAGATGAGCACTCCTTCCCCCGCGGCGACCGTCACGCTCGCCGACGCCCTGCAGCAGGCGCTTGCCGACCATCGCGCCGGGCGCCTCGACGACGCCGAGCGCCTGTACCGCCGGATCCTCGCCGTCGTGCCCGGGCAGTTCGACGCGCTGCACCTGCTGGGCGTCATCGCCGTGCAGCGCGGCCAGCTGGCCGAGGGCGAGCGCCTGATCCGGCGCGCGCTGGCGGAGCGTCCCGGCGCGCCCGAGGCCGTGGGCAACCTCGCCAACGTCCTGCAGCGCCTGGGCCGCCATGCGGAGGCGCTCGCCGCGTGCGACGAGGCGGCGGCGGCCCGGCCGGACGATCCCGAGCTGTGGAACACGCGCGGGCTCGCGCTCTACGGCCTCGGCCGCTTCGACGAGGCGGTGGCGGCGTACGACGCGGCGCTCGCGCTTGCGCCGCGGCACGTCATCGCGCTCGCCAATCGCGGCAATGCGCTGCGCCGGCAGGAGCGCGCGGCGGAGGCGCTCGCGAGCATCGAGCAGGCGCTCGGGATCGCGCCCGACTTCGTGCCCGCCTGGCAGGGGCGCGCGACGGTGCTGATGGTGCTCGGGCGCCACGTCGAGGCGCTCGGCAGCCTCGATCGCGCGCTCGCACTCGCGCCGCGCAACGCGGTGCTGCACCAGATGCGCGGCAACGTGCTGCATGCGCTCGGGCGCGGCAACGATGCGATCGTCGCGTACTCGCATGCGGTGGAGGCGGATCCGCGTGCCGCGGACGCGTGGACGATGCGCGGCCACGCGCTGCACGCGCTCGGGCACCACGAGCAGGCGATGCGCGACTTCGCCAACGCGGTCGCGGTCGCGCCCGGCGACGGGTTCGCGCTGTCGATGTACTCGCTGCTGCGCCTGTACAACGCCGAATGGGAGGGACGCGACGCGCTGCTCGCGCGCCTCACGCAATGCGTGCGCGAGGATTCGGGCGCGGTCGAGCCGTTCGCGTTGCTCGTGCAGACGGAATCCGCGGCGGACCAGCTCACGTGCGCGCGGCAGGCGGCGGACGCCCGCTTCCCCACGGCGGCGCAGCCGCTGCACCGCGCCGCGTCGTACGGCCACGCGAGGCTGCGCGTCGCGTACCTGTCGGCGGACTTCCGCGAGCACGCGACCGCGTATCTCATCGCGGAGCTCATCGAGCGGCACGACCGCAACCGCTTCGAGGTGACGGGCCTGTCGTGGTGCGCGGAGCAGGCGACGCCGATCCGCGAGCGGCTGCGCCGCGGCTTCGACCGCTTCCTCGACGTGCGCGAATGGAGCGATCGCGGGGTGGCGACGTGGCTGGCCGACAACGAGATCGACATCGTCGTCGACCTCATGGGACTCACCAACGGCGCGCGTCCCGGGATCTGCGCGCTGCGCCCGGCGCCGGTGCAGGTCAACTTCCTCGGGTACCCGGGCACCTGCGGGACCGCGCACTACGACTACCTCATCGCCGACGCGACGGTGATCCCGCCCGGCGCCGAGGCGTACTACGCGGAGCAGGTGGTGCGCATGCCTGGCTGCTACCAGCCGAACGATCGCCAGCGGGCGATCGCGCGCCATGTTCCCGCACGCACCGAGCTCGGTTTGCCGGCGGACGGCTTCGTGTTCTGCGCGATGAACGCGACGTACAAGATCACGCCCGCGCTGTGGGACGTGTGGATGCGGCTCCTGGCGGCGGTGCCGGGCAGCGTGCTGTGGCTCCTCGACGGCGGTGCGACGGCCACGGCCAACCTGCGCCGTGAAGCGCAGGCGCGCGGCGTCGCGCCTGGGCGCATCGTGGTCGCGCCGCGCGTGCCGCTCGCGCATTACCTCGCGCGCATGCAGCGCGCCGATCTCTTCCTCGACACGCTGCCGTGCACCGCGCACACGACGGCGAGCGATGCGCTGTGGGCGGGCCTGCCGCTCGTCACGTGCCTCGGCAGCACGTTCGCCGGGCGCGTCGCGGGCAGCGTGGTGCGCGCGGCCGGCTTGCCGGATCTCGTCGCCGAGAATCTGGCCGACTACGAGGCGCTCGCGCTGCGCCTCGCCACGCATCCGGACGCGCTGGCCGCGGTGCGCGCGCGTCTGCTCGCGCAGCGCGGGACGTGCGCGCTGTTCGCGAGCGACCGTTACCGCCAGCATCTCGAGGTCGCGTTCGCGACGATGTGCGAGCGCGCGGCGGCGGGGCTGCCGCCCGCGGGATTCGACGTCCCCGCGCTGGCGTGAGGACGGACGGCGCCACCGCGGACCTCGTGCGCCGCGCGCTCGCGTCACTGCGCGCCGGCAACGCGAGCGAGGCGGAACGGCTGTGCCGCGAGGCGCTCGCGCACGACGCGCAATGCGCGGGCGCGTTGCGCCTGCTCGCGGGCATCGCGCAGCGGTCCGGCCGGATCGAGGACGCGCTGCCCCTGGCCGACGCCGCGGTGGCCGCGGACCCGCAGAACGTCGAAGGCCACCTCGTGCAGGCGAGCCTGCGCAATGCCGCGGGACGCTTCGCGGACGCCGCGCAATCGGCGGCGCGCGGGCTCGCGCTGCGACCGGACATGCCGGAAGCGCTCGTGCT
Organism: Burkholderiales bacterium; assembly: GCA_046347855.1. Taxonomy (GTDB): domain Bacteria; phylum Pseudomonadota; class Gammaproteobacteria; order Burkholderiales; family Casimicrobiaceae; genus VBCG01. The sequence goes on from JAXMFJ010000005.1 coordinate 637,279, forward strand.
GCATGGCCTCGCCTTGCACCGCCTCGGCCAGCAGGCGGAGGCGCTCGCCGACTACGAGCGTGCGCTCGCGGCGCGCGCCGATTACCTGCCGGCGCTCGTCAACCGCGCGGCCGCGCTGAAGGACCTCGAGCGCTTCGCCGATGCGCTCGCGGGATACGATGCCGTGCTCGCGCGCGTGCCCGGCCAGCCGGAGGCGCTCACCAACCGCGCGGCGGTGCTGACCGAGCTCGGCCGCTACGCCGAGGCGCTCGCCAGCGCGGAGCGCGCGACGACGCTGATGCCGCACTATTACGAGGCGTGGCACAACCGCGGCGTCGCGCTGGTGGCGCTGCAGCGCTACGACGAGGCGATCGAGTGCTACACGCGCGCGGTCGGCGCGGCGGCGGATTTCGCGCCGTCGTACCAGGGCCGCGCGTCGGCGCTCGGGCACCTGCGGCTCTACGAGCTCGCGCTGGCCGACTACGAGGCGGCGTGCCGGCTCGATCCCACGCTGCCGTTCGTCGAGGGCAGCGTGATGCACGCGAAGCTGCATTGCGCGCGCTGGGAGGGATTCGCCGCGGCGCAGGCGCAACTCGCCGCGCACGTGCGCGAAGGACGGCGCGCGTGCGAGCCGTTGAGCTTCGTCGCGGTGGGCGAGTCGGCGGCGGACCAGCTCGCGTGCGGGCGCACGTGGAACGAGCGGCACTACCCGGCCCGCGCGCCGCTGTGGCGCGGCGAGCGCTACGCGCACGAGCGCATCCGCGTCGCGTACCTGTCCGCCGATTTCCACGATCACGCCACCGCGTACCTGATGGCGGAGGTGTTCGAGCGGCACGATCGCGCGCGCTTCGAGACGCTCGCGGTGTCGTGGGGGCCGGCGACCGGCACGCCGCTGCGCAAGCGGCTGGAGGCGGCGTTCGATACGTTCATCGACGTGCGCGAGCGCACCGACGACGACATCGCGCGCCTGCTGCGCGAGCGCGCGATCGACATCGCGGTCGACCTGAAGGGCTACACGTTCGAGGCGCGGCTCGGCATCCTCGCGCAGCGGCCGGCGCCGGTGCAGGTGACGCATCTCGGGTTTCCGGGCTCGCTGGGTGCGCCGTACATCGACTACTTCATCGCGGACGAGACGGTGGTGCCCGCCGCGGCCCGCGCGCACTACAGCGAGCAGGTGATGTGGCTCCCCGGCTCTTATCAGCCGAACGACCGGCAGCGGGTGATCGACGACGACACGCCGCCGCGGCGCGGGCACGGGCTGCCGGAGCACGGCTTCGTGTTCTGCTCGTTCAACAACACCTACAAGATCGTGCCCGCGCAGTTCGATGCCTGGATGCGCCTGCTGCGCGCGGTGGAGGGCAGCGTGTTGTGGCTGCTCGAAGGCAACACGACCGCCCCCGCGAACCTGCGGCGCGAGGCCGAGGCACGCGGCGTGGCCGGCGAGCGCCTCGTGTTCGCGCCGCGCATGCCGCTCGCCGCGCATCTCGCGCGCCACCGGCACGCCGATCTCTTCCTCGACACGCTGCCGTGCAACGCGCACACCACCGCGAGCGACGCGCTGTGGGCCGGGCTGCCGGTGCTGACCTGCCTCGGCGGGACGTTTGCCGGCCGCGTCGCCGGCAGCCTCGTGCGCGCGGCGGGATTGCCCGAGCTGGTGGTCGACACGATGGCGGAATACGAGGCGGTGGCACTCGCGCTGGCACGCGAACCCGCGCGGCTCGCCACGTTGCGCGGGCGGTTGCACGACCAGCGCATGACGTGCGCGCTGTTCGACAGCGAGCGCTACACGAGGCATCTCGAATCCGCCTACGCAAAGATGGTGGAACGCAGCCGCGCCGGCCTGCCGCCGATGGCCTTCGCGGTCCCGGATGCATGATGGCGACGTCACTGCCCATTGCCGACCTGATGCGGCAGGCGTCCGAGCTGCAGCGGACGGGCCGGCTCGGCGATGCGGAGCGGGTGGTGCGCATCGTCCTCGATGCGGCACCGGACTTCCTGCCCGCGTTGCAGCTGCTCGGCGTGCTCGCGGCGCAAGGCGGGAACCTGCGCGCGGCGCACGACCTGCTGCTGCGTGCCGTGGAGCTCGACCCTGCCTCCGCGACGGGGCAGGCCGACCTCGCGACGGTGCTCAACCTGCTGGGGCAGCGCGAGGCGGCGCTCGCGCGCTTCGACATCGCATTGCGCCTGCGGCCCGGGTGGTTCGAGGTGCTCGCCAATCGCGCCGCGCTGGAGATCGCCCTCGGCCAGCACGACACGGCCCTGCGGACCTGCGACGAGGCGCTCGCGCGCAATGCGCAGTGGCCGGAGGCGTGGAACAATCGCGGCGTCGCGCTCATGGGCCTCGGTCGCAGCGCCGACGCGCTGGCGGCGTTCGAGCGCGCCCTCGCGTGCGCGCCGCGCGTGCCCAACTACCTCAACGGTCGCGCCTCGGCGCTGGTGGCGCTCGGTCGCTGCGACGAAGCGCTGGCGAGCTGCGACGCGGCCCTGGTGCAGGCGCCCAACGACACCGACCTGCTCGTGACGCGCGGCATCGCGCTGTACGAGCTCGGCCGGCACGAGGACGCCGTGACGACGCTCGATCGCGCGATCGCGGTGCGTCCGGACTTCTCGCGGGCGCTGCAGAATCGCGGCGTCGCGCTGGCGTTCCTGCGCCGCCACGAGGATGCGGCGCGCGACCTGCGCCGCGCGCTCGCGTTGCAGCCCGCGCTGCCGTACGCGGCGGGCTCGCTCTTGCGCTCGCAGCTGCAGATGTGCGACTGGCCGGATCTCGCGGCACGGCGCGACGACGTCACGCGCGGGGTGCGCGCCGGCCTTCCGGTGTGCGATCCGTTCACCTTCCTCGCGATCGCGAACGATCCGGACGACGCGCTGGTCTGCGCGAAGGTGTGGAGCGCGCGCTATCCGGTGCAGGCGGGCGCGCATGGCGCGACGCGCAGCAGCGAGCGCATCCGCATCGCCTATCTCTCGTCGGACCTGCAGGAGCATGCCACCGCCTATCTCGTCGCGGAGATGCTCGAGCTGCACGACCGGAATCGCTTCGAGGTGGCGGCGGTCTCGTGGGGTCGCGCGGACGCGAGCCCGATGCGCGCGCGCCTCGTGGCCGCGTGCGATCGCTTCCACTCGGTGGCCGGGATGAGCGACGCGGCTGTCGCCGCGTGGATCGCCGAGTGGGGCGCGGACATCGCCGTCGACCTCAAGGGTTACACGATGCAGGGACGGCCCGGCATCCTCGCGCGGCGACCCGCGCCGGTGCAGGTCAGCTTCCTGGGCTATCCCGGCACCATGGCGTCGACGGCGATCGACTACCTGATCGCGGACCCGACCGCCCCGACCGTGATTCCGGCGGACGCCGACCGCTGTTACACGGAGCGCGTCGTCCGCCTGCCGGATACGTACCAACCCAACGACCGTCAGCGCCCGATCGCGTCCACGTCGTCGCGCGCCGACTACGGGCTGCCCGCGAGCGGCTTCGTCTTCTGCTGCTTCAACAACAGCTACAAGCTGATGCCCGAGCAGTTCGATGCATGGATGCGCCTGTTGCGCGAGGTGGAGGGCAGCGTGCTGTGGCTGCTGGAAGGGCATCCGCGGACCGCCGGCAATCTTCGCCGCGAGGCGACGGCGCGGGGCGTGGCCGAATCGCGGCTGGTGTTCGCGCCGCGCATGCCCGTGGCCGAGCACCTCGCGCGCCACCGCGCAGCGGACCTCTTCCTCGACACGCTGTCGTACAACGCGCACACCACCGCGAGCGATGCGCTGTGGGCCGGCCTGCCGGTGCTGACCTGCCTCGGCGGGACGTTTGCCGGCCGCGTCGCCGGCAGCCTCGTGCGCGCGGCGGGATTGCCCGAGCTGGTGGTCGAGACGATGGCGGACTACGAGGCGCTGGCCCTCGCGCTTGCGCGCGATCCCGCGCGGCTCGCCACGTTGCGCAGGCGGTTGCACGACCAGCGCATGACGTGCGCGCTGTTCGACAGCGAGCGCTACACGCGGCATCTCGAGAGCGCGTACGAGACGATGGTGGCGCGCAGCCGCGCGGGCGAAGCGCCGGCGGCGTTCGCGGTGCCGTCCCTCGTGTAGGCGCACCGGCGGGTCGCGCCATGGATGTGCTGTAATGCAGGGCCCACTGCCGGACCGCGTTGCGGGCGGCACGCCGCGCGTCTCCCCGCCATGAGCAAGACCTGCTTCTTCACCATCGTTTCCAACAACTACCGGCACTTCGCGCGGACGCTGGTGGCGAGCGTGCGCGCGCACAACCCGGGCCTCGACGCGTTCGTCGCGATCTGCGACGGTCCGTTCGACGCACGCGACGCGCGCGACGACTTCACCGAGCTCTCGATCCGCGAGCTCGGGCTGCCGCAGTTCGACCGTTTCACGTTCCAGTACACGATCCTCGAGCTCAACACGGCGATCAAGCCGTGGGTGATCGCGGCGCTGTTCGCGCGCGGCTACGAGCGGGTGATCTACTTCGATCCCGACATCAAGGTGTACGGCGCGGTGACGCCGATCCTCGACCGGCTCGACGACGCGCAGATCGTGCTGACGCCGCACCTGACGGGGCGCCTCGACGACGGCCGCAAGCCGACCGAGCTGCAGATCCTGCAATCGGGCAGCTACAACCTCGGGTTCATCGCGCTGCGGCGCACCGACGACACGCGCCGCTTCGTCGACTGGTGGCAGGGCAAGCTCGAGCGCGAGTGCGTGGTCGACATCCCGCGCGGGCTCTTCACCGACCAGAAGTGGATCGACCTCGTGCCCGGCATGTTCGGCGGCGTCGCGATCGAGCGCGATGCGGGCTGGAACGTCGCGTACTGGAACCTCAATCACCGGCAGGTGACGCGCGACGCCGACGGCGTCACGCGCGTCGACGGCCGTCCGCTGCTGTTCTTCCATTTCTCCGGCTTCGCGCCGGGCGCGAAGCTCCTGTCGAAGCACCAGGACCGCTTCGCGATGGACGACCTGCCGCCGGCGGTGCGCGCATTGACCGACGGTTACGCCGCGGACCTCGTGGCCAACGGCATCGACGCGTGCCGCGCGCTGCCGTATGCGTTCGGCAGGTTCCCGGGCGGCGAGCCGATTCCCGATCTCGTGCGGCGCTGCTATCGCGAGGACTTCGCGTGGGACGAGCCGCATCCCGACCTGTGGACCGCGGACGGCGAGCGCTTCGTCGTCGACTGGCTCAACCGGCCGTCGCCGGCGTACGGCCGCTCGCCGTACGTGACGCGATTGTCGGGCACGCTCTATCGGTTGCGCCCCGATCTTCAGGCGGCGTTCCCCGACGTCGGCGGCAAGCACGGCAAGGGGTATGCGCACTGGTTCGTCGAGCAGGCGCCGGCGCAGGAGCGTTTTCCCGACGTGTTCATCGCGCCGCTGCGCGAGGCGCTGAAGGGCGCGGGTGCCGTGTCCGCTGCGCCTGCGGCGGGCGTGCCGGCGGCGGAGGCCGAGGCGACCGCGGGCGCCGAGGGTCCGTTGCGTGGCGTGTATCGCGCGGTGTACCGCGTCGCGTGGGGCATCCGCGGCGCCGTGAAGCCGCTCACCACGCAGGCGTTCCGCCATCGCGTGCGCCATGCGCTCCTGCGCCGCGCGTACTTCGACGACAGCTACGCGACGCCGCCGTTGGTGACGGCGGCCGGGTCCCCACTCGCGCCGCCGCCCGAGCCGCTCGTGAAGTATCCCGCGCACGTGCGCCGCGAGGAGGCGCTCGCCGACAGCGGCGTGAACGTCGTGGGGTATCTCGCGGCGGAGAGCGGGATCGGCGAGTCCGCGCGCTCGATGCTGCGCATCATCAAGGCTGCGAGCGTGCCGGTGTCGCCGATCAACTTCCGCGTCGGCAACATGTCGCGCATGCGCGAGGCGATTCCCGAGCTGCCGCCGAGCGGGAGCCTGCACGCGATCAACCTCTTCCACATCAACGCCGACCAGATGTTCGTCGCGCGCGACGCGCTCGGCGCGTCGCTGCTCGAGGGGCGCTACAACATCGGCTTCTGGGCGTGGGAGCTGCCCGAGTTCCCCGACGCGTGGCTGCCGTCGTTCGAGCTCGTAGACGAGGTGTGGGTGCCGTCGTCGTTCTGCCAGCGCGCCATCGCGGTGAAGTCGCCCGTGCCGGTGCTGTGCGTGCCGCACTCGGTCGAGGCGCCGGCTGGGCTCGTCGCGGATCGCGGGCGGTTCCGCATCGCGGACGACGACGTCGCGTTCTTCGCGATGTGCGACGTGCTGTCGGTGCCCGAGCGCAAGAATCCGCTCGGCGTCGCGGAGGCGTTCCGCGCCGCGTTCCCGGGCGGCGAGAAGGTGAGGCTGATCCTCAAGATCGGCAACCTCGAGTTCCAGCCGGACTTGAAGTCACGCCTCGCGGACCTCGCGCGGCACGATCCGCGCATCACGTTGCTCGACGGCTACGTCGACCGCCGCGAGCTGTGGACGCTGATGGCGAGCGTCGACTGCTTCGTGTCGCTGCATCGCGCGGAAGGCTTCGGGCTCGGCATGGCGGAGGCGATGGCGTGCGGCAAGGCGGTGATCGCGACGCCGTGGTCGGGCAACGCGGATTTCACGCGCGCCGACAACGCGCTGCTCGTGGATTACTCGCTGGTCGAGCTCACGCGCGACCTCGGGCCGTACAAGCGCGGCAACCACTGGGCCGAGCCGGATCTCGACTCCGCGGCGCGGCACATGCGCGAGGTGGCGCAGTCCGCCGCGCTGCGCGAGCGGCTGCGCGTGCGCGGGCTCGCGACCATCGCCGGCGAGCTCTCGCCCGCGGCGCTCGCGCCGCTGGTGGCGACGCGCCTCGCGACGCTGCACCTGCTGCTGCAGGACGCGGCGAGCGCAGGGGAAGGCGCTCAGTAAGTGGTCGGCGGCCGGAAGTAGTCGACGCGATCGATCGAGCGCACGGCGAGCTCCCGCACCTCGATGCCCTGCAGCAGTCGCAGCGGGATGTCCGAGCCCGCATCGCCGCGCGCCCACACCTTGCGGTAGAACTCGGCTTGCGTGCGCACGCCGTCGCCGCCGACGGCGAGGATGATGTCGCCGGCCTGCACGCCGGCGCGATCGGCCGGGCCGTCGGGCGCGACGCGCGTCACGAACAGGCGGCCCTGCAGCTCGTCGGCGTTGATGCCGAGCCACGGCCGCGGCGGGCCCGCGCGCCGACCCGACTTCACGAGGTCGGCGAGGATCGGCTTCAGCGCGTCGATGGGCACGAACATGTTGCCGGGCAGCGCGGTGTCGTCGTCGAGCGCGTTGCGCACGATGAGCGAGCCGACGCCGAGCAGCCGGCCCTCGCGGTCGAAGAGCCCGGCGCCGCTCCAGTGCGCGATGGGCGGGGTGGTGTAGATCGCCTCGTCGAGCGCGTACTCCCAGTTGCCCGCGAACGGCCGCTTGCTCGCGACGAACGCGAACGCGACGCTCTCCTCGCCGGCGGAGGCGATCATCACCGGCTCGCGCGCGGCGAGCTTCGCCGAGTCGCCGAGCGCCACGGGCTGCGCGGCCATCGCCGCGAGGGTGCGCACGAGCGCGAAGCCGCTTGCGTGATCGTAGGCGACGACGCGCGCCGCAAGCGTGCGGCCGCCGCTGTCGATCACGCTGACGTCGTCCGCCTCGACGACGAGGTAGCCGATGGTGAGGATGAGGCCGTCGTCGCCGATGACGACGCCCGTGCCTTCGCGGTCCGCGCCCAGCGAGCTCGTGCTGCGCGCGTCGGGCACCGCGTGGGTGGTCACCTTGACGAGGGCGCCGAAAAGCTTCTCGACGCTCGCGCCCTCGCGCTCGGCGGGCACCGCTTCGCGCGTGTCCTGCGCGGGCGCAGGCGCGGCGGCGAGCGCACTCGCGAGCAACGCGACGGCCGCGCATGCGCGCCACGCACGTGTCGACCGCAGGAGAGAAGATCGCATCGAATCCTCCGCGGCGGCGTCATGCGCGCGCCGCGTGCCTACTATAACGCGCGGCGCAGGCATGTCTGCCTTCGCGGTGGCGCCGCGAGGGCGCGCCGATGTTCGTATAATCGGCGACCGGCAAATGCATGGACAGGAACGACCGATGAAGGCATGGAAGACATGGGTGGCGCTCGCGTCGATCGCATTGGCGCCGGCCGCGTTTGGACAGGCGTGGCCCACGAAGCCGATCAAGCTCGTCGCGCCGAGCACGCCGGGCGATGCGCCCGACGTCATCGCGCGCATGGTCGCCGAGAAGCTCTCGGGCGCGCTCGGCCAGCAGGTGGTGGTGGAGAACCGGCCCGGCGCCGGCGGCGTCGTGGGCTCGGACGCGGTGGCGAAGGCGGCGCCCGACGGCTACACGCTCATCATGGGCAACGCGGGCTCGCACGGCATCAATGCCGCCGTGTACAGCAAGCTGCCGTACGACATCCAGCGCGACTTCGCGCCCGTGAGCCAGGTGGCGGTCGCGCCCAACGTGATGGTGATCAACCCCGACGTGCCGGCGAAGACGGTGGCCGAGTTCATCGCGTACGCGAAGTCGCAGCCCGGCAAGCTGTCGTACGCGTCGGGCGGCAACGGCAGCAGCGCGCACATGTCGATGGAGCTCTTCAAGTCGATGGCCGGCATCGACCTGCAGCACATCCCGTACAAGGGCAGCTCGCCCGCGCTCACGGACGTGGTCGCGGGGCAGGTCGTCGCGTTCATCGGCAACATGCCGCCCACGGTGCCGCTGGTGAAGGGCGGCAAGCTGCGCGCGCTCGCGGTGACGACGAAGACGCGCTCGCCGCTGATGCCCGAGCTGCCGACGATCGCGGAAGCGGGCTTGCCCAGCTACGAGACCGTCGCGTGGTTCGGCGTGCTCGCGCCCGCCGGGACGCCGCCGGAGATCGTGAATCGCCTGTCGCAGGAGATCGGCAAGATCGCGAAGTCGCCGGAGATGCGCGAGAAGCTGCTCGCGATGGGTGCCGAGCCGGTCGGCGGCACGCCGGAGGAGTTCAAGGGCGTGATCGACCGCGACATCGCGAAGTGGAAGCCGCTTGCGCAGAAGGTCGGCATCAAGGTCGACTAGAGCCGGTCTCGATATTGGCATGGCACTACCGTTTCCATCGTCGTTCCCGCGAACGCGGGAACGACAAACCAAGGCATCCGCGTCGACCCGGTTGGCGGTTTCGAGATAGGTTACCGAAGCGCATGACCCGCATCGCCGCGATTACGCCGATCGTCGTCAACGTCTCGCCGAAGACCAACTGGACGTTTGTGGAAGTCCGGGGCGACGACGGCAGCATCGGCGTCGGCGAGTGCTCGCTCAACGGCTGGGAGCCGCTGCTCACAGCGTACTGCACGATGGTCGCGCCGCAGTTCGTCGGCCGCGACCGGGACGAGGTGGACGACCTCCTGCGCTACATCGCGCACTCGCCCGGCGGGCTCGTCGTGCACGCGGTGAAGAGCGCGATCGAGCAGGCGCTGACCGGGATGCGCGCCGACGTGATGGGATGCAGCATCGCGGGCATGCTCTCGGGCACGGCGCGGGAGACGGTCCCGGCGTACGCGAACATCAACCGTGGCGTGCGGACGCGCGGGCCCGACGGCTTCGCCGACGCCGCGCGCCGTGCGGTGGAGGCGGGCTATCGCGCGGTGAAGCTCGCGCCGTTCGACGGCGTCATCGCGGAGGACGCGGCGCGCACGCCGATCGCCGCGCGCATCCGCGACGGGCTCGATCGCGTGTTCGCGGTGCGCGATGCGGTGGGCGCGGCGGTGGACGTGATGGTCGACTGCCACTGGCGGTTCGACGAGCCGCGCGCCGTCGAGCTGCTGCGCGACATCGCGCCGGCGCGGCTGTACTGGATCGAGTGCATGACCACCGAGCATCCGGACGGCCACGCGGCGATCGCGCGCCTCACGGCGCTCGCGCACGAGCACGGCATGCGCACCGCCGGCGGCGAGATGATCGCGGATGTCGGCGCGGCGCGCGCGATGTGCGAGCGCAGGCTCTACGACGTGCTGATGCCCGACATCAAGTACGCCGGCGGATTCGCGGGCATGCTCGCGATCGCGCGCACCTGCGCGGAGCACGGGGTCGCGTTCGCGCCGCACAACCCGACCGGACCCATCGCGCACGTGGCGAGCATCCACGCGTGCGCCGCGGCGCCGGCCACCTTGATCCTGGAGCATCAATGGAACGAGTCGCCGCTCTTCGCCGAGCTGGTGGACGACGCGCTGCCCGCGCTCGTCGACGGCGCGTTCGTGGTGCCGCGGAGTCCGGGGCTCGGGGCGATGCTCGCGCGCGACGTCGTGCAGGCGCATCCGTATCGTGCACTGCCCGCGGGCGCCAACCTCGACGAGCGCCTCGGCTGAGGAGGACACGTCCATGAGCGAGCTCTTTCCCGGATTCGCGACGCGGCGCTGCCAGACGCGCAGCACGGAGATTCACTACGAGATCGGCGGCAGCGGGCCGCCGCTCCTGCTGCTGCACGGATTCCCGCAGACCCACGCGATGTGGCATCGCGTGGCGCCGGCGCTTGCGCAGCACTACACCGTCGTGTGCCCGGACCTGCGCGGGTACGGCGATTCGGGCAAGCCGCCGACCGACGCGGAGCACGCGCCGTATTCGAAGCGTGCGATGGCGCAGGACATGGTCGATCTCATGCAGAGCCTGGGCTTCGCGCGCTTCCGGCTCGCGGGCCACGATCGCGGCGGGCGCGTCGCGCATCGGCTGTGCGTCGATCATCCGGCGGCGGTCGAGCGCGTCGCGGTGCTCGACATCTCGCCGACGCGCCTCATGTACGCGAAGACCGACCGCGCGTTCGCCACCGCGTACTACCACTGGTTCTTCCTCATCCAGCCCTTCGACATGCCGGAGCGGCTGATCGGCGCCGATCCGCTGTACTACCTGCGCAAGAAGACGGGCGGCTGGGGATCGAACCTCGCCGTGTTCGACCCGCGCGCGTTCGCCGAGTACGAGCGCTGCTACGCGCGGCCGGACACCATCCACGCCACGTGCGAGGACTACCGCGCGGCCGCCTCGATCGACCTCGTCCACGACGACGAGGACGTCGCGGCGGGACGCAAGGTCACGTGCCCGCTGCTCGTGCTGTGGGGCGAGAAGGGCGTGGTGCACCGCTGCTTCGAGCCGGTCGAGGACTGGAAGACCGTGGCCGTCGACGTGCGCGGGCAGGCGCTGCCAGCGGGGCATTACCTCGCCGAGGAAGTGCCCGGGAAGACGCTGGAGGCGCTGACCGCATTCTTCGCGTAGGCGCGGGGTTTCGGCCGCCGGCCGGGATTTGCTATAATCGCGCTCTTGGCCAAGTAGCTCAGTTGGTAGAGCAGAGGACTGAAAATCCTTGTGTCGGTGGTTCAATTCCGCCCTTGGCCACCAAATACTTAGCGTAGTTTTGGGTCGCCCAAAGCTAAGTCCATGTGCAATTGATTGCACATGGACTTCGCCCGACCAGCGGGCACCTTCCGTGGCTTCTTTGACCGCGGTCTAACAGTGCGGCCGCCTCCGTAGCTGTCGCGTCCCCGAGGTCTCCCGACCGCACGGCGGCGTGCGTTCGTCTATAGCCGCGGGTCAAAGACTTCGCACAAGGCTCCTTCCTAGTCCGCGCATTCGCATTCCGCTGGTGTCGAACCGGCCTTCGCGTGCATCCGACAAAGCTCAGAAATTCGCACGAGCTTCTGGTCGGAGTACGCCAGCAACGTGTTTGCGCACGATTCGCCCAGCGTGAACGGAATCCAGTACAGCATCAACTCGCACGCCTCGGCCAACAGCCGAATATGGCCGCGCCAGTAGTCCTCGAAATGAACTGGGCACCTCATCGTCGGACCTTGTACCCACAAGCCGCGCTCCGGTGCGCCGGAATGGATGATGCCCAGCATCCCGGCAATGGAACGAAGTCGCGCGCAATCATGCTCGGTCAGCACCGCACCATACGGTAAGAACACTCTGTTCATATGATCTCCTAACAGGTTGAGATACGTCGTATAGCGACGCCGAAGCGTTTGGCGGCATTCGCTATACACATCGACGAGGGCTTCTCGTCATCTAGGACACCTGAAGGATGACTACTTGTAAGGTTGAGGCAGGACTCGCGCCGCATGTGACTTACCGCCCGGCAGTAATTGTTCGTCACACTCAGAGTGCGAGTGAATCGGCTACCGTTTCGGCGCCTCATCATCGGTTTGCGGCCCGGCTGAACGTTTCTTCACGCCTTGTTCAGGAAATTGATACGTTTGGTGTGCACTGTCGTACCGCGACGCTGGCGGCGGGTCCCGGTGGTTGCTTGGTCATCGTGCTCATCGGCACGAGAAATGAAGTTCACCTACTCGCGTTCGATGCGGCATCGCCAGCGGGCAAGGCGCTGGTAAACCAAACCTGCGTCATCGGGTCTATCAAGCTGGCACTGGTCAGCGAAGGCGACATGCACGGCATGTTGTACGTACAACCGCCTGATGGCCTCGCGGAGTCGTCGCGCTACGCAAGCGAGACGAGTGCCGCGGTCTTGACCGCCTTCTCGACGGTGTGGGCAGATGCAGCAACAGCCGTCTTTTCGGCATCGGGGTGGGCCGTCGACGTTGCTCCAGGCAACGTTGTGGTCCATACCGTCACCGAACGGAACAGTGTCGACATTGGAAGTGCTACGGCAACGCAGTCGTTGCACTAGTTGAAAAGCGGAGGTATTAGTATCTTCTAGGTTTTCGGATCGGGGCGAAGACGCCCCGATCGTTTCTTGCCCATGACGAATGCCCCGAGGTCGAGGTATCACGAGCCTATACCCGGTTTGTCATGTTTTGGGACCAGAATGAGATGAACCAGGTATGGCATGGCAAAAAAAATGCGCCGGGACTTCTCCCGGCGCGAATGTCAATGTCGCTCGACCTCTATGTTCCACTGTGTTGGTCGGCGTGCAGTGGTAGACACGGTTATCCGCAGTTTGACCTCTACCGAATCGGCTGGCGACTCTCCGGTACATTCCGCGGCCAGTACGCCCGGAGCCAGCGACAAATCGAACACGGAGCACCCTCGCTTCGGCCGAGCAACGAGCGCGAAATGGGGTATCAGTCGCCTCAGCACCGCTCGTACTTCGTGAGGCGCCGGCTCTCCTCGCAATAGTCGCCCAATGAGCGGGCCTACATCGGCCGAAAGTTGTCGCTCGACCGACGCTTTGCTCACCGAAGTCTGCAGTCGCTCGAGCGCGTCAACCCTGGCGCGTGCACGAGAAAGCTGCAGCGAGACGGCATGCAGTTCCTCACTCAAGACCTCATTCTCAACTGCAACCGTTCGTGCCATGTGCACCAGACGCTTGCTCTCCATCGTAAGGCGACGTACCTCAGTGCGCGCATGTTGTTCTGCTTCATTCGGGCCCGCTGTTAGCCTCGCGCGAAGCCGGCATCGGAACTCTTTCAAAACGGACCCCTGCAATATCTCCTGCAGCGCTGCATGCAGCGCCCTGTTGACTGCGGTGACCGACGTGTATCCGATAAAGTCCGCCTTGGAACCGACCCGAACGGCCTGTTCGCAACCAGGACAATGCAGGGTCTGATTAGACGCCCAACCGGCCACCGACAGCCTCGCTTCGCAGTCACCGCATACGAGTAGTCCTGACAGGACGTGCCGCACGCCGCCACGAAGTCGCTGCTTGCGCGGTGGGTTGCATGCTTGCCACGTTTCGTCGCTGACCAATCGCAAGTGCTCACGCGAAAACTCAACTATGGTCGGTGTTTGACGCATCCTACGGAATTTCGCCTTCGTAAACGGCGAGCCGTGGTACCTGGCGACGCCCCGGTAGATAGAGTTGGAGAGCATGCGGTGAACGCTAGCGGGCCGCCAGAAACCCGGTCCTTTGCGACCAACGCGGGCTGGCGCGACGCCGGTGGTGTTGAGCCACCGCGCAATTTGGGCTACGGATAGGCCGCTCTTTCTACGCCGAAATATATCTCGAACAATCGCAGCTTTCGCGTCATCAATCGCCCACCGCACTCCCGGGTGTTCCCGAGAAGGTGGTTGCGACCAATCAACCCGATAGCCGAAGGCAGGGGGACCTATCATCCCGCCGCGCAGTAAGAGACCCTCCATCGTGCGTGCGACACGCTGCGATGTCGAACGACCTTCCTCGCCTGCCATAGCGAGACGCATCATCAGCAGGGTCTCCCATGGCTCACGCCGCGTGTCGATGCCATCAGCCGTTACGATATTGACGCCGGTGCTCTTTACTCGACGCCAGAGTTCCGCACCCGTGAAGAAGTCGCGTGTCAATCGTGAAAGCTCGTGCGCGACGACGATATCAATCAATCCGGCATCCCAAGCGTCGAGCAGTCTTCGATAGCCGGTACGCTGACTAGCATTTGCATGGCCGGAGGCTGCGGCATCCGTGAATATTAGGTCGTCAGCGACGACGAATCCTTCCCTAAGCGCTAACGCGCGTGCTTCCCTGATTTGGTCCTCAAGGGAGGTGGCGTTCTGCTTGTCCGTGCTGTAGCGAGCGTAGATAGCTGCGCGAAGCTGCGACCGGTTGTGGCTCACCCTCTCTGGCGCTTCCGTCGGTCGCTGCTCGCGGCTCCTACCGCATTTCGAGTCTTCTTCAAAGCCGGTACCTTCTTGCTGGGTACGTTTCCATCTTGGCTGTTGCATGATTTCGCCTTCTTCGATGTGGTCTCCTGTATAGCGAATGGTTTCGCAGCGATTTGTACAAGCAGGTCAAGCAGCTCCAATAGGGGACCGTTGGTCCGCATGATGTCCTCGTGTCGATGTTGGTCGACAAGACATATAGCAATCGACTATCGAGGCAGAGTGATTGCGCACGTGCACGCCAAGACGGACGAACCCCAGTCGAATGCGGCTTCTGCATTCAACCGGGGTACGAGGAACCGACGAAGGTTCTGTCTAGTGGCGCAGACGCGACAGCATCTCGGAGAAGACCTTCTGTCGATTAGCTAGCAGCCGCTGATGGCGTGGAGTCATCGCGGGGTAGACAATAGCCGCGTCGAGGTTGACGCCTTCAAGGTCCGACTCGGCGGTTCGTTGGAGGTCACCGAGAAAGACGGTCTGCCACGCGTTCGTGAGGAACCAATCCCCGCTCTCGTCCGAAGGCTCGATGTAATAGTGCTCAAATGGGGCCCCGATGTCCGTAGCGCCCGTCAGCCACATAATGAGAACTCCGTCACTGAAATTGAATCCGAATCGAGCATTCCCAGAACGCGCCCATCCCGCGCGCAAAGCATGCGTATCTGGGTCCGACGGGTCCAGAAGTGCCAGCAGTTGCACGCCGCCGATTTGTAGACGTACGGAAAGCATGTCGCCACCGTCAAGGGGCACGTGGCCGGCACCTAAGCAGGTGTCGCGACGCATTGATGCCTCCGTGATGACTTCTCGGGTGAGCTGGTTCGGCGCGGGAAATAGAAGGTAGCGACCATTTGTTTCGCGAGGGTCAAGCGCGTTTGGAGGAAGTGCACTCAATGGTTCGATACTGCAACTGGGTGCGGGCGATAGCAAAAGCATTTTCATAGCTCCTTAAGGGTCCGCCGCAGTTTTCCGGCGTGATCTCTATAAGGAGCAGTTTTATTCCGCGACGTACTAACCAGCACATTCGCTAAACGGGCCCGTCCGCGCACGGGCCCTGACGCCGCTTCGACGGCGTAGGTTGAATTTATACGCGGTTCGCATATCGTAGCTATTAAGGGAGTTGCGGTGCGCTAGTTCCGGCATTGATGAATTTAGACCGGTGCGCAATATCCTTCCACGTGCGGATAAGCAAACGGGGACCGCCATGCTGGATGCGCAGCTCTACCCGACATTCGTGTGTCCGCTCCTGGTCTGCAACCACCGCTTCGCCGGGCTGCTCCGTCCACTCGAGCTTGTCGTTCATCATCCAGGGCACTTGCGGGTATGCGGCGAGCGACTGAACGCTCGAGTCCCAAGCTTCTGCGCGACGGCGTCGTCGTGCGCGGCGCTCTTGAAGTCGCGGCTTTAGGTCAAAAGCCGGTCGGCGTGGACCAGTTCGAGTGGGTACGTCGCGGCCGTCAGGACTTCATAGTGCAGGCCATCGCGGTAGAGCGCTAACGGGCAAGCTCCAAATTCTCGATTCCAAACCGCCGGTCGACACGCCAGATGATCATCCCTTCGTGCGGCTTTGTCTGACTTCTCTATGCAACGAGACCGGCTATACCGGCGCTCCGGAGGGTGTTCCCTACTATTCGGATTGCGCTGTGATTGCACCCGCCCTGAACCTGCCCATGGTGATTATTGGTCCAGGAGAGCTTGGCCACAGCGGACGCCCCGACGAATATTGCGAGATCGAAAAGCTGGAAGCGTCCGTGCGCGTCTATCGCAACATCGCAGAAACGTACCTGACATGAGGACGCCGTAGGTTCGCAGTGCCACGATGTGACCTCGCTTCGCGCGAGGGTTGGAGGCCGGCTTCGTCCCGCGCGGAACGTCACGATGACCCGCTATGACGCCTTCTAGCCCGCTAACCGATTACCAATCGAAAGCTAGGATCGCAATGTACTTCCAGCATGCCGTGATTGCGCCGAACCTGACGCCGTTCAACGAAGACTTTACACCCGATACGGCTCTATATGTGACCCATGCCAGGCGCTTGCTGGACGAAGGCTGCGCGGCGCTCGCCCCATTCGGCACGACTGGCGAGGCGGCTTCGTTGGGCATGGCGGAAAGGATGGCCTTATTGGAAGCTTTGGTCTCCGGCGGAATCGAACCCGCCCGCCTTGTCCCGGGTACGGGCCTTACGGCGTTGCCCGATAGCGTCACGCTTTGTCGACATGCGCTTGAGTTGGGCGTGCACGGAACGATGTTGCTGCCACCTTTCTACTACAAGGACGTCGGCGACGACGCACTCCATGCGTGGTTCGCCCGCCTCATCGAAGGAGTCGGACGGCCGGAGATGCGGATCTACCTCTACCACATACCTCCAGTTGCAAGGGTAGGTTTCTCCATCCCCCTGGTCAAACGCCTCGCTGCGGATTTCCCAGGGATAGTTGTTGGGATCAAGGACAGCGGCGGTGACTGGGAGAACACTGCAGCGCTCCTTGGCGAAGTACCCGGCTTGACTGTTTTCCCAGGGAACGAACTCAAGCTCGTCCGGGCGATACGGTCGGGCGCAGCGGGTTGCATAACAGCGACCGCAAATGTCAACGCTGCAGCGATTTCCCTTCACGCCGGCACGGTCGACGCTCCGGAGGCGTTGGAACGCGAGGCACAGGTCGATCGCTTCCGCGAGACCCTGCAGAGGCATCGACCAATTCCTGCAATGAAAGCGATGCTTGCTCGTCGTGACGCGCATTCCGGATGGATGCGTGTTCGTCCCCCACTCGAAAGTCTCTCGACTCAAGCATTGCGACTGCTCGAGCAAGATCTCGAAGCCGTCGCGAACACTGGCGGCGACTTTACGAACAGCAGGCATGCACGATCATGACCTCGCGCAGATGACCCCGGAGACTCCGCATGTACCTGCATTTGGTGGATAGTGGGAGAACGTCGTGACCAAACCGACCTTGGAGCCGCGAGCGTCGCAACGCGTTTGGTCGCCGATGATCGCAATCACGCCGGACTACAACGCTAACGAAGATGCGCCGGCCGAGGCCACTTACTGCGTGCGCATGAACTACGCCTCCGCACTGGCTGATGCGGGAGCGCTTCCGGTGATACTTCCCTACCTTTCAGACCGGATTGACGAGCTCATCGCCCGTTTCGACGGGTTCCTGATTTCCGGCAGTGTGCCGGGCGTTTCCACGACTTGTGGTCGCACGGATTTCGAGCTGTCCTTGATCACGGCCGCGGCAACCGCCGGGAAACCAGTCCTTGGTATTTGCAACGGCATGCAGATGATCGGGCTCACGCTCGGCTCGCGCTTGATAGATTGCCTGCCCTTGCCCGGGCCGGGCGACATCGATCATCTTCCCTCGCCAGTGCCACGTGCCACCGCGCACCCTGTCGAGCTTTCCTCGGGCAGTCGCATCGGTCAGCTATCGCAATCGACGACGGTTCGGGTCACCAGCCTGCACCGCCAGGCTTTAGAGCCGCGCGGAAGATTCCACATTGCGGCAAGAGCGCCGGACGGCGTCGTTGAGGCGATAGAGGGGTACGGCCCCGGCTACCTGGTAGGTACACAGTGGCATCCAGAGTATCAATTCACCGAGTTTGACAAAGCCGTGATTTCAGATTTTGTTGCCGCCGCTCGGGGTGCGTGATGCAGCGAATTGCGAGGGTCGTGGCGGTGGGTCTTGGTGCAGCGGCCCACAGCAGTCGACGCGCATGCCCAAGTCGAACGTCGCAACGAATTGCGCGGCCGCAGGCCCACGGTGGCCATTCGTGAACGTGCGATTTCAAGCTCCCCCAACCAGCGGTCGACGGATTTGCAATGAAAGTGATAGTTCTTGGCGCAGGGGTAGTTGGCGTCACCACTGCGTACTACCTGGCCCGACGCGGCGCGTCCGTGACCTTGCTCGATCGACATGCCGGGCCCGCAAAGGAGACAAGCTTCGCCAATGCCGGACAGATTTCACCCGGTTATTCGACCCCCTGGGCGGCGCCCGGCATTCCAGTCAAGGCATTCAAATGGCTATTCACCCGACACGCGCCGTTTTCCATCAAGCCTGACGGAACGCTGTTTCAACTCCGTTGGATGGCAGCTATGTTGCGAAACTGTACTGCCCGTCGCTACGCGGTCAACAAGGAGCGAATGATGCGGGTGGCCGAGTACAGCCGCGACTGCCTTCGCGAGCTCCGCGCCGAACTCGGGCTGCGCTATGAGCATCGAACGGGCGGTACGATCCAGCTCTTTCGCTCGCAAGCGCAGGTCGATGCGGCACAGCAGGACGTCGAAGTTCTCAAGGAATGCGGAGTGCCATTTGAGTTGCTGGACCGAGCGGCGCTTTCGCGAGCCGAGCCTGCTCTACGCTATGCGCGAAGTTCTCTCACTGGAGGATTGCGACTGCCGAACGATGAAACGGGGGACTGTCATATCTTTACCGAGCAGCTGGCTGCCTTGCTTCCCAAGCTCGACGTTGAAATGCGCTTCGGCGAATCTGTTGAAGGCTTTGAAGTGAGCGGGCAACGCATTATCTCCGTGAGGCTAGTCAACGGAGCGAGACTGCACGCAGATCGATATGTACTGGCCTTCGGCAGCTTCTCGCGAAATCTCATGTTGCCTCTTGGACCGGACATTCCTGTCTACCCGGTCAAGGGATACTCGCTTACGTTGCCTTTGACTAATGACGCGCTTGCCCCGGTGTCAACTGTCCTGGACGAGACGTACAAGATTGCGATCACGCGATTCGACAAGCGAATCCGCGTCGGCGGAATGGCGGAGCTTGCAGGATTCGACCATCGTTCGCGTCCTGCTCGAAGAAGGACCCTCGAAATGGTGGTCAGCGAACTGTTCCCCGGCGGTGACCTCCAACAAGGGGCATTTTGGACGGGGCTGCGTCCGATGACGCCTGACGGCACACCCATTGTCGGTGCCACTGAGTTTTCGCAGCTGTTTGTGAACACGGGGCATGGCACACTTGGCTGGACCATGGCCTGTGGTTCCGCACGCATGCTGGCGGACCTGATGACGGATCATCGACCGGAAATCAGCACCTCCGGCCTGGATATGAGTCGTTACGGTAGAACATCTCCCAAGAGTCGTTGGTGGAATAACGCCGTAACAGCTACGCCCTGACAGAAGAGAGGCAACGCAGGGTCGCGCGCTACCGGCGACTAAGTCGGCAGCGCATCCAAATGTGCATTCAGAACGCCGAGCGCCGCATTCGGCGCTTTGGTGAACTGGGGCCAACGGCGTGATCGACTATAGACCAAGAGGTAGCAGTCTCGCGCGGCTCGCCCCTGTGTTGCGCTGCTTTGACTGCTACGTGCGATGACGCCGACGCCGTAGGCACTTGAAAATGCATTGTCGACTGCGTCTCGCCGCCAGCGGCTCATGCGTTGGAGGAGTGTCGGCTACCGCCTGCGGGTGAACCGTCGAAAGCATGCTTGACGTCCCCCACCGAAATTTCCTGCTGCAAAGTCAGCCTTAGGCGACAAGTTATTGATCATCCGTCGCGCAATTCGATACTGCGTTGCGCCGTCGCCCGGCACAATTCGCGTAGTTGAAGGCGTTTTTCACTGTCTGATCCTGGCAGCGAGCTGGGTTCTAAGCGAGGGGTATAGCCCATGGCCAAAGCGATACAAAAGGAGGAGTCCGTGCTGACACTCACGCGCGGGGACGAGCGAGCGGTGCCTCACGCTGCTCAGGAAGAGCATGAAACGCTGCGCCAATTGCGCGGTGCGATGAAGGCATCAGGGTACGACGCGCTCGTGGCCTTTTCCCAAGACAACGTGACGTACGCCGCGGGTTTTCTGGTGCCGAGCCACGTTACCAATCGCTTCCGGCGCACGATCGCGATACTGGCTGGTGACGCCTTTTCGGCTCAGATCGTCGTCAATGTCGAAGAGGCGCAAGCAGTGGCTCGGTCGCGCTTTGCCGACATTCGCCCGTACAACCAGTTTACGGAGCATCCATCCGATCTGCTGGCCGATGCGTTGACCGAAGCCGGCGTTGAGCGCGGCAACATCGCGATCGAGCTCGATTTCATGCCCGCGG
The DNA here is from genome assembly GCA_046347855.1 of Burkholderiales bacterium. Classification (GTDB taxonomy): domain Bacteria; phylum Pseudomonadota; class Gammaproteobacteria; order Burkholderiales; family Casimicrobiaceae; genus VBCG01. The sequence goes on from JAXMFJ010000005.1 coordinate 657,773, forward strand.
CGGACTTCCTTCGCCTGCAGAAGCGTTTACCTCACGCAACCTTCCATGAGTGCAAGGAGCTGTTCTTTCGCGCACGGATGATCAAGACCGACGAGGAAGTCGGGATTCTGCGTCGCGTCGGAGTACTGACTGAGCGCGTCATCCATGACGTGCTTGGCGAAATCAGGGTCGGCATGACCGAGATCGACGTGGCCCGTCGCCTCGTGGACCAGATGATCGCAGGCGGGTCCTCGAACTTCAAGTACCGCGTGGGCTCGGGCATCAACAGTTCGATCACTAACTGTGGCACGACGCATAAGAAGATCGAAGCGGGCGACATTATCCGCATCGAGATTCTCGGTGACATGGACAACTACCGATCCAATGTCACGCGTACCGTCGTCGCGGGAAAGCCCACGGAGAAACAGGCGACCACCTTCGCGCACCTCATCCGTGCGCGTGAGATCTGCAAGACCATGCTCAAGCCGGGTACGGCAGTCGCGGACGTATACCGCGCGTATGTGGCCGCCTGCCGCGAGAATGGCATTGAACCCACCCTCAAGTTCTTGGGCCACGGCATTGGGCAGACGATTCATGAGGAGCCCTATCTCACGGACACGCGCGACATCGTGTTTCAGCCAAATATCACGTTCACCATGGAACCGCTTTACATGATCGCCGGCGAGTTTGGGCTGCACGCCGAAGACATGTACGTCATTACAAAGAGCGGGTTCGACCCGATTACGGGAAACATCTGCCCCAACGACGAATTGATCCAAGTCGGCTAGGCATGGATGCTCCCGCCAAACTCGAGAAGCTGGAGACGTTTGTCGTCGCACTGCCACTGCGCAGACCGCACCGCTGGGTCGGTCTGGATACGACACAAGGGTCCGGCTATGTAGTGACGCGCCTCACGTTGGACGACGGTACCGTCGGATGGGGTGAAGCACAGCCGATCAAGACCTGGGGGGGTGACGACGCGGCGCGATACGGCGAGACCCCGAAGACGGTCATCGCCGTGATTCACGACCACCTGGTGCCGGCGCTCAAGACGGTGGACCTTCGGCAGTTCGAGGCCGTTCATGCGGCCATGAATCGCACCTTGCGCGGTTATCCCTACGCCAAGGCGGCAGTCGAGGTCGCGATCATGGACGCCGTGGGGCGACGCCTCTCAGTGCCGGTGTATCAGCTCCTGGGCGGACGCTTTCGTGACAAGGTCGAGATAGCGCACAGCATCGGCCTGATGGACATCGATGTGGCGGTAACCGAGGCGGCGAAGGTCGTCGAGGAGGGCATTGGAACACTAAAAATCAAGATTGGTTTAGATCCGGACCGCGACGTGAGCATCGTGCGCGAAGTGCGCAAAGCGGTCGGCGACAATGTCCGAATTCGCGTCGACGCCAATCAAGGTTATCGCACCTGGCGTCAGGCGGTCGACGCGATTCAGCGGATGACGGAATTCGGCATCGCCTACGCCGAGCAGCCGGTTGATGGCGTCCGGGCGATGGCCGAGGTCTCGGCCCGCTGCAGCGTCCCCATCATGGCTGACGAAAGCGTGTGGACCGAACGGGATGTCATCGCGGTGTCGACCGCCGGCGCGGCGCAGTACTTGTCGGTTTACTACACCAAGCCAGGTGGTCTATGGAAGACGCGTCGGCTGCTCACGGTAGCGGGCGCACACGGCTTTGCCTGCGACATCAACGGTTCCGGCGAGATGGGAATCGGCAATGCCGCGAATCTACACGTGGCCGCGTCGTCGCCCGAGGTCACGCTCGCCGGAACCATTCCGGTCACCTCGACGAGCAGTACCGAGCGGACGAAGGTTGCCGGCCGTAAGTACGTCGACGACATCATTCGCACGCCCTTCGAATTCCGCGATGGTCACCTTGTAGTGCCAGATGGTCCGGGGCTTGGCGTCGAGGTAGATGAGCAAAAACTGCGGCGCTACGCCGTAGCTGTCTGATCCGATTGGGGGAGTCAAGATGATTCGCCAGTTTGTTTTGGTGATTGCTGCCGTGCTGTTTACGTGCGCGGCTGCGCCGGCGACGGCCGAGTATCCGGACAAGCCGATTCACATCATTGCGCCCTGGCCGCCTGGTTCGACCACGGACGGCGCGGCCCGGATCATTGCCGAAGCCCTCTCCAAACGTCTCAAGCAGACGGTGCTGGTCGACAACAAGCCGGGTGCCAACGGAACGATCGGCAGCACGTTTGTGGCGAGAGCACCTGCCGACGGATACACGTTGTTGATGGCGAACGGTGACACGCACTCCATCAGTCCGCATATCTACAAGGGGCTCCCGTACGACGCTTTGAAGGATTTTGATCCAGTGGCGCTTGTGGCGACGGCCTCGTTCGTTCTGATCGCGCGCCCGACGCTCAGGGAAAACACGCTCGCGGAGGTGATCGCAGCGGCGAAGCGAGAGCCGAAGAAGCTCACTTACGCGACGTGGGGCATTGGCAGTGCCGGCCACGTTGCGTTCGCCCTTCTCGAATCGTCGACGGGCATCCAGTTGACACACGTCCCCTTCCAAGGTGCCGCACCGGCGCTTACCGCGCTCATCGGAGGACATGTCGACCTCATGATCGGCAGCCCGCTTGCTGCCTATACGAACGAGCCCGCAGGAAAGGTCAAGGTACTGGGGGTCGCGGCGACGGAACGGGCATTGCCATGGTTGCCTCAGGCGAAGACGTTTGCGGAGCTCGGCGTGACGGGAGCAGAGGCAGGATCGTGGTACGGCGTCATGGGACCCGCAAACATGCCGCCTCAGATACGAAAGCGCCTTGCCACCGAGATCGTCGACGCGCTGCGCGATCCGGAGGTCGCCAAACAGATTGCCGCATTCGGCTGGCGAGTCGCCGCCGACGCGAACCCTGATGGATACGGCGCCTTCATGAAGGCGGAACTTGAGCGCTTTGGCGCGATCGTCAAAGCCAAGGGCATCGAAAGAGACAACTAGTCGTGAAGAAAATAGAACACGTTGCGATCATTGGAGCAGGCAACGGCGGCTGTGCCGCGGCGGTCGACCTCTCCCTGCGGGGATTCGAAGTGAGGCTGTATGGCCGCACCCCGGCAACGCTGGCCCCACTGCTGGCGCGCAAAGGCGTCGAGTACGAGGGTGTGTTCGGCGAAGGTGTCGCGAAGATCGGCGTCATCACCAACGATGTGGCAGCGGCCATGCGTGGTGCCGACGCGGTCATTGCCATGGCGCCGGCTCATGCACACGAGGACATTGCGACGCTCATCGCTCCGCACCTGTCGAAGGAGCAGGCATTTCTCGCGGCGCCCGGCCAGACGTTGACCCTCATGCCGCGGGCGCTGCGCCGTCAGGGCCACTCCCACCCAGTCACCAGTGTCACGTCAACGCTGCCCTACATTTGCCGCAAGACGAGCGAGGGGCGAGTACGGGTCTCTCGCATGTCCGCTCGCTTGCGGTTTGCGGCATTTCCCGCTAACCGAGGACCCGAGCTCGCGGAACGGCTGACACCGTTGTTCCCGGCGCTGTATGCCGTTCCCACGGTGCTCGACACGTTGTTTCCCTACACGAATGCCATTCATCACCCGCCGGCGCTGTTGTGCAATATCGGGCGCGTCGAGGCGACGGGTGGCGATTACTGCCATTACTACGACGGAATCACGCCATCCGTTGGAACCTTGATTGATCGGCTGGATGACGAACGTGTCGCCGTGGCAAGAGCGTACGGGTGTGCGATTGATCGCTTGCCCGAGCACTTCTTCCAGATGGGGTACACCGATGAGGCGGGCCGGGAGGGTGGCACCGCGTACAGCACCTTCCACCACAGCGAGCCCAACCGGTGGATCAAGGCGCCGGCGAGGATCGACCATCGCTTTTTCAACGAGGACATTCCCTTCGGTCTCGTCCCGTTTTCGGAGCTTGGTCGGTTGGCCAACATTCCTACACCGGTGACTGACGCCGTGATCCTGCTCGCCAGCACGATCACCGGAAAGCCATATCGCGAAACGGGACTCAATGTCGAGCGGATGGGCATCGGCGGCTTGGATCAGGCGGCGGTGCGTCATCTGGTGGAGGTTGGTTATGTCTAGCGGGATCGAGTTTGGTATTGCCTTCGATGGCTTCGTCCCCGTGCGGGATGCGGTCGTGATCGCTCAGCGCGCGGAAGCGGTGGGCGGCAGGTCGTTTTGGATCGCTGAACATCTGGGCTATCGCGAGGTCTTCGTTACAGCCACGGCCATCGCACTTGGAACCGCTACCGGCCGCATCGTCCCGACCGCAATCAGCCCCTACTTGCGGCACCCGGTTCCGATGGCGATGGCGCTTGCGAGTCTTGCCGAGCTTGCGCCCGGTCGCATTGACGTGGCAGCCGGCGTAGGCAATCCGATGTTCCTCCGCGAGTCTGGCCTCGAGCCGGAGAAGCCGCTCGAGGCGATGCGCGACTACGTGGAAGCCCTGCGGGCCCTGGCAACGGGCGATCCAGTGCAAAAGCAAGGTCGCACCTTTCGCCTTGCAGGTGCGCGTGTCTCCTTCAAGCCCGATACGTCCATCCCTGTCCACATTGCGGCCATGGGGCCCCAGATGCTCCGACTTACCGGGCGCATTGCCGACGGCGTGGTGCTGTCGTCGGGACTATCCGCCGAATCTGTCCGGCGGGCGCTTGCGTTGGTCGACGAGGGGGCTCGCGCCGAGCAGCGCGATCCCGCATTGATCGGCCGGGCGAGCTACATCTATTTCCTTGCGGGAGGAGATGCGGAGTCGCGCGGACGGGTGCGCGAGAAGCTGGCATTTCTGTTTCGCAACGCCACCATCAAAGACAACCTGGACGCCAGTGGGTTACGCATCGATCACGAAGCCATCATGGCAGCCGTGGCTCGCCGCGACGTGAAGACTGCGGCTTCCCTGGTAACCGATGAAGCCGTCGAGCTCTTCACGATTACCGGCGACGTAGCGACGTGCCGGCGGCGCGTGCGCGAGTACCGCGACGCTGGTCTCACCGAGATCGTCCTATCGCTGGTCGGGACGCCTGAGGATCGCATGCGAAGTCTCGAGCACGTGCCCGCCATCCTCGCGCCCTAGAACAGAGGAACGATGAAGTATCTCACCGCGCTCGACCTCGACGACGCCATCCGCCTGCGTGAACAGACGGGCTATCCCGTGCTCGCCGGCGGGACCGATCTGTATCCCGCTATCGAAAATGGGGTGGCGGTTCCGGGAGTGATTGATCTGTCGCAAGTCCTGGCACTGCGGGCGCCGATCAGCCGAGACAGCGAAGGTTGGACCATACCCGCGCTGACCACCTGGACCGCCATACTCGACTCCGAATTGCCGTCGCATTTCGATGCGTTGAAGCAAGCGGCCGTGGAAGTCGGCGGGCGGCAAATACAAAACGCCGGCACTGTAGGCGGAAACCTGTGCAACGCGTCGCCAGCGGCCGACGGCGTGACCGCACTGCTTGCGCTCGGTGCGGACGTAGTGTTGCAGGGGTGCACAGGCGCGCGCGTGGTGCCGCTCGGCGACTTTATCCTCGGTAACCGTCGCACGGTGCTTGCGCGCGACGAGATTCTCACATCCGTGCGGGTGCCCGAACTGCCCGGCTCCAGCGCTTCGATCTTTCGAAAGCTTGGTGCCAGGCGTTACCTCGTCATCTCGATCGTCATGGCGGCCGTGCAGATCGAGCTCGATCCACAAAGCCGTGTGCGAACCGCGCGGGTCGCCATAGGCGCGTGTTCGGACAGGTCGCTCCGCATCGAACCCGTCGAGGCGGCGCTTCGCGGTCTGCGGACGGACGCTCTGTCAAGGTTCGCGATCAGCGATGACGCTATGACATTGCTGAAGCCCATCGACGACGTCCGGTCTAGTGCCGAATTCCGGCGACACGCCGCCAAAGCGCTGCTCGAAGAGACGATTCGTGACATTCCTCGCTGCCTGAACGCATGAAAGACATTATCAAAGCAACACTCCACGTCAACGGCACGCAACGAAGCGTTACGGCGGACCCCTCGCGACGCTTGTCCGATGTCCTGCGCAGCGACCTCGGTCTTACGGGTACGAAGGTAGGCTGCAACGCCGGCGATTGTGGGGCATGTACGGTCCTGCTCGATGGCAAGCAGGTTTGCAGCTGCATGGTGTCGCTGGGGCAATCGGTCGGTCGTAAAGTATTGACCGTTGAGGGCTTGGAACCGAACGCTCGCCTACGCGAGCTGCAGGAAGCATTTGTCGCGGTCGGCGCGGCCCAATGCGGAATCTGCACGCCCGGCATGCTGATGGCGGCCGCCGAGATGGTGCTGGAGGGAGGGGTGCCTTCGCGTGAGCAGATCCTGGACCGCATGGGCGGAGTCCTTTGCCGGTGCACGGGCTACATCAAGATCGTGGAGGCGGTTGAGCAATGCTTCTCCCGCACACGGCTGCCTGCGAGCGGGCCGCCGGCGATCGGACGCGCCGTGGGCTCGCGCATGCCCCGCGTCGATGCATGGCCACGCGTGAGCGGCCAGGCCCGTTATGGCGCCGATGTCGCTGACCGTGAAGCGCTTCATGTTCGTGTCGTGCGCTCGCCGCATGCACATGCGAGATTCACGCTGGGCAACATGGAAGCAGTGCTCGCGAGCAATCCCGGCATCCACGCAATTGTTACCGCGAGAGATGTGCCTGGTAACAACGTCTTCAGCGTGTTTGCTCGCTTGCGTGACCAACCGGTGTTCGCCGACGGCTATGTTCGCTACTTGGGCGAGGCGGTTGCGGCGATCGTGGGGGAGCGCGAAGCGGTCGAGCAACTGGTCGACATTCAACTACCGATCGAGTGGCAGCCACTTGCGCCTCTGGACGGAGTCGCGAAGGCACTCGACGAGAACGCCATGCGGCTGCACGAGGCGCGTCCAGGCAATGTCTTGATGTGCGGCAGCCAGGTCACCGGGGACGTACACGCAGAGGCTGGACCAATCAGCGTTGAAGGGAGCTTCGAGACATCGTTCGTTGAACATGCCTATATCGAGCCCGAGGCCGGATTAGCCAAACGCGTCGGCGATCGCATTGAGCTTTTCGTCTCAACGCAGGCGCCCTACATGAACCGAGATGAGATTGCTTGGGTTCTTGGCATAGAGCCCTCCCAGGTACGCATCGTGCCCACCGCGGTCGGCGGCGGCTTCGGTGGAAAGATTGACATGTCAGTGCAGCCGATCATCGCCGTGGCGGCTTGGGTTACGCGCCGCGCGGTCGCATGCACATACTCGAGACGTGAAAGCATGCGGGCGACGACCAAGCGGCATCCCGCATCGATTACGGCTCGTCTTACCTGCGATGAGTCCGGGAGAGTCGCGAGCTACGAGTTTCATGCTGACTTCAACACGGGACCATACGCGTCTTGCGGCCCGATCGTTGCAGACCGGGTCCCGATTCATGCGATGGGACCTTACCGAGTCCCTGCGGTGCGCTGCACGACGCGCGCTGTGCATACCAACGATGCCATCGGCGGCGCGTTTCGCGGCTTCGGTGTGCCGCAAGCGGCCATTGCCCATGAGGCGCTGATGGACAAATTGGCCGATCGTGTCGGTTTGGACCGTCTGGATTTCCGCCTGCGCAACGTGCTGCAGGCAGGCGACTGCACGGCTACTGGCCAGAAGCTGGACCACAGCGTGGGAATGCGCGCTTGCCTCGAGCGGCTAGCTCCAGTCTGGCGGGAGCAAAGTGCCGTGGCCGACGCTTTCAACACCGCGAACACGCGTTATAAGCGTGGTGTCGGTATCGGCTGCATGTGGTATGGCATTGGCAATACCTCGCAACCGAACCCGTCGTCAATGCGCATCGGTGTCGACGCGAAGGGCCGCATCACGCTCTTCTGCGGGGCCGTGGATATCGGTCAGGGCGTAAGCACGATCATGGTCCAGGTATGCGCAGATGCTCTCGGCGTCCCACCATCGGCGATCACACTCGTCAGCGGTGACACCGATCGCACGTTGGACGCGGGCAAGAGTTCGGCTTCCCGGCAGGCGTTCGTCTCAGGCAATGCGGTAACGCGCGCGGCGGCGAATCTGAAGGCCGAGCTGCGCCTCCGTGCTGCCGCGCCCGAAGATGCCGACGTGGCGTTTGATGACGCCGGGGTAGCGGTTAACCACGGCGGGCAGTCCACGCGGCTTTCCTTCGCGGGACTTCCGACGGATAGCGAAGGTATGGTGGTGTCAGCGGTGGGCCGGTTCGACCCACCGACGACCGACCTCGACGAGCAAGATCAGGGCGTCCCTTACGCCAGCTACGCGTTCGGCGCACAGATGGCATTGGTCGAAGTCGACACGTTGCTTGCGCGCGTCACGGTTAAGTCCATTTGGGCGGCGCACGACGTGGGACGTGCGATCAACCCCACACAGGTTGAAGGTCAGATCCATGGCGGCATCGCGCAGGGGCTCGGTCTTGCGCTGATGGAGGAGTATCTCCCCGGGCGCACTGACAATCTCCATGACTATCTGATTCCCACCTTCGGTGACATGCCTTCGATCCAGATCTTCCTTGTGGAAGATCCCGAGCCCCTTGGACCCTACGGTGCCAAGGGTGTCGGCGAGCCCGCGCTCGTACCCACCGCTCCGGCGATTCTCGGCGCTATCGAGCACGCCACTGGCAAGCGGCCGACGAGGGTGCCTGTGACCCCCGCGCGTCTTTGGGAGCTCCTCCACGATGCGAAGTCCTGCACTTTGTCCCCCTGATTCCCGGTCTTTGTCCCCAAGGAGGTTCATCATGCGGTCACGAGTCAAGATTCTCTTCGCGGCTTTCGCGTGTACAGTGCTCGGATTGGCTCACGCCCAAAGCTATCCCGACAAGCCGATCAGGCTCATCGTGCCCTATCCTGCGGGCGGAAGCACTGACATAGTCGGTCGTACAATTGGTCAAAAGCTTAGTGAGCAGCTAGGTCAGCCTGTGGTAATCGATAACAGGGCCGGTGCAAGCGGCACCATCGGTGCCGGTGTCGCGGCCAAGTCGCCTGCCGACGGCTACACTCTCTTGCTTGCTGCCGGTGCGCACGCCGTGGGCGAAGTCCTGAATGCCAATCTCTCCTACAACCTGGTACGAGACTTCGACGCCGTCTCGCTGGTTGCCAAGAGCGGCTACCTTCTGGTACTCGGTCCATCGGTCCCCGCGAATTCGGTCTCCGAACTGATTTCGTTAGCAAAGTCCAAACCGGGGAAACTAAATTTCGCTTCCACGGGTCAAGGATCGACGCCACAGCTCGCAGCGCTGCTGTTCTGTTCGATGACCGACACCACGATGACCGACATCCCGTATAAGGGAGATGCTCCCGCCCTCGTCGATCTGGTTGGCGGCCGCGTTGACATTGCGTTTATGGGCATTTCCTCTGCGTCTCCCAATGTAAAGGCGGGCAAGCTAAAGGCACTCGCCGTCACGACATCCAGTCGGACCCCCGCGGAACCGCAGCTGCCGACAGTGGCCGAGGCTGGCGTCAAGGGCTATGAGTTCACTACATGGTGGGGCGTCGTCGTACCGACGGGAACACCGCCTGACATCGTAGACAAGCTAGCGAAAGCGCTCGCAAAGGTCGTGGCCGATCCGCAGGTCAAAGAACGGTTTACCCCCCTTGGGGTCGATGCGGCGTACCTGCCGCCGGCGGAATTCGGCCCTTTCATCAAAGGTTCGATCGAAAAGTACGCGGCGATCGCTAACAAGGCTGGACTCAAGCCGGAGTGATACGTTGGCGTACCTTGCGAACTGCGCTTCCCATGGCGTTCGGCCGCGGTGTCGCGTGCCTGCGCACTGCATTGGCTCGACGCATTCTAGCTAGCGAATCGGCAAACATCCGATGCCAGTCCTCTCTGAGATCGACCTTCGCATCCTCGAGCTATTGCAGATCGAGGGCGACATTCGCAACGTACAGCTGGCCGAGTTGGTGTCCCTCTCGGCGAGTCCGTGCCTGCAGCGGGTGCGGAAACTGCGCAAGGGTGGCTATATCTCAGGCGTTTCGGCGATCGTCAATCTTTCGAAGTTTGCGCCGCATGTCGTAGTGCATTCGAGTATTCGCCTTTCCGAGCAGACCATACAGCACTACCGCGTGTTCGAGGCTGCGATTCACAAGATCCCCGAGATCGTGGAGTGCAGTCTCATTAGCGGCGACTACGACTACCTTCTGAAGTTCGTTGTCGGTAGCATGCAGGACTACCAGGAGATCTTGAATCGTATGATGGAGATGAACATCGGCATCAAGAATCACGCTTCCACCGTCGAAGTCAGAAACGTCAAGCGCTCCCTGGCGATGCCGCTTCGTAGTCTGCTCAAGGGCCCGGCTTAGTGGGCGGGCTGCTAGACCGTCCCCCAGGCGAGAGACTCTTCTGTGCTTAACGGTCACACGTTCGAAGAACCGCTGCGCGACTACTTATTGCGCGAGCACTCCGCCCGCCTTATCGCTGACGCAGCGGCGTTGCGCGATGCGGGTCACCCGAGTGTCATGTCGTACTCGCGGAAGGTATTCATTCCGCTCACGCGCCTATGCCGCGATGTGTGCCACTACTGCACCTTTGCTACGAACCCGCGCGCACTGGCGCGCGCGTACCTTGAGCCGGGTGAGGTCCTGGAGATTGCGCGCGCCGGCGAAGCCGCTGGATGTCGGGAAGCTCTCTTCACGCTCGGGGACAAGCCTGAGCTTCGGTATCGCGTCGCACGTGAGCATCTCACCCGCCTCGGCTTCCGCACGACCATCGACTACCTTGTCGCGATGTGCGAGCTCGTGCTTGCGAAGACCTCGCTGCTGCCACACGTCAACCCGGGCGTCATGACCCGTAATGAGCTCGAGCGGCTTCGGAGAGTAAGCGTATCGCAGGGCCTCATGCTCGAGTCGGCGAGCGTGCGCCTTTGCGAGAAGGGGGAGGTGCACTACGGATCGCCGGACAAGCATCCGGCCGCGCGGCTTGAGACGATCGGGCTCGCCGGCGAGCTCGCCATCCCGTTCACCACGGGCGTGTTGATCGGCATCGGCGAAACGCGTGAAGAGCGTATCGACTCCCTGCTTGCTCTACGGGACGTGCACCAGCGCTACGGTCACCTGCAGGAAATCATCGTCCAGATCTTCCGTGCGAAGCCTGGAACGAAGCGAGCTAGTACGGCGGAGCCTGAGCTCGACGACCTCATGTGGACGATAGCCGCCACCCGGCATATCTTCGGTTCAGCGATGAACATTCAAGCGCCGCCGAACTTGTCGCCACGTGATGGGCCGCAGCTCATTGCCGCGGGCATCAACGACTGGGGCGGCATCTCACCCGTGACACCTGATCACGTGAACCCCGAGGCGCCTTGGCCGCAGATCGAGGAGTTGCGTCGGCGCACGTCAGCCGGCAACAAGACACTGATCGAGCGGCTCGCAATCTATCCAAGCTATGCGAGCGACCATCGCCGATGGCTGGACGCGCGGCTTGTGGAACGCGTGCTGCAACAGGTCGATGGTGACGGCTACCCGCGCACGGATGCGTGGTCGCCAGGCTTGTCGCAGAACGTTCCTGAAGTCCGGTCCATGGACACGCATCGTCAGGTCGCGTCCGCGGTCGTAGCCGATGCGCTCGCGCGCGCGACGCAGGGCGAGGCACTGAGTGAAGAGGCCATCGTCACGTTGTTCCGGGCGCGGGGCGACGACTTCGACGCGGTATGTGAAGCGGCGGACAGTTTGCGGCGCGCCACAAGTGGCGAGGTGGTCGCGTATGTCGTGAACCGCAACATCAACTATACGAATGTGTGTGCGTACCGCTGCGGATTTTGTGCATTTTCGAAGTCCAGCGGTGACCTGCGCGGCCCTGCCTATGACCTCGCTCACGAGGAGATTGAGCGCCGCGTGCGCGAGGCTTGGGCCCGGGGTGCCACCGAAGTGTGCATGCAAGGCGGCATTCATCCCGCCTATACCGGCGACACCTATCTCGAGTTGCTCCACACGGTGAAGCGGGCAGTGCCCGAAATTCACGTCCACGCGTTCTCACCCCTCGAGGTCACGCACGGTGCTTCGACACTCGGACTGACGATTGAGCGCTTCCTCGAGTGCCTGCGAGATGCGGGCCTCGGAACACTTCCGGGCACCGCCGCCGAGATTCTTGATGACGACGTGCGCTCGCTGATTTGTCCTGACAAGCTCACCACCTCGCAGTGGCTGAATGTTGTTGGCCAGGCCCATGCAGTCGGCCTTCGAACGACAGCAACTATCATGTTCGGGCACGTTGACTCATCGTTGCATTGGGCTCGGCATCTTCTTGCCATTCGCAGGCTGCAGGCGCGGTCAGGCGGATTCACGGAGTTCGTGCCGCTACCGTTCGTGCACATGGAATCACCCATGTATCGGAAGGGTCGCGCACGACGCGGACCGACGTATCGCGAGTCGGTACTTATGCATGCCGTTTCGCGCCTCGCGTTGAATCCATTGATTACCAACATCCAGGTGTCATGGGTCAAGATGGGCGAGCAGGGCGCGCGTGCTTGCCTTGCGGCGGGCGCCAACGATCTCGGCGGTACGCTGATGAACGAAAGCATCTCCCGCGCAGCCGGCACTCAGCATGGCCAGGAGATGGCGCCGGCGAGAATGGAAGCGCTCATTCATGCAGCTGGCCGGACCCCGCGTCAACGCACGACACTTTATGCGGACGTAGAGCTGGATCGCCGTCGCAGCTCGTTTGCGGCGACCCCCGTGACGCCCGTGGTGCTCACGCCAGTCAGGCGTGGTTCCGCCAACCCGCGCCGCCGTTCAGCGGCGTGAGTTGCGCACGTACGACAGTGCCTTTCGTTTGACCTGACTCTTGCATTGCTTAACCGTTGATGGAGCATCAGCATGACTGAACACCCGCAGACCATCGCAATCCTGGGCGGCACAGGGGCCGAGGGAAGTGGCTTAGCAAAGCGGTGGGCACATGTGGGCCACCGCGTCATCCTGGGCTCGCGCAGTCCGGAAAAGGCGGCTCGAGCCTCCGCCGAGATCAACGCAAGCGTCGGTATCAACTCGGTCTCGTTCTCGGACAATCGAGGTGCGGCGGCGCAGGCGGAGGTCGTGGTGCTCACCGTCCCATTTTCGGCCCAGCGCACGACAGTCGAGGAAGTCCGCGACGCGCTATCGGGAAAGGTTCTGGTCGATGCGACGGTGCCACTGGTCCCGCCTAAGGTGAGCCGGGCCCAGTTGCCGTCCGGCGGCTCTTCGGTTGCCGCCATCCAGGCGCTGCTTGGCGAGGAAGTGCGCGTCGTGTCGGCCTTCCAGAACGTGTCCGCCCATGCCTTGAGTCATCTCGACCACCGTGTCGACTGTGATGTGCTCGTGTGCGGCGACGATCCGGCAGCGCGCGAGCTGGTCGTTGGTCTGGCCCGCGATATAGGACTTCGCGGATTTCATGCGGGGCCCATCTGCAATTCGGTCGCCGCCGAGGCCCTCACATCCCTTCTCATTGCGATCAATCAGCGCTACAAAGTCTCGTGCGCCGGCATCCGTATTACCGGGGTACCGGTCGAATCCACATGAGAGCCAGCCGAAGCGGTAGGCCACCGGGCGGCGATGTGACGCCAATGCCTGCAGCCGCCGCCAGTGCAGCCATGGAGCTGCGCCTCATTGCCCTTCCCGGAATGCCGCTGGTGAAAGCCGGCGACGATCTGACCGGGCTCATTATCGAGGCCGTCCATCGGTGCGGTGAGATGCTGCGCGACGGTGATGTGCTTGTCGTCGCCCAAAAGATCGTGTCGAAGGCGGAAGGTCGTACGGTGTCGCTTGCCACCGTGCGACCGTCGCCTCGCGCGATCGAGCTCGCGAAAGAAACATCGAAAGATCCGCGCTTCGTTGAAGTCGTGCTGTGCGAGTCGCATGAGGTCGTGCGTTATGCGCGCGATGTGCTCATTGTTGCGCATAAGCTTGGCTTCGTCATGGCGAATGCTGGCATCGACCAATCAAACGTCGCACCGGAGAGCGCCGAGCTGGTGTTGCTGTTGCCCGAGGACCCGGACGCCTCCTGTGACAGGCTGCGAGACGATATCAAGGCGCGCGTCGGTGTCGATGTCGCGGTCATTATCAATGACAGTCATGGTCGCGCATGGCGCATTGGCAGCGTAGGCGTTGCGTTGGGCGTGGCGGGACTGCCAGCCGTGGTGGATCTTCGTGGACGCGTCGATTTGTTTGACCGCACGCTACGCATTACCGAAGTCGGATTTGCAGACGAGTTGGCGTCGGCCGCATCGCTTATGATGGGTCAGGCTGACGAAGCGCGGCCCGTCGTGTTGTTGCGCGGCGTCCCTTATCCGCGGCGTGAAGGACGCGCCGGTGAATTGGCCCGGCCCCGCGATCGTGACCTATTTCGGCAAAAATCATGAAGCCGCCGGGTCGGATTGACCGCGGAGCACCGCGGTGATCCTTGCGCTGGCTGGCGGCGTCGGCGGATCTAGGTTTGCGAACGGACTCGCGAAGTGCCTGTCCTCTTCCAACCTTGTCATCGCGGTCAACACGGGCGACGACTTCGAACATCTGGGACTGTTGATTTCTCCGGATCTTGATACGGTCATGTACACGCTGGCTGGCCGTAACAACCCTGCGACCGGTTGGGGTCTGGCAAACGAATCGTGGCATTTCATGGACGCGTTGGGCGAGCTGGGGGGTGAGACTTGGTTCCGTCTGGGAGACCATGACCTAGCGACCCACGTCCAGCGCACTCAGCGCATGCGCGAAGGTCACACTCTGTCGGAAGTCACCTCGCTGTTGTGCACTGGGTTCGGTGTTCAGCACTCCGTCGTTCCCATGTCGGACCAGCGCGTCGCAACGTTTCTCAACACGAACTGGGGCCGCCTGGCCTTTCAGGATTACCTGGTGCGTCATCGGTGCATGCCGATCGTAGAGTCAGTCGAGTTCGCCGGGGCGGCCGACGCTTCGCCTAGCCCAGCGTTCGCCCGCGCACTGACGCTCCCGAACCTCCAGGCGATTGTTATCGCACCATCCAATCCGTATCTCAGTATCGGACCTATTCTCGCTGTTCCGGGTGTTCGCCAAGCGATCGCCGACGCAGATGTTCCCGTCGTCGCGGTGTCGCCTATCATCGCAGGAGAGGCGGTCAAAGGGCCCCTGGCGAAGATGCTGCGTGAGTTCGGGCACCCTGCATCGGCTTCAACGATTGCAATGGTGTACGGGGATCTTCTCGACGGACTTATCATCGACGAGCGAGATCGCAACCGGCGTACTGAGATCGAGGGTCAGGGCGTGGCCGTCCACGTTGCGGATACGCTAATGCGTGACACGGATGACCAGCGGCGATTGGCTCACTCGGTGCTCGAGTTTGTGACATCGCTACCGCGTCCACTGCGGCGGAAAGCATTGGCGTGACGCCCTGGCTACTCATACCGGTGAAGGCGTTCGCGCTCGGCAAGAGCCGCTTAGCTAGTACGCTGAACTCCTCCGCTCGGCTAAGGCTAAACGCCGTGTTCCTGCGTCGGTCGCTCGCGGCAGCTGCCACCTTTCCCGGCCTCCGCCGCACACTTGTTGTGACGAACTGTGAGGGTGTGCGTACCGCGGCTTCGCGTGCAGGTGCCTTCGCCATCGTTCAGCGCGCGGCCGCGGGTCTCGACGCCGCGGTCGGCGAAGGATTGCTCAACTTGCAACGCCTTGGAGCGCGACGCGCCATCGTGCTGATGGGCGACGTACCCATGGTTAGGGGCAGCGATCTAGCTGCGCTGACAGAGGATATGCGGGATCGCCGAGTATTGATTTGCCCGAATCGTGATGGAGAAGGTACTAATGCCGTCGCGATGCTCGCTGCGGCGCCGATTCCCTTGGCGTTTGGTGGGGCAAGCCTCGCACGTCTCCGAATCCATATTGAGCGAGCCGGATACTCCCCACGACAGGTGGAGAATTCGCGTATCGCATTGGACATCGATACGCCCGAGGATCTATTGCGGTGGCTACGCGTTGACGAGTGTACAGACGACTTGCTGAATGATCCCGGTCTTCAATGCTTGCGGGACTTGGCTGGTTGCCATGTGAGGGCGGAGTCTCCGATACGGGACGATCAGGATGCCCATTCGGTCCGTGCGGCCCCGCATTGAGCAATGTACGGCGACGCAACGTCTGGATGATGCGCAGCGTCGACGCCGACGCCCCACGCTGTCCACCAAGGTATCGGCACACGCGCATCTGTCACGTGGTCGCCTACAGAAAGGTGTTGTGCGCTCTTTCGATTGCGATCGCGCTTCGTGCTAGATAGTGCATGTTTCGGACGAAACGCTAGCCTAGTAGTCGCGCGGTGCGAGCGCGCCCGAGAGCGGCAGCAGCTGTGAAGAATTTGGCGTGTGCCTCCCCGCGTCCGCTTGTGCGCGAGCCAGCGCGGATGCCTCGACTCCAACGTCGGTGTACGTCCCGACGCCGCTTTCGAGAGGCTCAAGTAGGTGCGCCACACGAAAACTTCGAGGCGACGAGGACCTCTTCCGCCATTTCTCGAGTCGGTGCGGTCCATCGAAAGAGCCGCTTGGCTGGACCCTGGCTGCTCCCAAGCTGTGAGGTCGCCTGGTAACAGGTGCGCCGCTCTTCATGACCGCCTTCAGTCCGATACCTGCCGAATCTCTGTTGTGGTGAGCAGGAGGTGGTACTGAGTTACCGCTTTCGAATCGCGCGACCGACCGCTTTGGGTCGATAGCGGTATTCCGGAAAATGGCGATTGGCGATGACGGCGGCAGGTTAGGGGTTTCCGATGGTCGGTCTACTTGTGCGCCGATTTGCGTGGTTTTTGGCCGTGCGTGCCGGGGATCGGCCTTGCGCGAGATATTTTCAATAGCGCTGCCAGTCTGGCTTGCGGCGTTTGGCCGAGTCGTTTAGCCGCCCGACTAAGGTCTTCCATCGTTTGTCCATCAAAGAGCAGCTCGTTGCCAACGTCGGCTCCGCCCTCCCGATGGCGACGAGTTTCGAGATAGCTTGCGACAAGAGCCGTAGGAAGGCCCACTGCTTCGGCCGCGCTCTGAGTGCGCTCCACCCGCCGCCGATCCTCGAGAGCTTCGAGTTGGGGACGAAGGCGCACGGCGCGGGCATGCGCATAGATCTGCATTGACGCGTGGCTGTGATGGCCCACCAAAGCCATGATGCGCGAATCTTCGATGTCAGAATCTTCGACGAGCTTGGTGATCAGTTCATGTCTTCCGCTATGGGGTCGCAGGTGCTTGGGAAGAAGGTTCTTCGTCTTAAGGTCGCGAATCGTCCCGCTGTATCGCATGGGAACGATTTCATCCTGCTTTGAGACCGCTGGGAATACGAACTCGCAGTCGCCGAATTCGTCGATGTTGCGGATCGCCACATCTTCCAGCTGTTCACTTAAAAGGGTCAGAGCCGCCTCGGTGAGTGGGATGGTGCGAGGCTGGTTCTTGTACTTCGTATTGGTGAAGGTAATGCGATGGCGGGCGAGATCAAGATTCGACCACTGGGCATTCGCCCACTCCCCCGGCCGAGCGCCCGTTTCACGTACTAACAAGCACAGGCGCGCCGCCGCGCGGAAGCGGAACTTCTCGCTCTTCAAGAGCAGCATCAAGGCGCCCTCGTCGCCGGCCGACATCCGAAACAATTTCTTGGAGGGTGCCGGCCGCTTCACGCCTACGCAGGGATTGGTCGTAATGGAGCCCTTCGCCCGACAATAGACCAGCACCGCTGAAAGCGCGGAAATCTCGTTCCGCACAGTATCCGCGGCCTTTGATCTTGTGAATTGCTCGTGGGTGATGAACGCTTCGATGTCATCGGGGTTGATGGAACCTACGGTTCGCCCGCCCATGAACGCGAGAGCGGGCTTGATATGCGTTTCCTCGCCCCGCCGTGTGGTCGCCTTCTTGTCGAGAAACTTGCGATCGGCGTGGTACGCGGTCCATGCCTCACGCAACGTCATGGATCCATTTCGCTGCTGAGCGGCACGGGTCAGCAGTCGTTGCGATTTCGCCTCGGCATCAGCGCGGTTGTCGAATACCTCGTCGACGCGCAGATGCTTACGCCGGATCTGCAGACGAAACTTGCCATTGGGTAGTTTGCTGATGGCCATGGTGAAATTGCACAAATTGCACATGACGGCCTAGCAGGGTGCCAGCCAGTGCAAAGCGTGTGCACCATAGTGATGGGAGGCGGCTGCAAATTCAAGGATTTGCCGACCGACGGTCCCCATCAGGAGTCTGAAAATCCTTGTGTCGGTGGTTCAATTCCGCCCTTGGCCACCAGATTTCGCGAGGCGCGTAGCGACTCGCAAAATCGGCCAAGGTGGGCAATCCGCCCTTGGCCACCAGATTGCGCGAGGCGCGTAGCGACTCGCAAAATCGGCCAAGGGGGTTCATCGCCCTTGGCCGCCAGTAAAACAAAGGCTTGCGCACCTCTTGGGGCGGCAAGCCTTTTCACTTGGTGCAATTCCCACGAAAGTCCATGGGGAATGCACTGTCAGGTCTCCCAATGCCATCGTCGTGGTCAATCGGCCACGCGATGCCGAAGGGAATGTGATCGACGATGAGGAGTGCCCTGCCTCCGGCAGCCTTCTACGAGGAGGCTGCAACGCCTACGCGGGCGTGCACATCATCACTGCGTCGGGGCCGATACCTTCCGCGATCCACCCGCGCCCCGCCATGTGCGTCCGCAGGCTCCGGTCGGTGATGTAGCGGTGATTCGGGCTTTCCCTGTTGTTGAACATGCGGTAGACGGGCTGGTATCCCGATGCGCAGTTCCCGGACGCATCAGGGATGTTGATGTAGAAGGCCTCGCGTGTTTCCAGTGTCCACACGTCCGGCCAGCGTGCGATCACTTCGTCGCACTCCTGCGGGTTGGCCGTATAGAAATGCGACGTGAACTCGCTACTGAAGAAGCGGCAGACGGGAACCGCATCCGATGGCGCATCCGCCTTGGTTGCGTAAGCGATGAACGACCCAATCGAGCGAGACCACCCGGCGAACTTTCCCGCGTTGAGCGCGGCAATCTCGGCATCGTCGAGCGTGATGAAGTAGTGGCGAAGGTCCGCGTGAAAATATTCGACGACCACGGATGGCTTGCCGGGCGGCGGCGCTTTCACGGCGACGACCGAGAAGAACGCGAGCCATGGACCCGATGCGCCGGGATAGGTCACCCCGCGTTGGCCCGCGCCAACCATCGACGATGACGCCGGATAATCAACAAGACTTGGCTGCGAGGCAACGAGGCCGCTTTGGTCGGTGACGGCGAGCAGCGAAGGGGGTGGCGGGTAACCGTACTGGACGGTGCCTACTGTGTTGAATCCTCTGAAGCGGAACTCGTCAATCAGGAAGGGATAGCCGGGATCGGCTGCCGTGCCTATGAAGATCGTCGCGCCGCTCACCACATTGCCCGCCGAGTCGAAGGCACGAAGCACGTAGGGCTGCGGCGGGACGTGCGTGTTGATCAGGATTTGTCGGTCGCCGGAAATGGGCACAAGACGAGCCACCAACGGCGGGTCAGCGTGCGCGGGATGCGGCAGAGCGAACGTGACCACCAAGAACAGCGCTAACGCATGACGACTGACCACAATGAATCACATCGAGAGACAACGGGCACTCGAGTATAGGCGGTGCGTAATGGCGGCCGCAACCGTCGCCCCACCCCGACACCAGCTTCACCCTATGGAAGGCTGCGAAGATCGATGTGATAAAGGCTTGCACGTCCCCCGGGCGGCAAGCCTTTTTTCTGGACGGAGCAACGAGCAGGTGGCTTTCCTCGACCGCAATGCTTGCCATCCATCCGCGGCGCGCCTGGCGATCCTGCTTGCGCTGACGTACGTCGCCGGCGGCTGTTCGTGGCAGGCGGCCTATCAAACGGCGCAGGGCTGGCAGCGCAACCAGTGCTACCGGGTTCCCGACGAGACCCAGCGCGAACGGTGCCTCGCCAACACGACGACCAGCTACGACGCGTGGCAGCGCCAGAGCAAGGACGCCGCCAGGAACTAGCGGCTCGCGCGCCCTGATTCCCGGGTGCCAGAGCCCCTGCCGCACCAACCGCCGCGCGGCGTTCGAGGACGCCGCATCCACGTGGGGAGATTGACCGCGATCAACCGTCCTGCGCGCGGCGGAGCGCCGCCTCCGATGAATTGGTAGATACTTAACTATATGGCGATTCGATAAACATCGCCGCGCGCCGTGCGGGCCCACGCGACGACGAGCCCGCGAACCGCGAGAGCCGCCATGTCCATCGCAGCCGCCCGATCTCCCCTGCCAACCGCCGGCGCCGCGCGCACCTCGCCGCAGGCGTTCTGGAATCCCTACTTCGCCGGCATCCTGCTGGGCTTGGTGCTGCTCGCGACCTACGCCATCGCCGGCCGCGGGTTGGGCGCCACCGGCGCGTTCGGCGCGCTCTCGACGTGGTTCGCGAGCCTCGCGTCGGTCGCGCACGTCGAGGGCAACGTCGCGCACGCGCGCTACTGGAACGAGGGCGCGCCCCTCCTCGCGTGGACGCTGTTCCTGATCCTCGGCGCATTTGCCGGTGCGTTCGTGTCCGGGGCCGCCGCGCACCGGGTGCGCGTCGGCGTGGAGCGCGGCCCGCGCGTGACCGACGGGCAGCGCCTCGCGCTCGCCTTCGTCGGCGGCTTCGTCGCGGCGTACGGCGCGAAGATCGCCAAGGGGTGCACGAGCGGGCAGGCGCTCACCGGCGGCGCCATCCTCAACGTCGGCAGCCTCGTGTTCATGGGCGCAGTGTTCGCCGCCGCCTACGCGCTCGCGTGGTTCGTGCGGAAGGAGTGGCTGTGATGTTCCCCTTGAGCGCCTACCAGGACTTCACGACGGTGCAGAGCCTCGCGATCGCGGTCGCGCTCGGCTTTGGATTCGGGTTCTGCCTCGAGCGCGCGGGATTCGGCAGCGCGCGCAAGCTCACCGCGGTGTTCTATCTCTACGACATGGCGGTGGTGAAGGTGATGTTCTCGGCAATCGTCACCGCGATGGTCGGCATCGTCGCGCTGTCGGCGGCCGGCGTGCTCGACGTCGGCGAGCTGTACGTCGAGCCGACCAACTACGCCGCGCAGGCGCTGGGCGGCCTGTTGTTCGGGGCCGGCTTCATCGTCGGCGGCTACTGCCCCGGCACGTCGATCGCGGCGATGGCCACCGGCAGGAAGGACGGCCTCGCGTTCGCGCTCGGGATGCTGGCCGGCGTGTTTGCGTACGCCGAGCTCACGCCGGGCATCGACACCTGGATCAAGGACACGGCGCAGGGCGTGCTGACGCTGCCGACCGTGACCGGCATCGTGGCCGGATGGTGGGCGCTCGCGTTCGTTGCGTTCCTGCTCTTCGCCGCGTGGGGCATGGGGCGGCTCGAGGCGCGCTTCCGGTACCTGCGGCCGGCCGGCGGGTGACGCGCCGGACCCACTACCCGTTTGGGGTGTCGAGGAAGACTGGCGTTGCCGGTAGAATTTCGCGCGCCCGCTTTCCAACCTTCGGAGACACCATGAACAAGCTGCTCGTTGCCCTCGTCGCTGCCACCTTTGCCTTCGCCGGCACGACCGCCTTCGCCGCGGACGCGGCGAAGGACAAGGCCGCGCCGGCTGCCGCCGCCAAGCTCGAGAAGCCCGCCAACGTCACCCCCGAAGCGTGGGCGAAGATGAGCGACGCGGAGAAGCAGAAGGCGGTGGACGCGGCGAAGTCGGCGAAGAGTGCTGCTGCGCCGAAGAAGGAAAAGAAGGGCGGGTGCTAGGCAATCACGCAGCCCGCCGCACGACGCTCGTTGTTGCGTGGCCGTTTCCGGCGGCCGCCGCAGGGCCGCCCCAAGGCGGCCGACTGACATCCGGTGAGCGTTCCAGTCCCTGCGCGCCTGCCCCTCACCCCAACCCTCTCCCCGCAAGCGGGGCGAGGGAGTCCGTGATGTGAGGTTGGTGGTTCCGGCCGCAAAAGGCGCGGCGCCGGCGTCGCGTCATTCGCCGGCCCCGCGGACGCCTTTTGCGGACGACGCCCTAGTTCGGCGTCACCTTCAACTCGCCGCTCTTCTTGATGTCGACGACCGCGTACACGAAGCCGACGTCGTAGCCCGCCTGCTTCAGCTTGTGGTACGCCATCTCGGCGCGCACGCCGGTCGAGCAGTGGGTGATGATCCGCTTGTCCTTCGGCAGCTCGCCCATGCGCGCGGCGAGCTCCTCGTCGGGGATCAGCACTGCGCCCTTGATCATGCCGGCGTTGGCTTCGTCGGTATTGCGCACGTCGAGGATCAGCACACCCGGAGGCGTGGCGCTCGCGAGCTTCACGAACTCCTCGTTGGGGATCGAGCCCGCGCGCGGCTTCGGCACGTACGCGACCTTCGTGGCCAGCGGACCGGCGGCGATGGGGCCCTTGGCGGCCTTCCAGCCGTCGAAGCCGCCGCCGAGCACGGTCACGTTGGGCTGCCCCGATTCCTTCACGACCTGCGCCACCACTTTCGCCGACGAGCCGTTGTCCCCGTCGTACACGACGATCGGCGCCTTCAGCTTCGCAGCGGGCAGCGTGGCCACCGCGGCGTGCACCGTCGACGGCGGGATCGACACCGCGCCGGGGATCGCGCCCTCGGCCGCGACGGCGGCGGGACGCGCGTCGATCAGCACCGACGGAATCTGCTTGTCGACGAACGCATCCTTGTAATGCGGCGCGGCGATGACGCCGACGTTGCGCTCGCTCCACTCGGGATAGCCTTCGCGGTACACCTTCACGTTGGTGTAGCCCAGCGCCTCCGCCTTGCGCAGCGAGTTGGGGCTCATCATGCAGGTGACGCCCTGGCAGAAGAACACGATGCGGCGCGCCTTGTCCTGCGGCAGGCGGTCGACCACCTTGTCCCACGCCGGATAGGGAATGTTGATCGAGGTCGGGATGGTGCCTTCCTGCACGCGCGGCAACGGCCGCGAGTCGACGAGCGTGTAGTTGCCCTTCTCGGGCCCCTGCGCAACCAGCGCCACGACGTCGTCGTAGCTCACGAGCTTCTCGGGCGCGAGCTTGATCGGGCCCTTGAACGAGATCCTGCTCGCGACCTTCTTGCCGTCCTTCTCGACGAAGTCGATGCGCGCCTCGCGGTTCTTCGCGATGTCGCGCAGCGCCTCGGCGGGCTTCGTGACGCCGGCATCGACGACGGTGAGCGTTGCCGGATCGAACGGCACGATTTCGGTGTACGCGTCGATCTTGAGCTGGATGGACTTGCTCTTGAACGCGACGTTCTCGAAGATGCCCTGCACGGCGTTGGGCTCGGCCTTGTGGCACGAGAGGCACACCTGCGGGATGTTCGGCCTGGCGGCGGGCGCCGGGGCCTGCGCGCCCGCGGCAAGCGGGGCACAGGCCAGCGCGACAGCGAGCACGAGGGGTTTGCGTTTCATCGTTTCTTCTCCTTCCGGCGCGGACCGCGCCTCGGTTACAGGCCGGCGGCGTGCACGAGGTGGCTCGCCTGCCCGGCGTTGACCATGACCCAGCGCAGCGCGAAGCCGCCGACGAGGACGAGCAGCGCGGGCAGGATCGTGTGCGGCAAGAGGTGACGGAGCTCGAGGCCCTGGAGCGCCAGCGGCACCAGGATGCCGAGCCCGACGACGAGGCCCCAGAACGGCACGGCGTAGGGGCCGCTGACGATCAGCGTCGCGGCGATCGCGTGCGACGCGGACGACGTCGTGAGGTTGATCACCACGAGGCCGAGCAGCACCAGCTCGGCGACGAGGAAGGCGATGTCGGCGCGGATCAGCGCGTCGACCGTGCCGCGCGCGGGGGGCTCCGCGCCCACGTCCTGCACCAGCGCGGACAGCGCGCCGGCCACCATGCCCTGCGGCGCGGGCCGGCGAGGAAGGACGGTGCTCGCGACGTGCATCAGCGCGGCACCGGCGGACAGCCCCGAGACCAGGAACAGCGGACCGAGCAGGCCCGTGTTCCACAGCGGGCGCGCGACCATCGTGTCGAGCAGGATGCCGGTGTAGATTCCGAGCGCGACACCGAGCACGATGTTGCACGAGCCGAGGAGGCGCAGGCGTCGCGGATGCTGCGTGATCGCATCGGACAACGACTGCAACCGGGGAGCGCGCCGGCCGAGCCAAGGCCACGCCTGCGGCAGGCGCACGAGCGCGGCCGCGAGCAGCGCGACGTACACCGCGATGAGGATCCACGAGCCCCACGACATCGGCGAGGCGGGCTGGAACGTGAGGTACACGCGCCAGACGTAGAGCTTGTGCGCGAGGTCGAGGAACAGCGCGCCCATGCCGAGGTTGATCAGCACGAAGGCGAGCAGCGGCGTGTGCAGCGAGAAGAACGTGCGCGGATCGTCGCCGCGGGCGACACGCAGCAGCGCGAGGCCGCCGAGGATCATCATGCCGGCGACGATGCCGCCGGCAAAGAGATAGAGCGGGATCTCCCAGCTCCACACGTGCAGCGACGGGTCGATCAGCGGATTGTCGCGGGTGATCGTGGTCTCGAGCATGGCCGTCGGCTCACGTCAGGTAGAAGATGCGCGGCCGGGTGCCGGCCTCGGGCAGCAGCGTGTGGTGCGGACGCGTGCGCAGGAGCTCGCTCACCGCGCTTGATGCGTCGTCGAGGTCGCCGAACGTCATGCAGCGGGTGGGGCACACGGAGACGCACGCCGGCTGGCCACCGTCCTTCGTGCGGTGATGGCAGAACGTGCACTTGTCGACGTAGCCCTCGGGATGCACGAAGCGCGCGTCGTACGGGCACGCGGCGATGCACGCCTTGCAGCCGATGCAGCGCTCAGGCGTGACGAGCACCACGCGGCCGGGCTCGGCGACGTGCGATGCGCCGGTGGGGCAGCACGCGACGCACGGCGGGTTGTCGCAGTGGTTGCAGCGCTCGGAGCGGATCTCCATCGCGAGGTGCGGGAACTCGCCGCGCACCTCGGTGGTGATCCAGTCGCGGCAGTAGCCGGCGGGAACGTCGTTCTCGACCTGGCACGCGACCACGCAGTCCATGCAGCCCACGCACTTGCGGGTGTCGATGACCATCGCGAACCTTGCCATCTCAAGCCACCTTCACGAAGGTCACGACGTTGCCGTGCAGGCTCGTGCCGCCCATCAGCGGGTCGGTCACGTAGCGCGTCGCGAGCTGCGTCGCATCCGCGCCGCGGCCGAACGAAAGGCGCTGCTGCGGCATCGTGTGGCCGAAGCCGTAGACCATGTAGACGACGCCGGGACGGATGCGCTGCGTGGCCTTGACGCGGATGCGGTTGCTCACCACGCCGTCCTGGTTCTTGAGCTGCACGTATTGGCCGTTCGCGAGCCCGGCCGCAGCGGCCGTCTTCGCGTTGATCCACACCTCGTTCTCGCGCATCAGCGGATGCAGCAGCGGGTTGTTCTGCGTGCGGCTGAACGTGTGCATCGGCGCGCGGCCGGTGATCAGCGGGAAGTAGCCCTCGGGCGGCGTCGCGGGTGCGCGGTAGCGCGGCACCGGGTCGAAGCCCTTCGCGGCGAGCTGCTCCGACCAGAACTCGACCTTGCCGGACGGCGTGTCGAATTTGATCTCCGCGCCGTCCTCGACGTAGATCGGTGAGGGCTTCGCGAGGATCACGCCCTCGCGCTGGAGCTGCGGCCAATCGAACCCCGACTTCTCGACGCGGTAGCGCAGGTACTCCTCGAGGTCGGCGAACGGCAGGCACTGCGGGATGCCGAGCTTCTTCGCGAGCTTCTTCGCGATCCACCAGTTGGGCTTCTGCTCCTGCGGCGCGGGCATCACCGGCTGGCGCAGCGAGAGCCACCCCTGCCGGCCGAAGCCCGTGAGGAGCTGGTCGTGGCGCTCGAGGAACGTCACCTCGGGCAGCACGACGTCGGCGTACCCGGTGATCTCGGAAGGCATCGTGTCGACGACCACGAGGAGGTCGAGCGCGTCGATCGCCTTGCGCGTCTCCTCGGGCGCGGGCAGCGCGTACAGGAGGTTGGTCGAGTACACGAACCAGCCCTTGATCGGATAGGGTTTGCCGGTGAGCGTCGCCTCGCGGATGCCGTTGGTGATGCCTTCGTCGGCGAACGGATACCGCTCCCCGCCGGGGTTGTCGGCCTGCGGCTGGTCCGACGCGGGCGGCTTGGGCAGCGGGAAGGGTGCGACCTTGATGCCGGCAGCGAGATAGAGGCCGCCCTTGCGGCCCCAGTTGCCGAGCAGCGCGGACAGCAGCGCGATCGCGCGGCTGCGCTGCGTGTCGTCGCCGTTCCAGGTGACGCGCCGGCCCGGATGCACGAGCGCCGCGGGGCGCGCGTTGGCGAGCTCGCGTGCGGTGGCGCGGATCACGTCCGCGTCGATGCCCGTCTCCTGCGCGGCCCACTCGGGCGTGTCGTTCGCGATCGCCGTCACGAACTTGTCGAAGCCGTGGCCGTGCCGCTCGACGAAGGCGCGGTCGTAGCGGCCTTCCGTCACGAGCACGTTGCACCACGCGAGCAGGAGCGCGAGGTCGGTGCCCGGGCGGATCGGCAGCCAGTACTTCGCCTTCGACGCCGCGACGGAGAAGCGCGGATCGACCACGATGATCGGGATCCGGCGCTCGATCGCCTGCGCGAACTCCTGCACCTGCGTGTTGTGCAGGTTCTCGCCGATGTGTTCGCCGATCAGTGCGAGGCACTGCGTGTTCGCGATGTCCGTCGGCTCGGGCGAGCCGAGGCCCGTGCCGAACGTCAGCGCGAAGCCGACGTCGCGCGGCCCGCGGCATTGCGCGAACGACGAGCCCGCGAAGTTGATCGCGCCCCACGACTTCAGCACGTGCTGCAGGAAGAACTGGCCGATGCCGTGGTTGAACATCGCGACCGATTCCGGGCCGTGCTCGGCCTTGATCCGGTTCATGCGCTCGGCGATGTAGGTGAACGCCTCGTCCCACGTGACCGCCGTCCACGCTTCCTTGCCGCGTGCGCCGCGGCGGATCAGCGGCTTCTGCAGGCGGTCGGGGTCGTAGTACGCGCCGACCGCGCCGGTGCCGCGCGTGCACAGGCGGCCGCGGCTCTGCGGGTCCTTGGGATTGCCTTCGAACTTCCACAGCCGGCCGTCGCGCACGGTGGCGAAGCCGGAGCAGCGCCAGAAGCACATCTCGCAGAACGTCGCGACCTTGCGCTCGCCCTTGTCGGCGGCGGCGGCGGCGAGCGGCGCCAGGGAGTCGAGCTGCGATGCCGCCGCGCCGAAGGTGGCGGCGGAGATCTTGAGGAAGCGCCGGCGGGAGAGGTGTTCCATGGGAGGCCGATCCAGGGTGCGCAGGGATCGGACGTCCGGGCGATGCGGTCCCGGTGAGCCGGAGGGCGACACCGATCGCAGGTATTGCAACGCAAATGCCGGGGCCGCGGGTTGACGGCCGTCAGTTTTTGTTCAGTTTAGTAACTATATGGCGATGAATGAAAGCCGACGCCGCGTGCGCGCATGACGCGGCAACGGATCGTCGTCGGGATTCAGAAACGCGATCCGCTCGCGGCGACGTCCGCCGCGCGCCACGCGTCGCGCGCCTGCTGCGAGGCTGCGGCCGCTTCGGCGTCGTGCCCGCTGCGGCGCAATGCCTCGGCGAGTCCCGTAAGGGCCCAGCCGTTCGCGGGATAGTGCGCGAGATCGTCGCGGTACACGCGTACGGCCTCGTCGTACCTGGCGTCGGAGATGAGCGCCGCACCGAGCGCGTGCCGCGTCGGCGCGAGCCACAGGTGGGGCTCGTCGTAGCTGAGGCTGTCCTCGATCGCGGTGGCCTCGCGCAGCAGCGGCACGGCGTCACCCGCGCGGCCTTCGGCCAGCGCGATGTCCGCCGCGAGCGTGAGCTGCGCGATGCGCACGAGCGCGGCGGCGGCGTTGATGTTCTTGATCTTCGCGGTCGCGAGCGCCGGGTCGGCCGCGAGCGCGTCGAGGCGCGCGAGCTCGTCGCGCGCCTGCGCGACGCGGCCCGTCTTCGCATAGGCGGTGCCGCGCGCGTAGTGCCAGATCGCGCGCGGATACGGCTCGGGCCCGTCGGGCGGCAGCATGTCGGTGAGGAGCTCCTGCCATTTCCCGAAGCGCACGCGTGCGTACAGCGGCAGCACCGCGTAGTGCTGCAGGATGCCGGTGCTGCGGTCGCTGCGGCCGGGGCCGCACGCGGCCGGCCGCGCGGCGTCGGCAGCGGCGATCGCCGCGGCGCTCCGGCCTTCCATCGCCGCGGACGCGTACAGGAAGTGGTGGTTGTGCGCGACGTAGCCGACGCGATACGCGCGTTGTGCATCCACCTGCGCGACGTACGCGCGGTCGGCGGCGATCGACGCCTCGTTCGCGCGCGACGCGTCCGCGTAGCGCCCCGTGCGCATGTACACGTGCGCGGGCATGTGCAGCAGGTGCCCCGAGCCCGGCGCCAGCGTGGCGAGTCGCTGCGCGCTCGGCAACGCGCGCTCCGGATGGACCGAGCTCTCCTGCACGTGGATCCAGTAGTGATTGGCGCCGGGGTGGTCGGGGGCGAGAGCGAGCGCGCGCGACAGCAGGCCGGTGGCGCCATCGGTCCACGGCTGCGCCGCGCCGTCGCGCGTCCACCAGTCGTACGGATGCAGGTTGACCTCGGCCTCCGCGGCCAGGGTCGCGATCTCGGCGTCGCGCGGGAACTGCCGGGCGAGCGCGCGCATCTTCCCGGCATACGCTTCCTCGTCCACCGGCAGGCCGGGGCCGGGATGCCGCAACGACAGCGCCGCGATGAGCGCACGGTAGCGCGCGGGCGCCTTCGCCGCGTAGCGGCGGGCCTGCACCAGCGCCGCGTCGACATCGCGCGCCAGCGCGGCGTCCATGTCGGCGTTGATGGTCGGACCCTGCGCCCACGCGAGCGCCCACCAGCACGCGGCGCATTGGGGATCGAGTGTTGTCGCGGCGGCGAACGAGCGCGCGGCTTCCGCCGGATTGAAGCCCCACGCGAGCGTCATGCCCTGCTCGAAATAGCGTTGCGCCTGCGCGGACCGCGTGCCGGCCTGCGGATGGTAGGGCGTGACGCCCTCGAGCAGCGGCGCGGTCGCCGCGGCGTGCGCATCGGGTGCATGCAGTCCTGCGAGCATCGCGCACGCGGCGGCGATGGTGAGTAGCCGGAACCCGCGCAACGCGCGCAACAGGCACCGGCGCGGAGTGTGGTCGCGGCAACGCATGGCGCGCGACGTTAGCACAGCACGCGTTGTGCGGAACGTGTAACGGTCTCCCCCATGTGGGTAGGAGGGCCATTACCCAAGCCGGTTATAGACGGTCCGCGCCGCGCGCAGCCTAATGGTGCCGTACTGCGTGATGTGGCCGGAAGACGCGCCGCCGTCTTCGGCTGGGCGCGCATCGCATCGACGCGAACCTCGGAGATCGACCGTGAATTTCGACAAGGAACTGGATGCGCGCGGGCTGTCGTGCCCGCTGCCGATCCTCAAGACGAAGAAGGCGCTCAACGACCTCGTGTCCGGCCAGGTGCTGAAGGTCACGGCCACCGACCCGGGCTCGGTCAAGGACATGCAGGCCTTCGCGACCCAGACCGGCAACGCGCTGCTCGCGCAGGAAGAGGCCGACAAGGCGTACGTGTTCTTCATGCGCAAGAAGTAGTCCGCGCCCGCACGCCCGCGGGACCTCGCAAAGGATGGCCATGGAATCGCAACTCGAACGGAAGGCGGTCGTCGATGCGGACGCACTCGACCGCGCGATCGCCGCGCGCATCGATGCGGTGCTCGACGAGCGGCTCGCGGCGAAGCTCGCGGAGATCAGGGCGGCGAAGACGCCGTCGATGACGATCATCGCCACCAAGGGCACGCTCGACTGGGCGTATCCGCCGTTCATCCTGGCGTCGACCGCGGCGGCGCTCGGCTGGGACGTCTCGGTGTTCTTCACGTTCTACGGCCTCGAGCTCCTGAAGAAGGACCTGGGGCACCTGAAGGTGAGTCCCCTCGGCAATCCCGCGATGCCGATGAAGATGCCGATGGGGCCGGGCTGGTTCCGCTCCATCCAGTGGAACATCCCCAATGCCGTGCAGTCGCTCGTCCCGGCGTACGAGGCGTTCGCGACCACGATGATGAAGAAGACGATTCGCAACACCGGCGTCGCTTCGATCGCGGAGTTGCGCAGCCTGTGCCTCGAGGCCGGCGTCAACCTCATCGCGTGCCAGATGACCGTCGATCTCTTCGGCTACGCGCACGCCGATTTCATTCCCGAGGTCAAGGAGTACTGCGGTGCCGCGACGTTCCTGCCCATGGCACGCGACGCGGACGTGAGCCTGTTCATCTGAACGCCCGCGCCGCCGCGGTGCGCCGGCGCGGCTCGAACAACTCCCAGGGGAGAGAACGATGAAGACAAAGCTGGTCGTGGCGCTCGCCGCCGCGCTGCCCGTGGTCGCGCACGCGACGGACGGGTACTTCTCGAACGGCTACGGCATGAAGGCCAACGGCATGGGCGGCGCCGCCGTCGCCGTCGCGCAGGAGCCGTTCGCCGGCGCCAACAATCCCGCGACGGCGTCGTTCCTCGACAGCCAGTGGCAGCTCGGCGTCGCGTGGTTCTCGCCGGATCGCAACGCGTCGCGCACGGGCTCGGGCCCCGCCGGCGTCGACGGCTACGTCGACAGCGGCAGCAAGAACTTCTTCATCCCCGAGTTCGGCATCAACTGGAAATACAGCCCCGAGCTCGCGCTGGGCCTCACCGTGTACGGCAACGGCGGCATGAACACCGATTACCCCGGCGGCCAGATCTCCGCGCAGAGCGCCTGCTCGCAGTTCCGCGGCGGGCAGGGCGCGCCGTACAACCTGCTGTGCGGCAGCGGCAACCTGGGCGTCGACCTCACGCAGCTCATCATCGCGCCGTACGCCGCGTGGCAGTTCACGAAGGGACACTCGCTCGGCATCGCGCCGCTCATCGCCTACCAGCGCTTCAAGGCCGAAGGCCTGCAGGCATTCGACAATCCGGCGTTCTCTTCCGCGCCGGGCAGCGTCACCAACAACGGCTACTCCGACAACTGGGGCGCCGGCGTGCGCATCGGCTACATGGGGCAGTTCACCGACCAGTTCGCGCTGGGGCTGACCTACTCGTCGAAGATCAGCATGGGCAACTTCGACGCGTACAGGGGCCTGTTCGCGCAGGGCGGCGGCTTCGACATCCCGTCGAACTTCGCGGTCGGCGTCGCATTCCGGCCGGTGAAGCAACTGCTGATCGCGCTCGACTACGAGCGCATCTTCTACGACGACTCCGCTTCGGTCAGCAACCCGAGCATGTGGATCGGCTACTGCCCGCCGCCGCCGATGGGCGCCGGCCAGCGGCAGTACTGCCTCGGCGCCGACAGCGGCGCGGGCTTCGGGTGGCAGAACGTCGACGTCTGGAAGCTCGGCGTGCAATACGACATCAACGACGCGTGGACGATCCGCGGCGGCTACAACCACACCGACAACCCGATCGGCCCGCAGGACGTGACCTTCAACATCCTGGCCCCCGGCGTGGTGAAGGACCAGTGGTCCGCCGGCTTCACGTGGCGCCTCGACAAGGTGTCGGAGATCACGGGCGCGTTCATGTACGCGCAGAACAATTCCGTGACCGGATCGAGCCTGTTCGTGGGCTTCGGCCTGCCGCCGTCGACGTCGGAAACGATCGCGATGAAGGAGTACCTGCTCGGGATCGCGTACAGCCGTCACTTCTGACGTGATGCCGCGCGGGCGCCGCGCGCGTGCGCGGCGCCCGCGTCATTCGTCGCCGACGACGCCGGGTGCTGCGGCGCGCACCTGGCTCAGCAGATCCTCGGCCGCGAGTTCGCTTTCCGCGAACACCATGCGCACCGTGCATCCGGCCGGCAGGTCGGGCGCGGCGCGCAGCGCCTTGGTGCGCGCGGACGCATCGCGAAAGCCCTCATGCCGCTCCGCGAGGTCCAGGCGGCGGACCGGAAACGCGTGGATGCGGTAAACGTAGTACGGCATCGGGACCTCCGTCACTCGACGTAGCGCCTGGTCGCACGGCGGCGGCCGGGCCGGCTCTTCTGGATCACGACGCCGCGCACCTGCGCGAGGTCGGGCAGCGCTTGCGGCGGATAGGCGGGATTGCATGCGCGCAATATCCACGCGTCCTTTTCGGCCACGAGCTCGCGCAACGTCCACTCGCCGCCGACGTGCGCGATCACGAACGAGCCGTCGCGCACGAGGCCTTCCGGCTCGACGACGACGATGTCGCCGTCCGTGAACTCCGGCGCCATGCTGTCGCCCAGCACCATCAGCGCGAACGATTCGGCGCCGCTGCAGTCGCCCGCGGCCTCGGCGACGATGGGAATGGTCGGGCGCGTGGCCATCGCTCGCCGTCACGCCACCATCGTGCGGATGCTGCGCGGCGGCACGCCGACCGCCGCGAGCGCGCCGCTCGCCGCCGCGAGGAACGGCGCGGGACCCGCGACGTAGACGTCGCATGCCGCGAGCGGCACCACGCCGGCCACTTCGCCGACCAGCCGGGCCGCGCCGCGGCTCGCATCGTCATCATTGCACGGCACGTAGCGGAAGGTGTCGAGCGCCGCGGCCCATGCGCGGCATTGGTTCGCGAGGTAGTGGCCGTCCGGACGCGTCGCCAGCCAGCCGAGCGCGAGCGTCTCGGCGGTGTCGAGCGCCATCGCGTGCTCGAGCAGGCTCTTGACCGGCGCGAAGCCCGTGTCGCACGCGAGGAACGCGGCGCTGCGCTCGCTCTCCTCCAGCACGAAGTCGCCGATCGGCCCCGCGAGGTTCAGCGCGGACGACGGTGCGAGCGCGCCCGCGAACAGGCGCTGCGCGAACGCGTCGTCGTCGTCGCGGCGGACGTGGAAGTGCAGGTTGCGCTCGTCGCACGGGCAGCTCGCGATCGGGTAGGTCGCCTGAGCCTCGCCCAGGTCCGTGGCCACCGACAGCGTGACGCTCTGCCCCGCCAGGAAGCGCAGCCGGTGGGTGCGCGGCGTCTGCACGTGCAGTTGCAGGAGGTCGGGCGCGAGCGGCCGCACGCTGCGCACGCGCACCTCGATCTCCTGGACGGGAATGTCGCCGGGACCGCGCGCCTCCAGCGTCTCCAGCACGAGCCGCGACGACGCCGCGGAGTGCACGCACAGCAGCACGTGCCCGGCCCGGCGCTCGGCCTCGGACAGCGGGTAATCGTGCGGCGCGAGCTTGGTGACCTCGCCTTCGATAACGCGCGCCTTGCATAGGCCGCACGTGCCGTTGCCGCAGCCGTAGTCGAGCTTGAGGCCCGCCTTGAGGCCCGCGTCGAGCAGCGTGTCGCGGCCCTCGACGAAGAACTCGTG
This sequence comes from Burkholderiales bacterium, assembly GCA_046347855.1. Classification (GTDB taxonomy): domain Bacteria; phylum Pseudomonadota; class Gammaproteobacteria; order Burkholderiales; family Casimicrobiaceae; genus VBCG01. Next base: position 690,821 of record JAXMFJ010000005.1, read on the forward strand.
GCCGCTCGGGCGCACGGTCACGTGCGCGGAGACGACCTTCAGCACGTCATCCATGACGGCGAGCGGATCGGCAGGGGCGGTGGCGAGCACGTCGGCGAGACCGCGCTCGAGGAAATCCTGCAGCGGTGCGAGCGCTTCGCCGGAGGACGCGGCCTGCGCGAGACGCGCCTGCAGCGCGCACACCAGCGCGTGATAGTGCGCGAGATGGCGGCGAGCGTCGGCCAGCTCGCGGCTCTGCTCGAACAGGCGCTGCGCCAGCGCCTCGCGTCCCGGCAGCGCGCGCTCGAGCACGCGCCGGCCGAACGCCTCGTCCTTCACGCGCGCGACGCGCTCGAACGCGCCGGCATCCTCCAGCGAGAGCCCGGGGTACAGCGCGAGCAATCCCGCGGTGGAGACGAAGCCGTCGTTCGCCGGCAGGCGGCCTTCGCGGATCGCGCGCTGCAGCTCGCCGCGGGGCACGCCGACCAGGCGTGCCGCCCGCGAGACCGTGAGCCATGGCGTCAAGGTGAGCTCGCGGCGCCGGCATCAGGGAGCCGTCGCGGGCGCCGTCGCCGCGGCGATGCGATCGTGGTAGCGCGCGCGATACAGGAGGCGCGGGCGCGCCGGGTCGTCGACGAAGCCCGAGCGGTCGTGCAGCACGTTGTTGCACAGGATGCCCATGCCGGGCGCGAGCGTGATCCGGTGGATGAACGGCGAGGGACCGGCGAGGATGCGCGCGAGCAGCGCCGCGGCCGCCTGCACGTCCGGGTCGGGGTGCCATTCGATGCTGCGCGTGCGGGCGGTGTAGCGCATGTGCAGCGCGCCCGTCTCCGGGTCCACGCTGAACACCGGGCCCGGCTGTGCCGCACGCGCGATGCCGTGCTCGTCGGTGCGTGGCGGGATGGTCATCGCGTCGTCACGCATCAGCGCGGCCGCAAGCGTTGGATCGGTGTCGCGCACGAGGATGTAAGCGATCTCGTGGTCGAGCAGCGCGTTCTCGCCGCCCTCCGGCGCGGCGCTTACGCAGTGCAAAACCATCGCGCGGATGCGGCGTGCCGGCGGGTTGTAGTAGCCGTCGGTGTGCCAGCGGATCGGCCTGTTCGTGTAGGGGATGTAGTCGCCGCGGCCCGCGTCGGCGGCGACCGTCACGCTGCTGATGCCGTCGTCGTCGGCGAGCCAGTTGTGATCGAGGCGCGCGAGGCCGAACTGGCGCCCGAGCAGGCGCGGCAGGTCCTTGTCCTCCGCCACGCACCCGCTGCGATAGACCGCCATATTGGCGCGCGCGCACGCGGCAGCGAGCGCGCGGCGTTCGGCGGCGGTGAGCGTGCGCGGATCGCCGACGGGAACCACGAGCTCCGTCACGTCGGCGGGATAGGCCGCGAGCTTGGCGGCGCGCCACGCGGCGTACGCGCGGTCGTTCGCGGGATCGAACGGCGTGCCGGCGCATGTCGCGGCGCGGACCGCGACGGCGGCGTCACTCGCCATGCGCTTGCGCTCCGCGATCGCGACGGCGAGGCGTGGGATCGAGCAATCCCTGCATGCCGCGCGCGAGGTGGGCCGCGGCGTTCGGGCCTTGGACCTCGATGACCTGCGAGACGGCCCACGTGCGATCGCGCTCGTCCATCACCTCCCCGACCTGGTGGCCGAGCCAGCGCAGGAATCCATACGCGGGACCGTCGTCGTCCCACGCGAGATCGGCACACTCGACCGCACTCGCGTTGACGCGCTCGACGAAGCGCCGCTTGATGTCGGCCGCGCGTTGCGCACCCACGAGGTCGGCTTCGTTCTCGGCGAGGATCTCGCCCAGGCGGTTGGTGAACGCGGTGGTGAACGCGACTCGCCACGCGGCGTCACCCCGCCGGTGCGCGATGCGATCGGCGCCCAGCGCGAGGAACACGAGGATCTCGGTGACGAACGCGAAGTAGCGCGGGCCGGGCGGGAGGTCGTAGCCCGCGGCGCGCAGCGTCTTCAAGGCGTCCTGCCCAATGCGCCACGCGATGAACGCCGCCGCGCCCGCGATCTCCTCCGGCGATTTCGGCCGTTCCGTGGCGAACCAGTGGCTCTTGATGCGCATTCAGCGCCGGGCGATGTGGAACGAGAACTCGCCGGGGCCGGTCTCGTCGACGGCCACCAGCGTGTGTCCCGTCGCCTTGATCCAGTCCGCCACGTCGTCGGCGACGCCGGGGCAGTTGCTCAGGAGCTCGAGCGTCTCGCCGGGCTTCATGCTCGCGAGCAGCTTCCGCGCCTCGACGATCGGGCCCGGGCACACGGTGCCGCGCAGGTCGAGGACCACGTTGGCACTCGCGTGCGGCGTGCGCCCGCGCCGGATGTAGTAGCCGTGGCTGCCATCCGTGCGCCGCTCGGTGCGCAGCACCTCGTTGCCGGTGTGCTTGCTCCACGCGAAGAGGTCGTCCTGCGTGCCGGGGCAGTCGGAGTAGAGCAGCAGGACCTCGCCCGCAGGCAGGTCGTCGACGATCTTCTTCGCGCCGAGGAGCGGGGCGGGGCAGCGCGTGCCGCACATGTCGAGCGTCACCGCCGGCTTGGGAAAGGATTCGTCGGTCATCGTTGGCTTATGCGTTGCGGTTCACCACTTCCACCGTCATCCCCGCGCAGGCGGGGATCCAGTGGCGTTATGGCTCTTGCACGGCAACGACACTGGGTTCCCGCCTTCGCGGGAACGACAGTTCCCCAGGTCGGTGCCGATCGGTTCGAGAATTGCGAGCGCATTCCTAATAGCCGCCCTTGCCGTAAGGCTGCGGCAGGCCCGCGATCTTCGCGCCCTGCTTGGCGGTCCCCATGGGAAAGAGGTCGTAGAGGTACTGGCTGTCCGCGCTCGCGCGCAGCGCCTGCATGCCCTTCAGCATGTTGCGGAAGTTGGGCGTGTGGCCGTGCTCCTGGTACTCGCTGCGCAGGTAGCGGATCACCTCCCAGTGGGCGTCGGTGAGCGCGATGCCGTCGGCCTGCGCGATGACCGGCGGCACCTCGTCGCGATAGTCGGGCTCGAGCAGGTAGCCGTCCGCATCCGTTGCCAGCTCGTCGTCGCCCACGCGATAGCTCATCGGCTTCTCCTCGTGCGCCGTCAATCGTTCGCGACGGCGATGGCCTTCGCCGGCACGAACAGCCCCCATCCGAGGTTGCGCCCGCGGCCCAATCCCTCGTACTGGACGCGCAGCGAGTCCTCGCCGCGCAGGCCGTGCAGCGTTACCGCGTAGCCGGTGATCGAGCGCTGGCCGGCACCGCCGCGGCGCGGGCGACCCGCGATGACATGCGCCTCGATGCCCAATGCCGCGATCCACTGCGCCGCTTCCGCCTCGAAGGCGGCGGCGTCGCCGGCGTCGCTGGCGACACGCTGCGCGGCGACGGTCGCGGATGCGACGAGTGTGCGCGGCTTCCCCGTGCCGACTGCGAGCGCGCGGCCGTCGACGACGAGCTGCGCGTGCGCGAGGCGCAAAGCGTCCACGGCGCGCGCCTGCGCGACGCGCAGCACGAGCTTCGCCCGCTGCGGCAGCAGCGCCTCGCCGTGCGCGGTCGCCAGCGTGCGCAACGGATGCACGCCGGCGTGCGGGTCGTCGCGCAGCCACGGCAGGTGCGCGGCGATCGCCTCTCGCAGCGGCCACGCGTGGTCCGCGGGCAGCGTGGCGCCGGCGAGGTCGAACAGGATGTCGACGGCGGGCGGCGCGGCCGCGCGCGAGAGTCGTGCGGCGTTCATCGGGACGGCTCGTCGCCGGCAGCTTGCGTATCCGCCCAGCGCAGCATCGCCTGCGCCCACTCGCGCGCGCTGCCGGCGTCGATGTCGAAGATCGTGAACCGCTTGCCCTCGCGGATGCGGATGCGCAGCAGCGCCATGCCGCCCGCGTCGTGCCGCACCTCCTGCAGCTCGATCTCCTGCGCGCCTAAGGGCGCGCGCAGGCGGGTGAGGGGCGTGACGTGCACGGCGGGCGGGAAGCATCGCGGCGCGCGGGATCAGCGCTTGAGCTTCATGATGCCGAGCGCGTTCATCACCATCTTCTCGAACACGGGCTCGGACGTGCCGTTGCGCATCTTGCGCAGGAAATATTTCTCGAAGCCGACCTTCGCCATGTGCACCCACTTGCCCTCGGAGAACCAGTTCGTGTTGCGCGGCGGGATCTGGGGCAGGGCGACGAACGCAACGCCCGAGTCGCCGAAGTCGGCGAGGCACACCGCGTTCCACGTTGCGCGCTGGCTCGGCTCCTTGCCGTCGAGCAGCGCGCGGATGTTGTGTGCGGCGGCGGTGACCATCGACTCGATCATGTAGCCCGTCTTCGGCGCGCCGGTCGGGATCGGGGTGACCTCGACGGGCGGGATCGCGACGCACACGCCGACGGCGAAGACGTTGCGGTACTTCGCGTTGCGCTGGAACTCGTCGATGGTGATGAAGCCGCGCGGGTTGGTGAGGCCCTCGATGCCGAACACCGCGTCCACGCCCTTGAACGCCGGCAGGATCATCGAATACTTGAACGGCAGCTCGTGCTCCTTCTTCGGCGTGCCGTCGTCGTTGTGCTCGGTGACGAACATCTTGCCGGCCTCGACGCGCGTGGTCTTCGCGTTGCAGATCCACTTGATGTGCCGCTCGCGCAGCGCCGATTCCAGCAGGCCCTTGGAGTCGCCCACGCCGCCGAGGCCCAGATGGCCGATGTAGGGCTCGGCGGTGACGAACGTCATCGGCACCTTGTCGCGCAGCTTGCGGCGGCGCAGGTCGGTGTCCATGATCATCGCGAACTCGTACGCGGGGCCGTAGCACGACGCACCCTGCGCGGCGCCGACCACGATCGGCCCGGGGGCCGCGACGAACGCCTGCCACGCCTTCTCCGCCTCGACCGCGTGATCGACGTGGCAGATCGACTGCGTGTGCCCGCCGAAGGCCGCGGGCCCCAGGCCCGGCACCTCGTCGAAGGCGAGCTTCGGCCCGGTGGCGATCACGAGGTAGTCGTAGGCGAGGCTCGCGCCGTCGTCGAGCTCGATGCGATTCTCCGCCGGGTGGATGCGCTTCGCCCCAACCGCCAGGAAGTCGATGCCCTTGCGGCGCAGCGCGGCGCCGGCATCGATCTCGATGTCCTGGCGCGTGCGCCACTGCACCGCCACCCACGGGTTGCTGGGCACGAAATGGAAGTTCGGGTTGTTGGAGACGACCGTGATGCGGTCGTCCCGCCGCGCGAGCTCGCGCATCTCGTACGCCATCGGCATGCCGCCCAAGCCGGCGCCCAGGATAACGATGTGTGCCATGGTTCCCCTCCGTCGCCGCGCTGGCCGCGCCGCTGTTCTACCGCGCGAAACACGGTCGCGTCCGCTCCCGCGAGCCGTCGCGAGAGAGTGCTATTGGGCGAGCGGGAGGCGGCCGCCGTCCATATCCACGGGGAGTTATCACCCATACTCCCTCCGGGTGATTTCGATCCCCCCGCCGGAGTGATGGCGCCCCGCGTGACCCCCCCTTAACATCGTCCGGCCGGACTTCGGGCCGCCGGCGCGCTTCGTCGTCTCGTGCCCGGATCGCCGCGCGAACGAGGAGCCGCCGATGGCCAAGCCGATGCACCCGACCCCGATGCTCGACGCGCTCGAGAGCGGGCCGTGGCCGAGTTTCGTGACCGGCCTGAAGCGCCTCGCGCAAGACAAGGACTACGTCGTCGACCTCCTGGGCCAGCTCGAGCATTCGTACGAGACGCGCAAGGGCTACTGGAAGGGCGGCACCGTCGGCGTGTTCGGCTACGGCGGCGGCGTCATCCCGCGCTTCACCGAGGCGAAGGACGCCAACGGCAAGCCGCTGTTCCCCGCCGCCGCCGAGTTCCACACGCTGCGGGTGATGCCGCCGGCCGGCATGCACTACAACACCGACGTCCTGCGCAAGATGGCGGACATCTGGGAGAAGCACGGCTCCGGCCTCATCGCCTTCCACGGCCAGTCGGGCGACATCATGTTCCAGGGCGCGACCAGCGAGAACGTGCAGCCCGCGTTCGACGCGATCAACGAGCTGGGCTTCGACCTCGGGGGCGCGGGCCCGGCGGTGCGCACGTCGATGTCGTGCGTGGGCGCCGCGCGCTGCGAGCAGTCGTGCTACGACGAGGGGACCGCGCACCGCACGGTGATCAACAGCTTCTTGGACGACATCCACCGCCCGTCGCTGCCCTACAAGTTCAAGTTCAAGTTCAGCGGCTGCCCGAACGACTGCATGAACTCGATCCAGCGCGCGGACATGGCCGTCATCGGCACCTGGCGCGACAACATCCGCACCGACGAGGCGCTCGCGCGCAAGTGGTTCGCGAAGCACGGCATGAACGAGCTCGTGAACGACGTCGTCGCGCGTTGCCCGACCAAGGTCATCAAGCTGAAGGAGCTGAAGGACCTGAAAGGCGGCGGCTCGGTGTCGGCGGTCGCGGTCAGCGACACGCACGGGATCGAGATCGAGAACCGCGACTGCGTCCGCTGCATGCACTGCATCAACGTGATGACCGGCGCGCTCGCGCCGGGCGCGGACAAGGGCGCGACGATCCTCGTGGGTGGCAAGCGCACGTTGAAGATCGGCGACCTCATGGGCACCGTCGTCGTGCCGTTCATGAAGCTCGAAACGGACGAGGACCGCGAGAAGCTGGTCGAGCTCGGCCACCAGATCATCGACTTCTTCGCCGAGAACGCGCTCGAGCACGAGCGGACCGGCGAGATGATCGAGCGCATCGGCATCGTGAATTTCCTGGACGCGCTCGGCATCGACGTGGACCCGAACATGGTCGCGGCGCCGCGCACCAATCCGTACGTGCGCACGGACGGGTGGGACGCGGAGGTCGCGAAGATCAACGCGAAGAAGAAGGTCGCCTGACCCAGGCGCGTGCAGGTCGCCGCATGCGCGGCAAGCAATGTGACCAGGTGGAGCGAAGATGAGCCAACCCCAGATGCGGCGGGCAATCGAGAGCGGCGTGCCGGACAACAAGCAGTTCCTGCATCCGCTGCTCAAGAAGAACTACGGCAACTGGAAGTACCACGACCGGCCGCGCCCGGGCGTGCTGCACCACGTCGCGCATTCCGGCGACGAGGTGTGGACCGTGCGCGCGGGGACGCAGCGGCAGATGGACGTGCACACGATCCGCCGCCTGTGCGATATCGCGGACCGGTACGCCGAGAGCCACGTGCGCTTCACCATCCGCTCGAACATCGAGTTCATGGTGTCGTCGTTCGCCAAGGTCGGGCCGCTCATCGCCGAGCTCGAGAAGAGCGGCTTCCCGGTCGGCGGCACCGGCAACTCGGTGTCGATGATCGCGCACACGCAGGGCTGGCTGCACTGCGACATCCCCGGCACGGACGCCTCGGGCGCGGTGAAGGCGCTGATGGACGAGCTGATCGACGAGTTCCGCAGCGAGCAGATGCCCAACCGCGTGCACCTGTCGACGTCGTGCTGCGAAATCAACTGCGGCGGTCAGGCGGACATCGCGATCATCATCCAGCACACCAAGCCGCCCAAGATCAACCACGACCTCGTCGCCAACGTGTGCGAGCGGCCCGCGGTCGTCGCGCGCTGCCCGGTCGCGGCGATCCGTCCCGCGCTCGTCAACGGCAAGCCGTCGCTCGAGGTCGACGAGAAGAAGTGCATCTGCTGTGGCGCCTGCTATCCGCCGTGCCCGCCGATGCAGATCAACGATCCCGAGCACTCCAAGTTCGCGATCTGGGTGGGCGGCAAGAACTCGAACGCGCGCGCCAAGCCGACGTTCATGAAGATGGTCGCGGCCGGCATCCCGAACAACCCGCCGCGCTGGCCGGAGGTGTCGGAGATCGTCAAGCGCATCCTCTACGTCTACAAGGAGGACGCGCGGCCGTGGGAGCGGCTGTCCGACTGGGTCGAGCGCATCGGCTGGCCGCGCTTCTTCGAGAAGACCGGGCTGCCGTTCACGAAGTACCTCGTGGACGACTGGCGCGGCGCGCGCGCGAGCCTCAACGCGTCGACGCACATCCGCTTCTAGGAGGCGTGCCGCCAAATGAAATTCGGCATCCTCGTCAACGAAGGCCCGTACCAGCACCAGGCCAGCGATTCGGCGTACCTGTTCTGCAAGGCGGCACTGGCGAAGGGGCACTCCGTGCACCGGGTGTTCTTCTATCACGACGGCGTCAACAACTCGTCGCGCCTGACCGAGCCGCCGCAGGACGACCGCAACGTCGTGGCGCGCTGGTCGAAGCTCGCGGCCGAGCACGGCGTCGATCTCGTGGTGTGCGTCGCGGCCGCGCTGCGGCGCGGCATCAAGGACGAGAACCTCGCGCCCGGGTTCCGCATCTCCGGGCTCGGGCAGCTCGTCGAGTCCGGCATCCAGGCCGACCGGCTCGTGGTGTTCGGAGACTAGCCTGTGGACATCGGACACATCGCTTCCGGCAACCGCAGGCGCTCCGAAATTGTCGTCCCCGCGAAGGCGGGGACCCAGCGTCTTTGGGGCGCTTGGTCATCGCGTGTGAACGCCACTGGGTCCCCGCCTTCGCGGGGACGACAAGTCGATGTATACGGGCAGTGCGTTCAAACATCCAGCCAGATCGCCAGACCTTTGGACCTCCGACATTTCGCTTTTTGGCAACTGCAAGCGCTCGGAAATGTCGTCCCCGCGAAGGCGGGGACCCAGCGTCTTTGCGGCGCTTGGCCATCGCGTGTGAACGCCACTGGGTCCCCGCCTTCGCGGGGACGACAAGTCGATGCACACGGGCAATGCGTTCAAACATCCACCCAGATCACCAGACGTTCCCGAGTAGCGCCATGACAGAAGGCGTCGCCAAGAAATTCATGTTCGTGAACCGCACCGCGCCCTACGGCACGGTGTATGCGCTCGAATCGCTGGAGGTCGTGCTGATCACCGCGGCGTTCGACCAGGACGTCTCGCTGGTGTTCATCGACGACGGCGTGTGGCAGTTGAAGAAGGGCCAGCAGACCAAGGGCATCGAGGCCAAGAACTTCTCGCCGACCTACCGCGCGCTCGAGGGCTACGACGTCGAGAAGCTCTACGTCGAGCAGGAATCGCTGGCGGCGCGCGGGCTCACCGAAGACGACCTCATCGTCGACGTCAACGTGCTCCCGTCCGCCGAACTGGGCGCGCTGATGGCCGAGCAGGACGTCGTCCTCTCGTTCTGAGCGCACTACGCCATGCTGAACATCGTCAACAAGTCACCGCTCGAGCGCGACTCGCTCGCCTCCTGCCTGCGCATGGCCGCGCCGGGCGCGATCCTGCTGATCGAGGACGGCGTCTACGGCGCGCTGCACGGCACCGCGATCGCGGCGCAGGTGCGCGAGGCGCTCGGGCGCTTCCAAATCTATGCGCTGCGGCCCGACCTCGAGGCGCGCGCCGTCGCCGATCGCGTGCAGGACGGCATCACCGTCGTCGGCTACGACGGCTTCGTCGATCTCGTCGCCGAGCACCACGCCTGCCAATCGTGGCTCTGACGCACCCACAATTGCCCTGACCGGAGAACGCAATGCCCACCATCGAAGTGAACGGCAAGCCTTTCGAGACCGACGAGGAAGGCTATCTCGTCAACCTCGGCGACTGGAGCGAGGAGATCGCGAACTACATCGCCAAGGCCGAGAACGTCGACATGTCCGACAACCACTGGGAAGTCGTCAACTTCCTGCGCAAGTACTACGACGAATACCAGATCGCGCCCGCGGTGCGCGTGCTGACCAAGGCGATCGGCAAGCAGTTGGGGCCCGAGAAGGGCAACAGCCAGTACCTGTACGAGCTGTTCCCCTACGGCCCGGCCAAGCAGGCGTGCAAGATCGCCGGCCTGCCGAAGCCGACGGGCTGCGTGTAGGGAACCTCTGCAAAAGGCGTCCGCGAGACCTGGGGATGACGCGAAGCCTGCGTTGCGCCTTTTGCAGCCGGAACAGCGACTGCGCAGTCAGGCGGCCGCCTTGGGGCGGCCCGGCGTCGGCCGCTCGCAATGGCCACGCAAGAACGAGCGTCGTGCGACCGGTTGAGACCGAGGCGGTCGACTGCGGATTGTGCAGAGTTCTCCCGAGCTGTAGTGCGTCCGCGGGTCCGCCGTGACCACCGCCTCCGTCGCGTTCGCGCTGCTGTTCTACGTCGCCACGCTGGTGCTGGTCGGCGGCACCGCGTATCGCGTCTACACGTACGTCCGCGTCCCGGCGCCGCTCAAGATCCCGACGACGCCCGCGCCGGTGACGCGCACGGGTGTCGCGCTGCGGCTCGGGCGCGAGGTGCTGTTCTTCGAGAGCCTCTTTCGCGCGAACCTGTGGCTGTGGCTCGCCGGCTGGCTGTTCCACGCCGGACTCGCGCTGGTGCTCGTGCGCCACCTGCGCTACTTCACGCAGCCGGTGTGGTCGTGGGTCGCGTTCCTGCAGCCGTTCGGGGTGTACGCGGCGTTCGCGATGACCGCCGGCCTCGCGGGCCTCATGGTGCGGCGGATCTTCGTGGCGCGGGTGCGCTACATCTCCACGCCGTCCGATTACCTGATGCTGGTGCTGCTGCTCGCCATCGCGCTGTCGGGGCTCGCGATGATGTACGTCGCGCACACCGACATCGTCGGCGTGAAGCGTTTCTTCCTTGGGCTCATGGCCGGCGACGTGCGGGCGTTGCCCGCGGATCCGGTGCTCTACGTGCACCTGCTGCTCGTCGCCGCGCTGATGCTGGTGTTCCCCGTGAGCAAGCTCTTGCACGCGCCGGGCGTGTTCTTCTCGCCGTCGCGCAACCAGGTCGACGACCCGCGCGAGCGGCGTCATCTCGCGCCGTGGGCGGCGCAGCTCGATCCGAAGCCCTGACCGTGGCCGCCGCCGACGTGAAAGCCCCGCCGCTGCGCGCCGATCCGTCGGCGCCGCTGGCGCTCGTGCCCGGCGCGATGGCGGCGTCGAAGCCGTACGTCGCCAACGACAAGATGCAGCAGGCGCTGGGCTTCCCCGGCGAGCTGATCGACGGCTGGCAGGCGCGCGCGCTCAGTCGCATGGGCGAGCTGCTCGACCGCTACCGCTCGCTCAAGGTCTACATGGACGCGTGCGTCCACTGCGGCGCGTGCGCGGACAAGTGCCACTACTACGCGGGCACGCAGGATCCGCTCAACATGCCGGTCGCACGCCAGGACCTGATGCGCAGCGTGTACCGCCGCTACTTCACGCTGCCGGGCAAGCTCTTCCCGAAGCTCGTCGGCGCGCGCGACCTGACCAAGGACGTGCTGGACGAGTGGTACGGCTACTACAACCAATGCTCGGAGTGCCGCCGCTGCTCGGTGTTCTGTCCGTACGGCATCGACACCGCCGAAGTCACGATGGCCGCGAAGGAGATCATGGACGCCGTCGGCCTCGGGCAGAAGTACAGCAACGAGATCATCGGCAAGGTCCACCGCATCGGCAACAACCTCGGGCTGCCGGGTCCCGCGCTGGCCGACACACTCACTGGGCTGGAAGAGGACACCAAGGAAGAGACCGGCTGCGATGTCCGCTTCCCGCTCGACGAGAAGGGCGCGGACGTTCTGCTCGTCACGCCGTCCGCCGACTTCTTCGCCGAGCCGCACGTCGAGAGCCTCATCGGCTACGCCAAGGTGTTTCACGCGGCGGGCATTCGCTGGACGCTGTCGTCGCACGCGTCGGAGGCGGGCAACTTCGGCCTCTTCATCGGCAACTACGAGCAGCTGCAGAAGATCGCGCTGCGCATCCGCGACGCGGCGCTCGAGCTCGGCGTCAAGCGCATCGTCGTCGGCGAGTGCGGGCACGCATGGCGCGTCGCGTACAGCTACTGGAACACGCTGACCGGCATCGGCGCGGGGGCCACCGACCCGTTCGCGCAGATGCTGCAACGCCAGCTCGACTCCCGCTACCGGCAGCCGACGCACATCTGCGAGCTGACGTGGGACCTGATCGAGCGCGGCGCGCTCACCCTCGACCGCGACGCCAACGACCACCGCGTCGTCACCTTCCACGATTCGTGCAACGTCGCGCGCGCCTCGCGCATGGGCGACACGCCCGGCGGGCAGTTCGAGATCCCGCGCGCGATCATCCGCGCAGTGGCCAACAAGTACGTCGAGATGCCGCGCGGCACCACACGCGAGCAGACGTTCTGCTGCGGCGGCGGAGGCGGACTGCTCACCGACGAGCTCCTCGACTTGCGCGTCAAGGGCGCGCTGCCGCGCATGGAGGCGCTGACGCAGGTGGCGAACGGGCAGGGCGTCAACTTCATGGCGACCATCTGCGCGATCTGCAAGGCGCAGTTTTCCAAGGTCCTGCCGTACTACGGCTTCAAGATGGGCATGGTCGGCGGCGTGCACCAGCTCGTCAGCACCGCGATCCGGCTCGGCGCGAAGTCCTGAACACGCGCACGCCGCCCGTCACACAACGCATTCGTCCGGAGATCCGTCGATGTCCAATCCCCAAGGCCCGGCCACCGAGAAGCTCACGTTCCGCCGTTTCCGGGACGGCGACGCCAAGTGGGAATCGTGGCGCGAGCAGATCTTCCAGGCGAGCTGGTCGCACAAGTGCCCGACGTACATCCAGTCCACGCCGCCGTGCCAGGGCAGCTGTCCCTCCGGCGAGGACATCCGCGGCTACCTCAACATCGTGCGCGGCATCGAGAAGCCGCCCGCGGGCATCAAGTGGCAGGAGTACGCGTGGCGGCGGCTGACCGAGGCCAACCCGTTCCCGTCGGTGATGGGCCGCGTGTGCCCGGCGCCGTGCGAGACCGGATGCAACCGCAACGAGGTCGAGGATCACGTCGGCATCAATTCGGTCGAGCACTTCCTGGGTGAATACGCGATCGCCAACAAGCTCGCGTTCGCCGCGCCCGCGACGGCCACCGGCAAAAAGGTGGCGGTGATCGGCGGCGGCCCGGCGGGGCTGTCGTGCGCGTACCAGCTCGCGAAGATGGGCCATGCGGTCACCCTCTTCGACGAGCACGAGCATCTCGGCGGCATGATGCGCTACGGCATCCCGGGCTTCCGCACGCCGCGCGAGGTGCTCGACGCCGAAATCCAGCGCATCCTCGACCTCGGCGTGACGACGCGCCTGCGCTGCCGCGTCGGCACCGACGTCACGCTCGACGCGCTGCAGAAGGAGTTCGACGCCGTATTCCTCGGCATGGGCGCGCAGGCCGGGCGGCCGCTGCCGGCGCCGGGCGGCGACGCGCCCAACGTCGTGACCGCGATGGCGTTCCTGCGCGCGTTCAACGATGGCCGCCTGCGCCACGTCGGCAGGCGCGTGGTGGTCATCGGCGGCGGCGACACGTCGATCGACGTCGCGACCGTCGCGCGCCGGCTGGGGCACATCGGGCACGCGCAGCCCACCGACCTGCCCGAGCTCGCGATCGCGGGGCACCTCGCGCACGACGTCGCCGAGGTGTCGGTCAAGCACGGCGCGGAAGTCGTGCTGACGTCGGTGTTCGGCATCGACAAGATGCAGGCGAACAAGCACGAGATCGAGCAGGCGCAGGCGGAGGGCATCGCGATCCGCGGCGGCCTCGCGCCGGTCGGCGTGATCAAGGACGAGGGAGGGCGCGCGATCGCGCTGCGGGTCGCGCGCTGCGAGGCGAAGTTCGTCGGGCCCAAGCTCGAGATCAAGATCGTCGAGGGCAGGGAGGAGGACATCCCCGCCGACCTCATCGTGTCCGCCGTCGGGCAGGCCGTGGACTTCACCGGCCTCGAGGTGTTCGACAACGGCAAGGGCGCGGTGAGTGCCGACCGCAATTACCAGGTGGCGGGCACGCCCGGCACGTTTGCCGGCGGCGATGTGCTGCGCCCGCATCTGCTCACCACCGCGATCGGCCACGGCGCGATCGCCGCCGAAGGCATCGACCGCTTCCTGCGCGGCGAGGACCAGGAAAAGCGGCCGAAGGTCGACGTGCACGCGTTCGACCTCATGCGCAAGATGATCGAGGCGGGCCGCACGTTCACCGAGGTGCACGAGCCCATCCACGGCTCCGACAAGTCGAGCGCGGGCATCCACAACTACGACAACCGTTCCGACCGCTACGTGATCCCGCACGAGGCGCTGTTCCTCGGGCACTTCACCTACACGCCGCGCAACAAGCGCCGCATCACCACGCTCACGCGCGAGACCGCGCTCGGCAACTTCGAGGAGCGGCTCGCGGCGCTGCAGGAAACCGAAGCCGTCGCCGAGGCCAAGCGCTGCATGAGCTGCGGCCAGTGCTTCGAGTGCGACAACTGCGTCGTGTACTGCCCGCAGACCGCCGTGGCGCGCGTGCCCAAGAAGGAGGCGACCACCGGGCGCTACGTGTACACCGACTACGACAAGTGCGTCGGCTGCCACATCTGCGCGGACGTGTGCCCGACCGGCTACATCCAGATGGGGCTCGGCGAATAGCCCATGGCCGCGAACGGCGCGAACGGCTTGCGGTTCTGGCGCACGTGGCGTGCGCTGGCGCTGCTCGCGCTCGCAGCGTGCGCGATGGCGTCCGTGTGGGCGTCCGACACCGCACCCGTGCCGCAGCGCGCAGTCGCAGGCGCGGCGCAGGGCCAATGCGTCGAGGACACGCAGTTCATGCGGCGCAACCACATGGAGCTCCTGAAGCACCACCGCGACCGCACGGTGCGCGAAGGCGTGCGCACGACGCAGCACAGCCTCGCCAACTGCGTCGGCTGCCACGCGAGCCCGGAGACCGGCCGCGTGATCGGCAGCAAGGACGCGTTCTGCGAGCGCTGCCACCGGTTCACGGCGGTGAAGCTCGACTGCTTCGAGTGCCATGCCGATCGTCCCGGGCCTGGGCTCACCGCAGGGATCTCACGATGAGCGACGTGGACAACGGCCGCCGCAAGGTGCTGGCGTGGGGCGCGGCGATGGCCGGCGTCGCGCTCGCGCCCGGTGTGACGCTGTTCGAGCTCGCGCAGGGCCGCGCGCCCGCGGAGCCCGCGAGGAAGTCGGTGCGCTGGGGCATGCTGGTCGACGCCAATCGCTGCGCGTCCGATTGCGATGCGTGCATCGTCGCGTGCGACGAGGAGAACGGGCTCTCGGGTACCAAGACCGCCACCTCGTCGCATTGGATCCGCAAGGTGGAGTTGAAGGACTTGCGCGGCGGCCCGGCAAAGTCCGCCCCCGTGATGTGCCAGCACTGCGCCAGGCCGCCGTGCGTCGACGTCTGTCCGACGGGCGCGTCGTTCAAGCGCGCCGACGGCATCGTGCTCGTCGACCGCCACACCTGCATCGGCTGCCGCTATTGCATGATGGCGTGCCCCTACCAGGCGCGCTCGTTCGTGCACGAGCCGCTCACCGGGCAGAAGCCCGACGTGCCGCGCGGCAAGGGCTGCGTCGAGTCGTGCACGCTGTGCGTGCAGCGCATCGACCGCGACCTCGCCCCCGCGTGCGTCGACGCGTGCGCGGCCACCGGCCATCGCGCGATCCTGTTCGGCGACCTCAACGATCCGGGCAGCGAGATCGTGCGTCGCATCGCGGAAATCGCGACCACCGCGCTGCGGCCCGATCTCGCGCTCGATCCGGGCGTGCGCTACGCGGGACTCTGACGCGCCATGACCGCGATCGTCTATCCGCAACGCGCCGCACGCCGCTTCTGGCGGCGCGTCTGCGTGCTCGGCGCGCTGGTGCTGGCCGGCCTGGTCGCCGCGCACGTGATGGAGACGCACGGCCACGCCGTCACCGGCATGAGCAACCGCATCGTGTGGGGACTGCCGCACGTGTTCGCGATCTTCATGATCGTCGCGGCGTCCGGCGTGCTCAACGTGGCGTCGATCGGCTCGGTCTTCGGCAAGTCCGCGTACAAGCCGCGCGCGCCGCTCTCCGGATTGCTGTGCCTCGCGCTGCTGGCCGGCGGCCTCGCGGTGCTGATGCTCGATCTCGGCCGCCCCGACCGCATGATCGTCGCGGCGACGCACTACAACTTCACGTCCGTGTTCGCGTGGAACGTGTTCCTCTATTCGGGCATGTTCGCGATCGTCGCGGTGTACCTGTGGACGCTGATGGAGCGCCGGATGAACCCGCTCGCGAAGGCGGCGGGGCTCGCGGCGTTCGCGTGGCGGCTCCTGCTCACGACGGGCACCGGCGCCATCTTCGCCTTCCTCGTCGCGCGCCAGGCGTACGGCAGCGCGCTGCTGCCGCTGCTGTTCATCCTCTACTCGTTCGCGTGGGGACTCGCGGTGTTCCTCCTCGCACAGGCCGCGGTGGCGGCCGACGAGGGCCGCGCCGTCGCGCCCGAGGTGCTGCGCCGGATGCGCCGCCTGCTCGGCATCTTCGTCGCGGCCGCGCTGTACGTCACGCTCGTCCTGCATCTCACCCACGCCTACTTCGCGAAGCAGGCGGCGTTCGAGCGCTTCCTCCTGGTCGACGGCGGCGTGTATCCGCTGCTGTTCTGGGGCGGCTACGTCGTACTCGGCAGCCTCGTGCCGCTGGCGCTCGTGTTCCACCCCCGCGTCGGCGACGGCCGCGCCGTCGCGGCGGCATCGCTGCTCACGATCGCGGGCGCGTTCGCGCAGCTCTACGTATTCATCATCGGCGGCCAGGCGTGGCCGCTCGCGATCTTCCCGGGCTACGCGGCGTCCAGCAGCGCACTCGACGGCGCGATCGCGGCGTACGTGCCGCGCTGGCCCGAGCTGCTCCTCGGCGTGGGCGGCCTCGCCATCGCATCGCTCGTCGCGGTGGTCGGGCTGCGCGTGCTGCCGTTCGCGCCGCCCGCCGATACCGGCGCGACCGCGAGTCCATGATGCGCGCGCCCGACAACCCGCCGCGCCTCCTCGTCTCCGCGACCCACAAGTCGTCGGGCAAGACGACGCTCGCCGTCGGCCTGTGCCACGCGCTGCGCCGCCGCGGGCTCGTCGTGCAGGCGTTCAAGAAGGGCCCCGACTACATCGACCCGATGTGGCTGACCGCGGCGACCGGACGCCGCTGCCGCAACCTCGATCCGTACCTGTCGGAGGCGGCGGAGTATCGCGGCACGTTCCGCCGCCACGCCGCGGTGGCGGACATCGCCGTCGTCGAGGGCAACAAGGGCCTCTACGACGGCCTCGCGCTCGACGGCAGCAACAGCAACGCGGCGCTCGCCAAGGCGCTCGGGCTGCCGGTGGTGCTGGTGATCGACGCCCGCGGCATGACGCGCGGCGTGGCGCCGCTGATCCTCGGCTACAAGGCGTTCGACCGCGACGTGCGCATCGCGGGCGTGATCCTCAACAACCTCGGCGGCGGCCGCCACGAGGCGAAGCTGCGCCTCGTGATCGAGCATTACACCAACGTGCCGGTGCTGGGCGCCGTCGGCTGCGACGAGCGGCTCGCGATCGTCGAGCGCCATCTCGGCCTCGTGCCCAGCAACGAGGCGGATCGCGCGGAGCAGCGCATCGCGGCGATCGGCGACCTCGTCGGCGCGCAGGTCGACCTCGACGTGCTGCTGTCCGTCGCGCACCACACGGCGCCGTTCACCGCCGCGGACGACCTGCTCGCCGAGCCATACCCGCCGCATCGCGACCCCGACCTGCGCATCGGCGTCGTGCAGGATCGCGCCTTCGGCTTCTATTACGCCGAGGACCTCGACGCGCTGCGCGCCGCGGGCGCCACGCTCGTGCGGATCGACGCGCTGACCGATGCTCAGCTTCCCAATGTCGACGGGCTCTTCATCGGCGGCGGCTTTCCCGAAGTCCACGCCGCCGCGCTCGAGGCCAACGCGCCGCTGCGCCAGCGCATCCGCAGCGCGATCGAGGCCGGCATGCCCGTGTACGCGGAGTGCGGCGGGCTCATGTACCTCGCGCGCTCGCTCACGTGGCGCGGCGAGACGCACCGGATGGTCGGCGCGATTCCGGGCGACGTCGTGATGCACGACCGACCCGTCGGCCGCGGCTACGTGAGCCTCGCGCCGACGCCGGGCTTTCCGTGGGGTGCGGGCCACGGCGACGTCCGCGGGCACGAGTTCCACTACTCGAGCCTCGAGAACCTCGCGCCCGACGTGCAGTGGGCCTACGAGGTGAAGCGCGGCCACGGCGTGGATGGGCGGCGCGACGGCATCGTCGTGCGCAACGTGCTCGCGAGCTACGCGCACCTGCGCAGCACCGGCGGCTGCGACTGGGCCACGCGCTTCGTCGACTTCGTGCGCCGCGCGGACTACCGGTTGCGCCGGCAGGACAACATCGTGTACCTGCCGCCCACGCGCGGGCGCGAGGCGGCGGTCGTGTGACGGGACGCATCGTGAACGACGCCTTCGCCACTTCCGCGCATCACGTCGACGTCGATGGGCACCGCATCGCCGTCGACAGCGAGGGCTACCTCGTCGACCGCAGCCAGTGGTCGCCGGCGTTCGCCGAAGCGCTCGCGCGACGCGAAGGGCTGGTCCTCACGCCGGCGCACTGGGAGGTCATCCACTACCTGCGCGACTACTTTGCCGACCACGGCGTGCAGGCGCAGGTGCGCGTGATGATCCGCCACTTCACGCGCATCTGGGGCCCCGAGCGCGGCTCCAACCATCACCTGCACGACATGTTCCCCGTCGGCGGGCCGCAGAAGCAGGGCAACCGGCTCGCGGGATTGCTGCGCACGAAGGGTGAGCACTGAAGCCTGTGTCGAAATCGCCAGACGTGTTGACGCCGATGCTGGAAGTTGTCGTTCCCGCGAAAGCGGGAACCCAGTGGCGTTGCAGTTCAACGACGCAAAGACACTGGGTCCCCGCCTTCGCGGGGACGACGCAATGGTCGTGCCACACCGATTCGAAAGACCGGCACTAGTCACCGGAGGAGCACCCGTCATGATCACCGTCACCCCAAGCGCCGCGCAGCAGATCCGCATCGCGGCCACGCAGGCGCAGTGCGACGAGATGGGCCTGCGCATCGCGGCGCGCCGCGACGGCGCGGGCGCGCTGCACTACGCGATGGGCTTCGACGACGCGCGCGGCGACGACCTCGTGCTCACGGCTGAAGGCATCGCCCTCGTCGTCAGCCCGGCCGAGACCGCGCTGCTCGAAGGCATGACCATCGACTACGTCGAGCTCGAGCCCGGCGATTTCCGCTTCATCTTCCAGAATCCCAACGACACCGCGCCGCCGCCCGCGTCCGGCTGCGGCGGCGGCTGCAGCTGCGGCGGTTGAACGGAGCCACGCCATGAACGCCATCCACCGCAACGACGTGCAGGCGCAGGGCACCGTCTACCTCGTGGGCGCAGGCCCCGGCGATCCCGAGCTCCTGACGCTGCGTGCCTATCGCCTTTTGCAAATGGCCGACGTCGCGCTGTACGACCACCTCGTCTCGGACGAAGTGATGGCGCTGCTGCCGCCGGCGACGCGCCGGATCTATGTCGGCAAGGAGCGCGAGAACCACACGATGCCGCAGGAGGCGATCAACGACCTGCTGGTGCGCCTCGCGCGCGAGGGCAACACGGTGCTGCGCCTCAAAGGCGGCGATCCGTTCGTCTTCGGGCGCGGCGGCGAGGAGATCGAGCGGCTCGCGGAGCAGGGCGTGGCGTTCGAGGTGGTGCCGGGCATCACGGCCGCGCTCGGCGTCGCGTCGTACGCGGGCATCCCACTCACGCATCGCGACTGCGCGCAGGCCTGCCTCTTCGTCACGGGCCACCGCAAGGACGGCACCATGGACCTCGACTGGCCCGCCCTCGCGCGGCCGCGCCAGACGCTGGTCGTCTACATGGGACTGCTGGGCCTGCCGACGCTGTGCGCCAACCTGGTCGCGCACGGCCTGCCGTCCGGCACGCCCGCGGCGGTGGTGCAGCAGGGCACCACGCACGACCAGCGGGTCGTGACCGGCACGCTGCGCACGCTGCCCGACCAGGTCGCGTCCGCGATGCTGACTCCGCCGACGCTCATCATCGTGGGCGAGGTCGTGCGCCTGCGCGAACGCCTTGCGTGGTTCGAGGGTGCCGGCGCGGACGCGCGCACGGCACGCGCAGGCGCGTGACGACCGTCAGCTCGACGCGGCTTCGGCGCGATGCTCGACCGCGAACACCGCGGCCTCGACGCGCGAGCGCAATCCGAGCTTCGACAGGATGTGCCGGACGTGCAGCTTGACGGTGTCGTGGCTGATGCCCAGCGACAACGCGATGGCCTTGTTGCTCTTGCCGTTGGACAGGTGCTCGAGGATCTCGCGCTCGCGGTCGGTCAGCGACTTCATGTAGTCGGAGCGAGTGGTGCCGTGCTGCGACGGCAGCAGCAGGTCGACGAGCTTCACCGCCATGGCGGGTGAGACCACCATCTCGCCGCGCGCCGCGCGCCGGATGGCGTCGATCACCTCCTCCGGGTCCATGTCCTTCAGCAGGTAGCCGCGCACGCCGGCGCGGAACGCGCGGCTCAAGTCCTCCTGCGAATCGCTCATGGTCAGCACGACCACCGGCGTCTCGATGCCCTCGGCGCGGAGGCGCGTGAGCAGGCGATGCCCGTCGACCGGCGACATGCGCAGGTCCATGATCGCGAGGTCGGGGCGCTCCTCGTGCAGCAGGCGCACCGCCTCGTCGGCGCTGGCCGTGTGGCCCGCCACCTTGATGCCGGCGCGGGCCTCGAGAAGCTCCGACAGGCCACGGCGGCAGAGCGCATGGTCGTCGATCAGCACCACGCGGATGGGTTCGGTCATAACAGTTGCTCGTCGGCGGGCAGGTGGAGGGGGAACCGCAGCTCGAGGCGCGCGCCGCGGTCGGCATTCGGCGTCAGCGCGATGGTGCCGCCCAGGCGCCGCGCGCGCTCGTTCATGATGGCGATGCCGTAGTGGCCGGCGTGGTCGGGGTCGTCGCCGGCGGGCCCGGGCAGCCCGACGCCGTCGTCCTCGATGACGATCACGTAGTCGTCGCCGTCGCGCTCGAGCAGCAGCGTGGCCGAGTACGCGTTGGCGTGGCGCGAGATGTTGGCGAGCGCCTCCTGCACGACGTGGAAGACCTCGATCTCGCGCTCCGCCGGCAGGCACAGGTCCGGGATGCGGTTGACGAAGGTCAGCGCGATGCCGGTGCGGTCGAGGAAGCGCGCCGCGATCTCGTCCAAGGCGTGCACGAGCCCGCGCGGGTCCATGCGCGTGCGGAAGTAGGTGATGAGCTCGCGCAGGCGCCGCTGCGAATTGCCGAGCGTCTCGTCGACGTCGCTCACGAGCTTGTGCGCGCGCAGCTCGTCGCCGCTGCGCACGGCGTCGCGCAGGAGGCTCATGCGCATCCGCATGTAGGTGAGGCCCTGCGCGAGCGAATCGTGCACCTCGTTGGCGATGAGCTGGCGCTCGCTGGTGAGGCGGATGCGCATGTTCTCGCGCGCGAGGCGCGCATTGTCGAGCGCGGTGCCCACGAGGTCGCCGACCCCGCGCAGGAGCGGCGTCAGCGCGGCGGGCGCGGCGCCCGGCGCGGCGAACCACAGCGTGAGCATGCCCACCGTGCGATCGTGATGGCGCAGCGGCACGGCCATCACGTGCTCGCACACCGGCCCCAGCACGTCGTGGCGCAGGCGCTCGTCCTGGCCGCACACGCGGTCGCGGACACACGCACTGGCGGTGTTCTGCGCCTCGCCGCACGTCGTGCACCACGACGAGAGGATGCCGGTGGCCGCGGGCACGCCCACGCCCACCACGCGCTCGTGCGCGGGTCCCTCGTGGCCGTCCAGCGTGACGGCGCCGCCGGTGGCGCCGGCGAGGCGCACGACCGCCTCCAGCACCGGCTGGATCACGGCGCACAGGTCGCGATGGGCGCTCCCGCGCTCCAGCACCGCGGCCGCCGACGCCGATGCGGCGGCGACGGGCAGCGTGTCCGTGCGCGGCGAATCCGCGAGTAGCGTCGTCAACAGGCCTCCTCCGTCGTCGTCCATGCCGTCGTCACGCGGATGCGGGCGACCGGTCGCGGCATGGCGCGGGCACTGCATCGGTCATTATCCACGTCCGCGCCGAATGGGTGCAATCGGCGCGCACCGCACTCTGAACCTGCATCAATTGGCGCAATCTGCACCATCCCCCATCCGGGCTATGGGCGTCACCCCATCCCGGTAATAGACACCCCCGCGGCGGATTCGGCATAAACGAATCCGCTGCGCGCGTTGCCCGCGCGCGCCGGCGCGCATCGCCGCGCACCGGTCACCCCGGACCTCCATGCCCGCATCCGTCGTCCACGATCCGCTCGCGCCGCCCCTGCCGGGGGCGCGCACCGAGACCCGCACGACCACGTGCTACATGTGCGCGTGCCGCTGCGGCATCCGCGTGCACCTGCGCGACGGCGAGGTGCGCTACATCGACGGCAATCCCGACCATCCGCTGAACCGCGGGATCATCTGCGCCAAGGGCTCGTCGGGGATCATGAAGCAGTACTCGCCGGCGCGGCTCACGAAGCCGCTGCTGCGCAAGCCCGGGTCGGAGCGCGGCGCGGGCGAGTTCGTCGAGACCACGTGGGAGCACGCGTTCGACCTGCTGGAGAAGCGGCTCGCGCACCTGCGCGCCACCGATCCCAAGCAGTTCGCGCTCTTCACCGGCCGCGACCAGATGCAGGCGCTCACCGGCCTCTTCGCGCGCCAGTTCGGCACGCCCAACTACGCGGCGCACGGCGGCTTCTGCTCGGTGAACATGGCCGCCGGCATGATCTACACGATCGGCGGCTCGTTCTGGGAGTTCGGCGGCCCGGACCTCGATCGCGCGCGCCTCTTCATGATGCTGGGCACCGCGGAGGACCATCACTCCAATCCGATGAAGGCCGCGATCGCGAAGTTCAAGCGCGGCGGCGGGCGCTTCATCGCGGTGAACCCGGTGCGCACCGGCTACGCGGCCATCGCGGACGAGTGGATCCCGATCAAGCCCGGCACCGACGGCGCGCTGCTCCTCGCGCTGATCCACGAGATCGTGCGCCTCGGCCTGTACGACCGCGCGTTCCTCGCCCGCTACACCAACGCGGGCCAGCTCGTGAACCAGGACCCGGGCAGCGCGGAGTTCGGCCTCATGGCGCGCAACGCGGCCGGCGACCCGGTGAACCCGCTGCGCCCGCACAACTTCCTGTGGTGGGATCGCCTGCACGGCGCGGCGGTGTCCGATCACACCGAAGGCGCGGACCCCGCGCTGCTCGGCACTTACACACTGCCCGACGGCACGCCGGTGGCGCCGGCGTTCCACCTGCTGAAGGAGCGCGTGGCCACCTGCACGCCGCAGTGGGCGGCGGAGATCACCGGCATCCCGGCGGCGACGTTCTGCCGCCTCGCGCACGAGCTCGGCGTCACCGCGCGCGACCAGAAGGTCGAGCTGCCGATCGCGTGGACCGACTGGTGGGGCCAGCAGCACGACTCCGTGACCGGCAACCCGGTCGCCTTCCACGCGATGCGCGGCCTCGCGGCGCACTCCAACGGCTTCCAGACCATCCGCGCGCTGGCGATCCTGATGTCGCTGCTCGGCACCATCGACCGGCCCGGCGGCTTCCGCCACCGCGCGCCGTACCCGCGCGCGGTGCCGCCGAACGCGCGGCCGCCGAAGGGTCCGCAGGCGGTGAAGCCCAACACGCCGCTGGACGGCGCGCCGCTCGGCTGGCCCGAGGGGCCGGACGACCTCTTCGTCGACGAGCGCGGCGAGCCGGTGCGCATCGACAAGGGCTTCTCGTGGGAGCACCCGCTGTCCGCGCACGGGCTCATGCACAACGTGATCACCAACGCGTGGCGCGGCGACCCGTATCCCATCGACACGCTGCTGCTGTTCATGGCCAACATGGCGTGGAACTCCAGCATGAACACGGTGGCGGTGCGCCGGATGCTCACCGACAAGCGTGCGGATGGCGAGTACAGGATCCCGTTCCTCGTCGTGTGCGACGCGTTCGAGTCGGAGACCACCGCGTTCGCCGACCTCGTGCTGCCCGACACCACGTACCTCGAGCGTCACGACGCGATGTCGCTGCTCGACCGCCCGATCTCCGAGTTCGAGGGCCCGGTCGATTCGGTGCGCGTGCCGGTGCTGCCGCCGACCGGCGACTGCAAGCCGTTCCAGGAAGTGCTGATCGAGCTCGCGAGCCGCCTGCGCTTTCCGCTGTTCGTGAACGCGGACGGCACGCGCAAGTACCGCGACTATCCGGACTTCGTCGTCCGCTACGAGACCGCGCCGGGCTCGGGCATCGGCTTCCTCGCGGGGTGGCGCGGCAAGGACGGCGAGAAGTCGCTGCGCGGCGAGCCCAACCCGCGCCAGTGGGAGATGTACGCGCAGAACAACTGCGTGTTCCAGCACCACCTGCCGCGCCACCTGCAGTACATGCGCAACTGGAACCGCGATTACCTCCTGTGGGCGCAGGCCAACGGGCTGCGCCGCGACTTCGACCCCATCGTCATCCACATCTACTCCGAGTTCCTGCAGAAGTTCCGCCTGGCTGCGCAGGGCAGGCGTCCCGGCAAGCAGCCGCCCGATCGCCTGCGCGCGCGGGTCGAGGCGCACTTCGATCCGCTGCCGTTCTGGTCCGAGCCGCTCGAGGCCGCGCACGCGGACGCGCAGCGCTACCCGCTGCGGGCGGTCACGCAGCGCCCGATGGCGATGTACCACTCGTGGGACTCGCAGAACGCGTGGCTGCGGCAGATCCACACGCACAACTACCTGATGGTCAATCCGCGCACCGCGCAGGCCGCGGGCATCGCGGACGGCGGCTGGCTGTGGGTGGAATCGCCGTGGGGCAAGGTGCGCGGCATGTGCCGCTACACCGAGGCCGTGGAGCCCGGCACCGTGTGGACGTGGAACGCGATCGGCAAGGCGAGCGGCGCGTGGCACCTCGCGCCCGACGCCAACGAGTCGCGCAAGGGCTTCCTGCTCAACCACCTCATCACCGAGGAGCTGCCCGGCGGCGCGGCGGGCGCGACGCTCTCCAATTCCGATCCCGTCACCGGCCAGGCCGCGTGGTACGACGTGCGCGTGCGCATCTATCCCGCCGCGCCGGGCGAGCCGGAGGAGAGCTCGCCGCAGTTCGCGCCCACGCCGCCGGTGCCGGGCACCGCGCCGGGACGCCCGCGCTTCCTCGCGTACTTCGCGGGCCGCAGGCGCGCGTGAAGGCACCCTCGTGACCCAGCTCGCGCTCGTCATCGACCTCAACGTCTGCGTCGGCTGCCACGCCTGCGTGACGAGCTGCAAGGAGTGGAACACGTCAGGCTCGGCGGGACCGCTCGCGGACCTCGCGCCGTACGGCAAGGACCCGACGAGCACGTTCTTCAATCGCGTGCAGACCTTCGAGGTCGGCACGTACCCGGACACGCAGACGGTCCACTTCCCGAAGTCGTGCCTGCACTGCGAGGACCCGCCCTGCGTGCCCGTGTGCCCGACCGGCGCGTCGTACAAGCGCGCGTCCGACGGCATCGTGCTGGTCGACGCCGACAAGTGCATCGGCTGCAAGTACTGCGCGTGGGCGTGCCCCTACGGCGTGCGCGAGATGGACGAAGCGCGCAAGGTGATGACCAAGTGCACGCTGTGCGTCGACCGCCTCTACGACGAGGCGCTGCCGGCGCGCGACCGCAAGCCGTCGTGCGTGCTGGCGTGCCCGACCAGCGCGCGCCTGTTCGGCGACGTCCACGATCCGGAGTCGGTGGTCTCGAAGGCGATCCGCGATCGCGCCGGCTACGCGCTGATGCCGGAGCAGGGCACGCGGCCGGCGAACCGCTACCTGCCGCGGCGCAGGACCGAATTGCGGCTGCACGCGGACGACCTCGTGCGCACCGAGAATCCGCTGCGCGTCGACGGCGCGGCGCCGGGCCCCGCGTTCCCAGGTGCGGCCACCGAGGACTACGCGACGTAGCACTTTTCTCGAAGATGCCGAGCGGATCGACGCCGAAGCTGCAAATTGTCGTTCCCGCGAAAGCGGGAACCCAGTGGCGTTGCCTTGCAAGCGCTCAACGACACTGGATCCCCGCATTCGCGGGGATGACGGTGGCAACGTGATGCCCTGCCGATCGCCAGAGTGCCGCTAGCCTTCACTTCCGACTCATGATCCGATGCGCCCCGCGCTCTCCGTCCTTCTCCTCACGACCCTGATCGGCGCCGGCCAGGGCCTGTTCGTCGCGCTGTACGCGATCGAGGTCGCGGCGCATGCAGGCATGGTCGCGATGCCTGCGGCGCGCTTCTTCGCCGGCGGCGGCATCGTCGCGCTCGCGTTCACCGCCGCGGGGCTCGTCGCGTCGGTGTTCCACCTCGGCCGCCCGTCGCGCGGCTGGCGCGCCGCGTCCGGTTGGCGCACGTCATGGCTGTCGCGCGAGGTCATCGTGCTGCCGCTGTTCATGGCAACGCTCTGCGCATGGACGCTCGCGCATGCGCTCGGCATCGAGGCGACCGGCGCGCTCGGTGCCACGACCGCGGTGCTCGCACTCGCGCTCTTCGTGTGCACGGGCATGATCTACGCGTCGCTGCGCCTGCTCGCGGAATGGGCGACGCCGCTGACGCCGGTGAACTACCTGCTGCTCGGCCTGGCCTCCGGCACGCTGCTCGCGGCGGCCTATGCTGCGTTCGCGGCGCCGCCGCTCGCGCGCCCGTATGCGCTCGCGGCGTGCGTCCTCACGCTCGCCGCAGCAGTCACGCGCATCGCGTCGCTGCTGCGCAACCGCGCGCTGCGCCCGAAGACCACGGTGCAGTCGGCGATCGGCATCGCGCATCCCGCCATCGTGCAGCGCGCGCAGGGCTTCATGGGCGGCTCGTTCAACACGCGCGAGTTCTTCCACGGCGCGACGCGCGGGAAGGTGCGCGCCATCCGCTGGGCCTTCCTGCTGCTCGCGTTCGCGCTGCCGGTGATGCTGCTCGGCATGGGCGTCGCATCGGGCCCGGCGTTGCTCGCGCTCTTCGTGACGCAGTACGTGGGGCTGCTCGCGGAGCGCTGGTACTTCTTCGCCGACGCCAACCACCCGCAGAACCTCTACTACCAGTCGATGTCGTGACGGCGAGCGCGGCGCTCCGCTTCCTGCGCGTGCTGGCGGCGCTGGGATGCGCATGCGCGGCAGGCTCGGCGATGGCCGCGACCGGCGATGCGTCCGCCGTGGCGTGGTGGTGGTGGCCGCTCGCGCTGTTCGTCGTCTGCTTCCTCCTCGGCATCGTGGCGGTGCCGGCGGGCGTGGGCGGCGGCGTGCTGTTCGTGCCCATCGTCAGCGGCTTCTTTCCCTTCCACCTCGATTTCGTGCGCGGCGCAGGGCTGCTGGTCGCGCTCGCGAGCGCGCTCGCCGCGGGACCGAAGCTCCTGCGCGTCGGGCTCGCGGATTTGCGGCTCACGCTGCCGCTCGCGCTGCTGGCGTCGGCGAGCTCGATCGCCGGCGCGATGGTCGGCCTCGCGATGCCGGGCTGGCTGGTGCAGATCGCGCTCGGCGTCACGATCCTCGGCATCGTGGCGCTGATGGCGACCGCGCGCCGCTCCGACGTCCCGCACGTCCCCGCGCCCGATGCGCTGTCCGCCGCGCTCGGCATCCACGGCGTCTACCGCGACATCGGCGCCGGCCGCGACGTGCACTGGCAGGTGCACCGCACGCCGGCCGGTCTCGCGCTGTTCACGCTGATCGGCGCGCTCGCCGGCATGTTCGGGATGGGCGCGGGATGGGCCAACGTGCCGGTGCTGAACCTGCTGATGGGCACGCCGCTCAAGGTCGCGGCGGGGTCCTCGAGCTTCATCCTGTCGCTGGTCGATTCCGCCGCCGCCTGGGTCTACATGATCGAGGGCGCGGTGCTGGTCGTCATCGCGGCGCCGTCGGTCATCGGCATGATGCTGGGCGCGCGCATCGGCGCGCGCCTGCTGACGTTGATGAAGCCGTCGCTGGTCCGCAAGCTGGTGCTGACGCTGCTGCTCTTTGCCGGCCTGCGCGCGCTGGCGAAGGGCACGGGGATCTGGAATTGAACGACGCGACGCCGTCGCCGACATCGTCGACGCAGCAGGTGCCGGTCGAGCAGCTGCGCTACGCCAAACTGCTCGACCTCACGTCGAAGCTCGGCTTCGCGGCGCTCGGCGCGGGCTTCCTGGCCTACGCGCTGGGCTGGCTGGACGCGCACGTGACGGTCGACCAGCTGCCGCAGGTGTGGGGGCTGCCGCTCGCGGACTACCTCGCCACCACGCGGGCGCCGACCGGCTGGGGCTGGCTCCTGCACCTGCACAAGGGCGAGTACGTGGTGCTGCTGGGCATCGCGATGCTCGCCGGGTGCTCGCTGGTCTGCCTCGCGGCGATCCTGCCGATCTTCGTGCGCTGCGGCGACAAGGTGTACGCGGGCCTGTGCGTGCTCGAGATCGCAGTGCTGCTGCTGGCCGCGTCCGGAATCCTGGCGGCAGGGCATTGAAGGCGCACTCGCCGTGATCCCCTGCACCCGTCCGCTGCTCGCGATGGAGCACACCGAGTTCGATGCCGGCGCCGAGCAGATGGCGTTCGGGCTGGCGCGCACGCGCGCGATCCCGCTCGCGATCGTGCTGCCGCTCGTCGCCAACGTCGAGTACGAGGCCGTCGCGCCGGCGCTGGTCGCGCGCGACGAGGAGGCGGTGCACGAGCATTCGCTCGCGGTGCGCACGGCGGCACAGTCCGCCGGGGCCAGCGCGACGGTGCGCGTCCGCCGCCACGAGGAGGCGTGGCGCGCGATCGTCGCGGAAGCGACGGCGATGCACGCGGACCTCGTGATCGTTCGCCGGCGCGGACGGCGCAGCTTCCTCGCCAACCTCATGATCGGCGAGATGGTCGGCAAGGTCGCCACCGAGGCGCCGTGCAGCGTGCTGCTCGTGCCGCGCGCGGCGCGGTCGTGGCGGCAGCGCGTGCTGGCCGCGATCGACACCACGCCGCTCGCGAGTGGTGTCGCGCGTGCGGCGGCGGATGCCGCCCGTGCCGCGCAACTGCCGCTCACGCTGGTGTCGGTCGCGGCGCACGACACGCCGGCCGCACGCGCCGCCGCCGATGTCGCCGTGCGCGCGGCGGCTGACGTCGTTCGCGGCGAGGGGCTTGCCGTCGAATGCCGCGTGGCCGCCGGACGCCCGGCGGAGACGATCGCCGCACTCGCTGCGCAGCTCGGCGCCGACCTGCTGGTGGTGGGCCGCGGCGGGCCGCGCGCGCACGGACGCTGGCACTTCGGCAGCAACGCGCAGCGCATCGCGGGACTCGCGGCCTGCGCGGTCCTCGTCGTCCGCCCCTGACGCGTGCGCGGCGCCCGTCGCGCGCCGTCACTTCGCGGCGTAGAGCTTCACGAGGTCGGAGCGCGACACCACGCCGCGCACGTGCTGCTCGCCGTCGGTCACCACCAGCCGCTTGATCTTGTTGCGGTCCATCCGCTGCACGGCGTGCTCCAGCGTGTCCTCGGCGCGGATCGTGATCGGCTGCTTCGTCATGATGTCGTCGACGATGGTGCCCATGCCCTTGCGCGCCCGCCGCTTGCGCACGAGCGTCTCGAGCGCGTTGCCGAGGCGGCCGGCGTCGAGGTTCATCGCGGACATGAAATCCGCGCTGGTCAGGATGCCCGCGAGCCGGTCCTCCGCATCGAGCACCGGCAGCCCGCTGACCTTCTTCGCGACCATGAGCTCCGCCGCGGCCACGAGCGACGTGCCCCGGCGCACCGACACCACCTCCGTCGTCATCACGTCGCGCACGTGCATCGCACGCGCCACGCGGATCTGCGGCGCCGTGGTCTTGTCCTTGCCGAGGAAGCTCATGTGCGCCGGCAGCAGCGGCACGTTGGGCAGGTGGCCCGGCAGCAGCATGTTCCAGTACACCCACTTGAACGCGAGCTTGCCGAGGTGATTGAGGTGGCTCTCCTCCAGGAGCGAGAACGGGCCCACGCCCGGCAGCGGGAACGACCCTTCGAGCGGCTCGACGTCGTAGTTGAAGTCGAGCAGCATCGCCTTGCCGTCGCCGGTCTCGACGAAGCAGTTGGCGTGGCCGTCGAACGTGGCGAGCGGCGGGCGGCCGTCGATCTCGCGCAGCAAATTCTCGACCACCGTCTCGGCCTCGAAGTGCGCGACCGAGCCGGCCTTCGACGTCGCGACGTTCGTGTTGTCGCCGAGCAGGTAGATGCGCTCCGCCTTCCGGCTGCGCAGCGTGCGCGGATCGGTGAGGCCGTAGCCCGCGCCGTCCCCGAGCTCGGACCCGTCGATGACCGCCGGCCCGAGGTTGGGCGGGATCGCGCACAGCAGGTCGTAGTCGACGGTGCGCCCGTCGTACGTGCGGATGCGCTTCTTGTCCACCTCGACGGCGCTGGTCGCGAAGTTGGGCACGACGCGGATGCCCTTGTCCGCGGCCACCTTGGACAGGATGCGGTTCGCGTTCGGCTTGGTGAACGCCCCCGTGTACGGCGTCACGAGCGAGATCTCGATGCGGTCGCGGATCCCGCGCTCGCGGAAATGCCAGTCCGCGAGGAAGGCGAACTCGAGCGGCGCCACCGGGCACTTGATCGGCATCTCGCAGATGTCGACGACGAGATGGCCCTCGCGCATGCCCGCGATCGCGTCCTGCATCGCGAGCGCGCCTTCGAGCGTGTAGAAGGTGTGCACGGCGCGGCCCATCGCCGGCGCCATGGCCTCGATCTCCTCCGGCGCGGGGCGGCAGCCCATCGCGCACACCAGGAAGTCGTAGGGGAAGATGCCCTCGTCGGTGTCCACCTCGCGCTTGGCGTGGTCGATGAGGTACACCTCGGTGGGCACGAAGTGCACGCCTGGCGGCAGCGGCGCCTCGATCGGGCGCACGACGTCGTCCTGCGTCGCGTAGCCAGACATGCGGAACGGCAGGAACAGGAGGCCCGGCTGGTAGACGTGCAGGAGCGAGCGGTCGATCACCGTGATCGTCCACTCGCGCAGGTCCAGCCGATGGGACAGCAGGTTGGCCGTCAGCGCGCCGCCGGTGCCGGCGCCGAGGATCACGATGTGCTTCATGGGGGCCTCCCGCGCGCGACGCAGGGCGGCGTCCAGGCGGGCGCCGCACGAGGCGCGTCCGGTCAGTGTGGCATCGCGGCGAATGGGTGCCGTTGACGGCGGTCAACGGGCTGCAGCGCTACCACCAGGCGTGCAGGCGGCGTGCCTCGACCTTGTGCGGGAACTCCGTGAGCGGCCGGTCGCCGTTGGCGATGCAGCGGCCGGTCTCGATGTCGAACGCCCAGCCGTGCTTCGGGCAGGTGAGCGTGGTGCCCACGAGCGCGAGGTGCGGGATGTCGGTGACCTGGTGCGGGCAGCGGCTGTCGTACACCTTGATCGCCTTGCCCTTGCGATGCACGAAGAGATGGCGATCGTCGCACGCGAAGTAGCTCGTCGCGCCGGCTTTCACGGCCGCCAGCGGCGCGACGTCGTGCCAGCGCGGCTCGGGCGCGGCCGCGGCGAGGCGGAACTCCGGCAGGTCCATGCGCAGGATCACGTCGACCGCCCACACGATCTTCGCGAGGCCGAGCGCGGGAAACGCCATCAGCAGCGCATCGAGGATCTCGTCGGCGGTGGCGCCCTCGCGCAGCGCGCGCGTGAGGTATTGCCGCAGGCCGTTCTCGGTCTGCGCGTGCACCTTGGTGATCACCGAGATCAGGTTGCGCGTCTTCGGATCGAGGTGCGTGCCCGCGAGCTTCAGGAACCTGAAGTAGCCGCCCATCGCCTCGGGGCGGGCCTTGACGAGGTAGTTCAGCGCGTCGCTCATCGCGTCCGGATCTCGATAGGGGAGAAGACCTGCGGGACGGCAGTGCGCACGAGTATACAAACGCGCGTGGATCAGCGCGCGGCCAGGTTGCCGTTGACCGCGCGCAGCACCTCCTCGGTCAGCTCGCCGGCCGCGCGCGCCAGCGCGATGCGGTCGAGCAGCACCTGGTACTTCGCCTGCGACGATTCGCGCATGGCGCGATAGAGATCGGCCTGCGCGTTGAGCACGTCGAGCGTCGTGCGCGCGCCCACCTCGTGCCCCGTCTCGGTCGCGTCGAGGCGCGAGCGCGCGGACGCGATGGCGCGCTCGTAGGCTGGGATGCGCGTCATGCCGCCGGTCGCGCCGAGCCACGCGCCGCGCGTCTGCAGCGCCACCGCCTTGCGCGCCGCCTCGACGTCGTAGCCCGCCTTCTCGGCGAGCGCGATCGCCTCCTCGCCGCGCGCCGAGCGCATGCCGCCGGTGTAGAGCGGAATGGAGAGCTGCAGGCCGACGACGCCGTTGCTGGCGCTGACCACGCTGTAGGTGCCGAACGCGCCGTTGCCGGCGAGGCGGTCGCCGCCCGCCTGCGCGATGAGCGACAGCGTCGGCGCCGATTGCGCGCTCCACTTCTCGATCTCCTGCCGCGCCATGTCGCGCGCCAGCGACTGCAGCGCCACCTGCGGGTTGCCCTCGCCGGCCTTCGCGAGCCACGCATCGAGGCGCCCCGCCTCGAACGCGCGCAACGCGGCGTCGCGCGGCACCGTGCGCAGCCCCTGCGCGGGCAGGCCGGTGAGCTCGGTGAACGCCGCGCCCGCGAACGCGAGCGCATCTCGTGCGGCGCTCTCGCGCGCGACGATGCCGTCGTAGCGGGCCTGCGCCTCGTTGCGGTCGGTGACAGGCGCCTTGCCCTCGTCGTAGTTGCCCTGCGCGACCTCGAGTGCGCGCGCGGTCGCGGCCTTCTGCCGCTCCGCCTCCTCGAGCGCGTCCTCCGCGGCGAGCACCGCGAAGTACGCGCGCGCCGTGCGCAGCATGAGGTCCTGCCGCGCCATGGACAGCGCGAGCTCCGCGCGATCCGCCGAGAGCTCGAGCTGCCGCGCGCTGGCGCGCCGCTCCGCGTTGTAGAGCGGCTGCTCGGCCGTGATGCGCCAGCCGGTGCTCGTGCCGCCGTTGATCTCGCTGCGGAAGTCCACGCCGTCGACCGTGCCGAAGCCGGGCCCGGTGAACTGCGCGCCCGACGTGGACTGGTTGACGGCGCCGTACCCGACCGTGCCGCTCACGGTCACCGTCGGCAGCGACAGCGCGCGTCCCTGCCGGCTGCGCGCGGCGCCCGCGGCTGCCTCCGCGCGTGCCGCGGCGTACGCGGGATCCTGCTGCTCGGCCGCGGCCCACGCGGCGAGGAGGTCGACGTCGGCGCGTGCGCCCGCCGCGCACGCGAGGAGGGCGAGGCCGGCGAGCACCGTGCGCAGCGCGCGCGGCTGCATGCTCATCGCGATCATGCGCCCGGCGTCACGCCCAGCTTGCGCAGGATGATCTCGAGCGGGCACCAGCGCGTGAAGCCGCTCTGCAGCATGTTGACGCCGACGAACGCGGTGAACGCGAGCCACCACGGGCTCACGAACAGCGGGCTGCCCGGGACGCCGAGCGCGAGCGAGAGGAGGATGAAGCTTCCGGCAAAGATGCGGACGAGCTGCCAGCTGGTCATGGTGCGATCTCCGAGGGCGCCGCGAAGGTGCGGCGATAGGCGACATAGTAGAGGAGGGGGATCACGACGAGCGTGAGCAGCGTCGAGACCAGGATGCCGAAGATGAGCGACACGGCGAGCCCGTTGAAGATGGGATCGTCGAGGATGAAGAACGCGCCCATCATCGCGGCGAGCGCGGTGAGCGCGATCGGCTGCGCGCGGATCACCGCCGAGTTCACCACCGCGTCGGCGAAGGGCACGCCTTCCTTCACCTGCAGGTTGATGAAATCGACGAGCAGGATGGAGTTGCGCACGATGATGCCGGCGAGCGCGATCATGCCGATCATCGACGTCGCCGTGAACTGCGCGCCGAGCAGCGCGTGCCCGGGCATCACGCCGATGATGGTCAGCGGGATCGGCGCCATGATGATGAGCGGCGTGAGGTACGAGCCGAACTGCGCGACCACGAGCAGGTAGATGAGCACGAGCCCGACCGCGTACGCGAGGCCCATGTCGCGGAACGTCTCGTAGGTGACCTGCCACTCGCCGTCCCACTTGATGCTGTAGCCGCGATACGGGTCGAGGGGCTGGCTGATGAAGTGCTCGGCCAGCGTGCCGCCGCCCGGCGTGGGCAGCGCGAGGATCGCCGAGCGCATCATGAACATCCCGTAGAGCGGGCTGTCGATGCTGCCCGCCGTGTCGCCGACCACGTACTCCACCGGCAGCAGGTCCTTGTGATAGCGCGGCTGCTCGCGCGCGCCGGTCTTGTCGACGACGACCACCTCGCGCAGCGGCACCGCCTTGCCGCCGGTGCCGCGGACGGCGAGCTGCAGCAGCGCGTCGAGGTCGCCCTGTGCGGACGCGGGCAGCTGGAGGCGCACGGCGGCCGGGTACTTCGACGCGTCGTGCAGGTACGTGACGTCCTCGCCGGCGAGGCCCGCGCGCAGCGTGGCGACGATGTCGTCCTGGCGCACGCCGGCGAGCGCCGCCTTCGCGCGGTCGACGGTGACGACCCAGCGCGGCGCGCGCGCGATCGCGCTCACGTCGGCGTCGACCACGCCCGCCTGCTGGCGGAACACGCCTTCCACCGCCCGCGCCACCGCGATGCGGCCGGCGTCGTCGGGTCCGTAGATCTCCGCGACGATCGGCGACATCACGGGCGGGCCCGGCGGCACTTCGACTACCTTGACCCGCGCGCCGTGCGCGTCCGCGATCTTGGTGAGCGCCGGACGCACGCGGGTGGCGATCGCGTGGCTCTGGTCATGCCGGTGCGCCTTGTCGACGAGGTTGACCTGCAGGTCGCCGACGTCCGTGCCGCGGCGCAGGTAGTACTGGCGCACCAGACCGTTGAAGTTGATCGGCGCCGACGTTCCGGCATACGCCTGGTAGTCCGCCACCTCGGGCACGGTCGCGAGATAGGCGCCCATCTCGTGCAGCACGGCCGCGGTGCGCTCGAGCGACGTGCCGGCCGGCATGTCGACCACCACCTGGAACTCCGACTTGTTGTCGAACGGCAGCATCTTCATCACCACGAGCTGCATCACGGGCAGCGCGAGCGACACCGCGATCAGCCCCGCGATGCCGAGCCAAAGCAGGAAGCGGTTGCGCGCGCCGCGCGCACGGTCGAGGAACGGCGCGAACGAGCGGCGGAACAGCGGCGCGACGCGCGCCGCGATGCCGTCGGAGGCCGCGGCGTGATCGTGGCCGAGCAGCCGGCGCGCGAGCCACGGCGTGATGACGAACGCGATCGCGAGCGAGAGGAGCATGCCCATGCTGGCGTTGATCGGGATCGGGCTCATGTACGGCCCCATGAGGCCGCTGACGAACGCCATCGGCAGCAGCGCCGCGATCACGGTGAGCGTGGCGAGGATCGTCGGTCCGCCGACCTCGTCCACCGCCTGCGGGATGATGTCGGTGAGGCTGCGCCCCGGCGCCAGCAGACGGTGGCGATGGATGTTCTCGACGACCACGATGGCGTCGTCGACCAGGATGCCGATCGAGAAGATGAGCGCGAACAGCGACACGCGGTTCAGCGTGAAGCCCCACGCCCACGACGCGAACAGCGTGGCCATGAGGGTCAGCACCACCGCCGTGCCGACGATCACCGCCTCGCGCCAGCCGAGCGCGAACAGCACCAGCGCCACCACGCTCGCCGTCGCGAACACGAGCTTCTGGATGAGCTTCATCGCCTTGTCGTTGGCGGTCGCGCCGTAGTTGCGCGTGACGTCGACCGTCACGTTGGGCGGGATCACCGCGTTGCGCAGGCTGTCGACGCGCGCGATCACCGCGTCGGCGACGTCGACGGCGTTCTGCCCGGGCTTCTTGGTGACGCTCATCACCACGGCCGGGGACTCGCGCGCGTCCTTGCCCGCGGTGCCGTGCCACACGTACTGCTCCGGCAGCGGCGGCCCGTCCTCCACCGTCGCGACCTGCTCGAGGTGCACCGGCGCACCGCCGCGGGTGGCGACGACGAGGGCGCCGAGATCGCGCGCATCGTGGAAGAACGGCCCCGCATCCACCAGCACGGCCTGGTTGTTGGCCACGAGCTCGCCGACCGGCGTGCCGTTGTTGGCGGACAGCAGCGTGGCGCGCACGTCGCTCACCGTGACGCCCGCGGCGTTCATGCGCGCGGGATCGAGGCGGACGTTGATCGCGCGCCGGGGCCCGCCCAGCGTCTCCACCTCGCGCGTGCCCGGGACGCGCTTGATGTCGGCCTCGATCGCGTGCGCGACGCGCTCGAGGTCGGCGGGGCCGACGTCGGCGTCCTTCGCGTGCAGCGCGAGCGTCACGATCGGGACGTCGTCGATGCCCTTCGGCTTGATGATGGGCTGCAGCGTGCCGAGGTTGCGCGGCAGCCAGTCCTGGTTGGAGAGGATCGTGTCGTAGAGGCTCACCAGCGCGGTGATCCGCGGCACGCCAACCTTGAACTGCACGGTGATCACCGCGAGGCCGGGACGCGAGACCGACATCACGTGCTCGACGTTGGTGATGCGGTCGATCACTTGCTCGGCCGGCGCCGCGACCATCTGCTCGACGTCGGCGGCCGACGCCCCGGGGAACGGGATCAGCACGTTCGCCATCGTCACGTTGATCTGCGGCTCCTCCTCGCGCGGTGTCACGAGCACCGCGAAGAGGCCCGCGAGCAGCGCGAGCAGCGCCAGCAGCGGCGTGATCTGCGCCGACTGGAAGTAGCGCGCGATGCGCCCGGAGACCCCGAGCGGCGGCGTGGGTGCCGTGCTCATCGGCGTGCTCGTTGGCGTGCTCATTGACGTGCCGCGGCGACGGGGTCGAGCGCGACGCGCTCGGCGGCCACGAGGCCCGACGTCACCTCGACGCTGTCGCCCGCCGCGCGGCCCAGGCGCACCTGGCGCAGCTGCGGCCGCCCGTTCGCGTCCACGACGTAGACCGCGGTGAACTCGGGCCGGCGCACGACCGCGCTGGCGGGAACCATGATCCGGGTTTCGCCGGCGCGCGCCAGCGGGAACGACGCGCGGGCGAACATGCCCGGTGTCACGCCCTTCGCGGTCGCCGGCAGCGGAATGCGGGCCTCGCGCGTGTGGGTCTCCGGATTGGCCGTCGGCAGCACGACCGCGCGCGCGACGTCGAAGCTGCGCTCGGCGCCGCTGCCGCCCGCCAGCGTGAGCTGCACGGGCTTGTCCGACGCCAAGAGCTCCGCGACGCTCTCGGGTAGCGGCGCGACGACGCGCAGCTCCGCGGGATCGTAGAGGGTCAGCAGCGGCACGCCCGGCGACGCCATGTCGCCGACCTCCGCGGCGACGCCGGCGACGACCCCCGCGTACGGCGCGACCAGCGTCGTGAACGTGGATTGCGTCGCGGCCACGCCCGCCTGTGCGATCGACGCTTTCGCCTGCGCCTCGGCGGCCTTGAACTGCGCCTCGGCCTGCTCCATCGCGGCCTGGCTGATGTAGCGCTTCTCGGCGAGACGGCGATTGCGCTCGTAGTCGCGGCGGGCGGCTTCGAGCTGCGCCTGCGCGGCCGCGACCTGCGCCTGGCTCGATGCCACCTGGTCGGTGGCGGTCCGTGCGTCGAGGCGCACCAGCACCTGGCCCGCCTTCACGGCGTCGCCGGCCCGCACGCGCATCTCGACGATGCGCGCCGGCACCTGCGCCGCCATCGTGGTCTGGCGCACGGCCTCGACGCGCCCTTCGGCGACGTAGACCGGGCTCGCGGCGGACGGGGCCACCGTCACGGTCGCGAGCGGGGCGGCATGGGCGGCCAGCGCGACGCACGCCGCCAGCGCGGCGACCGCAACTGCAGGAGATGCTCTCATCGGGGTCCTCGTGACGGGCAATGCTCCCGGGGCCGGCGCGATGCTCGACACGGCCCGGGGAATGCTTTACTATATCGCTAATCAGTTATTCATGCAAGCATTGCCGAAGCGCTAGACTATGGGCGTCGCCACCCTTCGCGAATGCAGGCTGATGGAAAACCTGGACGATGACGCGCTCCGGCAGGTCGCCGATTTCTTCTCGGCGTTCTCGGTGCCCATGCGCCTCAAGATCCTCAACGCCCTGCGCGGGGGCGAGCGCAACGTGGGCGAGCTGACCGCCGAGCTGGGCGGCAGCCAGGCCAACATCTCGAAGCACCTCGGCATGCTCACGCAGCGCGGGCTCATCGCGAAGTCGGCGCGCGGCACCAGCGCCTTCTATCGCATCGTCGATCCGCGCATCTTCGAGCTGTGCGACCTCGTGTGCGTGCAGGTCGGCCGGCGCCTCGAGGAGCAGGTCGAGTCGCGCAATACGTTCCTGCGCGTGCTCACGGCCGGCAGGGGCGCGGCGCGCAAGAAGCCTTCACGCCGCTAAAACAACGTCTGCAAAGGTGAGACACTGGGCGCCCCATCCTCAGAAGGCCGCCGCATGATCCGCCGACCTCAACTTGCCCTGCTGCTCGTCGCCGCCACGATGCTGGCCGCGTGCACGACCGCGCCGACGACCGATCCCAAGGCCGACGCCGCGCGCTACGACGCCGTCGTCGCGAGCCCCCTGCGCACCGAGCAGGACCGGCGCATGGATGCGTCGCGCCATCCCGCGGAGCTGCTCGCGTTCACGCAGGTGCAGCCGGGCTGGCACGCGCTCGACGTCGCCGCGGGTGGCGGCTACACGGCGCAGCTCATCGCGCTGGCCGTGGGACCGTCGGGCGTGCTGTGGGCGCAGTCCACGCGGCCGGGCCCCGCGCTCGCGAAGCGGCTGGAGGAGCATCCGCAGGCCAACTTCCGGCCGGTGATCCGGCCGTTCGACGATCCCGTCCCGCCCGAGGCGACGAGCCTCGACCTCGTGACGCTGGTGCTCAACTATCACGACATCTCGTACCTGCCGGTCGATCGCGCGCGCATGAACGCGCGCATCTTCGCCGCGCTGAAGCCGGGCGGGCGCTTCGTCGTCGTCGACCACGCGGGGCGCAGCGGCACGGGCATCAGCGAAGGGCAGACGCTCCATCGCATCGACGAGGAGGTTGTGCGGCGCGAGGTGACGCAGGCCGGTTTCGTGCTCGACGCCGAGGGCGCGTTCCTGCGCAATCCCGCCGATCCGCGCACCGGCTCGTCGAACAATCCGCCGGTGCCCACCGACAAGTTCGCGCTGCGCTTCGTCAAGCCGCGCTGATCTGCGGTGCGTGGCGCGGCGCGCGCGTCAGCGATGCAGCGCCGCGCAGCGTGCGACCGCGGTGCGCAACGGCGTCGTCGAGGGCCCGGTCCACACCTTGGCCGCAGTCCGGAGCTGGCGCAGCGCGGAGGCACGGCGCGCCGCCGACTCCGCCGCGACGCAGTCGTTGGGCACCCACACGCGGTACTCGCGCACGAACGCGTCGAGCGCGGTGAAGAGCACGCACGAATCCGCCGCGATGCCGGTGATCACCAGCGTCTGCGCCGCGAGGTCGTGCAGCAGGAAGTCGAGCGGGGTGCCGAAGAACGCGGAGTGGCGCGGCTTCAGCAGCGACAGGTCGCCCGGCTCGGGGGCGATCGCGCGCACCAAGCGCGCGGCCGCGCCGCCGGCCGCCGCGCAGTGCGCGATGAGCGCGTCGAACTGCGAGTCCCAGTGCCCGAAGTTGTCGTTGGCGAAGATCACCGGCCACCCGGCGCGCGCGAACCGGCGCTTCAGCGCCATCGCCGCCCGCGCGGCGCGCAGCGCGCTCGGCGCGAGCGCGCGCGCGCCGTCGAAGTCCATCGGGTTGACGAAGTCGACGAGCAGCAGGACCGTCGCGCACCGCCCTCCCGCGCGCGACGGCCCCGGCGCGTTGCCGGTCTTGGCGCTCGCCATCGTGCGTGCGGCGCGCCTACTTCTTGACGTCCTTCGGGCCCATGTAGCCCGGGGCGGTCACCGCGCCCGTCACCGGGTCGGAGTTCGCGGGGCCGTACAGGCGGTTGATCTCGTCCACCGACAGGCCCTCGCGGCGCGCGTCGGCCGCGTCCCAGCGGCGTCCCATCTCGTCGAAATACGCCTGCCGCGAGATGCGCCCGCGATGCGCGGTGGAGTAGTCGTGCATCCAGTGCGGCCACGACGGCTGCGCGGTCGGGTCCGCCGGCGCGATCGTCGAGTTGGTGTTGTCGGCCTGCGCGAGCGCCGCCGTGGCGCCGAAGGCGAGCGTCGCGGCGAGCGCGTACGCGGTGAGGGAATGGCGGGTCATGTCGGAATCCTTGGACGAAAATGCGGCGGATGCCGCGTGCAGGCATCATCGTGGGTCGCGCCTGCGCGGTCAGCCGCAGCGCGGCCGATTGCGCTGTAGGCTCGGGCCGACGGCGCGGCGCGCGTAGGAAGCGTCCGATGCGCGATTCGGCGCCGCGTCGATGGACGCCCTCGCGCGCCGCCGCGATGCTGCGCGTATTCCGACTCCACGGCACGCCATGCTGAGCGCCTTGGCACCGTTCGGGAGCGACGGCGCCGTGCGGGTGATCGTCGAGTCCCCGCGGCACAGCACGCTGAAATACGAGTACGACCCCGCCCTCGACGCGTTCCGCGTCGCGCGGCAGCTCTCCCTCGGCCTCGCGTATCCGCACGACTGGGGCTTCGTGCCCGGCACGCGCGCGGAGGACGGCGATCCCGCCGACGCGCTGGTGCTGCATGCGACCGCGACCTATCCCGGCATCCTGCTCGACTGCCTGCCGCTCGGGCTCATCACCGTGCGCGAGCGCAAGAAGCGCAAGTGGATCAGCAACCATCGCCTGGTGCTGCGCCCCGCGTGGGACGGCGCCACGCCGGGCGTGGACAAGATCGGCGCGCTGCCGCGGCAGGCGGTGCGCGAGCTCGAGCAGTTCTTCGTCAACGCGGCGTTCTTCACCGGCAAGCAGATGTCGGTGACGGGGTGGCGCGGGCCGCGGGAAGCGATCGACTTCGTGCGGCGCTGCGCCGACGAGGCGTGACGTGGCGGGCGCCGAGGAGGAATCGCTCTCCAAGCAGGCGGACCACGTCCTGGAGGAGGCGCGCATGGTGTTGCCGGGCGTGCAGGCGCTGTTCGGCTTCCAGCTCATCGCGGTGTTCAACCAGCGCTTCGAGACGCTGTCCGAGACGCACCAGGACATCCACCTCGCGGCGCTGTTCGCGGTCGCGCTCGCGATCGCGTTCATCATGACGCCCGCGATCTACCACCGGCTGGCGGAGCCCACGTCCGTGTCGGTCGCCTTCGTGCGCCTCGCGTCGCGCTGCCTCGCCGCCACCGCGGTGCCGCTGCTCGCCGGCATCGGCCTCGAGTTCTATCTCGTCGCCACGCTGATCGAGCCGCGCCTCCACCTCAACGCGGTGCTGACGGCGATCGTGGTCGCGACGTTCGCCGGCCTGTGGTTCGTGCTGCCGCTCGTCCGCCGTGCGCGCACGCGCCGTACCGCGCGATCGCGCTCGCCGCGCGATTAACGGGCGGCGACGCGGCACCGGTACACCGGCGTAGGATCGCCGCACCGTCGTTGCCCGCGCCCGTCTTGCCGCCTCCCACCCGCGTCCTCTTCGTCTGCCTCGGCAACATCTGCCGCTCGCCGACGGCCGAAGTCGTGTTCCGCGACACCGCCGCGCGCGCAGGCCTTGCGCACGTGACGGTCGCGTCCGCCGGCACCGGCAACTGGCACGTCGGCCGGCCGCCCGATCCGCGCGCGATCGCGCACGCCGCGCGCCGCGGCTATGCGCTCGAGCACCTGCGCGCGCGGCAGTTCTCCGCCGCCGACTTCGCGCGCTTCGACTACGTGTTCGCGATGGATCGCGGCAACTTGGCCGCGCTGTCCGCGCTGCGGCCGGCCACGTTCGGCGGCCACCTCGGGCTCTTCCTCGACGGCCCCGCGGGCCCACCCGCGCGCGACGTTCCCGATCCCTACACGGGCGGCCCGCCCGGCTTCGAGCACGTGCTCGATCTCCTCGAGGCCGGGAGCCGCGCGTGGGTCGAGGTGCTGCGCCAGGCGCGGTAGCGCCACCCGCTGCGCGCCACACG
Source organism: Burkholderiales bacterium (assembly GCA_046347855.1). Lineage (GTDB taxonomy): Bacteria > Pseudomonadota > Gammaproteobacteria > Burkholderiales > Casimicrobiaceae > VBCG01. The sequence continues at coordinate 732,329 of JAXMFJ010000005.1, forward strand.
CGCGCGGCATAATGGCGGGACAACGAACGTCGTCGCGCCCGGGCCCGCCACGAGCGGCGCCGGGGACGCGCGCCCGAGGAGGACGCATGAACCGCAGCACGGTGGAAGAGGAGCGCCGCACGGAGCGCCTGGCCGAATTGGTCGCCCTGGTCGAGGGCAAGGTCGCCCCCGAGCAGCGCGCGGTGCTGGCGACGTTCGTGCGCGAGTACTACGGGCAGGTCGACCCCGACGATCTCGCGGACCGGCAGCTCGCCGACCTCTACGGCGCGGCGCTCTCGCACTGGAACTTCGCGCGCAAGCGCGAGCCCGGCCACGTGAAGGTGCGGGCGTTCAACCCGACCATCGAGGAGCACGGGTGGCAGTCGACGCACACGATCGTCGAGATCGTGAACGACGACATGTCCTTCCTCGTCGACTCGGTGACGATGGAGGTGAACCGCCACGGCCTCACGCTGCACCTCATCGTGCATCCGATCGTGAATGCCGTGCGCGACGCGCAGGGCGTGCTGCAGGCGGTCACGCCGGGGCGCGACGCGGGCACGCACCGCGAATCGCTGATCCACGTCGAGGTCGACCGCGTCGCGGGGCAGGGCACGCTCGACGAGCTCGCGCGCGACGTGGCGCGCGTGCTGGGCGACGTGCGCCTCGCGGTGCACGACTGGAAGGCGATGCAGGAGCGCGCGCTCGCCATCGCCGCGGAGATCGGCAAGCATCCGCCGCCGCTGCCCACCGCGGAAACGGCGGAAGGGCAGGCGTTCCTCACGTGGCTCGCGGCCAACCACTTCACGCTGCTGGGCTACCGGCGACACGACCTCGTCACCGTCGACGGGCAGGACGCGCTGCGCGTGGTGCCGGGATCGAGCCTCGGCATCCTGCGCGAGAAGGACGGCGGCGACGTCGCCGCGAGCTTCGCGGCGCTGCCGCCGGAGATTCGCGCGTACGCGCGCCGGCCGGAGCTCCTCGTCATCACCAAGTCGACGTCGCGCTCGACGGTGCATCGCCCGGGCTACCTCGACTACATCGCGGTCAAGCGCTTCGACGACAAGGGCGCGGTGACCGGCGAGGACCGCTTCCTCGGCCTCTTCACGTCCACCGCCTACAGCGCCAACCCGGCGGACATCCCGCTCCTGCGCCGCAAGATCGCCAACGTGATCGCGCGCGCCGGCCTCGCGGCGGACAGCCACGCCGGCAAGGCGCTGCTGAACATCCTCGCCACGTACCCGCGCGACGAGCTCTTCCAGACCGGCGAGGACGACCTCCTGCGCACGGCGATGGGCATCCTGCACCTGTACGACCGCCAGCGCCTGCGCCTCTTCGTGCGCCGCGACGCGTTCGAGCGCTTCGTGTCGTGCCTCGTGTACGCGCCGCGCGAGATCTACTCGACGGAGATGCGGCAGAGGTGGATCGCGATCCTGGTCGCGGCGTTCAACGGCTCGAGCCCCGAGTTCAACGTCAACCTCTCCGAGGCGGTGCTCGCGCGCATCCACATCACCGTGCGCACGCGGCCGGGCGAGATCCCCGAGTACGACGTGCGCGAGCTGGAGCAGCGCTTGGCACTCGCCTCGCGCCGCTGGACCGACGATTTGAAGAGCGCGCTGGTGGAAGCGCTCGGCGAAGGCCGCGGCCTCGCGCTGTACCACCGTTTCGCCAACGCGTTTCCGGCGGGCTACCGCGAGGAGTTCTCCGCGCGCGCGGCTGTCCCGCACATCGAGCAGATGGCCGCGCTCACCGACGCGCAGCCGCTCGCGCTGAGCCTCTACCGTCCGCTGGAGGCGCCCGCCGGCACGCTGCGCTTCCAGCTCCTGCATCGCGGCCGCGCGGTCACGCTGTCGGACAGCCTGCCGATGCTGGAGCACATGGGCCTCAAGGTGCTCGACGAGCATCCGCACCGCATCGTGCCCGACGGCATGCCGCCGGTCGCGATCCACGACTTCGGCCTCGCGTCCGCATTGCCGGACGACGACTTCGAGGTGGAGACGCTGCACGCGGTGTTCGAGGACGCGTTCGGGCGCATCTTCCGCGGCGAGGTGGAGAGCGACGACTTCAACCGCCTCGTGATCGCCGCGCGCCTGCCCGCGGGCGACATCGTGGTGCTGCGCGCCTACGCGAAGTACATGCGGCAGATCGGCTTCCCGCTGTCGCAGGCGTTCATCGAGGGCACGCTGGCCGCGCATCCGCGCATCGCGCGGGGACTGGTCGAGCTCTTCCGCGCGCGCTTCGATCCGGACGGCGGCACGGGGGCCGGCGCACGCGCCGCGGAGCACGAGCGCGCGATCGAGGCGGCGCTCGAGCACGTCGACAACCTGTCCGAGGACCGCGTGCTGCGCCAGTATCTGGCGCTGGTGCGCGCGACCACGCGCACCAACTTCTGGCGGCGCGATGCGCAGGGCGCCCCGCGCACGTTCGTGTCGTTCAAGTTCGATCCCGCCAAGGTACCGGGCCTGCCCGAGCCCAAGCCGATGTTCGAGATCTTCGTGTACTCGGTGCGCTTCGAGGGCGTGCACCTGCGCGGCGGGCGCGTCGCGCGCGGCGGATTGCGCTGGTCGGATCGCCCCGAGGACTTCCGCACCGAGGTGCTGGGCCTCGTGAAGGCGCAGATGGTGAAGAACACGGTGATCGTGCCGGTCGGCAGCAAGGGCGGCTTCGTGCTGAAGCGCGCGCCGTCGCCGTCCGACCGCGAGGCCTACATGAAGGAGGGCGTGGCCTGCTACCAGGACTACCTGCGCGGCCTCCTCGACATCACCGACAACCTGGCCGCCGGCGCGGTGGTGCCGCCGCCGCAGGTGAAGCGGCACGACGCCGACGATCCGTACCTCGTCGTCGCGGCGGACAAGGGCACCGCGACGTTCTCCGACTACGCGAACGGCATCAGCGCCGAGTACGGCTTCTGGCTGGGCGACGCGTTCGCCTCGGGCGGCTCCGCGGGCTACGACCACAAGGAGATGGGCATCACCGCGCGCGGCGCGTGGGAGTCGGTGCAGCGGCACTTCCGCGAGATGGGCCTCGACACGCAGGCCACCGACTTCACGGTCGCGGGCATCGGCGACATGTCGGGCGACGTGTTCGGCAACGGCATGCTGCTGTCGCGGCACATCCGCCTCGTCGCCGCGTTCGACCACCGGCACGTCTTCCTCGATCCCGATCCCGATCCGCAGGCGAGCTTCGCCGAGCGCGAGCGCCTGTTTCGCCTGCCCCGCTCGTCGTGGGCCGACTACGACGCGAAGCTCCTCTCGCGCGGCGGCGGCATCCACGCGCGCAGCGCCAAGTCGATCCCGCTCACGCCGGAGGTGAAGGCGCGCCTCGGGCTTACGGCGGATGCGATGACGCCCGCGGAGCTCGTCAACGCGATCCTGAAGGCGCCGGTCGACCTGATCTACAACGGCGGCATCGGCACCTACGTCAAGGCCGCGCACGAGACGCACGCGCAGGTGGGCGACCGCGCCAACGACGCCGTGCGCGTCGACGGCCGCGACCTGCGCTGCAAGGTGTTCGCGGAAGGCGGCAACCTGGGCTGCACGCAGCTCGGCCGCATCGAGTTCGCCTTCGCGGGCGGGCGCATCTGCACCGACGCCATCGACAACTCGGCAGGCGTGGACACGTCCGACCACGAGGTCAACATCAAGATCCTGCTCGGGCTGCCGATCGCCGACGGCGAGCTCACGGAGAAGCAGCGCAACGCGCAGCTCGCGCAGATGACCGACGCGGTCGCCGCGCTGGTGCTGCGCGACAACTACTTCCAGACGCAGGTGCTGTCGGTGACCAACCGCATCGCGCCGCAGCTCCTCGACGCGCAGGCGCGCTTCATGCAATTCCTCGAGAAGGCGGGGCGGCTCAACCGCGCGATCGAGTTCCTGCCGTCCGACGACGAGATCGCCGAGCGGCGCAGCGCCGGCCGCGGCCTCGCGCGCCCCGAGGCGGCGGTGCTGCTCGCGTACAGCAAGATCTGGCTCGACGAGGAGCTCAAGTCGTCGCCGCTGCCGGACGACCCGTGGGTCGCCACCGCGCTCGTCCGCTACTTCCCCGAGGCGCTGCGCGACAGGTTCGCCGGCTACATGGCGCGCCATCCGCTGAAGCGCGAGATCATCGCGACGCACGTGCTCAACAGCATGATCAACCGCGTCGGCAGCACGTTCGTGCATCGCCTTGCCGAGACCACCGGCGCGCGTCCCTACGAAGTCGTGCGCGCCTACCTGCTCGCGCGCGAGATCTTCGGCCTCGTGCCGCTGTGGCAGGCGGTGGAGGCGCAGGACAACAAGGTCGCCGACGAGGTGCAGTCGGCGATGCTGATCGACACCAGCGGCCAGCTCGAGCGCGGCACGCTGTGGTTCCTGCGCTCGCGGCGCCTCAACGACGACATGGCCGCGACCATCGCGTACTTCCGTCCCGGCGTGGAGGCGTTGTCCGCGCGCCTGCCGAAGCTCCTCGACCCCGCCGAGCGCGCGCGCATCGACGGCAGGATCGCGGAGCTCGTCGCGGTCCGCGTCCCGCGCGAGCTCGCGGAGCGCGTCGTGACCTTCGACACGCTGCATGCGGCGCTCGACATCGCGGAAGTCGCGGCCGATGCGAAGAAGCCCGTCGAGCCCGTCGCGGCCGTGTATTTCGACATCGCCAACCGGCTGGGCCTCGCGTGGCTGCGCGAGCGCGTCGCGGCGCTGCCCGGGGGCGCCCACTGGCGCAACCTCGCGAAGGGCGCGATGCAGGACGACCTCTCCGCGCTGACCCGGACCATCACTGCGAACGTCGTCGCGGGCGGCGGCGACGTCGGCGCCACCGCGTCCCTGATCGGGGCCTGGCAGGACCGCAACCGCCGCGCGCTGGAACGGGCGGCGCAGCTCATGACCGAGCTGCGCGCGGTTGCCGCACCCGATGCCGCGATGCTGTCGGTCGCGCTGCGCGAGCTGCGCGCGCTCGCGTAGCCCGTCGGTCGCCGCAAGGCTTTGTCCAGGCTGCGGATTTGCACGCCTGTGTTAGTAGGCATACTTATTGCACCCTAGCGGCACGTTACACTTGCGAGACGCTTCGCGAGTCTTCCGCTGACGCTCTGCGACGCATTGTTCCCGCAATGCGGCAGCCGGCGGGGGACCGCGGCGCTATCGCGGCAGGGCGGTTGCACATCCGCAAATCGGACGGGCGCTGCCGGTCATAACCACTGGGGTGTCCCGTCGTGACTTTCGCTACATACGAACTTCGGGCGTGCGCGCTGCGCGCGCGCGTGCAATCGTTCAAGGCGCGCTGCGCCCGTCTCGGCGGGCGTGCAGCCGTGGCCGCGCTGCTCGGCGCCGCCGCGCTGCTGGCCGCGCCGGCTGCGCTCGCGACGGTCACCGTGAACAAGCAGTTCACGCCGGCGACCCTGGATCCGGGCGACGTCAGCCGCTTCCGCATCTCGTTCTTCAACAGCTCGCTGGTGCCGCTCACCGCGGCGGCCATCACCGACAACCTGCCCGCGCAGGTGTCGATCGTGAACCCGGCGAACGTCGCCGACACCTGCAACTTCGGCGTGGTCACCGCGACGCCGGGCACGCAACGCCTGATTGCGACGGGCGGCACGATTCCCGCCAGCGACGGCATCACGTCGGGCGCCTGCTACATCGAGCTCGACGTCACGTCGGTCGTCTCCGGCAACTGGGTCAATACGATCCCGGCCAACGGGCCGTCCAACGGCTTCACTCCCGGCGGCAACACCTCCGGCTTCCAGGCCACCGAAGGCGCGGCCACGGTGACCAATGCGACGCCGGCGTCCGCCACGCTCGCGGTGCGCTTCCTGTCGCAGCCGAGCGGCACCAAGACGTTCAACCCGTCCACCGGCATCGTGAACGAGCCGGTCACGCTGTCGATCGTGCTCACCAACCCGAACACGCTGTCGACGATCCCGCTCACGACCTTCACCGATCCCTTGCCGGCGGGCATGACGGTGGCACCCACGCCGACGGCCTCCGTGACGTGCACCGGCACGGGCGCCGCCAACGGCACTTTGACCGCCAACGCAGGCGCCAACTCCGTGGTGCTCACCGGCGGCGTCATCGGGGCGAGCGGGACGTGCACGATCAGCGTGCGCGTGATCGTCGCCTCCATCACCGGCGCGACGCAATCTTTCACCAACACGGTCCCGGCGAACGCGATCGGCAACACGCGCGGCCTGAGCAGCGCGTCGTTCAACCGCCCGATCACCGTCAACTCGCCGATCACGGTGAGCAAGAACTACTTCACCACCAGCTCGGGCGGGACCGCCCTCCCGTCGCCGATTCCGCTCAACACCGAGTTCTGGATGCGGATCGACCTCGGCAACTCGTCGTCGACGACGCCGGTCAACATCACGACGTTCACCGACACGCTGCCGACCGGCCTCGTGATCGGCTCGTCGACGCCGACCATCGACTGCGCGAGCAGCGGCAACGGCAGCGGCGTCAACGGCACGATCTCCGCCACGCCGGGCGCCGGCTCCTTCACGCTCACCGGCGGCACCATCGGCATCGGCGGCGCCACGCACCGCTGCCGCCTCTTCGTGCCGGTGGTGCAGACCGTCGCCGGTCCGCTCACCAACACGATTCCCGCCGGCGCGGTCGGCAACAACCTGGGTGTGGGCAGCCCCCAGGCGACGGCCACCTCGACGGGCAACGGCCAGCTCACCGTGAGCAAGACCGCGTCTCCCCCCGGTGGCGTCGCGCCCGGCCAGCCGGTCACCTTCACCATCACGATCAACAACTACACGGGCGGGCCGGTCACGGGCGTCAACTTCACCGACACGCTGCCGTCGATTTCCGGCGGCTTCCAGATGGTGATCGCCAGCCCCAACGGCTTCTCGCAGAGCGCGGGCTGCACGAACGGCACGTTCGGCAACAATCCCGGCGATTCCGCGTTCACCTGGACCGGCGGCACCATCGCCGCCGGCTCGGGGGTGACGCCCGGCGTGTGCACGCTGACCATCAAGGCCGTGGCGCCGCTCGGCTCGCCGATCAACCAGACGTTCACCAACACCCTTCCCGTCGGCAGCGTCACGGGCACCGGCGGCAGCGGCGGCGTGGGCAACACCAACAGCGCCTCGGTCGGCGTGCTGATGGTCGCCGCCGCGTCCGTCTCGAAGGGGTTCAGCCCGGGCACCGTCGTGCAGGGTGGCGTGTCGCAGCTCACCGTCACGATCACCAACGCGTCGGGCGCCCCGCTCACGAATGCGGCGATCACCGATCCGCTGCCCGCGAACCTGGTGGTGGCCGCCACGCCGGCGACGTCGACGACGTGCACCGGCACCCCGACCGTCACCGCGCTGCCGGGCGCGTCGAGCGTCACGCTGTCCGGTGCCACGGTGCCGGCCGCAGGCTGCAACTTCAAGGTCAACGTGGTCGCGACGGGACCGGCCGGCACCCGGATCAACACCATTCCCGCGAACGCGCTCACCAACGACCAGTCGGCGACCAATCCGGCGGCGGCCTCCGCGAACCTCACGGTCAACTCGGGCCTCACCGCGACCAAGGCCTTCACGCCGAGCTCGGTCGCCAACGGCGGCGTGTCGCAGGTGCGCCTGACGATCACCAATCCGTCGTCGACGCCGTTCACCAACCTGTCGTTCACCGACGGGCCGATGAGCAACATGGTGGTCGCGACTCCCGCCGCCGCCTCAACGACGTGCGCGGGCTCGCCGGTGATCACCGCCACGCCGGGCAGCAACACGGTCACGATGACCGGCGCCACGCTCGCTGCGGGCGCCAACTGCGACGTCCTCTTCAACATCCGGACCACCAACAACCCGGCGAGCTGGACCAACACGCTGCCGATCGGCGCCATCACCACGGCCGAGGGCGCGCAGAACACCACCGCGGTGACGGCGTCGCTCAGCAAGCTGTCGGCCGTCGCGATCGGCATCAACAAGAGCTTCAACCCGGTCAGCGTGTCCGCCGGCGCGCCGTCGACGCTGACGATCGACATCACGAACCCGATCGGCTCGCCCAGCGCCGTGCACAACGTGACGTTCACCGACACGTTCCCGCTCGGCATGGAGGTCTACCCGACGCCGGGCGTGACGACGACCTGCCCCAACGCGACGGTCACCGCCGTGCCGGGCGCCAACAACGTGACGATCGCGGGCGCCACGGTCAACGTCGGCACCACCTGCTCGGTCACCGTCAAGGTCACGTCGACCAAGTTCCTCAACCTCACGAACACCATCCCGGCCAACGCGGTGACGTCCACCGAGGGCCTCACCAATACGCTCCCCACGTCCGCGACGCTGTCGACGCTGCAGGGCCTGGGCGTCACCAAGTCGTTCACGCCGACCAGCGTGTCGCTCGGGCAGACGAGCCAGATGGCGATCCGCCTCATCAGCACGCTCGATCCGGGCGCGCCGGTGCCGGTGACGCTCACCAACGTGAGCTTCAGCGACCTGCTGCCGGCGACCATCACCGTCGCGCCGACGCCCAACGCGTCGACGACCTGCACCAACGGCAGCGTCACCGCCGCCGCGGGCGCGGGCGTGGTCACGGTGACCGGCGTGACGCTGCCGCCGGGCGCCAACTGCTTCATCTACGTCGACGTCCTCACCTCCGCGCTCGGCGCGTACACCAACACCATCCCGGTGGGCGGCGTGACCTCGAACGAGGGCTTCAGCAACCAGTCGTCCGCCGACGCGACGCTCAACGTGCTGCCGCCGCCGACGGTGACCAAGTCGTTCGCGCCCGCCTCCGTGGCGCCGGGCGTGGTGTCGAAGGCGACGATCCTGATCCACAACCAGAGCCCGACGGTCACGCTGCACAACGTCGGGTACGTCGACACGCTGCCGGGCGGTCTCGCGGTGGCACCGACGCCCAACGCGACCGTGTCGTGCGGCGCCGGCGCGGCCGTGGCGGCCCCGGCGTCCGGCACCACCATCACGCTGACCAACGGCACCATCCCGCCGAACGGCGACTGCACGGTGCAGGTCGACGTGCGCTCCAACACGCCGGGCAACTACACCAACACGATCGTCGCGGGCAGCGTCACCACCGCCGAAGGCATCAGCAACCCGACCGACGCGTCGGGCACGCTCAACGTCGTCGGCCCGCCGAACGTCGTGAAATCGTTCACGCCGCCGTCGATCAACGCCGGCGACAAGTCGCGGCTGTCGATCCAGCTCGGCAACCCGAACCCGGGGGCCGCCACGCTCACGGCGAACTTCGTCGACAACCTGCCCGCGAACGTCGCGATCGCCGCGACGCCGAACCTCGGCGGCACCTGCACGCTCGCGAGCGTCACCGCGGCGGGCGGCGCCACCACCATCACCTACGCGAGCGGTGCGTCCATCCCCTCCGGCGGCTGCACGATCGACGTCGACGTCACGAGCAACGTGGCCGGGAGCTACACCAACGTCATCCCCGCCAACGCGCTGCAGACCACCGCCGGCAACAACGGCAGCAGCGCCACCGCCGGCCTCGTGGTGATCGCGAGCGCCGATCTCGCGATCACGAAGACCAACGGCACGACCAGCGTCACCGCCGGCGGCACCACCACGTACACGATCACGGTCACCAACGCCGGACCGTCGGGCGCCACCGGCGCCATCCTCGCCGATCCCGCGGTCGCGGGCCTTGCGAAGACGGGCGTCGCCTGCTCGGCCACGCCGGGGCAGTGCGCCTCGCCGCCGACCGTTTCGGAGCTCGAGGGCGGCACGTTCGCGCTGCCGCCGCTCGCGAGCGGCGCGAGCTACCAGATCCTCGTCACGGCGAACGTGACCGCGTCCAGCGGCACGGTGGCCAACACCGCGACCATCGCGCCGCCGGCGGGCACCACCGATCCGAATCCGAACAACAACACGGCGACCGACACGGACGACGTCACCGCCTCCGCGGACCTCGCGGTGACGAAGATCGCGGACAACGCGGCGCCGGTCGTCGGCACCAACGTCACGTTCACGATCACCGTCACGAACAACGGCCCGAGCAGCGCGGCCAACGTATCGGCCACCGACCTCCTGCCGTCGGGCTACACGTTCGTCAGCGCCACGCCGAGCGCCGGCAGCTACGACGCCGTGACCGGCGCCTGGACCGGCATCGGCACGCTCGCGAACGGCGCGCAGGCCACGCTCACGATCACGGCCACCGTGCTCGGCAGCGGCACCTACACGAACACGGTGACGGTGACGAGCACGACGTCCGATCCGAATCCCAACAACAACGCGGCCTCGACCACGCCGGTGCCCGTCGCGCAGGCCGACCTCGCCATCGCGAAGATCGTGAGCAACGGGACGCCGAACGTCGGCAGCAACGTCACGTTCACGATCACGGTCACCAACAACGGCCCGAGCCCGGCGGTCGGCGTGACCGTCACCGATCTCCTGCCGGCGGGTTATACGTTCGTCACCGCCACGCCGAGCGTCGGCAGCTACGACTCGTCGACCGGCCTCTGGACCGGCATCAATACGCTCGCGAGCGGAGGCTCGGCGACGCTCACGATCACCGCGACCGTGCGGGCCACCGGTCCGTACGTCAACACGGCGACCACGACGTCGCTCACCCCCGATCCAAACCCGAACAACAACTCGTCGAGCATCGGCGCCACGCCCGTCGCGGTCGCCGACATGGCGATCACCAAGCTGGTCAGCAACGGTACGCCCAACGTCGGCAGCAACGTGACGTTTACGCTGACCATCACCAACAACGGACCGAGCGCCGCCGCCAACGTGCAGGTGAGCGATCCGTTGCCGGCGGGCTACCAGTTCGTCTTGGCCAGCCCCTCGCTCGGCAGCTACAACGCAGGCACCGGCCTGTGGACCGGCATCGGCACGCTCGCCAACGGCGCCACCGCCTCGCTCACCATCACGGCCACCGTGCTGGCGGCCGGGCCGTACCTCAACGCGGCGACGGTGTCGTCGACGACGTTCGACCCGAACCCGGGCAACAACACCGCGAACGCCGGCACCTCGCCGGTGCCGGTGGCGAGCCTCGCCGTCACCAAGACGGACAACAGCGCGACGTACACGCCGGGCGGCACCGGCACCTATGTGGTCGTCGTCACCAACGGCGGGCCGTCCGCGGCGTCGTCCGTCACCGTCAGCGACACGCTGCCGGCCGGCGTCACGCTGACCGGCACCGTCACCTGCACGCCGGCCGGCACGGCGACGTGCGGAAGCGTGTCCGGCATCGCCGGGCAGACGAGCTTCGGCGCCACCGGCGCGACCATCGCCGCGGGCGCGGGCCACAGCCTGACGTTCACGGTGCCGGTGAAGTACGCGTCGTCGCTCACCACCGATCCGCTGGTCAACACCGCGACCGCCACCGATCCGGCGAGCCCGCAGGCGCAAGGCAGCGACAGCAGCACGCGCGCGGCGAGCGTCGCGCTCGCGGTCGTGAAGACCGACGGCAGCGCGTCGTACACGCCGGGCGGGACGGCGACGTACACCGTCACGGTGACCAACACCGGGCCGAGCGATGCCGCCAGCATCACCGTCACCGATGCGCTGCCGCCGGGCGTCACGCTCACCGCGGCCGTCACGTGCGCGGCGAACGGCGTCGCGACCTGCGGCACCGTGACCGGCAGCAACGGGCAAACCGCGTTCGGCACCACCGGCGCCACGCTCGGTGCCGGCGCGGGTGATTCGCTGGTGTTCACCGTGCCGGTGGCGTTCGCGCCGGGCATGACCGCGAACCCGCTCGTCAACACCGCGACCGCGACCGACGTGCCCACCGGCGCGACGGCCAGCGGCAGCGACAGCAACACGCTCGCCGCGCAGGTCTCGCTCGCGGTAACCAAGACCGACGGCAGCGCGACGTACACGCCGGGCGGCACCGCGACCTACACCGTGACGGTGAGCAACGGCGGGCTGTCCACCGCGAACAACGTCACGGTCACCGATCCGCTGCCTGCGGGCGTCACGCTCACCGGCAACGTGACCTGCATGGCGAGCGGCGCATCCGCGTGCGGCACCGTCACCGGCACCACCGGGCAATCGGCGTTCGGCACCACGGGTGCCGTGATCGTGCCGGGCGCGGGCAACGTGCTCACCTTCACCGTGCCGGTGGCCTTTGCGGCCGGCCTGAGCACCGATCCGCTCGTCAACGTCGCCACCGCGACCGACGCTGCGACCGGTGCGACCGGCTCGGGCCAGGACAGCAACGCGCGCTCGCCGCGCGTCACGCTGGTCGTGGCGAAGACCGACAACGCCACCACCTACACCCCGGGCGGCACGGGCACCTACGTGGTGACCGTCACCAACGCAGGCACGTCCGACGCGCTCGCGGTCACCGTGAACGATCCGTTGCCGACCGGCGTCAAGCTCACGGGTGCCGCGACGTGCGTGGCCAACGGCATCGCGACGTGCGGCACCGTCACGGGCACCGCGGGCCAGACGACGTTCGGCGTCACGGGCGCGGGCATCGGCGCAGGCGCGGGCAACTCGATCGTGCTGTCGGCCCCGGTCGCCTTCGCGGCCTCGCTCACCGACGATCCGCTCGTGAACACGGCGACCGCCACCGACACGGCGTCGGGCGCCACCGGCAGCGCCTCCGACAGCAACGGCCGCGTGCCGGTGCTGGGCCTCGCGGTCACCAAGACCGACGGCAGCCTCTCCTACACGCCCGGCGGCACCGCGACGTACACGGTCGTCGTCACCAACAGCGGGCCGACCAACGCGCTCTCGCTGAGCGTGAACGATCCGCTGCCGGCCGGCACCACGCTCAACGGCGCCGTGACCTGCGTAGAGGCGGGCATGGCCACGTGCGGTGCGGTCACCGGCGCCTTCGGCCAGACGAGCTTCGGCACCACCAACGCGACGCTCAACGCAGGCGCGGGCAACAGCCTCACGTTCACCGCGCCGGTGTCGTTCGCCACGGGCATGAGCACCGATCCGCTCGTGAACACCGTCACCGTGACCGAGCGCGGGCAACCGCCGGTCACCGCGTCGGACAGCAACCGGCTGTCGACCCAGGTGTCGCTGACGGTCGCGAAGAGCGACGGCGCCGCCACGTACACGCCGGGCGGCACCGCGACCTACGTCATCCGCGTCGCCAACACCGGCGTGAGCGATGCGCTGGACGTCACGATCAACGATCCGCTCCCGAACGGTGTCACGATCACGGGCACGGTCACGTGCAGCGCCGTCAACGCGACCTGCGGCACCATCGTCGGCGCGCCCGGCGGCACGACCTTCGGCGCGACCGGCGCGCGCATCGGCGCGGGCACGGGCCTGCTGGCGTTCAACGTGCCGGTCGCGTTCGCGGCCGGGATGACCGTCGATCCGCTAGTCAACACCGTCACGGCCACGGACGGGCCCTCGGGCGCCTCGGGCAATGCGAGCGACAGCAACCGGCTGGCGAATGGCGGCACGCCGCCGACGCTCGCCAAGTCGATCGTGCCTTCGTCCATCGCATCCGGCGGCACGGCGACGCTCACGCTCACCCTCGGGAACAGCAATGCGACGCCGGCGATCCTGACGGCCGCGTTCACCGACACCATGCCGGCCGGCGTCACCACCACGTCGGGCAACTCGGGCACGTGCGCCGGCGTCACCGTGACGTCGACGCAGGTCACGCTGCCGGCTGGCGCGGCGATCCCCGCGGGCGGCTGCACGATCGTCGTCAGTATCACCTCGTCCACGCCGGGCACCGTCACCAACGTGACGAGCCCGCTGACGACGGGCGGCGGCACGGCGCCGCCGGCGTCGGCTCCGTTGACGGTGACGGGCGTCACGCCGCCGCCGACGGTGGCCGACCTCGCGATCACCAAGACGAGCAACGTGTCGTCGGTGACCCCGGGCAGCGTCGTGACCTACGTCATCGTGGCCCGCAACAACGGGCCGAGCGCCGTGACCGGCGCGACGGTCACCGACACGTTGCCGGCGACGCTCTCCGGCGTCACCTGGACGTGCGTCGCGTCGGCGGGCAGCAGCTGCCCGGCGAGCGGCACCGGCAATCTCAGCGCGAGCGTCAACCTGGCCGTCGGCGGCACCGCCACCTTCACGGTGAAGGGCACGCTGTCGGCGAGCGCGACGGGCACGCTGGCCAACACGGCGACGATCGCCGCGCCCCCCGGCGTGACCGATCCCAATCCGGCGAACAACACGTCCACCGTGTCGACGCCGATCGTGCCGCCTTCCGGCAACGTCCATCTCGCGATCGCGAAGACGCACAACGGCCCGTTCACGGCGGGGCAGGTCGGCGCGACGTACACGATCACGCTGAGCAACGTCGGCGCGAACCCGAGCGTGGGCACGGTGACGATGTCGGAGACGATCCCGGCCGGCCTGACCGCGACCTCGATCGCGGGCGCCGGGTGGACCTGCACGCAACCCGCGGGCCCGTGCTCGCGCAGCGATCCGCTGGCGCCGGGGGCGAGCTATCCGCCGCTGACGCTGACGGTGAACGTGAGCGCGAATCCGCCGGTGACGGTCGTCAACGTGGTGTCGTTCACCGGCGGCGGCGACAGCGGCAGCAACAACACGGCGCAGGACGTCGTGAACTTCCCGCCGCCGGCGCCGCCCTCGCCCACCGACATCAACGCGATTCCCGTCGACGCGCCGGTCGCGCTCGTGATGCTCGCGCTGCTGCTCGCGGTGTTCGGCGGAAGGGCGGTCGCGCGCAGGCGATAGGGCGGCGCGCCCCCTCACCCCAACCCTCTCCCCGCACGCGGGGAGAGGGAGTTCTTACGGTGACGGTAGCGTGAACGCGTAGCGCCCCAGAGGCTCCCTCGCCCCGCTTGCGGGGAGAGGGCGGGGGTGAGGGGCAGCGAGCCGCGCGAGTCGCTCACCGCAGCGCACTCAGCTCGCAAGCACGCCGACACACGAACAAAAAAAAGCCGGGCGAACCCGGCTTTCTTCAAGAGCGAGGGAAATCCCTCAGACGCTCTGGATGTTGCTCGCCTGCTTGCCCTTCGGGCCTTGCGTGACTTCGAAGGAGACCTTCTGGCCTTCCTTCAGCGTCTTGAAGCCGGGCATGTTGATCGCGGAGAAGTGCGCGAACAGGTCTTCGCCACCGCCGTCCGGCGTAATGAATCCGAAGCCCTTCGCGTCGTTGAACCACTTCACGGTACCAGTTGCCATTTCTGCATTTCCTCAAGATAAATAATCGGCGGGCGGATGCCCGCCCCATGTTTCATTCTCAAGGACAGAAAAGTACGGGACCGCGGCCGTGTAAGCAGCCGGGCTTGAACGTGCTCTAGTACTTGAAACAAAACACCTTTGGGAGGATACACGGAACCCCCGGATATGCAAATACCCGGGTCCGCTACCCCAGACGCTCTGACCGGCTAGCCGCCGCCGAGTTCCCGCCGGACCATTCTGGCGCCTTCTGCCAAGGCGTTGAGCTTCCCCCGCGCCACCTCCCGCGACAGCGGGACCATGCCGCAGTTGGTGCAGGGGTAGAGCCGCTCGGCGGGAACGAACTTCAGGGCCGACCGGATCACCGCCGCCACGGCGGCGGGCGTCTCGACCGCCTCCGAGGCGACGTCGATCGCACCCACCATCACGTCCTTGCCCGCCAGGAGGCCGATGAGGTCGATCGGCACGTGGGAATTGGCGCATTCGAGCGAGACCTGGTCGATCGCCGACCGGTCGAGCAGCGGGAACGTCTGCTCGTACTGCCGCCACTCGGAGCCCAGCGTCTTCTTCCAGTCGTTGTTGGCCTTGATGCCGTAGCCGTAGCAGATGTGCACGGCCGTCTTGCAGGAGAGGCCGCGGGCGGCGCGCTCGAGGGTGGCGATGCCCCAGTCGCGGACCTCGTCGAAGTAGACGTTGAACGCGGGCTCGTCGAATTGCACGACGTCCACACCGGTCGCCGCGATGGCGAGCGCTTCCTCGTTCAGGATCTCGGCGAACGCCCACGCGAGCTTCTCGCGGCTGCGGTAGTGGCTGTCGAACAGCGTGTCGACCATCGTCATCGGCCCGGGCAGCGTGTATTTCACCCGGTGCTTCGTCTGGCTGCGCACGAAGCGCGCGTCGTCGACGTAGATCGGATGCCGGCGCGCGACCGGCCCCACCACCATCGGCACGTCCGCGTCGTAGCGGTTGCGGATGCGCACGGTCTTCTTGTTCGCGAAGTCGACGCCGTCGAGGCCCTCGATGAACGTGGTGACGAAGTGGCGGCGGGTCTGCTCGCCGTCGGTCACGATGTCGATGCCGGCGTGCTCCTGGTCGAAGAGGGCCAAGCGCACCGCGTCCTGCTTGCCCTGCGCGAGCGCATCGCCCTCGAGTTTCCACGGGGCCCAGAGCTGGTTGGGCTCGGCGAGCCAGGCGGGCTTGGGCAGGCTGCCGGCGATGGTCGTCTGCAGGATCCGGGTCATGACGCGTCTTTCGCAAGGTGCAGGCGGAAGCGGCCATTATAGGAGCAGCGACGCCAACCGGTCAGGCCACTTGACCATTGCGGGTGGCAACCGTACGCTGGCGGCCGCCCGGCGTCCCGCCGGAACCCTTTCCCGTCCTTCACTCCTCACCGCCGCATGCCCCGCATCCTGTACGCCGACAACGACTACACCGACATCGAGCTCGAGCGCTCGCTGTTCGCCCCCGCCGACATCGAAGTGGTCGTCGCCCAATGCAAGACCGAGGACGACGTCATCCGCCACGCGCAGGGCTGCAGCGCGATCCTGCTGCAGTACGCGCCGATCACCGCGCGCGTGCTGGCGGCGCTGCCCGAGCTCGGCATCGTAAGCCGCATCGGCGCAGGCTACGACACGGTCGACACCGACGCGTGCGAGAAGGCGGGCGTGTGGGTCGCGAACTCGCCCGACTACGGCGTCGGCGAGGTCGCCACGCATGCGCTGGCGCTCGCGCTCGCGGGTCTGCGCAACGTCGTCGCGTACGACCGCGACATCCGGCAGGGCACGTGGTACTTCATGTCGTCCGGCAAGCTCGTGCGCCCGTCGCTGCTGACGCTCGGCATCGTGGGCCTCGGCCGCATCGGCAAGCGCATGGCGCATATCTCGCGCAACGTGTTCGGCCGCGTGGTGGCGTACGACCCGTATCTCATCGACGGCGACTTCCCCGCCTACGTCGAGCGCGCGCACTCGCTCGCGGCGCTCGCCGCGCAGTCGGACGTCGTCACGCTGCACACGCCGCTCAACCACGAGACGCGCGGCATGATCGACGCGCGCTTCTTCGCGGCGCTGAAGCCCGGCGCGTACTTCGTCAACACCGCGCGCGGCGCGATCGTCAACATTCCCGACCTGCTGGCGGCACTCGACGGCGGCAAGGTCACGGTGGCGGGTCTCGACGTGCTGCCCGACGAGCCCGTGCCGCGCGAGTCGCCGCTGCTCGCCCACCCGCGCGTGATCCTCACGCCGCATGCCGCGTTCTACTCGGTGGAAGCGGAGAAGGAGCTGCGGCGCAAGGCGGCGCAGAACATCATTACGTGGCTTGCGACCGGCCGCCCCGAGTACGTCGTCACACGGGGCACGCGCAAGCCGGCATAATCCGCGCACGACAGCGCCGCGCAGGCGGCAACCCAAGGCGGACCGCGCGCACGCCCCGCGCGCCGCCACGACAACACGACGGGCGCGGAGGCACGATGGCCGGCGTCACGGTCAGCGCGGTGGAGAAGTGGTTCGGGACGACCCACGTGATCCGCGGGGTCGACATCGCCATCGCCGATGGCGAGTTCTGCGTGCTCGTCGGCCCCTCGGGCTGCGGGAAGTCGACGCTGCTGCGGATGATCGCGGGGCTCGAGGAGATCACCAACGGCGAGATCGCGATCGGCGGGCGCGTGGTCAACCGCGTGCCGCCGAAGGAGCGCGACATCGCGATGGTGTTCCAGAACTACGCGCTCTATCCGCACATGACGGTGCGCGACAACATGTCGTTCGCGCTGTCGCTCGCGAAGATGCCGAAGAAGGACATCGAGGCGCACGTGCGCCGCGCGGCGGAGATCTTGAGCCTCGTGCCGTTCCTCGACCGCTACCCGCGGCAGCTCTCCGGCGGCCAGCGCCAGCGCGTCGCGATGGGGCGCGCGATCGTGCGCGACCCGCAGGTGTTCCTGTTCGACGAGCCGCTGTCGAACCTCGACGCCAAGCTGCGCGTGCAGATGCGCACCGAGATCAAGGAGCTGCACCAGCGCCTGAAGACCACGTCGATCTACGTCACGCACGACCAGATCGAGGCGATGACGATGGCCGACCGCATCGTCGTGATGCGCGACGGCGTCGTCGAGCAGATCGGCGATCCGCTCGGGCTCTACGACAAGCCGGTGAACACCTTCGTGGCGGGCTTCATCGGCTCGCCGGCGATGAACATGGTGCCGGGCACGGCGCGTGCGCGCGGCGGCGCACTGGCCGTGGAATTCGCGGACGGCATCGCGCTGCCGCTGCCGGCGAACGTGCGCGCCGAGGACGGGCAGGGCGTGCTCTACGGAATCCGCCCCGAGCACTGCTCGGTCGGCGGCGCGCAGGGATTGCCGGTCGACATCGTGGTGGTCGAGCCGACGGGTGCCGACACGCAGCTGTATTGCCGGTTCAACGGGCAGGAGGTGACGGCGATGGTGCGCGACCGGGTCGCGGCGCGGGCGGGGGAGCGCATCGCGCTGGTGCCCGATCTCGCGCGTGCGCACGTGTTCGATGCCGCGACGGGCGTGCGGCTCGCTGCATGACACAGAAGGGCAGGTTCCGACAACGCAAGGAGGAGGAGCAATGAGCGATAGCAATCGTCGTGATTTCCTGAAGGCGACGGCCGGCCTGGCCGTGGGCGGCGCGCTGGGCGGCGGCTCGGCGCTCTGGACGCCGGAGGCGGCGGCGCAGCAGTTCAAGGTCACGCCGGAGAAGGGCGCGACGCTGCGGGTGCTGCGCTGGAAGCGGTTCGTGCAGGGCGACGAGGACGTGTGGGCCGCCAACACCAAGAAATTCACCGAGATGACCGGCATCCCCGTGCGCGTCGACGCGGAAGGCTGGGAGGACGTGCGGCCCAAGGCGGCGGTCGCCGCCAACGTCGGCAGCGGCCCCGACATCATCATCAGCACGATGGAGGACGCGCACCAGTACCCGGAGAAGCTGGTCGACGTCACCGACCTCGCGAACTACCTCGGCAACAAGTACGGCGGGTGGTACGACGTCGCGAAGATGTACGGCATGCACGACAAGAAGTGGGTGGCGATCATCATGGGCGCCGCCGGCAACGCGATCGTCTACCGCGACAGCATGGTCAAGGCGGCGGGCTTCGACACGGTGCCCAAGGACTTGGCCGGCTTCCTCAAGCTGTGCCAGGCGCTCAAGGCCAAGAACACGCCGGTGGGCTTCGCGCTCGGCAATGCGACGGGCGACTCGAGCTGGTGCCACTGGCTCGTCTGGGCGCACGGCGGCAAGCTCGTGGACGCGAAGAACAACGTCGTGATCAACAGCCCGGAGACCATCGCCGCGCTCGAGTACGCGAAGCAGCTCTACGAGACGTTCATCCCCGGCACGCTGTCGTGGCTCGACCCGAACAACAACAAGGCGTTCCTCGACGGCCAGATCTCCCTCACGGCCAACGGCATCTCGGTGTACTACGCCGCGCTGACGTCGCAGGACCCGAAGCTGAAGGAGATGGCGAACGACATCCAGCACGCCTATTTCCCGCTCGGCCTCGACGGCAAGGCGCGCGAGCTCAACCTCATCTTCCCGATGATGATCTTCAAGTACTCGAAGTACCCGAATGCGGCGAAGGAGTACCTGCGCTTCATGATGGAGAAGGAGCAGTACGTGCCGTGGCAGGAAGCCTCGATCGGCTACGTGTGCCATCCGCTCGCCGCGTACGAGAAGAGCGCGTTCTGGACCGCCGACCCCAAGAAGACGCCGTACCGCGACTGCATCAAGAACGGCACGCCGGGCGGCTACGCCGGCACGATGGGCTACGCGTCGGCCGCCGCGATCGCCGACTTCATCATCCCGAACATGGTCGCGGAAGCGGCCTCGGGATCGAAGACGCCGAAGGAAGCCGCCGCACGCGCGCAGGCGCGGGCGGAGCGGTATTACAAGGTGTGATGCGGCTTCCTCTGTCTTGAATGCCTCGTTTTCTCGCTGCCGCTTGCGATTCGCTCTCCCTCTCCCCGCTCGCGGGGAGAGGGCGGGGGTGAGGGGCGGCGAATGAGTCCGATGAACGACCCCTCACCCCAACCCTCTCCCCGCAAGCGGGGCGAGGGAGCTTCTGTGGCAAGCGGGGCGAGGGAGCTTTGAGGCGAAGCGGGAACGCTCCGCGTGAATGGCGACGTTGTCATGGCTAATCACACCTCCGCCCTCTCCCGCGCCCTCGACAACCGCAACGTCCTCGGGCTGCTGTTCATGCTGCCCGTGGCGGCGCTGCTGCTCGTGTTCCTCACGTATCCGCTGGGGCTCGGCACGTGGCTCGGCTTCACCGACGCCAAGGTCGGGCGCAGCGGCGTATGGATCGGGCTCGAGAACTTCCAGTTCCTGTGGGGCGATTCCGTCACGCGCCTCGCGCTCTTCAACACGCTCTTCTATACGATCGTCGCGAGCGTCATCAAGTTCGGCCTCGGCCTCTGGCTCGCGCTGCTCCTCAACAAGCACCTGCCGTTCAAGTCGTTCATCCGCGCGATCGTGCTGCTGCCGTTCATCGTGCCCACCGCGCTGTCCGCGATCGCGTTCTGGTGGATCTACGACTCGCAGTTCTCGATCATCAGCTGGGCGCTCGTGAAGCTCGGCGTGATGAACACCTACATCGATTTCCTGGGCGACCCGTGGAACGCGCGCTTCGCGACGATCGCCGCCAACATCTGGCGCGGCGTCCCGTTCGTCGCCATCTGCCTGCTCGCGGGCCTGCAGACGATCTCGCCGTCGTACTACGAGGCCGCGAGCCTCGACGGCGCGTCCGAGTGGCAGCAGTTCCGCTACGTGACGCTGCCGCTGCTCACGCCGATCATCGCGGTGGTGATGACGTTCTCGGTGCTCTTCACGTTCACCGACTTCCAGCTGATCTACGTGCTCACGCGCGGCGGGCCGCTCAACGCGACGCACCTCATGGCGACGCTGTCGTTCCAGCGCGCGATCTCCGGCGGCTCGCTCGGTGAGGGGGCGGCCATCGCCACCGCGATGGTGCCGTTCCTGCTGGCGGCCATCCTCGTGTCGTACTACGGCCTGCAGCGGCGCGCGTGGCAGCAGGGAGGGACGGACAAGTGAGCACGGTGGCCAACGAGCGCGACGTGCCGCCGCCCTCGGCCGATTCGCAGGGCATGGACTACCTCACGTCGCTGCCGCGGCGCGTGGTGACGGTCTACGTGCCGCTCGGCGTGTTCCTCGTCGTGCTGCTGTTCCCGTTCTACTGGATGGGCATCACCGCGTTCAAGCCCAACGAGGAGCTGCTCTCGCGCGACGGCAACCCGTTCTGGGTGCGCAGCCCGACGCTCGCGCACATCAAGAAGCTGCTGTTCGACACCGCGTATCCCGACTGGCTCGTCAACACGATGCTGGTATCGGTGGTGGCCACGCTGCTCTCGCTGCTGGGCAGCGTGCTTGCCGCCTATGCGATCGAGCGGCTGCGCTTCCGCGGCTCGCGCTACGTCGGCATGAGCATCTTCCTCGCGTACCTCGTGCCGCCGTCGATCCTGTTCATCCCGCTCGCCACCATCGTCTACAAGCTCCAGCTCTTCGACACGCGGCTCGCGCTGATCCTCACCTACCCGACGTTCCTCGTGCCGTTCTGCACGTGGCTGCTGATGGGCTACTTCAAGTCGATCCCGTTCGAGCTCGAGGAATGCGCGCTGATCGACGGCGCCTCGCGCTGGCAGATCCTGTTCAAGATCGTGCTGCCCCTCGCGGTGCCGGGCCTCATCTCGGCCGGCATCTTCGCATTCACGCTCTCCTGGAACGAGTTCATCTACGCGCTCACGTTCATCTCCTCGTCCGAGGTGAAGACCGTGCCCGTGGGCGTCGTCACCGAGCTCGTGGAAGGCGACGTCTACCACTGGGGCTCGCTGATGGCGGGGGCGCTCTTGGGATCGCTGCCGGTGGCGATCCTCTACTCGTTCTTCGTCGAGTACTACGTCTCCGGGTTGACCGGCGCCGTCAAGGAGTGACGGCCCCTTGCAAAGGCCGGCCGCCGCCCCAATCAGGGTAGAATGGGCGCCTTCCGCGCCGTCAACGCCTTTTCCGACGCCATGAGCACGATCCACGACACCATCGAATCCCAGGTCAAGAGCCACCCTGTGGTGCTCTACATGAAGGGCACGCCGCAGTTTCCGCAATGCGGCTTCTCGGCCACCGTGGCCGAGATCCTGAAGCGCTGCGGCGTCACCGACTACTACTCGGTGAACGTGCTCGCCGACGAGGACATCCGCCAGGGCATCAAGGAATACGCCAACTGGCCGACGATCCCGCAGCTCTACATCAACGGCGAGTTCGTGGGCGGGTGCGACATCGTCCGCGAGATGTACGCGTCCGGCGAGCTGCAGAAGGCGATCGCGGCGTCGCAGGCCGCCTGACCGCCGCCGATCGCGTTACCGCAACACTGCAAGGGCCGCCAGCGAGCGGCCCTTTTGCTGCACACTGGTCCGACGCACCGCCGACAAGGTGCGCGAGGGAGAGACGCCATGGAAGCGCTCAAGTCCGCGAGCGACACGCTGTTCATCCTGCTGGGCGCCGTGATGGTGCTCGCCATGCACGCCGGGTTCGCGTTCCTCGAGTTGGGCACGGTGCGGCGCAAGAACCAGGTCAATGCGCTGGTGAAGATCCTGGTCGACTTCGCGGTCTCGACCATCGCGTACTTCTTCATCGGCTACGCGATCGCCTACGGCGTCACCTTCTTCGCGGGCGCCGCCACGCTCGTGCCGAAGAGCGGCTACGAGCTCGTGCGCTTCTTCTTCCTGCTGACGTTCGCCGCCGCGATTCCCGCGATCGTGTCGGGCGGCATCGCCGAGCGCGCGCGCTTCAACCCGCAGCTCGCGGCGACGTTCTTCATCGTGGGCTTCGCCTATCCGTTCTTCGAAGGCATCGCGTGGAACCAGCACTTCGGCATCCAGGCGTGGCTCAAGGGCGCGTTCGGCGAAGAGTTCCACGACTTCGCGGGCAGCGTCGTGGTGCACGCGTTTGGCGGCTGGATCGGCCTCGTCGCGGTGCTGCTGCTCGGCGCGCGCCGCGGGCGCTACTCGAAGGAGGGCGGCATCGCCGCGCATCCGCCCTCGTCGATCCCGTTCCTCGCCCTCGGCGCGTGGGTGCTGTCGGTGGGCTGGTTCGGGTTCAACGTGATGTCGGCGCAGACGCTCGACAAGATCTCGGGGCTCGTCGCCATCAATTCGCTGATGGCGATGGCCGGCGGCACGCTCGCCGCGTTCATCGTGGGCCGCAACGACCCGGGCTTCGTGCACAACGGGCCGCTCGCGGGCCTCGTCGCGGTGTGCGCGGGCTCCGACGTGATGCATCCGCTCGGCGCGCTCGTCACCGGCGCGGTTGCGGGCGGGCTCTTCGTCGTGCTGTTCACGTGGACGCAGAACCGCTGGAAGATCGACGACGTGCTCGGCGTGTGGCCGCTGCACGGCGTCTGCGGCGCATGGGGCGGCCTTGCCGCCGGCATCTTCGGCGCGCAGGCGCTGGGCGGGCTCGGCGGCGTGGCCTTCGGCTCACAGGTGGCGGGCACGCTGCTCGGCATCCTGATCGCGGTGAGCGCCGCCGCGATCGTCTACGGCACGCTGAAGGCGACGGTCGGATTGCGGCTCGATCCGGAGGAGGAGTTCAACGGCGCCGATCTCTCCATCCACAAGATCAGCTCGACGCCGGAGCGCGAAACCTCCTGGTGAGGCCGGAAGTCGCCGCCGTACGGCGCGTTGCCTAGTACAGCACCGTCTTGACGACGACCTTGCGTCCGGTGTCGCGGCGAACCTCATAGCGCTGCTCGATCAGAGGCACGGCCGGCGACGGCCATGTCGGCTGCGCGAATGTCTTGGCCACCTCGGTCGAGAACGATTCCTGGCCGGTGGCGCATGCGCGAATCCGCAGCCGCTGCGCTGGCGTGCATTGGACTTCGATGATCGTCGCGTTGATCGTGATGCTCGTCGATGCCGCCTCTGCGTGGCCGCAGATCAGTCCGACGCCGAGCGCGAGCACGAGGAGCGGAAGAGGGAGGCGCACGGGACGAGGCATTCGGTTGGCGTCCTTTGTACCTCCATTTCGACCGTGCGCGGCATTAGCCGATCCGTACACCTACTTACGTCGTAGGTGACGGCCCTCGGCGGCCGGGTTGGGCGCCCGGCGGCCCGGCGCCCACGCCAATGGTGGCGCTTAGCCGTCTGAGCGCTGGTGAAAACCCTTGCTTTTTCAATGGGTTATAATCTTGAACGTGTGTTCCGGGCCAGATGAAATGGCTGGCATATGTATTGCTCCATACGCAGCAGTACCACCTCGCGCGCGAACGTTGCCTGTCGTGTAGCGGACACACAATCCATTCAAACATTCGAGGGAATACGTATGAACTCCAACCTTCTCCGGTCTGTGGCTGCGATGGGCGTGGCGGCGACGCTGTTCGGCGCATCGGGCGCAATGGCGTCCGACAGCCGCACGGTGACGGTGAATGCAACGATCGTCGGTGTCTGCAAGTTCTTCACGGCGACGCCGGTCATCAACATCACCAACACGGCCAGCGGCAGCAACATCGATCCGAGCCTCGCGGGTCCGGCCACTGGCAACGTTCCGATCACCTACCGCTGCTCCAACGGGACGCCCCCGAGCTTCACGGTGCCGGCGACTGCAACGGTGACCTTTGCCGGTCCTCCGTCGGCCACCATGACGCCCACCATCACCTCCGTCAACACCGGCAATGGCACGGGCCTGGGAAGCGGCAAGGACCAGACGCTTACGGTCACTGCCACCATCCTTCAGGCTGCGTACGAGAATGCGCCGGTCGGCGCGTACACCGGGACGATGACTGTCTCGGTCACTCCCTGATCGACGCAAGACACCGGTAGCGGGGTTCGAGGGCGGCACCATGCCGCCTTCGGCCTCGTCACGTCTGCCGAACGGTGCTGCCACGCTTCGTCATCGCAGGATGTCTTGGTGCCGGACTGCTTGCACATGGGCAGTCCGCGACCGCGTCCGGCAGCACCTCCGTCACGGTGAAGGCCACGATTGTTCCCGTGTGCCGGTTCTTCACCAACTCGCCGGTGATCAACATCCGCAATACGGGCTCAGGCTCGACCATCGATCCGAGCCTCGTGACCACGGCGTCCGGCAACGTCGGCATCTCCTATCGGTGCTCGAACGGTACGGCGCCAACCTTCGTCGTTCCAGCCACGGCGACACTCACCTGCGCTGCGTGCTCGGGCCTGCCGACCATGGCGGCAACGATGAGCTCGACCAACAATGGCGCGGGGACGGGACTCGGAACCGGCAAGAACCGGACACTCACGGTGACCGGCCAGATTCCGGCGAGCGTGTATCAGAACGCGCGCGTCGGCGCGTATTCCGGAACGCTTACCATCAGCGTCACTCCATGACGAATTGCTGTACGGCTGGCAATTGTGACGTCGAGATGCTGTAATCGCGAGCGAGTTCCATGAAATCCGCGATATCGACCCTTGGCGGACGTCCGGTGCGGGCATTCCTCGCGGCCATTGCATTCCTGCTCTTCACGAGCACCGCGAGCGGACAGGCGTGCACGTTCGTGGGCGGCGCATCCTCGTTGACGTTTGCGTCGCTCGATCCTTCGACTGCAGTGACAGTCACCGCCTTCGCGGATCTCACCGTCTTCTGCTTTCCCTTGGCCACCACTCCCGCGTGGCAGTTCACCGGTGTCAACGGGAATGCGCCGCTGCAGATGAAGCATACGACTCAGAATTCCTTCATTCCCTATTCCGTGTCGGTGAACCGGGTCAGTACCGGCCTCTTCCAGACCTGGCGTCTTACCGCCACCGTCCTGGGTCCCAATTACCAGAATGCGTTCGTGGGCTCGTACTCGGACGTACTGACCGCCACGATCACCCCCTGAGCCTTCGTCGTGCTTCTCCGCCGCCTTGCGTCCGCCGCGCTCGCCTGCATGCTCGCCGCACCTGCCGGTGCGGGCGAGTTCGTCATCAATCCGCTGCGTGTCACGCTCGACCGCAATTCACGATCGAGCGAGGTCGTCGTGCGCAACGACGACAGTGCTCCGCTGCGCATGCAAGTCGAGGGAATGAGCTGGAGCCAGGATGCGGAGGGCAAGGATCGCTACACGGCCGCCGACGGCCTCCTGTATTTCCCGCGCACGATGGAGATCCCGCCAGGCGAGTCGCGCATCGTGCGCGTCGGCGTGCGCGCCGCGCCGGTGACCAGGGAAGAAACGTATCGCCTCTTCCTGGAGGAGCTGCCCGGCCCCCCCGACGATGCGACAAAGCCGGGGGAAGGCGCATCGCTGCGTGTGTATCTGCGCGTCGGGGTCGCGGTGTTCGTTGCACCGGCGCAGACCGAACGGTCGGCGCAAATCACGAAGCTTGCGCTTGGAGGCGGCGAGGCCGAGCTCGTGATTGCGAACACCGGCAACGTGCATGTCCGCGCCGACCAACTGGAGCTCGTCGGCACCGACCGCGCCGGTGAGCGCATCCTCGTCCAGCCCGTGCCGGAACGGTACTTCCTCGCAGGCGTAACCAAGACCATGCGGGTCGCGATCCCGCCCGATGCGTGCAAGAGATTGGTCGCGTTGGAGGCGGTTGTCGCAGGCGAGCGACTCGACCTCAGGCGCAAGCTCGATGTCGTCCCGGGGAACTGCAGCTAGCGGCATTGCGCGCGTCGCCGTCCTGGTGCTTTGTCTCGCAGCGTCGCCATGGGCGGCCCTTCGGGCGCTGGCCGCGGACGCGCCCGCAGCGCCACCTTCGGCGAATGCCTCGGGTGCGGCAGCGGCCCGGTATTCATCGCTCATCGTCCGCGTCGACGTCAACGCGGTGCCTCATGGCGACGTCCTGATCCTGCGCGACAGCACCGGGCGCACGCTCGTCCCGGCATCGGAGTTCGCCACCTGGAACCTGGCCAAGCTGCACCTTCCGACCGAAAGCGTCGACGGGGAGACCTATGTCGTCATCTCGGGCGCCCCCGGGCTCCTGGTGCGGTTCGACCCCATCAAGGTCACGTTGTCCCTGGAGGCAGAAGCAGGTCAGCTGCCCGGGACTTCCATCAACCTTGCGCCCCAGCGTCGCGCGGATGTCGTGTTCCCCACCGACAACAGCTTCTTCCTCAACTACGCGGCGAACGTGTCGGGCGACGAGAATTTCAACGAGCGCCAGTATCAGTTCGCGACCGAGCTCGCGATACGTCGGGAGAACTGGCTCCTCTACAACACCACGACCCAGCAATGGGGCGGCGTGCAGGATGGCTTCGTCCGGCTGTTGACCAACCTGCAATACGACGACCGTCCCAACCTGCGCCGCTGGACGATCGGCGATTTCTTCACGCCGAACTTCGACCTGGCCGGGTCGGTACCCATGGCAGGCGTCAGCCTCACCAAGTATTTCTCCATGGACCCGTATTTCGTCCAGTATCCAACGGCAGGATTCCGCACGGAAGTCGTGTTCCCTTCGACGGTCCAGGTGCGCATCGACGGCAATGTCGTCGCCCAGCGCCAGGTCACGCCCGGCCCGCTCGACATCACGAACATCACGAGCGGGATCACCGGCGGACAGAATGTGTCGGTCGTGCTCCGCGATGCATTTGGCCGCGAGCAGGTGCTGCAGCAGCCCTTCTTCTTCGCGACGAACTACGGATTGGCCAAGGGACTGCACGAGTACAGCTACAACGTCGGCGCATTGCGCCAGCAGTACGGCATCGAGAGCAACGAGTATTCGAGCGTGGCCGCGTCCGCGTTCCACCGGTACGCGTTCACTGACGAACTGACGCTCGGCCTGCGGGGGCAGGCCAGCAAGGACGTGTACAACATCGGGCCATTCGGCACGTATCAATCGCCAGCCTTGGGCATCGTCGGCGCGGGCGTGTCGGTCGGAGGCACCCACGGCGCCACGGGCGGTGGCGCGTCGGTGGCGTACTCGTACACCAATCAAGCGCTTTCCGTCAGCATCGGATCGCTCTATCGGTCTGCGAACTACGGCCAGCTCTCGGATGTCGTCACGGGCATGAAGATCCGGACGAACACCTATGCTTCGGGGTCGCTCTTCTTCCCGCAGCTGGGCTCCCTGGGCGCGACATACAACGACATCACGACCTACGAAGGCCCGGCGTCGCGCACCGTCAATACCAACTACACGCGGTCGTTCATGAATGGCAGGAGCCTCCTGTCACTCAATTTCCTGCGCACGCTCGTGCCGGGCAATTCGTACACGTGGCTGCTCTCGTTCCGCTACTTCTTCGATCCGACCACGTCGGTCGCTGCGGCGATCGGCGGCTCGAACGACGGCAATACGCAGGCGCTTTCGCTGCAGAAGTCGATTCCCGAAGGCGTCGGCGTGGGTTACGACTTTGTCGCAGGTCATTTCGCGGGGGATGCCCCCGACGGGTTGTTCGGTCGCGCGTTCGTGCAAGCCAACGCCGAGCACTTCATTGCCGGCGGCGAGTACGCGCGCGCCAACAATTCGCAAGGCGGCTCCAACCGTTCGCAGTTGTTCTTCGCGGGCAGCCTGACGGCCGTCGACGGACATTTCTTCGCCGCGCGGCCGGTCACGGACTCGTTTGCGCTGGTTCGCGTGCCCGAGCTGAAGGACGTCCCCGTCTACGCGAACGGATGGTACGTCGGCCAGACCAACGCGGAGGGCGAGGTGGTGGCCACCAACATCGCGTCGTACTACGACAATTTCATTTCGTTCCGGGCAGGCGACCTGCCGCTCGACTACATCTATCCGCGCTCGGACCGCGTGATCTCGCCGGCATTGCGCAGCGGCACGCTCGTCGCCTTCGACGTGCGCAAGAATCACGCGATCTTCGGCTCGCTCGTGACGGTGCTCGATGGCAAGCAGCAGCCGCTCGAGTTCCGCGAGTTTACGTTGCGTGGCAAGGGCGCCCCCCTGGCGGGGTTCACGGCACGGCGCGGCGAGTTCTACGTCGAGGGACTGGTGCCAGGGGATTACACGCTCGAGATCGCCGCGAATCCCGCCTGCAGCGTGAGCCTCCCGGTGCCGGCAGAAGGCGAGGGCGTGGTCAATCTCGGCACGCTGGTTTGCCAGTCGCGATAGCGCAGTCCGCGTACCGAAGCATCGGCGCGCATGCGCCGGCGATGGATCGCTGCGGTCGGTGCCGGCGGCAGTGCCGCCCCGTCACGTCCGCGCCCGCGCCGCCCGCTTCACGTCCGGCACTCGCCGCAGCGAGCGCAGCACCTGCGCGAGATGGCGCCGGTCGCGCACCTGCACGCCGAAGAACATCGCGAGCACGTCGCCGCCGTCGGGGCGCTCCATCGACACCTGGTCGATGTTGGCGTCCGCATCGGCGATGGCGAGCGCGAGATCGGCGAGGAGGCCGCGACGATCGGCGACCAGCAGCCGGATGCCCGACCCGAACACGCCCGCGACGTCGGTCGCCCACTCGACGTCCACCAGCTCGGAGGGATCGAGGCGCTGCTTCTTCAGCGTCGCGCAGTCGCGCGTGTGCACGAGCAGGCCCTGGCCGCGCCGGAACTGGCCGACGATCGCGTCGCCCGGCACCGGCCGGCAGCACTTCGCATACTGGATGGCCACGCCTTCGACGCCGCGCAGCGTGAGCGCGCCCAGCTTCGCGGGCGACGAGGTGGCCGCCTCTTCCTGCTTGCCGGGCACCTTGGTCAGCGCCTGCGCGACGACGAACGACAGCCGCTTGCCGAGCCCGATGTCGGCGAGGATGTCGAGCTGGCTCTTCGCGCCGTACTCTTTCGCGAGCGCCTCCCAACGGTCCCACGAGATCGCGTCGGGCTCGACCTTCAGCGTGGCGAGCGCCTGGTTCAGCAGCCGCTCGCCGAGCGCGGCCGACTCCTTCTGCTGCAGGCCCTTCAAGTAGTGCCGGATGCGCGAGCGCGCCTTGCCGGTGGCAACGAAAGACAGCCACGACGGATTCGGCCGCGCGGTGGGCGAGGTGAGGATCTCGACGTGATCGCCGTTCTTGAGCTCGGTGCGCAGCGGCAGCAATTCGTAGTTGATGCGCGCGGCCACGCAGTGATGCCCGATGTCCGTGTGCACGCCGTACGCGAAGTCGACCGCCGTGGCGCCGCGCGGCAGCGCCATGATCTTGCCCTTGGGCGTGAAGACGTAGATCTCCTCCGGAAAGAGGTCGCCCTTGATGTGCTCCAGGAATTCCTTCGAGTCCTTCGACTCCGATTGAATCTCGAGCAGGCTCTGCAGCCAGCGCGACGTCTCGCGCTGCGCCTCGGCGAGGTCGAGCTCGCCGCCGGCCTTGTACAGCCAGTGCGCGGCCACACCCGCCTCCGCGACGCGATGCATGTCGTGCGTGCGGATCTGCACTTCGAGCGGCGTGCCGAAGGGACCGAACAGCGTGGTGTGCAGCGACTGGTAGCCATTGGCCTTCGGAATCGCGACGTAGTCCTTGAACTTGCCGGGGATGGGCTTGTAGAGCTCGTGCAGCACGCCGAGCGCGGCGTACGTGTTGGTCTTGTCGGCGACGAGGATGCGCACGCCGTAGATGTCGAACACCTGCGCGAACGAGTAGTGCTTCTCGCGCATCTTCTTGTAGACCGAGTAGATGGTCTTCTCGCGCCCGCTCACCACCGCGAGCACGTGCTCGCGCGCGAGGCCCTCGCGGATGACGTCGAGCAACCGGTTCATCACCTCGCGCCGGTTGCCGCGCGCGGCCTTGATGGCGCCCGCGAGCACGCGGTAGCGCAGCGGGTAGAGATGCTTGAACGAGAGGTCCTGCAGCTCGAGGTACAGCGAGTTCAAGCCGAGGCGATTGGCGATCGGCGCGTAGATGTCGAGCGTCTCCTTCGCCACGCGCTTCCTGTGCACCGGCGCCATCGCGTCCAGCGTGCGCATGTTGTGCAGGCGGTCGGCGAGCTTGATCAGGATGACGCGCACGTCGCGCGCCATCGCGAGGAGCATCTTGCGGAAGCTCTCCGCCTGCACCTCTTCCTTGCTCGTGAACTCGATCTGGTCGAGCTTCGACACGCCGTCGACCATGTCGGCGACGGGCTTGCCGAAGCTCTTCTCGAGCTCGTTCTTGGTGACGGAGGTGTCCTCCATCACGTCGTGCAGCAGCGCGGCTGCGAGGCCCTGCGCGTCGAGGCGCCACTGCGAGAGGATCGACGCGACCGCGAGCGGGTGCGTGATGTACGGCTCGCCGGACTTGCGGAACTGGCCGCGGTGCGCGGATTCCGAGAACTCGAACGCGCGCGAGACCAGCGCAACGTCCGGCGGGGGCAGGTAGTGCCCCAGGTGCTTGGTGAATTCCGCGATCTCGGACATTGCCTCTTTACGTGCGTCCGAAACCGGCGGTCATCAAACGGTGGGCGTGGTCGGCAGCGTCGGCCCGGTCTTGGTCAGCATCTCGATGCCGATCTTGCCGGCCGCCATCTCGCGCAGCGCGATCACCGTGGGCTTGTCGCGGTCGGCGTCGACCATCGGGGCCGAGCCTGCGGTGATCTGTCGCGCACGGTTGGTCGCGGCGAGCGTGAGCTCGAAGCGGTTGGGGATCCTGGCGAGGCAGTCTTCGATGGTGATGCGGGCCATGGGGCGAAGCTCCGGTCGGGTGTCAGTTGGCGGCGAGGAGCTGGTCGATCACGGTGTGATGGCGTGCCATCTGCCGCGAGGCGGCCAGGCGGGCAGCGCGCACGATCACCGACAGGTCGTCGACGGCCCTCGCAAACTCCTGATTCATAATAACATAATCGAACTCGCCGCAGTGCCGCATTTCCTCCTTGGCATTCTCCAGGCGGCGGGCGATCACCTCGGGGGTGTCCTGGCCCCGTTTCTCGAGCCGCTCCTTCAGAAGCTCGACCGAGGGCGGCAGGATGAAGATCAGCACGGCGCCGGGGATCAGCGTGCGCACCTGGCGCGCGCCCTGCCAGTCGATTTCGAGCAGCACGTCGTGCCCGGCGTGCACCTCGTCGCGCAGCCACGTCGCGGACGTCGCGTACCAGTTGCCGTGGACGTGGGCGTGCTCCAGGAATTCGCCGCGGTCCTTCAGCGCCATGAACGCCGCCTCGTCGACGAACTTGTAATCGACGCCGTCGCGCTCGCCCGGTCGCGGCGGGCGGGTGGTGTACGACACCGACAGCCGCATGCCCGGCTCGCGCTCCAGCAGCGCCTTGACGAGGCTCGTCTTGCCGCCGCCCGAGGGCGCCGCGATCACGAACAGGCAGCCGGACGCGGGCGGGGCCTTGGTGGCGATGATGGTGGGTTGCATGGGGAGGAACGGGGCTTGGGGCTGGGGACTCGGGACTAGGGGCCGGCGGTGGTTGGGTTATCGGCTTGCGATGGTCGACGAAGGGGAAGCGAGCGTCGGCGCTTTGCGCCCCAGCCCCGAGTTCCTAGCCCCGAGCCCCGCTTCTCGTCACTCCAGGTTCTGCACCTGCTCCCGCATCTGCTCGATCAGCACCTTGAGCTCCAGTGCCGCCTGCGACACCTCGACGTCGACGGACTTGGAGCCCAGCGTGTTGGCCTCGCGATGGAGCTCCTGGGCGAGGAAATCGAGGCGCTTGCCGGCGCTGCCGCCGGCCTTCAGGATGCGCCGGACCTCGGCCACGTGGCTCGTCAGGCGCGCCAACTCCTCCGCGACGTCGACCTTGGTGGCGAAGAGGGCGAGCTCCTGCTTCAGGCGGTCCTCGTTGGGGTCGAGGCCGGCGTCGCGCAGGCGGCTCGCGAGCTTCTCGTTGTAGGCGGCGTGGATGGCGGGGACCCGCGGCTCGACGCGCCGGACCTGCGCCTCGATGCCTGCGCAGCAGGATTCGAGGACCGCGGCGGTCTTGGCGCCTTCGCGGGCGCGGGCGGCCGCGAGTTCCGCCAGCGCCTGCCGGACCAGCGCGGTCGCCCGGTCGGCGAGTTCCGCCGGCGCCACCGAAGGCTCCGCCAGCACCCCCGGCCAGCGCAGGATCTCGTTGACGGTCAGCGGCGCCGCATCCGGGACGACCCGCGTCACTTCTGACGCGGCAGCGGCCAGTTGCGCCACCCGGTGGGCGTCGACCGCGAGCGTGTTGGCGGCCTGCACCGGGCGGTTGAGGGCGATCCGGCACTCGACCTTGCCTCGCTTCAGCGCGCCCGCGAGGATTTCGCGCAGGGCGGGCTCGGCGATGCGCAGCTCGTCGGGGAGCTTCATCGTGAGGTCGAGGTAACGATGGTTCACCGACCGCAGCTCGACCGCGAGCGACGCCCCCGGCAGTTCCGCCGCGACCGCGGCAAAGCCGGTCATGCTGAGAATCATGGGAAATCCCTGCTCGTGCCCGCCACGCGCCGCACTGCCGGCGGGCGGACGATTTGAATCGCTTTCCGGCAGCGGGCGCACTTTTGGCACCAAACAGGTTCCAAATGCACGCGTTTCCTTTACTTTGGCGGCCGGCTTGCCGAGAATGTATGCGCAAACGGTCGCCCGCGCAACTCGGGACGTGCGGCGCTGGCATGCGAATTGCCACCGTTTCGATCGTCCCCGTCACTCCGGTCCGCCCTCCGCCCGAATCCGATCCCCATGGCCGTCACCAACCAGGCACTCGCCAGCGGGTACCAGCTGCTGAACTACCGGGTCGACCGGCAGATCAGCCGCGGCGGCTTCTCGATCGTCTACCGGGCGTTCGACGAGGAAGGCCTGCCGGTCGCCATCAAGGAATACCTGCCGTCCTCGCTCGTGCTGCGCACCGAGGGCGACATCGTGCGCGCGAGCTCCGCGGAGAACCTCACCTCGTTCCGCTACGGGATGAAGTGCTTCTTCGAGGAGGGCCGCGCGCTCGCCAAGATCAACCACCCGAACGTGGTGCGCGTGCTGAACTTCTTCCGCGCCAACGAGACGGTGTACATGGTGATGCGCTACGAGCGCGGGCGCACCCTGCAGCAGCAGATCCAGATGCGCCAGGACCAGATGTCCGAGCGGCTGGTGCGCCACGTGTTCATGCACCTCTGAACGGCCTGCGCGAGGTGCACACGCACAAGCTCCTGCACCTCGACATCAAGCCCGCCAACATCTACCTGCGCACCGACGGCTCGCCCGTGCTGCTCGACTTCGGCGCGGCGCGGCAGACGCTCACCACGCAGCGGCCCAAGCTGGCGCCGATGTACACGCCGGGGTTCGCCGCGCCGGAGCAGT
The DNA here is from genome assembly GCA_046347855.1 of Burkholderiales bacterium. Taxonomy (GTDB): domain Bacteria; phylum Pseudomonadota; class Gammaproteobacteria; order Burkholderiales; family Casimicrobiaceae; genus VBCG01. Next base: position 766,376 of record JAXMFJ010000005.1, read on the forward strand.
ACCGCGAGCCCGATCGCCTCGGGCCCTGGACCGACGTCTACGGCGTCGGCGCGTCGATGTTCGCGTGCCTCGCCGCCTTCGCGCCGCAGGCGGCGGATGCGCGCCTGTCGGAAGACCACCTCGTCTCGGCCAAGAAGATCTGGGCCGGCCAGTACTCGGACAACATCCTCGAGGTGATCGACTGGTGCCTGCGCCTCGATCCGCTCGAGCGCCCGCAGTCGGTGTTCGCGCTGCAGAAGGCCATCCGCGACATTCCGCAGACCAAGCGCAAGCTCTCGTTCTTCGGCAGCCTGAAGAAGATGCTCTTCTCGGAAATCGGCGCGTAGCTCGCACGCTTCGCAGTACACTTCGCGTCCATGCGCTTTACGATTTTCCAGGAATCGCGGAAGGGCTCGCGCAAGGTCAACCAGGACCGCATCGCGTACACCTTCTCGCGCGACACGCTGCTCCTGGTCGTCGCCGACGGCATGGGCGGGCACGCGGGCGGCGAGATCGCCGCGCAGATCGCGGTGCGCCTGTTCATCGAGCGCTTCCAGCAGGAAGCGAAGCCGATCCTCAAGAACCCGCTCAAGTTCCTGCAGGACACGATGCTGCGCGCGCACTCGGCGCTGGGCTCGTACGCCAACCAGTTCTCGATGCTGGAGACACCGCGCACCACGTGCGTCGCGTGCGTCGTGCAGGCGGGGCATGCGTACTGGTGCCACGTCGGCGACTCGCGCCTGTACCTCTTCCGCCAGGGCGGGCTCATCGGCGCGACCAAGGACCACTCGAAGGTGCAGTACTTGGTCGACCAGGGGATCATCGGCGCCGACGAGGTGGCGGCGCACCCGGACCGCAACAAGATCTTCAGTTGCCTGGGCGGCCTCGTCGACCCGGTGATCGATCTCTCGCGCCGCACGCCGCTGCGCAACGGCGACATCCTCGTGCTGTGCACCGACGGCCTGTGGAGCGTGCTCGACCAGCGCGAGATGGCGGACTGGCTCACCAGCACGCCGATCCTCACCACCGCGCCCAAGATGATGAAGGAGGGCGAGCGGCGCGGCGGCGACGAGGGCGACAACCTCTCCGCCATCGTCGTGCGCTGGGGCCCGGAGACGCTCACCGACGAGCAGACCACCACGGTCACCGAGACGCTGGGCCTCGGCGAGTTCGAGACGCAGATCGACCGCACGCTGACGCTGACCGATCGCGCGGGCACGCAGCGCGACCTCACCGACGACGAGATCGAGCACGCGATCGAGGAGATCCAGTCGACGATCCAAAAATATCGGCGCTAGGCGCCGATGTTTTGGATGGGTCGACTGGATCAGAAGACAGGAGTCAGAATTCAGAGGACAGCAACTGCAGACGGCGTGCATTGCGATGGCAAGCATCAAGCGACACGCGCGACGCGCCTGTTCTGCCAATGCCGGGAGCGCCGCCCATTCCTCAACGCACCCGAATCCGCGAAAATGCCACCCGGCGCTCGATGCGCCGCCACGGAAAGCTGCGCCGCTTCTGTCCTCTGACCTCTGAATTCTGACTCCTGAAATGCGTCAGCTCATCATCGACACCGAAACCACCGGCCTCGACCCGAAGCTCGGGCATCGCATCATCGAGTTCGCGGCGCTGGAGCTGGTCGATCGGCGGCCGACCGGACGCAGCCTGCACCTGCACTTCGATCCGGAGCGCGAGATCGACGCGGGCGCCACCGAGGTGCACGGCAAGACGTGGGACGACCTGAAATCGCATCCCAAGTTCGCCGACCTCGCCAACGACATCCACGAGTTCACGCGCGGCGCCGAATGGGTGATCCACAACGCGCCGTTCGACGTGGGCTTCCTCGACCAGGAGTTCCAGCGCGCGGGATTGCCCGGCTGCGGCGACGTCTATCACCGGCTCGTCGACACCCTCGCCCTCGCGCGCGAGGCGTTCCCCGGCAAGCGCAACAACTTGGACGCGCTGTGCGAGCGCTTCGGCGTCTCCAACGCGCACCGCACGCTGCACGGCGCGCTCCTCGACGCGCAGCTCCTGGCCGAGGTGTACCTCGCGATGACGCGCGGCCAGGAGACGCTCACCATCGACATGGGCGCCGCGCCGTCGGCGCTCACGGGGCTCACCGCGCAGCTCGCCGCGGAGCGCGCGCCGCTGGTCGTGCTGGCGCCGAGCGAGGAGGAGCTCGCCGCGCACGAGGCGTACCTCGCGGCGCTGGAGAAGGAATCGAAGGGCCGCTGCGTGTGGCTGCACGCCGCGGCCGCGTGACGCCGCGGCGCGCTGTCACGAAAGGGTAACGTTCGCCGCCGTAGACTCATGGAGTCCACCCCCAAGACGAGCGTTGCACCGGACACGCCCTTCCCGGTCATCGGTGCCGACGCGCCGCCGTACGGGCTGCCCGGGATTCCCATGAGCGGCGTGCCTCCCACCGGTTCGATCAACCGCGAGCTCTCGCTGCTCGAGTTCAACGCGCGCGTGCTGGCGCTGGCCGAGGATCCGGACGTGCCGCTGCTCGAACGGCTGCGCTTCCTGTGCATCGTCGGCAGCAACCTGGACGAGTTCTTCGAGATCCGCGTCGCGGGGCTGAAGGAGCAGCTGCGCGCGAAGGTGGCGCCGCCCGGCATGACGCTGGGGGAGATGCGCGACATCTCGCTGCGCCTCGGTGACGACGCGCGGGCGCTGATCGCGCGGCAATACCGCGTGCTGAACGAGCAGGTGCTGCCCGCGCTCGCGGACGCCGGCGTCCGGCTGGTGCGGCGCACGGAGTTCACGGCCAGCGAGCGGGAGTGGGCAGCGCGGTTCTTCGCCGAGGAGATCCGCCCGCTGCTGACGCCGATCGGGCTCGATCCCGCGCATCCGTTCCCGCAGGTCGTCAACAAGTCGCTCAACTTCGTCGTCGAGCTCCAAGGCAACGACGCGTTCGGCCGGGACACGGGCATCGCGATCGTCAAGGCGCCACGCGTGCTGCCGCGCGTGATCCGCGTGCCGCCCGAGGTCGCGGGCGACGATCACGTGTTCGTGCTGCTCTCGTCGCTCCTGCACGCGCACCTGCACGAGCTCTTCCCCGGCCGCGAGGTGGTGGGCTACTCGCAGTTCCGCGTCACGCGCGACGCGGACCTGTGGATCGACGAGGAGGAGGTGAAGAACCTGCGGCAGGCGCTGCAGGGCGAGCTGCCGCAGCGCCAGTTCGGCTCGGCCGTGCGCCTGGAAGTGGCGGCGGAGTGCCCACCGCGCCTCGCGTCATTCCTGCTCGCGCAGTTCGGCCTCGCCGACGCGGATCTCTATCGCTGCGACGGCCCCGTCAACCTCACGCGGCTGGCATCGCTGATCGACCAGGTCGACATCGAGTCGCTCAAGTACGAGCCGTTCGTGCCCGGCATTCCCGAGCGCCTGCGCGACGCGCCGGACATCCTGGCCGCGATCCGCGCGCGCGACATCCTGCTCCATCATCCGTACCAGTCGTTCGAGCCGGTGATCGAGTTCATCCGCCGCGCGGCCGACGACCCGGACGTCGTCGCGATCAAGCAGACGGTGTACCGCACCGGCGTGAGCTCGCTGCTCATGGAGGCGCTGATCGACGCCGCGCGCCGCGGCAAGGAAGTGACGGTGGTGGTCGAGCTGATGGCGCGCTTCGACGAGGAGGCGAACATCAACTGGGCCGAGCGCCTCGAGCGCGCCGGCGCGCAGGTGGTGTACGGCGTGTTCGGCCTGAAGACGCACGCCAAGCTCGCGCTGCTGCTGCGCCGCGAGCGCGACGCGCGCGGCCGCACGCGGCTCGTGTCCTATGCGCACCTCGGCACCGGCAACTACCACCCGCGCACGGCGACGCTCTACACCGACTTCGGCCTGCTCACCGCCGACCCCGACATCTGCAGCGACGTCAACGAAGTCTTCCTGCACATCACGAGCCTCGCGCGCGCCGCGCGGCTGAAGTGCCTGCTGCTCGCGCCGTTCACGATGCACCGGCGCGTGCTGGAGATGATCCGGCGCGAGGCGCGCAACGCGCGTGCCGGCAAGCCGGCGCGCATCATCGCGAAGATGAACGCGCTGGTGGAGGAAGGCGTGATCCGCGCGCTGTACGCGGCGTCGGGCGAGGGCGTGCAGATCGATCTCGTCGTGCGCGGCGCGTGCGCGCTGCGGCCCGGCGTGCCGGGCATGTCGCAGAACATCCGCGTGCGCTCGATCCTCGGGCGCTTCCTCGAGCATCACCGCATCTGGTACTTCGAGAACGACGGCGATCCGTCGGTGTGGCTCGCCTCCGCCGACTGGATGGGGCGCAACATGTTCAAGCGCATCGAGGTCGCCTTCCCGGTGCGCGACGCGGCCATGCGCAAGCGGGTCGTGGACGAGGGGCTGAAGGCGTACCTCGCCGACAACCGCGATGCGTGGGAGCTCGACGCGCACGGGCGCTGGGCGCGCGTGAAGGCGAAGCGGCGCGCGCGCCGGCGCTCCGCGCAGGCCGAGATTTTGGCGCGCCTGCGCGGCACCGACGATACGGCGTAACGCGCATGGATCTCATCCTCTGGCGGCACTGCGAAGCGGAACCCGGCGAGCCGGACCTCGGGCGGCGGCTGACACCGAAGGGCGTCAAGCAGGCGGAGCGCATGGCGGCGTGGCTCGACGCGCGCCTGCCCGACACCTGCCGCATCCTCGTGTCGCCGGCCGACCGCGCGCAGCAGACCGCGCTCGCGTTGAAGCGCAAGTTCAGGACGGTGCCGGAGATCGCGCCGGGCGCGTCGGCCGCGGCGGTGCTCGCCGCCGCCAACTGGCCCGATTCGCGCGAGCCGGTGCTCGTCGTCGGCCACCAGCCCACGCTGGGCGAGCTCGCCTCGTTCCTGCTGTCGGGCGAGGAAGCCTACTGGTCGGTGCGCAAGGGCGCGGTGTGGTGGCTGTCCAACCGCGCGAAGGACGGCGGCGCCGCCGTCGTGCTGAAGGCGGTCCAGAGCCCCGATTTCATCTGAGCCTCAAGCCGGCCGCCAGGGCCGGTCGACCGCCTCCCACTCGCTGCGCTCGACGCCCAGCAGGTGCGTGGTCAGCGGATGCGCCTTCAGCCATCCCTTCGCGATCGAGAACCGGATGTGGCGGCCCACCTTCACCACGAGGCGCGGCGTGTCGATCGCGCGCCGCGCGTGGTGGAACAGCACGGCGAGCCGCAGCGCGATGAGCTGCGCGGCGACGTCGGGATCGTCGAGCATCTCCGCCATCTTCGAGAGCCCGCCGCGGCAGCCCATGACCAGCAGCGCGAGCTTGCGCTGCTCCGTCGCCGAGAAGCCCGGCATGTCGGCGTTGCCGAGGATGTAGGCGCCGTGCTTGTGGAAGCCGATGTGCGAGACGGTGTAGCCGATCTCGTGCAGCAGGCCGGCCCACTCGACGCGCTGCGCGGCGTCGGCGCCCGGCTCGGGCACGGCGGCGAGGTAGAGCGCCTTCGCCATCGCCGCGACGCGCTTCGCGTGCGCGCGGTCGATGTGCCAGCGCTCGGCGAGGCTCTCGACGGTCGCCGCGCGGCTGTCCTTCTTCACCGAGCGGCCGAGGAGATCGTAGAGGACACCCAGGCGCAGCGCGCCGCCCACCGGATTGATGCGCGCGACGCGCAGCTCGGCGAGCGCCGCGGCCATGATCGCGAAGCCGCCGGCCAGCACGGGTGCGCGCTCGGGCTTGACGCCGGCGAGCGTGAGGCGCTGGACGCGGCCGGCGCCGATCATGCGCTTGCGCAGGCGGGCCAGGCCGTCGGGCGTGATGCCGCCCGCGGACAGGCCGTTCTCCTCGAGGATGGCGGCGAGCGCCAGCGCGGTGCCCGACGACGCGAACGCCTCGCGCCAGTGCTCGGGACCGAACTCGCCGGCGATGGCCTCGATCTCGGCGCGCGCATGCGTCTCCGCCGCGCGGAAGGCCTGCGCCGTGAGCTCGCCCTTGCCGAAGAAGCGCTTCGACATGGTCACGCAGCCGAGCTTCAGCGACTCGAGGCGCTGCGGCGTTAGCTCGCGGCCGATGATGAACTCGGTCGAGCCGCCGCCGATGTCGATCACCAGGCGCGGCTCGCGGGACGCGGGCAGCACGTGCGAGACGCCGATGTAGATGAGGCGCGCCTCCTCGTGCCCGCCGATGATGTCGATGGGGAACCCGAGTGCGGCCTCGGCCTGCGGCACGAAGGTGGCGGCGTTCTTTGCGACGCGGAACGTGTTGGTGGCCACCGCGCGCACCGCCCACGGATGCAGGCCCGAGAGCCGCTCGCGGAAGCGCGCGAGGCAGGCGAGCGCCGCCTTGCGCGCGGCGAGCGTGAGGTTGCCCTTCTCGTCCAGGCCGGCGCCGAAGCGGATGGTCTCGCGCCACGTGTCGAGGCGGAAGATCTGGTCGCCCTCGACGCGCCCGATCTCCAGCCGGAAGCTGTTCGAGCCCAGGTCGACCACCGCCAGCGTTTGCGGGCTCGATTGCAGGGACAGCGAGCGCGACAGCGATTGCAGCATGGTGGCAATTCCGGCGGGGGCGGCGCGAAGACTAGCATGCCGGGGTCAGACCCCGATGTGCCTTAACCCGGGATCTGACACCGGCGCGCGAAAGGCATGCGCGCCGGTATCAGACCCCTCGGCGCCGGCGACGGCGGGGTCTGACCCCGAATTAACGCGCCGCCGCGAGCCACGCCCGCCACCTGCTAACCTCGTCCGCCTCATGCCGATCGATTACCTGCAGAAGATCCTCACCGCGAAGGTCTACGACGTCGCGGTCGAGACGCCGCTCGACGAGGCGCCCACGCTCTCGCGCCGCGTCGGCAACCGCGTGCTGCTCAAGCGCGAGGACCAGCAGAGCGTCTTCTCGTTCAAGCTGCGCGGCGCCTATAACAAGATGGCGCACCTGTCGGTGGCCGAGCGCGCGCGCGGGGTCATCGCGGCATCTGCCGGCAACCACGCGCAGGGCGTGGCGCTGGCGGCGCAGCGCCTAGGCTGCAACGCGACGATCGTGATGCCGGTGACCACGCCGCACATCAAGATCGCGGCGGTCGAGTCGCGTGGCGCGAAGGTCGTGCTGTTCGGCGACTCGTACTCGGACGCCTACGAAGAGGCGCAGCGGCTGCAGAAGGAGACGGGCGCGACGTTCGTGCATCCGTACGACGATCCGGACGTGATCGCCGGCCAGGGCACGATCGGCATGGAGATCCTGCGCCAATGCCAGGGGCCGCTCGACGCCGTGTTCGTCGCGGTGGGCGGCGGCGGGCTCATCTCCGGCATCGGCGCGTACATCAAGCGGGTGCGGCCGCAGGTGAAGATCATCGGCGTGCAGCCGGTGGACTCCGACGCGATGACCCGCTCGCTCGCCGAAGGCCACCGGGTGGCACTGCCGCAGGTCGGGCTCTTCGCCGACGGCGTCGCGGTGAAGCAGGTCGGCAAGGAGACATTCCGCCTCGCGCAGGAGGTGGTCGACGAGATGATCACGGTCGACACCGACGCCACCTGCGCGGCCATCAAGGACGTGTTCGAGGACACGCGCTCGATCCTCGAGCCCGCCGGCGCGCTCGCGGTGGCGGGCATCAAGGCGTGGTGCGAGAAGCATCGCGTGCACGACCGCACGTTCGTCGCGATCGCGTGCGGCGCCAACATGAACTTCGACCGCCTGCGCTTCGTCGCCGAGCGCGCGGAGTTGGGCGAGAAGCGCGAGGCGATCTTCGCGGTGTCGATCCCCGAGCGTCCTGGCAGCTTCCGCGAGTTCTGCACGCTGGTCGGGAACCGCAACGTCACCGAGTTCAACTACCGCTACGCCGATCCCACGGTCGCGCACCTCTTCGTCGGGGTCGAGGTCGCGGACCGCCGCGACGCGCCCGACCTCCTGGCCGCGCTGCGCAAGCACCGGATCGAGGCCTACGACCTCTCCGACAACGAGATGGCGAAGCTGCACGTGCGCCACCTCGTGGGCGGCCACGCGCCCACCGCGGAGAACGAGATGCTGTACCGCTTCGAGTTCCCGGAGCGGCCCGGCGCGCTGATGCGCTTCCTCGACAGCATGAGCGCCGGCTGGAACATCAGCCTCTTCCACTATCGCAACCACGGCGCCGACTACGGCCGCGTCCTGGTGGGAATGCAGGTCCCGCCCGGCGAGAAGGCCGATTTCCAGCAGTTTCTCGATCGCCTGGGCTATACCTACGTCGACGAGTCGGCGAACCCGGCGTACAGGATGTTCCTCGGGCGCTAGGTATCCGTCCTGCAGCTCGCGAGGCACGCAGTCGATCGCAAGACGCCCGTTGTTGCGTGGCCGTTTCCGGCGGCAGCCGCCGGGCCGCCCCAAGGCGGCCGCCTGACCCGAATTTGACGTTCCGGCCGCAAAAGGCGCGACGCCGCCGTCACGTCATCCCCCGCCCCCACGGACGCCTTTTGCGGACGCCGCCCCATCGCGGCATACCCTGCCGCCCCGCGGCACCCAGAAGGCATGAAATTGCCCCCGCTGTTGCAATTTGGCCGTTTTGCGCGCGGCAAGCGGATTCCGGCAAGGTTTATGCTCTAGCGGAGGGGCTTGGTCCGTGGCAGACTTGAACACGACAAGTGCGGGACGCCGGCATTCGCGTCCCGCAACTGTTGCCGGTGGGGCACGAGGGACATCAATTGGCTGACCAGATCCCGTTGCAGGGCGTCAAGGTGATGGTGATCGACGACTCGAACACGATCCGTCGCAGCGCCGAGATCTTCCTTCTCCAGGCCGGGTGCACGGTGATCCTGGCCGAGGACGGCTTCGATGCGCTGGCCAAGATCGCCGACCACCAGCCGGACCTGGTCTTCGTCGACATCATGATGCCGCGCCTCGACGGCTACCAGACCTGCGCGCTCATCAAGAAGAACACGAAGTTCCAGCGGACGCCGGTGATCATGCTGTCCTCCAAGGACGGCCTGTTCGACCGCGCCCGCGGTCGGATGGTGGGCTCCGACCAGTACCTCACCAAGCCGTTCACCAAGGAGAGTCTCCTGAAGGCCGTCGCCGCGCACACCAACCGCGCGGCGGCATAAGGCGGCCGCCAGGGAAGGGACCCGGGATCGGGACGCTCCTCGGGCAAGTACCGATCGCACATTCGACCAGGGCACGCAAAGCACATGGCAATCCGCAAGATTCTGATCGTCGACGACTCGCCCACCGAGCGGCACGTCCTGAACGACATGCTCACGAAGTCGGGCTACGAGGTGGTCGCGAGCGACAACGGCGAGGACGCGATCCAGAAGGCCAAGTCGTTGAAGCCCGACCTCATCCTGATGGACGTGGTCATGCCGGGCTTGAACGGCTTCCAGGCGACGCGTGCCATCAGCCGCGATCCGGACACGCGCGCCATCCCGATCATCCTGTGCACCTCGAAGAGCCAGGAGACGGACAAGATCTGGGGCATGCGCCAGGGTGCCCGCGACTACATCGTGAAGCCCGTCAACAAGGACGAGCTTCTCGAGAAGATCACCGCGATCGGCTGACCCGGCCATGGCCCGCGCCGCCAAGCTCGACCTCCGCACGTTCCAGCAGGAGCTTGCGTCCCGCCTCGCGACCAAGACGGCCGCGCAGGTGGAGTCGTCGCGGCTCGGCCTGTCGAGCGGCAGCGACCGCTGGCTCATCCGCCTCGCGGACGCGGGCGAGGTCGTCACGCTGCCGGCGGTGGTGCCGGTGCCGCTGACCCGGCCGTGGTTCCTGGGCGTCGCGAACATCCGCGGCAACCTGTTCTCGGTCATCGACTTCGCGAAATACCTGGGCCGCGAGGCGCCGCCGCTGTCGAACCAGTCGCGGCTCGTGCTGTTCGGGCCGCGCGCCGGCGAGCTCAACGCGGGGCTGGTCGTGCATCGCGTGCTCGGCCTGCGCAACATCGCCGAGCTCGCACCCGCCGCGCCGCCGCAGGATGCGCCCGCGTGGTACGGGCAGCGCTGGATGGACGGCGACGGCAACGCCTGGCAGGAAATCGACCTCGCGCTGCTGGCGCGCGATCCGGCCTTCTTGGCAGTCGGCCTCTGATTACGAGACGCGCGGCACGAGCCGCGCGCGCGGGAGACAAGGACCTATGGCGCTCAAACTGGGGAAGCTGTTCGGCGGGGAAAAGGGGAGGGCGGCCGATCTCGACCTCGACCTGCCCACCACGCAGGTGCGCATGGCGGCGGCGCAGCCGGGCTACGACCCGCTCGCGTCGGTGTCGATCATGGACCAGCTGCGCTCGGCGACGGCCAACATGTCGCTGCCGCGCAAGCTGCCCATCATCGGCGCGATGCCCGTCGTCAAGCAGTTCCAGACCCTGGGCCTGCTGATGGTGCTCTTCCTGCTCCTCGCGGCCTTGATGGCGTACTTCGACCGGCGCTCCGCGGCGGAAGAGGCGGCGGCCACCGCCACCGCGACCGAAATGCAGATGCTCTCGCAGCGCCTCGCGCGTGGCAGCGCACTCGCGGCGCAGGGCCAGGTCGCGGGTTTCGCCGCGGTGAAGGACAGCCGCGACCGCTTCCGGACGAACCTCGATGCGCTGATCTCCGGCGGCACCGTGCGCGGCCAGAGCGTGGACGTGAGCCGGGACGAGGCCACCACCAAGCTCCTCAACGACGTGAAGGCGCGCTGGGATCGCGTGAACGTCGCGGCCGGCCGGCTGGTCGAGAACGAGCAGAGCCTGACGTCGCTCGCCAAGGGCCTCGAGGCGCTGAACACGGGCAACGCCGCGCTGCTCGAATTGGCGCAGCAGGCCACGCAGCAGATCGGGCAGGCGGGCGGCACGCTGCGCGAGATCGACTACACGAACCAGCTCGCGGTGCTGTCGCAGCGGATCGCGAAGAACGCCAACACGCTCGCGTCGTCGGATGAAATCGATCCGGAAGTCGCGTTCCTGCTCGGCAAGGACGCGGGCACGTTCCGCGACATCCTCGCGGGCCTGCAGAAGGGCAGCGAGGCGCTGCGCCTCTCGCCGGTGCGCAGCGAGGACGCGCGTGCCACGCTGGCCGAGCTCGCCAAGCGCTTCGCGACGTACGAGACCGGCATCAACGCGATCCTGACCAACATGCCCCGGCTGGTGCTCGCCAAGCAGGCGGCGCGCAGCATCAACACCGAGGCCGAGCCGCTGCTGAACGACACCACGAAGCTCGCCGACCATTTCGACGCGAGCCCGATCCGCAAGTGGACGCTGGGCGCGGCCATCTTCTTCGCATTGCTCGCGCTGGGCGCCCTCGTGCTCCTCGGCAAGGTGTTCCTCGACGACGCGCGGGTGCGCGCGATGGAGAGCGAAGGCGAGAACAAGCGCAACCAGGAAGCCATTCTGCGGCTGCTGAACGAGATGGGTAACCTGGCCGACGGCGACCTCACCGTGCAGGCCTCGGTGACGGAGGACGTGACGGGCGCCATCGCCGACTCCATCAACTTCACCATCGAAGAATTGCGCACGCTGGTGCGCGGCATCAACAGCGCGACCGACCAGGTGACGAAGGCGACGCAGGAGACGCAGGCCATCTCGAACCGCCTCTACGAAGCCTCGCAGCGGCAGAACCGCGAGATCCAGCAGGCGTCCGCCTCGGTGCTGCAGATGGCGCAGTCCATCAACGAGGTGTCGCAGACCGCCAACCAGTCCGCGCGAGTCGCGCAGCAGTCGCTGGCGGCCGCGGAAAAGGGCGGGCAGGTGGTGCAGAACCAGATCGCGGGCATGAACGAAATCCGCACGCAGATCCAGGACACGTCCAAGCGCATCAAGCGCCTCGGCGAATCGTCGATGGAGATCGGCGAGATCGTGGAGCTCATCTCCGACATCACCGAGCAGACGAACGTGCTCGCACTGAACGCCGCGATCCAGGCCGCGTCGGCCGGCGAAGCGGGCCGCGGCTTCACGGTGGTGGCGGAAGAAGTGCAGCGCCTCGCGGAGCGCTCCGGCGAGGCGACCAAGCAGATCGAGGCGATCGTGAAGACCATTCAGGCGGACACCCAGGACGCCGTGGCCGCCATGGAGAAGTCGACCGTCGGCGTGGTGGAAGGGACGAAGCTCTCCGACGCCGCCGGGCAGGCACTGACGGAGATCCAGAAGGTGTCGCGCGACCTCGCGGAGCTGATCGCGCGGATCTCCACGCAGACGCAGATGCAGTCGAGCTCGGTGACGGACGTGACCCGCGGCATGCAGGGCATCCTCAAGATCACCGAGGAGACGACCGAGGGCACCAAGCAGACGAACGTGTCCATCGGGCAGCTCACCAAGCTGGCGGCGGAGCTGCGTTCTTCCGTGGCAGGTTTCAAGGTCTAGCGACCCGCGACGACGCCTCCGTCTGTCGTCCCCGCGAAGGCGGGGACCCAGTGGCGTCCGTGTACGACGCTGGGTTCCCGCCTTCGCGGGAACGACGTAGCGGGGCGGTGTCGCCAACTCCGGCGCATTTATTGCTCAACCGTCCGTCATGGCTCACGATCCCACTCCCGACTTCGACCTCGGCCCGCTGTCGTGGGTGCAGGGGGAGATCGACCAGGCGCTGACGCGCGGCCTCGAGGCGCTCGCGCAGTTCAAGGCGAAGCCGCAGGACGGCACGCCGCTCAAGCACGCGCGGGCGCACGTCCACCAGGCGGCGGGCGCCATCCAGATGGTGGGGCTCGACGCAGTGGTCGCGTTCACCGACGAGCTCGAGCGCCAGCTGACACGGCTCGAGGACCTGCCGGTCGACGAGGTGCCGGCGGCGTGCGACGCCATCGACCGCGCATGCCGGAAGCTGCGCATCTTCCTGGACGAGCTCGTCAACGGCGCGCCGCCGATCCCGCTCAAGCTCTATCCCGAGTACGAGGCGATGCAGGTCGCGCGCGGCGTGAAGGCCGCGGCGCCGACGGACCTCTTCTATCCGGATCTCTCGCCACGGGCGCCGCGCATCGGGCCGCGGGAGGTGGTGCCCGCCAACAAGCTGCCATCGTTCCTCGTGAAGCAGCGGCGCAACTACCAGCGCGGGCTCCTGTCGTGGCTGCGCGGCGACGAGAACGGCGCGGTGACGATGCGCGACGCGATCACCGCGATCGAGGACGTCACCACGCAGGGCAGCCTGCGCGCGTTCTGGTGGACGGTGGGCGCGCTGTTCGAGGGCCTGGTCGAGAAGGGCCTCGACGCCGGCTTCGGCGTGAAGCAGCTCGCCGCGCGCATCGACCTGCAGATCCGCCGCGTGTCGGAAGGCAGCGCGAAGGCGGCCGATCGCCTGCGCCGCGAGGTGCTCTATTTCGTGGCGATCTGCGCGCCGGTGGGGCCGCAGGTGCAGGCCGTGCAGAAGGCATTCCGGCTGGCGGGGCTCATCCCGTCCGCGGAAGTGCTGTCCTCCGACGTCGTGCGCCTGCAGCCGCTGCTGCGCGAGGCGCGCGAGCAGTTGGCGGGCGCCAAGGACGCGTGGCTCAAGGCCGCGTCCGGCCGCGCGGAGAACCTGCCGAAGTTGAAGCAGACGCTCGCGTCGGTGCACGCGAAGGCCGCGGACATCCATCACGGCGCGCTGATGAAGCTCACGTCGGCGCTGGTCGACCGCCTCGACAAGATGCCGGCGTCCGGCGTCTCCGAGCCCGTCGCGATGGAGTACGCCACCGCGCTGCTGCTCGCCGAGAGCGCGTTCGAGAACTACTCGAGCCTGTCGCCCGATTTCCCGAAGCAGGTCGACGCGATGCTCGCGCGCCTCGACGCGGCGCGGCAGGGCCGCCCCGCGTCGGGCTCCGGCGCGCCGATGCTCGACGAGATGAGCAAGCGCGCGCAGGAGCGCGTGCTGCTCGCGCAGGTGGGTCGCGAGATCCAGGCCAATTTGCGGCACATGGAGCAGGTGCTCGACGCGTTCTTCCGCGACAACACCAAGCGCGCGGATCTCGCGACACTCGCCAAGGACAGCGCGCAGATCCGCGGCGCGCTGCGCATCCTCGACCTCGAGGAAGCGGATCGCCTGCTCGAGCTGTGCGAGCAGCAGATCGCGACGTACGCCGATCCCGATGCGCCGGTCAGCAACGAGGACCTCGAGCTCCTCGCGGAGTCGCTCTCCGGCCTCGGCTTCTACATCGAGGCCGTCGAGCAGCAGCGTCCCGACCGCGACCGGCTCATCGCGCCGCTGATCGCGAAGCGCCTGGGCGAAGCGCCGGAGCCTCCGGCGCCGGAACAGGATTCCGTCGAAGCGGCCGTCGCCGAGCTGCGCGCCGCGCTGCCGCAGCTCGTCGAGGAGGTGCATCGCGCGCCGGCCGACGCCGCGGCACGCGAGGACCTGAAGGCCAAGCTCGCCAACCTGCTCGACGACGCGAAGCTCATCGGCGACGACGATCTCGTCTCCCAGGCGGGCGCCGTGCTCGCGGAGCTCGAGGCCGGCGACGCCGCGCGCCTCACGGCCGCGGTGGATGCGATGGCGGACACGTCCGCCCCGGCCCCCGAGATCTCGGAAGAGACGCAGCGGCTCCTGGCCACCGACGCCACCGATCTCGACCGCGAGCTGCTCGAAATCTATCTCTTCGAGGCGGTCGAGGTGCTCGACGGCATCGCGGAGAGCTATCGCACGCTGTCGGCCAACCACGGTGACCGCGAGGCGCTGCGCACCGTGCGCCGCGGCTTCCACACGCTGAAGGGCAGCGGCCGCATGGTCGGCCTGCACGAGCTCGGCGAATACGCGTACGACGTCGAGAAGATCTTCAACCGGCTGCTCGAGGAAGAGCGCCCGGTTACCACGGCGGTGCTCGCGCTGGTCGACACTGCGCACCGGAGCTTCCGCACGTGGGTCGATGCGCTGACCGCCTCGCGCCGCGTCACCGCGGACCCGCGCGCGCTGCACGCGGCGATCGCCGCGGTGGAGCGCGAGCTGCCCGGCGGCGAGTCGATCGTGCCGCGTGCGGCGCCGCCGGTCGAGGCGGCGCCGATGCCGTCGAACGTCATCGAGCTGCCGCGCGCCGCCGCGCATCCGGTCGTCGCGCCCGTCGAGGTGCCGCCGCGCAGCGAGGCGCCACCCGCGCTCGAATTGATCGAGCTGCCCGAACTCGGCTTCGCCGACGGGACCGCCAGCGGCCTCGTGGCGGCGGAAGAGCCGCCGGAGGCGATCGAGGTGGTCGACCTGCCCGCGCTCGAATCCGAGCCGCTGCCGCCGCTGCATCTCGTGGCGGAGGTCGCGCCGCCGGCGGCGATCGATGAACAGCCCGCGCCGGCAGGCGAAGCGCCGATCGAAATCGCGCCGCCCGCCGTCGAGCCCGAACAACTCGCGGCACCCGTCGAGCTGACCGCCGACGAGGCGTTCGAGATGGAGCTTGCACCTGCGCCGTCGAGCGAGCCCGAGCCCGAGATCGAGATCGCGCCCGTCGCGGAAGCGGTCGCGAGCGCGCCGGCGGAGATCGCGACGGCGGCCGACGTTGCGCCCGTCGTCGCGCCCGAGCGCGAACCCGAACCCGAGCCGGCGATCGCGCACGCGCTGCCGGACACGGACGACATCACGATCGGCGACGTCACGCTCTCACGCGCTTTGTGGACGATCCTCTGCGACGAGGCGGACCAGCATCTCGCCACGCTCGAGCACGAGCTCACGATCCTGCAGTTCGATCCGCATGCGGTGCCGCGCAGCCCGATGATCCGCGCGAGCCACACGCTGTGCGGCATCCATCGCACCGGCGGCTTCCCGCTGGTCGCGGCCACCGCGAAGGGGCTCGAGCAGACGCTGATCGCGCTCGAGCAGCGCGGCGCGCCGTTGCCGGGAACGGCGCAGCCCGTGCTCGCACGCGCCATCGCGGGGCTCGCGCTGCTCGTCGGCCGCATCAAGGCCGCGCATCCGTTCGCGCACCAGGACGCCGACGAGGCCAACGCCATCCAGAAGGAGCTGGACGAGCTGCGGCTCGAGGCCGCGAGCGAGTTCGAGGATGCGGAAGGCGTCGCGCTCGACGTCGCGCGGCGCGACGAGGATGCAGCTACGGTCGCCGCCCCGCCCGAGCCGGTGGCCGCCGCCGATGCCGAGGCCGAGGCAGCGCCGGTGGTCGAGCTGCCGGTCCGCGACACGATGACGTTGCACGCGGGCCCGGCGCCGGTGCCGGTCGTCGCCGAAATCGCGGTCGCGAAGCCCGCGACCGACCCGCTCGCGGGCATCCGCGACGACGTCGACGCCACGGTGCTGCCCATCTTCCTCGACGAAGCCGCCGAGCTTTTCCCGCAGGCGGGCGAGCAGTTGCGCGCCTGGCGCCGCAGCGGCGACGAATCGGGCGCGGCGGCGCAGCTGCGCCGCACGCTGCACACGTTCAAGGGCAGCGCGCGCATGGCCGGCGCGATGCGCCTGGGCCAGCTCGCGCATCTCATGGAATCGCGCCTGCTCGACGGCGACACGCCGGCGGCGGGCACTCCCGCGCTCTTCGACGCGCTGGACGAGGACCTCGACAACATCGCGTTCGTGCTCGATGCGCTGCGCGAGAGCCGCTTCGACGTGGTGCTGCCGTGGGTGGCGGCCCAGGCGGCGCAAGCAGCGCA
Source organism: Burkholderiales bacterium (assembly GCA_046347855.1). Lineage (GTDB taxonomy): Bacteria > Pseudomonadota > Gammaproteobacteria > Burkholderiales > Casimicrobiaceae > VBCG01. The sequence goes on from JAXMFJ010000005.1 coordinate 782,742, forward strand.
GGAGGCCGCGGTGCCCGAGCCCGCGCCGGTGATGCCGGCCACGCCCGCGCCCGCCGTTGCGCCGGTGGCCACGGCCATCGACGAGCCCTCGCTGCCGGCCGCGCCGCCGGTCGCCGAGCGGCCGATCGTCGTGCCGATCACGAAGCCTGCCGAGCCGGCTCCGGTGCCCGAAGAGGCGGCGCCGGCTGCGGCGCGCGCCGAGCCCGTGCACGAAATGGAATCGGGGGCGCGGGCGCAGCTGCGCGTGCGCGCCGACGTCATCGACCGGCTGGTGAACGAGGCGGGCGAGGTGGCCATCGCCCGTGCGCGCGTCGAGGGCGAGCTGCGCTCGCTCAAGTCCAACCTGCTCGAGCTCACCAACAGCGTCATCCGCCTGCGCACGCAGGTGCGCGAGATCGAGATCCAGGCCGAGTCGCAGATCCAGTCCCAGATGCAGATGCAGGAGCACGCGCACGCCGAGTTCGATCCGCTCGAGTTCGACCGCTACACGCGCTTCCAGGAGCTCACGCGCTCGCTGGCCGAAGGCATCAACGACGTGTCGACGGTGCAGCAGTCGCTGCTGCGCAACCTCGACGACGCCGACGCGGCGCTCCTCGCGCAGGCGCGCATGTCGCGCGACGTGCAGCAGCGGCTGTTCGCGATCCGCACGGTGCCGTTCGGCAGCCTCTCCGAGCGCCTCTACCGCGTGCTGCGCAACACGGCGCGCGAGCTCGACAAGCGCGCGAACCTCGAGATCAGCGGCACGCAGGTCGAGCTCGACCGGTCCGTGCTGGAGAAGCTCGTCGGCCCGCTCGAGCACCTGCTGCGCAACGCGCTCGACCACGGCATCGAGTCGCGCGAGGCGCGCCGTGCCGCGGGCAAGTCCGAGACCGGCGAGATCGCGCTCAAGGTGCGCCAGGTCGGCAACGAAGTCGTGATCGAGCTCACCGACGACGGCGCGGGCATCGATTTCGATCGCGTGCGCGAGCGCGCCGTGACGCAGGGGCTGATCGCGCCCGACGCGCGACCCACGGAATCGCAGCTCACCGAATTGCTGTTCGCGGCGGGCTTCACCACGGCCACGCGCGTGACCCAGATCTCGGGCCGCGGCATCGGCATGGACGTCGTGCGCAACGAGATCGGCGCGCTCGGCGGACGTGTCGAAGTCACGTCCACGCGCGGCGCGGGCACGCGCTTCGTGATGACGCTGCCGCTCACGCTCGCCGTCGCGCAGGCCGTGATGGTGCGCGCCGGGGGCCGGCTGTGGGCGCTGCCGGCGCCGATGGTCGAGCAGGTGCAGCAGGTCAAGGCGCAGGCGCTGCTCGACATCTACATTCAGCGCAAGGTCGAGTGGCAGGGACGCGCGTATCCGTTCCATTACCTGCCGCGACTCCTAGGCGACACCGCGCACAACCCGGAGACGCGCCGCTACAACCCCGTCCTCCTGCTGCGCAGCGGCCAGAGCTATGCCGCGGTGCACGTCGACGAGATGGTCGGCAACCAGGAAGTCGTGGTGAAGAACATCGGGCCGCAGCTCGCACGCGTGTCGGGCATCTCCGGCGCGACGGTGCTCGGCAGCGGCGAGATCGTGCTGATCATTAACCCGGTGCAGCTTGCCGGCCGCCCCGACATCCAGCGCGTCGAGCCCGAAGGCGACGAGCGCGCGATCGGCGACCGGCCGCGCGCGCCGGTGGCGCCGGTGGCCACGCAACCGCTCGTGCTCGTGGTCGACGATTCGCTCACCGTGCGCAAGATCACGAGCCGCTTCCTGACCCGCGCCGGCTTCGCGGTCGCCACGGCGAAAGACGGCGTCGACGCGCTGCAGGTGCTGGGCGAGCAGTCGCCCGAGGTGATCCTGCTCGACATCGAGATGCCGCGCATGGACGGCTTCGAGTTCGCGAAGACGATCAAGAACGACCCGCGCTACTCGAGCATCCCGATCATCATGATCACGTCGCGCACGGCGGAGAAGCACCGCAACCGCGCGGCCGAGCTCGGGGTCGACCTCTACCTCGGCAAGCCGTACCAGGAAGAGGAGCTCCTGGGTCACCTGCGGGAGATGACGGGGCTCGCCGCCGTCCACTGACGCCGCGCGCGGCCCGCGCGGCCGCGGGTGTAGCATTGCGGGAATGACCGGCACCGCCGTTACCGTTCCCGCACGCGCCGACGCGCTCGCCGGCGCCCTCGCGTGGTTCGACAGCGGCGCCTTCGCCGAGGTGCTGCGCCGGCGCGTGGCGCTGCGCACCGAGAGCCAGCGGCCGGACGCCGGCCCTGCGCTGCACGCGTACCTCACGGACGAGATCGGGCCCGCGATCGCGGCGCTCGGATTCACGTGGCGCATCGCCGGCAATCCCGTCGCGGGCGCCGGCCCGTTCCTCATCGCCGAGCGCCGCGAAGGCGACGACCTGCCGACCGTGCTGATGTACGGCCACGGCGACGTCGTCGCGGGCTACGACGCGCAGTGGCGCGCGGGACTCTCGCCGTGGGCCCTCACCTGCGAGGGCGAGCGCTGGTACGGCCGCGGCACGGCCGACAACAAGGGCCAGCACACGATCAACCTCGCGGCGCTCGAGCGCGTGCTCGCGACGCGCGGGCATCTCGGCTTCAACGTGCGGCTGCTGCTCGAGACCGGCGAGGAGACGGGGTCACCCGGCCTGCATGCGCTGTGCGAGCGCGAGCGCGACGCGCTGCGCGCCGACGTGCTGGTGGCCTCCGACGGTCCGCGCCTCAACGCGCAGCGGCCCACGCTGTTCCTCGGGTCGCGCGGTGCGTTCAACTTCGACCTCGTGGTGAACCTGCGCGATGGCGGCCACCACTCCGGCAACTGGGGCGGCCTGCTCGCCAATCCGGGCGTGATCCTCGCGCACGCGATCGCGTCGCTCGTCGATGCGCGAGGGCGCATCCTCGTCGACGCGCTGCGGCCGCCGGCCATTCCGCCATCGGTGCGCGCGGCACTCGCGGACATCGAGCCCGGCGAGCCGCAAGGTCCCGCGATCGATGCGGATTGGGGCGAGCCCGGCCTCACCCCGGCGGAGCGCGTGTTCGCGTGGAACTCGCTCGAGGTGCTCGCGTTCGTCACGGGCAATCCCGCGCATCCGGTCAATGCGATTCCGCCGCGCGCGAGCGCGCACATGCAGTTGCGCTTCGTCGTCGGCTGCGATCCCGCGACGTTCGTGCCCGCGCTGCGCGCGCATCTAGACGCGCACGGGTTCCGCAACGTCGAGGTGCACGCGGCGAAGGCGGTGGTGATGAACGCGACGCGCCTCGATCCCGACAACGCGTGGGTGCGGCGCATTGCCGCCTCGATCGCGCAGACGACCGGCAAGCGCCCCGCGATCCTGCCCAACCTCGGCGGGTCGCTGCCGAACGACTGCTTCGCGGACGTGCTCGGCATGCCGACCGTGTGGGTGCCGCATTCGTATCCCGCGTGCTCGCAGCACGCGCCCGACGAGCACCTGCTGCGCACGGTCGCACGCGAGGGCCTTGCGATCATGACCGGGATCTTCTGGGACCTCGGCACGCCGGGCGCGCACGCTCATTGAGGGATGTCAGGGATTTGCATCGCTGCGGGACGGGTCGCCGGTATATAAGCTAGATTGAACGACACAAGCCACGGAGGAAACACGATGGCGAACTACGCCACGGAACACATTCGTACTGTAGCGCTGGTGGGCCACGGCGCGTCCGGCAAGACGACGCTCGCGGAAGCGCTGCTGCACAAGGCCGGCGCGATTCCCGCCGCGGGCAGCGTCGAGAAGGGCACCACCGTCTCAGACTTCGACCCGCTCGAGAAGCAGACGCAGCATTCGCTGCGCTCGTCGCTCCTGCATTGCGAGGTGGGCGCCACGCGCATCCACATCGTCGACACGCCGGGCTTCCCCGACTTCATCGGCCAGGCGATCGGCGCGCTCGACGCGGTCGAGACGGCCGCGGTGGTCATCAATGCGCAGGCCGGCATCGAGATGATCACGTCGCGCATGATGGAGTGGGCCGCGCATCGCAAGCTGTGCCGGCTCGTGGTCATCAACAAGATCGACGCGGAGAACGCGGACCCGCAAGCGGTGCTCGCGGCCGTGCAGGCGGCGTTCGGCAAGGAGTGCCTGCCGATCAACCTGCCCGCCGACGGCGGCAAGCGCGTGGTCGACTGCTTCTTCAATCCCGACGGCGATTCCGATTTCTCGTCGGTGGACGCCGCGCATCGCGCGCTCGTCGACCAGGTCGTCGAGGTCGACGAGGACCTGATGGCGATCTACCTCGAGCAGGGCGAGGTCGAGCCCGCGCAGCTCCACGCGCCGTTCGAGAAGGCGCTGCGCGAAGGCCACCTCGTGCCGGTGTGCTTCGTCTCCGCGCGCACCGGTGCCGGTGTCGCCGAGCTGCTCGAGGTCTTCGACAAGCTGCTGCCCAATCCCACCGAGGGCAATCCGCCGCTCTTCACCAAGGGTGAGGGCGAGGCCGCGGTGGAATTCCACTCGGAGCCCGATCCCACGAAGCACGTGCTCGCGCACGTGTTCAAGGTGGTGATGGACCCGTTCGTCGGCAAGCTCGGCGTCTTCCGCGTGCACCAGGGCACCGTGACGCGCGACACGCAGCTCTTCGTCGGCGACGGCCGCAAGCCGTTCAAGGTCGGTCACCTCTTCATGCTGCAGGGTGGCAAGAACGTCGAGATCGACAAGGCGGTGCCGGGCGACCTCGCGGCCGTCGCGAAGGTCGACGAGATCGAGTTCGACTGCGTGCTGCACGACTCGCACGACGAGGACCACATTCACATGGCGCCGCTCGAGTTCCCGACGCCGATGCACGGCGTCGCGATCGAGCCCAAGCGCCGCGGCGACGAGGGACGCATCTCCGACGTGATCCACCGCATGATCGCCGAGGATCCGACGCTGAAGCTCGAGCACGACACCAACCTCAACGAGACGGTGCTGTGGGGGCTGGGCGACCTGCACCTGCGCTCGGTGCTGGAGCGCATGGCGACGCAGTTCAAGCTCGAGGTCTCGACGCGCCCGCCGCGCATCCCGTATCGCGAGACGATCACCGCGCCCGCCGAAGGGCATCATCGCCACAAGAAGCAGACGGGCGGCGCCGGGCAGTTCGGCGAGGTGTATCTCAAGATCGAGCCGCTGCCGCGCGGCAGCGGGTTCGAGTTCGTCAACACGGTGAAGGGCGGCGCGATCCCGACGTCGCTCATTCCCGCGGTGCAGAAGGGCGTGGAGGCGGTGCTCGCCGAGGGGCCGATCGCGGGCTTCCCGCTGCAGGACGTGCGCGTCAACGTGTACGACGGCAAGTTCCATCCGGTCGACTCGAAGGAAGTCGCGTTCGTCGCCGCCGGCAAGAAGGCGTTCATCGACGCCATCTCCAAGGCGCGGCCGATCATCCTCGAGCCGATCGTCGGCATCGAGGTCAACTGTCCCGCGCACAACATGGGCGACGTGACGGGCGATCTCTCGTCGCGGCGCGGCCAGGTGACGGGCACGAAGACGCTGCAGGCGGGCTCGCTCGCAGTGACGGGCCTGGCCCCGCTCGGCGAGCTCGATGGATATGCCGCGCGGCTGAAGTCGATGACGGGCGGGCAGGGCGCATGGTCGATGGCGCTGTCGCACTACGAGCAGGCGCCGCCGCCGCTGCAGCAGCAGCTCGCGGCGGAGTATGCGAAGCATCGGAAGCACGAGGAGGAGTAGCTTCGTCAGCGAATCGCGGTAGCGCTGCGCGCCGCCGCGATTCGCTGCCGGTTCAGTCAGCAGGGAAAGCTTCGGAGCGGCCGGGCGCTTTCCCTGTAGCAAAGGCAACGAAGCACGCAACTCATAGCGCTTCGCGCCGTTCGGTCGCGTGCGGCATGCGGAGTGACAGTCTTCGGCGCGCGGCTGCCCCTCACCCCAACCCTCTCCCCCTTCGGGGGCGAGGGAGGTCTTCGTTGTTGCGGTGACGTGAACGCGTAGCGCCCCAGAAGCTCCCTCGCCCCGCTTGCGGGGAGAGGGCTGGGGTGAGGGGCAACCGCCTCACTTCACTTCACCGCCCGCAACCGCGGCGCCTCCCGCCACTCGAACTTCTCCGCGGGCCACCACCGGTCGATCAGCGGCACAAGCGGCGAGCACAGGAACAGCGCCCACACGAGGCCGTTCGTGCGGAACAGGACGAACTGCCACGCGAACGCGACGACGGCGACGCCAAGCGCGTAGCCGATCCTCGCCGCGCGCCGATTGGGGATCGTCATCGGATCAGAGATCATGAAGAAGGCGAACAGCAGCAGCGCGCCGTTCGTGAACTGGTGCGCGAGCAGCGTCCACGGCTGGCCGAGCACCGCGATGCGCACGGCGAGCAGCAGCAGCCACGACCCGAGGAATGCCCACGCGACGTCCGAGCGATGCGCGCGCCACGCCACCGTGCCGCCGAGCACGACGAACCATCCCGCCAGCGCCACCGCCTGGCCCCATTGCCCTGGCGACACCCACGCACCCGGCAGGAACGCCAACGCGAGAATGACGCCGAGGTTCGCCGGGTTGTAGACGTGCTTGCCGTGCACGCGCAGCACAAACTTACCGGAGATCGCGAGCACCGCCGCGAGCGGATGCACCCACAGCGAATCGGCGCGCAGCAGCAGCGACAAGCCAAAGCAGGTGATGACCGCCGACAGCACGCCGCGCTGCCCGATGCGCAGCACGCGCAGCCACGCGAGCTGCGTCGCGATGCCCGCGGCGAACGCGAGCGCCATCTGCTGCGGCTGCAGCGCGAAGTCGCGCAGCAGCACGCCCACGGTCAGCAGTGTGGCGAGGAACACGATCTGGAAGAGCCGCGCGTCGCGCAGCAGCGGCCAGCGGCGCTGCGCGGCGGCGAACGCGTCGTGAACGCGATGCGGCAGCACGACACTCACTTCCACAGCGACTCCCACCACCGCGCCGGCGCCTGCACCGGCAGCGGCATGCGGCTGCGCACTTCCGCGAGCGGCCAGCCCGTCAACGAGGCCAGCGTCTGCGCCTCGCGTTCCTGCCGCGCGCGCACCGCGTCGAAGTAGGCCGGGGCCGCGGCGCACGCGTCGGCGCTGCCGGGCCACGGATGGCGCAGCACGTAGCGCGCCTGGAAGTTGCCGCGGTCCTGCGTCTCCTGCAGCACGAGGTCCTCGGGCAGCGACTCGCGCGTGTAGCGCAGGTGCAGGCGCGTCAGCATCACCGGCTGCGCGGCGCCGCGGCCGGCGGCATCGCCCGCCCACCACACGCCGGCCTGCCGCAGCTCGGCCGGCGTGAGCGGGTCCGCCGCGCACGGGTCGCATCCGCTCATGTCCCAGAAGTACTCGGTGAACAGCGCGCGATGATCCTCGCGCGCGGCCTGCGCGGCGAACAGCGCGCGATACGTGCGCGCGAAGTCGTCGCGCACGAAGAGCGGCACGTCGACGTTCGCCGGCATCTTCACCGTGCGGTAGTTGGTGGCCTCGACGCGGCCGTTCGCGGTGAGCACGTACAGCACGAGGTCCTGCGGGCCGCGCGCGTTCAGCATGCCGAGGCGCACCGGCAGCATGAACCGCTCCGATTCGAACGCGAACTGCAGCGGCCGCAGGTACGCGACGCCGGTGCGCGCCTGCTCGGCGAGGTTCACCTTGGCGACGAAGAACTTCATCTGCTGGCGCAGGTACGGCCGCAAGGCGGACGACGCACCCGGCGGGATGCGGTAGCCGTTCTCGCGCAGCCACGTCTCCAGTCCCTCGGACTGCTTGCCGGACAGGATCACGATGTCGTACTCGCCGACCGTGTACGCGGCCTCGACCGTGACGCCGAGCGCCTGGTCGCGCGCGCGGTTCTCCGCTGCCATCGACGCAGGCAGCGGCGCCTGCGCCATGCGCGCCTCGTCCTTGCGCGCGACCCGGCAGGGATCGGGATCGAAGTACTCGGCGAGGCGCGGCGCGCTGTACGCGTCGATGCGCTCGAAGAGCTTGCGCTCGCCGATGTGCACCTGGCTGCGCTCGAGCACGACGGGCACCGGCACCACGAGCGCGAAATCCGTGAGCGCGCCGCGGTAGTCGTTGGCCATGCTGATCACGGTGCGGTTGTCGCGCCGGACCATGACGACCTGCGAGGCATCGTTGAAGAGGCTCGCGTCCGCCTTGCCGACGTAGAAGCCGCAGAAGGCTTCCGCGGTGCCGTAGGGAAGCAGGAAGCAGCAGGCGAGCACGAGCAGCACGGTGAGCCACGCCGTGCGGCGTGCGGCAAATGTCGTCATCGAAGAGCCTCCGTCGGTAGTGAGGGTGCGTTCTTTCAACGCCGCACCCGTCGCCGCGGGGTTAAGGCGACGTCTGCAAAAGGCGTCCGTGAGGTCCGCGGATCGCGCTAGGCCAGCGTTGCGCCTTTTGCAGCCGGCAATTCAAAGGCAAGTCAGGCGGCCGCCTTGGGGCGGCCCGGCGTCGGCCGCACGAAAGTGCGACGTAAGAACGAGCAAAGTGCGGCGGGCTGCGCGTTGCGCCGAGTGCAATCAGCCGCGGGTCGTGGGCGGACCCTTGAACAGCGCGAGCGCCGCTGCGCGCGCTGCGGCGTGATCGACGATCGGCGCCGGATAATCGCGGCCGATCGCCACGCCCTTCGCGCGCTGGACGTCGGCGGGCACGCGCCACGGCGCGTGAATCTCGCGATCGTCGAGCGCCGCGATCTCGGGCACGTAGCGGCGCAGGAAGCGGCCGTCGGGATCGAAACGCTCCGACTGCGTCACCGGATTGAAGATGCGGAACCACGGCTGCGCGTCGCAGCCGGTGGACGCCGCCCACTGCCATCCGCCGTTGTTCGAGGCGAGGTCGTAGTCGATCAGCGTGTCGGCGAAGTAGCGCTCGCCGTGCCGCCAGTCGACGAGCAGGTCCTTCACGAGGAACGACGCCGCGATCATCCGCAGCCGGTTGTGCATGTAGCCGGTGCGATTCAGCTGGCGCATCGCGGCGTCGACGAGCGGATAGCCGGTGCGGCCCTCGCGCCACGCGGCGAAATGCGACGGGTCGTTCGGGAACGGCAGCGCGTCGTACTCGGGGCGGAAGCTATGGTGGACGACGTGGGGGAAGTGCCACAGGAGCTGCGCGTAGAACTCGCGCCACACCAGTTCCGACAGCCACGCCGTCGCGCCGTCGCCGTCCGCCTCCAGCGAGCACGCATGCGCATGCGCGGCGAGCGCGCGCACCGACACCGTGCCGAAGCGCAGGTGCACCGACAGGTACGACGGCCCCTTCAGCGCGGGATAGTCGCGCGTCGCGCGATAGCGATCGATGCGCTTGCGAAAATCGGCGAACCGCTGCGCGCCGCCGCTCATGCCGGGCTGCACGCCGATCGCCGCAAGCCCGGCCGGGGCGAAGCCGAGTGCGGCCAGTGACGGCACCGCGTCCGCACCGGGGCCGGGCGCCAGCCGGTGCGCATCGCCGTCGACGTCGTGCGGCGCGAGATGCGCGGGGGTCAGCGCCTTCAGCCACGCATTCCTGTAAGGCGTGAACACCGTGAACGGCTTGCCCGCCTGCGTGAGGATCTCGGCCCGCTCGAACACGACCTGGTCCTTGCGCGTGTGGAACGCGATGCCCGCCGCCGCGAGCACGGCGGCGACGTCCTCGTCGCGCGCGATGGCGGCGGGCTCGTAATCGTGGTTCGCGTAAACCGCGTCCACGCCGAGCTCGCGCGCGAGCGCCGGAATCGCGTCGCGCGCCGCCGCGTGCACCGTGTGCAGGCCGCCGCCGCGCTCGCGCAGCGCGGCCGCGAGCTCGGCCACGGAGTCGCGGATGAACTCGACGCGACGGTCTGCGCGCGCCGGCAACGCATCGAGGATCTCGCGGTCGAACACGAACGCGCAGTGCACCGCCGCGGCGTCGGCCAGCGCGGCCGCGAGCGCCGCGTGGTCGAAGTCGCGCAGGTCGCGGCGGAACCAGACGAGGGCGCGTGCGTAGCGCGGCTCAGGCATGCGTGGCAACCACGGGGAAACCGGGGGTGATCAGGGTGTCGGCGAGGGGCCGGTCGGCGTCAAGCGGTTCATTGTGGGGCTCCCCCCAAGTGATTACAATTCGACAGACTGGTCGCCCGCCGTGAACCTCACCCACCACTTCCTGATCGCCATGCCGGCCATGGCGGATCCCAATTTCGCGCAGACGCTGACCTACGTGTGCGAGCACAACGAGGACGGCGCGCTCGGCATCGTCGTCAACAAGCCGATCGACATGACGCTCTCGGTGCTGCTCGAGCAGATCGACGTGCCGATGGCCGACGCCGGGCGCGGCGGATCGCCGGTGCACTTCGGCGGCCCGGTGCAGGTCGACCGCGGCTTCGTGCTGCACCGTCCGCTCGGCAACTGGCAGTCCACGCTCGCCATCAGCGACGACCTGGGCCTCACCACGTCGAAGGACGTGCTGGAAGCCGTCGGCCGCGGCGAGGGGCCGAAGGACGTGCTGGTGTCGCTGGGCTACGCCGGCTGGTCGGCGGGGCAGCTCGAGCAGGAGCTCGCGCAGAACGCGTGGCTCACCGTCGAGGCGGACCCGAGCCTGCTCTTCGACCTGCCCGCGCAGGAGCGCCTGCCCGCCGCGATCCGGCTCCTCGGCATCGACTTCTCGCGGCTGTCCGAGGACGTCGGGCACGCGTGACGCGTGACCGCGCAACCCACGTCGCCCATCACCGTGCTCGCGTTCGACTTCGGCACGCGGCGCACCGGTGTCGCCGTCGGCAACACGCTGACGCGCAGCGCGCAGCCGCTCGCGACCATCGAGGCGGAGGGCGACGACGCGCGCCTCGCAGCGATCGCGCCGCTCGTCGCCGAATGGCAGCCGCAAGCGCTCGTGGTCGGCGTGCCGGTGCACGCGGACGGCACGCCGCACGCGATGACCGCGCGCGCGCTGCGCTTCGCGCAGGTGCTGGAGGCGCGCTTCGCATTGCCGGTGCAACGCGCCGACGAGCGCCACACCACGCAGCTCGCGCAATCGGCGCTGACCGCCGCGGGCGCGGGCCGCAGCGGACGCGCGCAACGCGATGCACTCGCGGCGCAGATCATCCTGCAAGGGTGGCTCGATGAGCACGCCTGAGATCCCCGACGCCGAGGCCACGCTCGTCGCGCTCGCCGAGCGCATGCGCGGCGCCGTCGCGCACGACGCCGTGTTCGTCGGCATCTACTCGGGCGGCGCGTGGCTCGCCGAGCGCCTGCCCGCGCTGGTGCCGGGCGATCATCCCGTCGGCTTCATCGACGTCTCGTTCTATCGCGACGACTATTCGAGCAAGGGGCTCAAGACGGGCGCGCGGCGCTCCGAGCTCCCGTTCGACGTCGACGGCGCCACCATCGTCCTCGTCGACGACGTGCTGTTCACGGGCCGCAGCGTGCGCGCCGCGATCAACGAGCTCTTCGACTACGGGCGGCCTGCGCGCATCGAGCTCGCGGTGCTGATCGACCGCGGCGGCCGCGAGCTGCCGATCGAGCCCACGTACTGCGGTGCGCGGCTCACGGTGGCGCGCGACCTGTCGATCGTCCTCTCGCGCCACGGCGAGCGCCTGTCGCTCGCCGTCGAGGAGAGCTAAGAAGCCCACGATGACCACGCGCAACCCGCAGCTCAACGCCAACGGCGAGCTCACGCACCTCCTCACGCTGGAAGGCCTGCCGGCGGAGGTGATCACCTCCATCCTCGACACGGCGGCGCCGTTCGTCTCGATCGCCGAGCGCGAGGTGAAGAAGGTCCCCCTGCTGCGCGGCAAGGCGGTGTTCAACCTGTTCTTCGAGAACTCGACGCGCACGCGCACCACGTTCGAGATCGCGGCCAAGCGGCTGTCGGCCGACGTCATCAACCTCAACATCGGCGCCTCGTCCACCAGCAAGGGCGAGACGCTGCTCGACACCGTCGACAACCTGGTCGCGATGGACGCCGACGTGTTCGTCGTGCGCCACGCGCAGTCGGGTGCGCCGTACCTCATCGCGCAGCACCTCAACGCCACCGGCCGACGGCACGTGCACGTGGTCAACGCGGGCGACGGCCGCCACGCGCATCCGACGCAGGGGCTCCTTGACCTCTACACGATCCGCCACTACAAGAAGGCGTTCCACGAGCTGACGGTCGCGATCGTCGGCGACATCCTGCACTCGCGCGTCGCGCGCTCGCTGATCCACGGCCTCACCACGCTCGGCACGCCGGAGGTGCGCGTGATCGGCCCGCGCACGCTGCTGCCGTCGCAGGTGGAGGCGATGGGCGTGCGCGCGTTCCACGACATGCGGCAGGGGCTCGCCGGCTGCGACGTCGTGGTGATGCTGCGCCTGCAGAACGAGCGGATGAAGGGCGCGCTGCTGCCCTCCGCCGGCGAATTCTTCAAGAACTACGGCCTCACGCCGGACAAGCTCGCGCTCGCCAAGCCCGACGTGATCGTGATGCACCCCGGGCCGATGAACCGAGGTGTCGAGATCGACTCGGCGGTGGCCGACGGCAGCCACTCGGTGATCCTGCCGCAGGTGACGTTCGGCATCGCGGTGCGCATGGCGGTGATGAGCATGATCGCGAGGACCCAATGAAGATCGAGATCGCCCACGGCCGCGTCGTCGATCCGGCCGGGCGCACCGATCGCGCCGCGTCGCTGTTCGTCGCCGACGGCCGCATCGCCGGCATCGACGCGCCGCCCGCGGGCTTTCGCCCCGACCGCGTGATCGACGCGCGCGGGCTCGTCGTCGCGCCCGGCCTCGTCGACCTCTCGGCACGCCTGCGCGAGCCGGGGCTCGAGTACAAGGCGACGCTGGAATCCGAGATGGCCGCGGCCATCGCGGGCGGCGTCACGCGCCTCGCGTGCCCGCCCGACACCGATCCGCCGCTCGACGAGCCGGGGTTGGTCGAGATGCTCAAGCATCGCGCGCGCTCGCTCAACCAGGCGCACGTGCATCCGATCGGCGCGCTCACCGTGCAGCTGAAGGGTGACACGCTGACCGAGATGGGTGAGTTGGTCGAGGCGGGCTGCGTCGCGTTCTCGCACGCGGACGTCCCGCTGCACGACACCGAGCTCCTGTGGCGCGCCATGCAGTACGCGTCGACGTTCGGCTACCCGCTGTGGCTGCGCCCGACCGATCCCTACCTCGGGCGCATCGGCGTGGCGCACGACGGCGAGGTCGCGTCACGCCTCGGGCTGCCCGCCATTCCCGCGCTGACCGAGATCGTCGCCGTGCAGACGCTGCTGGCGCTCGCGCGCGACACCGGCGTGCGCCTGCACATCGCGCGGCTCTCCAGCGCGCAGGGCGTGGACCTCGTGCGCGCGGCCAAGCGCGACGGGCTCGCGGTCACCTGCGACGTCGCGGTGCATCACCTGCACCTGTGCGACGTCGACATCGGCTGGTTCGACTCCGACGCGAACCTCGTGCCGCCGCTGCGTACCGTGCGCGACCGCGCCGCGCTGCGCGCCGGCGTCGCCGACGGCACCATCGACGTCGTGTGCTCCGACCACGCGCCCGTCGACGACGACGCGAAGCAGGTGCCGTTCGGCGAGGCGGAGCCGGGCGCCACGGGCCTCGAGCTGCTGCTGCCGCTGACGCTCAAGTGGGCCGCGGAGGACAACGTGCCGCTGGTCGATGCGCTCGCACGGATCACGAGCGCGCCTGCGCGGCTGATGGAGCGCGACGCGGGCACGCTGGCGCCGGGCGCCGAAGCGGACCTGTGCATCTTCGATCCGCAGGCGTGGTGGACGGTCGAGCGCAGCGCGCTGCGCAGCCAGGGCAAGAACACGCCGTTCCTCGGCCTCGAGGTGCCGGGCCGCGTGCGCTACACGCTCGTCGGCGGCCAGGTCGTCCACGAAGGCTAGACTGTTCGTCAGGCGCCGGAAGTCGCGGCACGTCGACCGCGCCCGGCATTGCATTGTCCCGCGCGGGACATTCTTTCAGGAGGCGAGTGTTGAACGAAGTGATCAGCCAGGAGTTGAAGAGCCTGCTCGGCGACCGCACGGTGGACCGGCGCAGCTTCGTGGTGTCGTCGCTCGGCGCGGGCTTCGCGCTCGCGGTGCTGCCGGTCACGGCGCAGACGATCACCACCTCGACGGACGGCCTCGTCGCGGGCGAGGTGAAGGTGCCGGCGGCGGGCGGCGACATGCCCGCGTATCGCGCGATGCCCGCCACCGGGAGCAACTTCCCGGTCGTGCTGGTGGTGCAGGAAATCTTCGGCGTGCACGAGCACATCAAGGACATCTGCCGCCGCCTCGCGAAGGCCGGCTACTTCGCGATCGCGCCGGAGCTCTACGCGCGCCAGGGCGATCCGTCGAAGGTTGCGGACATTAACAAGCTCGTCTCCGAGATCGTGGCCAAGGTGCCCGATGCGCAGGTGATGGGCGACCTCGACGCGTGCGTCGCGTACGCGAAGACGACGGGCAAGGCGGAGACCGCGCGCCTCGGCATCACCGGCTTCTGCTGGGGCGGGCGCATCGTGCTCATGTACGCCGCGCACAATCCGGACGTGAAGGCGGCGGTGGCGTGGTACGGCCCGACCGTGCGCTCGTATTTCCCCGGCGACAAGACCGCGCTGGACGTCGCGCCGCAGATCAAGGGCGCGGTGCTCGGCCTGTACGGCGGCGCCGACGGCGGCATCCCGAACGAGACCGTCGAGCAGATGTTCGCGAAGCTCAAGGCCGCGGGCAACGCGAAGTCCGAGTACAAGATCTATCCCGACACGCCGCACGCGTTCAACGCCGACTACCGGCCGAGCTACCGCAAGGCGCAGGCCGACGATGCGTGGAGCCGCATGCTCGCGTGGTTCAAGCTCAATCTCTGATCCCACCAACCTCCCGTGGGGTCTGACCCCGAACCGCCATGCCGATCTACGAATACGCCTGCAACGGTTGCGGCCACGAGTTCGAGACGCTCGTGCGCACCGGCACCACGCCGGATTGCCCGACGTGCCACTCCACCGATCTCGCGAAGAAGCTGTCCGTGTTCGCGGCCGGCAAGTCGGAGTCCGCGCAGAGCGCGCTGCCGGGACCGTGCGGCTCGTGCGGGCATCCGAACGGGCCGGGTGCCTGCGCGTTGCGCGACTGAGCGCGGGTTCCTGACAGCCATATACCGTTTGCGACGCAAACCGCGACGGTACGATGAATCGCCGCCCGCGGCCAGCGCCGCGCGGCCGGCTGACTGCGGCGCCGGTCAGGCGCGCGGTGCCTTGGGCACGCGACCCATGAGGTAGAACTCGTCGTTCGGACGCATGCCGACGACGTGCGCCATGCGATTGGACAGCGCGAAGAACGCGGCGATGCCGCCGATGTCCCAGATGTCCTCGGCGGAGAAGCCGTGCGCGCGCAGCGCCGCGAAGTCCTCGTCGCCGACGTCGCGGCTCGCGAGCGCGACCTTCATCGCGAACGCGAGCATCGCCTTCTGCCGCGGCGTGATCTCGGCGTGGCGGTAGTCCACCGCGACTTGATCGGCGACGCGCGGGTTCTTCGCGTAGATGCGCAGGATCGCGCCGTGCGCGACGATGCAGTAGAGGCAGTCGTTCGCGCCCGACGTCGCGACGACGATCATCTCGCGCTCCGCCTTGGTGAGGCCGCCTTCCTTCTCCATCAGCGCGTCGTGGTACGCGAAGAACGCGCGGAACTCGGCAGGCCGGTGCGCGAGCGTGATGAACACGTTGGGCACGAAGCCCGCCTTCTCCTGCACGGCGAGGATGCGCGCGCGGATGTCCTCGGGAAGGTCGGCGAGCGCGGGAACGGGATAGCGGCTGATGGGGGCGGTCATGCCGACAGTGTAGCCGCATGCGCGCCGGCGGCGGGCGCCCGGCGCAGCGTCAGGCGCCCGGCGGCACGTATCCCTGCGGCATCTCGGCCCCGCCGCCGAAGAAGTGCTGCTCCATCTGCTCGGCGAGCCACTTGCGCGCGCGCGCGTCGGCGAGGCTCAGGCGGTTCTCGTTGACGAGCATCGTCTGGTGCCGGATCCAGCCGGCCCACGCCTCCTTCGACACGTTCTCGTAGAGGCGCTTGCCGAGCTCGCCGGGGTACGGCGGGAAATCGAGACCTTCGGCCTCGCGGCCGAGCTTCACACAGTGGACCATGCGTGCCATGACGGCGTTCCTTACAACGGTTTGCGGTAGACCTGCGACTTGCGCTGGTAATTGTAGAGCGCCTGCTTCTGCTGGGGCAGATCGGCGACGGCGGCCGCGCGGAAGCCGCGCTCGAGGAACCAGTGCGCGGTGCGCGTCGTGAGCACGAAGAGCTCCGCGAGCTTCAGCTTGCGTGCGCGCGCCTCGATCTCGCGCATCAGCGCCTCGCCGTAGCCCTCGCGGCGGAAGTCCGGCTCGACGGCGAGCGCCGCGAGCTCGCCGATCTTCTCCTCGGGGAACGCGTAGAGCGCCGCGCAGCCGATGATGCGGTTGTCGTATTCCGCGACCACGAAGCGCTCGATCTCGCTTTCCAGCCGCTCGCGCGAGCGGCGCACCAGCACGCCCTGCTCCTCGAGCGGCTCGATGACGGCGAGGATGCCGCCGACGTCGTCGATGGTGGCGTTGCGCAGGTGCGCGAGCGCGGTGGCCGCGACCATGGTGCCGACGCCGTCGCGCGTGAAGAGCTCGAGCAGCAGCGCGCCGTCGAGCCGGCGCGAGATGAGGTGCGCGCGCGCCACGCCGTTGTTGCACGCGCGGATCGCCGCGGGCAGGTACACGCGCACGTCCGCGGCCATCTTGCTGTCGTTCTTCGCGAGCAGCGCCTCGGCGTCGGTGGTGGACAGGTCGGTGATGAGCTGGCGCCGCGCGTTGCGCACGCCGTCGGCGTCCATGAGGAAGATGAGCTTCGCCGCCTCGAGGCGCACGGCCACCTGGGTCGCGACTTCCTCGACGGTGAGGTTGAAGATCTCGCCGGTGGGCGAGTAGCCGATCGGCGAGATGAGCGCGATGTCGCCGTCGTCCAGGCGCTGCTGCATCGCCTCGGTGTCGACGCGGCGCACCTCGCCCGTGAACTGCATGTCGACGCCGCCGACCACGCCCATCGGCTTGGCGGTGAGGTAGTTGCCGGTCGACACGCGGTTGCGCGCGCCCGCCATCGGCGAGTTCGCGAGGCCGAGCGAGAGCAGCGCCTCGATGCGCGCGCGCACCTGCCCCGCGGCCTCGAGCACGCAGTCCATCGCGTCCGCGTCGGTCACGCGCACGCCGTGCGCGTAGTTGCTCGGGATGCCCTGCGCCTGCAGGATCGCCTCCACCTGCGGCCGGCAGCCGTGCACGACGACGAGGCGGATGCCGAGGCTGTGCAGCAGGTTGAGGTCGTGGATGACGCCTAAGAACTGCTCGTCGGCGACGACCTCGCCGCCGAACGCGATGACGAACGTGCGGCCGCGAAAGGCGTGGACGTACGGCGCCGCGGAGCGGATGAGGTGGACGAACGACCGCAGGGTGGCCGAGGTCGCGGCCGGCGTGGCGTCGGGTGAGCGGGGCATCGCGCGGGAGCGGCGAGAGGAGCGGACGACAGCTCACGATTATAGCCGGGTTGCACGCGCGTCCCGCGGCGCCCCGGTATCATCCGCGTTTGGCCGCGCCTTCCAGCATGAGCACCAAGCTTCTCGAGAACCTGAACCCCGAGCAACTCGCGGCCGTCACGCTGCCGCACGCGTCCGCGCTGATCCTCGCCGGCGCCGGCAGCGGCAAGACGCGGGTGCTGACCACGCGCATCGCGTGGCTGCTCGCGACGGGGCAGGCCGGCCCGATGTCCATCCTCGCGGTCACCTTCACCAACAAGGCCGCACGCGAGATGCTGACGCGGCTCTCCGCGCTCACGCCGGTGAATACCCGCGGCATGTGGGTGGGCACATTCCACGGCCTGTGCAACCGCATGCTGCGCGCGCATCACCGCGAGGCGCGGCTGCCGCAGCTCTTCCAGATCCTCGACACGCAGGACCAGCTGTCGCTGCTGAAGCGCATATACAAGGCGCACAACGTCGACGACGACCGCTTTCCCGTCCGCCAGCTGCAGTGGTTCATCGCGGGCGCGAAGGAGGAGGGGTTGCGGCCCAACGCGGTGGAGGCCGGCGACGATTTCTCGCGGCGGCAGGTGGAGCACTACGCGCTGTACGAGGCGATGTGCCAGCGCGAAGGGGTCGTCGACTTCGCGGAGCTGCTGCTGCGCAGCTACGAGCTCCTCGCGGAGCACGAGGCGCTGCGGCTGCACTACCAGCGGCGGTTCTCGCACCTGCTCGTCGACGAGTTCCAGGACACGAACACGCTGCAGTACAAGTGGCTGCGCATGCTCACCGGGCCGCATGCGGCCGTGTTCGCGGTCGGCGACGACGACCAGTCGATCTACGCGTTCCGCGGCGCAAAGGTCGCCAACATGCAGCAGTTCGAGCGCGACTTCGCCACACCCGAGCAGCCGGTCAAGCTCATCAAGCTGGAGCAGAACTACCGCTCGCACGCGCACATCCTCGACGCCGCCAACGCGCTCATCCGTCACAACCAGGCGCGCCTCGGCAAGAACCTGTGGACGAGCGAGGGCCACGGCGAGCCGGTGCGCGCGTTCGCGGCGAGCAGCGACCACGACGAGGCCGCGTTCATCGTCGACGTCGTGAAGGGCGTGGCCGCGGACGGCGTCGCGCTCGACGAGGTGGCGCTGCTGTATCGCTCGAACGCGCAGTCGCGTGTCCTCGAGCACGCGCTGTTCGGCGCGGGGCTGCCGTACCGCGTGTACGGCGGCATGCGCTTCTTCGAGCGCGCGGAGGTCAAGCACGCGCTCGCGTACCTGCGCCTCATCGCGGCGCCCGAGGACGACGGCGCGTTTCTGCGCGTCGTGAACTTCCCGCCGCGCGGCATCGGCGCCCGCTCGCTCGAGCAGCTGCAGGACACCGCGCGCGGGCAGGGCACCACGCTCTGGCAGGCCGCGGCGAGCGGCGCGATCGCCGGCAAGGCCGGCAACTCGCTCGGCGCGTTCGTGCGGCTGGTCGAATCGTTGCGCGACGAGACGCGCGCGCTGCCGCTGCCCGAGGCCGTGCAGCACGTCGTCGAGAAGTCGGGGCTGCTCGCGCATTACCGCAACGAGAAGGACGGCCAGGATCGCGTCGAGAACCTGGAGGAGCTCGTCAACGCCGCCGACAGCTTCGTGCGCGAGGCGCAGCTCGCGTCCGATGCGCCGATGCTCTCGGATCGCGTCGAGGTCACCGCCGAGTCCCCGGAGTCGGGTGCGAACGAGGGCGCGACCGATCCGCTGACCGCGTTCCTCGCGCACGCGGCGCTGGAGGCCGGCGACACGCAGGCGGCGGAGGGCCGGCCGGCGCTGCAGCTCATGACCGTGCACTCGGCGAAGGGCCTCGAGTTCCACACGGTGTTCATCACCGGGCTGGAGGAAGGGCTCTTTCCGCACGAAAACAGCCTGAACGAGGCGGACGGGCTCGAGGAGGAGCGGCGGCTGATGTACGTCGCGATCACGCGCGCGCGCCGCAAGCTCTACCTCACGCACGCGCAGAACCGCATGCTGCACGGCCAGACACGCTACAACATCCCGTCGCGCTTCGTGAACGAGCTGCCGCCCGAGATGGTCGAGTGGCTCTCGCCGCATCGCCGCCGCTTCGACGTCGACGAGGCGGAGTGGGGCCGCGTGACGGGCGCGCCGCAGGCCACGCCGCCGGCGTCGCAGTGGCGCATCGGGCAATCGGTGCGCCACGCGAAGTTCGGCATCGGCGTCATCATCGACGCGCGCGGCCGCGGCAGCGACACGCAGGTGCAGGTGAACTTCCGCGACGCCGGGATCAAGTGGCTCGCGCTCGACTACGCGAAGCTGGAGCACGCGTAGCGTTCGTGTCCAGGCGTCGACGGCGCGACCGCCACGACAATGCGTTGCGTCAGCGCTTGATGGGTGTCGTCGCGAGGAAATCGTCGACCGCCGCCGACGCCGACGGGAAGAAGCGTTCCTTGCCCATCCGGTGATCCGGCAGCCAGCGCGTGAGCTGCTCGCGCAGCGGACGATTGGCGCGCGCGAAGCGGACGTCGACACCGCTCTCCTCCAGCGTGTCGTGCAGGTCGCGGACCGCGGCGAGCGCAGTCACGTCGACCTGCGTCACCGCCTGCAGGTCGAGCACGAGGCAGCGCAGCGGCGGCTTCGCGTTCGCGACGAGCGTGCGCAAACGGTCGCAGACGTAGCGCGCGTTGGCGAAGATGAGCGGCGCGTAGAGCCGGTACACGAGCACGCCGGGCGTGGCGAGCCCGCCTTCGTCGTCGGCGAGGTCGTGGAAGCGGCGGTCGGTCGGCAGGCGGCGCAAGAGCGCGTCGCGCGGCCGCGCGACCTCGACCAGCACGCGCGCGAGCGACAGCGCGACGCCGAGCAGCACGCCGGGGAGCACGCCGAGGATCAGCACGCCGAGCGTCACCGCCCACGCGAGGCCGAACGCGCCGCGATCGAGCTGCCGCAGCGAGCGCAGGCCCGCGGCGTCGAAGAGCCGCACGCCCGCGGCGATCAGGATGGCGGCCAGCGCGACGCGCGGCAGCACGTCGAGCGCGGGTGTCGCGAACAGCACGAACGCGAGCAGCAGCGCCGCCGCGAGGAACTGCGCGAGCTGCGTCTGGCCGCCCGCGGCGTCGGCCGTCACCGAGCGCGACGTGCTCGCGCCGACGGGAAAACCCGCAACGAGCCCCGCCGCGACGTTGCCCGCGCCGAGGGCGACGAGCTCGCGGTCGGCCGCGACGGGCTCGCGATGCTTGTCGCCGAGCGTGCGGGCGAGCAGGACGCCCTCCGCGAACACGAGGAGCGCGAGGGCGAGCGCGCCCGGTGCGAGCGTCGACACGTCGTGCAGCGTGAACGCGGGCACCGACGGCAGCGGCAGCCCGGCGGTGATGGGCTGCAGGTGCGCCACGCCGCGCGCCGGCAGGTCGAGCGCGAGCGACGCGGCGACGGCGATCACGCACGCGACGAGCGGTGCGGGCGCGCGCGGCAGGAGCCGCGGCAGGACGAGCATGACCGCGATCAGCGCGAGCCCGAGCGCGAGCGTTGCGACCTGCGCGTCGGGCAGCGCGAGCACCGCATCGAACGCGCGCAGGAAGAAGGCGTCGCGCGGCAGCGCAACGCCGAGCAGCATCGGCAGCTGGGTGCCGATCAGCACGAGCGCCGCGCCGTTGGCATAGCCCACGAGCACCGGCGTCGACAGCAGGTCGGCGACGTCGCCCAGGCGCAGGCGGCCGGCGAGGAGCAGCAGCGCGCCGCATGCGATGGCGAGCATGGCCGCGAGCGCCGCCGCGCGCGCGGGATCGCCCAGCGCCAGCGGCGCGATGATCGAGCCCGCGAGGAGCGCGATCGTGGTGTCGGGTCCGACGATCACCCGGCGCCCCGGGGCCAGGAGCGCGTACGCGATCATCGCCGCGAGCGCGGCGTACAAACCCGCCGCCGGCCGCACGCCAACGAGCTCGGCGTACGCGAGCACCGACGGAATCATCACCATGCACACCGACAGCGCCGCGACGGTGTCGCCGCGCAGCGCGGCGCGCGGATAGCCGTGAAGCTGCGCGAGCCCGGGCAGCCAGCGCGCGAGGGGGCCGCCGTCCGCAGCGGGGCCGGTCATCGGGTCAGGCGCGCGTGTCGGACGCGAGGGGCGCGAGCTTCTCGCCGGCGTGGAACACGTCGCGATAGCTCACGTAGTCGGACAGGTGCAGCGTCGCCGTGAAGAACAGCGAGTAGGGAACGAGCAGCCCGAGCATGATCCACGCGCCGCCGGGCGGCGGCACGACGAGCGCGAGGATGCCGGTGATGAGGCCCGGCACCACCACCCCGTAGAAGAAGACGCCGATGCCGTACATCGCGAGCGCCGGCCAGTTCGCGAGCGCGGCGCGCAGGCTCGCGTAGAGCGCAGCCCCGGCCTTCGCATCCTGGAACACGACGAGCGCGGGCGCCCACCACGTCGCGATCAGGACCGGCAGCGCGAGGAACGCCGCGAACAGCATGCCGAGCTGCACGCGGCGCTCGGACAGCGCGTCGGCGAGCTGCTCCTCGCTCACCGGCTTGCCCGAAGACACGATCTCGACCAGCTTGCCGCCGTCCACGAGCGCGGAGCTGAAGACGGCGACCGTGATCCCGGCGACGAAGAAGACGCCGATCGCGAGCAGCGCGACGAGGTTCGTGCGAAAGCCCTGGAACAGCAGGCGGAAGGCGGGCGTGCCGCCGCGCTCCTGCGTCCACGCGGCCGCCAGCAGGCCCACCGCGAACACGGGCTTCATGAGCGTCATCGCGTACGGCCCGACGAGCGGCACCATGCGCACCAGCACGAGCACGAAGAAGTAGCCCACGACCAGCAGCACCCACTCCTTGCGATGGACGCGGAACATCGCGTAGGCGGCCGCGAGCCACGCCATGCCCTGCCGGGCGGGATAGCGGGTGAAGGTGAACTCGCGCGGCGCGTCGCTCATGACGGCTGCGCCGCGCGGCGGGGCCACGGCGGCATGGAGGCGACGCGGTGGCGCAGGATGCGCTCGAAGTGCGCCGGATCGTGCGCGTGCACGAGCTCGCCCGGCCGCGGCAGGTGCAGGTCGTAGAGCCGCGACAGCCAGAAGCGCAGCGCGGCCGCGCGCAGCAGCGCGGGCCACGCGTCGCATTCGTCGCGCGTCAGCGGCCGCACGCGCTCGTACGCGGCGAGCATCGCCGCCAGCAGGCCGTCGTCGAGCGCGCCGGTCGCGTCGTCGACGCACCAGTCGTTGACGGTGATCGCGAGGTCGTACGCGTAGAAATCGGTGGCGGCGAACCCGAAGTCGATGATGCCCGCCACCCGCGCGCCCGCGAAGAGCACGTTGTCGCAGAAGAGATCGCCGTGGATCGCGCCCTTCGGCAGCTTGCCGCGGCCGAAGCCGGTCTGGAACCGGATCTCGTCGTCGAGGAGCGCGGCCTGGCTCGCGTCCAGGAACGGGCGCACCGCGCGCGCCGCCTGCCGCCACCACGCGGGGCCGCGGCGGTTGGTGAGACGCGGCGTGTAGCTCTGCGACGCCTCGTGCAGCCGCGCCAGCGCGCCGCCCACTTCCGCGCAGTGCAGCGCGTCGGGGGTGAGGATGGGCACGCCGTCGACGCGGGTGACGAGGCTCGCGGGCTTGCCGTTCAGCAGCGAGAACAGGGCGCCCGTGCGGTCGGCGACCGGCGACGGCACTTCGACGCCGCAGCGCGCGAGGTGCGCCATGAGGTTGAGGTAGAACGGCAGCTCCGCGGCCGGCAGGCGCTCGTAGAGCGTGAGCACGTAGCGGCCGCGCTCCGTGGTGACGAAGTAGTTGGTGTTCTCGATGCCCGACGCGATCGGCGTGAGCTCGGAGAAGCCGCCGACCGCGTAGCGGAGCAGCCACGCGTCGAGGTCGGAAGTGGAAACCGGCGTATAGACGGACATGCAGCGCTCGCGTCCGCGCGCTCGACGGCGGACGCCGAAAGGGGACGTCGGCAGTATCAGTTCACCACGAAAACAATTGCCACATCGGAGTGCTCAGCGCCGGGCCCAGCGAATCGCGGCGGATGAACGTGCCATTCGGCGTCGGCAACAGGAAATAGGGCGGGCCGAAGCGGGGCGTGACGCGGACGTAGCGAAGCTCGCCGCCGACGCGCACTTCCTCGATGGTCTGCGTCTCGCGGCGGATGATGGTCACCTGCGGCTCGTCGGCATCGGGCGTGGCATCGGTCGCCGGCGGCGGGGCCGGCGTGTACGTTTCCGTGCGCGGCGGCGGCGGCGGGGCCTTCGATTCCGGCGGCAGCGGGGGCGGCGTCATCGGCGGCGGCGCGGGCTGCGCGAGCGCGTTCGCCGCCGCGAGGACGGCCACGAGCAGGGCGAACGGAAGACGCTTCCACATGGGTTCATTCTACCGCGGCTGACCTTGCGCCGGCAGCGGCGGAGGGCCGACTATGCGCGCGCTCGCGGATGCTTGTTGCAATCTCGCTGCGCGCATCGCGGTGCCTGCAGTGGACGCCGCTCATCGGTACGCGACTGCCCCTCACCCCAACCCTCCCTTGCAGGGCGCGCGGTCGCAAGCATGCGACCGCCGCATTTCCGGCGGCGAGCATGCTCGCCGAATTCCCGGAAATGCCCCCGCAAGCGGGGAGAGGGAGTCCACTGGCAGTGGCATGGCGGAGGTCACAGATTGAGCATCTTCTCCCGCTCCTCGCGCGTGGGCACGAAGCCGCGGCTCTCGTAGAAGCGGAAGATGGCCTCGACGATCTCGGCGGGGTCCTCGATCACCTGCATGAGCTTCATGTCGGCGGCCTCGATCATGCCTTCGCCGACGAGCTTGTCCTCCATCCACGCGAGGAGGCCGCGCCAGAAGTCGCCGCCGACGAGGATCACCGGGATGCGCCGGCTCTTGCCCGTCTGCACCAGCGTGAGCACTTCCGAGAGTTCGTCGAGCGTGCCGAAGCCGCCGGGCAGGATCACGTACGCGGAGGCGAAGCGCACGAACATCATCTTGCGCGTGAAGAAATAGCGGAAGTCGACGGAGACGTCCTGGTGCTCCTTGTCGCCCACCTCGAAGGGCAGCAGGATGTTCAAGCCCACCGCAGGCCCCGCGCCGTCGTAGGCGCCGACGTTCGCGGCGCGCATGATGCCGGGGCCGCCGCCGGAGATCACCGCGAAGCCCGCGTCGGAGAGCCGGCGCGCCACGTCCTTCGCCTTCTCGTAGTACGGATGGCCGGGCTTCACGCGCGCGCTGCCGAACACGCTGATCGCGGGCCGGATGCCCTGCAGTCGCTCAGTCGCGATCGCGAACTCTGCCATAATCCCGAGCACCCGCCACGCCTCCCGGCCGTTGCTCGTGTTCGACGCGTGCGGATCGACGACTTCCGGAATCTTGTGGGTCTTGCGCATGCCGACACTCGTGCTGGTGGACGGGTCTTCGTACTTATACCGCGCCTTTCATGCGCTGCCCGACTTGCGCACGCGGCAGGGCGAGCCGACGGGCGCGCTGCGCGGCGTGCTGTCGATGTTGCGCCGGATGGTGGAGGACGGCAAGCCGGACTACTTCGCCGTCGTGTTCGACGCGCCGGGCAAGACGTTCCGCGACGCGTGGTATCCGGAGTACAAGGCGAACCGGCCCGCGATGCCCGAGGACCTCGCGCGGCAGATCGAGCCGCTGCACGCACTCGTGCGCGCGCACGGCTGGCCGCTGCTCATGGTCGAGGGTGTCGAAGCCGATGACGTGATCGGCACGCTCGCGCACCAGGCGGCGGCCGCGGGCATCGACACCATCATCAGCTCGTCGGACAAGGACCTCACGCAGCTCGTGCGGCCGCGCATCACGATGGTCAACACGATGAGCAACGAGCGCTACGACGAGGCCGGCGTGCTCGCGAAGTTCGCGGTGCGTCCCGACCAGGTGCTCGATCTGCTCACACTCACCGGCGATGCCGTCGACAACGTGCCCGGCGTGCCGAAGGTGGGACCGAAGACGGCCGCGAAGTGGCTCGCGCAGTACGGCACGCTCGACAACCTCGTCGCCAACGCGCACGAGATCGGCGGCGTGGTCGGCGGCAACCTGCGCGACACGCTCGCGTGGCTGCCGGAGGGCAGGCGCCTCCTCACCGTCAAGACCGATTGCGAGTTGCCGGTGCAGGTCGCCGACCTCGTGATCCGCGCCGTGGACGCCGAGGCGCTGCGGCCGCTCTACGAGCGCTACGAGTTCAAGAGCTGGCTGAAGGACGGTGCGACGACGCCCGCGGGCAGCGTGGCGGCTGCCGCCGACGCCGCCGGGGCCATCGCGAAGCGCGCGGCGACCGATGCCGCGGGGCGCCGCTTCGACGTGCCGCTCGAGTCCAACGCGGCGGATGCGCCGCCCGCGCCGGCCGAGATCGTGTACGAGACCGTGCTCGACGACGCGTCGCTCGCGCGCTGGCTCGCCGTCATCGACGCGGCCGAGGTCACCTCGTTCGACACCGAGACGACGAGCCTCGATCCGATGCAGGCGCGCGTCGTCGGCCTCTCGTTCTCGATCGAGCCGGGCCGCGCCTGCTACGTGCCGCTGTGCCACAACTACACCGGCGCGCCGACGCAGATGGATTGCGCCGGCACGCTCGCGCGCCTCGCGGCGTGGTTCGGCGATCCCGCGAAGAAGAAGCTCGGCCAGAACGTGAAGTACGACGAGCACGTGCTCGCCAACGAGGGCATCGTGCTGCGCGGCGTCGTGCACGACACGCTGCTCGAGTCGTACGTGCTGGAGTCGCACCGGCCGCACGACATGGACAGCCTCGCGTGGCGGCACCTCAACGTGAAGACGACGACCTACGACGAGGTGACGGGCAAGGGCGCCAACCGCATCCCGTTCGAGCAGGTGGAGGTCGAGCGCGCTGCGCACTATTCGTCCGAGGACGCGGACGTGACGCTGCGCCTGCATCGCGCGCTCTATCCCGCGATCGAGAAGGACGCGAAGCTCGACTACGTCTACACGAAGCTCGAGCTGCCCGTGCGCGACGTGCTGTTCCGCATGGAGCGCAACGGCATCCTGATCGACAGCGCGCGCCTCGCGGCGCAGAGCCGCGAGCTGGGCGAGCGCATCCTCGCGTTCGAGCAGCAGGCGTACGCGCTGGCCGGCGGGCCGTTCAACCTGGGCTCGCCGAAGCAGATCTGCGAGATCCTGTTCACGCGCATGAACCTGCCGGTGCTGAAGAAGACCGCCACCGGCCAGCCATCCACCGACGAGGAGGTGCTGCAGGAGCTTGCGGCGAACTATCCGCTGCCGAAGCTGCTCCTCGAGCATCGCGCGCTGTCGAAGTTGAAGTCGACGTACACCGACAAGCTGCCGCAGATGGTGAACGCGAAGACGGGCCGCGTGCACACCACGTTCGCGCAGGCCACGGCGGTCACGGGCCGCCTCGCGTCCACCGATCCCAACCTGCAGAACATCCCGGTGCGCACGGCGGAGGGGCGGCGCATCCGCGAGGCGTTCATCGCGCCGCCGGATCACGTGCTCGTGTCCGCGGACTATTCGCAGATCGAGCTGCGCATCATGGCGCACCTGTCCGGCGATGCCGCGCTTGTTAACGCGTTCAACACCGGGCAGGACATCCACCGCGCCACCGCCGCCGAGATCTTCGGCGTCACGCCGCAGGAGGTGAGCGCGGACCAGCGGCGCTACATCAAGGCCGTGAACTTCGGGCTCATCTACGGCATGGGCGCGTTCGGGCTCGCACAGCAGCTCGGCATCGAGCGCGGCGCGGCGCAGCAGTTCATCGACAAGTACTTCGCGCGCTATCCCGGTGTGGCCGAGTACATGCAGCGCACGCGCGAGGTCGCGCGCGAGCAGGGCTACGTCGAGACCGTGTTCGGACGCCGCCTGTGGCTGCCCGACATCAAGGCGGGCGGCGGCCCGCGGCGCGCCGCGGCCGAGCGCGCCGCGATCAATGCGCCGATGCAGGGCACCGCGGCCGACCTCATCAAGCTTGCGATGATCGCGGTGCAGCGCCACCTCGACGACGAGCGGCTCGGCACGAAGCTCGTGCTGCAGGTCCACGACGAGCTCGTCCTCGAAGTGCCGGACGCCGAGCGCGCGCGCATCGAGACCGAGCTGCCGCGGCTGATGACGAACGTGGCCGAGTTGCGCGTGCCGCTGGTGGCCGACGTCGGCGTCGGCGCCAACTGGGATCAGGCGCACTGAACCCGTAGAATCGGTGCACGTTGCGCGTCCAGCGCAGCGCCGGGCGGAGGGCTTGCGTGCTGCGAATCGAGGCGAGCGATGGCCGGCGACCGGATCTCCGGTAACTACCGGTTCGGCGATTTCCTGCTCGAAGCGGACGAGCAGCGCCTGCTCCAGCGCGGCGTCCCGGTGACGCTCGGGCGCACGACCTTCGATCTCCTGGCGGCACTCGTCGCCCGTGCGGGACACCTCGTCACCAAGGACGAGCTCATCGCGCGCATCTGGGCCGGTCGCGTGGTGGAGGAAGGTAACCTGCACGTGCACGTCTCGGCGCTGCGCAAGGTGCTCGGCAGCGCCGCGATCGCGACCGAGGCGCGCCGCGGCTACCGCTTCACGCTGGACGTCGAGGCCGCGGCTGCGCCCCCGGCCGCCGTGTCCGCGCCCCGGCACAACCTGCCGCAGTCGATCGCGAGCTTCGTCGGCCGCGAGGACGACCTGCGCCACCTTTCACAGCGCCTCGCGCAGTCGCGGCTCGTCACGCTGTCCGGCATGGGCGGCGCCGGCAAGACGCGGCTCGCGGCCACGCTCGCGCTGCGCGTGCTGCCGTCGTTTCCAGATGGCGTCTGCTTCGTCGACCTGGCCCCCGTGGCGACCGGCGACCGCGTGGCGCGCGCGGTCGCCGCCGCGCTCGATCTGCGCGAGGAGCGCGACAAGCCGGTCGAGCAGACGCTCGTTCGCCACTGCGCGGGACGACGGATGCTGCTGGTGCTCGACAACTGCGAGCAGGTGGTCGCCGCCGTCGCGGCGCTGGTCGAGCGCCTGCTGACGGCGACGCCCGCGACGTGCGTGCTCGCGACGAGCCGCGAGCGCCTCGGCATTCCCGGCGAGGCGGCGGTCGCGATACGCGCGCTCACCACACCGCCGGCCGACGCCGCGGTCGATGCGGCAGGGCTCGACCAGTACGAGTCGGTGCGCCTGTTCGTCGATCGCGCGCAGCAGGTGGCGCCCGAGTTCGCCCTCGACGCCGCCAACGCCGACGTCGTCGCCGAGATCTGCCGGCGCCTCGACGGCATTCCGCTGGCGATCGAGCTCGCGGCGGCGCTGCTCGAGCTCCTGTCCGTCGCGCAGATCCGCGACCGGCTCGACGATCGCTTTCGCCTGCTCACCGGCAGCGCGCGCGCCGACGTCCGGCATCGCACGCTGCTCGCGACGCTCACGTCGAGCCACGCGTGCCTCACCGGCGACGAGCAGCGCTGCTTCGCGCGCCTGTCGGCCTTCACCGGCGGCTGGACGCTGGCCGCCGCCGCGGCGGTGGCGGGCGACGGCGACGAGATCGCGACGCTGAAGCTCCTGGGCCGCCTCGTCGACAAGTCGCTCGTGCAGGTGGACCGCACGGGCGCGGACGGGCACCGTTACCGCATGCTCGAGACCGTGCGGGAGTTCGCCGGCGACATGCTCGAGGCGTCCGCTGCGGATGCGCAGGCGCGCGAGCGCCACCTCGCATATTTCTCGGCGTTCGCGCGCACGGCGCAGTCGCACCTGTTCGGCAACGAGATGCGCGTCTGGCATGCGCGGATCGACGCCGAATTGCCGAACCTGCTCGCCGCCTGCGCGTGGTGCGATCACGCGAGCGACGGCGCGATGCGCGGCCTCGATCTCGCGGCGAACCTGCGCGGCTATTGGCTGGGGCAGGGCCTCTTCGGCTACGGCGAGCGCGTGTACCGCGACGCCCTCGCGCGCCCCGGGGGCGATCCGCGGTCGATGGCACGCGGGCGCGCGCTGCACGCGTTCGGCCAGCATTGCTACGTCTCGGGACGCCTGCGCGACGCGCTGCCGCCGACGCAGGAAGCGCTGTCGATCGCGCGCGAGCACGGCGACGACGAGCTCGCCGTGCTGAGCCTCGACCGCATCTGCCTCGCGTCGAGCTGGCTCGGCGACACCGCCGCCGCGCGCGGCCACGCCGACGAGGAGCTGCGCATCGCGACGCGCACCCGCAATCCGCGGTTGATCGGCTTCGCGCGGTCCGCGCAGGGCGGCGTGTGCCGCGCGGAAGGCGACCTCGAAGGCGCGGCCGGCGCGTTCGAGTCGGCGCTGGCGCTGTTCACCGAGGTCGAGGACGCGAACAACCGCTACAACGCGCTCGTCGACGTGGCGCGCGTCGCGATCGCGGGCGGTGCGCTGCCGCGCGCCCGCGAGACGCTGGCGCTGGCCCTCGCCTTCGTGGCGGAGATGGGCACGCCGTACCGGGGCCACTTCGCGCTGGAAGCCGCGGCGCGGCTCGCGTCCGCCTGCGCCGACTGGCGCCGCGCGGCCCGGCTGCAGGGCGCGTCCGATGCCGCGGTCGATGCCGCCGGCGGCATCCGCTCGTGGTTCGACGATCGCGTGCTGGCGGCGCTGCACGCGAAGCCGGCGCAGATGCTTGCCGCCGATGCCCATGCCGAGGCGTACGGCGAGGGCAGGGCGCTGCCGCTGGCGGCGGCGCTCGCCGAGGCGTCGGCCTGGATCGCGCAGGCGCGCTGATCGGCGGCGCCACCGCCGCGCGCCACGAGCGACGCGCGGGTGCCCCGCCGCAGTCGCGTCAGCGGCGCGGCGCCGCGCTCGCGACCGCCTCTTCCTCCTGCGCCATCTTGGCGAGCTCGGCCTTGCGGCTCACGGTGACGTTGACGGCGGGCAGGCGGTAGACGGGCTTGCCGTCGACGTATTCGCCGGTGGCGACGGCGGTCATGGGCGTCGGCGCGAACGCCGGCCGCAGGGCGACGGTGGCGGTGGCGGCAACCGCGAAGACGGCGACGGCGGCAACGACGGCACGGCGGATGGTCCTGGCTTGCATGGCGTTCTCCTTGGGGCGCGAGGTCGGAAGACCACGCCCGCACTTTCCCGCCAACCGCCGCCCTGCGTCCTTAACCCGCTCTTAAATCTGCCTTAATCGTGTGCACGCCGGGGTTCAGTGATACGCCGGGTTGGACAGCGCGTGATCGTCGACCGCCAGCGTGTCCTCGTAGCCGGCGTAGGTCGTGCCGAACATCACGGGGCCAACGACCAGCGCGACCGCGGCCATCATCGCCATCGCGATGAAGAAGAAGCCGAGCATCGCGCCCAGGCTGCCCGCGGTGGATTCGCTCATGAAGGCGCCGGCGCCGAGCGCCGCCGCGATCGCGATGAAGGCGACGGCGGCCCCGATCGTGATGGCGACGCCGATGAGGCCGTAGACCAGGAACGGCAGCCAGTTGCGCAGGCACGAGAGGAACGAGAGCTTCATCGCCTCGACCGCGGAGACGCCGCGCAGCGCGACCAGCGCCGGCGCGAACCAGTTGAGCATCGCGAAGGCGGCCACGATGACGAGGATCACGACGGTGGCGAGCAGGCCCGTGCCGGTGAGCGCCCGCACGCTGCCGGCGAACGCGTTCATGGGATCGCTCATGTTCATCATGTCCGACAGGTGCATGGTGGCGACGATGCTGACGCCGGCGAGCGCGACGACCGCCAGCGCGACGCCGATGTTCACCGCGCCGATGATCATCAACGGCACGAAGTGCGCGCCCTGGAATCCCTCGAAGAGATGCGAGACACGCAGCGGCTCGCCGCGGCGCAGCGCCGCGCAGCCCAGCATCAGCCCGCCCATGAACACGGGCGTGAGCAGCCAGTGGCCCACGGTGCCGACGAACGGGATGAACCCGATGCCGATCGTGATGACGAGGTAGATCATCATGATGCCGATCCACGTGCCGATCGCGCTGCGGAAGAGGCCGAAGCCTTCGCCCCACCACGCGGCCCCGCGGCCGGCCGGCACCACGCGCGGCTCGCCGATCATGTCCTTCATGTCCGTTCCCCTTCGCAATGAGTCAGCCGGCGGCGTGGCGCTCGAGGTCGTCGAGGGCGACCACCGCGAGCGTCTCCTCGTGCGTCGCCGCGAGGACCACGGGCGGCGCCACGCCGGCCGCGAACGCTTCCCGCCAGCGCCCGGCGCACAGGCACCAGCGATCCCCCGCCACGAGGCCCGGGAAACCCAGGTCGGGCCGCGGCGTCGACAGGTCGTTGCCCGCGAGGCGCGAGAATACGAGGAACGCATCCGTCATGACGGCGCAGACCGTGTGGATGCCCATGTCGTCGGGGCCGGTGTCGCAGCAGCCGTTGCGGTAGAAGCCGGTGCGCGGCTCGTTGCCGCAAGGCATGAGCGCGCCCCCGAGGACGTTCAATGCGTTGTCGCGCGACGCGGTCATGAAGCAGCGGCGGGCCGCGATCGGGCCCGCGCACGAAGCGATGGGATGCGCCTAGTTTAGCGCGCTGCGCGCGTCGACGGCGTCGCGCACGCGGGACGCTAAGTCGGCCGGCGCGTCCTTGCGCAGGAACCAGCGCAGGCGCAGCGTGTCGCCGACGACCACGAAGCCGAACTCGCCGAGCAGGTGCTGCAGGGCGCTCGCGTAGCGCGAGCCGCGCTGCACGCGCACGACCCACGTCTTCTGGCCCTGCGCCGTCGCGAAGAGCGCCGCCAGCAGCGCGCGCCCGTGGCCGCCGCCGCGCACGGAGAGGTCGAGGCCGGCGAGCCAGAGCTCGTAGCCGGTGTCGAGCGCGCGGAAGAGGCCGAAGCCGACGGGCTGCGAGCCGCTGTGGCGGTCGTCCGGCCAGTAGACGTAGCCGGGCACCGCGACCGTGTCGATGCGTCCGCCGCGGCCTTCCTCGACGAAGTAGCCGGTGACGAGCGCGCGCTTCAGCTTGGCGAAGAACTCCTCCGCCTCGGGCGTCGAGGTGCCGAGCTCGCGGTCGAAATTGCCGTCCTTCGCGCCCTGCCGGATCAGGGTGCGCAGCATCGCGAGGTGACCGACGTGGGCGGGCTGCAGCATGGGCGCTCGCTCGGGGAAGGAGGGGACGTTCGACATCACCATACGCCGCGCGGGGGTAGGGTGGCGGCGCGCCTTACAGACGGGCACCGGGACCTCATGAGCGGCAACCCGGGGGCGGCCTGCGCCCGCGAGGACAAGCGCGACCCGCGCGGCGGTTATCATTGACGGTCCTGCGTTCGTCCCCCGAATGCGCTTTCCCTCGAAGATTCCCGGAGACGTCATGCCCTTCCTGTCCCGCCTGGCACCCCTCGCCGGCATCCTCGCGCTCGCCGCGTCGGCGGCGTTCGCGCAGTCGTCGTACCCGACCAAGCCCGTGAACGTGATCGTCCCGTGGCCGCCCGGCGGGCCGTCGGACATCGCCGCGCGGCCGCTCGCCAAGGGCCTGCAGGACGAGCTGAAGCAGCCGTTCGTCATCGACAACCGCGGCGGCGCCGGCGGCAACATCGGCACCGCGATGGTCACCAAGGCCGCGCCGGACGGCTACACGCTGCTCGTGACGTCGAGCGCGCCGATCGTCATCAACCAGAGCCTGTACAAGGACATGACGTTCAAGTCGGAGACGGACCTCGCGCCGATCACCAACCTGCTGCGCGTGCCGCTGATCGTCGCGGTGCATCCGTCGGTGCCCGCCAAGAACCTGCAGGAGCTCATCGCCTGGATCAAGGCGCAGAACGGCAAGGTGCAGTTCGCGTCCGCCGGCAACGGCACGCCGCAGCACCTCACCGGCGAACTCTTCAAGACGCAGGCCAAGCTCGACATCACGCACGTCCCGTACAAGGGATCGGCGCCGGCCATCGCGGACCTCATCGGCGGGCACGTGCCCATCATGTTCGACAGCGCCATCGCGATCATCCCGCAGATCAAGGCGGGCAAGGTGCGCGCGATCGCCATCACGAGCGCCAAGCGCTCGGCGAGCCTGCCGGACGTGCCGACGTTCGACGAGTCGGGCATGAAGGGCTTCGAGTCGTACGCGTGGTACGGGTTCTTCGCGCCGGCGAAGACCCCGCCGGACGTGATCGCGAAGCTCAACGCTGCCGCGCTCAAGACGATGAAGACGCCCGAATGGCAGAAGATCCTCGCCGATACCGGCTCGGAGAACGTCGGCGAGACGCCGGAGCAGTTCGCGGCGTTCACCAAGGCCGAGGCGGCGAAGTGGGCGAAGGTGGTGAAGGAGAGTGGGGCGACGATCGATTGAACGTCCGCAAAACGCGCTTGGTACGTTCGGTGGATGACGTGGGTTCGGCGTTGCGCGTTTTGCGGCCGGATTAGTCAGCGGGAAAACCTTCGGGCGGCCGGGCGGTTTTCCCGTAGCAAAACCTACGAAGCGCGCCGCTCATGAGCGCGCTTCGCGCGCCGTTCGGTCGCGCGCTGCTTATGGCGTGTATGCCTCTGCTGGCGGTTGTGCTGTGCGGAGGTCCGGCCCCTCACCCCAGCCCTCTCCCCGCAAGCGGGGCGAGGGAGCTTTTGGGGCGCTGCGCGGGTCACGCCTGCGTTCGCCGAAGGTCCACGATCCGGTCACAAAATGGCGCTGTTGGGGCGCTGCGCATCACGCCACCGCATCAACGAAGACCTCCCTCGCCCCGCTTGCGGGGAGAGGGTTGGGGTGAGGGGCGGGGCGCCGCGTATCGCGCCACCGCATCAACGAAGATCTCCCTCGCCCCGCTTGCGGGGAGAGGGTTGGGGTGAGGGGCGGGGAGCCGCGCATCACGCCACCGCATCAACGAAGACCTCCCTCGCCCCGCTTGCGGGGAGAGGGTTGGGGTGAGGGGCGGTGCTCCGCCGCACCAGAAAAGAACCCCAACCCCCGCTTGTGCAGCCGTAAAAACACCCCCACCTTCCGCCTCGCGAGGGCTTGAATTCCGCCCAATGGCGACATACCATTAGCACTCGTAGCGGTTGAGTGCTAACAAACGCTTCGCATCGGCAGTCGAGGAAGGTTTCCGGGTCACGTCCCGGGGCGTCCCACGCCCCGCGGCCCGAGGGTCAGCGCTTCCTCGCCCGCCCATTTACCGATCCATCTACAGGAGTGAGTGCCTACTATGAAGCTTCGTCCCCTGCATGACCGCGTGATCGTCAAGCGGCTCGAGGAAGAGCGCAAATCGGCTGGCGGGATCGTCATCCCCGATACGGCCGCGGAAAAGCCGTCGATGGGTGAAGTGGTCGCGGTCGGCCCCGGCAAGACCGACGACAACGGCAAGCTGGTGCCGATCGGCGTCAAGGCCGGCGACAAGATCCTGTTCGGCAAGTACTCCGGCCAGGAATTCAAGCTGGACGGCACCGATTACCTCCACATGCGCGAAGACGACATCATCGGCATCGTCGCCTGACCGCCCGCATCCCCTAGCTTCGTCTTTCAGAATCGTTTCAGGAGAACAGAACCATGGCAGCCAAAGACGTCCGCTTCGGCGAGAGCGTTCGCAATCGGATGGTGAGCGGCGTGAACGTCCTCGCCAACGCGGTCAAGGTGACGCTGGGCCCCAAGGGCCGCAACGTCGTGCTCGAGCGCAGCTTCGGCGCGCCGACGATCACCAAGGACGGTGTGTCGGTCGCGAAGGAAATCGAGCTCAAGGACAAGTTCGAGAACATGGGCGCGCAGATGGTGAAGGAAGTCGCGTCGAAGACGTCGGACGTCGCCGGTGACGGCACGACGACGGCCACTGTGCTCGCGCAGTCGATCGTGACGGAAGGCATGAAGTACGTCGCCGCCGGCATGAACCCGATGGACCTGAAGCGCGGCATCGACAAGGCGGTCATCGCCGTCGTCGAGGAGCTGAAGAAGATCAGCAAGCCGTGCAGCACCAGCAAGGAAATCGCGCAAGTCGGCTCGATCTCGGCCAACGCCGACGAGTCGATCGGCAAGACGATCGCCGAGGCGATGGACAAGGTCGGCAAGGAAGGCGTCATCACCGTCGAAGACGGCAAGGGCCTCGAGAACGAGCTCGACCTGGTCGAGGGCATGCAGTTCGACCGCGGCTACATCTCGCCGTACTTCATCAACAACCCGGACAAGCAGACGGCCGTCCTCGACGACCCGTTCATCCTGCTGCACGACAAGAAGATCAGCAACATCCGCGATCTCCTGCCGCTGCTCGAGCAGGTCGCGAAGGCCGGCAAGCCGCTGCTCATCATCGCCGAGGACGTCGACGGCGAGGCGCTCGCGACGCTGGTCGTCAACAACATCCGCGGCATCCTGAAGACCACCGCCGTCAAGGCGCCGGGCTTCGGCGACCGTCGCAAGGCGATGCTCGAAGACATCGCGATCCTGACCGGCGGCACGGTCATCGCGGAAGAGCTGGGTCTCAAGCTCGAGAACGCGACGCTGAAGGACCTCGGCCGCGCGAAGCGCATCGAAGTGGGCAAGGAAGACACGACGATCATCGACGGCTCGGGCGAGAAGGCCGCCATCGAAGCGCGCGTGAAGAACATCCGCAAGCAGGTCGAGGAAGCGACGAGCGACTACGACAAGGAGAAGCTGCAGGAGCGCGTCGCGAAGCTCGCGGGCGGCGTTGCGGTCATCAAGGTCGGCGCCGCGACCGAAGTGGAAATGAAGGAAAAGAAGGCGCGTGTCGAAGACGCCCTGCACGCCACGCGTGCGGCGGTCGAGGAAGGCATCGTGCCGGGCGGCGGCGTGGCTTACCTGCGCGCGCGCGGCAACCTGTCGGGCCTCAAGGGTTCCAACCCGGACCAGGAAGCCGGCATCAAGATCGTGCTGCGCGCGATCGAGGAGCCGCTGCGCATGATCGTGCAGAACGCCGGTGACGAGCCGTCGGTGGTCGTCAACAAGGTCGTCGAGGGCAAGGGCAACTTCGGCTTCAACGCGGCCTCGGGCGAGTACGGCGACATGGTCGAGATGGGCGTGCTGGACCCGACCAAGGTCACGCGCTTCGCGCTGCAGAACGCGGCCTCGGTCGCGTCGCTGATGCTGACGACCGACGCGATGGTCGCCGAGCTGCCGAAGGACGACAAGCCCATGGGCGGTCCCGGCGGCGGCATGGGCGGCATGGGCGACATGGACATGTAAGACGGCGCCCGCCGCAACGCAGTCGCATCAACTGCTGCAACGAAAAGCCCGGCCTCGCGCCGGGCTTTTCGTTTCAGCGACCCCGCAGCCGCTCGATGCGCGCGTCGATGTCCGTCGCGAACTTGCGCCCGAACGTCGCATCGAGCACGAGGTTGCGCACGGGTCGCACGAACACCATCACGCCGGCGACGAGCCCCGCGACGAACGCGATGCCGACGGGACGCACGTCGGTGGCCACGGGCTCGACCGGAATGTACGGACCGTCCGCCTGCAAGCCGTTCGGCGAGGGCGCACGCGCCGCGGCGGGAGCGGACTCGCCGCTGCCGGATGCGGCAGTCGCCTCGGCGCTGCCCGCGCGCTGCAGGTCCGCGATCTGCGCGCTCGCCGCCTGCGAGCCGTGCGAGCGCTGGTAGACCCACGTGAACTCGGCGCCGAGCAGGAAGATCTGCGCGGAGTAGTACACCCACACCAGCAGCACGACGAGCGAGCCCGCGGCGCCGAAGCCCGACGCGACTGCACTCTTGCCGATGTAGAGGCCGATCGCGAACTTGCCGACCTCGAACAGCACCGCGGTGACGAACGCGCCGATCCACACGTCGTGCCATTCCACCTTCACCCGCGGCATGAAGCGATAGATCATCGCGAACAGCACCGTCGAGAGTGCGAGCGACACGACGTGGTTCACGATCTCGGCGATCACGCTGTCGTCCGCGCCGCCCCACAGGCCGCTCATCGCGGAGAGCGCGGCGCTCAGCACCAGCGACACGAGCGAGAGGAAGCCGAGGCCGAGCACGAGGCCGAACGAGAGCAGGCGGGTGCGCAGCAGGCTCCAGATGCCGCTCGACTTCGCGCGCGCTGGCGCCTCGAAGATGCGGTCGAGCGCGTTCTGCAATTCGTTGAAGACGGTGGTCGCGCCGAGGGCGAGGAGGACCACGCCCACGATCGTGCCGCCGATGCTCTTCGACGGCTCGCTCGCGCTCTGCAGCAGTCCCTGCACGGCCTCGGCGCCCTGGGTGCCCATGAGCCCGCCGAGCTGCGCGACGACCTGGCCCTCGACCGCCTCGCGGCCGAAGAACAGGCCGGCCACCGAGATTACGATGAGGAGCAGCGGCGAGATCGAGAACACCGTGTAGTACGCGAGCGACGCGCCCATGCTGGACGCGCTGTCGTCGTTCCACGCGGACACCGATTGCTTCACCAGCGTCCATGCGTCGGCGAGATCGATCTTCATGGTCGTGCCCCCGAAAGATGTTCACGGATCGCCGCCGATGAGGGCGACGCTCGATGCGCGCTCATCTTCGCGACCGCGGCCGCGGTCTGGCTGTCGGTGCCGGTCGCGTCGCGGCACCGGACGAAAGGCGACGCGGCGGCCGGGACCTGCGCCGTCGCCGGAAGCGCGACGGCCGGATGCCCCGTCGCCGCCGCACCGGAGGACCTGTGGGTTGCCCGGGGAACCCGAGTGAGGCAGGCGTACAACACTCGGAACGTCCGTCCGGCCCGTCGGCGGCGGACGGCGCCCGCAAATTGACGGGAGGGAGGGGAAATGCTTTAGACTACAATGAATTAATTCCTAAACCTTACGCAGAACAACGCGTGGGCAAGGCGGTTGTGGACGACAACGCCCACGACCTTGCAGGGGATCCGCGTTGATGACTCAGGGAGTGGTGTTCGCGCTGGTGATCGCGATGCTGGTGGTCGTCGTGGCCGTCGGCTTCGTCCAGCGCAACCGCGCGTCGCGCGCCAGCGGACGCGGCGGCGCGGATTCGCCCAACACCGTCGCGCAGTGGACCGAGGGCGAGACCACGCGCCTTCTCTCGTCGGCCGAGCTGCCCGGCCTCTACCTGCTGCGTCCGCGCTTCCTCACCAAGGCCGAGAGCGTCGTCTACCTGCTGCTCAAGGCCGCGTTCCCGCGCAACGAGATCTTCGCGCGCGTGCGCCTCGCCGACGTGCTGCAGGTGAAGATCGGCCCGCAGGGCATGGAGCGCCTGCGCGCGTTCCGCAAGATCGCCAACCAGCACGTGGGCTTCGTCGTCTGCGACCGCGACATGACCATCATCGCGATCGTCGACTCCAAGGAGCCCGACCAGGTGATCAACCCGCGCGACCAGAAGCTCGAGGTCATCAAGCAGCGCTGCCTGCAGGCTGCGCAGGTGAAGTACATCTGCGTGTATCCGCCCCAGCTGCCGCGCTATCGCGAGCTGCGCGAGCAGGTGCTCGGCCCCGCCGCCGACCTCGTGTAGCGAACGTCTGCAAGAGGCGTCCGTCGCGTCGGCGGACCCCGCGCATCGCCGCCCGGCGGCGCATGAGCTTCACCGTTGCCGCGTAGCATTGCGCACCCGCGCGACGGGCGTATCGTAGGAACATGCCGCCGCGCCGCGGCAGCGCCCCTTCCTCCCGCCTCCGAAGCCCCGGCGCGCCGCACGCGCGGCGTCCCGGGGACGCGATCATGACGTCCGCCTTCAAGCTCACCTATTCCACGATGTTCGATCCGCCGCCCGAGCTGCATGCGCAGTTCGAGATCGCGCTGGCGCGCGTGCGCGGCCACCTGGGCGCCGAGCACGCGATGCTGATCGGAGGCCGCGACGAGCGCGCGCCGCGGCAGTTCGCGGTCAGGTCGCCGAGCGACACGCGCGTCGTGCTCGGCCGCTTCCAGGCCGGCGAGGACGTGCACGCCAAGGCCGCGGTCGCCGCGGCGCGCCGCGCGTACCCGCGCTGGGCCGCCACGCCGTGGACCGAGCGCGTGGCGATCCTGCGGCGTGCCGTCGCCTATATCGAGGAGCGTGTGTACTACATCGGCGCAGCATTGGCGCTCGAAGTCGGCAAGAACCGGATGGAGGCGCTCGGCGAAGCGCAGGAGACGGCGGACCTGATCGCGTACTACTGCGCGCAGATGGAGCGCAACGACGGCTACGTCGTGCGCATGGCGAGCGACCCGCTCGCCGGCTTTCGCAGCGACAACACGAGCGTGCTGAAGCCGCACGGCCCGTGGGTCGTGATCGCGCCGTTCAACTTCCCGCTCGCGCTGGCCGGCGGACCCGCGGGTGCCGCGCTGGTCGCGGGCAACACCGTCGTGTGCAAGGCTGCGTCGGCGACGCCGTGGAGCGCGCGGC
The DNA here is from genome assembly GCA_046347855.1 of Burkholderiales bacterium. GTDB lineage: Bacteria > Pseudomonadota > Gammaproteobacteria > Burkholderiales > Casimicrobiaceae > VBCG01. The sequence continues at coordinate 822,174 of JAXMFJ010000005.1, forward strand.
TGCTCGCCGATGCGTTCCGCGATGCGGGCGTGCCGCCGGGCGTCTTCAACTACGTGACCGGCCCCGGCGGCTCGCTCGGGCAGGCGCTTGTCGAGGACCCGGACGTCGCGGGCGTCACGTTCACCGGCAGCTACGACGTCGGCATGCACCTCTACCGCACGTTCGCGGCGGGCCGCTGGCCGCGGCCGTGCATCGCCGAGATGGGCGGCAAGAACGCGGCCGTCGTGTCGGCGCACGCGAACGTGAAGGATGCCGCCACCGGCGTGCTGCGCTCCGCGTTCGGGCTGTCGGGGCAGAAGTGTTCGGCGTGCTCGCGCGTGTACGTCGAGCACACGGTGTTCAACGACTTCGTATCCGCGCTGCACCGGCTCGCCGAGAAGACGAGCGTCGGCGATCCTACCGTGCGCGAGCACTGGATGGGACCGGTGATCGACGCGGCCGCGCTCGCGCGCTACGAGGACGCGGCGGCGCAGGTACGCGCGCTCGGTGCGCAGGGCAGCATCGTGCACGGCGGCCTGCGCCTCGATCGCGGCGACCTCGCGCACGGCCACTACTGCGCTCCGACCATCGCGCGCGTGCCGCTCGACCATCCGCTGTGGCGGCGCGAGCTCTTCGCGCCGTTCGTGCTGGTCGCGCCGGTGCAGGACGTGGACGAGGCGCTCGCACGCGTCGACGACAGCGAGTACGGCCTGACCGCGGGCTTCTACGGCAACGACGCGGAGACGGAGCGTTTCTTCGCCGACGTCGAAGCGGGCGTGTGCTACGCCAACCGGCCGCAGGGCGCGACGACCGGCGCGTGGCCCGGTTATCAGCCGTTCGGCGGCTGGAAGGGCTCGGGCGCGACGGGAAAGTCGGCGGGGTCGCTCTACTACCTGCCGCAGTACATGCGGGAGCAAGCGCAGACGCGGGTGCGACGCGTGTAAGCCATCCCCGCGCAGGCGGGGAGCCACTGGCTTTGCGGTATCGAAACGGCAACGACGCTGGGTCCCGCCTACGCGGGAACGACAATGTGGAAGATCGGCGTCCTAAGCCTGGACCGGCCCCCGCTCGAGGTCGAGGAGCTTCTGCTTGCGCGCGAGGCCGCCGCCGTAGCCCGTCAGCGCGCCGTCGGCGCCGATCACGCGATGGCACGGCACGATGATCGACAGCCGGTTGTCGCCGTTGGCGCGACCGACTGCGCGCACCGCTTTCGGCATGCCGATGCGCGTGGCCAGCTCCGCGTACGAGCACGTCTCGCCGGCGGGAATCGCAAGCAGCGCCTGCCACACCTTCGTCTGGAACGCCGAGCCGGTGAGCGCTACGGGGGTTGCGAACGCTTGCCGCGTGCCCGCGAAGTACTCGGCGAGCTCGCGCTCGATCGAGCGCAGGTGCGCGTGCTCGCCGGGCAGCACGCGGGCACGAAGGCGCCTCTGCAGCACGAGCAGCGCGCGCTCGAGGCCGCGGCGATCGACGAAGTCGAGCAGGTGCAGGCCGCGGTCGTCGGCGATCGCGAGCATGGAGCCCAGCGGCGTCTCCAGCCACTTCGCGTGCAGCACGCCGATGTCCTGCGCGCGCGACGGCGCCGCGCCCACGAGGCGCGCGAACGCCTCGCGGAAGCCGCTGCCGGATTCGAAGCCCTGGTTCAGTTGCGAGTCGAGCACGGTGTTTCCTTTGCGGATGTCGAGGAGGGCGAGCCCCATGCGGCGCGCGCGGTGGTAGGCCTGGAACGTCATGCCGCAGTAGCGCTTGAACTGGCGCCGCGCGGTGGACGGATCGATGCCGAGTGCCGCGAGCTCGGCGTCGCGATAGCGGCGGCCCGGATCGTCCTCGACCGCGAGGAGGAGCTTTTCGACCAGCGGCGGCGGCTTGCGCCCGTGGTCGAGCGGACGGCACTTGCGGCAGGGGCGATAGCCCGCGTGCAGCGCATCGGAAGGCGCGGCGAAGAACTCGACGTTCTCGCGATTCGGCGTGCGCGCGCGGCACGTCGGCCGGCAGAAGATGCCGGTGGTGCGCACGCCCAGCCAGAACACGCCTTCGTACGCGGGATCGCGGCGCACGACGGCGCGGTAGAGCGTGGCGGGGGTGGGCAGCGAGGACATGGGGCGCATCCTACTGCGCATGGAGGCGGCCCGCCGCCGGAATTCGGGCAGGCAATTCCGTGACGGGGCGGCCTTGCCTACAGGCCGCGCCCCGCGAGCATCGGCTCCACGCGCGGATCGCGGCCGCGGAACGCGCGGAACAGCGCCTGCGGATCGCGCGTGGCGCCCGCCGCGTACACGTGCTCGAGAAGGCGTGCGGCGAGCGCCGGATCGAAGGGATCGCCCGCTTCCTCGAACGCGGCAAAGCCGTCCGCATCGAGCACCTCGGCCCACAGGTAGACGTAGTAGCCCGCGGCGTAGCCGTCGCTGCCGAAGAGGTGGTTGAAGTGCGCGAGGCGATGGCGCATCACGATCTCCGGCGGCATCCCGATGCGCGCGAGCTCCGCGGCCTCGAAGTCGTCGAGGTCGAGCGACGCCGGGTCCGCGTGACCGTGCAGCGCCATGTCGACCAGCACGCACGCCGCGTGCTCGACGGTCTCGAAGCCCTGGTTCCAGCGCTCGGCGGCGCGGAACTGCGCGAGCAGCGCGTCGGGGATCGGCTCGCCGGTGCGCCAGTGCCGTGCGTGCTCGCGCAGCACCGCGGGCTCGACCGCCCAATGCTCGAAGATCTGCGAAGGCAGCTCGACGAAGTCGCGCAGCACCTTCGTTCCCGACAGCCGCTCGTACGTGACGCGCGACAGCAGCCCGTGCAGGCCGTGGCCGAACTCGTGGAAGAGCGTGCGCACGTCGTCGGGCGACAGCAGCGTCGGCTGGCCCGCCGGCGCCTGCGCGAAGTTGTTGTGGTTGGCGATGATCGGCAGCACGTCGCCGCCGGCACGCGATTGCCAGCGGTAGGCGCTCATCCATGCGCCGCTGCGCTTGCCCGGGCGCGCGAAGTTGTCGGCGAGGAAGACACCGATTGGCGCGTCATCGCGGTCGCGCACCTCGTACACGCGCACGTCGGGATGATAGGCCGGCAGGTCCTCGCGCAGCACGAAGCGGATGCCGAACAGGCGCCGCGCGCAGTCGAACATCGCCTCGGTCATGCGGTCGAGCGCGAAGTACGATTTGAGCGCCGCGGCGTCGACGTGATAGCGCTCCGCGCGCACCTTCTCCGCGTAGTAGCGCCAGTCCCAGGGTGCGAGCTCGATGTCGTCGCCGTGTGCGCGTGCATACGCCTGCAGCGCGGCGCGCTCCTCGGCCGCGCGGCGCGTCGCGGGCTCCCACACGCGCGAGAGCAACCCGGCCACGGCCTCGGGCGTGCCCGCCATGCGATCGACCAATGCGAACTGCGCAAAATTCGCGTAGCCGTGGAGCGTCGCGAGCTCGTGGCGCAGCGCGAGGATCTCGCGCGCGACGGGGCGGTTGTCGTGCGGACCGTCGTGCCCGCCGCGCGTGGTCCACGCGCGGAAGGCGCGCTCGCGCAGGTCGCGGCGATCGGAGTACGAAAGGAAGGGCACGACCAGCGAGCGCGACAGCGTGATGACCCATGCGTCGGGCTCGCCCGCCTCGACGGCCGCGGCGCGCGCGGCGTCGCGGACGTCGTCGGGCAATCCCGCGAGCTCGTCCTCGCTGCGCAGCACGAGCTTCGTGCCTTCCTCCTCCGCGAGGACGTTCTGCCGGAAGCGCGTGTACAGCGTGGCGAGGCGCTCGTCGATCTCCGCGATGCGCTGCCGCGCGGCGGGGTCGAGGCGCGCGCCTGCGAACGTGAAGTCGAGCCAGGTGCGCTCGAGGAGCTGCCGGGCTTCGGGATCGAGCGCGAGCGACTCGCGCGCCTGGTAGAGCGCGTCGACGCGCGCGAACAGCGGCGCGTTCAGCAGCACCTCGCTGCGTGCGTGCGCGAGGCGCGGCGCGAACTCGCGCTCCACCGCCTGCAACTCGGGCGAACTGCGCGTTGCGGCGAGGTTGAAGAAGACGCTCGCTACACGGCGCAACGCGGCGCCCGCGCGGTCGAGCGCGGCGATCGTGTTGCCGAAGTCCGGCGGCGCGGTGTCGCCGGCAATCGCGGCGATGTCGTCCGCCTGCTGCGCGAGCGCCACCTCGAACGCAGGCGCGAAGTGCTGCGGCTCGATGCGCGTGAACGGAGGGAGGCCGAAGGGCCCGGTCCAGGGCTCTAGCAGCGGGTTGCCGGAGGTGCCCGTGTCGTTCACGGTGCCTGAGATCGTCATCTCGTCGCGTGCGTTCATGCCATTCCCGTGTCGCGCGGCATGCCCTCGAGCGCGCGCACGTAGACGTCGCGGTCGACGTTGCCGCCGGTGAGGATCACGCCCATGCGCTGGCCCGCGCGTCCCGCGTGCTTCAGGAGTGCCGCGAGCGGCGCCGCGCCTGCGCCCTCGGCGACCTGGTGCGTGTCGTCGTAGTACGCGCCCATCGCGGACTCGATCTCGGCGTCGCTCACCTCGACGACGTCGTGCGCGCCCTTCCAGATGATCTCCAGCGCGGCCGGCACCGGCACGCGCACCGCCATGCCGTCGGCGAGCGTCACCGCGCTTGCCGTCTCCACCGCCGTGCGCTTGCGGAACGACTGCGCATACGCGTTGGCGCGATCCGAGACGACGCCGACGATGCGGGTCGCGAGGCCGAGGGCATCGCGGGCCGCGATGAGGCCGCAGATGCCGGAGCCGCAGCCGATCGGCACGAACACGGTGTGGAGGTCGGGCACGCCGCGCAGGAACTCGAGCGCGTAGGTGGCCACGCCCGCGACCAGCTCGGGATCGAACGGCCCGACGAAGCGCAGGCCCTGCTCGCTCGCGAGGCCGTGCGCGTGGATGCGCGCCTCGTCGAAGTCGCGGCCGTGCACGGTGAGCTCGGCGCCGAATGCGCGCATCGCGGCGTTCTTGCCGCGCGAGTTGCCCTCGGGCACGACGATGTGGCAGCGCAGGCCGTGCCGCCGCGCCGCGAACGCGAGGCTCTGGCCGTGGTTGCCGCGCGTCGCGCTGATCACGCCCGCGCAGCGCGGCTGCGCCGCGGCGAGGCCCGCCAGCAGGTTGAGGCCGCCGCGCACCTTGAACGCGCCCGTCGGCGTGTGGTTCTCGTGCTTGACGAAGACCTCGCAGCCGGCGCGCGCGGCGAGCAGCGGCCACGCGTACTGCGGCGTCGGAGGCATCGCCGCGTACACGTTGCGGGCGGCGCGTTCGATGTCGGCGAGAGTGGGCATGACGGGACGGGAGACGGGCGAGCCGTCATTCTAAGCTCCGCGCCTGCGCCGCCGAAAAAGGCGGGTCAACCCCGGGGCGGCAACGTGGCGAGCAACGCCTCGGACGCGATCCGTGCGCGTCGCGCCCGCTCGACCGCGGGCACCGAGTTCGCCTGCGACTGCATGGGAATTTCCACGCTGACCGGAAGGTCGCGCGGCAATGCGGCGAAGATGCCGGCGAGATCGAGTCCGCCGTCGCCGGGCAGCAGGCGCTCGGCGCGCGCCTGGTGCAGCATCTCGTCGAGGTCGCGTGGGCGCTGCGCCGGTGCATCGCAGATCTGCGCGTAGTGGAACCACGTTGCGGGAACGTCGGCGATCTCGCCGGCGCGGGAGCCTGCACGGTCGAAGTGGATCGGGTCGATCAGCAGCCCGGCGTTCGCGCGATCGGCACGCCGGTACACGCGCGCGCCGTCGGCGAAGCTCTTCACGTCCGTCCACGGCATCGGCTCGAGGTTGGGCGCGATGCGGAACGCCAGCGCGATGTCGGACAGCGCCGCGAAGTTGTCGACGAGGCGCGACTCGTCGGGATCGTTGCCCGCGACGAGAACGTTCGCGGCGCCGAGACGCGCGGCGGTTTCGAGCACCGGCAGGAAATCGTCGATCCGCACCTGTGGCGTCAGGCGCAGGATCTCGACGTCGAGCACGCGCACGCCGGTGTCGTCGAGGCGCGCACGGATCTCGCGCACGAGCGGCGTATCGCCGACGCTGTCGTAGCGGGGTTCCGTCGGCGTCGCGGGGACGAGCCGCAGCCCGACGTGACTGTAGCCCGCCTCCGCCGCGCACGTGACCATCGCGGGCGGCGCGAGGTCGAGGACGGTCAGCGCGGCGAGCGAGAGGACGCGCACGGCGCCGCCTTCAGCGAGCGTTGCGCGCTACACGCGCTCGATGACGAGCGCGATGCCCTGGCCGACGCCGATGCACATCGTGGCGAGGGCGTAGCGGCCGCCCGTGCGCTGCAGCTGCCAGAGCGAGGTGGTGACGAGGCGCGCGCCCGACGCGCCAAGCGGATGCCCGAGCGCGATCGCGCCGCCCATCGGATTCACGTGTGCGGCGTCGTCGGGAAGCCCGAGGTCGCGCGTGACGGCGAGCGCCTGCGCCGCGAACGCTTCGTTCAATTCGATGACGTCCATGTCGGCGAGCGCGAGGCCCGCCTTGGCGAGCACCTTGCGCGTTGCGGGCGCCGGACCGAAGCCCATGATGCGCGGCGCGAGGCCGGCCACCGCGGTGGCGACCACGCGCGCCTTCGGCACGAGCCCGTGACGCTTCGCGGCCGCTTCCGACGCGACGAGCATCGCGCACGCGCCGTCGTTGACGCCGGAGGCATTGCCCGCGGTGACCGTGCCGTCGGGCCGCACGATGCCCTTCAGCTTCGCGAGCGCGTCCAGCGTGGTCGCGCGCGGATGCTCGTCCTGCGCGAACACGACGGGCTCGCCCTTGCGCGCGGGCAGCGTGACGGGAACGATCTCCTGCGCCATGCGCCCGTCGGCGATCGCGGCCGCGGCGCGCATTTGGCTACGCAGCGCGAACGCGTCCTGGTCCGCGCGCGCGATCCCAAATTCCGTCGCCACGTTCTCCGCCGTCTCGGGCATCGAGTCGATGCCGTACTGCGCCTTCATGAGCGGATTGACGAAGCGCCAGCCGATGGTCGTGTCCTCGATCTTCGCGGTGCGCGAGAACGCGCTGTCGGCCTTCGCCATGACGAACGGCGCGCGCGTCATCGACTCGACGCCGCCGGCGAGCACGAGGTCCGCCTCGCCCGCCTTGATCGCGCGGCTCGCGATGCCGATGGCGTCCATGCTCGAGCCGCACAGCCGGTTGATTGTGGCGCCGGGCACCTCCTGCGGCAGGCCCGCGAGCAGCGCCGCCATGCGGCCGACGTTGCGGTTGTCCTCGCCCGCCTGGTTCGCGCAGCCGTAGATCACGTCGTCCACCGCGGCCCAGTCGACGTTCGGGTTGCGCGCCATCAAGGCTTTGAGCGGCAGCGCGGCGAGGTCGTCGGTGCGCACCGAGGCGAGCGCGCCGCCGTAACGTCCGAAGGGCGTGCGGATGGCGTCGCAGAGGAAGGCTTCGTTCATGGCATGGGCTCCGTTCAGGCGGCGGCGAGGCCGTTGCGCAGCGGCACGCCGGTGAGGCGCGCGAGCTCGGCGAAGGCGAGCCCGGGCACGATGTCGATGACGACGAGGCCCAGCGGGGTCACGTCGATCACCGCGAGGTCGGTGTAGATGCGATCGACGCACGCGAGGCCCGTGACGGGATACGTGCACTGCGCGACGATCTTGCTATCACCCTGCTTCGTCAGGTGCTCCATCATCACGAAGACGCTTTTCGCGCCGATCGCGAGGTCCATCGCGCCGCCCACCGCGGGGATCGCGTCGGGCGCGCCGGTGTGCCAGTTCGCGAGGTCGCCGTTCGCGGATACCTGAAAGGCGCCGAGCACGCAGCAGTCGAGATGGCCGCCGCGCATCATGCCGAACGAGTCGGCGTGATGGAAGAACGATGCGCCGGGCAGCGCGGTCACGGGCTGCTTGCCGGCGTTGATGAGGTCGGGATCCACGGCCTCCGGCGCCGGCGCCGGCCCCATGCCGAGGAGGCCGTTCTCGGTGTGCAGGACGATCTCGCGATCGTGCGGCAGGTGATTGGCGACCAGTGTCGGCAGGCCGATGCCGAGGTTGACGTAGGCGCCGTTGGGGATGTCGCGCGCGACGCGCGCCGCCATCTCGTCCCGGGTGAAGCGTCGCATGCGTGTCTCCCGCGAGATCAGGCGGCGGCTGCGGCGCCGGGAATGGCGACCACGCGGCGCACGAAAATGCCCGGCGTGACGATCGCTTCGGGATCGAGCCCGCCGAGTTCGACGATCTCGCTCACCTGCGCGATCGTGCACTTCGCCGCCGACGCCATGATCGGCCCGAAGTTGCGCGCGGTCTTGCGATAGACGAGGTTGCCCCAGCGGTCGCCGCGCAACGCCTTGATGAGCGCGAAGTCCGCGTGCAGCGGATACTCGAGCACGTAGTGCCGGCCGTCGATCTCGCGCGTCTCCTTGCCTTCCGCCAGCAGCGTGCCGTAGCCGGTTGGCGTGTAGAACGCGCCGATGCCGGCGCCGGCGGCGCGGATGCGCTCGGCGAGGTTGCCCTGCGGCACGAGCTCGAGCTCGATCTCGCCGGCGCGATACAGTGCATCGAACACGTGCGAGTCCACCTGCCGCGGGAACGAGCAGACGATCCTGCGCACGCAGCGCGCCTTGAGCAATGCGGCGACGCCCGTGTCACCGTTGCCCGCGTTGTTGTTGACGAGCGTGAGCTCGCGCGGCCGGCGGTCGATCAGCGCGTCGATGAGCGCGTTGGGCATGCCGGCGGTGCCGAAGCCGCCGATCATCACCGTGGCGCCGTCGTGGATATCGGCGACGGCGGCGGCGGCGGAGGGGACGATCTTGTCGATCATGCGGCGGCGCGGGTCAGCCCTTCGTCTGGGTGACGAGCAGCAGCGCCTGGATGCCGAGCGCGTAGCCGCGCACGCCGAGCCCGACCAGCACGCCCTTCGCCGCCGGCGAGAGCCACGAGTGGTGGCGGAACGCCTCGCGTGCGTGGACGTTGCTGATGTGGTACTCGATCACCGGCACGCCCGCGCCCTTGATCGCGTCGTGCAGCGCGAGCGAGGTGTGGGTGAACGCGCCGGCGTTGAACACGATGCCAACGAGCGTCCCCGCGGCGACCTCGCGGCCCGCCTCGTGGATCCAGTCGATGAGCTGGCCCTCGTGGTTGGACTGGCGGCACTCGACCGCCACGTCGAGGCGCGCGCCTTCCTCCTTGCAGATGCGCTCGACGTCGGCGAGCGTCTCGGTGCCGTACACGGTGGGCTCGCGCGTGCCGAGGAGGTTGAGGTTGGGGCCGTTCAGGACGAGGACTTTCTTCATGCGATGACCTTCGGGGATGACAGCGTGGGAACGATCTTACCGGTCCGGGCCGACTCCGCGATCGCATCGACGATACGGAGGTTGGCGAGGCCGTCGTGCACGGAGACGAGCGGCGTCGCGTCGCCGCGGATCACCGCGCAGAAGTGGGCGAGCTGCCGCGCGAGCGGGTCGGCGCGGTCGAGCGGCAACGTCGAGCACTGCATGGGGGTGAACCACGACCGCGCGTCGTCGTGCGCGTAGGCCTTGAGGCGCAGCGTGGGGATCGCCAGCGAGCCGCGCGTGCCGGCGATCGTGTAGCAATCTTCGTCGGGGTACGTCGCGTACGCGTGGTTCTCCTGCGCGATCTGCTCCCAGCTGCGCGCGCTCGCGGCGGTGTCGGAGAGCAGGAAGTTGCCGAGCGCGCCGCTCGCGAACCGGAACGTGATGGCGACCGTGTCCTCGACCGCGAAGCCGCGCACCGCGTTCGACGCGACGGCGTGCACGGCCGCAATCTCGCCGCACAGCGAGCGCAGGTTGCCGATCTCGTGGACGAGGTTGATGAGGATCGGCCCGCCGCCCGGCTGCGTGCGCCAGGGCGCATCCGTGAAGTACTCGGGCGGCTTGTAGAAGAGCGCGCTGCCCGACACCGCGACGATGCGGCCGAGCGCGCCGCGCGCGATGAGATCGCGGGCGGCGGCGAGGATCGGGCTGTGCGCGCGGTGATGACCGACCAGCAACTTCGCCTGCGTGCGGTCGACCTCGGCCGCGAGGCGCTCGCCATCGGCGACGGTATGCGCGACCGGCTTCTCGACCAGCACCGGCACCCCGGCCGCGATGCACGCGAGCGCCTGCGGCACGTGGAGTGCGTTCGGGGTGGCGAGGATCACGCCGTCGGGGCGCAGGCGTGCGAGGCATTCGTCGAGCGCGGCGAACCACGGCACGCCGGCGGCGCGCGCGAACTCGACGGCCGCCGGCGCGGGATCGACGACGGCGCCGAGCGTGCATTCGCCGCTCTCGCCGACGAGCTCGGCGTGGCGGCGGCCGATGACGCCGGCTCCGGCGACGACGAGCGTCAGCGCGTGCGCGGCCATGCGGGCTACGCCGCCTTCGGTGCGTGCCCGCCCAGGAACAGGCGATTGAGGTCGGGGTCCTGCAGCAGCACGTCGGCGGGCCGGTCCAGCGCGAGGCGTCCCATCTCCAGCACCAGCGCGCGGTTCGCGTACTTGAGCGCGGTGCGCACGTTCTGCTCGACCATCAGCACCGTGACGCCGTCGTCGGCGAGCTGGCGCAGGAGCGTCATCACCTCGGCCACGAGCTTGGGCGAGAGGCCGATCGACGGCTCGTCGATCAGCAGCACGCGCGGACGCAGCAGCAGCGCGCGGCCGACCTCGAGCTGCTTCTGCTCGCCACCCGACAGCGTGGAGGCCTGGTTGTCGATGCGCTCGCGGATGCGCGGGAAGCGCACGAGCACTTCCTCGATGCGCGTGGGCAGCTCGCCGCGCGGCAGCGTGATGCCGCCGAGCTCGAGGTTGTGGCGCACGGACAGCGAGCCGAAGAGGTTGCGACCCTGCGGCACGAACGCGATGCCCTGCGCGAGCAGCGCGCGCTGCGAGTGGCCGTTGATCACTTTGCCCTCGAAACGCACTTCACCCGAGCGCGGCGTGAGCAGCCCGAACAGCGTCTTCAGCACGGTGGACTTGCCGGCGCCGTTGGGGCCGATCAGCAGCGTGATCTCGCCGCGGCGCACGTCGAGCGTCGTCTCGTTCAGGATCGTGAGGCTCGGCGAGTAACCGGCCACCACGCGGTCGAATTCGATGATCTTGTCGGCCATTGCGAGTTGAGCCTGTCCCGGAATTGCGTGTCGAATCGATGCCGATGCCGGAAATCGTCGTTCCCGCGAACGCGGGAACCCAGCGTCTTTGCCGTTCAAGAACTCGACGACACTGGATCCCCGCTTTCGCGGGGATGACGGTGGTAAGAGGGCGATGTCGTGCGGATCCCGATGAATTCTAATTCCCGAGGTAGGCCTCGAGCACCTGCCGGTTCGCCTGCACGGCAGCCGGTGGGCCCTCGGCGAGCACCTTGCCCTCGACCATGCAGATCACGTGCGGGCACAGCTTCATGATGAAGTCCATGTTGTGCTCGATCACGACGAAGCTGCCGCCCTGCACCTTGTTGAGCTCGACCAGGAGCTCGCGCAGCTGGTCGACGAGGCTCGGATTCACGCCCGCGCAGGGCTCGTCGAGCAGCACGAGGCGCGGCGCCGGCATGAACGCCATCGCGATGTCGATGAGCTTCTGCTGGCCGTACGACAGCGTGCCCGCGGGCAGGTGCGCGACGTGCTGCAGGCGGAAGAGCTCGATCATCTGGTCGGCGTGCTCGCCCAGGCCGGCATCCGGCTTGGCGAAGAGGCGCGAGCCGAGCGTGCCCTTGAACTCCTGCGCGGCGACGATCAGGTTGTCGCGCACCGACAGCTTCACGAACACCTGCAGCGTCTGGAACGTGCGGCCGACGCCGCGGCGCGAGAGATCGAGCGGCGACATGCCGGTGATGTCCTCGCCGCAGAACTCGACGTGGCCGGACGTCGGCCGGATCTGCCCGAGGATGCTGTTGAAGAGCGTCGTCTTGCCGGAGCCGTTGGGCCCGATCACGCCGACGATCTCGCCCGGGCCGACGCTGAAGCTGACGCCGTCCACCGCCTTGATCGCGCCGTACTGCTTGCGCACGTCCTTGACGGCGAGGAACGGCGTCACCGGGCGTCTCCCTTGGCCGCGGGCGCCTTGCGGAAGCGATCGCCGAGCGAGAGCAGCCCGCCCGGCAGCCACACCATGAGCGCCACCACCGCGACGCCGAAGAACACGAGGTACCACTTCTGCATGAACTTGAGCGCTTCCATGCTGGACGAGCGCAGGAGTTCGGGCAGCAGGATGATGATGATGGTGCCGAGCACCGGCCCGAGGAAGCGGCCCGAGCCGCCGACGATCACCGCGAGCAGCATGAGGAGCGAGGTCGAGAAGTGGAACGGCCCAGGCTCGATGAACTCCACCAGTGACGCGTAGTAGACGCCGCCCACGCCCGCGCACGCCGCGCCGATCGCGAACGCGAGCAGCGTGTAGGCGGTGATGTTGACGCCCAAGCTCTCCGCGCGGATCGGGTTGTCGCGCAGCGCCGCGAACGCGCGTCCCCACGGCGAGCGCAGCAGCCACCACAGGAGCGCCGCGAGCACGATCAGCGACAGGTAGGTGAAGAGGAAATACGCGTAGTGTTTCTCCATCGACACGCCGAGGATCGTCGGGCGCGGGATCGCGGCGATGCCGAACGTGCCGCCGGTAATCTTCTCCTCGTTGCGCATCACGAGGAACACGAGCACGTTGAAGCCGAGTGTGGCGAACGCGAGGTAGTGGTGCTGCACGCGCAGCGCGGGGAAGCCCAGCGCGAGGCCGATCACGAAGCACGCGATCGCGGCGGCCCCGAGCACGACGAAGAACGGCCAGCCGAGCTTCAGCAGGATCGCCGCGTGATACGCGCCGATGCCGAAGAACGCCGCCTGCCCGAGCGACATCTGGCCCGCGTAGCCGACGGTGAGGTTGAGCCCCATCGTGGCCATCAGGTACACGCAGCACAGCGACAGCAGGTACACGTCGCTGCGCTTCATGTACGCGGCGACGACCGCGATCGCAACGAGCACCACGGCCAACACGACGAAGCGCATCTTCATACCTTGCGCTCCTCCGCCTTGCCGAGCAGGCCCTCGGGCCGGAACAGGATCACCAGCAGGAACAGCATCAGCGCGACGCCTTCCTTGTACGCCGGCGAGAAGTAGAACCCGACGACGTTCTCGAGGATGCCGATCAGCACGCCGCCCAGCAGCGCGCCGCGCGTCTGGTTGAAGCCGCCGATGATCGCCGCGAAGAACGCCTTCTGGCCGATCGAGTCGCCCATGTCGAACTTCGCGAGGTACGTCGGCGCGACCAGCAGCGCCGCGACCACCGCGAGCACCGCGTTGATCACGAACACGTACAGCACCATCCGCTTCACGTTGATGCCGAGCACGCGCGCCGCCTCGGTGTTCTGCGCGACGGCCTGCATCGCGCGGCCGGTCACCGTGCGGTTGAGGAACGCCTGCAGCCCGGCGACGATCGCGCCGGCCAGCAGCAGCGTGCCGACGTCCGCGTACGAGAGCGTCACGCCCGCCACCCGGAATACGCCCTCCGGGAACGCGCTCGGGAACGGATGCGCCTCCGCGCTGTAGCCCGCACGCACGATGGACTTGGTCGCGATCGACACCCCGAGGGTCGCGATCACCAGCGGGATCACGCCGTGCCGGATCAGCGGGTCGACGATCACCCGCTTGAAGCCGTAGCCCAGCACGAGTGCGGCCACCGCGCACGTGAGCAGGAAGGCGAGCCACAGCGGCGCGCCGCCCGCCATGAAGAACAGCATCGCGAACGCCGGCAGCATGACGAACTCGCCCTGCGCGAAGTTGATCACGCCCGCGGCCTGCCACAGCAGCGTGAAGCCGAGCGCCGCGAGCGCGTAGATCGCGCCCGTGGCCGTGCCTGAAACGATCAGCTGGACGAGGTCGCCCAACGCTTCCCCTCGGGTGGCTGCAAGGCCGCGCCGGGCCCCGCGTCCGTTACTTCATGAAGTTCAGGTACAGCCAGATCAGGATCAGCGATCCGATGATCGACAGGAACCAGCCGGCGGGATGGAAGCGGCCGTCGGGCGAGCGCCACAGCAGGCTGCCGATCACGCCGCCGACGAGCGAGCCGCCGATGCCGAGCGCCACCGTCATCCAGAAGCCCAGGTTGACCGCGCCGGGATACACCCAGCGCGCGATCACGCCGACGATGAACCCGACGATGATCATGCCGATGATGCCGAAGATGCCCATGCGGTGACCCCTCGTGTGTCGCGCGCGGCCCGGTGGCCGCGGCGTTTGCGCGAAAATCGTAGCACGCGTCCCCTGTAAGGGCGCATCCTCGGTGCGCGACTCATGGCGATGACGTCTTTCCTGCGTGCGCTCCCGCTCGCGGCGGCCCTCGCCGCGGCAATGCCCGCGCCGGCGGCGACGACCTGCCGTGCGGCGAGCGGCACCTCGCTCGTGCCGCTGGTCGAGCTCTTCACGTCCGAGGGCTGCGACAGCTGCCCGCCCGCCGATCGCTGGCTGGCGGCGCAGTTCCCGGGCCTGCGGGACGACGTATCGGTGCTCGCGTTCCACGTCGACTACTGGGACCGGCTGGGCTGGAAGGACCGCTTCGCGTCCGCGGCGTACACCGCGCGGCAATACGACGCGATGCGCGCGGGCGGCGCGACGTTCGTCTACACCCCGCAGGTGCTGGTGCAGGGGCGCGACGCGGAGTTCGGACGCGGCACCCGTGCGCCGGCGCTGCTGGCCGACGCCCGACGGGGCACGCCGCGCGCGACGGTGACGCTCGACACGACTGCGGGCGACGACGGCACGCTGGTGGTCGCCGCCGCGGCCCGAATCGACCCCGCGCACGCGCATCCGCGGGCGGTCCTGTGGCTCGCGTACACCGAGTCGGCGCTCACGTCCGATGTCGGGGCGGGCGAGAACCGGGGCGCGCGGCTGACGCACGACCACGTCGTGCGCCGCCTCGAGGGGCCGTATCCCGCTGCCGACGGAATGATCCGCGCCACCGCCCGCTTCGCGCGGCCCGCCGAGCGCGGCCGCGACGGCGCCGTGGTGGCGGTCGTCCAGGACGCGCGGACCTACGAAGTGCTGCAAACCTTGACCCAGCCCCGTTGCGGGGGGCAGTAGCCGCCACTACCATCGTCCGCCGGGCCACTTTCGTGCCTGCCCCGGGGACCACCGTGCGGATCCTGCTGGCCGAAGACGACGCCGAGTTGGGCGACGCGATCGCGACGTACCTGAAGCGCCCCGGCCACGCGGTCGACTGGGTGCACGACGGCGTGGCCGCCGACGCCGCGCTGCGCGCGCAGCATTTCGACATCGTGATCCTCGACCTCGGCCTGCCGCGCATGCCGGGGCGCACCGTCCTCGAGAAGCTGCGCGACCGGCGCGAGGCCACCCCGGTGCTCATCATCACCGCGCAGGATGCGCTCGGCGACCGCATCGCCGGGCTCGACGCGGGTGCCGACGACTACCTCGTGAAGCCGTTCGCGCTGGCCGAGCTCGAGGCCCGCATGCGCGCGCTCGTGCGCCGCAGCCAGGGCCAGGACCGCAACGTGGTCACGCACGGCCCGCTGTCGTTCGACGGCGTGACGCGCACCGCCACCGCGGCGGGCGAGCGCATCGACCTGTCGCAGCGCGAGGTGGCGGTGCTCGAGCTGCTGCTGCGCCACGCGGGTCGCGTCACCGCGAAGGACCAGCTCCTCGAGCACCTCTGCACGTTCGACGAGGACGTGTCGCCCAACGCCATCGAGGTGTACGTGCACCGGCTGCGCCGCAAGCTCGAGCCCGTCGGCGTGCGCATCGTCACGGTGCGCGGCCTGGGCTACTGCCTTGCGAAATGAGATCGACCGGCCGCGGCTGTCGTTCGCGGCCAAGTTCGTCGAGTGGCTGCTGGGCCCGCTCGTCTACCTCTGGCTCGCGACCGCCGCCTTCGGCATCTTCATGATCGCGCAGGCGGTCGACGCGAGCTTCGATGCGCGGCTGACCGATCTCGCCCACGCGGTGGCGGGGCATCTCGTGCCCACCGGCAACACGGCCGCGCCGCTGCGGCTCACGCCGGCCGGCGAGGCGCTGCTGCACGCCGACCGCTTCGACGACCGCCACTACGCATTGCGCGGCACCGACGGGCGCGTGTTCGCGGGCGATCCGGACATGCCGCAGGTCACCGGCGCGCTCGACGACGAAGGCGCCGACGTGCAGGGCGGCGTGCTCGGCGACGACACCGTGCGCATCGCCGCGGTGCCGGTGCCGGTGCCCGGCGCCGGCGAGGGCCGCGTGATGCTGCAGGTGGCAGAGACGCTCGCGCGCCGCCGCGAGCTGACCGCGAGCCTGCGCGCGGAATCGTTCCTGCCGCAGCTCCTGCTGCTCGGCGGCTCGTTCGCGCTCGTGTGGTATGGCCTCACCTACGTGATCGCGCCGATGCGGCGGCTCAAGTCCGCGATCGACCGCCGCGACTCGCTCGACCTCACGCCGATCGACCCGGTGCAGGCACCCGAGGAGATGCAGCCGCTGATCGAGTCCGTGAACGCGCTCCTCGCGCGTGTGGAGGACAACTTCGAGGTGCAGCGCCGCTTCATCGCCGACGCGGCGCACCAGCTGCGCACGCCGCTCGCGGGGTTGAAGTCACAGACCGAGCTGGCGCTGGCCGAGCGCGATCCGGAAGCGATGCGCAGCGCGCTGCAGCGATTGGAACAGGCGACGGGCCGCACGATCCACCTCGCGAATCGCCTGCTCGCACTCGCGCGCGCCGGCACCGTGCACGCGCCCGACCACGTGCCGGTGCCGTTGTTGCCGCTTGCGCGCGAGATCGTCGGGGAGTTCGTGCCGCGCGCCGTCGAGCGCGACATCGACCTGGGCCTCGAGGCTGACGAGCTCGACCCGCCGGCGCTCGAGCGCGCCGATCCGCTGCTGATCCGCGAGATGGTGTCGAACCTCGTCGACAACGCGCTGCGCTATACGCCGCCGGGCGGGATCGTCACGGTGGCGGTGCGGCGGACGGCGGCCGGCGCAGCGGAGATCGACGTCGTCGATTCAGGGCCGGGCATCGCGCCGGAGGAGCGCGAGCGCGTGTTCGATCCGTTCTACCGCGGCGCCGATGCGGCGCCGGGCGGCACGGGCCTCGGGCTCGCGATCGTGCGCGCGATCGCGAATGCGCATCACGCGGAGATCCAGGTCGGCAGCGGGGAGCGGGGGAGGGGGACGGTGATACGGATTACGTTCCGGGAGCCGGAGCGGGAGGGGTGAGTGAGTGTTTCGGGGATGCGCCGACGTCTGTGCTTTCGCGAGCGGCTGGCCCCTCACCCCAGCCCTCTCCCCGCGAGCGGGGAGAGGGAGCCTCTGAGGCGCTACGCGTTCGAGATCGAGAATTCGGGGCGCTGCGCGCTTACGCCGCCGCAACAACGAAGGCCTCCCTCGCCCCGCTTGCGGGGAGAGGGTTGGGGTGAGGGGAACGACCTCTACGCGTCCTCCGCCGCAACGATCGCCGCGTTGCCCGCCTCGCCTCCCGCAGGCTGCCCCCACAACGCCTGAATCTGCTCCAGCGAGCGCCCCTTCGTTTCCGGCACCTGCCGATACACCCACGCGAAGCCCACCGCGCAGAAGAGCGCGAAGAGCCCGAACGTCAGCGACTCGCCGATCGCATCCACGAGCGACAGGAACGTCTGGCTCACGACGAACGCCGCGCCCCAGTTCACCGCCGTGGCCACCGCCACCGCACGGCCGCGCACGCGTCCCGGGAAGATCTCGTTGATCACCGTCCACACCACCGGGCCCAACGAGAACGCGAACGACGCGATGAACACGACGAGCGCGCCCAGCGTCACGAGGCCCGCGGTTGTCGGGCCGCCGCCGCCCGCACCCGGCGCGATCTGCGCGAACGCGATGCCCACCACCGCGAGGCTCGCGCCCATCCCGACCAGCCCCGCGAGCAGGAGCGGCCGGCGCCCGAGGCGATCGATGAACGCGATCGCGATCAGCGTGGCCAGCACGTTGACCGCGCCGATCGCCCACGTCGACGCCTGCGCCTGCGCCGCGGGTGACGCGAAGCCGGCCGCTGCGAAGATGCGGTCCGAGTAGTAGATGATCGCGTTGATGCCGGTGACCTGCTGGTACACCGCGAGCCCGATGCCCACCGCGAGCGGGCGCCGCCATGCGGGCGCGAACACCTCGCGCCACGTCGCGCCGCCGGTCTCCTCGCGCAGCGACGCCTCGATCGCCGTGAGGCGCACGTCCGCATCGAGGCCGGGGCGCGCACGCGCGATGGCGGCGCGCGCCTCGTCGCGCCGCCCCACGCGCGCGAGCCAGCGCGGCGACTCCACCGCGGCGAGCATCGCGACGAACAGCAGCACCGCGGGCACCGCCGAAGCGCCGAGCATCGTGCGCCAGCGTCCTTCGCCGGCGAGCGCAGCGTCGACGAGGTACGAGAGGAAGATGCCGCCGGTGATCGCGAGCTGGTAGGTCGCGACGAAGCGCCCGCGCATGTTGGCGGGTGCGAGCTCCGCGGCGTACAGCGGCGCCGCGACCGCGGCCACGCCCACGCCGAAGCCCACGACGAGGCGCCCGGCGACCAGCACCGTCGTCGACGGCGCGAGCGCCTCGATCGCCGCGCCCGTCGCGAACAGTGCGCCGGCCGCGAGCAGCGCGCGCCGTCGTCCGAGCCGATCGGCGAGCTCGCCGCCGGCGAGCGATCCGGCGAGCGCGCCGAGCGTGACCCAGCTCGTGACGATCTCGACCGCGAGCGCCGACAATTTGAAGTCGCGCTGCACGCCGTCGAGCGCGCCCGAGATGACACCCTGGTCGTAGCCGAAGAGCGTGCCCGCGAGCAGCACCGCGACCAGCACCAGCGCGAGCGCCGGCGACCAGGCGTCGGGCCCGGATGCGTTCGGTGATGCTGCGGCATGCTTCATCGCGTCGTCTCCGATTCGCGCACCGTGGTCGCGCGGCGCGGCGATTATCGGACGCGCGTCACTTCGCGGCAATGCCCGGCGTCGCATCGCGGCGCGCGAGCAGCAGGTCGATCGCGACGGGCGCCTCGCGCGCGACCAGCACCGTGCGATCGTCGGGCGCGACGGCGATCGACAGGCCGAGCGCCGTCGGCGCGAATGCGTGGCGCGCGATCACCTCGCGGCGCGCGAGGTCGTAGCGCACGAGCTCGCGCGGCTCGCCCGTCGTGGCGTACCACACGGCGTCGCGCGTGAGCATCCAGTCGAAGCGGTTGCGCTCGTCGATGGGCAGCGGCAGCGCCTCGCACGCACGCGCCTGCGCATCGCACAGCGTGAGTCCCGTGAGCGCGGGTTGCGTGAATGCGAAGCGCTCGCCTGCCACGGACACTTCACCCGCCAGCGGCAGCGCGAGCCGCTCGCTGCCGCTGCCGTCGCGCGCGGTGCGCGACAGCCGCGAGGCGTTGCCGGCGGTCTCGCCGACGAGCAGGTGCGTGCCGCCGGGCAGCTCGTGCACGTCGGTGACGTCGTTGCCGAGACGCTCCAGCACCTCGGCGCCGCCCCCGGGCCACGCGATGCGCACGGCCTGCTGCCGCCGCGTGCCGTCCTCGCGCTGGCTCGCGCGGATCGCGTAGATCGCGCGCCCGTCCTGCGCCCAGTGCGGCCGCAGGTACGCGTAGTCGTCGGCGGGCAGCACGCGCTCGGGCGCGCCGTCGGCGGTCGCGACGTACAGCGCCCCGGTGCCGTCGCGGTTGGAGACGAACAGCACGTGCCGCCCGTCCGGTGCGTACTCGGGCTGGTTGGTGTAGCGCGTCGACGGCCAGCGCACGACCGGCGTGCGTGCGGGATCGGCGAGATTCAACTCGTAGAGATCGGCGCGATACACCGCGTTCTCGAACACGATGTCGCCGGTGCGCGCGATGTCGGGAAAGCGCGCACCGCGCGCGCCGACGGCCGTGGCCTGCCGCGTCCGCAAGTCGAGCCGGTTGAGCGAGCGCTGGCCGAACCAGTCGGCGGCGACGAGCAGCGGGCCGTCGTTGCCGAGCCACGCCGCGCCGTACGAGAGGCCGCGCGGCGAGCCCAAGCTCGTCGCAGTCGCGCCCTCGGCGACGGGCACCACCCACGCCTCGCGATGCGATTCGGTGCCGCGGAAGAACACGACGCGCGTGCCGTCCGGCGCGAAGCGCGGGAAGCGGTCGTCGCCGGCATCGGGGTCGGGCGCGGTCAGCACGCGCTCGCGGCCCGACGCGATCTCGCGCAGCACGAGGCCGGCGGGAAACTGGTCGCGGACGACGCCGGTGAACACGAGATGGCGGCCGTCCGGCGAGAGATCGAAGCGCGGCAGCGGCCTGCGCGCGCAGTCGGCGAGCAGCGCCTGCGCGCCGGTGCGCAGGTCGTGCGCGACGATCGCGCACGTGCCGTCGGCGGCGCGGCGAAACCACGCGAGGCGCTCGCCGTCGGGGAAGAACACGGGTGCGACGTTCGCGTAGGCCTCCTCGCCGACGACGACGCTGCGCGTGCCGGCGACGTCGCGAACCACGATGCGCGTGGTGGTCGCGGTGGCGAGCGCGAAGGCCACGCGCGACCCGTCCGGCGAGAAGCGCGGCGCGAGCTCCAGCCCCTCGTCGGACGCGAAGGACACCGCGCCCGCGAGCTGGCGGGTGAGCGCCGTCGCCGGCGCGTCCGCGGGTGAGGGCAGGAAGCGCTGCGCGAGGAGGGCGGTCAGCACGATCGCCGCGACGGCCGCGAGCGCGATGCGCCAGCGCGGGATGCGGGTGGATGCGGCACCCGCCGGCGAGACGGGCGGCGCGGGCGAGGGCGCCAGCGGCACCACCGGCGCGATGAGCCGGTAGCCCACCTTGGGCAGCGTCTCGATGAAGCGCGCCTCGCGCGCATCGTCGCCGAGCGCCTCGCGCAGGTCCGCGATGGCGCGCGACAGCACCTCGTCGTTGACCATCCGCCGCGGCCAGGCGTCGGCGAGGAGTGCCTCGCGCGTCACCACGTCGCCGGGCGCGGCGGCGAGGCGCAGCAGCACGTCCATCAGGCGCGGCTTGATGCGGCGCACGGTGCCCGCGACCACCAGCTCGTTGGACGCCGGGCGCACCTCGACCGGCCCCAGCCCGAACGGCGCGCGTGTTCGCGCACCGCTGCCTGGCGCTGCGTTTTCCTGCTGCATCAAGGCGTTCCGCAACCTGCGCGGCGCGGGGAGAAAAAAAGGAGGGCGAATTCAGGACACGCCGGCCCGCGGGCCGCCACCCTGCACGACGTCTCCCTTCCCCTGACGAGGTGGTGCATGCGGTTGCGCGTCCTTTTTACCCTGCTGTTGCTGGCGGTGCTGTCACCGGCGGCCGCGAACGCGGCGGCGTGCGCGTCGCGGCTCTTCGCCAGCGGCTACTTCACCAACGTGTACGTGTACGACGCCTGCACCGGCGAGTTCCTGCGCGTGCTCGACGCCTCGGGGCGCATCCGCGGCGCGCAGGCCGTGCGGCTAGGCGCCGATGGGCTGCTGTACGTGACGAGCGAAATCGCGCAGCAGATTCTAAGGTACCGCAACGACACGCTGGAATTCGTCGACGTGTTCGCGACGATCCCCGGCATCGATCCCACCGGGTTCGCGTTCGGGCCGGGGGGCGACCTCTACGTCGCAGGCTTCAAGACGGACGAGGTGCGCCGGCTGTCCGCGACCGGCGCCGCGCTCGGCACGCCGGTGCCTGCGCGCGCGGCCGGCCTCGACGGGCCCGACAACGGCATCACGTTCGGCCCCGACGGCAACCTGTACGTGCCGGGCTACAACTCGAGCAACGTGATCCGCTACGACCCGCGCACCGGCGCGACGAGCGTGGCCATCGCGCCGCGCACCGCCGGCCTCGTGAACACCCGCGGTTTGCTTCCCGAGGCGGGCGGCGGCGGGTTGTTCGTCACCGGCGAAGGCTCGGGGCAGCTGCTGCGCTTCGACCTCGCGAGCGGTGCAGTGCGCGTGCTCAACTCGGCGCTGCTGCAGCCGACCGGCCTCGCCTATGCGCCGGACGGCAATCTGCTCGTGCTCGAGGTCGACCGCGTGCGCAAGCTCGACCCGGCCACCGGTGCGGATCGCGGCGTGTTCATCCCGTCCGGCCGCGGCGGACTCGCCGCCGGCGTGTATCTCGCCGTGGTGCCGCTGCCGGCGCCGGCGCCCGTGGCGGTCGTCGAGTACTACCACGCGGGGCTCGATCATTACTTCATCAGCGCGTCGGCGGCGGACATCGCGGCGCTCGACTCCGGCACGTTCAAGGGGTGGGTGCGCACGGGGCTCGGGTTCAACGCGTATCCGACGCCCGCGCCCGCGACGAATCCGGTGTGCCGGTTCTACCTGCCGCCGGCGTATGGGGACTCGCATTTCTACTCGGCGTCGCCGGCCGAATGCGCGGAGGTGGCGGCGCGCTTTCCCGGGTTCGTGTACGAGGCGCCGGACGTGATGTACGTGGGGTTGCCGGATCCTGTGAGCGGTGAATGCCCCGCGGGGACCGTGCGCGTGTACCGGTTGTGGAACCAGCGGGCGGATTCGAATCACCGTTATACGACCGATCCGGCCGTGAAGGCGGCGATGGTGGCGCGGGGATATGTGGCAGAGGGCTACGGGCCGGATGCGACGATCCTGTGTGCGCCGGGGTGATGGGATCGGTGGTGCCCGTTGTGGCGCTGTCCCCTCACCCCAACCCTCTCCCCGCAAGCGGGGCGAGGGAGCACTTCGATGCGAGGGTTGAGTGAACGCGCAGCACCCCTCACCCCAACCCTCTCCCCCTTCGGGGGCGAGGGAGGTCTTCGTTGTTGCGGTGGCGTGAATGCGCAGCGCCCCAACAGCGCTCAAGTCCGTCGACGAACGTCACCGCAACCGCGTAGCGCCCCAAAAAAAAACGCTCAAATCCGTCGACGAACTTCACCGTAACCGCGCAGCCCCCCAACAGCGCTCAACTCCTTCGACGAACGTCGGCGTTACCGCGCAGCGCCCCAGAAGCTCCCTCGCCCCGCTTGCGGGGAGAGGGCTGGGGTGAGGGGAAGGACCGCCGCACAGCGCAAACGCAAGCAGAGGCATTCACGCCACCAGCAGCGCGCGACCGAACGGCGCGCGTAGCGCGCTCATGAGCGGCGCGCTTCGTGCCTTTTCTACAAGGAAAGCGCCCGGCCGCCCGAAGCTTTCCTTGCTGACATCATCGGCCGCAAAACGCGCAACGCCGCCCCAACTTCATCCACCGAACGCACGGTGCGCGTTTTGCGGACGCCTACCTCCGATGCTCCCCCACCCGAACGATCTTCATCGTATTGGTCCCGCCGGCCTTGCCCATCGGCTCACCGATCGTGAGCACGATCACATCGCCGGGCCGCACCTGGCCGCGCTCGACGAGCAGCTCCTCCGCGGCGATGAGCACGTGGTCGCGGTCGCCGGTCTGCTCGAGGTAGAGCGGGCGCACGTTGCGGTACAGCGCCATCTTGCGCTGGGTCGCGACCTTCGGCGTCAGCGCGTAGATCGGGCAGCCGCCGTTGTGCCGCGACATCCACAATGCCGTCGAGCCCGAATCCGTAAGCGACGCGATGGCCTTCACCTTGAGGTGGAACGCGGTGAAGAGCGTCGCCATCGCGATCGACTGGTCGACGCGCGTGAACGTGCGGTCGAGGAAGTCACGATCGAGCTCGACGGTGGCCGACTTCTCCGCCTCCACGCAGATCTGCGCCATCGTCTCGACCGTCTCCACCGGATAGCGGCCCGCCGCGGTCTCGGCCGACAGCATCACCGCATCGGTGCCGTCGAGCACGGCGTTCGCGACGTCGGAGACTTCCGCGCGCGTCGGCACCGGCGCGTGGATCATCGACTCCATCATCTGCGTGGCGGTGATCGTGAGCTTGTTGCGCTCGCGCGCGAGCTTCAGCATGCGCTTCTGCAGCCCCGGCACCGCCGCGGTGCCCACCTCGACCGCGAGATCGCCGCGCGCGACCATGATGCCGTCGGAGGCATCGACGATCTCCTCGAGATACGTGATGGCTTCCGCGCGCTCGATCTTGGCGATGAGCAGCGCGTGGCCGCCCGCGGCGCGCAGGAGCTGGCGCGCCATGTACATGTCTTCCTTGTTCTTCGGGAACGACACGGCGAGGTAGTCGGCCTCGAGCGCGGCCGCCGCCTTCATGTCCTCCATGTCCTTCGGCGTGAGCGCCGGCGCGGTGAGGCCGCCGCCCATGCGGTTGATGCCCTTGTTGTTCGACAGCGTGCCGCCGAGCGCCACGCGGGTGACGATGCGCGGGCCGTCGACCTGCTCGACGTCGAGGCGGATGAGGCCGTCGTCGAGCAGCAGCACCGCGCCGCGCTCGACGTCCTGCGGCAGCTCCTTGTAGTCGAGGCCGACGCGCTGCTCGTTGCCGAGCTCGCATTCGGCGTCGAGGATGAACGTCTGGCCGGGCTCGAGCGTCACCTTGCCCTGCGCGAACTTGCCGACGCGGATCTTGGGGCCCTGCAGGTCGGCCATGATGGCGACCTCGACGCCGAGGCGCGCGGCCGTGGCGCGCACGAGGCGCGCGCGCTCGACGTGGTCGGCGGCGGCGCCGTGCGAGAAGTTGAGGCGAACCACGTCCACGCCGGCCGCGAGCATGCGCTCGAGGACGGCGGGCTCACTGCAGGCGGGTCCCAGCGTGACGACGATCTTGGTGCTGCGGGGCAAGGCGGATACCTCGGGCATCGGACGGCAAAGGGTGACGATGTTACGGCAACGCGGGTGACGCGCCTACCTGCGGCGCACCATGGCGCGCAAGAGGCTGCGCGCCGGCGAGGGTTACGCCGGCATCATGCGACGCGGAGTCGACATGAGAATGACAGGCGGCGAGGCGGCGCGGTTCCTGCCCGGGTGACACGGGCGGCGGTGATCGCGGACGCGCTGCGATCACTCCTGCCGTGCCGCATAGGGCGTGCCCAGATCCCAGCGCGATTGCCAGTGCGCGAGGTATCGACGTGATACCTCCGGCATGCCGTGGACGACGATCAGATTCTCCGAATTGACCGTCTCTGCGGACACGGCGAAGTCGAAGGAGCCTGTCGCAATCGCGTCACCGTCGACGATGATCGTCTTGTCGTGCTGGAGCGAGTCGCACGCGATGCATGCCTGGGCCTTCTGCAATTGATCGCAAGGACAGGGGCTCTCACGCGTCCCGCCCAGGAGGATCAGACCGTACACGAGCATGTCGACGTAGCGACCATGCTTGAATGCATGCCTCCAAGCAGAAGGCGCGCGGACACGATGCCGCGCCTAGGCCGTGACATTGAGTTTGACACCGAAACTCTGCAACACCGCACTTGGGTCAAATTCGCTTAGTTTGATACGCATAGTCGAATCTCATTCGATTGCTTCGGCAAGCAACCGAGCCCGAGCAATATCTTTGCGTGTTAGCAAGATTGCTATGCGCGGGGAATTGGGCTGCCCATGGAGGCGAGGGTCAGCCCTCTCGCGCGGACAACGCCCGCGACGCTACCCCGCCGCCCGCATCTCCAGCATCGCCACCGCCGGCAGCGTCTTGCCTTCGAGGAACTCGAGGAATGCGCCGCCGCCGGTCGAGATGTAGCTGATCTTGTCGCCGACGCCGAACTTGGCGATCGCGGCGAGCGTGTCGCCGCCGCCGGCGATCGAGAACGCGTGCGACGCCGCGATCGCCTGCGCCACCGCGCGCGTGCCGTTCGCGAACGCATCGAACTCGAACACGCCGACCGGGCCGTTCCACACGATCGTGCCGGCGGTGGACAGCACCGTCTTCAGCGCGGAGATCGACGTGGGACCGATGTCGAGGATCAGGTCGTCGGATGCGACGTCCTCGATCGCCTTCAGCTCGGGCTTCGCGAGCGCCGAGAATTCCTTCGCCACCACGGCGTCGATGGGGATGGGCACCTTGCCGGGGAACTCGTCGAGGATCGCCTTCGCCTCGCCGACCAGGTCCGTCTCCGCAAGCGACTTGCCGATGTGCCCGCCGGCCGCCGCGATGAACGTGTTGGCGATGCCGCCGCCGACCACCAGCGTGTCGACCTTCGCGGCGAGCGCGCGCAGGATCGTGAGCTTGGTCGAGACCTTCGAGCCCGCCACGATCGCGATGAGCGGACGCTCGGGCTGCGCGAGCGCCTTCGACAGCGCGTCGAGCTCGGCCGCGAGCAGCGGACCCGCGCACGCGACGGGCGCGAACTTCGCGATGCCGTGCGTGGTGGCCTCGGCGCGATGCGCGGTGCCGAACGCGTCGTTCACGTAGACGTCACACAGCGCGGCCATCTTGCGCGCGAGGTCCTCGTTGTCCTTCTTCTCGCCCTTGTTGAAGCGGCAGTTCTCGAGCAGCACCACTTGCCCCGGCTCGAGGGCCTCGTGCCATGCGCCGCCGCCGACCCAGTCCTGCACCAGCGGCACGTCCATGCCGAGGAGCTCGCCCAAGCGCTTCGCGATCGGCGCCATCGAGTCTTCTGCCTTCCACTCGCCCTCGGTGGGCCGCCCGAGGTGCGAGGTGACCATCACCGCCGCGCCGCGCGCGAGCGCATCCTTGATCCCCGGCACCGACGCGCGGATGCGCGTGTCGTCCGTGATGGCGCCCGCATCGTCCTGCGGGACGTTGAGGTCGGCGCGGATGAACACCTTCTTGCCGCGCACGTCGATGTCGGTGAGGCGCTTGAAGTTCATGGCTGTGGGAAGTGATTGAACCGGAGGGATTCGCCCGGCGGCACGCGCGCGCCGCCGGACGGTGCAGCAGGGCGCTACTTCGCGGCGATGACGCGGACCATCTCCAGCACCTTGCAGGAGTAGCCCCATTCGTTGTCGTACCACGCGACGACCTTGACGAACGTGTCGTCGAGCGCGATGCCGGCGTCGGCGTCGAACACCGACGTGCGCGACTCGCCGCGGAAGTCGGTGGCGACCACCTTGTCCTCGGTGTAGCCCAGCACGCCCTTCATCGGGCCTTCCGCCGCGGCCTTCATCGCCTTGCAGATCTCGTCGTAGGTGGCGGGCTTGACGAGCTCGACGGTGAGGTCGACCACCGACACATCGGACGTCGGGACGCGGAACGACATGCCGGTGAGCTTCTTGTTGAGCTCCGGGATCACCTTGCCCACGGCCTTCGCCGCGCCCGTCGACGACGGGATGATGTTCTCGAGGATGCCGCGGCCGCCGCGCCAGTCCTTGTTGGACGGGCCGTCGACGGTCTTCTGCGTGGCCGTGGCCGCGTGCACGGTGGTCATGAGCCCGCGCTTGATGCCCCACGTGTCGTTCAGCACCTTGGCGACCGGCGCCAGGCAGTTCGTGGTGCACGATGCGTTGGAGATGATCTTCTCGCCCGCGTACTTCGCGTGGTTGACGCCGAACACGAACATCGGCGTGTCGTCCTTCGACGGCGCCGACATGATGACCTTCTTCGCCCCCGCGGCGAGGTGCTTCTCGGCCGTCTCCTTGGTGAGGAAGAGGCCCGTCGACTCGACGACGACGTCGACGCCGAGCTCGCCCCACTTGAGCTCGGCGGGATCCTTCACCTGCGTGAGGCGGATCTTCCTGCCGTTGACGACCAGCGTGCTGCCCTCGACCGCGATCGTGCCCTTGAAGCGCCCGTGCACCGAGTCGTACTGCAGCATGTACGCGAGGTAGTCGGGCTCGAGCAGGTCGTTGATGCCGACCACCTCGATGTCCGAGAAATCCTTGACCGCCGCGCGCAACACCATGCGGCCGATGCGGCCGAAGCCGTTGATGCCCACCTTGATCGCCATGATTCTCGTCTCCTGTCGCGAAGGAAAGGTTCAGTGCAGGGCGGCCGGCCCATCGCCGGCAGCCACGAGGGAGGACAGGTCCCGGAAGCCGTAACCGGCCTCGACGAGGTCCATGCCGTCCCAGGTGAAGGGTTGCTCCACGAGGAGCTCCGCCCCCAGATTCTCGTAGAAAGCGCGCGCGGGTTTATTGCCCTCGATCACCCAAACGATGAGTCCGTTGGCGCCGTGCGCCTGCTGGGCGGCGGCGACGGCGGCCACCAGCCGCGTCCCGACGCCCGCGCGCTGCGCCTCCCGCACGAGATAGACCGCGGACAGCTCGGCGTTGATCCCGAACTTGGGCTCCTCGAGCATGAGGCCGGCGGCGAAGCCCACGACCTCGTCGCCGGCGACGGCCACGAAGACGTTGGTGGTATTGGGTGCCGCGTTGAGGATGCGGTCCCAGTGCGCGGTGCTGTCCTCGACGGTCATGCCCGCGAGGTAAGCCTCCGGGATCATGCCCTTGTACGTCGTGCGCCACGCGTCCACGCGCACCTGCGCGATCCGCGCCGCGTCGGCGGGGACGGCGGGGCGGATCAGGACGTCGGGCATCGGCGGGCGCGGGCCTGGAGCACGCCGCGCACGGCGTCGGCGACCCGCTCGGCGGTGATGCCGAAATGCTTGAACAGAACGCCCGCCGGCGCCGATTCGCCGAACGTGTCGATGCCGACGATCGCCTCGCGCGCGCTGTCCTGCGCGCCGACGTACTTGTGCCAGAACGAGGTGACACCGGCCTCGACCGCGACGCGCGGCACGTCGGCCGGCAGCACCGACGCGCGATACGCGGCGTCCTGCCGGTCGAACACGCTGGTGCACGGCATGGAGACCACGCGCACGTTGACGTTCTCCTTCGCGAGCGCGGCGCGCGCGGCGAGCGCCAGCGCGACCTCGGACCCGGTGGCGATGACCACCGCGAGCGCGCCCGACACCGCCGGATCGAAATCAGCGGCGACGTAGCCGCCGCGCGCGATCGCCGCGACCTGCGCCTCGCTGCGCGGCACGAACGGGACGTTCTGCCGCGTGAACAGCAGGCACGACGGCCCGTGCCGGCGCTCGATGGCGGATTGCCACGCGACCGCGGACTCCACCGTGTCGCACGGACGCCAGACGTCCATGCCGGGGATGAGGCGCAGGCTCGCGGTGTGCTCGACCGACTGGTGCGTGGGCCCGTCCTCGCCGAGGCCGATCGAGTCGTGCGTGTACACGAAGATCGAGCGCAGCTTCATGAGTGCGGCCATGCGCAGCGCGTTGCGCGCGTAATCGGAGAACGTGAGGAACGTGCCGACGTACGGGATGAAGCCGCCGTGGAGTGCGAGGCCGTTGGCGATCGCGCTCATCGCGAACTCGCGCACGCCATAGTTCACGTAGTTGCCGGCGATGGCGCCGCCCGCATCGCGCGCCACGGGCTTCGTGCCCGACCAGTTGGTGAACACCGAGCCCGTGAGGTCGGCGGAGCCGCCGATGAACTCGGGCAGCACCTTCGCGTACGCCTCGATGGCCTGCTGCGACGCCTTGCGCGTGGCCACCGTCTCGCCCTTCGCGGCCTGCGCGGCGACTAACGCCTGCGCCGTGCCGTCGAAGCCCGCGGGCAGTGCGCCCGCCATGCGCCGCGTGAATTCCGCGGCGAGGTCGGGGAACGCCTCGCGATACGCGGCGAAGCGCTTGTTCCAGTCGGATTCGAGCAGCGCGCCGCACTCGCGCGCGTTCCACGCCGCGTAGATCGCGTCGGGGATCTCGAACGGCGCATAGGTCCAGCCGAGCGCCGCGCGCGCCGCCGCGACTTCCTTCTCGCCCAGCGCCGCGCCGTGCACGTGCTCGGTGCCCTGCTTGTTGGGCGCGCCCTTGCCGATCACCGTCTTGCAGCAGATGAGCGACGGCTTGTCGGTGACGGCCTGCGCCGCCTTGATCGCCGCGTCGACGGCCTCGACGTCGTGGCCGTCGACGTGCGGAATCACGTGCCAGCCGTACGCCGCGAAGCGCGCGGGCGTGTCGTCGGTGAACCAGCCCTGCACGTGGCCGTCGATGGAGATGCCGTTGTCGTCGTAGAAGCCGATGAGCTTGCCGAGCTTCCACGTGCCCGCGAGCGAGCAGGCCTCGTGCGAGATGCCTTCCATGAGGCAGCCGTCGCCCAGGAACACGTAGGTGTGGTGGTCGACGATCGCGTGGCCGGGCCGGTTGAACGCCTGCGCGAGAAGCGCCTCGGCGAGCGCCATGCCCACCGCGTTGGCGAGGCCCTGCCCGAGCGGACCGGTGGTGGTCTCCACACCCGGCGTGATCCCGACTTCCGGATGCCCCGGCGTCTTCGAGTGCAGCTGCCGGAACTGCTTCAGCTCGGTGATCGGGAGGTCGTAGCCGGTGAGATGCAGCAGCGCGTACTGCAGCATCGAGCCGTGGCCGTTGGAGAGCACGAAGCGATCGCGGTTCGCCCAGTGCGGATTGGCCGGGTTGTGCCGCAGGTGCCGGTTCCACAGCGCGACCGCGATGTCGGCCATGCCCATCGGCATGCCCGGGTGCCCCGACTTGGCGGCTTCGACGGCATCCATCGCGAGGGCGCGGATGGCGTTGGCGAGTTCGGAGTCGGTGGCGCGGGGGCCTTGGGCGGCGGTCATGGCGAGGCGGGCGAAGGGCGGCGGTGAACGGAGAAGCGAGGCCACCGCCGGCGTGCAACGCGAGGTGCGTTGCGATCCGGAGGTAAATTATCGCTGTGGGTTTGATGCTGTGCAATAATTATACGTTTACCGTTGCGCAACGGGCAGTTCCCGCGCAACTTCGGACGCCAAAATTCGCGCCCGGCGCGAAGATCAGGGAAAGAAGGCAAGAGGTGGATGG
This sequence comes from Burkholderiales bacterium, assembly GCA_046347855.1. Classification (GTDB taxonomy): domain Bacteria; phylum Pseudomonadota; class Gammaproteobacteria; order Burkholderiales; family Casimicrobiaceae; genus VBCG01. The sequence continues at coordinate 852,524 of JAXMFJ010000005.1, forward strand.
AATTCATCTTCTCGGCGAATGGTACGGTTGCCCCGCCGATACACCGCAATTCACGCAGGCGGCACCGTTGCGCGACCTGTGCGTGGACGCGGCGCGCGCGGCCGGGCTGACGGTCGTCGGCGAGCGGTTCCACCAGTTCGAGCCGCAGGGCGTGACCGGTACCGTGCTGCTCGCCGAGTCGCACATCGCCATCCACACGTGGCCGGAGGCCGGATTCGTGACGGTCGACGTCTACGTGTGCAATCTCACCACCGACAACACGGCGAAGGCCGAGCAGGTATTCGCCACGCTCGCTGCCGCGCTGCAGCCCGCGCGCACGCATTTCCAGGCGATCCGCCGCGGAGGCAAGGATGCCTGACCGTCCGGCGCCGGGTGCGGCGGGCGACCTCGCGCCGGGCATGATGACGGAGTACCTCACGGACGAGTGGGCGTTCGTGGTGAAGAGCGCGCGGCAGTTCGAGAAATTCCGCTCGCCCTACCAGGCCGTGGAAGTGCACGACAGCGTGCCGTTCGGCAAGCTCTTCCGCCTCGACGGGCATTTCATGACGTCGGAGCGCGACGAGTTCTTCTATCACGAGAACCTCGTGCACGTGGCCGCGGTCGCGCATCCGCAGCCCGAGCGGGCGCTCATCATCGGCGGCGGCGACGGCGGCTCGGCGGAGGAGATCCTGAAGCATCCGTCGATCAGGTCGGTGACGCTCGCCGAGCTCGACCTCGCCGTCGTCGACATCTCGCGCAAGTACCTGCAGGCCGTGCATCGCGGCTCGCTCGACGATCCGCGCCTCACGCTCAAGATCGGCGACGGCTTCGCGTACGTGCGCAGCGCCACCGAGCAGTTCGACCTCATCGTGCTCGACCTCACCGACGCCGGCGGGCCGTCGCTCGATCTCTACACGCCGGAGTTCTACCAGGCGTGCGCCGCGCGCCTGACGCCGATGGGCGCGCTGACGCTGCACGTCGCGAGCCCGGTGGCCCATCCCGACCGCATCAAGGCGACGCTCGCCAACCTGCGCACCGCGTTCGCCACCGTGGCGCCGTATCTCACGTCGGTCCCGCTCTACGGCGGGATGTGGATGATGGCGTGCTGCAGCGCGCTGCTCGATCCGCGCAAGATGACGCCGCTGCAGGTCGACCGCGCGATCGCGCAGCGCGGACTGCGCGATCTTTCGTACTACAACGGCGACACCCATCGCGCCGGCTTCGCGCTGCCCAACTTCGTGCGGGCGCTGGTCGCCTGAGGGCGTATCCGTCGTAAACGACGCTGGGTCCCCGCGTTCGCGGGGACGACAGAGGCAAAAGGTCGGTCGTAAACGACGCTGGGTCCCCGCTTTCGCGGGGACGACAGAGGCAAGGGAACCGCCGCCGCGTCAGGATTGCGCCAACTCCCCATTGTCGTTCCCGCGAAAGCGGGAACCCAGCGTCGTTGAGCGTAGCTTCGCCGCCCCGCAGCGCGCCCCGTGTCGGCGGCTCACCCATCCGCGTGTCGTCCGGCCGTCCGGCCGGCGAGTTGTTTCCAAGCGTTGCAACCTCCGGCACGCCGCTTGAAGCGCTGCCCGCGGGTCCCTATCTTGGAAGCGAAGGGGAGAGCTGTCTTCCCCGCGCAAAGGACAATGCCAATGATCGAGCTGATCGACACGATGAAAGGCGCGGACTACGTGGTCATCGACGGGGTCATCTTCGAGACCGGTTACCTGCGCGTCCCCGACGAGGACACGGTGGCCGACGACGTGGTCCTGGAAGCCCGGCACGGCGACACCGAGATCGACATGACCCGCGAGGAGATCGAGGGCGCGGTCGGCCTGGGCGAAGGGATCTTCCGCCTGAAGAACGGCTCGCTGGTGCGCTTCCTGACCAGCGCCGTCGTGCACTGACGCGCGGTTGTAGCCCGCAGCTTTTTCCCTCCCTGACGCGAGGCTATTGCGCTTTTCGGGCCGCTGCCTATGATGGCGGCCCATGCCGCGCCCCCGTAAATCGTCGACCTGCGTCACGCTGGTGCTGATCGGCGCCGCCGCCCTCACGGGCTGCGGCGACTCCGGCAGCAACCGGCGCGCGCAGTACGCCACGCGCGAGGCGTGCCTCGCCGACTGGGGCGACCCGGCCGAATGCCAGGAGCAGGCCGCGCCGCGCACCGGCAGCTCGTCCGGCAGCCACTTCTACTGGGGTCCGGGCATCACGAGCCCGAGCCGCAGCGGCCGCTCCTCGTCGTCGTCGTCCTCGTCGTCGTCCGGGCACAGCATCTCGCGCGGCGGCTTCGGCTCGCACGGGTCGTCGTCGTCATGATCCGCGAGGACGCGACGCCGCGCGCGAACTGGCGCCAGGATTGCGAGGAGATCGGCTTCGGCTATCACTCGATCGGCGGCACCTACTGGGACGAGTCGCGCCGCTACCGCTTCACCGCGGACGAGATCGACGTGCTGGAGGCGGCGACCGCCGAGCTTCACGCGCGCTGCCTCGACGCGGCCGAGCACATCGTCGTCCATAACCGGATGGCCGAGCTCGCGATCCCGCCCGCGTGGCGCGAGCGCGTCGCGCGCTCGTGGCGCGCCAAGGACCTGTCGCTCTTCGGCCGCTTCGACCTCGCGTACGACGGCAAGGGTCCGCCGAAGCTCTTGGAGTACAACGCGGACACGCCGACGGCGCTGCTCGAGGCGGCGGTCGCGCAATGGCGCTGGCTCGAGCAGTCGGTCAAGCGCGAGCACGCGGACGCCGACCAGTTCAACTCGCTGCACGAGAAGCTGATCCAGAGCTGGCGCGCGTTCGCGGTGAGCTGGTCCGCGGGCACGCTCGTGCACTTCACGTGCGCAGGCGACAGCGAGGAGGACTGCGGCAACCTCGACTACCTGCGCGACGTGGCCACGCAGGGCGGCGTCGAGACGCGCTTCATCGACATCGCGCACATCGGCTGGGACGCGACGGCGGGCTGCTTCGTCGACGACGGCAACGAGGAGATCCGCATCCTGTGCAAGCTCTACCCGTGGGAGTGGCTGGCCGGCGAGGCGTTCGGGCCGCAGCTCCTCGCGTCGTCGCTGCGCGTGATCGAGCCGCCGTGGAAGATGCTGCTCTCGAACAAGGGCGTGCTGCCGATCCTGTGGGAGCTCTTCCCCGATCACGGGAATTTGCTGCCCGCGTACTTCCAGCGCGGGCGCATCGTCGGCGATTTCGTCGAGAAGCCGCTGCTCTCGCGCGAGGGCGCCAACGTGACGCTGCATGCAGGCGGGCGCGTGCTGCGCACCGACGGCGAGTACGGCGCCGAGGGCATCGTGTACCAGGCGTATGCGCCCATCCCGCGCTTCGGCGACGACTACGTGACGATCGGCTCGTGGATCGTCGGCGACGAGCCGGCGGGCATCGGCCTGCGCGAGGACACGAGCCCCATCACGCGCGACACCAGCCGCTTCGTTCCCCACTATTTTTTCTGACCTCGACCAAGCGAGGACCACGATGACGCTGCACGAATCGCTCGCGGGCCTGCCGGCCTTCCTCCTGTACTTCGGCCTAGGGCTCGCGCTCCTCGTGCTGTTCATCGCGCTCTACCTGGCCGTGACGCCGTACCGCGAGCTCAAGCTCATCCGCGAGGGCAACACCGCCGCCGCGATCTCGCTCGCCGGCGCGATCATCGGCTTCGTGCTCCCGCTCGGCCGCGCGATCACGCAAAGCGTGTCGGCGCTCGACATGGTGGCGTGGGGCGGCGTGGCGCTCATCGCGCAGATCGTGGTGTTCTTCCTCGTCGGCAAGCTGGTCCCGCGCTTCCCGCAGGCCGTGGCCGAGGGCCGCGTCGCCGGCGCGACGTTCCTCGCGGCGTTGGCGATCGCGGTCGGCGTGCTCAACGCGGCGGCGATGACGACGTAGCGCGAATTTCGCCGGCCAGTGGGGCCTGCAATAGTCACCGCCCAAGGGGTCTGACCGCTCGCGCCGGCGCGGACCAAGGGGTCTGACCCCGCGGGCAAGATTTCGGGTCGCCGTGACGATGCGAGCGAGCGGGGTCTGACCCCATCCGATGCAGGCAAGCGGGGTCTGACCCCATTCGATGAGCCACAACCCCGGGGTCAGACTCCGCCCGTCGCGTCCTTCGCTACGGCGAATGCCAGTGCATGCGGAATCTGACCCCTGGCATCAGCGTGAGTGCGCGGAGCCCATCCCCGGAATCCGCCCCCACCGTATTCCGCCCGCCTCCGCCTTGACTTTCGTCAAGATATGCGGATATGCTCATATACAAATGAAGACGAATGCGCGGAAGCGGGTCGCCAAACCCGTCGCCACGTCGGCGCCCGAAACCGCGGTCCCCGACGAGCTCGCGCACGTCTTCGCCGCGGTGGCGCAGTACTTCGGCCTGCTGGCCGAGCCGACTCGGCTCAAGATCATGCACACGATCTGCCAGGACGAGCGCTCGGTATCGGCCATCGTCGCCGCGACGGGCGCCACGCAGACCAACGTGTCGCGCCATCTCGCGCTGCTCTTGCGGGCGGGCGTGGTGAGCCGCCGGCGCGAGGGCAACACCGTGTACTACCGCGTCGCCGATGCGGACTTCGTCGAGATCTGTCGGACGGTGTGCGTGCGCATCGCGAGTCGCATCGAGGACCAGAAGCCGCTGCGCCGCGAGCTCCTGCAGTTCGCGGGCAGGCGCTGACGACGCCCACGAGGCGGCTGCGGCGGGAACCAGGAGGAGCAAGGATGCCGGATGCACCCCCGGAGCGCGGGCGGCTTCGCCTCGCGCCCGAGCACCACGTAGCCACGGTCCCGGACGCCCGCCGGCGCGGCTTCCTGCGTCGCGCCGCCGGCGTCGGCGGCGGCGCGCTCGCGGCGCTCGCCGCGGGCCGTGCGCTGGCCGACGATGCGCCCGGCGCGAACCTCCCGCCCCACGTCCCGTCGTGGAGCCGCACGCTCGGCGCGCCGATCCTCGCGTCGCCGTACGGCGTGCCGTCGAAGTTCGAGGCGAACGTCCGGCGCCGCGAGAGTCCCGGGCTTACGCGCACGCCGCAGTCGTCGGTCGCCTTCACGCCGCTGCAGAGCCTGTTCGGCATCATCACGCCGTCGGGGCTGCACTTCGAGCGTCATCACGCCGGGATGCCAGAGGTCGATCCGCACCAGCACCGGCTGATGATCCACGGCCTCGTGAAATCGCCGCGCCTCTACACGATGGACGACATCGTGCGCTTCCCGTCGGTGTCGCGCGTGCACTTCATCGAGTGCGGCGCCAACACCGGCATGGAGTGGGGCAACGTCGCCGTGCCCACCGTGCAATACACGCACGGCATGCTCGCGTGCAGCGAGTGGACGGGCGTGCTCCTGTCCACGCTGCTCGAGGAGGTGGGCATCGATCGCGCGAAGGCGAAGTTCGTGCTCGCCGAAGGCGCCGACGGCGCGTCGCTGACGCGCACCATTCCCCTCGCGATGGCGCTCGACGACGTGATGGTCTGCTACGGCCAGAACGGCGAGATGCTGCGGCCGGAGCAGGGCTATCCGCTGCGCCTGCTGGTGCCGGGCGTGCAGGGCGTGTCGAGCGTGAAGTGGCTGCGCCGCATCGAGGTGGGCGACCAGCCGTGGAACACGCGCGAGGAATCGCTGCACTACGTCGACCTCATGCCGGGCGGCATCCATCGCCAGTACACGTGGATCCAGGAGGCGAAGAGCGTCATCACTTCGCCATCGGGCGGCCAGACGCTGCTCGACCGCGGCTACTACGAGATCACGGGCCTCGCGTGGAGCGGCCGCGGCAAGGTGAAGCGCGTCGACGTCTCCACCGACGGCGGCCGCAACTGGCGCACCGCGAAGCTGCAGGAGCCCGTGATGAGCAAGGCGCTGACGCGCTTTCGCATCGACTGGAGCTGGGACGGCAGCCCCGCGCTGCTGCAGTCGCGCGTGATGGACGACACCGGCTTCGTGCAGCCGACGTACCGGCAGCTCCGCGCGGTGCGCGGCACGCGCTCGATCTATCACAACAACGCGATCCAGACGTGGAAGGTCGAGCCCTCGGGCGAGGTGAGCAATGTCCAAGTGCTCTGAACGTCTGCACGACGTGTCCATAGGTCCTCCCTCTCCCCGCTCGCGGGGAGAGGGTTGGGGTGAGGGGCAGCCGCGTGCCTACACGCAACTACTCGCTTCCATCGCAGCACTCGCGATCTGCACGCTCGCCACTGTCACGTTCGCTACGCCCCTGCACTACAACTTCGGCAAGCCCGCCACCCCGCAGGAAATCGCCGGCTGGGACATCGACGTGCGCCCCGACGGCACCGGCCTGCCGCCGGGCCGCGGCTCGGTCGCGCAGGGGCAGGCGCTCTACGACGACAAGTGCGCGAGCTGCCACGGCACCTTCGGCGAGTCGAACAGCTACCAGCAGCTCGCCGGCGGCGTCGGCTCGCTCAAGACGGACCAGCCGATCCGCACCACCGGCAGCAAGCTCAACTACGCCACCACGCTGTGGGATTACATCAACCGCGCGATGCCGTTCACCGCGCCGCAGACCCTCACGGCCGACGAGGTCTACGCGCTGACCGCGTACGTGCTGAACCTGAACGACATCCTGCCCGCCGACGCGGTGCTCGACCAGTCATCGCTGCCGAAGGTGGCGATGCCCAACCGCGACGGCTTCACCACGAACCACGGCTTCATGACGCGCGACGGCAAGCCCGACACGCACAACACCGCGTGCATGACGAATTGCGTGCGCGACGTGAAGCTCTCGTCCGAGATGCCCGACTACGCGCGCGACCAGCACGGCAATCTCGGGGAGCAGCAGCGCGTGGTCGGCGGCACCGCGGTGGCGAAGGCCGCCGCCGCGCGCAACGGGCTCGATCTCGCCAAGGCCGCGGGCTGCACGGCGTGCCATGCCCTTACGGCCAAGGTGGTCGGGCCCGCGTTTCGCGAGGTCGCGGCGAAATACGGCACCGACAAGGACGCGTCGGCGCGGCTCGTCGCGAAGGTGAAGGCGGGCGGCACCGGCGCCTGGGGCAGCGTGCCGATGCCGCCGCAGCCGCAGGTCGCGGACGCCGACGCGCGCGCGCTCGTCGACTGGATCCTCAATGGCGCAAAGTAGCCTAACCATATGAATGCATGGCTGACCGCGCGGGACCGTATCGCGCTAGACTTACCCGTTACCCCTCGAGGAGGAGACCGATGAACACACAACGAAGAGAAGCGCTCAAAAGTGCGGGCGGGCTGTCGCTGCTCGCGCTCGTCGCCGCGGCCGGCTGGCTCAAGCCAGGCGACGCGCTCGCCGCGGACGCCTGGAACAAGGCCGCGTTCGACACCAAGACGCTCGACGAGACCATGAAGGCGCTCGGCGGCAGCGCGCCGGCGCAGAGCAAGGACATCACGTTCTTCCAGACGCCCGACATCGCGGAGAACGGCGCGGTCGTGCCGGTCGGCGTCACGAGCGCGATCCCGAAGACGGAATCGATCGCGATCCTGATCGAGAAGAACCCGAACATGCTCGCGGCGACGTTCGACATCCCGCCGGGCACCGACCCGTCGCTGTCGACGCGCGTGAAGATGGGGCAGAGCTCCAACATCATCGCGCTCGTGAAGGCGGACGGGAAGTATTACATGGCGTCCAAGGAAGTCAAAGTGACGCTCGGCGGTTGCGGCGGCTAGGAGAGAGACCATGGCAGATCCGATGCGCATTCGCGCCAACGTCGTCGGCGATTCGACCGAGGTCAAGGTGCTCATGAACCACGAGATGGAGACCGGCCAGCGCAAGGACGCGCAGGGCAAGGTCATTCCCGCGTGGCACATCACGAACGTCACCGCGACGTGGAACGGCAAGACGGTGCTGGCCGCGCAGTGGGGCCCCGCGGTGTCCAAGAACCCGTTCCTGTCGTTCAAGTTCAAGGGCGGCGCGAAGGGCGACAAGGTGCAGATCACGTGGGTGGACAACCGCGGCGACAAGCGCACCGACGAAGCGGTCATCGCGTAGCATCCGCACGACGAGAGGTCCGCGCGACGCCGGTGCCGGCGTCGCGAAGGATCCGTGAACCGGCGGGCGGCCCTTGCCGCCCCCAGCACACCCTGGAGGAAGATCCATGAGCACGTCCCCCTGGCGGGCCGCGGTCCGCATCGCCGTCATCGTACCTGCCGTCGCCGTCGCGGCCGGCGTGGCGCTCGCGCAGACGTCCGCGGTCGACGAGATCGCGAAGTACCGCGCCGCACTGCAGGAAGGCAATCCCGCCGAGTTGTGGGAAGCGCGCGGCGAGGGCTTGTGGAAGGAGCCCAAGGGTCCGAACAAGGTGTCGCTCGAGAAGTGCGACCTGGGCCTCGGGCCGGGCGTGGTGAAGGGCGCGTATGCGCAGCTGCCGCGCTACTTCGCCGACGCCGATCGCGTGATGGACCTCGAGACGCGCCTCGTGTGGTGCAAGGTGAAGCTGCAGGGCTTCAGCGAAGCGGACGCGAAGAAGGGCCCGTTCGGCAGCCCCGAGCACAAGGCGGACAACGAGGCGCTCGTCGCGTACGTCGTCGCGGAGTCGCGCGGGATGCCGATGAAGGTCGCGGGCTCGCATCCCAAGGAGCAGGAGATGTATCGCCTCGGCGAGAAGATGTTCTACTACCGCGGCGGCTCGCACGACTTCGCGTGCTCCACCTGCCACGGCGAGGACGGCAAGCGCATCCGGCTGCAGGACCTGCCGAACCTCACCACCAAGGCGGGCGCGCAGAAGGCGTACACGACGTGGCCCGCGTACCGCGTCTCGCAGGGCGAGCTGCGCACGTTCCAGTGGCGGCTCAACGACTGCTTCCGCCAGCAGCGCTTCCCCGAGCTCGTGTTCACGTCCGACGCGTCGATCGCGCTGACGATGTTCCTCGCCATGAACGCCAACGGCGCGCCGTACGACGGCCCCGCCATCAAGCGCTGAAAGGAAGACGCATGCAGAAGGCCATCGTGGCAGGAATCGTCGTGGGCGCTGCAGCGCTCGTCGTCGGCGGCTGCGCGTCGCGCACCGCGCCGTCGGACACGCAGACTTCCGCGCAGGCAGCGGCGATGCTGAAGGCGTCGTTCGCCGCGCGCGGGCAGGCGGGGCTCGACCGGCTCGACCAGGACGAGACGCAGAAAGTGTGCTCCGAATATGCCGGCAAGCCGCTGCCGAAGGACGTCGCCGACAGGATCGAGAAGGCCAACCTCGCGACGATCAAGTGGCCCGTGGACGGCAAGTTCGTCGGCGACTGGCGGCGGGGCGAGGCACTCGCGCAGGAAGGCCGCGGCATGCAGTACTCCGACGATCCGAAGGGGCCAGTCGGCGGCAACTGCTACGCGTGCCACCAGCTGGCACCGCAGGAGGTGTCGTACGGCACGATCGGGCCGTCGCTCTACCAGTTCGGCAAGACGCGCGGCTACACCGACGACATGCGCAAGTACGCGTACGGCAAGCTGTGGAACGCGGAACCGTACAACGCGTGCTCGCTGATGCCGCGCTTCGGGCACTCGAAGATCCTCACCGAGGCGCAGGTCAAGGATCTCGTCGCGCTGCTGATGGATCCCGAGTCACCGGTCAACAAGTAACGCCGACCTTTCCCTTGTCGTTCCCGCGAAAGCGGGAACCCAGCGTCGTTCGAGCGCAACGACACTGGGTCCCCGCCTTCGCGGGGACGACAAGCTCACCTAATCCCGACGCTGGGTCCCCGCCTTCGCGGGAACGACAGGCTCACCTTCGCCGCCCGCCCATGAATCGCAGAGAGTTTCTGGAAGGCCTCGCCGTCGCAACGCTGGCCGGGCTGCCGGTCGCGCGCGCTGCGGCGCAAGGGGCCGCGCAAGCCGCAGGGTTCTACGACGCCGCGCTCAAGCCGTTCGGCAACGTGAGCCTGCTGCACTACACCGATTGCCACGCGCAGCTCGCGCCGATCCACTTCCGCGAGCCGAACGTGAATCTCGGCGTGGGCGCGGCCGCGGGCCGGCCGCCGCATCTCGTCGGCGAGGCGCTGCTCAAGCACTTCGGCATCGCGCCCGGCACGCGCGACGCGCACGCATTCACGTACCTCGACTTCACCAAAGCCGCGCAGACGTTCGGCACGATGGGCGGTTTCGCGCACCTCGCCACGCTCGTCGGCATGTTGCGCGCGACGCGCCCCGGCGCGCTGCTGCTCGACGGCGGCGACACGTGGCAGGGCTCGGCCACCTCGTTGTGGACGAAGGGCCAGGACATGGTCGACGCGCAGAAGCGCTTGGGCGTCGACGTGATGACCGGTCACTGGGAGTTCACCTACGGCGCCGATCGCGTGAAGGAGGTCGTCGAGAAGGACTTCGCGGGCAAGGTCGAGTTCGTCGCGCAGAACGTGAAGACCACCGACTTCGGCGACCCGGTGTTCAAGCCCTACACGCTGCGCACGATCAACGGCGTGCCGGTGGCGATCGTCGGCCAGGCGTTCCCGTACACGCCCATCGCGAACCCGCGCTACTTCGTCCCCGAGTGGACCTTCGGCATCCAGGACGAGGAGATGCAGAAGGTCGTCGACGAGGCGCGCGCGAAGGGCGCCAAGGTCGTCGTCGTGCTGTCGCATAACGGGATGGACGTCGACCTCAAGATGGCGACGCGCGTGCGCGGCATCGACGCCATCCTCGGCGGCCACACGCACGACGGCGTGCCGCAGCCGACGGTGGTGACGAGCCCGTCGGGCAGGACGCTCGTCACCAACGCGGGCAGCAACGGCAAGTTCCTGGGCGTGCTCGACTTCGACGTGAAGGGCGGCAGCGTCGCGGGCGTGCAGTACCGGCTGCTGCCGGTGTTCAGCAACCTGCTGCCGGCGGATCCAGGCATGGCGGAGTACGTGAAGGCGGTGCGTGCGCCGCACGCGGCGAAACTCGACGAGAAGCTCGCGGTGACCGAGGGCCTGCTGTACCGGCGTGGCAATTTCAACGGCACGTCCGACCAGTTGATCCTCGACGCGCTGATGGCGGAGAAGAACGCGCCGATCGCGTTCTCGCCGGGCTTCCGCTGGGGCACCACGCTGCTGCCCGGGCAGGCGATCACGATGGATCACCTGATGGACCAGACCGCGATCACCTACCCGTACGTGACCGTGAGCGAGCTCACCGGCGAGACGATCAAGACGATCCTCGAGGACGTCGCGGACAATCTCTTCAACCCCGATCCGTATTATCAGCAGGGCGGGGACATGGTGCGCGTCGGGGGCCTGCGCTACACGATCGATCCGAAGGCGGCGATGGGCCAGCGCATCACGCGCATGGAGCTCGCCGGCAAGGCGATCGCGGCCGACGCGAAGTACAAGGTGGCGGGATGGGCGCCGGTGTCCGAGGAAGCGAAGAACGCGGGCGGCGAGACGGTGTGGGATGTCGTTGCGCGATACCTGCGGGCGCAGAAGACGATTGCGCCGCGGACGTTGAATCTGCCGGTGGTGGTGGGGATGGAGGGAAATCCGGGGATGGCGGCGTAGCGCAGGTCGTTCCCCTCACCCCAGCCCTCTCGCCGCGCGGCGGGAGAGGGAGGTCTCGCGGTGAGCGGTGGCGTGAGCGCGCAGCGCCCCAAAAGCTCCCTCGCCCCGCTTGCGGGGAGAGGGCTGGGGTGAGGGGCGCGCGCCAAGGATGCATCCCCGACCGGCAACTTCAGTAACCGCTCCACCGCCACGTAGTGCGCCCGCACGTCGCGCACGCGCCACCGCCGCCGTCCCGCGTTCAGCTCACCGTCACCCGCGCGAACTTGCGCTTGCCCGCCTGCACGACGAACGTCTTCCCGGCGCCGAGCACCAGCGCCTTGTCGGCCACCACGTCGCCGTCGACCTTCAATCCGCGCTGCGCGATGAGCCGCAGCGCCTCCGACGTCGACTCGACGAGCCCCGCCTGCTTCGCGATCTGCGCGATCGGCAGGCCCGCGCCGGCGGTCGCGAGCGTGACCTCGGGCATGTTCTCGGGCAACGCGCCGTCGCGGAAGCGCGACTCGAACTCCGCGAGCGCCGCATCCGCCGCCGCCGCCGAGTGGAAGCGCCCGACGATCTCCTTGCCGAGCAGCACCTTCGCGTCGCGCGGATTGCGTCCCTGCTCGCACTCGCGCTTCAGCGCCGCCACCTCGTCGAGCGTGCGGAACGACAGGAGCTCGTAGTAGCGCCACATCAGCGTGTCCGAGATCGACATCACCTTGCCGAACATCTCGCCCGGCGCCTCGGTGATGCCGATGTAGTTGCCCTTCGACTTCGACATCTTCTCGACGCCGTCGAGCCCTTCGAGCAGCGGCATCGTGAGGATGCACTGCGGCTCCTGCCCGTAGTGGCGCTGCAGCTCGCGGCCGACCAGCAGGTTGAACTTCTGGTCGGTGCCGCCCAGCTCGATGTCGGCCTTCAGCGCGACGGAGTCGTAGCCCTGCATCAGCGGATACAGGAACTCGTGCACGGCGATCGGCTGCTGGTTGCCGAAGCGCTTCGCGAAGTCGTCGCGCTCGAGCATGCGCGCGACCGTGTACTTCGCAGCGAGCTTGATCATGCCGGCGGCGCCGAGCGGCTCGCTCCATTCGGAGTTGTAGCGGACCTCCGTGCGCGCGGGGTCGAGGACCTTGGACGCCTGTGCATGATAGGTCTTGGCGTTCGCCTCGATCTGCTCGCGGGTGAGCGGCGGGCGCATGTCGTTGCGGCCGGACGGGTCGCCGATCATCGACGTGAAGTCGCCGATGAGGAAGATGACCTGGTGCCCCAGGTCCTGCATCTGCCGCATCTTGTTCAGCACCACCGTGTGTCCGAGGTGGATGTCGGGTGCGGTGGGATCGAGCCCGAGCTTGATGCGCAGCGGCTGGCCGCGCCCGAGCTTGGTCGCGACCTCGCTCTCGACGAGCAGTTCATCGGCGCCGCGCTTGAAGACGGCGAGCTGCTGTGCAATGTCCACGGCCATGGTCATGTCGGGACGGGGCGCCGGTGGCGACCCCGGGTCACCGGGAAAAATGTCGGACGGACCCTGATCTGCCAGGGAGACAGCGGCCGACACAGTTGCTAGAATCCACCGGACTTTTGCCCGTAGATCGCTTCCGTTGGCCGCAAGCAAACCCCCGATTCTAGCGCAGCCCGGCGCCGCCGTCCGTCCGGCGGCGCGTGGCATGCTCTCGCCGGGCCAGTGGGTCGCCCTCGCGATCCTGAGCCTCTCCACCGTCGCCGCGTTCGGCATCGCGCCCGACACCGTGATCGAGACGGTGCCCACGCGTACCGTGATCCGGGCGCTGCCCGTGCCGGCGATCGCCGAACCCGCCGACGCGGACGCCGTGTACTGGCGCGAGGAGCGCGTGCAGCGCGGCGACACCATCGGTGCGCTCCTGGCGCGCGCCGGTGTCGAGGACGCGCAGGCGATGCAGTTCCTGCGCACCGATCCCTCCGCGCGTCCGCTCTACCAGCTGCGGCCGGGACGGCCCGTGCACGTGGCCACCGACGACGACGGCGATCTCGTCGCACTCCGGTTCCAGGCGAACAACGGCGATTTCCTCGTCGTCGAGCGCAGCGGCGACGCGTTCACGACGCACACCGCGCAGGTCACGGAGGAAGTGCGTACCGTGCTGCGCAGCGGCGAGATCCGCACGTCGCTGTTCGGCGCCGCGGACACCGCGGGCATTCCCGACGCGATCACCACCGCGCTCGCCGACGTCTTCGGCGGCGACATCGACTTCTATCACGACCTGCAGCGCGGCGATCGCTTCACCGTCGTGTACGAGGCGCGCTACGTGAACGGCGAGCCCGCGGGCGCGGGCAAGCTGCTCGCCGCCGAGTTCGAGAACAAGGGCGCGACGCTGCGCGTGTTCTTCTACCGCGACGCCGAGGGCAACGAGGGCTACTACAACGCCGACGGCCGCAGCGCGCGCGGCGCGTTCCTGCGCTCGCCGATGGAGCTCTCGCGCATCACCTCCGGCTTCACGCTTGCGCGCTTCCATCCGATCCTCCAGGAATGGCGCGCGCACCAGGGCATCGACTACGCGGCGCCGGTCGGCACCCCGGTGCGCGTCACCGCCGACGGCGTCGTCACGTTCGCGGGTGTGCAGAACGGCTACGGCAAGGTCGTGATGGTCAAGCACCAGGGCACGTATTCGACGGTGTACGGCCACCTGTCGGCGTTCGCGCCGAAGCTCGCCGCGGGCACGCGCGTGCGCCAGGGCGACACCATCGCGTTCGTCGGCCAGACGGGCTGGGCCACCGGCCCGCATCTCCACTACGAATTCCGCGTCGCCGACCACGCACGCAATCCGCTCGCGGTGGGCATGCCCACGGCGCCCGGCATCATCACCGAGCGCCTGCCGCAGTTCCGCGCCGCGATCACGCCGCTCACCGAATCGCTCGCCCTCGCGCATTCGCTGCCGGGCGCGGCCCTCGCGTCCGTCGAGTGACGCGGATGCGCGGCGCGCCAACGCCGGCGCCGCGCATTTCCTTTCGAGCATGAACGCGCACCGCGAGCTCTATGCGGGCGTGATGTCGGGCACGAGCCTCGACGGTGTCGACGCGGTGCTCGCGGACTTCGCGGCGGGCAGCGGCGCGGTGGTGGCCGCCACGCACATCGGCTTTCCGCTCGCGCTGCGTGACGAGCTGCTCGCGCTGCAGGAGTCCGGTCCCGACGAGATCGTGCGCGCCGCGCGCGCGGCGAACGCGCTCGCGGACCTCTATGCGCACGCGCTGCGCACTGTGTGCGGGACGGCGGGCGTCGACGCGCAGGACGTCGCCGCCGCCGGTGTGCACGGCCAGACGGTGCGGCATCGTCCGCACGAGGGCTGGACGCTGCAGATCAACAATCCCGCGCGCGTCGCCGAGCACGCCGCGATGACGGTGGTGGCCGATTTCCGGTCACGCGACATCGCGGCCGGCGGGCAGGGCGCACCGCTGGTGCCGGCCTTCCACGCGGCGATGTTCGCGCGGCCCGGGCAGCATTGCGTCATCGCCAATCTCGGCGGCATCGCCAACATCACGGACCTGCCGCCGCATGGCGCCGTGCGCGGCTTCGACACCGGGCCGGCGAACGTGCTGCTCGACCTCTGGCATGCGCGCACGCGCGGCGGCTCCTTCGATGCCGACGGCGCGCACGCCGCGAGCGGCCGCGTCGATGACGCGCTGCTCGCCGCATTGCTGGCCGAGCGCTATTTCGTTGCGCGCCCGCCGAAGAGCACCGGCCGCGATCTTTTCAACGGCGCGTGGCTCGATCGCGCGTTGTCCGCCGTGCAGTGGCAGGGCCGCGACGAGGACGTGCAGGCCACGCTCGCGGCGCTCACCGCGCGCACGCTGGCCGATGCGGTGCGCCGCGAGTGCGCGGGCGCGCAAACGCTCGTCGTGTGCGGCGGCGGCGCGCGCAATGCCGACCTCATGCGGCGCATCGCGGCCGAGTTGCCCGGCATGCAGGTGACGACGAGCGATGCGGTCGGCATCGCGAGCGATCACGTCGAGGCGCTGGCGTTCGCGTGGCTCGCGCGCGAGGCGCTGGCGGGACGGGCGGGGAATCTGCCGGCTGTTACGGGTGCGTCGGGGTTGCGGGTGTTGGGCGCGATTTATAAACGGTAAAGTTCGTCCGCAATACGCGCACCGTGCGGGCGGGGGATGACGTGGGTTCGGCGTTGCGCGTTTTGCGGCCGTTTTAGTCAGCGGGAAAAGCTTCGGGCGGCCGGGCGCTTTTCCCGTAGCAAAACCTACGAAGCGCGCCGCTCATTAGCGCGCTACGCGCGCCGTTCGGTCGCGCGCTGCTGGTGGAGTGAATGCCTCTGCTTGAGGTTGCGCTGTGCGGCGATCCGGCCCCTCACCCCAACCCTCTCCCCCTTCGGGGGCGAGGGAGGTCTTCGTTGTGGCGGTGGCGTGAACGCGCCGCGCCCCAACAGCTCGTTCAAGCCCTTCGTCGAACGTCAGCGTGACCGCGCAGCGCCCCAGAAGCTCCCTCTCCTCGCTCGCGGGCCGAGCATGACCGCTCAGCGCCCCAGAAGCTCCCTCTCCTCGCTCGCGGGGCAGCGTGACCGCGCAGCGCCCCAGAAGCTCCCTCTCCCCGCTCGCGGGGAGAGGGTTGGGGTGAGGGGCAGTCGCATCGAGAGGCAAAGCGCCTCCACGCCAGCGATCCCACAAACACCCCCCGAAGCCGCCCCCCTCTCCATTAAGCGCTACCCTTCCACCATGCCGCCGAACCCCACGGCCGCGCCGAGTCCAAGGAGGCGCCCATGCATCCATCCCGCTGGCTCATCGCCACGCTCCTGCTCCTTGCGAGCCTCGCGGCGCACGCCGAGCCCAACGCGTACTCCACCCGCTTGCAGGCGATCAAGGGCCTCACCGCGCCGGACGCCGCGCATCGCGTCGACGCGGTCGTGTGGCTCGCGGCCAACGGCACCGCCGCCGACGAGAAGCTGCTGCGCCCGCGCCTCGCCGACGACAGCCCGATGGTGCGCGAGTTGGCCGAGCGCGGCCTGTGGATCCTATGGGGACGCTCGGGTGACACCGAGGTGGACGCGCTAATGGAGCGCGGCGCGGCGCAGATGCAGACGCGGCAGTTCACCGAGGCGGTGGCGACGTACTCCGACGTGATCAAGCGCAAGCCTGCGTTCGCGGAAGGCTGGAACCGGCGCGCGACCGCGTTCTTCCTTTCCGGAGAATTCAAGCGCTCGCTCGCCGACTGTGACGAGGTGCTGAAGCGCAACCCGTATCACTTCGGCGCGCTCGCGGGCTCGGGCCAGAACTGGTTCCACCTCGGGCAGTACGACAAGGCGATCACCGCGTGGCGGCGCGCGCTCGAGGTCAACCCGAACCTCGAGGGCATCGAGGACAGCATCGAGGTGGCCACGCGGCTGCAGGAGCGCAAGCAGCGCAACCTCGTGCGCGCTGCCGCGCCGCCGACAGGCGCGTAGGCGCCGCGCGCCGTCCGCACTCGGCGCGGCGCCGACCTGCGGCCGGAAGGGCTGCAAAATCTGCAGCACGCCATTCCCGCCGCGACACAACGCGCGCGGCCGCCGCGAGCCAACCCGTTGTTTCCGCGCGTGAACGTGCCCATGGCACGGCTGATGCATCGACGCCGTCATGATGCGCGACGCCGCCGACCCGAGCGAGCCGACCCTGGCCGATCCGCCCCCGCGGTTCGCCACGGCGGACGAGATCGAGCTCGCGGATCGCCTGCGCCGCAAGATCGAGGAGCGCTACCTGGGCGCCGCGGCCGAGCCTCGGCCGCCGGGCTCCCGGACCGTCCTGCATTCGTGACGCCGCAGGCACGGCGCGGCGGCCCGCTATCATCCGCGGTCCGCCTGCCTGCCGCTTCCCGATGTCGCTCGTCCTGCGCCCGCGCACGATCCTCTACCTCGCCCTGCCGCCGCTGCTCTGGGCGAGCAACGCCATCGTCGGCCGCATGTCCGTCGCGGGCGGCGCGCCGCTCGTCTCGCCGCTGACGCTCAACGCGCTGCGCTGGGCGGTGATGTGCGCGATCCTCGCGCCCGTCGTGATGGTGATCGCGCGCCGCGCGCCCGCATCCGCGCGGCCGTGGCCGGCGATGCGCCGCCACTGGCGCATCTTCATCGCGTTCGGCATCCTCGCGATCGCGAGCTACAACTCGCTGCAGTACATGGCGCTGCGCACCTCCACGGCGATCAACGTCACGCTGATCGCGGCGAGCGGCCCGCTGTTCACGCTGCTGCTCGGGCGGCTCTTCTTCGGCGAGCCCGCGGCGCGCCGCGAATGGGCCGGCGCGGCGCTGTCGCTCGTCGGCGTGCTGGTGGTGCTGACCGCCGGCGACGCGGAGCGTATCCGCGGCCTGCGCTTCGTCGCAGGCGATCTCCTGATGATCGTGGCAACCATCGTGTGGGCACTGTACTCGTGGCTGCTGCGCCGCCATCGCCCCGACCTCCCGGTGCTCACGTTCCTGCTGCTGCAGACCGGCTTCGGCGTCGCCTTCTCGGTGCCGCTGGTCGGCATCGAGTGGCTCACCGGCCACTTCGTCGTGACGCTCTCCGCGCTCACGCTCGCGGTCGTGCTGTGGGTCGCCACCGGGCCGTCGCTTGTCGCCTACTGGTGCTGGGACCGCGGCGTCGCGGAGGCGGGGCCGCTGCTGCCGATGTTCTTCGCGAATCTCACGCCGCTCTTCGCGGCGCTGATGTCGGGCGCGCTGTTGCGCGAGCCGCCGCAGGCCTTTCATGCGGTGGCGTTCGTGCTGATCGTCGGCGGCATCGTGATCGCCCAGCGCCGTCCACGCTGAGCGAATCGCCGCGGCGCGGTGCCTGCGCACCGTTATTGACCGCGCGCAATGACGCGTCCGGCCGCGCGGCTACCATGAGCCGACGACGTCCGCAGGCGCATATCGCGCCGCACGTCACCGTTCCATCACCGATCCCGCCGGTTCGCGGCCGGGCGCGCGCGTGCGCGGCCGTCCGGGCGCCTCGCCGGCCGCACGTTCGCCCACCTGCCCCCTTCCTCCGCCATGGCAAGCGTCACGCTTTCCAACGTGGTGAAGCAGTACGGCGCGGTGAAGGCCGTCGACGACCTGTCGATCGCGATCACCGATCGCGAGTTCGCGGTGCTGGTCGGTCCCTCGGGCTGCGGCAAGACCACGGCGCTGCGCATGATCGCGGGGCTGGAGACGATCACCTCCGGCGAGATCCGCATCGGCGACGACGTCGTCAACGACCTGCCCCCGCGCGACCGCGACATCGCGATGGTCTTCCAGAGCTACGCGCTCTATCCGCACATGACCATCCGCGAGAACATGGGCTTTGGCCTGCGCATCCGCAAGCTCGCGAAGAGCGAGATCGACACGCGCGTGGAGGAGGCGGCCGACATCCTCGGCCTCACGGAGTACCTCGACCGCAAGCCGAAGGCGCTCTCCGGCGGGCAGCGCCAGCGCGTCGCCGTGGGCCGCGCGATCGTGCGCAAGCCGCGCCTCTTCCTGTTCGACGAGCCGCTGAGCAACCTCGACGCGAAGCTGCGCGTCGCGATGCGCGCCGAGATCAGCAAGCTGCACCGGCGCTTAGGCGCCACGATCATCTACGTCACGCACGACCAGGTCGAGGCGATGACGATGGCCGACCGCATCTTCATCATGAACCGCGGCGTGCTGCAGCAGAGCGGCACCCCGATGGAGGTGTACGCGAAGCCGCGCAACCGCTTCGTCGCGGGCTTCATCGGATCGCCCGCGATGAACTTCCTCGATGCGACACTGGAGGCGACCGGCGAGACGCCCGTGCTCGCGGGCGGCGCGTTCCGCCTCGCCGTGCCGCCCGCGTTCGCGCCGGCGCTCGGCGGCTACGCGGGACGCCGCGTGGTGTTCGGCCTGCGTCCCGAGGACATCGCGCTGCGCGACCCGTCCGCGCCGCCCGGCACGACCCTGCGCGCGCAGGCGGACGTCGTGGAGACGCTCGGCTCCGAGATCTTCGTCCACCTCACCTGCGGCCGCGACACGATCGTCGCGCGCATGCCGGCGCCCGACGTGCCGCCGCGGGTGGGCGAGACGATGGAAGTGGATGTGCGCATGACGCGCACGCACGTCTTCGACGCGGAGTCGTCGGCGACGATCGTGTAGCGCTCCTGTTTTCGACGCGGGGCGTCTCGCCCCGCCCATTGCTGGAGGTCACATGAAGACGATGTTCCGGGGTGCGCTGGTCGCGCTCTCCACGCTGTGCTTCGCGGCGGGCGCCGCAGCGCAGGCGCCCGCGAAGGAGATTCGCGTGATGCTCGCGAATCACCCGTACGGCGAGCTGCTGAAGGCCGCGATCCCCGAGTTCGAGAAGGAGACCGGCATCAAGGTCAACGCCGAGAGCCTGCAGGAAGGGCAGCTCACGCAGAAGCTCACCACCGAGTTCGCGACCAATTCCTCGTCGGTCGACGTGTTCATGACGCGGCCGCTGCAGGAAGGCAAGATGTTCTACAAGAACGGCTGGTACGAGCCGCTCGCGTCCTACGACTTCGCGGACTATCCGAAGAACGTGATGAGCGTCGCGAGCTTCGGCACGCGCGCCTACCTCGTGCCGCTGGTCACCGAGTGGCAGGTGCTCTACTACCGCAAGGACCTGCTCGCGGCCGCCGGCCTCAAGGTGCCCGCGAACTTCGACGACCTCGAAAGCGCCGCGAAGAAGCTCAACTCCGACGCGGTCGCGGGCTTCGCCTCGCGCGGCAAGGGCGCCGCCGCGGTGACGCAGCTGTCGAGCTACGTGTACAACTTCGGCGGCCGCTACCTCGAGAACGGCGTCGCGGTGTTCGACGCGAAGCCGGCGGTCGACGCGATCCGCTTCTACGGAAAAATGAATGGCACGTACGGCCCGAAGGGCGTGACGTCGATGTCGTGGGAAAACATCATGCCGCTCTTCCAGGCGGGCAAGATCGCGATGTGGACCGACGCGTCGGTGTTTTACGGCCAGATCATCGACCCGGCCAAGACGCAGCTCGGCGCCGACAAGGTCGGCATCGCCAACTTCCCGGCCGGTCCGAAGACCAACTCGCCGTTCATCGTGACGTCGTGGGGCATGGCGGTGGCCAAGCAGTCGAAGAAGAAGGACCTCGCCCTCCAGTTCCTCACCTGGGCCACGAGCAAGCCGCTCGCGATCAAGGGCATGCTCGCCAACATCACGATGGCGCGCTCCTCGGTGTGGGAGGACAAGGCGGTGCTCGCGAAGATCAACCCGGGACTCGTCGAGACGCGCGATTTCGCGGCGAAGAACGGCTACCCGCTCGACCGCCCCTACATGAGCGCGGTGGGCGAGGCGCGTGACCTGATCGGCGAGCTCATCATCGAGTCGATCAACACCAAGGGCACGGCGCCCAACCTCGAGAAGATGGCGAAGGAGCGCGTCGAGAAGGTGAACGAGCTCCTGCAGGACACGGGCGAGCTCGGGAAGTAGACGTGCGCGCGTGCTGCGGCTGCGTGCGTCGCACGTGGCCGCAGCGGACGCACCTGCGCAGAGTCACGCGATGATCCGCTCGACGTTCACGGAACGAAACCTGCACTGGCTGTTCCCGCTGCCGGCGCTCGCGTTCGTCGGGCTGCTGATGGTGTTCCCGGTGCTCTACACCGGGTACCTGTCGTTCACCAACTGGAACCTCACCTCCGGCGGCGACCCGACGTTCGTGGGCCTTCGCAGCTACGCGCGGGTGCTGACCGAGCCGCGCTTCCTGCACGCGCTCGGCCGCACGTTCGTGTTCACCGGCTTCGCGGTCGCGGTGGAGGCGGTGCTCGGCGTCGCGTGCGCGCTGATCCTGCATCGCGCGTTCGTCGGCAAGAGCGTCGCGAAGCTCCTGCTGCTGCTGCCGCTGGTCGCGACACCCGTGGCGGTCGGCATCGTGTTCAACCTGTTCTACGACCCGACCATCGGCCTCTTGAACTACGTGCTGTCGTCGTTCGGCCTGCCGACCGGGCTGTGGATCTCGAGCGAGCGCACCGTGCTCGCCTCGCTCGTGCTCGTCGACGTGTGGCAGTGGACGCCGATGATCACGCTGATCGTGCTCGCGGGCCTTGCGGGGCTGTCCGAGGAGCCCGTCGAGGCGGCGCGCATCGACGGCGCCTCCGAGTGGCAGATCACGTGGCTCGTGACGATCCCGATGGTGCTGCCCGTGGTGCTCACCGCGGTGATCCTGCGCCTCATCGACGCGCTCAAGACCTTCGACATCATCTTCGCGATGACCGGCGGCGGCCCGGGCTACGCGTCCGAGACGCTCAACATCATGGGCTTCAAGTACAGCTTCGAGTATTTCCGCATGGGACAGTCGGCGGTGATCCTCGTCGTCCTGTTCTGCGTGGTGTTCGGCTGCAGCCTCGGCATCATGAAGCTGCGCGCGTCGACGGAGACCTGAAGGGGGCGCCATGGGACGCAAGTGGTACGCGACGCTCCTCTTCTACCTGTGCGTGCTCGGCATCGCGCTGGTGGTGCTGTTCCCGTTCCTGTGGATGCTGTCGTCGTCGTTCAAGACGCAGGTTGACATCATCGCGTGGCCGCCGAAGCTGCTGTTCGAGCCCACGCTCGCCAACTACCGCAAGGTGTTCGGCGAGCAGGACTTCCTCAAGTACTTCCTCAACTCGACCATCGTCGGCGTGTCGGCGGTGAGCATCTCACTGCTGCTCGGGCTGCCCGCGGCGTACTCGATCGCGCGCTTCCGCCAGCGGCGGCTCGCGGTCTTCATCCTGCTCGCGCGCCTGATGCCCGGCATCTCGTTCCTGATGCCGTGGTACATCGTGTTCTCGCGGCTCGACCTCATGGACAGCTACACCGCGCTCATCCTTTCGCACATCCTGATCGCGCTGCCGATCGTGGTGTGGATCATGTCGAGCTACTTCGCGTCGATCCCGCCCGAGCTCGAGGAGTCGGCGATGGTCGACGGCGCGACGCGCCAGTACGCGTTCTGGGCGATCATCCTGCCGCTGTCGGGCCCCGGCGTGATCACCGCGACCACGCTGTCGTTCCTCTTCTCCTGGAACAACTTCATGTTCTCGCAGGTGCTGTCGATGGAGAAGACGAAGACGCTGCCGATCGCGGTCTACAACTTCCTCTCGTACGCGGAAGTGGATTGGGGCGGCGTGATGGCCGCCGCGGTGGCGATCATGACGCCGGCGATCATCCTCACCATGATCTTCCAGAAGTACGTGGTGAAGGGGCTGACGATGGGGGCCGTGAAGGGATAGCGCCCTAGTCGACGAACAACAGCGCCGGGCACTCGAGGTAGCCGCGGATCGCCTGCACGAACAGCGCCGCATCCTGCCCGTCGACCACGCGGTGGTCGAACGACGACGACAGGTTCATGAGCTTGCGCGGCACCACCGCGCCGCCCGCGAACATCGGGCGCTCGACGATGCGGTTGACGCCGACGATCGCGACTTCCGGCGCGTTGATCACCGGCGTGGTGACGATGCCACCGAGCGGCCCGAGGCTCGTGATGGTGATCGTGGAGCCGGTGAGGTCGTCGCGCGCGACCTTGCCGCCGCGCGCGGCGGCCGCGAGGCGCGCGATCTCCGTCGCGCTGCTCCACAGGTCGCGCGCTTCGGCGTGGCGCACCACCGGCACCATGAGGCCGGCCGGCGTCTGCGTCGCGATGCCGATGTTCACCGCGGCGTAGCGCGTGACCACACCCTGCTCGTCGTCGAAGCGCGCGTTCATCTGCGGGAACGCGGGCGCGGCGAGCGCCAGCGCGCGCATCACGAACGGCAGCAGCGTGAGCTTGCCGCGCGCGTCGGCGTAGCGCTCGTTCAGCTTGAGGCGGAGGGCTTCCAGCTCCGTGACGTCGATCTCCTCGACGTACGTGAAGTGCGGGATGCGCAGCGCCGCCTGCATGTGCTGCGCGATCTGGCGGCGCATGCCGATGACGGGCACCTGCGTCTCGCCGTCGCGCTCGACGTAGCGTTGCGCCGGCGTGGAGGCACGCGCCGCGAAGCGCACGACGTCGTCGTGCAGCACGCGACCGTCGGGGCCGGTGCCTCGGACGCGGGCGAGGTCGACGTCGAGCTCGCGGGCGTGGCGGCGGACGGAGGGGGAGGCGAGGGGCTTCGTGCCGGCGCTGGCCGCTGGGCGCGGGGCGTCCCCGCTGCCCACGACATAGGCCTCCCTCTCCCGCAGCGCGGGAGAGGGTTGGGGTGAGGGCTGCGGCGATTGTGGCGACGACCCGCCCCTCACCCCAGCCCTCTCCCCGCGAGCGGGGAGAGGGAGCTCTTGAGTGACCTCGATCCGCACCAACTCACTTCCCACCGCCAGCTTGTCCCCGGGTCCTCCCGTAATCGCAGCAATGACACCCGCCACCGGCGACGGCACCTCAACCGTCGCCTTGTCGGTCATCACATCGGCCAGCACTTGATCCGCTGCGACGGCATCCCCCGGCCGAACATGCCACTCGACGAGCTCCACCTCCGCGATGCCCTCGCCGATGTCCGGCACCTTCACCACGTGCGCCGCCATGACTACACCTCCAGCGCACGCCGCAGCGCGGCGCCCACGCGATCGGGTCCCGGGAAATACGCCCACTCCTGCGCGTGCGGATACGGCGTGTCCCAGCCGGTCACGCGCTCGATCGGTGCCTCGAGGTGGAAGAAGCAGTGCTCCTGCACGAGCGCGGCGAGCTCCGCGCCGAAGCCGCTGGTGCGCGTGGCCTCGTGCACGATCACGCAGCGTCCCGTCTTGTTCACCGACGCGACGATCGTGTCGAGGTCGAGCGGCCACAGGCTGCGCAGGTCGATGATCTCGGTGTCGATGCCCGTCTCGCGCGCCGCCGCCTCGCTCACCCACACCATCGTCCCGTACGTGAGCACGGTCACCGCGCTGCCGGCGCGTATCACGCTCGCCGACTCGAGCGGCACCGTGTAATGACCCTCGGGGACATCGGAGAGCGGATGCGCCGACCACGGCACCACCGGCCGCTCGTGATGGCCGTCGAACGGCCCGTTGTAGATGCGCTTCGGCTCGAGAAAGATCACGGGATCGTCGCACTCGATCGACGCGATCAGCAGGCCCTTCGCGTCGTACGGATTGGACGGCATCACCGTGCGCAATCCGCACACGTGCGTGAACAGCGCCTCGGGGCTCTGGCTGTGCGTCTGCCCGCCGTAGATGCCGCCGCCGCACGGCATGCGCACGGTGATGGGTGCGGTGAAGTCGCCCGCGGAGCGATAGCGCAGCCGCGCGGCGCCCGACACGATCTGGTCGTAGCCGGGATACATGTAGTCGGCGAACTGGATCTCCGCGACCGGCCGCAGGCCGTACGCGCCCATCCCGATCGCCGCGCCGACGATGCCGCCCTCGGCGATCGGCGCGTCGAATACGCGCGACTGCCCGTACTTCGCCTGCAGCCCGTCGGTGCAGCGGAACACGCCGCCGAAGTAGCCCACGTCCTCGCCGAACACCACCACGTCGGGATCGCGCTCCAGCATCACGTCGAGCGCCGAGCGGATCGCCTGCACCATCGTCATCGTGGCCATCGCGTCAGATCCCCGCCTGTTCGCGCTGGCGTCGCAGGTGCGGCGGCATCTCCTTGTAGACGTCGTCGAACATCGTCGCCGTGCTGTGCACGTGACCCGACGCCAGCGTGCCGTAGCCCTCCGCGACCTTCTGCGCCGCGAGCACTTCCGCCTCGACCTCCTTCTGCACGCGCGCCTGCTCGTCGTCCGACCACGCACCGAGCGTGACGAGGTGCTGCGCGAGGCGCGCGATCGGATCGCCGAGCGGGAAGCGCGCCCAGTCGTTCGCGGGCCGGTACTTCGACGGATCGTCGGCGGTGGAGTGCGCGCCGGCGCGGTACGTGACCCACTCGATCAGCGTCGGACCCAGGTTGCGACGCGCGCGCTCGGCGGCCCAGCGCGTCGCCGCGATCACCGCGAGAAAATCGTTGCCGTCCACGCGCAGCGACGCGATGCCGTTGCCCACGCCGCGCGCCGCGAACGTCGCGGCCTCGCCGCCCGCGATGCCCTGGAACGAGCTGATCGCCCACTGGTTGTTGACGACGTTGAGGATCACTGGCGCGCGATACACCGCCGCGAACGTCAGCGCATTGTGGAAGTCGGCTTCCGCGGTCGAGCCGTCGCCGATGAACGCGGCCGCGATGCGCGTGTCGCCCTTGATCGCGGACGCCATCGCCCAGCCCACCGCCTGGATGTACTGCAGCCCGAGGTTGCCGGCGATGGAGAAGAAGCCGTGCCTGCGCGACGTGTACATCACGGGCATCTGCCGCCCGAGCACCGGGTCGCGGTCGTTGCTGTAGAGCTGGCACATCATGTCGACCAGCGGATAGCCGCGCGCGATCAGGATGCCCTGCTGGCGATACGTCGGGAAGCACATGTCGTCGGCGCCGAGCGCCAGCGCCTGCCCCACGGCGACCGCTTCCTCGCCGAGGCTCTGCATGTAGAACGAGATCTTCTTCTGCCGCTGCGCGGTCAGCATGCGCGCGTCGAACACGCGCGTGAGCATCATCGTGCGCAGGCCACGCTTCAGCAGCTCGACGTCGGCGTGCGGGTCCCACGGTCCCACCGCATTGCCGGCCTCGTCGGTCACGCGCACCAGTGCTTCCGCGATGTCGCGCGTCTGCGCCGGCCGCGAGTCTATCGGCGGCATGCGCACGGCGCCGGCAGGCGAGAGCGCGAGGTAGCCGAAATCGGTTTCGCGTCCGGGACGCGCGGGCGGCTCGGGAACGTGCAGCGCGAGCGGCGGATGGTTGCTCATCGTGCTCCTCACAGGATGCGCATCGTCAGCGCGTCATCCTATACCGGTCCGCGTGCATCGCCGCGACGCCGTGCAACGGCGCGCGCCGCAATGAAAACGGGGGCCGCAGCCCCCGTCGTGGTGATGCTTGCCGGCGAACCGGTCAGGCCGAGAAGCTCGACCCGCAGCCACAGGTGGTGGTGGCGTTCGGGTTCTTGATCACGAACTGCGCGCCTTCGAGGCCTTCCGAGTAATCGATCTCGGCGCCGACCAGGTACTGGTAGCTCATCGGATCGATCAGCAGCGTGACGCCGTCCTTCACCATCGCGGTGTCGTCCTCGTTGGTGACCTCGTCGAACGTGAAGCCGTACTGGAAGCCGGAGCAGCCGCCGCCCGATACGAACACGCGGAGCTTCAGGTCCGGGTTGCCTTCCTCCTCGATCAGGCTCTTCACCTTGGCCACGGCCGAGTCCGTGAAGATCAGCGGGGCGGGCATCTCGTTCATTGCATTCATCGTCGGCTCCATCGGCGGGGCGGTAAACCCACGCATCATCGTGCACGTTGCGCCGCCGGTAAAGCCCGGCGGCACGGCTCTTTGTCCTGGCGCAAGGCCGGAGATTACTCCGCGACCGCGCGCTTCAATTCGACCACGCTGGCGGTACCGGGTTCGACGTGCCGCAGCCGCCCCTGCACCACCGCGCCGGTGTGCATCTCGAGCGACCGGTATTCGAGATCGCCCGTCACCTTGGCCTTGGCCTGCAGCTCCAGGAAGTCACCGGCCACGACAGGGCCATTCACCGCGCCGTTGACCACCACGTGCGACACGCGGATCTCGCCGTCGACGCGCGCGTGCTCGCTCACCACCAGCGTGCCCGACTCGCCGCCGACGGTGGTCACGTTGCCGTTCACCGTGCCGTCGATGCGCAGGCCGCCGACGAACGTCACGTCGCCGTTGACGGTGGTGCCCGCGCCGATCAGCGAATCGATGCGCTTGCCCGTCTGCTTGCTCTTCCTTTCGAACATGGCGATCCCCTATCCCAGGTTCAAGGAGCGCGTCGCGCGGGGGACTTCCTGCCCGGCCTCGAAGGCGCGGACGGCCACGGACGTGACCCGGGCCCCCGGCGGAACGCGAAAACGACCCTCAACCCGCTGATAATACTTGAATTTGAGGAGCAGCGCGGTGGCGTTGTCGGGCTGGTCGTCGGGGAGGTGGACGACCCGGGCGCCGCCTTCGCCGCCGGCCACCGTCGCCTGCAGGACGAGCTTGCCGACGAACTCGTCCTTGGGGCTGCCGCCGCGCACGACGAGCAGGCTGTAGCGGAAGCCGTCGTCGCCGTCCGGCTCGACGGCGAGGCGCTGGATCGTGATGCCGGCCGTCTTGTTGGAGTCCGAGAACAGCTTCTGCAGGAACGCGAGCTCCTCTTTCAGCTGCGCGTTCTCGCCCGAAAGCTCGGTCACCTGCCGCGTGAGGCCGTCCTGCGCGCCCTTGGTCATCGCGAGCTCGGACTCGAGCGCGGAGTTGCGGGTACGCAGCTCGGTGGCTTCGCTCCGGAAGCGCACGACGTCCGCTTCCAGCGTCGTCAATCGCTCCTCGACCTGCTTGCGGTTGAAGCCGCCGAAGATCTGCCCGAAGTCGAAGCCCCACCACCACATGCCCGCGATGATCGCGAGGAGCGCGCCGAGCAGCGCGCTGCGGCCCCACCACGGCAGGTGCGTGCGCACCGCCATGCGCGGCGCCGCGATGCCGAACTGCCGGCGAACCTTGCGCCACCACGCTGGCATGCCGTGCCGCCGGTCGGGCTAGGGCAGGACCGGCGCCGCCGTGAGGCCCGTCGTCTCGGGCAGGCCGAACATCAGGTTCATGTTCTGCACCGCCTGGCCGGCGGCACCCTTGACGAGGTTGTCCTCGACCACGAGCACGGTGACCATGTCCGCGTTGCCGGGGCGGTGCACCGCGATGCGCGCGACGTTCGACGCGCGCACGCTGCGCGTCTCCGGCATCGAGCCCGGCGGCATCACGTCGACGAACGGCTCGCCTCGATAGCGGTCCTCGAACAGCTTTTGCAGGTCGACGTCGGTGCGCGTAAGGCGCGCGTAGAGCGTGGAATGGATGCCGCGGATGATCGGCAGCAGGTGCGGCGTGAACACGAGCTTCACCGGCGACGTGCTGTGCAGCTGCAGCTCCTGCACGGTCTCCGGATGATGGCGGTGCGCCGTCACGCCGTAGGCCTTGAAGTTGTCGGTGGCCTCGGCGAGCAGCAGGCTCACCTCCGCCTTGCGCCCCGCGCCCGACGCGCCCGACTTGCAGTCGGCGATGAGGTGCTCGCTGTCGACGATGCCCGCCTCGAGCAGCGGCACGAGGCCGAGCTGCATCGACGTCGGATAGCAGCCGGGGTTGCCGACGATGCGCGCCTTGCGGATGACCTCGCGGTTGAATTCCGGCAGGCCGTACACCGATTCCGCGAGGAGGTCGGGGCACGCGTGCGGGAGCTTGTACCACTTCTCGAACACCGCCGGGTCGCGCAGGCGGAAGTCGGCCGCGAGGTCGATGATCTTCACGCCGGCGTCGACCAGGCCGCGCGCCTGCGCCATCGCGACGCCGTGCGGCGTGGCGAAGAACACGACGTCGCACGACTTGAGGTCGGTGGTATCGGGCGCGGTGAACGCGAGGTCGTCGTAGTGCCCGCGCAGGCTCGAGAACATGTCGACCACGCGCGTGCCGGCGTCGCCGCGCGAGGTGATCGCGCGCACGTCGGCCTCGGGGTGGGACGCGAGGATCCGGAGGAGCTCGACCCCGGTGTAGCCGGTGCCGCCGACGATGCCGATCTTGACCATGGTGTGACCTCTGTCGCGAGTGGACGATTCTAGCGCAATGCACCAAAGCAAAAGGCCGCCTGCTGGCGGCCTTCGCTGACTGCTTAGGAAGCGGGTTAGCGCTTCGAGAACTGCTTGCGGCGGCGCGCCTTGTGGAGGCCGACCTTCTTGCGCTCGACTTCGCGCGCGTCGCGCGTGACGAGGCCCGCCTTCGAGAGCGTGGGCTTGAGCTGCGCGTCGTAGTCGATCAGCGCGCGGGTGATGCCGTGGCGCACCGCGCCGGCCTGGCCGGACTCGCCGCCGCCGGTGACGTTGACCATGATGTCGAACGTCGTGGCGTGGTTGGTGAGCACCAGCGGCTGGCGGACGACCATGCGGCCCGTCTCGCGCGTGAAGAACTCGTCGACCGGCTTCTCGTTGACGACGATCTTGCCGGTGCCCTGCTTGATGAACACGCGCGCCACCGACGTCTTGCGGCGGCCCGTGCCGTAGTAGTAGTTGCCGATCATGGAAATCTCGCGATTACTTGACGGGGTCGAGCGCCTTCGGCTGCTGCGCCGAATGCGGGTGGGTCGGGCCGGCATACGTCTTCAGCTTCTTCAGCATGGCGTAGCCGAGCGGGCCCTTCGGAAGCATGCCGCGCACCGCCTTCTCGAGCGCACGGCCGGGAAAGCGCGCCTGCATCTTGGAGAAGTTGGTGGTGGAGATGCCGCCCGGGTAGCCCGAGTGGCGGTGATAGAGCTTGTCCTCGGCCTTGGTGCCGGTGACGCGGATCTTCTCGACGTTGGTCACGACGATGAAGTCGCCGGTGTCCATGTGCGGCGTGTAGATCGCCTTGTGCTTGCCGCGCAGGCGCAGCGCGATCTGGCTCGCGAGGCGGCCCAGGACCTGGTCGGTGCCGTCGACGACGTACCACTCGCGGGTGATGTCGGCCGGCTTGGCGGAGAAGGTTTTCATGGTGCGGTTGTCTTTGGTTGGGGACCGCGCCGCGGGAACGGGGGCAGATCCGGAATGCTCGACCGCTGCCATGGGCAGCGAAGCCCAACATTCTACTATCGCGCAGCGTCCCTGGTCAAGGCGCGGGGCAGGCGGTCAGGAGCGGCCCCTCGCTGGACTTCGGGGTCAGACCCCAATGTTTCGGGGTCTGACTCCAAAAGGCCGGACTTCGGGGTCAGACCCCAATGTTTCGGGGTCTGACCCCAAAAGGCCGGGGTCTGACCCCCTGTGAATCCCGTACGGGCGAGGCGGAAAAAAAGAGGCGCGGTCAGGGACCGCGCCTCGAGGATTCCACCATAGGAGGAGAATGGAGGAATGTGCCTGCGGTGCCGAAGGAGGAGTACGGCGAGGCCGCAGACGGTTATGATCTTTCCATATTGCGCCGCACAACGCAAGGAATTTTGCGGCGTCGCAGCAATCCGCCGGACGAGTGTGGCGGCCGCGCAAATGTAAGTGGCCGCTATCACCGTCCGGCCCATCTCTATTGGGTTAACGCGCATGAAGACACGGATTCAATGGGTCAACGGGGTGAGCTTCGTCGGCGAATCGGGCAGCGGGCACGCGGTCGTCATCGACGGCGCGCCCGATGCCGGCGGCCGCAACACGGGCATGCGGCCGATGGAGATGCTGCTCACCGGGGCCGCGGCGTGCACGGCCTTCGACGTCCTCACCATCCTCCAGAAAGGCCGCCACCCGGTCACCGACGTCGCCGTGACGGTGACCGGCGAGCGTGCGGAGGAGCCACCGCGCGTCTTCACGGCCCTCCACTACGTCTACACGGTCGCCGGGCGCGGCCTCGAGCTCCGGCACGTCGAGCGGGCGGTCAAGCTGTCGAAGGAGAAGTACTGCTCGGCCACCGTGATGCTGGCCAAGACGGCCGCCGTGACCTACGAGATCGTGCAGGTGGAAGGCGACCGGGTGCCGGCGCCGCCCGGGGCCGAGGGTTAGCGCGATCCCGTTCCGGCCGGGACGGCCGGCGCGGCGTCGGGCGGAGGTGCGGTGGCCGCGCCTGCGGCGTCGCCGACCGCATGCTGCGGCAGCAGCAGCCCGCGCACCGTGATCCCGGTCGTCGCGCGCGTTTCGCGCCCCTGGGAATCGCGGAACACGAGCGTCAGCGGCACCGGGGTGCCGTTGGCGAGCTCCTGCTTCACGTCCACGAGCCGCAGGTGATCGCCGCGATACGCGAGCCGGGTGACGGTGCCAGCCGGCACGCGCATGGACGGCACCACCGCTTCGCTCGCGGGATCGTCGAGGCGCGCGACGCGCACCAGCAGCACCTGCGCCGCGACTGGCGTCGACGCGCCGACGAGCTCCAGCGCCTCGCGGCTCTCGATGTCGACGTACGCGCGTGCGGCAGGCGCCCCCGCGGGTGCGGGCCGCATCCACGCGGACGACAGCGCGACGTCGGCCGCCACCGCAACACCCGGGGTGCACACCAGCGTCAGCGCCACCGCAGCGACGCATGCGCGCCACGATGCGCGGCGCGCGTGCAGCATCAGCGTTTCCCGGCCTGGTTCAGCAGGCGCACGAGGCTCGACGTGTCCCAGCGTCCGCCGCCGTGCGCCTGCACCTCGGCGTAGCGCTGGTCGACGAGCGCGGTGACCGGCAGCATCGCGCCGTTGCGCCGCGCCTCGGCGAGGCAGATCGAGAGGTCCTTGCGCATCCAGTCGACGGCGAAGCCGAAGTCGAACTTGTCGGCGATCATCGTCTTGCCGCGGTTCTCCATCTGCCACGACTGCGCGGCGCCCTTGCTGATCACGTCGAGCACGCGCTCGGCGTCGAGGCCCGCGCGCATCGCGAAGTGCACGCCTTCGGACAGCGCCTCCACGAGCCCCGCGATGCAGATCTGGTTGACCATCTTGGTGAGCTGGCCGCTGCCCGGCCCGCCCATCAGCGTGACGGCGCGCGCGTACGTCGCGAGCACGCTCTCGACGCGCGCGTACACGTCGGATTCGCCGCCGACCATGATCGTCAGCTTGCCGTTCTCCGCGCCCGCCTGGCCGCCCGACACCGGCGCATCGAGGAAGCCGACGCCGCGCTTCGCCGCGACCGCGTGCACTTCGCGTGCGACTTCCGCGGACGCCGTCGTGTGATCGACGAGCACCGCGCCCTTCGCCATGCCGGCGAGCGCGCCGTCGTCGCCGGTGGCGACCGCGCGCACGTCGTCGTCGTTGCCGACGCACATCATCACGATCTCCGCTCCCTGCGCCGCGGCGGCGGGCGTGGGCGCGCTCTTGCCGCCGTAGGTCGCGACCCACTTCGCGGCCTTGTCCGCGGAGCGGTTGAACACCGTGACGTCGTGGCCGGCGCGCGCGAGATGGCCTGCCATCGGAAAACCCATCACGCCGAGTCCCAAGAATGCAAGCTTCATAGTTGCTCCTCCCAATGTTCGGCGCGCTTCGCGCGCGGCCGGCGGCCGTAGCGCCACTTCAGGAAAAAGATGGAGAGCTGCAGCGACAGGCACACGACGTTGGTCGCGATCAGCGGCAGCGAGTCGAGCCGGATGCCGTACCACAGCCACAGCGCGGAGCCGGCGGCGAGGATGCCGAACAGCCACCACGAGATGTCGTAGGCCGAGCGCGTGCGCACGATGCGCACCACCTGCGGCACGAAGGCGAACGTGGTGAGCGCGCCTGCGACGAGTCCCAGCGGATCGTGGTGCCCGAGCTCCATCGAACGCTTACGCCGCGGGCAGCGCGCGGCGTGCGGCAGCGGCCGCCAGGCGGACCTGCTCGGGCGCCGTGCCGCCTGCGTGCCGGCGGCTCGCCACCGAGCCCTCGAGGGTCAGCACGGCGTGCACGTCGTCGCCCACCAGCGGCGAAAACTGCCGCAGGTCGGCCACCGCGAGGTCCGCGAGGTCCACGCCCTTCGCCTCGGCGTGGCGCACGGCGCGCGCCACCGCCTCGTGCGCGTCCCGGAACGGGGCGCCGCGGCGGACCAGGTAATCCGCGAGGTCCGTCGCGGTCGCGAAGCCCTCGCGCGCCGCCTCGCGCATCCGCTGCGCGTTCACGCCGATGCCGTTCGCGACGAGGTCGCCCATGATCGTGAGCGTGTCGGCCAGCGTGTCGACGGAGTCGAAGAGCGGCTCCTTGTCTTCCTGGTTGTCCTTGTTGTACGTCAGCGGCTGGCCCTTCATCAGCACGAGCAGCGAGACGAGGTGCCCGATCACGCGGCCGCTCTTGCCGCGCACGAGCTCGGGGACGTCCGGGTTCTTCTTCTGCGGCATGATCGAGCTGCCCGTGCAGAAGCGGTCGGCGAGCTGCACGAAGCCGAAGCGCGGGCTCGACCACAGCACGAGCTCCTCCGCGAAGCGCGAGAAGTGCACCATCATCAGCGCGGCGGCGGCCTCGAACTCGATCGCGAAGTCGCGATCCGCAACCGCGTCGAGCGAGTTGCCTGCCACGACGTCGAAGCCCAGCGTGCGTGCGGTGTGCTCGCGATCGATCGGGAACGACGTGCCCGCGAGCGCCGCCGCACCGAGCGGCATGCGGTTGACGCGCTTGCGGCAATCGGCGAGGCGCTCGGCGTCGCGCGCGAACATCGCCTCGTATGCGAGGAGGTGATGGCCGAACGTCACCGGCTGCGCGACCTGGAGGTGCGTGAAGCCCGGCATGATCGTGTCGGCGTGGCGCTCCGCGAGATCGATGAGCGCGCGGCGCAGCGCGGTGAGCTGCGGCTGCAGCGCGTCGATCGCGCCGCGCAGCCACAGGCGCACGTCGGTGGCGATCTGGTCGTTGCGCGAGCGGCCGGTGTGCAGGCGCTTGCCCGCATCGCCGATGAGCGCGGTCAGGCGGCGCTCGATGTTGAGGTGGACGTCCTCGTGGTCGAGCGACCACGCGAACGTGCCGGCGCGGATCTCCTCGCGGATCGCGGCCATGCCGCGCTCGATGTCGGCCAGGTCCTGCGCGGTGAGCACGCCCTGCGCCGCGAGCATGCGCGCGTGCGCGAGCGAGCCGTCGATGTCCACGTCCGCCAGCCGCTGGTCGAAGCCGACCGACGCGGTGTAGCGCTTGACGAGGTCGCTGACGGGCTCGGAGAAGCGGCCGGACCAGCCGCCGGGATTATCCGCGGCGGCAGCAGGCGTCTTGGGATCGGACATGGCGAAGTAGGAGCCCTAGTTGCGCCGGCCGCGCGGGTTGCCGACAATGGATGCAGGGGATCCACGGGCGGCGGCGGCGGGCAACGAGCTCGCGGCGTGCTCGCGCGGGTGGAACCGGCAGGTGAAGCTGCGCCAAAGCAAGGCGCCGGAGAGGGCGGACGGGCATGATGCTTGCATGCCGCCCCATGACATGCATCCGATTATAAGACAAAACGCGAATCGGCCGGTTTTGCCCGATTTCCGCAACCTGGGAACGGTGCTGCGCATCCTGCTCGCGGTGAACGCGGGCGCGGCCCTGTACGCGTTCGCGCGGGCGGCGTCGCTGCCCGCGATCGTGGACGAGTGGACGCTCGCGTCCACGGTGGTCGAGCCCTACCTCTTCCTGATGCTCGCGCTGCTGTACGCGGCGTCGCCGCGGCTTGCCCGTTTGCCATTCTCCACGGGCGCGGCGGTGATCGCGCTCGCGACGGTGCTGGTCGGGCTCGCATGGTTCGCCGTGTACCGCACCATTGTAGCGGCGTCGCCGGCGGTGCTCCTCGCCTGGCTCGCGTGGGCGCTGCTCGCCACCGGCGCGCTGCTGCTCTATTTTCACCTGCGCTCGCGGGCGCTGTCGCCTGCGATCACCGAAGCGCGGCTGCAGGCGCTGCAGGCGCGCATCCGCCCGCACTTCCTGTTCAACAGCATCAATGCGGTGCTGTCGCTGGTGCGGGACGATCCCGCGCGCGCCGAGGAGGCGCTGCAGGACATGGCCGACTTGTTCCGCGTGCTGATGCGCGACAACCGCGACCTCGCACCGCTCGCCGACGAGGTCGAGCTCTGCCGCCAATATCTCGCGCTCGAGAAGCTGCGCCTGGGCGATCGCCTGCATGTCGACTGGAACGTGAAGAGCATGCCGGGCGACGCGCTGGTGCCGCCGCTCGTGCTGCAGCCGCTCCTCGAGAACGCCGTGTACCACGGCATCGAGCCGTCGAGCCAGCCAGGCACCGTGCACGTCAACCTCTTCCTGTCGCGCGGCGAGGTGCACGCGATCCTGCGCAATCCGTACCGCGCGGAAGGCGGACGCCACCACGCGGGCAACAAGATGGCGCTCGGCAACGTGCGCGAGCGGCTCGCACTGCACTTCGATGCGGAGGCGAGCCTCGAGTCGCGCGTCACCCGGGACGGCTACGAAGTGCACATCCGCCTGCCGTATCGCACGGCGGCCATCGCGGCGGCCGGCAGCGACGCGCGCGCCGTGCGCGCCGAGGTGCCACCAGGCGACCGCAAGGGCGCGGCCGCGCGCAGCGCATGGGCGGCGCGCTGGCGGCGCGTGCGCAGTCGCGCGGCCGATCGCTCCGTCGTGCCGGGAGCGGTCCATGGCTGAGACCGCGCTGCGCGTGCTGGTCGTCGACGACGAGGTGCCCGCGCGGCGTCGCCTGCGCGATCTCCTCGACGATTGCAGCGGCGCGCTGCCGCTCGTCGTGGTCGGCGAAGCGCAGAACGGCCGCGAGGCGCTCGACCTCCTGCAAGGCGCGCCCGCCGACCTCGTGCTGACCGACATCCACATGCCGGACATGGACGGCATCGAGCTCGCCAAGCACCTGCTCAAGCTGCCGCATCCGCCGGTGGTGGTGTTCACGACGGCGTTCCACGAGCACGCGGTGCAGGCGTTCGAGGTGAACGCCGTCGACTACCTCATGAAGCCGGTGCGCGTGCAGCGGCTCCTGTCCGCGCTGCAGAAGGTGCCGAAGCTGAAGCCCGTGCCCGCGGACAAGCTCGCGCAGCTGCCGGCCTCCGCGCGCCGCTTCCTGTCGGTGACCGAGCGCTCGCGCGTGGTGCTGGTACCGCTCGAGGACATCGTGTACCTCAAGGCGGAGTTGAAATACATCACCATCCGCACGCCGCAGCGCGAGTACCTGCTCGAGGAATCGCTGACCAAGCTCGAGAACGAGTTCGGTCCGCGCTTCGTCCGCGTGCACCGCAACTGCCTTGTCGCGCGGGACTTCATCCGCGGCTTCGAGCGCCGCGTGAACGACGACGGCGACGCGCACTGGGAAGTGCTGCTGAATGGCGTGAACGAGTCGCTGCCCGTGTCCCGGCGGCAGCAGTTCGTCGTCAGAGAGACCGGCCGTATCAGCGTTTAGACGCGTCGGCAGGGCTGCGGCGGGCGTCCACCGAATCATCCATGGTCGTCCCCGCGAAGGCGGGGACCCAGTGTCGTAAGGCACGCGTTAAACTGCGCGCTTCGCTTTCGAACGCCTGCCCATGCGCACCCTGATCTGCGGCTCCCTGGCCTACGACACCATCATGGTGTTCCCCGACCATTTCTCGCGGCACATCCTGCCCGAGCAGGCGCAGGTGCTGTCGGTGTCGTTCCAGATCGGCGAGATGCGCCGCGAGTGGGGCGGGTGCGCGGGCAACATCGCGTACAACCTGAAGCACCTGGGCGGCGAGCCCGTGGTGATGGCGACCATCGGCGACGACGGCGTCGACTATCGCGATCGCCTGTCCGCGTTCGGCATCGGCATCGACGGCGTGCGCCACGTGCCCGGCGCGTACACCGCGCAGGCGTTTATCATCACCGATCTCGACGACAACCAGATCACGGCCTTCCATCCGGGCGCGATGAACTTCTCGCACCAGAGCCGCGTCACCGACGTGAAGGACATCGGCCTCGGCATCATCGCGCCCGACGGCAAGGAGGGCATGCGCTCGCACGCGGCGCAGTTCGCGGAGGCCGGCATCCCATTCGTCTTCGATCCCGGCCAGGGGCTCCCGTTGTTCGACGGCCCGGAGCTCCTCGCGATGATCGAGCAGGCGCAATACGTCGCCGTCAACGATTACGAGGGACGGCTGCTCGCGGAGCGCACGGGCATCTCGCTCGAGGGCATCGCAGAGCGCGTGCGCGCGCTGGTCGTGACGCTCGGCGCCGACGGCTCGGTGATCCACGCGGGCGGCGCCACGTATCCGATTCCGGCGGCGAAGCCGACGGCGGTGCTCGATCCCACCGGCTGCGGCGATGCCTATCGCGCCGGACTGCTGTTCGGCATCGCGAACGACTGGGACTGGGAGCGCACCGGCGGCCTGGCCTCGGTGCTGGGCGCGCTCAAGATCGGCGCGCGCGGCGGGCAGAACCACGCCGTCACGCGCGCCAGCGTCGACGCGCTCTATCACGCGACGTTCGGCGCGCATCTCTGGTAGCTCGATGGCAGCACCGACGCCGCCGGTGCCGGTGCGGCCCACGTCGCTTCCCGTCCGCTGCTTCCGCTGGACGCGCACCTGCGTCCACGTGCTCGAGGGCGTGGCGACGACCATGCTCGTGTTCCCGCTCGTGAGCGCGCACCGGCGGCGGCGCCTCGTCAAGCGCTGGAGCGGCCGGCTGCTGCGCATCCTGCGCGTCGAGGCGCGCGTGTCGGGCGAGATCGCGCGCGACGGCAACGTGCTCGTCGTCGCGAACCACGTGTCGTGGCTCGACATCTTCGTGCTCAACGCGCATCACCCGGTGCGCTTCGTCGCCAAGGCGGAGCTCGCGCGGTGGCCCATCGTGTCGCAGATGATCCGCGGCGCGGGCACCGTCTTCATCGAGCGCGAGCGGCGGCACGACACGCGGCGCGTGAATCACGCGATGGCGCGCGTCCTCGCCGACGGCGACGTGGTGGCGATCTTCCCCGAGGGCACCACCACCGACGGCACCGAGCTCCTGCCGTTCAAGAGCTCGCTGCTGCAGCCGATCGTCGAGGCGGAAGGCCACTTGCAGCCGGTGGCGCTGCGCTATCGCACGCGGGAAGGCGAGACCACGTTCGCGCCCGCGTACGTCGGCGACACGACGTTCGCGCAGTCGTTCTGGAGCGTGTGCGGGGAATCCGCGCTGACCGTCGAGGTCACGGCGCATCCGGCGCTGCCCGCGCGCGAGCGTGACCGGCGCGAGCTCGCGCGTGCGGCGGAAGCGGCTATCCGAACGGCTTTGGCTGCACCGGCGCGCGCGGCGGCACCTGGAACAGGCGCCGATCGGGAAGCCTGACGCCCGTCAGCGGACCACCCCACAGGCATCCGCTGTCGAGCATCAGCACGTTCGGCGCGAGCATGAGCTCGAGCGTGGACCAGTGGCCGCAGACGATCGTCGCGCTCGCGGAGCGGCGCGTCGGATGCGCGAACCACGGCAGGTAGCCTGCGGGCACGTGCGCCGGCCCGCGCTTCTCCGCGAACTCCATGCGGTCGTCCGCCGTGCAGAAGCGCAGGCGCGTGCAGGTGTTGACGATGACGCGCAGGCGGTCGTAGCCGGTCAGCGACTCCGACCATGAATGCGGCTCGTCGCCGTAGAGCACGCCCAGGAACTCGTGCGCGGCGTCGCTCGCGAGCATCGCCTCCACCTCGCGCGACAGCGCGACCGCCTGCGCGACGGTCCACGACGGCACGAAGCCCGCGTGCACCATCGCGAAGTCGCCCTCCGCGACCACGAGCGGACGCGCGGCGAGCCACGCGAGCAGCTCGTCGCGATCGGGTGCGGCGAGGATCGCGTCGATCGTGTCGCCGCGATGCGGGCGGCGATGGCCCGCCGCGACGGTGAGCAGGTGGAAGTCGTGGTTGCCGAGGACCGTCACCGCGGCGGGGCCGAGGCGCATCACCTCGCGCAGCACCGCGAGCGACGACGGACCGCGATTGACGAGATCGCCGACGAGCCACAGGCGATCGCTCGCGGGCGAGAAGCCGACGAGCGAGAGGAGCTCGCAGAACTCCGCGTGGCAGCCCTGGATGTCGCCGATCGCGTACAACGCCATCGATTTTTTCGGCGCGATACGCGCGCACCGCTGATAGAATCCGGCGGATTGTAGCGAAGATTCGCGCACCGGCATCGCATCCCGTTGAGCTTCCCGTTAAATCCTCCGCAGCGCGAAGCGGTGCGCTATCGCGACGGTCCGCTGCTCGTGCTCGCAGGCGCCGGCAGCGGCAAGACGCGCGTCATCATCGCCAAGATCGCGCACCTCGTCGAGCAGGGTGTGGATCCCGCGAAGATCCTCGCGATCACGTTCACCAACAAGGCCGCGCGCGAGATGCGCGAGCGCGCGCAGGCGCTGCTCAAGCAGCAGGGCAAGGGCGAGGCGGCCGCGCAGGTCGTCATCGCGACTTTCCACTCGCTGGGCCTCAAGATCGTGCGCAGCGAGGCGCGGGCGATGGGCCTGTCGCCGCGCTTCTCGATCCTCGACCCGGGCGACCTCGAGAGCATCGTCGCGGAGCTCATCGCGACCTCCGACCGCGCACGGGCGCGCAGCGCGCAGTGGAAGATCAGCGCGTGGAAGAATGCGCTGGTCACGCCGGCCGCGGCGCTCGCGGCCGCGCAGGACGACGACGAGCGCGCCGCCGCCAAGGCCTACGCGAATTACGACGAGGCGCTCGCGGCGTACCAGGCCGTCGACTTCGACGACCTCATCGTGCGCCCGCTCGCGCACTTCGAGCGCGATCCCGAGGCGGCGGCGCGCTGGCAGGCGCGCTGCGCGCACCTGCTGGTCGACGAATACCAGGACACCAATCCCGCGCAGTACCGCCTGCTGCGCGCGCTGGTCGGCGACGCCACGCCGTTCACCGCGGTGGGCGACGACGACCAGGCCATCTACGGCTGGCGCGGCGCGACGCTCGACAACCTCGCATCGCTGCCGCGCGACTATCCCAACCTCAAGGTCGTGAAGCTCGAGCAGAACTACCGCTCGACGGTGCGCATCCTGCGCTCGGCCAACTCGCTCATCGGCAACAACCCGAAGCTCTTCGACAAGAAGCTCTGGAGCGACCTCGGCAACGGCGACACGATCCGCGTCGCGCCCGCCGGCGACGAGGAGGCGGAAGCCGAGCTCGTGGTGAACCGCATCTCGGCGCTCAAGTTCGAGCGGCGCGCGAAGTATTCCGACTTCGCGATCCTCTATCGCGGCAACCACCAGGCGCGCGTGTTCGAGACGCTGCTGCGCACGCGCGGCATTCCCTACGACATCTCGGGCGGGCAGTCGCTCTTCGACCGCAGCGAGATCAAGGACATCGTGTCGTACCTGCGGCTCGTCGCCAACGACGACGACGATCCCGCGTTCCTGCGCGCGGTCACCACGCCGAAGCGCGGCATCGGGCAGGCGACGCTCGCGCATCTGTCCGAAGTGTCGGCCGCGCGGCACGAGAGCCTCTTCGCCGCGGTGTTCGCGCCCGAGCTCGCGGCCAAGGTGCCGGCGCGCCAACGCGAGACGCTCAACGAGCTCTGCGCGCTGATCAACGACCTGCGCTATCGCGCCGAGCGCGAGCCCGCGGGCCGGCTGCTGAACGAGCTCCTGCAGAAGACCGGCTACGAGTCGTGGCTCACCGACACGCTCGACAAGCGCGAGGCGATCGACAAGGGCAAGAGCGTGCGCGACTTCGTCGACTGGCTCGCGCGCAAGGGCGAGGAGGAGGACAGGAACCTCCTCGACCTCACGCAGATGGTGGCGCTGGTGACGATGCTCGAGGGCCGCGACGGCGAGGGCGCGGACGCCGTGCGCCTGTCCACGCTGCACGCGGCGAAGGGCCTCGAGTTCCCGCACGTGTTCATGGTCGGCGTGGAGGAGGGCATCCTGCCGCATCGCGAGGCGGTCGAGCTCGACAACGTCGAGGAGGAGCGGCGCCTCATGTACGTCGGCGTCACGCGCGCGCAGATGAGCCTGCACCTGTCGTGGTGCCGCGGGCGCAAGCGCGCCGGCGAGCGCGCGACCTGCATGCCGTCGCGGTTCATCGGCGAGCTCGCGCAGGAGGACCTGCGCTACGCCGACATGCCGCTGCCGCCCGACGAGGCGGCGCAGCAGAAGGCCGCAGGCAGCGAGCGCTTGAAGTCGCTGAAGGCGATGCTCGCGCGGTAGCTGTCATGCCTCGATGCGTTGTCGATGCTGCGCATTTCCGCAACGCATGCAACGACTCGGTCGTTCCCGCGAAGGCGGGAACCCAGTGTCTTTGGTGTGCAGTCGGGCGCAAGACGCCGCTGGGTCCCCGCCTTCGCGGGGACGACAACGGAAGTGAGATCATGCATCGTGGCAAGGACGCCTTTTTGAACTACGGCTAGCGAACAGGAAAGGGATCACTGCATGGCAACGCTCGCCAATCCCGCCACCGCATGGCTCGTGCTGGTCGCCGCCGGCGTGCTCGAGGTCGTCTGGGCCATCGGGCTCAAGTACGCCGACGGATTCACGCGGCTCGCGCCGTCGCTGGTGACGCTGGTCGCCGCGGCCGGCAGCTTCTGGCTGCTGGCGCTCGCGATCAAGGTGCTGCCGGTGGGCACCGCCTACGCGGCGTGGACGGGCATCGGCGCCGTGGGCACCGCCGTCCTCGGCATGATCCTCTTCGATGAGCCGGCCACCGCGGCGCGCCTCGCGTGCATCGCGATGATCGTCGCGGGCATCGTCGGCCTGAAGCTCGCCGGCTAGCGCTGACGAAAAAAAACGCGGCCACGAGGGCCGCGTCTTCGTGCGCGCGCGAAGTTACTTCGCGGCGTTCACCATGTAATCGACCGCGGCCTTGACGTCGGCATCGGGCAGCGCGGTGTTGCCGCCCTTCGGCGGCATCACGCCTTTGCCCTTGATCGCGGACGTGTAGAGCGCGTCCATGCCGGTCTTGATGCGCGGCGCCCACGCGGCCTTGTCGCCGAACTTGGGCGCGCCCGCGACGCCGGCGCCGTGGCACGCGACGCACGTGCTGTCGTAGACCTTCTTGCCGTCCGCGGCGGCGGCCGGCGCAGGCGCCGCGGCGGCCGCGGGCGCCGCGGCGGGCGCGGCGGCGGCTGCTGCTGCGGGCGGATTGCCCGAGGCGAGCATGAACTCGATCGCCTTCTTCACTTCGTTGTCGGAGAGGTCGGCCATGCCGCCGCGCGCGGGCATGCCCGAGTGCCCCTTGAGCGCCGACTGGTAGAGGCCGTTGATGCCGCGCTTCGCGCGCTGGATCCACGCGTTGCGGTCGCCGATCTTCGGCGCGGCGGTCTTGGCGTCCGGTGCGTGGCACTTCGCGCACACCGCCTCGACCACCTGCTGCCCGGTGCGCTCGGTCGCGGCCGGCGCGGCGGGCCCCGCGGCCGGCGCGGCCGCTGCACTGGCGGCGGGCGCCGCGGCGACGGCCGGTGCGGTCCACGTCGCGCCGCCGGCGTTGGCCATGTAGACCACCGCGCGCTTCACCTCGTCGTCGGTAAGGTCGCCGTTGCCGCCGCGCGCGGGCATCGCGCGGATGCCGTTGATCGCGTGCCCGAACACCGTGTCCTGGCCCTGCGCGATCACCTTGCCCCACGCGCCCTTGTCGCCGAACTTGGGCGAGCCCGCGAGGCCCGTCTCGTGGCACGTCTTGCAGACCTGCTGGAACACCTGCTCGCCGGTCAGCATGCCCTTGGGGCCGCTCGGCGCGGCGAGCTGCACGGTACCCACCGGCTGGATGCGCGACATCACCTGGTTGGCGGCCTGGTTCTCGTCGCCGCGCTCGCCGCTGGTGACGAGCTGCGACACGAGTGCGACCAGCGTGATCGGCACGGCGAACGCGAGCAGCACGACGATGACGAGCTGCTTCGGGGTCTTGATCGGGGAGGAGTGCTCTTCGGTCATGGGCGGGAAGTGGCGCGGGCAACGTGGACGGCCGCAATCACGCTGGCCGCAGGGTCAACCGGGGATTATACCGTCCCATGCGCGCCACGCGGAACCGCCATGGACGCGATGCCGCCCGGAAGGCTACAATGGCAGGCTCCGCGCCCGTAGCTCAGTTGGATAGAGTATTGGTTTCCGAAGCCAAGGGTCACAGGTTCGAATCCTGTCGGGCGCGCCAAATTCTTCGTCCGCAAAAGGCGTTCGTGCTGCCTGTGGATGACGTCGGGCCGGCGTCGCGCCTTTTGCGGCCGGCACCCCGAAAACCTTACACCGTGGGCCTCCCTCGCCCCGGAACGGGGAGAGGGTTGGGGTGAGGGGCGGTTCACTGCAGGTCAGTCGGCCGCCTTGGGAGCGGCCCTGCGGCGGCCGCCGGAAGATACAACGCAACGACGAGCGTCTTGCGGCGGGTATGCCACCTGTCACCGCACTCGCTTTGAGTTCTTTCGCTAGAACCGATACGCAACCCCGACATTCATCGTCCGCGCCCAGAAATCGCTCGTCGCGAAGCTGAACGTCGGCTGCGCGGGCCCGACGGGCTTCACCGGCGGGTCGTTGCCGTAAGACACGGTCTGCGTCGGGTTGATGTTGCGGTTGATCTGCTCGCCGGGGCGCGCCACGCTGCTCGCCCACAGGAACGAATAGCCGACGAACACGGTGGCCGCGGGCGTGAGCCGGTAGCCCACGTTGAGCGCCACTTCCGGCACCGCGGCGAACACGTTGCGCGTGTGGTCGCCGCTGTTGGCGGGCAGCGCGAAATAGCCGCCCGGGAAGACCTGCGTCGGCCCGTAGTTCGTGTAGTCGTTCGTCTCCAGGTAGCCGTTGATCGACACGCGCTGCTGCATGGTGCCGAAGGCGACCTTGCCCACGACGCTGCCCACCCACGGCCCGCGCTCGAACGCCGCGCGCGCGCCCACCTGCAGGCCGTAGAAGCGGTTGCGCGTGTCGAACGAGTCGGTCGTGTTCCAGATGTCGGCGGGATTGGGCGGGTTGT
Organism: Burkholderiales bacterium; assembly: GCA_046347855.1. GTDB lineage: Bacteria > Pseudomonadota > Gammaproteobacteria > Burkholderiales > Casimicrobiaceae > VBCG01. The sequence continues at coordinate 896,039 of JAXMFJ010000005.1, forward strand.
ACGGGCTGCTCGTGGTGATCGTGTACGACTCGCGCAACTGCAGGTAGCGGAAGCCGCCGATGAGCTCAACGCGCCAGCCGTCCTGCGGCGGCAGCGACCACGCGACGTTCACCTCGCCGCCGCCGAGCGAATTCGAGAACGTGGCCTGCGCGCTGCCGCGGTAGTCCGGCCAGTACGAGAGCTCGGTGACGTTCTCCTGGCGGATCGTGACGTCGTAGAACGGCAGCAGGAGATCGATCGAGCCGGGCTGGCCGGTGGAGCTCACGCTGCCCGACGTCGAGCGCGACGGGACGTAGAAGCCGACGAGCTCCACGCCCGTGCGGTTGTCGATGCGATAGGTGCCGGTGACGCGAAAGCCGGCGTTGACGTTGGTGTCGACCGTGCCGCCGCCGAGCAGCACGTTCACGTTTGGCGCGTCGGCGTAGTTGTCGGTGATGATCGGGACCGGCGTCGGGCTCGCCTTGAACCACGCGAACAGCGCCTCGGCGCTCACCGACCACCGGCTGTCGCTCACGGCCGGCATCGCGGTGCCCTGGGCCAACGCGGCGCCTGCCGTCATCGCGCCGAACAGCGCCGTGGCTGCCGCGCGCCGCAGAGCGGCGGGTCTCTTCGTCATCCGGCGTCCTCGGGGGCGCGTCACAGCGAGTAGAGGAAAGCGCGCAGGTTGCGCACGTCGCTCGGGAGCAGCGCGTTCAGCGCCTCGATCGTCCCGAGCTTCTTGATTGCCGGGCCGTCGTGCATGAAGGCGGCCTCGACCGCGTCGCAGGCGCGCCCGTCGTGCATGAGGAAATCGCACGCGGGGTCGCCGGGGTTCTTGGTGTTCCGGTGCGAGTCGGTGACGAAGCGGTTGAAGCGCATGCCCTTGAGCGCCGGCGTGCGGATCTTCTGCACGTAGTTCTGGTATTCCTGATGGACGACGCCGGTGGCCGGGTCGCGCAGCTTCGTGCCCGGCGGCACGACGGCCACCTGCGACAGGTAGCCCATGTCGTGCATCAGCAGGTCAGTGCCGAGGTACGAGATGAACGGCTTGTTGCCGCCGGCCTTGGCGTCGTAGCGCTTGGCGAGGCGCGCGCGAAAGGCCGCGGCGAGCATGGTGTTGTCGGGGTTGAAATTCGTCCGGTCGATGACGTGGCACGTGTCGCACTTGAGGTTGCGGAACACGCGCTCGCCGGCCATGACCTCGGGCAGCTGCACCTGAAACTCGGAGCGCGTGGGATTGCCGACCCACCGCGCGTAGTCGGCCATGCGCTCGATGTCGCGCTCGGAGAGGTCCCGGTTGCCGGTCTGCGTCACGCACGCCTTGTTGGCCGCGCCGCAGTTGGGACTCGCGTAGCGCAGCGGCGCCGTCGTCTTGCCGGTCGGGTAGAGCTTCTGGTAGCCCTCGCTCGACGTCATGTTCATCTCGACGAAGGCCGCGTTGGCCACCTGGTCCTCGAGCGAGGCGCGGTCGCCCAGCCAGCCGAAGCGGCCGATGTAGCAGTCCTGGAGGCTGTTCGTGATGCAGTTCCGCTTCACCGTGCCGTCGACGCCGTCGCGCGTGCCGACGGTCCAGATGAGCTCGCCCGCGATCGCGTCGCCGAGCAGCGCCTTCTGGCTCTGCTGGTAGCCGGTGATCGCGTCGTTGGGCATCGCCTCGATCGCGCTCGAATTGCCGAGGCGCTTGCCGTTCAGCAGCATGTAGCCGACCGCCTGCGACTTGTTGATCGCGTTGTCGATCGCCGCGGCGTTCACGTCGTCGCACGTCGCGGGCCAGGGCTTGGGGGTCGGTGCCGGCAATACGAGATCGCACGTGCCCGCGACCGAGAACGTGCCGACCTTCACCTGCCACGGCGTGTAGACCTTGTCGAGCTCCGGGTTCCGGCGCTGGGTGGCGACGACGAGGCTCTCGCCGGAGGCGGGCTCGTACGACCATTGGTAACTGTTCCCCTGCGTGACGTGGAAGCTGTCACCGTAGAAGTTCATGATCGCGTTGTTGTAGTAGAGGTCCATCGACGCCGAATTGCGCGCGGGCTGCGCGAGCGTCAGCGGCGTGAACGCGAGCGGCTCGGAATATTTCGAGCCGTTGGTGCGCGTGGTGGTGCGCCGCAGGTCGAAGAATACGAGCTTCATCGGCCGGATGCGCCCGGTGAACGTGTAGTCCTTCACCGGGTACGGGTTGTACGGCTGGTCGCTCATGAACTCCTGCAGCCTCGCGTCGAGCTTCGCCTGCGGATTGATGGGGATGCCGCTGCCGTTGCGCACGTGGCAGCCGTCGCAGGTGGAGTTGTGGAACGGGACCTTGGCCTCTTCGTCGGTGAACGCGGCGTTGAACGTCATGGTCGGGAACCGCTGCGACTGGCCGTTCAGGAACGTGTCGTACATGCCCTGCATCCGGTACTCGTTGTGCCAGAGCGTCTTGCCGCGGATGCCGTCGGCGAACACCTCGCGGTCCGCCTCCATGTGGTTGCTCATGAGCAGCGTGTGGTAGAACTCCTTGTCCTTGTACTGCCGGCCCGGCATCGCGCGCTTCTCGTCGGCCTCGTTGGCGATCGGCATGTACAGGCTGAAGATGCTCGCGTTGTAGACCTGCTCGTAAACCGAGTAACCCTTCGGGTGCGCCGGATCCTTGTAGAACGACACCGGCATCTGCATGCCGGGCACGCCGGCGAACAGGAACGACGTGCGGCCATATTGGTTCGACGGGCTGATGAGCGCCGCGCGCAGGTCCGCGTCCCAGCCGGGCGGCCATTGCAGGAGCCAGCCATTGTGGTGCAGCTCGTAGTTGAGCCCGCACCGGCGCAGGGTCGTCGCGTCACCCTTGGCGAGATCGTCCAGCGTGCACTTGCGCGGATAGAGCGTCTGCGCGGCGCGGTACAGGCCGGTGGTCGTGCAGTTCGTGGTCGCCGGGCTCGGGCCCGTCAGCGTCGTGTCGCAGTTCGATTGGTTCTGCGGCGGCGAGAGCTGGGCCGAGATCGGGTACGTGCCGAGGAAGGGGTTCTGCGCGGACTGCGGGTAGAAGTCCTTCCACTCCATCGTGCTGCCGCTCCACGGGAAGCGGCGCTGGTTCTCGGCCACTCCCTGGTCGGCCTTGAAGCTGGTGAGCGCGTAGTTGAACCACTGCAGCAGGTAATCGTTGTACTTGGCGTACTGCGAGTCGGCGCCGTACGACGCGGGCACGGCCGCGAGGTCGAAGCCGGCGAGCACGATGTTGCACACCGTGATGCCCTCGAGGCAGTGGTTGGTGTCGCTCTGCGGCCACACCGACCACGGGACGGCCCGCGGCCAGCCGTTGCGGCCGTTGACGCCCCACGCGTTGAAGCCGTTGTTGAACGGCGAGAAGTAATCGGCGTAGCAGACCGCGTCCTGCATGTCGGGGACGGTGTTGCCGATGGGCTTGAACATCGCGTCGCAATAGTGCGACATGAACCACGGCAGCTGCGGCGCGTAGGTCGTGCCGTCGGTGATGGTGTACTTGTCGTAGACGCCGGCGTTGCCGAGGTCGCTGCCGAAGACGCGCGGCGACAGCGCGATGCCGTTTTCCTTGGCTGTGAAATAGTAATTGCCTACTTTGAGCATCACCTCGACGCACGGATGCAGGGAATCCTTGCATTCCGGCGGACTGTCCTTCATGGGCGTCGCATACAGGGTATCGACGCGCTGCATGCCGAGGATGTTGGTCACGCCGACCTCGATCATGCAGTCTTCCTTCGACATGCGGCGGCCCGTGCAGAAATTCTTGTCGGCCTGCGGCAGCGCCTCGTACGGCATGATCAGCGGCTCGTCGATCTGGTTGCCGGCGTACGTGCCGAGCTTCTGGTGCCACGGCAGGTCGGAGTACCACTCGTCGACGATCACGTCGCTCGTGACGCTGGGCCACCATGGGGCACGGTCGCCCTTGTCCTGGGCGCTGGCGACGATGACGATCGTGGCGGCCAGCACGGCGGTGATGGCAGCGAGGAGGGAACGGAATTTCACGCGGCGTTCTCCGGTTTGCGGCGTTGTCGTGGGCTTGTTGTCGTGAACGTCGTCGGCGTGTGCCACCGATGGGCCCTGCATCGCGGCCGGCGCGTGATGTTACGTCACTTCCGGGTTAACGTCAGGTGCGATTCCGGCCGTTCATCTGCCTGCGGCATGCGCCGGAACGATTGTCGCCTTCGACACACGACACCACCGTACGGTGCGACCGTCGTGTCGTGCTGCGCGCCGGCGGCCGCGTGCGCTCCACTGTTACGATGCGTGCCACGACATCATCGCCGGCACTCTCCATGATCGATCCCGCCTCCGCGCGCCAGGCCGCGCAACTCCTCATGCAGCACCATGGGCAGGGCACGCGCCTGCGCGAGCTGCCGCCGGCGCTCCGGCCGTCCTCGCGCGCGGAGGGCTATGCGATCCAGGCCGAATGGATGGCGGGCTCCGCGCGGCCGCTCTTCGGCTGGAAGATCGCCGCGACGAGCGCCGCGGGGCAGCGGCACATCAACGTCGACGGGCCCATCGCCGGCCGCGTGCTCGCGGAGTCCGTGGTGCCGGACGGCGCCGTCGTGCCGCTCGCGGGCAACCAGATGCGCGTGGCGGAGCTCGAGCTCGCGTTCCGCATGGGGGCCGACCTGCCGCCGCGCGCGCAGCGCTACGGCGTCGACGAGGTGATGGCCGCCGTCGCCACGCTGCATCCGGCCATCGAGATTCCCGACTCGCGCTACGAGGACTTCTGCGCGGTCGGCGCGCCGCAGCTCATCGCCGACAACGCCTGCGGGCATCGCTTCATGCTCGGCGCGGCGGCCGCGTTCGACTGGCGCGCGCGCGACCTCGCCGCGCACGCGGTGGCCGCGGACGTCGCGGGCAAGTCGCACCACGAGGGCCACGGCCGCAACGCGCTCGGCGATCCGCGCGTCGCGCTCGCGTGGCTCGTCAACGAGCTGTGCGATCTCGGCCTCACGCTGCGCGCGGGCGAGGTGGTGACCACCGGAACGTGCGTGGTGCCGATCCAGGTCGTGCCGGGCGACCGCGTGACGGCGGACTTCGGCGAGCTGGGAACGCTGGCGGTGGGGTTCGCGTAGCGTTCGCAGCGGCGCGCATCAGGCACGAGCCGCCGCACGCTCGTTGTTTCGTTGCCCTTGCAAGCGGCTGCTGCCGGGCCGCTCCCAAGGCAGTCGCCTGACTACGCAGTTCCGGCCGCAAAAGGCGCGACGCCGCAATTGCGTCATCCACCGCCCATACGGACGCCTTTTGCGGACGCTGGTGCTATCTTCCGAAGGCGAGCGGCAAGCCGACGTAGTTCTCGGCGATGGTGCGCATGCCCGCTTCGGAGTGCACGAGATAGTCGAGCTCGGCGTCCTGGAACTTGGCGACGATCGGCCCGTCGTCCGGGAAGCGATGCATGAGCGTGGTGAACCACCACGAGAAGCGCTCCGCCTTCCAGATGCGGCGCAGGCACGTCGCCGAGTAGTTGTCGATGCCGGCGTCGCTGCGGTCGCGGTAGTGCTCGATGAAGCCCTCGGCCAGGTACTTGACGTCGGTCGCGGCGAGGTTGAGCCCCTTCGCCCCCGTGGGCGGCACGATGTGGCCGGCGTCGCCGGCCAGGAACATGCGGCCGAAGCGCAGCGGCTCGGTGACGAAGCTGCGCAGCGGCGCGATGCTCTTCTCGAGCGACGGTCCGGTCACCAGGCGCTCGCGGCCCTCGGCGTCGAGGCGCAGCCGCAGCTCCTGCCAGAACGCGGCGTCGGTCCACTCCTCGACGCGGTCGGTCAGCGGCACCTGCAGGTAGTAGCGGCTGCGCGTGCGGCTGCGCATCGAGCACAGCGAGAAGCCGCGCGGGCTGTTGATGTAGATGAGCTCGTCGGAGACGGGCGGCGTGTCGGAGAGCAGGCCCAGCCAGCCGAACGGGTAGACCTTCTCGTACTCGCTGATCGCGCTGCGCGGCGCGCTCGCGCGGCACACGCCGTGGAAGCCGTCGCAGCCCGCGATGAAGTCGCACACGATCTCGTGCTGCACGCCGTCCTTGCGATAGGTGACGCGCGGCTTGGCCGTCGCGAAGTCGTGCACGGCGACGTCCTGCGCCTCGTACACGGTCGGCAGTTGCGCCGCGGCGCGCGCGTCCATGAGGTCGCGCGTGAGCTCGGTCTGGCCGTAGACCATCACGTGCTTGCCGCCCGTGAGGCCCGCGAGGTCGACGCGATGCCGCTCGCCGCCGAAGAGCATCTCGAAGCCCGCGTGCACGAGGCCCTCGCGATGCATGCGCGCGCCGACGCCGGCCTCGTCCATGAGGTCGATGCACACCTGCTCGAGGATGCCTGCGCGGATGCGCGACAGCACGTATTCGCTGCTCACCCGCTCGACGATGACGGCGTCGATGCCGGCCTTGTGCAGCAGTTGCCCGAGCAGCAGCCCGGAAGGTCCGGCGCCGACGATGGCGACCTGGGTACGCGTGACGCTCATGGTGATCTCCCCGCTCCGGGCCGCGCATCCCGCGTGCGCGGCGCAAGGCGGCATGCTACCCGGATCGGACGCGCGTCACCACGCCGGCGCACGCGTGGCGCGCGTTACGGCGCCGGTTACAGCGCCCGTTACAGCGGCATCCCGGACGCGTCGAACATGCCCTCGAACAGCGCGGAGCTGAGGTAGCGCTCGCCGGAATCGGGCAGCACGACGACGATCGTCTTGCCGGCGTTCTCCGGGCGTTGCGCGACGCGGGCGGCGACGGCGGTGGCCGCGCCGCACGAGATGCCGGCGAGGATGCCTTCCTCGCGCGCGAGCCTTCGCGCGTAGGCGATGGCGTCCTCGTTGCTCACCTGCTCGATGTCGTCGACCAGCGAGAGGTCGAGCACCTGCGGCACGAAGCCCGCGCCGATGCCCTGGATCTTGTGCGGCGACGGCTTGACCGGCTCGCCGTTGCGCGTCTGCGTGAGCACGGGACTCGCGGTGGGCTCGACCGCGACCACGCGCAGCGGCAGGCCCTTCGTCTTCTTGAAGTAGCGCGCGACGCCGGTGATCGTGCCGCCGGTGCCCACGCCCGCGACGAAGATGTCGACCTTGCCGCCGGTGTCCTCGAAGATCTCCGGCCCGGTGGTCCGCTCGTGGATCGCCGGGTTCGCGGGATTCTTGAACTGCTGCAGCAGCACGTACTTCGCGGGATCGCCGGCGACGATCTCCTCCGCCTTCGCGATGGCGCCGTTCATGCCCTTCGCACCCTCGGTGAGCACGAGCTTCGCGCCGTAGGCGAGCAGGAGCTTGCGCCGCTCGATGCTCATCGTCTCCGGCATGGTCAGCGTGATGGGAATGCCGAGCGAGGCCGCGACGAACGCGAGCGCGATGCCGGTGTTGCCGCTGGTGGGCTCGACGATCTCCTTGCCGGGCCCGAGCAGCCCGCGCTCCTGCGCATCCCAGATCATCGCCGCGCCGATCCGGCACTTGACCGAGAACGCCGGGTTGCGTCCCTCGATCTTCGCGAGCACGGTGGCCTTGGCGCCGTCGGTCACGCGATTGAGGCGCACGAGCGGCGTGCGGCCGATCGACTTCGCATTGTCCTCGTACCAGTGCGTCATGACGTGATCCTCGTGGATGGGAAAGGGCCCGCCGCGGCGGGGAGAACCCGTGAGATTACGGCATCCGCCGCCGGTGCAATCGAACTTGCGGTTTCCCTCTTATAACTCCGGTGCGGGGCCCGGACGCCTTGTGCAGACGCTGCCTAGCGGGTGCCGTAGTCGCGCAGGCGCGCGACGTCGAGGATGCGCACGTCGCGGCCGTCGACGGCGATGAGGCCCGTCTCGACGAGATCGTGCAGGATGCGCGACAGGTGCTCGGGCGTGACGTTGAGCCTTGAGGCGACGATCGCCTTCGACGTCGGCAGCGTCACCGTATAGGTCTGCGCCTCGCCGTCGGCCGAGAGGTCCTGGCGCAGCAGGTAGCCGATCACGCGCTGCGTGCCCGACTGCAGCGAGTACGCCTCGACGTCGTGCATCAGGCCGTGCAGCCGGCGCGACAGCCCCGCGAGCATCTTGCGCGCGAACGCCGGCTGCCGCTCGATCTCGTGGAACACGACGTCGCGGCCGACGTGCAGCAGGAGCGAGTCGGCGAGCGCCTGCGCCATCAGGATGTAGGGCATCTCCATGAACATCAGCGCCTCGCCGAAGGACGCGCCGGGGCCGATGATCTCGACCACCTTCTCGCCGCCCTGCGGCGACACGAACGCGAGCTTCACCTGCCCGTAGACCACGAGGTGGAAGCCGACGCACGGATCGCCGCGCTGGAACACCACCTCGCCCTTCTGCGCGAACACCTCCGTGGTGCCGGCGGCGATCGGTGCGAGCTCCTCCGGCGTCAGCGCCTTGAAGAGCGGCAGATTGGCGAGAAAGGACGCGGTCCGGATGGGCGGGCGCGGCATCGGTCGTGGCACGGGGCGAAAGGCGGGAAGGGTAGCACGCGTGATTCCGGGCCCGGCGCGAGGCCTGCGGACGCGGCGCAGCAGCCCCGTCGATGCACGGTCGCGGTGCGGCCGCGGCGGGGCGGCGCGAGGCCGGTCGGCGCGGCGGCGATCCGCTGCACACGAGTGGGGCGGCATCTGTGCGCGCCTTGATAATTCTCAAGGAAACCCCGGGTTCGCGCGCACCACAATGGCCGCTCCAATGGAGGAGGCGCGCCCGGCAAAGTGGGCGCGACGAGGAGTGGGGCCGGCGCGACGCCGGTGCCGGCCCCAGCACACAAAGGGGGGCCTCATGGGCCGAACCATCCGCACCACGGCGCGCGGCGCCCACCGCAGGACGCGCGGTGGCGACGGGCAGGCAGAATCACCATCCAGCCTCGCCGCGCTGATGATGGAAGCGCTGGTCATGGAGATCGAGGCCGCGCAGCGCTACCTCGAGCTCGCCGGCGTCATGCAGGCGCGCGACAACATCCCGTTCGCCGTATTGTTCCGCAAGATGGCCGCGACCGAGGGCCATCACGCCGAGCAGATCATGCACGAGATGGGATGGACCACCGGCCCGGCCGCACCCGGCAAGCGCCTGTGGGAGAGCTTCACGGTGCCGTCGCGAGGCGAGGACATCACGGCGCTGGTGCAGCCGTGGCAGGCGCTGACGATGGCACTCGCCTCGGAGGAGCGCGCGGAGAAGTACTTCGGGCAGCTCGCCCAGAACGCGCCGGTCGACGCCGTTCGCAACGCGGCACGCCAGCTCCAGCGCGAGGAAGAGGAGCACTGCGACCTCATTCGCGAGTGGCTCGCTAGGGTGTCCCCACCGCTGTAGCGTCCGCAAAAGGCGTTCGCTCCGCGGCGTCCGCAAAAGGCGTTCGCGCGGGCGGGGGATGACGCCGGGGCGGCGTTGCGCCTTTTGCGGCCGATACCCTCGAACCCCCACCGTAGGGCTCCCTCGCCCCGCTTGCGGGGAGAGGGTTGGGGTGAGGGGCGGTTCACTGCAGGTCAGCCGGCCGCCTTGGGAGCGGCCCGGCGTCGGCCGGCGGAAACTGCCACGCAACAACGAGCGTCGTGCGCCGGACTGCGCATCGTTGACGCTGATCAGGCATTGCCCTGCGTCGGCGTGGCGCGTGATCGCGCGAAGTCCTCACGGGCCGCCCGTCCCGCCTCCGTCTCCCACAACGCATCCACGGGCACGGCGACACGCCGCCGCCAGTTCGCCCGCTCTCGGTCGGTCGCGGGCAGGTTCAGCGCGACCGCTTCGCCGGCGAGGTCGTCGGCCTGCAGCAGCGCGAGTGCGCAGGGCGTGGCGCCGACGTAGCGATGCACGGCGGCGACGATGCGCGCGTCGCATGGCGCGTGCACGTCGATCGCCGACGCATCCACGCAGCCCGCAGCGATCATCGCGGCGGCGAGCGACTGCTTGTCGGCGACGCGTGTCGCGCGCGCTTCCGCCGCCGCTTGCGCATCGAGCTGCCCGAGCGACTCGCGCTCGGCGATGTCCACGCCGTCCCACCAGCCGGTGACGGTCGGCAGGTCGTGCGTCGACACGCACGCCGCGGCCTGCACCGGCCAGCGCGCGGGCGGCACGAACGCGGTGCCGTCGCGCTCGAACCACAGCACGCGGTACGACAACACGCGCGCCTCCGCCAGGCGATCGCGCAGGCCGTCGGGCACGGTGCCGAGGTCCTCGCCCACGACGAGGCAGCGTGCGCGCGCGCTTTCGAGCGCGACGGCGGCGAGTTGCGCCGCGAGCGGGTACTCGACGTACGCGCCGTCCGCGCCCGCGGCGCCGTCGGGCACGACGAACAGGCGCGCGAGTCCCATCACGTGGTCGATGCGCAGCGCGCCCGCGTGGCGCATGTTCCACGCGAGCAGCTCGCGCAGCGAGGCGCACGCGCTGTCGGCGACCGCGAACGGATGCGGCGGCGGCAGCGACCACACCTGCCCGTCGCGCGCGAACGGATCGGGCGGCGCGCCGATCGACGTGCCGGCCATGAACGCATCCGGGCGCGACCACGGCTCGCAGCCGTCCGGCGCCGCGCCGACCGCGAGGTCGCGATAGAGGCCGATAACGCGCTCATCGCGCGGCACGGCGGCGGCGAGCTGCGCGTCCGCGAGCCACTGCCAGTACTGCGCGCGCCGCAGGTCGCGCGCGTGCGCGGCGGCGAACGCCTGCGCATCGGCGCCGTCCGGCCGCGTGAGGCCCGGCGCCCAGCGCTGCCACGGCACGCCCGGGTGCGCGTGCGCGATCGCATCGAAGAGCGCGAACTGCTGCAACGCCGGACCGGCGTCGGCGATGAAGCGCTCGAACGCGACGACGCGCGGATGATCGACCGGCAGGCGTTCGAAGGCCGCGAAGCACGCCTCGAGCGCGCGCCGCTTCGCCGTCCACGCGGGTCCGTAGTCGACGTGCGTTGCGACGGCCAACGCTCCCGCGTCGGCGGTGAATCGTGCATGCGCATCGCGGGCACCCGCGAGCTCCGGCACCGCGGTCACGTCGATGTACCACGGGTCGAGGAAGCGCCGGTCGCACGGGTGGTACGGGCTCGCCCGCTCGCGGTCGTGCGGAAAGAGCGCGTGCAGCGGATTGACGCCGAGGATGCTGCCGCCGGCCGCGACCGTCGCGCGCCACGCGTCGCGCAGCGTCGTGAAGTCGCCGATGCCTGCGTCGCCGGCGCGGCGCAGCGCATAGAGGTGCGCCGCGAGGCCGAAGCGGCGGCCGCCGTCCGCGAGCGCCGCCGGCACGTGGCACGCGCGCGGCGCCACCAGCAGGCGGCATTCGGCGCCGCCGGCCGCGTCGTCCGCGAGCGTGTGGACGCCCGCGGGCAGCGGCGGCAGCGTGAGCAGGTGGCGGACGATGCGGCGCCCGTCGACGGCGTTCACGAAATCGCGCGGGAGGTCGGCGGGGACGACGGCGAGCGTGTCGCTGCGCCCGTCCTCGCGGCGCAGGTGCAGCCAATGGCGCCCGCGGCCCTCGACGCCGGCCAGCGGCACGACGATCGGCTGACCTTCGGTCCCGGTCGCCGACGCGGGCAGCGGGCGTGCGTCGCGCCGTGCGGCGAGCGACGCGAGATGCGCGCGTGCGTCGCCGTTGGTCGCGGTCGGCAGGTCGAGCGCGGCGAGCAGCGCGCGCTGCGTGTCGGGTCCGACCGCGTGCCGCGTGCCCGACACTTCCCACCACTCGCCCGCGATGCCCGCGGCCGCGGCCACGCGGGCCAGGAGCGACGGCGTGACGGCATCGCTGCGCTCGCGGTCCACGACGTCCGGCGGCAGCGGCGATTCCACCATCACGACGACGCAGCGCGGTCCCGCGACGAGCGTCTCGGGGTCGGCTGCGGACGCGGGCTCCGCCGCGGTGTCGACGTGGCGCTCCCACGCGAACCCGTCGCGCGCCGGCGGCCAGCGCACGGCGACCGGCGTGCCGCCCGCGTTCAGCACGATGCCGACGCGGCCTGCGCCCGCGTACAGGATCGCGACGAGCGTCCGGCATGCGGCCGCGGACCAGTCGGCGTCGCGCATCGGCTCGCCGTCGGGGCGCAGCCACGTCACGTCGGGAATGCCGGTGTCGTCGAGGGCCGCGCCGGTGAGCCAGCGATCGTCGTGCAGCGCGCGCTGCACGCGCCGCAGCGCGATCGTGCGCGCGGTGAAGTCGATGAGCGCCTCGTCGGCGCGCGTCCAGTCGATCCACGCGAGCGCGTTGTCCTGCGCGTAGGCGTTGTTGTTGCCGCGCTGCGTGCGCCCGAGCTCGTCGCCCATCGCGAGCATCGGCGTGCCGCGCGAGACGAGCAGCGTCGCGACGAGGTTGCGCGCATCGCGTGCGCGGGCCGCACGGATGCCGGCGTCGGCGGTGTCGCCCTCGACGCCGTGATTCCACGAATGATTGGCGTCGCTGCCGTCGCGGTTGTGCTCGCCGTTGGCCTCGTTGTGCTTGCGCTCGAACGCGACGAGGTCGGCGAGCGTGAAGCCGTCGTGCGCGCACACGAAGTTCACCGAGCAGCGCGGCGGCCGCGCGCGCGCCGCGAAGTGATCCGCGGATCCCGCCATGCAGGTGGCGAGCGCGCCGGTGAGCGCCGGGTCGCCGCGCCACCAGCGGCGCACGGTGTCGCGGTAGCGGTCGTTCCATTCGCCCCACGGCGCGGGGAACGCGCCGAGCTGGTGCCCACCCGGCCCGATGTCCCACGGCTCGGCGATGAGCTTGCGCTCGCGCAGCACCGGATCCTGCGCGATCGCCTGCAGGATCGGCGCGTGCGGATCGAACCCGTCCGCGCGGCGCGCGAGCGTGGTCGCGAGGTCGAAACGGAAGCCGTCGACGTTCGCGGCGAGCGCGTAGTAGCGCAGCGCGTCGAGCGCGAGGCGCAGCGGATACGGCTGCTCGAGGGCGAGCGTGTTGCCGCAGCCCGCGTCGTCGAGGTAACGCGCGCGGTCGCCGGGCACCGTGCGGTAATACGCGGTGTTGTCGAGCCCGCGCAGCGACACGGTGGGCCCGAGCGCATCGCCTTCGCCGGTGTGGTTGAGCACGACGTCGAGGATGACCTCGATGCCTGCGGCGTGCAGCGCCTGCACGCACGCGCGCAGCTCGTCGATGCCGCCCGGGCACAGCCGCGGATCGGGCACGAACAGCGCGACGGGGTTGTAGCCCCAGTAGTTGACGAGCCCGGCGCGCGCGAGGTGCGGCTCGTCGATCCACGCGGCGATGGGCATGAGCTCGACGGTCGTGATGCCGAGCCGCAGGAGGTGCGCGATGGCCGCCGGATGCGCGAGCCCTGCGCAGGTGCCGCGCACCTCCGCCGGCAGCGCGGGATGCGTGCGCGTGAAGCCGCGCACGTGGAGCTCGTAGATCACCGTCTGCGGCCACGGTATGCATGGCCGCGTGTCGGGCGCGAGCGTAGGCTCGGGCAGCACGACGCCCTTCGGCACGAACGCGGCACTGTCGGCGTCGTCGCGCTCGCGCGGGCCCGGCGGCAGCAGCGACGGATGCAGCGCGAACGGCCGGTCGAGGGCACGTGCGTACGGGTCGACCAGCAGCTTCGCCGGATTGAAGCGCTGCCCGTGCTGCGGCGCCCACGCGCCGTGCGCGCGCAAGCCGTAGCGTGCGCCGGCGGTTACGCCCGGCAGGAAGCCGTGGAAGACGTCGCCGGCGCGCGCCGGCAGCGGCACGCGCGCGAGCTCCGTGATGCCGTCGTCGGCGAACAGGCAGACGTCGATCGCCTGCGCGTGCGCGGAGAACACCGCGACGTTCGCGCCGTCCGCGCGCAGCGTGACGCCCAGCGGCTCGGGCGCGCCCGGACCGGCGACGATCACGGCGTCAGGCCGGCACGCGCTGGCGCGCGGCGTCGCGGAAGACCTCCGCATACTGCCGCGCGGGACGCCGCCAGCTCACGTCGGTGCCCATCGCGTGCACCTGCAGGCGGCGCCACGCCTTGGCGTCGGCGCGCAGCCGCACCGCGCGATCGAGCGCCAGCTCGAACGGCGCGCGCGCGACCGGCGCGAACTGGAAGCCCGTGCCGGTATCCGCGGCGAGCGCCATCTCGTTGGCGTCGATCACCGTGTCGGCGAGCCCGCCGACGCGCGCGACGACCGGCGGCGCGCCGTAGCGCAGCGCGATCATCTGCGTGAGGCCGCAGGGCTCGAAGCGCGACGGCACCAGCAGCGCATCGATGCCGGCCTGAACGAGATGCGCGAGCGGCTCGTCGTAGCCGATCGTGACCGCGACGCGACCCGGATGGCGTTGCGCGGCGGCGAGCAGGCTGCCTTCGAGCGCGTGGTCGCCGGAGCCCAGCACCGCGATCTGGCCGCCCATGCCGACGATGTGCGGCACCGCATCGGCGACGAGGTCGATGCCCTTCTGGTGCGTGAGGCGGCTCACCACGCCGAACAGCATCGCGGACGGATCGGCGGCGAGGCCGAAGCGTGCCTGCAGCGCGTCACGGTTGGCCGTGCGGCGGCCGAGGCGGCGCACGTCGAACGGCGAGGCCAGGTGCGGATCGGTCGCGGGATTCCACACCGCGTCGTCGATGCCGTTGCGGATGCCGGACAGCACGCCCGCGCGCTCGCGCAGCAGGCCGTCGAGGCCCATGCCGCCTTCCTGCGTGCGAATCTCGGCGGCGTAGGTGGGCGACACCGTCGTTACGCGATGGGCGAGCGCGATGCCGGCCTTGAGGTAGCCGATGGTGCCGAAGTACTCGACGCCGTTCAGCGTGTAGGCGCCGGCCGGCAGGCCGAGGGCGGCGAGCCACTCGCGCGGGAACTGGCCCTGGAACGCGAGGTTGTGCACCGTCATCACGGTGGCGGGGTGCGCGCCGCCGCCGTAGTGCAGGAACGCGGGCACGAGCCCGGCCTGCCAATCGTGCGCCTGCACGACGTCGGGCACGAACGCCGGTATCGCGCCGCGCGCGATCGCGGTGGCGGCCGCGCACAGCGCCGCGAAGCGGAACGCGTTGTCGGGCCACGGCGTGCCATGCGCGTCGGCGTACGGCGTGCCGGGACGCGCGAAGAGCTTGGGCGCGTCGAGCACGTACAGTGACAGTCCTGCCGCCTCGGCCGCGAGGAGGCGGGCCGGCGCGCCGTACAGGTTCGCGAAGGTGTGCACGGTCTCCGCGCCCTGCAGCGCCGCGAGCACCGCGTTGTAGCCGGGCACGAGCGTGCGCATGGCCACGCCCTCGGCGGCGAGCGCCGGCGGCAATGCCGCGACGACGTCGCCCAAGCCGCCCGTCTTGACGAGCGGATAGACCTCGGAGGCGACCGAGAGGACGCGCAAGGTGCTCATGGCCCGCTTCGGGGTCTGACCCCGACGCTTTGGGGTCTGACCCCAAATGTGACAACTCTGGCACCTTTCATGAAGGGTCTGACCCCTAATGTGACAAGTCTGGCACCTATCATGCGGCGAGCCGGTCGATCATGGGTTGCGTGATGAGGCAGATGCCCTTCGCCGTGCGCCGGAAGCGCCGGGCGTCGAGCTCGGGGTCCTCGCCCACGACGAGACCTTCGGGGATGCGCACGTTGGCGTCGACCACGACGTTCTTCAGCCACACGCGCCGCGCGATGTCGACGTTGGGCAGGATCACGGCGTTCTCGATGTTGCCGTACGAGTGCAGGTGCACGCCGGTGAAGAGCAGGGAGCGGCGCAGCGAGGAGCCCGACACGATGCAGCCGCCCGACACCAGCGAGGAGATGCCGATGCCGCGCCGGCCGTCGACGTCGTGCACGAACTTGGCGGGCGGCGCCATCTCGGTGTACGTCCAGATCGGCCAGTCGCGGTCGAAGATGTCGAGCGCGGGCACGACGTCGGTGAGGTCGATGTTCGCCTCGAAGTACGCGTCCACGGTGCCGACGTCGCGCCAGTAGGCCTCCGACTCGTCGCGCGACCGCACGCACGACTGCGAGAAGCGATGCGCCACGGCCTTCCCATGCTGCACGAGGTACGGAATGATGTCGCGGCCGAAGTCGCGCGCCGAATGCGGATCGGCGGCGTCACGCCGCAGCTGGTCGTTCAGCAGCTCGCGGCGGAACACGTACACGCCCATGCTCGCGAGCGCCCACCCGGGGCGGTCCGGCAGCTCGGGCGGCTGCGCCGGCTTCTCGACGAACGACACGATATTGTCGCTCGCGTCGACGTGCATCACGCCGAAGCCGGTCGCCTCCGGGGCCGGCACCTCGATGCACGCGACGGTCACGTCCGCCCCCGAGTTCACGTGCTGCACGAGCATGCGCTCGTAGTCCATCTTGTACACGTGGTCGCCCGCCAGGATGATGATGTATTCGGGATCGTAGTCGTCGATGATGTCGATGTTCTGGAACACGGCGTCGGCGGTGCCCGCATACCACTTGTCCTCGCCGACGCGCTGGCTCGCGGGCAGGATGTCGAAGCTCTCGTTGCGCACCGGCTGCAGGAAGTTCCAGCCGCGCTGCAGGTGGCGGATCAGGCTGTGCGCCTTGTATTGCGTCGCCACCGCGAGCCGGCGGATGCCGGAGTTGAGCGCGTTGGACAGCGCGAAGTCGACGATCCGCGACTTGCCGCCGAAGTACACCGCGGGCTTCGCGCGGCGCTCGGTGAGCTCCATCAGGCGGGAGCCGCGGCCGCCGGCGAGCACGTAGGCCATCGTCGAGCGCGACAGCGGGGTGGAGTAGGTGACTCGTTGTTCCATGGTCGCTCCCCGTGAAGATCACGTTCCTGCGTCGTACGTGAGCCAGAGCGCGCCGAGTGGCGGCAGCGCGAGCGTCGCGCGGCAGGGAAAGCCGTGCGACTCGCCGTCCTCCGCCACCACCGCGCCGGCATTGCCCCAGCCGGAGCCTCCGTACTCCGCAGCATCGGTGTTGAGGATCTCGCGCCAGCGCCCGGCGTGCGGCAGCCCGATGCGGTAGCCCTCGCGCGGCACCGGCGTGAAGTTGATGATGCACGCGACCGGCGCCGCGCCGTCGCCGCCCATGCGCAGCCACGCGAACACCGAGCGCTCGCGGTCGCTGACCTCGATCCAGCGGAAGCCGTCGGCCTCGCAGTCGCGCTCGTGCAGCGCCCGCTGCGTGCGATACAGCCGGTTGCAGTCGCGCACCAGCCGCTGCACGCCGTCGTGCGCGGGCAGCATCGCCTCGGCCCATTCGAGGCCGGCGTCGAAATCCCACTCGCGGCGCTGCGCGAACTCCTGGCCCATGAACAGCAGCTTCTTGCCGGGATAGCACCACATGAGCGCGAGGTACGCGCGCAGCGTCGCGAACTGCCGCCACGAATCGCCCGGCATGCGCGCGAGGAGCGAGCGCTTGCCGTGCACCACCTCGTCGTGCGAGAGCGGCAGCACGAAGTTCTCGCTCCACGCGTACATGAGCCCGAAGGTGATCCAGTCGTGGTGCCAGCTCCGGTGCACGGGCTCCTGCTGCACGTACTTCAGCGTGTCGTGCATCCAGCCCATGTTCCACTTGAAGCCGAACCCGAGGCCGCCCGTGTACGTCGGACGCGACACGCCGGGCCACGCGGTCGACTCCTCGGCGATCACGAACGCGCCCGGATGGTGACCGTACACCGCCTCGTTGAGCTTGCGCAGGAACGCGATGGCGTCGAGGTTCTCGTTGCCGCCGTAGCGGTTGGGCAGCCACTCGCCGGGCTTGCGCGAGTAGTCGAGGTAGAGCATCGATGCGACCGCGTCCACGCGCAGGCCGTCGACGTGATAGCGGTCGAGCCAGAAGAGCGCGCTCGCGATCAGGTAGTTGACGACCTCGCGACGGCCGAAATCGAAGATCGCGGTGCTCCAGTCGGGATGGAAGCCCAGCCGCGGATCGGCGTGCTCGTACAGCGCGGTGCCGTCGAAGCGCGCGAGGCCGTGCGGGTCGACGGGGAAGTGCGCGGGCACCCAGTCGAGGATCACGCCGATGCCGGCGCGATGGCACGCGTCGACGAAGCGCGCGAAGCCCGCCGGCTCGCCGAAGCGGCTCGTCGGCGCGAAGAGGCCGATCGGCTGGTAGCCCCACGATGCATCCAGCGGATGCTCGTTGACGGGCAGGAGCTCGACGTGCGTGAAGCCCATCTCGACGACGTAAGGCACCAGCGTGGCCGCGAGCTCGTCGTAGTCGAGCCACGTGCCGTCGTCGCGCCGCCGCCACGAACCGAGATGCACCTCGTAGATCGCGAGCGGCGTGCGCCGCGGATCGACCGCGGCGCGCTGCGCGAGCCAGGCCTCGTCGTGCCACGCGAACGCATCGGTGGCGCACACGATCGACGCGGTGGACGGCCGCAGCTCGGCGCGGAAGCCCACCGGGTCGGACTTGAGCGGCAGGAGCTCGCCGCCGGCGCCGATGATCTCGTACTTGTAGATCGCGCCGTCGCCTAGGCCGGGGACGAAGATCTCCCACACGCCGGTGTCGACGCGCTTGCGCATCACGTGCCGGCGCCCGTCCCATGCGTTGAAGTCGCCGACCACGGACACGCGGCGCGCATTGGGCGCCCACACCGCGAAGTGCACGCCGGCCACGCCTTCGTGCTGCAGCGTGTGTGCGCCCAGCCGGTCGTAGAGCGTGGCGTGCGTGCCTTCGCCGACCAGCCAGTCGTCGAGTGGGCCCAGCACGGGGCCGAACGCGTACGCGTCGTCCACCGTCCACGTGCCGCCGGCATTCGTTGCGCGCAGGCGGTAGCGTGTGCGCCGCGGCAGCGCGCCTTCGAAGAATCCGGCGGGATGGCGTTGCGCGAGGGTCGCGAGCGGCCGCCCGTGATCGTCGACGGCCTCGAGCGTCGCCGCGCCCGGCACGTACGCGCGCAGCACGAGCGCGCCCGCGACCTCGTGCAGGCCGAGCACCGCGAACGGATCGGCAT
The DNA here is from genome assembly GCA_046347855.1 of Burkholderiales bacterium. Taxonomy (GTDB): domain Bacteria; phylum Pseudomonadota; class Gammaproteobacteria; order Burkholderiales; family Casimicrobiaceae; genus VBCG01. The sequence continues at coordinate 914,722 of JAXMFJ010000005.1, forward strand.
GCCGGCCCTCGACGATGGCGGCGATCGTCTCCGGCGGGAGCGCAGCGTGCGCGGTCATCGCATCCGAGGGCAAGGGCGGCGCGCCGCAGCCGGCGCGCGGGAACACCTCTATTGTGCGCCCGGCGCCGCTCCCCAGATATCGCGCGCGTACTCCTGCACCGCGCGGTCGGCCGAGAACCACCCCATGTGCGCGGTGTTGGCGATCGCCTTGCGCGCCCACGCCTCGCGGTCCTGCCACAGCGCGTTGATCGAGCGCTGCGCGTTCCAGTAGGCGTCGAAGTCGGCGGTCACCATGAAGTAGTCGTGATGGCGCAGGTTGTCGACGAGCTCGCGGTAGCGGCTGCGGTCCTCCGGCGAGAACATGCCGGTCTCCAGCGCGTGCAGCACCTCGGCCAGCACCGGCGAGGCCTCGATCGTGGCCGTCATGTCGAGGCCCGCGGCGCGACGCTTCGCCACGCCCGCGGCGTCGAGGCCGAAGATGATCATGTTGTCGGCGCCCACGCGCTCGCGGATCTCGATGTTGGCGCCGTCGAGCGTGCCGATGGTCAGCGCGCCGTTGAGCGCGAGCTTCATGTTGCCGGTGCCGGACGCTTCCATGCCCGCGGTCGAGATCTGCTCCGAGACGTCGGCCGCGGGAATGATCGTCTCCGCGAGGCTCACGTTGTAGTTCGGCAGGAACACGACCTTGAGGCGCCCGCGCAGCACGGGATCGCGGTTCACGATGCGCGCGATGTCGTTGGCGAGCTTGATGACGAGCTTCGCCTGGCGGTAGCCGGCGGCGGCCTTGCCGGAGAAGACCTTCACGCGCGGCACCCACGGATGCGTCGGCTGCGCGCGCACCGCGTTGTAGAACGCGATGGTCTCGAGCAGGTTTAAAAGCTGCCGCTTGTACTCGTGGATGCGCTTGATCTGCACGTCGAACAGCGATTCCGGATCCACGCCGACGGCGAGGCGCTCGGCGATCAGGCGGCCCAACGCCACCTTGTTGGTGCGCCGGATCGCCATGTAGCGCTCGCGGAACGCGGGATCGTCGGCGAAGGGCGCGAGCTCGACGATGCGTGCCGGATCGTCGAGCACGCCGGGACCGATCGCCTCCACGATGAGGTCCGTCAACGCGGGATTGGCCTGGAACAGCCAGCGGCGGAACGTGATGCCGTTGGTCTTGTTGTTGATCCGCTCGGGGTAGATCGCGCCCAAGTCGCGGAACACCGTCTCGCGCATGAGCTCGGTATGCAGCGCCGACACGCCGTTGACGCGCCGCGAGCCCAGGAAGGCGAGGTGCCCCATGCGCACGCGCCGGCTGTGGTTCTCCTCGATGAGCGAGATCGACGACAGGAAGCGGTCGTCGTGGCCCGCCGTGCGCTGCGCGTCGAGGTGCAGGCCGTTGATGAGGTAGATGATCTGCATGTGCCGCGGCAGCAGGCGCTCGAGCAGCGACACCGGCCACGTCTCCAGCGCTTCCGGCAGCAGCGTGTGGTTGGTGTAGTTGAACACCGTGGTCGTGATCTCCCACGCGAGCTCCCACGGCATCGCGTGCACGTCGACCAGCAGGCGCATGAGCTCGGGCACGCCGATGGCGGGGTGCGTGTCGTTCAGCTGGATCGACACGTGGTCGGCGAGCGTGGCGAGCTCACCGTGCTGTGCCTTGTGCCGGCGCAGCAGGTCCTGGATCGACGCCGACGCGAAGAAATATTCCTGGCGCAATCGCAGCTCGTGGCCCGCTTCGGTGTCGTCGCTCGGGTAGAGCACGCGCGAGATCGACTCGAGGCGCACGCGGTCGGCGAGCGCGCCGACGTGATCGCCACGGTTGAAGTCCTCGAGGCGGATGGGATCGGTCGCGCGCGCGGACCAGAGCCGCAGCGTGTTCACGTGCCTGCCGCGCCAGCCGGTGAGCGGCGTGTCGTACGCGACCGCATTCACGCTCTCGGCGGGATACCAGATCGCGCTCACCGTGCCGTCCGCGTTCTCGATGCTGTCGACGTGGCCGCCGAAGCTCACCGTGTACATCACCTCGGGACGCTCGAACTCCCACGGGTTGCCGGCCGAGAGCCAGTCCTCCGGCAGCTCGACCTGCCAGCCGTCCTTGATCGCCTGCCGGAAGATGCCGTGGTCGTAGCGGATGCCGTAGCCGTGCGCGGGGATGCCGAGCGACGCCATGCTCTCCATGTAGCACGCGGCGAGGCGGCCGAGGCCGCCGTTGCCGAGCGCGGCATCGGGCTCCACCTTGCGCAGGCGGTCGAGGTCCACGCCCAGGTCGCGCAGCGCCTCGCGCGCGATGTCGGTGATGCCGAGGTTCGACAGCGCGTCGAAGAGCAGGCGGCCGATCAGGAACTCGAGCGAGAAGTAGTAGACGCGCTTGCGGCCGTCGCGGTACGTGCGCCGCGTCGCGTCGATCCAGCGGTCCACCACCTGGTCGCGCACCGCGAGCGCGGTTGCTGCATACCAGTCGTGCTCCTGCGCGTGCGCGCTGTCCTTGCCGACCATGTAGGTGAGCTTGTGCAGCACGTTGGCGCGGAAGGCGGCAACGGCATCGCCCGCCACGGACTGCGGGTCGGCGAGCGCGACGGCGGCCTGCGCGGCAGCCGCGGCGACGGCAGCAAGCGCCGCGGGCGCGACGCTGCTCGTCGGCGTGACCGGCGGCGGGGCGATCTCGGGTGCGGCGGGTGCGGCCGCGTCGTCGTCGACGGGCGCGGGGCTCGCCGGTGCTTCAGGAACGGTGGCGGACATGGAGGGCAAGCGTGTTGTGCATGGAGCGGCAGGGCGCGCGTCGCGCCGGCGCTGCAATCGGGGAATGACCCGATGATACAACCGGGGCGCCGCCGAGTCCGCGTAGGTCAGGGGCGCGTGCGCGGTCGCACTAACGCGGTGCAGTGGCCGCCAGCATGCGGATGAGCTCGCCCTGCGACCACGCCTGGAACGGGCAGCCGCGCCACGCGTGCGGCGCGTCGCCGTCGGCGATCTCGGAGAGGTGCCCCTGCCCGCGCGCGGCGAGCGCCGCCACGAGCGGCGCGACGAAGCGCTCGCGCGCCTCGCGGCGGGTCGCGACGTCGTCGCCGTGCACGCGCAGCCATGCGTCGGTGAACGGCCCCAGCAGCCACGGCCACGCGGTGCCCTGGTGATAGGCGCCGTCGCGCTGCGCGGGGTCGCCTTCGTAGCGGCCGCGGTAGCGCGGGTCGCCGGGCGCGAGCGTGCGCAGCCCGGCGGGCGTGACGAGGTCGCGCAGGACGACGTCCACGACCGCGCGCGCGGCGCTGCCGGCGACGAGGGGAAACGGCAGGCCTCCGACGGTGAATATCTGGTTCGGCCGCACCGACGCGTCCACCGTGCCGCGCACGTGATCGACGTCGACGACGTCGTGGAGGCCGAGCCCGTCGCGGCGCACGAAGCGTGCCGCGAACGACGGCGCGACGCGCGCCGCGGCCTGCGCGTGCGCGCCGCCGGCGAGGCGCAGCGCGTTGTACCAGAGCGCCTGCACCTCCACCGGCTTGCCGCTGCGCGGCGTGATCACGCGCTCGCCGACCTTCGCGTCCATCCACGTGAGCTGGACCCCGGGCGCGCCGCAGGCCAGCAGCGCGTCGTCGTCCATGCGGATGCCGTGACGCGTCCCTTTCGTGTAGCCCGCGAGGATTGCCTCGGCGGCGGCGAGCAGCGCCGCGCGCACCGGCGACCCGGGAACCGCGGCCAGGAACTCGTGCACGACGATCACGAACCACAGCGACGCGTCCACCGCGTTGTACTCGGGTGCCGCGCCACGGTCGGGGAAGCGGTTGGGCAGCATGCCTTCGGACACCGCGGGCGCCCACGCCGCGAGGATGGCCTGCGCCTCGTCGTACCGTCCGCGCGCGAGCACGAGGCCGCGCATCGCGATGAACGTGTCGCGCCCCCAGTCGGTGAACCAGGGGAAGCCGGCGACGATCGTGAGGCCGTCGTCGCGGCGCACGACGTATTGCGCGGCTGCGCGGTCGAGCGGGGTCAGCGCGGCGCGCAGCATCCGCTCGCGCGTCCGGATGCGCTGGGCCACCGCATGCGCGTCGCCGTCGATCGCGGCGTCCGCGCGCAGCACCAGCAGCGCCTCGCCGCGCGCGAGGTCGAACGTGAACTCGCCCGGCGTGGCCAGGTCTTCGCGGTCGTCGAGGCCGCGCGCCGTTTCCTCCGCGTAGCGGAAGTTGCGGTACCAATCGGGTGCGTGGCGGTACGTGCCCGACGCGCACGCGACGATCGTCGGCACGCCGTCGTACGGGCGCCACGCGACGTGACCGTCGGCTTCGTGCGGCGTGAGGTCGAACGCGCCGTTCTCGTGCATCAGCGCGTGGTAGTCGCGGCCCGCGAGGAGCGGACGCACGCGCAGCGTCGCGGGGCCGTCGCCCGCGATGCGCTGCCACGACACGAGCACGGTGCCGCTGTCACGCTCGACGACGATCTCGTGAACGACCACGGTCCCGTCCTCGCCGTGGAACGTCCACCGCGGCCACGGCTCGCTCGCGAATTCGACGAGATGGTCGACGCCGCGCGGCCACGTCACGTCGGGACCGTAGTGCTGCGTGGACAGCGGCCACTCGCGGCCGCCCGACGTCACGAACGCCTCGACGCCGCTGACCAGCACCATGCGCCCGGTCGGGGGGATGGTAGCGGCGAGCAGGAGCGCGTGATAGCGCCGCGTGCGCGCGCCGGCGACGGGCCCGGACGCGAAGCCGCCGAGGGCATCGGCCTCGAGCCACTCGCCGCCGGCGGCGATCACTTCCCGTCGGCCGTCCGGTTCCAGGCCCCGAAGCTCAAGTCGGTGCCGAAGCGCGGCGTGCCTTCGAGCGCGTACTCGGCGTACTGCTGGATGAGCTTCGCCACCACGCCGGTCCAGCCGGTCTGGTGGCTCGCGCCCAGGCCTTCCCCCGTGTCCCCGTGGAAATACTCGTAGAACACGATGAGGTCGCGCCAGTAGGGATCGCTCTGGAATTTCTCGCGGTCGCCGTGGATCGGCCGGCGCCCGTTCGCGTCGCGCGTGAACAGCGAGACCAGCCGGCGGTTGAGCTCGTTCGTGACCTCCCACAGCGACATCTGCTGCCCCGATCCCGTGGGGCATTCGACCTTGTACGCGTCGCCGAGGCAGGCGTCGTGCTTCTGCAGCGCCTCGATGAGCAGGTAGTTCACCGGGAACCACACGGGCCCGCGCCAGTTCGAGTTGCCGCCGAAGAGCGGTGTCGTCGACTCGGCCGGCGCGTAGTCGAGCGTGAAGCGCTCGCTGCCGAGCTCGAGCACGAACGGATGATCGTGATGTCGCCGCGAGACCGAGCGCACGCCGTGGTCGGACAGCATGCCGGCGGGATCGAGCACCGGCGCCAGGATGCGCCGCAGCTTGTCGGTGTCGACGAGCGAGAGGCGCACGCGGTCCTCGACGCCGCGCTGCGTGAGGTGCGACAGGTCGCGCAGCAGCTCCGGCCGGTACTTCGCGAACCAGCGCAGGCGCTCGGCGAAGTCCGTGAAGCTCGCGATGCCCTCGCGGTCACCGACCGCCACCGCGAAGATCGGGATGATGCCCGCGATCGTCTGCGCCTTGATCGGGAAGCAGCGGCCGTCGGGCAGGCGCAGGACGTCGTAGTAGTAGCCGTCCTCGGCGTGCCACAGCCCGCCCTTGTGCCCGCCGACCTTGTTGATCGCGGCGCTGATGTAGACGAAGTGCTCGAAGAACTTGGTGGCGATGTCCTCGTATACCGGGTCCTTCTTCGCGAGCTCGAGCGCGATCGCGAGGAGGTTGAGGCAATACATGCCCATCCAGCTCGTGCCGTCGGCCTGCTCGAGGTGGCCGCCCGACGGCAGCCCCGACGTGCGGTCGAACACGCTCACGTTGTCGAGGCCCAGGAACCCGCCCTCGAAGATGTTGTTGCCCTCGGCGTCCTTGCGGTTCACCCACCACGTGAAGTTGAGCAGCAGCTTCTGGAACACGCGCTCGAGGAAGTCGCGGTCGGCGCGGCCGTACATCCGCTGCTCGATCTGGTAGACGCGCATCGCCGCCCACGCGTGCACCGGCGGGTTGACGTCGGAGAATGCCCACTCGTACGCGGGGATCTGCCCGTTCGGGTGCATGTACCACTCGCGCAGGAGCAGGATGAGCTGTTCCTTCGCGAAGTCCGGGTCGATCATCGCGAGCGGGATCGCGTGGAACGCCATGTCCCACGCCGCGAACCACGGATACTCCCACTTGTCGGGCATCGACAGCACGTCGCCCGCGGCGAGGTGCCACCACTCGTGGTTGCGGCCGTGCTTGCGCCCCTTGGGCGGCTTCGGCTCCGCCGGATCGCCCTCCAGCCAGCGCTCGACCATGTAGCGGTAGTACTGCTTGCCCCACAGCATGCCCGCGAACGCCTGCCGCTGCACGTTGCGCAGGTCGTCGGGAATCGCGAACGGCGTGATGCGGCGGTAGAACGCGTCGGCCTCTTCCCTGCGCTGCGCGAACGTCGCGTCGAACGCGGCGCCGAGCGCGTCGTCGACCACGCCGTCGGTGAGCCGCAGCCGCAGCGTCACCGTGCCGCCGGCCGGCACGTCGAGCACGTACTGCGCCGCCGCCTTGCTGCCGGTGCGCGCCGGATTCACGGCATCCGTGCGCCCGTGCACGAGCGCCTCGTGGAACGCGTCCTTCACGTACGGCGTCGCGTTGGCCGAGCCGAAGAGCCGCGCGAAGTTGGTCTCGTTCTCGGTGAACAGCAGCGCGTCGGCCGCCGCGCAGTGCAGCCGGTACGCGGGCAGCGTGCGGTGCGCGGTGACGAGCACCGCGCGCGTGGCATCCGCGTGCTCGACGGCGATGCGCGGGCGCGCCGGATTCGCGGTCCAGCTCCAGTCATTCTTGAACCAGAGCGTGGGCAGCACGTGCAGTGGCGCCGCGAAGCCCGCGCGGTTGGCGACCTCGATGCGCACCAGGATGTCGGTGGGGCCGGCCTTCGCGTACTCCACCGTGACGTCGAAGTAGCGGTCGTCCTCGAAGATGCCGGTGTCGAGGAGCTCGTACTCGGGATCGGCCCGCGTGCGCCGCGCGTTCTCCTCCACCAGGTCCGCATACGGGAACGCCCGCTGCGGGTACTTGTAGAGGTACTTCATGTACGCGTGGCTCGGCACGTTGTCGAGGTAGAAGTAGTACTCCTTCACGTCCTCGCCGTGATTGCCCTCGCGGCTGCCGAGCCCGAACATCCGCTCCTTGAGGATCGGGTCGTTGCCGTTCCACAGCGCGAGCGCGAAGCAGAGCTGCTGCTGGTCGTCGCAGATGCCCGCGATGCCGTCCTCGCCCCAGCGGTAGGCGCGCGAGCGCGCGTGGTCGTGCGGCAGGTAATCCCAGGCGTTGCCGTCGGCGCTGTAGTCCTCGCGCACCGTGCCCCACTGCCGCTCGGACAGGTACGGCCCCCACCGGCGCCATGCGGCGTTGCCGGCGCGCGCCTGCGCGAGCCGCTCTTCCTCTGCTGTCACGGATTCCCCCCTGGCTCCGGCGCACGCGTGCCGCGCACGCCGCGCGCCATTGTGCGGCCCGGGTCAGGCCGAGGCAACCGCGGCGCGCGGCTCTTCAGCGCGCGTGCAGCGTCTGCGCGCCGTGCCAGGTGGCACCGGCCGCCACCGTGACGGGCGCGTGCGCGACCGCCGCCTCGATGCACAGGAACCGCAGGTAGCCGCCGGCTTCCATGTCGGCGATGCTGGCGCTCTTCGGCGCGTCGGGGTTCCACACCACGGTGTCGCAGAACCCCGCGGTGCGGATGTCGAGCCGGCGCCCGGGCTCCAGCATCACGAGATCCGCCGGCGCCGCGCGGTAGACGCGGTCGACGAAGCGGTCGATGGGCAGCTCCTGCGCGGCTTCCACCGCGTCGTCCACGCCGAGCACCTTGTCGCGGTAGTGGGCGCCCGCGAGGCCGCGCACGCGCGTGGCGCGCAGGTCGCGCACGCGCAGGTACGTGTGGAGCGCGGCGGTGAACGCGAAGTCGATCGTGTCGGGATTGTGCACGTCGAGCACGAGCGACAGCGTGGCGCCGCCGACGGTCACCGTGTAATCGAGGACGAACGCGTGCGGCCACGACGCGCGCGTGGCCCCGGTCGCGGCACAACGCAGGTGCGCCTGCGCGCGGCCGTCCGGCAGCTCGCCCGCCTGCACGAGCTGCCACGGGAGCGCGCGCACGAAGCCGTGCATCGGCAGCGCGCCCTGGTCGGCGAATTGCGGAAAGCAGATGGGGACGCCGCCGCGGATCGCCGCGTCGTCGGTGAAGATCGCCTTCTCGCTGACGAACAGGCGGTCCTCGCCGGCGCCGGCCGGGAACCACGACGTGACGTGCGCGCCGTGGAGGTAGATCTCGGCGCGCGCGCCGTCGGCGGCGACGAGCCCGATGCGGGGCAGGCCGCCCAGGCCGGGAGAGGGAACGAGGGGAGCGGGGGACATGACGGAGTTCCGGAAGGAGGCTGGCGGCGCCGGTCGGGCGGGGCACCTTGACCGCCGTTGCGCGCATCGTACAATTTCCCGCCCGGCCCGCCCATCGGACGCGTCCGGGGAAACTCCAGGGGGAGCGCTTTGCCCGAGCCGCTGCCGGTGGTCTATCTCGCGCGCCATGGCGAAACGGAGTGGAGCCGCAACGGGCGGCACACCGGCCGCACCGATCTCCCGCTGACGGAGCAGGGCGAGCGCAACGCGCGCGCACTGGGTGCGCGGCTCGCGGGACACGCGTTCGCACGCGTCTACGCGAGCCCGCTGCAACGCGCCGCCCGCAGCTGCGAGCTCGCCGGCTTCGGCGCGGTCGCGCGCGTCGACGCCGATCTCGCCGAGTGGGATTACGGCGACTACGAAGGCCGCCGCACCGCCGACATCGTCGCCGAGCGGCCCGCGTGGAACCTCTTCCGCGACGGCTGCCCCAACGGCGAGAGCGCGGACGGGGTGGGCGAGCGTGCCGACCGCGTCCTCGCCCGCGTGCGCGAAGCGCCGGGCGACGTGCTGCTGTTCTCGAGCGCGCACCTGCTGCGCGTCCTCGCCGCGCGCTGGCTGCGGCTGCCCGCGGTGGGCGGCTCGCTGTTCTTCCTGTCCACGGCGAGCCTCAGCATCCTGGGCTACGAGCACGGGCCCGACGAGCCGGTGCTCCGTCTCTGGAATGACACGGAACATGTAACATCCTAGAACCAGCGTCCAAATCGCCAAACGGATCGACGCCGATGCTGGAAGTCGTCGTCCCCGCGAAGGCGGGGACCCAGCGTCCTTGCTGTTCAACAAGTCAACGACACTGGATCCCCGCCTGCGCGGGGATGACGGTGGAAATGGGTGCTCCCCGGCGGAATTCGCCGGTCCTCGACTCACCTCACGAGAATCCCGATGAAGGCAACGCAAGCGCTGCACGACCTGGGCCAGAGTCTCTGGCTCGACAACATCACCCGCGACCTCCTCGAAAGCGGCACGCTCGCGCGCTACATCGACGAGCTCTCCGTGACCGGCCTCACGTCGAACCCGACGATCTTCGACCACGCGATCAAGGGCAGCAGCGACTACGACGCCGCGATCCGCAGCAAGCTGAAGGCCGGCCGCTCGGGCGAGGCGCTGTTCTTCGAGCTCGCGCTCTCGGACATCACCCGCGCGGCCGATCTCTTCCGTCCGGTGTACCAGCGCACCGACGGCGTGGACGGCTGGGTCTCGCTCGAGGTCTCGCCGCTGCTCGCCAACGACACCGGGACGACCATCGCGGTCGCGAAGGAGCTCCACGCGCGCGCCGGCCGCCCGAACCTCTTCATCAAGATCCCGGGCACCGCCGAAGGCATCCCGGCCATCGAGGAGGCGATCTTCGCGGGCGTGCCGGTGAACGTCACGCTGCTCTTCTCGCGCGAGCAGTACCTCGCGGCCGCGCAAGCCTACCTGCGCGGCATCGAGCGGCGCATCGCCGCGGGCCTGCGTCCCTACGTCGCGTCGGTGGCGTCGCTGTTCATCAGCCGCTGGGACGTCGCGGTTGCGGCGAAGGTGCCGCCCGCGCTCGTGAACCGGCTCGGCATCGCGATCGGCCAGCGCTGCTACAAGGCGTACAACGATTTCCTCGCGTCGCCGCGGTTCCGGCGTGCGCAGAACGCGGGCGCGCGGCCGCAGCGGCTGCTGTTCGCGAGCACCGGGACCAAGGATCCCAAGGCGTCCGACGTGCTTTACGTCGAGGCGCTGGCCGCGCCGCTGACGGTGAACACGATGCCCGAGAACACGCTGCTGGCGCTGGCCGACCACGGCAACGTGAAGGGCGGCATCGCCGCCGACGGCGGCGACTGCGAGGCCGTGCTCGCGCAGTTCACGGCGACCGGCGTCGATCTCGAAGCGCTGGCCGCGCAGCTGCAGGTCGAAGGCGCCGCGTCCTTCGTGAAATCGTGGCAGGAACTCATGGGCGTGCTGGCCGCGAAGAGCGGCGCGCTGAAGGCCGCCTGATGGCGCAGGCGAAGCGCAGGCGCCGCGTGCTCGTCATCGACGTCGGCGGCACGCACGTGAAGGTCATGGCCACCGGCCACCGCGAGATCCGCAAGATCGCGTCCGGCCCGACGATGACCGCGCGGCAGATGGTGTCCGCGGTGCGCAGGCTCGCCGAAGGCTGGGCGTACGACGCGGTGGCGATCGGCTACCCGGGGCCGGTCGCGCACGATCACCCGACCGTGGAGCCGCACAACCTCGCCCCGGGCTGGGTGCGTTTCGACTACGCGAAGGCGTTCGGCAAGCCGGTGCGCATGGTCAACGACGCCGCGATGCAGGCGCTCGGCGACTACCAGGGCGGCAAGATGCTGTTCCTGGGCTTCGGCACGGGCCTCGGCACCACGCTGATCGTCGAGGGCACGCTGGTGCCGATGGAGCTCGCGCACCTGCCGTACCGCAAGGCGACGTTCGAGGATTACGTCGGCGAGCGCGCGCTGCTGCGCGACGGCAAGCGCCGCTGGCGCAAGAGCGTGGCCGACGTCGTGGCGCGCCTCGCCGCGGCCTTGCAGCCCGAGGACATCGTGCTCGGCGGCGGCAACGCCGTGCACATCAAAGACCTGCCGCCCAAGTGCCGCCGCGGCGACAACGCGCGCGCCTTCCCGGGCGGCTTCCGCCTGTGGGAGGACGCGACGGCGGCGCGGCGGCGCGCGCAGCGGCCGGCGAAGCGCGCCGCAAGAGGACGATGACCATGCCCGCAGCTATTGCACCTCTCACCAGGCTGCCGGCCTGGCGTGCCCTGACCGATCACTACGCGAAGGTCCGCGACGTCACGTTGCGCGAGCTCTTTGCCGCCGACCCGAAGCGGGGCGAGCGCCTCGCGCTCGACGCCGCCGGCGTGTACCTCGACTACTCCAAGAACCGGGTCACCGACGAGACGCTGCGCCTCCTCGTGCAGCTCGCCGACCAATCGGGCCTGCGCGCGCACATCGACGCCATGTTCCGCGGCGACCGCATCAACGTCTCGGAGAATCGCTCCGTCCTGCACGTGGCGCTGCGCGCGCCGCGCGACGAATCGATCGTCGTCGACGGCCACGACGTGGTGCCGGACGTGCACGAAGTGCTCGACCGGATGGCGGCGTTCGCGGACCGCGTGCGCAGCGGGCAGTGGAAGGGCCACACCGGCAAGCCGATCCGCAACGTGATCAACATCGGCATCGGCGGCTCCGACCTCGGTCCCGTGATGGCGTACGAGGCGCTGCGCTGGTACAGCGACCGCGCGCTCACGTTTCGCTTCGTCTCCAACGTCGACGGCACCGACTTCGCCGAAGCGGTGCACGACCTCGACGCGGGGGAGACGCTGTTCATCGTCGCGTCGAAGACGTTCACCACGCTGGAGACGATGACCAACGCGCGCACGGCGCGCGATTGGGCGCTCGCGGCTTTGGGTGGGAACATGGCGGCGGTGGCGAAGCACTTCGTCGCGGTGTCCACCAACGACGCGAAGGTCACCGAGTTCGGCATCGACACGGCCAACATGTTCGGCTTCTGGGACTGGGTCGGCGGCCGCTACTCGATGGACTCCGCGATCGGCCTGTCCACCATGCTGGCCATCGGCCCGGCGCGCTTCCGCGAGATGCTCGCCGGCTTCCACGAGATGGACGAGCACTTCCGCACGGCGCCGTTCGACCGCAACCTGCCGGTGCTGATGGGGCTGCTCGCCGTCTGGTACAACGATTTCTTCGGCGCGCAGACGGTCGCCGTGCTGCCCTACGAGCAGTACCTGAAGCGCTTCCCCGCGTACCTGCAGCAGCTCACGATGGAGAGCAACGGCAAGCACGTGACGCTCGCCGGCGCGCGCGTCGACTACGACACGGGGCCGATCTACTGGGGCGAGCCCGGCACCAACGGGCAGCACTCGTTCTACCAGCTCATCCACCAGGGCACGCGGCTCATCCCCTGCGACTTCATCGCCTTCGCGCGTGCGTTGAATCCGCTGGGGCCGCACCACGACATGCTGGTGGCGAACGTGTTCGCGCAAGCGGAGGCGCTGGCGTTCGGCAAGACCGCCGCCGAGGTGAAGGCGGAAGGCACGCCCGACGCGCTGGTGCCGCATCGCGAGTTCGATGGCAATCGCCCGTCGAACGTGCTGCTGCTGGACGAGCTCACGCCCGCTGCGCTCGGACGGCTCGTCGCGCTGTACGAGCACAGCGTGTTCACGCAGGGGACGATCTGGCAGATCGATTCGTTCGACCAGTGGGGCGTGGAGCTCGGCAAGGTGCTGGCGCAGCGCATCATCCCGGAGCTATCGAGCGGCGACGAGCGCGCGCTCGCGCACGACAGCTCGACCAACGCGCTGATCCGGCGGTACCGGCAGCGTAAAGCGACGTAAGAACCTTTCACAAAGAGACGCAGAGACGCAGAGGGGTTCGGTGTTCTCGGCGTCTCTGCGCCTCTTTGTAGAACGCATTTCAGGAGCAGGCAATGCAACTCGGAATGATCGGCTTGGGACGGATGGGCGCGAACATGGTGCGGCGCCTGATGAAGGGCGGGCACTCGTGCGTGGTGTTCGACATGTTTCCGCAGGCAGTCACGGCGCTCGCCGGCGAGGGCGCCACCGGTGCCGCGTCGATGGCGGATCTCGTGGCCAAGCTCGCCCAGCCACGCGCAATCTGGCTGATGGTGCCCGCCGCGGTCGTCGACGAGACCATCGCGCAGCTCGCACCGCTGCTCGCCGCCGGCGACACCATCATCGACGGCGGCAACTCGTACTACATCGACGACATCCGGCGGGCGAAGGAGCTGACGCCGAAGTCGCTCGACTACGTCGACGTCGGCACCAGCGGCGGCGTGTGGGGCCTCGAGCGCGGCTACTGCATGATGATCGGCGGCCCGCAGGCCACCGTGCAGCGCCTCGACCCGATCTTCCGCACGCTCGCGCCTGGCGCCGGCTCGATCGACCGCACGCCGGGACGCGCGCCGGGCAAGGGCACGGCGGAGCAGGGCTACCTGCACTGCGGCCCCAACGGCGCGGGCCACTTCGTGAAGATGGTGCACAACGGCATCGAGTACGGCCTCATGGCGGCGTACGCGGAGGGCTTCGGCATCCTGCGCGCCGCCAACATCGGCAAGGCCACGCACGCGATCGACGCGGAGACCACGCCGCTGCGCGACCCCGAGCACTACCAGTACGACATCGACGTCACCGACGTCGCCGAGGTGTGGCGCCGCGGCAGCGTCATCGCCTCGTGGCTGCTCGACCTCACCGCCTCCGCGTTGGCCAAGAGCCCGTCGCTCGACAATTTCGCGGGCCGCGTGTCCGATTCGGGCGAGGGCCGCTGGACGATCAAGGCCGCGATCGACGAGGCCGTGCCCGCGCCGGTGCTCACCACCGCGCTGTACGAGCGCTTCAGCTCGCGCGGCGAGGCGGATTTCCAGAACCGCCTGCTGTCCGCGATGCGCTTCGAGTTTGGCGGGCACGTCGAGAAGCCGGCGAAATGACCCCCGTCCCCTCCGACGCACTGGTCTTCTTCGGCGCCACCGGCGACCTCGCGTACAAGAAGATCTTCCCGTCGCTGCAGGCGATGATCCGGCGCGGCACGCTCGACGTGCCCGTCATCGGCGTCGCGAAGGCGAACTGGAACCTGGAGCAGTTCCGCGCCCGCGCCCGCGACAGCCTCGTGACGCACGGCGGGCTCGACGAGGCCGCGTTCGCGAAGCTCCTCACGCTGCTGCGCTACGTCGACGGCGACTACAGCGACGCGGCCACCTTCACCGAGCTGCGCGCGCAGCTCGGCCCCGCGAAGTCGCCCGCGCACTACCTCGCGATCCCGCCGTCGCTCTTCGGCACGGTGGTGGAGCAGCTCGCGAAGGCGCAGTGCACGGCCGGCGCACGCGTCATCGTCGAGAAGCCGTTCGGCCGCGACCTGGCCTCGGCGCGCAACCTCAACGCGATCCTGCACGCGACGTTCGACGAGTCGCGCGTGTTCCGCATCGACCACTACCTCGGCAAGCGGCCGGTGCACAACATGCTGTTCTTCCGGTTCGCCAACGAGTTCCTCGAGCCGCTGTGGAACCGCAAGTACGTGAAGAGCGTGCAGATCACGATGGCGGAGAGCTTCGGCGTGCAGGGCCGCGGCGCGTTCTACGACCAGACCGGCACGATGCGCGACGTCGTGCAGAACCACCTCTTCCAGGTGCTGTGCAACCTCGCGATGGAGGCGCCCGCGCGCACCGACAGCGAGTCGATCCGCGACGAGAAGGTGAAGGTGCTGAAGGCGATGGAGACCGTGGCGCCGGACGACCTCGTGCGCGGCCAGTTCCGCGGCTACACGAAGGAGCCGGGTGTCGCGCCCGATTCGAAGATCGAGACGTTCGCGGCGGTGAAGCTGCACGTCGACAATTGGCGCTGGCAGGACGTGCCGTTCTACATCCGTGCCGGCAAGAACCTGCCGGTCACGTGCACCGAGGTGCTGGTGCGCCTGAAGCGGCCGCCCAAGATTTTTCCCACGTGCACGGCGCCCGCGAACCACCTGCGCTTTCGCGTGAGCCCCGACGTCGTGATCGCGCTCGGCACGACGGTGATGGACGCGGGCGAGAAGAACATCGGGCGGCAGGTGGAGCTCACGATGAGCCACCACCCCGGCGCCGACGAGCCCGAGGCGTACGAGCGCGTGCTCACCGACGCGATGGAAGGCGACCAGACGCTGTTCGCGCGCCAGGATTACGTCGAGGAAGCGTGGCGCATCGTCGACCCGGTGCTCGCCGCGGGCACGCCCGTGTATCCGTACGACGCCGGCCAGTGGGGACCCGCCGAAGCGCAGAAGATCGCGCCGAAGGACGGCTGGGACGATCCGGTCGTCGCGCCGTGATGGCGAGCTTCCCGCCGCTGCCGCCGGCGCCGATGGAGCTGCGCGCCTTCGCGGACGACGCGACGGTCGCGCAGCAGGCGGCGCAGTTCATCGCGGCGCAGGCGCGCGCAGCGGTCCGTGAGCGCGGCCGCTTCAAGCTCGCGGTGAGCGGCGGCCACACGCCGTGGGCGATGCTGCGCGCGCTCGCGGATTGCGACCTGCCGTGGCAGAACGTGCATCTCTTCCAGGTGGACGAGCGCGTCGCGCCCGCGGGCGACCCCGACCGCAACTGGACGCACATCGGCGACAGCTTCCTCGCGCACGCGCCGCTGCCCGCGGCGAACGCGCATCCGATGCCGGTCGAGGCCACCGATCTCGCGAGTGCGGCCGCGGCCTATGCGCGCACGCTCGCGACCATCGCGGGCACGCCGCCGCTGCTCGACGTCGTGCACCTGGGCCTCGGCCCCGACGGCCACACCGCGTCGCTCGTGCCCGGCGATCCGGTGCTCGCCGAGGATCATGCGCAGGTCGCGATCACCGCGCCGTACATGGGCCATCGGCGCATGACCGTGACCTACCCGCTGCTCGATCGCGCACGCTGCGTGCTGTTCGTCGTCACCGGCGCCGACAAGGCCGCGATGGTCGCGCGCGTCGCGCGCCGCGACCCGCGCATCCCGGCCGGCCGCGTGACCGGCGAGCGCGCGCTCATCTTTGCCGACGCCGCGGCGGCCGGCACGCCCTGACACGGAGTCGCGCATGGCTTTCCCGCAGGACATGGATCCCGACACACTGTGCGTCGACACGATCCGCACGCTCGCCATCGATGCGGTGCAGGCCGCCAACTCGGGCCATCCCGGCGCGGTGATGGGCATGGCCCCGATGGGCTACGTGCTGTGGAACCGCGTGCTGCGCTTCGATCCCGCGGACCCGATCTGGCCCAACCGCGACCGCTTCGTGCTGTCCAACGGCCACGCGTCGATGCTGCTGTGGTCGCTGCTGCACCTCGCCGGCGTGAAGGCGGTCAATCCGGAGTACGAGGTGCTGGGCGGCGAGTCGGTCACGCTCGACGACATCCGCCACTTCCGCCAGTTCGGCAGCCACGCGCCCGGGCATCCCGAGTATCACCTCGTGTCCGGCGTCGAGACCACGACCGGACCGCTCGGGCAGGGCATCGCCACCAGCGTCGGCATGGCCGCCGCGCAGAAGTGGCTCGCCGCGCGCTACAACCGCGACGGCTTCCCGCTCTTCGACTACGACGTCTACGCGACGTGCGGCGACGGCTGCCTGATGGAGGGCGTGGGCGCGGAAGCCGCGTCGCTCGCCGGCCATCTCCAGCTCGACAACCTCTGCTGGATCTACGACAACAATCACATCACGATCGAGGGCAACACGCGCATCGCGTTCACCGAGGACGTCGCCGCGCGCTTCCTGGGGTACCAGTGGAACGTGCTGCGCGTCGGCGACGCCAACGACCTCGCCCGCATCGAGCATGCGCTCGCCGTCTTCCGCCTCACCAAGCGGCGGCCGACCCTGATCATCCTCGACACGCACATCGGCTACGGCAGCCCGCACAAGCAGGACACCGCCGCCGCGCACGGGGAGCCGCTCGGCGTGGAGGAGGTGAAGCTCACCAAGCGCTTCTACGGATGGCCCGAGGATGCGCAGTTCCTGGTGCCCGACGGCGTGCGCGAGCGTTTCGCGCAGGGCATCGGCGCGCGCGGACGCGACGCGCATGCCGCATGGGATGCGCTCTTCGCGCGCTACCGCGCGGCGTTTCCCGATCTCGCCGACGAGGTCGACCGCATGCAGCGGCGCGACCTGCCCGACGGCTGGGACCGCGACCTGCCCGTGTTTCCGACCGACGCCAAGGGCGTGGCGGGTCGCGACGCGTCCAACAAGATGCTGAACGTGCTCGCCCAGCGCATTCCGTGGCTGCTGGGCGGCTCCGCCGATCTCGGTCCTTCGAACAAGACGACGCTCACCTTCGACGGTGCCGGCGACTTCGAGCCTGCCACGTACGCGGGCCGCAACTTCCACTATGGCATCCGCGAGCACGCGATGGCCGCGCTGGTGAACGGCATGGCGCTGTCGAAGCTGCGTCCGTACGGCGCGACGTTCTTCATCTTCAGCGACTACGCGCGCGGCGCGCTGCGGCTGTCGGCGCTGATGGAGATCCCGTGCCTGTGGATCTTCACCCACGACGCGATGGGCGACGGCGAGGACGGCCCCACGCACCAGCCGATCGAGCAGCTGGCCTCGTTGCGCGCGATGTCCGGCATGACGCTGCTGCGTCCCGGCGATGCCAACGAGGTCGTCGAGGCGTACCGCGTCGCGCTCGGACAGAAGCATCGGCCCGCGATGCTCGTGCTGTCGCGGCAGCCGCTGCCCACGCTCGACCGCACGAAGTACACGCCGGCGTCCGGCGTCGCGCAGGGCGCGTACATTCTCGCCGATGCGGCGGGCGGTGAGCCGCAGGTGATCCTGATCGCGTCGGGCAGCGAGGTGAGCCTCGCGGTCGACGCGCACGAGATGCTCGCGGCCGAGGGCATCCGCTCGCGCGTGGTGTCGATGCCGTCGTGGGATCTCTTCGAGCGCCAGCCGCGGGAGTATCGCGACCGCGTGCTGCCGCCGCATATCACCGCGCGCGTCGCGATCGAGCAGGCGTCGACGTTCGGCTGGGAGCGCTACATCGGCACGCGCGGCCGCGCGATCGGCATGGAGACGTTCGGCGCGTCGGCGCCGCTGAAGGCGCTGCAGCAGCAGTTCGGGTTCGAGCCGGCGCATGTCGTCGCGGTGGCGAAGGAAGTGCTCGCCGGCTGACGATTCACGGGGTCAGGCCCCGCGCCACCGAAGTCCAGGGGTCTGATACCGGCGCGCACGCATTTCGCGCGCCGGTGTCAGATCCCGGGTTCGTGCCCCGTTCGGGGTCGGACCCCGCGCTATTCATACGATCGCCGGAAGTACAACCCGATCGAGCTCACCACGCCCGCTTCCGCGCGCAGCGTCCACGTCCGCGACAGCGCGTACTCGATGCGCAGCGCGTTGTTCGCCACCGACAACCCCTGCTCGTAGACGAGCGTCAGGCGGTCGGAGATGCGCTTGCCGAACGCGACCACCTGCGTCGACGTGCCGCCGGTGATCGTGTTCGCCGAATCGCGCACCGAGATGTCGTCGAGGCCGATGGTGTTCGCGATCTGCTGCGTGATCGGCTTCCTGCCCTGGCCCAGCAGCGACGCCGACGCCGCCGACAGCGCGGCGAGATCCGCGCGGTTCGCGCGGTCGAGCCCCTGTCCCGTGAGGAGCCACGACAGCTTCTCGCCGTCGGGCACCGGTGGGTTCGACACGAGGCGCACGCGCGGCACCTTCACCGTGCCCGTCACCTCGACGCCCGCCTCCACCGCGAGGTTCTTGCGCAGCGCGACCACGTCGAGCGCGGGATTGTTGAGCGGGCCGTCGAAGATCACGCGGCCGCGGTCGATGTCGAGCCGCTGCCCGAACACGAAGTAGGTGCCGCCCACCGCGTAGATGGTGCCGCGCGCGTTCAGGCTGCCGTCCGCGGTGGTGACGACGTTCACCTTGCCGCCGAGCCGCGTCTCGAGGCCTTCGCCCGAGAAGCGGAAGTCGCGGCCGAGCGCCACCTCGATGTCGAGCGCGAGCGGCTGCTCGCCGCGGGCCTCCGGCGCAGCGCGCGGCTGGCCCACGATCACCACGTCGTCGGAGAGCGTGCCCACCCGCGTCGGCTCGTAGGCGACGCGTCCCTTGTCGATGGAGATCTTGCCGGCGAGCAGCAGCTTCTTGTCCGCGAAGGCGACGGTGCCGGTGCCGTCCGCGATGATCTGCAGGTCGGGCCGGTTCACGACCGTGAAGTCGTTCGCGGTCCACTCGATGCGCGACGTCGCCGTGCCGGTGCCCGGCGCGCGCGCGAGCGTGCCCTTGGCCGAGAACTTGCCGGCGCCGCCCGCGAACGTGAAGTCGTCGAGGTGGAGCGTGCGGTCGGCGAGGCGCGCGCGCAGCGTGCCGTCGCGCAGGTGGACGCCGTACTGCGGCAGGTCGAAGCGCAGCGCATCGCCGGCGAGCGTGCCGCCGAGCTGCGGATCGGCCAGCGTGCCGCGCACCGCGAGCGCGAGGTGCGCGCGCCCGTCCATCACCGCGAGCGTGCCGAGCCAAGGCTGCATCGGCCGCAGCGACTCCAGGTCCGCGGTGAGCGTTGCGGCGAGCGGCGCGTTCGCATCGAGCCGTCCCGGCGCGCTGCCAGCCGCAAGCGTGAGCGCCGCATCGGCGGTGCCCGCACGCTGCGAGCGGAAGCGCGCCGCCGCCCGCAGCGCATCGTCGGTGAACGTGCCCGTCAGCTCCATCGTCGTGATGCCCAGCGCCACGTCCTTCTGCGCGAGCGTCGGGCTGTCCGAGCCGAACCAGTCGCCGCTCTCGCGGCGCACCGCGAACGTGCCGTTGAGGCGCGGCGTGGCGGAGAGCGACCACTCGCCGCCGATGAGCAACGTGGACGGGAAGGGCAGCGGCGTGCCCGCGAACTGCGCGACCGCCGCCGCGGAGATGCCCGTGAACGATCCCTGTGTCGTGATGCGCCCGTGATCGACGACGAGGCGCACGAGCTCCGCACGGCCCAGCGTCGCCGTGACGCGCGCGTCGCCGATCTCGACGCGATCGCCCGCCAGCGACAGCCGGGCGGGTGCGTCCAGCTTGAACGCGTAGGTGCCGCGGTTGACGAGCGAGTCGAGCGTGCCCTGCCACGTGGTGACCGCGGGCGCGCCGGCGCGCGGCGCATCGGCGATCCCGCCCGCAAACGCGGCCGCGACGTCGAGGTCCTGCCCCGTGAACGCGAGCGTCGCCTTGTGCTGCGCGAGCGTGCCGTCCACGGTGGCATTCACCGTCGCGAAGTCGCGTTGCGCCACGTGCACGCCGGTGGCCGCGATCCGCACCTTGACCGGCCGCGCCGCGAGCTTCGGCGCGTTGGTGGCGTCGAGCGCAGCGGGCGCGTCGGCCGTGACGTCGAGCGTGGCCACGCGCGCGACGTCGCCCCACTGCAGCCCGCGCGCGTTCAGCGTGAGCGCCAGCGCGGGCATCCGCGGATCGCCGCGCAGCGTGCCCTTCGCCTGCAGCGCGCCCGCCGACTTCGCGGGCACGGTCGCCGACGTGTAGCGCGCGAGGAGCGGCGCGAGCTCCGCGAGGTGCGGCACGTCCGCCGAGAACGCCAGCGCGTCCGCCGTGCCGCCGAACGCGCCGCTGGCGGCGAGCTTCGCGCTGCCGAGGCTCGCATCCAGCGCCATGTCGCGCGCGGCGGTGGGCGTGACGTGGCCGTGCGCGCGGCCGACCAGCGCGAGCCCCGCGAGCTCGCTGCCGCGCGCGATCGTGACCTCGCCGGTGACGTCCAAGCGCGGCAACAGCGTCCCGCGGACGTCGACGGTGCCGTCGAGCTTCGCCGCGGGCATCGCGACGAAGCGCGAGGGATCGAAGCGCGTCGCCGTCGCGCGCAGCGTGAACGCGCGCGGCGCGTCGAACGCGAACGTCCCGCTGCCGCTGACCTCGCCGGCACCGGCCTGCACGCGGGCGCGCTCCAGCACGACGCGGCGGTCGGCGACCGTGCCGGCGAACGTGAGCGCGAGGTCGCCCTGGCGGATGTCGCCGCGCACGACCTGGCGGTCCTGCGTGACGTCGGCGCTGACGCTGCCCGACAGCCGCGTCGTGACGAGCGTGGACACGATGCGCGCGAGGTCGACGTCGGCGAGCGTGAGCTGCAGGCCGACCGGCGTGCCCGCGCGCGGCACGCGGATGTCGCCGGCTGCGCGGCCGCCGCCCGGCAGCTCCGCGCGCGCGCCGGTGAGCGCGAGCGCCGTGCCGTCCCACGCGAAGGCCGACGACAGCGCGGCCACCGGAATGCGTCCCGCGTCGATCGGTCCCGCGTTCGCATTGCGCGCGGTGAGCGTGCCCGCGAAGCCCGCACCGGCGGGGCGCGCCGTGAGATTCAGGGTGAGCGCGGTCGCGGGCAGCGCGGACGCGAACTGCGCGAGGTCGACGTCGCGCGCGTCGATGTCGGCGGACACGAGCGGCGGATCCGCGAACGGCGTCAGCGTGGCCTTCACCGTGCCCTGCGCCGCGTGCAGCGTGCCGTCGGCGACGAGCGCGAAGCGCTCCAGCGTGCCGTCCACCTGCAGCGTGGCGCGGCCGTCGCGATACGGCCCGTCGCCCACGACCGCGAGCGTGCCCGCGAGCGCGTACGGCGCCTCCGCCGCGAGGCGTGCGTCGCCGGTGAGCGTCCCGTAGTCGCTCACCAGCCGCAGCGCGCGCACCGCGTGCTCCCTGCCGCCGCCCGCGTAGTCGAACGTGACGCCGGTGACCACGCCCGACGATTCGCCGGTCTGCCACTCGAGCCGCTGCACGCCGATGTTGCTGACCGACACCTCGAGCGGCAGCGCGAGGCTCGCGGGCAGCCCGCTCGCCTGCTTGCTGCCGCCCTTGAAATGCAGCGCGAGCCGCTGCGCGCCGAGGCCCTGCACGTGGAAGCGGCGCGACACGAGGTCGAGCGGCGTCCACGTCATCACGATCTCGGTCGCCTCGACGTCCATGTCGGGCCCGTGCCACGCGATGCGCTGCGCGCGGATCGTCGACAGCAGCGATCCGGTCGCGCCGTCGATCGTGAGCTGGCCGTTGCTCTCGCCGATCGCGCGCTGCACGACGTAGTCGAGCGCCGCCTGCGTGCCGAGCGCGAACCAGCCCGCCGCGATCGCCACGACGAGGAACGCGAGCAGCCACGTGACCGCGCTCACCGCGTGGCGCGCGACGGACCGGCGCGGCCTCGCCGGCGGCGGGCTCGCGGGCGCAGGGGCGGGCGCGTCGCTCAAAACGAGAGCCCCACCGAGAAGTGCACGCGCACGCTGTGATCGTCCTGCCCGTACGCGACGTCGAGCCGGAACGGGCCGATCGGCGTGCGCACGCGCGCGCCGACGCCGTAGCCCAGCGCGAAGTGGAATTCCTTCAGCGTGTCGGTGGCGTTGCCCGCGTCGACGAACGCGGCCAGGCCCCACGCCTCCGTCACCCAGTGGTCGAGCTCGACGCTGCCCACCGCGTAGTAGCGCCCGCCCACCACCGCCGGGCCTTCCTGCACGCCGAGGCTCTCGAACGAATAGCCGCGCACCGTGGTGTCGCCGCCGGTGCGGAACAGGAAGTTCGACGGGATCCCGACCCGCGACTGCGCGAGCACCGCGCCCGCGTCGGCGCGCAGGTTGAGCGTGTCGTTGCGCGCGAGCGGCACCCACGCCACGGTCTTCGCGATCACGCGCCCGAACTGCTCGGTCGACGCGCCCGGGATGCCGTAGCCCACCTGCACGTTCGCCATCCAGCCGCGCGACGGCGACAGCAGGTCGTCGACGTTGCGCCACGTGTACTCGCCGTCGACGTACAGCGCGTGCGACGACTCGGTCGGCAGGCCCTCCGGCGTCTGGTCGTTCTGGTAGAAGCCGATGCCGAACGCGGGCGTGCGCCGCTCGTCGATCGCGCGCCGCCGCGCCGTCACCGCGGCCGTGCGCGTGACGAGGTTCTCGATGTCCGTGCGCTGCAGCGTCGCCGCGTACGTGTCGATCCAGCCGCCGGCGGTCGGCGGCCGCACGAAGCGCAGGTCGAGCTGCTGCACCTTGGTCTCGACGCGCGCGCTCGTGTACATCTGCAGCCCGTGGCCGTCGAGGTTCACGTCGCTGTACGCCGCGCTCGCGCGGTATTGCGTGTCCGTCGAGTAGCCGGCGCCGAACTCGAGGCGGCGCGTCGGCGCCTCGATCACGGACAGCGTGACCTTCGCGTGCTCGGCCTGCTCGACGTTGGTGTCGATCGACGCCTGCACGCTCGCGAAGTAGCCCGACGACAGGAGGCGGCGCACGTAATCGTCCATCTCCTGCTCGCTGTAGAGGTCGCCCTCGCGCACCGCGCCGAAGTTCAGCACGAGCTCCGGCGTGTAGCGCTTGAGGCCCTGCACGTCGATGGCGCCGATGCGAAACGGCGGCCCGCTGTCGATCGTCAGCGACAGGTCGGCGCTGCGCGCCGCCGGATCGATCTTCGCCTCGCTCGCGGTGAGCGTGGCGGCTGCGAACGGGCTCGCCGCGAGCGTGGCCGTCGCGCGCTGCTTCGCGGCGGTCCACGCCTGCTGGCGGAACTGCGCGCCCTTCGGCAACAGCCACTCGTCCCGCAGCTTGCCGATCGCCGCCTCGCCTTCGGGCAGCGTGTGCGCGGGACCCGTGACGTCGATCGCGACGCTCGTGACGTGCGTCGCGGCGCCGGGCGTGATGGTGAGGGTGACGGTCACCGGCGTCGTCGCGCGGTCGACCTTCACGGCGACGTCCGCGGAGAAATAGCCCAGCGTGGCCGCGGCCTCGCGCGCCTGCGGCGTCGCATCGCGCGTCAGGCGGTCGAGGAGGTCCTCGTCCATGTCCTCGAAGTCCTGCCAGCGGACGAGGTCGACGGCCGCCCGCGCCGTGGCGGCGACATCGTCGGGTGCGACGATGGTGACGCGGTACCGGACGGGTGCGTCCGGCGACGGCGTGGCCGCCGCGGAATCGGCGGCGGGCTGCGCGCTAGCGGGCGGCGAGAACGATGCGGCTGCGGCTGCCGCGAGCGTCAGCGCGAGAAGCCAGCGGCGCAGGACGCGCGTTCGAATCGCAGGAGACGGCACAGGCCGCATTATCGCTTAGCCGGATGTCGCCCAGGGCTTCCTGCGGCGCGAGGAACGAGTACGGCGACAGGTCGGAGAAGTCGAAGGGGCTCGGCACCGGCCACAACTCCTCCTTCGGCCGCCACTTGGGCAGGAGCGGCAGGCGCGGGTTGGAGCGGTCGACGGCACGCTCGGTATCCTGCCCGAACTGCCACACGTAGATCTGCCGGCCCTGCGCGTCGAAGCGCGTCGCGCAGCCCCCGAGCAGCAGCACGGCGGTGAGCGCGACGGCAACGGACGGCAGCAAACGGATGCGAGCGGCCATGGGGCCTCCAGGATTCGGGCGCGGTCCGGCGGTCAGAACCGGTAACGCAGCGTGAGCGCGACGAGCGGCGCGACGTCGTAGTCGGCGGTGGCAAGGTCGTCGCCATTCCGATTCTTCACTTTCAGCGTACCGTTGGCAAGCGCGGCGGCGTACAGGTCGACCTGCGCCTGCTTGCCGATGTTGCGCGACAGCCGCAGGAAGAGCGGGATCGACGTGTTCTCGCCGATGCCGTCCGGCACCGGCCCGTCCTGCGCGAGGCGGAACGCATACGAGCGGTAGGTGCCGCCGAACCCGACCTGCCAGTCGTCGGCGGCCTTGTAGGTGAGCTCCACCCCGGCACCGCCGGTGGGGCCGGCCGAGAAGGGGTTGGCGAGGCGCCAGCGGTCGTCGATCTGCCAGTCGATCGCGACGAACGGGAACACGCGCGTGCGATCGATCTGGCGGTACACCGCGGCGCCGAGCCCCAGCGTGAGCTTGGGCGTGAAGTCGCGCGAGAGGATCGCGACGGCGCCGTAGTTGAGCGCGTCGCCCGTCGAGGCGCCGCTGGCGTACGCCCACGACACCGACGGCATCACCATCATCTGCACGTCCTCCGAGAAGGCGTACATGAGCGTCGCGCCGACCTGCGGCTGGTAGAGGTCGCGCCACGGCGCGACGGGGCCCAGGCGCGTGGGGCTGTCGAAGCTCCACTGCTGCCAGTCGTAGGTGAGCGTGAGCCCGGCGCCGAACTGCGGCGCGAACTGGCGATACACCGAGCCCGAGGCGATCGCGCCGTTCCAGTGGAAGCGGCCGCCGCCGTCGAGGCTCGTGTCGAACTGCGCGAGCCCCGACAGCGACGCGTTGGTGACGACGGTGCCCGGGGCGACGTCCTGCGCGCTCGACAGGAGCGGCAGGCAGGCGAGGGCAGCGGCAGGCAGCAGGGGCAGGCGCATCGGCATGGGCGGGGCGAAGGGGAACCCGATGGTAATGGCGGGGGCACGGCCTTGCCCGGACGGGCCTTTACAGGGGGTTGGACAGGCGTGCGATGCGGTCATGCCGGCGGCATCAACCCTGCCGGAACGGCCGGCGGGGCACCCGCGGGCCGGCGACAGCCGAAAAATGCCCCAAAACGCCGCCGCCCGGCGAACGTTCGTTCGAAAGTGGGAAACGAGCGCCTCCAATCCTCTTAAACTACCTTCGCTTTCCACTCTAAGTCGCTATTTTTGCGGGCAAAAGACATTTGTTGTAATTCGCGTGCTAAGTCATTGTTCGAGCAACGGAAAAGCGTTGACTGGGCCGGTTCCACACGCGTATAGTCCGCCCGAGTGGTAAAAAGTGGGTCAAAGTGGGGTTTCGGGTGGTCGAGGTGCCGGGGAGTGGCGCCCGACCGGTCGAAGACCCCGGCGGCGGGCGGGGCAAGGGAGGTTCGGCGTGGCGGGAGAGGCTGACACGGGGGTCGCGGGCGGGGCGGGGCAAGGGCCGCTGCCGGTCTTCCGCGGCGTCACCGAGCTGGTCCTCGACGCCAAGGGCCGGCTGGCCATCCCGGCCCGCCACCGCGACGCGCTGGCCCCGGCCGGCAACGGCCACCTGGTCCTGACCGCCGATCCCTCGCGCTGCCTCCTCCTGTATCCGAAGGCCGCGTGGGAGCCGATCCAGGCGCGGCTCATGGCCCTGTCCTCGTTCAACGAGCCGATCCGCAACCTGCAACGGCTGCTGGTCGGTCACGCCGACGACGTCGAGATCGACGCCGCCGGCCGCATCCTCGTGCCCCCCGCGCTGCGCAAGTACGCGAGCCTCGACAAGCGCGTGGTGCTGGTCGGGCAGGGGCAGAAGTTCGAGCTGTGGGACCAGGCCCAGTGGGAAGTGCAGACCGCGCAGGCGATCGCCTTCCCGGCCACCGGGCTGCCGCCCGAGCTCGACGGCTTCTCGCTCTAGGATGAAACGCTTCCCCCAACTCGCTGCACTCGCTCCCCAAGCGGGGGCTGGTCGGTGGCTGCGGGCGGCCGGGCGCCACTGACATGGACGACACCCATGTCCCCGTCCTGCTCGAGGAAGCCGTGGCGGCGCTGGCGGTCACGCCGCAGGGCACGTACGTCGACGGCACGTTCGGGCGCGGCGGCCACGCGCAGGCCATTCTCGCGGGAATCGGGCCCGACGGCCTGCTGGTCGGCCTCGACCGCGACCCGGCCGCCGCGCGCGCCGCGGAGGCGCTGGCCGCGCGCGACGCGCGCTTCGTCTTCCGCCGCGCCTGGTTCTCCGAGCTGCCCGCGGTCGCGCAGGACCTCGGGCTGCCGCCGTTGGCCGGCGTGCTGCTCGACCTCGGCATCAGCTCGCCGCAGATCGACGACCCCGAACGGGGGTTCTCGTTTCGCCACGACGGCCCGCTCGACATGCGGATGGACCCGTCGCGCGGCGAATCCGCGGCCCAATTCCTTGCCCGCGCCACGGTGCGCGAATTGACGGAGGTCATCCGCGACTATGGTGAAGAACGGTTTGCTCAATCGGTTGCAAGAGCAGTTGCGGCAGCGCGCGCGCGGGAGCCGATCCTCCGGACGCGCCAGCTCCGCGATCTCGTGGGCGAAGCCCTCGGCGCGCGCACGCGGGGTGATTGGGGTCAGGATCCGGCCACGCGGACGTTCCAGGCCCTTCGGATTTTCGTGAACCGCGAGCTGTCTGAGGTGAGTCTCGCGCTGCCGCGCATCGTGCCGCTGCTGCGGGCCGGGGGGCGCATCGCCGTGATCAGCTTCCATTCCCTCGAGGACCGCATCGTCAAGCAGTTCTTCGCCCGCGCTTCGCAGCCGTTCCGCGGGGACCCGGTCGCCGCGCGCCTCCCGCTCGCCAATGCCGACCTGCCGCAGGCGCCGCTGGCGCTCGTCGGCCGCGCGGTGAAGCCGGGCGCCGCCGAGGTCGCGCGCAACCCGCGGGCGCGCAGCGCGCTCCTGCGTGTCGCGGAGCGCACCGCGGCGCCGCTGCCGCCCGACTGGCCCGAAGGCTACCTGGACCGGGCCGCGGCGTGACGCGCGTGAACCTTCTCCTGGTCGTCGTGCTCGTGCTCTGCGCGCTGTCCCTCGTGACCTCGCGCCACCAGGCGCGGCAGCGCTTCATCGAGCTCGAGCGCGCGCAGGCCCAGGCACGCGGCTACGAGACCGAGTACGGCCAGCTCCAGCTCGAGCAGTCGACGTGGGGCATGCCGGCGCGCGTCGAGAAGATCGCGCGCGAGCAGCTGCGCATGCAGCTCCCCACGCCGGCGCGCACCGAGATCGTCGGCATCGCGGGGACGGCGGCCACGGAGAAGGCCAAGTGACGGCCGCCGCCCGCTACGCGCAGGCGCGCCGTGCCGACACGGCGCCGCTCACCCTGCCGCGCCTGCGCGCGCCCTTCCTGTTCGGGGCGCTCGCGCTGCTGTTCGCGGGGCTCGTCGGCCGCTCGCTGTACCTGCAGTGGATCGACAACGAGTTCCTGCAGTCGCAGGGCAGCGCGCGGCACTCGCGCGAGCTCGAGGTGCCCGCGCACCGCGGCCGCATCGTCGACCGCTCGGGCGAGGCGCTCGCCGTGTCTACGCCCGTGAAGAGCCTGTGGGCGTTTCCCGACAAGTTCGAGGCTACCCCTGAGCAGATGAGCGCGCTCGCCAGGCTCCTGGAGACGACGCCCGGCAAGCTGCAGGCGAGCCTCGATGCGCACGAGGACTTCGCGTTCATCGCGCGGCAGGTGGCGCCGGAGGTGTCCGAGCGCGCGATGGCGCTGCGCATCAAGGGCCTGCACGACCAGAACGAGTACCGCCGCTTCTATCCCGGCGGCGAGGTCACCGCGCACATCGTGGGCTTCACCGGCGACCGCGACGCGGGCCAGGAAGGCATCGAGCTCGCGCAGCAGGCGTGGCTCGCGGGCGCGGCTGGCAGCCGGCGCGTGATCATCAACCGTCGCAACGAGGCCGTGGAGGACGTCGCCGCGATCCGCGCGCCGCAGGCGGGCCGCGACCTGGCGCTCGCGATCGACACGCGCCTGCAGTACCTCGCGTTCCGCGAGTTGAAGGCCGCGGTGGAGGCGAACAAGGCGAAGGCCGGCGGCATCGTGGTGCTCGACGTCAAGACCGGCGAGATCCTCGCGCTCGCCAACCTGCCCACGTACAACCCGAACCGCCGCGACAAGGTCGCGCGCGAGAAGATGCGCAACCGCGCGCTGACCGACGTGTTCGAGCCCGGCTCGACGCTGAAGCCGTTCACGATCGCGACGGGGCTCGAGGCCGGCAAGATCACGCCGCAGACGGTGATCCAGACGGCGCCCGGCACGCTGCAGATCGGCCCCGCGACCATCCACGACGCGCACAAGGGCGGCGCTCTCACCGTCGAGCAGGTGATCCAGAAGTCGTCGAACGTGGGCGCGGCGAAGATCGCGCTGTCGCTGCCGCCGCAGGCGATGCACGACATGTTCACCGAGGTGGGCTTCGGCGCGCCGCCGCGCACCGGGTACCCGGGCGAGGTCGGCGGCCGCCTGCGCCCGGCGAAGTCGTGGAAGCCGATCGAGCAGGCGACGATGGCGTACGGGCACGGCATCTCGGTCAACCTCGTGCAGCTCGCGCGCGCCTACACGATGTTCGCCAACGACGGCGAGGTGAAGCCGGTCACGCTCTTCAAGACCGACGCCCATGTCGAGGGCCGGCAGGTGATCAAGCCGGCGACCGCGCTCGCCGTGCGCCACATGCTGGAGATGGCCGTGCTGCCCGGCGGCACCGCGCCGAAGGCGCAGACCGTCGGCTATCGCGTCGCGGGCAAGACGGGCACCGCGCACAAGCTCGAGGGCCGCGGCTACGGCAACAAGTACGTGTCGTCGTTCGTGGGCTTCGCGCCGGTGTCGAATCCCCGGCTGATCGTCGCGATCATGATCGACGAGCCGTCCACGGGCCGCTACTACGGCGGCGACGTCGCCGCGCCGGTGTTCTCCAACGTGATGGGCTCGGCGCTGCGCACGCTCGGCGTGCCGACCGACGCGCCGGTCAACAACGTGATCCTGCCGCCCGAAGGCAGCGAGATCCAGGAAGAGACGTGACCGCGGCCGTCGCCTCCGCCCCGCTGCCGCTCGACGTGCCGGCGCTGCTCGCGCGCCTCGGCGTGTTCCCGCGCCGGATCACGTCCGACAGCCGCCGCGTGCAGCCGGGCGTCGCGTTCGCCGCGTACCCGGGCCTGCACGCGGACGGCCGCCACTTCGTGCCCGACGCCATCGCGCGCGGCGCGTGCGCCGTGCTGTACGAGGCGCGCAACTTCGAGTGGGACCGCGCGTGGCAGGCGCCCAACGCGGCGGTCGAGGACCTGCAGCACCGGCTCGGCAACGTCGCCGACTTCATCTACGGCAGCCCCTCGCAGCGTTTGTGGATGGCGGGCGTCACCGGCACCAACGGCAAGACGTCGTGCGCGCAGTGGATCGCGCAGGCGCTCGATGCGTGCGGGCGCCGCGCCGCGGTGCTGGGCACACTCGGCAACGGCCTCGTCGGCGCGCTCGCGCCGGCGTCGCACACCACGCCCGATGCCGCCGTCCTGCACGAGCTCCTCGCGCAGTTCAACGCGGCCGGCGCGCGCGCGGTGGCGATGGAAGTGTCGTCGCACGGCCTCGACCAGGGGCGCGTGAACGGCGCCAAGTTCGACGTCGCGCTGTTCACCAATCTCACGCGCGACCACCTCGACTACCACAAGACGATGGCCGCGTACGGCGCCGCGAAGGCGAAGCTCTTCACGTGGCCCGGCCTGCGCGCGGCGGTGATCAACGCCGACGATCCGTTCGGCCGCAGCCTGATCGAGGCGGGCCGCGCGCGCGGGCAGCGCCTGCTGTCGTACGGCCTCGGCACCGCCGACATCGCGGGCACCGCGGTGGCGATGGACCGCGCGGGCATCGTGCTCGACGTCGCGACACCGTGGGGCCGCACGACGCTCGCGTCGCCGCTGGTGGGCACGTTCAACGCGTACAACCTGCTCGGCGTGCTCGGCGTGCTGCTCGCGAGCGACGTGCCGCTCGCCGACGCGGTGGCGGCGCTCGCCAAGCTCGAGGCGCCGGCCGGGCGCATGCAGCGCTTCGGCGGCGAGCGCGCGCCGCTGGTGGTCGTCGACTACGCGCACACGCCCGACGCGCTGGAGAAGGTGCTGTCGTCGCTGCGCGGCGCGGTCGCGCTGGGCTCCGAGCTCGTGTGCGTGTTCGGCTGCGGCGGCGACCGCGACCCGGGCAAGCGGCCGCAGATGGGCGCGATCGCCGCGCGGCTCGCGGATCGCGTGGTCGTCACCAGCGACAACCCGCGCAGCGAGGATCCGAACGCCATTGCGCAGGCGATCGCCAAGGGCATCCTCGACACCGGCGTGCGGCGCTGGACCATCGAGACCGATCGCCGCGCCGCGATCCACGCGGCCATCGCCGCGGCGCGCGAGGGCGACGTAGTCCTCATCGCCGGCAAGGGCCACGAGACGTACCAGGAGATGAACGGCGTGCGCCGGCCGTTCTCCGACGCGCGCGAGACGCGCGAGGCGCTGCAGGCGTGGATGGCGAACGCATGATGGATACCGCCACCGCCGCCCGCGTCGTGTCCGGCCGCGTCGTCGGCGGCAACGTCGCGTTCGCGCGCGTGACCACCGACAGCCGTGCGCTGCGCGCGGGCGACCTCTTCGTCGCGCTGAAGGGCGAGCGCTTCGACGGCCACGACTTCGTGCCCGCCGCGCTCGCGCAGGGCGCGGCCGCGGCGCTCGTGGCTGAAGATCGAGCGCCTGCGCTGGCGGGCGACCTCGTCGCCGTCGCGGATCCGCAGGCGGCGCTGCAGGCGCTCGCCGCGCACTGGCGCACGCGCTTCGCGCTGCCGCTCGCCGTGGTCGTCGGCAGCAACGGCAAGACGACGGTGAAGGAGATGCTGGCGGCGATCCTGCGCGCGCAGCACGGCGCCGACGCGGTGCTCGCCACGCAGGGCAACCTCAACAACGCGATCGGGCTGCCGCTGACGCTGCTGCGGCTCGCGGCCGCGCATCGTGCGGCCGTGATCGAGCTCGGCATGAACCATCGCGGCGAGACGCGCGAGCTGGTCGCGGTCGCGCAGCCGACGATCGTCGTCGTCAACAACGCGCAGCGTGAGCACCAGGAGTTCATGGCGAGCGTCGCCGAGGTCGCGGCCGAGCACGCCGACGCCGTGCGCGCGCTGCCGCGCGACGGCGTGGCGGTGCTGAACGCTGACGACGCGCACGTCACCACGTGGCGCGCTGCGGCCGCGGCCGCGGGCGCGAAGGTGCTCACGTTCGGCGAGGCGGCGGACGCCGACGTGCGCGTCGCGGCCACGCTGCGCGCGGACGGCAGCGACCTCGTGCTCGCCACGCCGCAGGGTGTCGCGCGCGCGACGCTCGCGGTCCCGGGCGCGCACATGGCGCGCAACGCCGCGGCCGCGACGGCCGCCGCGCTCGCCGCCGGCGTCACGCTGGCCGCGGTGGAGCAGGGCCTCGGGCAGTTCCGCGCGGTGGCGGGCCGGCTGGTCGCGCTGCGCACCGCGCACGGCGCGACGGTGCTCGACGACACCTACAACGCGAACCCGGACTCGATGCGCGCCGCGATCGATGTGCTCGCCACGCTGCCCGGCACGCGCGTGCTGGCGATGGGCGACATGGGCGAGGTGGGCAGCGAGGGCCCGGCGTTCCACCGCGAGATCGGCGCCTACGCCCGCGCGCGCGGCGTCGCGCGGCTGTACGCGACGGGAGACCTCGCGCGCGAGGCGGTCGCCGCATTCGGCGCAGGTGCCACGCACTACGGCGGTGCCGACGCGCTGGCGGCCGCGGTCCGCGCCGAGGACCAGGCCGGCACCGCGCTGCTCGTCAAGGGCTCGCGCTTCATGCGCATGGAGCGCATCGTCGCGGCGCTGATGGGCACGGCGGCCGGAGGCGCGCACTGATGCTGATGCTCGCCGCCGAATGGATGGAGCAGTACGTGCGCGCGTTCAACGTGTTCGGCTACATCACGCTGCGCGCGGTGCTGGCCACGATGACCGCGCTCGTGATCTCGTTCCTGGTCGGGCCGCGGATGATCGCGTGGCTCACGCGCATGAAGATCGGCCAGTCGGTGCGCGACGACGGCCCGCAGACGCACCTCGCGAAGGCCGGCACGCCGACGATGGGTGGCGCGCTCATCCTCGTGTGCATCGTCGTCACCACGCTGCTGTGGGGCAACCTCGGCAACCGCTTCGTGTGGGTGGTGCTGCTCGTCACGCTGGGCTTCGGCGCGGTGGGCTGGGTCGACGACTGGCGCAAGGTCGTCTACCGCAATCCGAAAGGGCTGTCGGCGCGGGCGAAGTTCTTCTGGCAGTCGCTGATCGGGCTCGTGGCCGCGATCTACCTCGCGTTCTCCATCTCCGCGCCCGACAACGCGCAGTTCGCGCGCCAGTTCATGGCGTGGGTGGAAAGCGGCTTCGCGGTCGGCCTGTCGCCGAAGGCGGACCTCATCGTGCCGTTCTTCAAGACCGTGTCCTATCCGCTGGGCGTGTGGGGCTTCATCGCGCTGACCTACTTCGTGATCGTCGGCTGCAGCAACGCGGTGAACCTCACCGACGGCCTGGACGGCCTCGCGATCATGCCGACGGTGATGGTGGGCGGCGCGCTCGGCATCTTCGCGTACGTGATCGGCAACTCGATCTTCGCGCGCTACCTCGGGTTCCCGCACATCCCGGGCTCCGGCGAACTCGCGGTGATCTGCGGCGCCATCGCCGGCGCGGGCCTCGGCTTCCTGTGGTTCAACGCGTATCCCGCGGACGTTTTCATGGGCGACGTCGGCGCGCTGGCGCTCGGCGCCGCGCTCGGCACCATCGCGGTGATCGTCCGCCAGGAGATCGTCCTCTTCATCATGGGCGGCGTGTTCGTGGTCGAGACGCTCTCCGTGATGATCCAGGTGATCTCGTTCAAGACCCGCGGCAAGCGCGTGTTCCGCATGGCGCCGATCCACCACCACTTCGAGCTCAAGGGCTGGAAGGAGAACCAGGTCGTCGTGCGTTTCTGGATCATCACGATGCTGCTCGTGCTGTTCGGCCTCACCACGCTAAAGCTGCGCTGACCATGCGCTACGCGAACCGCAACGTCGTCGTGCTGGGCCTCGGGCTGACCGGGCTCTCGCTCGCCCGCTATCTCGTGCGCGAAGGCGCGCGCGTGCGGGTCGCCGACACGCGCGCGGCACCGCCGGGCGCCTCGGACCTCGCGCACGAGTTGCCGCAGGTCCCGCTCGCCTCCGGCCCGTTCGATGCCGCCACGTTCGCCGGCGTCGACCTCATCGCGATCAGCCCGGGGGTGGCCAAGGACCAGCCGGCGATCGCCGCCGCCGTGGCGCGCGGCGTGGAGATCGTCGGCGACATCGAACTCTTCGCGCGCGCCCTGCCGCCCGCGAAGGTGCTGGCGATCACGGGCTCCAACGGCAAGACGACCGTGACCGCGCTCACCGGCACGCTGTGCCGCGCGGCGGGCCTCGCGACCGTCGTCGCGGGCAACATCGGCGACGCGGTGCTCGACGTCCTCGCGCGCCATGAATCGGGCGCGGCGCCGTGGCCCGACGTCTTCGTGCTGGAGCTGTCGAGCTTCCAGCTCGAGACCACGAGCTCGCTCGCGCCGGTGGCCGCGGCGGTGCTCAACGTCACCGACAACCACCTCGACCGCTACACCGGCATCGACGCCTACGCCGCCGCGAAGGCGCGCATCTTCCTGCACGCCGGCATCCAGGTGATCAACCGCGACGACCCGCGCTCGCTCGCGATGCGCGTGCCCGGGCATCCGGTGGAATCGTTCGGCGCCGGCGTGCCCGCCGCCGAGGGCGAATGGGGCCTCGTGCGCTACGACAACATGACGTGGCTCGCGTACGGCGGCGGCCTGCTGGTGCCGACGACGTCGCTGTCGCTCGTCGGCCGCCACAACGCGCTCAACGCGCTCGCGGCGCTCGCGCTGGTGTCGACGGTCGCGCGCGTGGGCCGCAGCGTCCTCGACGCGCTCAAGGTGTTCCAGGGGCTGCCGCATCGGATGCAGCGCATCGCCGAGGCGGGCCGCATCGTGTACATCGACGACTCCAAGGCCACGACAGTGGTCGCGACGCAGGCCGCGCTCGACGGCATCGAGCGGCCCGCGGTGCTGATCGCCGGCGGCGACGGCAAGGGCCAGGACTTCCGTGCGCTGAAGTCGTCGGTGGATGCCGACTGCCGCGCGGTGCTGCTGATCGGCCGCGACGCGCCGCTGATCGCGCGTGCGCTGGAAGGCACGCCGGCGCGGGTCGAGATGGCCGGCACGCTGGAGCAGGCCGTGGCGCGCGCGTTCGCGCTCGCCGAGCCGGGCGACGCGGTGCTGCTGTCGCCGGCGTGCGCGAGCCTCGACCAGTTCCGCGACTACAAGGAGCGCGGCGAGCGCTTCGCGAGCCTCGTGCACGCACGCCTGGCGGAGGCGGCCCATGCGTAGGAGCCTCACCGCCACGCTGCCGCGCGCCGCCACGCCGCGCGGGCTTCTCGGTGCCCTCGCGGCGGACCCGAAGAAGGACAGCCGCACGCTCGCGCCCTACGACGCATCGCTCGCGTGGACCGCGCTGCTGCTGCTCGCCATCGGCCTCGTGATGGTGTACTCGGCGTCGATCGCGATGGCCGAGCTGTCGCCGCACACCGGCAACCGTCCGTGGTACTTCCTCGCCCGCCATGCGCTGTTCCTGCTGGTGGGTCTGTTCGCGGCGGCGGTCGCGTTCCAGGTGCCGCTGCGCGCCTGGCAACGGCTCGCGCCGTACATCTTCCTCGTCGGCGTGGCGCTGCTCGTCCTCGTGCTGGTCCCCGGCATCGGTCGCTCGGTGAACGGCTCGCGGCGCTGGCTCTCCCTCGCGGTGATCAACGTGCAGCCCTCCGAGTTCATGAAGCTCGCCGTGGTGCTGTACGCCGCGAGCTACGCCCTGCGGCGCGCGGTGTTCCTGCACGCCGAGCAGCCGCTGCGCCAGACGCTGATCCGCGGCTTCCTGCCGCTGTTCGTCGTGATGGTCCTCACCGGCGGCCTGCTGCTGCTCGAGCCCGACTTCGGCGCGTTCGTCGTGATCGTCGCGATCGCGTTCGGCATCCTGTTCCTGGGCGGCCTCGACTGGCGCCTGTTCCTGGGCCTCGCGCTGCTGCTGCCGGTCGCGCTCGCGGGCATCCTCGTCGCCGCGCCGTATCGCCTGCAGCGGCTCACCGCATTCCTCGACCCGTGGTCCGATCCGCTCGGCAAGGGCTACCAGCTCTCGCATTCGCTGATCGCGTTCGGGCGCGGCGAGTGGTTCGGCGTAGGCCTCGGCGCGAGTGTCGAGAAGCTCCTGTTCCTGCCCGAGGCGCACACCGACTTCCTGCTCGCGGTGATCGCGGAGGAATTGGGCTTCGCCGGCGTGCTCGTCGTGATCCTGCTCTTCGTGTGGGTGCTGTATCGCGCGTACGGCATCGGCCGGCAGGCCGCGCGGCTCGAGCGGCCGTTCGCGGCGCTGGTCGCGCAGGGCATCGGCGTGTGGATCGGCGTGCAGACGTTCATCAACATCGGCGTGAACATGGGCGTGCTGCCCACGAAGGGGCTCACGCTGCCGCTGCTGTCGTTCGGCGGCAGCGGCATCGTGGCGAACTGCGTCGCGCTCGCGATCCTGCTGCGCATCGACTACGAGAACCGCCGGCTGCTGCGGGGCTTTAACGAATGACCACGGTGATGATCACCACCGGTGGCACCGGCGGCCACGTCTTTCCCGGCCTCGCGGTCGCGAGCAAGCTCGCGGCGAAGGGCGCGCGCGTGTTCTGGCTCGGCACCCGCGACGGCATCGAGGCGAAGCTCGTGCCGCAGCACGGCGTCGAGTTCGAAGGGCTCGCGTTCCGCGGCGTGCGCGGCAAGGGCCTGCGCACGCTGCTGCTCGGGCCGTACGCGCTGCTCGCCGCGTGCCTCGCGGCGCGCGGGATCATGCGGCGGCGCAAGCCGGACGTCGTGGTGGGCTTCGGCGGCTTCGCGTCGTTCCCCGGCGGCCTCATGGGCACCGCGTCGGGCAAGCCGGTGGTGCTGCACGACTCGAACGCCGTCGCGGGCCTCGCCACGCGCGTCCTCGCGCACGGCGCCGACCGCATCCTGCTGGGCTTCCCGCAGGCCTTGCGCGGCAAGTTCGCCAGGCGCGTGGAGTGGGTCGGCAATCCGCTGCGCGATCCGATCGTCTCGCTGCCGCCGCCTGCGGAGCGCTTCGCGGGCCGCAGCGGGCCGTTGCGCCTGCTCGTCGTCGGCGGCAGCCTCGGCGCGCAGGCCCTGAACGAGCGCGTGCCGGCGGCGCTCGCGCTGCTCGATCCCGCGCAACGCCCGCAGGTCGTGCACCAGTCCGGCGAGCGCCACCTGCCCGCGCTGCGCGACGCCTACGCGAAGCACGGCGTGCAGGGCGAGTGCGTGGCCTTCATCGACGACATGGCCGCGCGCTACGCGTGGGCCGATTTCGTGATCTGCCGCGGCGGCGCGCTCACCATCAGCGAGCTCGCGGCGGTGGGGCTGGGGGCGATCGTCGTGCCGCTGCCGGGCGCGATCGCCGACGAGCAGAGCGCCAATGCGCAATTCCTCGTGGACGCGGGCGCGGCGGCGAAGGCGCCGCAGGACACGCTTACGCCCGAGCGGCTGGCGCAGCTCCTGCGCGACGTCGACCGCCCGCGCGCGCTCGCGATGGCCGATGCCGCCTACCAGCTCGGCAAGCGCGACGCCGCCGCGCGCGTCGCCGACGTCTGCCTCTCGCTCGGAGCCCGCGCATGAAGCACAAGGTCAAGCGCGTGCACTTCGTCGGCATCGGCGGCGCCGGCATGAGCGGCATCGCCGAGGTGCTAATCACGCAGGGCTACGGTGTGTCGGGCTCCGACCTGTCCGATGGCGCGGTGACCCGGCGCCTCGCGCGCCTCGGCGCCACCATCGCGATCGGCCATGCCGCGGCCAACATCGCGGGCGCCGATGCGGTCGTGGTGTCGACCGCGGTGGCGGCCGACAACCCCGAGGTGCTCGCGGCGCGCGAGCATGGCATCCCGGTCGTGCCGCGCGCGCTGATGCTCGCCGAGCTCATGCGCCTGAAGCAGGGCATCGCGGTCGCCGGGACGCACGGCAAGACGACCACCACGAGCCTCGTCGCCTCGGTGCTCGCCGAAGGCGGCCTCGACCCGACGTTCGTGATCGGCGGGCGCCTCCTCTCCGCGGACGCGAACGCGCGCCTCGGCAAGGGCGAGTTCCTGGTCGCCGAAGCCGATGAGTCCGACGCCTCGTTCCTCTATCTTTCGCCCGTGCTCGCCGTCGTGACCAACATCGACGCCGACCACATGGCGACCTACGAGCACGACTTCCGCAAGCTTTCGCGCGCGTTCGTCGACTTCCTGCAGCGCCTGCCGTTCTACGGCGAGGCCGTGGTGTGCACCGACGACGCCAACGTGCGCGCGATCCTGCCGGAGGTGACGAAGCCGATCATCACCTACGGCCTCAACGAGGACGCGGACCTGCGCGCCACCGACGTCGAGAACATCGGCGGCCGCATGCGCTTCGTCGCGAAGGCGCGCGGCGCGGCCGACCTCGCGGTCGAGCTCGCACTCGCCGGCGAGCACAACGTGCGCAACGCGCTCGCGGCCATCGCCGTGGGTCGCGAGGCGGGTGTCGCGGACGCGGCGATCGCGAAGGCGCTCGCGGAATTCCGCGGCGTGGGCCGCCGCTTCCAGCGCCACGGCGACCTCGCGCTCGCCGCCGGCGGCAGCGCGACGGTGATCGACGACTACGGCCATCACCCGGTCGAGATGGAGGCCACGCTCGCCGCCGCGCGCGCGAGCTTCCCCGGCCGCCGCCTCGTGCTCGCGTTCCAGCCGCATCGCTACACGCGCACCCGCGACCTGTTCGAGGACTTCGTGCGCGTGCTCTCGACCGCCGACCTCGTCGTGCTCACCGACGTGTATCCCGCGGGCGAGGCGCCGATCGTCGCCGCCGACGGCCGTGCGCTCGCGCGCGCCGTGCGCGTCGCGGGCAAGGTGGAGCCGGTGTTCGTGGAGGACATCGCCGCGCTGCCCGATACGCTGCGCACGCTGCTGCGCGACGGCGACGTGGTGCTCACGATGGGCGCGGGCTCGATCGGCGGCACTGCCGCGCAACTCTTCGCGGGCGCGGCGCAATGATGATGCACGAGCCGCTCCACTTCGCCGGCCTGCGCGGGACGCTCACGCGCGATGCGTCGCTCGCGCGCTACACGAGCTGGCGCGCGGGCGGCACCGCCGACACGCTCTACCTCCCGGCCGATCGCGACGACCTCGCCGCGTTCCTGCGCCAGCTGCCCGCGGGCGAGCCGTTGCTGGTGCTGGGCCTTGGCAGCAACACGCTCGTGCGCGACGGCGGCCTGCGCGGCACGGTGGTGGTCATGCACAACCCGGGCGCGGCGCTCGCGGTGACGGACGGCATGCTCTACGCCGATGCCGGCGTCGCAAGCCCGAAGCTCGCGCGCTTCGCGGCGCTGCACGACTGCGCCGAAGCGGAGTTCCTCGCCGGCATTCCCGGCACCATCGGCGGCGCACTCGCGATGAACGCGGGCTGCTACGGCGGCGAGACATGGCGCTACGTCGCGCGCGTCGAGGTGCTGCGTCGCGACGGCCGCTTCGAGGTGCGCACGCCCGCCGACTATCGCATCGGCTACCGCAGCGTGCGCCGCGCCGACGGCAGCGCGCCGGACGGCATCTTCACCGCCGCGTGGTTCCGCTTCCCGGAAGGCGACGCGCTCGCGGCGCGCGCCCGCATCAAGGAGCTCCTCGCCAAGCGCATCGCGACGCAGCCGCTGTCGCTGCCGAACGCGGGCAGCGTGTTCCGCAATCCGCCCGGCGACCACGCCGCGCGGCTCATCGAGGCGTGCGGCCTCAAGGGCTTCGCCATCGGCGGCGCACGGGTGTCGGAGAAGCACGCCAATTTCATCGTGAATCCGGCCGGCGCGGCGCGCGCGGCGGACATCGAGGCGCTGATCGCGCACGTGCGGGAGGCCGTGCACGCGCGCATGGGCGTCGACCTCGAGCCGGAAGTACGGATCGTCGGAGAAGCGAAGTGAGCGAGTTCGGCAAGGTCGCGGTGCTGCTGGGCGGTCCGTCCGCCGAGCGCGAGGTGTCGCTCATGTCCGGCACCGGCGTGCTCGCGGCGCTGCGCGAGAAGGGCGTGGACGCGCACCCGTTCGACCCCGCGGAGCGCGATCTCTGGGAGTTGAAGCGCGACGGCTTCGAGCGCGTGTTCATCGCATTGCACGGCCGCTTCGGCGAGGACGGCACCGTTCAGGGCGCGCTGGAGACGCTGCGCATTCCCTACACGGGCAGCGGCGTGATGGCCTCCGCGCTCGCGATGGACAAGCTGCGCACCAAGCTCGTGTGGCTCGCGAGCGGCATCCCGACGCCGCGCTACCGGATGGTCGATGCGGGCACCGACTGGATGCGCGTCGTCGCCGAGCTCGGCCTGCCGCTCATCGTGAAGCCGTCGCGCGAAGGCTCGACCATCGGCATCACCAAGGTCACGAGCGTCGACCACGACGATCTCGCGCATGCGTACGCCGCCGCCGCGAAGCACGACCCGCAGGTGCTGGTCGAGGAGTTCGTCTCGGGCCAGGAGCTCACGGCGTCGATCGTCAACGGCCGTGCGCTGCCGCTCATCCGCATCGTCGCGCCGCACGGCAACTACGATTACCACAGCAAGTACTTCTCCGACGAGACGAAGTACTACTGCCCCGCCGGCCTGCCCGACGCGCTGGAGATGGCGATCCGCGCGACGTGCCTCGCCGCGTTCGACGTCGTCGGCTGCAGCGGCTGGGGCCGCCTCGACCTCATCCTGCGCGACGACGGCACCTATTCGCTGCTCGAGGTCAACACCTCGCCCGGCATGACCGGCCATAGCCTCGTGCCGATGGCCGCGAAGCAGGCCGGCCTGTCGTACGCCGACCTCTGCGTCGAGATCCTGCGAGGCGCGCATGTGGGATGACGCGAAGCAGATGAACGCGCTCGCGATCACGCTCGCGAGCATCACGCTCGGCTGCATCGCGTGGGCGGCGGTGGCCTACGTCGTGCGCCTCCCCGCGTTCGCGTTCAGCGACGTGGTGGTGGCCACGCCGCTCAACCGCGCCAACGGCGCGCAGCTCCAGGCGGTGATCCGCGACGAGCTCACCGGCACCTTCTTCACGATGGACCTGCCGCGCGCCCGCACCACGCTGAAGAACGTGCCGTGGGTGCGCGACGTGGGCCTGCGCCGGCAGTGGCCGCACCGGCTCGTGGTGACGGTCGAGGAGTTCGAGCCCTTCGCGCGCTGGAACGAAGGCACGCTGGTCAGCGCGAACGGCGAGGTGTTCACCGCCGAGTCCGCGGACGAGTTGCCGCAGCTCGAGGGCCCCGACGGCCGCGCGGCCGAGGTCGTCGCCCGCTACACGACGTGGTCGCAGGCGCTGCAGCCGCTGGCGCTCACGCTGACGCGCGTGCGGATGTCGGCGCGCGGCGGCTGGCAGTTGAAGGCGAAGGGGCCGGATGGCCCGCTGACGCTCGAGCTCGGACGCGAGGAGCCGGACGCGCGCCTGGCGCGCTTCGTCGCGGCGCATGGCCGCACGCTCGGCGCGCTCGCGCGCTCGGGCACGCGGGTGGAGACCGTGGATCTGCGGTATCGCAACGGCTTTGCCGCGCGCGTGCCCAGCTTTCGCGAGAAGAACGTGAAGCCGGGCGCCTGAGTCACGACCCGGCGGACAGGGACGGAAATGGTGAAGGACAGCAAGAACCTGATCGTGGGCCTCGACATCGGCACGTCGAAGATCGTGGCCATCGTGGCCGAGATCGGGCCGGAAGGGGAGCTCAACATCATCGGGATGGGCACGCAGCCGTCGCGCGGCCTCAAGAAGGGCGTCGTCGTGAACATCGACGCGACGATGGCCTCGATCCAGCGCGTGCTGGAGGAGGCCGAGCTGATGGCCGACTGCCAGATCAAGGAAGTGTTCACCGGCATCGCGGGCAGCCACATCCGCTGCTACTCGTCGCACGGGATGGTCGCGATCAAGGAGAAGGAAGTCACGCAGGCGGACATCGACCGCGTGGTCGAGACGGCGAAGGCGATCCCGATCCCCAACGACCAGCAGATCCTGCACATCGTGCCGCAGGGCTACACGATCGACGGGCAGGAGGACGTGCGCGAGCCGCTCGGCATGAGCGGCGTGCGCCTGGAGGTCGACGTGCACATCGTCACCGGCGCGGTGTCGGCCGTCGAGAACGTGACCAAGTGCATCCGCCGCTGCGGTCTCGAGGTGCGCGACGTGATCCTGCAGCCGCTCGCATCCGCCACCGCGGTGCTGTCCGAGGACGAGAAGGACCTCGGCGTGTGCCTGATCGACATCGGCGGCGGCACCTCCGACATCGCGGTGTTCGCGGGCGGCGCGATCCGGCACACCGCGGTGATCCCGATCGCCGGCGACCAGGTGACCAACGACATCGCGATGACGCTGCGCACGCCGACCAAGGACGCGGAGGAGCTGAAGGTCCGCTTCGGCTGCGCGCTGCGCCAGCTCGCGGACCCGAACGACATCATCGAGGTGCCGGGTGTGGGCGAGCGGCAGGCACGCAAGCTCTCGCGCCCGATGCTCGCGGAGGTCATCGAGCCGCGCATCGAGGAGCTCTTCCAGTTCGTGCAGTCCGAGGTGCGGCGCAGCGGCTTCGAGGAAATGATCTCGTCGGGCGTGGTCGTGACTGGCGGCTCGGCGCACCTGCAGGGCATCACCGAGCTGGGCGAGGAGGTGTTCCACATGCCGGTGCGCGTCGGCACGCCGGTGTACGCCGGGAACCTCGCCGACGTCGTGAAGA
Source organism: Burkholderiales bacterium (assembly GCA_046347855.1). Taxonomy (GTDB): domain Bacteria; phylum Pseudomonadota; class Gammaproteobacteria; order Burkholderiales; family Casimicrobiaceae; genus VBCG01. The sequence continues at coordinate 956,728 of JAXMFJ010000005.1, forward strand.
GCCCGCGCTACGCCACCGCGGTCGGCCTGCTGCTCGAAGGCCGCGAGCAGTTCCTGCGCGGGCAGGCGGCGCGCGCGCAGGTGCAGGGCATCTCGGGCGCGGCGGAGCGGATGAAGCAGTGGTTCAAAGCGAATTTCTAGGCGCCGCGCGCATGACGACGAGGCGCCATTTCCTTTCACGTTCGCCGCCGGCGGGACCCGGCGACGGGCGCCGCAGGCGACGACGACAACAAGAAGCACCGGTTCGGCAATCCGCACGACATCATCGACAGGAAAAAGGAGCACACCATGTTTGAAATCATCGACCAGGTCACCGAGGACGGCGCGGTCATCAAGGTCATCGGCGTCGGGGGCTGCGGGGGCAATGCGGTCGAGCACATGATCGATCGCGGCGTCATCGGCGTCGAGTTCATCTGCGCGAACACGGACGCGCAGGCCTTGAAGCGCTCCACCGCGAGCACGCAGCTGCAATTGGGCTCCACGCTCACGCGCGGCCTCGGCGCGGGGGCGAAGCCGGAGATCGGCCGCGACGCGGCGATGGAGGACCGCGACCGCATCGCCGAGATGATCACCGGCGCCGACATGCTGTTCATCACCGCCGGCATGGGCGGCGGCACCGGCACGGGCGCGGCGCCGGTCATCGCGGACATCGCGAAGAGCATGGGCATCCTCACCGTCGCGGTCGTGACGCGCCCCTTCCGCTTCGAGGGCAAGCGCCAAAAGGTCGCGCAGAGCGGAATCGAGGAGCTCGCCAAGAAGGTCGACTCGCTGATCATCATCCCCAACGACAAGCTGATCGACGTGCTGGGCGAGGAGGTCTCGCTGCTCGAGGCCTATGCCGCCGCCAACGACGTGCTGCATGGCGCCGTGTCCGGCATCGCCGAGGTCATCAGCAACCCCGGCATCGTCAACGTCGACTTCGCCGACGTGCGCACCGTGATGGGCGAGGTGGGCATGGCGATGATGGGCACGGCGTCGGCGAGCGGCGTCGAGCGCGGCCGCCTCGCGGCCGAGCAGGCGGTGCGCAGCCCGCTGCTCGAGGACGTGAACCTCGCCGGCGCGCGCGGCGTGCTGATCAACGTCACCGCGTCGGCCGGCCTCAAGATGAAGGAGTACTACGAGGTCATGAACACCATCAAGGAGTTCACGGCCGAGGACGCGATGGTGATCGTGGGCACGGTGATCGACGACAGCATGGGCGACGAGCTGCGCGTGACGATGATCGCGACGGGCCTGGGCGGCGCGGTGCCGGCGGCGAAGCGTCCGCCGAAGCTCGAGATCCTCAACACCGAGGTCGTGATGGAGCGCACCGGCACCGACGGCATGGGCGTGCACGTGGAGACGATCGACTACGACCGCCTCGACCAGCCGGCCGTGATGCGCAAGGGCCGCGGCGCGCCGACGGCGAGCGCGTCGGCGCCCGCGTTCGACGCCTCGGAGATCCCGGCTTTCCTGCGCAAGCAGGCGGACTAACGCGACGCGACGCGCAAGGATGGATGGGGGGCCGCCTGCCGGTCCCACGGGGCACCTGTCGACCCGGACGGGCGGCCCATCAGGCTTCCGCCGCCCGCGCGAGGCGGCGGTTCCCCGTCCACCCTGTGTCGCGACGCCTGTCGTCGTGCTATCATCTTCAGCTAACCTGTTGACGCGGCTCGCATTTGAGCAAGTGCCGGCAGGCCGTCGGAACCTCGGGCCATGCTAGCTCAACGAACCCTCAAGAAGCCCACCAAGACCACCGGCGTCGGGTTGCACACCGGCGCCCGGGTCGAGATGACGCTGCGCCCGGCGCCCATCGACACCGGCATCGTCTTCCAGCGCACCGACCTCCCGCGCGCGCCGGCCATCCCGGCGCAGGCCGCCAACGTCGGCGACACCCGGCTCTCGTCCACCCTCAAGGTCGACGGGGCGAGCGTGTCCACCGTCGAGCACCTGATGTCCGCCCTCGCGGGCCTGGGCATCGACAACCTGTTCGTCGATATCGCCGGCCCCGAGCTGCCCATCATGGACGGCAGCGCCGGCCCCTTCGTGTTCCTGCTGCAGTCGGCGGGCATCGCCGAGCAGAATGCGCGCAAGCGTTACCTGCGCGTGCGGGAGACGGTCGAGGTCACCGACGGCGACAAGTGGGCGCGCTTCACGCCGTTCGACGGCTTCCGTCTCGATTTCACGATCGACTTCCCGCATCCGGTGTTCGGCTCCGAGAACCGGCACGTGGTGGTCGACTTCGCGTCGGACTCGTACGCGAAGGAAGTCGCGCGCGCCCGCACGTTCGGCTTCATGCAGGACGTCGACGCGATGCGCGCGGCCGGCCTCGGGCTCGGCGGGTCGCTGCAGAACGCCGTGGTGCTCGACGAGTTCCGCGTGCTGAACAGCGAAGGCCTGCGCTACGACAACGAGTTCGTGCGCCACAAGGTGCTCGACGCGATCGGCGACCTGTACCTCCTCGGGCATCCGCTGATCGGCCAGTACACCGCGTACAAGTCCGGCCACGCGCTCAACAACAAGCTCGCGCGGGCGCTGCTCGCGCGCACGGACGCGTTCGAGGTCGTCACGTTCGCCGACGTGAAGACGGTGCCCACCGCCTTCCACGACTGGATGCCGAAGCCGGCCTGACCGGCCTCACGCGGCGCCCCGTGGCGCCTCCAGTCCCGTGCTGATCGTCCGGCTGCTGCTGTTCTTCGCCATCGCCGCGATCGTCGGCGCGGGCCTCTTCTACGTCTTCACGCGCGATCGCCGGTATTTGCGCTTCCTGGTGCAGGTGGCGAAATTCACCATCTACCTGCTCGCGGGCGTGCTGCTGTTCTTCCTGTTCGAGCGGCTCGTGATCATGTTGTAGCGTCCGCAAAACGCGCACCGTGCGTTCGGTGGATGACGTTTGGGCGGCGTTGCGCGTTTTGCGGCCGGATTAGTCAGCAAGGAAAGCTTCGGGGCGGCCGGGCGCTTTCCTTGTAGAAAAGGCACGAAGCGCGCGGCTCATAGCGCTTCGCGCCGTTCGGTCGCGCGCGTGTGCGGCGTGAATGCCTCTGCTTGCGTTTGCGCTTTGCGACGGTCCGGCCCCTCACCCCAACCCTCTCCCCGCAAGCGGGGCGAGGGAGCCTTTGGGGCGCTGCGCGGTCATGCTGGCGTTCGCCGACGGCCCGCCGAAGTTTGCTCGCGAAGTAGCGCTTTTGGAACGTGGCGCGTTCACGCCACCGCAACAACGAAGACCTCTCTCGCCCCCGAAGGGGGAGAGGGTTGGGGTGAGGGGCCGGACCGCCGCACAGCACAACCGCAAGCAGAGGCATTCACGCCACCAGCAGCGCGCGACCGAACGGCGCGCGTAGCGCGCTTATGAGCGGCGCGCTTCGTAGGTTTTGCTACGGGAAAACCGCCCGGCCGCCCGAAGGTTTTCCCGCTGACTAGAACGGCCGCAAAAGGCGCAACGCCGGCCAAACATCATCCACCGAACGCGCATCGCGCCTTTTGCGGACGTTACCCACATTTTCGGACAAGCCGCTCGACAGCCGCCCGCAACGGCCCCTCCGGCAATCCCTCCGCCAGCGCCCGCAACGGCGCCGCATTGATCCTAACTCTTTGACCGGGCTCAACTTTCGGATGGGCGGCATGGTCCTGCCCCGGTTGCACCTGCACCCGTAATTCAGTAAAGTGATTCCCTTCCCGCCGCAGGCTGGCGAGGATGACGGGGGATCGCTGGCGGAGGGCCGCCGCGACTGCGCCGGAGGGGACTGCCAGGACCAACAAGGGCGGCTCCGCCTGCACCACCCGCACCCGCTCGGCCAGCGCCCGCGGAACCTCGCGGCGCACGGCGGCAGTCAACCGAGACTCCCTGCGCATCCGCTCATGCCACGCTGCCATCTGCGCGTCGCCTGCGAGGATGCGGGAGAGAGTCCTGATCGATGGGGCAGTACCGGGTTTCGCCATGCGATGCCGGCGCACGTGGGGATGCAGGTGCGCGCGACGCGTGGTGGGGAGGATCGCAATTGAACATCATACTCGTCGCCGGCGCCAATGCCCGCGCGCGCACCATCACGCTCGACTGGCGGCACTGGGCCGGCGGCGGCGCCTTGCTGCTCGTCGTCTTCCTGTTCTTCACGTTCGCGTTCAACTTCCTGACGCTCAAGTGGGCGGCGGCCACGCAGCATCCGTGGGTGCAGGCGATGGTGCTGGCCGACCAGCGCGAGGCCGCGGTGCGCGCGCAGGAGCGCGTGCAGGCGCACCTCAACACCATGGCGATGCGCCTGGGCGAGCTGCAGGCGCAGATGCTGCGCATGGAGAACGTCGGCGAGCGGCTCGCCAAGACGGCCGGGCTCAAGCCGCAGGAGCTGCCGTCGATCGAGCCCGGCAAGGTCCCGGGCCGCGGCGGCGCGGAGTCTTCGCTGCCCGCGCGCAACCTGTCGGTCGAGGAGTTCGGCGCACTGCTCGATTCGCTGAAGCTCTCGATGGACCTGCGCCGCGACCAGCTCTCGGTGCTCGAGGCGCTGCTCATGCAGGATTCCGCCAACCGCAAGTTCCTGCCCACGCTGTTCCCGATCGTCGACGGCTGGTACTCGTCGAACTTCGGCTGGCGCATCGATCCCTTCACCGGGCAGAACTCGATGCACGAGGGCATCGACTTCACCGCCGAGACCGGCACGGCGATCGTGGCGGCCGCGAGCGGCAAGGTCGTCTACGCGGAATGGCACCCCGCCTATGGTAAAATGGTCGAGATCGACCACGGCAACGGCCTCGTGTCGCGCTATGCGCACACGTCGGCCATGTTCGTGAAGGAAGGCGATCTCGTCGTGCGCGGCCAGAAGATCGGCGCGGTGGGATCGACGGGGCGGTCCACGGGGCCGCACCTGCACTTCGAGGTCCGGTTGAACGGCGTGCCGCAGAACCCGGCGCGCTTCCTGCAATCCTCCCCCTTGGGTTGAACGCAGGCCGGTACGTGAATCGCGAGGGGGTGAGGCAGTCCTCACCCCTTGTTTTTTTGCCCGGCGGCGGAACGTAACCCGCACTCATGCCGGCCAAGGCGCCCATCCCATGATTTCGAACATCCTCACCCGCATCTTCGGCAGCCGCAACGAGCGGCTGCTGAAGCAGTACGCGCAGGTCGTCCGCCAGATCAACGCGCTCGAGCCCACGATCGCGGCGCTCACCGACGACGCGCTGCGCGGCAAGACGGCGGAGCTGAAGGGCCGCGTGGCCAACGGCGAGACGCTCGACGCGGTGCTGCCCGAGGCGTTCGCGGTGGTGCGGGAGGCGGGCAAGCGCGTGCTCAACATGCGCCACTTCGACGTCCAGCTCATCGGCGGCATGGCGCTGCACTACGGCAAGATCGCGGAAATGCGCACCGGCGAAGGCAAGACGCTGGTGGCCACGCTGCCGTCGTACCTCAATGCGCTGACCGGCAAGGGCGTGCACATCGTCACCGTCAACGACTACCTCGCGCAGCGCGATGCCGACTGGATGGGCCGCATCCACAAGTTCCTGGGCCTCACCGTCGGCGTGAACCTGTCGCAGATGAGCCACACGGACAAGCAGGCCGCGTACGCCGCCGACATCACGTACGGCACCAACAACGAGTTCGGCTTCGACTACCTGCGCGACAACATGGTGTTCGCCACCACCGAGCGCGTGCAGCGGGGCCTCAACTACGCGATCGTCGACGAGGTGGACTCCATCCTGATCGACGAGGCGCGCACGCCGCTCATCATCTCGGGCCAGGCCGACGACAACGTCGAGATGTACTACCGCCTGAACGAGCTCGCCCCGAAGCTCACGCGTCAGCAGGAGGAGAAGGGCCCCGGCGACTACTGGGTCGACGAGAAGGCGCACCAGGTGCTGATGTCCGAGGAAGGGCACGAGCACGCCGAGGGCATCCTCGCGCAGGCGGGGCTGATCCCGCCGGGCTCCGGGCTGTACGACGCGCAGAACATCTCGCTGATGCATCACCTGTATGCCGCGCTGCGCGCGCACTCGCTGTATCACCGCGACCAGCACTACGTGGTCCAGAACGGCGAGGTGGTGATCGTCGACGAGTTCACCGGCCGCCTGATGTCCGGCCGCCGCTGGTCCGACGGCCTGCACCAGGCGGTCGAGGCGAAGGAAGGCGTGCCCATCCAGCGCGAGAACCAGACGCTCGCGTCGATCACTTTCCAGAACTACTTCCGCATGTACGGCAAGCTCGCCGGCATGACGGGCACCGCCGACACCGAGGCGTTCGAGTTCCAGCAGATCTATCACCTCGAGACGGTGGTCATCCCGACGCACATGCCGATGGTGCGCAAGGACGCCAACGACCTCGTGTTCCGCACCTTCCAGGAGAAGGTCGACGCGATCATCGCGGACATCCGGGACTGCAACGGGCGCGGCCAGCCGGTGCTGGTCGGCACCACGTCCATCGAGAACTCGGAGCTCCTCTCGCAGTACCTGCAGAAGGAGAAGCTGCCGCACGAGGTGCTGAACGCGAAGCAGCACGCGCGCGAGGCCGAGATCGTCGCGCAGGCGGGCAAGGCGAAGGCGATCACCATCGCCACCAACATGGCCGGCCGCGGCACGGACATCGTGCTCGGCGGCCAGCTCGAGCCGCTGATCCTCAAGATCCGCGACGACGAATCGCTGCTGCCGACCGAGAAGGAGCGCGCGATCGACAAGCTGCGCAGCGAGTGGAAGGTGCGCCACGACGAGGTGGTGAAGGCGGGCGGCCTGCACATCATCGGCACCGAGCGCCACGAGTCGCGGCGCATCGACAACCAGCTGCGCGGCCGCGCGGGCCGGCAGGGCGACCCGGGCTCGTCGCGCTTCTACCTCTCGCTCGAGGATCCGCTGCTGCGCATCTTCGGCGGCGAGCGTCTCGGCGTCATCATGCAGAAGCTCAAGATGCCCGAGGGCGAGCCCATCGAGCATCCGATCGTCAACCGCTCGATCGCGAAGGCGCAGAACCGCGTCGAGTCGCGCAACTTCGACATCCGCAAGCAGCTCCTCGAATACGACGACGTCGCCAACGACCAGCGCCGCGTGATCTACCAGCAGCGCAACGAGCTGCTCGAGGGCGAGGACGTCGCCGACACCATCCGCAACATGATCCGCGGCCAGGTCGAGGACGCGGTGAAGCTCTACGTGCCCGCCGACACCGTCGAGGAGCAGTGGGACATGCCCGGCCTCGAGAAGGCGCTGGCGAGCGACTACCAGATCGTGGCCCCCGTCGCCGAGTGGCTGAAGAACGATTCGGAGCTCACCGACGAGACGGTGCGCGAGCGCTGTGTCGAGCTCGCGATGAAGGCCTGGGCCGACCGTGAGGCGCTGGTCGGCACCGAGCTCCTGCGCCAGTTCGAGCGCAGCCTGATGCTGCAGACGCTCGACCACCACTGGCGCGAGCACCTCGCCTCGCTCGATCACCTGCGGCAGGGCATCCACCTGCGCGGCTACGCGCAGAAGAACCCGAAGCAGGAATACAAGCGCGAGGCGTTCGAGCTCTTCTCGGACATGCTCGACCGCATCAAGCAGGACGTGGTCAAGGTCGTGCTGACCGTGCAGGTGCGCACCGAGCAGGACGTGCAGGCGGTCGAGGAAGCCGACACCGTCAGCAACGTGAAGTACCAGCACGCGGGCTACGACGAGGCGCTCGCGGCCGCGCCCGACGACGGCGACGTCGCCGTCGCCGTCGCGCCGCCGCCGCCGTTCACGCGCGCGGGGGACAAGGTGGGGCGCAACGATCCCTGTCCTTGCGGGTCGGGCAAGAAGTACAAGCATTGCCACGGACGATTTTAGGCCGATGCAAAACGCGTCCGTACTGTTCCCCGGATGACGTGACGCCTGCGTTGCGCGTTTTGCATCGGGAACTGCAGGAAGTGAGGGCCGCCTTCGGGCGGCCGCGCGTCGGCCCTGGTAACTTCAACGAAGAAACGAGCGCCTTGCGCCCGTCTTGCCCATAGGTTGCGGCATGCCTGTTCGCTATACGCCCCCCACTGCTCAATCGCTGTTGCCGGTGCCTGGTGTGTTGCTGGGACCTGCCGCCGGCAGGATCAAGAAGTGGGACCGCAACGACGTGCTGCTCGTCGCGTGCGAGGCGGGCACCGTGGCGGCGGGGGTGTTCACGCAGAACCGCTTCTGCGCGGCCCCCGTGATCGTGTGCCGCGAGCACCTCACGTGGCAGCACGCGAATCGCGGCGGGATGCGCGCGCTGATCGTCAACGCGGGCAACGCGAATGCGGGCACCGGTGAAGCGGGCCTCGCGGATGCGCGCGCGGAGTGCGTCGCGGTCGCGCGGCTGCTGGGCTGCGCGCCGGAGGAAGTGCTGGTCTACTCGACCGGCGTGATCATGGAGCCGCTGCCCGTCGAGCGCATCGTCGACGCGCTGCCGGCGGCGCAGTCTGCGCTGCGCGCGGATCACTGGTTCGCCGCGGCGAACGCGATCATGACCACCGACACGGTGCCGAAGGGCGCGTCGCGCCGCGTCACGGTCGACGGCGTGCCGGTCATGGTGACGGGCATCGCCAAGGGTGCGGGCATGATCCACCCGAACATGGCGACGATGCTGTCGTTCATGGCCACCGACGCGCCGATCGCGGCGCCGCTGCTGGCGACCATCGCGCGCGAGGTCGCCGACGTCTCGTTCAACGGCGCGACGGTCGACGGCGACACGTCGACCAACGACAGCTTCGTGCTCGCCGCGACCGGCAAGGCCAAGCTCGCCACGATCGAGAGCGCGGGCGACCCGCGTCTCGCGCCGATCCGCGCGGCCATCGAGGCGTGCGCGGTCGAGCTCGCGCAGGCGATCGTGCGCGACGGCGAGGGCGCCACCAAGTTCATCGCGATTCGCGTCGAGGGCGGCGGCAGCGTCGAGGAATGCAGGCGCGTCGCGTTCGGCATCGCGCATTCGCCGCTCGTGAAGACGGCGTTCTTCGCGTCCGACCCGAACCTCGGCCGCATCGTGTGCGCGATCGGCAACACGGCCGCCCCCGACACGAATCCCGCGTCCATCTCGTTCTGGCTCGACGACGTGCTCGTCGTGGACCACGGCGGCCGCGCGGCGTCGTATCGCGAGGAGGATGGGCAGCGCGTGATGAAGCAGGAGGAGATCGTCGTCCGCGTCGACCTCGGCCGCGGCACTGCCGCGGCCACGGTGTGGACGTGCGATTTCTCGCACGATTACGTGTCGATCAACGCCGACTATCGGTCATGACCGCGGAATGCAATTTGACAAAGAGACGCAGAGACGCAGAGAAACCCGAACTTCTCTGCGTCTCTGCGTCTCTTTGTGAAACGACCTTGAGGATTGTGCAATGAGTGCCGACCTCGCCGCGCTCATCGCCCGCGCCGAGGGCGTGCTCGCGCGCGTCGAGGCGCTGCTGCCGCCCGCCACGCCCGATCCCGACTGGACGAAGGTCACCGCGGCGCGCTGGCGCAAGCGGCAGGGCCGCGGCTACCTGCAGGCGGTGGCGCACCCGCACGCGATCCGCCTCGACGACCTCGTGTCGGTCGACGACCAGAAGCAGGCCATCGACCGCAACACGCGGCAGTTCGTGGCGGGGCTGCCCGCCAACAACGTGCTGCTCACCGGCTCGCGCGGCACGGGCAAGTCGTCGCTCGTGAAGGCGATGCTCGCGAAATACGCGGCCAAGGGCCTGCGCCTCATCGAGGTCGACAAGGGCGACCTCGTGGATTTGCCCGACATCGCCGAGCGCGTCGAGGGCAGGCCGCAGCGCTTCGTCGTGTTCTGCGACGACCTCTCGTTCGACGCGGGCGAGGCGGGCTACAAGGCGCTGAAGGTGATGCTCGACGGGTCGATCTCCGGCGGCGCGGGCAACGTGCTCATCTACGCGACGTCCAACCGCCGCCACCTGCTCCCCGAGTATTTCTCCGAGAACCTCGAGACGCGCCACGTCGGCGAGGAAGTGCATCCCGGCGAATCGGTGGAGGAGAAGATCTCGCTGTCGGAGCGCTTCGGCCTCTGGATCTCGTTCTATCCATTCTCGCAGGACGATTACCTCGCGGCCGTCGCCGGCTGGCTCGCGCACTTCGGCGTCAAGCCGGCGGCCACGCCGAAGGACGAGAAGGCGCGCATGCACGAGGCGCTGCAATGGGCGCTGCAGCGCGGATCGCGCAGCGGGCGCGTCGCGTGGCAGTACGCGAAGAATTTCGCCGGTGCGCAGGCGCTGAAGTCGCGGCGCGCGTGACCACGATCGTGCGCGTCGCCGCGGCCGTGCTGCTGCGGCCCTCGGGCGAAGTGCTGCTCGCGCAGCGTCCGCCGGGCAAGCCCTACGCGGGCTACTGGGAGTTCCCCGGCGGCAAGCTCGAGCCCGGCGAATCGCCGCACGACGCGCTCGTGCGCGAATTGCACGAGGAGCTCGGCATCACCGTCACCCACGCCACGCCCTGGCTCGTGCAGGAGTTCGTCTATCCGCACGCGCACGTCGAGCTCAACTTCTTCCGCGTGTTCGCGTGGGAGGGCACGCTGCACGGGCACGACGGGCAGGCGTTCGCCTGGCAGGTGCCCGGCCGCTTCGACGTCGCGCCGCTGCTGCCCGCGAACACGCGCATCCTCGCGGCGCTGTCGCTGCCGGCCGTGTACGGCATCACGTGCGCGGAGGACAACGACGAGGACGCGTTCCTCGCCCGCGCGGGGGTCGCGTTCGCGCAGGGCCTGCGCCTCGTGCAGCTGCGCGACAAGTCGTGGCCGCTCGCGCGCCGCCTCGCGCTGGCGCGGCGCCTGCTGCCGCTCGCGCATGCGCACGGCGCGCGCGTCCTGTGGAACGGCAGCGAGGACGACGCCCGCGAGGCCGGCTGCGACGGCGTGCACTGGACCGCCGCCGCGCTCGCGACCGCACGCGATCGCCCGCGCGACATGCTCGTCATGGCGTCGTGCCACACGCGCGAGGAGATCGCGCGCGCCGGCGAGCTCGAGCTCGAGGCCGTGGTGCTGGGTCCGGTGCAGGCGACGCCGACCCATCCCGGCGCGGCACTGCTCGGATGGGAGGGCTTCGCGCAGGCCGTCGCCGGGGCGCGCCTGCCCGTCTTCGCGCTGGGCGGACTCGACGCGCAGGACCTCGCCCGCGCGATGGCCTGCGGCGCGCACGGCGTGGCCCTCCGGCGTGCCGCGTGGACGGCGCCCTATCCGGGCTCGGCCGGCGCGTCGTCGTCGCGATCGGGCCCGACGATCCGGTAACGCTCGCTCGCCCAGTCGGCGAGGTCGACGAGCTTGCACCGTTCCGAGCAGAACGGACGAAAGCGCGACTCCGGAACCCATGCCACCTGGGCGCCGCAGCGCGGGCAGGGCACGTATTTCGTTTCAGCCATGGCGACCTCGCCCCGCCGCGACGGGCGACCGGCGACTACAGGTTGCAGAACATGAGCTCGAACTCGACGTCGCCGTCGTAGACCGCGCCGCGATCCATGCCCGAGACGCCGATGAAGCGGATGTTGAGCGCGTACTTGTTGGCGCTGATCTCCGGCACGCAGGAGAGATCGCGCGCCACGGAGAGGCGCAGGAGCTGCGCCACCTTGGTGGTGGTGAGCATGAGCTGGAACACGCCGCGATAGGCGGTGTGGCGGCTGGCGCGGCCGTTGTCGCGCAGGAGCTTCAGGACGATCGCCGAGCCCGCGCGGATCGGCGCGAACGGCTCGATCCAGCCCTTGAGGTCGCTGCGCCGGGCGGCCGGGTCCTGGTGCAGCCACCAGTGGTAGGCGGGCAGGTCGAATTCGCACACGCCGCCGGGGATGGCGGTGCGCTGCTTGATGGCCATCAGCCACTCGTTGTCGCGCAGGTGCGCGCCGACCTTGCCGGCCTGCGCGAGGAGCTGCGCATTGACGGCGTCGATCTGCTCCAGGAGCTCGTCGAGCGTGCGCTGCTCGATCTGCGGATTGGCGCGCAGCGGCGAGAGCATCTGCTTCTGCCGCTCGAGCTCCTGCAGGAGATCGGTCTTCAGGTCCGCGCGCGCGGCGACGTCGGTGATCTCGAACAGCGCGAGCAGCGCGGCGTGATGGTCGAGCGCGCCGTCCTGCGACGCGAAATAGCTCGTGCGCCCGAACAGGTCCTCGAGGCGCATCAGCGTGCGCACGCGTTCGTTCAGCGGATGCTCGTAGCGGATCACGATGCTTCAGGCAGCGCCTGCGTGGGCACCATTGTCCGGGGAACGGCGCAACGGTTCAAGCGTGCGGCCTGCGCCGGCGCGATCGCGATAGAACGCGTCGAGGCGCCGCACTTGCGGCAGCACGGCCTCGCGCGGCCCGCCGTTGTCGATGACGTCGTCGGCGCGCGCGAGGCGGTCGGCGCGCGCGAGCTGCGTGGCCATGATCGCGCGCACGTCCGCGGCAGGCATCCCGTTGCGCTGCATGACGCGCCGCACCTGCTCGTCCTCCGGGCAGTCCACGACCAGCACGCGCGCCACCAGCGGCAGCACGTTCCCGCGCTCGAGGAGCAGCGGCACGGCGAGGATGCCGTAGGCGCCCTGCCACGCCGCGATCTCCTCGCGCAGCCGCTTGCCGATCAGCGGATGCAGCATCGCCTCGAGCTGCCTTCGCGCGGCCGGATCGCCGAACACGGTGCGCCGCAGCCAGGCGCGATCGAGCTCGCCGTCGGGTGCGAGGCAGGGCGTGCCGAAGGCCTCGACCACCATGGCATGGCCGGGCGTGCCCTGCGCGGTGACCGCGTGGGCGGCGAGGTCGGCATCGGCCACCTCGACGCCGAGCGCGGCGAACGCCCGCGTGGCCTCCGACTTGCCGCTGCCGATGCCGCCCGTCAGGCCGACGACGTAGGCCATCGTCAGTGCGGGAGGTAGATCTTCACGAACGGCTGCCCGAAGAACAGCGCGAGCATGCCCGCGATGGCGAGGTAGGGGCCGAAGGCGAGGGGGATGTTGTGGTCGCGGCCCTTGAACACGACGAGGCTGATGCCGATGAACGCGCCCACCACCGAGGAGCCCAGCACGATGAGCGGCAGCATCTTCCACCCGAGCCACGCGCCGAGCGCGGCCAGGAGCTTGAAGTCGCCGTGCCCCATGCCTTCCTTGCCGCGAATGATCTTGAAGAGCCAGTAGATCGACCACAGCGTAAGGTACCCCACCACGGCGCCGGTCACCGCTTCCGGAAGCGTCGTGAAGAGCCCGTTGAGGTTGGCGAGCAGCCCGGCCCACAGCAGCGGCAGGGTGAGGTCGTCGGGCAGGTACTGCGTGTCGAAGTCGATGAACGTGAGCGCGAGCAGCGTCCACAGCATCACGCACGCCGCGATGCCCTGCCACGTCGGGCCGAACTTCCACATCGCCGCCACGGCGACGAGGCCGCCCAGCAGCTCGACGGCGGGGTAGCGCGCGGAGATCGCCGTCTTGCATTGCGAGCAGCGGCCGCGCAGCACGAGCCAGGACACGACCGGGATGTTCTCGAGCGCGGTGATGCGATGCCCGCACGACGGGCACGCCGAGCGCGGCACGACGAGGTTGTAGCGGGTGGCGGGCGGCGGCTCCTCGCCGCGCAGGTCCGCGCAGTCCCTCACCCACGCCCGCTCCATCATCAGCGGCAGGCGGTGGATGACAACGTTGAGGAAGCTGCCGACGCAAAGTCCCACGACGGCGGCCACGTACAGGGCCACCGTGGGATCGAGCAGGTACTGCGGCATCAGCCTCGTCGAGGGTCCCGGCGGCGAAGCGCGCTAGACCACCGCCCCCAGCTTGAAGATCGGCAGGTACATCGCGACCACCAGGCCGCCGATGACCACGCCGAGGAACACGATGATGATCGGCTCGAGCAGGCTCGACAGCGCCGCCACGGCGTCGTCCACCTCGCGCTCGAAGAAGTCGGCGATCTTGCCCAGCATGTTGTCGAGCGAGCCCGATTCCTCGCCGATCTGCGTCATCTGCAGCACCATCGTCGGGAAGAGGCCGGTGTTCCCCATCGAGTTCGTGAGGCTGGTGCCGGTGCTGACCTCCGTCTGGATCTTCTTGGTCCCGGCGGCATACAGCGCGTTGCCCGCGGCGCCGCCGACGGCGTCGAGCGACTCGACCAGCGGCACGCCGGCCGCGAACATCGTCTGCAGCGTGCGCGTCCAGCGCGCGATGGTGGCTTTCTCGAGGATGCCGCCGATGACCGGGAACTTGAGGATGATCCGGTCGAAGCCGTAGCGGAAGGCGCTGGAGCGCCGGTACGCCATGCCGAAGCCGACGATCGTGCCCACGATGATGAGGAACACCGCCCACCACCACGCCACGACCCATTCCGAGATCGCCATCACGATCAGCGTCGGCGCGGGGAGGTCCGCGCCGAAGTTCGCGAACACCTTCTTGAACGCGGGGATCACCCACACCATGATGATCCACACCACGATGACCGCCACGGTCATCACGGAGATCGGATAGAAGAGCGCCGACTTGATCTTGCCCTTGATGGCGAGCATCTTCTCCTTGTACGTCGCGAGCCGGTCGAGGATCGCGTCGATGGTGCCGGAGGCCTCGCCCGCCGCGACGAGGTTGCAGTAGAGCGTGTCGAAGTGGGCCGGGTGCTCGCGGAACGCCTGCGACATCGAGGAGCCCGCCTCGATCTTGTTCTTGATGTCCATCATGAGCCGCGAGAAGCGCGCGTTGCTGTGCCCGCGCGCGACGATCTCGAACGACTGCAGGAGCGGCACGCCGGCCTTCAGCATCGTGGCCAGCTGGCGCGTGAAGAACGTGATGTCCTTCTCCGTGACCTTCTTGCCGCCGCGGAACGACTGCTTCTTGATCTTGGTGACGCGGATGCCCTGGCGCCGCAGGTTGGTCGTGACGACCGTCTCGGACGCCGCCTTCGACTCGCCGCGGACCTGCCGGTTGTTGCGGTCGATGCCTTCCCACAGGAAGGTGTATTCCTTGACGTCGCGACGCTGGACGGTGGTGGTGGCGGTGGCCATGGTTCGCGTTCCTTGGGTGCCGTGCGCGTGAGCGCCGTCACTCGTTGGTGATCGCCTCGATTTCCTCGAGCGAGGTGATGCCGGCCTTCACCTTGCGCAGCCCGGACTGCCGCAGGTCGAGCACGCCTTCCTTGCGCGCCTGCTCGGCGATGTCGAGCGCGTTGCCGTTGCGCATGATCACCTGCCGCATCTCGTCGGTGATGGGCAGCACCTGGTAGACGCCGACGCGGCCCTTGTAGCCGGTGCCCTTGCACACGTCGCAGCCCGCCGGGCCGTACGGCTGCCAGCTGCCGTCGAGGTCCTCTTCCGTGAAGCCGGCGCGCAGGAGGGCCTCGGGCGGGATGTCCTCGGGCTTCTTGCACTTGCACAGCCGGCGGCCGAGGCGCTGCGCGGTGATCATGATCACCGACGACGCGACGTTGAAGGGCGCCACGCCCATGTTGAGGAGGCGCGTCAGCGTGGTGGGGGCGTCGTTGGTGTGCAGCGTCGAGAGCACGAGGTGGCCCGTCTGCGCCGCCTTGATCGCGATGTCGGCGGTCTCGAGGTCGCGGATTTCGCCGACCATGATGATGTCCGGATCCTGCCGCAGGAACGACTTCAGCGCCGCGGCGAACGTGAGGCCCGCCTTGTCGTTGACGTTGACCTGGTTGACGCCGGGCAGCTGGATTTCGCAGGGGTCCTCGGCGGTGGCGATGTTCACGCCGGGCTGGTTCAGGATGTTGAGGCAGGTGTAGAGCGAGACCGTCTTGCCGCTGCCGGTGGGGCCGGTCACGAGGATCATGCCGTAGGGCCGGCCGATCGCGTGCATCAGCGCTTCCTGCTGCTCGGGGTCGTAGCCCAGCGCCTCGATGCCGAGCTTCACGCCCGATGAATCGAGGATCCGCATCACGATCTTCTCGCCGTACAGCGTGGGCAGGGTCGACACGCGGAAGTCGATCGACTTGCTCTTCGACAGCACGAGCTTCATGCGGCCGTCCTGCGGCACGCGCTTCTCGGAGATGTCGAGCTTGCTGATCACCTTGATGCGCGAGGCCACCTTGTCCTTGATCGCGAGCGGCGGCTGCGCGACTTCCGACAGGATCCCGTCGACGCGGTAGCGGACGCGGTAGTACCGCTCGTAGGGCTCGAAGTGGATGTCGGACGCGCCGATGGCGATGGCGTCCGTCAGCAGCTTCTGGATGTACTTGACGACCGGCGCGTCCTCGACGTCCGACTCGTCCTCGATCGAGACCGCGGGGCTCCCGCCGTCCTCGAGGCCGACTTCCATGTCCTCGAGGTTGGCCATGTCCTTCAGCGTCGCGCCGCTCGCTTCGACCAGGCGGTGGATCGCGTGGCCGAGCTTGTCGTCCTCGACGACGATCGGCTCCGGGACGAGGTTCGTCTTGAAGCGCACCTCGTCCAGCGCCTGCAGGTTGGCCGGGTCCGAGATCGCGACGTACAGCTTGTTGTTGCGCTTGTACAGCGGCAGCACGCGCCGCGCCTGCGCGATCTTCAAGTCGACCAGCTCCTTGTTGATCTGGTCGGTGTCGAACGCGTTGAGGTCGAGCAGCGGGGTGCCGAACGCCCGCGAGGCGAACACCGCGAGCTGCTGCGCGGTCATGCGCTTGCCGAGCAGCACCTGCTCGACGAACGAGATGCTGGCCTGCTGGGCCTGCTGCTGCAGCGCCTCGGCCTCGTATTCCGACATGAGGCCGTTCTGGGCGAGCGCGCGCGCGAGTCCGCTGATGTTGCGGGTGGCGGCAGCGTGCGTGGCCATGGGCGGTCGGGGTCGTCGTCTCTAGCGGGGCAACATACTGGAAAAGCAAGCTCTATGCCCTGGGACGTCTCCGCACGCTATTCCAGCAGCATAAAACGTCATCCGGTCGATGATGCCCGCTCGACCTGGGTTTGTAAAGGCGCGGTCCCTTTCCCCACGGGAGGCAGCAATTTGACGACTTTCACTGCGCGATCCTGGGTTTGCAGGATTTCCACCATTTGCCCGTCGACCGCGAAAGTGAGCCCGGCCTCGGGGATTTCCCCCAATTGCTCAAGGATGAGGCCGTTGAGCGTTTTCGGGCCGTCGAGCGGGAACTGCGTGCCGAGGCGGCGGTTGAGCGTACGCAGAAGGGCCATTCCTGACACGGTGACGCTGCCGTCCGCCTGCCGCCGGTAGCTCTCGGTGCCCTCGGGCGCCTGGGTCGTGAACTCGCCGATGATCTCCTCGACGATGTCCTCGATGGTGACGAGGCCTTGCAGCTCGCCGTACTCGTCGACCACGAGGCCCAGCCGCTGGCGGTCGTTCTGGAACTGCGTGAGCTGGGTGAGGAGCGGCGTGCCCGCCGGGATGAAGTAAGGCGCACGCAACAGCGGGCGCAGGCCCGCCTCGTCGACGTCGTGCCCGGTGAGCTGCTGGTTGACGATCGCCTTGAGCGGCAGCACGCCGATGATGTTGTCGAGGCTGCCCTCGTATACCGGCACCCGCGAGTGATAGGAGGTGGCGAGCTGCTGGCGCAGCAGCGCGGGCTTCTCGGTCACGTCGAGGGCATGGATGCGGTTGCGCGGCGTCATTACGTCGTCGACGGTGATCGCCTCGAGGTCCATGAGGTTGGCGAGCATCGTCTTGTGCTTGCCGCGGAAGTACTGGCTGCCCTCGAGCACCAGCGAGCGCAGCTCCTCCTGCGTGAGCTGGGTGCCGGTGTCCGGCGCCGGCTTGATGCGCAGGATGGCGAGGAGCGCGCGCACGAACAGGTTGACGAACCACACCACCGGCGAGAGCCCGCGCAGCAGCGGCGACAGCACGTACGCGACCAGCGGCGCGATGCGGTCCGCGTGCGTCGCGCCGATGACCTTCGGCGTGATCTCGGAGAAGACGAGGATGAGGAACGTGACCACCGCCGTGCTGGCGGCCAGCGCCAGCTCGCCGACGCCGATGAGGCGCGCGGTGATCACGCCGGCGAGCGTGGCCGAGCCCGCGTTCAGGAGGTTGTTGCCGAAGAGGATGACGCCCAGCAGGCGGTCGGTCTGCGCGAGCAGCGCCAGCGCGAGCTTCGCCCCCTTGTTGCCGCGCTGCGCCTGGTGCTTCAGGCGATAGCGGTTGACGGCCATCATCGCCGTCTCGGCGATCGAGAAGAAGCCCGACGCGACCAGCAGGAGGGCGAGCGCGAGGGCGAGGGTGCTTAGGGGGAACTCGTCCAAATGGTAAGGTCGGCGCGGGCGGTCGGGTCAGTATTCGGCCCGCGCCGTTCGCGTGTCAAATGGGCGCCCTAGCGACCGAGGAGGATCTCGGCGACGAACTTGCTGCCGAGGTAGCCCAGCACGAGGAGCGCGGTGCCGGCGAGGATCCAGTACAGCGCGCGCCGCCCGCGCCAGCCGAAGCGCCAGCGCCCGTAGAGCAGGATGCCGAACGCGAGCCAGCCTAAGAACGAGAACAGCGTCTTGTGGGTGAAGCTCGCCGGCTTGCCGAAGAGCTGCTCGGAGAACAGGAGCCCGCTCGCGAGCGTGAGCGTCAGCAGCACGAAGCCCGCGGTCACCAGCCGGAACAGGAAGCGCTCGAGGGTGAGCAGCGGCACCGAGCCGTCGTCCTCCGGCAGCGCCCGGCCGCGATGCAGCCGCTTCTCGAGCCCGGTGAGCAGCAGCGCCTGCAGCGCCG
This sequence comes from Burkholderiales bacterium, assembly GCA_046347855.1. GTDB lineage: Bacteria > Pseudomonadota > Gammaproteobacteria > Burkholderiales > Casimicrobiaceae > VBCG01. The sequence goes on from JAXMFJ010000005.1 coordinate 975,209, forward strand.
CGACCACGAAGAGCGCGTAGGCCACCAGCGCGACGCCGATGTGGAGGGTGCCGAGCGTCTCGCCGCCGAACTGGAACCGGTGCGGGCTGCCGCCGGTGAGCGGCGCCAATGCGCACAGCGCCGCGACCGGCAGGATGACGTTGCCCACCGCGGGCAGGCGCGCGAGCACGCCGGAGAATCCCGCGACCAGCACCGTGAGCCACGCGACCAGCGACAGCGCGTGCGAGAACGACAGATCGAGCCCCTCGGGCGTGACGATCGCGCGCCACAGCGTGAACGCCTGTACGACGAGCGCCGCCATGACGAGGAGCGCGGACGTGCGCGCGCGCCCCGCGTCGCCGGCGGCGCGGTTGCGCAGCGCCGTGGCCGCGACGTACAGGAGCGCGACGGCGACGTAAGTTAGAATCAACGCTTGAGTCGATGGGAAGCGAAGGGGCGCTCCGCGGGCCGCCGCGAGGCGGCGTCACCGAGCGACTCAAGTTTACCCGAAGCCCGCATGCCGCCCCGGCGCGGCTCTGCGCCCAGCACGAAGGTCCCCATGCTCGAGAACCTCACCGAACGACTGTCGCGTGTCGTCAAGACCCTGCGCGGACAGGCGCGCCTGACCGAGGACAACATCCAGGAGGCGCTGCGCGAGGTGCGCCTGGCGCTCCTCGAGGCGGACGTCGCGCTGCCCGTGGTGCGCGAGTTCGTCGCGCACGTGAAGGAGAAGGCGGTCGGCGAGGAAGTGGTCGGCTCGCTCACGCCCGGCCAGGCGCTGATCGGCGTCGTGCACCGCGAGCTCACCGCGCTGATGGGCGGCGCCGCGGTGCCGCTCGACTTCGCGACGCAACCGCCCGCGGTGATCCTGCTCGCGGGCCTGCAGGGCGCCGGCAAGACGACCACCGCCGGCAAGCTCGCGCGCCTCCTCGCCACCGACCAGAAGAAGAAGGTGCTGCTCGTCTCCGCCGACGTCTACCGGCCGGCCGCGATCGAGCAGCTGCGCCTGCTCGCGTCGCAGGTGGGCGTCGACTTCTTTCCCTCGAATGCGCAGCAGCAGCCGGTGACGATCGCGCAGGACGCCGTGCAGTGGGCGCGCACGCACTACCACGACGTGCTGATCGTCGACACCGCGGGCCGCCTGGGCATCGACGAGGCGATGATGAAGGAGATCGCAGCGCTGCACGCGGCCGTGAACCCGATCGAGACGCTGTTCGTCGTCGACGCGATGCAGGGCCAGGACGCGGTGAACACCGCGAAGGCGTTCCGCGACGCGCTGCCGCTCACCGGCGTGATCCTCACCAAGCTCGACGGCGACGCGCGCGGCGGCGCCGCGCTGTCCGTGCGTCACGTGACCGGCGCGCCGATCAAGTTCGCGGGCGTGTCGGAGAAGGTGAACGGCCTCGAGGTGTTCCACCCCGAGCGCATGGCGTCGCGCGTGCTCGGCATGGGCGACGTGCTGTCGCTCATCGAGGACGCGCAGAAGAACGTCGACATCGCGGAAGCGCAGAAGCTCGCGAAGAAGGTGAAGTCGGGCAAGGGCTTCGACCTCACCGACTTCAAGGCGCAGATCGGGCAGATGCGCAAGATGGGCGGCATCGCGGGGCTGATGGACAAGCTGCCCGCCGAGCTCGCGCGCGCGGCGCAGGGCGCGTCGGTGGACGAGCGCAAGATCGCGCGCATCGAGGGCATCATCAACTCGATGACGCCCGCCGAGCGCGCGAAGCCCGAGATCCTCAAGGCCTCGCGCAAGCGGCGCATCGCGGCGGGGGCCGGCGTGTCGGTGCAGGAAGTGAATCAGCTGCTCAACCAGTTCGAGCAGACGCAGAAGATGATGAAGATGGTCGCCAAGGGCGGCATGCAAAAGATGATGCGCGGGATGAAAGGCATGCTGCCCGGGATGCGGTGATCGGCGTCTGACGCATCGTCCGCAAAAGGCATCTGACGCGTCGTCCGCAAAAGGCGTCCGTAGGGGCGGTGGATGACGCGGCGCCGGCGTTGCGCCTTTTGCGGCCGGAACCCCGCACCCACATCGAAGCGCTCCCTCGCCCCGCTTGCGGGGAGAGGGTTGGGGTGAGGGGCGAGCCCTGCGCTTCGTGGCACCTTCGGCGAAAAGCTGATCAGGCGGCCGCCTTGGGGCGGCCCGGCGTCGGCCGCTGGAAAGTGCTACGCAAGAACGAGCGTCATGCGTCCGGCGGAGCTTCGCTGCACAACAGCGCAACGCGCTTCGCGCACTTCACCGCACATGCGAATGCGCCTCGTGCGTATCGCTCCGATGCCGCACGATGCCCGCCGCGATCAGCAGCAGGTAGAGGTACGACGCGAATCCGACGTTGGTCGCCACCTCGATCTCCACGAGCGCTGCCAGCATGCCGAGGACGATCACCAGCGCCGCGGCGATGAAGCGGCGGCGCATGGAGAGCCAGAGCTCGTCGCCGTCCTCCTTCGCCTTCGGCATGAGGTGATGCGCCGCGCGGCGCCACATGAGCGCCTCGCACAGGAGGATCAGGATGAGGTTGCAGCCGTACGCGACGGCCGCCACCGGCTGCTCCGAGTTGTGGCCGATGAACGCGGTCATCGGCGGCACGAACGTCGTGAACAGCAGGAAGAGGAGATTGAGCCACGCGAACGAGGCATCGACGTCCTCGATGCGGCGCATCACGCGCAGGTGCGCGAGCCAGAACACGCACAGCACCACGAAGCTGATGACGTAGTCGTCGAGGTGCGGCAGGAGCTCGACGAGCCGCACGACCGCCTCGCGCGGCGTGGCGTCCGCGACGTTCGGCAGCTTGAGGTCGAGCACCAGCAGCGTCATGGTCACCGCGAAGATGCCGTCGGTGAGCGCCTCGAGCCGGGCTTTGGGCAGCGGGAGCGGAGCGAGCATCGTGGCGGCGGGGCTGTCGGGACGCCGGCGCAGTGTAGCTGCGCCCGGCGGGGATGCGCCAAGCCATTGATTCATAAGAAGCCCTCCCGCGTATGCGGTCGCGGGCCCGATTCCGCCGGACGTGCGCCGCAGGCTTGCCGAAAGGCCTCTTTTCGTCGTAGAATCAATGTCTTTTTCCGCTCCACCGGAAACCCAGCGAGAGTCAAGAAGCCATGGTCGTGATTCGCCTTGCCCGCGGCGGCGCCAAGAAGCGCCCCTTCTACAACGTCGTCGTCACCGATTCCCGCAGCCGCCGCGACGGCCGCTTCATCGAGCGCGTCGGCTTCTACAACCCGATCGCCAACGCCAACGAGGAAGCGCTGCGCCTGTCGCTCGACCGCATCTCGTACTGGCAGGACCGCGGCGCCAAGCTGTCGGACACGGTCGCCGGCCTCGTGAAGAAGTCCGGCAAGCCGGCGGCCCCGGCCGCCGCCGCCGCGTAGGGCCCGCTGGCTACGCAGGACATCGTCGTGATGGGGCGAATCGCCGCCCCGTACGGCGTGAAGGGCTGGGTGAAGGTGCAGCCCATGACGTCGGAGCCGGAAGCGCTGCTCGGCTACCCGCAGTGGTGGGTGCGCCGGCGCGGCAGCGAGGGGGCGTGGCAGGCCCACACGCTGGAGTCGGGCCGGCAGCACGGCGCCACGCTGCTCGCGCAGTTGTCGGGGCTGCCCGACCGCGAGGCCGCAGCGCTGCTTGCGGGGGCCGAGATCGGCGTGCCGCGCAGTGCGCTGCCGCCGGTCGCGGAGGACGAGTTCTACTGGGCCGACCTCACGGGCCTGGCGGTGGTGAATCGCGAGGGCGTGGTGCTGGGTGAAGTCGCCGGCGTCGAGGATTACGGTGCGCATCCGGTGCTGCGCGTGACGCGTTCGCAGGCGCAGGGGACGCTGCTGATTCCCTTCGTCGAGGCGTACGTGGATCGCGTGGACGCCGCGGCGAAACGCATCGAGGTCGACTGGCAGCCGGATTACTGACGATGCGCATCGACGTCGTCACGCTGTTTCCCGAGATGGTCGCGCAGGCCGCGGCCATCGGCGTGACGGGCCGGGCGCTGGAGCGTGGCTTGTGGCAGCTCGGGGTGTGGAATCCGCGCGATTTCACCACCGACAACCACAAGACGGTGGACGACCGCCCGTACGGCGGCGGCCCCGGGATGGTGATGATGCCCGAGCCGCTGGAACGGGCGATCGCGGCGGCGAAGGCCGCGCAGCAGGCCGCAGGCGTGGCGCGCTCGCGCGTGATCCACCTGTCGCCCGCGGGCACGCCGCTCACGCATGCGCGGGTGACCGCGCTGGCGGAACAGCGCAACGCGGGCTACGTGCTGCTCGCGGGAAGGTACGAAGGCATCGACGAGCGGCTCCTGCAGCGCGCGGTCGACGAGGAAGTGGCGGTGGGCGATTTCGTGGTGTCGGGCGGCGAGTTGCCGGCGCTGATGCTGATCGACGCGATCGCGCGCCTGCTGCCCGGGGCATTGAACGACGAGCAGTCGGCGCGCGAGGATTCCTTCGTCGACGGCCTGCTCGACTGTCCGCACTACACGCGGCCGGAAGTGTACGAAGGGATGGCGGTGCCCGAGGTGCTGTTGTCGGGCCACCACGAGAAGATCCGCCGCTGGCGCCTGCAGCAGTCGCTGTGGCGCACGCGGGAGCGGCGGCCGGACCTCATGGCCGGCCGCGCATTGAGCAAGGAAGAAGCGGCGCTGCTGGCGCCCGAAGCGAAGTCATAAACCGCGCCCATCAGGGGGTTCCCTGCGCTGGGCGAAAGTCAGAAGGAAAGCCATGAACATCATCGAGCAGCTCGAGAAGGAAGAAATCGCCCGCCTGGGCAAGACGATCCCCGACTTCGCCCCCGGCGACACCGTGATCGTCAACGTGAGCGTCGTCGAAGGCGAGCGCAAGCGCGTGCAGGCCTACGAGGGCGTGGTGATCGGCAAGCGCAACCGCGGCCTCAACTCGTCGTTCACCGTGCGCAAGATCTCGAGCGGCGAAGGCGTGGAGCGCACGTTCCAGACGTACTCGCCGCTCCTGGCGTCGATCGAGGTGAAGCGCCGCGGCGACGTGCGTCGCGCCAAGCTCTACTACCTGCGCGCGCGCTCCGGCAAGTCGGCGCGCATCCGCGAGAAGCTCGACCACAAGGCGTCGTAACCGCCTTGCCGCAACCCGCGGGCCGCGCCCGCCGGTTGCCCCGACTGCAGCACGCACAAACGGCCCGCTCGGGCCGTTTGTCGTTCCTGGCGGCCGCTTTTCGGCACTTTTCGCGTTCGTTCGCGCGATTTTGTCCCGGCGCGGTAATTGCTTTAGTCCCGGGCGCCCTGCAGCATGTCATCCTTCCATTCCATTGGCATAATGACTGACCGGCCACCCGAAGCCGCGGCATGAAGGCGACGCTCTACGAAGCCCTGGGAATCCTGCCCACGTCCTCCGACGAGGACGTGCGGGCCGCGTTGCGCCGGCTGATCCGCAAGTACTACGCGAAGACGCGCGACGGCCAGGGCAACGTCGAGGAGGCGCTGCGCTTCATCAACCACGCGAGCCGCATCCTGTCGGATCACGAGCGGCGCGTGCGCTACGACCAGGAGCTCGCGGTCTCCTCCGGCTCGACCGAGCAGAAGATCGCGCACGTGGTCAGCAACGCGGTGGCCGAAGCCGGCGAGCAGACGGACGTCGGCGCGCTCGCCGAGCCGCCCGATCGCAAGTCGCCCGAGGCGATGGATGCCGAGCTCGAGACGGGTCTCGACACGCCCGAGCCGGCGCCGGAGCACAACCCCCATCATCCGGGGCTCACGGAGCGCGTCGCGTCGTTCGGGCGCTCGCCGATCGTCACCGTCGGGCTGTGCGCGTTCTTCGGCGCGTTCATCGCCGCCGCGATCGTGTTCGTCACGCCGGCCGACACCATCCTCGTCGCCAAGCAGGTGCTCGTGTGGCTCACGATCACGCTGCTCGGCCTCACGCTGATCTACGGCGCCGTGCACGGCGTCGCGTACATGCAGCGGCGGCGCGGCACGCCGCAGGGCGTGCTGGTGCCGCAGACCGACCTCGCGATCCTCAACTGGCGACGCGAGAAGAGCGTGTTCCTCGGCACCAACCAGCCGCAGGAGGACGCGAGCTGGATCTTCCAGCTGCGCATGGCGGAGCTCGAGCGCGCGAAGTCGGGCCGCACGAGCGAGCCGCGTCCCTGGCAGCGCCTCGCGGCGCGCACCTTCGACTACGCGATCTGGGGCCTCGTGCTCGCGCTGTTCCTGTCGGAGGTGCGCGGCCTGGGCCTCGTCTCGCCCGAGCTCGCGCTGTGGATCGGGCATCCGCTGCTGGCGCCCGTACTCATTACCGGCTCTTGGGTCGTCATCGAGGCGCTGCTCATCGCATCGATCGGCACCACGCCGGGCAAGTGGCTCTTCGGCGTGTTCCTGCAGTTCTCGATCTCCGACGCGTATGCGCGGCGCGATGCGCGCGCGCAGCTCGACCGCGGCCTGCGCCGCGCCTTCCGCGTGTGGTGGGAAGGTGTCGGCTGCGGCTTCCCGCTGCTGGCGCCCGTGCTGATCGCGGTGGCGTACGAGAAGCTCGCGCAGAACCAGGAGACCGACTGGGACTTCGCGCAGGACGTGCTGGTCACGCACGGGCCGCCGGGTGTGCTCAACACCGTGACCGGCGTGTGCGGCCTTGCGGCGATGCTGTGGCTCTACGGCGTCGCGTGGCATCAGCCGATGGCCGAATCGATCGCATGGGCGCGCACCACCATCGCGGAGGCCATCCCGGCGCCGTCGACGCTGTCGAGCGGCTTCGCGGGCGGCGCGGGACGCATCACCGGCCTGCCGGTGCCGGGCACCACGCCGGCCTCGCCGCCGCCCCCCTCAGCGACCGCACCCGCGGCGCCGGTGCGCCAGATCACGCCGGTCAATGCGTCTCCGAAGGGCCCGGACAGCGGGACGTCCGTCGTGGCGCGGCCCGGCGACACGGCGCCCGTCGATCCCGACGTCGCGACGCTGATGGCGGAGCGCCGCGCGCGCATCGCGGTCGCAAGTGCCGAGGGCCCGCGGATGCTGCGCGCCGGCAACTGGCGGCGCGCCGCGGAGCTGTGCAAGACGTGGACCGAGCTCGAGCTCGGCAACGCGAACGCGTACCGCTGCCTCGGCACCGCATTGCAGGCGCAGGGCTATCACCAGGACGCGATCACCGCGTTCCGCAAGGCCAAGCAATACGATCCGTCCGACAAATCGCTCGACGCCGCGATCGACCGCTCGCAGAAGGGGATCGTGGCGGATTTCATCAATCGATACCGCAAATAATCGTCCGCAAACCCGTCGTCCGCAAAAGGCGTCCGTGCGGCCTGTGAATGTCGTGGATTCAGCGTCGCGCCTTTTGCGGCCGGAAGTTCACAACCCTCGCCAAGTGACCTCCCTCGCCCCGCTTGCGGGGGCATTTCCGGGAATTCGGCGAGCCTGCTCGCCGCCGGAAATGCGGCGGTCGCATGCAAGCGACCGCGCGCCCTGCAAGGGAGGGCTGGGGTGAGGGGCGAATTACGGCAGGTCAGACGGCCGCCTTGGGAGCGGCCCGGCGGCGGCCGGCAGAAAGAGCCACGCAGAAACGAGCGTCTTGCGGCGGGCTGCGTGCTGGCTGACGTTCGTCAGCGCCTGCGCATCAGGAAGTAGAACGCACCATCCCGCTCGCCGTGCTCGACCAGCTCGTTGCCGGTCTGCTTCGCGAACGCCTGGAAGTCGCGCACGCTCGCAGGATCCGTGGCGAGGATCTCGATCAGCTGCCCCGACTGCATGTCGTTCAGGGCCTTCTTGGTGCGCAGGATGGGCAGCGGGCAGTTGAGGCCGCGGGCGTCGACGGCGCGATCGGGTTGCTGCATGGAAACTCGTGGGTCTCGTGGGACGGCGACCCGGAATTATAGCAACGCGCGTCAGCCGCCCCGGATGCGCGCCACGAGCGACGTGGTGGAGCGCGTGAAGCGGAACGGGATGGCGACGAAGCGCCCGCCGTGGGCGATGACCTCCGCCGCGCCGGCGGTGGTCTGCGCATCGTAATCGCCGCCCTTGACGAGCACGTCGGGCATCGCGGCGACGATCAGGTCGCGCGGCGTGTCGTCGTCGAACGGCACGACGAGATCGACCGCGGCGAGCGCCGCGAGCACCGCCATGCGATCGTCGAGCGTGTTGAGCGGGCGATCGTCGCCCTTGCCCAGGCGCTTCACCGACGCGTCGGAATTCACGGCGACGACCAGCGCCACGCCGAGCGCACGCGCCTCCTCGAGGTAGTCGACGTGCCCGCGATGCAAGAGGTCGAAGACGCCGTTGGTCATCACCAGCGGGCGCGGCAGCGCGGCGATGCGCGCGAGCGCGTTGGCGGCGGTGGCCACCTTCGCGGCATGCCGCAGCGGCGGCAGGCGCTCGCCGTCCTCGAGCGGGTTGATCACGCGTGCGGCCGCGGCGCGATCACGCGCGGTACTCGAACACCTTCACCACGCGCTGCACGCCCTCGGTGGTGGCGGCGATGTCGCCGGCCGCATCCCCCTGCGCCTTGGTGACGATGCCCATGAGGTAGACGACGCCGCGCTCGGTGACGACCTTGACGGCGTTCGGCGGGAACTTGTTGGCCTCCACCATGCGCGCCTTCACCTTCGACGTGATGTACGAGTCGTTGGTGCGGTTGCCGAGCTCCGACGTGGGCGCGACCACCATCTCGTTCTGCACGCTGCGCACCTTCGGCGTGCCCTTCGCGATGGCGCCGACGCTCGCCCACGCGCCCTGGTCCGGCACCTCGCCGGTCAGGAGCACGATGCCGTTGTAGCTCGTGACGTTGATGTGGATGCGGTCGCCGTATTGCGTTCGCGCCTGGTCGGCGACCTTGAGCTCGATGGCCTCGTCGTCCGCCTGCGAGCCGACGGTGCGCGGGTCGGCGGCGACCATCGCGGCGCCGCCGGCGCCGACGGCGATGACGGCGGGGACGCAGCCGGCGAGGAGGGCGGCGACGCATGCGGCGCCGATGACGGCGAGAATGCGCGTGATCATGTCAGGCCTCGTCGCCGAGCAGCGTGGCGTCGATCACGTCGCACAAACAGTGGATCATCAGCAAGTGGACCTCCTGGATGCGTGCCGTCCGCGGATGCGGGACGCACAGATGGACGTCCGAGGGCTGCAGAAGTTCACCGATGCGTCCGCCGCCCTTGCCGGTGAGGGCGACGATGCGCATCTCGCGCGACTGCGCGGCTTCGATCGCGGCGATCACGTTGCCGGAGTTGCCCGATGTCGAGATCGCGAGCAGGACGTCGCCCTTCGCGCCCAGCGCGCGCACCGACTTCGCGAACACCTGCTCGAACGAGTAGTCGTTGGCCACCGCGGTGAGCAGCGACGTGTCGGTCGACAGCGCGATCGCCGGCAGCTCGGGCCGCTCGCGCTCGAAGCGGCCCACGAGCTCGGCCGCGAAGTGCTGGGCGTCGGCGGCGGAACCGCCGTTGCCGCACGACAGGATCTTGCCGTCGGCGAGCAGGCACCCGGTCATCACCGCCGCCGCGCGCGCGATCTCGGGCGCGAGCGTCTCGACGGCGTCGAGCTTGAGGCGCGCGCTGTCGGTGAAGTGCTCGCGGATGCGCTTCGAATAGTCGATCATGGGGCGATTTTAGCAGGCGGGCGGAAGGCGGCGGCGTGCACTGCCGCGTCAGGCTTCGAGCACGTCCTGCAGCCACGTGACGCGCGCCGCATCGAGGCCGTCGAGCAGCACCGCGTCGAAGCGGCACGGCGGCTCGCGGCCGAGCGTGGCGAGATAGCCCTCGGCCGCCGCGACGAGGCGCGCACGCTTCGCCGCCGTGATGCTCGCCGCGGCGCCGCCGAAGCCCGGCGTGGTGCGCAGGCGGACCTCGACGAACACGATCGTGTCGCCGTCGCGCATCACGAGGTCGATCTCGCCGTGCCGCGTGCGGAAGTTGCGCGTGACGAGCCGCAGGCCGCGGCGGGTCAGGTAAGCGGCCGCGAGGTCCTCGGCCCGCGTGCCGGGCGTGGAGATGCCGTCAGGGGGGCGGCGCATCGAGCGGCACCAGGCGCCCGGCCTCGAAGATCGCGAAGCGCCCCTCGCGCGTGAACTGGCGACCGTCGAGCGTCACGACGCCGGTGGCGCCGTCGAGCGTGAACTGCGCCGGTGGCCCCTCGCGGAACGCGCGCGCCACGCGAAAGGCGTCGAGCCCGAAGGCGTAGAGCCGCGTCAGCGCGTTGCTCGCGAATTCCGCGCGCGGCAGGTTGGCGAGTTGCGGCGCGTCGGGCGTGAGCAGCCACGGGATGTCGACCAGCACGAGCTTGTCGAGGTCGCGCGCCACGCTGTCGGGCACGCGCTCGAACACGAGGCCGCTCGCGTACGCGGGCGTCACGCCGAGGTAGGGCTTGGCGAGCGCGGCGTTGGCGCCGTCGAGCGCGAGCAGCAGCGCATTGGCCGGCTTGCGCTGCAGCGCGCGGCGGATGCCGGTGAGGCCCTCGACCGTGGGATCGAGCTTGTAGAGATCGGGCACCGTGCCGCCCGCGGTGCGCAGGTCCACCGCGAACGCGTTGGCGAAGCGGCGCATGAGCGGCGTCTCGGTGCTGATTACCGCCGCGTTCGCGACGCCGTCGGCGCGCATGCGGCGCGCGATGAGGCGCGCGTCGCTCTCGATGGCGAGCGGGAACGAGTACACGCGCGGCGGCAGCGGCGCGCCGTCCTCGAGCTGGTTCAGCGCGATGGTGTAGGGCATGTCGAGCCCGAGCTCGGCCAGCACCTTCAGGTCGTCGCGCACGAGCGGCCCCACCACGACACGCGGATTGCGCGCCCGCGCGTCCTCGAACGCGGAGAGCACGCCGTCCGCATCGTGGCCGATGACCTCGACCGAGTCCTTCATGCCGGCCGCGTCCGCCGCCGCGAGGAAGCCGTCGCGGAAGGCTTCGGCCGCGCGCGCATACGAAGGCGCCGCGAGCGGCAGCACGAGGGCGATGGAGTCGCCGGGCGGCTCGGCGGCAGGCGCCGGCGGCGGTTCCGCGGGTGCCGTCGGCGGCGGCGGCGCGGGAGGCGCTGCAGCGACCGGCGGCGCGGGCGCGGCGGCGGCTTCGGGCGGCGTCATCGGCGGCGCGGGAATGCGCACGGCAGGTGCCGGTGTAACCGGCGTTGGCGCGACGGGGGCCGGTGCCGCTATGATCGGGCGCGGCGGCGGCGCCGGCACCTCGCGCGGGCGCGGGGCCGCGGCGCACGCAGCGAGCGCGAGTGCGGCGAGGGCAGCGACGAGGCGCTTGCCGGGCGCCACCAGCGAAGCGGCGGAGACAGGGACGACCATCGTGGGATCGGGAGCGGAAGCGGGCAGTGGCGACCTCTACGGCAACGGCTCCCCCGCGTTTCGCGCCGAGGCCGGGACATTATATGTGGTGGCGACACCGCTGGGTAACCTGCGCGACGTGACATTGCGCGCGCTCGACATCCTCGGCAGCGCCGACGTCGTCGCCGCCGAGGACACGCGCACGAGCGCGCGCCTGCTGTCCCACTACCGCATCGTGACGCGCACGCTCGCGTTGCACCAGCACAACGAGGTGCAGCGCGCTGCCACGATCGTCGCGCTGCTCGCGTCGGGCAAGAGCGTCGCGCTGGTGACCGACGCGGGCACGCCCGCGGTCAGCGATCCCGGATCGCGCCTCGTGCGCGCGGTGCGCGAGGCCGGCCATCCGGTGGTGCCGGTGCCGGGGCCGTCCGCGGTCGTGACCGCGATCTCCGCGGCGGGACTCGCCGCCGCCACGTTCGTGTTCGCGGGCTTCCTGCCGCAGCAGGCGAAGGCACGGCGCGAGCTCGTCGCCACGCTCGCACCGCTGCGCGCGGCACTGGTGCTCTACGAGGCGCCGCACCGTGTGCGCGCCACCGTCGACGACCTCGCCGCACAGCTCGACGGCACGCGCACGCTGGTGGTCGCACGCGAGCTCACCAAGACGTTCGAGACGATCGCCGCGATGCCGCTCGCGGACGCGAAGGCTTGGTTCGCCGCCGACGCGAATCGCGAGCGCGGCGAATTCGTGCTCGTGGTCGACGAGGCGCCCGCGCACGAGGCGGTCGTGGTGCTCGCGCCGGAGCACGAGCGGTGGCTCGTCGCGCTGCTCGAGGAATTGCCGCCGGCGCGCGCGGCGCGCGTCGTGGCCGCCGTAACCGGCGTGCCGCGCGACGCGGTCTACGCGCGCGCGCTGGCGTTGAAGCCGGCGTTGGGCTGAACGTCGAAGAAGCTCGTCGCCTCGAGGTCGAGCACGCCTTCGCCGCGCTGGTTGGACACCTGCCAGCGCCAGCGCACGATGCCGAGCGTGGGCTTGCTCGACGCCGTGCGGCGCTCGAGCACCTCGAGGCGCACGCGCAGCACGTCGCCCGCACGAACGGGCGCCTGCCACTTGAGGTACGCGAGCCCGGGCGAGCCGAACGATTCCGATCCGTCGAGCACGTGATCGACGACGAGGCGCATCGCCACGGCGCACGTCTGCCAGCCGCTCGCGATCACGCCTTTCCATTGGCTTGCCGACGCGCGCGCGGCGTCGGTGTGGAACCACTGCGGATCGTAGGCGCGCGCAAACTCGACGATCTCGCGCTCGGTGAGCGACGCCGGCCCGAGCTCGATCACGCGTCCGGGCATGAGGTCGGCGTATTTCATCAGTACGTCTCGAGGTGGTAGCGGCCCTGCTCGCGCAGGCGCGGCAGCAGCGCGTCCCACTCCTGGCCGTGCGCGCGGCAGAGGTCGCGGAACGCTTCCGTCACGCCTTCCTCCATGCCCTTCAGCCCGCAGACGTAGACGAACGTGTGCTCGCCCGACAACAGGCGAAACACGTCGTCGCCGCGCGCGCGGATGAGGTCCTGCACGTACTGCTTGGGTTGCCCCGGCACGCGCGAGAACGCGAGGTTGATGTCGATGAAGTCGCGCGGCAGCTTCATGAGCGGGCCGAAGTACGGCAGCTCCTCCGGTGCGCGTGCGCCGAAGAAGAGCATCAGCTCGCCGCCTTCCTTCAGCGCGATGCGGCGGCGCCGGCGCTCGGTCATCGCGCGCATCGGCGCGGAGCCGGTGCCGGTGCAGATCATCAGCAGGCTGGAACCCGGGTGGTTCGGCATCAGGAAGCTCGTGCCGAACGGGCCGACGACGTTCACGGTCGCGCCCTTCGCGAGGTCGCACAGGTAGTTCGAGGCCACGCCGCGCACCGGCCGCCCGTCGTGGTCCTCGGTGACGCGCTTCACGGTGAGCGCGACGTTGTTGTAGCGCGGGCGCTCGCCGTCGCGCGGGCTCGCGACCGAGTACAGGCGCACGAAATGCGGACGGCCCTGCGCGTCGGTGCCCGGCGGCACGATGCCGAGGGTCTGTCCTTCGAGCACGGGGAACGCGGTGCCGCCGAAGTCGAGCACGATGTGGCGGATGTCGCTCGATGCGCCGTCGCCGGTAAGCCGGAAGTTGCCGCTCACCGTGGCCACGGCCGGCCGCGCGAGCGTGTGCAGGTTGACGTAGGGATGCGCGGCCGACCACGGCGGCGCGGATGCGCCCCCCTGGCCCGCGGACGCCGCGGCCGTGATGCGCGCGATCTCCTGCGGGATGTCGGTGCTCTCCGCCATCGACATGTCCCGCTGTGGCGGCAGCGTGTCCCACGCGAGCTGCTCGGCGATCGTATACGCGTTCGCGCGCAGCACCTGCCGCCAGCTGTCGATGGCACCGGTGGGGCAGGGCGCGATGCACGCGTTGCACGTGCCGCAGACTCCCGGGTCGACGACGTAATTGCGCGAGTCGTGCGTGATCGCATCCTGCGGGCACGTCTCCTCGCACGTGTTGCAGCGGATGCAGATCTCCGGATCGATGAGATGCTGGCGGAGGACGTCGCTGACGGGGTCCATCGGGCTATCTTTTCACGAAGAGGCGCAGAGACGCCGAGGAAACCTGGGGCAGTGGATCTTCTCGGCGTCTCTGCGCCTCTTTGTAGAAGGCATTGCTGCTAGTTGAACCGCACGTACTCGAACGTCACCGGCTGCTTGTTGATGCCGAGCGCGGGCGGCGCGATCCAGTGCGCGAACTGCCCCGGCGCGGTGACGCGGCCCATCAGCGAGGCGACGAACGCGCGGTCCTCGGGCGTGGGCAGCCATTCGCGCACGTGCGCGTTCCACTCGGACTCGCTGACGACGCGGCCGTCGGGCGAGATGCGCACGTTGGCGAGCGTGCCGATCTTGCGGTTGAACGCCTTGTGCGGCACCGCGAGGCGGAACGGGAGGCCGGCCTTCTCGATCACCCGGTTCCAGCGGCCGACGCCGCCCACCGAATCCTTGATGTAGTCGTCGCGCAGCACCTCGTTCAGCGCGTTCAGCATCGGCACGTCCTGCTCGACGAGCGCCCCGCCGGACACCGCGAGCACCTTGTACGTCGCGCCCTGCAGGCGATGGTCGTCGGCGCGCTTGCCTTCCTCGAACCGGCCCTTCAGGCCCGCGCTGTAGAACATCGCCGCGTTGGAGGACTGGTCGGCGCCGAAGAGATCGATCGTCACCGAGAAGTGGAAGTTGAGGTAGCGCTGGATCGTGGGCAGGTCGATCACGCCCGCCGCGCGCAGCTTGGCAGGATCGTCGGTCTGCAGCTGGTTCATCACCTCGCAGGTGCGCTGCACGATGCGCGAGATGCCGGACTCGCCGACAAACATGTGGTGCGCTTCCTCGGTCAGCATGAAGCGCGTGGTGCGCGAGAGCGGATCGAAGCCTGACTCGGCCAGCGCGCAGAGCTGGAACTTGCCGTCGCGGTCGGTGAAGTACGTGAACATGAAGAACGACAGCCAGTCCGGCGTCTTCTCGTTGAAGGCGCCGAGGATGCGCGGGTTGTCGGCGTCGCCCGAGCGCCGCTCGAGCAGCGCCTCCGCTTCCTCGCGGCCGTCGCGGCCGAAGTAGCGGTGCAGCAGGTACACCATCGCCCACAGGTGGCGACCTTCCTCGACGTTCACCTGGAAGAGGTTGCGCAGGTCGTACTGCGACGGGCAGGTGAGGCCGAGGTGCCGCTGCTGCTCGACCGACGCGGGCTCGGTGTCGCCCTGCGTGACGATGATGCGGCGCAGGTTCGCGCGGTGCTCGCCGGGCACGTCCTGCCACGCGGGCTCGCCCAGGTGCTCGCCGAAGTGGATCTTGCGTTCGCTGTCGGAGGGCGTGAGGAAGATGCCCCACCGGTAGTCGGGCATCTTCACGTAGTCGAAGTGCGCCCAGCCGGACGGATCGACGCTCACGGCCGTGCGCAGGTAGACGTCCATTGCCTGCGAGCCGTCGGGGCCCATGTCCGCCCACCACTTGAGATAGTTGGGCTGCCAGTGCTCGAGCGCGCGCTGCAGCGTGCGGTCCCCCGAGAGATTCACGTTGTTGGGGATCTTCTCGCTGTAATTGATCGCTTCCATGAATCCTCCGGAACCGCGTGGATCGTACGAAACCCTATCTCGAAATCGGCAACGTGTGACTTCCTGCCACCGTCATCCCCGCGAAGGCGGGGATCCAGTGTCGTCGCACTTCAAACGACAAAGACGCTGGGTTCCCGCGTTCGCGGGAACGACAATCTCCAACATCGGCGCCGGATCGTCTGGCAATTCCAAACACGCGCTACACGCGCTGGAAATCGAACTGCGCCTTGCCGCCCTTGCCGTAGACCTTGAGCGCGCCCTTCTCGCCGACGGCGTTCGGGCGGATGAAGATCCAGTTCTGCCACGCCGAGAGGCGGCCGAAGATGCGCGTCTCCATCGTCTCGGTGCCGCCGAAGCGCAGGTTCGCTTCCATGCCGGTGAGCGCGTCGGGCGACATGCTCGCGCGCTCTTCCAGCGCAATGCGGATCTCGTCGTCCCAGTCGAGGTCGTCGGGCGCGCTGGTCACGAGGCCGAGCGCGTCGGCGGCTTCGGTCTTGAGGCGCGTGTCTTGCGTGGCTTCGACGCGGGCGATCTCTTCCGCGTTGCCGTAGAAGCGGCGCGCGAGGCGGGTCTCGCCGCTCACCATCGGGTAGGCTCCGAAGTTCAGCGGCGACGCGGCGAGCGCGGGCTCGGCGTCGGGCTCTTCGGGCAGGCGCTGCATGTAGATGCGGTCGGCGGCGAGCGCGGCCTCGAGGAGCGTGCCCGCGAAGCACGAGCCGCGCTCGACCAGCGCGAAGAGCGTGCGCGACGACACGTCGAGGCGCGCGAGCGTGCGCCGCAGGAGTCCCGTCGTCTCGCGCACCAGCCAGTGGCCCGCGTGCTCGGCGAGCGTCGCGTCCACGGCGAGCACCGCGGCCGGATCGCCGGCGCTCTTCACGAGCCACGTGCCGATGTCGAGCTCGTGGGTGCGCATGGTGAGGATCGCGTCGTCGAGCTCGCGCGCGAAGGCGAGCGGCCACCATGCGGCGCCCGCGGCTTCGATACCGGCGACGTCCGTCGGCTGCCCCACGGCGGGCGCGCGCAGCGTGAACGTCGCGGTGCGCGCGCGGCGATCGATCGTGACGTCGACGTGCGCGTAGTGATAGCCGTGCTCGTCGTCGCTTCGCTCGAGATGCGGCAGCAGCACGCCCTTCGCGTGTGCGGGACGGTCGCTCGACTCGGCGAGCGCCAGCGCGCGCTCGCGCACCGTGCGTGCGAATTCGCCGGTTTTGGCGATGCCGTCGACCAGTCGCCAGTCCTTCGCCTTCTGGCCGCGGATGCCTTCGCTGACCGTGCAGAAGACGTCGGCGCGATCGTGGCGCACGTGGCGCTTGTCGGTCAGGCGCGTCAAGCCGCCGGTGCCGGGCAGCACGCCGAGCAGCGGCACTTCCGGCAGCGCGACGCTCGACGAGCGGTCGTCGACGAGCCAGATCTCGTCGCAGGCCAATGCGAGCTCGTAGCCGCCGCCGGCGCACGAGCCGTTCACCGCCGCGAGGAACTTGAGCCCGGAATGCCGGCTGCTGTCCTCGAGGCCGTTGCGCGTCTCGTTGGTGAACTTGCAGAAGTTGACCTTCCACGCGTGCGACGACAGCCCGAGCATGAAGATGTTGGCGCCCGAGCAGAACACGCGGTCCTTCGCGCTGGTCACGACGACCGTGCGCACTTCCGGATGCTCGAAGCGGATGCGCTGCACGGCGTCGTGCAGCTCGATGTCGACGCCCAGGTCGTACGAGTTGAGCTTGAGCTTGTAGCCCTCGCGCACGCCGCCGTCCTCGGCCACGTCCATCGCGAGCGTGGCCACCGGGCCGTCGAACGCGAGCTTCCAGTGGCGGTAACGCGTGGGATCGGTGCGGTAATCGACTTTGATGTCGGTCGACATCGGATGGACCTCCGGGGCGGGCGTGGCCGGGCCGGGCAGGCGCGACCGCAAGGCATGAACCATAATGCATGTCCTTGATGACCGTCAAGAACTTTACTGCATTATGGCGCGACCGAACGACCGATGGGCCTCGTCAGGCGGCGCGGGCCAGCCGCGGTCCCAGCAGCGCGCGCAGCGCGAGGTAGCTCTCCGCGAGCGGCTTCTCGCTGGTGTCGAACGTCACGTCGGCGCGGGCGTAGGCGGCCTCGCGACTGGCGAGGATGCGCTTCAGGTCGTCCATGGCTTCGGCGTTGCCGGCCATCGGCCGCATGTCGCCCTGCGCGACCACGCGCTTCATGTGCTCGTCGGGGGTGGCGCGCAGCCAGACGGTGAAGCAATGGGCGAGCAGCAGCGCGAACGTCGCGGGCTCGGTCACGAGGCCGCCGCCGGTGGCGATGACGGCGTGCGCGTGGCCGGCGATCGTCGTCTCCAGCGCGCGCAGCTCGTAGCGGCGGAAGGCGGCCGGCCCGTACAGCGAGTGGATCTCGCCGACGCCGCAGCCCGCGACCTGCTCGATGACGCGGTCGAGCTCGACGAAGGGCACGCGCAGGTCGTCGGCGAGCATGCGCCCGAGCGTCGACTTGCCGGCGCCCCGCAGGCCCACCAGCGCGACCCGGCGGGTGCGCGCCGGGTCCGGCGCCGCGCCGCCGAAGAGCCCGGCCAGCGCCTCGCGCGCCCGGGCGAGCTCCGCCTCGCCGCGCCCGCGCAGCAGCGCGCGGATGGCCGGCCATTCCGGCGACGTGAAGGCGTCCTCGCCGACCAGCTCCGCGATCGTGCCGCCGAGCGCCGCCGCGAGCTGGCGCAGCAGCAGCACGGAGGCGTTGCCCTGGCCGGACTCGAGGTTGGCGAGATGGCGCTCGGACACGTCGGCGGTAGCCGCGAGCGCCTTGCGGGTCAGCCCGCGCCGGGTGCGCAGCGCCCGCACGCGCTCCCCGAGGTCCACGAGGAACGGCTCGCGCGGCGCGTCGTGCGGGGCGGGATCCGTCATGGGCGGCACGTGCCGGATCGATGCATTGGAGTGCTTGACACTGTGAATTCCAGTGCATTAAGTTAACAGACCTCGTCCATCCGTTCAATCGACAACGCGGCCGGTCGCCTGCGCAGCGCCGCACCCTGGAGACCGCATGGAGGCATCCGGCGCGGCGCTGCCGACCCGCTTCAACTTCGCGCAGCACCTGGCCGCGCGCAATGCATCGCGCGCCGCCAAGGTCGCCTACATCGACGACGCGGGCACGCTGACGTACGGTGCGCTCGCGCAACGCGCCGGGCGGGTCGCCGCGGCGCTGCGCGCCAGCGGCGTGCGCCGCGAGGAGCGGGTGTTCCTGTGCCTGCTCGACACCGTCGACTTCCCCGCGATGTTCCTGGGCGCGCTGCACGCCGGCGTCGTCCCGGTGTGCGTCAACACGCTGCTGACCGTCGACGACTACGCGTACATGCTCGCGCACAGCCGCGCGCAGGCGCTCGTGGTGTCGGGCGCGCTGTGGCCGACGTTCGCGCAGGCGCTCGCCCGCGGCGGGCACGAGGTGCGGCAGGTGATCGTGTCGCAGCCCACCGGCGCGCTGGAGGCGGGCGCGACGTCGTTTGCCGGCTGGCTCGACGCCGCACCGGAGGCGCCGGTGCCGCCGGCCGACACGTGCGGCGACGACATCGCGTTCTGG
Organism: Burkholderiales bacterium; assembly: GCA_046347855.1. Classification (GTDB taxonomy): domain Bacteria; phylum Pseudomonadota; class Gammaproteobacteria; order Burkholderiales; family Casimicrobiaceae; genus VBCG01. Next base: position 994,042 of record JAXMFJ010000005.1, read on the forward strand.
CTCTACTCGTCGGGGTCGACGGGACGGCCCAAGGGCACCGTGCACACGCACGCCAATCTCTACTGGACCGCCGAGCTCTACGGCGGTCCCGTGCTCGGCCTGCGCGAGGACGACGTCGTGTTCTCGGCGGCGAAGCTCTTCTTCGCGTACGGCCTCGGCAATGCGCTCACGTTCCCGCTGTCCGCGGGCGCCACGACGATCCTCATGGCCGAGCGGCCGACGCCGCCGGCCGTGTTCAAGCGGCTGATCGAGCGCAGGCCGACGATCTTCTGCGGCGTGCCCACGCTCTACGCCGCGATGCTCGCGGCGCCGGAGCTGCCGCAGCGCGGTGACGTCGCCATGCGGCGCTGCGCGTCCGCGGGCGAGCCGCTGCCCAAGGAAGTGGGCGAGCGCTTCGCGGCGCGCTTCGGCTGCGACGTGCTCGACGGCATCGGCTCGACCGAGATGCTGCACATCTTCCTGTCCAACATGCCGGGCGCGGTGCGCTACGGCACCACCGGCAAGCCCGTCCCCGGCTACGACATCGAGCTGCGCGGCGAGGACGGTCGCGTGGTCGCCGACGGCGAGATCGGCGACCTCTACATCCGCGGTCCCAGCGCGGCGCTCATGTACTGGAACAGCCGCGAGCAGTCGCGGCGCACGTTCCAGGGCGAATGGACGCGCGCCGGCGACAAGTACGTGCGCGCGGCCGACGGCTACTACACATACGCGGGGCGCAGCGACGACATGCTGAAGGTGGGCGGGCAGTACGTATCGCCGTTCGAGGTGGAGGCGGCGCTCATGCGCCATGCGGCGGTGCTCGAGGCCGCGGTCGTCGGCAAGGACGATCACGGGCTCACGCGGACGCTCGCGTTCGTCGTGCTGAAGGACGCGCAGGCAGGCGACGACGCGCTCGCCGAGGCGCTCAAGACCTTCGTGAAGGACCAGTTGGCACCGTACAAGTACCCGCGCGAGATCCGCTTCTTGGCCGAGCTGCCGAAGACCGCGACCGGCAAGATCCAGCGCTTCAAGCTGCGCGAGCGCGCCGCGTCGTGACGCGCGCCGCGCACGAGGTGGCGCACGTCGCGCTGCCGCTCCGCGGGCGCGAGGTCGCCATCGAATACGCGTGGATCGGGTCGGCCGATCCCGCTGCGCCGCAGGTCGTCTTCCTGCACGAGGGCTTGGGCTCGCTCGCGATGTGGAAGGACTATCCGGCGACGCTGTGCGCGGCCGTCGGCGCGCGCGGGCTCGTGTTCTCGCGACCAGGCTACGGACGCTCGACGCCGCGCGCCGCCGGCGAGCGCTGGCTGTCGGACTTCATGCACCGGCAGGCGCACGAGGTGCTTCCCGCCTTGCTCGCCGCGCTCGGCGTCGCCGCGCGGCCGTGGCTCCTCGGGCACAGCGACGGCGGCTCGATCGCGCTGCTCTACGCCGCGCGCTTCCCGGAGCGCGTCGCGGGCGTGATCGCGCTGGCGCCGCATCTCTTCGTCGAGGACGTGAGCGTGGCGAGCATCGCGGCAGCGCGGGACGCGTACCACACCACCGACCTGCGCGCGCGCCTCGCGCGCTATCACGACGATCCGGACTCCGCGTTCTACGGCTGGAACGACATCTGGCTCGATCCCGCCTTCCGCGGCTGGAGCATCGAGGACGAGGTTGCCGCGATCCGCTGCCCCGTGCTCGCGGTGCAGGGCGTGGACGACGAATACGGCACGATGGCGCAGATCGACGCCGTCGTGCGCCGCGTGCCGCACGCGCAGCGGCTCGCGCTCGCGCGCTGCGGGCATTCGCCGCACCGCGACCAGCCGGCGGCGCTCACGGCCGCCGTCGTGGGGTTCATGGCCGCGATCACGCAGGGCGCGGCGCATGGGTAGTGCCTGTCCTTCGCACCGGTCCTGTCTTACGGTATGGTTCGGGTCGCGAGAAGGTCGGACAGATCTCGCCACGGCCGTTGCGAGGCCGTAGCGCCAATTCGATAGCACGCCAGGAGGAGACGAGGATGAATCACAGGAAGATGCTGGCCGCGCTCGCCGTGGCCGCCGCGCTTGCCGTGCCGGCCGCCGATGCGCTCGCGCAGGGCAAGGTGAAGGTCGGCTTCATGCTGCCGTACACCGGCACGTACGCGGCGCTCGGCACCGCGATCGAGAACGGCTTCAAGATGTACGTGAACGAGCAGGGCGGCAAGCTGGGCGGCCGCGAGATCGAGTACGTGAAGGTCGACGACGAGTCGGAGCCGTCGAAGGCGGCCGACAACGTGAACAAGCTCATCAAGCGCGACAACGTCGACGTGCTCGTCGGCACCGTGCACTCCGGCGTGGCGATGGCGATGGCCAAGACCGCGAAGGAGACCGGCACGCTGCTGATCGTGCCCAACGCGGGTGCGCAGGCGGTGACCGGCCCGATGTGCTCGCCCAACATCTTCCGCTCGTCGTTCTCGAACTGGCAGCCCGGCTACGCGATGGGCGTGGTCGCGGCCGAGCGCGGTGCCAAGAAGGTGGTGACGATCACGTGGAAGTACGCGGCGGGCGACGAATCGGTCGCGGGCTTCAAGGAAGGCTTCGAGAAGGGCGGCGGGCAGGTGATCAAGGAGCTGACGCTGCCGTTCCCCAACGTCGAGTTCCAGCCGCTGCTCACCGAGATCGCGGCCGCGAAGCCCGATGCCGTGTACACGTTCTTCGCGGGCGGCGGCGCGGTGAAGTTCGTCAAGGACTACGCGGCCGCGGGCCTCAACAAGACCATCCCGCTGTACGGCGCGGGGTTCCTCACCGACGGCACGCTGGAGGCGCAGGGCGATGCCGCGCAGGGCCTGCTCACCACGCTGCACTACGCGGACGGCCTCACGGTGCCGAAGGACAAGACGTTCCGCGCCGCCTACCAGGCCGCGTACAAGATGGCGCCGGACGTGTATGCCGTGCAGGGCTACGACGCCGCGCAGCTCCTGGGTGCGGGCCTCGCCGCGGTGAAGGGCGACCTCACCAAGAAGGGCGACCTCTACAAGGCGATGGCCGCCGCGAAGATCGACAGCCCGCGCGGCGCGTTCACGCTCGGGAAGAACCACGATCCGGTGCAGGACATCTACCTGCGCAAGGTCGAGGGCAAGGAGAACAAGGTCGTCGGCGTGGCGGTGAAGGCGCTGGCGGATCCGGGGCGCGGGTGCACGATGTAGCGTTGCGTGTTCCCTCTCCCCGCTTGCGGGGAGAGGGCTAGGGTGAGGGGAGGCGGAAGCGGCTCGAGCAGCCCCTCACCCCAACCCTCTCCCCGCAAGCGGGGAGAGGGAGCCTTCCCGGGAAGCGTGCGCCGCCCCGACGACTTCCACCGCCCGCCATGGACCTCCCCCAATTCCTCGTCCAGTGCCTCAACGCCCTGCAATACGGGCTGCTGCTGTTCCTGGTCGCGAGCGGGTTGACGCTGATCTTCGGCATCATGGGCGTGATCAACCTCGCCCACGGCAGCTTCTACATGATCGGCGCGTACATGGCGTACTCGCTGGCGCCGCTCGTCGGCGGCAACTTCGCCGTCACGCTGCTGGTGGGGCTCGTGCTCGCCGTGGCCTTCGGCTACGTGCTCGAGTGGCTCTTCATCTCGTACCTGTACGAGCGCGACCACCTGCAGCAGGTGCTGATGACGTACGGCCTCATCCTCGTGTTCGAGGAGCTGCGCCGCATCCTGGTGGACAACGACGTGCACGGCGTGCCGATCCCGGCGTGGCTCGCGGGCAGCGTGCAGCTGGGCGACCTCATGCAGTATCCCGTCTACCGGCTCGCGATCTCCGGCGTGTGCCTCGTCGTGGCGGCGCTGCTCTACGTGGTGATCGGCCGCACGCGGCTCGGCATGATGGTGCGCGCCGGCAGCAGCAACCGCGAGATGGTGCAGGCGCTCGGCATCGACATCCGGTTCCTGTATCGCGTGGTGTTCGCGGGAGGCGTGGCGCTCGCGGCCCTGGCCGGCATGATCTCGGCGCCGGTGTCGTCGGTGTATCCCGGCATGGGCGCGCAGGTGCTCATCATCTGCTTCGTGGTGGTGGTGATCGGCGGCATCGGCTCGGTGCGCGGCGCGTTCCTCGCGGCACTGCTGGTCGGCATCGTCGACACGTTCGGCAAGGTGCTGTTCCCGCAGGCCGCGGGCATCGCCGTGTATCTGCTGATGGCGGCCATCCTGCTGTGGAAGCCGGAAGGCCTGTTCCGGCAGGGCTGACGCGATGATGCCGCGCTCCCGCATCCTCGTGCCGGCGCTCGTGCTGCTGGCCTTCCTCGCGCTGCCGCTCGCGGTGTCGGGCTTCTACCTCGAGTTCACCACCAAGGTGCTGATCCTCTCGATCTTCGCGCTGTCGCTCGAGCTGCTGGTCGGCGCCACGGGCCTCGTGAGCCTCGGGCACGCGGCGTTCCTCGGCATCGCGGCCTACGCGACGGTGCTGCTGTCGCCGAAGTACGATCCGGCGAGCGTGTTCTGGCTGCTGCCGGCGACGATCGCCTGCGCGGCGCTCTACGCGCTCGTGGTCGGCGCGCTGTCGCTGCGCACGCGCGGCGTCTACTTCATCATGGTGACGCTCGCCTTCGCGCAGATGGCGTACTACGTGTTCCACGACACGAAGCTCGGCGGCGGCACCGACGGCATCTATCTCAACGCGAAGCCGTCGGTGATCGTCGCCGGCGTGAAGCTGCTCGACTTCGGCCAGGCGACGACGATGTACTACGTGGTGCTCGCCTGCGCGGTGCTCGTGTTCGCGTTCCTCGCGGTGCTGCTCGCGAGCCGCTTCGGGCGCGCGCTCGCCGGCATCCGCAGCAACGAGCAGCGGATGCGCGCCGCGGGCTTCCCCACGTTCTGGTACAAGCTCGCGGCCTTCACCCTCGCGGGCGCGCTCGCGGGCCTCGCGGGCTTCCTCGTCGCCGTGAAAGATGGCTTCGTCAATCCCGAGATGCTGTCGTGGCACGAGTCGGGCGCGGTGCTGCTGATGCTGATTCTGGGCGGCATCGGGCGCCTGTCGGGGGCGGTGCTCGGCGCGTTCGTGTTCTCGCTCCTGCAGCTCTTCTTCCAGTGGGACGCGGTGTTCGGCAACTTCGCGAAGCACTGGCAGCTCATGATGGGCGCCACCATCATCGCCTGCGTCGCGTTCATGCCCGACGGGCTCATCGGCCTGCGCGCGCAGTGGCGCGCGTGGCGGCAGCAGCGCGCGGCGACGCAGCGCGAGGTCACCCATGCCTGACGCGCCTCCGCTGCTCGTCGCCGACCACGTCACGCGCCGCTTCGGCGGGCTGACGGCCGTATCCGACGTCTCGCTGCAGCTTGCCGAAGGTGAGATCCACGCAGTGATCGGCACCAACGGCGCCGGCAAGTCGACGCTCGTCAATGTGCTCGCCGGCGAGATCGCGGCCACCAGCGGGAGGGTCGACCTGCTGGGCACCGACGTCACGACGTGGTCGCAGCCGGCGCGCGCCCGTGCAGGCCTCGGTCGCAGCTACCAGCGCACGACGATCTTCCCGCGCTTCACCGCGTTCGAGAATTGCCGCCTGACCGCGCAGGCGTCGCATCCGCGGCCCTGGCACTGGTGGTCGGCGGCGGCCACCTGCCCGGTCAGCACCTCCGCCGCGCGCGACGCGCTCGTGCAGGCAGGGCTCGCCGCCGTGGGCGACCGCATCGCCGGCCTGCTGTCGCACGGCGAGCGGCGCCAGCTCGAGATCGCGATGTGCCTCGCCACGCGGCCGCGCGTGCTGCTGCTCGACGAGCCGCTCGCCGGCATGGGCCCGGAGGAGACCGAGCGCATGCTCACGCTGCTCGCGGGCCTCAAGGCGGGGCGCGCGATCCTGCTGGTCGAGCACGACATGGACGCCGTGTTCCGTGTCTCCGATCGCATCACGGTGATGGTCAACGGCGCCGTCATCGCGAGCGGGACGCCTTCCGCGGTGCGCGCCGATCGCGAGGTGCAGCTCGCGTACCTCGGAGAGTTCGTTGGCTGACGCGTCGCTCGTCGACGCGGTCGACCTCCACGTCCATTACGGTGAAAGCCACGTGCTGCGCGGCGTGTCGCTCGCGATCGCGCGCGGCGAGGCGGTGGGCCTGCTCGGGCGCAACGGGATGGGCAAGACCACGCTCATCCGCACGCTGATGGGGCTCGTGCGGCCGACGCAGGGAACGCTCGCCATCGGCGGCCGCGAGGCGTCACGCATGCCGACCGACCGCGTGGCGCGCGCGGGCATCGCCTACGTGCCGGAAGGCCGCGGCGTGTTCCCCAACCTCACCGTGCGCGAGAACCTGCTCGTCGCCGCGCGCAAGGGCCGCGACGGCCGCGACGCGTGGCCGCTCGCGCGCATCCTCGCGACGTTCCCGCGCCTGGCCGAACGCCTCGACCACGGCGGGCAGCAGCTCTCGGGGGGCGAGCAGCAGATGCTCGCGATCGGCCGCGCGCTGTCGACCAACCCCGACCTCCTGATCCTCGACGAGGCCACGGAAGGCCTGGCACCGCTGATCGTGCGCGAGATCTGGTCGATCATCGACGCCATTCGCGCGACCGGCATCGCGTCGCTGATCGTCGACCGCAACTTCCGCACGGTGCTCGCCAACACGGATCGCGCCGTCGTCCTCGAGAAGGGGCGCGTCGTGCTCGCCGGCGCGTCGCACGCGCTCGTCGCGCGACCGGAGGAGCTCGCGAGCCGGCTCGGCGTATGACGGGGCGCGCGCGATGACGCACGACTACGTCGCGCTGATCCAGCACTACGGCTACCTCGCGACGTTCGCCGGGACGCTGTTCGAAGGCGAGACGCTGCTCATCCTGTCCGGCGTCGCCGCGCATCGCGGCTGGCTCTCGCTGCCGGTCGTGATCGCGATCGGCGCGCTCGGCGGCGCGCTGGGCGACATGGCGTTCTTCCTCATCGGCCGGCACTACGGCGCGCATTTGCTCGAGCGCTTCCCGCGCTTCGCGCCGGCGGCCGCGCGCATGCATGCGCTGATCGAGCGGCATCCGACGACGGCCGTGCTGGGCGTGCGCTTCATGTACGGCCTGCGCACCGCGGGGCCCGCCATCATCGGCAGCACGCGGATGCCGCTCCTGCACTTCGTCACCGTGAACCTCGTCGGTGCGCTGCTGTGGAGCGCGTGCTGGGCGGGCGCGGGCTATCTCTTCGGCAAGGCGGCGGAGGCGCTGCTCGGCGACCTCGCGCGCTTCGAGCGCGAGCTCATGATCGGCGTGCTGCTCGCGGGCATCGTCGCCGCCGTCGCGCTGCGCATCTGGCGCGCACGCGGCAAGGGCTAGGCGAGGACGCTGCCGACGAGCACGCCCGCCATGCCCGCGGCGGCGGCGATGGCGAGCGTGCGCAGCGTGGTCGACAGGACCGGGCGCTGCGCGATGCGCGCGCGGCCGACGCCGAGCGCGATGAGCACGAGCGCCGTGCATGCGATGGACACGTAGCGCGCCTCGGCGAGCGGCAGCAGCGCGAACGGCGCCACCGGCACCAGGGCGGCGACGAGGTCGGAGGCGAACATCCACAGCGCGTGCGCGAGCGGGCTGTCGGCGGTGCCGTCGTGCGCGCCGTCGAACGCGTCGCGCAGCGCACCGGGCAGGTCGGGATGCGCGCGCGCGACGTCCTGCAGCGCCGCCAACCCCGCCGGCGACAACCCGCTCGCCTGCAGCCGCTCGCGCATCGGCCCGGCCGCGAACAGCGCGGCGTCGGCGGGACGCGCAGCGGCGTCGGCGCGTCGCTGGTCGCGCGCGGTCTCGGCGTCGAGGTAGGCGCCCGCCATCATCGAGACCGCGGCTGCGATGGCGCCGGTCAGTCCGGCGATGAGCACGACGCGCGCGTCGGTGGTGGTCGCCGCCACACCGAACACCAGCCCGAAGATCGAGACCGTGCCGTCCTCCATCCCGAAGACGATGTCGCCGAAGGAGGCGCGGAAGGACGCGGCCAATCGCTCACGCAAGGAAGTCATCGCAGGTTCCGGAAAGTGAAGGCGGCCAAATTGGTGCGCCGGCGGGATGCGTGCACCAACTTGCATCGGCGGCGCTGCACAGGTCTTGCGCACGGGCCGCCGCCGCGTGCCGGTGCCCACACAGTTTCGAGCATGAAATCAGGGGATTGCAACGCTACCGCCGCCGTGGCACGCGTCGTGCAAAGAAGGGCCGTGAAGACGGGTCGTGTCGGTCAGCAACGCCTGCAATGCCTTCACCGCCTTCGCGAACCACAAGATGCATTGTCCAACTTTCACTCGTCAGCGGGGACCACACATGCAACGCAGAACATTCATCCGGCGCACGCTCGCCGCAGCGCTCGCGGCCGGCGGCATCACGATGGGCTTGCCCGCGCAGGCGGCCGACACGATCAAGGTGGGCATCCTGCATTCGCTGTCCGGCACGATGGCCATCTCCGAGACATCGCTGAAGGACGTCGCGCTGATGACGATCGACGAGATCAACGCCAAAGGCGGCGTCATGGGCAAGAAGCTCGAGCCCGTCGTCGTCGACCCCGCGTCGAACTGGCCGCTCTTCGCCGAGAAGGCGCGCCAGCTCATCACGCAGGACAAGGTCGCGGCGGTGTTCGGCTGCTGGACGTCGGTGTCGCGCAAGTCGGTGCTGCCGGTGTTCGAGGAGTTGAACAACGTGCTCTTCTACCCGGTGCAGTACGAAGGCGAGGAGCTCTCGAAGAACGTGTTCTACACCGGCGCCGCGCCCAACCAGCAGGCGATCCCGGCGGTCGAGTACCTCATGAGCAAGGAAGGCGGCGGCGCGAAGCGCTGGGTGCTGCTCGGCACCGACTACGTCTATCCGCGCACCACCAACAAGATCCTCCGGGCGTTCCTGAAATCGAAGGGTGTCGATGAGAAGGACATCGTCGAGACGTACACGCCGTTCGGCCATTCCGATTACCAGACGATCGTCGCCGACATCAAGAAATTTGCGGCAGGCGGCAAGACGGCCGTGGTCTCCACGATCAACGGGGACTCGAACGTTCCCTTCTACAAGGAGCTCGGCAACCAGGGCCTGAAGGCGACGGACGTCCCGGTGGTCGCGTTCTCGGTCGGTGAAGAGGAGCTGCGCGGCGTGGACACCAAGCCGCTCGTCGGCCACCTCGCGGCGTGGAACTACTTCATGTCGCTCAAGAACCCCGCGAACGACGGCTTCAAGAAGAAGTGGGCCGACTACGCGAAGGCGAAGAAGCTGCCCGGCGCGGACAAGCCGCTGACCAACGACCCGATGGAAGCCACCTACGTCGGCATGTGGATGTGGAAGCAGGCGGTCGAGAAGGCGAAGTCGACGGACACCGACAAGGTCGTCGCGGCGATGGCGGGCCAGAAGTTCAACGCGCCCGACGGCTTCGAGATCAAGATGGACGAGAAGAACCACCACCTGTGGAAGCCGGTGTTCATCGGCGAGGTGCAGGGCAACGGCCAGTTCAACGTCGTGTGGAAGACGAAGGGGCCGGTGCGCGCGCAGCCGTGGAGCCAGTACATCGCCGGCAACGAAGGCAAGAAGGACGAGCCGGAGAAGAAGTAAGCCTCGTGGAACCGGATGCGGCGGCGGTCCTCCTCCTCCTCGCCCCCGCCGCATCCGGGTTCCCGTCCTCCATCGACCCGCCGGCGCGGGTAAGGCGCGAGGGCTGCCCATGCGGCACCCTGCCTTGCGGCGCCGGCTTTTCACGAACGCTGTGCGGAACGAAAGAGCGCGATGACGTCCTGCGGCACCTGGTGGCGATGTCTCCTCGGCTGGGCGTTGGCGCTCGCCGCGGCGACCGCGTTCGCATTGCCTTCCGACGCCGTGAAGGACCTCGCGTTCGGCGACAGCGAGGCGCGCACCAAGGCGATCGCCGTGCTCGTGGGCAGCGGCGAAACCGCCGCGCTGCCCCTGTTGCAGGCGATGATCGACGGCGACGTGCAGACCGTCGGTGAGGATCGCGTGCTCATCGTGAAGGACGGGCAGGCGACCGACGCGTTCACGGGCAAGGCCGTCTCGCCGCTGCCCGACAGCCGTGACGACGTCACCGTCAACAACCGCATGCGGCGGGAGCTCGCGACCGCCATCGCCGCGTTCAGGCTGACGGCGAGCGATCGCGCGGTGCGCCTCGCGGCGGCGAAGGAATTGCAGAACAGCGCCGACGAGGATGCGCTGCCCGCGATCAGTGCTGCACTCGCCAGGGAATCGGATCCGGAGATCAAGGGCCTGCTGACCGTCACGCAGGCGACGATCCAGCTCGCGAGCAGCGACCGCGCGACGCGGCTCGCGGCCATCCGCGCGCTGGCGCAGAGCGATGCCGGCGCCACGCGCACGCTGTTGCAGAACGTGCTCGCGAAGAAGGACGGCAAGTTCGTGGAGACGGACGCCGAGATCCGGATCGAGGCCGAGCGCTCGCTGTCCGCGGTCGGGGGCAAGCTCGCGCGCGGCGACATCGCGGCGCGCATCTTCAGCGGGCTCTCGCTCGGGACCATCCTGCTACTTGCCGCCCTGGGCCTCGCGATCACCTACGGCCTCATGGGTGTCATCAACATGGCGCACGGCGAGCTCATCATGGTGGGCGCGTACGCGACGTACGTCGTGCAGAACCTCTTCCGGCACTACGCGCCCGGCGCCTTCGACGCGTACCTCGTGTTCGCGATCCCGGTGGCGTTCGCGGTGTCCGGCCTGGTCGGCGTGGTGCTCGAGCGGCTGGTGATCCGCCACCTCTATGGCCGGCCGCTGGAGACGCTGCTCGCGACGTGGGGCTTAAGCCTCATCCTGATCCAGGCGATGCGCACGCTCTTCGGCGCGCAGAACGTGCAGGTCGAGAACCCGTCGTGGATGTCGGGCGGCATCGAGATCATGACCAACGTGGTGCTGCCGTACAGCCGCATCGCGATCATCGCGTTCGCCGGCGGCGTGCTGCTGCTGGTGTGGGTGCTGCTGACGCGCACGCGCCTCGGGCTCTTCGTGCGCGCGGTGACGCAGAATCGGCAAATGGCGAGCGCGCTCGGCGTGCGCACGCCGAAGGTCGACATGCTCGCGTTCGGGCTGGGCTCGGGCATCGCGGGCCTCGCCGGCTGCGCGCTCTCGCAGATCGGCAACGTGGGCCCCGACCTCGGGCAGAGCTACATCGTCGACTCGTTCATGGTGGTGGTGCTGGGCGGTGTGGGCCAGCTCGCGGGCACGGTGTACGCGGCGCTCGGCCTCGGCATCGCCAACAAGTTCTTGGAGGCGTGGCAGGGCGCGGTGCTGGCGAAGATCGCGGTGCTGGTGTTCATCATCGTGTTCATCCAGAAGCGTCCGCAGGGGCTGTTCGCGCTGAAGGGACGGCAGGTGGAAGCATGAACACGATCAACGCCCTGACCCCGACCTTCGTGCCGCAGACCGGTCCGGCCACCGCCGGCGCGCTTCCTCGGCTGTGGTCGGGACGCGCGTGGAGCTTCATCGGCATCGCCGCGCTGGTGCTGTTCGTGCTGGTGCCGATGGGCAACCTCCTCGTGCCGCCCGACAGCCTCTTCCACGTGTCGAACTACACGGTGACGCTGGTCGGCAAGATCATGTGCTACGCGATCGTCGCGCTGGCGATGGACCTGATCTGGGGCTACACGGGCATCCTGTCGCTCGGCCACGGGCTCTTCTTCGCGCTGGGCGGCTACGCAATGGGCATGTACCTCATGCGCGCGATCGGCCACGACGGCGTGTACAAGAGCGACCTGCCCGACTTCATGGTGTTCCTCGACTGGAAGGCCTACCCCTGGTACTGGAGCTTCACCGACAGCTTCTGGTACTGCGCGCTGCTCGTCGTGCTGGTGCCCGGCGTGCTCGCGTTCGTGTTCGGGTTCTTCGCGTTCCGCTCGCGCATCAAGGGCGTCTACTTCTCGATCATCACGCAGGCGCTCACCTACGCGTTCATGCTGCTGTTCTTCCGCAACGACACGGGCTTCGGCGGCAACAACGGCTTCACCGACTTCAAGCGCATCCTCGGCTACTCGGTGACGGCGCCGGGCACGCGCGTCGTGCTGTTCATGCTGACCGGCGCGGCGCTCATCGGGTTCCTGTGCCTTGGCCGCGCGATCGTGCAGTCGAAGCTCGGCCGCGTGCTGACCGCGATCCGCGATGCCGAGACGCGCGTGATGTTCTCGGGCTACAACCCGGTGTACTTCAAGCTCTTCATCTGGACGCTGTCGGCGGTGATCTGCGGCATCGCGGGCGCGCTGTACGTGCCGCAGGTCGGCATCATCAACCCGAGCGAGATGTCGCCCGCGAACTCCATCGAGATCGCCATCTGGACCGCGGTCGGCGGCCGCGGCACGCTCATCGGCCCGGTGCTCGGCGCCGCCGTGGTGAACCTCGGCAAGAGCTGGTTCACGCAGGCGCTGCCCGAGTACTGGCTCTACGTGCTCGGCCTGCTGTTCATCCTCGTCACGCTGTACCTCCCGCGCGGCATCGCGGGCCTGTGGAGCAAGCGCGCATCATGATGAACCTCGCCGTCTACGAGGAGCTGCGCCGCAGGGAAGGCCCGCCGGTGTCGAAGGCGACGGGCATCAGCGACGGCCACGTCGTGCACCCGGGCGTCGTCGACACGAGTCACCGCGGCATCCTCTATCTCGACTCGGTGTCGGTGAGCTTCGACGGGTTCAAGGCGCTGAACGATCTCACGCTCGTGGTGGATGCGGGCGAGCTGCGCTGCGTGATCGGCCCCAACGGCGCCGGCAAGACGACGATGATGGACGTCATCACCGGCAAGACGCGCCCCGACGCGGGCACCGTGCACTTCGGGCAGACGATCGACCTCACGCGCCTCTCGGAGCCCGAGATCGCCGACGCGGGCATCGGCCGCAAGTTCCAGAAGCCGACCGTGTTCACCGACCACACCGTGTTCGAGAACCTCGAGCTCGCGCGCAAGGCGGACAAGCGCGTGTGGCCGACGCTGACCGCGAAGCTCGACTCGACCGCGCGCGACCGCATCCTCGCGATCCTCGACACCATCCACCTCGCGGGCGAAGCGAAGCGGCCCGCGGGCCTGCTGTCGCACGGGCAGAAGCAGTGGCTCGAGATCGGCATGCTGCTGATGCAGGAGCCGCAGCTCCTGCTGCTCGACGAGCCGGTCGCCGGCATGACCGACGACGAGACCATGCGCAGCGCCGAGCTCTTCCTGTCGCTCGCGGGGGACTACACGCTGGTGGTGGTCGAGCACGACATGGACTTCGTCGCGAAGATCGCCGATCGCGTGACGGTGCTGCACGAGGGCCACGTGCTCGCCGAGGGCTCGATGGCGCACGTGCAGCAGAACGAGCAGGTCATCGAAGTGTTCCTCGGTCGCTGACGAGTTTGCCCATGCTCTCCGTGCAACGCGTGAACCAGTACTACGGCGGCAGCCACATCCTGCGCGACGTCTCCTTCGACGTGCCCGCGGGCAAGTGCACGACGCTGCTCGGCCGCAACGGCGTGGGCAAGACGACGCTGCTGCGCTGCCTGATGGGACTCCTGCCGGTGCGCTCGGGGGAGATCCGCATGGGCGAGGCGAACATCGCGGCGCTCGCGCCGTACGCCCGCGCGAGCCTCGGGCTGGGCTACGTGCCGCAGGGCCGCGACATCTTCCCGCGCCTCACCGTGCAGGAGAACCTGCTGATGGGCCTCGCCACGCAGAAGCGCGGTAGCGGCATTCCGCAGTACATCTTCGAGATGTTCCCGGTGCTGAAGGACATGCTGGGCCGGCGCGGCGGCGACCTCTCCGGCGGGCAGCAGCAGCAGCTCGCGATCGGCCGCGCGCTGACGCTGCGCCCGAAGCTCCTGATCCTCGACGAGCCGACCGAGGGCATCCAGCCGTCGATCATCAAGGACATCGAGCGCGCGATCCGCAAGCTCACGAGCGGCGGCGAGATGGCGATCCTGCTGGTCGAGCAGTACTACGACTTCGCAAAGTCGCTCGCCGATCACTACGTGGTGATGGCGCGCGGCGAGGTCGTGGCGCAGGGGCAGGGCGCCGACATGGACGCGAACGACGTGCGGTCGCTGCTTGCGGTGTAGCGGCTAGCTTGCGGGCGCCTGCTGCACCCCGCGCCGCGCCGCCATCTCCCCTCCGATCGTCGCGAGCGTCGCGGCATCGAGCGCCGCATCGGCCTGCGCGAAGAGCTGTCCTTCCTCGAACGCGATGTGCGCCGTGTACGCGGCGGCAAACGCCTCCGCGACGTCGGCGGGCAGCTCGGTGGACGCCTGCGCCGCAATCGCGACGAGCCGCTCGCGCAGCGCCGCGTAGCGCTGTGCCATCGTCACGTGCTCCGCTTCGAGCCGGTCCGCCACCGCGGCGAGATCGGGCCGTGCTGCGAGCAGGCGCGGGAACAGGCTCTCCTCCTCGTCCTCGTGGTGATGGACGGCCGCCGTATCGAAGTACCGCATGATCGCGGTGGCCGCGCCCACGGCCTGCGCATCGGCGCCGTGCTGCGGGAGATGGGCCCGCAGGCGCGCGAGCGTGGCGAGCTGCTTCTCGATCCGGCGGTGGCATGCGCGCAGCACGCCCAGCGGGTCGTCGAAGCCGGGGGCGGGTGCGGCGTGGAGAAGGTCGGTCATGGCGCGGCGATGAGTGGATTGCCGACATCCTAACGCCTCCGCGGCAAGGCTCATCGCTGGGCGCATTCCATCGCTCGCTACAATGCCCGGATGGATCCGGATCCGCGATGGACGTAGCGCTCGCCCCTTTGCCCGTCGCGTGGATCGTCGCCAGTGCCGCCGCGGCCCTCGCCGTGCTGGCGTGGGCCGCCTGGGCAGCGCCCTGGCGCCGGCTGCAGGCGTCGAGCGAGGCCGCGAGCGTGTGGTGCGGCTCGATCTTCGCGCTGTGCGTGCTGTGGAGCGTGCGCGCGGTCGTGCAGGACGTCGTCGTGATCCACCTGCTCGGCACCGCGGCCTTCGCGCTCGCGTCGGGCGCGCCGCTGGCGCTGCTCGGCGGCGCGGTGGTCGCCGTGGTCTCGGTGCTCGTGCACGGCACGCCGCTGTCCAACGTGCCGACCCTCTTCCTCTTCTCCGTCGCGCTGCCCGCGGCGGTGGCGCTGGGGCTGCTGCGTGCGTCGCAGCGCTGGCTGCCGCCGAACTTCTTCGTCTACACCGTCGGCGTGTGCTTCCTGGGCGGTGCCCTGAGCTGCGGCCTCGCGGGCCTCGCGAGCGCGGCGCTCATCGCGTTCACCGGCGTGCTCGATGCCGGCGTGGTGTTCGGTGATGATGTGCCCTACCTCCTCTACCTCGCGTTCGGCGAAGGCACGCTGACGGGCATGGCGCTCACGCTGGCCGTCGTCTACCGGCCGCATTGGGTGGCCACGTTCGACGACGCGTTCTATCTTCGCAACGACGGGTGAGGAACGTCTGCAAAAGGCGTCCGGGCTGGCGGAGGCTGACGCGGCCGGCCCCGCGCGCCGGTCAGGTCTCCTCGTCGCGATCGAGCACCGGCTGCAGCGCACGGATCTGCGCGGACAGGTCCGCGACCTCGCGGCGCAGGTCGCGGATCTCCTTGTGCAGTTCGAGCGTGATGCGCAGCTCCTCGGCGTCGAGGAGCAGCGCGATCTCGCTGCGCAGCGCCACGATGTCGCGCTGCAGGCCCTCGCGCAGGCGGTTCTCCTCGCCGCCGATGAAGAACGAGACGACGTTGGCGGTGAACAGCGTCATCAGCGCGACGCCGATCATCACCGTGAGCACCGCGACGATGCGCGTCGCGCCGGTGGTCGGCACCACGTCGCCGTAGCCGACGGTGGCGCCGGTGATGAACGCGAGCCACAGGCCGTCGCCGAACGTCTGGATGCGCGGATCGAGCCAGTAGAAGAGGGCGCCCAGGCCCAGCATCGTGAGGAACGCGATGCCGATCAGCATCGGCGCACCCCTGCGCGTGAACAGGAAGCGCACCTCGGCGGTGGTGCGCACCACCACCAGCACCGCGACCGCCGCGCGCATCCCGCGCACCAGCGCGATCCATTCGGTCGACGCGCCGAACGCGGCGGCGCCCGCGCCGACGATGATCACGACGTTGAGCCAGTTCTCGAAGAAGTAGCGCCACGGATAGCTCGACACGTGGAGCATCCACAGCATCTCGCCGACGAACGCGACGAGGATCACATAGTCGAGCACCTCCGCGACGCGGTGCCAGCCTTCGCCGACCTCGGCGGTCGACAGCAGGTACGCGGGGACCGAGAGCAGCGCGACGATCACCATCGTCCAGTGCAGCCGGCCCTGCCACTCGTGGGCGCGCGCGTTGTCGTCGTTCGCGACGCCCCCCAGGCCGATCCAGACGAGCGGGGTGTGCGTCATGTGCGGGAGGGAGGCGACGAGGGCGAGGGGGACATCAACGATGATGCGGTGCGCACCGGCGCGCGTCAATCGCGCGCGTCATCGATGCTCTTTCGCCGCCAGCGTGAAGAACTGCGCACCGTCGGCTGTCGTGCGCGTGCCGTAGTCCCACCACGTCGCGAACGGTACGAGCCCGGCGCCGGCCACGACCGCCTGCAGCGCCGCGGGCGTGAAGGGCCGCAGCGTCTCGGCAACGGTGACCTCGTCGCGCACGCGGCCCTGCGCGTCCACGACGCGGTAGCGCCGCTCGATGCGGTTGACGGCCGCGTCGACCGGCTGCACGCGCTTCTCGCGCACCAGCGTGCCGTCCGCGAACGGCCGCGTGTAGTCGACGCGGAATTCGTCGTGCGCGATGAGCGGCTTCGGCACGAACGCGTCGACGATGAACACGCCGCCGGGTGCCAGGAGCCGGCGCACCTCGGCCAGCATGCGCGCCGCGTCGTCGTCGCCGACCATGTACGTGATGAGCGAGTACGGGCACAGGATGGTCGCGAAGCCCGGCCGATACGCGAGCTGCCGGACGTCCATGCGCGCGGCGCGCAGCGGCAACGCCGCCACGCGCGCCTTGCGGGCGAGCTCGTCGAGCATGCCGCCCGACGCGTCGGCGCCATACGCGTCGAGGCCCGATTGCAGCAGGTGCAGCAGGATGCGGCCGCTGCCGCAGCCGAGCTCGAGCACGGGTCCGGTGCGGCCGGCGCACTGCTGCGCATAGAAGCCGGCGTCGTCGAACGCCATGTTGCGCGCCATGTCGACGTCGTAGAAGCGCGCGATGCGGTCGTAGGTCCCGGTCATGGAGCGGCGAGGGGCAGCGATAGCGCATCGTACAGGGCACGCTGGCGCGCGACCGCGGCGTCCCAACCGAACGGCGCGAGCGCGGCGCGGTCGGGCGCCTCGAAGTGCCGGCGCCGCGCCTCGTCCTGCAGCAGCTCGACGATGGGCGCGGCCATGTGCGCCACGTCGTCCACGATGACCAGCGCCGGCGTGGCGAGCGTCATCCCGCGCGCGCCGTCCGCGGTGCTGACGCAGATGCGGCCGGCCGCGAGCGATTCGGCGAGCTTCACCGCCGACCCGCGGATGTTCACCAGGGGATTGACCGTCAGCGCGCAGGCAGCGAGCAGATCGGGCACGTCGTCGCGATGGCCCAGCACCTCGACGCCCTCGCGCGCGAACAGCGGATCGTCGCGCGTGAACGCCGCGTGCTCGTCGCCGCCGAGGATGGTCAGCGTGGCGTCGGGCACCGCCGCACGGATCGGCGCCCACGCCTGCGCGATGAACGCGCGGATGCCCTCGCGGTTCGGCGCGTAGCGGAACGGGCCGACGAACAGCAGCCGGTGCGAGTCGGACGGCCGGTAGCGGTCGAACGCGAGCGACGCGCCGTTTCCGATCACCACGCAGCGCGGATGCGCGACGAGCGCCGCATCCTCGGTCGAGCACACCGCGAGCGCATCGAACGCCGCGAGGTCGCGTGCGAATGCCTGCGCATCGGCCGTGTCCGCGAAATCCGCGGCGCCGTACGCATCGTGCAGGTCGAGGGCCCAGCGCGCGGTGGGCAGGCCGCGCTCGCGCACGAGCGGCGCCAGCTCGGCGTGCTCCACCTGCACGATGTCGGGCGCGAACTGCCGGATCGCCCCGCGCACCGCGCGCACGAGTGCCGGATGGCAGTGCTGGTGCATGCGCGCCGCGAGGTCGCGGTCCGCCGCCGGCACGGCGCGATCGTCGCGTTCGACGAGGTGCACGCCGGCCAGGCCGTCGAAGGACGCAAAGCTGCGCGCGTCGTACAGCGACGCCTCGTCGCTCACCAGCAGCACCTCGTTGCCCGCGAGCGCGCCGCGCAGGAGCTCCGCGATGCGCCGCGCACCGCCGTGCCGCGGGGGGAACACCGCGAACGGCGCGACGAACAGCACGCGGCGCCGACCGAGCGACGGCTCGCGCAGGCGGAAGCTGTACGACGACGTGACGACCGCGACGCCGTCGTCGCGCGGTGCGAGCGACGGCGCGGCCGTCGGCTGCGGCGCGCGGCGGCGCGCGATGCGCATGCGCAGCACGCCGGCCGCGCACGTCAGGCGCGAGAGTTCGCGCTGGCTCGCATACGGCAGCCCGCAGATGCGCGCGAGCATCTCGTGCGCCGGCCACGGCGTGATTCCGTGCCGCGCATCGAACAGCAGGCGATTGCGCTCGACGATGCGCGCGAGCTCGTCGGGCGCGTAGAAGCGCGCGGTGGTCGCGCGATGCCGGTGGCGCGCGACGGCCTCGGGGCAGAACAACACTGTGTAGCCGTCGCGCCATGCGCGGAGGCTCCACTCGGCGTCTTCCCAGTAGAAGGGATCGTACGCGCGGCTCGCGGGCAGGTAGCGGCGCAGGAGCGCGGTGCGGAACAGCGTCGCGCCACCGCCGGCGCACAGGTGCGGCGCGGCGGTCGAGGAAGGCGGCGCGTGGAAGAGATGCACGCCCGCACGGTCCACGTACCAATCGGTGAAGCCCGTCTCTTCGCGCCGGCCGTCGGCGCTGCGCTGTTCGATCTGCGCCGCGACGGCGAAGACGCGCGGGCCGCGCAACGACAGGAGGCGCAGGAGCGCGGTGCGCGCGAGCGTCATGTCGTTGTTGAGGAGCAGCGTCGCGCCATGCCGTGCGGCGGCGAGGCCGCGCTCCACCGCGCCCGCGAAGCCGAGCGGCGCGTCGTCGTGGATCCACGCGACGAACGGATACGCGGCGCGCACGTCGTCGTACGCGGCGGCAGGCGTGCCGTTGGCGACCACGATCACCTGCAGCGGCTCGAGGAGCTCGCCGCACGCCTCCGCCAGGGACGCGAGCGCCTGCGCGAGGAGGTCGGGTGCCCCGCGTTCGGGAATGATCACGGTGACGCCCGACGGCCACGGCTGCTCCCTCGGCGCCCGGCGTGCGGGCCAGTGCGGTGCGAGCGCATCGGCGAGCCGCAATGCGCAGGCGAGCGGCATCAGGCGCAGCCGTTGCCGCCAGCTCGTTCCCCACGCGTGCTTCGTCGTCACCGATCCGCCTTCGCGCCGCGTGCGCGCGGCGTGCCCTTCGTCACACCAGCAGCGGGTCGGTCCGCCAGCGGTCGTCCGCGACGGTGCCGGCGGCGCCCGCGGTCGATGTGAAATCCAGCGCCTGGTCCGCGAACATCGCGGCCCACACGTTGCTCGTCGCGCCATCCGCCCCGCGCGCGAACGCGACGGCGCCCGACGGCGGGATCTCGCGCAGGAGCGCGCGATGCAGGCGCTCGAGCGCCACGCGATCGGGCGGGCGCTGCGGCCGATGGTAGGCGAGGAGCGCGCCGACGCGCAGCGCCTGCGCGATCACGTCGACGCGGCGTGCGCCACCTTCCGCATGCAGCGTCTCCGGCAGCGTGCCGTCGCTGTCCGCAGCGGCGAGCAGGGCCTCGAAATGGGCGGCCGCCACCGCCAGCGACGCGTGGAAGCGGCGATGCCGCGGCAGCGCGAGCACGCCTTCGCACGCGTAGAGCAGCGGATGCGCCTCGCGATGCGCGTCCTGCGCGAGTGCGGCGACGCTCGCGGTGAACGTGCCGTCGGCGGCCTGCACGAGGCGCGCGGGAATCGCGGGCAGCGCACGCGCCGCGGTGAGCACGCCGGCGGCGGCCTTGGCGAGGAACGCGCCGCGCCGCGTCGACCAGCGCGCGGCGAATGCATCGGCTGGGTCGTGCATCGCGCATGCGGCGAAGAGCCCGTCGGCGGCCACGAGGCGATCGAGCTCGCGCACGATGCCGCCAACCACGTCGTCGTCGGCGGTGACGAGTCCCGCTGCGACGGCGGAGCCCAGCCCGCGCACCACCATCGCGACGTCGAAGAAGAACACCGCGCGATTGCGCCAGTCGCCGGTGGTGCCGTCGAGGTGCACGCGCGTGCGCGGCGGAGCGTCGGCGAGCCACGTGCGCAGCCAGCGCTGGACGCCGGCCGCACGCGCGGCGAGCGCCCCGGTGTCGCCGTCGACGCGCGCGCGCCACGCGAGCCATTGCAGGTAATAGCCCGCGATCTCCGGGTAGACGTAGGCGGCGCGGCCGTCGGCGGTCAGCGTGCCTGCGATGGCGCCGGCGTGCGAACCATCGGCGAGCTGCGCGGGACCGTGCAGCAGCCAGGCCGCGACCGGGCTGTCGCGGTGTGCACGCTCGTGGCTGCGCGCGCGCGGCGCGGCGAGCGCGGCATCAAGCGGCGAGGGCATCGGCGAGCGCCGCTTCCAGGACGTCGACGATGCGTCGCGCCGCCGTGCCGTCGCCGAACGGCGCAGTGTGGTCGAACGGCAGCGCGGGCCGCCGCGGCGCGGCGAGCATCGCGAGCGCCTCGCGCACGATCTCGTCGCGGTCGACGTTCACGAGGCGCACGAAGCCAGTGGCGACCCCTTCCGGGCGCTCGGTGCACGTGCGCGGCACGAGCAGCGGCACGCCGAGGTGCGGCACCTCTTCCTGGATGCCGCCGGAATCGCTGATGACGAGCGCGGCGCGCGCGGCCTCCGCGACGAACTCGCGATAGGCCATCGGCGCGACGAGCGAGAACTGCGGATGCCCCGACAGCCGGTGGCGCAGGCGCGGCGCGATGTGGGGATTGGGATGCACGGGCAGCAGCATGCGCAGGTCCGGCCGGTGGGCCGCGAGCGCCACCAGCGCGTCGCAGATGATGTCCGCCTTGCCGTCCCAGTTCTCGCGCCGGTGCAGCGTGACGAGCACGCGCGTGCGGGCGCCCATCGGCGCCGCCACGCCGTGCTGCGCGAGCAGCGTGCGCAGGCTGTCGATGCCGGTGTTGCCGACGAAGTGGATGCGCTCGGGCGGCGCGCCTTCCGCGACGAGGTTCTCGTGCGCGGACGCGCACGGCGTGAAGTGGAACTGCGCGTAGGCCGCGATGCGGCGCCGGAACCACTCCTCGGGAAACGGATCGGACACGGTGGGCGCGCGCAGTCCGGCCTCGACGTGCACGACGGGATACCCGGATTCGGCGCCGGCGCGCGCGGCGGCGTACGCGGTGAGCGTGTCGCCCTGCACGAGCACGAGCGCGGGCCGCACCTGCGCGATCACGCCTGCGACCTGGGTGGCGAGCTTGCGGCTCGCCGCGGTGAGATTCGGCGACGGCGTGAGCGCCGGCAGGTCGATGTCGGCACGGATGCCGAACTCGGCGAACGTGCGGCGCACGGCCTCCGCATGCTGTCCGCTGTTCACCACGACGCCGGTCAGCGCACGGCGATGCGCGAGCTCGCGCACCACGGGCGCGAGCTTGATGCACTCCGGCCGCGTGCCGGCCACGACCAGCACCGCGCCGCGCTGCGGGCGCGCGAACCCGTGCAACGGGCGCACGTGCGCCGCCTGCTCCGGCGACGGAAGCGTCGTACGATCCAGCACGGATCCCCCAGAAAAAGAATGCGATGTCCGCACGATGGATCGAGATGATTGCGAGGACCGTCGTCCGGGCGCGGCATACGCCTTGATCGCGGTCCTCGTGCCGTGCGCGGGCATTCGCTGGCCACCGACTGTAACAAGATGTATCACGAGGGACAAGGTCGCCCATCAAGGTGCCGTGTCGTCGCTGATGCGGTCCCGCCGCGCCGCTGCGGCACGTCCGCGCAGTCGTGGCGACCCGCGCTCGTGGTGGGCCCGGCTGGATTCGAACCAGCGACCCAGGGATTATGAGTCCCCTGCTCTAACCGACTGAGCTACGGGCCCGGAAAAGGGCGGGGCCGCCGCGCCGGGGAGGGGCTTCGGCGTACGGTCCTCCCGGATGCCCGCGTGCAAATCCGCGCCGGCAAACGTCCCGGTGGCGCGCGATTATAGCCTTCGCGGCAACCGTACCGCCGGCGAAAGGTCAAGCCGGTTTGCGCAAGATCGCACTGCAATGCGTGGTGTAGACTCGTCGCGCCCCTCCCGACCGGTCCCCGACGTGCAGCATTACCTCTCGCCTCTGCTGAAGCCGCAGTCGGTGGCGCTCGTGGGCGCCTCCGAGCAATCGGGATCCATCGGCCGCACGGTGTACGAGAACCTGCTCGCGGGCCAGTTCAAGGGCAGCGTCTACGCGGTCAACCCGAATCACCGGCGCATCTTCGGGCGCGAGGCGTTCCCGAGCGTCGCCGCCATCGGCAAGCCGGTCGACCTCGCGGTGATCGTGGCGCCGGCAAGCGCCATTCCCGGCATCCTCGACGATCCGCGCGCGCGCATGCGCACCGCGGCGATCATCTCGTTCCCGGAGACGGATCCGAAGCTCAAGGGCCCGTGGCTGAAGCAGGTGGCCAACATCGCGAAGGCGCGCGGCGTGCGCGTGCTGGGGCCGGGCGCGTTCGGCGTCGTGCGCACCGACATCGGCCTCAACGCGACGTTCTGCGCACCGATGGCGCTCGGCGGGCGGCTCGCGCTCGTCGCGCAGTCGGGCGCGGTGTGCACCGCGATGCTCGACTTCGCGGGGCCGATCCAGATGGGCTTCTCGACGGTGACGTCGGTCGGCGGCGCGATCGACATCGGCTTCGGCGAGATCCTCGATGCGCTCGTCAACGACGCGCACACCGACGGCATCCTGCTCTACGTCGAGAGCCTGGGCGATGCGCGCACCTTCATGTCCGCGCTGCGGCAGGCGGCGCGCACCAAGCCCGTCGTCGTGCTGAAGGCCGGCCGCTCGCACGAGCACCTGCCGCTGCTCGACGACCTCGGCGAGCCCACGCTTGCGCCCGACACCGTGTTCGACGCCGCGCTGACCCGCGCCGGCACCGTGCGCGTGCGCACCTACACGCAGCTCTTCGCGGCGGCGCGCATCCTGGCGCTCGGCAAGATTCCCCGCGGCAACAAGCTCGCGATCGTGTCCAACGGACGCGGTCCCGGCATCCTCGCCGCCGACTCCGCCAACGCGGCCGGCGTCGAGCTCGCGGTGCTCACGCCCGACACCGTGCAGGCGCTCGATGCGCTGCTGCCGCCGGAGATCGCGCGCGAGAACCCCATCGACGTGCGCGGCGACGCGCCGCCCGCGCGGCTCGCGGCCGCGGTCGCCACCGCGCTCTCCGATCCCAACGCGGATGCCGTGCTCGCGCTGCACGTGCCGCGGCCGATCATCGGCGCGATCGAGGCGGCGCACGCGGTGTCGGGCGTGGCGCGCGATTCGCGCAAGCCCGTGCTGGGCGCGTGGCTCGGTGCGCTGCACCGGCCCGAGGTGCATCACGCGCTGGAGGCGGGCGGCATCGTCAACTTCTTCACACCGGAGAACGCGGTCGACGCGTTCGCGTTCCTCGCCGCCTATCGCCGCAACCAGGAATGGCTGCTCGAGGTGCCGTCGTCGCAGCCCGATCCCGAGCCGCCCGATCTCGCCGCGGCCGAGCGCGTGCGCGAGCGTGCGCTGAAGGAGAAGCGCGGACTGCTCGCCCCCGCGGAAACGCAGCAGCTCCTCGCGGCCTTCGGCATCGAGACGGCGCCGCTCGCCGTGGTGACGTCGCTCGCCGACGCGCAGGCCGTCGCGCGCCGCCTGCACTATCCGGTCACGCTCACGCTCGAGGGCGCCGCGCCGCCGGTCGAGCATGCGGGCCTCGTCAACGGCCGCGCGCTCGCGCGGGCGTGGAAGGAGATGGCCGCGGTCGCGGGCGACGCGCACCCGGAGGTCGTGGTCCAGCGCTCGATCCCGACGGGTGTGGCCAACGCCTGCGCGATCGTCGTCGAGACCGATCCCGTGTTCGGGCCGGTGATCGCCGCCGGGGCGAGCGTGCGCGGCATCGGCGCGGCGCGCACGCGCGCGATGATGCTGCCGCCGCTCAACCACCGCCTCGCCGCCGACCTGCTCGCGCAGGCGGGCATCCCGGCGGCGGAGCCGCTCGTCCAGCTCGTGCAGCGCGTGTCCGCGTTGTGCTGCGCGCTGCCGTGGGTGCGCGAGCTCGCGCTCGATCCCGTGGCCGTCGCGCGCGACCGCGTCGAGATCCCGGTGGTGCGCGTGCTCGCCGATCCGAAGCGCGTGCCGGGGCCGGGCTACCGCCATATGGCGATCCACCCGTATCCGGTGGAGCTCGAGGGCCAGATCACGCTGCGCGACGGCACCGTGCTCGTCATGCGGCCGATCCGCCCCGAGGATGCGGAGATGGAGCGGCGGTTCGTCGCCGAACTGTCCGAGCAGACCAAGTTCTTCCGCTTCTTCTATCGCCTGCACGAGCTCACGCCCGCGATGCTCGGCCGCTTCACGCAGGTCGACTACGACCGCGAGCTCGCGCTGCTGGCGCTGGCCCCCGAGCCGGGCGAGCCCGGCGCGCAGCAGATGGTCGGCATCGCGCGCTACATCGCGAACCTCGATCACGAGAGCGCGGAGTTCGCGGTCGTCGTGTCCGACGCGTGGCAGGGGCGCGGCGTCGCCTCGCGGCTCATGAAGGCGCTGATCGCCTGCGCGAAGAAGCGCGGGCTGCTGCGGCTCGTCGGCACCGTGCTGCGCGCGAATCACAACATGGTGCGCTTCTGCCAGGAGCTCGGATTCGAGATCCGCGACGATGCGGAGGATCCGGAACAGGTGGTGGCGGTACTGACCTTGTAACGTCCGCAAAAGGCGTTCGTTCGGTCGGTGGACGACGTGAGGCCGGCGTTGCGCCTTTTGCGGCCGGAACATCGGACCCCGAACCCCGAAACCGTAACTCCGAGCCCCAAACCGTAACCC
This sequence comes from Burkholderiales bacterium, assembly GCA_046347855.1. Taxonomy (GTDB): domain Bacteria; phylum Pseudomonadota; class Gammaproteobacteria; order Burkholderiales; family Casimicrobiaceae; genus VBCG01. Next base: position 1,018,900 of record JAXMFJ010000005.1, read on the forward strand.
CGAGCCCCGCACCGGAGCGCTCCCTCGCCCCGCTTGCGGGGAGAGGGTTGGGGTGAGGGGCTGCTTGCGCTTCGTGGCACCTTCGGCGAAAAGCTGATCAGGCGGCCGCCTTGGGGCGGCCCGGCGTCGGCCGCGGGAAACTACTACGCAACTACGAGCGTCGTGCGACGGATGAGGTGTTCGTCGCGCGTCGGCGTGTTCGTCGCGCGTCGGCGAGTGCTGCGGACGCGATGCGCGCACCGCGGTCCTGTTCACCAGCGGTAAGATAGAGGTGACACGTTGAAGGGGACCCGCATGAAGATCGTGTTTCCAACCGACGGCTCGCCGCAATCCCTCGCCGCACTCGAGCGGCTGGTGCCGCGCCTCGCGTGGTTCCCGGCGACGACGGCGCTCGCGCTCATCAACGTGCATCCGCAGATCGCGTACGGCCGCGCCGTAGCATGGGCCGGGCGCGATGCGGTGCATCGCTATTACGACGAGGGATCGAGCGAAGCGTTGGCACCCGCGACGGCGCTGCTGGGCGATCGGGGCGTCACGTACGAGCGCATCCAGCGCATCGGCGATCCGGCCATCGAGATCGTGCGCTTCGCGCACGAGTGGGGCGCCGACCTGATCGCGCTCGGTCGCCACGGGCACTCCGCGGTCGCGACGCTGCTCATGGGATCCGTGAGCCAGAAGGTGGTCGCCACGGCAGATCTGCCCGTGCTGCTGCTGTAGCGCCGCATCCTCGCAATGTTTCGGCGCGCCGCGGAATAGGATCGGCGGCGCGCTGTTAGGCGTTTGGTTCCCTCGAGGTGCGACCCGCGCACCGGGGACGATTGAGGAGGAGAGAAGACCATGCACGGCAAGAAGACCGCAGCAGCGGCGGCGCTGGCGCTCGCCATGACGGGCGGCGCACTCGCGCAACCAACCGCAATGAGCTTTTTCGTGACCAGCCAGCCGTCGGGCAAGGGCGCCGATTTCGGCGGCCTCGCCGGCGCCGATGCGTTCTGCCAGAAGCTCGCGCAAGCCGCCGGCGCCGGCGGCAAGACGTGGCACGCCTACCTCTCGACGCAGGCCGCGGGCGGCGCGGCAGCGGTCAATGCGAAGGATCGCATCGGCAAGGGGCCGTGGCAGAACGCGAAGGGCGTCGTGATCGCCAAGGACGTCGCCGACCTGCACGGGCCCTCCAACAACCTCAACAAGCAGACGGCGCTCACCGAGAAAGGCGAGGTCGTGAAGGGTCGCGGCGACCAGCCCAACCAGCACGACATCCTCACCGGCACGCAGATGGACGGGACGGCGTTCCCGCCCGGCGACGACAAGACGTGCGCCAACTGGACGAGCAGCACGACCGGCGCCGCGCAGGTCGGCCATCACGACCGCACGGGGCTCGACACGAGCCCGCCCGCGCTGTCGTGGAATTCGTCGCACGTGACGCGCGGCTGCAGCGCCGAGTTGCTGCTGCCCACGGGCGGCAATGGATACCTGTACTGCTTCGCGATCAACTGACGCGAAGCGTGCGGCGGCGCTGATGCGCGCGTGGGAGGTGCACGAGTAGGTTGCCGTTGGTGGCTTGGTTGTCACTCCTCACCCCAACCCTCCCTTGCAGGGCGCGCGGTCGCGTGCATGCGACCGCCGCATTTCCGGCGGCGAGCAGGCTCGCCGAATTCCCGGAAATGCCCCCGCGAGCGGGGAGAGGGAGCTCTATTGAGAGCCGGCGTCGCGAGCTTGTGAAGCTGCCACGCGTTTGCCCTCCCTCTCTCCGCGGGGAGAGAAAGCTTTCTTAGAGCGGGCGTCGCGAGCTTGTGACGCTGCCACGCGTTTGCGCTCCCTCTCCCCGCTCGCGGGGAGAGGGTTGGGGTGAGGGGCAGCCGTCCGCACCAAGAAAAACGCCCCGGATGTCCGGGGCGTTTCTCACTTTCGTAACGCGCATCCTTGCCGCTTATTCGCCTTCCAGGAAGCTCCGCAGCTTCTCGCTCCGCGACGGATGCCGCAGCTTGCGCAGCGCCTTCGCCTCGATCTGGCGGATGCGCTCGCGGGTGACGTCGAACTGCTTGCCGACTTCCTCCAGCGTGTGGTCGGTGTTCATCTCGATGCCGAAGCGCATGCGCAGCACCTTCGCCTCGCGCGGCGTCAGCGTGTCGAGGATGTCCTTGCAGACATCGCGCAACGACGCGTTCACCGCCGCATCCGACGGCGCCACCGTCGACTGGTCCTCGATGAAATCGCCGAGGTGCGAATCGTCGTCGTCGCCGATCGGCGTCTCCATCGAGATCGGCTCCTTGCTGATCTTGAGGATCTTCCGGATCTTCTCTTCCGGCATCTCCATCTTCTCGGCCAGCGTGGCGGGATCGGGCTCCTGCCCCGTCTCCTGCAGGATCTGCCGCGAGATGCGGTTCATCTTGTTGATCGTCTCGATCATGTGCACCGGGATGCGGATGGTGCGCGCCTGGTCGGCGATCGAGCGCGTGATGGCCTGGCGGATCCACCACGTCGCGTACGTCGAGAACTTGTAGCCGCGGCGGTATTCGAACTTATCCACGGCCTTCATGAGGCCGATGTTGCCTTCCTGGATGAGGTCGAGGAACTGCAGGCCGCGGTTCGTGTACTTCTTGGCGATCGAGATCACGAGGCGCAGGTTCGCCTCGGTCATCTCGCGCTTGGCCTTGCGCGCCTTCGCCTCCCCCGTCGACATCTGCTTGTTGATCTCCTTCAAGTCCTTCAAGGGGATCATCACGCGCTCCTGCAGGTTGAGGAGCTTCTGCTGCTGCTCGACAATGGCCTGCCGGTACTTCGCAAGCTGCTCGCTGTACGGGTGATGCGCGCCGACCTCGCGGTCGATCCAGCGCAGCGACGTCTCGTTGGTCGGGAACATGCGGATGAACTCGGGCCGCGGCATGCCGCCCTTGTGCACCACGAGGTCCTGGATCTTGCGCTCGATCTGGCGGATGTTGTCGACCTCGCCGCGCACGGTGTCGCACAGGCGCTCGACCTGGCGCGCGGAGAAGCGGATCTGCATGAGCTCGTTGCTGATCTTCTTCTGCAGCTCGAGGTACTTGGGCGCCTTGTGGCCTTCCTTCTGCAGCACGGCGAGCATGCGCGTGAAGTGCTTGCGGATGACCGCGAAGTGCTCCATCGCCGCGACCTTGAGGCGCTCCAGGTTCTCGCTCGCGATGGCGCCGGCGTCGGCTTCCTCGTCCTCCTCGGACTCGTCGTCGGCGGACGCGTCTTCCATGGTCGTCAGCTCCTCGTTGAAGTCCATGAGGCCGTCGACCAGGTCGTCGATCTTCAGCTCGTCGCGCGCGATGCGGTCGGAGATGTCGAGGATCTGCGCGACCGTCATCGGGCACGCGCTGATCGCCATGATCATGTGCTTCAAGCCTTCCTCGATGCGCTTGGCGATCTCGATCTCGCCCTCGCGCGTCAGGAGCTCCACCGAGCCCATCTCGCGCATGTACATGCGCACGGGATCGGTGGTGCGGCCGAACTCGGAGTCGAGCGTTGAGGCCGCGGCCTCCGCTTCCTCTTCGACGTCCTCGGCGGGCGCGGCCGCCGGCGCTTCCGCCATCAGCAGCGTGTCGGCGTCCGGGGCCTCGTCGTAGACCTGGATGCCCATGTCGCCGATCATCGAGATCACGCCCTCGATCTGCTCGGCGTCGAGGATGTCGTCGGGCAGGTGGTCGTTGATCTCGGCGTACGTGAGGTAGCCGCGCTCCTTGCCGAGCACGATCAGCGTCTTCAGGCGACGCTTGCGTGCCTCGACGTCGGCAGGAGTCAATTCGCGCGGTGCCACGTCCGCCTGCTTCCCGTTCTTGCCCTTGCGTGATGCGGCGTCCTCCGCGCGCTTGCCGGCGAGCTTAGCGGCGATTTCGCTGGCGGTCGGCTTGTGACCTGCCGCGGGTGCGGGCGCAGCCGAGGCGGCGGGCTTGGCGACGGGCTTCGCGGGAACCGCCGGTGCAGCCTTCGCCGCGACCTTCGCGGCCGGCGCCGGCGCGGCCGCCTTGCCGTTGACCGGCTTCGCGGGCGCGGCGGGCTTGGCGGCCGCCGGCTTCGCGACGGGCTTCGCCTTCGCCACCGGCTTCTTCGCCGCGGGCTTCGGTGCCGGCGCGACCTTCTTGCCGGCCTTCGGGGTGGCCTTCTTGCCCGTCGCCGCCTTCTTGACGGCCGGGCGCGACGGCTTCTTGCCGGCGGGCTTGGCCGACGCGGCCTTCTTCGTGGAGGCGCGGGCCGTGCCGCCCGCCTTCCGCGCCGCCGCCGCCGTCTTCGGCTTCGCCTTGGGCTTGGACTTGCGGGTGGGGTTCGCGGGCTTCTTGGCCATGTCTATCCTTGGTTGCAAACGGTGCGGCGCTGCGGGCGGCGGGGCGATGCCGCCGGCTTTTCGGCGGCGGCAGACCCTACGTGGGGCCGAAACAGGAAAACCTCAAATGATATCACGCACTTCCCCCTCTCCGGCAGGGGTTTCGGGCGTCCCCGCCGTGCCCGACGACAGGCGGCGGACGTAGTCGAGCTGCTGCAGCCGCCGGTCCTCTTCCGGATCGACTTCGCCGGGCGGCGCCGCCATGCCGGAGCGGCGCGCGTGCTGCCACCAGCGGGCCAGGCCCTCGCGCACCTCGGCCTCGATCGCCTCGTCGCCCAGGCCCTGGTCGCGCGCGGAGGCGAGCACGGCGGTCATCACCGCGGCGTGCGGCGTGCCGGCGAACGCCTCGACGATGGCGTCGGTGGCCGGCAGCGGATCGGGGTGGCCGGCGCAGTGGGCGGTGAGCGCCGTCAGCGCCGCGGCCTCGGGCGTGCTGTCGTCGGGCGGGGGGAAGGCGAGCGACTTCGCGAGCGCGGGCAGCCGCAGCAAGCCGAGGATCAGCAGGCGGGTGAGCGACGGCGCGCGGCGCACCGGCGTGCGCGGGCCGGGCGCACGTGCCGGACGCGAAGGCTGGGCGGGCCGCGTGGTGGCCGGCGTGGGGCCGGCCTCGACCGGCCCCGTGGCCGCGAGGAGCGAACGCAGGTCCTCCTCGGGGAGGCCGGCGAGCTCCGCGAGGCGCTTGCGCAGGATGGCCGACAGCACCGGCGCGCCGATCTGCGCGAGCATCGGGCGCGCCGCGGCCACGAGCGCGGCCTTGCCCTCGGGCGAGGTCGGGGGGTGGCGCGCGGCGAGCTCGGCCAGCAGGAACTCCGAGAGCGGCATCGCATCCGCCAGCGCCGCCTCGAACGCGGCCTTGCCGCGCTTGCGCACGAAGTCGTCCGGGTCCTCGCCGTCGGGCAGGAACAGGAAGGTGGCGTTCTTGCCGTCGGCGATCTCCGGCAGCGTGTTCTCGAGCGCGCGCCACGCGGCCTTGCGGCCGGCGTTGTCGCCGTCGAAGCAGAAGACCACGGCATCGGTGAGGCGAAAGAGCTTCTGCGCGTGGACGGGCGTGGTCGAGGTGCCGAGCGTGGCGACCGCGTACTCGATGCCGTGCTGCGCGAGGGCGACGACGTCCATGTACCCTTCGACCACGACCACCCGCCCCGCGTTGCGCAGCGCGTTGCGCGCGAGGTAGAGGCCGTAGAGCTCGCGGCCCTTGGAGAACACGGGCGTCTCCGGCGAGTTGAGGTACTTGGGCTCGCCCGCGCCGAGCACGCGGCCGCCGAAGCCGATCACGCGGCCGCGGCTGTCGTGGATGGGGAACATGACCCGGTCGCGGAAGCGGTCGTAGCGCTTGCCGCCGTCGCCCGCGATGACGAGGCCCGCCGCGTCGAGGGCAGGGTCGTCGTACTTCGGGAACACCTGCGCGAGCGATTGCCAGCCGTCGGGCGCGTAGCCGATGCCGAAGTGCGCGGCGACCGTGCCGGTGAGGCCGCGCGACTTCAGGTACTCGATCGCCTGCGGGGAGTCCTTGAGCTTCTGCCGGTAGAACTTCGCCGCGGTGAGCAGGATCTCGTTCAGGTCCTGCGCTTCCTCGCGCCGCTCGCGGTCGCCGGGACGCTCGGTGCGCGGCACCTCGAGTCCCGCGTCGCGCGCGAGGTCCTCGACGGCGTCGGGAAACGACTTGCCCGCGTGCTCCATCAGGAAGCCGATGGCGGTGCCGTGCGCGCCGCAGCCGAAGCAGTGATAGAACTGCTTGGTCGGGCTCACCGAGAACGACGGCGTCTTCTCGCTGTGGAACGGGCAGCAGGCGACGTAGTTGGCGCCCGCCTTCTTGAGCGGGACGTAACGGTCGATGACCTCGACGATGTCCACCCGGGACAGCAGCGTCTCAATGAAGTCGTTCGGGATCATCGCGACCGTGGGGCGGAAGTCGATTCTTCACCGGTCGCGGCGAAGGCCGTCGCGATGCGGATGCGGCTCGTGCGGGGGACGATTGCATTATAGGCAACGCCTGCGCGGGGGGAAGGGAAGGGACGGGCGGCAAGGCTTCGGGTCAGACCCCGATCGTTTGGGGTCAGACCCTGGTCGCGCGGGGTCTGACCCCGATCGAGTATGGGTGCATCGAGCTTGGGGTCAGACCCCGGTCGAGGATGTGCTTCGAACCCGGGGTCAGACCCCGGTCGCGGACGGTGCTTCGAACCCGGGGTCAGACCCCGCTCGTGTCGGGTAACGCCATGGCGCAAGTCGGTGCATGCGGGATCTGACCCCTGGGCGGTGCGGGCGGGATCTGACCCCCTGACGGTGCGCGCGGGGTCTGACCCCTCGCATCTACGCGAGCTTCGCCTTCACCTTCCCGGACACCACGGTCATGTCGGCGCGGCCGGCGAGCTTCGCCTTCAGCACGCCCATGACCTTGCCCATGCCGGCCGGCCCTGCGGCGCCCGTGGCGGCGATGGCCTCGGCGATGGCCGCGTCGATCTCGGCGTCGGTGAGCGCCTGCGGCAGGTACTCCTGCAGCACGGCGACCTCGGCCTGCTCCTTCGCGACGAGGTCCATCCGCTTGCCGGCCTCGAACTGGGTGATCGAGTCGCGGCGCTGCTTCACCATCTTGTCGAGCACCGCCAGGATGTCGGCGTCGGTGAGCTCCCTGCGCTCGTCCACCTCGCGCTGCTTGATCGCGGCGAGCAGCAGCCGGATGGTGGACAGGCGCTCGGCCTGGTGGGCGCGCATGGCGTCCTTCATGTCGTCGGTGATGCGGGTCTTGAGCGTCATGGGCGTGTCCTGTCGGAGCAATGCAAAGAGGGGCGAATCGCTTCGCCCCTCTGCGGGTATTCGGTGCGGCGGGCCCGGTGGGCGCGCCGGCGGCGCGTCCCTAGAACAGCTTGGGCGGCAGCTGCTGGCTGCGGATGCGCTTGTAGTGACGCTTCACGGCCGCGGCCTTCTTGCGCTTGCGCTCGGCGGTGGGCTTCTCGTAGAACTCGCGGGCGCGAAGCTCGGTCAGGAGCCCCGTCTTCTCGATGGTGCGCTTGAAACGGCGAAGCGCGGCCTCGAAGGGCTCGTTCTCGCGGACACGGACGCTCGGCATCGGCTGTGTTTCCTGTGGCTTTTCGGTTCGGATTCGGGTGGGCGCGCGGCAAATGCCGGGGGCCGGGAATCCGAAACTATAGCCCATTCCGGCCGCGCAGGCAACCCCCGGTATCATGGCCGCCTGCGGCCGCAGGGGCGGCCGCGCGACACCTTTTCCAGCCTCCCATGCGCGTCCTCGGCATCGAGTCCTCCTGCGACGAGACCGGCGTCGCCGTCTACGACACGGCGGCCGGGCTCCTCGCCCACGGCCTGCACTCGCAGGTGGCCATGCACCAGGCCTACGGCGGCGTGGTGCCGGAGCTCGCCTCGCGCGACCACGTGCGGCGGGTGGTGCCGCTGGTCCGCGACGTCCTCGGGCGCGCCGGCCTCGCGCTGCGCGACCTCGACGGCATCGCCTACACGCAGGGCCCCGGGCTCGCGGGCGCGCTGCTGGTCGGCGCGAGCGTGGCGAGCGCGCTGGGCTACGCGCTGCGCCTGCCGGTGCTCGGCGTGCATCACCTGGAGGGTCACCTGCTGTCGCCGCTGCTCGCGACACCGCGGCCCGAGTTTCCCTTCGTCGCGCTGCTGGTGTCGGGCGGCCACAGCCAGCTCTTCGACGTCGCCGGCGTGGGTCGCTACCGCCTGCTGGGCGACACGCTGGACGACGCGGCGGGCGAGGCGTTCGACAAGACGTCGAAGCTCCTCGGGTTGCCGTATCCCGGCGGGCCCGCGCTCGCCGCGCTCGCCGAGGAAGGCGCGCCCGGCGCCGTCGCGCTGCCGCGGCCGATGCTCGCGTCGGGCGACCTCGACTTCAGCTTCTCGGGGTTGAAGACCGCCGTGCTGACGATCGCGCGCAAGGCCGCGGGCGATGCGCCGCCCGCCGCGCTGCCGCACGCGCGCAAGGCCGACATCGCGCGCGAGTTCCAGAGCGCGATCGTCGACGTGCTCGCGGGCAAGGCGCTGGCGGCGCTCGCCGCCACGGGACATCGCCGGCTGGTGGTCGCGGGCGGCGTCGGTGCCAACCGCGCATTGCGTGCGCGGCTGCGAGACGAGACGGCGGCGCGCGGCGCGACGGTGTACTTCCCCGACCTCGAGTTCTGCACCGACAACGGCGCGATGATCGCGCTCGTCGGCGCGCTGCGCCTCGCGGCGGGCGGCGCACACGAGTACGCGTTCGCGGTGCAGCCGCGGTGGGACCTCGCGTCGCTTGCGCCGGAAACCTAGGCCAGGAAGTCGAGCACGTGCCGCACGAAGACCTGCGGCGATTCGGCGGGGAACGAGTGCGCGGCGCCTTCCACCGCGACGAACGTCGCGTGCGGAATCGACTTCGCGAACGCCGCGCTCTGCGCGATCGGAAACAGCAGGTCCTCGGTGCCGGCCAGCACCAGCGTGCGCGCGGCGAGCGAGGACAGGCGCGCGGTGACGTCGAACTGCGCGATGGCCTCCACCTGCCGCGCCAGCGCGAGCGGCGTCTGCTGGTACGGATAGTTGGTCGCGAGCTGCACGAGTGCCGTGACCGTCTTCGGGCTCGCGAAGAAGCGCGTCGACAGCACCCAGAAGTACAGGTTGCGAAACCACGCCGCGCGGTCGATCTGCGGGAACAGCGCGGCCCAGCTCGCGAACAGCGCGTTGTTGCGCGCGTCGACCACCGGTGCCGTCGAGGCGAGCACCACGCGGTCGACGAGGGCGGGTGCGCGCAGCGCGAGCGCCTGCGCGATCATGCCGCCCATCGAATGGCCGGCGATATCCGCGCGACCGAGATCGAGATGCGCGAGCAGCGCGGCGCAATCGCCGGCCATCGCGTCGATGCCCGTCGTCGCGTCGGAAGGCGTCGTGCGTCCCGCGCCGCGGTTGTCGAGCAGGATGACCTGCCGCTGCGCGGCCAGCGCATCGAGCGCGCCCAGCCAGAACGCCTGGTCGGCGGCGAGTCCGGCGATGAGGAGCAGCGGCTTGCCCGTGCCGCGCAGCTCGTAGTAGAGGTCGACGCCGTCGTGACGGAACGCTGGCATGCGTCAGTGGCCGATCGTGCGTTCCTTGCCCTGGATCATCTGCCGGATGTTGGCGCGATGGCGCCAGAACAGCAGCACGCAGATCGGCACCATCATCCACGCGGTGAGGCTCATGCCGAACACGTAGAAGGCGCCGAGCGGCAGCAGCGCCGCCGCGGTGAGCGCGGCGAGCGACGAGATCTTGAAGCCGAACGCCATCACCGCCCACACGACGAACAGCGCGAGCCCGAGCGGCCAGTACAGCGCGAACACCACGCCCGCCATCGTCGCCACGCCCTTGCCGCCCTTGAAGCCGTGGAACACCGGGAACAGGTGCCCGAAGAACACGGCGAACGCCGCGAGCGGCACGCAGGCTTCGGGCGCGCCGGTGCGCGCGACGAGCATCTGTGCGAGGAACACGCCGAGCCAGCCCTTCACCGCGTCGCCGGCGAGCGTGAGGAGCGCGGCCGCCTTGTTGCCGGTGCGCAGGACGTTGGTGGCGCCGGGATTGCCCGAGCCGTAGTCGTGCGGGTCGGGCAGGCCGAAAGCGCGGCTCACGACCACGGCAAACGACACCGACCCGATGAGATACGCGCCGGCGACGATCAGGAGGGCGGTGAGCAAGGGAGGACCGGCGGGGCGGGGAGTAGAATCCGCGGGGATTCTAGCCTAACGGAAGATTGCCGATCGGGCCGAGGGTTCTGGTCCCTGATTCCCGACTTCTGATCCCTGACCGATGGACACCATCTTCATCCACGACCTGCGCATCGAGGCGCGCATCGGCGTCTACGAGTGGGAGCGGCACCTGCCGCAGACCATCCGCCTCGACCTCACGATCGCCGCGCCGTCGGACAAGCCCTTCCACTCCGGGCGCATCGGCGATGCGCTCGATTACGCGAAGGTGGTCGAGCGCCTGAAGGCGTTCGCGAAGGACGCGCCGCCGCCGCTGCTCGAGCGCTTCGCGGAGAAGATCGCGCAGCTCGTGCTGACGGAGTTCGGCGCGCCGTGGGTGCGCGTGCGGGTGGCGAAATTGGGGCAGTTGCCGGGGGTGAAGGAGCTGGGGGTGGAGATCGAGAGGAATCGGTAGGGTCTTCGCGCCTCGTCCCATTTGCGCTGACGCGAATCGGCACTACTGCTGCGCATGAACGCTCCCTCGCCCTGCCACCAACCTGCTCCCTCTCCCCGCTTGCGGGGAGAGGGTTGGGGTGAGGGGCTGCGTGACGATGCAAAGTCCCCAACCTCACCCCAGCCCTCTCCCGCCCGGGCGGGAGAGGGAGCAGGTCAGCGTCGTGCGGGAGAGGCAGCAGGTCGGCGTCGTGCAGGGAATCGTGGCCACCGCATCCATCACACCGGCCGCACCCACCGCAACCCTCACGCCTCGATATCCACCACCTCCGGCCGCAACACCCGCACCAACTCCGCCGGCGTCATCCCCACGAGGTACCCGCGCTTGCCGCCGTTGATGTAGACGTACGGCAAGTCGGCAATCGTGCGCTGCATGTACACCGGCATCGCGCGGCGCGTGCCGAACGGGCTGGTGCCGCCGACCTGGTAGCCCGAATGGCGGTCGGCCACCGCGGGCGCGCACGGCGCGATCGTCTTCACGTGCAGGTGCCGCGCGAGGTTCTTGGTGGACACCTCGCGGTCGCCGTGCATCAGCACGACGAGCGGCTTCTTCGCGTCGTCCTCCATCACCAGCGTCTTGATCACCGCGTGCTCGTCGACGCCAAGCTCGCGCGCCGACACGGTGGTGCCGCCCCGCTCCTCGTACTCGTAGGGATGGTGCGTGAACGCGACGCCGTGCTCGCGCAGCACGCGCACGGCCGGCGTGACGGGATGCTTGTCCTTCATGCGTAGGCCACGATGGGAACGGACCACGGCTCGGGCCAGTGGATGCCGAACGGCAGCCACGTGTCGTCCGCGTAGCGCACGCGCGCGAAGCCGGCGTCGAGGAATGCGCGTGCCACCGACGAGCGCGAGAACACGCGCATCTCGAGCGTGGAGCCGGGGCCGCCGTGGAACACGAGGTCGTCGAACGTCTGCGTGACGCCGTCGCGCGTGACGTTGGTCAGCGTCCAGCGCCCCGCGTGCTCGGCGAGCGTCCAGTCGTGGAGCTCGGGGAAATGCTCGACCGGCTCGCCCTCGTGCTCGAACGGCACGGTGAAGATGAGCTTGCCGCCCGGCCGCAGCAGCCGCCGCGCATTCTCGAACGCGCGCGCGACCGGCGGCGCCACGTGCTCGAACACGTCGCTCGCGATCACGAAGTCGTAGCGTCCGGCGCGCGCGGGATCGATGTCCGTGATGTCGAGCCGCGGCGCCTGGTGGAAGTAGGTGTTCTCGTAGTCGAACACGCGCGCGAGCGGCCCCGCGTAGGCTTCGGCGTCGGACAGGCCGAGGCCGCGGACGTCGCGGCGCGGGCGCAGCGACGGCAGCAGCGCCGGCTCGCCGAGCACCTCGCGCGTGACGAGGTACACCATCGCGCGGAAGCGCACGTTCGAGCCGCAGTGCGCGCAGCTCATGGCCTCGCGGGTCAGCGCGGACAACGGTGCGGCATTGCCCGTCCCGCAGATGTTGCAGCGATAGGGCACGGGCTCGTCGGGCGCGATGCGCGCGGCATCGGCGCCCTCGCCGTCGCGCCAGCGGCGCGCCGCCTGCCAGCGGTGCGCCTGGCGGCGCGCGAACTCGCGGGTGAGGTAGAGCGGGCTGCGCATCGCGGGCGATTGTACCGAAGCGCGCTGCCTATCCGCGCGGATGGTGCCGCGCGTGCAGCTGCTTCAGGCGCTCGCGCGCGACGTGCGTGTAGATCGTCGTGGTGGTGATGTCGGCGTGGCCGAGCAGGAGCTGCACCACGCGCAGGTCGGCGCCGTGGTTGAGGAGATGCGTGGCGAACGCGTGGCGCAGCACGTGCGGCGACAGCGCGCCCGCGGCGATGCCGGCGCGCACCGCGTGGCGCTTCACGAGCGCCCAGAACGCCTGCCGCGTCATCGCCGCATGGCGGCCGGTGAGGAACACGTGGTCGACCTTGCGCCCGGCCGCGAGCGCGGGACGCACGGCCGTGAGGTAGCGCGCGAGCCACGCGGCGGCCTCGTCGCCGAGCGGCACCAGCCGCTCCTTGCTGCCCTTGCCCATCACGCGCACGACGCCGACGTCGAGCGACACCTGCGCGAGCTTGAGCCCGACGAGCTCGGACACGCGCAGGCCCGTTGCGTACAGCGTCTCGAGCATCGCGCGGTCGCGCACGCCGAGGTCGGCGTCGGTGTCGGGCGCGGCGAGCAGCGCGTCCACCTGCGCTTCGGACAGCAGCTTCGGCAGCCGGCGCGGCTTCTTCGGCACCCTCACGCGCACGGTAGGATCGTCGCGGATCGTGCCCTGGTCGAGCTGCAGCCGGTAGAAGCGGCGCAGCGCCGAGAGGCGGCGCGCGACCGACGTCGCCTTCGCCTTCGCGCGGAACTGGTCGGCGAGCCACGCTTCGACATCGCTGCGGGTCGCGGCGAGGAGATCGCGCGCGCCGAGCCACGCCGACCACGCGGTGAGGTCGCGGCGATAGCTCGCGAGCGACGCGGCGGCGAGCCCGTCACGCAACCACAGTTGATCGCAGAACGCGTCGATCAGCGGACTTGGCGCGGCAGCCATGGCGAAGCGTCAGCACAAGCCGAAGCGATAGCCCTCGTGCGTGAGCAGCCACCGCTTGATCGCGAGCGGACTGTCGGACTCGCTGTGCATGAAGCCGCCGATCGCGCCCATCGCGCCGACCACGCGATGGCACGGAATGATGAGCGCGATGGGATTGGACCCGCACGCCTGGCCGACCGCGCGCGGCGCGCTGCGCACCATGCGCGCGACCTCGCCGTAAGTGCGCGATTGCCCGGGCTCGATCGTGAAGAGCGCGTCCCACACCCGCTGCCGGAACGGGGTGCCGTGGGGCGCGAGCGGCACCGTGAAGCGGAAGCCGGGATCGTCGAGATAGCGCTCGAGCTCGCGCACCGCGCGCGCGGCGACGGCATCCGCGGGCGCCTGCTCGTGCTCGCCGTGCGGCAGGAAGTCGAGCCCCGTCACCGCCTGGCCGTCGGTGCGCACGCCGAGCACGGCGAACGGCGTGCGCAGCTTCGCGGCGTAGTCGATGCGAGTGCTCATCCCACGGTCATCTTGCGCGGCAGCCACGTGATGAGGTCGGGCACGAACCAGATCAGGAGCACCGCGGCGCACATCAGCACGAACATGGGCAGCGTGTTGCGCGCGATCCACGTGATCTGCCGGCCCGTCATGCCCTGCAGCACGAAGAGGTTGAAGCCCACGGGCGGCGTGATCTGCGCCATCTCCACCACGAGCACGATGAAGATGCCGAACCAGAGGAGGTCGATGCCGGCCTTCTCGACCGTCGGCAGGATGACGCCCATGGTGAGCACCACCATCGAGATGCCGTCGAGGAAGCAGCCGAGGACGATGTAGAAGACCGTGAGCGCGACGACCAGCATGAACGGCGTGAGCCCGAGCTCGCCGATCCACTCGGCGAGGTGGCGCGGCAGGCCGATGTAGCCCATCGCGAGCGTGAGGAACGACGCGCCGGCCAGGATCAGCGCGATCATGCAGTAGAGGCGCGTGGCGCCCATCAGGCTCTCGACGAAGGTCTTCCTGCCGAGCGAGCCCTGCGCCGCGGAGATCGCGAGCGAGCCGACGACGCCGAGCGCCGCCGCCTCGGTCGCGGTCGCGATGCCGACGTAGATCGAGCCCAGCACGACGGCGATCAGCAGCACCACCGGGATGAGGTGGCGGGACGCGAACATTTTCTGCGCGAACGTCGTGCGCTGCTCGATCGCCGGCACCTTGCCGGGATTGGCGAGCGCCCACGCGACGATGTAGCCGGAGAACAGCGCGGCGAGCAGGATGCCGGGGACGATGCCGGCGATGAAGAGCTGCGCGATCGACACGTTGGCCGTGACGCCGTACACGATCATGATGATCGACGGCGGGATCAGCAGGCCCAGTGTGCCCGCGCCGGCGAGCGTCCCGATCGTGATGTCCTCGGGATAGCCGCGGCTCTTCAACTCGGGCAGCGTCATCTTGCCGATCGTCGCGCACGTCGCGGCGGAGGAGCCCGACACCGCCGCGAAGATCGTGCAGCCGATGATGTTGGTGTGCAGCAGGCGGCCCGGAAGGCGCTCGAGCCACGGGGCGAGCCCGCGGAACATGTCCTCCGACAGCCGCGTGCGGAACAGGATCTCGCCCATCCAGCAGAAGAGCGGCAGCGCGGTGAGCGTCCACGACGACGCCGAGCCCCAGATCGTGACGGCCATCGCGTCGCCTGCCGGCCGCGACGAGAAGAGCTCCATGCCGATCCACGCGACGCCCGCGAGGGCGAGGCCGATCCACACGCCGCTGCCGAGCAGCGCGAACAGCGCCACGACGAGCAGCGTGGTGACGACGGCGTCATTCATTGTGCAGCGCCTCCGTCGGCCGCTTCGCGATGCGCTCGCCGCGCCATTCGCGCACGAGGTCGTCGACCAGCGCGATCAGCAGCACGACGGTGCCGAGCGCCATGGTGAGCTGCGGTATCCACAGCGGCGTCGCGTCGTTGCCGGTGGAGACGTCGTTGAAATCCCACGACTGGTAGGCGAGCCGCACGCTGTAGAACGCGAAGGCCGCGGCGAGGAGGGTGGCGATCGCGAGCGCCCACAGCTCCATCCAGCGCTGCGGCTTGCCGTGCAGCCGCTCGATGATGAGCGTCACGCGGATGTGCCCGCCGCGCTGCATCGTGTGCGCGAGTGCCAGGAAGCCCGCGCCGGCCATGCAGTAGCCGGCGTAGGAATCGGTGCCGGGGGCGTTGAAGCCGAGGAGGCGGCTCGCGATGCCGAGCAGCACCATCGCGAGCGTACCCACCATGAACAACGCCGCCAGGTACCCGGCGGCGTCGTAGAGGCGATCGAGGGCGGCGCGCACGGACGCGGGCGGCGCTTACTGCTGCTGGCGGTAGGCGTCGATCACCTTCTTGCCTTCGTCGCCGGCCTTGCGCTGCCACTCGGCGAGCATGACGTTGCCGACCTTGCGCAGGTCGGCGGTGAGCTGCTCGGACGGCTTGATGATGCTCATGCCCTTCTGCTTCAGCTGGTCGACGTACCAGCCGTTCTTCTCCTCCGAGAGCTTCCAGCCGCGCGTCTCGGCCTCGGCCGCGGCCTTGAGCAGCGCCGCCTGCGTCGGCTTGTCGAGCGCGTCGAACGCCTTCTGGTTCACGATGATCGCGTTCTTGGGCAGCCACGCCTGCGTGTCGTACCAGTTCTTGATGCTCTCGTACGTCTTGGAATCGTAGCCCGTCGCGCCCGACGACATGTACGAGTCGATGACGCCGGTGGCGAGCGCCTGCGACACCTCGGCGGCCTGCACCGTGACGGGCTGCGCGCCAACGAGCTCGGCGATCTTCGACGTGGCGGGGCTGTACGCGCGCCACTTGAGGCCCTTCATGTCGGCGACCGAGTTCAGCGTGCGCTTGGTGTAGATGCCCTGCGGCGGCCACGGCACGGTGAACAGGAGCCTCATCCCCTGCTTCGCGAGCTTGTCGTCGAGCGCCTTGCGCGACGCCTTGTAGAGCTTCATCGATTCCGCATAGGAGGTGGCGAGGAACGGGATGCCGTCGAGGCCGTAGAGCGGATCCTCGTTCTCGAAGTTGACGAGCAGGATCTCGCCCGCCTGCGCCTGGCCGCCCTGCACCGCGCGCTTGATCTCCGGCGCCTTGAACAGCGAGGCGTTCGGATGGAGCTGGATCTTGAGCTTGCCGCCCGTCGCCTTGTCGACGTCGCCCGCAAACTGCGCGAGGTTCTCGGTGTGGAAGTTGCTGGCCGGGTAGGCGGTGGGCAGGTCCCACTTGGTCTGCGCGAATGCGGGCCAGGCGAGCACGAGGCCGAGCGCGGCGGCGATGGCAACGAGGCGTCTCATCGGGTGCTTCTCCTTTCGGGCGGGACGCGCGCGAGACGGGTCTCGCGGGCAGGGGCAGGCCGGGGTTTTTACCACAAATCGTGACGGCCGTAACGCCGCGCGCTGCCCGCGATGCCGCGATAGAACCACGTCACGAGCGCCGCCGCGTCGAACACCGGCAGCTCGGTCGCCGCCACCACCGCGTCGCGGTAGGGCGGCATGTTGGCGCATTCGAGCACGATGGCGCCGATGTCCTTGTGCGCCGCGACCAGCCGCCGCGCCGCGGCGACCACGTCGTCGGCCATGCGCGCGGGATCGAGGTGCGCCGCGCCGTGGCGCACGACGTGCGCGAAGTAGCCGGACGGGTCGACGCCTTCGATCGGCAGGAACGGGTCGCCGCCGGCGGCCGCGACGATCTTCGGCGACAGCGCGGCCGCCGAGTAGGTGACCACACCGACCTTGCGATGCCGCGGCAGGCAGCGCTGCACCTGCGGCAGCATGAGCAGCGCGGACGTGAGCACGGGCACGTCGAGCGCCGCGGTGAGCTCGTGCTGCCAGCGCACGAGGAAGCCGCAGGTGGTGGCGATGCCGACGCAGCCGTCGTCGACCAGGTCCTTCGCCGCCTGCACGAAGTGGGGGAACGCGTCGTCGTGGCCGAGGTGCACGACGTCGTCGACGAGGGCGCCCGCGACCGTGCGCACGCGCACCGGGAAGTCGAACGTCTCGGGAGCACCCACGTCGCCGCGGATGCGGGGGAAGGCCGTGTCGAGGGCGAGGAGGCCGAGCATTCGGGGATCGGAAGTCAGGGATCAGGGAGCCGGGGCTTGCTCACATCCTCGGCAACGGCGCGCGTCCCGTTGTTTCTATACTATCCCTCAACCGCGGGCACGGTGCTGCCCTTTCGTCCGATCACTGATTTCCGACAAGCGATGCCTGAATCCTGGCAGTTCTGGGTCGATCGAGGGGGTACGTTCACCGACATCGTCGCGCGGCGGCCCGACGGCACGCTGACCACGCACAAGCTGCTGTCCGAGAACCCGGAGCGCTATCGCGACGCGGCGGTCGAGGGCATCCGGCGCATCCTCGGGCTGGCGCCGGGCGCGCCGATTCCCGCGGCCGACATCGCGGCGGTGAAGATGGGCACGACGGTCGCGACCAACGCGCTGCTCGAGCGCCGCGGCGCGCGAACCGTGCTGGTCATCACGCGCGGCTTCGCCGACGCGCTGCGCATCGGCTACCAGAACCGGCCGCAGCTCTTCGTGCGCCGCATCGAATTGCCGACGCTGCTCTACGAGCGCGTGATCGAGGTGGACGAGCGCATCGGCGCGCGCGGCGACGTCGTCACGCCGCTCGATCTCGCGGCGGCGCGGCGCGACCTCCAGGCGGCGTTCGATGCCGGCGTCCGCGCTGCGGCGATCGTGCTGATGCACGGCTACCGCCACGCGCAGCACGAGCGCGCGCTCGCCGATCTCGCGCGCGAGGTGGGCTTCACGCAGGTCTCGATCTCGCACGAGGTGTCGCCGCTCATGAAGCTCGTGTCGCGCGGCGACACCACCGTGGTCGACGCGTACCTGTCGCCGATCCTGCGCCGGTACGTCCGCGAGGTGCAGACGGCGCTGGCAGGCGGTGAGGACACGAGCGGCATCCGGCTCCAGTTCATGCAGTCGAGCGGCGGGCTCACCGACGCGCACCTGTTCCAGGGCAAGGACGCGATCCTGTCGGGCCCGGCCGGCGGCATCGTCGGTGCGGTCGAGGTGTCGCGGCTCGCCGGCTGCGACCGCATCATCGGCTTCGACATGGGCGGCACGTCGACCGACGTCACGCACTGGGCGGGCGAGTACGAGCGCGCGTTCGTGACCGAGGTGGCCGGCGTGCGGCTGCGCGCACCGATGATGAGCATCCACACCGTCGCCGCCGGCGGCGGCTCGATCTGCACGTTCGACGGCGCGCGCTTTCGCGTCGGTCCCGAATCGGCCGGCGCCAATCCCGGCCCCGCGGCGTACCGGCGCGGCGGGCCGCTCACCGTCACCGACTGCAACGTGATGCTCGGCAAGATCGATCCGTCGCTGTTCCCGGCGGTGTTCGGGCCGGGCGGCGACGAGCCGCTCGATGCGGACATCGTGCGCACGCGCTTCGCGGCGCTCGCGGCGGAAGTGAGCGCGGCGACCGGGCAGCCGCGCAGCGCGGAGGAGGTCGCGGAAGGCTTCGTGAAGATCGCGGTCGAGAACATGGCGAACGCGATCAAGCACATCTCCGTGCAGCGCGGCTACGACGTCACCGAGTACACGCTGTGCTGCTTCGGCGGCGCGGCGGGGCAGCACGCGTGCCTCGTCGCGGACGCGCTCGGCATGACGCGCGTGCTCATCCATCCGTTCGCGGGCGTGCTGTCGGCGTACGGCATGGGCCTCGCCGACGTGCGCACGCTGCGCCAGCAGGCGGTGGAGGCAGTGCTCTCCGCGGCGGCGCTCGCCGTGGCGGAGGACGGATTCGCGCGCCTCGCCACGGCCGCGCGCGACGACGTCGCGCGGCAGGGCATCGCGCCCGCGCGCATCGAGTGCCGCCGCACGCTGCACGTCAAGTACGAAGGCACCGACACGACGCTCGAGCTGCCGCTGCGGCCGCTGCCCGAGATGATCGAGGACTTCGAGCGGCGCTACCGCCAGCAGTACGGCTTCCTGATGCCGGGCAAGCCGCTGGTGATCGAGGCGATCGCGGTCGAGGCGATCGGGCGCGACGAGCGCGCGCAGGACTTCGCGCCGTCATTCGCGGTGCGCACAGGCCCGCTCGCCGCGCGCAAGGTCAACCGCATGTACACGGAAGGCCGCGTGCACGACGCGCAGGTGTTCGCGCGCGAGGACCTGCGGCCGGGCGACACGGTCGCGGGTCCCGCGATCATCCGCGAGCAGAACGCGACGACGGTGATCGAGCCGGGCTGGCGCGCGGAGCTCACCGCGCGCGACGACCTCGTGCTCACCCGCGTGCAGCCGGCGCAGCGCGCGCACGCGATCGGCACGTCGGCCGACCCGGTGCTGCTCGAGGTGTTCAACAACCTCTTCATGGCGATCGCCGAGCAGATGGGCGTCACGCTCGCCAACACCGCGTACTCGGTCAACATCAAGGAGCGCCTCGACTTCTCGTGCGCGCTGTTCGACGCGCAGGGCAACCTCATCGCCAACGCGCCGCACATGCCGGTGCACCTGGGTTCGATGGGGGAGTCGGTGAAGACCGTCATCGAGCGGCGCGCGGGCACGATGCGGCCGGGCGATGCGTTCGTGCTCAACGCGCCGTACAACGGGGGGACGCATCTGCCGGACGTGACGGTGATTGCGCCGGTGTTCCTCCCGACATCGTCGTCCCCGCGAACGCGGGGAGCCAGTGACGTTCAGGAGACGACACTGGGCCCCCGCCCCCGACTACCCCCTCGGGGGCAGGCTCTGCGCGGGGGCGACGACAGCGCTGACGCGCCGGTCGTCGAATTCTTCGTCGCCTCCCGCGGCCATCACGCCGACATCGGCGGCATCACGCCGGGATCGATGCCGCCGGACTCGACGCACGTCGACGAGGAGGGCGTGCTGCTCGACAACGTGCAGCTCGTCGCGCAGGGGCGCTTCCTCGAGGACGGGATGCGCGCGCTGCTCGCCGGCGGCCGCTATCCGTCGCGCAACGTCGCGCAGAACCTCGCCGACCTGCGGGCGCAGGTTGCCGCGTGCGCCAAGGGTGCCGCCGAGCTTGCGAAGATGGTGGATCACTTCAGCCTGCCCGTGGTGCGCGCGTACATGCGCCACGTGCAGGACAACGCGGAGGAAGCGGTGCGCCGCGTGCTCGACGTCCTGGCCGACGGGCGCTTCACCTACGAGATGGACAGCGGCGCGCGCATCGCGGTGACCATCGGCATCGACCGCGCCGCGCGCCAGGCGACCGTCGATTTCACCGGCACCAGCGCGCAGCAGCCGACCAACTTCAACGCGCCCTCCGCGGTATGCAAGGCGGCGGTGCTCTACGTCTTCCGCACGCTGGTCGACGACGAGATCCCGATGAACGCGGGGTGCCTGAAGCCCATCACCATCGTGATCCCCGAGGGCTCGATGCTGAACCCGCGCTACCCGGCGGCGGTGGTCGCGGGCAACGTCGAGACGTCGCAGGCGGTCACCGACACGCTGTACGGCGCGCTCGGCGTGCTCGCCGCGTCGCAGGGCACGATGAACAACTTCACCTTCGGCAACGACACCTACCAGTACTACGAGACCATCGCCGGCGGCGCCGGGGCCGGACCGGACTTCGACGGCGCGAGCGCGGTGCAGACGCACATGACCAACTCGCGGCTCACCGATCCCGAGGTGCTGGAGTGGCGCTTCCCGGTGCGCCTCGAGTCGTTCGCGATCCGGCGCGGCAGCGGCGGCGCCGGCCGTCATCGCGGCGGCGACGGCGCGGTGCGCCGCATCCGCTTCCTGGAGGCGATGACCGCCGTGGTGCTCGCCAACCACCGCCGCATCGCGCCGTTCGGCGTCGCGGGCGGCGCGCCGGGCGCGTGCGGCCGCAACTGGGTCGAGCGGCGCGACGGCACGCGCGAGGACTTCGGCGCGACGTGCAAGGTGGACATGCGCGAGGGCGACCTCTTCGCGATCGAGACGCCGGGCGGCGGAGGATTCGGGACGGCGGACGATGGCGTTGTCCGCTGAGGTCCACGGCGTCGACTGGCTGGTCGGCGGCGCGCGCGCGGACGCGCCGCTCGCCGAGCGCGTCGAGTGGCTCGAGCACGTCGCCGCGTGGGTGCGCGCGGGCCACGACGCGGGCGACGGCGCCGTCACGCCCGCCACGCGGCTGCGCTTCCTGCTGCAGGTGCTCGACCGCAACGCGGAGCGGCGCACGGAGATCGGCCGCCTGGTGCGCGACACGCTGCGCGAGATGGACGGCATCGGCCTCCTGTGCGAGACGGGCCTGCCGCGGGCGCACGCGTTCCTGCACGAGCTGTTCGAGCGGCTGGTCGCGAAGGTGTTGCCGGTGACGCCGCCGCCGAACGACCTCGCCGGGCTCTTCCGCAGGCTGTTTCCGCGCGCGGGCGATGGCGATTGGGTCGCCGCGCTGCCCGTGTCCGTGCTCGCGGGCATCGCGGAACTGCTCGCGGCGCCCACCGAGCCGGTGCGCCAGAAGCAGGACGCGGCCGACGCGCTCGCCATCCTCGCGAGCCACGTGCAGGCGATCGGGATGTCGCATCGCGTGCGGCGACGCACCGCGCTCGAGCGGCCGCTCGACTCGCCGTTCGCCACGCTGTCCGCCGCCGTGCACGAGTACCTCGACGCCGCGGCGGGCACCGAGGACGCCAATGCGGCACGCGCGGCGCTGATGAGCCACATCGCGCGCTGCACGCGCTCGCTCGCGGAGGTGGTGTCGCACCTCGAGAGCTACGGCGTGTCGATCGACCTCGTGTTCCAGCTCGAGCGCGCGCGCCTGGCCCTCATCCGCATGACCGCGCTCGTCGAGTTCCGCGCCCTGCCGCCGCCGGCGCCGATGCACGTCGCGCGGTTCCTGGCGTCGCTCATCCGCGCCAACGCCGCGCATGCGAGCGTGCGCGCGCTGCTCGCGGAGAACTCGATGCTGCTCGCGCGCCGCATCGTCGAATCGGCGCGCCGCACGGGCGAGCACTACATCACGCGCGACCGCGCCGAGTACCGCGTGATGCTCGTCTCCGCCGCGATCGGCGGCGCGGTCACCGGCGTCACGGTGCTCGTGAAGCTCGCGGTGACCGGCCACGGCCTGCCGCCGTTCGTCGAGGGCATGGTCGCGTCGCTCAACTACGCGGCGTCGTTCGTGGTGATCCACTTCCTGCACGGCACGCTCGCCACCAAGCAGCCCGCGATGACTGCCGCGACGATGGCGCAGCACCTGACCGGCGATCGTGACCGCGTGCGCCTGCGCGCGTTCGTCGCCGACGTCGCGGGCCTCGTGCGCTCGCAGATGGCGGCGATCGCCGGCAACCTGGCACTCGTGGTGCCGGCGGCGCTGCTGCTGCAGGCGCTCCTGCTCGGCGCCGGCGCCGATCACCTGCCCGACCGCGAGCACGCGCTGCATTACGTCGAGAGCCTCTCCGTGCTCTCGGCCACGCCGCTCTACGCGGCGTTCACCGGCGTGCTGCTGTGGCTGTCCGCCGTGTGCGCCGGCTGGTTCGAGAACTGGGCGGCGTACCGGCACCTGCCCGACGCGCTCGCGCGCAGCCCGCGCCTCGTGCGCACGTTCGGCGAAGCGCGCGCGCAGCGCATCGCGGACGTGATCGGCGGCAACGTCGCCGCACTCGGCGGCAACGTGTCCCTCGGCTTCATGCTCGGCATGACGCCGTTGATCGCGCTGTTCTTCGGCCTGCCGCTCGAGGTGCGCCACGTGACGCTGTCGACCGGGCAGCTCGCGCTCGCGAGCTGGTCGTACGGCGCGGGCGTGTTCGCGCTGCCCGTGTTCTGGGCGGCGGTCGCCGGCATCGCCGTGATCGGGTTCATGAACCTCACGGTGTCGTTCGCGCTCGCGATGTGGGTGGCGGTGCGCTCGGTGGGCCGCGGCGCGGTCTCGCGCCGGCGGCTGACGCGCGCGGTGCTCGCGCACCTCGTGGCGGCGCCCCGCGATTTCTTCCTGCCGCCGCGGCAGCAGGCCGCCGCGGCCGATGTCGAGGACGATGGTCACGGCCGGCCGGGGACGCCATAATCCGCCCTTCGCCACTTCCGGAACGCGGCCTCGGGATGCCGCGGCCACGCATGGCCAACGTTTACGATTTCACCGTCAAGGACATCGCCGGCAAGCCGGTGAAGCTCGAGCGCTACCGCGGCCAGGTGCTGCTGGTGGTCAACGTCGCGAGCGAGTGCGGCTTCACGCCCCAGTACAAGGGCCTCGAGGCGCTCTACCAGCGCTACCGCGCGCGCGGCCTCACGATCCTGGGCTTCCCGTGCAACCAGTTCGGCGGGCAGGAGCCGGGCACCGAGAAGGAGATCGCGCAGTTCTGCGAGCTCAACTACGGCGTGACATTCCCGCTGTTCGCCAAGATCGACGTCAACGGCAGCGATGCCGCGCCGCTGTACAAGTACCTCAAGGCGGAGAAGCCGGGCCTGCTCGGAAGCGAGGCGATCAAGTGGAACTTCACCAAGTTCCTGGTCGACCGCGACGGCACGCCGGTCAAGCGCTACGCGCCGAACGACACGCCGGAATCGCTCGCGGGCGACATCGAGAAGGCGCTGTAGCCATGAACCTGCGGACGGCTGCCGCGGCGCTCGCCGCGGCGTTGGCGCTTGCCTGCGGCGGCGCGTACGGGCAACCCGATCCCAACAAGGTGCTGCGCGTCGGGTTCATCCAGCCGGAGACGGGCTTCGACCCCCAGGCGATATCCGACCTCTACTCGAACTACATCAACCGCGTGATGTTCGAGCCGCTGTACCGCTACGACTACGTGTCGAGGCCGTACCGGATCGTCCCCAACACCGCGGCGGCGATGCCGGAGATCAGCAAGGACGGCCTCACCTGGACCATCAAGGTGAAGCCGGGGACGTACTTCGCCGACGATCCCGCGTTCAAGGGCAAGAAGCGCGAGCTCACCGCCGCCGACTACGTGTACTCGTGGAAGCGCACGTTCGATCCGAAGATGCGCTCGCCGCACCTCGATTTCCTCGACGGCAAGCTGGTCGGGATGGACAAGCTGCTCGAGGCCGCGAAGGGTCCCGGCAAGCTCGACTACGACGCGCCCCTCGAAGGCCTGATGGCGGTCGATCGCTACACGCTGCGCATCAAGTTTCGCTACCCCTCGTACGACACGCTCGCCGACCTCACGGGCTCGCCGACGGCGGCCGTCGCCCGCGAGGTGATCGAGGCCTACGGCGACGCGAGCGGCTGGGCGATGGCGAATCCGGTGGGCACCGGGCCGTATCGCCTCAAGGAATGGCGGCGCGGCCAGAAGATCGTGCTCGAAGCGAATCCCACGTATCGCGAGGTCCACTACCCCGTGAGCGACGATCCCGCGGATCGCGCGCTGATGGCGAAGATGAAGGGCCGCCGGCTGCCGCTCATCGGCCGCATCGAGGTCAACATCATCGAGGAGGCCAACCCGCGCCTGCTCGCGTTCGAGCAGGGCGCGCTCGATTACCTCGAGGTGCCGGTCGACCTCGTCGCCAACGTGCTCGAGCCCGACAACACGCTGAAGCCGCGCTTCAAGGCGGCGAACGTCGCGCTCCACCGCGGCATCCAGCCTTCCATCACGTTCACCTGGTTCAACATGGAGGACCCGGTGGTCGGCGGCTACACGAAGGACAAGATCGCGCTGCGCCGCGCGATCGGCATGGCGTACAACGTCGACGAGGAGGCGAAGGTGATCCGGCAGGGGCAGGCGGAGTGGGCGTCGCAGCTCATCCCGCCCGGCGTGTCGGGGCACGATCCCTCGTTCGTCGGCAACACGAGGTACGACCCCGCGGCCGCGAAGGCGCTGCTCGACCGCTACGGCTACGTCGACAGGAACGGCGACGGCTGGCGCGATTTGCCCGACGGCAAGCCGCTGGTGCTGAGGAAGGGCACGGCGCCGTCCGCGCTCGAGCGCCAGTACGACGAATTGTGGTCGCGCAACCTGAAGGACGTCGGGATCAAGATCGAGTTCGTCACGCAGAAATGGCCCGACCTCCTCAAGATGGCGCGCCTGGGCCAGCTGCAGATGTGGCAGCTCGGCAACCGCTCGACTTCCACCGAAGGCTACGGCTTCCTCGGCCTCCTGTACGGACCCAACGCGGGCCTCGGCAACCTCGCGCGGTTCAGGCAGGCCGATTTTGACCGCCTGTACGACGAGTCGAAGCGCCTGCCCGACGGCCCCGAGCGCGCGAAGCTCATGCGCCGGATGTCCGAGATCTTCTTCGGCTACACGCCGTGGAAGCTCAACGCCTATCGCTACGAGAACATGATCGTGTATCCGTGGGTCGAAGGCTACAAGCTCAACGTCTTCAACATCCACCCATGGCAATACCTCGACATCGACACGAAGGCGGCGCGCAGGCCGGTGCAATGACGCGCGTCGCGTTGCTCGCGCTGGCGGCGTCGTGCGCGCTGCTGCCGCTCGGCGCGCACGCGCAGGCCGATCCCGCGAAGGTGCTGCGCGTGTCGCTGCGCAGCGCGGAGACGGGCTTCGACCCGCAGGCGTTCTCCGACCTCTACTCGGGCTACGTGGTGCGCGCGATCTTCGAGCCGCTCTATCGCTACGATTACCTCGCGCGCCCGCACCGGATCGTGCCGAACACCGCGGTGGCGCTGCCCGAAGGCTCGAAGGACGGGCGCGTGTGGACGTTCCGCATCCGCCCCGGCATCTACTTCGCCGACGATCCCGCATTCAAGGGGAAGAAGCGCGAGCTCACCGCCGCCGACTACGCGTACTCGTGGAAGCGCATCCTCGACCCGCGCATGCGCTCGCCGGCGCTCGAGCTCTTCGACGGCAAGATCGTCGGCATGGACAAGGTCCTCGCGAAGGCGAAGGAGACGGGCCGGTTCGACTACGACGCACCGGTCGAGGGCCTGCAGGTCCTCGACCGCTACACGCTGAAGCTCACGCTGAACTATCCGTGGTGGGACATCCTCGCCGACCTCACGAGCGCCAATGCGTCGGCGGTCGCGCGCGAGGTGGTGGAGGCGTACGGCGACGCGAGCGGCTGGGTGATGAGCCATCCGGTCGGCACCGGGCCGTACCGGCTGAAGGAGTGGGTGCGTGCGCAGAAGATCGTGCTCGAGGCCAACCCGGTGTTCCGCGGCATTCCCTTCGCCGAGAGCAACGATCCCGCCGACGCCGCCATCAACGCGCGGTTGCGCGGCAAGACGTTCCCGCGCATCGGCCGCGTCGAGGTCTACGTGCTGGAGGAGAGCCAGCCGCGCGTGCTCGCGTTCGAGAAGGGCGACATCGACTACCTCGACATCCCGACCGACCTCGCGCCCAACATGATGCAGCGCGACGGCACGCTGCTGCCGCGCTTCGCGCAGGCCGGCGTCAGGAACGAGCGCGGCGTGCAGCCGTCGATCGTGTACGCGTTCTTCAACATGGAGGACCCGGTCGTCGGCGGCTACACCAAGGAGAAGATCGCGCTGCGCCGGGCGATCGGCATGGGCTACAACGCGGAGGAGGAGATCAGCGTCATCCGGCAGGGGCAGGGCCAGTTCGCGAACATGCTGATCCCGCCCGGCGTCACGGGCTACGACCCGAAGCTCGTCGCCAACACGCGCTACGACCCCGCGGGTGCGAAGGCGCTGCTCGACCGCTACGGCTACGTCGACCGCGACGGCGACGGCTGGCGCGACCTGCCGGACGGCAGGCCGATGGTCCTGAAGCGCGGCACGTCCCCGTCGGCGCTCGAGCGCCAGTACGACGAGCTGTGGGCGCGCAACATGAAGGAGATCGGCATCCGCATGGAGATGGTCACGCAGAAGTGGCCGGACATGCTGAAGATGGCGCGCGGCGGGCAGATCCAGATCTGGCAGCTGGCCAACACGTCGACGTCGACCGAAGGCTACGGCGTGCTCGGCCTCGTGTACGGGCCGAACAAGGGGCTCGCCAACCTGTCGCGCTTCGCGCTGCCCGAGTTCGACCGCCTGTACGACGAATCGAGGAAACTGCCGGACGGCCCCGAGCGCGCGCGGCTGGTGGGCGAGATGTCGAAGATCGTCGCCGGCTACGCGCCGTGGAAGCTCACCGCCTACCGCATCGAGAACATCGTCGTGTACCCGTGGGTGATCGGGTTCAAGTACAACCCGTTCAACCAGAATCCGTGGGCGTACCTCGACATCGACCTTGCCGTGCCGCGCCGCGCGGTGCAGTAGGCGCGTTGCGCGGCAGGACACCGTGGCGCCGATGCGACAGGACCACGCATCGGCACGACGAGTTGCGGGCTTCGCCATTGCACCCGCATGGGGCGCACGCCTAGAATTCCATTTCGCCTTTCGCGTTCGTTTCGAGTGCCGACGATGAACTCCTCCTTCCCGACCAGCCACCTGCGCGCCGCCCATGACAAGGCGCCGGTGTGCGTGCGCGCGGGCTGGCGTTCGCATTCGCGACGCAACGCAGGCATTGCCGCCGGCAACGGCGGCGTCGCAGTCCTGAAGTAGCCGCCCGCCGGGGTTCCCCGCCGGGAGGTGTGGCGGGGACCGGGCAAGTGGGCAACCTCTCATTTCCTCCGCGTTTCCGTCCGTCGCCGCCAACCGCGGCTCGAGCTTATGGCAACGGGAAACGCATCATGGATCGCTTGCAACGCTGGGTTCGCCGCACTTTCCGCGGCCTGTGGCAGTCACGGGACTTCCGCAGGCTCTGGGTCTCGCTGACGGTCACGTCGTTCGGCGCGCAGGTCACGAACCTCGCGCTGCCGCTCACGGCCGCGCTCATGCTGCAGGCGACGCCGCTGCAGATGGGCATCCTCGTGGCGCTGGAGACGCTGCCGTTCGCGCTCGTGTCGCTGCACGCGGGCGTGCTGATCGACCGCGTGCGCAAGCTGCCGGTGGTGATCGGCTGCAGCATCGCGCGCGGCGTCGCGCTGCTCGCGATTCCCGCCGCCGCGTTCGGCGGCATGCTGTCGGTCGAGCTCCTCTACGTCGTCGGCTTTTTCTGCGGCGTGCAGAACGTGATCGGCGGCGCCGCGTACCAGGTGCTGCTCGCGCAGCTCGCGGGCCGCGAGCGGCTGGTGGAAGCGAACGCCAAGATCGCGCTGGGCGAGACGTCGGCGGCGCTGGTCGGCCCTGGCGTCGCGGGCGCGCTCATCCAGGCGGTGACCGCGCCGTTCGCCATCCTGCTCGACGCGCTCGGCTTCTTCGCGTCCGCGCTGATGCTGCGCGGCGTGCGCGCCCCGCACGACGTGCCGCATCCCGGTCCCAAGGCGTCGGTCACGCAGGAGATCGTCGAGGGCCTGCGGCTCGTGTGGGGCAACCGCACGCTGTTCGCGCTCGCGTGGCTCGCCGCGTTGTGGCAGGTGCTGCACCACATGCAGGTCGCGGTGCTGATCCTGTTCGCGACGCGCGAGCTCGGATTGTCCGCGGGCGCGATCGGCGTCACGTACATGGCGGGCGGCCTGGGCTGCGTGATCGGCGCCGCGTTCGCGGAACGGCTGTCCGCGCGCTTCGGCGTCGGGCCGATCATCGTGCACGGCTTGATCCTCACCGCGCTCGCGTGGCAGGCGTTCGGGCTCATCAGCGGACCGGTGTGGATGGCGACGGTGCTGCTCGGCGTGACGATGCTCGTCTTCGACTTCGGCGGCATCCTCTACGGCATCAACTACCTGTCGCTGCGGCAGGCGATCACGCCCGACCGCCTGATGGGCCGCATGACCGCGACGATGCGCTTCCTCACGGTGGCGATGGCGCCGCTGGGCTCGCTCGCGGGCGGCATGCTCGCCGAGCACATCGGGCTGCGCGCGACGCTGCTGACGGTCGGCGTGCTGGGCCTCGTGCTCTCGGCGGCGGCGGTGCTGTGGTCGCCGGTGCGCCGGCATCGCGCGCTGCCGGCGGTGGCGGCGGAGTGATCGGCAGCAGATCGACGCCGATGCGTGAAACTGTCGGGATGACGGTGGAAATGATGACGTCCGGACCTAGTCCGGTTTGATGCCCGCCGACTTGACGACGCGCGTCCAGAGGTCCGTCTGCGCGGCGATGAATTGCGCGAACTGCTCGGGCGTCTGCGGCGTGATCACCACGCCGGCATCCTCGAGGCGCTTCGCCACCGCGGGATCGCGCAGCGCCTTGTCGATCTCGGCGTGCAGGCGCATCACGACCGCCGGCGGCGTCTTCGCCGGCGCGACCACGCCCCACCACACGCTGGCGTCGAAGCCGGGCAGGCCGGCCTCCGTGGTGGTCGGCACGTCGGGCAGGTAGGGCAGCCGCTTGTCGCTCGCCACCGCAAGCGCGCGCAGCTTGCCGGCCTTCACGTTGGCGAGCACCTCGATGGGGTTGATCGGCATGAACGTGATGCGCTCGCCCAGCAGGTCGGTGATCGCGGGCGCGCCGCCCTTGTACGGCACGTGCAGCGCGTCGATGCCGGCCGCGCTCTTGAAGAGCTCGCCGGTGAGGTGCCCGGACGTGCCGTTGCCCGCGGTGCCGTAGGTGAGCTTGCCTGGATGCGCCTTCGCGTCGGCGATCAGCGCGGCGAGCGTGCGGTCGGGCGAGTTCGCGGGCACGACGAACACGAGCGGCGCGTAGCCGATGCGCGCGACCGGCACGAAGTCGCGGCGGCCGTCGAACGCCAGCGTCGGGAACAGCGCGTTGTTGGTGGCGATGCCGTTGGATGCCATGAGCAGCGTGTAGCCGTCGGGCGCCGCCTTGGCGACCGCCTCCATGCCGATGTTCGAGCTCGCTCCCGGCTTGTTCTCGACGATCACCGGCTGCTGCACGCGCTCGGACAAGGCCTGGCCCACGATACGCGCAACGGCATCCACGGCGCCGCCCGCCGCGAACGGCACGACCATGTGGATGGGCTTGGTGGGGAAGTCCTGCGCGACGGCCGGTGCCGGCGCGAGCGCGAGCGCGAGTGTCCCGGCCGCGGCGACGGCGAAGCGACGAACGACCATGGCGACCTCCAGGAGGATGGAAAACGTTGCGGATGTGCGCGCGACGTGCACGCGCCCTACTGCGACTCGATCTTCGCGTCGCGGATCACGCGCCGCCACTTCTCGATGTCGGCGTCGAGCAGCCGGCGCAGCTCCTCCGGCGTGCTGGCGCGCGCGGTCACGCCTTGCGCCGCGAGCTTGCGCTGCACCTCGGGATCCGCGAGCGCCTGCGCGACCGCGTGCTGCAGCTTGTCGATCACCGCGCGCGGCGTCTTCGCGGGCGCCGCGAGCGCGTTCCACGACGTCGCGGTGTAGCCCGGCACGCCGCTCTCGCTCACCGTCGGCACGTCGGGCAGCGCGGGCGGCCGCCGCTCGGAGGCCACGGCCACGAGCTTCACCGCGCCCGCCTGCGCCTGCGGCAGGATCGGCGCCAGCATCTCGAACGCGACCTGCACGTCGTTGGCGCGCAGCGCGGTCACGAGCGCGGGGCTGCCCTTGTACGGCACGACGGCCGCGTCCACGCCGGTCATCGACTTGAAGAGCTCGGCGGCGAGGTTCTGCGTGCTGCCCGTGTTGATGGTGCCGATGTTGAGCTTGCCGGGATTCGCCTTCGCGTACGCGAGCACCTGCGCGATCGTGGCAAGCTGCGACTGCGGGCTCGTGACCACCGCGACGTCGAAGACGCCGAGTGTCGTGACCGGCGCGAAGTCGCGGCGCGTGTCGTACGGCAGCGTGCGGAAGAGCGACGCGCTGACCGCGTTGCTGTTGGTCATCAGGAGCAGGGTGTGGCCGTCGGGCTCGGCCTTCGCGACCGCTTCCGCGGCGACGATGCCGCCCGCGCTCGGCCGGTTGTCGACGATCACCTGCTGCCCGAGCAGCGTGGACAGCTTCTCCGCGACGATGCGCGCGGTGAGGTCGGCCACGCCGCCCGGCGCGAAGCCGACGACGACGCGCACGGGGCGCGTCGGCCACGACTGCGCATGCGCCGCGGGCAGCGCGACGACGATCGCCGCGAGCGCGCACGCCACGATCCGGACGATCAGGGCGTGCGTGCGGCGTGCGGCATGCGCGGTCGACATGCCGCCAGACTACCAACTTCCGGCTACTTCTGGTGCTGGAAGTACGCGTAGCCCTCGCGCGTCTGCAGCCGGATGATCTCGTTCACCGCGCTCGGCACCACGGTCGCCTGCGCGCCCACCACCGCGGGCGTGAGGTTGCGCGACTTCAGCGTGTTGTTGCACACCTTGAACGCGACACCGCGGTCGGCGAGCGCCACGAGCTGCGCCTCGTACGGCTTGCCGTTCGGGTCCTTGGCGTCGATCAGCATGAAGTCGATGCCGGGGCCGTAGCCGACGACGGCGATCTGCGCGGTCGGCTCCGCGATGAGGTAGTTGGTGACGAAGCGCAGCACGGTCGGCGCCGACTCCTTGTCGTTGATCTGGAAGACGACCTTTGGCCCGTCGCCGGACGCGGCGACCGGCAGGCCCGCGGCGGCGGGCAGGGCAACGATGGCGAGGAGGAGGAGGCAGAGCGCGAAGGCGCGCAGGCGGGCGATGTTCGACATGACGATTCCTTGGTGAAGCGGACGAGGGTGTCGCGTGCGCGGGGCGCACGGACGGACGCAAGGCGGCCGGGCAAGCCGGCGGAACGTCAGGCGAGGCGCGGAGGTCGCTCGAGCCGATGCGGCATCGGCGCGGGCAGGGCGGCGGGCGGCAGCGGCACGCTGGCGTATGCCGGTGTAACGGCCGGCAGCGCTGCGGTCGCGAGCAGCACGAACGGCGCGAGCGCCGCGGCGTGATCGCCGCACAGCGGGCAGGGGCCGGCGCCGTGCGGATGCGCGGGCGCCGCATCGTGGTGATGTCGCGCGGTGGCGGCGTCTTCGCAGTGCGGCGCGGGCAGCGCATCCGCCGCGGCGACCGCGGGGTCGCACGTGCCGCAGCAGCTCTGGCTCGGCAGGCCGGCGGCCGCCGCGGCGCCGAGCTGGAACAGCAGCGCGCAGAGCAACGCGAGGACGGTGAAGCGCGAAGTGCGGCGAGTCATGATCGTCGCGCACCGGAAGCCGGATGCGCGCGTTCCATTGGACACCGCCCGGGCCGGCCGGCGCAACGCCGATGCCGCCTTACCTTGACCTGCGGCAAGCCGCGTTCAGCCGCCCGCGCGCTGGAACGGGTACACCGGCGGCAGCCGCAGGAGCTGCGTCAGCTCGTCGAGCGCGCGCCGCGATTCGTCGAGCAGCGCGGGATCGGCGAGATCGGCCGGTGCCACGCGGTCGCGATAATGGCGGCGGATCCACGCATCGAGCGCGCCCGCGAGCGCGTCGGTGAGGAACACGTTGGCGCGCACCGCCGCGCGCTCGTTCGGCGTGAGCGTCACGCGCAGG
Organism: Burkholderiales bacterium; assembly: GCA_046347855.1. Classification (GTDB taxonomy): domain Bacteria; phylum Pseudomonadota; class Gammaproteobacteria; order Burkholderiales; family Casimicrobiaceae; genus VBCG01. The sequence continues at coordinate 1,051,084 of JAXMFJ010000005.1, forward strand.
CGCAGGCAGGCCGGCCCGCCGCCGTTGCGCATGCTCTGCTTCAGGTCGAACATCAGCACCTCGCGGATCGGGCCGCCGCTTTCCAGCAGGCGGCCGAGATAGGCCGCCACGCGCGGATGCTCGTGGCACTCGCCCGGTGCGACGAGCAGCAGGCCGCCATGGCCGCGGTCGACGAGCTGGCTGTTGAAGAGATAGGTGGCGACCGCTTCGTCGAGCGTCACGTCGGCGTCGCACACGACGATCGGCAGGAACGTCGGCCCGACCGCGTGCGCGACGTCGGCCAGCACCGCGTGGGTGTCGAGCCACGCGCGCTCGTGGCAGAACAGCACGTTGGCGTGGCCCACCGCGATCACGTCGTTGTGGAACACGCCGGCGTCGATCGCCGCAGGATTCTGCTGCGCGAAGAGCGTGCGCTCGGGACGCAGCCCGTGACGGCGCGCGATCGCCTGCGCGGCTTCGAGCGTCTGCCGCGCGGGGAATTTCACCGGCACCGGACCCGGGCCATACGCGCGCCGCCCGTACACGAAGAGCTCCGTGCCGCGACCATCCGCGGTCGCCATGAGCCGCGTGTGATTGGCCGCACCCTCGTCGCCCAGCTGTGGCGAGGCCGGCAGCGGATCGTGCACCACGAAGCGCGCGTCGTCGGCGAAGATCGCGCGGAGGATCGCGGTGGTGGTCGGCGCCTCCAGCGCGCGATGCAGGTGCAGCGCTAAATTGGCGGGCGTGAAGTGCACGCGGCCATCCGCGGTGTCGGCGGACGGGCTCACCGTCGCCGCGTTGGCGACCCACATCGCAGCGGCGGAGGACATGGCGGACAGCAGCGCGGGCGCCTCGCGCAACGCGCGCGCGAGCACATCCGCATCGCTGCCGCCGAAGCCCAGCGCGCGCAGCGTGGCGACCGACGGGCGCTCCTGCGGCGGCAGCACCGCCTGCGGCACGCCGCGCGCCGCGAGCGCGCGCATCTTGGCCAGGCCCTGCAGCGCCGCCTCGCGCGGATTCGCGATGGCGCCTTCGTTGCGCCCGGATGCGAGATTGCCGCGCGCAAGGCCCGAGTAGTTGTGCGTCGGGCCGGGGATGCCGTCGAAGTTGTACTCGATCATCGGTCCGCCGGGGAGATGGGCACGGCGCGCACTTCGTCGCCTTCGGTCACGCCGAGCGCGTCCGCGGCATAGGGCATCAGCGGGAAGCGGTCGGCGCGCGCAGGCGCGGCGGCGACGATTGCGCGGAACTCGGCGAAGCGGCGGTTGCACACCAGCCACAGGATGTCGTCGGTCAGGCTGTCCGGCACCGGATCCTCCTCGCCCAGCGCGACCGTCATCACCTGCGACTGCCGGATCGCGTGCACGTTGTCGCGGAAGCACTCGAGTGTCGGCCCCGCGTCGAAGATGTCGACGTAGCCTTCGTAGCGGAAGCCTTCCTGCTCGAGCATCGCGCGCGCGGGCTCGGTGTCGCGGTGCACCTGGCCGATCGCGTCGCGCGCGTCCTGCGGCAGCAGGTTCACGTACACCGGGTGCTTGGGCATCAGCTCCGCGATGAACGACTTCTGCCCGATGCCGGTGAGGTAGTCGGCGGTGCTGTACTCCATCGCGAAGAAGTGGCGGCCGAGGCCTTCCCAGAACGGGCTCTTGCCGTCGGCGTCGAGGCGGCCGCGCAGCTCGGCGATGACCTTGGGGGCGAAGCGCCCGGCGAACTCCGCGATGAAGAGCAGCCGGCACTTCGCGAGCAGCATGCCGTTCCTCCCCTGGCGATACGACTGGTCGAGGAACAGCGAGCAGAGCTCCGTGTGCCCGGTGTGATCGTTGGCGAGGAACAGCGTGGGCGCGACGGTGTACACGGACAGCGCGTGCGACGCGTGCACGAGCGTGCCGACGCGATAGTTGTACCAGGGCTCGCGCAGGCCGACGGCCGCCTCGATCGCGCTGATGCCCACCACACGCTCCGGCTCATGCGGCAGGCTCTCGACCAGCACGAACACGTGGCAGGCATCGGCGCGCTCCGCGTTTCCCGCGAACGACGCGAGCGAGCGCTCGATGCGCGAGGCGAGCCGCTCGCGGTTCGCGGGCAGCGTGGTGAGGCCGGCACCCGTGCGCTCCGACAGCGCGAACACCGACGCCAGGTCGTCCTGCGCGATCGGGCGGATGTAGAACACGTCAACGGATCACAAAGAGACGCCGGGACGCCGAGAAGGCCGGTGCGAAGTTCCTCGGCGTCTCTGCGCCTCCTTGTGAAAAGGTCTTCAAGCCAAAGCACGCCCCAACGCCGTCTCCAGCCGCGCGAGCCCCTCGAGGATCTCGTCGAGCGAGATCACGAGCGACGGCGCGAGGCGGATGACGTCGGGCCCGGCCACGAGGAGCATGAGGCCCACATCGGCCGCGGCGCGCACGACGTCCATCGCCTTGCCGGTCCACGGCGCCTCGAGCTCGCAGCCGATCCACACGCCTTCGCCGCGGATGTCGCTGAACACCTTGCGGCGGCCGTTGATCGCGCGCAGGCCTTCCATGAACAGCGCGTGCCGCGCCTTCACGCCGTCGAGCACCTCGGTGGTGTTGACGACGTCGAACACCGCGCCCGCCACCGCGCACGCGAGCGGATTGCCGCCGTAGGTGGTGCCGTGCACGCCGACGCCGAAGGCGCTCGCGATCGCGTCCGTGGTGAGGAGCGCGCCGATCGGGAAGCCGCCGCCCAGCCCCTTCGCGCTCGTCAGGATGTCGGGCACGATGCCCTTCTGCATGTACGAGAAGAGGGCGCCGGTGCGGCCCATCCCGCTCTGCACCTCGTCGAGGATCAGCAGCGCGTCGTGCGCCGTGCACAGGCGCCGCGCGGTCTGCAGGAACTCGGGCGTGCCGGGCCGCATCCCGCCTTCGCCCTGCATCGGCTCCAGGATGACCGCACAGATCTCGTCGCCGTGCGCGGAGAACTCGCGCTCCAGCGCGCCCACGTCGTTGTACGGGATGTGCGTGATGCCCTCGGGGTTGGGCCCGAAGCCCGACGCGTACTTCGCCTGCCCGCCCGCCGTCACCGTGAACAGCGTGCGGCCGTGGAAGCTGTTGAGCGTGGAGATGATGCGGATCTTCTTCTCGCCGAAGCGGTCGTGCGCATAGCGGCGCGCGAGCTTCAGTGCCGCCTCGTTGGCTTCCGCGCCGGAGTTGCAGAAGAACACGCGCTCTGCGAACGTGTGGTCGACGAGGCGCTTGGCGAGCCGCAGCGCGGGCTCGTTGGTGAACCAGTTCGACACGTGCCAGATCGTGCACGCCTGCTCGGTGAGCGCCTTCACCATCGCGGGATGGCAGTGGCCGAGCGCGGTGACCGCGACGCCGCTCGCGAAGTCGATGTACATCCGCCCTTCCTGGTCCCACACGCGCGAGCCTTCGCCGCGCACCGGGACGAACGCCGCGGGCGCGTAGCAGCGCACCATGAGCTCGTCGAACATCGCGCGCGTGACCGGCAGCGTCGACGCGGTGGACGGCACGGCGGCGGCATCGCGCCGCGCGGTGGCGGCGACGATGGCTTGGGCGGAAGTGTTCATCGCGGATGTCCTGTGCGTCAGGCGGGGGCGGTGGCGACCACCTGGATCTCGACCTTGTAATCGGGGCCGGCGAGCGCGGCCTGCACTGTCGCGCGGGCCGGCGTGTGGCCGGGCACGACCCACGCTTCCCACAGCTCGTTCAGCGCCGGGAAGTCGTGCATGTCGGGCAGGTAGAGCGTGGCCGACAGGATGCGCGTCTTGTCGCTGCCGACTTCCGCCAGCAGGCGGTCGATGGCGGCCAGCACCTGCTTCGTCTGCGTCTTCATGTCGGCCTTCGGGTCCTCCGCGACCTGGCCGGCCAGGTAGACCAGCCGCTCGTTGGCGGGCGTGAACACGACGGCCTCGGAGAGGCGCTTGCCGACGTGGCGGCGTTCGATGGGCATCTTGTTATCCTTGGGCTTTGCGGAAGTTCGCCGGAACCCCGCATTTTATAGGCAATCGCCCCCGTCCATGACTGCCCGTTCCGTGCTCGCCCTCGCGGCGCTGCTCATGCTCCTCGCCGTCGGCTGCGGCGCGTTCGGCGCGCACGCGCTGCGCGGGCGCCTCGCGCCCGACATGGCGGCCGTGTGGCAGACCGCGGTGCAGTACCACGCGTGGCACGCGCTGGGACTGCTTGCGATCGGCCTGCTGCTGCTGCTCTGGCCGGAGCGCAGCCTGCTCGCGATCGCCGCGTGGCTGCTCGTCGCCGGCATCGTGCTGTTCTCGGGCAGCCTCTACGCGATGGCGCTGAGCGGCGTGCGCGGGCTGGGGGCGATCACGCCGATCGGGGGCGTCGCGTTCCTTGCGGGGTGGCTCGTGCTCGCCTGGGCCTGCTGGCGCGGGAGCTAGCACCCGCTCAGAGTCGGATTGGATCACTCTTTCCATCGTCGTCCCCGCGAAGGCGGGGACCCAGTGTCGTTGAGTTTTCTTGTACGGCAAAGACACTAGGTTCCCGCCTTCGCAGGAACGACAATGTCCAGCATCGGTGCCAATCTTTTCATCGTCGTCCCCGCGAAGGCGGGGACCCAGTGTCGTTGAGTTCTCTTGTACGGCAAAGACACTAGGTTCCCGCCTTCGCGGGAACGACAATGTCTGGGATCGGCGCCGATCTGCTTGGCAATTGCGAGGCAGCCTCTAGCGCTTCTCGGTCACGCCCAGCACGTCGCGCAGCAGCGCCGCCGCCGCCTGCTGGATCGGCGTCGCGGGGCGCACGGCGGACGTCGCGAGGCCGAGCGAGCTCTTGAGCGCCGGCTGCACGATCGGCCGCACCTGCAGGCGGCCCGCGATCTCGCCGGGCGGCACCGCGCGCGCCGGCAGGATCGCGTAGCCCTGGCCCTCGGCGGCGAGCTCGATGATCGCGGTGATCGCGTCCACTTCCAGCGCCACGTGCGGCCGCAGGCCGATCGCCGCTAGCCGCGACTCGACCAGCGTGCGGATCGCGTGCGGGCGATTGGGGATGATGAGCGGATAGCGCGGCAGGTCGCGCAGGCGGACGGTGCGCGCGTGCACCGCGTGCGCGGCGCTGCCGATGAGGCACAGCTCCTCTTCCGCGAGCGGCTCGATCGCGACGGTCGCCGTGCCCTGCGCGTTGTAGAGGACGCCGATGTCGGCGCGCCCGATCGTCACCCACTCGATGACGTCGACCGACAGCCCCTCGACGATGCTCGCGGTGGCCTCGGGAAAGCGGCGCCGGAACTCGCGCACCAGCGCGGCGGTGTGCAGCCGCGCGATCGTCGGCGGCAGGCCGATCGTCACGTGCCCGACGACGCCGTGCTTCAGGCCGTCGACGTCCGCGCGCGCCCGCTCGACCTGCTGCAGGATGCTGCGCGCGTGATCGAGCAGGCGCCGCCCCGCCTCCGTGGGCACCGCGCCGCGGCCATTGCGCATGAAGAGCGCCTGCCGCAGCTCCACCTCCAGCGCGCGGACCTGGCGGCTGATCGCCGGCTGCGCACGTCGAGCACCCGCGCGGCGCGGCTGAAGCTGCCTAAGTCGGCCACGCTGACGAAGTATTCGAGCTGCTTGAGGTCCACGCGCGGGTGGTTTGAGAGCCATGCCGAAACGGCATAACTGCTAGTGTAACCGACGACTTTCGTTAGAGCCCGGGCAGTCGCACAATGGCTGCGACATCGACGAGGAGCGGACGTGATGAGCGAATTCGGGACGATCGGCGTGGTGAAGCGCAACATCGAGCGCGCGGACGCGTCGGCGGTGGAGAAGCTGCGCCACTTCGGCGTGGCCACGGTGCACGAGGCACAGGGACGCACGGGCCTCCTGAAGCCCACGATCCGCCCGGTGTGGCCGGGCGCCTATGCGTGCGGCACGGCAGTGACGGTGCTCGCGCAGCCGGGCGACAACTGGATGCTGCACGTCGTTGCCGAGCAGATCCGCGAGGGCGACCTCGTGATCGTCGGCGTGACCACCGACAACGACGACGGCATGTTCGGCGACCTCCTCGCCACGTCGTTCCGCGCGCGCGGCGCGGTGGGCCTCGTGATCGACGCCGGCGTGCGCGACGCCCGCACGCTTGCCGAGATGAAGTTCCCCGTGTGGTCGAAGGCGATCCACGCGCGCGGCACCGTGAAGGCGACGGTGGGCTCGGTCAACGTGCCCGTCGTGTGCGCGGGCATGCTGGTCAATCCGGGCGACGTCGTGATCGCCGACGACGACGGCGTCGTGGTGGTCCCGCGCGCGAACGCAGCCACGGTCGCCGCCGCCGCCGACGCGCGCGAGAAGAACGAGGAGAGCAAGCGCAAGCGCCTCGCCGCCGGCGAGCTCGGCCTCGACCTCTACGGCATGCGCGAGCCGCTCGCAAAGGCCGGCCTCAAGTACATCGACTGAGCGTCGCGCGTGGATCCCGATTACCTGCCGTTCCACCCGAACCCGAGCAAGCCGCACTTCGTGCCGCCGCCGGGCGCGGTGGACGCCCATTGCCACGTGTTCGGCCCGGCGGACCGCTTTCCCTACGCGCCCGGCCGCAAGTACACGCCGTGCGACGCGCCGAAGGAGAAGCTCTTCGCGCTGCGCGATCACCTGGGCTTCTCCCGCAACGTGATCGTGCAGGCCACGTGCCACGGCAACGACAACCGCGCGCTCGCCGACGCGCTCGTGCACTCGCACGGCCTCGCGCGCGGGGTCGCGTCGGTCGGCCGCGACGTCACCGACGACGAGCTGCGCGCGCTGCATGCGGCGGGCGTGCGTGGCACGCGCTTCAACTTCGTGAAGCGGCTGGTCGATTTCACGCCGCGCGAGGTGCTGGCCGAGATCGCGCAGCGCATCGCGCCGCTCGGCTGGCACGTGGTCGTGTACTTCGAGGCGCAGGACCTGCCCGAGCTCTACGACTTCTTCACGTCGCTGCCGACGACGGTGGTGGTCGATCACATGGGCCGGCCCGACGTGACCAAGCCCGTCGACGGGCCCGAGTTCCAGCGCTTCGTCGGCCTGCTGCGCGAGCATCCGAACATCTGGTCGAAGGTGAGCTGCCCCGAGCGGTTGTCGAAGTCGGGGCCGCCGCGCTACGACGACGTGGTGCCGTTCGCGCGCTACCTCGTCGAGCAGTTCCCGGACCGCGTGCTCTGGGGCACCGACTGGCCGCATCCCAACATGAAGTCGCACATGCCCGACGACGGCGCGCTGGTCGACGTGATCCCGCGCATCGCGCCCACCGCCGACCTGCAGCATCGCCTGCTCGTCGACAATCCCATGCGTCTCTACTGGAACGACTGACCGTCATGCGCATAGCCCTCGCCGGTGCCGGCGCCTTCGGCATCAAGCATCTGGAAGCCCTCGCCAGGATCGACGGCGTCAAGGTCACGTCGCTCGTCGGCCGCACGCTCGAGCCCACCCGCGAGGTGGCGCAGCGCTTCGGCGTCGGGCACGTCACCTCCGACCTCGCGGAGAGCCTTGCGCGTGCGGACGTCGACGCCGTGATCCTCGCCACGCCCACGCAGATGCACGCGCAGCAGGGCGTCGCGTGCCTCGAGGCGGGCAAGCACGTGCAGATCGAGATCCCGCTCGCCGACAGCCTCGCAGGCGCGGAAGGCGTGGCCGCCGCGCAGCAGCGCACCGGCCTCGTCGCGATGGTCGGGCACACGCGCCGCTTCAACCCCAGCCACCAGTGGGTGCACAAGCGCATCGCCGCGGGCGAGCTCGCGCTGCAGCAGATGGACGTGCAGACGTACTTCTTCCGGCGCACCAACATCAACGCGCTCGGCCAGCCGCGCTCGTGGACCGACCACCTGCTGTGGCACCACGCCGCGCACACGGTCGACCTCTTCCGCTACCAGGCGGGCAGCGAGATCGTCGTCGCGAACGCGGTGCAGGGGCCGATGCATCCGGCGCTCGGCATCGCGATGGACATGTCGATCCAGTTGAAGGCCGCGTCGGGCGCGATCTGCACGCTGTCGCTCTCGTTCAACAACGACGGTCCGCTCGGCACGTTCTTCCGCTACATCGGCGACACCGGGACGTACATCGCGCGCTACGACGACCTCGTCGACGGCAAGGACCAGAAGATCGACGTGTCGAAGGTCGACGTGTCGATGAACGGCATCGAGCTGCAGGACCGCGAGTTCGTCGCCGCCATTCGCGAAGGACGAGAACCGAACGCATCGGTGGCGCAGGTGCTGCCGTGCTACCGCACACTGGCGGCGCTGGAAGCCCAGCTCGCCCGCCAGCCATAACGAGAGGAGGGGACCTCATGGCATTGCAGCAGCGCGACTACGGCATTCCGGGGACGCCGATCTTCGACGGCACGATGGCGCAGAAGGGCTACGCGCTCAACCGGATGTGCTTTTCGTTCAACGCGAAGGACAACCGCGACGAGTTCAAGCGCGACGAGGACGCCTACTGCCGCAAGTACGGCCTGAACGACGAGCAGCGGGCGGCGATCGCGCACCGCAACGTGCTCGAGCTCATCGCCGCGGGCGGGAACATCTATTTCCTCGCCAAGTTCGCCGGCATCCTGGGCCTCGACGTGCAGGACGTCGGCGCGCAGCAGACCGGCATGTCCAAGGACGCATTCAAGGCCATGCTGGCCGAGCACGGAAAGGGAGATTGATCATGGCCACCATCGTCGGCTCGGTGATGAGCTCGCACGTGCCCGCCATCGGCGGCGCCATCGCCAAGGGCATCCAGGACGAGCCGTACTGGCGTCCGTTCTTCGCGGGCTTCCCGCCCGTGCGCGAGTGGCTCGGCAAGGTGAAGCCGGACGTCGCGGTCGTGTTCTACATGGACCACGGCCTCAATTTCTTCCTCGACAAGATGCCGACGTTCGCGGTCGGCGCGGCGGCGGAGTATCGCAACGCCGACGAGGGCTGGGGCTTGCCGACGCAGCGCTCGCTGCGCGGCGACGCGCCGCTGTCGTGGCACATCATCGAGTCGCTGATCGCCGACGAGTTCGACATCACGACCTGCCAGGAGATGCTCGTCGACCACGCGTGCATCATCCCGATGCAGCTCCTGTACCCGGGCGGCGCCGACTGGCCGCTGCGCATCGTGCCCATCACGATCAACCACGTGCAGCATCCGCTGCCCTCGCCGAAGCGCTGCTACGCGCTCGGCCAGGCGGTGGGCCGTGCGCTCGCCTCGTGGCAGGACGACGCGCGCATCGTGGTCATCGGCACCGGCGGCCTCTCGCACCAGCTCGACGGCACGCGCGCCGGCTTCATCAACAAGCCGTTCGACCTCAAGTGCATGGACGCGCTCGTGAACGACCCCGAGAAGCTCACGAAGCTCACGGCGCTCGACCTCGTGCGCGAGGCCGGTGCGCAGGGCACGGAGCTCATGGCGTGGATCGCGGCGCGCGCCGCGCTGCCGGGACGGGTGAGCAAGGTGCACTCGGCGTACCACGTGCCGATCTCCAATACGGCGGGCGCGGTGATGGCGCTCGCCAACGACGGCGCCGCGCTCGCCCGCGCCGCGTAACGACAGGACGCCCGCATGATCATCGACTGCCACGGCCACTACACCACTGCCCCTGCCGCGCTCGAGGCGTGGCGCAAGCTGCAGATCGCGGCGTTGCCCAATCCTGCGAGCGGGCCGAAGCCGTCCGACCTCACGATCAGCGACGACGAGATTCGCGCGAGCCTCGAGAATGCGCAGCTTCGGATGCAGCGCGAGCGCGGCACCGACCTCACGATCTTCTCACCGCGTGCGAGCTTCATGGCGCATCACATCGGCACGGAGGCGACGAGCCGCGAGTGGTCCCGCCTGTGCAACGACCTCGTGCACCGCGTGTGCCAGCTCTATCCCGACAACTTCGTCGGCGTGTGCCAGCTGCCGCAGTCGCCGGGTGTTCCGCCCGAGCGCTGCATCGAGGAGCTCGAGCGCTGCGTGAACGAGCTCGGCATGATCGGCTGCAACCTGAATCCCGATCCGTCGGGCGGGCACTGGAAGGAGCCGCCGCTCACCGATCGCTGGTGGTATCCGCTGTACGAGAAGATGGTCGAGCTCGACGTGCCGGCGATGGTGCACGTCAGCACGTCGTGCAACCCGTGCTTCCACGCGACGGGCGCGCACTACATCAACGCCGACACGACGGCGTTCATGCAGTTCCTGACGAGCGACCTCTTCCGCGACTTCCCGACGCTCAAGTTCATCATCCCGCACGGCGGCGGCGCGGTGCCGTACCACTACGGGCGCTACAAGGGGATCGCGCAGGACATGAAGCGGCCGCCGCTATCGGAGCTGGTGTTCAACAACGTGTTCTTCGACACCTGCGTGTATCACTATCCCGGCATCGAATTGCTGGCGAAGGTGATCCCGGTCGACAACATCTTGTTCGCGTCGGAGATGGTGGGCGCGGTGCGCGGGATCGATCCGGACACCGGGCATTACTACGACGACACGAAGCGCTACGTGGATCAGCTGCGCGCGTTGTCGGACGCCGATCGCGCGAAGATCTTCGAGGGGAATGCGCGAAGGGTGTTCGGGAGGCTCGGGAATCGGTCGGCGCGTGAGGTGAATCGGGTCGGTTGAGGCTTAGCAGGCTGTTGAAATTCGGCTTGTAAACGCTGCCATCGCGACTATCGTTCGAGTAAGAGGTTTCATGGTTGTTCTTTTGGGAATCGAACGATGCGCGGTCCTGATGCGATGCAGGAAAGTCTGTTCACCGTAGCGAAGCTGGACGACTTTGTGCCCAGCGATCATCCGCTGCGGACGATTCGCGTGCTGGTGAACGAGGCCCTGACGGCGATGAACACGCGATTCAACGAGATCTACGCTGACACCGGCAGGGACTCGATCGCACCGGAGAAGCTGATTCGCGCGCTGCTGCTGCAGGTGTTCTACTCGATTCGCAGCGAGCGACAGTTGTGCGAGCAGCTGCGCTACAACCTGCTGTTTCGCTGGTTTGTCGGGGTGGCGCTCGATGATCCGATCTGGGACCACTCGACGTTCTCGAAGAATCGCGACCGGTTGCTGGCGCATCAGGTTGTGGAACGGTTCTTTGCCGAGGTGTTGCGCCTGGCCGAAAGTCGTGGGTTGCTGTCCAAGGAACACTTCTCGGTTGATGGCACGCTGATTCAGGCGTGGGCGAGCCAGAAGAGCTTTCGGCGGAAGGACGGCAGCGACGACCAGCGCCCTGGAGGCGGCGGGCGCAATGCGCAAGCGGACTGGAAGGGACAGCCACGGAGCAATGACACGCACGCCAGCACCACCGATCCGGACGCCAGGCTCTATCGCAAGAGCCATAACACCGCGTCGATGCTCTGCTACCAAGGCCATGCGCTAATGGAGAACCGAAACGGTTTGGTCGTCGGCGCGGTCGTCTCCCATGCCGATGGCTTCGGCGAACGCAGAGCCGCCTTGGCCATGCTCGACGCGATGCCGACGACCGCCAGTCGCCGCAGCGTCGGCGCTGACAAAGCCTACGACGCCGCCGACTTCGTGGCCGGGTGTCGCCAGCGCAAGGTGACACCCCACGTCGCGGCCAACGATACCCGTCGCGGCGGGAGCGCGATCGACGGCCGAACCACCCGCCATCCGAGTTACCGCATCAGCCAGATCATCCGCAAACGGATCGAGGAACCCTTCGGATGGGGCAAGACCATCGGCCGCATTCGCCAAACGGTGTTTCGCGGATTGCAGCGAGTCGATCAGCAGTTCAAGCTGACCATGAGCGCCAGCAACTTGATGCGCCTTGCCCGAATGCCGCTGGCGGTGCCCTGCGGAGTGGCATCGTGAGTCAGAGAACCGGGCGCCGCGATCCAATTCCCGTGCGATACGACCGCCGACAGCCGCAGCAATCGCGGTGCTTCTAACTTCGTGCTCGCTCGCTGATTCGACCTGTGCCAATTTTCAGCCGAAATTCAACAGCCTGTTAGGACGCAGCCCCTCACCCCAACCCTCTCCCCGCAAGCGGGGCGAGGGAGCTCGGTGGTGGAGGGCTTCGTCAACTCGCGAGAGCAGCCCCTCACCCCAACCCTCTCCCCGTTCCGGGGAGAGGGAGGTCGAGGGTGGAGGGCTTCGGAAACTCGCGAAGACAGCTCTGAGAGGGCTCCCTCGCCCCGCTTGCGGGGAGAGGGCTGGGGTGAGGGGCGCCTTTCGTTCGCGAGGCGAAGTCAATCCACCTTCGCCCCCGACTCCTTCACCACCTTCGCCCACTTCGTCGTCTCCGACGCGATGTGCTTCTGGAAATCCTCCGGCGTCAGCCCCGACGCCGCGATCGCGCCCTGCGACGCGAGCTTCTCCTTCGCCTCCGGCGTGGCAAGCCACTTCGCGACCTCGCCGTTGATCTTCGCGATCGCTTCCTTCGGTGTCCCCGCCGGCGCCAACAATCCGAACCACGACGACGCCTCGAACCCGGGCAATCCCGCCTCGGCAACCGTCGGCACGTCGGGCAGCGCGCTCGACCGCTCCGCGCTCGTCACGGCGAGCGCCTTGAGCTTGCCGCCCTTGATGAGCGCGAGCGAGGAGGGCAGGTTGTCGAACATGATCTGCACCTGCCCGCCGACGAGATCCTGCAGCGCCGGCGCGCTGCCTTTGTAGGGCACGTGCGTCATCTGCAAGCCGGTCATCGTCTTGAAGAGCTCGCCCGAGAGGTGGATCGACGTCCCGCTGCCCGACGACGCGAAGTTCACCTTGCCTGGATTGGCCTTGATGTAGGCGATGAGCTCCTGCACGCTGTTCACGGGCAGCGCCGGATTCACCACCAGCACGTTCGGCACGCCGGCCACGAGGATCACCGGCGCGAAATCCTTCACGTGGTCGTACGGCATCTTCGCGTACAGGCCCGGGTTGATCGCGTGCGTGCCCACCGTGCCCATCAGGAACGTGTAGCCGTCGGGCGCCGACTTCGCGACCAGCTCCGCGCCGATGTTGCCGCCCGCGCCGGGACGGTTGTCGACCACCGCGGGCTGCCCCGTGGTTTCCGAGAGCTTGGCGGCCACCGCGCGCGCCAGGATGTCGGTCGTGCCGCCCGCCGGGAACGGCACCACGATGCGGATCGGCTTCGACGGGTACGGCTGCGCCGATGCCACGGTCGCGAGCGCAGCGAACGCCGCGACGCCTACTGCGCGAATGAACGAGCGGACCATCGTTTCCTCCGTTGCGTCGCCTTGGCCGGCGATCGTTGTCGTGCCGCGGCGGACGACCGCCGCGGGTCGTGCGAACTCAATCCACCTTCGCGCCCGACGCCTTCACGATGCGGGCGTACTTCGCGAGCTCCTTCTGGATGAACGCCGCGAACTCGGCGGGCGTGTCGGGCGCGGGCTCCGCGCCGTCGGCCATGATCTTGTCGCGCACCTCGGGCGTGTTGAGCACCTTGGTCACGTCGGCGTTCCACTTCGCGACGATCGCCGGCGGCGTGCCCGCGGGGGCGAAGAAGCCGTACCACGTCGAGATGTCGAAGCCGGGCAGTCCCGCCTCCGCCATTGTCGGCAGGTCGGGGACGAGCTTGCTGCGCTGTCCGGTCGTGACCGCGAGCGCCTTCAGCTTGCCGGCCTTCACCTGCGCCATCGCGTTGGCGAGGTTGTCGAACATGAACTGCGTGTCGCCCGCGAGCAGCGCCTGCGTGGCCGGCGCGCCCCCCTTGTACGGGATGTGCGTGGCGTCGGTGCCGGTCTCCACCTTGTACAGCTCGCCCGCGAGGTGACCCGCGCTGCCGTTGCTGCCGGAGCCGAACGAGAGCTTGCCCGGATTGGCCTTGGTGTACGCCACGAACTCCTTCACGTTGTTGACCGGCGAGTTCGCGTTGACGACCAGCACGTTCGGCGTGATCGCGATGAGCGTGATCGGCGCGAAGTCCTTCGCGGCGTCGTACGGCATCGTCTTGTAGAGGCTCGGGTTCACGGCGTGCGTGGACAGCGCGCCCATCAGGATCGTGTAGCCGTCGGCGGGCGACTTGGCGACGAAGTCGGCCCCGATGTTGCCGCCCGCGCCTGGCTTGTTCTCCACGACCACGGGCTGGCCCCACATCTCGGTGAGCTTCTGGGCAATGAGGCGGCCCGTGATGTCGAGCGAGCCGCCGGGCGGGAACGGCACCACCATCCGCACGGTCTTGGTGGGATATGTCTGCGCGGAGGCGGGCAGGGCCACGGCCGCGACGCCGATGGCCGCCAGCACCGCGCCGCCGGCCAGGAATTTCGTAACACGATGTAACAGATTGCGCACGCTGCAACTCCCTCGCGTATGGATTCTCGAACGATTCTAGCAAGAGCGTCCCGCGGCGTCGGCGCGGCGCCGGCCCGTCTGGCGGCGCGCCGGGGCGGCGCGCATAATGTGCGGTTACGCACGAACGGCGGCTCGCCCGGCCGCCGGTCCGCCGCACACCCCTCGTTCGCCTCCGCACGCCACCGATGAGCAAAACCGCCGTCCTGATCGTCGCCCTCCTGATCGCCGCGCTGGCCGCCGGGGGCGGCTACTGGTTCGGACTGCAGAAGAGCGGCCTGCCCGGGACCGCGGGCGGCGCGCCCGGGGGAATGGCGGCGTCGGGGACCGCCGGCGCCGGCAAGGGCGCGGGGCAGGGCGGCGCGGGCAACAGCGCCGTGGCGGTCGAAGTGGTGAAGGTGGCCACCGCCGCGATGCCGCAGACGATCACCGCGGTGGGCAGCCTGCGCTCCGACGAGTCCGTGACGCTGCGCCCCGAAGGCGCCGGCCGCATCAGCGCCATCACGTTCCAGGAAGGCCAGCGCGTCGCGAAGGGCGCGCCGCTCGTGAAGCTCGACCCGGCCATCCCGCAGGCCGAGGCGCAGCAGGCGCGCGCGAACCTCGTGCTCGCGAAGTCGAAGTTCGACCGCGCCGTCGATCTCGCCAAGCGCAACTACATCTCGGGACAGGCGAAGGACGAGGCCGAGAACAACTACAAGGTGGCGGAAGCCGCCGTGCAGCTCGCGGAGGCGAAGCTCGCCAAGACCGAGATCCGCGCGCCGTTCGCCGGCATCATCGGGCTGCGCTCGGTGTCGGTCGGCGATTACGTGAAGGAGGGCGCCGACCTCGTCAACCTCGAGTCGATCGATCCGCTGAAGGTGGACTTCCGCGTGCCCGAGACGTACATGCGGCAGGTGCAGGCCGGGCAGTCGATGGAGGTGATGCTCGACGCGCTGCCCGGCAAGACGTTCGAGGGCAAGGTGCTCGCGGTGAACCCGCTGATCGACGCCGCCGGCCGCTCGGTGGTGATCCGCGCGCAGGTGCGCAACCAGGACAACACGCTGCGGCCGGGCATGTTCGCGCGGGTGCGCCTCATCACGCGCGAGCAGGCGGAGGCGATGGTGCTGCCCGAGCAGGCGCTGGTGCCGCAGGGCACCGAGCAGTTCGTGTTCAAGGTGGTCGACGGCAAGGTGACGCGGGCGAAGATCGAGACCGGCCAGCGTCGCGACGGCAAGGTCGAAGTGGTCTCGGGCCTCAAGCCCGGCGACGTCGTGGTGACCGCGGGCCAGCTCAAGCTGCGCGACGGCGTGGCCGTCGCGGTGGCCGGCGACGACGGCAAGGCCGCTGCCGCTGCAGGCGCGGGCGCAGATGCCGCCCGCACGCCGAGCGTCGCGCCGGTGAAGGCCGAGGGCGCGTCGACGCGCCCGCCCAAGACCTGACCCGCCACCGTCCGGATTCGCAAGGAGGCGCGCCATGACGCTGCCCGAGATATGCATCAAGCGGCCGGTCTTCGCGACCGTGCTCTCGCTCATCATCCTGCTGGTCGGCCTCATCTCGTACCAGCGGCTGTCCGTGCGCGAGTATCCGCGCATCGACGAGCCCGTGGTGAGCGTCAACACCACCTATCGCGGCGCGTCGGCGGAAGTGGTCGAGTCGCAGGTCACCAAGATCCTCGAGGATTCGCTGTCGGGCATCGAGGGCGTCGAGATCATGACGTCGCAGAGCCGCTCCGAGCGCAGCCAGATCAACGTGCGCTTCCGCCTGACGCGCGATCCCGACTCCGCCGCGGCCGACGTGCGCGACAAGGTGGCGCGCGTGCGGGCGAAGATGCCCGACACGATCGACGAGCCGGTGATCGCCAAGGTCGAGGCCGATTCGTTCCCGGTGCTCTACATCGCGGTGCAGGCCGGCAGCCTCACGCCGCTGGAGGCCTCCGACTACGTCTCGCGCTACATCAAGCCGCGGCTGTCGGTGCTGCCCGGCGCCGCCGACGTGCGCATCTTCGGCGAGCGGCAGGTGTCGATGCGGGTGAACATCGACCGCACGCGCCTCGCGGGCTACAAGCTCACGGTGCAGGACGTCGAGGATGCCATCCGCCGCCAGAACGCCGAGATCCCCGCCGGCCGCATCGAGTCGAACACGCGCGAGTTCACGGTCGTCGCCGAGACCGACCTGCAGACGCCCGAGCAGTTCAACAACATCATCATCGCCAACGTCGGCGGCTACCCGGTGCGCATCCGCGACATCGGCAACGCGCAGGTCGGCGCGCTCGACGACCGCTCGATCTCCCGCTACAACGGCAAGCCGTCGCTCAACATCGGCGTGATCAAGCAGGCGGTGGCGAACCCGCTCGAGCTCTCGAAGGCCGTGCGCGTCGAGGTCGACAAGATCAACGAGAACCTGCCGCCCGGCATGAAGCTCGTGATCGCGTACGACACGTCGGTGTTCATCGACCGCTCGATCGCCTCCGTGTTCCACACCATCGCCGAGGCGATCATCCTCGTGGTCCTGGTGATCTTCTTCTTCCTGCGCAGCCTGCGCGCGACGATCATCCCCATCGTCACCATCCCGGTGTCGCTGATCGGCGCGTTCGCGCTGATGTACTTCTTCGGGTTCACGATCAACACGCTGACGCTGCTCGCGATGGTGCTCGCGATCGGCCTCGTGGTGGACGACGCGATCGTCGTGCTGGAGAACATCTTCCGCCACATCGAAGAGGGCATGCCGCGCAAGGAAGCGGCGATGCAGGGCAGCAAGGAGATCGCGTTCGCGGTGATCGCGATGACGCTGACGCTCACGTCCGTGTTCGCGCCGCTCGCCTTCGCCACCGGCCGCACGGGGCGGCTGTTCATCGAGTTCGCACTGACGCTCGCCGGCGCCGTGCTGACGTCCGGCTTCATCGCGCTGACGCTCACGCCGATGATGTGCTCGCTGCTGCTGCGCCACCAGACCAAGCACTCGTGGATCTACAACAAGATCGAGGCCGGCTTCGACGCGTTCACCGACGGCTACCGCTGGCTCCTCACGCGGCTGCTGCACGCGCGCTGGATCGTCGCCGTGGGCTGGCTCGCCACGCTCGCGGTCGGCGGCTGGCTGTTCGTGAACCTGAAGGGCGAGCTCTCGCCGACCGAGGATCGCGGCGTGGTCTTCGGCCTCGTCACCGCGCCGCAGGGCTCGACGCCGCAATACACCGCCGACCAGCTGAAGCCGATCGAATCCTTCTACAGCGAAGTGCCCGAGGCGTTCGCGTACACCGCGATCTCCGGCTTCCCGACGGTGGTGGACGGCAACGCGGTGCTGCGCTTGAAGCCGTGGGAGGAGCGCACGCGCAAGCAGCAGGAGATCGCCGACGAGCTGCGTCCGAAATTCGCGTCGATCCCCGGCGCGCTCGCGTTCCCGATCAACCCGCCGTCGCTGGGGCAGAGCTTCCGCTCGACGCCGATCGAGTACGTGATCATGTCGCAGGTGCCGTACCCCGAGCTGCAGCGCATCGTCGACCGCTTCTTAGACGAGGCGCGCAAGTTCCCCGGCGTGCAGAACCTGCAGATCGACCTGCGCCTCAACACGCCCGAGGTGCGCGTCAACATCAACCGTGACAAGCTGGGCGACATCGGCGTCAACGTCGACACCGTCGGCCGCACGCTGGAGACGATGCTGGGCGGGCGCCAGGTCACGCGCTTCAAGCGCGACGGCGAGCAGTACGACGTGATCGTGCAGGTGGCGCCGCTCGACCGCACGACGCCCGCCGACATCAGCGACAGCTACGTGCGCGCCAAGGACGGCAGCATGGTGCAGCTCGCGAACCTGGTCGAGGTGCGCGAGGGCGTGGCGCCGCAGTCGCTCAACCACTTCAACCGGCTGCGTGCCGTGAAGATCACCGGCACGCTGGCGCCCGGGTACACGATCGACGAGGCGCTGAAGGCGATGGACGAGGCGGCGAAGCACGTGCTGCCGCCCACCGCGCAGACGAGCCTCGACGGGCAGTCGCGCGAGTTCCGCGCGTCCGGCAAGGAGATCTACTTCACGTTCGTGCTGGCGCTGTTCTTCATCTACCTCGTGCTGTCCGCGCAGTTCGAGAGCTTCGCACATCCGTTCGTGATCATGCTGTCGGTGCCGCTGTCGATGACCGGCGCGCTGTTCACGCTGTGGCTCACCGGCGGCACGCTCAACATCTACAGCCAGGTGGGCCTCATCACGCTGGTCGGCCTCATCACCAAGCACGGCATCCTGATCGTCGAGTTCGCGAACCAGCTGCGCGCGAAGGGCGAGCCGCTGTTCCAGGCCATCGTCGACTCCGCCACGCTGCGTTTGCGCCCGATCCTCATGACCACCGGCGCGATGGTGCTGGGCGCGGTGCCGCTGGCGCTTGCCACCGGTGCCGGCGCGGAGTCGCGGATGCAGATCGGGTGGGTGATCGTCGGCGGCATGTCGTTCGGCACGCTGCTGACGCTGTTCGTGGTGCCGGTCGCCTACTCGGTCGTCGCGCGCAAGGCGCACGTCGAAGCCCACGGCATCGACCTCACCGCGCCGCCGCCGCTTCCTGCCGGGCACCATGCGCCTGCGCCAGGGCACGCCGACTGACTCTTCGCCGTCGTCGTTCCCGCGAAAGCGGGAACCCAGCGACGTTGCCGTTCCGGGCTTTACGACACTGGGTCCCCGCATGCGCGGGGACGACGACGGAATTGGTCCGGCCATGTCAATCCTGCGGTGGATTATTTAGTAGAATTGCCATAGAACAACGATAGACTGGCCGCAGAAGGCCATCGGCAATTCACCCGCTGCAAGAGGAGGCTCCACATGAAGGGAACCGTCACCGGCTTCGCGCGTGCTGCGCTGGCCGTCGCGCTGTTCGGCGCTGCGCTGTCGGCGAGCGCGCAGACCGAGATCCAGTTCTGGCATTCGATGACCGGCGCCCTGGGCGACCGCGTCGGCGACCTCGCCAAGCGCTTCAACGAAAGCCAGAAGGACTACAAGGTCGTGCCGGTGTTCAAGGGCACGTATCCGGAATCGATGGCCGCGATGGTCGCGGCGACGCGCGCCGGCAACCCGCCGCACATCATCCAGATCTTCGAGGTCGGCACCGCCACCATGATGGCGTCGGGCAAGGCCATCAAGCCGGTGTACGAGGTGATGGCGGCCGGCGGCCAGAAGTTCGACTCCAAGGCCTACATCCCGGCGGTCGCGGCGTACTACTCGACGCCGCAGGGCCAGATGCTGTCGTTCCCGTTCAACAGCTCGACGGTCGTCTTCTACTACAACAAGGACGCGTTCAAGAAGGCGGGCCTCGATCCCAACAGCCCGCCGAAGACGTGGCCGGCGGTGACCGCGGCGGCCGCCAAGCTGCGCGTCGCGGGCGAGAAGTGCGGGTACACGACGGGCTGGCCGTCGTGGGTGCACTACGA
Organism: Burkholderiales bacterium; assembly: GCA_046347855.1. Lineage (GTDB taxonomy): Bacteria > Pseudomonadota > Gammaproteobacteria > Burkholderiales > Casimicrobiaceae > VBCG01. The sequence goes on from JAXMFJ010000005.1 coordinate 1,070,575, forward strand.
GACGTTCAGCGCATGGCACGACATGCCGTTCGCGTCCAAGCAGAACGGCTTCGCCGGCTCGGATGCGAAGCTCGAGATCGCCAATCCGCTGCAGATCAAGCACATCGAGAACCTCGTCGACTGGTCGAAGAAGGGCTACTTCACGTACGCCGGCCGCACCAACGAGGGCGAGGCCAAGTTCTACAGCGGCGAGTGCCCGATGATGACGTCGAGCTCCGCGGCCTACGCCAACATCAAGCGCAACGCGAAGTTCGATTGGGGCATCGCCACGCTGCCGTACTACCCGGACGCGCCCGGCGCGCCGCAGAACACGATCATCGGCGGCGCATCGCTGTGGGTGATGAACGGCAAGAAGCCCGACGAGTACAAGGGCGTCGCCCAGTTCTTCACGTTCCTCTCCTCGCCCGAGATCCAGGCGCAGTGGCACCAGGAGACGGGCTACCTGCCGATCACGATGGCGGCGTACGAGCTCACCAAGAAGTCCGGCTTCTACGACAAGAACCCGGGCACCAACGTGTCCGTCGAGCAGATGATCGTCAAGACCACGAAGAACTCCCGCGGCGTGCGCCTCGGCAACTTCGTGCAGGTGCGCGACGCGATCCAGGAGGAGCTCGAGGCGGCGCTCGCCGGCAAGAAGTCTGCGAAGGACGCGGTCGAGGCGGGGCAGAAGCGCGGCAACGAGATCATCGAGCGCTTCAACAAGGCGCAGGCCAAGGGCTGACGACACCCGTCGTTCCCGCGAATGCGGGAACGACGAACCCCCGCATGAGCCAGCGGATGCGCGGGCCGCATCGTTGCCTGCCTGACTTACCCTAGCCAAGGCGATGGAAAAGCGCGCCCGCTTCGAGTCCCGCTGGCTGCCGTACGTGCTGCTGGCGCCGCAGATCACGGTCACCGCGATCTTCTTCTTCTGGCCCGCCGGCGAGACGATCTGGCAGTCGCTGCTCCTGCAGGACGCGTTCGGCACGAACACCCAGTTCGTCTGGTTCGAGAACTTCACGGACCTCTTCCGCAACGAGGACTACCTCAACTCGGTCCGCATCACGGCCGTGTTCTCCGTGGCCGTGACCGTGAGCGGGCTCACGATCGCGCTGGTGCTGGCCGCGTTCGCCGACCGCGTGATCAAGGGCGCGACGGTCTACAAGACGCTGCTCATCTGGCCGTACGCGGTCGCGCCCGCCATCGCCGCGGTGCTCTGGCTGTTCCTGTTCAGCCCGACGCTCGGCATCGTCGCGCACTGGCTGAACCGCCTCGGCGTGCACTGGGACCCGCTCCTCGACGGCACCGACGCGATGATCCTCATCATCGTCGCCGCGGTGTGGAAGCAGATCTCCTACAACTTCCTGTTCTTCCTCGCCGGCCTGCAGGCGATCCCGAAGTCGCTGATCGAGGCCGCGGCGATCGACGGCGCGGGGCCGGTGCGCCGCTTCACGACGATCGTGTTCCCGCTGCTGTCGCCGACCACGTTCTTCCTGCTCGTCATCAACATCATCTACGCGTTCATCGAGACCTTCGCGATCGTCGACGCGGCCACCGGCGGCGGGCCGGCGCGCGCCACCGAGATCCTGGTGTTCAAGGTCTACAACGACGGCTTCAAGGGCCTCGACCTCGGCGGCTCGGCCGCGCAGTCGGCGGTGCTGATGGCGATCCTCATCACGCTCACGGTGCTGCAGTTCCGCTTCGTCGAGAAGAAGGTGCAGTACTGATGATCGAAAAGCGCCCCGGCCTCGACCTCCTCTCGCACCTCGTGCTGATCGCCGGCATCGCGGTCGTCGCGCTGCCGCTGTACGTGACGTTCGTCGCGTCGACGCTCACCGCGGAAGAGGTGCTGCAGGCGCCGATGCCGCTGCTGCCGGGGTCGCAGCTCGTCGAGAACTACAGCCAGGTGCTGTCCGCCGGCTCGCAGAAGCTCTCCGCGGCGCCGGTCGGCCGCATGATGTTCAACAGCCTCGTGTCGGCGCTGGTGATCGCCATCGGCAAGATCGCGATCTCGCTGCTGTCCGCGTTCGCGATCGTCTACTTCCGCTTCCCGCTGCGCAGCTTCTTCTTCTGGATGATCTTCGTCACGCTGATGCTGCCGGTCGAGGTGCGCATCCTGCCCACGTTCAAGGTGGTGTCCGACCTCGGCATGCTCGACAGCTACGCGGGGCTCACCATCCCGCTCATCGCGTCGGCGACCGCGACGTTCCTGTTCCGGCAGTTCTTCCTGACCATCCCCGACGAGCTCGCCGAGGCCGCGCGCATCGACGGCGCAGGGCCGCTGCGCTTCTTCTGGGACGTCGTGATCCCGCTGTCGCGGCCCAACATCGCGGCGCTGTTCGTGATCCTGTTCATCTACGGCTGGAACCAGTACCTGTGGCCGCTCCTCGTCACCACGCAGGAGTCGATGTACACCGCGGTGATCGGCATCAAGCGCATGATCGCCGGCGGCGACGCGGCCACCGAGTGGCACCTCGTGATGGCCACCGCGATCCTCGCGATGCTGCCGCCGGCGCTGGTCGTCGTGCTGATGCAGAAGTGGTTCGTCAAGGGCCTCGTGGACACGGAAAAATGAACGTGCGTTCGGACCACCGGATTTCCTGACCATGGCGAAAGTCGAATTCCGCGACGTCCGCAAGAGCTACGGCGAGCTGGAGGTCATCCACGGCGTGACCGCGGACGTCGCCGACGGCGAGTTCATCGTCATCGTCGGCCCCTCCGGCTGCGGCAAGTCCACGCTGCTGCGCATGGTGGCGGGCCTCGAGCCCATCACCGCGGGCGAGATCCAGATCGGCGACCGCGTGGTCAACGCGCTCGAGCCCAAGGACCGCGACATCGCGATGGTGTTCCAGAACTACGCGCTCTATCCGCACATGAGCGTGTTCGAGAACATGGCGTACGGGCTCAAGATCCGCCGCTTCGCGAAGGAGGACATCCGCGCGCGCGTCGACCGCGCGGCGGAGATCCTGGAGCTCGGCCCGCTGCTCGACCGCAAGCCGCGCCAGCTCTCGGGCGGCCAGCGCCAGCGGGTGGCGATGGGCCGTGCGATCGTGCGCGAGCCGGCGGTGTTCCTGTTCGACGAGCCGCTGTCCAACCTCGACGCCAAGCTGCGCGTGCAGATGCGCTTCGAGATCCAGAAGCTGCACCGGCGTCTCGCCACCACCAGCCTCTACGTCACCCACGACCAGGTGGAGGCGATGACGCTCGCGCAGCGGATGATCGTGATGAACGCCGGGCGCGCCGAGCAGATCGGCTCGCCGATGGAGGTATACGAGAATCCGGCCACGCTGTTCGTCGCCGGCTTCATCGGGTCGCCCGCGATGAATTTCCTGCCGGCGGCGGGCGAGGGCGGCGCGCGCTTCTCGCTGCTCGCGGGCGGCACGGTCACGGCGGCCGCGGGCGGCGCGCCGGCAGGCACGTCCGTCATGGTCGGCGTGCGTCCCGAGCATCTGCATCCCGTGGACGGCGCGGACGCGATCGTCACGGGCCCCGTCGAGATGGTGGAGCAGCTCGGCGCCGACACGCTCGTGCACGTGGGCCACGGCAGCGCCACGGTCGTCGCCCGCATGCCGCACGACGGCGCGGTCAAGATCGGCGACACGATGCGGCTCGCCGCCGATCCCGCGCGCGTCTTCCTGTTCGACAGCGCGACCGGCGCGCGCATTCGATGAGCCCGCCGGGCCGCCCCAAGGGCGAATTCGCCCCGCAGCGCGCAGCGCGGAGGGTAATCCCATGAACATTGCGCTTCCCCCCTGGCCCTACCCCCGGCTGTGTGCCCACCGCGGCGCCGGCAAGCTCGCCCCCGAGAACACGCTCACCGCCATGCGCGTCGGTCACGCGCACGGCTACGCGATGGTCGAGTTCGACGTGAAGCTCGCCGCCGACAACGTCGCCTTCCTGCTGCACGACGCGACGCTCGAGCGCACGACGAGCGGCCGCGGCCGCGCCGACGCGCTGCCGTGGCGCGAGCTCGCGCGCCTCGACGCCGGCGGCTGGCACTCCGCGAAATACGCGGGCGAGATGATCCCGACGTTCGCGGCGATCGCCCGCTGGGCGCGCGCGCACGGCGTGGCCTGCAATGTCGAGATCAAGCCCACGCCCGGACGCGAGCGCGAGACGGGCGCGGCCGTGGCGATCGACGCGGCCGCGCTCTGGCGCGACGCCGAGGTGCCGCCGCTGCTGTCGTCGTTCGCGGATGATGCGCTCGCGGCGGCGCGCGACGCGGTGCCGGGATTGCCGCGCGCGCTTCTGCTGGACGACCTGCCGCGCGACTGGCTCGACCGCCTGCGCGCGCTGGAGTGCGTCGCGCTCGATGCCAATCACCGCGCCCTCACCGGCGAGATCGTCGCCACCGCGCACCAGCACGGCTATCGCGTGTGCTGCTACACGCCGAACGAGCCGGCGCGTGTCGAGGAGCTCGCCGCGTGGGGCGTGGACACGATCATTACCGACGCGGTCGACCTCATCCCGGCGAATGCGCTCGGCGCGCCGGCTGGCGCCGCGCCGTGAGTGTCGGCAGGCGTCAGGCCCCTTCGCGCACGTAGGACCCCGGCGCCGGCGCGAGCGGCGGGTACTCGCTGCTCCCTGCCTGCCGGGGCGCCGCACGACGCGCGCCTGCGTGCGGCGCGAGCCACGCGTGCCAGTGGGGCCACCAGCTCCCCGGCACCGAATCCGCGCGCGCGAACCAGTCGTCCGCATCCTCGGTGACGAGGTCGTTCGTCCAGTAGTGGCGCTTGCCCGCCGCCGGCGGATTGATCACGCCGGCGATGTGGCCCGAGGCCCCGAGCACGAACGTCGTGTCCCCGCCGACCAGCGCGGTGGTGCGATACGCCGAGTGCCACGGCACGATGTGATCCTCGCGCGACGCGTACACGTACACGGGCATCGTCAGCCGCGACAGATCCACGGGCACGCCGCACATCGTGAGCGCGCCCGGCTCGCGCAACCGGTTGTCGAGGTACAGGTTCGCGAGGTAGTACACGTACATCGGCCCGGCGAGGTTGGTCGAATCGCCGTTCCAGTACAGGAGGTCGAATGCGGGCGGCGTCTCGCCCTTGAGGTAGTTGTTGACGACGTAGTTCCAGACGAGGTCGTTGGCGCGCAGGCTCGCGAACGCGCCGGCGAGCTCGCTGCCGGCGATGCGCTGGCCCGCGAGGAGCTGCGGCTCGCGCGCGGCGAGGAACTCGCGCGTGACGTACACGCCGATCTCGCCCGGGTCCGCGAAGTCGAGCATCGTGGTGAGGAAGGTGGCGCTCGCCACGCTCGCATCACGGCGCGCGGCGAGCACCGCGAGCGCGCATGCGAGGAGCGTGCCGCCGACGCAGAAGCCGAGCGTATTCACCGTCTTCGCATCGGCGATCGCGCGCGCGACGCGGATCGCGGTCAGCGGCCCCAGCTCCAGGTAGTCGTCCCACGTGAGGTGCCCGAGCTCCGGCGGCACGTTGCGCCACGACAGCATGAACACCGTGTGCCCCTGCGCCACCGCGTGCGCGACGAACGAGTTGGCGGGCGTGAGGTCGAGGATGTAGTACTTGTTGATGCATGGCGGCACGATCACCAGCGGGCGCCTGCCCACCGTCGGCGTCGTCGCGTCGTACTGGATGAGCTCGATCAGCTCGTTGCGGAAGACGACGCTGCCCGGCGTGGTGGCGATGTTGCGGCCGACTTCGAACGCGCGCTCGTCGGTCATCGTGATGCGCCCCTTCTGCGCATCCTCCGCGAGGTTGCGCATGCCGCGCACGAGGCTCTCGCCCTCGGTGCGCACCGCCTTGGCGAGCACGTCCGGGTTGGTGGCGGGGAAGTTCGAGGGCGCGATCGCGTCGAGGTACTGGCGCGTGGCGAACTCGAGGCGCTTGCGCTCCGTATCGGGCAGCGGCGCGAGATGCGCGAGCCCGCGCAGGTAGTGCGCGTACAGGAGGTACGACTGCATCACGAGCGAGAAGAACGGCTCGCGGTGCCAGGCGCTGTCCTTGAACCGGCGATCGCCCGGCGCGGGTGCGACGACCTCTGGCAACGCGCCGCTTCCCGGCGACGACAGCGCGGCCTGCCAGAGCGCCGCGAGCTTCGCCTGGTACTCGGACTGCAGCGCCGCCGCTTCCGGAAGGAGCGCCGGCGTGGCGGACGCGTCGCTGGCGGGCGCGGGCGGCCGCGCTTGCCCCCACCACGCGAGCCACGCCTGCTGCGCCTCGCGCCATTGCGCCGCGAGATCGGACCAGATGGTGGGATCGCGAGGGTCGAGGGGTGCCATGGCGTGCGGTGAAGAGAAGCGCATGCACGCCGCGGAGCGTCGCGGCGCGCATGCGTGATGTTATCGTGAAGCCATCGCCGCCGCACGCCCGCTGCCCATGCACATCGTCGTCATCGCCTGGCTGTTCGTGATCGGCGTGATGGCGCTCGCGCTGTCGAGCGCGCTCGCCGGCATCGCGTGGTTCGTGGGCGCGGGACTCGCGCCGGTGTTGTTGCTGGTGTGGCTCGCCGCGCGGCGCGCGCGGGTCAGTGCTCGAAGGCGAGATGAAAGCCCGCGATGATCGCGACGCCGAGCCCGATGGCGAGCATCTGCCGCGCGGTCTCCGCGGGCTCGGGACGGCGGTGCAGGCTCGGGATGAGGTCGGCCACCGCGACGTAAAGCAGCGACGCCGCCGCCACCGCGAGCACCGTCGGCAGCGCCTGCTGCATGTCGGCGAGCGCGCCGTAGCCCGCGAGCGCACCCACGAGCGTGGCCGCGCCCGCGCCGGTGTTGAAGAGGAATGCGCGCCGCCGCGTGAAGCCGGAGTGGATCAGCACCGCGAAGTCGCCGACCTGCTGCGGGACCGCGTGCGCGACGATGGCCACCGTCGTCGTCACGCCGAGCCGCACGTCGGTCAGGAACGCGGCTGCAATCACCACGCCGTCGCAGAAGTTGTGGACGCTGTTGCCGATCAGGATCATGAGGCCCGAGCGGCCGTGGTCGTGGCCGTGGCCGTGGGTGTGCAGCGCGTGATCGTGCTCGGACTCGTCCTCGTTGGCGCGGTGCTCGTCGTGGCCGTGCGCATGCCGCCACAGCACGAGCTTCTCCAGGAGGAAGAAGGCGAGGAGGCCGACCAGCACGGTCGCCATCACGCGCGCCGGCGAGCCTTCCTCCAGCGCGTGCGGCAGGAGCTCGATGAACACCGCGCCCAGGAGCGCGCCGACCGCGAACGACACGAGGCGCGAGATCCAGCCCGCGTGCAGCGCCAGCGTGGCCGCGGCCGCGATTGTCGCGAGGAGGCCGCCGGCGACGGCGGCGACGATGATGGAGGCGAGGACGGTCACGAGCGGGACCTGCGCGCGCGGCGCGCCGACGCGGCGCGCCCGCGGCAGGCGATGGAACGCGACGGCATTATACGCAGGCACCGTGGCGCGGCCGTCGTGCGCGCGGCGCGCACGGGCAACGTCAGCGCGCGTCCGTGCGCAGCCACGCGACGAGCGCCATCCGCCCGCTGTCGCGCTCGCGGCGATACGAGAAGAAGCGCGCGCTCTCGCTGTGCGTGCACCAGTGGCCGCCCGCGACGTGCGTCACGCCGGCGTCCGCGAGCCGGGCGCGGGCGAGTCCTGGCAGGTCCGCGCGCCACTTGCCGTCGCGCGAGGGCGTGAAGCACGCGGCCGCGGGCGCGGCGCGGCCGCCGAAGGCCGCGAGCACGTCGTCGCCGACCTCGAACATGCGCTTGCCGATCGCGGGGCCGAGCCACGCGTGCACGTCGCGCGGCGGCACGGCCATCGCGGCGAGCGCGGCCTCGAGCACGCCTGCAGCGAGTCCGCGCCACCCCGCGTGCGCGACGGCCAGGACCTGCCCCGCGCGATCGGCGAGCAGCACCGGCAGGCAATCCGCCGTGCGCACGGTGAGCACGATGCCCGGCGTGCGCGTGACGGCGGCGTCGGCGGTCGGCGGCGCTGCGCGCAGCGCCGGCGCGTTCGCGGCGTCGACGCGCACCACGTCACGGCCATGCACCTGCGACAGCCAGATGGGATCGGACGGCAGGAACGCACGCAGCCGTCCGCGATTGATTCCGACGGCGCCCGCCAGCGCGGCGGCATCAGGATGCGCGGTGCCGACGTCCATCGTGGCGCAGGCGCCCTCGCTCGCGCCGCCGTGGCGCGTGGTGAAGAGCGCGTCGACGCTCGCGGGGCCGTCCCAGCGCGGCACGATCCAGTCGAGGCCCGCGGCCGCGATTCGTGCGCGCAGTGCGGCGCTCATCGTGCGTCCTTCGCCGCGCGCAACGCGGCCAGCAGCGCGACGAAATCGGCGGGCAGCGGCGAGTCCCATGCCATCGTCGCCTGCGACACCGGATGCACGAGCCCGAGTCGCTGCGCGTGCAGCGCCTGCCGCGGGAACGTGCGCAGTGCGTCGGGCAGGCGCGCGCCGTGCGAGCGCGGGCCGCGATACGTCGGATCGCCGACCAGCGGATGCCCGATCGCGGTGAGGTGCACGCGGATCTGGTGCGTGCGTCCCGTTTCCAGGCGGCAGCGCACGAGCGTGCAGTCGCCGAAGCGCTCGACGGCGTCGACGTGCGTGCGCGCGGGCTTGCCCGATGCGACCACCGCCATCGACGTGCGCTGCGTCGGATGGCGCCCGATCGGCGCGTCGATCGTCGTCGCGCGCGCGAGGTCGCCGTGCACGAGCGCCGCGTATTCGCGCTTCACCGTGCGCGCGGCGAGCTGGCGCACGAGATCGGTCTGCGCGATGGGCGTGCGCGCGACGACCATGAGGCCGCTCGTGTCTTTGTCGAGGCGATGCACGATGCCTGCGCGCGGCAGCGACGCGAGCTCCGGCGCGTGGTGCAGCAGCGCGTTCAGCAGCGTGCCGGCGCGGTTGCCGCTGCCGGGGTGCACCACGAGGCCCGCCGGCTTGTCGACGACGAGCAGCGCCGCGTCCTCGTGCACGATCGCGAGCGGGATGGCCTCGGGCACATCCTGCGCGGGCGGCGCCTCCGTTTCGGTGACGAGCAGCGCCTCGCCGCCGCGGAGCTTGTGGCGCGGGGACGTGACCACGGCACCGTCGATGCTGACCTGGCCCGCCTCGATCCAGCCCTGCAGGCGGCTGCGCGAATGCTGCGCGAGGAGCCGCGCCAGCACCTGGTCGAGGCGCCGTCCCGCCTCCGCCGGCGGCACGGTCAGGTGGTGCGGTGCGGTCACGCGCTCATCCGTCGCGGACCGCGGTGCCGGGCGCGCCGGCTCCCGGCGCGGTGGCGCGGACCCGAGGGAGCGGTCGCCGGTGGCATGGGCGGAAGGCTATAATTCGCGGTCGAGGAGTATCGTCATGAACCACCACGCATCGTCCCTTCCCACCAAGCCGTTCCCGCATCCCGCCGCCGGCTGGCGCGCCGTCGTGTGCGCATGCGCGGCGGCGCTGCTGCTCGCGGGATGCAGCCTGTTGCCGGACGTGAAGGACGAGACCGCCAACTGGTCTGCGGACCGGCTCTACCAGGAGGCGCACGCGGCGATGGTGCAGGGGAATTATATCCGTGCCACCAAGCTCTTCGACCAGCTCGAGGCGCGCTATCCGTACGGCCGCTACGCGCAGCAGGCGATCCTCGAGTCGGCCTACGCGAACTGGCGCGGCAACGAGACCGCTGCCGCCATCGCGGGCGCGGACCGCTTCATCCGCACGTATCCCAATCACCCGAACGTCGACTACGCGTACTACCTGAAGGGCCTCGTGCACTTCCGCGAGGACCAGGGCATCCTGGGCTACGTGTACGAGCTCGATCTCTCGGAGCGCGATCCGAAGGAGATGCGCGCGTCGTTCGCCGCGTTCAAGGAGCTGACGTCGCGCTTCCCGGACAGCCAGTACTACCAGGACTCGATCGCGCGCATGCGCTACCTCACCAACGCGATGGCAACGTACGAGGTGAAGGTCGCGGACTACTACTACAACCGCGGCGCGTACGTCGCTGCCGCGAACCGCGCGCAGGGTGCGCTGCTCAACTACCCGCAGACGCCAGCCAACGAGAAGGCCCTCGACATCCTGCGCAACAGCTACCAGAAGCTCAACATGCCGCAGCTCGCCGAGGACTCGCAGCAGATCCTCGCGAAGACTTTCCCGGAGAGCCGCTACGTGACGGGCGCGACGGACAAGCCGTGGTGGCGCTTCTGGGAGAAGCCCGACTACGGCGTGCAGGCCACCGGCCAGTTGGCGGCGAAGCCGTGGTGGCAGTTCTGGGATTGAAGTGCGAAGGGCGGGGCTAGGAGCTGGGGGCTAGGGGCTAGGGGCTAGGGGCTAGGGAGTGCCGGCGTCGCGCACCATTGCAGTGGCTGGCGATCGCCAGCCATCGAAGCCGCATCAGCCACCGCCGCTCCCTAGCCCCTAGTCCCCAGCTCCTAGCCCCCAGCTCCCAGACCCGCCTTTCGTCCAGCCGCAATCGTCTCGAGAAACTCCGCCGCCTCAATCTCTTCCCGCGTCCTGCGCATCGGCGGCAGGCTCTGCCAGATCCGCCGCCCATAGGGCTTGTCGACGAGCCGCGGGTCGCAGATCGCGAGCACGCCGCGATCGCTCTCCGTGCGGATGAGGCGCCCCGCGCCCTGCTTCAGCGCGATCGCGGCCTGCGGCAGCTGCCACGCCATGAACGGATTGCCGCCGTCCGCGCGCAGGCGCTCGAGGCGCGCGGCGAGCAGCGGATCGTCGGGCGGCGCGAACGGCAGCTTGTCGATGACCACCAGCGTGAGCGCGTCGCCGGGCACGTCGACACCTTCCCAGAAGCTCGCGCTGCCGAGCAGGATCGCGTTGCCGAGCTCGCGAAAGCGCACCAGCAATTCCGAGCGCGAGCCCTCGCCCTGCACGAGCAGCGGATAGGCGAGGCCCTCGCGCGCGAGCGCCGCGGCGAGCCGCTCGCGCGCATGGTTCAACGCGCGCAGCGTGGTGAACAGCAGGAACGCGCGGCCCTCGCTCGCGCGGATCAGCGGCAGCGCGGCGTCGACCACGGCATCCGTGTGCTCGGACGAATTGGGCGCCGGCAGCCCGCGCGGCACGTACAGGAGGCCCTGCGACGGATAGTCGAACGGGCTCTCCCAGGCGCCGGTCTCCGCCTGCTGGAGCCCGAGCTGCCCCGTGTAGTGCGAGAAGTCGCGCCCGACCGCGAGCGTGGCCGACGTGAAGATCCACGCGCGCGCGCTGCCTTCGACGTGCCGGCGCATCAGCGGCGCCACCGACAGCGGCGAGGCCTGCAGCTGGAAGCCGTGCGGCGTGACGTCGATCCAGCGGATCCACTCCTGCGCCTCGTCCGGCGAATCGGGGATCGCGTCGCGGCCGTCGCGCCAGCGGGCGACGAGGCGCGCGGCTTCGTCGGCACGCGAGGCCACGGAGGCGAGATCCTCGCTGCGCTCGGCGAAGTGGCCGAGCTCGGTGGCGAGGCGATCGAGCGCCGCGGCGAGGCCGTCGAGCGCGTCCGCGAACTCGCGCTTGCCGAGCGCGATGTCGCGCGTGACCTTGCCGGGCAACTCGCCGGCGGCGAGGCGCAGCTTGCGGATGGCGGGCAGCAATTCGGTCGCGGCGTCCGGCAGGTCGGGGACATCGCGCGCCGTGGTGCGCGCCGCGACCTCGGCGTCGCGCGCGAGCTCGCCAAGCTGCCCCGCGCCGACCTGCTGCCCGAAGAACAGCGTCGCGGTGTCGGGCAGCTGGTGCGCCTCGTCGAGGATGATCGTGTTGCAGTTGGGCAGGAGCTCGGACACGCCCTCGTCGCGCAGCATCACGTCGGCGAAGAAGAGGTGATGGTTGACGACCACCACGTCGGCGTCGAGCGCCTCGCGCCGCGCCTTCATCACGAAGCAGTCGCCGAAGTGCCCGCAGTTCTGGCCGAGGCAGTTGTCGCGTGTGGACGTGACGAGCGGCCAGATGGTGGCGTTCTCGGGCACGTCGGCGAGCTCCGCGCGGTCGCCGCGCTCCGACGCCCGCGCGAACGCGACGATCTTCGGCAGGTGACGGATGTCGTCGCGCGACGGCAGGCGATCCTCGCGCGCCGCGCGCGCGAGGTGGTGGTGGCAGACGTAGTTCGCGCGGCCCTTCAGCAGCGCGACGGTGACCGGCGCGGCGAGCGCATCGCGCACGAGCGGCAGGTCGCGCTCGAAGAGCTGGTCCTGGAGCGTCTTGGTGCCGGTGGACACGATGACCTTGCCGCCGTAGAGCAGCGCGGGCACGAGGTACGCGAACGTCTTGCCGGTGCCCGTGCCGGCCTCGGCGACGAGCTGCCCGCGCGCGGCGATGGCCTGCGCGATGGCCTGCGCCATCGCGAGCTGCTGCGGGCGGAAGCGGAAGCCGGGCAGGGCGCGCGCGAGCGTGCCGCCCTCGCGGAAGATCGCGGCGAGGGCGTCTTCCTGGGCCGTTTCCGGAACCGCGGGCGCGGCGCCGGCGAAGGGAGCCGCGCCGTCCTCCATCGGGATGCTAGTTCGCCTTGGCCGCGGCCGCCTTGGCGGTCTTCGCGGGTTTCGCGGCGGGCTTCGCAGGCTGCGCGACCTTGGAGGACGCGCTGTCCGGCGCGGTGGCGAACCCGGTGCGCACGGCATCGATGCGGTACGAGAGCTCGTCGTAGACCTTGTTCACGCGATCCTCGTAGCTTTCCTTCGCTTCGCCGGCCACCCACGTGAGGCGCGCCATGGACTCCGCCCAGTACTCCTGCAGCGAGCGCAGGTGATCGACGACCTCGTGCCACGGCGTGGCCTCGCGCAGCGCCGCCTGGTACGGCCGCACGATGTTGATTTTCTGCTTGTCGACGCAGTACTCGCTCTTCGCGCCGTTGACGCCTTCCTGCGCGCCCGGCAGCCCGAACTCGATGATCTCGATGCTCTTCACGTGGCGGCACATCGTGTACAGGTGCACGACGGCGTCGAGGTAGCAATCGAGGCCGGTCTCCGCGTGATTCGGGCAGATGTAGCGGCTGCCCGGATCGAACGACTTCTGGGCGGCGGCGGGTGCCGCGGCCAGCAGCGCGGCGAGCGCGGCGGCGAGGGCAAGGACGAAGCGGGCGACCATCACGGGACCTCTTACGAAGCGATGCGAGCAAACGCAAATCGTACTCCGCCGGCCCGCCTGCGGGAAAGTCGGCCTTACGGACGATGCGGGGCGCGCGTTGTACGCCGGTGCAATGAAAAAGCCGCCGGAGCCGGCGGCTTTTTTTCGGTGACTGTCGCCGTCAGATCGTGACGCCGCCCGACACCTCGATGACCGCGCCGTTGATGTACGACGCCTCGTCGGACGCGAGCCACGCGTAGGTGTTCGCGATTTCCTCGGGCTTGGCGAGGCGGCCCATCGGCACGCGGTCTTCCATCATCTTGATGACCTTCTCGGGCATCGAGGACAGGATCGGCGTCTCGACGAAGCCCGGGCAGATCGCGTTGGCACGGATGCCCTTGCGGCCGAGCTCGCGCGCCCACGTCTTCACCATGCCGATGACGCCGAACTTGGTGGCCGCGTAGTTGGTCTGGCCGAAGTTGCCGTAGATGCCGACGATCGACGACGCGTTGAGGATCACGCCGGAATTCTGCTGCAGCATGATGTCGACGACCGCCTTGGTGCAGTTGTAGACGCCCTTCAGGTTCACGTCGATGACGCGGTCGAACTGCTCCTCGCTCATCTTCTTGAACTGCGCGTCCTGCACGATGCCGGCGTTGTTCACGAGCGTATCGATGCGGCCCCACTTGGCCATCACGCCCTCGACCATCGCGGCGATGCTGTCCTTCTTGGTGACGTCGACCTTGAAGCCGACCGCCTCGCCGCCCGCCTCGGTGATGAGGTCGACGGTCTTCTGGACCGCGTCCAGGTTGATGTCACAGCAGGCGACCTTGGCGCCTTCCTTGGCGAACTTGAGGGCGGTCGCCTGGCCGATGCCCTGCGCCGCGCCGGTGATGATGGAGACTTTCCCCGAAAGTCGCATGGTTGTTTCCTCGTGGGTGCCGCGTGGCTGGTCCAGGGACGCCCGGAGCAGCAGCCAAACTGACGGACTATAGCGACGTTTGATGCAATGCACAAGGCCGTTTCGGACATCCGGCGCAGGACCGTGGCTGCCACCAGGGTCGTAACATTTGCCGGGAAATCAGCAACTTGTGCATGGATGACACAAACGGCCGCCGCCGCCGCCCGCACTGCAGCAAGATGCGGACCGGGGCGGGCATGCTGCGATGTGGCAAAGGAGCGCCGGGCGGGTCCCGGGGCCCCGACAGGACTGCCCCTCACCCCAGCCCTCTCCCCGCAAGCGGGGCGAGGGAGATCTTCGATGAGGGGGCGGTGTGAACGCGAAGCGCCCCAAGTTCTCACTCGGTAACGCGTAGCGCCTCAGAAGCTCCCTCGCCCCGCTTGCGGGGAGAGGGCTGGGGTGAGGGGCGGAACCTCCGCCCACCGCAGCCGGCAGCAGAGGCATTCACGCCACCAGCAGCGCGCGACCGAACGGCGCGCGAGAGCGCGCTCATGAGCGGCGCGCTTCGTAGCAGTTGCTACACGAAAACCGCCCGGCCGCCCGAAGGTTTTCGTGCTGACCAGAACGGCCGCAAAAGGCGCAACGCCGCCCCCACGTCATCCACCGTCAGTCCGACGCGCCTTTTGCGGACGCAGGCACCCAGTGCTCGATCGCCAACTCCACCGCCGAGCTCCCCTGCCACTCGTTGACCTCGAGGCGATAGGCGGCGTGGATGCGCTCGGGCAGCGGCTCCGCGTGACCGAAGAGGATCGCCTCGAACCGCTCGCTGCCGCGGGCGAGCGACAGCTTCGAGTGCTTGCCGCCGACCACGCGCGAGCCGCGCACGACGAACGTGTCGTCGAACACCGGCGCCGGCAGGCCCTGGCCCCACACGCGGTCGCGCACGTCGCGCGCGAGGTCGAGCGTCGCCTCGCCGGGGCCGAGCGCGCCGTCGCTCTCGCAGGTGCGCGCGAGCTGCGCGGGCGTGAGCTGCTCGCGCGCGACGCCTTCGAACGCCTCCGCGAAGATCGCCAGCGCGTCCTCGCGCAGCGACAGGCCCGCTGCGAACGCGTGGCCGCCGAAGCGCAGCACGGCGCCCGGCGCGCGCTTGGTGACGAGGTCGAGCGCGTCACGCAGGTGGAACCCGGCGATCGAGCGCCCCGAGCCGCGGAGCTCGCCGGGCTGCGCGCGTGCGAACACGATCGCCGGCCGGTGGAAGCGATCCTTGAGTCGCGACGCGACGATCCCGACAACGCCCTGGTGCCATTCGGGGCGGAACAGGCACAGCGACGACTGGTCCGCGCGCGCCGCGTCGGCCACCGCCTCCAGGTCGGCGAGCGCCTCGGCCTGCATGTCCGCCTCGATCGCGCGCCGCTCGCGGTTGAGGCGGTCGAGCTCGGTCGCGAGGCGATACGCTTCGGCCGGATCGTCGGTCAGGAGGCAGCGGATGCCGACCGACATGTCGGCGAGGCGCCCGGCGGCGTTCAGCCGCGGTCCCGCGACAAAGCCCAGGTCGAACGCGGTGGCGCGCCGCGCGTCGCGCCCCGCGACGGTGAACAGCGCCGCGACGCCCGGGTGCGCGCGGCCGGCGCGCAGGCGCGCGAGCCCCTGCTCGACGAACACGCGGTTGGTCTGGTCGAGGCGCACGACGTCCGCCACCGTGCCGAGCGCCACGAAGTCCGTGAGGTGCGCGAGCTTGGGCTCGGCGCGCGTCGCGAACGCGCCGGCCTCGCGCAGCAGCGCGCGCGTCGCCGACAGCACGTAGAACATCACGCCCACGCCCGCGACGTGCTTGCTCGCGAACGTGCAGCCGGGCTGGTTAGGATTGACGATGATCGCCGGCGAAGGCAGCGTCGCGCCGGGCAGGTGGTGATCGGTGATCAGCACGTCGATGCCGTGCGCCGTCGCGGCCGCGACGCCGTCGACGCTCGCGATGCCGTTGTCGACGGTGACGATGAGCTGCGGCGCGCGCTGCGCCGCGAGTGCCACGATCTCCGGTGTCAGGCCGTACCCGTACTCGAAGCGGTTGGGCACGATGAAGTCGACCTGCGCGCCGAGCGCGCGCAGCCCGCGCACGCCGATCGCGCAGGCGGTGGCGCCGTCGGCGTCGTAGTCGGCGACGATCAGGATGCGCTCGCCCCCGGTGATCGCATGCACGAGGCGCGCCGCCGCGGCGTCGATGCCGCGCAGCGCGTGGAAGGGCGGCAGCGATTTGAAGGAGTGATCGAGCTCGGCGGCGGAACGGATGCCGCGCGCGGCATACACGCGCGCCAGCACGGGCGGCAGGCCGGCGGCCATCAGCACCTCGGCATGCGCGGCCGGCGGACGGCGCACGATGCGGATCGTCACGACGCGTTCTCCGGCAGCGTGAAGCGCGGCGATGCGAAGCGTGCGCGCAGCCGCTGCCATCCGGAAGGGCGTCGTGCATGCCACGTGTACGCGACGCGGCCGTCGTCGGCGACGAGCACCGCCTCGTGCACCGTGCCGTCGTGCACGGCCGCGGCGAGCGGCGCGAGCCAGTCGCGGTCGAGCGCGGGCAGGGCGTCCGCCGTTGCGATGCGCGGCAGCACCACGAGCGCGTCGCGCCCGCGGTCGAGCGCGCTGAATTTCGCAGGCGGCGGCAGCGCGCCGGCGGCGAGGCCGCGCGCGACGTCGCCGTCGCGTTCATCGGTTGCGTAGACGGCGCTGTCGATGACCGGTGACGGGGACGACGCAGCACCGCCACCCCACAGCCACACGCCGGTGACCGGCGCGCGCCCGGCCGCCTCGCGCGCGGCGTTCACCGGATGCTCGTGCAGCAGCATCTGCGCTTCCGACAGCCAGCGCCGCCAGCGCTTCGCCTCCGGGCCGCGCGGCAGCGCGGACGCGAGCGCGCCCTCGAGCGCCGGGAGCGCCGTCGTCTCCGCGAGCGGAACGTCCTGCGACGCGACGAACCACGCATCGGGCCGCGGCGCGGCGAACTCGAGGCCGTCGACGGCGAAGTGCGCGTCGAGGTGCGCGATCAGCGCGGCCGATTCGTCGTGCGTGAGGTCGTCCGCGCGTCCCGCGAACAGGACGTCGTCGCGGCCGGCCACCAGCGTGATCGGATCGGCGTACTGCACGTCGCCCGTCGCGCGTGGCCAGCCCGCGCCGCGTGCCGCCAGCGGCGCAGGCGGCGTGCCGGCCGGCAACCCGGTCGCGCTCGCGAGCGCCGGGGCGAGGCCGTCGCGCGTCGCGACGGGCGCACCCGCGAGGGCTGCGAGCCGGCCGAGCGCGGGCGACTCCGCGAGCGTAGCGCCGAGGGTGAGCAGTGCGGGGACGACGAGGACGGCGCGCATGATGTGCGGCGCTTGCGGTGGGATCCGGCGCGCACGGTGGAGGAATGAATCCGTCGCCGCACCGCCACTTGAGCCGGGGCGCGAGTCTAGCATGCGATAATCGGCCGCCGCGCGCGTTCGCCGTGCCCGTCGTCGCAGCGATCGCACGCAGCACCGCATCACGCCCGTCACTCTCGATTCCTCCGCTACCGCTCACAGGACTGACTGGCCTTGTCACCGTACGAACTGGCCGTCGGCCTGCGCTACACGCGCGCCCGCAAGGGCTCGGGCCGCAACAGCTTCATCTCGTTCATCTCGTTCATCTCGATGGCGGGCATCGTGCTCGGCGTCGCGGCGCTGATCGTCGTGCTGTCGGTGATGAACGGCTTCCAGCAGGAGCTGCGCAACCGCATCCTCGCGGTCGCGTCGCACATCGAGATCCGCGGCGTGCCGGACCTGCCCGACTGGAAGGCGGTGGCCGATCTCGCGCTGCGCGAGCCGCACGTGCAGGCTGCCGCGCCGTACATCGTCGGCCAGGCGATGCTCACCGCGGGCGACGCCAACCGCGGCGCCATCGTGCGCGGCATCGATCCGGCGCGCGAGGACAGCGTCGCCGACATCGGCAAGCACATGCGCCGCGGCGCGCTCGCGGACCTCAAGGCCGGCGAGTTCGGCATCGTGCTGGGCGGCGATCTCGCGCGCGGCCTAGGCGTGGGTCCCGGCGATTCCGTCGTGGTGATCACCCCGCAGGGCACCATCACGCCGGCCGGCACGCTGCCGCGCCTCAAGAGCTTCAAGGTGGTCGGTATCTTCGAGGTCGGCATGTACGAGTTCGACAGCGGCCTCGCGCTGATCAACATCGAGGACGCGCAGCGGCTCTACCGGCTGGACGGCGTCAGCGGCGTGCGCCTGAAGCTCGACGATCTCTTCCTGGCACCGCTGGTCGCGCGCGACCTGTGGCAGAAGATCCCGATCAACGGCGACGTGCGCGACTGGACGCGCAGCCACGCGAACTTCTTCCGCGCGGTGCAGATCGAGAAGCGCGTGATGTTCATCATCCTGACGCTGATCGTCGCCGTCGCGGCGTTCAACATCGTGTCGGCGCAGGTGATGGTGGTGACCGACAAGCAGGCCGACATCGCCATCCTGCGCACGCTGGGCGCGTCGCCGTCGTCGATCATGGCGATCTTCATCGTGCAGGGCGCGCTGATCGGCGTCATCGGGACCGCGATCGGCGTGCTCACCGGCGTGCTGCTCGCGCTCAACATCGGGACGGTGGTGCCGTTCATCGAGCGCACGCTCAACGTGCAGTTCCTCGACAAGTCGATCTACTACATCAGCGACCTGCCGTCGGACCTGCAGCGCGGCGACGTCGTGACCATCGCCGGCATCGCGCTGCTGCTCGCGCTGATCGCGACGATCTATCCCGCGTGGAAGGCCGCGCGCGTGAATCCCGCGGAGGCGCTGCGCTATGAATAGCGTCACGCCCGTGCTGGCCTGCCGCGGCCTCGCGAAGACATACGCGACCGGCCCGGCGAAGGTGCCGGTGCTGCTCGGCGTCGATCTCGCGGTGGCGCCGGGCGAGCGGGTCGCGATCGTCGGCGCGTCCGGTTCGGGCAAGAGCACGCTGCTGCACCTGCTGGGCGGGCTCGACGTCGCCGACGGCGGCGAGGTGGAGGTCGAGGGCACGCCGTTCGCGTCGCTGTCGGAAGCGCAGCGCGGGCAGGTGCGCAATCGCGCGCTCGGGTTCATCTACCAGTTCCATCACCTGCTGCCGGAATTCAGCGCGGTCGAGAACGCGGCGATGCCGCTGCTCATCCGCCGCATGACGCCCGCCGCCGCGCAGGCCGAGGCGGCCGCGATGCTGGAGCGCGTCGGGCTCGGCCATCGCCTGCGTCATCGCCCCGGGGAGTTGTCGGGCGGCGAGCGCCAGCGCGTGGCGCTCGCGCGCGCGCTGGTGACGAAGCCGCGCTGCGTGCTCGCCGACGAGCCGACCGGCAACCTCGACCGCAAGACCGCGGGGCAGGTGTTCGACCTGATGCTCGAGCTCAACGCGGCGGTGGGCACCGCGCTCGTGATCGTGACGCACGATCCGGAGTTGGCGGCGCGGGCGGAGAGGACGTTGCAGTTGGTGGATGGGAGGTTGGTGTAGGGCGTTCGTTGGTCACGCAGCCCCTCACCCCAGCCCTCTCCCCGCAAGCGGGGCGAGGGAGCCTCTGAGGCGTGGCGAATATCTGCCCCGCAGCCCCAACAGTTCCCTCGCCCCGCTTGCGGGGAGAGGGTTAGGGTGAGGGGCAACGCACCGCCACCACCACCTCAATACTCCACCGGAATCGGATCCAGCGACCGCCACAAATACCACGTGGCGACACTCCGCCAAGGCGCATACCGCTCGCCGAACGCGCGCAACGCCGCGGGCGCCATCCGCTCGCCGCCGTGGTAGTGCAGCGCAACCGCCTTCTGCAGCCCGATGTCGTCCACCGGGAAGATGTCGGGGCGCAGCTCGTGGAAGATGAGGAACATCTCCGCGGTCCAGCGGCCGATGCCGTCGACGTCGACCAGGCGCGCGATGAGCGTCTCGTCGTCGAGCGCGGGCCACTCGCGCGGATCGAGCGCGCCCGACGTGAAGTGGCGCGCGAGGTCGCGCAGGTAGAGCGCCTTGCGCTCCGACAGTCCCACGCGCCGCAGCGTCGGCATGCGCGTGCGCCCGACGCGCGCGGCATTCAGCGCGGGCGGCGTGCCCTGCGCGCCGGTCGCGGCGGCAAACCGGTCCCAGATCGCCTGCGCCGCCTTCACCGAGATCTGCTGCCCGACGATCGCGCGCGCGAGCACCGTGAACGGATCGCCGCGGCGCGCGAGGTGCAGCCCGGGAAAGTCGCCGACCAGCTTCGCGAGCACTGCGTCGCGCGCGGCCAGCTCGCGCGCCGCCTGGTCCCAGTACGCCGGCTTCATGCGCGCACGGCAGCGGCGCGCAGGCGCGCGCGGCGGCGCCACGCGTGCACCGCGTGCCAGCGCCAGACGAGCCGGACGATCGCCCATCCGGCGCCGGCCAGCGTGAGCGCAAGGAGCACGAGGCCCACGGCGAGCGGCTTGCCCAGGCCCTTCATCCATTCGAGCAGCGCGGGGAACCATGCGAGCAGCCCGCCGTCGGCCGGCAGCGCGAAGTGCACGGTGGCGGGCGCTTCGGGGAAGAACAGCCGGCCATACTCGTAGGCGACGACGTACAGCGGGACGATGGTGAACGGATTCGTATAGAACGTGGTGACGACGGCGAGCGGGAAGTTGGCGCGGATCACGAGGCAGCACACGATCGCGCCCAGCGCCTGCAGCGGCCCCGGGATCAGCCCGCAGAAAAGGCCGACCGCCACCGCGCGCGCCGCCGAGCGGCGATTGAGGTGCCACAGGTCGGGATCGGCGAGCGCGGGGAAATAGCGCTGGATCGCGGGATTGCCCGTGATCCGGTCGACGGCGGGCCGCAGCCGGTGGGTCCAGCGCGCGAAGTGGCGGCGTAGCATGGGAATGCCCTGAAATGGTACATTAGCAGGATTTGGTTTTCGGGCGGCCATCATGGGCGTCAAGCGGGCGAACCGGGGCATCGACGGGGGATTTCGCGGTACCGTTGGCGCCGCCGGCGGTGCCGTGCGCACGCTTGGCCACCGTCTGCTGGCGCATCTGATCGCCTGCCTCGCGGCCGTCGTCTGGCTCGCCGCGCCTGCGGCCCACGCCGCCGACCCGGGCAAGGTCCTGCGCATGGTGTTCGAGGTCGCCGAGCAGGGCTTCGATCCCGTCCGCATCTCGGACAACTACTCCGCGACGATCAACGAGGCGATCTTCGAGCGCCTCCTGACGTACGACTACCTCGCGCGGCCCGCGCGCGTGGTGCCGATGACCGCCGAGGCGATGCCCGAGGTGACCGACAACGGGCGCACGTGGACCTTCCGCCTGCGCAAGGGCATCTACTTCACGCCGGACCCCGCGTTCCGCGGCGTGCGCCGCGAGCTCACCGCGCAGGACTACGTGTACACGTTCATGCGCTTCTTCGATCCCGTGAACCGCGCGCCGTACGCGTTCATGCTCGAAGGCAAGATCAAGGGGCTCGACGCGCTGGCCGCCGCCGCGCGCAAGTCCGGACGCTTCGACTACGACGCGAAGCTCCCCGACCTCGTGGCGGTCGACCGCTACACGCTGCGCATCACGCTCGCGCGGCCCGACTACAACTTCCCGTACGTCGTCGCGCACACGTCGTTCGGCGCGGTCGCGCGCGAGGTGATCGAGGCCTATCCCGGCACCACGGAAGCGCATCCGGTCGGCACCGGTGCGTACATGCTCGCCGACTGGAAGCGCGCGTCGAAGATCGTGCTGGTCGCGAACCCGGACTATCGCGGCTTCACGTGGGACTTCGCGCCTGCGGGCGGTGCCGATCGCGCGTGGGACGAGCGGCTCGTCGCGCAGATGAAGGGCAAGACGATGCCGCAGATCGGGCGCGTCGAGGTGTCGATCCTCGAGGAGTTCCAGTCGCAGTGGCTCGCCTTCCGCGACCGCCAGTTCGACCTCCTCAACCTGCCCTCGGCGTTCCGCACCGACGCGTTCGACGCGAGCGATGCGCTGAAGCCCGAGCTCGCGGGCGCCAACGTGTCGGTTTACTCGTTCGTGCAGCCGGAGATCATCTACGCGTTCTTCAATTTCCGCGATCCGGTCGTCGGCGGCTTCGCGAAGGAGAAGGTCGCGCTGCGCCGCGCGATGATCATGGGCTACCGCGTCGAGGACGACATCAACGTCATCCGGCGCCGGATGGCGGTGAAGGCGGAGATGCCGGTGCCGGTCGGCGTGGTCGGCCACGATCCCGCGTACCGCTCGCTCAACCGCTACGACCCGGCGCTCGCCAACGCGCTGCTCGACCGTTTCGGCTACCGCCGCGGGGCCGACGGCTTCCGCACGCAGCCGGACGGCTCGCCGCTGGTCATCCACTACGCCAACAGCGGCTCGGTGGTCGATCGCGAGCACGGCGAGCTGTGGGTGAAGTCGATGGCGGAGATCGGCATCCGCATGGTCGTCGACGTCGCGCCCTTCAACGAGAACTTGAAGGCGGCGAAGGCGTGCAAGCTCATGATGTGGGAGTCGTCGTGGGGCGCGGACTACCCCGACGGCGACAACTTCATGCAGCTGCTGTACGGCCCCAACACGGGCCAGAGCAACAACGGCTGCTACGAATCGAAGGCGTTCGACGCGTTCTACGAGAAGGCGCGCGACCTTCCCGATTCGCCGGAGCGCAACCGGCTGTTCCTCGAGATGTCGCGGCAGATGGAAGTCGACGGCGCGTGGAGCCTGCACCTGTCGCGCGAGCGGCGCTGGCTCGTCCGCCCGTGGGTGCAGGGCTTCAAGCGGCATCCGATCCTGCACGCCGAGTGGCAGTACATGGACCTCGACCCGGCGCGCGAGGCGGGTGGCGTCGCGCCGGTGGCGACGGTGCGATAGTGGAAGGGCGTTTTCACAAAGAGACGCAGAGACGCCGAGGAAAACCGTCTTTCTCGGCGTCTCTGCGTCTCTTTGTGACAGGTTTTTGCTTCGTCGCCGCCACCGTCACCGCGGCCGACATGACCAAGGTGCTCCGCGACATGATCCCCGTCGCCGAGACCGGCTTCGACCCCGCCGCGATTCACGACCTCTATTCGTCGGGCATCGTGCGCGGCATCTTCGAGACGCTCTACACCTACGATTACCTCGCGCGCCCCGCGAAGCTCGTGCCGCAGGCCGCCGACGGCATGCCCGTCATCGCCGACGACGGGCGGACGTACACGGTGCGCCTCACCAAGGGCATCCTGTTCCAGGCCGACCCCGCGTTCGGCGGCAAGCCGCGCGAGCTCATCGCCGACGACGTCGTGTACTCGTTCAAGCGGATCATGGATCCGCGGCTCAAATCGCCGTACGCCTTCCTGCTCGAGGGCAAGCTCGTCGGCCTCGACGAAGCCGCGGCGGCCGCCAAGAAGAGCGGCAAGTTCGACTACGCCGCGAAGATCGCGGGCGTGGAAGCGCTCGACCGCTACACGGTGCGCTTCCGCCTCAAGGAGACCGACTACAACCTCACCTACGTGCTCGCGCACGAGGCGACGTCGCTGGTCGCGCGCGAGGCGATCGCGAAGTACGCGGAGTCGGACGGTCGCGCGATGAGCAATCCGGTCGGCACCGGCCCGTACCGGCTCGCGCAGTGGGTGCGCAGCTCGAAGATCGTGCTCGAGGCGAGCCCCGAGTACCGCGGCTTCACGTGGGACTTCGCGCCGGGGCAGCCGGGCGACGAGGCGCTGGTCGCGCGCATGAAGGGCCGCCGGATGCCCGCGATCGGGCGGGTCGAGATCGCGGTCATGGAGGAGGACCAGGCGCGCTGGCTCGCCTTCCAGGCCGGGTCGCTCGACCTCATGAACATGGAGGGGCCGCTCGCGCCCAACGCGATCGACCCGTCCGGCAAGCTCAAGCCCGAGCTCGCCGCCCGCGGCATCCGCCTCGACCGGTTCGTCGACCCGGAAATCCGCTACATGTACTGGAACATGCTGGATCCGCGGGTCGGCGGGCTCGGCAAGCCGCAGGTGGCCCTGCGCCGCGCGCTGGCCATGTCCTACGACGTCGAGGAGGAGGTCAAGGTCATCTTGAACGGCCAGGCGGTGGCCGCCCAGTACCCGATTCCCCCCGGGGTCGTGGGCCACGACCCCCACTGGAAGAGCTCGATCAAGTATGATCCGGCCGCCGCCAACGCGCTGCTCGACCGGTTCGGGTACCGGCGGGGGCCCGACGGCTGGCGCACCTATCCCGACGGCGCGCCGATGGTGATCAGGTACGCCGCGCGCCCGGACACGCAGAACCGGCAGCTCGAGGAGTTGGTGAAGAAATCGTACGACGCGATCGGCGTGCGCATGGAAGGCCAGCACGACAAGTTTCCGGAGCTCCTGAAGGCCGAGAAGCAGTGCCGGCTCTTCAGCCGCGAGGCCGCGTGGATCGCCGACTACCCGGACGGCGACAACTTCATGCAACTGTTCTACGGACCCAACGCGTACCAGAGCAACAATGCCTGCGGCACGATTCCCGAATACGACGCGCTGTACGTCCGCACGCTGCGCATGCCCGCGGGGCCGGAGCGCGATCGTCTCTACCGCGAGATGACGCGCATCCTGGAAGCGTACGCACCGCACGTGATGACCGTGAGCCGCTACCGCAACCAGCTCGTGCAGGGGCGCGTCGAAGGCTATCGCAAGCACCCGATCCTGACGTCGCAATGGCAGTACGCGGACGTCGCGGCGGCCGGTCACTGATTACAGGAGGAGAGGCGGGGATTCCGGCGATCCCGGGATACCTTCGCTCGAGGAGAGCAGTACGCTGCACCGCGGCCGGTCGCCACCGCGACCGGCCGCGCGTCGCGCGACGATTGCAGCAAGCGCCGGCGCGCGATCCGCGCGGCGCGAAGGGGAGACGTGAATCATGTGGGCTTACGTATTGCGAAGGCTGTGGCAGATGCTCCCGACGATGGCGGGCGTGGTGCTGCTGGTCTTCTTCCTGTTCAACCTGTTCGGCGGCGATCCCGCGTACGTGCTCGCGGGCAAGATCAGCAATCCCGAGCAGATCGACAACATCCGGCGGCAGCTCGGTGTCGACCAGCCGTACTGGGTGCAGCTGCTGATCTTCGTCAAGCAGATCGTCACCGCTGACTTCGGCGCCTCCTGGAGCACCAACGAGCAGGTGTCGCACATCCTGCTCACGCGCCTGCCGCCGTCGCTCACGGTGCTGCTGCCGCTGCTCGTCATCGAGAACGTCATCGCGATCGGCTTGGCGCTCGCCGTGGCCTACGTGCGCGGCTCGCTCACCGACCGCTCCGTCATGATCGTCTGCACCGTGGGGCTCTCGATCTCGATCCTGGTCTACATCATCGTGTTCCAGTACGTGTTCGCGTACAAGCTGGGCTGGTTCCCGGTGCAGGGCTGGGGCAACGACTTCTGGGAGAACCTCACCCGCTACTCGCTGCTGCCGATCCTCATCCTGCTGGTGGTGAGCATCGCGCCCAACCTGCGGCTCTACCGCACGTTCGTGCTCGACGAGATCAACCAGGACTACGTGCGCACCGCGCGTGCCAAGGGCGTGTCGGAGAACCGCGTGATGTGGGTGCACGTGCTGCGCAACGCGTCGATCCCGATCATCACGCACATCATGGCCGCGCTGCCGGGCCTCCTCATCGGCGCGTTCCTGATCGAGCGCTTCTTCTCGATTCCCGGCATCGGCCGCGAGGTGATCCTCGCCGTCGAGCGCTCGGACTTCCCGGTGATCAAGGCGCTCACGGTGTACGTCGCCGTGGCCACGATGTTCGCGAACCTCGCCGCCGACCTTCTCTACAAGGCGGTCGACCCGCGGGTGCAGCTCAAATGAACGACGTCACGATGCCGCGGCCGGCGCTCGCGCACCGGGAGATCCCGCACACCGTCTCGCCGGGGCTGTGGACGCTCGCGTGGCGCCGTCTCGTGCAGGATCGCGTCGCGATGGTGTCGCTCGCCATCGTCGTGCTGTTCATCCTGATGATGATCGCGTCCGGCCTCGGCCTGATCGCGAAGGACTGGGCGCGCGAGATCGGCGTCAACTACGCGCCGCCGACGTTCGTCGGCAGCGACGAGCCGATCGTGACGGCGCCCGCCGCGGCGCCGAAGGAAGCCGCGCCCGCGGGCCCGACGCCGGGCACGAGCTTCCAGTCGAGCGTCGTCGATCCGATCGGCGACGTGATCGCGGAGTTGAAGGGCACGCCGAACGCGGCGCCCGCGGCCGCCGCAACGGCCGACGCTGACAGCACGTTCGTCGACCCGCTGGCCGAGGACATGAAGGCGATCGAGGCGGCAAGGGCCGGTGCCGCGAAGTCCGCCGATCCGCTCGCCGAGGACATGAAGGCGATCGAGGCCGCGAAGGGCGGCAAGGGCGCATCCACCGCGGCAACCGCCGGCGAGGCGCGCCGCGCGACGCTGCCGTTCGGCGCGGACAAGTGGGGCCGCGACGTGATCGCCAAGACCATCAAGGGCTCGGAGACGTCGATCTTCGTCGGCCTCGCCGCCGCGTTCGTGGCCACGCTCATCGGCACCGTGCTCGGCGCGCTCGCGGGCTACTACGGGCGCTGGGTCGACGACACGCTCAACTGGTTCTACAGCGTGTTCAGCTCGATCCCCTACCTGCTGCTGGTGCTCGCGGTGGCCGCGGTGCTGCAGCACAAGGGCACGCTCACCATCGTGCTGATCCTGGGCACCATCGGCTGGACCGGCGTGTTCCGCCTCATCCGCGCCGAGTACCTGAAGCACAAGGGGCGCGAGTACGTGCAGGCGGCCGACGCGATCGGCGCGTCCAACGCGCGCCGCATGTTCCGCCACATCTTCCCCAACATCTCGCACGTGGTGCTGGTGCAGCTCTCGATCCTCGTCGTCGCGTTCATCAAGGCGGAAGTGATCCTCTCGTTCCTCGGGTTCGGCGTGCCGGTGGACGTCGTGTCGTGGGGCTCGATGCTGAACGAAGCGCAGAACGAATTGCTGCTCGGCAAGTGGTGGCAGCTCGTCGCGGCCGGCGGCACGATGGCGCTGCTCGTCACCGCGTTCTCGCTCTTCACCGACGCGCTGCGCGATGCGCTCGACCCCAAGCTCAAGGGCACGCGGGGACACTGATGGCCACGCTTCCCGCCACCGACATGACGACTGCCGATCCGCTGGTCCGCGTGCGCAACCTGCGCGTGTCGTTCCGCCTCGACAAGCACACGACGTTCGAGGCCGTGAAGGGCATCTCGTTCGACATCCCGCACAACGCGACGGTCGCGCTGGTCGGCGAATCGGGCTCCGGCAAGTCGGTGACGTCGCTCGCGATCCTCGGCCTGCTGCCGCCCGAGAACACCATCGTCGAACCGAAGAGCGAGATCCTCTTCGGCGGCCGCAATCTCGCCGGGCTGTCGCGCAACGCGCTGCAATCGGTGCGCGGCGCGGACATCTCGATGATCTTCCAGGAGCCGATGACGTCGCTCAACCCGGTGTTCACCGTCGGCTTCCAGATCGCGGAAGTCCTGCGGCTGCACATGGGCCTCACCGGGGCTGCGGCGCGCAAGCGCGCGATCGAGGTGCTGGCCGAGGTCGGCATTCCCGAGCCCGAGCGGCGCGTCGACATGTTCCCGTCGCAGATGTCGGGCGGCCAGCAGCAGCGCGTGATGATCGCGATGGCCATCGCGTGCGAGCCCAAGCTCCTCATCGCCGACGAGCCGACCACTGCGCTCGACGTGACGATCCAGAAGCAGATCCTCGAGCTCATCCGCGCGCTGCAGAAGAAGCGGCAGATGTCGGTGCTGTTCATCACGCACGACCTCGCGGTGGTGGGCGAGATCGCCGATCACGTCGTGGTGATGCGCAACGGCGAGATCCGCGAGCAGGGGCCGGCGAAGGTCGTGTTCGAGGCGCCGCGCGACACGTACACGAAAGCGCTGCTGCAGTGCCGCCCGCAGCTCGAGCGGCGCCCGGTGCGCCTGCCGGTGATCGACGACTTCATGAACGGCGGCGGCGCGCTCGACCTGCCGGAGCGCACGCGCGGCTTCACCGACGGCGACCCGATCGTGCTCAAGGTGCGCAATCTCGGCAAGAGCTTCTACGCGCGCGAGGGCCTCTTCGGGCGGCGCGAGTTCAAGGCCGTGCAGAACGTATCGTTCGACCTGCCGAAGGGCAAGACGCTCGGCCTCGTCGGCGAGTCGGGCTCGGGCAAGACCACGGTCGGGCTCACGCTGATGCGCCTGCACGAGGCGACGACGGGCGAGGCGCTGTTCGAGGGCCGCGACATCCTCGGCATGTCGGCGAAGGAATTCCTGCCATACAAGCGGCGCATCCAGATCATCTTCCAGAATCCGTACGCCTCGCTCAACCCACGCTTCATCGTCGGCCAGATCCTCACCGAGCCGATGGAGATCCACGGCATCGGCGCCAACGCGCAGGAGCGCGCCGACATGGCGTTCGAGCTCCTGCAGAAGGTCGGGCTGCCGGAGGTGTCGTTCTACAAGTACCCGCACGAGTTCTCGGGCGGGCAGCGGCAGCGCATCGCGATCGCGCGCTGCCTCACGCTGAAGCCCGACATCCTCATCTGCGACGAATCGGTGTCGGCGCTCGACGTGTCGGTGCAGGCGCAGGTGCTGAACCTGCTGCAGGATCTGCAGGCGGAGTACGGGCTCTCGTACATCTTCATCTCGCACGACCTCGCCGTGGTGAAGTACATCTCCGACCAGGTGATGGTGATGAACCAGGGCGAGGTGGTGGAGATCGCGAACTCCGACGAGATCTATCGCGATCCGAAGGAGGCGTATACGCAGCGGTTGCTGGCGTCGATTCCGAGGGGGTGGCAGGGGGTGCGGGCGGGGGATTGAGCATGCGAGCGGCGCGGTGCGAGCTAACCTGCCGATCGCGCACGCCTGCCCCTCACCCCAGCCCTCTCCCCGCGAGCGGGGAGAGGGAGTTTCCGTGGCGAGCGGTAGCGGCAGCGTGACCGCGCAGCGCCCCAAAAGCTCCCTCGCCCCGCGAGCGGGGAGAGGGAGTTTCTGTGGCGAGCGGTCGCGGCAGCGTGACCGCGCAGCGCCCCAAGAGCTCCCTCGCCCCGCTTGCGGGGAGAGGGCTGGGGTGAGGGGCAGCCGCCCCAACCGAACTACAACGTAAACGCCATCTCCGACACCAGCGCCCCCGGCACCCGCAGGCTCGCGAGCTGCCGCGATTGGTACGTCCCCGCGTCGAGGATGAACTCCGTCTCCTGCGTCAGCGCCTCGAGGTTCGTGCCGAGCAGCCGGTACACGGTGTCGTCGAAGCGCAGCACGTCGATCGGCGCCACCACCTTGCCGTTCTCGACCCAGAACGTCGCGAAGCGCGTCATGCCGGTCATGCGGCCGGCGGGGCGATCCGAGTAGTTGAGGTAGTGCAGGTTGCCGACTGCGATGCCGGTGTCGAGCGCGGCGAGCGCGTCGGCGGACGGCAGCGTGCCGCCGGCCATCGCGAGCGACTCGGGCATCTCGGAGGCATTGGCGCCGTTCTCGGTCATCCCGAACTCGCGCGCCGTGCGCGGGCTCACGAGCGAGCCGACGAGGCGCCCCTGCTCGACCAACGGCACGCGCGGCGGGCGCGCGAAGCCTTCCGCCTGGAACGCGGGCGCGACGCCGCCTTCGGTGTCCTCGACCAGCGACACGTTGGCCGCCAGCGCCTCGCCCTCCGCGAGGCGCGTGAGCGCGCTCTGCTTCGTCTTCAGCGCGCGGCCGGAGAAGCCGCCCCAGCACAGCGTGGCCGCGATCTCCTCCATCGCGGACGGCGAGAGATACGCACGGTACTTGCCGGGCGCGAGCGAGCGCGACGGCATGCCGATGAGCGCCAGGCGCTCGCGCGCGTCGTGCATCTTGCGCGCGAAGGCGGCCGCGTCCCACGCGAAGCCCGCGTAGCCCGACTTCACCGCCTTGTCCGCGCGGTGATAAAGGCTCCACTGCAGGTTGAACGCGGTGGTCGCGTGCCAGTTGCGCTGGCCTTCCGAGTTCGCGAACCCGCGCGCGATCGGCCCCGCCGCGTAGATGCCCACGAGGTCGAGGCCGTCGGCGGCGGCGACGATCTCTTCGATCACCGCTTCCGACGGCGGTAGCGAGCCCGCGCGCACGGCGTGCGACGAGTGCACGGTCGCCGGCAGCAGCAGGAGCGGATCGTCCGCGAGGTCGGGCAGCGCATCGCGCAGGCCGGCCACCGCATCGCGCACCGCGGCGGAATCGCGCGCGAGATCGCCGCACAGCGACAGCGTGTGCTCGGCGTGCCGCGCGCCCGCGATGAGACGGATCGAGAAGTACCGCTGCGTCACGGTGCCGGGCTGGCGCACCTTGCCGCGATTCAGGCGGACGAAGTCGGTGTCCTCGGCATCGAACGTGGCGGTGAAGCGCTCGCCGCCGCGCAACGATTGCTGCACGACCGCCGCGAGCGAATCGAAATAGGTTTCCATCATGGCTAGCTCTCCCCGCCGAACACGTCGACGCCGGTGAACACGCACGCCGGCGACGCGTGACCCACGCGGATGACCTGCGACGGCTCGCCCTTGCCGCAGTACGGGGTCCCGAGCACCTGCTGCGTGTCCGCGTTGCCCACGCGCGCGAGCGAGCGCCAGAAGTTGGCGGAGATGCCGCGATAGTTGGGATTCTTCACCACGTGCCCGAGCTTGCCGTGACTGATGACGCGCCCGCGCTCGCACCCGAACTGGAACTTGTTGCGCGAGTCGTCGATCGACCACGAGCAGTTCGTCTCCAGCAGCAGACCGTGGTCGATGCCCGCGATCATGTCCGCGAGCGACGCGTCGCCGGGCTCGAGGTTGAGGTTGGCCATGCGGTCGATCGGCGGCCGGTTCCAGTTGTCGGCGCGCGAGTTCGCGACGCCCGGCAGATTGGCGCGCGCCTGCGAGATGGCGCCGCCCAGCGGCCGCTCGAGGATGCCGTTGCGGATGAGGTGCACCTTCTCCGCCTTGGTGCCGTCGTCGTCGTAGCCGTAGCTCGCGAGCTGCTCCGGCTTCGTCGGATCGAAGGTGACGTTGAGGAGGTCCGAGCCGTAGCGATACGTGCCGAACATGTCCGGCGTGACGAAGCTCGTGCCCGCGAAGTTGCGCTCGTCGCCGAGGATGCGGTCGAGCTCCAGCGGATGCCCGATCGACTCGTGGATCTGCAGGATCATCTGGTCGGGCATCAGCAGCAGGTCCATCGTGCCGCTCGGGCAGTTGGGCGCGGCCAGCAGCTCGAGCGCTTCCTCCGCGATGCGCCGCCCGGCGTCCGCGAAGCCGAAGCGCGCGAGCACCTCGACGCCGCCCTGCTGGCAGATGCCGCGGTAGCCGTTGAGCGAGCGCACCTGCGTGACGCCGTCGGCATGCGCGGTGACCGACAGCCCGGGCATCAGGAAGCGGTAGCGCTGCACGACGTCGCCGCCGGTGCTGGTCACGAGGCGATGCGTGGCCACGCGCACTTCCACGCCCGTTTCCCAGTCGACGATGCGCGGGTCGCGGCCGGCCGCCGCCGATTCGGCGTGCAGCAGGTCGTACCACTCGCGCCGCGACGGACCCGCCTCGGCGAACGACGGGGACGCGTAGTCGCCGCGCGGCACGGGCTTCGGCAGCGCGCGCGTGTCGATGAGGCCGTGGCGCGCGGTGGCGCGCGCCCAGCGGGCGGCGCGTTCGAGCACCGCGACGAGGCCGGCAGGCGAGGTGTCGCCCGACGCGGCGTAGCCGTAGCCGCCGTCGGCGTACACGGTGGCCATCACGCCGCGGTCGGTCGCGGCCTGGTAGGGCATCGCGACGTTCTTGCGGACGGCGAATTCCTCGGAGCGTTCCTCGACGAAGCGCAGCGACCAGAAGTCGGCGCGCAGGTCGAAGGCGGGAAGGGGTCCATCGAAAGGCATGGGCGGGGCGTCCTTGTGGTGAGGAGCGAGGCGGCGGGGTGCCGCTCGTGACGGCGCCCCGCGGACGGAAGGCGGGCGATTATGCGCGATGCGCCTGGGGGAAAGCCAGTGCTGCGTCGGGATGTGGCGCGCGCCCCTCGTTCAGCCGGTGCCGAACCGCGCGAGCGCGTCGCCGGTGACGCGGGCGATGCGCCACTCCGGCAGGAGGGTCGCCCCCATGCGCTCGTAGAAGCCGATGGCCGGCGTGTTCCAGTCGAGCACCGACCACTCGAAGCGCCCGCATCCGCGGTCGCGGGCGATGCCCGCGAGGTGCGTCAGGAGCGCCCGGCCCAAGCCCCGGCCACGGTGCTCCGGCAGCACGAAAAGATCCTCCAGCCACAGGCCGCGGCGGCCGAGGAACGTGGAGAAAGTATGGAAAAACAGCGCAAACCCGGCCGCGCGACCGGTTTCGCCTCCATCCGTCGCAATCACCGCCTCCGCCGCCGGCCAGGGGCCGAACAGCGCCTCGGCCAGCATCGCCTCGTCGGCGACGACGAGGTGGGTGAGCCGCTCGTATTCGGCCAGCGCCCGGATGAGGCGCATGAGATCGGGCACGTCGGCGCGCTCCGCCGCCCGGATGACCGGGCGCCCCGCGGCCGCGCTCACAGGCGCCGGCCCAGGATCACGAGGTCGCGCTCGACGCCGTCGAGCTCGGCCACCTGCGGCAGCTGGCCCCACTGGGCAAAACCCTCGCGCTGGAAGAGGGCAAGCGACGGCGCGTTGTGACCGAAGACGAACGCGAGCAGGGTCCGCAGGCCGAGGCCCGGCGCCGCGGCCAGCGCGTGGTGCAGGAGGCCCTTGGCCACCCCTTGCCGCTGCGCCTGCGGGGCGACGTAAACGCCCACTTCGGCCGTGGCATGGTAGGCGGGGCGACCGTAGAACGAGCGCACCGAAAGCCATCCCTGCACCGGCGCGCCGGCGGCGGCCGCCGCGACCCACAAAGGCCGCGATTCCGGCCGGAATTCGGCAAACCACGGCTCACGCTGCGCCACGGTGACGGGAGCGGTGTCGGCCGTGGCCGTCCGGCCGGGAATCGAGGCGTTGTAGATCGCGACGATCGCAGGCAAATCAGCGACTTGCGCGTGTCGAACCAGCATCGTTGGCGAAATTGCAACAAATGAGCCAGCCCCATTGTAACAATCGCGCCCTTTGATGGACGTCAATTCTGACGGTGCCGTAAAGTTGCGGGGGTGTGCCGGAAGTGGGTCAAAAGCCCGCTCGTGAGCATCCATTCTTATCTGGGGGTTTAAACGATGAAATTTCAGCGGAACAAAATCGCGATCGCGCTGGGCCTGGGCGGAGTCGCGCTGGTCGCTGGCGGGCAGGCAGCGGCGCAGGACATCCGGGTCAACGTGACCGGCACCAACATCAAGCGGGTCGATTCGGAAACCGCGGCGCCGATCGAGACGATCACCCGCGAGGACATCCAGCAGTCCGGCCTGCAGACCATCTCGGACGTCGTCCGCCAGATCACGGCGAACAACAACGGCCAGATCAGCTCCGCGTTCACCAACGGCTTCTCGGCCTCCGGCTCCGGCGTCTCGCTGCGCGGCCTGGGCCCCAACAACACCCTCGTGCTCGTGAACGGCCGCCGCATGGCGAACTTCGGCCTCGCGGACGACGGCCATGCCTCCTACGTCGACATCCAGCAGATCCCGTTCGACGCGGTCGAGCGCATCGAAGTGCTGAAGGACGGCGCGTCCGCCATCTACGGCTCCGACGCGGTCGCGGGCGTGGTCAACATCATCCTGCGCCAGCAGTTCACGGGCGTCACCGTGACCGGCACCGCGGGCACCACGTACAACGGCGAGGGCAACCAGTACAAGGCCGCCATCACGGGCGGCATCGGTGACCTCACCAAGGACAAGTACAACGCCTACATCACGTTCGACTACCAGAAGCAGGAAGCGAACGCGATGAACCAGGGCAAGCAGTACATCGGCTCGAACAACCTGACGTTCATGGGCCTCGCCGACCAGCGCGCGGGCCAGCCGGCGCTGGGCTTCGGCACGGGCTCCATCAACGGCGTCGTGCGTCCGGTGAACCCGGCGACGGGCGGCCTCGCGGGCGCGGGCGCGTACCAGTCGCTGCCGCTCACCAACTGCGACCCGGCCAACATCGTCAACGGCTTCTGCCGCTACGACATCAAGGACTGGCTCGACATCCAGCCGGAAGTCGAGCGCACCAACGTCTTCGCGCGCGGCTCGTACAACTTCACCGACACGCTGCAGGGCTACACCGAGCTGTCGTACTTCAACGTGAAGACCCACACGCGCAACACGCCGACGTCGGCGCGCGCCACGTGGTACGACCCGAGCACGATCTCGATCAAGAACTCGACGTCGATCTTCCTGCCGGTCGGCCACCCCGACAACCCGTACAACTCGCAAAGCCTCGGCGCGCGCCTGTACTACACCGACGCCTCGCTCGGCGGCCGCGACACGGACTACGAGACGGGCACGCAGCGCTACCTGGTCGGCCTCAAGGGCACGAACTGGAACTGGGACTGGGACGTCGGCGCGCTGTACATCCAGAGCGACACGGACGTGAACCGCCAGGGCTTCTACCTGTACGACCGCCTGCAGCAGGGCCTCGCGGGCACGAGCCCGTTCGGCTACTACCGCGTCGGCTCGGCCACGGCCAACCTCAACTCGCAGGCGTTCCGCGACTGGATCGCGCCGACCGCGTCGTACACGATCTCGTCGAAGAACACGATCGTCGACGCCAAGGCCTCGCGCGACATCTACAAGCTCGACGGCGGCCAGCTCGCCTTGGCACTCGGCTACGAGTTCCGGCGTGAAGAGGTGAACAACCCGGGCGTCCCGGGCACCGACACGGGCAACATCGTCGGCCTCGGCTACTCGGCCGCGTTCGGCTCGCGCAACGTGAACGCCGTGTACGGCGAGTTGTACGCGCCGATCCTGAAGAACCTCGAGCTGACCGCCGCGGTCCGCTTCGACGACTACTCGGACGTCGGCAACACGACGAACCCGAAGGTCGGCGTGAAGTGGACGGTGGTCCCGTCGCTGGTGCTGCGCGGCACGTGGGCCACCGCGTTCCGTGCGCCGGGCCTGTACGAGACGTCGACCGCCAACGCGACCGCCGGCTTCACCGTGGCGCGCGACCCGGTCCGCTGCCCGGTCACCGGCAGCCCGGCCGACTGCGCGGGCCAGGTGCTCGGCATCAACACCGGCAACCCGTACATCAAGCCCGAGACGTCCGACACGTACACCGTCGGCGTGATCTGGGAACCGGTCCCCGGCCTGTCCGGCACGCTGGACTACTGGAACATCAAGACCGACAACCAGATCACCATCGGCAGCGTGCAGGGCGTGCTGAACAACCCGGGCAACTTCCCGGCCGCCACCGTCGGTCGCGACACCAACAACCTGCCGGGCATCCCGAACTCCGGCACGGTGCTGTACGTGTCCACGCCGTTCCAGAACGCCAACACGGTCAAGACGGACGGTATCGACCTCGACGTGATCTGGAAGTGGAACCTCAAGGAATACGGCATGCTGACCACTGAGTTCCAGTGGACGCACGTGTTCAACTACAGCCAGACGCTGGGCGGCATCGAGTACAAGTACGTCGGCACGAGCGGCAACTACGACGTGTCGTCGGGCTCGGGCACGCCGCAGGACCGCTGGAACCTGATCCTCGGCTGGGCGCAGGGTCCGTGGAACGTGACGGGCACGGTGCGCTACGTCAGCGGCTACGACGAAGTGCCGTACCAGGGCGTGTCGTCGAGCCTGAGCGATCCGGACGGCGGCTGCCTCGGCATCCAGTACGCCGGCTCGAACTGCTCGGTGGCCTCGTTCACCACGCTCGACCTCGCGGCCACGTACAGCGGCTTCAAGAACTGGCAGATCTTCGGTTCCGTCGTGAACGTGTTCAACCGCATCGCCCCGTACGCGCCTGCCGCGGCGTATGGCCTCATCAACTACAACTACAACTACGCGTACTCCGGCGCCACGGGCACGCAGTTCAACCTCGGCGCGCGGTACACGTTCCAGTAATACGCAGCAGCAGCAGAAGGCAGTACCGGACCGGCGCAGTTAGGCCGGTCCGGCGTTTTGAGAACAGGGGATAGCGCGGCCCGCAAGGGCCGTGCATTTGCGGGGGTTTCGCAGTATGCAAGCCATGCAACGCAACAAGCTGGCGCTCGCCATGGGCGTCGGCGCCGCGGCGGTGGCCGCGGCAGCACCGGTGATCGCGCAGGACATCCGCGTCAACGTCACCGGCACCAACATCAAGCGCGTCGACACCGAGACCGCGGCACCGATCGAGACGATCACCCGCGAGGCGATCCAGCAGTCGGGTTTCCAGACCATCTCGGAGGTGGTGCGCTCGATCACCGCCAACAACAACGGCACGCTGGCCAACGAGTGAAGCTTCGGCTTCCCGTCGGGCGGCGCGGGCGTCTCGTTGCGCGGCTTAGGCTCCAACAACACGCTGGTGCTGCTCAATGGGCGCCGGCTCGCGAACTACGGTCTCGCCGACGACGGGCACTACTCGTTCGTCGACCTGAACCAGATCCCGTTCGATGCGGTCGAGCGCATCGAGATCCTGAAGGACGGCGCCTCCGCCATCTACGGCTCGGACGCCGTGGCCGGCGTGGTGAACGTGATCCTGCGCCAGCAGTACACCGGCTTCACCGCCAACGCGAGCGCGGGCACGTCGTACAAGGGGGACGGCAACCAGTACCGCGGCGCGGTCACCTGGGGCATGGGCGACCTCACGAAGGATCGCTACAACTTCTTCGTCACCTTCGACGCGCAGAAGCAGGAGGAGATGCCGTCGACCAACCGGCGACAGTACATCGGCACCACGAACCTCGAGTTCATGGGCCTGCCGGACACCCGCCCGGGCAATCCGCCGCTGGGCTGGGGCACCACGAGCCCGCTCGGCAACGTGCGACCGGTGGCGGGCAACAACCTCACCGGCCCGACGCAGGGCCCGTACCAGTCGCTGCCGGGCTATTGCGCGCCGGAGAACCAGAGCGACGGCTTCTGCAAGTGGGAGACGAAGGACTACCTCGCCGTGCAGCCCGAGGTGCAGAAGATCAACCTCTTCGGCCGCGGCACGTACCAGTTCACGCCGGACATCCAGGGCTACACGGAGCTGTCGTGGTTCCAGTCGAAGGTCGACACCACGATCTCGCCCAATCCGCTGCGCGTCACCGCGTGGCCGGACGTCGCGAACCTGTCGGTGCTGAGCTCGCTCACCACGATCAACCTGCCGGTCGGCCACCCGGACAACCCGTTCAGCGCGAACGGGCAGGGCGCGCGGCTCTACTACGTGCCGGTCGACATCGGCGGCCGCGGCACCGACACCACCGCCGAGACGCAGCGCTATCTCGCGGGCGTGAAGGGCACCACCGCGAACTGGGACTGGGACGTCGCCGGCCTCTACATCCGGTCGAACCTGCAGTACGGGCTGTCGAACTACATCAACTACCCGAACCTGCTGCAGGCGCTGAACGGGCAGGGCGGCTTCGGCTACTACCGCGTCGGCGCCAACGCGAACCTCAACAACCCGGGCATCTACGGCTTCATCGCGCCGCGGCTGCAGTACGACATCGTCAGCCAGAACACGCAGTTCGACGCCAAGGCCTCGCGCGACGTCTACAAGCTCGACGGCGGCATGATGGCCCTGGCGGTGGGCTACGAGTTCCGGCGCGAGGAGATCGACAATCCCGGCGTGCCGGGGACGTACAGCGGCGAAGTGCTCGGCCTCGGCTACTCGGCGGGCACGGGCTCGCGCAACGTCAACGCGCTCTACGCCGAGGTGTACGCGCCGGTGCTGAAGAACCTCGAGCTCACGGCCGCGCTGCGCTTCGACGACTACTCGGATTTCGGCAGCACGTGGAATCCGAAGGTCGGCGTGAAGTGGACCGCCCTGCCGTCGCTCGTGCTCCGCGGCACCTACGCGACCGGCTTCCGCGCGCCGGGGCTCTACGAGAACGGCAAGAGCGCGTCCGCCGGCTACACGTCGTACATCGATCCCGTGCGCTGCCCGGTCACCGACCTGCCGGCCGACTGCGGCGCGGGCTCGGTGGTGTCGATCACCGGCGGCAATCCCGACATCCAGCCCGAGAAGTCCACCAACTGGACGGTGGGCCTCGTGTGGGAGCCGGTGCCGGGCCTCAACGCCACGCTCGACTACTGGAACATCGAGACCAAGGGCCAGATCACCGGCGGCGATCCGCAGTCGGTCATCAACAATCCGGGTGCGTTCCCGGCCTCGGTCGTGCTGCGCGATCCGAACGACGCGCTGCCCGGCATTCCGAACTCGGGCACGGTGCTGTCGGTGACCGCGCCGTACCAGAACCTCGACAAGACGCAGACCGACGGCATCGACGTCTCGGCGGGCTACCGCTGGAACATGAAGGACTACGGCACGCTCAACACGACGCTCGAGTGGACCCACGTCTTCAACTTCAAGCGGACATTCAGCAACGGCATCACGAACCAGTACGCGGGCACGCACGGCCCGACGTTCCTGTCGAGCTCGGCAGGCACGCCGCAGGACCGCGCCAACCTCGTGCTGTCGTGGGACCGCGGCCCGTGGAACGTCACCGGCACCATCCGCTACATCGGCCCGATGGACGACATCGAGTCGAAGGAGCAGCCGGATTGCCTGACGTCGTCGGCGCTCGGCGTCGAGGGCTTCTGCACGGTGGCCTCGTTCACCACGCTCGACCTGTCGGCGGCGTACAAGGGCTTCAAGAACTGGGAGATCTACGGCTCGATCATCAACGTCTTCAACCGCATCGCGCCGTTCGACTACTCCGCCGGCTACGGCATCTACAACTACAACTTCAATTACGCGCTGTCGGGGGCGACCGGTACAATGTTCAACCTTGGCGCACGCTACACGTTCCAGTAATCGCCGACGGGAAGTTCGCCAGCGCACAGAACCACAAGGCAACGCGGCGGGTGCAATCCGGCCCGCACGAGAACGAAGTCAACGACACTCCGATCCTGCGGGACGACCGCGGGATCGGTTTTTTTTGGGGATGGGGACATGGGGCACACGAAGCGCAGCAAGGTCGCGCTCGCGCTGGGCGTCGCGGGCATCACCGCCGTCGCGGCCGGCGCCGCCGGCGCGCAGGACATCAGGATCAACGTCACGGGCACCAACATCAAGCGCGTCGATTCCGAGACCGCGGCGCCCATCGAGACGATCACGCGCGAGGACATCCAGGCGTCGGGCCTGCAGACCATCTCCGACGTCGTGCGCCAGATCACCGCCAACAACAACGGCTCCATCAGCTCGTCGTTCACCAACGGCTTCTCCGCGTCGGGCTCCGCGGTGTCGCTGCGCGGCCTCGGGCCGAACAACACGCTGCTCCTCGTCAACGGCCGCCGCATGGCCAACTTCGGCCTCGCCGACGACGGGCACGCTTCCTACGTCGACCTGCAGCAGATTCCCTTCGACGCGGTCGAGCGCATCGAGGTGCTGAAGGACGGCGCCTCCGCGATCTACGGCTCCGACGCCGTCGCGGGCGTGGTCAACGTGATCCTGCGCCAGCAGTTCACCGGCGTGACCGCGACCGCCACCGCCGGCACCACGTACAAGGGTGACGGCAACCAGTACCGCGGCGCGGTCACCGCGGGCGTGGGTGACATCACAAAGGACAAGTACAACGTCTTCGTCTCGCTCGACGCGCAGAAGCAGGACGCGATGCCGGTCAACAACCGGCGCGACTACATCGGCACCAACGACCTGCGCTTCATGGGCCTGCCCGACACGCGGCCCGGCAATCCGAACTCGGGCTTCGGCACCACGAGCCCGCTCGGCAACGTGCGGCCGGTCAACCCGCTCACCGGCGGCTCGCCCGGTGCGTACCAGTCGCTGCCCGGCTACTGCCCGCCCGCGAACGCCGACAGCGGCTTCTGCCGGTGGGAGGTGAAGGACTACATCGACCAGCAGCCGCAGGTCGACCGCTTCAACGCGTTCCTGCGCGGCACGTACAGCTTCAGCGACGCCGTGCAGGGCTATACGGAGCTCTCGTTCTTCCAGGTCAAGACCGAGACGCGCGGCACGCCGACGCCGACGCGCGCGCAGTGGTACGACCCGTCGACCAACAACATCAAGTCGACGGCGAATATCTTCCTGCCGGTCACTCATCCCGACAACCCGTTTAGCTCGCAGGGGCTCGGCGCGCGCCTGTACTACGTCGATGCGGCGCTCGGCGGCCGCGATGCGGAGTACACCACCGACACGCAGCGCTACCTCATGGGCCTCAAGGGCACGACCTCCGGCTGGGACTGGGATGTCGCGGGGCTCTACATCCGCAGCGACACCGACGTCACCAACAAGCGCTTCTACGACCTCAACCGGCTGCAGCAGGGCCTCGCGGGCACGAGCCCCTACGGCTACTACCGCATCGGCGCGAGCGCGGTGCTGAACGATCCCGCGATCTACGGGTGGATCGCGCCGGACCGCACCAACTCCGCGGTCTCGCAGAACACGATCGTCGATGCGAAGGCGTCGCGCGACCTCTACAAGCTCGACGGCGGCATGCTGGCGTTGGCACTCGGCTACGAGTTCCGCCGCGAGGAGCTCACCAACCCGGGCGTGCCCGGCACCGACACGGGCAACGTGGTCGGCCTGGGCTACTCGGCGGGCTTCGGCTCGCGCAACGTGAACGCGCTGTACGCCGAGCTGTACGCGCCGCTCCTGAAGAACCTCGAGCTCACCGCCGCCGTGCGCTTCGACGACTACTCGGACGTCGGCAACACGACCAACCCGAAGGTCGGCGTGAAGTGGACGGCGCTGCCGTCGCTGGTGCTGCGCGGCACGTGGGCCACCGCGTTCCGCGCGCCGGGCCTCTACGAGACCAGCACCGCCAACGCCACCGCGGGCTTCACGGCGGCGAGCGACCCGGTGCGCTGCCCGGTGACGGGCTCGCCGGCCGATTGCAACGGCACGGTGCTCGGCGTCAACACCGGCAATCCGTACATCAAGCCCGAGAAGTCGGACACGTGGACGGTCGGCGTGATCTGGGAGCCGGTGCCTGGGCTGTCCGGCACGCTCGACTACTGGAACATCACGACGAAGGACCAGATCACGATCGGCAGCGTGCAGGCCGTGC
Source organism: Burkholderiales bacterium (assembly GCA_046347855.1). Lineage (GTDB taxonomy): Bacteria > Pseudomonadota > Gammaproteobacteria > Burkholderiales > Casimicrobiaceae > VBCG01. The sequence goes on from JAXMFJ010000005.1 coordinate 1,111,322, forward strand.
TCAATAATCCATCCTCGTTCCCCGCCGCGATGGTGGGCCGCGACACCAACAACCTGCCGGGCATCCCGAACTCGGGCACCGTGCTGTACGTGTCGACGCCGTTCCAGAACGCGAACAAGGTGCAGACCGACGGCATCGACGTGGACGTCGTGTGGAAGCAGAGCCTCAAGGAATGGGGCCAGCTCACCAGCGAGCTGCAGTGGACGCACGTCTTCAACTACAAGCAGACGTTCGCCAACGGGCAGACGTACAACTACGTCGGCACGCAGGGCAACTACGACGTGTCGTCCGGCTCGGCCACGCCGGAGGATCGGATCAACCTCATCGTCGGCTGGAACCGCGGCCCGTGGAACGTCACCGGCACCGTCCGTTACGTGAGCGACTACCAGTCGATCACGTGGCAGGGCTCCGAGGACGGCTGCATCTCGCCGCTCGACGGCCCCGACTGCCACGTGTCGTCGTTCACCACGCTCGACCTGTCCGCGACGTATTCCGGCTTCAAGGACTGGCAGATCTTCGGCTCGATCGTCAACGTGTTCAACCGCATCGCGCCGTTCAACCCGGCGGCCGCGTACGGCAACGTCAACTACAACTTCAACTACGCGTACTCGGGCGGGACCGGCACGCAGTTCAACCTCGGCGCGCGCTACACGTTCCAGTGATCCAGCGGCGCGGCGGGCTGCCACGACAGGCAACCGCCGCGCCTGCCCACCGCGCCAGATTAGAATAGGCGCCCTGCGCGCCACCCGCGCGTTCATTCAACAGGGAAACCCATGACCAGAATCCTTGCGGCGCTGGTGCTTGCCGCGGCCATCACGAGTGCGCCCGTGGCGCTGGCGCAGGACCCCAACGCGGCCGGCGTCGCCGAGCTGCAGCAGCTGCGCACCGCCGCGCAGAAGGACAAGCGCGCGCTGGTCGCGCAGACGCTCGACCTCACCACGGACGAGGCCAAGAAGTTCTGGCCGATCTACGACGCGTACCAGTCGGACCTCGCGAACTACCAGCGCCAGCGCAACACCACGCTCGAGACGTTCGTGATGCAGGACAAGCCGCTCACCAACCGCTACGCGAAGAACCTCGCGAACGAGCTGCTCGGCATCGAGGAGCAGGAGGTGAAGTCGCGGCGGAAGATGCACAACGCGGTGATGAAGGCGCTGCCGCCCAAGAAGGCGTCGCAGTACCTGCAGATCGAGCAGAAGCTGCGCGCGGTGCAGGCCTACGAGATCGCCGTCGCGTTCCCGCTCGAGAAGTAGCGCGCCCGCGGCGGGCCGCGCATCACACTTCCGGCTTGCAGTTCGGCTTGCCGTCGTCGGGCATCGCCCACGCGACGTTCGGCGCGCGGATGGCGATGACGTCGATGCGCGCGGGGCTGATCGTCACTTCGGTAGGAGCCGTCGCGCGCGCGAGCACGACGGCGTCGGCGGCAGGCTCGTGGGCGGCAGGCACGGCCACCATGGCCGCCAGCGTGGCGACGGACAAGGCGACGGCGGCGAAGGCGGCGGCGATGCGCGGGGTGGCGGCGGGCTCGTAGGTCGTCATGGCATTCTCCGGTGCTGGCCTCCGGGTCGCGTTTCCCGCTTGCATCGGGTGCGCGATCGGAGCAGGCGAGGCCATGGTAGGGAGGCCGGCCCGGGCGCGAAAGCGCGATGCGACAAACCCGGCAAAACGCGGGCTGATCCGGTGCGCCGCACGACGAAGCGGACGGACGCGGCCGTTGTCGGGGGCGGCCGCGGGGGCGGCGGTGGGACCGCCTGCCACGGAGCCGGTTTAGAGCGTTTGCTCTAGCGCAACGGTGGACTTCCTGGCGAATCTGTGTAAAATCCTGCAGCTTTTGCACGGAAGCTTGGCCCTGCTATCGGCGGGGCCAAGGCGTTTTGGCGCATGTGCGCGAAAGGCCTTGCGGTGAAGCTCCGCGCCTCGGGCCACCGGCCACCCCGGCGGGCATCCGAAGCGCGGTTAGGTCAGCCGCAACCGTCGCTCCTCGTTCGCTTCCTGTCACCTCGCCGGGAGCCCGCGGATCGGTGGCGCGCCGTTGGCTGCGTCCGAACAACCAGGACACGTGCCAACTTTCTGACGAACAACCATCTGTCTGGAGACCACATGTTGAACAAGATCCGTCTGGCCGCGGTGGCCGCGGCCATGCTGATTGCCGTGGCGTTCACCGTCGAGCCGCCCGCCGCGCACGCGCAAGGCGCGTCCCCGGCGCCCGCGGCCGCGCCTGCCGCCGCCCCGGCGGCGCCGGCCGCCCCCGCTGCGGCGCCTGCCGCTCCCGCCGCGCCCGCGCCCTCCGCGATGACCGCCGCCAAGGCCCCGGATCAAATCGAGAACCCGTACGGCCTCGAAGCCCTCTGGAAGGGCGGCGACCTCGTCGCCAAGACGACGCTCGCGATCCTGGTCATCATGTCGATGGGCAGCTGGTACATCATCATCACGAAGGTGTACGAGCAGCACAAGATGGGCACGCAGGCCAGGGACGCCAACAAGAAGTTCTGGAAGGCGGCGTCGGTGCGCGAGGGCGCCGAGACGCTCAAGAAGTCGAGCCCCTATCGCTTTATCGCTGAGTCGGGCCTCGAGGCCACGACCAAGCACGACGGCCTGCACGCGAACGTCGACCTCAACGACTGGATCTCGATGTCGATCGATCGCGCGATCAGCAACGTGCAAAGCCGCACCCAGGACGGCCTCGCGTTCCTCGCCACGGTGGGCTCGACCGCTCCGTTCGTCGGCCTCTTCGGCACGGTGTGGGGCATCTATCACGCGCTGACCGCCATCGGCATCGCGGGCCAGGCGTCGATCGACAAGGTCGCGGGCCCGGTGGGCGAGGCGCTCATCATGACCGCCATCGGCCTCGCGGTCGCGGTGCCGGCGGTGCTGGGCTACAACTGGCTCATCCGCCGCAACAAGAACGCGATGGACCAGGTGCGCGGCTTCGGCGCCGACCTGCACGCCGTCCTGCTGTCGAGCTCGCGCTCCCCCGCGAAGGCGTAAGCCATGGCGATGAACGTGGGTTCGGCCGACGGCGAGGAAGACCAAGTCGTCTCGGCCATCAACACCACGCCGCTGGTCGACGTGATGCTGGTGCTGCTGATCATCTTCCTGATCACCATCCCCGTCGTCACGACCTCGATTCCCGTGCAGCTCCCGAAGGAGCGCAACGAGATCCGCGAGACGAAGCCCGAGAACATCATCCTCTCGGTCGACCAGAAGGGCGGCATCTACTGGAACGACCTGCGCATTCCAACCACGAATGCGCTCATCGAGCGTTTGAAGAAGATCGCGGTGCTGGAGCCGCAGCCCGAGGTGCAGATCCGCGGGGACGGCAGCGCCAACTACGACTCGGTGGGCAAGATCATCTACGCGTGCCAGCGCGCGGGCATCGGCAAGGTCGGCTTCATCATGGAGCCCCCGCCGCGCGGCGGCTAGCCGCGGCCCGGAGCGAAGGAATCGACCGATGGGAATGAACGTTGGAACGGGTGGCGGGTCCGGTGACCCGGATGTCCTGATCGACATCAACACCACTCCCCTCATCGACGTGATGCTGGTGCTGCTCGTGATGCTGATCATCACGCTGCCGATCCAGCTCCACTCGGTGAACCTCAACATGCCGACCGGCAATCCGCCGCCGCCGCTGGTGAAGCCGGAGGTGGTGAAGCTCGACATCGACAACAACAGCGTCGTGTACTGGAACGGGGAAGCGCTCGCCGACCGCCAGGTGCTGGAGTCGAAGCTGTCCGAGGCCGCCGCGAAGAACCCGCAGCCCGAGATCCACCTGCGGCCCGACAAGATGGCGAAGTACTCGATCGTCGCGGCGGTGATGGCCTCCGCGCAGCGGTTGGGCGCCACCAAGATCGGCATCGTGGGCAGCGAGCAGTTCATCAACGAGTAGTGCGCCCGCGAGGGCGCCACCCGCGCCCTTCACGGCCAGCGGAGTCATACGCATGGATTACGCACGACAGCAGAGAGACCCGACGCGGCACATGCTCGGGATCGGCGTTGTCATCCTGGTGCACGCTCTCGTCATCTGGGCCCTGCTGTCGGGGCTCGGCAAGAACGTCATCCAGATCATCAAGAAGCCGCTGAACGCGACGATCATCGAGGAGGTGAAGCTGCCGCCTCCGCCGCCGCCGCCGCCGCCGCCGCCCAAGAAGATCGTGGAGCCGCCGAAGGCGCCGCCGCCGCCGATCGACACCTACGTGCCGCCGCCGGACATTCCTATCCAGGCGCCGACGACCGCGCCGGTGATCAGCGCGGTGACGCCCTCGGCCCCGACCGAGCCGCACGTGATCCAGGCGCCGCCGCCGCCGGTGGTCGCCGCGCCCGCGCCGAAGCCGGCCGTGCGCCGTGGCATCTCCAAGATCGCGGGTGAGGATCCGTCGTATCCGAAGGAGGCAATCCGCGCCGGCGTGTCGAAGGGCCGCGTGGTGGCGCGCCTCAACATCGACGAGAAGGGCAACGTCACCGAGGTCAACATCACGGTGTCGGAGCCGCCGCGCGTGTTCGACAAGGTCGTGCGCGCCGCGCTCGAGGGCTGGAAGTTCCGGGCCGAGGGCGAGAAGTACGTCGGTGAGGTTGAGATCAACTTCACGTTGAAGGACGAGTGATCGAATTGATGCGCGGCCGCTTCGCGGCGGGCGCGGCAATTCGCTCACTCGAACGGCAGTCAGCGAGGAAAGCTTCGGGCGGCCGGGCGCTTTCCTCGTAGCAAAGGCAACGAAGCGCGCCGCTCATCAGCGCGCTGCGCGCGCCGTTCGGTCGCGCGCTGCATGCGCCGTGACAGCCTCCGATGAACGCCGGCGCCGGTCGTAGTTTCTTTCTATAGACCGGGTTTGACTTTTCCCCCGGCCCCACCGCACTCACGACGCACCTGATGGCCGACCTGCAATCCGCGTGGAAGCTGCACCAGGCCGGGCGCCTCGACGAGGCGCTCGCCGCCTACGACGCGCTGCTGGTCGCGCAGCCTCGTCACCCGACGCTGCTGCACTACGCGGGTGTGGCGAGCTACCAGAAGGGCGACCTCGCCACCGCGCTCGACCGCCTGCGTGCTTCCGTCAACCTCGACGGGCGCGACGCCGATGCGTGGTCGAACCTGGGCCTCGTGCTCATGGCGATCGGGCATCACGCCGCGGCGGTCGAGGTGTTCGGCAAGGCGCTCGCGCTCGCACCGAACGTGAGCGAGATCGAAGCCAACCTCGCGAGCGCGCAGAGCGCCGCAGGCCAGGTGGCCGAAGCGGAGGCGACCGCTCGGCGCGTGCTCGCACGCGAGACCGGACATGCGAAAGCGTGGTTCATCCTGGCACTCGCGCTGCAGCCGCAGGGCCGCATGCTCGAGGCGCTGGAAGCGGCGACGAAGGCGTACGGCTACGCGCCGGAGCAGGAAGGCTACGCGGGGCTGAAGGCGCAGCTCGAGAACGGCATCGGCGCACCGGAGAAGGCGCGCGCGACGCTCGAGAAGGCGCTCGCGCGCAACCCGATGTCGGTGCCGCTGCGCTACGAGCTCGGCAACGTCCTCGAGTACCGCATCAAGGACCTCCCCGCGGCCGTGGCCGCGTACGAGCAGGTGCTGCGCATCGATCCGCGGCACGGGCCCGCGCTGTCGCAGTGCACGTTCCTCACGAGCCGCCTCGCCGACTGGCGCGAGCGTGCGACGCTGGTCGCGCGCTACCGCGCGGCCGCGGCGGCGGGGGTGCAGGGCCTGTCGCCGTTCGCGTTCCTGTCGCTGCCGAGCACGCGCGCCGAGCAGCGCGCGTGCGCGCAGGCGTGGGCGGCGCCGCTCGCCAACGTGAGTGTCGTGCCGGCACGGCGGCGCGTGCATCGCGCGGGGCGGTTGCGCCTCGGCTACTTCAGCGCCGATTTCCACAGCCACGCCACGGCCTTCCTCGCCGCGGGACTCTTCGAGCAGCACGACCGCTCGCGGTTCGAGGTGACGGGCTACTCGACGGGGCCGGACGACGGCTCGCCGATGCGCGCGCGCCTCGCGCGTGCGTTCGATCGCTTCGTCGACTTTCGCGGCCGCGATCCGCGCACGATGGCGCGGACCATCGCGAGCGACGGCATCGACATCCTCATCGATCTCAAAGGCCACACGCAGGACGCGCTGTCGGTGGTGCTCGCCTACCGTCCCGCGCCGATCCAGGTCCACTACCTGGGCTATCCCGGCACGCTCGCGAGCGGCATCGTCGACTACCTGATCGCCGATCCGGTCGTCACGCCGCGCGAGCACGCGGCCGACTACGCCGAGGCGCTCGCGATCCTGCCCGATACCTACCAGGTGAACGACCGCAACCGGCCGATCGGCGAGACGCCGCCGCGCGCGGCGCTCGGCCTGCCGGCGGACGCGTTCGTGTTCGCGAGCTTCAACCAGACGTACAAGCTCAACCCCGACGTGTTCGACGCGTGGATGGCGATCCTGCGCGCGGTGCCGGATTCGGTGCTGTGGCTGCTCGCGAAGGCCGACGACGATCCGGCGATCCCGAACCTGCGCCGCGAAGCGCAGGCACGCGGCCTGGATCCGGCGCGCCTCGTGTTCGCGCGCCATCGCGCCAACCCCGACTACCTCGCGCTCTACCGCCACGCGGGACTGTTCCTCGACACGTGGCCGTACAACGCGCACACCACCGCGAGCGACGCGCTGTGGGCGGGCTGCCCGGTGCTCACGATCCTCGGGGAGACGTTCGCGGGCCGTGTCGCGGCGAGCCTCCTGCACGCAGTCGGGCTGCCGGAGCTCGTGATGGCGGACCGCGAAGCGTACGTGCAGCGCGCGATCGCGCTCGCCGGCGACGCCGCCGCGCTCGCGCGCTACCGCGAGCACCTCGCCGGCCCCGGCCGCGCGAGCCCGCTCTTCGACACCGTGCGCATCACCGGCGCGCTGGAGCAGGCCTACCTGGCGATGGCCGCCCAGCACATCGCGGGCGAGCGCCGCTCGTTCAAGGTGGATGCCGTGCCGCTCGCTGCGCCTCCGGCGCAGGACGCGCGTCAGTCGTAGCGGCGCAAGGTATACGCCGCCGCCGCCCAGGTGAGGCCGATCATCGCGGCCGCGGCGCCGGCGATGCCGGACAGCGAGATGGGCTGCGTGGCGAGCAGGCGATACGCGCCGCGCGCCACCTCGAGCACCGCACCCGGCATGGCGATCGCGAGCACGAGCGCGGCGACCGTCCACAGCACGACGAGCACGGGCTTGCGCCACGCGGGCATCGCCCGCACCGGCGCCGGCAGCGTCGCCATCACGCGCGCGGTGAAGCCGTCGTCGGCGACGTACTCCGCGCGATGCTCGGCCGCGTCGGCGGCGAGCAGGCCGTCGAGCCAGTCGTCCGGGGTGGATGGCGCGTGCGGATCGTGGGTCATGGCGCGTACGCGGCGAGCGCCGCCTTGAGCTTCTGCTTGCCGCGCAGCACGTGGGTCTTTACCGTGCCGACCGGGCAGCCTAAGACGTAGGCGGCCTCCTCGTGCGTGAGGTCGTTATGGTAGCACTGCACGATCGCGGCTCTCTCGCCCTCGGAGAGCACCGCCATCGCGCGCTCCATGTCGAGACGCAGCGAGCTGCCGCGGGCGTGATCGGCGTGCGTGTGGTCGGCAGTGGCGGTCATCGCGTCGTCCTCGTCCTCAGCCACGGCGTCCACCCGGTCGCCCAGCAGCTCCTCCTTGCGCTTGCGCGCGTCGGCGAGCCAGCAGTTGGTGGCGATGCGGTAGAGCCACGTCGAGAACCGGGCCTCCTGCCGGAACGACTTCAGATTGCGCCACGCGAGCACGAACGTCTCCTGCGCGAGATCGTCCGCGAGCGCGTGGTTGCCCGCGGTGAGCTTGCGCAGGCAGGCGCGCACGCTCGACTGGTGCCGCTTCACGAGCTCCGCGAACGCGTGCCGGTCGTCCGCGACCAGCGCGCGCGCGATGAGCTCGGCATCGGAGACGGCGGCTGCAGCCACGGGCGGCGCTCAGGCTCCGGCAACGTCCGCTCGGGACGCGCCGCGAGGCGTGGGGCACAGGCACGGCATCGTCTCCCGCGCTCGCGCGATCAACGGACCGGGTTCCCGGGCCCCGGAGGCGAGGCGGGGGCGGTCTCGGCCGGGGCCGGTGCCGCGTGCCGGTCCTCGAAGTACCACAGCACGATGTAGCCGATGCCGAGGAACAGCAGCACGAGGCCGAGCCACGACGGCGAGCCGTCCTCGAACATCGCATAGAGCGTGAGCGCGAAGCCGACGGTGCCCATCAGCACGCCCTTGCGCAGGTCCGACCACGCGGCCGCCTTGCGGATGACGCGCACCTGCTCGCCGAGCGGCGCGCTGGCGGCGACGGCGTTCACCATCGGCGCGACGCGGTCGTTGCCGATCGCCGCGATCGCGTCGGCGGGCGGCACGATGCCCTTTTCCGCGAGCTTGATCATCATCTCGTTCTGCATGCGGCTCTTGCGCATCTTGTACCAGATGACCAGCCCGATGATCAGGATCGGCGTGAGGAACACGATGAAGACGATGCCGAGCACCATGGCGGCGAGCGCCGGGTCGCTGTCGAGGAACTGGTCGAACGAGTCGTACTGGCGGTCGCCGGCCCCGAGCCCGGTGATCCGCACGCCGTGGTGGCGGCGGCCGCGCGGGGCCGGCTCTTCGGCGTCGGCGTCCGCCGCGTCCTTGGCCGCGGCGGCGGCCTCCCGCGCCGCATCCTTGGCGGCGGTGGCGGCCTCCCTCGCGGCCTCGCGGGCGGCCGTGGTGGCCTCCCTGGCCGCGTCGGTCGCGGCCTGCGCGACGACCATCCGCACCGGCAGGAGCTCGGCCGCGCGGACCGGCGGCGGATCGGGGAGGATCGCGCACAGGGTGGCGGCGAGCAGGGCGCCTCCCAGCACCAGGCGGCGTAGCGAAGGCGGCAAGCGGCGGATCATGGACACTCCCGGATAGGCGTATGCCTCTTGGATGCGGCGAGGGGCCGATCCGGATTCGCCGTCGGGCAGGCCCGCCATGGCAACGTCATGAAATGCTATCATCGGCGCCGCCTGTTGATCGCGGCAACGAGGGGCGCAAATCCAAACAGCCCACGCCCTCCTGCCATCGCCGTAGAGGACCCGTGCGCCGCACGCCGTTGCCGATGTTCGATCCCGTGTACTCGGCGCGCCTCCTGCGCGCCTTCGCCGCTTCCTGCCGCACCTTCCTCCGGACGCTGGTCGTCGCCGCCGCATTGGCGGTCACCGCCGCTGCCGCCGAGGACACCGTCACCCTCAACTTCGTCAACGCCGACATCGAGTCGGTGGTGAAGGCGGTCGCGGACATCACGGGGCGCAACTTCATCCTCGATCCCAAGATCAAGGGGACGGTCAACATCATCTCGGCCACCCCGGTGCCGAAGAGCCTCGTGTACCCGACGCTGCTCTCCGCGCTGCGGCTGCAGGGCGTGGCGGCCATCGAGTCGGGCGGCATCACCAAGCTCGTGCTGGAAACCGACGCCAAGATGCACGGCACCGACGTCGTCGGCCGCGGCGGCGGGGGCGGCGACCGCCTCGTCACGCAGGTGATCACGCTGCGCAACGAGTCCGCGACGCAGCTCGTCAACGTGCTGCGGCCGCTCATCACGCCCAACAACACGATCGCGGCGTTCCCGGGCAGCAACTCGCTCGTCATCACCGACTACGCGGAGAACCTGCGGCGCATCGAGAAGGTGATCGCCTCGCTCGACCAGGCGCCGGCCGGCGAGCCGATGATCGTGACGCTGCGCCACGCGTCGGCGCTCGACGTCGTGCCGCTCGTCAATCGGCTGCTCGGCGCGGAGACGGCCACCGCGGCGGCCGGCGCGCCCGTCGATGCGCAGCAGCGCGTGACGCTGGTCGCCGATCCGCGCTCGAACAGCGTGCTGCTGCGCTCGGAGAACGCGGGCCGCGCGGCGCGCGTGAAGGCGCTGGTCGAGCAGCTCGACACGCCGGGCCGTCCGGGCGGCAACATGTTCATCGTGTACCTCAAGAACGCGGAGGCGGTGCGCGTCGCGGCCACGCTGCGCGCGCTGATGACCGGCAGCGGCGACACGGGGACGACCACCACCGCGGCCACGCCGTCCGCGATCGGCAACTCGCTCGGGTCGTCGACGTCGGCGACCGGCGGGACCGGCATGCAGCCGGCCGCATCGCCGCCGCCTTCCGGCAGCAACCCGTTCACCGGCGGCGCCGGCGCGGGCGGCGCGCTGCCCGGCGGGCTCACGATCCAGGCGGATCCCGCAAGCAACGCGCTCATCATCATGGGGCCCGAGCCGCTGTACAACAATCTGCGCGCGATCATCGAGCGGCTCGACGTGCGCCGCGCGCAGGTGTTCGTCGAGGCGCTGATCGTCGAGGTGAGCGCGGACAAGGCCGCGGAGTTCGGCATCCAGTGGCAGTTCCTGCAGGGCTTGGGCAAGAACAACCTGCAGGGCTTCGGCGGCACCAACTTCGGATCGGTCGCGGACGGCACCGCGCAGAACAACATCATCACCGGCGCCGTGAATCTCGGCGCGCTCGGCCAGGGCCTCAACGCGGGCCTGATCCAGGGCACGATCACGATCCCCGGCCTCGGCCAGATCACGAACCTCGCGCTGCTCGCGCGTGCGCTCGAGCAGACGGCGGGCGCGAACATCCTCTCCACGCCGACGCTCCTCACGCTCGACAACGAGGAGGCGCGCATCGTCGTCGGCCAGAACGTGCCGATCGTGACGGGGCAGTACGCGACCACGGGCTCGAGCTCGACGGTGCAGCCGTTCCAGACCGTCGACCGCAAGGACATCGGCGTGATGCTGCGCGTGAAGCCGCAGATCACCGAAGGCGGCACGGTGCGCCTCGTCGTGTACCAGGAGGTGTCGCGCATCGAGTCGTTCACCACGCAGACCGGCCTCGTGCTGTCGAAGCGCGCGCTCGAGTCGTCGGTGGTGGTCGACGACTCGCAGGTCGCGGTGCTGGGCGGCCTCATCCAGGACAGCTTCTCCGACGGATCGGATCGCGTGCCGGTGGTGGGCGACCTGCCGATCATCGGCGCGTTCTTCCGCTACGACCAGCGCAAGCGGCAGAAGGTGAATCTGCTCATCTTCCTCAAGCCCACCGTCGTGCGCACCGATGCGCAGGGCAAGGCGCTCACCAACGAGCGCTACGAGTACATCATGAACGAGCAGGAGCGCAGCCGGCCGGAGTTCCGCTACTTCTGGCAGGACCAGTCGGTGCCCACGCTGCCCGCGCCGGGCGAGATGCCGGGCACGGTGAAGGGCGAGGTGCCGAGCTCGCTGTCGCCGCCGCCGCCCGCGTCCTCGGTGCCGCTGTTCATCGCGCCCACGCCCGGCGGCAAGCCGCTGCCGTCGCCGACGGCACCGGGCGCGAGCGGCGCCGCGCCGCCGGCCGTGCCGGCGCCCGCGCCGAACTAGCGCCCGCCGCGCGTGGCCTTGCACGCCGCGATGACCGCCCGCCCGACACCGATTGCCGCCGCGCTGACCGCGCAGATTCCGTACGCCTTCGCGCGCACGCACGGCGTCGTCGCGGCGGGCATGGAAGGCGATGCGGTCGTCGTGCTGCTGCGGCCCGACGCGAGCGCCGACGGCGTGGTCGAGATCAAGCGCGTGCTGCAGCGGCCGCTCGTCACGCGCGCGGTCGGCGCCGACGAGTTCGCCGCGGCGCTCGCGCGCACGTACAACCAGGCCGCGCCCGATGCCGCGGCCGCGCTCGCCGGCGACCTCGCGCGCGAGACCGATCTTGCGCGCCTGATGCAGGACATGCCGGTTGCCGAGGACCTGCTCGACACGTCGACGCAGGCGCCGGTGATCCGCATGATCAACGCGCTGCTGCTGCAGGCGCTGCGCGAGCGCGCGTCGGACCTGCACTTCGAGCCCTACGAGGCGCGTTCGGTCGTGCGCTTTCGCATCGACGGCGTGCTGCGCGACGTGATCGAGCCGCCGCGCGCGCTGCACGCCGCGCTGGTGTCGCGCCTCAAGATCATGGCGAGCCTCGACATCGCCGAGAAGCGCCTGCCGCAGGACGGGCGCATCTCGCTCAAGATCGGCGAGCGCATGGTCGACGTGCGCGTGTCGACGCTGCCGACGGGCCCGGGCGAGCGCGTGGTGCTGCGCCTCCTCGACAAGGAAGCCGCGCGCCTCGACCTGGCCGCGCTCGGCATGGACGAGGGCACGCGCGCCGCGATGGATGCGCTGATCCGCGAGCCGCACGGCATCGTGCTGGTGACCGGCCCCACTGGCTCCGGCAAGACCACGACGCTGTACGCCGCGCTGTCGCGGCTGCCGCGCGGGTCCGTCAACATGATGACGGTCGAGGACCCGATCGAGTACGCGCTCGATGGCGTCGCGCAGACGCAGGTCAACCCCCGCATCGAGCTCGACTTCGCTCGCACGCTGCGCGCGATCCTGCGCCAGGACCCCGACGTGATCATGATCGGCGAGATCCGTGACCTCGAGACCGCGCAGATCGCGGTGCAGGCGTCGCTCACCGGCCACCTCGTGCTCGCGACGCTGCACACCAACGATGCGCCGTCCGCGGTGACGCGCCTCGCCGACATGGGCGTCGAGCCGTATCTCCTCGCGTCGAGCCTGCTCGGCGTGCTCGCGCAGCGCCTCGTGCGCACGCTGTGCCCCGAGTGCCGCGTCGCGCAGCCGCCGACCGACGGCGAGCAGCGGCTGCTGCACGACATGGGGCTGCCACACATCGCGCAGCTGTGGACCGCGCCCGGCTGCGCGTCGTGCAACCACACGGGCTACCGCGGCCGCACCGGCGTGTACGAGCTCCTCACCGTCGACGACACGATCCGCCGGCACATCCACGAGGGCGCGGCGGAGATGACGCTGCGCGCGGCGGCCGCGGCCAGCGGGATGCGCAGCCTGCGGCACGACGGCGCGCGCTGGCTCGCGCAGGGCGCGACGTCGCTCGCCGAATTGTTGCGCGTGACGCGCGCCTAGCGCGATGCCCGCGGCCGCCTATCGCTGGGAAGCCGTCGACGCCCGCGGCCGCGTCCGCCAGGGCGTGACGGAGGCGGAGACGCCGCGCGCGGTGCGCGACCAGCTGCGCGCGGAAGGCCTCACGCCCACCGCGGTGAACGAAGCGTCGGCGCGCTTCGACCGCATCGCGCTCACCCGCCTGCCGGCGCCGCTGCTCGCGCTCACGACGCGCCAGCTCGCGACGCTCGCGCTGTCCGGCATGCCGCTCGACCAGGCGCTCGCGGCGGTGGCCGAGCAGGCGGACGACGCGCGCGCACGCAAGATCGCACTCGAGCTGCGCGCGCAGATCGCCGCCGGCGAAGCGCTGCCCACGGCGCTCGCGCGCTATCCGCGCGCGTTCTCGCCTCTGTATCGCGGCCTCGTCGGCGCGGGTGCTGAGACGGGCCGGCTCGCGGAAGTGCTCGATCGTCTCGCCGACTACCTCGAAGCCCGCGAGGCGCTGCGGCAGAAGATCGTGCTGGCGCTCATCTATCCCGCCGTGGTGACGGTGATCGCGTTCGGCGTGATCGCGGTGCTGCTGACCTACGTCGTGCCGCAGGTCGTGTCGGTGTACCAGCAGAGCCGCAACACGCTGCCGTGGCTCACGCAGGCGCTGATCGCGACCAGCGCGTTCTTCCGCGCGACCGGCTGGCTGTGGCTCGCCGCGATCGTCGCGACGGTGACCGCGTTCGCGATCGCGCTGCGCCGCGCCGCGTTCCGCGCACGCTGGCACGCGCTGCTGCTGCGCACGCCGGTGGTCGGCCGTCTGCTGCGCAGTCTCGACACCGCGCGCTTCGCGAGCACGCTCGCGATCCTCACCGGCAGCGGCGCGCCGCTCCTGCGCGCGCTCGATGCCGCGGCCGGCGTGGTGCGCATGCTGCCGCTCGCGGCCGCGGCGGGGCGTGCGGCGGCGCTGGTGCGCGAGGGCGTGGCGCTGTCGCGCGCGTTGCGCGAGCAGCGCGAGTTCCCGCCGGTGCTGATCCACCTCGTCGCCAACGGCGAGCAGAGCGGGCAGCTCGCCGCGATGCTCGAGCGCGCCGCCGCCGACCTCGAGCGCGACGCCGAGCGGCGCCTCGCGTGGCTGGCCGCGCTGCTGCAGCCCGCCCTCATCGTCGTGATGGGCATCATCGTGCTGGTCCTCGTGCTCGCGATCATGCTGCCCATCGTCTCCATGAACCAATTGATCCGCTGAAGGTCTCGATGAACATGCGCCTCCTGCTCGCTTCCCTCGCCTTCGTCGCCGTCGCCGCGGCCGCGCAGGACCTCCCCGCGAAGTTCGACCCGGCCCGCGATCCGGCGAAGGACGTCGCCGCCGCGGTCGCCAAGGCCAAGGCGCAGGGCAAGCGGGTGATCGTCGACGTCGGCGGCGAGTGGTGCTCGTGGTGCCACATCCTCGACCGCTTCATCGACGCCAACGCCGACGTCCTCGCGCTGCGCGATCGGCACTACGTGTGGGTAAAGGTGAACTGGTCGAAGGAGAACAAGAACGAGGCATTCCTCGCGCGCTATCCGGCGATCAAGGGCTACCCGCACCTCTTCGTGCTCGACGCCGACGGCAAGCTCGTGCACTCGCAGGACACCGGCGAGCTCGAGTCGGGCAAGAGCTACGACCTCGCGAAGATGACCGCCTTCTTCACGAAGTGGGCGCCGGCCCCTCGCCAGCAAGCTGCCGAGCCAGCGCCCACTGCACGTGCTCGCGCACCAGCGTAGAAGGATGGTCGGCGCGCGAGCGTAGCGCCGCGATCGCCGCGTCGCTGCGCGGTGCGTTGCCCAGCCCGACCGCGAGGTTGCGCAGCCAGCGCTCGTGGCCGATGCGCCGGATCGCGCTGCCTTCCATGCGCGCATCGAACTCGTCCTCGGTCCACGCGAAGAGCTCGACCAGCGTCGCCGCGTCGAGCCCATGCCGCACGCGCGTGAAATCGGCTTCGGTGGCCGCGACGGCGAATTTGTTCCACGGGCACGCGAGCTGGCAGTCGTCGCAGCCGTACACGCGGTTGCCGATGGCGGGGCGCAGCGCCTCGGGGATCGCGCCCGCCAACTCGATGGTGAGGTAGGAAATGCAGCGGCGCGCGTCGAGCTCGTACGGCGCGACGATGGCGCCCGTCGGGCACGCCGCGATGCACGCCTCGCAGGTGCCGCAATGCGCGCTCGCCGGCGCGGTGGGCGGCAGCGGCAGGTCCGTGTAGATCTCGCCCAGGAAGAAGTACGAGCCCATCGTGCGCGTGAGGAGCAGCGTGTGCTTGCCGCGCCAGCCGATGCCCGCCTTCGCCGCGAGCGCCACCTCGAGCACCGGCGCGCTGTCGGTGAACACGCGATAGCCGAAGTCGCCGACCGCGTCGCGGATGCGGTCGACGAGCTTCTGCAGGCGCGCACGCAGCACCTTGTGATAGTCGCGGCCGAGCGCGTAGCGCGAGATGTACGCGCGTCCGGCGTCGGCGAGCACGTCGGCGGCAGGCGCGGCGTCCGCCGGCCAGTAGTGCATGCGCGCGCTGATCACGCGCACGGTGCCGGGAACGAGCTCGGCGGGACGCGAACGCGCGGTGCCGTGCCGCGCCATGTACTCCATGTCGCCGTGACGGCCCGCGGCGAGCCAGCGCTGCAGTCGTTCCTCGGCGTCCGAGAGCTCGGTGTCGGCGATGCCGATCTCCGCGAAGCCCAGCTCGCGCGCCCACGTTGCGATGTCGGCGGCGAGGCGCGGCCAGTCGCGGGAAGTGTCGGCGGCGGGGGCGGGCATGAGAGGCGGCGCGGCGGAAGCGAGAGCGTGAAGGGTACCCCGGGGCCGCATCCGCGCAGGCAAGCGTTGAACGTCCTGCGCGCCCGCGGACGCTCCATCGCACCGGTCGCGGACCCTCGGTCGTCCTGCGGTTATGCTCGCGGGACGGCTTGGTCCCCTTCGACGATGACGATCCGCCTGCACCTTCCCGATGCCGAGAGCACCGAACACGCCGGCGCCGCGCTGGCCACCGCGCTCCACGGCGGCCTCGTGATCACGCTTGCGGGCGACCTCGGCGCCGGCAAGACGACCCTCGTGCGCGGCGTGCTGCGCGCGCTCGGCTGGACCGGCCGGGTGAAGAGCCCGACCTATACGCTGGTTGAGTATTATCCGTTTTCGAGCTTATACTTGTATCACTTTGATTTTTATCGGTTCGCCGATCCAAGCGAATGGGAAACGGCGGGGCTTGCCGATTGCTTCCGCGACGACTCGGTCTGCCTGGTCGAATGGCCGGAGCGGGTGGCGCCCCTGTTGCCGGCGCCGGACCTCGAGTTGCGCCTCGGCCATGCGGACGATGGCGGTCGCGATCTGGATGTGATCGCCGCATCGCCGGCAGGTGACCGATGCCGGGCTGCGCTCGCCTTGCTCCTGCCACCACGCTGACCGCCCTCGGGTGGGAGCGGCGCCGCCTGTGCCGCTGGCTCGCGCTGCCCGCGTCCGCATTGGTGGTGCCCGCGGCGTTCGCGGACTTCGCGCGCGTCGCCTCGGCGCGCGTGTGGCCGGCGCAGGAATACACGCGCGTGATCGTCGAGTCGACCATGCCGCTCGCGCACCAGCTCGCGGTGCTGCGCAATCCCGATCGCCTCGCGCTCGACATCACGGGCGTCGACGCGTCGTCGGAGCTCGCGCAGCTGCCCGCGCGACTGCAGCCCACCGATCCGTACATCGCGGCGATCCGGCTGGGCAGGCAGGCGGCGAACGTGATGCGCATCGTGCTCGACTTGAAGTCCGAGGTGCGGCCCGACATCTTCCAGCTCGCGCCGGTCGCGGAGTTCGGCTACCGGCTGGTGCTCGACCTGTATCCGCTCGTGCCGCTCGATCCGCTGATGGCGCTGCTCGAGAGCGAGCGCACGAAGGACAAGTCCGCGCTGATCGCGAAGGCGCCCGAACCGTCGCCCGCGAAGCTGCCCGAGGCGACCGCGCCGCGCGCGACGGAACCCGCA
Organism: Burkholderiales bacterium; assembly: GCA_046347855.1. Taxonomy (GTDB): domain Bacteria; phylum Pseudomonadota; class Gammaproteobacteria; order Burkholderiales; family Casimicrobiaceae; genus VBCG01. Next base: position 1,128,173 of record JAXMFJ010000005.1, read on the forward strand.
CGCGCACCCGAGCCGCGCGTCGCGGAGCCGGCACCGCGCGAGCGCATTCCCGCGGCGCGCGCCGACGCGAAGGCGCCGCCGGCGCGACGCATCACCATCGCGATCGATCCGGGGCACGGTGGCGAGGATCCCGGTGCCATCGGCCGCCGCGGCACCTACGAGAAGAACGTCGTGCTCGCGATCGCGCAGAAGCTGAAGGCGCGCGTCGACGCCGAGCCCGGCATGCGCGCGATGCTCACGCGCGACGACGACTACTTCGTGCCGCTCGCGCAGCGCGTGCAGAAGGCGCGGCGGGTGCAGGCGGACCTCTTCATCTCGATCCACGCGGACGCGTTCCGCGAGCCCACCGCGCGCGGCTCCTCGGTGTTCGCGCTGTCGGAAAGCGGCGCCACCTCCGCGGCCGCGAAGTGGCTCGCGCAGAAGGAGAACCAGGCGGACCTCATCGGCGGCGTCGACCTCGAGCGCCGCGATCCCGTGCTCGCGCGCACGCTGCTCGATCTCTCGCAGACGGCGCAGATCGCCGACAGCCTGAAGGTCGGACGGCAGGTGCTCGACGGCATCGGCACGCACAACGCGTTGCACAAGAACTCCGTCGAGCAGGCCGGCTTCGCGGTGCTGAAGGCGCCCGACATCCCGTCGATCCTCGTCGAGACCGCGTTCATCTCGAATCCCGACGAGGAGCTGAAGCTGCGCAGCGAGAAGCACCAGAAGAAGTTCGCGGACTCGATCCACGAAGGCGTGGTGCGCTACTTCGCGCAGAATCCGCGCCTGGCGCGCGCCTGATCCGCGACGCCCGCATCGTCGTCCCATGGCCCGCTTCTTCGTCCTCTTCGTGCTGCTGCTCGCCGTGCTCTTCGGGCTCGAGCTCACGCCGTGGGGGCAGGCCTACGTCACGCAGCCGTGGACGCACGCGCTCGCGGTGATCGCGACGTCGATCGTGACGCTGTTCGATGGCAACGTCGTGGCCTCGGGCAACGTCATCCGCAGCACGAGCAACGGCTTCGCGGTCGCGATCGAGGCGGGCTGCAACGGCGTGGAAGCGACGCTGGTGCTGCTCGCGGCGATCCTCGCGTTCCCCGCGCCGTGGCGGCACAAGGCGCGGGGCATCGCGATCGGCGTCGTCGCGATCCAGCTCCTCAACGTCGTGCGCGTGATCAGCCTCTTCTACCTCGGGCAGTGGAGCTTCGCCGTGTTCGAGTGGGCGCACCTGTACGTCTGGCAGGCGCTCATCATGCTCGACGTGCTGGTCGTGTGGCTGATCTGGGTGCGGCGCGTGCCGCGCGCGCAGGCGCCGCCGTCGCCGCCCGGTCCGCCGCCGGCACTGGCGCCGACGTAGCCGATCGCGATTGCCGGTGTCTCCGCTGACCCGCTTCGTGCTGCGCGTCGTCGCGTGGCTGCCGCCTGCGTTCCTCGTGTGGTACGTGCTGGCCCCGGTGATCCTGTGGCCGGTGCACTTGTTGTGCCGCGCCGCCGCCGCGCTCACGCTCGCGCGCCTCGTGCAGCGGATCGACGCGGAGGGCGGCACGTTCTCCTTCCTCACGACGCTGCATCCCGGCGCCGCGCAGGCGGGCGGCATCCTCACCGTCGACGTCAACGTGCTGCTGTACGCGTTCGGGCTGCCGCTGTTCGCGGCGCTGACGCTCGCCACGCGCGAGGGCGGCCGCGCGCGCCGGCTCGCGATCGGCTATGCGGCCATGCTGCCGTTCATCGCGTGGGGCGCGCTCGCCGATTTCCTGAAGAACGTCGCGATCACCGCACCGCCGTACGTGACGGCGCAGGCCGGTTTCGGCGCCCTCGATCGCGATATCATCGCGTTCGCCTATCAGTTCGGCTCGCTGATCCTGCCCGCCGTGGTGCCTGCGGTGGCGTGGGTGCTGCTGCATCGCGCGTTCCTGGAGACGTTGCGCGCGCGGCAGTGAGTGAAGGTGGCGGGCCGGCCGTCGCGCAAAGGGGAGTTACGTGCAGCATTGGATCGTCGTGGCGGTGATCGCGGCCGGGTACGTCGCGCTCGCCGAGGTGTCGAAGCTCATCGCCTATTCGCCCGCGGACGCGTGGACCGTGTGGCTCGCGAGCGGGCTGGTGCTGGGCGCACTGCTCGGCTGGCGGCGCGAGCGTGCGCGTGCGGTGCTCGCCGGCGCGTTCATCGGCGCGGCGGTGTTCGCGGTCATGCTGGGCACGTCGGTGCTCGACGCGCTGGGCTACGGCGTCATCGAGGTCGCAGCGTCCGGCGTGGCGGCGTACCTCGTGTCGCGGCTCGTGCCGCTGCCGCTGCGGCTCGAGAGTTCGCGCGATCTCGCCGCGCTGATCGCGGCCGGCGCGCTGCCGCTGGCGCTCATCGGCGGCCTCTTCGCGGCCGCGTGGCACGTCGCGACCGGCGGCGAGCAGATGACCACGACGTTCCGCGTGTGGGTCCTGTCGAACGTGATCGGCACGCTGCTGGTGGCGCCGCTCGTCATCGCGTGGTCGCAGTTCCGCGTGCGCCGCTCGGGCGGCATGACGATGAGCGCGTTCGGCACCGGTGCGGTCGCGTGCGCGCTGTTCCTGCTCGCGATGCAGATCCTGTTCGACGCGGCGGTCGGCTCGCGGTTCGGCGGCCTCGCGGGCCGCGCGCTCACCTACGTGCCCATCGTGTTCATGGCGCTGGTGGCGCTCCTGTGGGGCACGCGCGGGGCGACGCTGGCGGCGTTCGCCGGCGCGCTCATCGCGATGGTGAACACCGCGCAGGGCGAAGGCCCGTTCGCGGGCGTCGAGGGGTTCCTCGGCGATCCGGAACTCGAGGTCGAGGGCTATGCGCTCGCGATCGCGATGACCGGCCTTTTGGTCGCGGTGCTCGCCGCGGCGCAGCGCAACGCCGCGCGCACCGCCCGCGAATGGCAGACGCGCTTCGAGGCCGCGATCGGCGCGCATCGCCTGCTCGCGTACGAATGGGATGCGGTGAGCAACCGCATGGTGGTCACCGGCGATGCCGATGCGCTGGTCGGCGTGCCGGCGACCAGGATCGGCGTGCTCGCGGACTGGCTCGCGCTGATCGCGGCCGGCGACCGCGAGCGCGTGCAGACGCGCTTCGACGAGCGCGTGCGCGGCCAGGGCGAGCCCGACACCATGACCTACCTGGTGCAGGGACCGTCGGGCACGGCGCTCGCCGCCACCGACGAAGCGCGCGCCATCCGCGACCACGACGGCGCGCTGCACCGCATCGTCGGCATCGTGCGCATCGGCGCTGCGCCTGCGCCCGCCGTCGCATGAGCCCGCCGGGCCGTCCCAAGGGCGAATTCGGCCCGCAGCGCGTAGCGCGGAGGGTAGTCCATTGACGGACGCCGCGCTGGCCGAGCGGCCGCAGGCGCCCGTCGCGGGCGATACCCACGACGAGGCCGTCACGCCCGACGGTGTATTCCTGATCCACGGGCTCGGGGGCACGCAGTACGACCTGGGCTCGATGCACAAGCGGCTGAAGAACGCGGGCTTCGTCACGCACTCGCTCACGCTGCCGGGCCACGGCACGCAGCCCGAAGATCTCGCGGGCGTCACGGCCGAGGACTGGATCGCGGCCGTCACCGCCAAGTACCACGAGGTGCGCGCGCTGCATCCGCGGCTGCACCTCATGGGCATGTGCATGGGCTCGCTGCTCGCCGCGGTGCTCGCGCAGCGCGAGCGCCACGCGCAGGGCAACCTCGTGATGCTCGCGCCACCGGTGTACATCGACGGCTGGGCCACGCCCTGGTATCGCGGGCTGCGGCCGCTCCTCTACGCGGTGCCCGGCGTCGGGCGCACGATGAAGATCGAGGAGGAGGATCCGTACGGCATCAAGAACGAGCAGCTGCGCGCGATCGTGAAGGCGAAGTTCGAGCGCGGCGAGAACTTCCACTACCGCTGGGTGCCGCTCGAATGCATCCGGCAGGTGGACCGCCTGCGCGCGATCCTCATGCAGGGCGCGAAGGAGATCCGCTGCCCGACGCTGATCGTGCACGCGCGCGAGGACGAGCTCACGAGCCTGCGCAGCGCCAACTTCCTGGTCGAGCAGATCGGCGGCGGCCGCGCGCGCATGGTGGTGCTGGAGGACAGCTACCACATGGTGTGCGTCGACAACGACCGCGAGATCGTCGCCAAGAGCGTGCTCGAGTTCTTCGGCGCGGCGCTGCCGGGCGCGACCACCGCGCTCGCCAACGATCCGAAGATGACGCCGGCCGCGCTCGCGGCGGCGGTGGCGGCCGCCTGCGCGAAGCTCGAGGCGGGTGACCTGCACGGCCTGCGCGATCTCGCGATCCCCGATCTCGCGTGGGTGCAGCCCGGGGTCAACCGCATGTCCGGCGCGCACGCGGGCAAGACGTTCGCCGCGTTCGCGAGCCGCATGACGGAGGGGCACACGCCGCGCTTCACCGCGTTCGGCACGCCGGCCTTCAATCGCGGGATCGCGCTGGTGCCGGCCACGCTGGTCGCGCAGCGCGACGGTGCTGCGCTCGAATCGCAGGGCGCGCTGCTCCTCGCGTTCCACGGCGGCAAGCTGCTGGAGGCGCGCTGGTTCGCCGACGACGTCGAGCGCGAGAACGCGTTCTTCGGCGAGCCCGAGCCCGAGGCGCCCGGTGCGCCGTCGCTCGACGCCGCGTTCGACGCCGCCGCACTGGCGTCGAAGACGATCGCCAGGGCGCCCGACAACGACACGCTGCTCGCCCTCTATTCGCTCTACAAGCAGGCCACGCTCGGCGACGCCCGCGGCGAGCGCCCGGGCGCGCTCGACATGGTGAACCGCGCGAAGTACGACGCGTGGGCCGCGCGCAAGGGCACCGGGCGCGAGGACGCGATGCGCGCCTACATCGAGCTCGTCACGAAGCTCAAGGAGGCCGACGCCCGCGGATGAGCCCGCCGGGCCATCCCAAGGGCCAATTTGCCCCGAAGCGCGCAGCGCGGAAGGTAGTCCAGAAACGCGCGGCACACGAATTGCATCCGAGCCTCCCGGCGCGCGGCGCCTTCCCATCGTTCACGACCTTGCCTACGATGAACTCCACACGAACGCATGCGTATGACGTGCGCAGCATCAGCTGCGGACGCGACCACACGCTCGCCCTGCTCGCCACCGGGAAGGTGGTCGGGTGGGGCGGCGACGGCAGCGGCCGGATCCCGTCCGCCACGCCCGAGTACTGCACGACACCCGCGCCGACGCGCGCGGTGGAGGTGCTGCTGCGCGAGCCGGTGAGCGCGGTGGCGGCCGGGCACGGCGTGAGCCTCGGCATTACGCCGTCGCGCGGCGTGGCCACGTGGGGCGCATATGGCGCGGGGCTCGCAGGCGTCGCAGGGGCGGTCGCGCCGGCGACGCCGTTGCCGGTCGCGGGCATCGCCAATGCGCGCAGCGTGCATGCGGGCGAGTTCCAGTGCGCGGTGGTCGACACCGCAGGCGCGGTCTTCACGTGGGGGCTCGCGCTCGACGGCGCGCTCGGCCGCGCGGCGGACACGCTCGAGGCGTCGCCCGGACGCGTCACGGGCCTGCCGCCGGTGCGCGACGTCGCGGTCGGCAAGGGCTACATGCTCGCGCGCACGCAGGACGACCGCGTGTTCGCGTGGGGCGGCAACGCGGCGGGGCAGCTCGGGCAGGGGCACCTGCGCGCGGTGGCGCTGCCGTCCCTCGTCGAGTTGCCCGAACGCATTGCGTCAGTGGCTGCCGGTGCGAGTCACGCGCTCGCGCTGACGAGCGCGGGCGAGGTGCTCGCGTGGGGCAGCAACAACCACGGGCAGCTCGGCAACGACGCGGCGAAGTTCTCGCCGCGGCCGGTGACGGTGACGCTGCCGGAGCGCGCGCAGGCCGTGGCCGCGGGCATGTACTTCTCGCTGGCCCTGGGCAACAGCGGCACCGTGTACGCATGGGGCTGGAACCACCTGGGGCAGCTCGCGACCGGCGATCGCGACGACCGCGCGGCACCGACGCCGGTGGCGGGTCTCGCCGATGTGCGCACGATCGCGGCCGGCCAGGCGCACGCGGCGGCACTCGCGCGCGACGCGCTGTACGGGTGGGGCAGCAACGCCGAAGGGCAGCTCGGTGCCGCGGCACGCGAGCAGCAGATACCCCTGTCACTTCTTGCCGTGCAAGCCACCGGGCGAGGCCGCCATGCATGAAATGTACGTCGAGGATCCGCAGCGTCGCGAGCTCCTGAAGCTCGGCATCGGCATCACGGCGGGCGCCATCGTGCCGCCGCTCGTCGCAGGCTGCGGCGGAGGCGGCGGCAGCGACGAGCCGGTTGGCCCGAAGGAGACGTTCGTGCAGCCGCTCGACATCCAGTCGAAGAACGGCGTGCTCGACGTGACGATCATCGTGTCGTACGTGACGATGCCGTTCCAGGGCACCATCGTGACGTTGCGCAACATGTTCGGGACCATTCCCGCGCCGACGCTGCGCGTGAACGTCGGCGACACGCTGCGCATCAAGATCGTGAACAAGCTGCCCCCGAACGTGCCCCCGGTGCCCGAGGCGCCGATGCACTTCCGCTACCGCAACAGCACCAACCTGCACGTGCACGGCCTGCACGTGTACCCGGACATCTATCCGCAGCCCGCGGTGCCGCCGTACCAGGATCCGAACACGTCGAATCCGCCGAAGCTCTACGGCGACTTCGTGGTCGACGATCCGGAGCAGGGGATCAAGCCGGGCGAGGAACGGCAGTACGAGTACAAGATCCGCGACGACCATCCGCCGGGCACCTACTGGTACCACCCGCACCTGCACGGCAGCAGCGCGATCCAGGTCGGCAGCGGCATGGCCGGGGCGCTCATCATCGAGGGCGCGATCGACGAGGTGCCCGAGATCGCGGCGGCCGCGGAGAAGGTGTTCGTGTTCCAGGCGCCGATCTACGACACGACCACCGGCAAGCTCGAGGAATTCTGGCAGGTGGGCGGCGTCACGGTGAACGAGCCGAACTTCGTCGTCAACGGCGTGCGGCGGCCGCGCATCCTGATGCGCGCGGGTGAGGTGCAGAACTGGCGCTTCATCAACGCCGGCACGTTCAAGATGCTGAACTTGAGCCTCGACGAGCACACGCTCTACCAGTACAGCCACGACGGCAATCCGCGGCGCTTCATCAAGCAGGTGCCGCCACTGCCGCAGTCGGCGTACAACCCGACGCTGCCGCAGCCCTCGTATCCGGAGGGTGTCGCGCTCGCGGTGGGCAACCGCACCAACGTGCTGGTGAAGGCGTCGAGCACGCCCAAGACGTATTTCCTGCGCACGTTCCCGATCGAGATGGGCCGCAACGCGGATGCGAACGGCGCGGCGACCGTGGTGCCCGGGGACATCGTCGCGGAAGTGGTGGTGCTGCCGGAGTCGTTCCCGATGAACCTGCCGCCGGAGCCGCTGCCGGTGACGCGGTTCCTCGATCCGATCACCGACGAGGAGCTCGCTGCGCACGGCGGCCTGAAGCGCACGATCGTCATGCGCGTGATCGGCAGCAATCCCGCGGTCGATCCGACCACCGGCCTGCCGTTCACCGGCACGGCGAAGACGCCGCTCGTCAATCCGCCGCCGGGCGAGCTGCCGCAGTGGATCTACCAGGTCGTGCCGCCCGGGCAGACGCAGACCACGCAGATCGCGAGCAAGGTGTACGCGCTCGGGGCCGCGGGCACGACCGGCACGACGAATCCGGCGCTGCCGTCGACGTACATTCCGTTCCAGTCGTCGAAGGCGCTCACGCAGACGGTGGCGCTCGACAGCGTGGAGGAGTGGACGATCGTCAACATGAACAACATCCGGCACCCGTTCCACATCCACGTGAACCCGATGTACATCGTGGCCGTGAACGGCAAGCCGATCGAGCCGTACTGGGCGGACACCGTGCCGATGCCCTACAACAACTCGACCCCGCAACAGCCGCCGCCGGTGCCCGCGCCCGCGCAATCGTCCATCACGTTCCGCATGCGCTTCCGCGATTTCACGGGGCGGTACGTTATGCACTGCCACATGCTCGTGCACGAGGACATGGGGATGATGCAGCAGGTGATCGTGCAGGGACCGCTAGGGGTCTGACGCTCAGGGGACGCCGATGCTCAGGGGTCTGATACCGGTTCCGCCCCCGCTCGCCGAGTGAAGGCGACGGCGCCTCCGGAACCGGTGTCAGATCCCGGGTTTAGGCGCTGGTGCTTCGAACCCGGGATCTGACACCGATCCCGGCCATGGCGGTGCGCCACGCATGCGATGCGGGCGGGATCGGTATCAGACCCCTCGCATCGGAGTCAGATCCCGGGTTGGAGCACTGTCGCTTCGAACCCGGGATCTGACACCGATCCCGGCCACGGCAGTGCGCCACGCACGCGATGCGGGCGGGATCGGTATCAGACCCCGCGCATCGGAGTCAGACCCCTGACTTCCGCACGATCTCCCGCTCGCGCAGCACCTTCCGCTGCACCTTGCCGGTGGTGGTCATCGGCAGCTCCGCGAGGAACTCGATCTCCTTCGGGTACTCGTACGGCGCCAGGAACTGCCGCACGTGCGCCTGGATCTCCTGCGCGAGCGTGTCGGACGGCTCGTGTCCCGGCGCCAGCACCACGAACGCCTTCACCACGCTGCCACGCGTCTCGTCGGGCGACGGCACCACCGCGGCGTTCGCCACCGCCGGATGCTTCACGATGCAGTTCTCGATCTCCGACGGCCCGATGCGATAGCCCGCGACCTTGAACACGTCGTCGGCGCGGCCCTGGTACCAGAGGTAGCCGTCGGCATCCATCGTGGCGACGTCGCCGGTGCGGCACCAGTCGCCGGTGTACTTGTTGCGCGTGCCGTCGGGATTCTTGAAGTACTCGAGGAAGAACACGGGATCGGGCGTGCCGTCGGAGCCGATGCGATTCACCGCCACCTCGCCGGGCTCGCCGCGCGGCACTTCGTGCCCCGCGTCGTCGATGACCGCCACGCGATGCCCGGGATACGGCCGGCCCATCGAGCCCGGCTTCGCGGGCCACAGCGCGTGCGAGTTGCCGACGATGTAGTTCATCTCGGTCTGCCCGAACATCTCGTTGATCGTCGCGCCGAGCGCCTCCTGCGTCCACGCGAACACCGTGGTGCCGACGGCCTCGCCGGCGCTCATCACGCTGCGCAGCTGCACGTCGAACCGATCGCGCGGGCGCGGGAACGCCTTCATGACGAGCTTCAGCGCGGTGGGGAAGATGAACGTGTTGCGGACCTGGTACTTCTCCATGAGGCGCAGCGCGCGCTCGGGATCGAAGCGGCCGCGGTAGCCCACGATCGGCTGGCCGAAGTACATCGTCGGCAGCAGCGCGTCCATGAGGCCGCCGGTCCACGCCCAGTCGGCGGGCGACCAGAACACGTCGCCGGGCTGCGGGAAGCCGTCGTGCGAATACACGAAGCCCGGGAGATTGCCGAGGAGGCAGCGATGCGGCATCAGCGCGCCCTTCGGCGGGCCGGTGGTGCCGCTGGTGTAGACGATGAGCGCGGGATCGTCCGCCCGCGTGTCGACGGCCGTGAAGTGCGGCGACGCGGCGGCCACCGCGGCGTCGTAGTCGACGAGGTCGGGCGCGCGCGCGCCGGCGGCGCCGATCGCGTGCGTCAGCGTCGGCAGCTGGTCGCGCAGCGGTGCGAGGTTCGGTGCCGATTGCGGATCGACGAGCGCGACCTTCGCCTCCGAATCCGCGAGGCGATACAGCAGCGCATCGGGTCCGAACAGGAACGACAGCGGCACCGCGACCGCGCCCATCTGGTACACCGCGATGTGCGCAACCGCGGTCTCGCGCCGCTGCGGCAGGATGAGCGCCACGCGATCGCCGCGGCGCACGCCCATGCCCGCGAGCACGTTCGAGAGACGGTTCGCCTCGCGCTGCAGGTCCCAGTACGTGTGCGCGGAGGTGGCGCCGGACTCGTCCTCCCAATAGAGCGCGAAGCGCGTGCGGTCGGCGGCCCAGCGGCCGCAGCACGCGTGCGCGATGTTGAACGTGGCGGGCACGTCCCACCGCCAGGCGGCGTGCAGCTCGGGGTAGCGATCGACGGGCATTGCCCGTCAATTTACTCGTTCGCGGCCGCCGGTGGAATCGGCTCGCCTATCACCGTCGCCAGCGCGGGCAGCGAGCCCGTGAGATCGCCGGCCTCGATCGTGGCCCACACCCACTCGGGCTGCTGCTCGAGCAGGCGCCCGAAGCGCACGGGATTGCTGGCACGCGACGTGACGAGCTTCAGCTTCTTCGCCGGCTGGTATTCGGCGGCCGGCACGATCACCGATTGCACGCCGTTGTCCTGGTCGCGCCTGCGCAGCGCGAGGAAGAGCCCGTGGAACGTGCGACCGTTGACCGCCGTCGCCTCGCCGTCCACCGAGTAGTCGTTGTCGAGCGTGCGTCGCTGCTCGATCAGGTCGACGCCGATCAGCGTGTTGGCGATCACCTGCAGACCGATCTCGCCGCGGTCGGCGGTCAGCCGCTTCATGCGCCGCACGATGCCGAGCGCCCACAGCGTCTGCCCGAGCGGGCGGATCGCGGCCAGCGTGCCGAGCGTCACCAGGTTGGCGACGCTCATCGGCGCGATGAGGCGGAAGCCGGTCTGGCTCATGTCCTTCACTTCCCACGGCCCGCCGGGCGCGGCGAACGTCGCGAAGCGCCGGCGCGCGAGATCGGCCTTGCGGTCGGTCTCGTTGCGATGGCGCCCGAACACCGCGAGCTCCATCGTGCCGCCGAAGCTCTTGCCGGTCTGCAGTTCGATCGGCTGGAAGTCCTCCTCGCGCAGGTACGACGAGATCTTCGCGAAGCCGACGATGGCGTCGACCTGCCCCGCGGCGGCGGTGCGCTCGCCGCGGCGCGCGAACGGCTTGAACTCCGGGTCGACCTGCGACGCGAGCTTGGTGAGGAGCCCCCATTGCTCGCTGCGCTTCGGCGTCTTCTCCGACAGCGGCTGCGTGCGGATCTTCTGCTCCAGCATCACGACGTTCTGCGACAGCACCGAGTGCAGCGGGCGGGTGTCGAGGAACAGCACGCGGCCCTCGAGCGGCGCGGGCGTGCGGCGCTTGAGCCCCTCGCGCGAGGCGAGGTCCACGTAGAACGACGTCGCCGACGACGGCTCGAGGTTGAGGCGCAGCGTGCTGCACCATTCGTCGAGCTCGCCCGCGACCCATTCCAGGTGGCGCGCGGTCATGTTGCCCGCGTTCATGAGCTGCAGCAGCAGCGTCGCGAGGTACTCGTGCTCGATGGTCGTCGCGCCGCTGCCGGGGCGCAGCACGATCGGCGCGCGTTCGAACTGGCGGGTGAGCGCGTGCGAGAAGAGCTGGTGCAGCTCCGCCCACTTCGCGGGGATCCACTGCTCGTAGCGGTAGAGGCGGATCTTGGCGTCGAGGCCCATGTGCACGACCTGCCGGCACAGTAGCTGGGGCAGGAGCTGCTGCCACTTGGGGCTCTGCGAGTGCAGCGCGATCTCGCGCGCGAACGCGTAGTACGCGACGAGGAACGCCTGCGTCAGGTCGAACAGCGCCGACCACAGCTGGTGCTCGATCTTCGAGCTGCGGCTCGCGTGCTCGATGTACTGCAGCGTGAGGCTCTTGCGCAGCCCGATGGTCTGGCCGTCGAGGTAGAACACCGCGTCGAGGCGCTGCGGCGTGCGCCGTGCCGTGGGCTCGGCGATGCGGCCGAGCTCCGCCAGCACGTCCGCGTGCGCAGCGAGCGGATCGTTGGCCGGGAAGGCCGCGAGCCAGCGCTCCGCCGACTTGGCGTCGGCAAGCGGATCGCGGGCGGTCTTGCCGAATCCGAACATGGGCGGGTGAATCCTTCGACGACGATCCCGTCACGATGCAAGAAGCGCACCGCGACCGCACGACCGCGTGGGCAGGCGCGCGAGGCTCGCGCGCGATCGTTGGGCTGGCGCGATGATCGCCGCTTCCTCGACCCCACGCAATAGCCGCTCGCGCTGTCTGGCACGCATCATGCATAAACGGCTCGTGCAGCACAGATGGACGCCGGAGGGGCATCCGCAGGGGCTGGCGAGGGACCCATCGCTATAATTGTGGGTTACAGCCTGCGCAGTTGTACCGACCAAAATAGAACAGGAACGACGCAGATGGGCATCTTGATCAAGGCGCCGACGCGCCGCCGGGAGAGCACCCTGGTCCCGGTCGACGTGCAGGCCAGCAACGGCGACGCGCGCGGCGCGCTGCATATCCGGGAAGTGGTGCGCATCACCGGCCTGCGCCGGGAGCAGCTCTACATGTGGCAGCGCCGCTACGGGTTCCCGTCCCCGATGCGCGATGCGTTCGGCGACCGCGTCTACCCGCCCGACCAGGTCGCGCGCCTGAAGCTCATCAAGCAACTGTTGTCCGAAGGCTGGCGCGCGGGCGCCGTGGTGCCGCTCACGGATTCGGCGCTGCAGTCGATGCTGGGGCTCGCGGTCGACGAGCCGTCGCCGCTGCCGCCCGAGATCGAGACCGCCGTGAAGCTCTTGGGCGAGCACCGCATCGGCGAGATGCAGAACCATCTTTCGAAGCTGCTCGTTGGGCAGGGACTGCGCAAGTTCCTCGAGCAGACGCTGATCCCGCTGAACGAGGCCGTGCACGAGCACGTGGTCCGCGGCGAGATGCAGAACTTCCAGGAGCTGCGCTTCGCCGATCTCGCGCAGCGCCTGCTGCGCGACGTGACGCGGCTCGTCCGTCCGACGCGCGATGCGCGGCACATCCTGCTCGCCACCCCGCCCAACGATCCCAACCAGCTCGGCCTCGCGATCTTGGAGCTCCTGCTGTTCACCGAGGGCGTGAACTGCCTGACGCTCGGCGCCGGCGTGCCGGCGCAGGAGATCGCGGGCGCGGCCGAAGCGTACAAGGCGGCGGTGGTCGTGCTGCTGTTCGATCGCGGGATCTCGGGCAAGATCGCGGGACAGGAGATCCGCAGCCTGCGCGCGGCGCTGCCGGCGGACCTTCCGCTGGTGGTGAGCGGTCGGGCGGTGAACCTGCTCGCGAAGCCCATCGCCGATGCACACACCGCGGCGGACTTCAGCTCGGTGATGGCGAAGATGCGCGCGCTCGGCGTGCTGCCGACGTCGCCGGTGTCGCTGGTGGGGATGATTCCGGAATTACCCCAACGCGCATAGCCTGTCCTGCTGCGTAATTCGCCCCTCACCCCAACCCTCTCCCCCTTCGGGGGCGAGGGAGGTCTTCGTTGTTGCGGTGGCGTGAACGCGCAGCGCCCCAAAGGCTCCCTCGCCCCGCTTGCGGGGAGAGGGTTGGGGTGAGGGGCTGCATCGACGGGCAAAGCCCGTTCAGCAGAGGAATCCGCTGAACATATCGATCATGAAATCCGGCTGCCGATACGCACGCACGATCAGCCAGGCGAGCACGCCGGCGAGCACGAGGCCGATCGTGTGCCACGCCACGCGCCGCCAGCGATGATCAGGGCTCATTGAGGAAATCCTCGAGCTTGCGCCGCTGCTTCTTGGTCGGCCGACCCGGATACAGCGGCTGCGCCGCGCGTGCGGCCTGCAGCTCCCTGATGCGCTCCTCGCGCGCCTTGCGTCCGTCGTCCGTCTCGCGATAGAGCTTCGCCGCCTCGACGGCGCCGCCGCGACGGTCGGAGACGCCGGTCACCTCGATGTCCCACACGAGCCCCTGCTTGCGCACGCTGACGCGATCGCCGACGTGCATCGTGCGCGCGGACTTCACGCGCTCCTCGCCCACGCGCGCCTGCCCGGCGTCGATCGCCTCGGCGGCGAGCGTGCGCGTCTTGTAGAAGCGCGCGGCCCACAGCCACTTGTCGAAGCGAACCTTCGCGGCGTCGTCGGCCATCGCGTCCGCTCAGTGCCGCGTGGGCGCCACCGGCGCAAAGATCGCGCGGGCCTCGACCGGCCCGAACGTGTAGCGGCGGTTGCAGAACTCGCAGGTGACCTCGACGTCGCCGCGCTCGGCGAGGATCGACTCGATCTCGGCGGCGCCCGCGATGCGCAGCGCGTTCTCGACGCGCTCGCGCGAGCACGAGCACGCGAACGACGCGGCGCGCGGCGCGAAGACGCGCACGTCGTCCTCGGGAAAGACGGCGCCGATCAGCGTGGTCGCCGGCGCGCCCGACAGCAGCGCCTCGGGCGCGAGCACGTCGACCGCGGCCTGCGCACGCTCCCACGTGAGGTCGTCGTCCTCGGTGGCGCCGGGCAGCCGCTGCAGCAGCAGGCCCGCCGCGCGCCCGTCGTGCGTGCCGAGCACGAGCCGGCTCGCGAGCTGCTCCGACGTGGCGAGGTAGTGCTCGACCAGGCCCGCGACCGATCCCGATTCCAGCGTGACGATGCCCTGGTACACGGTGCCCGCGCCCTTGGGATCGAGCGTCAGGACGAGCCGACCGTGCTCCGGGCCGCCGGCGAGATCGGCGAGCGATGCGTCCGCACCGAGCGCCGCCGTGCGCTCGGCGTCCCACTGCGCGGTGGCGCGCATGCCGAGCGCGTCGGTGCACTCGACGACGAGCAGCCGCACGGGACCATCACCTTGCAGTTGCACGATGAGGCTGCCGGTGAACTTGAGCGTGGACGCGAGCAGCGCGCTCGCCGCGAGCAGCTCGCCGAGCACGCGCTGCAGCGCCGGCGGATACGGATGGCACGCGAGCGTCGCGGCCGTGGTGTCGGCGAGCGTCACGAGCGCGCCGCGCACGGCGGCGTGCTCGAACACGAAGCGCGTCAGCGCGTCGCCGCCTGTGGCCACGTCACGACCCGCGCAGGCGCAGCGTGTACAGCGTGAGCGGCAGCGCGGAGTTCTTGTCGAACAGCGCGCCGGTCTCGAGCCCGGCCTTGGCCACCGCCTCGGCGGTCTTCAGGCGCGAGTAGACCGCGTGCATCGCGCCCAGCGCGAACTCGCGCCCCGAGCCCGCCGCCCAGAACTGCGAGTACTCGAACACCTCGCGCATCGAGTACACGCCGTAGATGCCGGACGGATTGGCGATCAGCGCGGTGATCTGCGTGGATTCGTACGGATCGTCCTCCTCCTCCTTCGGATTGAGGAAGTGCTGCTCCTTCAGGATCGGGTGCAGCTTGCGGAACGTCTCGAAGATCGCGAGCTTGTTGGAGAAGTCGAGGTCGTCGTGCCGCCGCAGCAGGCTGTCGAACACGAGCTGGTGCGCGGCGGAGCCGCACAGTCCGATGTAGGTGTCGCGATAGTGGACGATCTTGTCGTACGTGAGGTCGTGCGCCGCCGCGAGGCGGGTGTCGCCGAAGGTCGTGAGGGAATCGGCGGCGATGGCAACTTCGTCGCCCTTGCGGACGACAACGAGTGTGGTCATTGGAACGTGGAGCTAAGGGACGATGGGCGGCTTCGCGACGCGAAGACCGCGGGAGAACGAATTATACGCGGGCGCGGCGATGCGCCGCGTCCACGGGCGCCGTGCCCGGGACGGGCCGTCTGTCGGCGCGGCCTTCAGCAACCACGCGGGGCGGGCAGCATCGGCACCGGGGGCAGCGCGTGCCGCGACCACGCGCGCACCGCGTAGGCGATGAAGCCGGCCGTGCCGTCCGGCGACGCCGCGGGCGGCGGCTGGCCGAGGAACCGCCACGCGGCCAGCAGCGCCGGCACCGGATCGTACGGCAGTGCAAGCGCCTGCGTCTGCTTCGAGAGCTTCTCGCCCGCGGCGTTGATCGCCACCGGCACGTGCAGGTACGCCGGCGTGGGCAGCGCGAGCCTCTGCTGCAGGTAGATCTGCCGCGGCGTCGAGGGCAGGAGATCGGCGCCGCGCACGATCGTGGTCACGCCGAGCGCGGCGTCGTCGACGACCACCGCGAGCTGGTAGGCGAAGAGGCCGTCGGCGCGGCGCACGACGAAGTCGCCGACGTCGCGCGCGAGGTCCTGCCGCTGCGGCCCCTGCAGCGCATCGGTGAACGCGATCACGGCGTCGTCGACCCGCACGCGCCACGCGCAAGCCGTACGCGCGCCGGCGCGCGGTCCGGCGCGGCAGGTGCCGGGATAGACGCGCTCGCCGCCCGCGCCCACCGGCGCCGACTCGAGCTCGCGCCGCGTGCACGTGCACGCGTAGACCGCGCCCTGCGCCTGCAGCGTGGCGAGCGTGGCCTCGTAGGCGAACGTGCGCTCCGTCTGCGTCACGACCGGGCCGTCCCACGCCATGCCGTAGCGCGCGAGCGTGGCGAGGATCTCGCGCGCGGCGCCGGGACGGCTGCGCGGCGCGTCGACGTCCTCGATGCGCACGTGCCACGCGCCGCCGTTCGCGCGTGCGTCGCAGAAGCTCGCGAGCGCGGCGACGAGCGAGCCGAAGTGCAGGGGGCCGGTGGGCGACGGCGCGAAGCGCCCGACGTACGGCATCGGGGTCAGGCCCCGGGCCGGGGCGGGTGGGATACGAACGCGCCCCGGCTCACCGGGGGATGGAGACGCCGACCGTGGTGGCCGCCGTGGCGACGGGCGCGAGGGCGAAGTGGCGGTTCATCGCGGCCAGCACCGCGGTCGGGTACTCGGGACGCCCGAGGCTGCCGTTGTAGCGGCCGAGCGCGCGGTAGTAGTCGCCGTTCTCGATGTCGAGGTAGTGCCGCAGGATGACGGCGCCGTAGCGCAGGTTGGTGCGCAGGTTGAAGAGGTTCTGCTCGTCGTTGCCGATCTGCCGCAGCCAGAACGGCATCACCTGCATGTAGCCGCGCGCGCCGGCCGACGACACCGCGTACTTCTTGAAGCCGCTCTCGTGGTACATCACGCCGAGCATGAGCTGCGGGTCGAGCCCCGCGCGCGTCGCCTCGTAGTGGACGGTGGCAAGGAGGTCGCGCCGCTCATTCTCGTCCGCGACCTTGTGCGCGATGCGGCGCGACATCTCGGCGAGCCACCGCTGCAGGTCCGGGCGATTGACGTAATCCGGCGGCACCGGCGCATCCGCGATCGCCTTGGCGAGGCCCGCCACTGCCGACGGCGCGAGCTTCTCCTGCTCCTGCGCGCCGGCGGACGCCGCGATCGGGACGAACGCGAGCGCGGCCGCGAGGGCCGAAGCGCAGGCGCTTCGCCAGGTGAAACGTCGGTTCATCGGTTGCTACGTGGCTTTCGCAAGCTTGGCGCGGATGAAGGGGGCAATCTCTTCGACGGGAACCGCGGTGGCCGCCGTGTCGCGGCGGCCCTGGTACTCGACCCGGCCTTCCTTCAGGCCGCGGTCGCCTATGGTGATCCGATGCGGGATCCCGATCAACTCGAGATCAGCAAACATCACGCCAGGGCGCTCGCCCCGGTCGTCCAGGAGAACCTCGATGCCGGCCGCGGCCAGCTCGTCGTGCAGGCGGTCCGCCAGCGCACGCACGGCTTCGTTGCGGTCGTAGCCGACCGGCGCGATGGCGACCAGGAAAGGCGCCAGCGGCTCCGGCCAGATGATCCCTCGCTCGTCGTGATTCTGCTCGATGGCGGCCGCCACGACCCGGGTCACCCCGATGCCGTAGCACCCCATCTCCAAAACCCTCGATTGACCGTCGGCCGCGAGATAAGTTGCGCCCATCGCCTTGGAGTACACGGTCCCCAGCGCGAACACGTGCCCGACCTCGATGCCGCGCACGATGTCGAGCGTGCCCTTGCCGTCGGGCGACGGATCGCCCTTGACGACGTTGCGGATGTCCGCGACGAAGTCGGGCTCGCGGCAGTCGCGGCCGAAGTTGACGCCGCGCAGGTGGAAGTCCGCCTCGTTGGCGCCGCACACGAAGTCGCTCATCGCGGCGACCGAGCGGTCGACGACGAGCGGCATGTCCGGCGGGATGCCGACCGGGCCGAGGTAGCCCGGCTTGCAGCCGGTGGCCGCGACGATCTCCGCCTCGCTCGCCCAGCGCCAGTCGTCCATGCCGCGCAGCTTGCCGATCTTGACCTCGTTGCCCATGTGATCGCCGCGCACGAGCAGCATGTGCACCTTGTCGCCGGCCCACACCATCAGGCACTTCACCGTGCGCGCGAGCGGCAATCCCAGGAGCTCCGCCACCTCCTCGCACGTCGACTGGTTGGGGGTGGCCACCTTCGCCATCGGCTCGGTGGCGGGGCCGCGCGGATGCGCGGGTGCCTGCGCCTCCGCCTTCTCGACGTTGGCCGCGTAGTCGGAGCCGGTGCTGTACGCGATGGCGTCCTCGCCGGACGCGGCGAGCACCTGGAACTCGTGCGACGCGTTGCCGCCGATGGCGCCGGTGTCCGCGTCGACCGCGCGGAACGCGAGCCCCATGCGCGTGAAGATGCGCGTGTACGCGTCGAACATGATCTGGTAGGAGCGCAGCATGCCCGCCTCGTCGGCGTCGAACGAGTACGCGTCCTTCATGATGAACTCGCGCGCCCGCATCACGCCGAAGCGCGGGCGCACCTCGTCGCGGAACTTGGTCTGCACCTGGTAGAAGTTCACCGGGAGCTGGCGGTAGCTCTTGATCTCGCGCCGCGCGACGTCGGTGATGACCTCCTCGTGCGTCGGCCCCACCACGAAGTCGCGCTCGTGGCGGTCCTTCACGTGCAGCATGTTGGGGCCCATCTTCTCCCAGCGCCCCGTCTCCTGCCACAGCTCGGCCGGCTGCACCACCGGCATCTCGACCTCGAGCGCGCCCGCGCGGTTCATCTCCTCGCGGATGATGGCCTCCGCCTTGCGCAGCGTGAGGAGGCCGAGCGGCATCCACGTGTAGAGGCCGGTGCCGAGCTTGCGGATGAGCCCGCCGCGCAGCATGAGCTTGATGCTCGCGACGTCGGCGTCCGCCGGGGCTTCCTTGAGGGTCGAGAGATAGAACCGCGAAACGCGCATGGTGCTGATTCTTCGGCAAAAAGAGAACCAACGATTGTACCCGAGCCACCGCTTGGGCGCGCGCGGCGAGGCTAGGGGGCCCGGGCCAGGTCCATGTACTGGAAATAGGAGCCGAAGGGCGAGGGCGCATAGCCCTTGAGCCACGGCTGCACGAACGCGTTCTGCACGTCGACGAGCAGCGGCATGATCGGCGCGTAGTAGTGCAGGATCGCGACCATCGTGCGCGCCTCGCGCGCTCGGTCCTCCGGGGTCGGGGCGCGCAGGAACGCCTCGTACGCGCGGTCGAAGGGCGCGTAGCGGAAGCGCGACTCGTTGCCCTCCGGCGGATTCGGGCCGTAGAACTGGCCGAAGCCCAGCCCCATCGGCGTCAGCGAGCGGCCGTGGATCGCGAGCATGAACTTGCCTTGCGCCACCTCCTTGAAGAGGTCCTGCACGGGGACGGCGCGGAAGTCGAGGCGCACGCCGAGCGAATCCATGTTCTTCTTGAGCAGCGTCTGGATCTCGCGCCACACGGTGCCGGTGAAGATGGTGAGCACCACCGTCAGCGGCTTGCCGTCCGGCTGCAGGCGAAAGCCCTGCGCGTCGCGCTTGCCGTAGCCCATGCGGTCGAGCAGCGCGGCCGCGAGCGCGGGATCGTATTCGCGCTTCGGCCATGCGGCGTCGAAGCCGGCGAGCCCGGGGGCCATCATCTGGTTCGCGGGCAGCGCCTGCCCCGCGTAGATCACGCGCACGAGCGTCTCGGCGTCGATGCCGAGCGCGATCGCGCGCCGCAGCGCGATGTGCTCGCGCGTCATGCCGCCCAGCACGGGGTCGAGCATGTTCACGTACAGCGAGCGCACCGAGTTGGTGACGTACGGCACGCGACGGATGCCGCGCGCCGCGAGCGGCGGCGCGATCTCGCCGTTGCGCAGCAGCGGCCCCACCGCCTCGCCGCGCAGCTCGATCACGTCGAGCTTGCCGCTCTCGAACTCCAGCACGCGCACGTTCTGCTCGTCGATGATCGCCATCTCGATGCGCCGGATCGCGGGCAGCTTGCGGCCGCGCATCTCCTGCACGAGGGCCGCGTGCGCGGGATCGGTGCTGGCGGGGAAGCGCAGCTCGCGGTAGTCGGGATTGGCGGTGAGCACCACGCGCGTGCCGCGCTGCCACTCCGCGAGACGGTACGGCCCGGTGCCGACCACGCGCGACTGGATGTCGCCCTTGGCGTCGTCCACCACCTCGCGCGCGACCGCCTGCTGCATCAGGATCTCGGTGGCGACGGGATAGTTGACGGCGGTGAAGCGCAGCTGCAGCGTGTACTTGTCGACCGCGACGAGGCCCGCCACCGGCGCGTCGTAGTCGAAGCGCGCGCCGGGCTTCGCGGCGGCGTCGACCACCTCACGCATGCCGACGATGAGGTTCGTGATCTCGGGATCGCCGCCGCCGCGCAGGTTGGGATCGAGCGCGCGCTTGATCGAGTACGCGTAGTCGGCGGCGACGAGCTCGCGCTTCCTGCCCTTGAACGCCGGGTCGTCGGTGAAGTGGATGCCCGGCTGCAGGCGGATGGTCCACGTGCGGCCGTCGGCGCTGACCTCGGGCGCACCCGTGGCCGTGCGCGGCGAGGCGACCGGCGGCCGGTCGAGGTACGACCACTCGAACAGGCCCTCGTTGATGAGCAGCGAGACGTCGCGCGAGAACTTGTCCTGCAGCTGGTGCGGGTCGAGCGTGTCGATGTCGCTGCTCGCGACGCGCAGCACCTTGTCCGCATCGGCGGCGAGCGCATGTCCGCCGCCCGCGACGGCGAACGCAAGCAACACGCAAAGGCGTATGATCGGCCGCGCCGCGCGCCACGCGGCGCGCACGGCCGGGAAGAGGAGGGCTTTCACCGTGGTGATGGTACTACCGTTCATTCTTGGACTGGTCGCCGCGCTGTGCGCGTTCCTCCGCCAGCGCAGGGCTGCGCTGGGCTTCGCACTCGTCACGGTGGTCGTGCAGGTGTGGTGGCTCGTCTACCACGCGACCGACAAGCTCGCGATCGGCCTGTAGCGATCTTGCAGCGCACGCTCGATACCACGGCGCTCGCCGGCATCTGCGGCGTGCTGCTCATCGCGTTCTTCTACCAGTTCATGCTGGGCGAGCTGCCGTGCCCGCTGTGCGCACTGCAGCGCGTCGGCTTCATCGTGGCCGGCGCGGCGCTCGTGCTGAACCTGCGCGCCGGCTACTCGCCTGCGCACTACGGCGTGATCGCGCTCACCGCGGTGGCCGCGGGCAGCGCGTCGCTGCGCCAGATCGCGCTGCACGTGGTGCCGGGCAGCGGCAGCTACGGGTCGGCGCTCTTCGGCTTCCACTTCTACACGTGGGCGTTCGTGGGCTACGGCGCGCTCGTCGCGTATGTCGGCGCGATGCTCGTGATCGCCGGTCCCGGCGTCACGCGCGAGCGTGGCCCGGCAGGAGGCGGGCTCGCGAACGCGGTGTGCGTGGTGTTCCTGCTGCTCGCGGCAGCGAACGTCGCGGCGTTCCTGCTCGAGTGCGGCTTCGGGCCGTGCCCGGACAATCCGGTGGGATATCTTTGGTGGCCGAAGGGGCTTCGCTAGCCGATGCGCCTGTGTGCGCGTGGTTGCGACGTGCACTCAATCCGCGGCCGCCCCTCACCCCAGCCCTCCCTTGCAGGGCGCGCGGTCGCCTGCATGCGACCGCCGCATTTCCGGCGGCGAGCATGCTCGCCGAATTCCCGGAAATGCCCCCGCAAGCGGGGCGAGGGAGTCCTTCGATGTGAGGGCTGCGTAATGCGGACGTCAGCGAACCACTAAGACAGGAATCTTGCTGTGCGTGAGGACCTTGGTGGTCTCGCTGCCGAGCAGCAGGCCGGCCAGGCCCTTGCGGCCGTGCGAGGCCATCACGATGCCGTCGCACTTCGCCTTCTTGGCGGCGGCGAGGATCGCTTCCCACGGAGCTGCGGCGATCGCGTGCACGGTCGTGCATTCGATGCCCGCGGCCGCTGCCTTCGCGGACACGCGCTCGAGCACCTTGCTCGCCTCTTCCTTCGCCCGCTTCGTGTACTCGCGGCGCGACACCATCTCGACGGACACGCCCTCGGCGTACACCGGTGTCGGATAATCCGGAGAAGCGTGGAAGAGCGTCAGCTTGGCCTTGGTCGCCTGTGCAAGCTCGATGGCTTCCGCGACGGCCTTGTCGGAGAGCTTGGAGCCGTCGGTCGGTACCAGCAGATTCGTGAACATCGCGTCGATCCCCCGTTCAATTCACTCGATTTCATGATACGCACTTGATGTCGCACCCAGTTGATGCACGTCAACGGGCCGGACAAGATGTCACAGGGACAATACGCGCCTCGTGCGCTTGACCCCGATCACATGCGCTGCCCGGAGTTTATGACATGTCGGCGCTGAGCGCATTTTCCGCAACCCCCGCCGTGGCGCCCTCCGCCGAGGCGCCGCAGGCGCTGGCCGCGACCTGCTATCACTGCGGCACGCCGAACCCGCCCGGGAGTCGGTGGACCGCCGTCATCGCCGGCACCCCGCGCGCGTTCTGCTGCGCGGGATGCGTCGCCGTCGCGGAGACGCTGCATGCCGCGGGCCTCGATGCGCTGTACGCGGGGCGCACCGAGGTCGCGTTGCGCGCGGATCCCGCCGCCGCCGACGAGTGGACGCGGTGGGGCGACGCCGCGGAAGCGGGCGGCCTCGTGCGCGACGCGGGCGAGGGACGGCGCGAGGCGTCGCTGCTGCTCGAGGGCCTGACCTGCGGCGCCTGCGTGCCGCTCGTCGAGTCGTGGCTCGCGCGCCAGCCCGGCGTCGAGTCGGCGCAGGTCAACTACGCCAACCGGCGCGCGCTCGTCACCTGGCGCGCGGACGTCACGCACCTGTCGAGCGTGCTGCGCGCGATCGCGCAGGTCGGCTACGCCGCGTATCCGTACGATCCTGCGCGGCGCGAGGCGCTGGCGAGGCGCGAGCGCCGCTCGCTGCTCGCGCGCATGGCCGTCGCACTGCTCGCGATGATGCAGGTGATGATGTTCGCGCTGCCGCTGTACCTCTCCGACGACGGCGTGGCGCCCGAGCAGCGGCAGCTCCTCGACTGGGCGAGCTTCGTGCTCACGCTGCCCGCGCTCTTCTACTCCGCGTCGCCGCTGTTCGCGGGCGCGTGGCGCGACCTGCGGCATCGCCGCCTCGGCATGGACGTGCCGATCGTCGTCGGGCTCGTCGCGGCCTTCGCGGCGAGCGCGTGGTCGGTGCTCGCCGGCGGCGGCCCGGTGTACTTCGACTCGGTGACGATGTTCATCGCGCTGCTGCTCGTCGCGCGCTACCTCGAGCTCGTCGCGCGCCAGAAGGCGGGCGCGGCGATCGAGACCATCGCGCGCCAGCGGCCCGACACCGCCGAGCGCGTCACCGACACGGGCACCGAGACCGTCGCGGCCGCGACGCTCGCGCCCGGCGAGCGCGTGCTCGTGCGTCCGGGTGCGCTGGTCCCGGCCGACGGCGTCGTCGTCGACGGCCGCTCGCACGTCGAGGAGGCGATGCTGACCGGCGAGAGCGCGCCGCTCCTGCGCGGCGTCGGCGATGCGCTGTGGGCCGGCGCCGTCAATCGCGACAACGCGCTCGTCGTGCGCGTGACCGCGGCCGGCGAGGACACGCGGCTCTCCGCGATCCTGCGCCTCGCCGAGCGCGCCGCGAGCGCGCGTCCCGCCGTGGCGAAGAGCGCCGACCGCGTGGCCGCGGTGTTCGTGGGCGCGCTGCTCGTGCTCGCGGCCGCCACCGCGCTCGCGTGGCTGCGCATCGATCCCGCGCACGCGCTGCCCGTGACGTTCGCGGTGCTCGCCGTGTCGTGCCCGTGCGCGCTCGCGCTCGCCACGCCGGCAGCGCTCGCCGCCGCGGCCGGCTCGCTCGCGCGCCGCGGCGTCGTGCTCGCGCGCGGCGATGCGCTGGAGACGATCGCGAAGGTCACGCACGTCGTGCTCGACAAGACGGGCACGCTTACCGAAGGCCGCATCCGGCTTGCGCGCGTCGCCACCATCGCGCCGCTCACCGAAGCGCATGCGCTGGCGCTCGCGGCCGCGCTCGAAGCGCGCTCGGAGCACCCGGCCGCGCGCGCGATCGTCGCCGCGGCGCGCGACCTCGCGTTGCCGGTCGTGGACGACGTGCGCCAGCTCGCGGGGCAGGGCGTGTCCGCGCATTTCGAAGGACGCGACGTGCGCGTCGGGCGCCTGGGCTACGTCGCGGCGATCGCGGGCGAGCTGCCGCCCGCGCTCGCGGCGCTCGCGCGCGAGTCGCGCGACACGCTGGTGGGCCTCGGCGACTCGCAGGGCTGGCGCGCGCTGTTCGTGCTCGCCGACACGCTGCGGCCGGGCGCCGCGGCGCTGGTCGCGGCGCTGCAGGCGATGCGCGTGACGCCGGTCGTGCTGTCGGGCGACCGGGCCGAAGCCGTGCAGGCTGCCGCGGGCGCGCTCGGCATCGCCGATGCGCGCGGCGAGCAGACGCCGGAAGGCAAGCGCGACGCGATCGCCGCGCTGCAGAAGAACGGCGCGGTGGTGATGATGGCCGGCGACGGCGTCAACGACGCGCCCGCGCTCGCGCAGGCGCAGGTCTCGCTGAGCCTCGGCAGCGCGGTGCCGCTCGCGCAGTGGACCGCCGACGCGGTGATCCTCTCCGATCGCATCGAGCGCATCGCGACGACGCTCACCGAGGCGCGGCGCACGTTCGCGATCATCCGCGGCAACCTCGGGTGGGCCCTCGTCTACAACGTGCTCGCGGTGCCCGCTGCCGCGTTCGGCTTCGTCACGCCGCTGGTGGCGGCGCTCGGCATGTCGCTGTCGTCGCTCGTCGTCGTCGGCAATGCGCTGCGCCTCACGCGACCCGCGCCGGAGCCGGTCGCAGCGCCGCCACGGGAAGGGACGCCCGCGTGGAAGTCCTGATGCTGCTGATCCCGTTGTCGGTGGTGCTGGTGTTCGTCATCGGCGCGCTCTTCTGGTGGAGCGTGCGCAGCGGCCAGTTCGACGACCTCGAAGGGCCTGCGCACCGCATCGTCGCCGACGACGATGCGCCGGGGCCGACCACAGAACCGGAGTCCTCCGCCTTGACGGGGATCAAGCCGCCGGACGCGCGGGACCGGTAGCATCCACCGCGGTGCAGCATGGGTGCGCCGGCACGCGCATGTCCATACAACGGGAGCGACGATGGCAAATGCAATGGCAGCGGGGGCGGTGGGCGGGACGGCGCTCAGCGGAACCTTCAATTACAAGGTCGTCCGATGGTTCGCCATCATGACGGTCGTGTGGGGGATCGTGGGGATGCTGGTGGGCGTGATCGTCGCCGCGCAGCTCACGTGGCCCGCCCTGAACTTCGACATACCCTGGCTCACGTACGGCCGGTTGCGCCCGCTCCACACCAACGCGGTGATCTTCGCGTTCGGTGGCTGCGCCCTGTTCGCCACCTCCTACTACTGCGTGCAGCGCACCTGCCAGACGCGCCTGTTCAGCGACACGCTGGCGGCGTTCACCTTCTGGGGCTGGAACCTCGTCATCGTGCTCGCCGCGATCACCCTGCCGCTCGGCATCACGACGAGCAAGGAATACGCGGAGCTCGAGTGGCCGATCGACATCCTGATCGCGATCGTGTGGATCGCCTACGCCGTGGTGTTCTTCGGCACCATCGCCAAGCGCAAGACGCCGCACATCTACGTCGCCAACTGGTTCTTCGGCGCGTTCATCCTGACGGTGGCGCTGCTGCACATCGTCAACAGCGCCGAGCTGCCCGTCTCGCTCACGAGCTGGAAATCGTACTCGGCCTACGCCGGCGCGCAGGACGCGATGGTGCAGTGGTGGTACGGCCACAACGCAGTCGGCTTCTTCCTGACCGCGGGCTTCCTCGGGATGATGTACTACTTCGTGCCGAAGCAGGCCGGCCGCCCGATCTACTCGTATCGCCTGTCCGTCGTGCACTTCTGGGCGCTGATCTTCACGTACATGTGGGCGGGCCCGCATCACCTGCACTACACGGCGCTGCCCGACTGGACGCAGTCGCTCGGCATGGTCTTCTCGCTCATCCTGCTCGCACCCTCGTGGGGCGGCATGATCAACGGCATCATGACGCTGTCGGGCGCGTGGCATAAGCTGCGCGAGGACCCGATCCTCAAGTTCCTCATCGTGTCGCTGTCGTTCTACGGCATGAGCACGTTCGAGGGTCCGATGATGTCCATCAAGACGGTCAACGCGCTGTCGCACTACACCGACTGGACCGTCGGCCACGTGCACTCCGGCGCGCTGGGCTGGGTGGCGTTCATCTCCATCGGCTCGATGTACTACCTGATCCCGCGGATGTTCGGCAAGACCGAGATGTGGTCGGTGCGCCTCATCACCGCGCATTTCTGGATCGCCACCATCGGCGTCGTGCTCTACATCGCGTCGATGTGGATCGCCGGCGTCATGCAGGGCCTCATGTGGCGCGCCACCAACCCGGACGGCACGCTGACCTACGCGTTCGTCGAGGGCGTGAAGGCCACGTACCCGTTCTATGCGATCCGCCTGCTGGGCGGCCTGCTGTTCCTCTCCGGCATGCTGCTCATGGCGTGGAACGTGATCAAGACGGTGGCCGGCAGCAAGCCGTACGAGGCACCGATTCCCGCCGGCGTGCCGGCGCACGCGTAAGAGGATCGACGTCATGGCACTTTCCCAAGAACACGTCGAGAAGAACCTGCCCTGGCTCATCGTCCTCGTCCTGCTCGTCGTGAGCGTGGGCGGCCTGGTGGAGATCGTGCCGCTGTTCTTCCAGAAGTCGACCACCCAGCCGGTCGCGGGCATGAAGCCGTACCCGGCGCTGCAGGTCGCGGGCCGCGACATCTACGTCCGCGAGGGCTGCTACAACTGCCACTCGCAGATGATCCGGCCGTTCCGCGCCGAGACGGAGCGCTACGGCCCGTACTCGGTGGCCGGCGAGTTCGTGTACGACCATCCGTTCCAGTGGGGCAGCAAGCGCACGGGGCCCGACCTCGCGCGCGTCGGCGGCCGCTATTCCGACGACTGGCATCGCGTGCACCTCAACAACCCGCGCGACGTCGTCCCCGAGTCGAACATGCCCGGCTACCCGTGGCTCGCGAAGACGCCGGCCGATGCGGCGACCATCTCCGCGCGCATGACGACGCTGCGCACGCTCGGCCTGCCGTACAGCGACGACGACATCGCGAAGGCGCCGGAAGCGCTGAAGGGCAAGTCCGAGCAGGACGCGCTCATCGCGTACCTGCAGGGCATGGGCCTCGCGCTCAAGGGGGCCAAGTAGCCATGGCCACCTACAGCTTCCTGTCGAGCGTGATGACCGTCGTGTCGTTCGCCACCTTCATCGGAATCGTGGTCTGGGCGTACAGCAGCAAGCGCCGGCGTGCCTTCGAAGAGGCCGCCAACGCGCCGTTCGCGCTGCCCGACGACGATGCCATCCAAGTACGCAACGCGCGCCGCGGAGGGCGTCCGTCATGAGCGATTTCGTTTCGAGCTTCTGGAGCCTGTGGGTCATCGTACTCACGGTCGCGTCGATCGCCGGCTGCGCGATCCTGCTGGTCGCCACCGGCCGCATCAAGGTCACGGGCAAGGCGGGACCGAAGGACGCGGCCGGCAACAAGGCGGAGGTCACCGGCCACGTGTGGGACGGCGACCTGCAGGAGTACAACAACCCGCTGCCCAAGTGGTGGAACAACCTGTTCTGGATCACCATCATCTTCGGCGTGGTGTACCTCATCCTGTACCCGGGCCTGGGCAGCCTGCCGGGCGTGCTCGGCTGGACGTCGACCGGTGCCTACAAGCGCGAGGTCGCGGACTTCGACGATCGCCTGAAGCCGCTCTACGAGAAGTACGCGAAGATGGACGTCGAGCAGATCGCCGCCGACCCTGCCGCCAGGCAGACGGGCCAGCGGCTGTTCCTCACGTACTGCTCGCCGTGCCACGGCTCGGACGCGATGGGCGGCAAGGGCTTCCCGAACCTGACCGACAAGAACTGGATGTACGGCGGTGCGCCCGAGAACATCATCACCACCATCACCGGCGGGCGCATGGGCGTCATGCCGCCGTTCGGCCAGTCGCTGGGCGAGGATGGCGTGCGCAACGCCGTCGCGTACATCCGCACGCTGCCCACACCGCCGCTGCCGCACGACAACCTGAAGGCGCAGCTCGGCAAGCCGATCTTCATGGCCAACTGCGCGGCCTGCCACGGCCCGGAAGGCAAGGGCAACCCGGCGATGGGCGCGCCCAACCTGACCGCCGGCGTCTACATGTTCGGCAGCTCGGAGAAGGCGATGGTCGACGGCGTGAGCGCCGGCCACAATTCGACGTACGCGGGTGGCCCGACGCCGATGCCGTCGTTCAAGGACACGCTGTCGCCGACGCAGATCCGCCTGCTGGCGTCGTACGTGTGGGGGCTGTCGAACAATCCAGTCGCGAAGTAGGTGATGCGCGACAGGCGGTTCTCACAGGAGGCGCAGAGACGCAGAGACACCCGGAACCCTCTCGGCATCTCGGCGTCTCCTTGTAGAAGAATCGCTGCGACAGGCTCGTAATGACCGTGGACATGCAAGCGAAGCCGGTGGCGCCCGCAGGCGACGAGATCGGCCTCTACGAAATCCGCCGCAAGGTCTATCCGCGCGCGGTCACCGGCACCTTCGCCACCTGGCGCTGGGCGCTCGTCTTCGCCACGCAGATCGTGTTCTACGGTCTGCCGTGGCTCACGTGGAACGACCGGCAGGCGGTGCTGTTCGACCTCGCCGCGCGCAAGTTCTACGTCTTCGGCATCGTGTTCTGGCCGCAGGACGTGATCTACCTCGCGATCCTGCTGATCCTGTCGGCGTTCTCGCTGTTCCTGTTCACCGCGGTCGCCGGCCGCCTGTGGTGCGGCTACGCGTGCCCGCAGACGGTCTACACCGAGATCTTCCAGTGGATCGAGATGAAGATCGAGGGCGACCGCCAGGCGCGCATGAAGCTCGACGCGCAGCCGCGCTCGCTCGAGAAGTTCGTCAAGAAGGCGCTGAAGCACACCGCGTGGATCGCGCTCGCGATCTTCACCGGCTACACGTTCGTCGGCTATTTCACGCCGATCCGCGACCTCGCGTTCCGCGTGATCACGTGGAACCTGGGCGGGTGGGAGACGTTCTGGGTGCTGTTCTACGGCTTCGCGACGTACGGCAACGCGGGCTGGATGCGCGAGCAGGTGTGCAAGTACATGTGCCCGTACGCGCGCTTCCAGTCGGTGATGTTCGACCGCGACACGATGATCATCGCCTACGACACCGAGCGCGGCGAGCCGCGCGGCGCGCGCGGCAAGAAGGCCGACTTCAAGGCGCAGGGCCTGGGCTCGTGCATCGACTGCAGCATCTGCGTGCAGGTGTGCCCCACCGGCATCGACATCCGCAAGGGCCTGCAGTACGAATGCATCGGCTGCGCGGCGTGCATCGACGGTTGCGACCAGGTGATGGACAAGATGGGCTACCCGCGCGGGCTCATCCGCTACGCGTCGTCGAACGCGATGGAGCAGCACGGCACGCGCGCCGACATGATCCGCCGCATGCTGCGGCCGCGCACGCTGCTCTACCTCGGCATCCTGCTCGCCGTCACGGTGGCGGCCGGCGTGTCGCTCGCGCTCAAGAACCCGCTCAAGGTCGACGTCGCGCGCGACCGCGGCGCGCTCGCCCGCGAGGCCGCGCCCGGCGTGATCGAGAACGTCTACCGGCTGCAGATCATGAACACCGCCGAGGCGGCGCGGAAGTTCCGCATCACCGCGCAGGGCCTGCCCGGACTCGCGATCGAGGGCCTCACGCAGCCGGTGGAGGTGGCCGGTGCGTCGGCGCAGCTCGTGCCGATGCGGCTGCGCGCGCCGGCGGAAGCGGCCGCACCCGGCTCGCACAAGGTCGAGATCACGATCGAGGCGATCGACGACCCGTCCATGGTGCGCCACGAGGGCACCACTTTCATCCTGCCGCAACCTTGAGATAACCTCAGGCCCGCACCGATGCCCGCCGAGAACCCCGCCTTGTCCGCCCTTCCGCCCCACGTGCTGCCGTGGCACCGCCAGCCGTGGCCGTGGCTCCTCATGCTGGGCCCCGCCATCGTCGTGGTCGCGGCCATGGCCACGCTGTGGCTCGCGGTGCGCAGCGACGACGGGCTCGTCGCCGACGACTATTACAAGAAGGGCCTCGCCATCAACCGCGTGCTCGAGCGCGCCGAGCGCGCGGCTGCGCTGGGTCTCACCGCGACGGTGAACATCGACGCCGCCGGCCGCGCCCGCGTGGCGCTCGCGGCCGAGACGCAGGCCGCCGATGCGCTGCCCGCGGCCTTGCGCGTCGCGGTGCTGCATCCGACGCGCGCGGGGCACGACCTGCGCGCGGTCGTCGTGCGCGGCCCCGACGGCGACTACGTGGGCCAGCTCGACGCGCCGCTGCCGCCGGGACACTGGCGCATCATCGTTGAGACCGATGCCTGGCGCCTGCCGTCCGCCGAGGTGGAGGGCGGCGTGCACGACGTGCGCCTGCCGCCGCCGCCCGCGGCGCCGAAGCAGCCGCGATGAAGGATTGCGCGTGACCGATACGCCGCGCTGGCTCACTGGGCAGCGGATCATGTGGATCCTCTGGCCCGCGTTCCTCATCGCCGGGGTGGCGGAGCTCGTGTTCTTCTCGCTCTTCGACCCGTTCGACCTGCACTTCTTCGGCGCGCCGCTCGAGCTCTCGCGCGAGACGATCTACGCGATGGGCTTCTTCGGCTTCTGGGGCCTCGGCATCGCGTCGTCGGCGCTGACGTTGTTCCTTGAGTCGCCGCCGGAAACTGACACGTCCGCAAAAGGCGGGCAGGAGACGTCCGCAAAAGGCGTCCGCGGGAGCGGTGGATGACGTGAGGCCGGCGTTGCGCCTTTTGCGGCCGGAAGTGCGAAAACCGCTACACCGTAGGGCTCCCTCGCCCCGCTTGCGGGGAGAGGGTTGGGGTGAGGGGCGGGTCACTGCAGGTCAGGCGACCGCCTTGGGGCGGCCCGGCGTCGGCCGCCGGAAAGAGCTACGCAACAACGAGCGTCGTGCGCCGGCTGGTGCGCTATTCGCGCCAGCACATCGGAATGCGCTAGCGTTGACCCGCCATCTTCTTCAGCGTCGGCAGATCCATGATCTTCACCGCACGCCCCTGCACCTGCACGAGGCCTTCCTCCTGGAACCGCGAGAAAAGCCGGCTGACGGTCTCGAGCTTGAGGCCCAGGAAGCTGCCGATCTCCTCGCGCGTCATGCGCAGCACGAACTCGGTCGACGAGTAGCCGCGCCGCTTGTAGCGCTCGGACAGCGACAGCAGGAACGCCGCGAGCCGCTCCTCGGCGCGCATGCTGCCGAGCAGCAGGAGCTGGCGGTGGTCGTGGTCGATCTCGCGGCCCACCACCCGGTGCAGGCTGTGCTGCAGCGCCGGGAGCTGGCGCGCGACGTCCTCCAGCCGGTCGAACGGCAGCACGCACGCCTCGGTGTCCTCGAGCGCGATCGCCTCGCACTCGTGGCGGCCGGTGCTCATGCCGTCGAGGCCCAGGATGTCGCCAGGCATGTGGTAGCCCGCGATCTGCTCGCGGCCGTCGTCGGAGAGCATCGTGGTCTTCACCGATCCGACGCGCACCGCGTACAGCGAGGTGAAGGCGGCGCCGTTGCGGAACATGGGCTCGCCCTTCTTGAGCTTCACGCGGCTGCCGATGATGGAGTAGAGCTGGTCGACCTCCGATTCGGCGAGGCCGAAGGGGAGGCACAGCTCGCGCATGCTGCAGCTGCTGCAATGGGTGCGCAGGTCGCTGATCGTGACGATCTTCGACCCGGCCAAGGCGCTGCGTGGCTCGGTGCTGGACATGGGCGGGGACGGGGGGCAAACCCGGCGGAAAACTCCGGCAATTTTACCGGTTTTGCCGCCATCCCGCGCGGTCGCCGCTCGCGGCCGGGAATTCCATGCCGCAGTCCGCGCTGATCGGGGCGTTCCTCGCGGGCCTGCTGGGCGGCCTGCACTGCGTCGCGATGTGCGGCGGCTGGGTCGCGGTCGTCACGCGCCCGGCGAGCGCCCCGCTGGTGCCGCTCGCGCGCCTGCGCGTCGACTTTCTCGCGAGCCAGGCGGGCCGCATCGCCACCTATACGCTCCTCGGGCTGGTCGTCGGCGCCGCCGGGGGCGCGGCGTTCGCCGTGGCGCTGGTTCCGCTCCAGCGGGGTCTCTACGTGGCCGCCAACGTGCTCCTGCTGCTGCTGGCGCTCGCGATCGCCACCCGCGGGCAGGCGTTCGCGCCGCTCGAGCGCGTGGGCCTCGCGGCCTTTCGCCGGGTCGCACCCGCCGTGACCCGCGCGAGCGCCCGGCACGGCATCGCGGGCCGCGTCCTGCTCGGCCTCCTGTGGGGCTTCACGCCCTGCGGGCTGGTGTACGGCGTGCTGCCCGTCGCGATGCTCGCCGGCAGCGCGCAGGACGGCGCGCTCGTGATGCTCGCGTTCGGGCTCGGCACGCTGCCCAACCTGCTCGCCGCCGGCTGGACGCTGTCGCGCACGCAGCGCAGCTTCGCGCGGCCGTGGATGCGCTACGCGGCCGCGGCGGTGGTCGCGGCCTTCGGCATCGCCGGGCTGTATCGAGCGCTCGTCATGCCCGAGGCGATGGCCCACGGACCCTTCTGCCTCGTTCCCTGACGAGCGCCCGGCCGCGCATGGGAAAATCGCCGGCATGAGCGATCCGAATTCCGATCCGCGGCGCTTCGCGACTTTGCCCGAGCCGCCCGCGTATGCGCCGCTGTACCGCCTCGCCGAGGCGAGCCTCGGCGCCGCCACGCAGCAGGAGGCCGATGCGTGCGATGCGCGCATCACGGAGGCGCTCGCGCCCCTGCTCGCGCCCGGCGCCGGCGACCGCCTGGCCGGACTCTTCGCGGCGGCCCCGTCCGCCGACGTCTACCGGCACCTGTGGCGGCTCCTCGCGGCGGGCGAGCGCGCGGCCTCCGAAAGCCTCCTGCGGCTGTTCGCGATTCCGCTGGTGATCGTCGCCGGCATCGAGTCACCGTCCGCGCCGGCAGTCACGCTCGACGGCGTGCTCGCGGATGCGCGCGCGCTGGCGGCGCTGCTCGTTGAGCACCGCGCCCTCGCGGGCAACCGGACGCTCGCGCTCGCCAATACCCTCGTGGGCGCCGACCGGCTCGACTTCGCGCACCTGCCCGGGCTCCTCGCGTGGCGCACGTTGCCCGCGGCGGGCGAGGCGCACGCGCTGCCGCCGGCACCCATCGCGGTCGTGCCGGGGGGCGAGGCGGTGCACCTGCGCTTCCTCGTCGGCACGGCGCTCGCCGGTCCGGACGCCGACCTCTTTCGCGACGACACGGTCGGCCGCTGGGGCATGCCGCTCGCGCAGGCGCTGTCGCGGGCACTCGCGGCGCCGGGCGTGTCGGTGCTGGCGCTGCCGCGTCCTGCGCAGTCGCTCGTCACGGCACCGTGGCAGGGCCGCATCGCACAGCGCGAGGTAGGCGCGCAGCTCTTCGCGAGCAACGCGATCCGCAAGCTCCGCGCGAGCGTCGGCGAGCCGCGGGCGGTGATCAGCGTGCATCGCGTCGACGGCGGCGGCGAGGTGCGCCTGTCGCTGTCGTCGCCGTTCGACCCGCGGCAGGCCGAGGGCTTTCGCGCGCCGCTGCTGCCGCTCGATCGCGTCGAGGACGTCGTGCAGATGCTGCGCGCGCTGCTCGCGGACTGCCGCGTCGCCGACGTGCGGCGTGAGCCCGGCGTGCATCCCGACCGCGATGCCGCCACGGGGATGACGCTGCTGTTCAAGGCCGACGACGCGCCGCCGGCGACGCACTGACACGCCGGCGCGCAATGGAGAGGGACGTGCAGGACAGGTTGCGAACGACGTACGCGTCGTGCCCGCTGTGCGATGCGACGGAACTGCGGCACGTGCGCAGCGAGGACTGCACGCGGCATCGGCTGTATCGCGGCTTGCTCAGCCCGCGCATCGAGTGGATGACGTGCGTGGGCTGTGGCCACGTCTTCACGCGTGGCTATTTCAACGAGGACGGCCTGCGGATCCTGTTCCAGGCGCCGTCCTCGTCGGCGAACCCGGCCGCGCTTCCGCTGGCGGAAATGGAACCGCGACGCGACCGGTGGGGCACCACGATCGCGCGCATCGCCCCGTTCCTGGCGCAGGGCCGCTGGCTGGACGTCGGCGCGGGCGCCGGGATGCTGTTGCGGGTGGCGGAGGAATTGGGCTACGAGGTGTCGGGAACGGATCTGCGCCCCGACACCGTGGCGGCACTGCGCGGCGAAGGCTTCACCATGCACCAATGCGCGATCGAGGATGTTCCCGGCGACGGCGATTACGACATCGTTTCGCTATGCGACGTGCTCGAGCACATGCCCTTCCCGCGCCGGGGGCTCGCGGCGGTCGCGCGGCTGCTCAAGCCTTCCGGATTATTGTTCGTCTCGCTGCCGAATTACGACAGCCCGTTGTGGCGGGCATGGGACCGCGAGGGCGCCAACCCGTATTGGGCGGAGATCGAGCACTATCACAACTTCTCGCGCCAGCGCCTGCACGATCTCCTGCGCACGCACGGCTTCGATCCCGTGCAGACCTGGATCAGCCCGCGCTACCGCGGCTGCATCGACGTCCTCGCCGCCAGGCGACCCTGAAGGCCAGGGCCGGGCCGCCGGCTACTGCACCGCCGCCACGGCAGCGATCCCCGCGCGAGGGCCCTCGCGCCGGCGGACCGATCCCGCGCCGCTCACGCTGCGCGTGACCTCGGGGTCGCCGACGTACTCGACGCTGCCCGCGCCGGAAATCGTCACCTTTAGCGTCTTCTGCGCGTTGACCAGCACCTTGCCGGCGCCGGCGACCGTGACCGTCGCATCCTGCGCGACGAGGTGCGCGCTGTGGTACTCGCCCGCGCCGCTGATCGAGACGTGGAGGCGATCGGCCTTGCCGGCGATCTCCGCCTTCAGCGCGCCGGCGCCCGCGACGCGCAGCTGGTCGGCGGCGAGGTCGTCGATATTGACCTGCGTGCCGCCGGCGCCGGAGATCCTGAGCGCCGGCACCTTGATGGTCCCCGCCGACAGCCGCACGCCGCCGGCGGTGGTGATTGAGTCCAGGTTGCGGAACGCGACCACCACCGGCGCCGCCCGCCCGCCGCTGCCGAGCAGCAGGTCCCACCAGCGCAGGCCGTCGTTGGCGTCGATGTAGAGCGTGCCGTCGCGCACGGTCGCATCGACGTGGCTCTTGCGCGGCAACGTGGCCGGCAGGGTGATCGATTCGCCGGCGCCCTGCACCAGCGTCACCTCGGCGCTGCCCGTGACGTCG
This sequence comes from Burkholderiales bacterium, assembly GCA_046347855.1. Lineage (GTDB taxonomy): Bacteria > Pseudomonadota > Gammaproteobacteria > Burkholderiales > Casimicrobiaceae > VBCG01. Next base: position 1,163,118 of record JAXMFJ010000005.1, read on the forward strand.
ATGCGGGTGAACGGCGGCACCTCGCGCACGACCGACTCCCCGCCGATCGGCGCGCCGCGCACGGCCTTCGACGGCCGGCCCCCGAACTGCGCCGACGACAGGGCGATCCAGGTCAGGAGCGCGGCCAGCGCGACGCAACCGACGATGACGAACAGCAGGCTGAAACGGTGCATGGACGGATTCCCGCAGGGACTGCCCGGTTGGATGCGGCGGCGAGGCCGCGCGGATTCATCCCGCGCCTTCCGCCGCGAAAGCTTCGGGTAAGGCTGCCCTTTATAATGGAGGGCTTACGTTCACGCCCTCGACAGGAAGCTTACCGATGAGCCTCGACCGCGTCCCCGCCGGCAAGGATCTCCCCAACGACTGCAACGTGGTCATCGAGATCCCGATGCGCGCGGACCCGATCAAGTACGAGGTCGACAAGGAGACCGGCGCGGTGTTCGTCGACCGCTTCATGTCGACGGCGATGCACTATCCCTGCAACTACGGCTACATCCCGCACACGCTCTCCGACGACGGCGACCCGTGCGACGTGCTGGTGCTCTCGCCGGTGCCGCTCATCACCGGCGTCGTCGTGCGCTGCCGGCCGATCGGCATGCTGAAGATGGACGACGAGGCCGGCGGCGACGCCAAGATCCTCGCGGTGCCGATCGACAAGCTGTCCTCGCTGTATCGCGACATCAAGTCGCCGCGCGACCTGCCGCAGGTCACCACCCAGCAGATCGCGCACTTCTTCGAGCACTACAAGGACCTCGAGCCCGGCAAGTGGGTGCGCGTCGCGAGCTGGGTCGAGGCCGACGAAGCCAAGCGCGAGATCCTCGACAGCGTCGCGCGCTACAAGAAGTCGATGCGGCGCCCGCGCAGCAAGGCATGACGCCGGCCGGCGACGACGCCTCCTTCACTGCACGGCGCGACGGCTACGAGCTGTCCACCGATCCCGCTCGCCTCGACCTCGACGTCGTGCACGGCTTCCTCGCCGCGAGCTACTGGGCGCAGGACATCCCGCGTGACGTCGTCGCCCGCGCGCTCGCGGGTTCGCTCTGCTTCGGCCTCCATCACGCGAGCGGGCAGGTCGGGCTCGCGCGCTTCGTCACCGACCGCGCGACGTTCGCCTACCTCGCCGACGTGTTCGTGCTGTCCGCGCACCGCGGACAGGGCCTCGCGACGTGGCTCGTCGGCACCGCGCTGACCCATCCCGCGCTCACCGGCCTGCGCCGCGTGCTGCTCGCCACGCGCGACATGCACGCGCTGTATGCGAAGGTGGGATTCACGCCGCTCGTGCGGCCCGAACGGATGATGGAGATCCTCGATCCGGACGTCTATCGCAAGCGTCCCGGTGGCTGAGCCCGAGGGCCCCGCGCCGGTCCGCGGCGCCGCGTTCTTCCCCGCGCTGTTCGTGCTGCTGTGGAGCACCGGCTTCATCGCGGCGAAGTACGGGCTGCCGCACGCGCCGCCGTTCGGTTTCCTGTTCTGGCGGTTCGTCTTCGTCGGGGCGCTGATGGTCGCGGTCGCGCTCGTCATGCGCGCGCCGTTCCCGCGCGACTGGCGCGATTACGCGAACGTCGCGATCGTCGCGCTGCTCGTGCACGCGTGCTACCTCGGCGGCGTGTTCGTGTCGATCGACAGCGGCATGCCCGCGGGCACCACTGCCATGCTCGTCGGGCTGCAGCCGATCCTCACCGTGCTGCTCGCGTGGTGGTGGATGGGCGAACGCGTGGCCGGGCGGCAGTGGGCCGGGCTCGCGCTGGGGCTCGCCGGCGTCTACTTCGTGGTCCGCCACAAGGTCGACTTCGGCGGCAGCCTCGCGGGGCTCGTGCCGGCGGCGATCGCGCTCGCCGGCATCAGCGTCGGCACGCTCTACCAGAAGCGGCACTGCGCGCACATCGACTTGCGCAGCGGCTCGGCGATCCAGTTCGTGGTGTGCGCGATCGTGTACGCGCCGCTCGCGCACTTCCTCGATGCGCGCCCGGTGCAGTGGGTGCCGTCGTTCCTGTTCGCGCTGTCGTGGTCGGTGCTCGTGCTGTCGGTGGGCGCGATCAGCCTGCTGTACTGGCTGCTGAGGCACGGCGCCGCCGCCAACGTCGCGCGGCTCTTCTACCTCGTGCCGCCGACCACCGCGCTGATGGCGTGGCTGCTGTTCGGCGAGACGCTCGACGCCATGGCGCTCGCGGGGATGGTGCTCATCTGCGCGGGCGTGGTCCTCGCGCGCAGGATCTAGCGGCTCATCGGTTGGCGATCAGCCGCGTCCCGGCCAGGCGGTCGTGCAGGAACTGGCGATCGCGATCGACGAACGCCCACAGCCATCCGAGCAGCACGAGCCACGCGGCGTGCGCGCCCCAGCCGCGCGGCGCCAGCACCGCGTACAGGCCGATCGCGGCCAGCGGCCCGATCCACACGCAGAGATACCGCAGCAGCGCCTGCCGGCGCGTGAGGTCGCGCCCCGCGCCGTCCACCAGCCGCAGCTTCCACGTCTTCATCGGCAGCGTGCGCCGGCCCTGCGACCAGCACCACGTGAAGTACAGCGCGAGCACCGCGAACAGCACGCAGCCCATCGCCACGCGCTGCGGCAGCGCGGGCACGGCGAGCGACTGCGCGGCCCCCGCGTGCCCCGGCGTGACGAGCGGCAGGAGCGCGAAGCTCACGACGAACAGCAGCGCGGCCAGCAGCAGCAGCTCGTAGACGAGCGAGGCCAGCCGCCGGCGCAGGCTCGCGAGCGGCGCGGAAGCGTCGGCGGCAGGGATCAACGGACGGGGGAAGGCTGGGGCGTCAGCGCGTGCGCGACAGGTCGCCGGCGGGCGGCGGCGGCGCGCCGGGCGGGGGCGGCGTCATGGCGGGCGGAGCACCGCTGCCGGCGGGCGGCGTCATCGGCGGCGCGGGCGTGCGGCCGGCGCCCTGCGGCATCGCGCCGCGGGCGCCCGCGGGCGAGGACGGGGGCGCCTGCCGGGTGGCGAGCTCGCGCTTCTGCTCGGGCGGGAGCTGCTGGTACTCCTCCCACTTCTGGCGCGCCTCGGCCTTCTTCTCGGGCGGGAGCTGCTTCAGCGACTTGTACTGCTCGCGCGCGGCCTGCCGCTGCTGCGGCGTCAGCGCCGCCCACGACTTCATCTGCTGCTGGATGCGCTGCTGCTCCTCGGGTCCCATCCGCGGATAGCGCTGCGCGATCTCGCGCCACTTCGTCTTGCGCTGCGCGTCGAGGTTGTTCCAGTCCGCCGCCAGCGGGGCCAGCACCTGCTTCTCGGCCGGGGTGAGCTGCGCCCACGACGGCGACGGCAGCGCGAGCTGGGCGTGCACCGGCGTGCCCGCGAGGAGCAGCACGGCCAGCGCGAGGGCCGGGAGCGCCCCGATCACGGCTGGTAGCGCGTGAGCCAAGTCTGGAAGCCCCGGTCGAGGTAGGCGTCGATCGGCAGGTCGGAGGAGAGGATCTGGACGTCGATGTCGGCGAGCTCGTTCGCCTGCTGGTAGGCCTTCCACTGCTGCCAGCCGAACGCCAGCGCCGCCAGCAGGAGGACCCCGCAGGCGAGCCACAGCCCGCGGCGGCTGCCGCCGGCGCTGCCGCCGCCCACGAGCGCGTGGGCGAGCCGGGTCTCCCCGACCGGGACCGGATCGGCGAGACGGTCGAGCGCCCGGGCGCGTGCCTGCTGCAGCCGGTAGGCAGTCCCGGCCTTCAGGGACGCCGCCCCGATGTCCAGGTAACCCGTTATTTTCTTGGCGAATTCGTCTTCGTTGCGGATCATGGCTTGAGTCCCTTGGCGGAGAGCATGGCGGCCAGGGCGTGGACGGCGCGGGAGCAATGCGTCTTCACGCTGCCTTCCGAACAGCCCATGGCGGCAGCGGCTTCCGACACGTCCAATTCCTCCCAGTAACGCAGGACGAACGCTTCACGTTGACGCGCGGGCAGCTTCGCGAGCGCCTGCTCGACCATGCCCACAATCTGCGCTTGCTCGAACTGCAGCGCGGGATCTTCGGCGGCGTTCGAGTCCGATTTCGCGGGCAAAGTTTCGAGCGGGTCGAAATCGTCCTCTTTCTCGTCGCCACGGCCGAACGCGGAGAGCAGGGTCGTCCACGCATTTCGCACCTTCTGCCGCCGGAAGTGGTCGTGGACGGTGTTCTGCAGGATGCGCGAAAACAGCATGGGCAGCTCGGCGGCGGGCTTGCCGGCGTACTTTTCCGTCAGTTTCAGCATCGCGTCCTGCACGATGTCGAGCGCCGCCTCCTCGTCGCGCGTCGCGAACAGCGCCTGCTTGAAGGCGCGGCGCTCGACGCCGGCCAGGAAGCTCGAGATTTCGGAAGGGGAGGCCAGGATGGCGGCTCGTGGGGGAAGGCGCCCGATTATAGGGCGGGAAGGAGGGAAAGGCGGGTCTGGGGGCTAGGGGCTTGGGGCTGGGGACCGCCGGTGGCAATCGCGGGTCGGGGGTCTGAAATGTGCGGAAAACGCATCATCGGCTGCGACGGCATGACGCTCCCGAGCCCCCAGGCCCTAGCCCCGCGACCCGCTTTTGGGTTACCCTTTGCTGTACTGCAATAAACGGCTGCCCACGGTCCCTGCCGCGATGCCACAAGCGTCGCGCAGCACCCCAAAGGACTGCGGGCGGTGTTTCCAAGCGTCAAGCGGCTTATCTACCCGATCTAGCCTTCTGCCGGTCGTGCGCCCCCACCTACACGGCGCGCCCCACGCGGTTTTGCAACAGCCAGGACTCGTCACGCCTGTGTCGTGACACGTCTTCGGTTCCCATTCACAAGGGCGCAATCATGCAACTCACCGGTGCGGAAATCACCATCCGCTGTCTCCAGGAAGAAGGCGTGGAGTACGTCTACGGCTATCCGGGCGGCGCGGTCCTCAACATCTACGACGAGCTCTTCAAGCAGGACAAGGTCAAGCACGTCCTCGTCCGGCACGAGCAGGGCGCCGTCCACGCGGCGGACGGCTACTCGCGGTCCTCGCAGAAGGTCGGCGTCGCGCTCGTCACCTCCGGTCCCGGCGTGACCAACGCGGTGACCGGCATCGCGACCGCGTACATGGACTCGATCCCGATGGTCATCATCTCGGGGCAGGTGCCGACCCACGCGATCGGCCAGGACGCGTTCCAGGAGTGCGACACCGTCGGCATCACGCGGCCGTGCGTCAAGCACAACTTCCTCGTGAAGGACGTGCGCGATCTCGCGGCGACCATCAAGAAGGCGTTCTACCTCGCGGCCACCGGCCGGCCGGGTCCCGTGCTGGTCGACATCCCGAAGGACGTGACGCAGGCGACCACCGAGTTCACCTACCCGAAGACGGTGTCGCTGCGCTCGTACAACCCGGTGACCAAGGGCCACGCGGGGCAGATCAAGAAGGCGGTGCAGCTCCTGCTCGATGCCAGGCGGCCGATGGTCTACGCGGGCGGCGGTGTCGTGCTGAACGATGCGGCGCCGCAGCTCACGCGCCTCGTGCGCCTGCTGGGCTTCCCGTGCACGACGACGCTCATGGGGCTCGGCGGCTTCCCGGGCACCGATCCGCAGTTCACCGGCATGCCCGGCATGCACGGCACGTACGAATCGAACATGGCCATGCAGCACTGCGACGTGCTGATCGCCATCGGCGCCCGCTTCGACGACCGCGTCATCGGCAACCCCTCGCACTTCTTCCGCAGCGACCGCAAGATCATCCACATCGACATCGACCCCTCGTCGATCAGCAAGCGCGTGAAGGTGGACGTGCCGATCGTCGGCTACGTCGGCGACGTGCTGGACGAGATGATCAAGATCATCGAGTCGTCGCCGCAGCGTCCCGACCCGGCCGCGCTCAAGGCGTGGTGGGCGGACATCAAGGAGTGGCAGCGCAAGGATTGCCTCAAGTACGACACCAAGAGCAACCTCATCAAGCCGCAGTTCGTGATCCAGAAGCTCTACGAGATCACCAAGGGCGACGCGTTCATCACCTCGGACGTCGGCCAGCACCAGATGTGGGCCGCGCAGTACTACAAGTTCGACAAGCCCCGCCGCTGGATCAACTCGGGCGGCCTCGGGACGATGGGCTTCGGCCTGCCTGCGGCGATGGGCGTGCAGATGGTCAACCCGGATGCGACCGTCGCCTGCGTGACGGGCGAGGCGTCGATCCAGATGTGCATCCAGGAGCTCTCCACCTGCAAGCAGTACAACCTGCCGGTGAAGATCGTGAACCTCAACAATCGCTACCTCGGCATGGTGCGGCAGTGGCAGGAGTTCTTCTACGGCAACCGCTACTCGCAGAGCTACGTCGACGCGCTGCCGGACTTCGTGAAGCTCGCCGAGGCCTACGGCCACGTCGGCATCAAGATCGAGAAGCCGGGCGACGTCGAGGGCGCGCTGCGCGAGGCGTTCCGCCAGAAGGAGCGGCTGGTGTTCATGGACTTCATCACGGACCAGACGGAGAACGTGTTCCCGATGGTGCCCGGTGGCAAGGGGCTGACCGAGATGATCCTGGCGGAGGAGCTCTGACATGAGGCACATCCTCTCCATCCTCGTCGAGAACGAAGCGGGCGCGCTCTCTCGCGTGTCCGGCCTCTTCTCCGCGCGTGGCTACAACATCGAGTCGCTGACCGTTGCACCCACCGAAGATCCGACGATGTCGCGCATGACCATCGTCACCACCGGCTCCGACGACATCGTCGAGCAGATCACGAAGCAGTTGAACAAGCTGGTCGAGGTGGTGAAGGTGGTCGACCTCACTGAGGGCAACCACATCGAGCGCGAGCTGATGCTGGTGAAGGTGCGCGCGTCGGGCAAGGACCGCGAGGAGATGAAGCGGCTCGCCGACATCTTCCGCGGCCGCATCCTCGACGTCACCGACAAGAGCTACACCATCGAGCTCACCGGCACCGGCCACAAGCTCGACGCGTTCCTGCAGTCGATCGAGCCGGGCGTGATCCTGGAGACGGTGCGCACCGGCGCGTCGGGGATCGGGCGCGGCGAGCGCGTGCTGCGCGTGTGACGAGCCGGGTCGAACAGGAATTCAGCAGCCGGCATCCATTGGCCGCTGTCGTCCCCGCGAAGGCGGGGACCCAGCGGCGTCCGACGAAAGACACTGGGTCCCCGCGTTCGCGGGGACGACGCATGGAAAGGGAAGCAGAAAAATGATGAAGGTTTACTACGAAAAAGACGCCGACCTCTCGCTCATCAAGGGCAAGAAGGTCACGATCGTCGGCTACGGCTCGCAGGGCCACGCGCACGCGCAGAACCTGAACGACTCGGGCGTCAAGGTCACCGTCGGGCTGCGCAAGGGCGGCGCGTCGTGGGACAAGGCGAAGAAGGCGGGCCTCAAGGTCGCGGAAGTCGGCGACGCGGTGAAGAGCGCCGACGTGGTCATGATGCTGATGCCCGACGAGAGCATCGCCGCGACGTACAAGGCCGACGTCGAGCCCAACATCAAGAAGGGCGCGATGCTCGCGTTCGCGCACGGCTTCAACATCCACTACGGCCAGGTGCAGCCGCGCGCGGACCTCGACGTCGTGATGATCGCGCCGAAGGCGCCCGGCCACACGGTGCGCTCGACGTACGCGGCCGGCGGCGGCGTGCCGATGCTGATTGCCGTGCACCAGGACGCGTCGAAGAAGGCGCGCGACGTCGCGCTGTCGTACGCCGCGGCCATCGGCGGCACGCGCGCCGGCGTGATCGAGACCAACTTCCGCGAGGAAACGGAGACCGACCTCTTCGGCGAGCAGGCCGTGCTGTGCGGCGGCACCGTCGAGCTCATCAAGGCCGGCTACGAGACGCTGGTCGAGGCGGGCTACGCGCCGGAGATGGCGTACTTCGAGTGCCTGCACGAGTTGAAACTCATCGTCGACCTCATCTACGAGGGCGGCATCGCCAACATGAACTACTCGATCTCCAACAACGCCGAGTACGGCGAGTACGTGAGCGGCCCCAAGGTCGTGACGCCGGAGACCAAGAAGGCGATGAAGGAGATGCTCACGCGCATCCAGACCGGCGAGTACGCGAAGGACTTCATCCTCGAGAACCGCGCGGGCGCGCCGACGCTGCTGTCGCGCCGCCGCATCACGTCCGAGCACTCGATCGAGGTCGTCGGCGAGAAGCTGCGCTCGATGATGCCGTGGATCAAGCGGAACAAGCTGGTCGACCAGTCTCGCAACTGACACGTCCGCAAAAGGCGCGTCGTACGGTCGGTGGATGACGCTGGGCCGGCGTTGCGCCTCGCGCGCTGCTTGCGGCGTGAAGGCCCCTGCGGGCAGGTTTGCCCTGCGACGGCAAATCGATGGGCCCGTTTGCGGCGGCTACAATGCGGCCGGGCCTGTCGACTGCGAATAGCCATTCTGCATCGGTTGCGAAAGCTCGTTCTGGCGGCGCTGTGCGCATGCGCAGCGTCGCTCGCCGTCGCGCAGACCGCCTACACGCTGCCCGATTGCCCGGCGCCGGACGACGTCGTCACCGTGGTCGGCGTTCCCCCGTCGGACAAGGTCTACGGGCCGGCGCGGTCGGTCGAGGTGACCGGCTCCGTCATCAGGCTCAGGACCGACTGGTACTGGAATACCTTCTCCCCGCCGCCGAGCCCCGTGCGCGCAACGCTTGGCCGCCTGCCGGAGGGCGCGTACCGCCTCGAGATCTACGCCCGCGAATTCCGCGCGCCGGACGCGCCTGGACCCGAGGACCTGGTGGCGAGCAAGTCGTTCGTCGTGCAGGCAAACCCGCCGTCGTGCGCGGCCGAGACGATCGTCGCGCTCGATCCCCTGCTGCACGTCGCGAAGATCGGCGAGCCCTACGCGACGGCGCCGACGCTGCGCGCGCTCGACGCGCACGGCCATCCGGTGAGCGGAGTCACGATCAACCTCGCGCGGTTTCCCGCGATCGGTCCGACGCTGGCCGACTTCACCTCGCGTCCGCAGCAGGTCGTCACCGGCGCGAACGGCGAGGCGCGCCTCACCGGCCTCACCGCCAACGGGGTTCCGGGCGCGTTCCAGTACATGGCGTGGTATTCGTACGCGGGTGAAACGCACGCGCAGTACTTCGTGTTCGCGAACCGGGGCGCGCTGGACGTGTTGCCGCTCGTGCCGGTGGTCGAGTACTTCAACTACGGCCTGCTGCACTTCTTCATGACGTCCGACGCCGGCGAGATGCGCGCACTCGACGCCGGGCTGGCATCCGGCTGGCACCGCACCGGCGAGGCGTTCCTGGCATTCGCGCCCGCTGCCGCCGGCACGGTCGCGGGCGCAGTCCCGGTCTGCCGCTTCTACGGGCGTCCCGAGGCCGGGCTCGATTCGCATTTCTTCTCGGCCTCCGCCGCCGAGTGCGCAGACGTCGCGCAGCGGTTCGGGCACAGCTGGATGCTGGAGACGTCGAACGCGTTCGCGCTGTTCCTTCCCGATACGGCGACCGGCGCGTGCCCGCAGGCGTCGATGCCGATCTATCGCGGCTACAACAACCTGCCCGACGCGAACCATCGCTACGCGACCTCGCCCGAAGGCGCGGTCCATCCGCCCGCCTACGGCATCGGCTCGCCGGCCTGGTCGCTGGAAGGCTACGGCCCCGGCGTCGTGATGTGCGCGCCCCGCTGACGGCGTATCGTCGCGATATGAACCGGGGTCGGACCCCATCCGCACACAGCGAGGCCGCCATGCACCGATTGCGCGTCGTGTCGGGCCCCAGCCACCAGAAAGGCTGGGTGGGCATGATCGTGCTGCTGCTGGCACTGGTCATCGTCGCCTGGCTCGCGAAGGATACGCTCGTGAAGTACGGCCTCGTGCCCTCGGCCGAGACGGTCACGCGGCGGGCGGCGCCGGACGCGAATGCACCTGCCGCCGCCGGCGAGACCGCCGCGCCGGCGCCGCGCACGCCGATGGACGCCGCGCGCAACCTCGAGTCCGTGGTCAAGCAGCAGGAAGACAAGCGGGGCGGCGGCTACTGACCGCCACGCGCAGGGCAGGGAAGCGCTCCCGGGGTCGTCAGGCATAATTCCACCTGCATCCCGCGCCCCATTCCCGCATGACCGGCCCCTATCCGCATTCGATCATCGCCCGCGAAGGCTGGCCCTTCGTCGCCATCGCGCTCGTGATCGCGCTCGCGCTGTCCTGGTACGGCGTCTGGGCGCTGGCGATCGTCGCGTGGATCGCGTTCGTGTTCGTCGTGCAGTTCTTCCGCGATCCGGCCCGCGTGATCCCCACGCAGGCGAATGCGGTCCTGTCGCCGGCCGACGGCCGCATCGTGAAGGTCGAGCAGGCCCGCGATCCGTGGCTCGACCGCGACGCGCTGAAGATCAGCGTGTTCATGAACGTGTTCAACGTGCACAGCAACCGCAGCCCGGTCGACGGCACGGTCGTCGCGCGGTGGTATCACCCGGGCGCATTCGTGAACGCGGCGCTCGACAAGGCGTCGGTCGAGAACGAGCGCAACGCGCTGCACCTGCGCACGGCGGGCGGGCAGAACGTCACGTGCGTGCAGGTGGCCGGCCTCGTCGCGCGCCGCATCCTCTGCTATGTCGATGCCGGCGCAGCCCTGAAGCGCGGCGACCGCTACGGCTTCATCCGCTTCGGCTCGCGCGTGGACGTGTACCTCGATCCCGCCGCGCGCCCGAAGGTCGCGATCGGCGACAAGGTGTCGGCCACCGAAACCATCCTCGCGGAACTGCCCTGACATGGACCTCGATCACGAGCGCGCGGTCCAGAAGAACCGCATCCGGCGGCGCGGGATCTACATCCTGCCGAACCTCTTCACGCTCGCCGCGCTGTTCGCCGGCTTCTACGCGATCGTGCAGGCGATGAACCTCAACTTCGACCAGGCCGCGATCGGCATCTTCTTCGCGATGGTGCTCGACAGCCTCGATGGCCGCGTCGCGCGCATGACCAAGACGCAGAGCGCGTTCGGCGCCGAGTTCGACAGCCTCGCCGACATGGTGTCGTTCGGCGCCGCGCCGGCGCTCGTGATGTACGAGTGGGTCCTGCGCGACATGGGCAAGCTGGGCTGGGTCGCCGCGTTTCTCTACTGCGCGTGCGCGGCGCTGCGCCTTGCGCGCTTCAACGTGATGCTCGACGTCGCCGACAAGCGCTGGTTCACCGGCATCCCGAGCCCCGCGGCCGCCGCGCTGGTGGCCGGCTGCGTGTGGATCGCCGACGACTACGACGTCGATCCGGAGACCATCCGCTGGTGGGCGCTGTGCCTCACGATGTTCGCCGGCCTCACGATGGTCAGCAACTTGAAGTACTACAGCTTCAAGTCGATCAACCTGCGCAAGAGCGTGCCGTTCGTGGTGGTGCTGGGCGCCGTGTTCTTCATCGCGCTTGCGGCCCTGCAGCCGCCGCTCGTGTTCTTCGGCGGCTTCGTCGCGTACGCCATCTCCGGCTACGTCGTGTCCGCGTGGCTGTGGCTGCGCCGCCGCCGCCCCGGCACGCCCTGAACGATGACCCCTCCGCTTCCTCCGCCGCGCATCGCGGTGCTCGTCCCCTGCTACAACGAGGCGCTCACCGTCGCCAAGGTGATCGCCGATTTCCGCGCCGCGCTGCCGGGGGCCGTCGTGTACGTCTACGACAACCGCAGCAGCGACGGCACCGGCGACATCGCGCGCGCGAACGGCGCGGTGGTGCGCCGCGAGGAGCGTCCCGGCAAGGGCGGCGTGATGCGCCGCATGTTCGCCGAGATCGACGCCGACATCTACATCGTCACCGACGGCGACGCGACCTACGACGCGACGCGCGCGCCGGAGATGGTCGAGCGCCTCGTGCGCGACGACCTCGACGTGGTCACCGGCATCCGCGACCACGGCGATCGCGACGCCGCATACCGGCGCGGCCACCAGTTCGGCAACCGCATGTTCAACTGGCTGCTCGGCCTGCTGTTCGGCGAGCGACCGCAGGACATGTTCTCGGGCTACCGCGTGATGTCGCGCCGGTTCGTGAAATCGTTCCCGGCGGAAGCGCGCGGCTTCGAGATCGAGACCGAGCTCACCGTGCACGCGCTCGAATTGCGCGTGCCCACCGCCGAGATCGTCACCAGCTACTTCGAGCGGCCCGAAGGGTCGGCGTCGAAGCTCTCCACCTACAAGGATGGCCTGCGCATCCTGTACACGATGGCGCGGCTCTTCCGCGACGTGCGGCCGCTGCCGTTCTTCTCGTGGTGCGCGCTCTTCTTCCTGCTGCTGGGCTTAGGCTTCGGCAGCGAGGTCATCGGCGATTACCTCAGGACCGGCCTCGTGCCGCGCCTGCCGACCGCGGTGCTCGCGACCGGCCTCATGCTGCTCGCGTCGCTCGCGATCGTGTGCGGCATGATCCTCGACAGCGTCGCCCGCGGGCGGCGCGAGGCGAAGCGCCTCGCCTATCTCGCGGCGGGCGCCACGCGCACCTATCAGGAGGCGCAGGCGGGAGCGTCCCTGCGGCCGGTGAAGGTCGCGAGCGCGAAGACCACCTTGCCGTCGGCCTGAGCGTACGGCCGCACGGCCGGCGCGTCCCACCCGAGGTCGCGCTGCCACTGCGCGATGCGCGCGTCGCGGTCGCCGGTCACGAAGGCCACCGCGACATCCCGGCCTTCGCACAGCTTCGCCTTCGCGCCCTTCAGATTGCCGATCGAGTCGATGCCGACGCGCCCGCCGGTCAGCAGCGCCACCGGCATCTGCAGGCCCCAGTCCGGCGTGACGAGAAACGGCTTGACCGGCATCGCGTCGAGATCCGCCGCGAGGCGGTTGATGGCGTCGGAGTAGAGGCCCACGCCGCGCGTCTCCTGCAGGCGGCGGGCTTCGACGAGCTGCCCCGCGACGTTGAGGCCGGCGAGGACCAGCAGCGTCGGCACCACCACCGACGACGTCGTGCGCCACGACGGCGCCGCCGCGCACGACGCGACGAGCGCGAGGGCCAGCGCGCCGTACGCGAGCGGCAGCAGCACCATGAAGTGATGGCCCGACAGGCGCGTGCCGAACGTGATGCCCACGGCCACGTAGCAGACGATCAGGAGCGCGACGATGCGCAGCGCGAGCGGCGCGGCGCGCCGCCACTCGAGGCGAATCCACAGCAGGAGCGGCGCGATCGTCAAGAGCGCGGTCTTGAACGGCGTCGCGGGGACCGCGCCGTGCTCGCCGAACATCACGGTGTGGTGGAACCAGTTGCCGAAGACGCTCTCGATCGTCGCGGCGACATGCGTGATCCGCGTGGCGAGATCGGGCTGCTCCGAGAAGGCGTTGAGCGCACGCTGCGTCTGCTGGAAATACGACCAGAGCGGCGCGACGCCGCCGAGCTGGTACGCCAGCAGGCCGTAGCCCACGAGGTACGCGCTGCCGCCGACGAGCATCCCGAGCGCGACGACGAGCCACACGCTCGCAGGCCGCGCGGCCTGCGGGCGTGCCGCATGAAGCGCGTACATCAGCGCCGGCGCGAAGAAGGCGTAGACGAAATAGCCGACGATGGCGAGCCCGTAGGCTATGCCCGCGCCGAAGAGCCACGTCCGCGCGCGGGCGCCCGGCGCACCGGCGCGCAACAGCGCATACAGCGCGAGCAGGAGCCAGGCCGCGGGCGCCAGCGTGATGTAGCTCTGCGTGCGGAACGCATACGAGAACGCGGGATCGATCGCGAGCGCGGCGCACGCGAGCGCCGCGAGCCACGGCTTCATGCCCGTGCGCGACAGGAGCGCATACAGCGCGGCCAGCACGCCGAGCGCGAACATCGCGTGCGTCAGGCGGATGCCGGTGACGCCGGTGCCGAACAGCCAGAAGAACGGGAGGCCGAGCCAGAGCTGCTGCGAGCCGTGGTAGAACGAGATCAGGATCGGCGCCTTGAAGTACAGCAGGTTGCCGGGCAGGAGCCACGGCTCGATCGACTCCGCTTGGCGGTTGAGCAGCAGCACCGCCATGTAGTCCGGATTGACGGCGTCCATGTACACGCCGGGCAGCGTGACCTGCTGCAGCGCCACGACGGCGTACGCCGCGATCACCGCGAGGAACGGCAGCCACGTGCGCGCGCCGTGCTGGGCGCGCGCGGCGGCTAGGACTTCGGCGGAATGCGGAAGAGCTTGCACAGCTGGATGGGACTCGTGCGCATGGTCGTGATCACGTCCTGGCACGTCTCGGTGAGGCGCATGAGGTTGTGCGCGAGCAGCGCGTCGACGCCGGTGTCCTTGGGATACGTGAGCGAGTAGAGCGGACCCTGGTGCGCCGCCAGCGCGCGGACGATGGTCTTCTCCATCAGCGTGTCGCGCTGCGGATCGTTGATGCTGTTGTTGGTGCCGAAGAAGCGCGTGTCCTGCGGGAAGTACGGCAGCGTGTAGCCCATCGGGCCGTCGGACGTGAGCAGCACGATCGCGTTCGGCTCGACCGGCGGCACCTTCACGTCGAACCACGTCGTGCGCTCCTCGAACTCGAGGTGCCACCAGTCGGGCGCCTTGGTGGAGGCGACCAGCACGAACGCGAGCACCGCCGCGGCCGGCAGCGCGTAGCCGGGGCGCAGCAGGTAGAACAGCAGCGCGACGATCAGCGCGCCGGAGAGCATCTCGAGCGGCACGAGGTAGCGGTAGATCGAGAACTGCTCCGTCCACAGCAGGAACGAGAAGACGAAGAAGAGCGCGACCACGCGCCATGCCTTCGCGGTGAACGGTCCGGCGAGCACGGTTGCGTCGGCGGGGCCGACGTGGCGCGCGCGCAGCCGCTGCGTCAGCCACACCGCGAGCGCGGCGAGGGCGAGGCCGTAGAGCACCGGGAAGCGCGCGTCGAGGTAATCCGTCTCCGCGACGAAGAACGGCTTCGGCGACCACATGCGGAACGGGAACTCCAGCCACTCGACGAGCGTGTGCGGGCCGTAGGGCCGCCCCATCACCTCGTACTGGCCCCACCACGGCGACTTGATCCACACGTTGCCGTACGGGAACACGGGGTTCTGCAGCTGCGACCACAGCTCCCACAGCCACGGCCCGCCGGCGATCGCGGTGCCGGCGAGCACCGCGAGGCCGAACACGAACGCCTGGCCGAAGTGCCGCACCGATGCGCGGAACGAGAACGCCTGCCGCAGCCACAGCGCCAGGCACAGCGCGAACGCGAAGAGGCCGAACGTGAGCTTCAGTCCTGCCGCAAGGCCGCACAGCAGGCCGGCGCCGACGAGCGCGCCGCGCGAGGGCGACGCGTCGCCGTCGCGCACCAGCGTGCGCACGATCATCCACAGGCCGGCGAGCACCAGCATCGCGCCCGGCCACTCGTTCATCGTGGTGCCGAGCACGCCGGCGCCCATCGCGGAGGTGGCGCTCACGACGAACGCGATGCCGACCGCGACTGCGCGCTCGCGCACGGCCAAGTCGGCGAACAGCAGGTTGAGGAGCTTGAGCAGCACGAACGCCGCGATGCCCGCGGGCACGGCCAGCGCGAACGCGATCGCCTTCGGATGCCAGTCCGCGGCGACCATCCAGTAGAACGGGAGATCGGGGATCGGGCTGTGATACGTCTGCAGTTGCGCGGCGGCGATGTCGAACGTGTAGCCGCGCTTGCCGTGCACCCACGCCCACGGGTTGTAGAAGTGGTAGTTCTGCAGGTCCCAGTTCTGGTCCTGGCCGCGGCGCAGCGAGAACCAGCCGGTGCCGGCGATGCACAGCAGGAGCCAGAAGACGTCGGCGACAAGTCCGCCCGGGGTCTTGCCCGGGACGGGCGCGGAAGCGGCAGCGGAGTTCAACGCGGGCGGGAAGGCGGTGGGTGAGGCGCGACGGCGCGCGGGCGACGCCCCCGCCGGGCGTGCGGATTATGCCATCGCGTCCCGCGTTGCGGCGGGGGCTTGCGGCGGCGCACGATGTACGCTAGGCTTATCCGGATGAGCAGCGCGTTTTCCTCTTCGGCCCCCGGCGCCCGGACGCTTCCGCTGTCCGCCCTCGCGCTCGCCCTGGGCCTGCTGCTGCTGCGCCTCGCGCGCACATAAATCACACCCCCCAATTCGAGCAGTGCCCGTGTCATCCAGCAGGACCGGATGGCGAAGCCCCATGTCCGGCGCACGCACGCGCCCGCGGACCGCACGACCCCAGGAAAACGCCATGATGATCGATCCCACCGCCAAGTACCGACCGTTCCCCCCGATCGCGCTCGCCGATCGCACGTGGCCGTCGCGCGTCATCACGCGCCCGCCGGTGTGGTGCAGCGTCGACCTGCGCGACGGCAACCAGGCGCTCATCGAGCCCATGGACGCGGAGCGCAAGCTGCGCATGTTCCGCCAGCTCGTGAAGATGGGCTACAAGGAGATCGAGATCGGGTTTCCCGCGGCGTCGCAGACCGACTACGACTTCGTGCGCCACCTGATCGACCACCGGATGATCCCGGACGACGTGACGGTGCAGGTGCTCACGCAGGCGCGCACGCCGCTCATCGACCGCACGTTCGAGGCGCTGGTGGGCGTCAAGCGCGCGATCGTGCACCTCTACAACTCGACGTCCACCACGCAGCGGCGCGTCGTGTTCAACCTCGACCGCGACGGCATCCGGAAGATCGCCGTCGACGGCGCGCGCTACATGCAGGACGTGGCGAAGAAGTATCCGGCGACCGAGTGGATGTTCGAGTATTCGCCGGAGAGCTTCACCGGCACGGAGCTCGACTTCGCGGTGGACATGTGTGACGCGGTGCTCGACGTTTGGCAGCCCACGCCGGAGCGCAAGGTGATCGTCAACCTGCCGTCGACGGTGGAGATGACCACGCCCAACGTCTACGCCGACCAGATCGAGTGGATGAGCCGGCACATCTCGCGGCGCGACAGCGTGCTGATCTCGGTCCATCCGCACAACGACCGCGGCTGCGGCGTCGCCGCGGCCGAGCTCGCGGTGATGGCGGGTGCGGACCGCGTCGAGGGCTGCCTCTTCGGCAACGGCGAGCGCACGGGCAACGTGTGCCTCGTCACGCTCGGCCTCAACCTCTTCACGCAGGGCGTGGACCCGGGCATCGACTTCTCCGACATCGGCGAGATCATCCGCACCGTCGAGCACTGCAACCAGCTGCCCGTGCATCCGCGTCATCCGTACGGCGGCGAGCTCGTGTTCACCGCGTTCTCGGGTTCGCATCAGGACGCGATCAAGAAGGGCCTCGCGGCGCGCAACAACGATCTCGCGCACGGCAACGAGACGTGGGACGTGCCGTACCTGCCGATCGACCCGGCCGACATCGGGCGCACGTACGAGGCGGTGATCCGCGTCAACAGCCAATCGGGCAAGGGCGGCATCGCGTACCTGCTCGAGCGCGACTACGGCCTCGCGCTGCCGCGCCTGCTGCAGATCGAGTTCGCGCAGGTGATCCAGGCGATCACCGATGCGACCGGCAAGGAGCTCTCGGCCGCGGAAATCCACGCCGCGTTCGAGCGCGAGTACGTCGATGCGACGCTGCCGGTCGAGTACATCGGGCATCGCGCGCAGCACAACGAGTCGGACGGCACGGTCGAGCACCTGTCCGCGCACCTGCGCGTGAGCGAGGTCGACACGATGGTGCAGGGCGCGGGCAACGGTCCGGTCGATGCGTTCGTCGCGGCGATCCGCAAGGGGCTCGGCATGCCGATCCACGTGATCAACTATCACGAGCACGCGATCGGTGCCGGCGAGGACGCGATGGCGGTGTCGTACGTGCAGCTTCGCGTCGGCACCGACCGCACGGTGTACGGCGTGGGCCGCGATCCCAACATCGTCACCGCGACGCTGCGCGCGCTCACCAGCGCCATCAACCGCGGCGTACGCACCGGCCTGCTCGCGCTGCCCGCCAAGCAAACGGCGGTCGCGTAGTCGGTGCGGTGACCGACTCGGGGTCAGACCCTTAACCTTAGGGGTCAGACCCTTAAGCTTCGGGGTCAGACCCCGAAGGCTAAGTCGTTGATTCGCCGTTCGGCCGGGGTCAGACCCCGAAGGCTAAGTCGTTGATTCGCCGTTCGGCCCGGGTCAGACCCCGAAGGCCGGGGTCTGACCCTCGAAGGAAGTTGCCCGCCCCTGCGGTCCCAAGCCGCAGGGGTTTTCTTTTGCTGCGACCGCAAAATGGCGGTAGAATCGACATTTGTGAAAGTCATTTTCACATTTGTCGGCGCCGCCCGCGCGCAGCGCCCCACCACCGCCTGACGAGGTCCCCATGAGCAGCACGAACTTTGGTGCCGGTGTCGAGATCACCGGCCGCATCACTCCCGAGTACGCCGAGATCCTGACGCCTGCCGCGGTCTCGTTCGCCGTCAAGCTGCAGCGCGCATTCGGCGGCCGTCGTGCCGAGCTGCTCGCGCGGCGCGACGTGCGCCAGCGCGAGTTCGATGCGGGCAAGCTGCCGGATTTTCTGGCCGAGACGCGCAACGTGCGCGAGGGCGACTGGACCTGCGCGCCGATCCCCGCCGACATCCAGGACCGCCGCGTCGAGATCACCGGGCCCGTCGACCGCAAGATGGTGATCAACGCGCTCAACTCCGGCGCGTCGGTATTCATGGCCGACTTCGAGGACGCCAACACGCCGAAGTGGGACAACAACATCCAGGGCCACATCAACCTGCGCGACGCGGTGCGCCGGCGCATCGACTTCACGTCGGCCGAGGGCAAGCGCTACGCGCTCGGCGCGAAGACCGCCGTGCTGTTCGTGCGCCCCCGCGGCTGGCACCTGCCGGAGAAGCACGTCGTCGTCGACGGGGCGCCGATCTCCGGCGGCATCTTCGACTTCGCGCTCTACATGTTTCACAACGCGAAGGAGCTCGTCGCGCGCGGCACCGGCCCGTACTTCTACCTGCCGAAGCTCGAGAGCCACCTCGAGGCGCGGCTGTGGAACGACATCTTCGTGATGGCGCAGGACGACCTCGGCATCCCGCGCGGCACGATCAAGGCGACGGTGCTGATCGAGACGATCGTCGCCGCGTTCGAGATGGACGAGATCCTGTTCGAGCTGCGCGAGCACTCGGCCGGCCTCAACGCGGGCCGCTGGGACTACATCTTCTCGTGCATCAAGAAGCTGCGCAGCAACCGCGACTTCTGCCTCGCCGACCGCGCGCTGGTCACGATGACCACGCACTTCATGAAGAGCTACGCCGAGCTGCTGGTGAAGACGTGCCATCGCCGCAACATCCACGCGATGGGCGGCATGGCTGCGCAGATCCCCGTGAAGAACGACGAGCAGGCCAACGCCGAGGCGTTCGCGAAGGTGAAGGCCGACAAGGAGCGCGAGGCGACGTACGGCCACGACGGCACGTGGGTCGCGCACCCGGGACTCGTGCCGGTGGCGCTCGAGGCGTTCAACCGCCTGATGCCCGCGCCCAACCAGATCGCGACCAAGAAGCGCGAGGACGTGCGCGCCACCGCGGCCGACCTCCTCAAGTTCGAGCCGGAGACGCCGATCACCGAGAAGGGACTGCGGCTCAACATCAACGTCGCGATCCAGTACATCGGCGCGTGGCTCGCGGGCCAGGGCGCCGTGCCCATCTTCAACCTGATGGAAGACGCGGCGACGGCGGAGATCTCGCGCTCGCAGGTGTGGCAGTGGATCCGCTCGCCGAAGGGCAAGCTCGACGACGGCCGCAAGGTGACGAAGGAGATGGTCGCCGCGATGATCCCCGAGGAGCTCGTGAAGATCCGCGCGCACCTCGGCGAGGCTTACGGTCTCGGCAAGTACGAGGACGCCGCGAAGATCTTCGCCGACCTCGTCAACAACGACACGTTCGTCGAGTTCCTGACGCTGCCGGCGTACGAGCGGATCGACTGAGCGCGCGCGCGCCGGCGGGCCGGTGACGATACGGCGGTCGCTATTGCACGTTGATCGCCGGGTAGTTGATGAGGCAGGTCCAGCACTGCAGGTTGGCGGAGGCGTCGATCAGCGTCGAGTAGGTGTTGCGATGCGGCGCCTCGCCATCGGCGGCCGCATAGCTCGCGGTGCCGTTCGGCTGGGCCTTCAGGCGCGAGATTGCAAAGTGCCCGCTGGGCTGCACGCTGAAGTTGGTCCAGTTGAGATCGTTGGACAGGATCTGCACCGGCGTCGCGCTGGTGATGACCGGCGCTTCGAGATAGATGCCCTGGAAGGCGCGGCCGGTGGTCGTCCACCCCTGGTTGAGCACGACACCGTTGAGATCGAGCGTGGTGCCGGCTTTCAGGACCAGCCCGCCCGGGAAGACGAGATCACCGCCGCCGCCCTGATGCAGGGTCATGCTGCCGGTGCTTTGCAGGATGATGCTGCCGCCGCCATACGCAGGCTCCCCCGCGCCCGCGGGCCGCGTCGTGCCGGGCGGCTGCGGCGCGCTGTTGGCCGGCATCGTGAAGCTCGCCGGCCACGCCGACGGCATCCATAGCACCCCGTTGCCGTTGATCTTCACGTTGACGAACTGCGGTGCGTTGCCGTAGGTGTTGACGAGCAGTGCGACGTCGGTCCCGCTGCCGGGATACACCTGCAGGCTGTTGTCGAGGTAATGCGCGCCGGCGACCGGATTGTTGGCGGTGCCGAAGGTGTGCAGGTCGACTTCGTTGCCGCGGAAGCTGCCGCCGCCCTTGATGTTGGACCCGGTGACGACGAGGAAAGCGCCGCCGTCGGCGTTGCCGGCATTGGTCAGGGCGCCGCCCGCCGTCCACGTCGACAACGCGTCCAGGGTCAGGCCGCTGGGGGCCACCACATCGGCCGTCGCGCCGAGGGCGATGCCGTTGCCGTTCCAGAGATAGAGCTGCGGCGCAGCGGCGCCGTTGCCGCCTTGCGCGACGATGCTGCCGGCGATCGCGCTGGGCTGGCCGTTGATGTTCTTCAGCACCACCATCTGGCCGGCCGCGCCGGAACGCAGCGTGAGCGTCGCGCCTGCAGGCCAATGCAGCCCCGCGCAATCGAATTGCGCGTGGTTATCGTTGCCCGCCGTGGTGCCGAGCTGCACCGTGCTGGTCGGCGGGTTCAGCGTCAGCGTGCTGCCGACCAGGCTGCCGCCGGTGACGGTCAGGGTGCCATACGGATTCGCCGTCACCGTGCAGGTGAGCGATCCGCCCGTGATCATGAGCTGGTCGACGGCAGCCGCGGTCGACGGCTGATTGCTGGCGTCACCGGCGTAGGTGGCGCTCAGGCTGTGCGTGCCCGCGGCAAGTGCAGCGGCGATGCAAAACGCGTTCTTCACGTTGCCGCTGCCGTTGAGGGCGATCGTCGCGCAGCCGGCGATCACCGTTCCATTGTCCCGGAAGCTCACCGTGCCGGTGGGTGCCGAGCCGGTGACGGTCGCCTGCAGGAGCACGTTGGTGCCGGCAATCGCGGGATTGGCCGCGCTGGTCAACAGCGTGGTGCTTGCGGCGGCATTGCTGCAGGCCGCGGTGGTGAACGACTGCCCGTTGCCGCTGGTGGTGCCGGCGCTGTTGCCTGCCACCACGCGAAACTGGTACGTCGTGCCGCAGGTGAGGCCGGCAACCGTCGCCGAGACGGATTGGTTGCTCGCGTTGGCGGGCAGCGAGCCCGGAGTGGCCGCCGTGGTGCTGCCATAGTTGCCCACGCCGTACTGGAAGCTGGCGGTCGCGCCCGCACCGTTGCTGCTGACGGTGCCGTTCAGCGTGGCGCCGGAACTCGTGATGGCGGTTGCCGCGCCGGTGCTCACAGTCGGCGCCGTTACCGTGCTCGCCGCCCGAAAGTTGGCGAGGGTGGACGCGCGATCGTTCAGCACCCTCGCGTTGTGATGGGTGGCCGCGGTGCCGGTGGCGACGCCGTTGTACGCAACGTTGGGGTTGGAGAAGTAGGCGATGCGCGTGCAGCTGCTGCCGGCGGCGACGCATTGGTTGTCGTAGGCCATCACGGTACGCCACAGGCCGGGCAGATAGACGTAGCCGTGACCGTACGCATAAGGGATGGTGTCGGGATCGACGTAGGGGTCGTGCAGCGCGCCGAAGTTGTGGCCGACCTCGTGCGCCAGGCTGAGATTGCCCCCCGAGCAGCCGCGATTGACGACGGTGAAGGCGGTGCTCGCGTCGGAGTAGACGTAGCCCAGGCCGCAATAGGCCGCATTCTCGATGAACAGCGACACGACGTCGGCGGCGTAGGTGTTGCGCAGCGCATCGACGTTGTTCATGTAGCCGTCGCCCACGTTCGTCAGGCGGTTGAGGTCGGTGCTGAAATCGCCGCTTTCGCTGTAGCCGGCGGGGCCGCTGTGCACGAGGCGCAGCCGGGTGGCGATGCCGCTGTTGGCGTACGCCAGGTTGGCGCGATCGACGGCGTATTGCACCTGGGCGCCGATGCCGCCGCCGGCCGCGGTGGCGGCCTGGTCGCTATAGACGATCATGATGTCGACGAACGCGCCGCTGTCGGCTTGGGCAGCGCTTGCCGGCGCCGCGCC
Source organism: Burkholderiales bacterium (assembly GCA_046347855.1). GTDB lineage: Bacteria > Pseudomonadota > Gammaproteobacteria > Burkholderiales > Casimicrobiaceae > VBCG01. The sequence goes on from JAXMFJ010000005.1 coordinate 1,185,311, forward strand.
TGACGTCGAGCCACGGAGGTGTTCCCCCGTCCATCCGGGGGGATGCTCGGGCGGCATCAGCGCCGGATCGAGCTCCTGCAGCAGCTGACGTCCCGCATCGATGGCCTGCAGCTGGTACGAGCGCGCCTGGCCGTTCCGCGCCGAAGCGAGCCCGATGCCGCCTGCTACCATGCCGTCGACCACGGTGATCACCACGTCGCTGCGATCGTAATCGCGCACGCGCCCATACCACGTGAAGCTTCCCGGCCCGCGGACCTCGACGCGCACGAAGTCGACGTTCACCACGTTGCCGTCGAACAGGGCGACGGCAAGCATGGAGGCCGGTGCGGCGGCGGGCGAAAGACGCGCGAGGTCGACGCTCACCACCCGTTGTCGGGCCACCATCCTGGGGGTTGTCGCGAACGTGCTCGCGTCGAACCCGACGCCCGTCGGTGCGAAGAGGGACGGCACCGCCTGCGCCAGCGCGCCGCCCGCCCACAGCAGCGCGCCCGCGCCGATCGCGAGGCAACGATACGAAAAACGCGTCATGACCTTCTCCGGGCGTCGCACCTTCGGGCACGTGCGGTGATTCGCCATACTAGGATCGGCACCCCCGCGTGACTTTGACTCAGGTCGACCGCGCTTCGCGTCCGTTCCCGCGAGCGCGCCATGCAGGCGCTCGCCTACGATGGCAGGCGAGGCCGGCCTGGCATTATCATCGCCGCTCGTTCGTCGAGCACGCGGAGGCAGTCACGATGGCCACGATACGCGAGGGCAACCGGGCGGTGCTGCTGGTGGTCGACGTGCAGGCCGGCGTGATGGCCGACGCCTTCGATGCGTCGCGCGTCGTCGGGAACGTCATCCGTGTGGTGGAGCGGGCGCGCGCGCAGCGCGTGCCGGTGCTGTGGATCCAGCACGCCGACGACGAGCTGCCCCACGGCAGCCCGCAGTGGCAGCTGGCGAAGGGCCTCGCACCCGCGGACGGCGAGCCGCGGATCGACAAGCGGTTCAATTCCTCGTTCGAGCAGACGAGCCTCGACGACGAGCTCGCGCGGCTGGGTGCGACGCATGTCGTGCTGGCCGGCGCCGCGACCAACTGGTGCATCCGCGCCACCGCGTACGCCGCGCTCGATCGCGGCTACGACCTGACGCTGATCGAGGATGCGCACACCACGGGCACCATCAGGCTCGCCAACGGCGGGAAGATCGACGCCGCGGACATCATCACCGAGCTCAACATCGCAATGACGTGGGTGAGTTACCCCGGACGCGCGAACGGCATCGCGACCGCGGAGGAGGTGGATTTCGCGGTGCCGGTGGGCATGCGGTAGCCGCCGCTGCCCTGCCATTCGCTCGGCGGCCATGCAGGTCGTGGGCGACGCCGGCCGGGCTCACGTGGTGAGCCTGCGGCCCGCTACAGTGGGCTCCTGTCCGGGCAATGGTGCCTGGATATTTCCGGAGCCCGAATGACCCAGTCATCCGCACCCGTCGTCCTCGTCACGCCCCACAAGCCCGCGCTCATCGAAGGCGCGGCCCAGAAGCTCGCGGTCCTGATCCGCGTCCAGGCGCCCGACGCGCCGGCCGCCGTCACCGCGACCCGCAAGCCCTATCACCTCGCCCTCGTCATCGACCGCTCGGGCTCGATGGCCGGCGAGCCGCTCGCCGAAGCGGTGCGTTGCGCGGCGCACATCGTCGATCGCCTGCAGCCCACCGACGTCGCCGCGCTCGTCACCTTCGACGACCGCGTGCGCGTGCCGGTCGCGGCCGCGCCGGTCGGCGACCGCCGCGCGCTGCACGCCGCGCTCGGCGCCATCCGTGCCGGCGGAACGACCAACCTGCACGGCGGCTGGAAGGCCGGCGCCGATGCCCTCGCGCCCGGTGCCGCGCAGGCCGCGCTCGCGCGCGTCGTCCTGCTCTCCGACGGCAACGCCAACGCGGGCGAAGTGCAGGCCACGGAGGACATCGCGCAGGCGTCCGCGGCGGCGGCCGCGCAGGGCGTCACCACGTCCACGTACGGCCTCGGGCGCGACTTCAACGAGGGCCTGATGGTGGAGATGGCCAAGCGCGGCGCCGGCAATCACTACTACGGCGAGACCGCCGCCGACCTCTTCGAGCCCTTCGCGGAGGAATTCGACCTCATCGCGAGCCTCTATGCGCGCCGGCTGCGCCTGACGCTGAGCGCGCCGGCCGGCGTCGTCATCCACGTGCGCAACGACTATCCGATCGAGGAGCGCGACGGCTTCCGGTCGATCGTGCTGCCCGACCTGCCGTACGCCGCCGAGGCGTGGGCGCTGGTCGAGCTCGAAGTGCCGGCCGGCCTCGCGCTGGAGTCGGGATCGAAGGTCCTGCAGGCGGGCGTGAGCGGCGTGACGCCCGATGGCGTGCCCATCGCGTTCCACGACGTCGTGCTCACGATGAAGGCGGTGACGCCGCCCGCGTGGAACGTGCTGCTGGCCGACCCGGCCGTGACCGCGCGCCTCGCCGAAGTGGAGGCGGCGGCGCTGCTGCAGGCGGCTCGCGCCGCGGCCGCACAGGGCCAGTGGCAGAAGATTCAGCAGTTGCTGGGCGACGCGCAGGCCAGGTTCGCCGACCATCCGTGGCTGCTCGCCGTGCTGACCGAGCTCGCCGATCTCGCCGAGCAGCAGGACACTGCGCGGTTCGCGAAGGAGGCGCTGTACGGCGCCCGCCGGATGTCGGTGCGCCTGTCCGCCCGCGACGAGGAGGCCACGCTCGGTGCCGAGGCCTCGGTGCCGAGCTACGTCCGGCGCAAGTCGGCGCAGGGCCGCGCGCAGGACCGGCAGCCCAAGGATCCGGGCAAGCCCTCGGAGTGATGGCGGTCACGCGCGGGGCGGCGCATGCGGTTCCGCTGCCCCGCGCGCTCGTTGCACACGCTGAAGGCTAAGTGCGGCGGTCCGCTGCAGGCTCGCCCGGCAGTCTCCGCGCGACGCGCTGCGAGGCGATTTCGCCGTCGCGAAGGGCGACGGGCTCACGCCTTGAGCCACCCGTCTGGCATCCTGTCTCGCATCGCCCGCGCGGAGACGATCCATGGCCCTCGACCTCGCTTCCATGCTCACCCGCCACGCCCGCTCGCGCATGCAGCAGCGAGGGATCGCGCCGGACCTGCTCGATTGCCTTCTCTGCTACGGCAGCGAGCATCACGACCGGCACGGCGGCGTGATCGTGACGCTCGACCGCAACGCCCATCGCCGGCTGGCGCGGGAGCGCCGGGCCTCGCCTGCCGACCTCGATCGCCTGCGCGGCATCTACGCCGTGCTGGCGGGCGGCGCCGTCGCCACGGTCGGCCATCGCTACCGCCGCCTGCGCCAATCGTGAACCGCCGCGCAGACCGCCCATTGACCGACTCGGCGGTGACGGGCTTCGACGAGAGCATGTTCTTCGCGCTCTTCGACGCGGCGGAGAAGGCCTTCGACGAGTGGTTCGTGCTGATGGACCACGAGGCGTTCGGCACGAGGCTCTGCAGCGTTGCCGAGCGCATTCGCATGATGCTGCTTGCCGTGGTGGTGCAGGTGCGGGCGGCACCGCCGGACCTCCAAGACCGCGGCCTGCAAAGCTTCACCGATGCGCACGCCAATGCGCTCGACATGCTCGAGTTCGCGCGTGGCAAGCTCGCGGATGCGCCGACGTGGCACTAGCGGCGCACGCCACCGGATCAGGGTCGCCGTTAGTCGCCACCGCGCTTTCGACGGTTTAGACTGCGCGCCTCACGGACCGCCAGCGTCCATCACGACGAAGGAGCGCCATGCCTGCGAAGAACACGATCTGCCTTTGGTACGACCGCGACGCGGAAGCGGCCGCGCGCTTCTATGCGTCGGTGTTCCCCGATTCCGCGGTGGGGAACGTGTACCGCGCGCCGGCGGACTTTCCGTCGGGCAAGCAGGGTGACGTGCTGATCGTCGAGTTCACCGTGCTCGGCATCCCGTGCGTCGGGCTCAACGGCGGCCCCGCGTTCAAGCAGACCGAGGCGTTCTCGTTCCAGGTGGCGACGGCGGACCAGGCGGAGACGGATCGCTACTGGAACGCGATCGTCGGCAACGGCGGCCAGGCGAGCGCGTGCGGCTGGTGCAAGGACAAGTGGGGGCTGTCGTGGCAGATCACGCCGGTGGTGCTCACGCAGGCGATGGCGAATCCCGACCGGGCGGTGGCGAAACGGGCGTTCGAGGCGATGATGACGATGGGCAAGATCGACGTCGCGGCGATCGAGAAGGCGGTGCGGGGATGAGGTTCCGGGCCGCCGATGTCGATCGCTGCGCCCGCCGATCGTCGTAGGGATGCGTCCACTTCATTGAAAGGAGCTGCACCATGCCCACCGGCACCGTCCGCCTGCACCGCGTCCTGCGTGCGCCGCCCGAGCGCGTCTATCGTGCGTTCCTCGAGCCCGACGCGAAGGCCCGGTGGCTGCCGCCGTACGGCTTCACCTGCACGGTCCATCACATGGAAGCGCGGGTGGGCGGCACCTACCGCATGTCGTTCCGCAACTTCGGCACCGGCAGCGCGCATGCGTGGACCGGCGAATTCCTGGAGCTCGTCCCGTCGACGACGATCCGGTATGCGGACCGCTTCGAGGATCCGAACCTGCCGGGGCAGATGCAGGTCACCGTCACGCTGAAGCAGGTCGCGTGCGGCACCGACCTTGCGATCGTGCAGGAAGGCATCCCCGAGGTGATCCCGACGGAGATGTGCTACCTCGGCTGGCAGGAATCGCTCGCCCAGCTCGCGCAGCTCGTCGAGCCCGAGATTCCCGGCTGATGTCGGTCGTGCGCGCTACGGCAGGGGAGGCCTCGCGAGGGCGGGCGGGGGCTGCCGCCGAAGGGGCGGTGAATCCCCGCCGCTGCGCTCATTCGCGCGCGTCGGTGCGCCGCGCGTAGAACTCCACGACCTCGCTGACCTCGGCGTCGGACAGCGCGCGCGCCATGTTGCGCATCTGCGCGAAGCTGTCGTTGCGGCGCGTGCCCGTCTGGAACTCGCGCATCTGCCGCAGCAGGTATTCGCGCGGCATGCCCTCGAGCCACGGGGCGCCGAGCTTGTGGTCGATGCCGCCGTGGCACGCGATGCACGGCGCGATGTTGCGCATCGGATCGCCGACGCGCACCAGCGCCGGCGCGCTCTTCTCGCTGTAGCGTGCCGGTGCGGTGCGCGCCTTCGGCAGCGAGTCGTAATACGCGGCGAGGTCCGCGATGTCGCGGTCGGACAGTGCCACCGCGAGGGCCTGCATGAGCGCGTGCTCGCGGTCGCCGCGCCGGTAGTCGTGCAGCTGCTTGCTCACCACCTCGGGATACTGCCCGGCGAGGTTGGGCGCGTCGCCGCCGCTCATGCCCTGCGCGCCGTGGCACATGCTGCAGCGCTGGACGGCGATGGTCGCACCCCGCCCGACGGCGTCGCTGCCGCCGGTGCGTGCGGAGGCCGGCACCAGCACGACGTCCGTCGAGCGCGCGGACGGCGCCACGGAACGCGTGGGCGCGATCCACGCACGGCTCACGCCGGCGGCGCGGCAGATGCTGTCCCACAGGCCCTCCCTGCCGAAGTCGGCGGTGGCCGCGGGCAGGAGCAGGAAGCCGATCGCGAAGAACAGCAGCGTGACGAGCACGAGCGCGACCACGCTCCAGCGCGCGCCTGCCGATCGCACGGGCGACGCCATCACGGGCCTCCCACCGGCACCACCGGCACCGCGGTCACCGGCTCACGTGCGAGCTGCACGATCGGGAAGCCGTAGTTGACGACGGTGAGCGCGACCATCATCGCGACCCACAGCGCGAAGCCGTTGAGGCTCGCGGGCACCGTCGCATGCGGATGCACGGCGCGGCTGAACGTGTAGGGCGCGGGCTCGGCGGCGGTGCGTCGCGCGCGCAGCAGGATGTACGCGAGCAGGAAGGCGGAGGCCACGAGCAGCATGCCGCCCGCGGCCGACGCGACCACCGTCCACGCCTGCGGCTGCAGCGCGGGATCGCTGTAGTCGTAGTACGCCATGCGCCGCGGCATGCCGAGCAGGCCCACGAGGTGCCACGGCATCGACAGCACCATCATGCCGACGAACCACAGGGTGAGCTGCCAGCGCACGAGGCGCGCGGGCAGCGGCGCGCAGCGCGTGAGCTGCGGCCACAGGTCGTAGATCAGCACGAAGTACATGATCACGATGGTGCCGCCGAAGATGAGGTGGAAGTGGCCGGTCACCCACTGCGTGTTGTGGATCGTCTCGTTCAGCTGGTAGCTCATGTTGATGAGGCCGCCGGCGCCGCCGAAGCCCAGCATCACGAACGCGTACGCGGTGGCGAGCATCACCGGGTTGTCCCACGGCAGCGCGCGCAGCCAGCCGAGCGCGCCGCGCCCGCCGCGCAGGCGCGCCGCGATCTCGACCGACGCGGTGATGGTGAACACGGTCAGCAGCGTGGGCACGGCGACGAGGCCCGTCATCGCGGCGTGCACGAACTTGAAGCCCGCGCCTACCTGCGGATCGGCGAACAGGTGGTGGATGCCGATCGGCATCGAGAACACGAGGAACAGCGCGAAGGCGACGCGGCCCATCGTGTCGCTGTAGAGCCGCCCGCCGATCGCGCGCGGCACGATCGTGTAGAACGCGATGTACGCGGGCATGAGCCAGAAGTACACGATCGCGTGCAGCGTCCACGAGAAGAGCAGCCGCGCGAGCCCCGCGTCGATCGTCTCGCGCAGGCCGAGCGCGGCGGGCAGGATCAGCACCAGCACCTCGGACGCGGCGCCGACCGACGTCCACGCCCACAGGTACGCGCCGGTGACGTTGCCGTACATCGCGAGCGGCACCGTCGCGCCGGGATTGCGCCGTCGCCACGCACGCAGGTTGATCGTCATCAGCGCGACCCACACCCACGAGCCCACGACCACCAGCACCACGCCGACGTAGTAGAGCGCGTTGGCGATGAGCGGCGGATAGAACGTGTAGAGGACCGACGCCTTGCCGCTCGCCACCGTGCCCGCGGCGATCACGGTGCCGGCGACCACGAGCCAGAAGCCGATCCACGCGGCGCGCAGGCCGACGAGGGATTGTTCGAGCGCGAGCTCGCTGATTGCGTAGCCGAAGCCCATCGCGACCAGCGTCGGCAGCACGTACGCCATCACCGTGCCGTGCGCGGTCACCGAGCGGTAGTAGTGCTCGGGGTTGGCGACCCACGCGTGCAGGGGGCTGCGCACGATCATCTGCCACTCGCCCAGCACGATCGCGAGCAGGAAGCCGGCCAGCGCGACCGCGAAGTGCGCGAGGACGAGGCGCCTAGCGACGAACACAGCTCACCCTCGGGGACGTGCGCGCGGCCGCCATGAACGCGTCGCGCGGCAGCACCCGCACGCGTGCCCACATCGCCTCGTGGCCGACACCGCAGTACTCGTGGCACGGCATGAGATGCTCGCCGGGCTCGCGGAACGTCGCGGTGAACGTCGCCACGAATCCCGGCACCAGCATCGTGTTGGCGTTGGTGGTGCCGACGACGAAGCCGTGCACGACGTCGCTGCTCGTTGCGCGGAACGTGACCGGCTCGCCGGCGGGCACCACGAGGCACTGCGGCTCGAACGAATACTGCTGCGCGACGAGCCGCACGATCACGCGGCCGTCCGCCGCGAGCTCGGTGCCCAGGTTGCCCTCGACGAACTCGCCCGCGAGGTGCAGCGTGCGCGGATCGATCGTCTCCACGCGCGACGGCGGCATCGCGGCCCAGTGCACGCCGGTCCAGACCATCATCGCGACGAGCAGCGCGATCACGCCGCCGACGACCCACGACCAGCGGCGCTCCGCGCGCTCGGCGATGTGCGCGTCGTCCGATGCGAGCGGCGTGCCGGCGCCCGTCATTGCACGGCTCCGCGCGGCAGGTACACCACGACGTAGAACAGCACGTACATCGCGACCACGAGCGCGGTGGCGATGCCCGCGAGCGCGAAGGTGCCGACCGGCCCGCGCGCGACGATCGCGGCCACCGCGCGGTCCTCTTCCTCGGGACGAGCGTCCGTGTTGTCCATGTTCACTCCGGCAGCAGCACGCGCAGCGCGCTGACCTGTGCGCCGTCGACCGGCGTGCCCGCGTTGCCCCACGCGACGCGGATGTACGTCACGACGGCGGCCACCTGCGCGTCGTCGAGGATGTGCGCGTAGGGCGGCATGCCGTGCGGCCGCGGGTTCTTGCGCGTGCCCGGCGGATAGCCGCCGTTCAGCACCATGCGGATGCTGTTGACGGGGGTTGCCATCGTGATCGAGCGGTTGCCCGCGAGCGGCGGGAAGTGCGGCGGATCGCCCTTGCCCTCGTCGCCGTGGCACATCGCGCACTGGCCCTCGTAGATCGTGCGCCCCGCTTCCATCACCTCGGGCTTCACGAGCCGCGCCTGGCTCGTCGGCGGCGCTTCGGCGTCGCGCACCGGGAGCGCCTTCAGGTACACGGCCATCGCCTGCGCATCGGCGTCGGTCAGGTATTGCAGGCTGTTGTACGTGACCTCCGCCATCGGCCCGTACGAGGTCCCGCGCCGCGACACGCCCACCTGCAGGAAGTCGGCGATGTCGCGCAGCGTCCAGTCGCCGAGGCCCGCCTCGCGGTTGGACGTGAGCGACGGCGCGTACCAGTTCTGGTTGGGGATCATGCCGCCCTCGAACGCCTTCGACTCGGACGAGCCGCCGAGCGCGTTCACCGCGGTGTGGCACATCGCGCAGTGGCCGAGCCCCTGCACGAGGTAGGCGCCGCGGTTCCACTCGGGCGTCTGCGCGGGGTCGGGCGTGAACTCGCCTTCCTTGAAGTACAGCGCGCGCCAGCCGACCAGCAGCTCGCGCTTGTTGTACGGGAAGCGCAGCTCGTGCGGCCGGTTCGCGTGGCGCACCGGCGCGACCGACATGAGGTACGCGTAGATCGCGTCGCTGTCCTCGCGCGTCACCTTGGTGTACGACGCGAACGGCATCGCGGGGTAGAGCAGCGTGCCGTCGCGCGACACGCCGGTGTGCATCATGCGGTAGAACTCGTCGGCGCTCCAGCGGCCGATGCCCGTCTCGTCGTCGGGCGTGATGTTGGGCACGTAGAGGTTGCCGAACGGCGTGGGCATCGCGCGTCCGCCGGCGAACGGGCGGCCGCCGGGCACGCTGTGGCAGGCGACGCAATCGCCGATGCGCGCGAGGTATTCGCCGCGGTCGAGCACGGTGGCCGTGCCGGTGACGTTGCGCCCGGTCTGCGGCAGCATGCCGGGCGACAGCCACAGCGCGGCGCCGATCGCCAAGCCCACGAGCACGACGAGCGCCACCGCGAAGCGCAGCGCGGTCATCGCTGGCTCCCGCACGCGAGCGGCATGCGCGTGAGGTTCGCCGGTTCCGGCGCCGCGTCCGCAGGGCCGGGCTGCGCACCGAGCCACGCGGCGACCGCGCCGATGTCCGCTTCGGACAGCCGCGAGGCGATGCGCTGCATGCAGTCGGGCGCGGCTGCGTGACGATCGCCGACGCGCCAGCGCGTCAGCTGCGCCGCGACGTACGCGGGGCGCAGGCCCGCGAGGCCGGGAATGCCGGGCTCCATGCCGGTGAAGCGCGCGCCGTGGCACGCGAGGCACGGCGGGATGCCGTTGGCCGCATCGCCGACGGTCGCGATGGCGCGGCCGCGCTCCAGCGTGGCCGCGTCGACGGCGACCGGCTCGCGCGCCTCGAACGGCGGCCGCTGCTTCGCGAAATGGTCCGCCATCTCGCGCAGGTACGTGTCGGGCAGGTACGCGACGAGGTAGTTCATCGGCGGGTACTGCCGCGTGCCGTCGCGAAAGGCGACGAGCTGGTTGAAGAGATAGCCCGCGGGTTTACCCGCGATGCGCGGGAAGTAGCCGCTGCGCGTGCCCTGGCCGCTCTGGCCGTGGCACGTGACGCAGCCCTGCACGCGCGCCTCGATCGAGTCGACGGCCTTGAACGCCGGCGTCGCCGCCTGCTGCGCGAGGGCGGCGGGCGCGCACGCGAGCAGCACGAGGACTCCCGTCCATCTGCGCTGCGATCGTGGAATGCGCATGCGTCGACCTCGTTGCCGCTGTTGGAATTTTTCCGCGGCTCACTCTAACGCAGCCGCACGCGGGCATCGGCTTAGCGACCGGCGCGCGCGCCGCCGCGTTAAGGCGCGACGCGCCGAACCCGGTGCTAGACTTTTTTCCAGTGCGGATGCACGGGCCCGATGCCGTCGCGCAGCCAACGCAGGGCTCGAACGAGGAGAAGCCATGGTTGGAATGCGAGGCATTCGGGGTGCGCTGTTGTCCGTCGTTGCAGGTGTCGTCGTGCTGGCCGCTTGCGACCGGCAGCCATCGAGTCCGGGCGCGGCGCCCAATGCCGCGGCGCCGGCGGCGCCGGCCGCGACGGCCCGCGCGGGCGGCGATCCCTACGATCCCGCGCGCATGGACTTCAAGCCGGGACCGGCGACGGTCAGCGCCGAGCGGCACACGGGTCCGTTCGCGCAGGGCGCATCGCTGTCGATGGATGCCGCGGTCGCGCCGCTCAAGACGGACGCCGTCAAGGAGATCCGGCTCGACACCACGCACAAGATCATCGAGATCGCGCCCGGCGTGAAGTTCTCCGCGTGGACGTTCGGCGACCAGGTGCCGGCGCCGATCATCCGAGCCAAGGTCGGCGACCGCATCAAGTTCTCGATGACCAATCGCTCCGACGAACCCACGCCCGGCGTTACGTTCACCGCGGCGCCGATGATGCACTCGATGGACTTCCACTCGGCGATGGTGTCGCCGCAGGACAAGTACCGCTCGATCGCGCCGGGGCAGACGATCAGCTTCGAGTTCACGCCGAACTACCCCGGCGTGTTCATGTACCACTGCGGCACGCCGATGGTGCTCGAGCACATCGCGTCGGGCATGTACGGCATGATGATCGTCGAGCCGCGCGACGGCTACCCGACCAAGGTGGACCGCGAGTACGCAATCATCCAGAGCGAGTTCTACACCAAGGCCGACCCGCAGAAGCGCAAGGTCGACGGCGTGCCGCTGTACGTCCTCGACGGCGACCGCGTGCGCTCGAAGGCGCCGACGTACACGGTGTTCAACGGCCGCTACAACGGGCTCGTCGACAAGCCGCTGCCGGCAAAGCCGGGCGAGCGCGTGCGCCTGTTCGTGCTCAACGTCGGGCCGTCGAACACGTCGAGCTTCCACGTGGTGGGCACGATTTTCGACCGCGTGTGGATGGACGGCAACCCGGACAACCAGATGCGCGGCATGCAGACCGTGCTGCTGGGATCGTCGTCGGGCGCGATCGTCGAGTTCGTGATCCCCGAGGCGGGCAGCTACGTGATGGTCGACCACCATTTCGCGAACGCGTCGCAGGGCGCCATCGGCATCATCAATGCCGGCGGCAAGCCGGAGGAGGGCGCGGGCGACCACGAGCACCACAACATTCCGGCGACCGCGGCGCCGACCGACGAGCTCGCGGTACGCGGCAAGCTCGCGTTCGAGTCGAAGTGCCTCGCCTGCCACACGATCGCCGGCGGCGACAAGCTGGGTCCCGACCTGTACCAGGTGACCAAGCGCCGCGACGACGCGTGGCTCACGCGCTGGCTGAAGAATCCCGAGCAGATGCTGCAGTCGGACGCGGCAGCGAAGCAGATGCTCGAGAAGTACAAGGTGCCGATGCCGAACCAGAACCTGTCCGATGCCGAGATCCGCGAGTTCATCGCGTACTTCAAGTGGGCGGACGCCAACGTGCGGCCGCAGGGCACGACGCAGCCGCAGCCGGCCGCGGCGGGCACCGCGCGCAGCCCCGACCAGACGCTGTCCGCGCCGCCCGCGGCGGGCGCGCAGCGCGAGGGACAATCGCTGACCGACGTCGACAAGGCGGGCGCGGCCGGCGGCAAGGGGCCGGCCAAGTGAGGCGTGCGCCGGTGCTGCTCGCTCTCCTGGGCGCTGCCGGCGTCGCGCAGGCGTGCGGCGTGTGCCTCGAGGATCAGGTGGCGAGCACCTACGACCACGCGCTCGTCACGCGCGCGCTCGCCGCGCATCGCGTGGTGGTGTTCGCCGCGGTGAAGGGGAACGCCACGCCCGACGCGCTGGCGGCGGAGGCCCGCCGGGTGGCGGCGCTCGTGCCCGGCGTGGAGCGCGGCTCCGTGCGCAGCGCGACTACGGCCGGCGCGACGGTCTCGTTCGTCGTCGATCCGGCGGCCGCGACGCCGTTTGCGGCGATCGAGCGGATCGAGAAGGCGAGCCGCACGCCGAAGCTCGAGTTGGCACTCCTGCGGGTCGCGCAGTGAGCGACGATCCGTTGCCGCTGCGCGTCCCGCGCAACGAACTGCGCGGAGGGTAGACTGCGCGGATGACGCCGCCCCCTGCGCGCCCCGCGGACGCGCCCCAGGAACCGCGGCGCGAGCACCCGCTGCTCGCGCTCGGCTTTCGTCCGTTCTACCTCCTCGCGAGCACGTTCGCCGCGGCGTCGATCCTGCTGTGGATCGCGGCGTACGCGGGTGTGCTGCCCACTGTGTACGGGCGCGATCCGGTGTGGCACGCGCACGAGATGGTGTACGGCTTCACGAGCGCGGTGATCGTCGGCTTCCTGTTCACCGCGGGACGCAACTGGAGCGGCCAGCCCACGCCCTCCGGCCGCACGCTGCTCGCGCTGTGCCTGCTCTGGGTTGCGGGCCGCCTGCTGGTGTTCTCGCCGTGGGGACTCGCGAGTGCCGTCGTCAACGGCGCGTTCCCGATGGCGGCGGCGCTGCTGCTCGGCATCGCGCTCGCGCGCGGCGACAACCGGCGCAATTACTTCTTCGTGGTGCTTCTCCTGCTGCTCGGCCTCGCGGAGCTCGCGATCGGGCTCGCGCAGGCGGGCGTGCTGCTGCTGCCCGCGCGCGCGAGCCTGCAGGTCGCGCTCGACGTCGTGCTGTTCATCATCTCCGTGATGGCGGGGCGCGTGGTGCCGATGTTCACCAACAACGGCATCCCCGGCGCGGCGGCGAAGCGCTGGCCCTGGGTCGAGCGGCTCGCGCTCGGCAGCGTCATCGCGCTGTTCGCGTGCGATCTCCTGCAGGCGCCGGTCGCGCTGCTCGTGCCGGTGCTGGTCGTCGCCGCCGGCGCGCACGCCGTCCGGCTCTACGGCTGGCAGCCGTGGCGGACGACGCGCACGCCGCTCGTGTGGATCCTGCACGTCGGCTACGCGTGGATCGTCGTGCACCTCGCGCTGCGCGCGCTCGCCGCGCTGCAGTGGGCGCCGGGCACGCTCGCGACGCACGCGCTCACCATCGGCGTCATCGGCAGCGTGACGATCGGCATGATGACGCGCACCGCGAAGGGCCACACGGGACGCCCGCTGGTCGCCACACGCGCCGAGGTCGTCGCCTATGCGCTGGTCGAGGCTGCGGCGGTCATCCGCGTGTTCGGCGGGCTCGTGCTGCCTTCGCACTACGTCGGCACCGTGGTCGTGTCGGGGCTGTGCTTTGCCGCGGCGTTCGCGCTGTATGCGATCCTCTACTGGCCGATCCTCACGCGCCCGCGCCTGGACGGCAAGCCGGGATGACCATGACCGACGACTCCACACCGATCACGATGTCCGGCGACCTCGAGCGCGCCGCGCAGGTCGTCGACGCGCTCACCGACGTCGTCGACCCGGAGATGTCGCTCGACATCGTCAACCTCGGCCTGGTCTACGACGTGGCGGCCGCGGCCTCCGAGGTCACGGTCACCATGACCATGACGTCCGCCGCGTGCCCGGTGACGGAGCTCATCGTCGCCGACATCGAGGAGCGGCTCGCCGCGCTGCTGCCCGAGGGCGTCGCGGTGCGCGTCGACATCGTGTGGGAGCCGCCGTGGACACCCGAGCGCATGAGCGCGCGGGCGCGCTCGGCGATGGGCTGGGACTGACGTGGCCGCCGCGAGCGGCCGTACCGGCGGCGGCGTCGCGCTGCGGCTGCCCATCCTCGCGCTCGGCGCCGTCGCGCTGCTGACCGGCCTCGCGGGCGGCCTCGGGCGCCTTGCGGTGCCCGTGCCCATCATTCCCGGCGCGCTGGCGGCGCACGGTGCGCTGCTGGTCTCGGGATTCTTCGGCACCGTGATCACGCTGGAGCGGGCCGTTGCGGTCGGCGGCTCATTCGCGCTACTCGCGCCGCTCGTCAGCGGCGTGGCGGGGATCGCCGTCGCCGCCGGCTGGCACGGGGCCGCGTGGCTGCTGGTGGCCGCATCGCTCGGGCTCACGCTGCTCTCGCTCGTGATCCTGCGCCGGCAATTCGCGCTGCACACCGCGCTGCTCGCCGTCGCGGCGTTGGCGTGGGTGGCCGGCAATGCGCTCTTCGCCGCCGGCGCGCGCCTCGACGCGGTCGTCGGCGGGTGGTTCGCGTTCCTCGTGCTAACCATCGCCGCCGAGCGGCTCGAGCTCACGCGGCTCATGCGGCGGCGGGCGAGCGCGACGCCGCTGCTGCTCGCGATCGTCGCGTGGCTCCTCGCCGCGGCGTGCGCGCTGGTGGGCGGATTCGCGCAGGCGTACGTCGCCTACGGCAGTGCGCTGGTCGCGCTCGCCGCGTGGCTGCTGACGTTCGATCTCGCGCGGCGCACCGTGCGCACGCAAGGGGTCGCGCGCTACGCGGCCGTCGCGCTGCTCACCGGCTACGGCTGGCTCGCCGCAGGCGGCTGCGCGTTCGCGGCGCTGCCCTTCGTGCCCGCGTTGCGCGACCTCGCGCTGCACGCGATCGGCCTCGGCTTCGTGCTGTCGATGGTGTTCGCGCATGCACCGATCGTGGTGCCGGTGATCGCCCGGCGCCCGGTGGTGTACACGCCGCTCCTGTACGTCCCGCTCGCGCTGCTGCACGGCTCGCTGTTGCTGCGCGTCGGGCCGGGGTCGCTCGACATTGCGTGGCGGCAGGCGGGCAGCGTCGGCAACGCGCTCGCGATCGTCGTCTTCGCCGTGGTGCTGGTGCGCGCAATGCGGCGTCGCGCGGCGGGCGGGCGGTGATCCGCGCGCTGCGCTATGCGTGGGCCGCGCCGGCGACGCTCGTCGGGCTCGCCTCAGCGGCCGTTGCGATGGGCGCCGGCGCGCATGCGCGCAGGGTCGACGGCGTGCTCGAGATCGGCGGCGGGCGCGTCGGCCGCTGGATGCGTCCGCACGCGGGCGTGCTGCGTTTTTCCGCGATCACGTTCGGCCACGTCGTGCTCGGTCGCGACGATGCCACGCTCGCGAGGCTGCGCGCGCACGAGCACGTGCATGTCCGGCAATACGAGCGCTGGGGCGTGCTCTTCTTCCCGCTCTATCTCGCGTCGAGCGCGTGGCAGTGGGCGCGCGGCCGCGACGCGTACCGCGACAACCGCTTCGAGAAGGAGGCGTTCGCGGAGGCGGCGCGCGCGGAGGTCAGGTCCCGCAGAACGTGCGATACGACGCCGTGACGTCCGCCGGCGCCGGCTCGGCGTAAGGCGCGGCCGCGGGGTCTTCGTCGAACGGGCGGCGCACCGCGGCGAGCATCCGCTGGAACGGCGCGAGGTCGCCGTCGTCGGAGGCCGCGGCGAGCGCCTCCTCGACGCGATGGTTGCGCGCGATCACGAGCGGGTTCACGCGGCGCATCGCGGCGGCGCGTTGCGCGGCATCCTGTGCCGGTGACTGGCGCATGCGCCAGCGTGCGAGCCACGCGTCGAGCGCCGGTGCGTCGGGCATCAGCGCGCGCAACGGCGCCTCGTTGCCCTCGGCCGCGTCCGCGAGCCGCCGCCACGCGAGCGTGAAATCGGCGCGCTGCGCGAGCAGCAGCGCGAGCCAGTCGCCGGCGAGCGCCGCGTCGTCGTCCTGCTCGCCCGCGATGCCGAGCTTCGCGCGCTGGCCGCGCAGGAGCTCGCGCTCATACTGCGGCGCGAAGGACGCGAGCACGTCGGTCGCGATGCGCACGGCCTCGTCGGCATCGCCGGCGATGAGCGGCAGCAGCGTCTCCGCGAGCCGCGCGAGGTTCCACGCCGCGATGGCGGGCTGGTTGCCGTACGCGTAGCGGCCCCGTTCGTCGATCGAGCTGAATACGGTCGCCGGGTCGTAGGCTTCCAGGAATGCGCACGGCCCGTAGTCGATGGTCTCGCCGGACACCGTCATGTTGTCGGTGTTCATCACGCCGTGGATGAAGCCGACGTTCATCCACTGCGCGATCAGCGCGGCCTGCCGCTGCACGACCTGCGCGAGGAGGTCGGTGAACGGCTGCGCCGACCCGGCGAGCGCCGGGTAGTGGCGGCGCAGCGTGTAGTGCGCGAGGCGGCGCACGCTCTCGGTGTCGCCGCGCGCCGCGAAGAACTGGAAGGTGCCGACGCGCACGTGGCTCGCGGCCACGCGCGTCAGCACCGCGCCGGGCAGCATGCGCTCGCGCAGCACGGGCTCGCCGGTGGCGGCGACGGCGAGCGCGCGCGTGGTGGGAATGCGCAGCGCGTGCATCGATTCGCTGACCAGCACCTCGCGCAGCATCGGCCCGATGGCTGCCTTGCCGTCGCCGCCGCGCGCGAACGGCGTGGGGCCGGAGCCCTTGAACGCGATGTCGCGCCGCTGGCCGTGCCAGTCGATCACCTCGCCCAGCAGCAGCGCGCGGCCGTCGCCGAGCTGCGGCGAGAAGCCACCGAACTGGTGGCCCGCGTAAGCCTGCGCGACCGGCTCCGCGCCCTGCGGCACGACGTTGCCCGCGAAGACGGCGGCCAGCGCGGCGTCGTCGAGGCCCGCCAGGTCGAGGTTGAGCTCGTCGGCGAGCGCGCGATCGAGGTACAGGAAGCGCGGCGCGCGCACCGGTGCGGGGTCGCGCGGCACGTAGAAGCCGGGCAGCTCGCGGACGTACGAGTTGTCGAAGGGAAAGACGGGTGTCGGGACGTCCGTCGGTTGCGGCGTGGCCATGGGTCGAGTGTGCCACAGCGCGCGCTGTCCGCTCGGTGCCCCGACCGCACTCGCGGTGGGGTCACGGGTCGTGCGCGAGCCAGACCCAGCAGACGAGCAGCACGAGGAAGATCACCACCGCGACGGAGAAGCCCACACCGGCGCTCGCGATCATCGTCAGCGTGAGCGAGCGCCACGCGGTGTCGAGCGGCTGCGCGGCGAGGTGCCGCTCGAGCTCGCCGATCATGACGAGGAAGAGGCCGCCGACCACGATCCAGCGGCGCAGGCACGGCAGCAGGTAGCCGCGCTGCTCGCGGTTGTAGCGGTAGTTCGCCACGCGCTGCTCCGGCGTGCCGCGCGACGCATCGCGGAAGCGCCACAGCGGCACCAGCCAGCGCCACAGCGCCCAGCCGAACAGCCACGTCCAGCGCACGGCGGCGACGGCGATGCGGAAGGCGGCGAAGAGCGGGTGCATGGCGGTGGTGACGGGTGCTGTCGTTTATGGCGGCGCTTGTTGATGGCGACGACGGTAGAGTATCCCGCAATGCGGGGGTGGGAGGGAGATGAAAGCCGCGCACTGTGGCAGTGCAGCTGTTGCGTGTTCGTATCCGGCTGCCCCTCACCCCAACCCTCTCCCCGCAAGCGGGGCGAGGGAGCTTCTGAGGCGCTGCGCGTTACAGGATGAGAACTTGGGGCGCTGCGCGTTCACGTCACCGCTACAACGAAGACCTCCCTCGCCCCCGAAGGGGGAGAGGGCTGGGGTGAGGGGGGCCGCGCGTTCACTCAATTCTCACACCGAAGAGCAAAGTGATCATCGGTAGGACGTCGCCGACGCGTGAATGCGCCGCGCGCTGCGTGACCGCGGCGCTGCGCGGGTGTGACATCCGCACATGCCCATCGCCTCGCCATCGCCGATCACCGTTGCGCTCGCTGCGCTCGTCCTCTTGCTCGCCTCCGGCACGCCGGCGGCGCAACCGATGGCCGGTTCCGCGGCGGCGCTGCGCGCGGCGATGCCGGCGGAGAAGGACGGCGCAGCACAACGCGAGGCCGGGTGGACGGTCGCCTCGACCCAGGACGACGGCGCGGTGAGCGGCTCGCTGCAGGGTGTCGTCGCGCGCGGGTTCGACGACATCGCGACTGCGCTTGGGAGCGCGCAGGCGTGGTGCGAGGTGCTAATCCTCGATCCCAACATCCACCGCTGCCAGGTGCGGGCCGCGTCCGGCGCGGCGTCGCAGCCTCGCGTCGAAGTCGCGTTCGGGTCGCCGCCGTCGCCGCTCGTGCTGGTCCTGTCGCGGACGGCCAGCAGCGACTATCTGCGCGTGACCCTCACGGCGCGCGACGGCCCGCTCGGCACGCACGACTATGCGATGGCGCTGGAAGCGGCGCCGCTCGCGGAAGGTCGCAGCGTGGTGCGGCTCGCGTTCGCGCAGCGCTTCGGGATCGCGGGGCGGCTCGCGATGAACGCCTACTTCACGACCGTGGCGCGCGGCAAGGTCGGCTTTACCGTGGTCGCCCGCGATGCGGCGGGTGGCCCCGTGCGTGTCGGCGACCTGCGCGGCGCGGTCGAGCGCAACCTCGTGCGGCAGTGGCTGGCGCTCGGCACGTACCTCGACGCGCGCGCGGGTGCGCCGGCCGACCTCGCGCAACGGCGCGTGGACGCGTGGCTCGCGGGCACCGCGCGCTATCCGTTGCAGCTCGCCGAGGAGGACGGGTACCGCGCGCGCAAGGTGCCAGAGGTTCGCAGCCAGCTCGCGGGCGACTGAGCGCCGGACCGAGGACCGCTCACGCCGTCGCCTCGGCCTTCGCGATCACCGGCGTCGCGTGCGCGTCCGAGCGCGCGCTGCGGATCATCTCGCCGAGCCAGCTCACGAGCAGCGTGGTGTACGCCTCCTGGGACCCGTCGCCGGTCAGTGCGTGATCCGCGCCGGCGAGCACGCGGCACGTGAGCGAGGCCGCCTGCGTGAGCGCCTTGCGGTAGTTCGCGATCACCTGCGCGGGAATGATCGCGTCGCGCTCCGATTCCACCAGCAGCGCGTGGCCCTGGTACTGGTGGCAGGCGCGCAGCGCGCGGGTGTCGGCGGGGCTCGCCGGCATCCGGCGATACGCGTCGAGCTCCTGCAGCTTGCGCAGCTGGTCCTTCGGCAGCGACCACTCGGAATCCTTGTACAGCGCAGGCGCGCGCAGCACGAGCCAGCGCACGGGCCGCACGGTGGTGAGGATCGAGGCGAGATACCCGCCGTAGCTGCTGCCGACCACCGCGACCGCGGACGCATCCACGCCGCGCTGCCGGACCAGCGCATCGTAGGCGGCGCACACGTCGTGCAGGTTGTCCTCGCGCGTCACGGTCTTCTGCAGGTCCTGCGTGCGCGCGTGGCCGCGCAGGTCGAAGGTGAGGGCGATGCAGCCGAGCGCCGCCACCTCGCGTGCGCGGGCCACGTACTGCTGCTGGCTGCCGCCCCAGCCGTGGATGAACAGCACGCCGGGGATCAGCGTTCCCGGCGTGACCAGCGTGCCTGCGATGTGCTGGTCGTCGACGGGAATCTCGAGCGGGTCGTCACGCGTCTTCGCCATCGAGCACCATCGCGTACTTCGTGAGCGGCCCCACCACCGGGTCCACGCCCCGGTAGTGCACGAACGCGCCGGCCGGGACCGTGTATTGATCGTCGTAGACCTCGACCGTGGCGCAGCGGATGCGCGTGCGGGCCGGATCGTCGCGCAGGGCGGCCAGCGCCAGCACCTCGGCCGCGGAGGCGCCGCCGATGCGCCACGACTGCTCGAGCACGCCGCCGCGCAGGCGGCCGTGCGCATCGCGGCCGAACAGCACGTCGTAGTTGCGCCGCGACGCGTAGGCCGCCGGATACGCGGCGAACGCGGCCTCGTCGTAGCGCTGCGCGAGCGCGACCGCGGCACGCCGGTCGTGCGGCAGCGCGGACTCGAGCAGCGCCGCGAAGCCGCCGCGCACCACTGCGAGCGTCGAGCCGCCGTACACCTCGTGGCCGCGCCCGTTGCGCGTCGTGCGCTGCGTGCCCGCGTACGCGATCGCCTGCCCGCCGCAGCTCACGCAGCCGACGCTGAACGTCACCGACGCGTCGAGATGCTCCTCGACGGCCACGCCGTGCGTCGCGAACTCGTCCGCGGGGATCGCCGCCAGCGCATCCTCCATCTGCTGCGCGTCGCGCACCACGTGCTGGCCGCTGCCGCCGATGCCGGACACGCACTTCAAGCGCACGGGTCCGTCGCGCAGCAGCCGCATCGCCGCATGCCGCGCGTCGTCCGGGGCGAACGTCGTGAAGCCGCGCAGGACCGCATCGGCCACGCGCTCGGCGCAGGCATGCGACCAGCCTTCGGGCGCCGCGGCGTCGCGCGCGACGAGCGGATGCGTGATCGCCTTGGTCGCCACGAAGGCGTGCGGCACCACGCCGCCGAAGAGGTCCTGCGGCCCGCGGATGCCGAGCCGCTTGGCGTCGCGCAGCAGCAGCGCGTCCTGCGGCACCACGTACAGCGGCCCCGCGTAGTCGAGGTCCTCCGAGTGCTCGCCGCCGAACGCGTAGCCCAGCATCTGCGCCATCCGGTGCGCGACGTTGGCCCGCGCCTGCCGGTCGTGGCCCGCGGGATGGGCGCTCGGGTGCGTGCCGAGCGTGACGAGCGTGCCGGCCACGCGCGGCGCGGCGCTGGGTGACGGCGTGGGTGCAAGGGTCGCGGGCATCGAGTCCTCGTCGGCGCCGGGCGGGACGAGGGCGCCCGCCCGCGGCTGGCGCCAGCATCGCGCCGGTGCACGGGCGCGGCACCCCGCGTGCCGCCGATTGCGCTGTCGGCGCAAGCCCGCAGGCGCGTAGGACGAAGCCCACGCGACTCCGGCCGCTAGCGACGCGGCACGTCGGCCACGCGTTGCGTCGGCGGCAGCATCGGCTCCGGCGCGATCACCTGCGCGAGCTCCGGCGGCGGCCCGATCGGCGCCGTCGCGACGGCGATGGCGGCGAGCCGGTAATGCATCGGGCCCTTGGGCAGGCCCATGCCGCCGTGGTAGACGTTCACGTGCAGCTGGTCGATGCGCGTCGCCGCGTGGTCACGCCAGCGCACGCTGTCCGACGCCCACACGAGCCGCCCGTTGATCCACACCTTGCCTGCGCCGTCCGCACGGCCGGGCGTGTTGAGCCGCACGTATTGCTCGATCACGTACCAGAGCCCGGCCTTGAAGCTCACGTTCATGCCGTTGATCGCGCCGTAGCCCGCGCCGGTGTCGGCGGCGTAGCGATAGTCGAGCGCCGCGTACAGGCCGCGCCGGCGCACGTCGACCGGGCCGTGCTCCATCCGCCACGACACCTCGCCGCCCGTGAGGCCGGGCAGCTTCACGCCGCGCTCGGTCATGCCGTCGGCGACGTCGTCCTCGATCAGCATGCAGTAGCGCGCGTACACCGCATCCTGCGGCGGGAAGCGCAGGAACCACGACACGAGGCGCTGGTTGGCGAGGCTCGCCGCGATGCGCAGCACGGGCAGCCCGTTGGGTCCCGCCAGCCACTCGGGCTCGTAGGCGAACGGCTGCGCGATGTCCCCGGGTGCGATGGCGGCCCGCACCGCGGGCTCGCCGGTGAGCGCGAGATAGCGCAGCACCTCCGGGCGCCCGGCGAGCGCGGCGTCGCTCGCGACCGTGGCGGCGAGCGGTTGCGCGAACGCGCTTCCTGCCAGCAGCAGCACCGTGACGAGCGAGGCGATCTTCACAGCCGCGCGAGGCGCCCGCCGTCGACGGTGAGCGCGGTGCCTGTGATGAAGCGCGCGTCGTCCGCGGCGAGGAACGCGATTGCGCCGGCGACGTCGTCGGGCGTGCCGACGTCGCCGGCGGCCAGCACCTCGGCGCCGGAGCGCAGGTTCGGATTGGCGCGCAGCATCGGCGTCTCGACGGCGCCCGGCAGCACGGCGTTGACGCGAATGCCGAGCGGCTTGCCCTCGATCGCCGCCGCGCGCGTGAACGCGACCAGCGCGCCCTTCGCGGCGGCGTACGAGGCCACGCGCGGCGACGTCATCGTCGCGTGGATGCTCGCGACGTTGACGATCGCGGTTCCCGGGCCGCACGCGCGGAACGCCTCGCGCGTGAACCAGAACGCGCCGCAGAGGTCGACCGCCAGCACGCGCGCGAGGTCGTCCGCGGTGTGGTCGACGATGTCCTTGAACACCATCATGCCCGCGTTGTTGACGACGACGTGCACGTCGCCGAGCGCCGCGCGCGCCTCGGCGAACGTGCGCGTCACCGCCGCCTCGTCGCCGACGTCGCACGCGAGCGCGTGGACGGGCGCTGCGCCCGGGCGCGCCACCAGCGCGACGGTCGCCGCCATGCCGCCTTCGTCGACGTCGACGAGCGCCACCGCGGCGCCCTCGTGCGCGAAGCGCAGCGCGGTCGCGCGCCCGATGCCGCTGCCGGCGCCGGTGACGACGACGCCCTTGCCGGTGAACCGCTGCGCGAAGTCCATGGCGTCCGCGCCTACACGCCGCCGGGGATGTGGCTGCGCGCCGCGCTCGTCGCCTCGCGGATCACGTCCAGCGGGATCTTCGGCGTGCGGTCCGCGTAGAGGAGGCCGTTCACCTCCTGGAACGTGTCGCAGAACTGCGTGTAGCAGAAGCCGGAGAAGAGCGCGGTGTGCACGACGGTGGCGAGGAGCCGCCGGTACATCGCGGCGAAGGCGTCTGCGTCGCGCGCCTCGGTGTAGCCCCACGCACGCGTGCCGTCGCCGGTCTCGCGGCCGCGGAACGCGATGCCGCCGAACTCGGTCAGCATGATCGGCTGGCCGCGGTGCGGATAGCCGTCGAGGGTGAGGATGCGCCCGCCCGGACGCCTGCGGTCGAAGAGCTGCTCCGGCCGGATCTCGGGCCCGTAGCGCTGGCGCATCGCGTCGGGATCGGCGTCGTAGTCGTGGATGCCGATGATGTCGGTGGCGCTGCTCTCCCAGCCGTCGTTGCCGACCACCGGGCGCGTGGCGTCGAGCGTCTTGGTGAAGTGGTAGAGCGCCTCCACGGCGCTGCGCTGTGCGTGCATCGCGGGGAGCTCGGGCACGCCCCACGATTCGTTGAACGGCACCCATACGACGATGCAGGGATGCGAGAAGTCGCGCTCGATCGCCGCACCCCACTCGTGCACCTGCCGCTTGATGGCGGTACGCGTGAAGCGGTACGCGGACGGCATCTCGCCCCACACCAGCAGGCCGAGCCGGTCCGCCCAGTAGAGATAGCGCGGCGCCTCGATCTTCTGGTGCTTGCGCACCCCGTTGAAGCCCATCGCCTTCGCGAGCTCGACGTCGCGGCGCAGCGCGTCGTCGGAGGGCGCGGTCATCAGCGTGTCCGGCCAGTAGCCCTGGTCGAGCACGAGCCGCAGCAGGTAGGGCCGCCCGTTGAGCATGAAGCGGTCGCGCGAGATGGCGACGCCGCGCAGCGCCGTGTACGAGCGGAAGCTGTCGATGACCGTCGTGCCGTGCAGCAGGCGCACGGTGGCGTCGAGCAGCGTTGGCCGCTCGGGCGTCCACAGGAGCTCGTTGCGGTAGTCGTCGATGCCGGGATCGGACAGGATCACGCGACGGTCGACCTCGCGCCCCACGACTTGATAGCGGTCGTCGGCGAGCAGGCGGTCGCCGTGGCGGAGCTCGAGCTCCACGTGCAGTGGCGCGAGGTCGTCGCCCGCGATGCGCGCTTCGAACGTGAACGAGAAGTCGGACAGGTGCGGCGTCCAGCGGATGCGCTCGACGAACGTGCGCGGCACCCGCTCCAGCCAGACGGTCTGCCAGATGCCGGTCGTGCGCGGATACCAGATCGAGTGCGACTCGGGCTGCCAGTCCTGCTTGCCGCGCGGCTTCGCGAGGTCCGCCGGATCGTCCTCGGCGCGCACGGTGAGGACCTGCCGCCCGGACTCGTGCAGCACGTCGGTGACGTCGGCGGTGAACGGCGTGTGGCCGCCGTCGTGCACCGCGACGAGGCGATCGTTCACCCACACCTGCGTCGCGTAGTCGACGGCACCGAAGTGCACGAGCACGCGGTCGGCTCCGGGCCGTGCCTCGAAGTCGCGCTGGTACCAGCACGCGCGGTGGAACTGCCGGTCGCCGATGCCGCTGGCCGGCGCCTCCGGGGCGTACGGCACGGCGATGGTCAGCGGCCACGCGCGGATCTGCGCCGGCTGCGAGAACGCGCGCTCGTGGTCGAACCGGAAGCGCCAGGGGCCGTCGAGCGACTGCCACTCGCTGCGCTCGAGCTGGGGGCGCGGATACCCGTGACTCATCGGACCTTCCATCGTGCGACCAGCGCGCAAGGGTAACCTGCGCCGCGCCCGTCCTTTGCTTGCGGGCAACGCCCGTGCGCGTCGCTTTGCGGGAGAATGGCAAGGATCGCTCCGATAAGGCCGGTGCGTACGCAGTACCGCATGTCCATACGGGCCTGGCGGCTCGGTGCGAACGCGTGCGCGCCTATTGAGTGACACTATCGCGGACATTGGCATAATCAATTAGACGACCGCAGGAAGCGGCGCGCAAAATCGAGGGATCGGACGGGCTGCTCCGTGCGATTCGAGTTCCGATGTGCAGCATTCCAGGAGACGACGATGAAGAACCTCAAAGGCACCAAGACCCACGACAACCTCAAGGCCGCGTTCGCCGGCGAATCGCAGGCCAACCGCCGCTACCTCTACTTCGCAAACAAGGCCGACGTCGAAGGCCAGAACGACGTCGCCGCGCTGTTCCGCTCGACGGCCGAAGGCGAGACGGGCCACGCGCACGGCCACCTCGACTACCTCGCGGTGGTGGGCGATCCGGCGACCGACCTGCCGATCGGCAGCAGCCGCGAGAACCTGAAGGCCGCGGTGGCCGGCGAGACGCACGAGTACACCGACATGTACCCGGGCATGGCGAAGTCCGCGCGCGACGAGGGCTTCGACGAGATCGCCGACTGGTTCGAGACGCTCGCCAAGGCCGAGCGCTCGCACGCCAACCGCTTCCAGAAGGCCCTGGACGCGCTGGCCGACTGACGCACGGCGCCGCCCGCCCGCACGCGGGTGGGCGGCCCGATCGCGATGGCGGGCGCGCGTGCGCCCGCCGTGCCGTGCACGCGCGCACGGCGACTGCCGCAGCAAGCGCACCTACTTATCCGCGCAGCACCCGCATCCACCTCCCATCGAGTCCATCATGTCTGTCCGCGAAGGCAGCCTCGAAGCGCCCACGCGCCATCCGCTCGACTGGCGCAATCCCGAGTTCTACGACCACGCGGCGCTCGACCGCGAGTTGGAGCGCGTGTTCGACATCTGCCACGGATGTCGTCGCTGCGTGAGCTTGTGCGCGTCGTTCCCGACGCTCTTCGACCTCATCGACGAGGGCAAGACCGGCGAGATGGACGGCGTCGACAAGGCCGACTACAAGAAGGTGGTCGACCAGTGCTACCTGTGCGACGTCTGCTACATGACGAAGTGCCCGTACGTCCCGCCGCATCCGTGGAACGTCGACTTCCCGCACCTCATGCTGCGCGCGAAGGCCGTGCATTTCCGCGAGCACGGCGCGAACTTCCGCGACCGCCTGCTCACCGGCACCGATCGCATGGGCAAGCTCGCGACGATTCCCGTCGTCGTGCAGATGGTCAACGCGGTCAACAACAACGGCGCGGCGCGCAAGGTCATGGAGAGCACGCTCGGCGTCGCGGCGCGCGCCAAGCTGCCGCCGTATTCCTCCGCGCCGCTGCGCAGCAACGTCGAGCCGTCGATCGCGTGGCCGGTGCGCGACGGCCAGCGCACGCCGGGCAAGGTCGCGGTGTTCGCCACCTGCTACGTCAACTACAACGAGCCCGGCATCGGGCAGGATCTCCTGCAGCTCCTCGTGCACAACGAGATTCCGTATCGCTTCGCGGACAAGGAGGCGTGCTGCGGCATGCCGAAGCTCGAGCTCGGCGACTTCGAGGCGGTGGCGGCGCTGAAGGAGATCAACATCCCGCGCCTCGCGGCGCTCGCGCGCGAGGGCTATGCGATCGTGACGCCGGTGCCGTCGTGCACGCTCATGTACAAGCAGGAGCTGCCGCTCATGTTCCCCGAGGACGAGGACGTGCAGGCGGTGCGCGCGGCGATGTTCGACCCGTTCGAGTACTTCGTGCAGCGTGACAAGGATGGTCTGCTGAAGCGCGACTTCACGCAGCCGCTCGGCAAGGTGAGCTACCACATCCCGTGTCACTCGCGCGTGCAGAACGTCGGGCAGAAGACGCGCGAGGCGCTGCAATGGGTGCCCGGCACCACGGTGAACACCGTCGAGCGCTGCGCGGGCCACGACGGCACGTACGGCGTGAAGAAGGAGTTCTTCGCGACGTCGATGAAGATCGGCGGCCCGGTCTTCAACCGCATGGCGGAGGACGAGCCCGACTACATCGCGTCGGACTGCCCGATCGCCGGCCGCCGCATCCAGCAGGGCATGGAGGAGAAGGGCGTGGCCGGGCACGCACGCAAGGCGCATCCGCTCACGCTGCTGCGCATGGCCTACGGCCTGTAGCCGCCGCACTTTCGCGGGGGCTGCACGGTCGAAGCAACATCGTCCTGGAACAGCGAGGCACGCATGACCCACGCCAACACCGCCGCGCGCATCACGCGCGACAGCCTGATGACCCTCGAGGCGTACGCCAAGGCGCGCCCCGAGTTCCGCGCCCGCGTGCTCGAGCACAAGCGCCCGCGCACGGTGCACCTGGGCGAGCACCTGACGCTCATCTTCGAGGACGAGCTCACGCTGCGCTACCAGATCCAGGAGATGCTGCGCATCGAGAAGACGTTCGAGGAGGCCGGTATCCAGGACGAGCTCGACGTCTACAACCCGCTCGTGCCCGACGGCACCAACTTCAAGGCGACGATGCTGCTCGAGTACGAGGACGTCGCGGAGCGCCAGCGCGCGCTCGCGCGCCTGAAGGGCATCGAGGACGCCGTGTGGGTCCAGGTCGAAGGCGCCGCGCGCGTGCACGCGATCGCCGACGAGGACCTCGAGCGCGAGAACGAGCAGAAGACGTCCGCCGTGCACTTCCTGCGCTTCGAGCTGACGCCCGCGATGATCGCATCGCTCAAGGCGGGTGCCGCGCTCGGGATGGGCGTGGATCACCCGGAGTATCGGGCGGAGATTCCGGCGGTGGGGGCGGCTACGCGGAATGCGTTGGTGGGGGATTTGGCGTAGGGCGGCTTCACGCTGCCCCTCACCCCAACCCTCTCCCCGCAAGCGGGGCGAGGGAGCTCTTGGGGCGCTGCGCGGTCACGCTGTGGCTCCCGCTCGCCACAGAAACTCCCTCGCCCCGCTTGCGGGGAGAGGGTTGGGGTGAGGGGACGACCCC
>JAXMFJ010000006.1:0-1147217 GCA_046347855.1 Burkholderiales bacterium
GGGGCGCTGCGCGCGATCGCGCGCAGCGCCTCCTGCGGCACCGTCGTGTGCTCGATGGCGCCTGCGCCGTGCGTCTCCTCGATGAGCTCGATGAGCCGCGGCGCGAGCGCCAGGGAGCCGCAGACGAGATGGACCTTCATCGCGTTTCCTCGTGTCCTCGCGCCTCCACTATGCAGCGCGCACCACGTCGCCCGCCGTCGGGACCGGGCTGAATCGGGCGTCGGCGCGCGGCCGACCGTGGACGCCCCGGGGCCGGCGGTCGGCTGCCCGCGCGGCGGCGCCCACGCCGCCGTTCGTTTGTGGCAATGTTCGGATCGCCGTCGCGCGCACGGCACCTTCGGGGGAGGGACGATGCAGCAGGAACACGGGTTGTACGTGGCGCTGGCCGTCCTGCTGCTCGCCTTCGTGTGGGCGTGGCGCGCGGCCCGCGACCGCCGGCGGCGCGCGCGGCTCAAGAAGGCGATGCGCGGCGTCTCCGCGTCGGAATCGATGTCGTCGCTGCGCACCCGCAACGGATCGTTGCGCAGCGACATGCGCTCGGGCGAGTCGACGAGCGAGGTGATGGAGCAGCTCGCCAAGCCCGCGACGCGGCCGCGCGGCGGTGCCACCTCGCGCACGCGGCGCAAGGCGGCGTAGCCCGCAGCGCCCGCCGGGCGTGCTGGAGCCGATCGGCGGCACCAGGCAGAACCCGCCGTTCGGCAACGGCATGCTGCCGGTGGGATGCATCGCCAACTCGCGCATCGTCAACATGCCCGCGACCTACGCGATCAGCGCGACCTCCGCGCACCCGAGCATCGACTCGTACTTCGTCAACGGCGAGCAGACGCAGGTCGCGGGGCCCTACGCCTACGGGACGCGCGTCGTGGTGACGACAGACCTGGGCGCCGCCGGTCCGCAGGCGCTCTCGTACTTCGACGCGCCCGCCAACGCCGTGAAGCCGATGGCGGGCAAGCTCAACGTGTCCGTGTGCGTCGACCAGGGCACGCTGCAGACCGGCGGCAACGGCCTCTGAGGCAAACGCCGCGGCCGCTTCGAAAATTCCTCTCCCCCCGCGCGGGGAGAGGAACCGCGCGAGGCGCGACCTACGACACCTCTTTCACCTGCGGCGGCTTCCACGTGCCGTCGAGGATCGACGGCGCCTTCTCGCTCGGCCAGTACAGCCGCATCATGAGGACGAAGTCGTCCGCCGGCGCCGGCAGCCAGTTCGCTTCCTTGTCCTTGCCCGGCGAGTCCTTCTGCACGTACACGTCGACCGAGCCGTCCGGATTCGCCTTGAACTTGTTGCGCGAGCTCACCGTGTAGCGGTTGATCGGGTTCGGCACGAAGAAGTAGTTCTTGTCGTACATCGTGATCGACCAGAACGCGTTGGCGGGCGGCAGCTCGCCCTTCGCGAAGTGCGCGACGTACTTGTGGGCGCCGCTGAACTTCTTGAGGACGTCGGGGCCTTCCGACGTCGGGTACACGGCGTCCTGCGGCCGGTTCGCCCCGAGCCCGTACCACGTGATCAGCGCGCGGTTGCGGTAGCCGGTGCCGTAGAGGCCCGTCTTGGCGAAGTACATCCAGCCGTTCTCGACCTTCGCGTCGCCGGTGACGATCGCCTCCTTCAGGTTGGCGATCTTCTCCTGGCCGGGCTTGGGCGCCGCGGCGATGCCCTTGGCCACGGCGGGATCGAGCTTCGCCGCGTCGAAGTCCTGGCCGGGCACGATGCCGATCTTCGCGAGCTTCGCCACCATCGGCGCGTCGTCGGCCGCCGGCGGGTTCGTCTTCAGGAGCTGCGCGAAGAGCTTGAAGTACGCGGCGCCGTCCATCGCGTTGACCTGGTCGCGCGGCGCGGCCTTCATGTCGATGCCCGCATCGACCACGCCCGGGGCCGGCGTGTACGGCTTGCCGTAGGCGGACAGCGGCACCGCCACGACCTGGTCCTGCAGCGCGTGAACCGCCTTGTAGTCCTCCGGCGTGCCCGTGCAGTAGATGCGGCCCAGCACCCACACCATGCCCGTCGGCGACTTGTACTCGGTGACGCCCGCGGGCAGCGTGCCCGACCACCCTGGACCGGTGATCGCGTATTTCTGCGCCTTGGTGCCCGTCGTGCGCTTGCCCGGGTCCTGGAAGACGTTGGTCCACATGTCGAGCATCGGGAACAGGAAGTAGCGGTCCTTCATGTCCGGGATGCTCAGAATCCACGGCTCCTTCGACACGTCGAGCCACGCCAGCGTGTAGAGCGTGTCCGCGTTGGGCGCCGTGACCGAGTGGTCGTCGACCGCGGGATAGGTGCGCAGGCGTGCGAACTGACCCATCGGCGCCTTCGAGCCGTCCGCCTTGTCGACGTTGGTCATCACGCGCCGCGTGACCTCCATCGTCACCAGCGGATAGGCGTACATGTAGGCCTCGATCGCGATCTCGCGCGCCTCGACCTCCTTCGCGGCATTCTCGGCCGCGGCCTTGGCGGCCGCAGCGGTGTTGTCGACCGCCTGCGCGACCTTCTTCTCTTCCTGCTTGCTGCACGCGACGAGCGCCACCGCCGCGAGGGCGACGAGCAGCGGCACGAGCGACTTCGGTGTCGTCATGGGACTTCCCTTTAGAGTGAACGGACAGGAGGCTCTGGGCGGCCTCTCGGGGCAAGCGGCGATTATAGGAACCTGCGGCGCGTCCGGATTGGCAATTCCGGACAAAATGCACGACCACGCGATCGCGGGCGCGCGCTCACGCCTCGCTACGGCCGCTGCGCGATGCGCACCTGCCATCCCCTGGCGTCGAACGCCTCGTGCGCGCGCTGGCTCGCGCCGCCCGCGACGAGCAGCACCTTGCGCTTCGCCCGGAAGTTGCCGCGGTGCGCGAACTCGGCGGCCATCGCGTCCCAATAGAGGTAGTCGATCGCCGCGGCGGCCACCACCGCGTTCTCGTCGGTGATCGCGAACGGCACGATGCCGCTCATCGCGAGCTTGACCAGGCGGCCCGAGTGACCGTCGTAGAGGCCCAGCATGCGCACCGATTCGACGAGGAAGCGCACGTTCGTCTCGCCCTGCACCTGCGCGGCCACGGCCACGACGGCCTCGGCGTTGCTGACGGCGCCGAGCTTGGCGAGCGCGATGGCGAACGCCGTCTGCAGCGACGGCGTGAACCAGCGGTTGCGCAGGAAATCGCGCGTGGTGCGGCCGCTGACCCCCAGCGCGAGCAGCCGCGCCTCGTTGTCGCGCGCCAAGTCGACCGGCGGCTGGTTCCACACCGCGTCGCGCACGTCGGTGTCGAAGCCGACGACGAGGTTCGCGCCCATCGACACCGCGCCGATGGCCGTGTTCACCGCGAAGCTGCCCGCGAAGCTCGCGGTGGACGCGTTGTCGAGCAGCGGGCGCAGGACGGGGTTGGACGTGTACGGATCGATGTTGAGCTGCCGCGCCCAGTCGCGGCGTGCCTTGTTGTAGCCGAACGGGTCGCCGTTGAACTGCGGCGGCGGTGCTTCGTTCGGGCCGGCCTGCGGCAGCCCCGATTTCGCCGGGCCGCTGCCGCTCGTGCTGTCGGCCACGTTCTGCGCGGTGGACCGCGCGAGGAACCCCACCCGCGTGAGGACGGAGCCGAATCCCTGCCCGACGTTCTCGACGGTGCCGAGCGGATTGGTGAACGCGCTCTGCACGAGCTGGACGGGCGCCTGCGCCGCGCGCAGCAGCGAGTCCTGGAACGCCTGGCTGGCGTGCACCTCGCGCAGCGCCTCGATCGCGCGCAGCTCGTTCACGCGCACGGCGAGCATGTTGACGCCGCGCACGGAGAACTGGCCGAACTTCGACTCGATGACGTAGCGGCCGAGGAATCCCTCGACCTGCACGGGCTCCGCCACCTTGTGCATCGGCCCCTGCAGCAGCGCCGTGGGCGCGAGCTCGCTGCCGGGAAGCGCCGGCGCCGGCTCGTACGCGGGCATGGCCTGCGCGATCGCAGGCGCGGCGGCGGTGAAGAGGAAGGCGGCGAGCACGTACGCCGCGGCGCACGGGCCGCGGGACGTGGGGCAATCACGCATGGCGGTCTTATGTGGGTGTCGGAACCGCAATGATACCGGTCGTGCTCAATCGCCCGCCGCGTCGGGCGGCGCGAGATCGGGCATCGTGAACGGGTCCAGCGTCTTGGCCGGCGCGCGCGCCGCGGTGCCGGGCAGGATCTCGAAGGTCGGCGAGAACCCCACCAGGATGCCGCGGAGCTGGTCGAACGGCTTGCGGTCGCCCTCGAACTTCGCCTTGCCGGCGGCGACGAGGTCGTCGAACGTGCGCACGCCCATCATCACGAGGTTGAGGTCGCTCCGGTTCACCGTGACGGTGAGGTCCGGCTTCGCGGCCTGGAAGCCCTTGATGTTGGTGAGCGTCGCGTTGCTCATCTCCACCACGTACTTCTCGCCGTTGTCGGGCGTGACGAGATTGATCACGAAGCGGATGCCCTCCGCCTTCTTGGGGTCAGCGCTGATGCCGATGAAGTCGAGCCAGTTCTCGGTCGACATCGCGCGCACCATGTCCGGCCCCGACGAGCGCGGCGGCGTGCCGCCCGGGAGCCCGTTGCGCAGCTCGTAGGCGCCCTGCAGGTAGATGTTGCGCAGCGTCGCGCTCTCCTTCTGGTAGCCCAGCTGCTCGAAGGCATCCGCGAGCAGGTCCTTCGCGGCCTGGTTCTGCGGCTGCGCGTACACGAGCTTGTTCAGGATCTCGGTGGCGAGCAGATACTTGCCTTGCGCAACCAATTCCTTGCCCCTGGCAACGATCCTGTCCGCGCCGCCCATCATCTCGACGTACAGCGGCGCCGAGTCCTTCGGCGACAGCGGCGCGATGTTCGCCGGGTTGCCGTCCCAGTAGCCCAGGAAGCGGTTGATCACGCCGCGGCTGTTGTGCTGCTCGGAGCCGTGGTAGCTGTGCGCCGGCCACTGCTGCCACAGGCTCGGCGGGAGCTGGTAGACGTTCTGGATCTCGTTGATGGTGACGCCCAGGTTCGCGTAGTGCAGCGACTGGTTGTTGAGGTTCGCATACGTGTCGCGCTGCACGCGCAGCACTTCCTGGATGCGCGCGTTGCCCCAGCGCGGCCAGCTGTGCGAGGCGAACATCACCTCCGCCTCCTGCCCGAACTTGTAGAGCGCGACGTTGATCTGCTTCGACCAGTTGAGCGCGTTGCGCACCGGCGCGCCGCGCGGCGTGTAGATGTTGTGGATGGTGCCGGTGATGTTCTCGGCCGCCCAGAATGCCTTCCAGTCGGGGAAGTACGTGTTCATTTCCACCGGCGCCTCGGTGTCCGGCGTGTTCTGGAACACCATGCGCACGCCGTCGAGCGTGATCTCCTCGAAGTCCTTCTTCACGATCACGTTCGGCGCGATGAGGCCCACGCTGCCGTTGGCGACGTTCTTGCCGATCGACTGGTCGACGTGGCCGAGTGGATCGCGCGGCAGCAGCACCGCGTACGAGTACTGCGTGCGCCGCGACATCGCGTTGCCCGAGAACACGTTCTCCTCGATCGCGGCCTGCATGAAGCCTTCGGGGGCGATGATCTTCACCTTGCCGGCGACGACGTCCGCCTCCTCGGCCACGCCGCGCACGCCGGCGAAGTGGTCGACATGCGAATGCGAGTACACGACACCCACCACCGGCCGCGCCCCGAGCTTCTCGTCGATGAACTTGAGCGCCGCGCGCGCCGTCTCGCGCGCGGTCAGCGGATCGAACACGATCCACCCGGTGTTGCCCTTGATGAACGTGATGTTCGCGAGGTCGTAGCCGCGCACCTGGTAGATCTTGCCGGGCAGCACCTCGTAGAGGCCGTAGGCCATGTTGAGCACGGCCTGCCGCTGCAGCGACGGGTGGATGCTCGGGAAGTCCTTGCCCTGCAGCAGCCAGGCGTAGCTCCCCATGTCCCACGCGACGTGGCCGGCGTCGGCCATGATCTTCGTGTACGGCGG
This sequence comes from Burkholderiales bacterium, assembly GCA_046347855.1. Classification (GTDB taxonomy): domain Bacteria; phylum Pseudomonadota; class Gammaproteobacteria; order Burkholderiales; family Casimicrobiaceae; genus VBCG01. Next base: position 5,915 of record JAXMFJ010000006.1, read on the forward strand.
CTCGGCGATGAAGCCCTTCTTCGCCTCGTCGAAGTCACGCTTGTCGGACAGCGGGAGCGTCGCCGCGACCCCCTTGCGCAGTTCGAGCGTGTAGGTCGACGGCTGCTTGCCCTTGGGATCGAAGTGCACCGATCCGTCGCGGGCGGCCTGCGCCTGCGCCATCGCACTGCCCGCCACCAGGCTTGCCGCCAGCGTCCACGCGCCGGCCGCCGCGCCCACGCGCGTCGCGAGGTTCCGTGTCGTGCCCATTGCTCTCCCCTTCCTGTCGTCATGGGGCGCACGGCATGCACGGCGCGCGCCGAAGTGAATCGAACATTAGGACCGAGGGGCTACATGCGATCGTTGACGTGGATCAATTGTTGCAACCGCAATTCCTGTAGATGCATGGAATCGAAACCGGAGGTTATGTGCTGACGCTCGCCCGACTTCGCCAGTTCGTGGTCCTCGCCGAACACGGCAGCTTCGGACAGGCCGCCGCCGCGCTCGACATCTCGCAGCCCGCGCTCACCAAGAGCATCCGCACGCTGGAGGCGCAGCTCGGCGTGCGCCTGTTCGACCGCCACGCGCGCGGCGCCGTGCTGACCGAGTTCGGCGCGATCGTCGTCGCCCACACGAAGGAGCTCATGGCGCGCGAGGCCGAGCTGCTGCGCGACGTGCGCCTGCTCGCGGGCCTCGAGGTCGGGCAGCTCACCGTATGGCTCGGCCCCTACCCGAGCGTGATGTCGGGCTATGCGGCGGCCGGGCGCGTGCTCGCGGGCCATCCGAAGTTGCAGGTCGCGCTGCACGTCGCGAACTGGCGCGACGTCACCGCGGCGGTCGCCGAGAAGCGAACCGAGCTCGGCATCGCGGAGCTGTCCAACGCCGCGCAGGACGAGCGCTTCGTCACCGAGCCCGTGGGCAACCATCGCGGGCGCGTGTTCTGCCGGCGCGGGCATCCGCTGCTCACCGCGAAGGACGTGACGCTTCCGATGCTCCTCGACTATCCGTGGGCCGGCACGCGCATTCCGCCGCGCATCGCGGCGACGCTGCCGCCCGGCACGTGCCGCGCGGGGCGCCGCGACGAGTTCACCGGCGACTTCGTCCCGGCCGTCGAGATCGATGTTCCCATGCAGCTCGCGCGGCTCGTCGAAGGCAACGACGTCATCGCGTTAGGCGCCTTCGCGATGGTCGAGGCCGAGCTCGCGGCCGGGCAGCTCGCCTACCTGCCCACGCCGCGCATCGACATGCGCGCGAGCTACGGCTGCATCTACCTGCGCGACCGCTCGCTGTCGCCGGCCGCGCAGGCGTACATGCGCGCGCTGCGCGACGAAGAGCAGGCGTGCGTGGAGCGGGAGGCGCGGCTCGAGCGTCGCTACGCCGGGCCGGCAGCATGAGCGATTGCAGCGCGGCTGCGCGCAGGCGCGCGCGTTACCGCCGCTCGCCGGGCCGCTATCGGTAGTAGGGCTCGACCTTGCCGGTGAGCTTGATCAGCAAGGGACGCCCCTTGCGATCGACCACCTTGCCCGCGGGCACCTTGACCCATCCTTCGCTGACGCAATACTCCTCGACGTCCGTGCGCTCGCGGTCGTTCAGGCGGATTCCGATGTCGTGCTCGAACACCGCGGGAACGTGATGGGGGCTGCGCGGGTCGGCGGAAAGGCGGTCAGGAAGCGGAGGACGAGGCGCGGGTTCGGTCATGGCGGTGATCTGTCGCCGGCGATGCGTCTTGCGCTGGTCACAGGACGGCGGAGCATCGCCGCGGGCGTTCGATGGTGGATTGTCGCACGCGGAGAAATTCGTGGCCGGTGGCGGTGTTGCCTTCCGCGATGGGTGCGCGAGTCGCGCGAAGGCGTGATGAGCGACGTTAGGTGGCCACGCCCCCATCGCGAGCCGCCGCCGCGCGAATCCACTCGTCGCGGCTCAAAACATGCGTCGCCAGCGATTGTCCGTACCACGTCTCCATTCCACGGTAGCGCATGCCCAGCCGGTCCATGACCCGCCCCGAGGCGACGTTGTCGGGATCGCGCACGGCGATCAGTTCCGGCGCGGCAAGCGCATCGAATGCGAAACCGGTCATGCACTTGGCGGCCTCGCTCGCCAGGCCGAGGTGCCAGACGTCAGGATGCAGGCGCCATCCGATCTCGTGCGGATTCGAGCGCAGGCTCTCGAGATCGGCAGGCATCGTCGCCTCGCGCCTCGCGTACTGGATGCAGCCCGCGCCGACGACGCGTTCGTGCTGCGGATCGATGAACGCCCACCAGCTCGTTCCCAGCACGGCCCAGCAGCGCTGGACGCGCGCGATGGCCGCCGCGGTCTGCTCGCGCGTCTCGGGCTGGCCGGTGATGAACCGCATCACCTCCGGCCTGCGATTCATCTCGAAGAGGCCGTCGAGGTGCCGGTCCGCGAACGGCTCCAGCCGCAATCGCTCGGTGCGCAAGATGGTCAAGGCATTCTTTCGTCGTATTCGCCGGGGCGCCCGATTATAGGGGGAGCCGCCGGACCGCCGGGCACGCCCGGCACCGGCACCTGCGGCCGCGCCGGGCGTGACAACCGGCGAATCATCATATTATTATGATGAACATGGTTCCCCCGACCTCGCTCCGCGAATCCGCGATCGCCACCGTCGCGGGCTGGATCGTGGGCGGGCGCTTCCGTCCCGGCGACACGCTGCCGATCGAAAGCGACCTCGAGACCGAGCTCGGCGTGAGCCGGACCGTCGTGCGCGAAGCGTTGCGGTCGCTGGTCGCGAAGGGCCTCGTCCTGACCGGACCGCGCGTCGGCACGCGGGTGCGTCCCTACGCCGAGTGGAACCTCTTCGACGCCGACGTCATCGCATGGCGTCTCGACGCCGGCGTCGACGCGGCGTTCGTGCGGGACCTGCTGGAGCTGCGCCTTGCCATCGAACCCACGGCCGCGCGCCTCGCCGCCGGCGCCGCCGACCCGGCCGACGTGGCTGCGATCGAGGACGCCTATCGACGGATGGGCGACAGCGTCGAAGGACGCGGGAATTACCTGAGCTCCGACCTCGCGTTTCACACGGCCATCCTGAAGGCCGCGCACAACCAGTTCATCACCGGGCTGGTTCCCGTGTTCACCGGCTACCTGCGCGTGTCCTTCCGGCTCTCCGTCAAGAACCGCACGCGTGCGCGCGCATCGCTGCCCGCGCACCTGCGTCTCCTGAAGGCGATCGCCGCGCACAAGCCTGCCGTCGCCGAACGGGCGGCCATCGCGCTCATCGAGACGGCGCGCGGCGACATCGAGGCCGACATCGCGAGCGACGAGCACTTCCTGGTGGAGGGGATCGCGTGATGGGCTCCGAACTGTTGCGGCGCGCGGAGGACGTGTTCTTCCGCGTCCTCGAAGTCACGATGGTCGTGCTCCTCGCGGGCATGGCCGTCATGGTGTTCGGCAACGTCGTCCTGCGCTGGGCGGTCGACTCGGGAATCGACGTGTCCGAGGAGATGTCGCGGTTCTTCTTCGTGTGGCTGACGTTCATCGGCGCCGTCGTCGCCATGCGCGAGCACGCGCATCTCGGCGTGGATGCGCTGGTCGGGCGGCTGGGGACGCGCGGACGGCTCGTGTGCATGGTCCTGTCCGACGTCCTGGTGCTCTTCTGCTGCGCCGTCTTCTTCTGGGGGACGCTCAAGCAGAACCACATCAATGCGACCAACATCGCGCCGGTGACGGGCATCTCGATGCTGTGGGTGTTCGGCGTCGGCTATTTCACGAGCGTCGCGATCGGCCTCATGACGCTCTCGCGCCTCGCGCGGGCGGCGCGCGGCAGGATCTCCGAGCGCGAGCTCGCGGTGTTCGCCGGCACCTTCGAGGACGAGCGCGCGGCCGCCATCAAGCGGGGCCTGGAATGACGGTCGTCGTCTTCCTCGTGTCGCTGCTCGCAGCGATGGCGATCGGGATGCCGATCGCGTTCACGCTCGTGTTCTGCGGCATCGCGTTGATGGCGTACCTCGGCATCTACGACAGCCAGATCGTCGCGCAGAAGATCCTCGACGGCGCCGATTCGTTCGTCCTGCTCGCCATTCCGTTCTTCCTCCTGGCCGGCGAGCTCATGAACGCCGGCGGTCTGTCGCGCCGGATCATCCAGTTCGCGCTTTCGCTCGTCGGCCACCGGCACGGCGGGTTGGGCTACGTCGCGATCGTCGCCGCCGTCATCATGGCGTCGCTGTCCGGGTCGGCGGCCGCCGACACGGCCGCCCTGGCGGCCATCCTCATCCCGATGATGCGCGAAGCGCGCTACGACCTGCCGCGCTCCGCGGGGCTCATCGCGGCCGGCGGCATCATCGCGCCGGTAATTCCGCCGTCGATCGGCTTCGTCGTGTTCGGCGTCGCGGCCAACGTGTCGATCCCGCGCCTCTTCGTCGCCGGCGTCGTGCCCGGCGTGTTGCTCGGCATCTCGCTCGTCGTCGCATGGTGGTGGGTGTCGCGCGCGGAGACGTTCGACAAGCTGCCGCGACAGGATTGGCGCACGCGGCTGCGCACGCTGCGCGACGGCGCGTTCGCGCTCGCGATGCCGGTGTTCGTCCTCGGCTCCATCAGGCTCGGATGGGCGACGCCGACGGAAGCGGCGGTCGTCGCCGTCGTCTACGCGGCGATCGTCGGCATGTTCGTCTATCGCGAGCTCGAGATCCGCGCGCTGTACGGCGTCATCCTCTCGGCGGCGAAGATGACCGCCGTCGTGATGTTCCTCGTCGCCGCGGCCGGCATCTCGTCGTGGCTCATCACCCAGGCGAACATCCCGGCCGAGCTGGGCTCGCTCCTGGAGCCGCTCATTGCGCACAAGACGCTGCTCATGGCCGCCATGATGGTGCTGGTGCTGGTCGTAGGAACCGCACTCGACTTCACGCCGACGGTGCTGATCCTCACGCCGGTGCTCATGCCCATCGTCAAGCAGGCCGGCATCGACCCGATCTATTTCGGCGTGCTCTTCATCATCAACAACGCGATCGGCCTCATCACTCCTCCCGTCGGCATCGTGCTGAACGTCGTCTGCGGCGTGGCGCGCGTCTCGATGAGCGACGTGATCCGCGGCGTCAATCCGTTCCTGGTCGCCCAGTCGATCGTTCTGTTCCTGCTCGTCATCTTTCCGCAGCTCGTGATCTGGCCGTACCGCGCCATCATGGGACTGCCATTCCAGTGGTAACGACGTTCGCACAAACTTAGGAGGAGATCGTGAAGCTCAATCGTCGCCAGGCAGGATATGCAATCGGGGTGCTTCTGTGCGCGCTCGCCGCGCCCGCCGCCGCGCAGTTCACCGAGAGGACCATTCGCGTCTCGAACGGGGTCAACCAGGATCACCCCGTCGGCAACGGCGTGGCGAAGATGGCCGCATGCGCGGCCGAGAAGTCCGGCGGCAAGATGAAGATCCAGGGATTCTGGGGCGGCGCGCTGGGAGGCGACCTGCAGGCGACGCAGTCGTTGCGGTCGGGCACGCAGGAGATGGTTATCACGTCCACGTCGCCGCTGATCGGCATCCTGCCGGACCTCGGCGTGTTCGACCTGCCCTTCCTGTTCGCGAACGAGAAGGAGGCCGACGCGGTGCTCGACGGCGAATTCGGCAAGTACATCTCGGACAAGATGCCCGCCGTCGGCCTCGTCAACCTGGCCTATTGGGAGAACGGGTTCCGCAACCTCACGAACTCGAAGAAGGTGGTCCAGCGCGTGGAGGACTTCCCCGGCCTCAAGGTGCGGGTCATGCAGAACAACGTCTTCCTCGACACGTTCAAGACGATGGGCGCCAACGCGGTGCCGATGGCGTTCCAGGAAGTCTTTCCCGCGCTCGAGAACAAGACGATCGACGGCCAGGAAAATCCGTTCGTCACGATCGAGACGTCGAAGTTCTACGAGGTCCAGAAGTACCTCACCGTGACCCGGCACGCCTACACGCCGTTCATGGTCCTGTATTCGAAGCAGCTCTGGGACAAGCTCTCGCCGGCCGAGCAGAAAGTGCTGTCGGAATGCGCGATCCAGGGCCGCGACGAGCAGCGGCGCGTGTCGCGCGCCCTCTCCGAGAAATCGTTGACCGCGCTGAAGACGCAAGGCATGCAGATCAATGAGCTGTCCGCCGCGGAGCAGAAGCGGTTGCGCGATGCCGTCAAGCCCGTCTACGACAAGCATGCCGCGACAATCGGCAAGGAGACGGTCGACAAGATGACGGCGTCCCTCAACAAGATTCGCGGATCGTAAGGCTCGGCCATGAAGATCGTTTCGCTCGAGACGGTGCGCCTCGGAGAGTTTCCCAATCTCATCTGGGTGAGACTCCATACCGACGAAGGCCTGACCGGCTTGGGCGAGACGTTCATGGGAGCCGCCGCGGTCGAGGCCTACCTGCACGAGACGGTCGCGCCCAAGCTACTCGGACGCGACCCGATCGCGATCGAAGCGATCAATACGCGGCTCGCGAATTACCTCGGGTGGCGCTCGTCGGGCGTGGAGACGCGGGGCAACTCCGCGATCGACATCGCCCTGTGGGACATCTTCGGCAAGGCGCATGGACGCCCGGTGGCGGACATGCTCGGCGGACGTTCGCGCGACAGCATCCGGGTGTACAACACGTGTGCGGGCTACCGCTACATTCGCAATGCCGACGCACAGGCCGTCGCCAACTGGCATGCGGGCGAAACGTCGGGGCCGTACGAAGACCTCGACGGTTTCCTCTATCGTGCGGACGATCTTGCGCACTCGCTGCTGGAGCAGGGCATCACCGCGATGAAGATCTGGCCGTTCGACATCGCGGCGGAGCGCAGCGGCGGCTACGACATCCGGCCGGACGAATTGCGAACGGCCCTCGCCCCGTTCGAGAAGATCCGGAAGGCGGTGGGCAACGACATCGACATCATGGTGGAATTCCACTCGCTGTGGAGCCTGCCGATGGCGAAGAAGCTCGCCCAGGCGCTCGCGCCGTTCGGCACCTACTGGCACGAGGATCCGTTCCGCCTCGACAACGTCGGCGACCTCGCGCACTACGCGCCGCACACCAAGGCGTGGATCTGCGCGTCCGAAACGCTGGCAACCACGCACGCGTTTCGCGAATACCTCGCAACCGGCGTCGCGGGCGTCGTCATGCTCGACCTTTCCTGGTGCGGCGGGATCTCCGAAGCGCGCAAGATCGCGGGGATGGCGAGCGCGTGGCACACGCCGATCGCGCCGCACGACTGCACGGGTCCGGTCGTCTACATGGCGTCGTGCCACCTGTCGTTACACGCGCCGAACGCGCTGATCCAGGAATCGGTGCGCGCGTTCTATAGCGGCTGGTATCGCGAGTTGGTCACCCAACTGCCGAAGGTGAGTGGCGGGGAAGTTTCGATCGGTCCGGAGCCCGGCCTCGGTCTCGAGCTTCTGCCCGGAATCGAGACGCGACCGGACGCGATCCGGCGGATCTCGACGCTGTAGGTCGCCGCGCAGGAGCGCTTGAGGCGGCGGGAGGCGCGTCCGCAATCGGGCGTGATCGCCGTACCCGACGCTTCGATTGCCGACGGTTATCGACGCGGCGCCGTATCGATCGCGAGCCCGACCCCCGTGCCGATCAGCGCACCCGATACCGGATGTCCCGTCGCGAGACCCACGCCTGTTCCGATCATTCCGCCTGCAACGGTCGCGCACCCGCTCAGTCCGGCCAGCGTCACGGCCACCAGCAGCATCTTCAACGGGACATTCATCGCGTACCTTCGGTTGGGGGCAAGGGCGGGCGGCCAGTCGCAGGCGACCGGTACCGTTCGATGTCGGTTGGACGTCGTACGGGATCAAACGCGCCAGACGGCCATCGCGCTGACTTGCGATGTGGTGCGCCTGCACGCGCGAACGCGCGCGCTGTAACCGCGAGCGGATCGAGCGAAGAGAATCGAGGCGAAAAAAAACTATGCCCAGGGGCATAGTTGGCGTCCCCAGGGGGATTAGTCGCTATTCCCACTATTGTCTTCAATGGCTTAGCGCAGATGATCTGAAGACATCGTCCAGTCTCGCGACAGACTGCGCATCGGACCGTCGAAAAATGGCTCGTTTGTTGCGCCAGAGCGAAAGAAAAGGCCGGCACCGCGATGACATGCCGTGCCGGACTTTCGAAAAGGGGCGCGGAGGCAGGACTTGAACCTGCGCCCTCCCTGCCCATACAATCTACCTGCCAGGGTTAGTTGTATGTCGAAAACAGGGTGCTCTATCCACTGAGCTACACCGCGATTATTGTTGGTTGTTCGTCCGTTCCTTCCGCAGCGCTCCTTCAGCGGCGCCCAGTTCCTTCAGCGTTTCCACGAGCCGGCCAAGGTCATAGGCCATTACCCGGCGCGCCTTCCCGGTGTCCGTCAGCACCCGCGTCAGCATTCCCCGACCCTCCAAGTGTTTCAGCCGCCGCTGAACCGTACGGCGCGAAAGCCCGGAGCGGCTTGCGATGGTCTCCGTCCGAGGAAAGGGGAGCTTGTCGGCCTCCCACCAGCTCGCGATAAGGTGCGAGATCACGACCATGTCCTCGCAGTTCAGCTGCAGCTCGCGCTGCTTCCGCAGGAATACCGCCGGGAGCACCACGAAACCACCGTCCAGGGCGGGACCCCACTTGTCGCGGATCGGGCTGGGGGCTTGGTCTGGCGTGTTCATGATGGTGCCCATTTTCCTGATTTTTTGGGGACCGAGCAAACTGCATACTAATAGAACGACACTGGTGACGCTTAATTTCACCATTCTATCGGGTTTCAGAGCCGTCCGACACTCGGATCAGCCAAAGGCGAACTTGCGGGCGACGGCGATCTTGGGGGGCACCTTCCCCTTCGTGAAGGCCGAGAGGTAGATCAGTGTCACCGGCCAGGGAGTCTTGTCCACGCAGCCCTTCCCCACAAGCCTGGTTTCCCGCGTGGCGTAGCAAACCGAGACCCCGGCGGTGTCGAGCGCGTCGATGTGCTGCTGCACGTCGTCGAACACGTCGAGCTTTTGCACCTGGTTGTACGCATCGGCGCAATCCCGGTAGTCGTGGAGATAGTCGACGAGAGCGGCGAACGACGCCGCCGCATCCCGTTCGAGCGCGATCGCGGGATTGGAAAGGTCCATGGTGGACCCCTCGAAAAGCAGCGCCAACTCGCGGCCAGTCGTGGCGACGGTGGCATCCAGGAGCAAGTGCTCCCGCTCAAATTCCTCCTGCGCCTGCTTCAGCTCTTCGGCGGTCGGGATGGCGTACGGTTTGTTGAAGGCGTCGAGATCCTCGATTTCAAACGCGCGCGCCAAGGCGCGGCGAGTATCGAGGTCCGACGGGTCGCCCCGTTCGACCCGCTGGATCGTCCGAACGCTGAGGCCGCTCAGGGCCGCCAGCGTTTCCTGCGACCATTGCCGCATTCCCCGGAAGCCGCGTATCACCCCGGCAAGCTCGTGTTCGGTCAGCAGGCGGGGGGTAGCCTTCTCTTCGGTAGTCATGGATCGGTCCTCATCTGTTGAGGCGATCAGGATCGCCGGACGACCCTCACCTACAACACGACAGGAACCCGACAGCACGGCGTCATACCCGTCTCCCCCGGTCCGTGTTGGCGCTCACGCAAAACTGACCATCGCTGCTCATTGAAAATTGACCAGGGACGGAAGCTGGCGGCGTCGGCTGCCAGCGTAGTCTGATTCTATCCTTGGTCGTCAGATGGTCTGGTCGGTCTCCTCGGTTGGCCGGGCCTTGGCCTGCTCCCGGGATTTGATGCGCGCCTTCGCCGTGCTGCTCGAATGGCGGAAGCGATAGGACTCGTTGCCTGTCTCTACGATGTGGCAGTGATGCGTGAGGCGGTCGAGCAAGGCAGTCGTCATCTTCGGATCGCCAAAGACCGAGGCCCACTCCGCGAACAGCAGGTTGGTGGTGATGATGACGCTGGTGTGCTCGTACAGCTTCGAGAGCAGGTGGAACAGCAGCGCGCCGCCGGCCTGTGAGAACGGCAGGTAGCCCAGTTCGTCGAGGATCACGAGATCCAGATGCATGAGCTGGTGCGCGAGCCGTCCCGCCCGGCCAATGGCCTGCTCCTTCTCCAAGGTGTTCACGAGATCGACCGTGGAGTAGAAGCGCACTCGCTTGCCATGGCGGGTCACGGCTTCGACACCGAGTGCCGTGGCCAGGTGCGTCTTGCCGGTGCCGGTGCCGCCGATCAACACGATGTTCTCGGCCTTCTCGGTGAAGGTGGTCGCGGCAAAGGTCATGATCTGCCGTCGATCGACCTTGGACTGCTCGAAGTCGAAGCCGGCCAAGTCGCGATGCAGGGGGAAGCGCGCGACGTGCATCTGATAGCGGATCGAGCGCAGTGCCCGGTCGGTCGACTCCGCCTGCACCAGTTGGGCGAGCAGCGTCTCGTAGGTCGTGAGGCCGCCGGTGGTGCCCTGCTCGAGGCTTTCGGCAAAGCAGGCGGCCATTCCGTACAGCCGCAGCCGCTTGAGGTCGGCGATGAGATCAGCCATGGCTCACCTCCGTGCGCAGCGAGTCGTAGCGCTCGGGATCGGCGAGCGGGGCCGCGCTCACGCGCAAGGAAGTTTCGACACTCGGCGGGGGCGGCCCCTCGCGCAGCCGCGCCAGCACGTTGAGCACATGCTCGGCGCTGGGCCGGCCGCTGTCGAGCACGAGATCGACGGCGACCAGGACCGCTTCCAGGCCGTGGATCGGCACGGCCATGAGCACCTGCGCCATCACCTTGTCGCCGCCGTCGCGCTTGAGCAGCGCGCGGCGCAGCCGCTGCAGCGAGTCTGGAAGGTCGGCAAATGGCGCCCCGTTGCGCAGGGCGCCCGGCTTGCGCTCGATCAGCGGCAAGTAGTGCTGCCAGTCGTAGATGACGTGATCGCGATCGACGGCACGGACGTGCTCGGCCACCACGTTCTGGTCGGCCACGATCACCACCTTCTCCGGGTACAGCCGTACGCTGACGCGATGGCCGGCAAAGTGGCAAGGCACCGAGTAGCGATTGCGCGCGACCGCCACCAGGCTCGTGCTCGACACCCGCGCCGGCAACTCGACGTAGCCGTCGAACGGCGTCGGCATCGGCATCAGGTGTGGCTGTTCGTGCTCCCACGCTTCCCGGATGCTCATCCCGGGGCCGTCCGGATGCGGCGCCGACCACGCTTGTCGAACTTGCGTCGCCAGCCACGCATTGAGTTCGGCGAAGCTGCCGAAGCGTTCTTGGCCGGCGTCCAGCCAGATCCGGCGCCGGGCATCCTGCACGCCTTTCTCGACGCGACCCTTCTCCCAACCCGAGGCGACGTTACAGAAGTCGGCGTCGAACAGGTAATGCGCCGTCATCGCCGCAAAGCGCGCGTTCACCACGCGACCGCGGTCCTTGCGCGGCGTCTGGTCGACCGCCGTCTTCATGTTGTCGTAGATGCCGCGGCGGGCGACACCGCCTAAGCCCGCGAGGCAGCGCGTGTGCGCGTCGAAGAGCATTTCGTGGCCTTGGCCGGGATAGGCCACCAGCCAGAAGGCGCGCGATGCACACAGCTTCATGTGCGCCAGCTGTACCTTGCGCCAGATGCCGCCGATCACGAGGTGCTCCTCGCTCCAGTCAAACTGGAACGCCTCGCCCCAAGCGAAGGTCAGCGGGACGTAGGCAGCGCGAGCGCTGACCGCACCCGCTTCGGCCCGCCACGCCCGCACGAACTCGGTGATGCGCGCGTAGCTGCCGGTGAAGCCTTGGTCCTTGATCTGCGCCCACAGCTTCAGGGCCGTGCGCCGCTCCCGCCGCGGACGCCGCGCGTCCGTCTCCAGCGCCTTGCGCAGCCACTGCGCGTGATCCGTGATCTTCTTCGGGCCGGCCGGACGCTGGTACTTCATCTCGCTGCGGACGGGCTCCCGCAGCCAGCTCTTGATCGTATTCCGCGACAGGCTCGTGCGGCGGGCGATCTCACTGATCGACAACCCTTCCCGCAACCGCATCCTGCGTACTTTCGCGTATGTCGCCATGGTGTGCACCTTCACTCCCTGCTGGGCCTCAAAACCCCGCAGGCTAGGTCCAAACACCCTGGTCAATTTTCCGCGAGCAGAACCTCGTTTTGCTGGTCAGTTTTCAACGAGCGGCAACAGGTCATGCTCATCCTGGCCAAGATCGGCTGGGGTCGCCCGTTCGACATCGCCCTCTATTCCGACTGGTCCGGTGCCGAGCCGGAGGAGATGGTCCGTCGAGCATGTATTCGCTTGGCGGATGCTGACCTGGTCGTTCCCCACGCGTTGCCCGAGACCCCGGGCGAACTGGCCTACATGCTAACGGACCGAGGCGACCGTCGCGCCCGTAAGCTGGGCGCCAAAATCATCGGCCGCAGCCACGACCTGAAGATTGGTAAGCGTTGGCACGAGCATGTCATGGCCATCGCCCTGGCGGTGGCCATGCGGAAATACGGGTACACGTTCTACTTCGCTCGCGAAGTCAAATGGGCTATTCGCCTACTCCAGTCAGGAAAGCCTCAAGCTGGAGAGCCTCTGCCCAACCTGCTGGCTCTGGGAATACATCGCCTGGAGAAGTTTCCGGACGGAGTATTGCTTCGAACCGAGACGGCGGATAAGCCGGCGACCGCCGAACTGGAATGGAGCGAGAAGAAAAGTGACGCCGCAGCCAAACAAGTGATCTCGTGCTTGGGCGCCAAAGGCGAAGACATCAACGTTCTAATCGCCTATGCATACCCGCCTGACTGCCAAAAGGCACTCCTTGAGCGTCGCGCACGTTACTCGAAGGAAGAAGACGGCCAACGGGACGGTAACCAACATACTCGGCGGCCAGCCAAGAAGACGATCAAGGCCATCGACCACGAAGGCCGCATAGTCCGAAACTTCTACGCCCGCGCCGCATCAACCGAAGACGTGAAGCACATCCGGTTGATGCGTATGTACTTCGATTCGCGACTTTGCTACAAACGCCACGAACTTGTTCCACTGGCCGAGCTTGCACCGAAATTCAACCAAGCGCTCGGCACCTCCTCTACGTCCAAGGCCAAGTATCCCGACTGGTCAGACTTGATCGAACAGATCAAGAACGGCGTCGTGATCGGGTACGACTTCAGACACATCCCAAGCAGCTGCTGGGTGCGGATCGTGTGGTCCGAGCCGGTCGGCGAGAATCTTTGGAGCGGCTGGACATTTCACGCCTGGATGGAGTACCAGCCCGACGTAAGGCAGCCACTACAGGTTCACTACCCTACGTTGCAGCCGACCCACGAGAGGACGATTCAGCAGGAACCATACGAGCGCTGGCTGCTGGACAAGGCGGTCCGCGAAGCGAAGAAATGGTTCCTCGAGGAGCGCGAGAAGCACTTGGCGAGACTTGGGAAACGTTAGCGATTGTCGTCGCCACCCACCGGACTTGGCGGCGCCGGTACCGCTTCTCGCTACATTACCAATGCCATTTCAGGTCGGCCTAGGCTTGATAATCCCAATTATCAGAACTAAGTCTTAGACCGCCGACGCAGGTACGCCGTCCGTGTGAACCGCACGGAATGCGAGATCGATCTTGCGCGGCGGAGACAAACCCGGAGCGGACTTCCATCAACCAGTTTGCTTCGGCAGTTCACGACCCGAAGCGGAAGTCGCCGCCTCATGGAAGCAGCCACTCAAGCGTAACGTTCTAGCTAACGGGCAGGCCGCGCCGATACGCGCGACCAACGAGCCGTGTGCCGGCCCGTCCGGTTGAGCGCAGAGTTAACCGGGCGACGACGGCTGGCCGCCTTGCCCACGTGGCGGAGGATATGCAGGCTGAGCTACGCGGGCAAGGCGGCCAGCCGTTGGCGCTCCGGTTGAACGACCTGTTAGGCCACACCCTGCCCCCAACAGACCATGTGGTACTCGTCTTGAGGTAGCCCATTCACCCGCAAAGACCCAACTTCGGTGCCGAACACCTCGAAGCCGACCTTGCGGTACAGGCGCAAGGCACCTTCGTTCAGAGTGTGAGCGCCGAGATTGACTTGAGCTACTTGTAGCTTGGTCCAGGCATGTTGAAGCGCAAATCGGATCAGGAACTCGCCATGCCCCGCCCTGCGAGCCTCAGGCGCCACATACATTCCCCAGAGAACAGCCTTGTGCCGAAGCTTCGCCATGCCTTCCCGTTGAACGCCCACGATTCCGCACAGTAGATCGCCTGTGTAGGAGCCGAAGACTGCGCGGTCGCCTCGAGGTTCAAGTCGTTTGGCGATCTCCTCCAAGGCAAACGTTGCCTCTTCCTCGAAGCTTGACGCAAACGCTCCGGGGAACTCTTGGAGACCGCGCAGCCGCAGGGCATGAAACTCTGCGGCGTCGGCGGGGCCAAGGGTCCGGATTTGCATTGTGTGGCCTAACGTTCGACGTAAGGGGCGGCCCGCTTGCGGGACGTCCCCTTGACGGAGGGGTTAGGTCTCTGGTGACAGCTGCTCTCGCCGATTAAGCGGAGGGGATGTTCTGTGCGACGCGCCATAAGACACCGCTGGGATCGAAGAGCGGAAAGTCTCTCATACCCCACGGTTGATCTTGCGGAGCATCGACCCTGACACCGAAGCGCTCCACGACGCCCGAGACCAAAACCTTGGCGTACCAGTCATTGACGCTCTCGACCAGGAGATGCATCTGGAAGTTCTTGATGAACTCGGGATAGTTGAAGGCCTGAAGAAGAAAGCTCGTGTTGCCGTGGCGAACGTAGGCAAGGTCTTCGGATGACCACGGAACCTCGAAGCCAAGCGCCAGATAGAACTGTTTTGACACCTCGAGATCTGCGGCTGGCACAAACGCTTTGATTTCGACGGCTGCGAGATTCACGCAAGCGCTCCCTTCAGAGACCTAACGTGCCAGCTAACCGGCGGGCTGCGCCGCCGGTGGCCGAAGCGCAGCTGCTTGCCGGCCCGTCCGGTTGAGCACAGGGTTAGGCCGGATACTCAAAGCGCGTCCCGATGGGTTCACCAAGTAAGTCTCCCCACAGCCCCCACCGCGATTGATCCGGTGAGATGCCGCCGAAAACCCACAATGCGGCAAGTCGAAGTGGCGGCACTTCAAGCGTTGCCACGTCGAATGCTACGTCTCGATTTAGATAGATTGCGACTGTCAGATCAGGAGAGTCAACGTATTTTTCGCCGAGCTGTTCGATCAGCGCTTGAAGCGTAGCCTTGGCATTGATCTTCGACGGAACAACCTCTTTGAGTTGAACTGGCGCGAAGTGCCTAGTGTTTTCATTCAGCCACGTCGCAACAAAATCATAGTCGTGGTTCTCCGACTTGGCGAAGCGGATGGGAGTGCCCATCCGCTCAGACATCCCCACGCAGAACAAGGCCGCTTCGCGAGCTTCTTTCCACTCCCTCAGTGAGTTCGTTCTCAGCGTCCGAACGGCCTCGGGAAGAGCCGAATTCGAGATCAGCGGCTCAATCTTGCGAAGTCGTGCGAGAAAGCCGCGTGGATCGCCATACTCAAGACGCCTAACGCCGTTCAGCCACGCTTGGTCCATTCCGGCCTAACGTTTAAGGTAACCGGCGCCGATGAGGCGCACGCCGGAGCCCGCGCCACCCACCGGCGTCCGCGTTGACCGAAAGGTTAGGCACTGGCGAATAATTCGATCAGCCCCTTTGGTCTCGGGAAAGGAATGTCAGCGTACGCAGCATATGGCGCGGCGAAATATCGGACGTGGCCGCGAGCGCATCAAATTCATTACCCCCAAGGTAGCACTCGGCACCGCGGACGACAACGGCGCAACGCGAGTACAAACTCTCGAGGCGTTCATCTGACTGGCCACGCAAGAAAGAGCCGCCTGCGGATTTAATGTCCCGTGCTGCCGCAGCGACGAGCATTAAGGCAGTTCCGCTGTTTCTGTAATGCCGCTTCACGAACATGTCGCAGATTTCGCCGCCCACGACACAAAAATGAACATTGTAGACGCGATGCCAAAACGCTACCCCTACGGCCTCGCGCCCGCGCCACGCGAGCAGAGTGTGGAATTCGCGGCCCAGGCCGTCACGCTCGAGAGCCGAGAGCGAACCTTCCCAACGGCGATTCAACGCTTCAGCCATGTACGATCGCAGAAGCTCTTCCACCTCCGGCAAGTCGGTAGCAGCGGCCGCACGGATAACCACCGGCTCCTGCGTCATTCTTGGGAGGCACCTAACGTTTTAGGTAATCGGCGCCGACGAGGCGCGGGCCGGAGCCCGCGCTGATTGCCTGCGTCGCAGTTGACGGCAAGGTTAGGCCGCATTTTGGACGAAGCTCAGTGCCCCTCGATAAAGGGTATGCCATTGCTCAGCATTCGGTGGCTCTCCCAGCACATGCCAGAAGAACCGAAACGAATGGCCGCCGTCGTCAGGCGCATGGTGCACCCAAGATTCGGGTGGGAGTTTAGCCGGTGTGCATTCCACGAACGCCCACACTTGACCTTCGAAGCCAGAGCACCAGGTTCCCAGATAGCGAACCACAGAAGCCGCTTCAATGCCGGTCTCTTCAGCCAATTCCCGCAGTGCGGCTGCCTCAACGGACTCACCAGCTTCAATAGTCCCTTTAACTAGTTGGCAACCAGCAAGAGGATGTTCAAAGGCCAATACTTCGACAATTGATCCGCGGCGGCGAAAGATGACCGGGCATACCTTGTTCGCGAGCATCATCTGCGGCCTAACGATTAAGGTAACCGGCGACGCCCGGCCCGGCCGAAGGCCCGCCGATGCGACGTCCGGTTGACCGCGAGGTTAGGGCGCACCATTCTTGACCTCATCGCGCCGCCGCAGAAGCCGCAACGTGACCGCTGTTCCCGCCGGCACAAAGATTAGTGTGCTCCATACCGGAATCCATAAAAGGGCCAGCACCGCCGTGGAGCGACTCGATGTAAATACTTCGTAATGCATCCCCCCATCGAAAATCAGTGTCACCAATGCGCCACCAAGTGCCGCCTGTCGTGTCGTCCGAAACGATGAAATGACGGCAGAGAGTGCATAAGGCAACATTCCCCAGAGAAGGTAGCCTATTCCCGGCGCACCTTCATACATGTGAAGCAAGAACCCAGCAGCCGCGACGGCCAGAACTCCCCAGTGCGGTATGACGACGCCTTCGCGAAGGTGCGTCGCAGCAAGAATTATGACGCCAACGAGGAGTGCGCCTAAGGCTCCCATTCCAACGACAATCGAAAGTTCGCCGAAGATTCCATATAGCGATAGCACCAAGGCTAGGATGCTGCCGGCTATGAGCAAGGGTGCGTTGCGCCGCCATTGCATGCCATGCGCCCTAACGAGCCAAGTTAACCGGCGCGTGCCTGCGGCCGCCGAAGGACGGCCGCGAAACACGCGTCCGGTTCAACGCAGTGTTAGCCCTTCGTTGCCGCATAACGGATCCACACGGCCTCGAGCGCTTCATCGGTCGCGACGTGGTCATTGAGAATCTCAAAGCTTAGAGCGCCTACATTCTTCCCGTCGAGCCTGAACCGTCGTCCATCGCGCAGTACCACATTCACCGCATCATCGCGAATGGCAACTTCCTGGACCGACCAGCGCTCCGGAATGTCGATGCGCATTTCAGTCCAGCCGGTCTCGCCCTTTCTGAGCCGTTGTGCGAGATGCAGATATTGTCCCAAGTGAAGGGGACCGCGATCGACACGCACCTCCGCCGCAATGTCCGCGACGCGCCACACGAAGCCGTCTGCGGCCGCAACGGCGGGCAGGAGCAAGGAGATGGCGAAAACGACGGCGCGGATCACGCGAGTAGGGCTAACGAGATGTAGACCGTTTGGATGATGTGTAAGTGGTTAGGCTACGCCGCATAATCAGGGAGAGTCAACGACAAGTCACTGACAATCCGGCGCATTTTGCGCCGCGTAGTACGGAGGCGCGGATGTGCACTTGCGGGACGACGGCGTCACTGGCAATTCTGCCAAGGTGCTGACCGAACGCCACGGTGGCATGACATCGAGCGACGCAAAGCCTACGCCCCGCTTGCTGGATGCAGTGCGCGAGCGAATCCGTTACCGCCATTTCAGCTACCGGACTGAGGAGGCCTACCTCGGCTGGGTGCGTCGCTACATCGGGTTCCACAGCCGGCGCCACCCGCGCGAAATGGGTGCCCCGGAGATCGAGGCTTTCCTGAATCACCTTGCCAACGAGCGCAGCGTCGCGGCGTCGACCCACAACCAGGCGCTGTCGGCGTTGCTGTTCCTGTACGGCGACGTGCTCGGCATCCAGTTGCCCTGGCTCGGGCAGATCCAGCGGCCGAAGCGTCCTTCGCGCCTGCCGGTGGTTCTTTCGCGGGACGAGGTTCGCGCCCTGCTTGCGCAGCTCGACGGCCTGCCTGCGCTGATGGCGGCGCTGCTCTACGGCACTGGGATGCGCCTCATGGAGTGCGTGCGCCTGCGGGTCAAGGATGTGGACTTCGACCGCGGCGAAATCTGCGTGCGCCACGGCAAGGGAGGCAAGGACCGCGTAACGATGGTGCCGCGCACGCTCGTTGACGACCTGCGGCGGCAACTCGCCCGCGCGCGCGTCGCTTGGGCGGCCGACCGCGCCGAGGGGCTGCCCGGCGTCGAGCTGCCCTCGGCACTCGCCATCAAGTACCCGCCTGCGGGCGAGTCGTGGGGCTGGTTCTGGGTGTTCCCGGCGCCGGCGTTGTCGCGCGATCCGCGTTCGGGCGTCCGGCGGCGCCACCATCTGCACGAGGAGTCGCTGCAGCGGGCGATCAAGCGGGCGGTGCGCGCGGCAGGGATCGCCAAGCCCGCGACCACGCATACACTGCGCCACGCATTCGCAACCCATCTGCTCGAGTCGGGCTACGACATCCGCACCGTGCAGGAACAGCTTAGCCATCGCGATGTGTCGACGACGATGATCTACACCCACGTCCTCAACCGCGGAGGGCGGGGCGTGCGCAGCCCTCTTGACTTGCACGCCGCGCGTTGATCGAGGCACATCGAAGCGATGGCGAAGGAATGTCCGCTTACGAAGATATCTACATAAGACCGCTCCCGGCCGGTAAGCACCTGCTACACGCCCCTCCCAACCGAGGTCCGATTGCTGTGCCGGCTCCGTAGCTACGGTACTGCGGGGCACAATTTGCTCGCGTTCCTGCGGTACTCTCGTGGATTGCTACGATTCGACACCCGCTTGGAGAAACTCCACCACCTTACGCCCACGATGAGCGCTGACTGCCCACCGTCCGTAGTGCGCCACCGTGACGCGCGCGCGTTCCACGCGGCGGCGCAGCCTGTCCTCAATCGCAATGTTGTGGAGGGAGTGGCGCTGGAGGTGGCAATTGGCGGGTTCATACGCAATCCGCCTCAACCCGGCGCGGAACCGTACCTTGCAACCGTCGCCAACTCGGAATGCGCTGGTGCGATTTACCTTTATGGCGGCGAAATTGCAGCCTTGGGAGCGAGTGACGCCCTTGCCGCGAGTTGGCTTGCCGCCGACCTTGCCGGTGCCAACCCAGCGCTAAGCGGGGCCATTGGGATGGCTGAGCCCTGTGCCGCCTTCCTCGAGGAATGGAACCGTCGGTTGGGGACGACTCATCGCCTCGCGATGCATTTCCGCCAGCACCTACTCCACGAGTTGCTGCCGGTCCCGGTGCCGGCCGGCTTCGCCCGTCGGGCGACCCCCGAGGACCTGCAATGGATGATGGCGGTTCAGATCGCCGCGGCCGCCGAAAGCGGGATGGTCAGGCCCCGCACGAACTGGGAGTCGATGACGCTTCGCGCCATCGAGGCCGGACGCTACTGGGTATGGGACAACGACGGCCCGGTTTCCTATGTCGGCTGGGCACCCGCGCTGCGTCCCGCTGCACGCATCGCGCCAGTAGGCACCCCGCCGGAGCAGCGCAGTCGTGGCTACGCAACGGCGCTGACGGCTGCGCTAGTACGCTCGTTGGTTGAGGAAGGCCGGCGGCAGATCGTTCTAACCACCGACATCGACGCGCCCGTTCCCAACGCGATCTACGCTCGTCTTGGGTTTCGTCCGACGACGGAGTCGTTTCGCTACGAAATCATGGCACCCGAAGTGGGATGACCGCTCGACGACGCTCATCTGCGCTACTGGACATGGAAGCGACGTTGTTCCTATGCAGTGATGCCAGGTGACGACTTACGCGCATAAATGAACGCTAACGACCTACGTCGCGATTGCACGCTATGCCGCAAGCATCCTAACCCTCGAGCCAGACTTGCAATGCCGGATCTACTACTGGCATATCGCTTCGAACTCGCCCACTATTAGGCGCCCGAGAAGAAACGTGTTTCCGTCGTGGAAGCCGCCAAGCCAAGAGCGATGACGACCGTCTTCCCGATCTGGCGCGCGCCATCCAATGACCTTCACAAGACGGACAAGCAGAATGCGTGGCGTCATCTTCGACCTCTTCCATACCCTCACCGGACCATACTCGGTTGCCAAGGGATGGCCGACGACGAACGAAGTTCTTGGCATCGACCCGACGCGTTGGAATGCCGCTATCGCGAAGGACTCGCGGGCGCGCTTGACGGGAGCGCTGCGGGACCCCGCCGAGATCGTCCGATCTGTCGCCCACCGCCTCGATCCCAACATTCCGTTGGAGCTCATCACACGCGCCGCGGACGCCCGAATCGCGCTGGCGCAAAGGGTGTTGCAGGCGATCCCTAATCCAAGCATTGAGACGTTGAACAGCCTGCGCAGCCACGGCTTAAAACTAGGATTGATCTCGAACTTGGACTGCTGCGAGTGCGTGGGCTGGACATCGTCTCCGTTGCGGGGCCTGTTCGATGTCGAACTGTTCTCCTGCGAAGTGGGTATGGCAAAGCCTGAGCCGGGCATCTACCGCGAGTGTCTAACCCGCCTTGGGTTGTCGGCGGCCGAATGCATGTACGTCGGGGACGGCGGCGGCAACGAGCTCGGTGGTGCGCGAGAAGTCGGTCTGTTTACGGTTCTCTTTACTGGCGTCATCCAAGATCTTTGGCCCGAGCGCATACCGAGCTTGGCGCAGTCGGCAGACGCACGCGTCGACAGCATGCCCGACATGCTCGCCCTCGCGGGTGTGAAAGCCAGCGCTTCGCCGAAGTCTGCTTTGCCCTGACGCTGCGTCGCTTTCACCAGCGTTCGCTTTGAATGCAGTTCAGAAGCACTGGTTTTGGCCGGTCACCGAGCTTCCCTCAGCGACCTGAATCAGGCACAACGAGGGTATTCAACTGCAGCGCCTCAACTTCGTGCTATCCGGCACACCAGCCGGCACAGCCTATATCTCTTCAGCCGCGCAGCGAAGCTTAGCAACTTGACATGGGAGCCCTTGGAAGTCGCCTTGAAATTCGCGGTCGACCGCGAATCCCATGCGTTCGTAAAGGTAACGAGCCGCTAGGTTGCTAGCTACGACGTGCAGCGTGATAGGCGCGGGCAGTCGTACCAGCAGGTCTCCTACGAGTGCCTTGGCTACCCCGAGCCGGCGGTGCACTGGATGGACGAATAGCCAAGTGATATAGCTGCCTCGGCTGCCGGCAAAGCCGGCAATGTGACCGGCCACTTCCGCGATGATGATCTGTGACTTACGGAAGACATCCTGCATAGCCGAGTCCGCCTCCAGAGAAGGATTGACCCCTTGGGGACCACTCCGCGCATCTCCTCTGGCTTACCGAGATTGTATATCGCGCAGACTGAGGTCCAATCAGCATCCTGATAGGGGCGGAGGAGCACGGCCGCATGGTCTTCGAATTTGGCCCTGTCCGCCCCGATCGACATCAACTCGTTATCCTTGGTAGGGAGCTGGAGCATTCAACCGTTTGCGATGCTCGCTGCATATACACGAATTGCGGCGTAACTTCCGTCGCCTCGAATCCAAGTGCGTCGTAAAACACGCGCGCCGGATTGCACGCCATCACGCGTAAGCGAAGCGACTGCCCTTGCACCGCCGCCCGCGACGCCAACGCGTTTACCACGAGCGAACCAATTCCCCGGCGCTGAAATTCCGGTGCTATGCAAAGCAAGCGGACGTAGACGTGATCGGAAGCTTGGCGCGTGAGCAGGATGCCGACCCGCGAGCCATCCACTTCGATGACCTGTCCGTCACAAGACGCGCCGAACTCTAACGCCTCCTGCTGGACCCTGGAGTCGTCCCAAGCACCCCAGGTTTGGACGATAAACTGGAGCATCGTCTGCTTCAGAACACCGTAGAAGAATTCGCCATCCGATTCTCTACTTGGTCGAAGCGATGGCATCGCAGTGACAGCGGCCGTGGGAGTTGTCGTTGATTTCGCCATTACCCTATCATCGATCGCGTGTGCGGCGGTTTTGAGCAAGGCCATTGAACGCAAGGCGCAACTTTGCCGCCAAAAGATCGGCGTCCGCATCGCACAGCGGTTTGGCGCGATTCGGATCAAGTTCATTTCCGGCGTTGGTAGGAACCAGATGAACATGGACATGCGGCACCGAGAAGCCCTCCAGGGCAATGCCGATCCGAATCGCCTTGCTAACTTGACGCAACTTCGGACCCAGCCGGGCGACCGTTGCCCACAGGCGCCGATAATCTACCGGGGGCATCGCGAATATGTCGGGGTAGTGCACTCTTGGAATAAGAAGGACGTGTCCGGGGTTGATGTGCGTCAGTGGCAAGAATGCGACGTGACGCTCATCCGAATAGACAATGCGGGCGGGCGCTTCACCCGCGAGGATCGCGCAGAACACGCATGGGCTCGTGTTCACCGCCAAAGGCGGATCAATTAGACCGCCAGTGGAACTGTTGCTCATTGAGCGCCGGGTTCCGGGCCTTCGGACCGGCCCGCGCCAACGTGCCGTACATGACTTGCAATGCGATTCGCCGCCTCCTCCGCCGACAACACACTCACGTCCAGCACGAGCGTATGCGGCAAATCCGGCACCAATAACCGGTGCTCGGCGCGAAGAGCGTCCAGCACCTCCACCCGCGTCAGCTTAGACCCACCACGTTGCGGATCGCATAGCCGGCGCCGGTTCTCCTTTTCGTCGATCTCGAGCACGATCGGTACGAACTCGTCCTGGCGAAGATGGGCAAGCTCAACAATCTGCGCCCATACGTCCGCCTCGCTGTCCGCGATCGCATTGGTCATGACCAGGCACTCGGCGCGCGGCCTCCCTGCGAGCGTCCGGTAGGCGGCTCTGCGAACGGCGTCGTAGCATGTATGCCAAGCGGCGCCCCCCCGATCGGAGCAGGTGTCGATCAAATCCAGAATCAGGTGGTTGTGGAGGAAGCGCGCATCCAACAGGCGGGCCAACCGCTCTCCGATCGTCCGCTTCCCCGTACCAGGCCAGCCGTTGATATGAATTAACATACTCCGTTCCAACAACCTGCACCCAAATCCGTATGACGCCTTACGATCGCAGCGTACTTGGCGGAACTTTCGCCGGTGGGGCGATATCCGTCCGCGGGGTGATCTTGAATCTTCGGCCAGAGCGCATCACAAGCTTGGCGCGGTTGGCAGATCCACACATCGACAGACTATGCCACGGCATCGCCATAGTTGGTATTTGCGCCAGTGCGTCGTCAGCGTCTGGTTTCCACTGATGGCATTGATCGATGAATGCTACATCATTGCTTACCGCTTATATCGTCGACCTGGAGGAGCGGCTACTTTTATCTGAAACAAGGCGATCTCCGGAGCGCTTGGGCGCGCTCCTAGCTGAAGGATTTGTCGAGTTCGGTGCGGACGGCGGCTCCCATACGAAGGCGGATGTTATTGCATCCCTTCAGACTGAGCCTGAACGCGCTCGGGCACTTTCCGACTTCCGCGTGACTATTCTCGCGGACAACGTCGTCCTTGCCACCTATCGCGCGACACGACTGGATCACCTCACCGGCGAAGTCGTCGAGTCGTTGCGCAGCTCGGTTTGGACTCGTGTAGATGAGGAATGGCAGCTGCTCTTTCACCAAGGTACTCGGGTTGAGGCCGCCCATCATGGAGCATAAAGTCACCCTAGTCTTTCCAGACGATCCTCTGCCAGAGGTCGATCGCGACCTCACCGTCGGCGAGGTTCTCGTCGTCTCGGCCCACGCGGGCGAGTTCAACTTCACAACGACGACGCTAGCAACTCCTTACACAAAGGTCTATCCATCCATCGGTCGGCCAATAAGCGCGACTGAGCCCGCCCGCTTTGTCGCTCGCCTGGGCGACCGTATTGCCGGCGCAATGCAGCTCTCAGCACACTGGACCGGTTTCGCTCAGGTCGATGACATTGCAGTCAATCGTTCCGCGCGGCGCAAGGGCGTCGCTGCTAATCTGCTTTCGGTCGCAAAAGCCTGGGCGATCGCCCAACGACTCGTCGGCGTTCGTGTCGAAACCCAAAACACAAACGTTCCAGCTTGCAAGCTCTACCACGCTTCAGGCTTCAGTCTCGCTGGGGCCGACGCCATGCTCTACCGTGGAACCGCCGCTATTGCAGATGAAATCGCGCTCTTTTGGTACTGGCTTCCGCACCCCGGCACCTAGTCCACCGCCTCGACCATGAAGCTCCGACTCGCGCTCTACAGCGATCAGATCATTCCGGCCAACGCGGCGGTCGATCGACGCCTGCTCGACCTCATTGGTGTTGATCGTCCACGCATTGCGTATGTTTCATCAGCGCCGGACCCTGACCGATCCTATTTCTCGGCCAAACGAAGATACTACGAGCAGCTAGGCGTTGAGTTGGGCAACTCTACGTTGACGAGACTAACGTTGGCGACGCTAAGCGAGTTGCGGATCTTTTGGCGTGTGACGCTATCCACCTCACGGGCGGCAATACGTATCGATTTCTTCGATGGCTGCAGGCGACTGACTTGCTTGGCGCCCTGCGCAAATATGCCCTGGGTGGAGGTGTGCTTGTCGGGACGAGCGCAGGGTCACTATTAATGACCCGCGATATATCCATTGCTCAACTGTCTCCAGACGACGCCAGCCTGGGGCCGACGTCACGTAAAGCGCTGGGCCTTGTCGACTTTCAGTTTTGGCCGCACTACCAAAAAGGCCAAGAACTCGATCTAAAATCAATGACTTATTTGTCCGGCATATCCCACGTTTTGGCCTGCCCGGATGGGTCGGGAGTCATCGTTCACCATGATTCAATCGACATGATTGGGGATGTCAAAGTATTCCGCTATGGAGCGATCGACGCCTGACCTGCTGCTGCGCAGGAGCTTAAACGCGCGACGGCGTTGCTCTGCATAAGCAAGCGTGCCTACTCCCGACAAATAGGCCAGGTTGAGCCCGAAATGGGTAGTGACATCGTCCTCGCGCGCAACCGCCTCAGCTGCGTCCAATGCTCGCTGCGCCTCATCGTTCAGGCCGCGTTGACTGAGGATAGATGCGAGTTCAACATACGCTTCAGAGTGTCCTTCATGGCCGGCGCCGACAACCCGCTCATTCGCTCCACTCATGTCGCCTCGTCTCTCTAGCGCCTGAGCTTCTGCCTTCCAGTCACCTGTCATCGCTTGCCCTCCACCGCTTTCCGCGCTTGCGTCTCGTAACACACGGACGTATTGGAACGACAGCTAGCTGGACGTCGCTGCTGGACGACCCTTCGTGTGCGCCTCCGGTAGCCGTGTTGCTCGCAACATTGAAGTAATGCATGTGCGTCAAACGTCGATACTTCGCTAAGACGTAAGGGAAGGAGTCGAGCGATCGCTCACCGCGGAGCGGCGGAACTGTTGATCCGCGAGCCCGGCCAAAGACGCCAAACAAGGGCCGTAAGGACGACCATGGCGGCGGCCGTTAGCATTCCACCCTCCCCAACAAACAAGCGGGCAGTCGCATCCTGAGCCACAGGATTCAGCGCCCCTTGGGTAACAGCATTCCACCATGCGTGCGCAACCGTGACTGGAAGCATGCTGGCACTCCCAAGACGCAGGTAGGCAAACAGGTACGCTGCGGCAACGATCGACACCATGAAGCAGCCCATCTGTAACAAAGACCCTGGGGACACGCCAACATCGCTATAGAATCCAAGCAGTATCAGCGGGAAATGCCATGCACCCCAAATAAGTCCGCACCATAGGTAAGGGGCGAAAATTCTCGCCTCGAGTAACCGCAACAGTAGGTGTCCCCGCCAGCCAATCTCTTCTCCAAACGCCGTCGGCAGCCCGGCGATGCAAATTACGGCCGAGGTGATCACCATGGCAATGAGAATGCCGAAGCTTCCGAATCCTGATTGCAAACCTAGGTACGAGAGGTTCCAGGGCGTAAATGCGACTATGCCCGTAAGCCATGCCGGTATATAGACGAGCAAACCCACCGCAATTGGCACTGCAAACCCAATCAGCATTGCCTGCCAGAACAACTGGCCGCGTGTCGTCCAGCCCATTCCGCCAAAGCCTTCCCTAAGGACCAGCCGCGTGATTAGCGCGGCAAGGGCCGGAGTGGCGGCGTACGCGACAACATGAATCTCATAAAGCCGGCGTGGAACGACCACCGCCAGCGCGGTAAGTATCACTAACAGGAGTAGAAAGACGGCAATGCTCCAACGCGCCCTCGCCTCGTTCATTTGGCGCGCCTTCTCAACAAAGTCGCTGATCTCGCTTGGGTGGCCGACTGCCGGGTCACTCGCTGACTCCCGGCAACATCAACGTCAGTTGCAAGCGCGAGGTATACCAATACGTGTTATCGGCGAAGTTCGCGCCGCGGCCCGAGTACACCTGGATTTGCAACTTCTCCTCTTCCAGCACCGCCTCCGCCCACCCTTGATTTGGAACCGTGTCATCGGCCGGAGGCAACACATTGACCAGCCATTTCCGCGCCACGGTCCAGTCCGCGCGTCGCTGCTCGACGCGAAATGTCGTGAACAACTCGCTTCCCCTGAAGACGTTGTAAACAGCCAGCCAGGATCTCCCGTGAGGGTAGAGCCCTACAAGATAGTTCACGGCGATGTCTTCGCTTCCGCGTTCTCCCCCGCGTGGGCAGGCAGCGATCGGCTCACTTACCGGCTTCTCGATCAGGAGGCAACCGTTCGCTTCCAACAGAGCCAACGCGCGTTCGTGGGGTCCGCGAACATCGGTGCGCACGTACTTGCCACTCTCCGGCGGTCCGTAATGCCCGCTCGAATAGGAATCGAACAACACCCTATCCAGATCTGCCCGTCTCCCTGCAGGTTCACCGGCAGGGCGAAGAACGCCGTCGCGGTTGAGGACGCGCTCCAAAAAATCCTCCAGATGACCAAGGCAGTATTCCTGGAGGCCCTGCATGTCGACGGTGCGCGCTAGTACATCGCCGCCCGGCAGTTCTCGCACCTCTGCGACATATCGAAGAGGTCGCGGAGCGCGCTCAGGGTGCGAGATGGGTAGTCGCTCTCGGCTGAACTCGATGTTCACCAGAATCGCACTCTCTGCATCCTGTGGAAGGTCGTGCACCGGTTCAACACCGTTTCCCGGGTGATCCTTAGTCGGGACTGGAAGAGACCAGCGCGGCTCCCTGCCAAGCAGCTCTTGACCTACGATTCGGAGCAAGATCCGCTCGTGCCCATTTGCAATGCGATGTATCACCCGGGAAGTCTGGGCACATCCGATGGCGTACGCGCGGCATTCCTCTCGGAGCGCGCGCGTGCTCTTTGCGTCCTTCACCGATCCGCTGATGACCCAGTACATCCAAGCGGCCAAGATTCAGCCGAGCGACACCACCCCCGCCGTCTTCCCGGCCACGGCACCGATGCAGACTGGAACAAGCAACACGACTACGACGAGCGCGGCGAAGATCCAGTATCCGATATCGGCAAGGGGTGTGTACATTCGCGTCGCAACTAGGGATCTAAGGCCGAATCACTGTTGCCACTCGCGGGCGGCCCACGCCACGGCCAGCCCGTTGGCGAAGGCATGACAGGCGATGCTCGGAAGCAGCGAGCCGCTGCGCAAATACAGATAGGCCGTCGCCAGTCCGAGTAGAAAAGCCCCGCCTTGCGCCTGAGCTGGGTGCAGCAAAGCGAAGAGTGCGACGGATACCGTAATGGGAAGCCAAACCGGGAACCGACGTAATAGTGTGAACACCCCGCGTCGGAAGAGCAGTTCTTCGAGCACCGGTACGGCGCCGCAGAAGTAATAGACGGCCAACATAGTGCCGGCGATTGAGGTGCCGGCTCGCTGAAAGAACACGTCGATCGTTCCCGGCGTCGACGAATCTCGCGCGACCGCAACTGCCATGTCGACAGCGAAGATCGCGCTCGCCGCGAGCACGGCAGAGACATAGTAACGAGAGCTGACCCGCCAATGGCCGAAGAGGTGGCTCTTACGCCTTCCGTCCGCCTGCAAGCAAAAGGTAGCGATGCCGGCACTTAGCGCGAGTAATACCAGCCATGTCGCTTGCCGATAACGGGCGGAGGCAACATGGTCAAGTATGCCGAACCGGTGGCCGAGTACCTGCAGTATCAGCAGCGTGATCCCCACGCCCGCGGCGGCGAGCGTCGCGATGCCGGCAGCGGCGGCGAGTCCGTGCCCTGGAACGGTAGGTTCGGTCGGGGTTGCCATTCAGGAAGGGCTGGCCGGTCCAATCGTATAGCTTATCGGTCGTCAAGTGGGCCGGTTCAGATGCACTGAAGTAACCCAAAGTGCAGCGTTCGCTTGGACTACGATTCCGCGGTCTATGCCATTCGGACGGTGATCCCGCAAACTGAGGCGCCGTATGCGAGATACCTCACCAAAGTACTGAGGGACACTGTCACAAATGCAGGTGCGAAATGGGTGCAGGCCGTCTGCAGGCGCGCCCTTCCGGCTCCACTAACCCATCCGTCAAAGGACCGTGTGGCCCCGCGACCCCATTCATTGAGTCGAAGGCAGATGTCGTAAACTACTTTTGACGCTTCAAGACCGGTGGAGGCTCACTTGGCTCGGATTTCGAGACGGCAGTGGCTGGCGAGTTGCGTGCTTCTTCCGTACGTGGCCGTGGCCGCGCCGATCACGGCGGGTTTTGAGCAGTGGACCGAAAGGCAAACTCTTTCGCCGGCGCAAATGGCGGAACTGCAAGCGCTCATGGCGTCGCATGCCACGCAATCGTTGGCGCATTTGGCTGCGGCCAAGGGCGATGAGCAGCGCTTCTATGCCTTGCCGGCCGCCGCGATTGGGGCTTACGACCTAGGCCGCTACGAAGAAGCGCGCACGCTGGCGGACGAGTTGCTGGCCGCGGTGCCGCGCTATACCGGTAACTGGAACGTCGGTAACGCCATCCACGACGGACACATGGTCCTGGGATTGGTCGCTCTACACGCAGGAGACGTGGCCAAGGCTATCTCGGAGTTGAAGAGCGCCGGCGACACGCCGGGCTCACCACAACTAGGTTCCTTCGGCCCTTCGATGCAACTCGCCAAGGCCTTGCTCGAACAGGGCCAGATGGAACCGGTGCTCGCGTATTTCGGCCAATGCCGCCGTTTTTGGACGAGCGGCAGCGGTTGGCTTGACGCCTGGGAGGCCACAGTAAGCGACAAGCGTGTCCCCAACTTCATGCTTCACGCGTATCGCTGACGGGCGCGCCTCGGCACGTTCTTCGCATGCAGCATCCACATCCCGCGTTCGCTGTCCTATTGGGGTGTCTGCTCACCGTGATGGCCTTGATCGTAATCCTGCCGCTTGGTCCACGCGGCATCATTTTCTGGATTACCGCCTTTACCGTAGCGGCGCTCGTCTCCGGTGCGGTATTTGGTGTGGGCTTTGGGGCCGTTGGCGCCCTGACGGGTGCGGCAGGAGCGTTCGCGACCTTGCTCCTGCTTTGGATTCCGGTGGTCCTTAACACGCTTGGTTTGGCATTAGTGATGACGCCCTTGTTCCTGGCGTACGCCATAGTGGTGCTTGCCGGCGGTCTGCTCTCCAACTGGATGGCGTCTGTGCGGAGGATAAGCCCCGTTGCGGGAAGTTCGCCCCTCGATGAGCGTGCGCAACCAGATCCAGATTCCCTTGAGGCGGGCAACGACATGCACTGATCACGCCTTACTCCACCGTAGGGAAGCTAGAGCGACACTTACGACTATAATCCGCATCCCCTCCTTAGGTTGGAACTCCCCATGCGTAGTCGCAATGGCACCCGCGTGCGTTGGGACGCGGCCGAACGCGCCCAGCTGGTACAACAATCCCAAATCGTCCTAGCAGCTAACCCTGGCGAATCTTTCAAAGACGTTGTCGCTGAGGCAATGCTTACGCTTCCTCTCGAGCGGCGGCGTAAGGTTGATACGAAGACGGTGCTGTGGATAAGGGAGGCAGTTCGTGCGCTACCACCGCTGACCAAGAAGTCAGCGAGCGAGGCGATAGAGCCAGCATCGCCAGCCAAGGAGGCCGTTGAGGAACAAGCAAATGTCGCCATAGCGGCGCCTGTTCCCGGTCCAGTCTCCGCGCCATCGCCGCTCTCCGCCAGCCCACTGACCGCTGCGTTGGTCGACACGGCAGTCGACGTGTTGGTCGGGATACTTACCGATCCGCGCTTGCGATTGGTCTTGCGGGGGCTACTGATGCAACCCGCCCTATCTCAGGCGAACGACGACAAGCGGTATGTTGTCGTTGCGGGCCTCCCACCTGGCGATGCCAAGAGCGTCGAGCGAACCTTCGGAGAAATGCTTCCGATGCGAACATGGAACACCGAGCAAACGAGAGAACAACTGGAGGAAATTGTCGGCGAAGCGCGGCTGGTGATCGGTATGCAAGATCACCTTACTCAGGCCATCGAGTCGTCGTTACGCCGCCTGGGTGACCGTTACGTGCAGAACTATGGCGGACTGCAGGGATTGCATAAGCGCCTCGCCGAAGAGGCGCTGAAGTAGCGGACGACGCGGCACGGGTCGGGGCAAGTCCGGTGAAATTCGCGAAGCAGCGACGGCGGCGAGCGCGAAGCCTGTGGGCTGCAAAGCGGAGCCGGCAGAAGCGTGATCTGGCCAGTATCGCCGCCGGAAACCTGACGCCAGCGGAGCTTAGCTGGTTCGCCGGCGTCCGAGCCAGGCGCGCCAAGCTGCTTAACTCTGCTTACTGAGCGTCCTTTCGCCCGACGCCGACGGCTTCTGCCGACTTGAGCATTGAGAGTGACTCCGCGGCTTTCGTCAACGCCAACCGGCGATCGCGCGAAGACCGGTTTTGGTCCTACCCACGAACGGTGGACACCTTCCCAGGCGAGCAGGTCGCCTCATACGGCAGCGGAGCCTCGTAGTTAATCGATGAGTGCCGTCGCTGCCGGTTGTAGAACACTTCGATGTAGTCGAACAAGCTAGCGCGCGCGTCATCGCGTGTCTTGTAGTCGCAGTGCATGACCCACTCGGTTTTGAGGGTATGGAAGAAGCTTTCCATCGGTGCATTGTCCCAGCAATCACCTTTGCGACTCATGCTCTGCCTGATGCCGTAACGGTTGACTATCTCTCGGTAGCTGCCTGTGGCGTAAGTGGACCCTTGATCGGAGTGCAACGTTACCGGCGGCCCACGATGAGCGATCGCCATATTCAGCGCATTCATCGCCAGCCTGGTGTCCAGATTTCGACTCATGGACCAGCCCACCAAGGCCCGCGAGTACGCGTCCAGCACTGCCGCCAGGTAAAGCCAGCCTTCGCGGGTCGGGATGTAGGTGATGTCGCTCAGCCACAGGTCGTTGGGATGCTTTGACCGGAAGTCCCGATGGATGAGGTTAGGCGACGCCTGAGTCCTGCGGGAGTCGGTGGTGACGCGAAAGCGCCGAATCGCCTTGGGCAAGATCTCCGCCCTGCGCATCAGCTTCGCCACGGTGTTCCGGCAGCACGGCACCTTCTGGGCCAGCAGCTCAGCGTGCACCCGCGGCGCACCGTACGATTCCCGGCTGGCCTGATGGATCGTCCTGATTCGGGCTGACCTGAGCCGTTTCTTCGGCCCAATAGTTTCTGGAAAAATGGCTCCTATCCGAGCGAGGAGCCGATGCGCAAGAGCCGATTCACCGACGAGCAGATAGTCGCCATTCTCCGGGAGGCGGACCGCACGTCGGTCGCCGAGGCGGCGAAGAAGAACAAGGTCAGTGAACAAACGCTGTACGTCTGGCGGAAGCACTTCGCCGGGCTGGCGCCGGCCGACGTGAAACGGCTGAAGGCGCTGGAGCTGGAGAACGCCAAACTCAAGCGCCTGCTCGCCGAGCGCGACCTCGAGGTCGACCTGATGCGCGAGGTGAATCGAAAAAAATGGTGAGCCCACGGGGGCGTCGCGACCAGGTCGGCTTCCTCCGCGACCGCGGGGTATCGCAACGACGTGCCTGTGGGCTGCTTGGCGTTCCGCGCTCGACGCTCAGCTACCGTTTGCGCCTGCCGGAGAAGGATGGCCCGGCGCTCGCGGCCATGCAGCGGTTGTCGGCGCAGTATCCGCGCTACGGCTACCGGCGCATTCGCATCTTCCTGCGCCGGGAGGGCTTCACGATGGGCGTCAACCGGGCCCGGCGGCTGTGGCGGCAGGCGGGTCTCGGCCTGCCCCGGAAGCGGCCTCGGCGCCGGGTAGCGGCCAGCCGACCGCGACCGCTGCCGCCGCGCGCAGCCAATCACGTCTGGGCCTACGACTTCGTGTTCGACTCCTGCGCCAATGGCCAGCAGCTCAAGTGCCTGACCGTGGTCGACGAGTTCACCCACGAATGCCTGGCCATCGACGTTGCGGGTAGCATCCGCTCCGGCCGCGTCATCGAGGTCCTGAGCCGGCTGATGAGTGTCCACGGTGCGCCGGTGTACCTGCGCTCGGATAGCGGCCCCGAGTTCGTAAGCCACGCCATCCTGAACTGGCTGACCGGGGCCCGCATCGAGACGGCCATCATCGACCCCGGCAAGCCGTGGCAGAACGGCACCAACGAGTCGCTCAACGGCAAGTTCCGCGATGAGTGCCTGAGCGTCGAGTGGTTCCGGACGCGGCGCGAGGCCCAGGTCATCATCGAGGCGTGGCGCCGGCACTACAACACGGTGCGCCCGCATTCCAGCCTCGGCTACTTGACCCCGCACGAGTTCAAGCAGGACCATCCACCCACTCCCTACCATCCCAACCGAGCCATTTCCCAGGAATAAACGGCTCGATGAAGCGGACTCAGGTCACGACCAGAACGCCTACATCGAGCGCTTCAACCGAACGTATCGCGAGGAAGTCTTGAGCGCCTACCTGTTCGACTCGCTGAGCGACGTCCGCGACATCACTGCCGACTGGCTCGAGCGGTATAACGAAATCAGGCCGCACGACGCGCTGGGAAGCCTGCCGCCAGCGCGCTATCGCGAGCGATTGCTCGCCGCGGAAACTCCAGTTTAGAACTGTCTACTTGACGGGGGAGCTTACGAATTCATGTCCCAGCACGTCCGGTTGAGTGCCGTGTTAGACCTACGAATGGCCATGGTGAAAACTGCCACGAGCAGTCGACGTGGGATTGTCAAGTTCGGCGAGTAACGACGCGACGACGTTGTCAATCGTCTGTTCGGGAGCAACGCCGTACTTCTCGCCAATAGCGTTCCCAAGATGCCGGATGACATCCGCGAGAAGGATGCCCCAGGAGCGATCCTCGGCCTTGCCATTTGACTGAAAGATGTCCAGCTTCATGGAGCAGTGCAGGCCATTTTCCGCAATCCACGCGCTGAGCATCTGGATTGCATATTCATCGCGCTGAGCTGCCGGCGGAACAGTAAGTGTTTGCATGGTCCCGGGTCGCGTAGACCTACCGTGGTTTAGGCGTCGCTCGGTACATAGAACGACGGATCAACTGCGACAGCAATGGGTTCCCCAAACACGACGGCCCACTCTCGTTTGGGCCATCCAAGCTTCGAAAGCGTGTAGGAACATAGATGAATCGGGAATAGTCTTGGCTTTCGAGGTGTACGCGCAGGATATCTCGGGCTGATGGCAAATATTCGCATGGGATGTTGACGGTCGCTGCAAGCGCCACTCCCATGTAGTCACCGCACCGGGCTCCGTCCCCTAACGATTGTCTTCGGATCTTGTAGATTTCTGCAGGGGTCAGTGGCTCTTCATCGTTGTGCCCCCGACAGCACCGACACGACTTTGCGAAGAATGAGTGGCGCCGAACGGATAGAAGTCGCCCGCGCGTTGCAGCATGGTACGCGGGAACTCTACGCCGTACTTCAGCATTTCATGGACTGGTTCAGAGGATGCGCCCACGGTCTTCGACGCCTAACCTTTGGCATGAGAGGCGGCGCAAGGACGCAGCCTTCGTAACGTCCGCTCGAACGAAGCCTTTGGTCTTACTTTGGGAACGTGAATTCGTACTTCGCTTGATCCCAATTGTTTGCGAGTGGGCTGGCTTTGACCACCGCCTTCGAGTAGCCAAACCTCTCTGCCGCAGAAGCGAACGCAATTGGCACATCGTCGCGAAGTAACGCGACGGCTGTTCCGTCCGGTGACCATTTGAATGAAAACTCCCGTTCGGCTGGCTTCTCGACCACGGCAGACTCGCTTGCAAGTTCCTCTAATAGCAATGGTGCGCCACCTGTCTGTTTACTGGCTTCCCACTCAACTCGATCTACCGGGTTGATGCGGGAATATGCGAGCACATCTCTCTCCGGTTGCTGAGTACCAGCCCTCGTTAGGTAGAGATAGGCGACTCGCTCGTCATCTTCGAGGATGGCGTGTCGCTTGGATATCACGTTATGTGATTCAAGAAACAAGCCCTGAGCCATAGTGGCGCTCCGATGAAAGGCGAAAGTTCTGCAACTAGTCGCCTCATGCGAGGTATGACGAAGTCATTACTCGGCTCGGCGCCCGCAGGGGCTGGCAAGAGTGTCAAAGTCCCCGCCGACGAGCCCATGTCGAACGCCGAGTTAGGCCGCAAGTGCTTGGAGCCTGGCATATACGTTGGAATCGGGATCGCGGACCAAACCTAGAGCACGGTGATAACGAAAAGATGAACTTGACTGTCCCGCTGCTGCGAGAGCCCTCGCCGCCCAGACCTTAGCAGTACTCCTTTACCCGTCGCATCAAGAATTAGCGCACGAGCCGCTGCGGCACTGTATTGCTGAGTTGGGAATGGACCCGTCTCGAACTCGTCAAGCGCCTCAAGCGCTTCAGTGTACTCGGTAGCGATAGCCGAGGTTGCAACGAGCCAGGCAAGGCCGAGGTGCGCATCAGTGCGTATAGAGGGTTCATTCCGCTGTGCATCCAAGGCCATACGAAATGACTCGATTGCTCCGTCAACATTGCCTAAAGCGAGAAGCGACCTTGCCCGTTGATCGTACGCTTGCGCCAACTGCGAATTCTCGGGCCAGTCGCGGAAGAGCAACCCCAATAATTCAAGCGCGGCAGAGTGCATTTCCGGGGTGTCCGCTTCTGCGAGATGAAATGCTTGAATTCGGACATATTGAGCCTTGTGGAATTCGCTGCGACTTCGACTCAACCGCGCAAAGAACGCCGCGCGGTCGATTTCTGACCAAGTGCTCCGGCGGAACCAGTCACCTTGCGTCATTGTTGCGGCCTAGCGCGGTAGTTAACCGGTGCCCGGGCACAGCAGCCGGGAAGAAGACGCCGCGTAGCCGGGCGTCTGGTTGAACGCCCTCTTAGGCATACGGTACCGCCCGCAACTCTAGATAGCCACCGACAACGCTGGAAAGCGCCTCAGCGCCACGGTCGGTTGCGTACTCGGCAATCACGGCTCGGCCGAGGCGACCCGCCGGAGAGTCAGTTGGCTGCAAAATTCGGAAGAATGCGGCCTCCGGCTGAAAGGACGCAGGGAGTGCGTCAACTCGCACGACATTGCCGTTTGAGGGAGGTGATGGTCGATGGACTACGGAACCGACAGGCAACGCATAACCGACAACTATGTGAGCGATGAAGTACTCGCCATGGTCTGCGATTTGCACCGGCAAGAACTCGAATTCCGAGAAAGTGGAGAGCGCTTTGCGCACAACTGAGGACACGGCAAAGGCATGCGGATTGAAAAGTACTGGCGTAGGTGGGTGCTCGCGCCGATAGAGTTGCAGCTGCGGACGGTTCCATTCGCGTGCAAGAGGGGCAATGGAGCGGAGCCTTTCGTCTCGCCATAGGCAATCTGCGCTATCAAACCACTCCGCGGCGAACTCGTCCCCCACCGACACGGGCAAAATCGCAAAAACTGCCATAAGGACGCCCAGTGTGCTAGCTAACCGACGGGCGGCGCCGACGACGAACGAAGATGAGCCGCGCGCCGGCCCATCCCGCTGAGCGAAATGAATGGCCTCTCCCTACGCGAACGGCATCGTGTGTGCCAGGTTGGAAATCCGTCCATGACCAATCGCGGAGAGGTGGAATTGCCATGGAGCTTACTACCGTAGGTCTCGACTTGGCAAAGAGCGGTTCTCCGTCCACGGCGTCGACGAGCGCGGTAATCCCGACCTCAGCACGACAGTCCGACGCGCCAAGCCTTTGGAGTCGTCCGCGCGTTGTTGACGCGGTGAATAACGTTCGTAAGGGTGGAGCTTCCCGCTCCTCTTCGAGCAGCACGCGGCGCGTCGCTCGAGCCACGTCGAGGTGATGGCAAACAAAGTTCCGCTTAGCGAAGCTTCAACGGACTACCGCTTCTGGCCGACTTCGGTCCTAAGGGCACGTGCGGACGAAGGCTCGATGCACCCAACGACCAATACCGGTTTCCACGTGCAAGCGGGCGCCAAAACGTTGCAAATGAAAATGCCCCGGTCTCCATTACGGCAGACGCGGGGCAGGAAAAGCAGGTGCGCCAGGTTACGACGCAGTCAAGAACGACATCAGGGATAGAGGCTCTCGCTCGCACGAGATTAAGCCACTTTGCGTGCTCGTGATCATGTTCTGTCCGAAGTGCATCCAGGAACAATGACCGAGATCGCCGTGGTCTACAAGCATAAGCAGTTCGTTGATAGACGAGGTTACCCCCTCTTCGTCTTGCCAGGCCGAACACCGCTGAAGGCCATTTCGACCATGCTCGCGAATGTGGATCCGGTATGGATCGGCGCTTCGACTGAAGTCGCGCGAAACCCTAAGGGAGGTAGCGGCTCCATCACGATTCGTGATTAGCATGAATACCGGTATCGTTGACGAGCGAAAGTTTGCTGGACAGCTCATGGCTGCGTACGCGGCGCAGCCAGTTTCGTCATGCAGTCTCAAGAGGGCAGCATGGAACCGCTGCTCGACTGATCGGCGCTTCTGCAGCTCTGACGACTGGTTCATTTTCATCTCCTATGATTACGTGGTTGGTATCCGCGAGAGCGGAATCGACGATGCAAGGAATACTGAGAGTTCAATCCTTGCCTCCGTAATCGCCGCCGAGCAGAGATAAAATCGTCAGGCGGTGAATCGAGCCCAGAATCCGGGATCAGGGAATGGCATCTGGCACCTAAGCCGCAAAATCGCACTTTCGCACCGCGCGTCCTCGGGCGGGTCGGCCGCCCGACCGCTCGACGTTACGTTTGGAGGCGCGGCAGGGGACACGCGCGGTGCTGCCCGGCAGTGACGGCGGGTCAGTAAGTCAACTTCGGCTGCTGCCGACCCCCGGTCGGCAGCAGCTTGGCTTGTCAGGACAAGGCTCGCTCTTGGCCAACGCACGGGCCGCCGCCGATTCCCACCTTCCTTCGACAAACGTAGCCGCGGAGCGCGGGAAGCAAGGCCCTGTTGCCCGCCACCGGCCACGCCACCTATCGCCCGCCGCCCGCCGCCCGTTACCCGTTACCCGTTACCCGTTACCCGTTACCCGTTACCCGTTACCCGTTACCCGTTACCCGTTACCCGTTACCTGCTACCTGCTACCTGCTACCTTCTAAATGCGACGCCCTGACCGCCATTTCCCGTGCTGATTGCATCGTCGAATCGAACGCCGTCCGATGAACGAGTTCATGTAGACCGGCGAACGCGTCGCATGTCCCCGACGCTAGACCGCGACATGCGTCGCTTGCCCCGCACTGTGTGCGGGGTCGGCCGGCCGACCCGGCCGACGAAATGTCGCGGCGCTCAGGACGTGATACCGCTCTGACAGACGCAGCATCAATTTAAAATTCTTGTTAGTCTCGATGCCACGCCGGAAACCGACGTGGCCTCGCTGGCCGAAAGTCAGCGAACGTCGAACGGGCCCGCTTGCGGCCGCCCGAGTTTAGTTGATCGTGCGACTTTCATTCGCACGCCTTCTCAAACTCGATTGGCGGCCGCTGTACGTTTGCTCATCTGCTGCAGTCGCGTTGCCTAGCGTGGCACGTTCCTCGCGACAGCAACTTCTGCGTTGGAGTCAAGCATGCAATCTGGTCGTCGAGAGAACGGTGCGTCGGTGAGCGCACCGCTGTTCGCATTTAGGAAGAACAGCGATGACCTGCGACCGCGACACGAATTCGATTACGATCCTTCCATCGCTCGGTGTTGTCGATATTGAAGTTGCCCTACCGAGCTTTATTTCTCTCTTTCTCCGTTGGCGGGAGACCCATGCAAGCCAAGACCACGAATCGGGTAGCCCTCTACCTGCGATCCAGCAAGGACAGGTCAGATGTGTCGATTGACGCTCAACGCCGTGAACTGACGGAACTAGCGAAGCAACGCGGGCTCGTCGTCGTCGACGAATTCGTGGATGCGGTTGAATCAGGTAGGGACGAGAACCGACCCGGTTTCCGGCGTCTTCACGAAGCGATGCGCTCCCGTAGTCGCGCGTGGAGTGCCGTAATGATGTTAGATACCAGTCGGCTTGCGCGCAATCAGTGGATTGCAGCCTTCTTCGAACATGATGCCGAGCGATTCGATGTCACGGTCATCTACAAGTCGATCCCAGACGCCGATCCCATCGTCAGCATGATGCTGAAGGCCATCATGCGCGCATTTGACGTTTACCACTCGCTCATCAGCAAGCAGAAGGGATTGACCGGGATGGCCGAGAATGTGAAGCAGGGATTCCGAGCGGGAGGGCGCGCCCCACGCGGGTATCGCTTGGTTACAGTCTCGACCGGCGCCATTCGCGAAGGCTTGCCGGTCACCAAGACCAGGCTCGAACCGAACGAAGACGCGCCGAAGGTTTCCGAATACCTTCGGCTGCGGGCAGAAGGTCTGGGGCGCGGCACGCTTGTTCGGCGTCTCGGGCTAGCATGGCCCGAAACGTCGCTCATCGGCATGGAATGGAATGCCCTGACCTATGCAGGCCATACTGTCTGGAACGTCCACAATGAAGTCGGCACTGACGGCTACAAGGGCGGGACAAAGCGGCGGCCGCGCTCGGAGTGGCTCATGAAGCGTGGCACCCATGTGGCGCTCGTCAGCGATGCTGTTGCCGAAGCTCTTCTGGCGAAGCTCGAAAACGCCGACAAGCACGCGCCGCGGGAGCGCGCAACGTCGCACCTTCTGAGCGGATTGCTTAAGGCGCCAGATGGAACGCCGTGGCGTGCAAACAGGACGGCGAAGTCCGAGTTCTATCGAATCGGCGTCGCCGAGCGCTCGCGGAACATGCCGGCGAAGCGCGTCGAGACCGCCGTGGTCGAAGCCGTATCCCGCGACCTGCTTTCTCCGACCTTCGTGCGGGCCGCCCTGAAGTCAACGCGTGAGCGCCTTGTCACCGCCCATGCGTCGGAGATCAAGCAGGCACAGACCGAGATCGCCGCGCTCGAAGCAAAGGCCAGTAAGTACCTCGACATGGCGGCGAATTTGGAGAACCCCTCCCCCGTTTATCGGAAGATCGACGAGCTTGAGCGCGAGCGGGGCGCCCTGCAGCGGCGAATTGTCGAGTGGGAGAAGGAAGACGAGGCAGCGCGGGCGCTTGCGAACGTCACTGAGGCACAGGTCCGCACTATGCTCGGCCATCTGGCCGAGGAGATGCGCCTCTATCCGCCGGGCGACCTCAAGGACTTTCTTTCGACGATCCTCGACCGGGTCGAACTGGACCCGGATGAGGCGTCGTTGCGGCTGTGCTACCGAATCCCACTTCGCAGTGGGAATAAGGTGGCGTCCCCAGGGGGATTCGAACCCCCGTACTCACCGTGAAAGGGTGATGTCCTGGGCCTCTAGACGATGGGGACGGTGCTTCTCTTGCTTTCGTTGGTGGCAACCGTTGGGAAGGCCGCCTTGTTCGCTTCGTGATGCAGGTTCAAGTGGTGGAGGTAAGCGGGATCGAACCGCTGACCTCTTGCATGCCATGCAAGCGCTCTCCCAGCTGAGCTATACCCCCACGGCGAAACTGAAATTATAGCGCGATCGGGCTGCGGTGGCAACGCTTGCGACGCGACTCGCGTCATCGGGCCGGGCGTCGAGGGCGATCGGCTATCATCGTGATCTCCCGCGCGCGGTGCGCTGCGTCGCGCATTTCACTCTTGCCCTGCCGCAGGTCGCGCATGCCCGCCGTGCTTTCCCGTTCCCCTGCCATCGCTTCGCTGCGCGACCGGGTCGTGCTCGTCACGGGTGCCACGGGCGGCCTCGGCGCACCGCTGGCTCGCGCGTGCGCCGCCCACGGGGCGGTGGTGGTGCTGCACGCGCGCGTCGTGCGCAAGCTCGAGGCGCTGTACGACGAGATCGTCGCCGCGGGCCATCCGGAGCCCATCATCCTTCCGCTCGACCTTGCCAAGGCCGGTGCGGACGACTTCGGCAACGTCGCGAGCGCGTTGCAGGGCCAGCTCGGACGGCTGGACGGCATCGTGCACACGGCGGCGCTCCTGGGCTCGCTCGGGCCGATGGAGCATCAATCGTTCGACAGCTGGCTCTCGCTCCTGCGCGTGAACGTGGCTGCACCCATGGGTCTCACGCGGGCGCTGGTGCCGCTGCTCGATGCCTCGTCGGACGCGAGCGTGTTGTTCACGCTCGACGATCGCGGCGAGTCGCCGCGCGCGTATTGGGGCGGCTACGCGGTGACCAAGGCCGCGCTGTCGGCGCTCGCGCGCGAGCTCGCCGACGAATGGGAGAACCGCGAGCACCTGCGCATCAACGCCGTGGTGCCCGGGCCGATCCACTCGCCGCTGCGCGGCAAGACGCATCCGGGCGAGGACAAGTCGGGGCTGCCTGCGCCCGATGCGCTCGTGCCGCTGTATCTGCACCTGCTCGCCGGCCAGGCCAAGTCCGAGAGCGGGCAGCTCGTCGATGCTCAGGCGTGGCTCGCGGGCGCGCCCTCCTCCACCTCGCTGCGCGCATAGCGCAGCAGGATCCGAAGCCTTCGAAAGTCCTCGGCCGGCAGCATGTCCGGCAGCACGAGCACCGCGCGCGACCAGCGCGCATCGTCGGGACGCCACACGATGCTCGTGACGAGCGCGCCGACGTAGGTGGCGCTGCGCAGGTGCCCCGCGACGAGCGTGCCGTCGCCGCGGCACACGATCACCATGCGGTCGTGCGCGAGCGTGAGGCCGGTGACGGCCCACGCGCCGAGACGCAGCGCGACGACGCGAAACGCGACCCATGCCCATCCGGCGAGCGCGACGGTGGCGGCCGATTGCTGCCACGCGGGCAGCGGCAGCGTGAACAGTAACGCGAGCGTGGCGAGTGCCAGCGCGCCTATGCCGGCGCCGGCGATGCGGGAGGGGCCGAGGGCGACGTGAACGGCGGGGGCGGTGCGCATGGCGTGATTGCACGCGATGCGGGCGGTGGGTCGCTATCGGCCGGATGGATGAGGCGCGGGGCAGTGCTCGTGGTGGAATCGCGATTGCGCCGCATCGCGAGAATGGGGTGACGCCTGCCCCTCACCCCAGCCCTCTCCCCGCGAGCGGGGAGAGGGAGCTTTGGGGGTGGTGCGGGACGAGGGAGCTCTGAGGTTTGGCGAGGCTACTGCTTCTGCGCCCCCGCCAGCGCCAGCCACGTCTCCACGACCGTATCCGGATTGAGCGACATCGACTCGATGCCCTGCGCGACGAGCCACTGCGCGAGGTCGGGATGGTCCGACGGGCCCTGGCCACAGATGCCGACGTACTTGTCGTGCTTCTGGCACGCCTTGATCGCGAGCGAGAGCATCGTCTTGACCGCGTCATCGCGCTCGTCGAACGTCGGCGCGATCGGCCCGCCCGAATCACGATCGACGCCGAGCGTCAGCTGCGTCATGTCGTTGGAGCCGATCGAGAAGCCGTCGAAGTGCTCGAGGAAGCGCTCGGCGAGGATCGCGTTCGAGGGCAGCTCGCACATCATGATCACGCGCAGACCGTTCTGCCCGCGCGCCAAACCGTTCTTCGCCAGCAGCTCGTTCACCTTGCCCGCTTCAGCAAGCGTGCGCACGAACGGGATCATGATCTCGACGTTGGTGAAGCCCATCACGTCGCGCACGCGGCGCATCGCCTCGCACTCGAGCGCGAAGCAGTCGTAGAACTCGGGCGCGATGTAGCGCGACGCGCCGCGGAACCCGAGCATCGGGTTCTCCTCGTGCGGCTCGTAGCGGTCGCCGCCCAGCAGGTTCTTGTACTCGTTCGACTTGAAGTCGGACAGCCGCACGATGACTTTCTTCGGGAAGAACGCGGACGCGATCGTCGCCACGCCTTCCGCGACTTTGCGGATGTAGAACTCGGTGGGGCTGCCGTAGCCCGCGATGCGCGCCTCGATCTCGCGCTTCAACTCGGCCGGCTGCTGCGCCAATTCGAGCAGCGCCTTCGGGTGGATGCCGACGTTGCGGTTGATGATGAACTCGAGGCGCGCGAGGCCCACGCCCTCGTTGGGCAGCCGCTGGAACTCGAACGCGAGCTCCGGGTTGCCCACGTTCATCATGATCTTGGTGGGCGACGGCGGCATGTGGTCGAGCGCGACATCGACGATCTCGATCGGCAGCAATCCTTCGTACACGTGGCCGGTGTCGCCTTCGGCGCACGAGACGGTGACTGGGGCGCCTTCGTGCAGCGTGTCGGTCGCGTCGCCGCACCCGACCACGGCGGGAATGCCGAGCTCGCGCGCGATGATCGCGGCGTGGCACGTGCGCCCGCCGCGATTGGTGACGATCGCCGCCGCGCGCTTCATGACGGGCTCCCAGTCGGGGTCCGTCATCTCCGTGACGAGCACGTCGCCCGCCTGCACGCGCGACATCTCGGAGGCCGAGCGGATCAGCCGAACGCTGCCCTGCCCGATCTTTTGGCCGATGGCGCGGCCGGAAGCCAGCACCTGCGCAGTGCGTCCCAGCCGGTAGCGCCGCAGCTTGTCGGCGGCCTCCTCGCGCGACTTCACGGTCTCGGGCCGCGCCTGCAGGATGTAGAGGCGGCCGTCCACGCCGTCGCGGCCCCACTCGATGTCCATCGGGCGGCCGTAGTGCTTCTCGATGGTCACCGCGGCGCGGGCGAGCGCCTCGGCCTCGTCGTCGGTGATCGAGAAGCGCACGCGCTCCGCGGGCGGCACCTCGACCGTCGCGGTCGACTTGCCGGCCGTCCGGGCGTCGGTGAAGACCATCTTCTGCGCCTTGCCGCCGACCGATTTGCGCAGGATCGCGGGCCGTCCGGCCGCGAGGTTGCGCTTGTCGACGTAGAACTCGTCCGGGTTGACCGAGCCCTGCACCACCGTCTCGCCGAGCCCGTAGGAGGCGGTGATGAACACCACCTGGTCGAACCCGGATTCGGTGTCGAGCGTGA
The DNA here is from genome assembly GCA_046347855.1 of Burkholderiales bacterium. Lineage (GTDB taxonomy): Bacteria > Pseudomonadota > Gammaproteobacteria > Burkholderiales > Casimicrobiaceae > VBCG01. Next base: position 49,151 of record JAXMFJ010000006.1, read on the forward strand.
ACATGACGCCCGCCGCGCCTTGGTCGCTGCGCACCATCCGCTGCACGCCCGCCGACAGCGCGACGTCCGCATGCGCGTAGCCCTTGTGCACCCGGTAGGCGATCGCCCGGTCGTTGTAGAGCGAGGCAAACACCTCGCGTATAGCATGAACTATGTTGTCCAAACCACTGATATTGAGGAATGTTTCCTGCTGCCCGGCGAACGAAGCGTCGGGCATGTCCTCCGCGGTAGCGGACGAGCGCACGGCGAACGTGGCGCTTGGCGCGTCGCGGGTCAGCGCCGCGTAAGCCGCCTCGATCTCCGCGGCCAGCGCTTGCGGCAGCGGTGCCGCGACCAGCCAGCCGCGAATTTCCCTGCCTGCGGCCACGAGCGCGTCGACGTCGTCGATGTCGAGCGTGGCGAGGCGCGCCTGGATGCGGCCGGCCAGGTTCTCGTGCGCCAGGAACTCGCGAAAGGCCGTGGCGGTGGTGGCGAAGCCGCCCGGCACCGCGATGCCGGCGCCCGCCAGCTGGCTGATCATCTCCCCCAGCGACGCGTTCTTGCCTCCCACCTCCTCCACGTCCGCCATGCGCAGACGGTCGAGGGGAATCACCCGTGCCTTGTTGCCTGTCATGTTCTTGGCTCGATGTTGCACCGCGCAACGTGGCGGCCCGCTGCCGCCATTTTAGCGTGCGGGACGAATCCGCCCCGCGATGCTGCAACGCGAAAGGCCAGGCCCGAGCACCAAGAAAAACGGCCGCAAGGTCTGCGGCCGCGTCCAAACACTCCGAAGCGGCCGGCGGTGCGCGCCGGGCCGCGAAAACCGTCAGGGTTTCGGTGCGACTTCCTGCTCGAGCGAGCGGTCGAGCGCGGCCAGGTCGTCACCTTCTCCATCGCCGTCGATGCCGTCGCCTTCCGTGTCGGGCGCGAGGTTGACGCCGCCGTCCGGCCCGTGGCGGTGCCGGCTCTTCACGGCGCGGCGCAGCGTCCGGTACAGGTCGGGGTGCGATTCCTTGAGATAGCTGATGATCTCGAAGTCGACCCGCTTGACCTGCGAGAGATCGAGCTGCTCCACGTGCACGAGGCGCAGCAACTCCTTGACCGGGCGCGGCATGTCGCGCCCGCTTTCGTACCGCGAGCCACCGCTCTGGGTCACGCCGATCTGCGTCCAGAACTGCTCCTGGTTCATGCCCAGGCGGCGCCGGATTTCCCGGGGGTTGAGGACGCGGTCCAAGATTTTCACGGCGGTGCCTGCTTTCGGAAGAGGATGCACGGGCGCCCGGCAACCGCCCTCGGGAGGTCGTCGCGCGCTATCCCAATGGCATATTTTTGAACAAATTCCGCCGCCGGCGCAAGGGCAAGCGGACGAACGGCACCCGTGCATCGCCCCCGGCGTTGCACGGGATGCGGCAGGGTGGCCGGCGAGGGCTGCGAGGACCGGCCGCAGGCGCCGCTTTGCTATCATCGGCCGCCCCGCAGTGCCGCCCGCCGTTCACCGCCTGCGCGTCGCTATCCCATGACCCCGATGCCGCGCTTCGACCTTCACTCGCATACCACCGCGTCCGATGGCGTGCTGGCGCCCGCCGACCTCGTGGCGCGTGCGGTGGCGCAGGGCGTGGACGTGCTGGCGGTGACGGATCACGACGACACGGCCGGCCTCGCGCAGGCCCGCGCCGCCGCCGCGGGAACGCGCCTGACGCTGGTGGACGGCGTCGAGATCTCGGTCACGTGGGAGCGCCATACGGTGCATATAGTCGGTCTGCAGGTGAATCCCGCAGCGCCTGCGCTGGACGAGGGCCTCGCCGCCCTGCGCCGCGGCCGCGACGGACGTGCCCGCGCCATCGCCGAGTCCCTGCGCACCGCAGGCATCGCCGGCGCCTACGAGGGCGCGCTGGCGTTCGTCACCAGCGAGCGCCTCATCTCGCGCACGCACTTCGCGCGCTTCCTGGTCGAGCGTGGCCACGTGAAGGACACGAAGAGCGCGTTCAAGCGCTATCTCGTGCGCGGGAAGCCCGGCTACGTGCCGCACACGTGGGCGCCGCTCGCCGACGCCGTGGCGTGGATCCACGCGGCCGGCGGGCAGGCGGTGCTCGCGCACCCCGGCCGCTATCCGCTCACCGCCACCGGCATGCGGCGGCTGCTCGGCGACTTCCGCGACGCGGGCGGCGACGCCATCGAGATCGTCTCGCCGTCGCACTCGGCCGCGCAGGCGAGCGAGTTCGCGACGCATGCGCGCGTGTTCGGGCTCGCGGGCTCGTGCGGCTCGGACTTCCACGACCCGGACGAGAGCTGGATCGATCTCGGCGCCCTGCCTCCCCTGCCCGCCGGCGTGACGCCGGTCTGGGCGCACTGGTGAAGCCATGCCCACCCAACGCACCGTCTTCTTCATCTCCGATCGCACCGGCATCACCGCCGAGATGCTCGGCAACAGCCTCCTCACGCAGTTCGAGGACTTCCAGTTCCACCGCGTGACGATCCCGTTCGTCGACACGCCCGAGCGCGTGCAGGAGGCGATCCGGCAGGTCAACGAGACCGGCGAGCGCGAGGGCCGCCGGCCGCTCGTGATCAGCTCGGTGGTCGACGAGGCGCACAGCGAGACGATCCGCCGCGAGGTGAACGCGCTCACGCTCGACTTCTTCCAGGTGTTCATCCAGCCGCTGGAGGCGGAGCTCGCCGCCAAGAGCTCGCACGCCGCCGGACGCTCGCACGGCATCGCCAACAGCCACGAGTATTTCGCGCGCATGGACGCGATCAACTTCACGCAGGCGCACGACGACGGCGCGACCACGCGCGACCTCGCGAAGGCGCAGGTGATCCTGGTCGGCGTCTCGCGCTGCGGCAAGACGCCGACGTCGCTCTACCTCGCGCTGCAGTTCGGCATCCGCGCCGCGAACTTCCCGCTCACGCCCGACGATTTCGCCGATCGGCGATTGCCGGCGTCGGTGATGCCGTTCCGCGACAAGCTCTTCGGCCTCACCATCCAGCCCGAGCGCCTGCGCGAGATCCGCGAGGAGCGCCGGCCCGGCAGCAAGTATGCCGCGCTCGACAACTGCCGCGCCGAGGTGCGCGAGGCCGAGGCGATGATGACGCGCGAGGGCATCACGATGGTCGACACGACGACCAAGTCGATCGAGGAGATCGCCACCACGATCCTGCATCGGGCGAAGCTGCAGAGGCACATTTACTGAGAGGCGGGGCTCGGGGCTCGGGGCTCGGGGCTCGGGGCTCGGGGCTCGGGGCTCGAAGCTCGGGGCTGGCAAAGCGCCGCATTGGACTGCGAGCAACAGCGTGCGCAAAGCACGCCGACTTCGGCATCCCGCCGCCACTCCCTAGCCCCGAGCTCCCAGCCCCGAGCCCCTACTGCGGCACACACATCGCGACCGCGTCGGGACCGTCACCTTCCGCCACCCAACCGTGCGCCACCATCTGGTCGCGCACCGCGCGGTCGATCGTGTAGCGGTGATTGGCGTCCACGCGATTGTTGTACACGCGATAGAGCGGCACCGTGTTCGCCGGGCACGCGCCGGCGGTCGGCAGGTACGTGAACATGTACGCGGGATCTTCCAGCACGAAGTCCGGATGCGCGGCCTGCGACGCCGCGCATTCGCCCGGGCTGCGGCCGAAGAAATGCGAGTTGCCGTCCGCGGGCGGGATGTAGAAGCGGCACACCTGGCTCGTGCCTGCGACGGCCGCCGTGTAGGTGCGGAACGTGAGCCCGGTGCGCGTCCACCGGCTCGGCGTGTTGCCGGCGTCGAGATTCGCCTGCTCCGCGGCGAGGTGCGTGATGAAGTAGTGGTCGAGCGTCGCGTTGTAGTACTCGACGACCTGCACGGGCGCGGCGGCCGGCGCGGCGGACGACGTCGTCGCCGCGACGCCGTTGGCGCTGAGCGCGAGCTGGTAATAGCCGTCGTTCGTGTACAGCGCGAGCTCGCCCGATTGCCCGCCGCTCGCGGCCGGCGTCACCTGCACCTGCGCCGTGCAGCTCGCGCCCGGCGGGACGACCGTGCCCGGCATGCAGCCCGCGACGTGCGCGAACTGCGCGTTGGTCATCGTCGACGTCGCGATCGACAGCGGCGCGTTGCCGCTGTTGGTGAACGTCACCATCTGCGCCGACGACGCGCGCCCCACGGCCGCATCGCCGAAGTCGAGCTTCGGCGGCAGCGAGCACACGTACGGCGACGACATGCCCGACGGCAGGCCGTACAGGCAGCGGCAGCCACGGATGTCGTCGGGCTGCGGCGTGACCAGCGAGTTGTAGTGCGTGCTCGGCGGGCCGGCCATGATCGCGGCCTCGGTGTTGCTGTGATCGAGGCCCATCGCGTGGCCCCACTCGTGCGTCATCAGCCGGTCGAGGTCGGCGAGCGTCGCGATGTTGGTCACCGATAACGTGGTGTCGGCGTCGAAGATGATGCGGTCGTTCTGCTCCTGCGCGTACCACGCGTACGTCCACGCGCCGAGCGACGGATCGCCGAGCGTGCCCCAGCCGATGACGCTCGCGCCGTCGGGCTGCGGGCCGTACGTCGGGTCGTTCGTCGTCGTGTTGGGCGCGATGGTCGTCTCGCCGTCGTACTGATACGTGATCCCGCACTGCGACGACCACTTCTCGAAGCTCTTCTGGATCTGCGCGATCACCGCCGCCTTGTCCGCGAGCGCGGCCGGCGCGTTCCCGTGGTTGTACTTCCAGCGGATCGCGCCGCGCCAGTGCGCCGTCGGCGCGAAGAGATAGAGATACTTCGGCGCGATGCTGCCGCCGTTGCCGAGCGGCACGTGCGCCTCGCGCAGCTGGTGGTCGGAATTGATCGATGGCGATTGCGCGCCGGCGTGCCCGGCGAAGGCCAATAGCGTGGCCACCGCCAGCGAGGCAGCGAGCGTGAGCTTCGTGAACCTGCGTCCTGCTTCCATGTCTTGCGTCCCGCACCGCATTGCCGGACGGCGCCGGAATGCCTGTGCGGCGGGGCGAATGACGATGGACGGATCATCGAAGCGGCGCGTTCTTCGCGCAGTCGGAGGCGGCGGATTGCGTTGTGCGACGCGGGTGACGAACCTGTCGGACGCGAGGCGCGCGCGTCGGCGCGCGGCCGACGTTGGCGAACGGCGACACCGGCGCGCGTTGCAACGCGCGTAGGCGCCGTCTTACAAGCCGTAGAAGCGGCGTGCGGTGGCGCCCATGAGCGCCGCACGGTCATCCGCGAACCAGCCCGCGGTGAGCGCGACGGTGGCCGCGTACCAGCTCGGGTAGGTCGCGGCGGCGTTGACGAGCGGCCAGTCGCTGCCCCACATGAGGCGCGGCGGGCCGAAGCGCTCGGCGAGGAAGTCGACGTAGCGGCGCAGGAGATCGATCGTCCAGCCGGCGCCCGCGAGCGTCGTGAGGCCGCACAGCTTGCACCGCACGCGCGGCTGCGCGGCGAGCGCGGCCATGGCCTGCGTCCACGCGGACCATTCGCCGTTCGCGATGTCCGGCATCCCGGCGTGATCGACGGCGATCGCGAGCGCCGGATGCCGCTCGACGAGCTCCAGCAGCCGCGGCATGTGCATCGATCCCACGCAGGCTTCGAGGCGCAGCGACAGCCGCGGGAGCGCGGCGAGCGTGCGCTCGACATCGGGACGGCGCAGGTACGCCTCGTCGGCGAACGCGTGCGGCACCGGCCGTACGGCCTTCAGCAACGGGTTGCGCGCGAGACGCGTCAGTGCGGGGATGGCGTCGGCGGCCGCGAGATCGACGAACCCGACGACGCCGCGCACGACACCGGCACTTTTCTGCGCGACGTCGAGCAGGTACTGCGTCTCCGCGTGCGTGGGCGCCGCCTGCACCAGCACCACGGACGTCACGTTGGCCTGCTCGCGCTGGACCGCCGAATCGGCGAGGCGGTAGTCGCGGCGCAGTGCGGCCGGCGGCGAGTCGCCGTAATCGCCGCGTGCGAGCGCGAACACCTGGTGGTGGGCGTCGACGTGGCCGCGCATGCACGCGATGCTACACTGGCCCGCCGCCGGCGCGCGACGTCGTGTTGCATCCGGCCCCCACTTTCCTGCGACGCATGCCGAGCGCTTCCTCCTTCCTGATCCGCGGCGTCTGGTGCGCCATGCTGACGCCGATGGCGCGCGACGGCACACTCGACCACGCGCGCTTCGCGAGCCACGCGCAATGGCTGCTCGCGCACGGCGTCGCCGGCCTCGCGCCGTTCGGCACCACCGGCGAGGGACAATCGTTCGCGGCGGACGAGCGGCGCGCGGGCCTCGAGGCACTCATCGCGGGCGGCGTCGCCGCGCAGCGCATCCTGCCCGGGACGGGCGGCGCGTCGCTGCCCGAGACCGTCGCACTCACGCGGCATGCCGTCGAAGCAGGTTGCATCGGCTGCCTCGTATTGCCGCCGTTCTTCTGGAAGGAACCGAGCGACGACGGGCTCTTCGCGTGGTATGCGCAGCTGATCGAGCGCGTGGCCGATCCGCGGCTGCGGCTCTTCCTCTATCACCTGCCGCAGATCTCCCACGTGCCGCTGTCGGTGGATCTCGTGGCGCGGCTCGCGGCGGCGTTTCCCGACGTGATCGCAGGCGTGAAGGACAGTGCCGGCGTGTGGGCGCACACCGCGGCGCTGTGCGCGCGCCTGCCGCAGCTCGCCATCGTCATCGGCCACGAGCCGCATCTGCCGCAGCTCATGCGTGCGGGCGGCGCGGGCACCATCTGCGGCGTCGCCAACGTGCTGCCCGCGCTCGTCGCGCGCCTCGTGGCGCCGGCCGCCACGGAAGCCGACGTCGCGCGGGTGCGCGCCTTCATCGAGATCCTGTTCCGGCAGCCGTTCCTGCCCGCGTTCAAGGCGATGATCGCGCAGCGGCAGCGCGATCCGGCGTGGTGCCACGTGCGCGCGCCGCTGCTGCCGTTGCCGGGCGCCACGCAGGCCGCGCTGGCCGCAGCGCTCGCGGACGCCGGCTTCGACCTCGCGCGCGGCGAGTGACGCGGCGCGCGGGTCGCGCGCAACGGCGCGCCGGCGTCGCCCCTGCCCGACACGTCGCTCGCCTGCGTCGAGGTTTTTTGTCGTGAACGAAGGCGACGCGTCGTTCCACGCAGCGCGGGCGTCGGCAATGCGAGATTTCGTGCCGACGCGACGGAACGATTCGGCATCGCCGCGGTACTAACGCTCGGTCCGCGCGGCGTCGATGCGCGGGACGGCGATCGCCTCGTGCATGCGCACGCGTCACGGCGCGCAGGGGCTGCCGTTGATCCGGGTGCCGCCGGCGAACCGCTAGAATAGGCAACGATCCTTCACCTTCTCCACGAGCCTCGTCACCATGCCTGCCATCCTCCGCGCTCTGCGCACGCTCACCGCCGGTCTGCTCCTCGCCTTCGCCGTCGTCCGGCCCGCGGCGGCCACCGACTGGACGGACATCTGGTGGAATCCCGACGAGAGCGGCTGGGGCGTGAACTTCGTGCAGGCCAGCGACTTCATCTTCGCGACGTTCTTCGTCTACGGCCCGGGCAACCAGCCGATCTGGTACACGGGGCAGATGAGCGTGGGCAGCAACGGCGTGTGGTCGGGCCCGCTGTACCAGACCACCGGCACGTACCTCGGCATTCCCTGGAACACCAACGACCGCACCGCGTCGCAGGTCGGCACCGTCACGTTCACGCCGACCAACTCGTACGGGGGAACGCTGGCGTACAACGTCAACACCACCAACGTGACGAAGCAGATCACGCGGCAGACGCTGAAGACGATCCCGATCGGCGGCAAGTACTCCGGCGCCTACCTGTCGATCTTCTCCGGCTGCAACGACACGAGCCTCAACGGCGGCTTCACGTATTTCTCGAACGTCAACGTCACGCAGACCGCCGGCGGCAACCTGCAGATCGTGTTCGACTCCAATGCGCCCGCGACGATGTCCGGCACGTGGGTGCAGGACGGGCTGCTCTACCGCGTTCCCGGCGCGAGCTATACGCTGGCCGGCAAGAACATGACCGCGCAGGTCACGCAGGTCAAGGCGACGTCGCAGGGCATCGAAGGCCAGTGGACCGCCAACATCAGCGCTGCGTATCCGGGCTGCATCGAGCAGGGCTACTTCAGCGCGCTCTACATCTCCAACTGACGCGCGCCGCGCAGGGCCTCGAACAGCACGACCGCCGCGGCGGCCGCGGCGTTGAGCGATTCCATGCCGCCCGGCATCGGGATCGTCACCGGCAGGTCCGCCTGCGCGCGCAGCGCAGGTGAGAGCCCCGCGCCCTCGTTGCCGATCGCGACCGCGAGCGGGCGCGGCAACGGCGCGGCGTAGAGATCGCGGCCCCCCTCCACGACGGTGGCCGCGACGTGCCCGCCGTCCTCGCGGAAGGCGGCGCACCACGCGGGCAGGTCGACGTCCTCCACGATCGTGGTGAGGTAGTGCGCGCCCTGCCCGGCGCGCAGGACCTTGGGCGCCCACGCGAACGCGCACCCGGGTGACAGCAGCACCTGCTCCACCCCCGCGGCCGCGGCGGTGCGCAGGATGGTGCCCACGTTGCCGGGATCCTGCACGTCGTCGAGCAGCAGGTGGAAGCGCGCGGGCGGCGGCGCGCTCGGCGCCGGCGTGGGCACGATCGCGAGCGCGCCGATGTCCGCAGGCAGCGTCGACACCTCGGCGAAGAGCGCGGCGCTCACCGCGATGACGTCGCGCGCGGGCATCGGCGCGATCAGCGCGGCGATGCGCGGATCGTGCGCGCGCGACTCCACCACCAGCAGCGTCTCCGGCATCCCGATGCGCGCCTGGTAGACGCCGATAAGATGATCGCCCTCGAGCACGCAGCGGCCCATCTTGCGGCGGTCGCGCGACGACGCGATGAGGCGCGCTGCCTCCTTGAGGCGCGGGTTGTGGCGCGACGTCGCGCGCTGCATCGTCAGTGCGGGGCGGCCGGCTTGGCGGCCGCGCGCGGCGCCTTCGCCGGCGGCGGCGCCTTCTGCACCACCACGCCCGGCTGCAGCTGAAAGAACACCTCGTCGCTCTTGGTCATGCCGAGCTCGGAGCGCGCACGCTCCTCGATGGCTTCCGAGCCGGTCTTCAAGTCGCGCACGTCGGCATCGAGCGCCTCGTTGCGCGCCTTGAGCTTCGCGTTCGCGTCACGCTGCACCGCGAGCTGGCGGTCGGTCTCGCGCACCTGCAGCCAGCCGCCCTTGCCGAGCCACATCGGGTATTGCAGGGCCAGGATCAGGGCGAGCAGGATGAACGCGAGGATGCGCAAGGGTGCCGCTTAGCGCCGGAGATTGAAGAACGCGTCGCGTCCGGGATAGCTCGCCGCCTCGCCGAGATCCTCCTCGATGCGCAGGAGCTGGTTGTACTTCGCGATGCGGTCGGAGCGCGAGAGCGAGCCGGTCTTGATCTGCCCCGCATTGGTGCCCACCGCGATGTCCGCGATGATGCTGTCCTCGGTCTCGCCCGAGCGGTGCGAGATCACCGACGTGTAGCCGGCGCGCGTGGCCATCGTCACCGCGGCGAACGTCTCCGTCAACGTGCCGATCTGGTTGATCTTGATGAGGATGGAATTCGCGACACCCTTCTGGATGCCCTGCTTCAAAATCTTCGTGTTGGTGACGAAGAGGTCGTCGCCGACGATCTGGATGTTGCGGCCGAGGCGATCCGTGAGGAGCTTCCAGCCGTCCCAGTCGTGCTCGGACATGCCGTCCTCGATGCTCACGATCGGGTACTTGTCGCACCACGTGGCGAGCACGTCGGCGAACTGCTCGGAGGTGAGCGTGCGGTTCTCGGACTCGAGGTAATAGCGCCCTTCCTTCCAGAACTCGCTCGCGGCGCAATCCATCGCGAGCGCGATGTCGGTGCCCGGCGTGTAGCCCGCCTTGTCGATCGCCTCGACGAGGAGCTGCAGCGCCGCCTCGTTCGACGGCAGGTCGGGGGCGAAGCCGCCCTCGTCGCCGACGGTGGTGGGCATGCCCTTGGCGTCGATCAGCTTCTTGAGCGTGTGGAACACCTCGGCGCCGTAGCGCAGCGCCTCGCGGAACGTCGGCGCGCCGAGCGGCACCAGCATGAACTCCTGCAGATCGACCTTGTTGTTCGCGTGCGCGCCGCCGTTGATCACGTTCATCATCGGCACCGGCAGCTGCATCTGGCCTGCGCCGCCCAGATAGCGATAGAGCGGCAGCGATGCCTCGTCCGCACCCGCCTTCGCCACCGCGCACGAGACCGCGAGGAGCGCATTGGCGCCGAGGCGGCCCTTGTTCTCGGTGCCGTCGAGCTCGATCAGCGTGTGGTCGATGAAGCTCTGCTCGGAGGCATCGAGGCCGAGGATCGCCTCGCAGATCTCGGTGTTGACGTTCTCCACCGCCTTCATGACACCCTTGCCGAGGTAGCGCGCGGCGTCACCGTCGCGCAGCTCGACCGCCTCCTTGGAGCCGGTGGACGCGCCCGATGGCACGGCCGCGCGGCCCGAGACGCCGGACTCGAGGACGACGTCCGCTTCGATGGTGGGATTGCCGCGGGAATCGAGGATCTCGCGGGCGATGACGTCGACGATGGCGCTCATTTTTCAGGAGTCAGGAGTCAGTTGACAGAAGCCAGTGGGGGCAGTGGCTCGTGCAGTGCGGTGGCGCGCCATCGCAGGCGCGTCGCGCTGCGTGGCCTAGCCGGGAATTTCGTAGTCGCAGATGACCCAGTCGGCGATCTCGCGCAGCGCGACGACCACTTCCTGGTGCGCGGGATGCGGTCCGTAGGCGTCGAGGTTCGCGCGCGTGTCGAATGCCATGTTGAGGCCGTAGTCGTAGGCGATCGGGCGGTCCGTCGTGTTGTGGCCGTGCTCGAAGCGCACGATGCCCGGGCACTTGTGCTCGAGCCCGTCGAGCATCGCTTCCCAGCGCGATACGCGCGCGTCGGCCCGGGTGACGCCGGGCTTCCACTTGATGAGGACGAGATGGGCGAACATGGTGGGCTCCGGTGATGGCTAGGGGTTGCGCGCAGCCATGAGCGCGGCTTCGGCGAAGCCCGCGCGCTTGACCGTCTCGTCGATCGTCTTCAGCGTCTCGAGCAGCTCGCGCATGCGGCCGAGCGGCCACGCGTTCGGACCGTCCGACAGCGCCTTATCGGGATTGGGGTGCGTCTCCATGAACACGCCGGCCACGCCCGCGGCGACTGCCGCGCGCGCCAGGACCGGCACGAACTCGCGCTGGCCGCCCGACGACGTGCCCTGCCCGCCCGGCAGCTGCACCGAGTGCGTCGCGTCGAACACGACCGGGCAGCCGGTGTCGCGCATGATCGCGAGCGAGCGCATGTCGGACACGAGGTTGTGATAGCCGAACGACGCGCCACGCTCGCACACCATGATGTTGTCGGCGCCGCTCGCGGCCTTCGCCTTGGCCACGACCTGCTTCATGTCCTCGGGCGCGAGGAACTGGCCCTTCTTGATGTTGACCGGCTTGCCGGCGCGCGCGACGGCCTGGATGTAGTCGGTCTGCCGGCATAGGAACGCGGGCGTCTGCAGGACGTCGACGACGGCGGCCGCGGCGGGAATCTCGTCGATCGTGTGCACGTCGGTCAGCACCGGCACCTCGACGTGCCTGCGCACCTCCGCCAGCACGTGCAGGCCCTCGTCCATGCCGGGACCGCGGAACGACGCGTGCGAGCTGCGGTTCGCCTTGTCGTACGACGACTTGAAGATGAACGGGATGCCGAGCGATGCGCAGATCGTCTTCAACTCGCCGGCGACGTCCATCTGCAGCTGCCGCGACTCGACCACGCACGGTCCCGCGATGAGGAACAGCGGGTGGTCGAGCCCGACGTCGAAACCACACAGCTTCACGGCGGGCCTAGTGGGCTGTAACGGGGGAATCGGAAGTGAGCGATAGCGGCCTGGCGCGGCTATTCGCGTCGAGTGCGAGGCGCCGTTGCGAAGCAATGGTCGACCCCCTTGCGAGCAACGGCAACGAAGCAATCGGCGGGAATAGCTCGTCAGGCACTTTCGATTCCTCCGTTACAGCCCACTAGATGGACGCGACCAGCTCGGCCACGGCGTGCACCGCGTTGCCGCCGCGCTGCTGGTGCGCGAGCGCGGCCTTCACGAAGCTCACGAACAGCGGATGGCCGCGGCGCGGATTCGACGTGAACTCGGGGTGGAACTGGCACCCGAAGAACCACGGGTGATTCGGGTACTCGACCATCTCGACGAGATCGCCGGCGAGCGGGCTCTTCGCGCGCGCACCCACCACGAGGCCCGCCGCCTCCAGCCGCGACAGGTAATGGTTGTTCACCTCGTAGCGATGGCGATGACGCTCGGCCACCGTGGTCGCGCCGTAGATGCGGTTGGCGAGCGAGCCCGGCACCACTTCGCACGGCTGCGCGCCGAGGCGCATCGTGCCGCCCATGTCGGAGCCTTCGGTGCGCCGCTCGATCGAGCCGTCGCGGTTCTGCCATTCGGTGATCAGCGCGACCACCGGATGCGGCGAATCGGGATCGAACTCGGTGCTGTTGGCGTTGGCGAGGCCCGCGAGGTCGCGCGCGCACTCGATGACCGCGAGCTGCATGCCGAGGCAGATGCCGAGGTAGGGGATGCCCGCCTCGCGCGCAAGGCGCACCGCCTTGATCTTGCCCTCGACGCCACGCTTGCCGAAGCCGCCCGGCACCAGGATCGCGTCCATCGTGCGCAGCGAATCGACGCCGTCGCGCTCGATCTGCTCGGAATCGACGTAGTGGATGTTGACCTTCGAGCGCGTGTGGATGCCCGCGTGCGTGAGCGCCTCGGACAGCGACTTGTACGACTCGGTGAGGTCGACGTACTTGCCGACCATCGCGATGTGCACCTCGTGCTCCGGATGCTCGAGCGCATCGACGAGCTTGTGCCAGCCCGCGAGGTCGGCAGGCGGCGGCGCGATCTCGAGCTTCTTGCACACGATGGCGTCGAGGCCTTCCGCGTGCAGCATGCCGGGAATCTTGTAGATCGAGTTGGCGTCGAGCGCGGGGATCACCGCTTCCGCGGGCACGTTGGTGAAGAGCGCGATCTTGCGGCGGTCGCCTTCGGGCACCGGGCGATCGGCGCGGCACAGTACGACGTCGGGCTGGATGCCGATCTCGCGCAGCTCCTTCACCGAGTGCTGCGTCGGCTTGGTCTTCATCTCGCCCGCGGACGGGATGAACGGGACCAGCGTCAAGTGGATGTAGCAGACGTTCTCGCGGCCGAGCGTGATGCCCAACTGCCGGATCGCCTCGAGGAACGGCAGCGACTCGATGTCGCCGACGGTGCCGCCTACTTCGACGATCGCCACTTCCGCGTCGCCGGCACCGGCGACGATCCAGCTCTTGATCTCGTCGGTGATGTGCGGGATCACCTGCACGGTGCCGCCGAGATAGTCGCCGCGGCGCTCCTTGCGGATCACCGATTCGTAGATCTGGCCGGTGGTGAAGTTGTTGCGCTTCCCCATCCGCACGTCGGTGAAGCGCTCGTAGTGGCCGAGATCGAGGTCGGTCTCGGCGCCGTCGTCGGTCACGAACACTTCGCCGTGCTGGAACGGCGACATCGTGCCGGGATCGACGTTGATGTACGGGTCGAGCTTGAGATTGGTGACGCGGACGCCGCGGGAAGCGAGGATGGCGGCGAGGGAAGCAGCGGCGATGCCTTTGCCGAGCGAGGAGACCACCCCACCGGTCACGAAGACGAACTTGGTCATGACGATCCAGGTGCGGGAAATTCTTATTTTACCCGATCCCGCCCTGCCCGCCAAGGTTGGCGGCCGCCGCCGGCGGTGTCAGCCGATGCCGAGGCCCGTCGCCATCCGCGTGCGCACCGCGTCGCGGCCGAGCAGGAACAGCACGGCGTCGATCGCCGGCGTCGACGTGCTGCCGGCGACCAGCATGCGCAGCGGCATCATGATCTGCGGCGGCTTCAGGCCGTGGGTCGCCGCGGCGGCCTTCACCGCCGCGAGCAGCGCCTCGCGCGTCCACTCCACCGTCGCGAACGCGTCGACGAGCTCGGAGAGCGCGCGGCGATTGCCCATGTTCACCTGCTCGGTGATCTTGTCCACCGGGACGTGCGGCGTCTTGTAGAAGTACCACGCGGCATCGGCCATCGCGACGAGCGTTTCCGCGCGGTCGCGCAGCAGCATCGCCACCGCGCCGGGGTCGGGACCGGCGGCGGGATCGAGGCCGTCGCGCACGAGGTACGGCACGAGGCGCGCGCCGAGCTCGTCCTGCGTGAGGCGCTTCAGGTGCTCCTGGTTCACCCAGTTCAACTTGCTGGTGTTGAAGCGCGACGGCGCCGGGCTGATGCCCGCGAGGTCGAACCATTCGACGAGCTGCTCGCGCGAGAAGATCTCGGCGTCGCCGTGCGCCCAGCCGATGCGCGCGAGGAAGTTCACCATCGCGTCGGGCAGGTAGCCCGCGGTCTCGTACTCCATGACGCTGACCGCGCCGTGGCGCTTGGAGAGCTTCGCGCCGTCCTCGCCCAGCACCGTCGGCACGTGCGCGTATTCGGGCGGCGTCACGCCCAGCGCGCGAAAGATGTTGATCTGGCGCGGCGTGTTGTTGACGTGGTCGTCGCCGCGGATCACGTGCGTGATGCGCATGTCCCAGTCGTCGACCACCACGCAGAAGTTGTACGTGGGCGTACCGTCGCTGCGCGCGATCACGAGGTCGTCGAGCTCGCTGTTGGCGAACTCGATCGGACCCTTGACGCCGTCGTTCCACGCGACGGTGCCCGTGTCGGGATTGCGGAAGCGGATCACCGGCTTCACGCCCGGCGGCGGCGTCTTGCCGGCGGCGTTCTCCGGCCGCCAGCGGCCGTCGTAGCGCGGCTTCTCGCCGCGCGCCATCTGCTCGGCGCGCAGCGCGTCGAGCTCGTCCGGCGGCATGTAGTCGCGATACGCGAGGCCGCGCGCGAGCATGTCGGCGATGACCTCGCGATAGCGGTCCATCCGCTGCATCTGGTAGAACGGCCCTTCGTCGTAGGCGAGGCCGAGCCAGTCCATCGCGTCGAGGATCGCCTGCACCGCCGCGGGCGTCGAGCGCTCGACGTCGGTGTCCTCGATGCGCAGGATGAACGTGCCGCCGTGGTGGCGTGCGAACGCCCAGGCGAAGAGCGCCGTGCGCGCGCCGCCTAGATGGAGATAGCCGGTGGGGCTGGGGGCGAAGCGGGTGCGGACCTGGGTCACGGGCGGACGGCGGCGGGGACGAAACTACCGATTTTACCGGACGCCCCCGCGGCCCCCGCGCGCTGCGCGGCGCTGCGCTACTTGGCGCCGGCGCTGGTCTTGGCGCGCTCCTGCTGCTTCTTGAACATCTCGAGCACTTCGGTGAGGTGCTTCGGGTCCTGCGAGCTGCTGACGCCACCCTTCGTATCCTGGACGGCGACGCTGCTTACGCCGTTCGCCTCGCACCCGACCACCGCGCCGGTCCCGCTCTTGGCGCCCGCATCGGCGGACTCGAGGTAGATGCTGCACTTGGTGATCTTGCCGCCCTTCTGCTGCCAGGAATAAGCGACGTCGTCGTCCTGCTTGTACGGCGGCTCCAGCATCTTCATGAGCTGGAAGAAGCGGCCGAGCGCCACGGCGTTGTAGTCGGGATAGTCGGGCCACACGCGGGTGGCGAGCAGCAGCTCGTTCTTGGTCGCGGGATCGCGCATGAAGACGGTGATCGCCACGGACCGGTCCTTGTCCGACGGCATCTTCACGGCGCCCTTCTTGGCTTGCGCGGCGGCGGTCGACGCGCCGAGCACGAGGGGCAGCACCAGCAGGAAGGCAAACTTGCGCAGCATGAGGTCCTCCAAGCGAAAGCGGCCACTCATGGCCGCCGTTATGAATATGGGCGCTCGCGGCGCCGGCCCCGCACTATAAGACAAGCGCACGCCGGACGGGGGTTAGCGTGCGTGCGGCACGCATGCTGCAACGCGCCATCGGCGCCGGCACGGCACTCACGCCGGCTTGGCGACCATCAGGTAGAAGATCACGAGGAACGCGCACAGTGCGGGCACGCCGAGGCCGACCCACGCGCGGAACGCGCGCCAGAAGGCCGGAGGCAGCGCGCCCTCGGCCAGCGCGTCCGGCGCGGACAGCGCGCGCATGCGCACCTGCAGCCACACGACGGGCAGCCAGCAGCCGACGGCCAGCACGTACAACACGATGGACGCGTGCAGCCACGTGGCCGTCACGGGAAACCCCGCGCGGCGCATGAGGTACCAGCCCGTGAGCGGCTGCACGACCACGGTCGTGGCGGTGAAGAGCCAGTCGGCGATCACTACGTGGCGGACCACGAAGTGGACGACCGGCGGGCGCCCGCGCCACGCCGCCGTCAGCAGGTAGAACGCGGAGCCCACGCCCGTGCCGAAGAGCAACGTCGACGACAGCACGTGCAGCCACTTCACCACGACGTAGTCGCTCATCGCGGCGACTCCGCATGCAGCACGGCGAGCAGCGCGAGGATCGGCAGGTTCTTCACGATCGGGCCATACGGATGCAGCCAGAACTGCGGCAGGAACGCGCTGATCACGAGCGTGTAGAAGACGATGACCGCCGCCTGCGCCTGCCATAGCCGGCGGCGTGGCCAGGCGAGCGTGGCGACGGCGAACGCGAGGTCGACCGCGACGCCGCCATACAGCAGCGCGAGCGCCGGCGTGCCGGTCACGCCGAGCGGCGCCAGCAGCGCGAGGCTTTCAGGTATGGGATAGAGGCCGGCCGATGTCGCCGCGCCGGCGAGCCACACGAGCGCTAAGCTCACCCGCGCAAGCGGCAGCAGCCAGCGCCGCTGCGCATCGCGGCGCGCGTCGGCGCGCGCCTCCGGCGCGATGAACGCGCTCACCGGCCGCGGCTGCCGGCCGAGGATCGTCGTCATCGGCCCGGCATCCGCCGTGTTGCCGCGCTCCAGCATCGCCAGCGCGTCGGCCGTCGCGAGGCGGCTGCCGAATGCAGCCAGGAGCCGCACTCCGAGCGACGTCAGCACGCGCGGGACGGCGAGGAAGCGCGCGCGCGGAAGCCCCAGCGCTCGGCGCAATTCGGCCAGGAAGTCGCGGTAGGCCACCGGCGCCGGCCCCACCAGTGTGATGCGCTGCCCGTCGAAGCGCGTGTCGCGCACCAGTCGCGCGATGGCCGTGGCCGCATCGGCGACGTGCACGGGCTGGATGCGTTGCTCGCCGCGCCCGGGAAGCGGTATGAGCGGCAGTGTGGCGAGGGTGGCGAACAGGCGCGCGCTCGCGCCTTCGGGTCCGAACACGAGCGACGGCTGCACCACCACGGCCGACGAGTGATGCGCGAGCAGGAACTCGTCGGCCGCGCGCTTGCTGCGGTGGAACGCGGTCTGCGCCTCCGCGTCGGCACCGAGGGCCGAGACGTTGATCGCGCGCACGTCGCGCGCCGCGCACGCGGCGAACAATGCCTCGGGCGCGGCGACGTGCACCGTTGCGAACGTCTGCGCGCCGTCCTCCGCGATGATGCCGACGGTGTTGATCACGCAGTCGAGACCCTCGATGCGGGCGAGCCAGGTTTCGGCGTCGACGTCGCGCGTGAAATCCATCGCCATCGTGCGCGGGCCCGGCGACGGCGAGCGCGCGGACACGCCGGCGATTACCACGTGGCCGTCGGCCTGCAGCGCCGTCACGAGGTGGCGGCCGAGGAAGCCGCGGCTGCCCGTGACGAGGACGATCATGCAGGCGCCGGCCCGGGCCGCCCGGGCCACGGCGGCGGGAACTCGTCACCGCACGGCGCATCAGACGTGGGGCGCGCACCCGCGCGCTCGCCGACCTCCATTCCATGCAGCGCGACACCGTGACCTGGACCACCGCCCTGCGCGAAGCTGCGCGCTCCGGCACCGTCGCGAGCATCGTCTCGACGCTCGTCCTCGTCGCCTGCGGGCGCCGGGAACACGATGATGCGGCACAGCCGATGAACGGGCCGAGCCAATGGGTCTGGGGACGCAGCGCGCCGTACGCCGCCGGCTTCAGCGCCCGGCACACCGTCGTCGGTTATGCGATCCATCATGCGATGTCGATCCTGTGGGCGGTGCTGTTCGAGCGCTATCGTCCCCGCCGCGAGGCCGCGATGGCCGCCACCGCAACCGCCGCCGCGGCGACCGCGGCGGTTGCCGCCGCCGTCGATTTCCGCATCGTGCCGAAGCGGCTGTCGCCCGGCTTCGAGGCGCGCCTGTCGCGACCCGCGCTGCTCGCGGTCTACGCAGGCTTCGCCGTCGGCCTCGCGAGCGCTGCCTGCTGGCGTGCGTCCGGATTGTCGGATCGACGGCGGGATTCCACTAGGCGGTATTGACCTATTGCGGTGTGGGGGTGAGTCTTACGTCCGCAAAACGCGCACTGTGCGTTCGGTGGGTGACGTCTGGGCGGCGTTGCGCGTTTTGCGGCCGGATTAGTCAGCAAGGAAAGCTTCGGGCGGCCGGGCGCTTTCCTTGTAGAAAGGGCACGAAGCGCGCCGCTCATGAGCGCGCTACGCGCGCCGTTCGGTCGCGCGCTGCTTGCGGAGTGAATGCCTCTGCTGCCGCCTGTGCTGTGCGACGGTCCGGCCCCTCACCCCAACCCTCTCCCCGCAAGCGGGGCGAGGGAGCTTCTGGGGCGCTGCGCGGTTACGCTTGCTTTCGCCGACGGTCCACTCACTCCGCCAACGAAGTAGAGCTGTCGGGGCGCCGCGCATTCACGCCATCGCAACAACGAAGACCTCCCTCGCCCCCGAAGGGGGAGAGGGTTGGGGTGAGGGGTGCTGCGCGTTCGCTCAACCTTCATCGAAGGGCTCCCTCGCCCCGCTTGCGGGGAGAGGGCTGGGGTGAGGGGCGGATCGCCGCATAGCGCGTTCGCACGCAGAGGCATTCACGCCGCACACGCGCGCGACCGAACGGCGCGAAGCGCTTATGAGCCGCGCGCTTCGTAGCATCTTCTACAAGGAAAGCGCCCGGCCGCTCCGAAGCTTTCCTTGCTGACTAATCCGGCCGCAAAAGGCGCGCCACCGGCGTCACGTCATCCACCGCCCGCACGAACGCCTTTTGCGGACGTAGCCTTCCATCGCAGATCGAGCGTAGCAGGCGTAGCCGGATTCGGCGGCTCGGCATAGGTATGCATCGGCCCCGGCGTGTGCCCGTGCGCCCAGAACCGCGCGACCCGTCGTGCCTCCGCCTCGTTGGCGTTGACCGGGAACGTCGCGTAGTTGCGTCCGCCCGGATGCGCGACGTGGTACGTGCAGCCGCCGAGCGCGCGCTGCGCCCACGTGTCGACGAGGTCGAAGACCAGCGGCGCCTGCACGCCGATGGTCGGGTGCAGTGCCGACGGCGGATTCCATGCGCGGAACCGCACGCCGGCGACGTACTCGCCCGGCACCCCCGTCGGCGTCAACGGCAGCAGGCGCCCGTTGCACGTGACCGCATGCCGCGCGCCGGTCATGCCGGTCACCTTCACCTGCATGCGCTCGACCGACGAATCGACGTAGCGTGCGGTGCCGCTGCCGCTCATCTCCTCGCCCAGCACGTGCCAGGGCTCGATCGCCTGCCGCAGTTCGAGCGTGACGCCGTCGTAGGTCGCGGTGCCGTAGCGCGGGAAGCGGAACTCGACGAACGGCTCGAACCACGCCGGCTCGAACGCGTAGCCGGCGCGCGCGAGATCGTGCGCGACGTCGCGGATGTCCGCGGTCACGAAGTGCGGCAGCAGCCAGCGGTCGTGCAGCGCCGTGCCCCACGGCACCAACTCCCCGCGGTACGGCTCGCGCCAGAAGCGCGCGACCAGCGCCCGCAGCAGCACCATCTGCAGCGCGCTCATGCGGTAGTGCGGCGGCATCTCGAACGCGCGGAACTCGACGAGGCCCAGGCGTCCCGTCGGCCCGTCCGGCGAATACAGCTTGTCGATCGAGAACTCGGCGCGGTGCGTGTTGCCGGTGAGGTCGGTCAGCAGGTGGCGCAGCAGGCGGTCGACCAGCCACGGCTGCGGCGTCTCCTTGCCGCTCTCCTGCTTCTGCTCCATCTGCTGGAAGGCGATGGCGAGCTCGTAGAGCTTGTCGTCGCGCGCCTCGTCCACCCGTGGCGCCTGGCTCGTCGGGCCGATGAACATGCCCGAGAAGAGATACGACAGCGACGGATGGTTCTGCCAGTACGTGATGAGGCTCTGCAGCAGGTCGGGCCGGCGCAGGAACGGGCTGTCCGCGGGCGTGGCGCCGCCGAGCGTCACGTGATTGCCGCCGCCGGTGCCGGTGTGGCGCCCGTCGAGCTGGAATTTCTCGGTGCCGAGGCGCGTCTGCCGCGCTTCCTCGTACAGCGTTTCCGTGATCGCCATCAGCTCGCGCCACGACGTCGCCGGATGTACGTTCACCTCGATCACGCCGGGGTCGGGCGTGACCATCAGCACCTTCACGCGCGGATCGCGCGGCGGCGTGTAGCCCTCGATCACGACCCGCAAGCCGAGCGCGTGCGCCGTGTCCTCGATCGCGGCGAGCAGCGCGACGTACGCCTCGATGCGCTCGAACGGCGGCATGAAGACGTGCAGGTGGCCGTTGCGAACCTCGATCGCGAGCGCGGTCTTGATGACCTCGCGCGGCGCGGCGCCGTGGACCATGCCCGGCCCCGGAACGAGGTCGTCGCGCGGCGGCAGCGCGCCGCGCGGCGCGAACGGATCGACCGCGAACTCCTGCTCCTGCTCGCCCGGGAGCACCTCGGGCAGCGAGCCCAGCGGCAGCCGCAGGCCCAGCGGCGAATCGCCGGGCAATGCGAAGAGGTATTCGCGGCGCAGCGGCCACGGGCTCGACTGCCAGCCTGTGCGTCCCGACGCGTCGACCGCGGCACGCAGCGGCAGCACGAATCCCGCCGCGGCGCCCAAGCCGCCCGCGAGCAGCTTCGCCAAGCGCGCGCGCTCGTCGGGCTTCGCGAGATCGGCGCGCAGCGGATCCGCGTTGACCGGCAGCGCCGCTTCGGCAGCGAGATACTTCGGCACGTCCTCGTGAGCCGTGATCAGCAGCGATGGCGGCAGGCCGAGCGCCTGCACCAGCCGCTCGCCGAACGCGCGCGCCTGTTCGCGCGTCGTGGTCCCCGGCACGGTCGTGTCGGCGACGAGGTCCGGACGCGTCCACAACGGCTGCCCGTCGACGCGCCAGAACACGCCGAGCGCCCAGCGCGGCAGCGGCTCGCCGGGATACCACTTGCCCTGTCCGTAGTGCACGAAGCCGCCGGGCGCGAAGCGCGCCTGCAGGCGCTGCAGCAGTTGCTCCGCCAGCCTGCGCTTCGCCGGCGACAGCGCGGTGTAATTCCACTCGGCGCCGTCCATGTCGTCGATCGACACGAACGTGGGCTCGCCGCCCTGCGTGAGGCGCACGTCGTGGGCGACGAGGTCGCGATCGACCGCCTCGCCCAGCGCATCGATCGCCTGCCACTGCGCTTCGCTGAACGGCCTGGTGACGCGCGGGTCCTCGTGCACGCGCGTCACCTGCATGGCGAAGTCGAACGTGACGTTGCAGACGTCGGTGTAGCCGATCACCGGCGCCGCGTTGCCGGGGTCCGCGGTGCACGCGAGCGGCAGGTGGCCCTCCCCCGCGAGTAGGCCGGACGTCGGGTCGAGGCCGATCCAGCCCGCGCCCGGGATGTACGCCTCCGCCCACGCGTGGAGATCGGTGAAGTCGTGATCGGTGCCCGACGGGCCGTCGAGCGCCTTCACGTCCGCGGTGAGCTGGATCAGGTAGCCCGACGCGAAGCGCGCGGCGATGCCGAGTTGCCGCATGATCTGCACCAGCAGCCAGCCGGAGTCCCGGCACGATCCGCTCGCGTTGCCGAGCGTCACCTCCGGCGTCTGCACGCCGGGCTCCATGCGCACGAGGTAGCGGATCTGCTGCTGCAGGAGCTGGTTCAGGCGCACCAGCAGCAGCACGGTGTTCTCGCCAGGCACGATCGTCCGGCGGAAATCGTCGAGCCACGCCGCGAGCCGCGGGCCGAGCGGCGCCGTCTCGAGGAACGGCAGCAGCTCCTTCGCGAGCTCCGGCTTGTACCGGAACGGGTACTTCTCCGCGTATTCCTCGACGAAGAAGTCGAACGGGTTGATGACCGTCAGGTCGGCAACGAGGTCGACCTCGATCGCGAGGTGGTCGGTGCGCTCGGGAAAGACGAGGCGCGCGACCCAGTTGCCGTACGGGTCCTGCTGCCAGTTGAGGAAGTGCGGTCCGGGCGTGAGGTTGAGCGAATAGCCCAGCACCGGCGTGCGGCAATGCGGGGCGGGCCGCAGCCGGATCTCGTGCGGACCCAGGTTGACGTGCCGATCGAACCGATACGTCGTGCGGTGGGACAGCGCGACGCGGATGACCATTACCGCGCCGCCGTCACGACCAGTCCGGATCGGGCAGCTGCGCGAACACGCGCCGCAATCCCTCGCCCCACTGGGTGTGCACCATCTGGAAGTAGGCGTCCGTCTCCTCGATGCGCTTCTGCTGCTTGATGCGCAGGGAGTCGGTCTCGTAGACCAGGAGATCGATCGGCAGACCGACCGAGATGTTGGAGCGCATCGTCGAGTCGAACGACACCACCGTGCACTTGGTGGCCTCGAGCAGGCTGGTCGAGCGCTTCAGCACGCGGTCGATGATCGGCTTGCCGTACTTCGTCTCGCCGATCTGGAAGTAGCAGGTGTCCGGCGTGGCCTCGATGAAGTTGCCCTCGCCGTAGACGTTGAAGAGCCGCGGCGGCTCGCCGCGCACCTGCCCGCCGACGATGAAGTTGGCGGATGCGTCGATGTTGTTCTGCACAAGGTACGGGCCGTCGCGCGTCTTGACCTCGCGCAGCGAGTCGCCGAGCAGCCGCGCGATGTCGAACATCGACTCGGCGTTCCACAGGTGCATCTGGTTGTCGCCGCCGCGCGACTTCAGCTCGAGGATGTTGAGGGCGTTCTGCGTGATCGAGAGGTTGCCCGAGGACATTGTCACGATGACCCGGTTTCCCTCCTGCGCGAACACCTTCATCTTGGAGAAGCGCGCGATCTGGTCCACGCCGGCGTTGGTGCGGGAATCCGACGCGAAGATCATGCCCGCGTCGAGCGACATGGCGACACAGTAAGTCATGGTGGAATACGGCCGGGACCCGCGCGCGGACGCGCAAAGGGCAGCATTTTACCGAATCGCGGGGCGCGGGCGGGCTCAATAGCTCGGCACCAGGAAGCGGCGGCTGATCTCGTCGCCGAGCAGGGAAACCCGCTGGAGGAAGTCCATCAGGTATTCGTGGAGCCCGAAGCGGATGATGTCCTCGGTGCGGGCGTAATGCAGGCGGCCGTGCAGCTCGCCCGCCTGCCGCCGCAGCTCGCGGCTGTGGTCGTCGCAGAGGAGGTCGAGCGTCTCGTCGATGAAGTTGAGGCAGCTGTGCAGCGAGCGCGGCATGTCGTCCCGCAAGACGAGGAGCTCCGCCACCTTGCGCGGCTGGATCACGTCGCTGTAGATCTTGCGGTACGACTCGAAGCCCGACAGCGACTGCAGCAGCGACGCCCACTGGTAGTAGTCGACGGCGCCGCCCACGTCCGCCGCCGAGGGCAGCAGGATGTGGTACTTGGTGTCGAGGATGCGCGCGGTGTTGTCCGCCCGTTCGATGTGGGTGCCGAGGCGGATGAAGTGGTACGCCTCGTCGCGCAGCATCGTGCCGAAGGTCACGCCGCGGAAGAGGTGCGAGCGCATCTTCACCCAGTCCAGGAACTCCGACACCCCGACCGTCTGCATCCGCGCGTAGTCGTAGCCGCGCATCTCGATCCACGCGCCGTTCAGGTCCTCGTACATCTCCGAGGTGATCGCGCCGCGGACGCTGCGCGCCGACTCGCGCGCCGCGCGCAGGCAGCAGAAGATCGACGACGGGTTGCCCGCATCGAACACCATGAAGCGGATGACGTTCTCGGCGGAGAGCGCCGGCCACGCCCGGTAGAAGCCCGTGGCGGTGCCGGTGGCGATGAGGGGCACCGCCCACGGCTCGGCCCACGCGAGCCCGGGCTCCTGCGGCTCGTAGGGCAGCAGGGACGTGCGGTAGGTGACGTCGAGCAGGCGCGCGGTGTTCTCGGCCCGCTCGATGTGGCGGGCCATCCAGAAGAGCTCGTTGGCGGTGCGGGAGAGCATCGGTGCCGGTGGTCGCTAGATTCGATTCACAAAGAGACGCAGAGACGCAGAGAAGGCGCCTGGGCTTCCCGGCGTCTCTGCGTCTCTATGTGGAAAACGTCCTTCACGCCAGCACCCACGTGTCCTTGGTGCCGCCGCCCTGCGACGAGTTCACCACCAGCGAGCCCTCGCGCAGCGCGACGCGGGTGAGGCCGCCGGGCACGAGGTCGATGTCCTTGCCCGACAGCACGTACGGGCGCAGGTCGATGTGCCGCGGCGCGATGCCGGCGCCGACGAACGTCGGGCACGTCGACAGCGCGAGCGTCGGCTGCGCGATGTAGCGCTCCGGCGTGGCGATGATGCGCCGGCGGAACGCCTCGCGCTCCTCGCGCGTCGCCGCCGGCCCGACCAGCATTCCGTAGCCGCCCGCGCCGTGCACCTCCTTCACCACCAGCTCGGACAGGTGCTCGAGCGCGTGGTCGCGGTCCTGCGGCTTGTAGAGCATGAACGTCGGCACGTTGTTGAGGATCGGATCCTCGGCCAGGTAATACCTGATCATGTCCGGCACGTGCGGATAGATCGACTTGTCGTCGGCCACGCCGGTGCCGATCGCGTTGGCGAGCGTGACGCGGCCGGCGCGATACGCGGCGAAGAGGCCGGGCACGCCGAGCATCGAATCCTTGCGGAACGCGAGCGGATCGAGGAAGTCGTCGTCGACGCGGCGGTAGATCACGTGCACGCGCCGCGGGCCGCGCGTGGTGCGCATGAACACCGTATCGTTCTGGACAAACAGGTCCTGGCCCTCGACCAGCTCCACGCCCATCTGCTGCGCGAGGAACGCGTGCTCGAAGTACGCGGAGTTGTACGCGCCGGGGGTCAGCACCGCGACCGTCGGGCTGTCCTCGCCCTGCGGGCCGACCGCACGCAGGTCCTCCAGCAGCATGTCGGGGTAGTGCTGGACCGGCAGAATCGAGCGCGTCGCGAAGAGCTCCGGGAAGAGCCGCATCATCATCTTGCGGTTCTCGAGCATGTAGGACACGCCGGACGGCACGCGCAGGTTGTCCTCGAGCACGTAGTACTCGCCGGCACCGGCGCGCACGATGTCGACACCCGCGATGTGCGCGTAGATGCCGCCCGGCACGTGCATGCCGGCCATCTCGCGCCGGTACTGCGCGTTGCCGAGCACGCGATCCGCGGGGATCGTGCCCGACTTCAGGATCTTCTGCTCGTGATAGACGTCGGCGAGGAACAGGTTGAGCGCGTGCACGCGCTGCTTCAATCCGCGCTCGAGCATCGCCCACTCGTTCGCGGGAATGATGCGCGGCACGATGTCGAACGGGATCAGGCGCTCCGTGCCGCCGTCGTCGCCGTACACCGCGAACGTGATGCCGACGCGATGGAACGCACGCTCCGCCTCGTCGCGCTTTTGCGCGATGCGCGTCGCATCCGTGCGTTCGAGCCAGTCGGCGAAGGCCCGGTAGTGGGCCCGGACGCCGCCGTCGGCGGCCGTCATTTCATCGTAGGGGCGGGAGGACATGCGACTCGTCTTCGAAATCTGACAAGACCTTAGCAAGCGCCGGGCCATTGCCGGGGAACCGTGCAAATTCCGTTGGTTACGGAGGCGGCGGGCCCTCCCCGGCCCGGCGCTATCCCCCTTTCGGCTCATCCGCGCACCGAAACGGTGCGATTATGTCCTGGACACTATTGGACATCGGCCTTTCGGCTGTTTGACCCTCGTTCGGACCATATGGTTAAATCGCGGCTCCTGTCTGGGTTCGCGGGGCGTTTAGCTCAGCGGTAGAGCACTCCCCTCACACGGGAGGGGTCGCTGGTTCGAACCCAGCAATGCCCACCACATTGAACCAAGGGGTTACGCGAAAGTGTAACCCCTCTTTTTTTTGTCGGTACGTCCGCAAAAGGCGCGTCGTGCTGGCGGTGGATGACGTCGGGGCGGCGTTGCGCCTTTTGCGGCCGAAACTTCAAGTCAGCAAGGAAAGCTTCGGAGCGGCCGGGCGCTTTCCTTGTAGAAAAGGCACGAAGCGCGCCGCTCATGAGCGCGCTCTCGCGCGCCGTTCGGTCGCGCGCTGCTGGTGGCGTGAATGCCTCTGCTTGCATTTGCGCTGTGCGACGTTCCTTCCCCTCACCCCAACCCTCTCCCCGCAAGCGGGGCGAGGGAGCACTTCGATGGGAGGGGCGAGCGAATGCGCGGCGCCCCCTCACCCCAACCCTCTCCCCCTTCGGGGGCGAGGGAGGTCTTCGTTGTTGCGGTGGCGTGAACGCGCAGCACCCAAAAGAGCTCCACTTCGCGAGCGGAGTGGGGCGGGCCGTCGGCGAACGCAGGCATGACCGCGCAGCGCCCCAGACGCTCCCTCGCCCCGCTTGCGGGGAGAGGGTTGGGGTGAGGGGCAGTCCGCCGCATAGCGCATTCGGGCGCAGAGGCATTCACGCCGCAAGCAGCGCGCGACCGAACGGCGCGCGTAGCGCGCTCATGAGCGGCGCGCTTCGTGCCTTTTCTACAAGGAAAGCGCCCGGCCGCCCGAAGCTTTCCTTGCTGATTAATCCGGCCGCAAAACGCGCAACGCCGCCCCCCCGTCATCCCCCGCCCGCCCAGTGCGCGTTTTGCGGACGTCGCCTATGGCATGAGCTGCCCACCATTGACCTCGATCACCTGCCCAGTGACGTACCCGGACATGGCATCCGACGCGAGGTAGAGAAACGTCCCGGCACACTCCTCCGCCGTCCCCAGCCGGTTCATCGGGATCGTCGCCTGCATCGCCGCGAGCTGTTGCGGCGTGGAGTAGCGCTCGTGGAACGGCGTGGTGATCACCCCCGGCGACACCGCGTTGACGCGGATGTTGTCGCCGATCACCTCCTTCGCCCAGCCGTGCGTCACGGTGGAGACGAAGCCCTTGGCGCCGGCGTACAGGATCGCGCCGCCGCCGCCGCCGTTGCGGGCGGCGATCGAGGTCACGTTGATCACGTTGCCGGACTTCTGCTTCCGCATCACCGGCACGACCTCGCGCATGAAGAGCGCCACCTGCGTGCAGTTGAGGGACAGCACGCGGTCGATGTGCTCGACCGTGTAGTCCTCGATCCGGACGCGGCCGAGCATCCCCCCCGCATTGTTGACGAGCACGTCGATGCGGCCGAACCGCGCCAGGGTCTCGGCGACGATGCGCTTGACGTCGGCTACCTGCATCACGTCGCCCCCCACGCTCGCCGCCTCGCCGCCGGCCGTGGCGATGGCCTGGACCACGCCCTCCGCGGCCTCGCGGCTCGCGTTGTAGTGGACCATGACCTTGCAGCCGGCGCGCGCGAACGCGACCGCCGCCGCCGCGCCGATGCCCGTCGAGGCGCCCGTGATGAGCACCACCTTGCCCTTGAGATCCGTCGTCATCGCCTGCTTCCGCTCCTCGCCTTGAGGCGCCGGCCGGATGCCGGCGCGCCTCGCAGCGGGCAGTATATTTTTTGTGGCGCGGTTGCGCAGGACTTGCGCGCGGAATTCCGCGCGTGCGGGTGACTTTTCAGGCCGCGCGCGGCTTCTTCGGCGTCTCCGGCCGGCACTCGGCAACGGCCTCGCGGAGGGCGGCGATCGCGTCCGGGCGCGGGAAGCTGCGGCGGTAGGCCAGCGCCACGCGCCGGGTGGGCACCGGCTTGCCGAACGGCACGGGCACCACCATGCGGCTGTGGTAGCGGGGTGTGAGCGCGTCACGCGGCAGCACCGAGATGCCGAGACCCGACGCGACCATGTTGCGCACGGTCTCCAGCGAGTTGGTGCGCGAGATATGGGCGTCGGCGCGGTTGAGCTCCGGGCACGACTCCAGGACCTGGTCGCGGAAGCAGTGGCCGACGTTGAGCAGGATCGTGTTCTCGCCCGCGAGCTCCGCCGGCTGCACGACCTTGCGCTTCGCCCACTTGTGCGACGCCGGCACCACCACCTGGAACGGCTCCTCGTACAGGAACTCGGTGACCACTCCCGGCGGCGCGAAGGGCAGCGCGACGATGGCCGCGTCGATGCGCCCGGACTTGAGCGCGATCTCGAGGTTCTCGGTCAGGTTCTCCTCGATGTCGAGCGGCATCTCGGGCGCGCGCTCGTGCAACACCGGGATGAGGTCGGGCAGCAGGTACGGCGCGACCGTGTAGATGACGCCGAGCTTCAACGGCCCGAAGAGCTGGTTGCGGCCGGCCTGCGCGATCTCGCGGATGCGCGAGGACTCCTCCAGCACGCGCTGCGCCTGCTCGACGATGCGCGCGCCCACCGGCGTGACGGTGACCTCGCTCTTGCCGCGCTCGAACACCTGCGTGCCGAGCTCGTCCTCGAGCTTCTGGACCGCGACCGACAGCGCCGGCTGGCTGACGAAGCACTTCTGCGCCGCCCGGCCGAAGTTGCGCTCCTGCGCGACGGCGACGAGGTAGCGCAGCTCGTTGAGGGTCATTTCGGCTGGCGTTCGGCCAGGAAGCGGGCGAACTCGGCGCCCGTCTCGGGATGCTTCAACCCCAGCTCGACGGTGGCCTCGAGGTAGCCCTGCTTGCGCCCGCAGTCGTAGCGGCGTCCCGCGAAGCGGTACGCCACCACCCGCTCCTCGGCGAGCAGGCGCGCGATGCCGTCGGTGAGCTGGATCTCGCCGCCGGCCCCGGTGCCGATCGAGCGCAGGTGATGGAAGATGCGCGGCGTGAGCACGTAGCGGCCGACCACCGCGAGCGTCGACGGCGTGCTGCCCGGCTTCGGCTTCTCGACGATGCGCGAGATCGCGGCCACCCGCGCATCCGGCGTGGTGCCCGCGATGGTCTCGACGATGCCCCAGCTGCCGACGTCGTGGGCCGGCACCTCCATCACGCCGATCGTCGACACGTTCTCGCGCGCCGCCACGTCGACCATCTGGCGCATCACCGGCACGTCGGCGTCCATGAGGTCGTCGGCCAGGATCACCGCGAAGGGCTCGTCGCCGACGACCGGCGCCGCGCACAGCACCGCGTGGCCGAGGCCCAGCGCCTCCGACTGCCGGATGTAGATGCAGTTGATGCCCCGCGGCGTCGCCTCCTTCACCGCTTCCAGCAGCGCCGCCTTGTTGCGCAGCGCGAGCTCGGTCTCGAGCTCGTAGGCCTTGTCGAAGTGATCCTCGATCGCCCGCTTGTTACGGCCGGTGATGAAGATCATGTCGGTGATGCCGGCCGCCGCCGCCTCCTCCACCGCGTACTGGATGAGGGGCTTGTCGACGACCGGCAGCATCTCCTTCGGGCTCGCCTTGGTGGCGGGGAGGAAGCGGCTGCCGAGGCCGGCGACCGGGAACACGGCTTTGGTGATGGGTTTCATGGGTCCTTGCCTTCAGCGTTGTCCCGCGAGGAGCGCGCGGAGTCCGTCTTCGTCGAGCACCGCGACGCCCAGCTCCTCGGCCTTCGCGAGCTTGCTGCCGGCGTCCTCGCCGGCGACCACGTAGTTCGTCTTCTTCGATACGCTGCCGGCGACCTTGCCGCCGGCCGCCTCGATCATCGCCTTGGCCTCGTCGCGCGTGAGCGCCGGCAGCGTGCCGGTCAGCACCAGCGTCATGCCCGCGAGCGGCCCGGCCGCGACGACGCGCGGCGGCCCTTCCGGAAACGTCACGCCGGCCGCGCGCAGCTGCTCGATGCCTTCGCGGTTGTGCGGCTCCGCGCAGAAGCTCGCGATCGACTCCGCGAGCACCGGCCCCACGTCGTGCACCTCGAGCAGCGCGGGCACGTCGGCCGCGAGCAGCGCGTCGAGGCTGCCGAAGTGGTTCGCGAGGTCGCGCGCCGTGGCTTCGCCGACGTGCCGGATGCCGAGCGCAAAGATGAAGCGCGCGAGCGTCGTCGCCTTGCTCTTCTCGATGGCGGCGAGCACGTTGGCGGCACTCTTGTCCGCCATCCGTTCAAGCGCCGCGAGCTTCGCGAGGCCGAGCTTGTAGAGGTCCGCCGGCGTGTGCACGATGCCGCCGTCGACGAGCTGGTCGACGAGCTTGTCGCCCAGCCCCTCGATGTCCATCGCGCGCCGCCCGGCGAAGTGCAGCAGCGCCTGCTTGCGCTGCGCCGGGCACACGAGGCCGCCGCTGCAGCGCGCCACCACCTCGCCTTCGAGGCGCACGACCGCGGAGCCGCACTCCGGACACTGCGCCGGCATCACGAACGGCCGGGCGTCGGCCGGACGCCGCTCGAGGATCCGGCTCACGACCTGCGGGATCACGTCGCCCGCGCGGCGCACGACGACGGTGTCGCCCACCATGAGGTCGCGGCGCCGGATCTCGTCCTCGTTGTGGAGCGTGACGTTGGTCACCGTGGTGCCGCCGACGAACACCGGCGCGAGGCGCGCGACCGGCGTGATCGCGCCCGTGCGCCCGACCTGCACGTCGATGGCGAGCAGCGTGGTGGTCATCTCCTCCGGCGGGAACTTGTGCGCCACCGCCCAGCGCGGCTCGCGGGTGCGGAAACCCAGCTGCCGCTGCAGCGCGAGCGAGTCGACCTTGTACACGACGCCGTCGATCTCGAACGGCAGGTCGTCGCGGCGGGCCTGCACGCTTTCGTAGTAGGCCGCGAGCTCGTCGCCGCCGAGCGCACGCCGGCGATCCCCGTTCACCGGGAGGCCGAACGCCGCCAGCGCCTCGAAGAGCTCGCCCTGGGTCGCGGGCACGGTCCAGCCGTCGACGTCGCCGATGCCGTATGCGAAGAACGCGAGCGGGCGCTGGGCCGTGATCGCGGGATCGAGCTGGCGCACGGCGCCCGCGGCGGTGTTGCGCGGATTGACGTACAGGCGCTCGCCGGCGGCCTCCTGACGCGCGTTGAGCTCGGCGAAGTCCTTGCGCGTCATGTAGATCTCGCCGCGCACCTCGAGCACCGGCGGCGCGCGGCCGGCGAGCTTCTGCGGCACCGCGCGGATCGTGCGCACGTTGGCGGTGACGTCCTCGCCCGTCTCGCCGTCGCCGCGGGTGGCGGCGACCGCGAGCGCGCCGTGCTCGTAGCGCAGGCTGATCGCGAGGCCGTCGAACTTGAGCTCCGCCATGTACGCAACGGGCGGATCGTCGGGGCCGAGCGCGAGGTCGCGGCGGATGCGCGCGTCGAAGTCGAGCGCGCCCGCGACCGTGGTCTGCGTCTCCGTGCGGATCGACAGCATCGGCACGCGGTGCGCGACCGGCGCGAACTGCGCGGCGCGGCCGCCGCCCACGCGCTGCGTCGGCGAATCGGGCGTCACGAGCGACGGATGCTCCGCCTCGATCGCCTGCAGCTCGCGGTACAGCGCGTCGTAGTCCGCGTCGCTGATCGTCGGCGCGTCCTCGTCGTAATAGCGGTGGTTGTGCGCGCGGATCTCGTCGCGCAGCGCCGCCGCGCGTGCGGCCACCGCCGCCGGGACGGCCGGCGCCGCGGACATCGGGATCAGGCTCCGAAGAGCGCCAGCGCGCGGGGGCTGCCCGGCTCGATGCCGGAGCCGCGCAGCGCGGCGGCGGCGGCGTCGACCTGCTTGCGGATCGCCGCGAGCGCGGTGTCGTCGAGCGGGCGGCGGTTGTCGTCGACCACCTCCGCGCCCAAATTCTGCGCCATGCGCCGCGCCGCGAGCTTCATCTGGTCGAAGGTGCGCAACGGATCGGCGACGCGCGGCACGTCGAGGACGAAGACGACGCCGTTGGTGGCCGACAGGCGCAGCGTGTCCGGCGTGAACGGCTCGTTGCGCAGGTTCTGCAACGAGTACTGGACGGTGCCCGTGTCCTCGGAAACCCACTCGAAGCGCCCGCCGGGCGCGAGCCGGAATCCGGACGCCTCGGCGACGCCGCGCAGCTTGGTGCCGGGAACGCTGCCGGCGCCCGGGACGAGGACGGTGAGCCCGAGCTGGACGTCGACGTCCGCGCACAGGCGGTCGAGCGCCTCGGCGCGCTCCGTCTCGGCCGCCGGATCGGGGACGGACATCGCCGCCGGCAGCAGCGGCGCGAGCTCGCCGACGACGCGCGTGAACGTGTCGAGCTGCGCGCGGCTTGCCGCGCCGTTGCGGTCGGCGAGCAGCAGGCACGCGGCGATCTCGACGAATTCGCCCTTGGCGTCGGAGGCGAGCTGCTGCCACGGCGCGTTCGGCGCGGTGCGGCCGAACCAGCGCAGCCGCTTGCCCAGGCGCGCGTGCAGCCCCGCGGCGATGGCGCCGACCGGCACCGCCTTCGCGGGCTGCAGCGTGACGATGCACTCGATCTCGGGATCGGGCTTGCGCAGCGACGCGCCGTCGGCGCTTTCCGCGGCCGCGATGGGGGCCGGCGCGGCCGGTGCGTCCTGCAGGACGTCGTCGGGGACGTCGTGCTCGATGACGTCCATGGGGGGCGTGAAGTCGCTCCCGGGCGCCTCGGCCGGCGGCCGGTAGGCGGCTTCGGCCGTGGCCGGTGGCGACGCGGAGGTGCGCAGCGTGGGCTCGACCCGCTCCGCGGACGGCGCGGCACGCAGGTCGCCGCCGGGCGCGGGCGGCGGTGGTGCCGACCGGGCGGCGATGCGCTGCTTCGCGCGCCGCTCGACCCACGCGTTGTAGACGATGACGCCGATCACCAACAGCACGCCGGCGACGATGAGTCCGATCTGCAGCGGGCTCATCGAGATCGGCAGGGTCATTGGTCGGGCCTCGGCATAAGGAGATAGCTGCCGAGTATAGCGCGCCGCGGTTCGATAAACCGCTAGAGGCTTTGCGTCATGGGCTCATGAACGGCCGATGCATCTCGACCGGGCATCGATCTCACGAACCGTCGTCCCCGCGAAGGCGGGGACCCAGCGGCTTTCGTGGCAGAGCTCCGGCATTCAAACGACACTGGGTCCCCGCGTTCGCGGGGACGACATGTCGTTATGCTGCCGCCAAGTTCAACGCTTCCGCGATATCCACCGCGACGACGCGCGACGCCCCCGGCTCCGGCATCGTGATGCCGACGAGCTGGTTCGCCATCTCCATCGTGATCTTGTTGTGCGAGATGAAGAGGAACTGCGTCTCGCCCGACATCGCCTGCACCATCCGGCAGAAGCGCTCGGTGTTGGGATCGTCGAGCGGCGCGTCGACCTCGTCCAGCAGGCAGAACGGCGCGGGGTTGAGCTGGAACAGCGCGAACACGAGCGAGATCGCGGTGAGCGCCTTCTCGCCGCCCGACAGCAGGTGGATCGACGTGTTGCGCTTGCCCGGCGGCTGCGCGACGACCTGCACGCCGGAGTCGAGGATCTCCTCGCCGGTGAGGATGAGGCGCGCCTGCCCGCCGCCGAAGAGCGCGGGGAAGAGCTTGCTGAAATTCTCGTTGACCGTCGTGAACGTCTGCTGCAGGAGGTCGCGCGACTCGCGGTCGATCTGGCGGATGGCCGTCTCGAGCGTGGTCATCGCCTCGGTCAGGTCGGCGGCCTGGCGGTCGAGGTACTCCTTGCGCTCGCGGGCCTGCGCGAGCTCGTCGAGCGCCGCGAGGTTCACGGGGCCGAGCTCCGCGATGGCGGCCGCCAGCCGCTCGATCTCCGCCGGCAGCGTGCGGTAGTTGCCCCACGCCTTCAGCGCGTCGGGCAGCGCGGCCAAGTCCGCGTGCGCTTCGGCGAGCTGCTCCGCGTATTGCTGCTCGGCGAGGGTGGCCGCCTGCTCCTTCAGCTGCATGTCCTGGATCTTCTGGCGCGCGGGCTCCTGCTTCTGGTCGGTGGCGAGGCGCGACTCCTCGGCTTCGCGCAACGCCGCGCCCAGCGACTCGAGCCGGTCGCGCGCTGCGGCGAGCGCCTGCTCGGCATCGCCGCGCACGGCGAGCTGCTGCTGCAGCGACGCCTCGACCGGCGTCCAGTCGATCGCCTGCCGCTCGCTCGTGAGCTGCGTCAGCAATCCCCGCTGCTGTTCGCCCTGCGCGAGCAGCGCATCGCGCCGGCGCGCGAGCTCGGCCAGGCGATCGCGCCCGCTGCGCTCGGCGAAGCCCGCCTCCTGCGCGCTGCGCTCGGCCATGCGCACGCGCTCGCGTCCGCGCGCCAGCGCCACCTCGTGCTCGTTGCGCGCATGGCGCGCGCTCTCGCGCTGCGCGAGCTCGTCGTGCAGCCGCGACTGCAGGTTGGCGATCTCTTCCGCGATCGCGTCGCGCTGGCCCTCGTCCTCGGCGTAGCGCGCGGCGAGATCCTCCAGCTCCTGCGCGATCTGCTGGCGCCGGCGCTGCGCGGCCTCGGCCGCCTGCTTCAGTTGCAGGAGCTCGATCTCGAGGTCGTGCACGCGGCGTTGCTGCGAGGCCACCGCGACGCCCTCGCTGTGATACGTCTGCTGCGCGGTGCGCAGCTCCGCTGCGACGGCGTCGCGCTGCGCGCTGGCCTCGCTCGCCGCCGCGGCCGCCGCCTCCATCGCGCCGGCCAGCTCCTCGAGCTCGCGCTGGCGGGCGAGCACGCCGTGCAGCTCGCTGTCGGGCGCGTACAGCGCCGCGCCCTGCGCCGTGACGAGGTGCCCCGCCGGCGTGACGAACGCCTCGCCCTGCCCCAGCGCCTCGCGCTCGGCGAGCGCGCTCGCGAGGTCGGGACGGCAGCGGATGCCGTGCAGGCCGTCGGCGATGAAGCGGCCGAGCGCGGGGTCCTTCAGGCGCACCTTGGACAGGAGCGCATCGTGCTGCGCGTGCGGCTCGTGCCGCGCCGGGGCCGGCGCGTAGGCCGCGACGCGGCGCGGCGGGACCGCCCCGCCGGCGACCCAGCCCTGCACCTCGTCGAGCTGCGCGAGCTCCAGCGCGGACAGCCGCTCGCGCAGCACCGCCTCAATCGCGTCTTCCCAGCCCGGCTCGATGTCGAGCGCCTGGTAGAGCCGGCGCGCCTGCGCGAGGCCGTGCGCGTCGAGCCAGCCGTCGACGTCCTTGCCGTGCCCGATCTTCGCCTGCAGCGCAGCGAGTGCGCCCTGCCGCGCCTCGAGGTCGGCGAGCCGCCGGCTCGCCTGCTCCCAGGCGTCGGCGGTGCTGCGCTGGCGGGTCTGCAGGTCGGTGACCGTCTGCTGCAGCGTCGCGAGCGCCTCCTGCTTGCCGGCGAGGTCGGCGTTTTCCTGCGCGAGCTGCTCCTCGACCTCGCGCACCGGATCGGTCACCGGCGCCGCGATGCCGGCGAGCTCGCTTTCGAGGCGCGACCGGCGGTCGGCCAGTTGCGCGAGCGCCTTCGCCGCGCTGTCGCGCCGCGTCTCCGCGACCCGCACACCCTGCTCGGTGAGCGCGATCTGCTGCTGCAGCTCCTGCAGGCGACCGGCGGCGGCGGTGACGGCCGCCTCGAGCTCCGGCAGCGCGGCCTGCGCCGCCGCCTCCTCCGCCGCGGCGGCCTCGCGCGCGGCGATCGCCGCCTCGAGCGCCGCCTCGGCGGTCGCGCGATCGTCGGCGAGTGCGCTCTCCTGTCCGGCGATCGCGCCGAGCGCTTCGGTGAGCTGCGCGACCTGCTGGGTCAGACGCGTTTCCGATTCGCGCGCGAACGAGAGCTGCTGCTCGAGCCGGCTGACCTCGCTGTTGGCCGCATAGAACGCGCCCTGCCGCTCGTGCAGCTGGTCGTTGGCGGCGTAGTGCTCGCTGCGCAGGCTCTCGAGGCGCGCCTCGGTCGCGCGGAGCTCCGCGTGGATGGCCTCCAGCGCGACGGTGAGCGTCGCGTGCTCCGCGCTGCAGCGGTCGCGCGTGCGCACGGCCTCCTGCTGCTTCGCGTACCACGACATGTGCTGCGAGAGCTTGTGCCGCGCGTCGAGCTCGCGGTACTGCGCGGCGACCTGCGCCTGCTGGTCGAGGCGCTCGAGCTGGTTCGCGAGCTCGTTGCGGATGTCCTCCACGCGGGCGAGGTTCTCGCGCGTGTCCGAGAGGCGGCCTTCGGTCTCCTTGCGCCGCTCCTTGTACTTCGACACGCCCGCCGCTTCCTCGAGGAACACGCGCAGCTCCTCCGGCTTGGCCTCGATGACGCGCGAGATCATGCCCTGCTCGATGATCGCGTACGCGCGCGGGCCGAGGCCGGTGCCGAGGAAGAGATCGTGGATGTCGCGGCGGCGGACCGGGATGTTGTTGATGTAGTACGACGAGTCGCCGTCGCGCGTGAGCACGCGCTTGATCGAGATCTCCGCGTACTGGCCCCACTGCCCGCTGATCCGGCCCAGGTTGTTGTCGAAGTGCAGCTCGACCGATGCGCGGCCGACGGGCTTGCGCTCGCCCGCGCCGTTGAAGATCACGTCCTGCATCGACTCGCCGCGCAGCGCGGACGCCTTCGACTCGCCCAGCACCCAGCGCACCGCGTCGATGACGTTCGACTTGCCGCACCCGTTGGGCCCCACGATGCCGACGAGCTGGCCGGGGGTGCCGATGACCGTGGGATCGACGAACGACTTGAATCCGGACAGCTTGATCTGCGTGAGGCGCAAGGCTTGGGTTCGCTTCGTGGGAAATTCGGGTACGGGAGGCGGCCGCGGCGACCGGCTCGTCGCGGCGGCGGCAGGACCGGGGAGCGGCGTGGCGGCCCTCGCCCGGCAAGCGCGCGATTATAGCGGAATCGCCCCTCTCGCCCGAGGGGTCCGGACGCGCCTCAAGCCGCCATGGCGGGAACGATCCGCGGGGGCAGCCGGCCCTCCTCGACGGCGTGGCACGCGACCTCGCCCTCCGCGCCTGCCGTCTGGCGCAGCACGGGCAGCTCGCGGCGGCAGCGCTCGTTCGCGTGGGGGCAGCGCGGGTGGAACGCGCAGCCCGCCGGCGGGTCGAGCGGATTCGGCACCTCGCCCGCGACCGCGACGCGCGACGCGCCGGTCATCTCGAGGTCGGGCACGGCGTCGAGCAGCATGCGCGTGTAGGGATGACGCGGCTGCGCGAAGAGCTCGCGCGTCGGCGCGATCTCGACGATGCGACCCAGGTACATCACGCCGACGCGGTCGGCGATGTGGTGCACCACCGCGAGGTTGTGCGAGATGAAGAGGTACGTGAGCCCGAGCGTGCGCTGCAGGTCGCGCATGAGGTTCAGCACCTGCGCCTGCACCGAGACGTCGAGCGCGGACGTGGGCTCGTCGCACACGAGGAACGCGGGATTCGTCGACAGCGCGCGCGCGATCGAGATGCGCTGCCGCTGCCCGCCCGAGAACTGGTGCGGGAACTTGCCGCCGTCCGCGGGGGCGAGGCCCACCTGCTCGAGCAATGCCGCGACGCGATTCGCGAGCTCGGCGCGCGGCAGCGTGGCCTGCTGCGCGCGCATGGGCTCGGACACGATGTCCGCCACCCGCCAGCGCGGGTTCAGGCTCGCGTACGGATCCTGGAAGATCATCTGCATGCCGCGCCGCGCGCGGCGCAGCGCCGTCGCGTCGCGCGTCGCGCCTTCGCCCGCGATGGCGACGCCGTCGTACGTGATGGTGCCGCGCGTCGGTGCGTAGAGGCCGACGATGAGGCGCGCGACCGTGGACTTGCCGCACCCCGACTCGCCGACGAGGCCGAGCGTCTCGCCCCTGCGGATCGTGAGATCCACGCCGGCCACCGCGTGCAGCAGCACGCGCCCGCGGCGCGCGAGCACGCGGTCGAGCCACGGCGGCGAGACGTCGAAGTCGCGGGCGACGCGCGCGAGCGCGAGCAGCGTGTCGCTCATGCGACTGCGCTCGCCGGCGCCGTCTCCGCGACACGCAGCCAGCACGCCGCGCTCGTGGCGCCGGCGGACATGAGCCCGGGCCGCTCGTCGCGGCAGCGCGCGAACGCCTGCGGACAGCGCGGATGGAACGCGCAGCCCCCCGGGATCGCGGTGAGCCGCGGCATCGCGCCGTCGATCTGCGTCAGGCGCTCGCGCACGTCGGCGATCGAGGGAATCGATCCCATCAGCCCCGCGGTGTACGGGTGCTGCGGGCGGTGGATCACGTCCGCGACCGGGCCGATCTCCACGATGCGCCCCGCGTACATCACCGCCACCCGATCGGCGGTCTCGGCGATGACGCCCATGTCGTGGGTGACGAGCATCACCGCGGTGCCGTGCTCGCGGCACAGGCGCTTCAAGAGCTGGATGATCTGCGCCTGGATGGAGACGTCGAGCGCGGTGGTGGGCTCGTCGGCGACGATGAGGCGCGGGTTGGCGGCGAGCGCGAGCGCGATGACGACGCGCTGGCGCATGCCGCCCGAGAACTGGTGCGGGTAGTGATCGATGCGGCGCGCGGCGGCGGGAATGCCC
Organism: Burkholderiales bacterium; assembly: GCA_046347855.1. Taxonomy (GTDB): domain Bacteria; phylum Pseudomonadota; class Gammaproteobacteria; order Burkholderiales; family Casimicrobiaceae; genus VBCG01. The sequence goes on from JAXMFJ010000006.1 coordinate 87,205, forward strand.
ACCTCCTCCAGCAGCGCGATCGCCCGCTTGCGCCCGTCGGCCGCGGACAGCGGCAGGTGCGTGCGGATCGTCTCGACCAGCTGCTGGCCGACGGTGAACAGCGGGTTGAGCGAGGTCAGCGGGTCCTGGAAGATCGCGCCGATCTCGCGGCCGCGCACGCGCCGCATCGCGTCGTAGGGCAGGTTGTCGATGCGGCGGCCGCCGAGCCGGATCTCGCCGGCGCCGATGCGCCCCGGCGGATCGATGAGACCGATGATCGCCGCGCCGGTCAGCGACTTGCCGGCGCCCGACTCGCCCACCACGCCCAGCACCTCGCCGGGCGCGATGGAAAACGAGACGTCGTGCACGGCGACCAGCGTGCCGTGGCGCGTCGGGAACTCGACGCGCAGTCCCTCGACCGCGAGCAGGGGCGTGCCCGGCGGCGTCATCCCGCTATTTCGCGGCGGGCAGCTGGCAGCCGGAGATGGGCTCGACGAAGTCGACCACCGGCCGCCACTCCTGGGTGACGGTGTTCTCGAACTGCGCGTTGATGTAGTAGCGCTTGCACGGCTCGACCTTCAGCATCATCACGTGCAGCGGCGGCCCGCCCGACCAGCCCGGCGCCGGGCCCTGCACCACGAGGCGGCGCTCGCCCGGCTCGACGCGGATCAGGTTCGGGTTCGGGAACGCGCCCTGGTTGTCCACCTGGTCGATGATCGCCGGGCGCCGGTTGGTGATCGTCATGTTGTAGCGCTGCCCGGTGAGCTCGCTCCACGTCGGACCCCACGTCTGGCAGCCACCCAGGAACAGCGGGGCGACGACCGCGGGCACGGCCAACAGCATCAGTTTGCGCATTGCGTTCACTCCTTCTTCGCTTGCCGGGTCCGCACGGCACCTGGCCACATCGCGGCGGTCGTGGTTGCGTCCGCCGCGCTCCCCGCCGTCCTATCCCAACATGCCGGACGGCCTGTTCATTCCGGTTCAGCGCAGCTTCGGGTTCAGCGCGTCGCGCAGCCAGTCACCGAGCAGGTTGATCGCGAGCACCATGACCACCAGGGCCACGCCGGGGAAGATGGTAATCCACCACTCCCCGGAGAACAAAAATTCGTTGCCGATGCGGATCAGCGTGCCGAGCGACGGCTCCGTCGGCGGCACCCCGACGCCGAGGAACGACAGCGTCGCCTCGGTGAGGATCGCGGTGGCGATGTTGATCGTCGCGAGCACGAGCACCGGCCCCATCACGTTGGGCAGCAGGTGCCGCGCCATGATGCCCCACGGCGACACGCCGATGACGCGCGCCGCCTGCACGTACTCCTTGCCCTTCTCCACCATCGTCGAGCCGCGCACCGTGCGCGCGTACTGCACCCAGTTCGAGAGGCCGATCGCGAACACCAGCACGAGAATGGCGAGGCGATCGTGCAGCTCGCGCGGCAACGCGACGCGCGCGACGCCGTCGATCAGCAGCGCGATCAGGATCGCGGGGAACGAGAGCTGCACGTCGGCGATGCGCATGATGAGCGCGTCGGTCTTGCCGCCCGCGTAGCCCGCGAGGAGGCCGAGCGCGACGCCGAGCACCAGCGCGAACGCGACCGACGCCAGGCCCACCAGCAGCGAGATGCGCGCGCCGAAGACGATCGCCGACAGGACGTCGCGGCCCTGGTCGTCGGTGCCGAGCGGGAACGCCGCCTTGCCGCCCTCGCTCCACATCGGCGGCAGGCGCGAGTCCGACAGCGACAGCGTCGTGAGGTCGAACGGGTTGTGCGGCGCCACGAGCGGCGCGAAGACCGCGGCCAGCACGCACGCGGCGAACACCGCGCACGACAGCATCGCCACCGGCGAGTGGCGGAAGCTCCAGCCGACGTCGCTGTCCCACGCGCGGGCCCACGCGCTGCGCGCGCTCGTGGGCGACGCGGAGGACACCGCGGGCGCGGCGTCGCTCATCCGCGGCTCGCGACGAGGCCGGCGAGCGCCTCGTTCGCGCGGGCGAGCGATTGCGCATGCAGCATCGCCTTCCAGTCGTCGGCGTCCTGGTAGAACGCGTCGCGCACCGCCTGCTTGATCGCCGCACGCTGCGCGGGCGCGGCGTCCGGATGATTGGCGAGCCACTGGTCGGCGCGCAGGGCCTGCATGACGGTGAGGACCGGCAGCGTGCCGTACTCGAGCGCGATGCCGGCATAGGCGACGCCCGGGCACTCGTCGCGCACGGCGCTGCCGTTGACGCCGGTGAGCGCGGCGGACGTCGACGAGCCGTCGTAGAACGACGTCACCGCCGGGCCCCAGAACGCCTTGGTGCGCGCGATGTCGTCGGGATTGTCGGCGCCGTTGTAGATCATCTCGCCGTGACCGCGCGGTCCGAGCGCCGTGTGGTAGTCGATCCACGCGAGCGTGCGCGCGCCGGCGGCTTCCTCGCGCAGCACGCGGCGCAGGATGCCGTTGCTCCACGCCGGGCGCACGCCCGCGTAGAAGAGGCCGTCCGGATGCTCGCTCTGCCCGGCGGTCACCGCCTGCTGCAATGCCTTCTCGCCGTGCGCAGCGAGATACGCGCGCAACTCGGCGTCGTTGGCTGCCGACGGCGGCCACGTATCCGGCACGATGAAGCCGTGCACTTCCGCATAGGCGAGGTTCGGTGCGGGGGCGCTCGACCAGTCGCGGAAATTGCGGTTGAGGTCGACGTTGTCCTCGTTGGTGCGACGCAGGTGCGAGAAGCCGTACGGATTGAGCGCATGCAGGAACACGACGCGCACGCCGTCGCGTGCGACGCGCGCGACGAAGGCGTCGTCGGCGAGCAGCCCGATCTCGCAGCCCGAGCCGCAGAAGCCCTCGGCGCCGTGCGTGCCCGCGGTGAGGAGCAGCACTTCCTTCGCGTGCGGGTCGCCGAGCACGCCGACGTCGAGCGCGAGCTCCTCGCCCTGCGCGCCTTTCGCGACCGGATGCGCGTAGTGCCGCAGGACGAGCCCGCGGGCGCGCGCGGCCGCGAGGAACCTGGCGCGCGCTTCCGAATAGGTGGCGGCGAAATGGTCGGAGGGATTCGTGGACACGGTCGTCGCCTCCGTCATGCGCGCAGCGGCATCGCGCGCTCGGCGAGTGCGGCGAGATAGCCGGCGCCGAGCGGGATCACCGCGTCGTTGAAATCGTACGTGCTGTTGTGGAGGAAGCAGCCGCCTTCCGCGCCGCCCTGCCCCAGCCGCGCGAACGCGCCCGGCTTCGCCTGCAGCATGAACGAGAAATCCTCGGCGCCCATCGACGGCGGCAGGTCGCGCACGACGTTGTCCGCGCCGACGAGCGACTCCGCGACGTCGGCGGCGAACATGGCTTCGCGATCGTGATTGATGGTGGCCGGGTACACGCGCTCGTAGTGGAGGTGCGCGCGCGCGCCGAACGCGGCCGCGATGTTGCCGACGAGCTCGCGCAGGCGCGTCTCGATGTGGTCCTGCGTCGACGGCCGGAACGTACGCACCGTGCCGACGAGCTTCGCGTGCGACGGGATCACGCTCATCGCGCCCGGGTGCCCGGCCTGCATCGCGCACAGGCTCACTACGGCGGTGTCGATCGGGCTCACGTTGCGGCTGACGATCGACTGCGCGGCGGTGATGACGTGGCCCGCGACCAGCACCGGATCGATCGCCGCGTGCGGATGCGCGCCGTGGCCGCCCTTGCCGTCGATGGTGATCTCGATGCGGTCGGCGGCCGCCATCGCGGGGCCGGGCGTGATGCCGATGCGCCCCGGCGGCAGGCCCGGCCAGTTGTGCAGCGCGAACACCTGCTCCGCGGGAAAGCGCGTGAAGAGCCCGTCCTCGATCATCGCCTTCGCACCGGCGTAGCCTTCCTCGCCGGGCTGGAAGATGAGGAATGCGGTGCCGTCGAAGTTGCGCGTCTCGTGCAGGTACTTCGCGGCGGCGAGCAGCATCGTCGTGTGGCCGTCGTGGCCGCAGCCGTGCATGCGCCCGTCGTAGCGCGACTTGTGCGCGAACTCGTTCTCCTCCTGCATCGGCAGCGCGTCCATGTCGGCGCGCAGGCCCACCGAGCGGCCGCTCGCCGACGAGCGCCCGGGAATCACGGCGACGATGCCGGTCTTGCCGATGCCGGTGTGGTGCTCGATGCCGAGCGCGGCCAGCTTCTCCTGCACGACGCGCGCGGTGCGCTCCTCCTCGAAGCCCAGCTCCGGGTGCGCGTGGAGGTCGCGGCGGATGGCGGTGAACTCGTCCTGCCAGCGGGCAATATGCTCGTTCGGTTTCATTGGCGAGATCCTTTGCTCACAAAGAGACGCCGAGACGCAGAGGGGTTCTGGTTTCCTCGGCGCCTCTGCGTCTCTTTGTGGAATTCGATTTTCAATGCGCCGCCACCGCCCGGTCGATGCGCAGCCGCGGATCGACGGCGTAGTACAGGAGATCGACGACCAGGTTGATGACCACGAACACCAGCGCGATGAAGCACAGGTAGGCGGCCATCACGGGGATGTCGGCGAAGTACACGGCCTGGATGAAGAGGAGGCCCATGCCGGGCCACTGGAACACCGTCTCGGTCACGATCGCGAATGCGATGATCGCACCGAGCTGCAGGCCGACGATCGTAATGACCGGCACCAGCGTGTTCTTGAGCGCGTGGCCGAAGTGGATCGCGCGGTCGGTGAGGCCGCGGGCGCGCGCGAACTTGATGTAGTCGGTGCGCAGCACCTCGAGCATCTCGGAGCGCACGAGGCGCATGATCAGCGTCATCTGGATGAGCGAGAGCGTGATCGTCGGCAGGATCAGCGCCTTCAACCCGCTCGTCGTGAAGAGGCCCGTCGTCCACCAGCCGAACGCCACCGTGTCGCCGCGGCCGAACGACGGTAGCCATCCGAGCTGCACGGCGAAGACGAGGATCAGCAGGATGCCGATGAGGAACGTCGGCAGGCTGACGCCGATCAGCGAGCCCGCGAGCAGCACGTGCGCGAACCAGCTCTCGCGGCGCAGCGCCGTGTACACGCCCATCGGGATGCCGACGACGAGGGCGAGCAGCGCGGCGGCGGTGGCGAGTTCGAGCGTTGCCGGCAGGCGCTCCTTCAGGAGCACCGACACCGGCCGCGCCTGGCGCAGCGAGAGCCCGAAATCGCCGTGCACGGCGTTGCCGAGGAAGCGCGCGAACTGCACGTAGAACGGCCGGTCGAGGCCCAGCTCCTCGCGCAGGCGCTGGCGGTCCTGCATCGTCGCGTCCTGGCCCACCATGAAGTTCACCGGGTCGCCGGTGAAGTTGAAGAGCCCGAAGGCGATGAAGGCGACGACCGCGAGGACCAGCGCGGACTGCAGGATGCGGCGGAGGACGAAGGCTGTCACGCGGGGGCCGGGAAAGCCGGCGTGCCGCCGGCGGGAAATGCCGGGCGATCATGCCCAAACGCCCCGGGCGCGTCAACGCGAGCCGAAAAGGGGTCAGACCCTTAAGCTTTGGGGTCTGACCCCGAATGTGACAACTCTGGCACCAACGAAAAGCCCCGCGGGCCGGAAGGCGCGCGGGGCTCGTCGCGGAGGCGCGGCGCGCCTATTCCTTGATGTCGACGCCGTAGAACGTGTGGCGGCCGAACGGCGAGAGCTTGAAGTCGATCACTTCCTTGCGCACGGGCTTGAGCTGCACCGCGTGGGCGATCGTGTACCAGGGCTCCTGCTCCTTGAAGATCACCTGCGCCTTCTCGTAGAGCGGCGTGCGCGCGGCCTGGCCGCTGGTGGTCTTCGCCTTCTGGATCAACTCCTCGTACGGCTGGTAGCAGAACTTCGCGACGTTGCTGCCGTTGGCCTTCGCGGAATCGCAGCCCAGCAGGTTGGCCATGAAGTTGTCCGGGTCGCCGTTGTCGCCGGTCCACCCGAGCATCCCCATCTGGTGCTCGCCGTTCTGCATGCGCTTGCGATACTCGCCCCACTCGAAGCTCTTGATCTCGGCCTGCACGCCGACCTTCGCGAGGTCGGCCTGCATCAGCTCCGCGATGCGCTTCGCGTTCGGGTTGTACGGGCGCTGCACCGGCATCGCCCACAGGTCCGTCTGGAAGCCGTTCGGATAGCCGGCTTCGGCGAGCAGCTTCTTCGCCGCGGCCGGATCGTAGACGTCGTCCTTGACCGCGTCGTTGTACGACCACTGCGTCGGCGGGATCGGGTTCTTCGCGGCGACGCCGGTGGTGAGGTACACGCCGTCGATGATCGCCTTCTTGTTGATCGCCATGCTGACGGCGCGGCGCACGCGCACGTCGTCGAACGGCTTCTTCTGCGTGTTGTACGCGAGGTAGCCGACGTTGAGGCCCGGCTGCTCCAGCACCTGCACGTTCGGGTCCTTGCGGATCGCGTCGAGGTCGGCCGGGTTCGGGTACGGCATCACGTGGCACTCGCCCTTCTGCAGCTTGGCCCAACGCACGGATGCGTCCGGCGTGATCGCGAACACGAGGTCGTCGATCTTCGCCTTGCCGCCCCAGAATTGCGGGAACGCCTTGTAGCGGATCACGGCGTCCTTCTGGTACTGCACGAGGTAGAACGGCCCGGTGCCGATCGGCTCCTGGTCGATCTTCTCCGGCGTGCCGGCCTTCAGCATCGCATCGGCGTATTCCTTCGACTGCACGCCCGCGTATTCCATCGCGAGGTTCGACAGGAACGGCGCCTCCGGCTTGTTGAGCGTGATGCGCACCGTGTAGTCGTCCACCTTCTGGATCGACTTGATGAGCTTGCCCATGCCCATGTCGTTGTAGTACGAATGGTTGGAGCTCGTGACCTTGAAGTACGGGTTGTCTTCCTTGCCCTGGCGCTCGAGCATGAAGATGACGTCGTCGGCGTTCATGTCCCGCGTCGGCTTCCACGCGCGGTGGTTGTGCCACTTGACGCCCTTGCGCAGCTTGAACGTATACACCGTGCCGTCGGGCGAGATCTCCCAGCTCTCGGCCAGGCCCGGGACGACCTTGGTCGTGCCGCGCTCGAAGTCGACGATGCGGCTGTAGATCTGGCTGTTGGCGTCGAACGACGTGCCGGTCGTGTTCACGCCCGGGTAGAAGTTCTCGGGGCTCCCCTCGGAGCAGAACACGAGGGTCTTGGCGGACAGGCCGCCGGCGGCGGCGAGCGCCAGCGCGGCGACGACGGCCACGCGCAGCGCGCGCGGGGCAGGATGCGAGTTGCGATGCTTCATGCGATTCTCCCTAAGAATGGGCTCCAGCGGTCAGTGCAGCGGTGCCGGGGCGCCAGTATGCCCCGAATCGGTGAATTTCTCCGCGAAATGGCACGCCACCTGCCGCCCGTCGACCGGGCGCAGCGCGGGTCGTTCCGCGGTGCAGACGGGCTGGGCGTACGGGCAGCGCGTGGAGAACACGCAGCCGGCCGGCGGGTTCAGCGGCGACGGCAGTTCGCCCTTGAGCACGATGCGCTCCTTGCGCACGCCGCCCAGTGCGGGCGTGGAGGCGAGCAGCGCCTGCGTGTACGGATGTAGCGGGCGCTCGAAGATGCGCGTCTTCTCGCCCTGCTCCATCGCGAGCCCGAGGTACATCACGAGCACGTCGTGCGCGATGTAGCGCACCACGGCGAGGTCGTGCGAGATGAAGAGGTACGCCACCGACAGCTCCTGTTGCAGGTCGGCCAGCAGGTTCAGCACCTGCGCCTGCACCGACACGTCGAGCGCCGAGACCGGCTCGTCGGCCACCACCAGCGCGGGCTCGAGCATGAGCGCGCGGGCGATGGCGATGCGCTGGCGCTGGCCGCCCGAGAACATGTGCGGGTAGCGATCGTATTGCTCGGGCCTTAAGCCCACCTTAGCGAGCATAGACCGTGCGCGCTCGGTGCGCTGCGCCGCGGTGAGCGGCGTGTTGATGGCGAGCGGCGCCTCCAGGATGGCGCCGATCTTCTTGCGCGGGTTGAGCGAGCCGTACGGATTCTGGAACACCATCTGCACGGACTTGCGCAGCGATTGCCGCACGGCCGGCGACGCGTGCGTCACGTCCATGCCGGCGAGCGTGAGCTCGCCACCGGACGGCCGCTCGATGAGCGACACCATGCGCGCGAGGGTCGACTTGCCGCAGCCCGACTCGCCGACCACCGCCAGCGTGCGGCCCGGGCCGACGGTGAACGACAGGCCGCCGACCGCCGTGAGCTTAGCCGAGTCACGCCACGCGCCGCGGCGCACCTCGTAGATGCGCGTGACGTTGCGCGCCTCGACGACGGGGGCGTTCGTTTCGTGCCCGCGCACGGCGTGCGGCGCGGCACTCATGCCTCGATCCCGTTGCGTTGCACGTTGGACGGCAGCCGCCCGCCGTCGCGGCCCATGCGCGCCTCGCGCTGCGCGTCGCTGAGCGGGTAATGGCAGCGCACGACGCCGTGCTCCCACGCGCGCAATTCGGGTCGCTGCGCGCAATACGGCGTGGCGTCCGGGCAGCGGGGCTGGAAGAGGCAGCCGGCGGGCCGGTCGAGCAGTCCCGGCACGACGCCGGGAATGGTCGCGAGGCGGCCACCCGCGAGGTGGCGCTCGGGCATCGCCGCGAGCAGCGCGGCCGTGTACGGATGCTGCGGCGCGCGGAAGAGCTCGTCGGCGCCGCGCGCCTCCATCACCTGCCCCGCGTACATCACGGCCACGCGGTGCGCCATCTCGGCGACCACGCCCATGTTGTGCGTGACGAGCACGAGCGCCATGCCGCGCTCGCGCTGCAGGTCGCGCAAGAGGTCGAGGATCTGCGCCTGGATGGTCACGTCGAGCGCGGTGGTCGGCTCGTCGGCGATGAGGAGCTTCGGATTGCACGCGATGGCCATCGCGATCATCACGCGCTGGTTCATGCCGCCCGACATCTGGTGCGGGAAATCGCCCATGCGGCTCGCCGCCGCGGGAATGCCGACCTGCTCCAGCAGCTGGATCGCGCGCTTGCGCGCCTCCTTGCGATCGAGCGACAGGTGCAGGCGCAGCGTCTCCTCGAGCTGGAAACCGATCGTGAAGCAGGGATTCAGGCTGGTGGTCGGCTCCTGGAAGATCATCGCGATGTCGCGGCCGAGCACCTTGCGCCGCGCGCGCTCCGGCAGCGCCAGCAGGTCCTGACCGCCGAACGCGAGGCGCTTCGCGCGCACGCGGCCGGGGAACGCGACGAGGCCCATCAGCGCGAGCATGGTGACGCTCTTGCCCGATCCCGACTCGCCGACGATGCCGAGCACGTGGCCCTCGTCGAGCGTGAGGCTCACGCCGTCGACCGCGCGCATGAGGCCGCCTTGCGTCGGGAAGTCGACGTGCAGGTCCTCGATCTCGAGCAGCGGCATGGTCGTCGGCGCCTAGCGCTTGAGCTTGGGGTCGAGCGCGTCGCGCAGGCCGTCGCCCAGCAGATTGAACGCGAGCACCGTGAGCAGGATCATGAGGCCGGGGAACGTGACCACCCACCACGCGCGCAGCACGAACTCGCGCGCATCGGCGAGCATCGTGCCCCACTCGGACGCCGGCGGCTGCGCGCCGAGGCCGAGGAAGCCCAGCGCCGCCGCGTCGAGGATGGCGGTGGACACGCCGAGCGACGCCTGCACGATGAGCGGCGCCGCGCAGTTCGGCAGCACCTCGTTGAACATCAGGCGCAGGCGGCCGGCGCCGCTCGCGCGCGCGGCCGTCACGTAGTCCTTCGACGTCTCGGTGATCACCGCGGCGCGCGTGATGCGCACGTAATGCGGCAGCACCACCACGACGACCGCGAGCATCGCGTTCATGATGCCGGGGCCCAGGATTGCGACGATCACGATGGCGAGCAGCAGGCTCGGCAGCGTGAGGATCACGTCCATCAGGCGCATGATCCCGATCTCGAGGTAGCCGCGGAAGAAGCCGGCGACGAGGCCGAGCGTGATGCCGACGACGATGGCCACCGCCACTACCGCGATGCCGATCAAGAGCGACAGCCGCGCGCCGTAGATGAGGCGCGAGAGGATGTCGCGGCCGATGGCGTCGGTGCCGAGGAGGTGCGCCGACGAGCCGCCCGCCTGCCACGCCGGCGGCTTCAGGAACATCGCGCTGTTGGTGAGGTCGGGCGGATACGGCGCGATCAGCGGCGCGAGCGCCGCGGTCGCCAGGATGAAGATCACGAACGCGAGGCCCGCGACGGCGCCCTTGTTGGCGCTGAAGTAGCCCCAGAACTCGCGCAGCGGGCTGCGCGGCGCGGCGGCGGCGACAGGCGTGGCGATGGCACTCATCGCGCGTGCCGGATCCGCGGATTGATGATGCCGTACGTCACGTCGACCAGCAGGTTGACCGCCATCACGACGAGCCCGAGCAGCAGCACGCCGCCCTGCAGCACCGGGTAGTCGCGGCGGTTGATCGCCTCGATCATCCACTTGCCCACGCCGGGCCACGAGAAGATCGTCTCGGTGAGGATCGCGCCCGTGAACAGCACGCCGACCTGCAGGCCGATGATCGTCACCACGGGAATGAGCGCGTTGCGCAGCGCGTGCAGCGCCACCACGCGCAGCGACGACAGGCCCTTGGCGCGCGCGGTTCGGATGTAGTCCTCGCCCAGCACCTCGAGCATCGCGGAGCGCGTCATGCGCGCGATGATCGCGAGCGGCTGGGTGCCGAGCACGATCATCGGCAGCACGAGGTGCGACACCGCGGACTTGAACGCGCCCTTCTCGCCGGACAGCAGCGAGTCGATGGTGAGGAAGCCGGTGACGGGCTCGAGGTAGTACTGGACGGCGATGCGTCCCGACACCGGCGTCCAGCCCAACTGCACCGAGAACAGCAGGATCAGCAGCAGGCCCCACCAGAAGATGGGCATCGAGTAGCCGGTGAGCGACACGCCCATCACGCCGTGGTCGAAGATCGAGTTGCGGCGCACGGCGGCGATGATGCCGGCCGGAATGCCCAGCACCAGCGCGAACAGGATCGCGGCGAGCGCCAACTCGATGGTCGCGGGGAACAGCGCGGCGAACTCCTTCAGCACCGGCTCCTGCGTGATCATCGACTTGCCGAGATCGCCGTGCAGCACGCGCCCGATGTAGATGCCGTACTGCACGAGCACCGGGCGGTCGAGGCCGTATTCCTTGAGCAGCGCCGCGTGGCGCGCGGGATCGATGCCGCGCTCGCCGGCCATCGTCTCGATCGGGTCGCCCGGCACCAGCCGGATGAGGAAGAACGCGAGCAGCGTCATCCCGATGAACGTCGGGATGACGAGGCTGACGCGGGTGAGCAGGAAACGCAGCATCGAGCTAGGGGTCGCGCGGGCGGCCGTATTTAAGCACAGGCGCGCTTCCTAGCCGGCGGCCCGCATGCGCGCCGCCCGCGTGGCGTACAGGCAGATGCCCGCCGCCACCGACACGTTGAGGCTTTCCACGCTGCCCACCAGCGGGATGCCGACGACGCGGTCGCACGACTCGCGCGTGAGGCGGCGCAGGCCGGCGCCCTCGGCGCCGAGCACCCACGCGATGGGGCCGGCCACATCGGCGGTGACGAGCGCCTCGCCTCCCGCATCGGCGCCCACCACCCACACTCCGCGCTCCTTCATCTCGCGCAGGGCACGCGCGAGATTGGTGACCGCGATCACCGGCACCGTGTCCGCGGCGCCGCACGCGGCCTTCGCCACCGTGGCGTTCACGCCGACCGCGCGGTCCTTCGGCACCACGACGGCGAGCGCGCCGAACGCATCGGCGCTGCGCAGGCAGGCGCCCAGGTTGTGCGGGTCCGTGACGCCGTCGAGCACGAGCAGCAGCGGCGGCTCCGCGGGCGCGTCGAGCACGTCGTCGAGCGTGACGTGCGGCAGGCGGTCGTCGACGATCGCCACCACGCCCTGGTGACGGCCGTGGCCGGCGAGCGCGTCGAGGCGCGCGTGCTCGACCGGATGCACCGCCACCCCGGACGTTTCCGCGCGCGACACGACGTCGCGCAGGCGCGCGTCCTGCCGCCCGGCGAGGACGTACAGGGCGTGCACGGCGTCGGGCCGCTGGCGCAGGCGAGCGGTGACGGCGTGGAAACCGAAGAGCGGGCGGGTGGAGGTCACGGGAACGGACGCGCGGTGCGCGGGCTGCACGGCCGCTTTCGCGGGCGCGCGGCTGTGCTAGTGTACCGCGCCGCCCCGTTGCCCCGACCGCGCCCCGCGTCATGATCGAGACCGATCTTCGCAATTTCGTCACGGCCCTGCTGCTCGTCGTCGGCGGCCTGCTGCCCATCGTCAATCCCGTCGGCAGCGCGCCGATCTTCCTGTCGATGACCCACGGCGCCAGCGAAGAGACGCGCGCCGAGCTGGCGCTCAAGGTCGCGATCAACTCGTTCCTGCTGATCATGGGCTCGCTGATCGTCGGCGGCTACGTGCTGAAGGTGTTCGGGCTGTCGCTGCCCGTGGTGCAGGTGGCGGGCGGCGCCGTGCTGTGCGCGCTCGGCTGGAACCTGCTGTCGAGCGAGCCGCCTCCGCCCGTCGCCAACCAGCCGCCGACGTCCGACGCGACGGTGATCGCGCGCGCCTTCTACCCGCTCACGCTGCCGCTCACGGTGGATCCCGGCGCGATCTCGGTGGCCGTCACGCTCGGCGCCAATCATGCGAAGGGCATCGAGCGCGTGGTGATCGGCCTCACCGCGGGCGTGATCGGCACCGCGATCATCTCGCTCTGCGTCTGGATCGCGTACCGCTACGCCGAGCGCATCGCGCGCTGGCTCGGGCATACGCGCGTGATGGTGGTGCTGCGGCTGTCGGCGTTCATCGTCCTGTGCATCGGCGTCGAGATCACGTGGAACGGCATCAAGGCGCTCGCCTCCGAGCTGTCCTTCGCGCCGCCGGTCGCCGCGCCCGCGAACCCTGCGACGGGAACACCATGAACCTCGACGTCGGGCAGTTCCTGCAAGGCATCCTGCTCGCGGTCGGCGCGCTGCTGCCGATCGTGAATCCGTTCGGCAACGCGGCGATGTTCGTGGCGCTGACCGCCGACCAGGACGACGCCGGCCGCGCGGTGATGGCGCGCCGCGTGGCGCTCAACGGGTTCATCCTGCTGGTGGCATCGATCTTCGTCGGCGACTACGTGCTCGCGTTCTTCGGCGTGAGCATTCCCGTCGTGCAGGTGGCGGGCGGGCTCGTGGTCGCAAGCCTGGGCTGGCGCCTGCTGCGCGCCGACGAGAAGGATGCGCGCCCCACGCCGTCGGCGGACGCCTCGGCGAGCAGCGCGCGCGCGTTCTATCCGCTGACGCTGCCGATGACCGTGGGCCCCGGCTCGATCTCGGTCGCGATCACCATCGGCGCCAACTTTCCGTCGACGGTGCAGCCGTTCCTCGCGGATGCGGGCTCCACGGTGCTCGGCGCCGCGCTCGTGTGCCTGACGACGTTCCTCTGCTTCCGCAATGCGGAGCGGATGACCCGGCGGCTGGGCGCCGGTGGGACCGCGGTGTTCATGCGGCTCTCGGCCTTCATCCTGCTGTGCATCGGCGTGCAGATCCTCTACAACGGCATCGATGCGCTGTTCGGTCTCTCCCGCCTGCTCGCCCGTTAAGGCGGCGCTTGGCAGGTAGGGAAGAAGCGCGCTATAATTTAAAGCTTCGTTGCATTGGGATCGCCCGGAATCGGCGGCGGCCCGATGCCTGGCCGGTGTAGCTCAGTTGGTAGAGCAGCGCATTCGTAATGCGAAGGTCGGGGGTTCGACTCCCTCTACCGGCACCAATTCCCTGCAGGTACGACCCCGATCCGGACTCCGGATCGGCACGCATCTGTAGCCGTCGCGCTCACGCCCCGGCGCGCAGTTCCGGCGCAACCTCGGTGCACACCAGCCGGTAGCGGCCCACGAGGCTTCCCTCCTCCGCCCCCTGCGCCGCGAGCGCCTCGGGGGCGAGCAGCCGCGCCGCTTCCTCGATGGGCGCAGCGTCGTAGCCGGTCACGAGGACCACGCGGTCGACGGTGGCGTCGCGGCCGCGCAGCTTCTGCTCCTCGGTCATCGGCGGGGCCACGGCCGCCGCGAGGACGAACGCGCTCGCGAACCCGGGCGTCGCTGCGATCGACGCGAGCGCCGCATCCGCAATCCACTGCGCGAGCGCGTCTGCGCGCCCCGCGGCAGGCGCGTAACGCAGCGCGAGCATCTCGGCCCCCAGCGCCGTGCCGATGCGCCGCTCGACGCCGCAGAAGCCGCGCACCATGCCGCGGAAATGCGGCATGATCCGCCGCGTCCACGGCGTCGGGTCGTTGAGCCGCGCCTGGTAGGGAGCTGACGTGAGGACCGCCACGTCGCGCACCTCGTAGCTCACGAGGTACCGCGGCGCCGTCGCGCCCTGCGCCACCCAGCGCGTCGCGCGCAGGAACCCGGGGATGCCGGTGCGCTCGGGAAAGTGCTCGCGCGTGTGCCATTCGTCGTGCTGCGCGATCTCCTCCGGCACGATGTCGTACCACAGCAGCATCGCGGCGTTGCCGAGCAGGGCCATCGTGCGTGCGCTCCACTAGCGAGCGGCGCCGCGCGCGCTCATCGCGAGCGCGGCCTCGACCGCCACCTCGTAGCCGTGCGCGCCCAGCCCGGCGATCACGGCGGAGGCCACCTTCGACACCAGCGAGCGGTGGTAGAGCTCCTCGCGGCGGTGGATGTTGCTGAGATGCACCTCGACGACGGGGCCCTCGCACATCTTGAGCGCGTCGAGGATCGCGAGCGACGTGAACGAATACGCCGCGGGATTGATGACGATCGCGCTGCCGGTGTCGATCGCCTCGTGGATCCACTCGACGATCTGGCCCTCCGCATTGGATTGCCGGAATTCGACGGGATGTCCGCCGGCGGCACGCCTGCACAGCGCCTCGATCTCGGCAAGCGTGGTCGTGCCGTAGATCGCGGGCTCGCGCCGGCCGAGGCGGTTGAGGTTCGGACCGTTCAGGACGAAGAGTGGCTTGGTCATCGCATTCCCTAGTGCTTGTAACCCATCGCGCGCGGCAGCCAGAGCACGGTCTCGGGGACGAGCGTGATGAGGGCCAGCACGACGATCGCGGTGACGATGAACGGTGCGGCCTCGCGCACGATCACCATCAGGCGCTGCTTGGTCATGTTGGCGGTCACGAAGAGCAGCAGCCCGAACGGCGGCGTCAGCAGCCCGATCATGATGTTCACGACGACCACCACCCCGAAGTGGACGAGGTCGACGCCGAGCGCCTTCGCGGTCGGGATGAGGATCGGCACGATCACCAGCAGGATCGTCGTGCCTTCCAGCAGGCAGCCGAGGACGAGCAGGACGACGTTGACGAGCAGCAGGTAGCCGAGCGCCGTGAGCTCGAATCCGGCCATGAACTTCTGCACCGACAGCGGCACCTGCTCGATGGTGACGACGTAGTTGAAGACGAGCGCGCCGGCGATGAGCATGCCCACCGACGTCGTGGCGCGGGCGCTCGACAGCACCACGTTGTAGAACTGCCGGAACGACATCGAGCGGTAGATGACGGTCGACGCGAGCAGCGCGTACGCGGCGGCCGCGGCCGCGCCCTCGGTGGGCGTCATCACCCCGCCGTAGATGCCGAAGAGCAGCACGACCGGCAGCATGAGGGCCGGGAACGCGTCGCGCGTGATGCGCGGCACCTCGCGCAACGGCACCGGACGCTCGACGGGATAGTTGCGGCGGCGCGCGATCACGTAGTTGGTGACCATGAACCCGCCGCCCAGCAGCAGCCCCGGGATCACGCCGCCGAGGAACAGGTAGCCGATCGAGGCGTCCGACACGAGCGCGTAGACCACCATCGGGATGGACGGCGGGATGATCGGCCCGATGATGGCGGCGGATGCGGTGATTGCCGCGGCGTAGCCGATCGGGTACTTGCCGTCGCGCGTCATCATGCCGATGATGACCCGGCCGATGCCCACGGCATCCGCGATCGCCGAGCCCGACATGCCCGCGAAGATGATGTTGGCGACGACGTTGACGTGGCCCAGCCCGCCGCGGAAGCGGCCGACCAGCACGAGGCAGAACTTGAGCAGGCGGTCGGTGAGGCTGCCGCTGTTCATGAGGTCGGCGGCGAGGATGAACAGCGGCACCGCCAGCAGCACGTAGCTGTTGAAGAGTCCGTTCAGGATCTGCTCGGCGGCGATGCCGAGGTCGCTGCCGGCAATCAGCAGGTAGAAGATCGACGCGCAGATCATCGACAGCGCGATCGGCAGGCCGAGGATCGCGAGGCCGACGAGCACGATGATGCACCACGTGAACGGCGACAGCATCTAGCGCGACTCCCCGGCGTCGGTGATGTCGCTGCTCGTGTCGTCGGCGCCGCGCACGGCGCGCCAGGCGAGGCGCGCATGGCGCACGATCATCGCGACGGCGAACACGAGGTAGATGAAGTACAGATAGTCGAAGCGCATGCCGAGGTACGCCGACTTCTCGCGCTTCATGAACATCACGTAGTTCCACGTCGCCGGCAGCGAGACCGCGAACAGCACCACCAGCACGACGCTCGTGATCGTGGTGAAGCCGCGCCGGACGGGCGGCGGGACCTGCGCGGAGACGATGTCGAAGCGGATCTCGTCGTTGTCGGTGAGGATGAAGGCGGCGCCCCACAGCACGACCCAGACCCAGCACAGGACGGTCACCTCGTCCGTCCAGCCGAACGGCTTGTTGAGGATGTAGCGCGACGCGATCTGCAGCAGGAACGACGCGAACATCAGCACGAGCAGCGCGACGATCACGTTCTCGGCGCGGCGCTTCAGCCAGCGCCGGGCGGCAAGCCAGGAACCCATGACGACTCTTTCCTTCGCCGTGCGGGCGCGCAGCGGCCGGCGCAAGGCGCGCCGGCCGTCGCACCCGTGCGCGGGATTACAGCGCGTTGATCCGCTCGAGCGCGCCCTTCGGCCACTCGCCGCCGTACTTCGCGACGTACTTCTGCTGCGCGAACTTGCGGAACGCGTCGACGTCCGGGGTGTAGACCTTCTTGCCCTGCGCCTTGAAGAACTCGAGGGTGGCCTTCTCCTCGTTGCTGAACTTCACGACGTAGTCGTCGATGGCCTTCTCGGCCGCCGCCTGGAACTTCGCCTGCTGGTCGGGCTTCATGCCGTCCCAGACCTTGGTGGTGATGGCCATCACGTCGTAGCCGATCACGTGCGCGGTGAGCACGAACTGCGACGTGACCTCGTAGAACTTCATGAGCTTGCTCGCGACCAGCGGGTTGTCCTGGCCGTCGATCGCGCCCGACTGCAGCGCCGTGTACACCTCGGCGTACGCGACCGGCGTGGGATTGGCGCCGATGGACTCGCCCAGGAACTGCCAGAACTCGCCGGGCGGCATGCGCAGCTTGATGCCCGAGAGGTCGGCCGGCGTCTTCACCATCTTGTCGGGCTTCAGGTTGACGTGGCGCGCGCCGAAGTAGACGGGCGTGATGATCTGGATGCCGAGCTGGTCGCGCGCCATCTTGATGAACTCGCGGCCGACGTCGCTCTTGAACGTCTTCTTGAGGTGGTCGGCGTCGCGGAAGAGATACGCGGACGTCATGAGCGACCACGCCGGGATCTGCTTCGAGATGTCGGCGGGCGCGAGGTTGCACATCTCGAGGTTGCCGCGCTGGAGCGCGACGAGCTCGGTGCCCTGCTTGAACAGCGTGTTGCCCCAGAACGGCTCGAACTCGTAGCCGTCCTTGATGGCGGTGGCGAAGTTGCGGTAGGCCTCGGCGCGCAGGTCCTGCTCGGTGAAGGCGGAGCTGAACCGGAGCTTGGGCTTGCCCTGCGCCAGTGCGGAAGGCACCGCGGCGAGAGCCAGCGAAGAGGCGCCGGCGGCCAGCAGGCTGCGGCGGCGTGCGTTCATGGACATGCGGATCCTCCAGACGAGATGGGCGGCCGGTGCGCCGGCGCGCGTTTGCGAGTTGTTCGAAGCCCCGTGCCGGCGCATACTAGGGCGTATATCCGACGAACGCAATACCAACCGATAATTGCGGGATCATCGCATGAGCCGGAATCCACCGAATCGCCGCACCGTGGCCAAGCGCAGTGCGCGGACGCGCGTGCAGGGCGCCCCTGCCCCCGCCGCGGCAGCGGCCACCAATGCATCCGCGCTGGCGCCGGTCGGCGAGGCGACGTATCGCCGCGTGCGCTCGGACATCCTCTTCGGCCGCCTGGCCCCGGGGCAGAAGCTCACGCTCGAGCGCATGCGCGACGCCTACGGCTCCGCGGTGGGCACGCTGCGCGAGGTGTTCAATGCGCTCGCCTCCGAGGGCCTCGTGTCGGCCGAGGGCGCGCGCGGCTTCGAGGTCGCCGCGATCTCGCGCGACAACTTGGTCGAGATCGCCGACGTGCGCCTCCTCCTCGAGTGCGACGCGCTGCGCCGCTCGTTCGAGGCGGGCGACGTCGAGTGGGAGGGCCGCGTGGTGGCGGCGCATCACAAGCTCGCGACCGTCGAGCGGCGCCTCTCGGAGGGCGACCGCGCGAGCGAGGAGACCTTCCGCCGCTACGACCACGAGTTCCATCACGCGCTCGTCTCCGCCTGCGGCTCCAAGCTGCGGCTCGAGATGCACGGCGACATCTACGACAAGTACCTGCGCTACCTGATGCTCGCGTCCGTCTTCCGCGGGCCGGCGGTGGCGCGCGAGCATCGCGAGCTCCTCGCCTGCGCGCTGGCCCGCGACTGGCGCGGGGCGCAGCGGATCACCACGGTCCACGTCGAGGACTGCGTGCGCCAGATGCTGGCCGGGACGTGGTGGACGTCGTAACGATCCCCTGCCCGAACCCGACGTGATGCACGCCTCTCCCATCGCACCCCGCTCGCCGTGAAGTTCATCGACCACACCCCCGTGCGCCTCGGCATCCTCGGCGCCGCGAAGATCGCGCGCCTCTTCGTGGAGACCGTGCGTCCGTCGCCGAAGATCGAGATCGTCGCGGTCGCGGCGCGCGACCCCGCACGCGCGCATGCGTTCGCGGAGGACTTGCGCATCCCGTGCGTGCACGCGTCGTACGACGCGCTGCTCGCCGACGACGGCATCGACGCCGTGTACGTGCCGCTGCCCAACAACCTGCACGCGGCATGGGCCATCCGTGCCGCGGACGCCGGCAAGCACGTGCTGTGCGAGAAGCCGCTCGCGGCCAGCGCGGACGAGGCGCGGGCGATCTTCGCGGCGGCGCGGCGCAACGGCGTCGCGGTGGTGGAGGCCTATCCGTATCGCGCGCAGCCGCAGACGCGCAAGGTGCGCGAGATCGTGGCCGCGGGCACGCTGGGCGAGGTGCGGCTCGTGCAGGCGTCGTTCGGTTTCCCGCTCGCCGACATGGCGAACATCCGCATGAGCCCCGACCTGGCCGGCGGGGCGATCATGGACGCCGGCTCGTACCCGGTCAGCTTCGTGCGCCTCGTCACCGGCGCGCGGCCGGTGCGCGTGCACGCGCTGGCGCGCTGGTCGCCGTCGGGCGTGGACCTCACGACGCTCGGCACGCTCGAATTCGCGAGCGGCGCGCTGGCGCAGATCTCGTGCACCTTCGCGACGGCGCGGCATCGGCACGCGTTCATCGCGGGCGACGCCGGCAGCCTCGCGACGAACTACTACAACGACACGGGGGCGCAGTTCCCGCCGACGATCGACCTGCGGCACGGCACCGGCTGGGATGCGCGGCGCGAGATCGTCGAGACGCCGGCCACGGCCGGCTTCCTCGCGGAAGCGGAGTCGTTCCACGACCTCCTGCGCGAGGGACCCTCGGCGTGGACGGGCGCCACCCCCGAGGAGTCGCTCGACATCGCGCTCACCCTCGATGCGCTGCGCGAGAGCGCACGCAGCGGCGCGATCGTGGAGATCGAGCGCGGCTGACGCGCCGCGCGGACGCTAGCGCGCCGCGGCGATGGATGACCCTGGCTCGTCCGCGTGGCGCGCCGCGGCCTCAGTGGCTTGCACGGCGCTCACCCCGCTCGCCGGGAACGGCCCGTACAGGACCTTCAGCTCGACCAGCCCCTGGTTCCACGCGTTCTCGAGATCGCGCTCGGCGGCGGCCAGCGCCTCGGGATCGTCGCGCACCAGCCGCTGGATGCCGTACGCGCGATTGCGGCCGCGCATCTTGGCGATGTAGAGCGCCATGTCGATGAGGCAGATCGCCTTGTCCCACGTCAGCGGCGCGCTCGCGTTCTGCAGCGGCAGCGCCATGTACCCGATCGAGACCGTGGCGCGGATGAGCTTGTCGTCCACGGTGATCGCCTGCGCCGACACGGAGTTGAGGATCCGCGCCGCGATGTCGTCGAGCTTGTCGGCGCGCGTGGCCGCGTACACCAGGAACTCCTCGCCGCCCCAGCGGACGATCATGTCCGTCTCGCGCAGCGCCTCGCGCAGCCGGTTCGCCACGGCGACCAGCACGGCGTCGCCGACGGCATGGCCGAAGCGGTCGTTGGTTTCCTTGAAGTGATCGATGTCGATCAGGAGCAGCGCGCGGATCGTGGCCTCGTCCTCGCGCGGGCGCAGCGCCGGATTCGCTTCCTGCGCGGCGATGTAGTTCTGGAAGTGACGGCGGTTGAAGAGCGCGGTCAGCGGATCGCGGCTGCTCTGCACGCTCAACTCGGCGTTGCCCTGCGCGAGCAGCGTGTTGGTGTGGCGCAGCTTGTGGTAGAGCCACGCGACGACGGCGAGCGACACGCCGAGCAGCCCCGCGATGACCCACAGCACCCGCTGCAAAAGCGCGCGATTGGCGATCTCGATGCTCTTGAGCTCGTTCTCGCGGTTGAGGAAGTTGATCTCGCGGCGGCGCCGCTCCGACTCGTATTTCTCCTGCACCTCCACCAGGGCGCGCTCGTTCGTCTGCAGCGCGATCTCGTCGCGGAGCCTGCGCTCGCGATGGTAGAGCGCCAGCGCTTCCTTGTAGTTGCCGAGCTGCTCCAAGTGCCGGGCGTATTCGCCGATCAGGTCCGCGGTCTCGGCGTGCGCCCCGGTGCGCTCGTATTCCGCCATCGCCTTCTCGGTGAGCGCCTTGCCGTCGGAGATGCGCCCGAGCCCGAGCAGCGCGAAACCGATGTTCGCCATGCTGGTGGCGGCGAGGCCGGTGTCGCCGAGCGTGCGGGCGAGGTCCAGCGAGCGCTGCGCGAGCTTCATCGAATCGGCGTACTGCTTGCGCTGCAGCCGGATGTCGGCGAGGTTGACGAGCGCGCGCGCCTCCGCGACCACGGAGCCGGAGGTGCGGGCGATCGCCAGCGCCTCCTCCATCGAGGCGAGCTCGCGCGCGGGCCGCTCGAGGATCTCCATCACGCTCGATTCGGCCATGCGCGCGTTGGCCATCGCATACGGGCTCTGCGCGGCCTTGCCGAGGTCGTAGGCCGCGAGGCACGACGCGAGCGCCGCCGGGATGTTCTTCAGGAGGTTCAACTGCAGCACGGAGAGCTGGTAGAGCACGCTGGAGCGGCGGTAGTCGTCGTGCATGCCCTCCGCGAGCGACAGCGCTTCCTGCAGGTTGGCCACCCCCTCCTCGGTCATGCCGCGGGAGCGGGCCGAGGTCCCGAGCGTCAGCGCGGCCCAATAGCGCAGGTAGGGGTCGGTCGCGATCTCGCGCGCCTCGCGCGCGAGGGCCATGGATTTCACGGTGTCACCCGCCGACGAGGCGATCGCGCTGCGAATGAGGAGCGCCAGCGCGGTGCCCTGCTCGTCGTGCGCGGCGTCCGCCAGCCCGGCGATGGAATCGGCGAGCTGGTTGGCGCCCGGCAGGTCGCCGGCGGCGGCGCGCGCCTGGCCGTCGAGCGCGTCGATGTAGCGGCGCTCCTCGGGCGACGCAGGCCCGCCGCGGGCCCGCAGGCCCGCAATCTCGACGACGGTGCGCTGCGGGAACCCTGCGAGGTTGGCCTCCACCCGCCGGGCCGCCCGCATCAGGTCCTCGTCGGCGTGTGCCATGAGCGCGCCCAGCAGCGCCACCAGCGCGACGGCCCACCGGGCTAGACGAGCGCCGGCCGCGGCGGCCGCGAACGGCGCGTCGGCACGGGAGATGCGGGCAAGGCGGCTCACTGCTGTGGACGACAGCGCTTGGGACCGTCGAAGGGCAAAAGGAAACGCCCTTCGCGACGCAATTACCGTGCCGACCTGCCGCGCCCGCGCGGGGCGGCAACTGGCCCGCGCCAGCCGCGGGGATCGCCGGGGCGGCCGCCGTGGCGACCTGCCGTTGCGCGACGCCTTCGCGCGCAAATGCGGCCCGGCGCCCGCGTGCGCGCCGGCGCCGGCAGCAGCGCCGCGTCGCTACGCCGCCGTCCGCCGCGCGGTCGTGCGCGCGCGCCCGGCCGCCGGCGCCGTCGCAGCGCCGCGACGGGTTGCCGCACTGCGCGGTGACCGGCGCGCGACCTTCGGCAGCAGGCCCCGCAGCAGGTCCTCGCACCCCTTGGGCGACATGTAGCGCGGCACCGGATAGTTCGTGTCCGCTTCCCAGCACGCGGCCCTGGCGAGCGCGGGAATGTCCTCCTCGCGCAGCGCGTCGAGGTGCCGCGGGATGCCGAGGTCGGCGTTCAGCGCGTCGACCGAGGCCAAGAATTTCCGCGCGAGGGTCGCGGGCCGCTCGCTCGCCTTGCCCACGCCGGCGCGCACCGCGAGTTCGGCGAGGCGCCGGGTGATCGCGGGCGCGGAAAAGCGCAGCACGTGCGGCAGCACGATCGCGTTGGCGAGGCCGTGCGGCGTGTGATAGAGGCCGCCCAGCTGGTGCGCGATGGCGTGCACGTAGCCCACGTTGGCGCGCGTGAAGGCGAGACCCGCGTAGGTCGCGGCGAGCGCCATCTGCTCGCGGGCGGCGAGGTCGTCGCCGTTGCGATACGCGGAACGCAGGTGACGGTAGACCAAGCCGACGGCGGCGAGCGCCATGCGGTCGGTCTGCGCGTTCGCCCAGTGGCCCACGTACGCCTCGACCGCATGGGTGAGCGCATCCATGCCGGTGGCGGCGGTGACCTCGCGCGGCAGGCCGACCATCAGCACCGGGTCGAGCGCGGCCATCGCGGGCACGAGGCGCGTGTCCGCGATCACGAGCTTGCGATGGGCCGCGGGGTCCGACACGACGGCGGCCACCGTCACCTCGGAGCCGGTGCCGGCGGTCGTGGGCACCGCGTACAGCGGCACGGGCGCGCGCAGGCCCTTGAAGTAGCCGACGAGCTTGCGCGGATGCTTGCGGTTGGCCACCGCCAGCGCGATCGCCTTGGCGGCGTCCATCGGCGAGCCGCCGCCGAACGCCACGATCGCGTCGCAGTGCTGCGCCTGGAACTGCGCGATGCCCGCCTCGATCACCGGCAGCGGCGCATCGGCGGTCACCTCCGCGAACATCGCGTGCGCGATGCCGCCGGCGTCGAGCGCCGCGAGGAACGCGTCGGGCAGCCCGTGGCCGGCGACGACGCGGTCGGTGACCACCAGGATCTTGCGGTGGCCGAAGCCCGCGAGCGCCTCGCCGAGGCGACGGCTGGCGCCGGGCCCGACCAGCAGCGTGGGCTGCGGGATCGGCAGGAGGCCGGTGACCACGCCGGCCGCGCGCATCGCGGTCGAGAGTCCGACCGAACGCACTGCATCGCTGACTGCCGCGGGCATCTCGATCACCATCGCCTCCACTTCGCCATCCTGCGAAGCCCCAAGCTTGAACCGACTTGCCGCCAAAGCGGCGCGTCGCCGCGCACGGTTGTCGATCTAGATCAAGCAACGCGCGGATTCCGGGCGGAGCGCGTGCGTGCGCCGCCTTAGAATCGGTGACGGGCCGCGCAACGGCCTCCGGCGCGCGCGCTGCATCACGCCAGCGGGAGCGCGACGGACCGGCCGAAGACACCGCGCCGCCAGCGAGGAGCACATGAAGACAGTCGTCGGCATCAGCATGGGCGAGCGTGCCCAGGATTTCGAGTTCCGCACCCGCTTCCTCGGGCATCCGATGCACGTGCGGCGCTTCGGCACCAGCGGCCGCGCCGACCGCGCGGTCGAGCTGATCCGCAAGTGGGACCGGCAGGCGGACGCGATCGGGCTCGGCATCGCGCGCGACCGTTACACCGTGGGCGCGCTGCGCTTCGTCGAGAAGGACAGCGCGCTCATCAAGGCGGTGGCCACGCACGTGCCGGCCACCACCGGCGGGCGCCTGTCCGACATCCTGCAGGAGTGGGCGCTGCGCCACGTGCAGGCGAAGCTCGGCGACTACTTCAACAACGCGAACGTGCTGTTCCTGTCCGGACGCACCAACTACAAGCTCGCGCTGACGATGTCGGAGTACACGTCGAACCTGCAGTTCGCCGACGTGCTGCTGCAGCTCGGCGTGCCGAAGATGCTCACCTCGCTCGACATGCTCGAGCTCTACGCGAGCGGCGCGCAGCACGTGCCCGACTGGGCGCCCGCGGGTCTCATGTCGCGCGCGCCGCTCAAGGAGTGGACCAACTTCGTGCTGCGCCGCGCGATGCAGGACGCGACCGTGATCGTCGCTGCCGTGCACGAGCTCGACGACTTCGGCCCCGAGGAGCTCGCGGGCAAGACGATCATCACGTCGACGGTGAGCGACCGGCGTGTCGCGCAGTTCCGCGACAAGGGCGTCAACCTCGTCATCGACGGCGCGCCGATGCTGCACGACCATGTGCTCGGCCCGTGGCTGCTCGACGCGATGATCATCGCCGCGACCGGCAAGGCGCCCGACGCGATCCTCGAGGACGACTACCTCGAACTCGTGACGCGCGAGGCGCTCGAGCCGCGGCTCATCTACCCCAACGGCGTGAAGCGCGTGAACCGCTTCGCGTTCGTGATCCATCCGCTGTCGCAGGAGTACTTCAAGAACATCAAGTCGATCGACCTCCTGTCGCACTACTCGCCGCCGGCGTTCATGGACACGGTGGAGAAGGTGATGGCGTACGCGCCGCCGTTCGTCTACTCGAAGGTGAGCGGCATCAAGTCGCCGACCGGCGTCGAGGCGGAAGGCTGGCTCATCTCCGTGGGCGGCACGCCGAAGGAGATCATGAGCCACGACCCCGAGTTCACCTACAAGCGGCTGCTCGACGCCGCGCGGATGGCGAAGCGCCTCGGCGCGCAGATCATGGGCCTCGGCGCGTTCACCAAGGTGGTCGGCGACGCCGGCCTCACGGTCGCGCGGCGCGCGCCGCTGCCGATCACCACCGGCAACAGCTACAGCGCGTCCGGCGCGCTGTGGGCCGCGCACGACGCGATGCTGCGCCTCGGCCTCGTCGCCGAGCCGCCGCACGGGCAGAAGGCGAAGTTCAAGGCGATGGTGGTCGGTGCCACCGGCTCCATCGGCTCGGTGTGCGCGCGGCTCCTCGCGATGGTGGCCGAGGAGGTGTACCTCGTGTCGCCGGAGACCGCGAAGCTGCTGTCGCTCAAGGGCTCGATCATGAAGGAGACGCCCGACGCGAAGCTGCACCTCTCGTCGCGCGCCGACAAGGACATCGCGCATGCGGACATGATCGTCACCGCCACCTCCGGCGCGGGCAAGAAGATCCTCGACATCATGAAGGTGAAGCCCGGCTGCGTGATCACCGACGTCGCGCGCCCGCTCGACCTGCCGCCCGAGGAAGTGGCGAAGCGTCCCGACGTGCTGGTGATCGAGTCGGGCGAGATCCGCCTGCCGGGCAAGGTGGCGATGAAGAACATCGGCCTGCCGAAGAACGTCGCGTATGCGTGCCTCGCCGAGACGATCGTGCTGGCGCTCGAGGGCCGCTTCGAGAACTTCACCGTCGGCCGCAACATCGAGTGGGAGAAGGTGCGCGAGATCTACCGCCTCGGCCGCAAGCACGGCATGCAGCTCGCCGCGATCTCCGGCGTGAACGGACCGTTCTCGGACGCCGACATCCGGCGCGTGCGCAAGCTGGCGGTCGCCGCGCGGGCGAAGCAGGCGGCGGCGCATGCGCGGCGCGCGGCGGCCCGGCGGAAGGCGCCGGCGGCCGCGGTGCCCGCACGCGGAAAGGCCGCGCCGACGGCGAAGAAGTCAGCGGCCGGGACGAAGAAGGCCGCGGCGAGGCGCGCGCCGTCGCCGCGGGCCGCGACGACGGCGTAGCGCGGCGCGTCGCCGGCGACGGCGTGCCTGCGGCTAGTGCCGCGCGGCCTGCTGCGCGTGATAGCGGCGCGCGGCTTCGCTGAGCTCGCGGCGCATGAGCTTGCCGTTCGCGTTGCGCGGCAGCGCGCGCACTTCCATCAGGAAATCGGGCGTGGCGATGCCGAGCTCGTCGCGGCAGCGGGCGGCGAACACGTCGCCGTCGTAACCCGCGCCCGCCACGACCACCGCGCACAGCCGCGTGACGCCCGCCGCATCGGGAAAGCCCACGAGCGCGACGTCCGCGACGTCGCCAAAGCCCGTCATCAGCGACTCGACGGCCTCGGGATCGAACTTCACGCCGCCGCGGTTGATGCGATCGTCGACGCGCCCGACGAGGCGCAGGAAGCCGTCCGGCTCGAGGCGGCCGCGGTCGCCGGGATAGACCCAGCCGGCGCGGAACACGGCCGCCGACGCATCGGCATCGTGCAGGTAGCGCGACGCATTGCGCGGGCTGCGCAGGCGCACGGTGCCCTCCTGTCCCGGCGGCACCGGCGCATCGTCGTCGCCGACGATCTCGACGCGCACGTCCGGCAGCGGAAAGCCGCCGGTGTCGGCCATCCCGTCGTAGCGGTGCGCGGGCCCCCATCCGATGCGTCCCGTCTCGGTCGCGCCGTAGCTCACGATCACGTGCTCGCACAGCCGCTCCTGCGCGAGCGCGCGCACCCGCGGCGCCAGCGCGCCGCCGCCGACCTCGAGCGCAGCCAGCGTGTTCGGCGTGCGGCCCGGCGGCAACGCGTGGACGATGCGCTCCAGCATCACCGGCGACAGCACGAGGTACTCGACGCCCGACGCCGCGAGCCACGCGGCGGTGGCCTCGACCGCGGCCGGCGCTTCCATCACCGCGCCGCCGGCGCGCAGCGTCAGCATCGCGCTCGACAGGCCGTACCCGCCGGTCGGCGCCAGCATGCAGGCCTGGCGCGAGGCCTGCGCGCGCCGCCCGCCCGGCATGCGCGCGAAGGCGAGCGCCGCCGGGTCGCAGCGCAGCAGCGCGAGGTCGTGCGAGACGGGCGTGAAGCGCGGCGTGGCCGTGGTGCCGGACGACGGCAGCAGCGTGAACGGCGCGGCGCCGCCGGGATGCGGATCGGCGAGCGCGACCGTCGCACCCGGGACCGGCGTGAACGCGTCGAGCGCGAACGTGCGCACGCAGCCGTTGCCGGCCTGCCCTTCGTCGAGCACCGCGACGTCGGTGTACTCGACGGGCAGCGTCGCCGGCGCGAACACGATGCCGGCGCGACCCATCGCCAGCGCGGTGACGAGGAACTTGTAGAGGTCGGTGGTGGCGAGCACCGCGACCGACTGCGGCGCGATGCCCGCGGCGCGCAGGCGCACCGCCACCACGTCGATCACCGCGGCGAGTTGCGCATACGTGACGCCGTGGCCGCGCGCGTCGATGAACGCGGGCGCGTGCGGGGTGAGCGCCGCCTGGCGGCGGACGATGTCCGATGCATTCATGCGGGATGGGATAAGGACGAACGGTTGCGGACGACCGGGCGCGGAGGATGATACGTGAGCACGCGACGGCGCGCGCACCGCGGTTTGACGCCGGGCGCGTATGATCGGCCGCAGGTTCCACGAAGCACCTTCCTGCAGGGGGTACGCCATGAATGCTTCGGAACCGGTCCGCCGCCTGGCCCACGCCACCCCCGACGCCGTCGCGTTCACCAGCGCGCACGGGCAGCACGTCACGTTCGCCCAGTTCGACGCGATGATCGATGCGGTCGCCGCGCGCGTCCGCGCGGCCGGCCTCGCCCCGGGCCACACCGTCTCGCTGTGGACGCCGGATCTCTACCGGCACCTCGTCACCGCGATGGCGCTGGCACGCGCCGGCGTCGCGTGGGGCCCGCCGCAACTGCCCGCGGCGGTGCTGGAGGCGGCGCTGGGCGACGACGGCATGGACGCGCCGGCGGGCGTGCGCACGGTGCGCCTCGACGCGCTGGCGCCCACCGCGCCGGGCGCGGTCGTCCCCTTCCCCATGCATCCCGGCGGCGATGCGACGCTCGTGTGGTACGGCTCGTCGGGCACCACGGCGAGCCGCCGCTTCACGCGCGTGAGCCACGCGCTCGCCATCCGCCGCGCCGACGGACGCGCGCTGCGCTTCGCGGCGATGCCGGGCGCGCGCGGCACGCCCGGGGTGCGCGCGGCGAGCCTGCTGGGGCCGTCGGGGTCGTACGGCTACTCGAGCCTGCTGATTGCGCTGTACGGCGGCAACGCGGTGCTCGAGGCCCCGGCGGATCCGGCCGCGCTCTCGTCGTGGATCGACCGCTCCGGCGTCACCTACCTCGTCGCCTCGCCGGCGATGATGCAGCAGGTGGTCGCCGCGTTGCCGGCCGGGCGGCGTCCCGCGTCGCGGCTGACGATCGAGGTCGGCGGCAGCTCGCTGCCCGCGGTGCTCGCCGAAGCGATCCGCGGGCGGCTCGCGGCAAGTCTCGTGATCAACTACGGCGCGACCGAGACCGGGCGCGTCGCGTGGGCGCGGGTTACGGAAGACGAAGTGGGCGGACTCACGCCCTATCCCGGCGTCGAGGTCGACATCGTCGACGACGACGGGCAGCCGCTGCCCGGGGGTGCGGAAGGCATCGTGCGCGTGACGGGTCCGCAGGTGGCTGCGGAATACCTGGCACCGGGTGCGTCCGTGTTTCGCGCGGGCTTCGTGTATCCCGGCGACCGCGGCCGCATCGACGCCGCGGGCGCGCTGCATCTCCTCGGCCGCGTCGACGATCGGCTCAACGTCGGCGGCGTGAAGATCGATCCGGAGGTCGTCGAGGCCACGCTGGCCGGGCTGGGGGACGTGCGGGAGAACGCGCTTTTCGCGTTCACGGACGCCCGCGGCCGTGACTGCCTGTGCGTCGCGGTGGTGCCCGGTGCAGGCTACGACGCGGCGGCGTTCGAGGTGCGCATGCGCGAGGCGCTCGGGGCGCTCGCGCCGCATTTCGTGATGGAGGTGCGCGCGCTGCCGCGCAATGAGAACGGCAAGCTCGTGCGGCGGGTATTGGTGGAGGCGGCGCGGCGGGCTTGCGAGGGGGGGCGCTGAATCGTGCCGGCGCGGGGCCCCCTCACCCCAACCCTCTCCCCCTGCGGGGGCGAGGGAGGTCTTCGTTGTGAGGATGGCGTGAACGCGCAGCGCTCCAGATTCTCACTCTCCAACGCGAAGCGCCTCAAAGGCTCCCTCGCCCCGCTTGCGGGGAGAGGGCTGGGGTGAGGGGCAGCGCGGCAACGGCGAAAACCAACGCCGTCAGAACATCCGCACCGCGTAATACGCCAACGCCGCAATCAACGCCGCGGCCGGCATCGTCAGCACCCACGCGAGCACGATGCGCTGCGCGACGCTCCAGCGCACGGCCGCCGCGCGCCGCGCGGCCCCGACGCCGACGATCGCCCCGGTGATCGTGTGCGTGGTCGACACGGGCACGCCGAGGCCGGTGGCGAGGAACAGCGTGATGGCGCCGCCGGTCTCCGCGCAGAAGCCCTGGATGGGCTTCAACTGCGTGATGCGCGAGCCCATCGTGTGCACGATGCGCCAGCCACCCATCAGCGTGCCGAGGCCCATCGCGGCCTGGCAGGCGATCACCACCCAGAACGGCACGTGGAATTCGCCGCCCAGCATGCCCTGCGAATAGAGCAGCACCGCGATGATGCCCATCGTCTTCTGCGCGTCGTTGCCGCCGTGGCCGAGCGAGTAGAGCGACGCGGAGCCCAGCTGCAGGATGCGGAAGCGGCGGTCGACGGCATACGGCGTCGCGCGGCGGTTCGCCCAGCTCACGATGACCACGAGCACCTGCGCGAGCGCGAACCCCAGCAGCGGCGACAGCACGATGCCGGCGGCGGTGATCGTGAGGCCCTTGAACACGATCGCGCTGACGCCGCCCTTGGCGAGGCCCGCGCCCGCGAGCCCGCCGATCAGCGCGTGGCTGCTCGACGACGGGATGCCGCCCCACCACGTGATCACGTTCCACACGATGGCGCCCATCAGCGCGCCGAAGATCACCGCGCCGTCGACGAGGCCCGGCGCGACGATGCCGGTGCCGACCGTGTTCGCGACGTGCAGGCCGAACACGGCGAACGCGATGAAGTTGAAGAACGCGGCCCACACCACGGCGACGTGCGGCCGCAGCACGCGCGTGGCCACCACCGTCGCGATCGAGTTGGCGGCGTCGTGCAGCCCGTTCAGGAAGTCGAAGAGCAGCGCCACCGCGATGAGCGCGATGACGATCGGCAGGCCGAGGGCGGCGGCGTCCATGTCGGTCTGGGCGTGGAAAGGCCGGCGACGACGGTCAGACGTGCTTGGCGGTGATCGACTGGACGGTGTTGGCGATGTCGTCGCACTTGTCGACGACGTCCTCGACGAGCTCGTAGAGCTCCTTGCGGTCGACGTAGCCCAGCACGTCGATGCGGCCCGCGCGCAGCGCGCTGCGCAGCTCGGTCAAGCCGTGGTCGAAGCACTCGTCGGCGCGGCCCTCGATGTGGCCGATCTTCTCGCACAGCGCGAAGATCGCCTTGTGGTCGCTCGCCACGCTGTCGAGGTGCGGCATCACTTCGTGCAACAGGTCGGCGCTCTCGACGATGGCGTCGGCCATCTGGTGCATCTCGGGCGGGAACTCGCGCACCTCGTAGCGCTGGATGCCCTTCGCGGTGTCCTCGATCTGGTCGACCGCGTCGTCCAGGAGATGCGCGAGCAGCAGGATGTCCTCGCGGTCGATCGGCGCGTTGAAGGCGCGGTTGGCGGCGATGAAGACGCGCTTCGCCACCTCGTCGGCGGCCATCTCGATCTTGCGGATGGCCGCGACGTGCGCGTCGGCGGCGCCGGTGCCGGTGACCATCTCGCGCAGCTCGCGGGCCGCTTCGAGGATGCGCTGGGCCTGCTCGCAGAAGAGCGCGGTGAAGCTCTCCTCGGGCGGCATGAGGCGGGAGAAAAGATTGAGGGACATCGGGACGGGAGCTGCCGGGACGACCCTGCCTGCGGGCCTGAACCCCTATTTTCGCACGACGCCGGGCGCGGCCGGCGAGCGGCCGCACGCGACGTCAGCGCGCAGCCGCCGGCGACGCCTGCACGAGGCGCACCAGCGCCGCGCGCTCGACCTTGCCGTTCGCGTTGCGCGGCAGCGCCTGCACCTGCACGAGGAGGTCCGGCGCCCGCGTGCCCAGCGTGCGGCGGCAGCGCGCATGGAACGCGTCGAGGTTGAAGGGTGCGGCCTTCGCGACGACGGCCGCACACAGGGCGACGCCGCCGCCGTGCGGCACGCCGAACGCCGCGGCCTCGTCGATGCCGCCGAGCGCCACGAGTGAGCGCTCCACCCACGCGGGATCGATCTTGACGCCGTCGCGATTGATCACGTCGTCGGCGCGGCCCAGGATGCGCAGCACGCCGCCGTCGCCGACGCTGCCCCAGTCGTTGGTGCGCACCCAGCCGTCCTGGAAGACCGCGGCGGACGCGACGGGATCGGCGAAATAGCCGGTCGCGTTGCGCGGGCTGCGGACCCAGACGATGCCCGCCTGGCCGTCGGGCACGGCGGCGCCGGCATCGTCGCGGATCATGAGCTCGACATCGGGATAGGGAACGCCGACCGCCCCGGGCACGTCCGCGAATCGGCGCGCATCTCCGCCGGCGACGCGGCCGCACTCGGTGAGCCCGTAGCCGACGAAGACGACCGCGCCCAGCCGCTCGCGCACCTGCCCGAGGACCGCGGGCGCCAGCGCCGCGCCGCCCACCTCGATCGCATCGAGGACGTTGGCCGTGCGTTGCGCCGGCAGCGCATCGAGCATGCGCGCGAGGCCGATCGGCGACGTCACGAGATAGCTCACGCGCGCATGCAGCAGCCAGGACGCGATGCGCGCGGCGTCGAGCTCCGCCGCGAGCAGCGTGCCGCCGCGGTCGAGGACGTGCAGCACGCTGCCCATGCCGAACGTCGACTGCAGGCCGATGTGGCAGGCGAGGCGCAACGCCTGCCCCTCGCGCAGGGGCACGCCTGCCACCTCCGCCGCCCGTCGCGCCGCGCGCCGCTGCGCGAGCGCTTGGGTGATCGGCACGTGCTTCACCGCACCGGTGGTGCCGGACGACGGCGCGTGCATCAGGATCGCGTCGGGATCGTCGTGCAGCGGCACCGGCGCCGCCGACGCGGTGAAGGCGTCGGCCATGACGGACGCGAGCGGCGCGACGTTGGGATGCGCGGCCACTTCGGCCGGGTCGTCGGCCAGCGTCATCGAGACGAACGCCGCCGGGAACGACGGCCCCGCCTGCGCGACGCCGAGGCGGGCGAGCGCGAGACCCGCGACGAGCTGGCGCACGGTGTCCCGCGTGGCCAGCACGGCGGTGTCGCCGGCCCGCAGGCCGAGGGTCGCGAGCCGGGTGGCGACGACGTCGACCGCGCGCTCCAGCGCGGCGTACGTCAGCACCGGCGTCGGCAACCCGGCGAACGCGATGTGTTGCGGCGCGCGGGCCGCGTGCGCGCGCAGCGCGGTGGTGACGTTCATCCGCCGCTGCCCGCTCGTCGCGTCACGCGGACTTCATCGCGTGCGCGATCCACTGCGCGGTCAGCTTCTCCTGCACCGCGTTCTGCTTCAGGCGCAGGTCGAGCGCCGCGAAGTCGACCGCGTCGAGCGGCTGGTCCTGGTTGAAGCACGAGAACACGTACGTGACCTTGCCGGTGACGGGATCGGTGTGCGGCTGCAGGCACTGCGCGCAGATCTCCTTCATCATGCACTGCATCGGCGAGTTGATGGAGCCGATCGCCTGGTGCGCAGGCTTGAGATGCGGCGCCAGCACGCCGTGGCGCGCGCGCCCCACCGCGGCCATCATCTTGTCGGAGCCGATGGCGATGATGCGATCGCAGTCGGCGAAGCGGATCGCCTGCTCCCCGAGCCGGCCCTCCGCATACGCGCGCATCGCCTCGACGATGTTGCCGACGAACGCGCGATCCTGCGAACGCGTGGGCGCGAAGCCCGGGCCTTCGTCGCTGCACCAGACCACGACGTCGGCCGCGGCCTCGATCTCCGCGACCTTGTAGCGATCGATCATCCGCTTGTAGCCCGCGAAGTACAGCACGCGCGAGCCCGCGTGGCGGAACGCCTGGCCGATGGAGAACAGCACCGCGTTGCCGAGGCCGCCGCCGGCGAGCACCACGGTCTCGCCCGGCTCGATCTCGGTGGGCGCGCCGGTCGGGCCCATCAGCACGACGGGCTCGCCGGGCTTCAACTGCGCGCACAGGTTCGACGAGCCGCCCATTTCCAGCACGATCGTCGACACGAGGCCGCGCTCGCGGTCGACCCAAGCGCCGGTGAGCGCGAGGCCCTCCATCACGAGCCGCGTGCCGCCGCGCACGGCGGCGAACGCCTCGTAGTTCTGCAGGCGGTAGAACTGCCCGGGTGCGAAGCGCTCCGCCGCGGCGGGCGCGCGCACGACGACCTCGACGATCGTCGGCGTCAGCCGCTCGACGCGCTCGACGCGCGCGCGCAGGCGGTCGTCGAGCACCGCGTAGAACGCCGCGTCGTCGTTCGCCAGTGCCGGCGACACTTTCCCGAGCATGCGCGAGACGATCGGGTAGCCCTGCTTCGCGCTCGCCATCGCCTTCACCACGTTGCCGAAGAACGACGGATGCAGGTCGCCGAAGAAGCTGATCGCGCGGCCGTCGGGCAGGATGTCGGTGAGGACCGCCGGCTGCGCGGGCTTGGCGAGGCCGCGCGCGACCTTCACCGGGTTGCCGTCCTCGTCCAGCACGCGGAAGTACTTGCCGTCGAGGCGGAAGTCCTCGGCGTCCTCGCGCGCGAGCACCGTGTTGGGCTGCGTGCCCGCGGCGATGAAGATGGTGCGCGCCGGCAGCGTGGTGCGCGTGGTCTCGTGCCACACGCCGTCGCCGTCGGTGTGCTGCACGGACACCTGGAGCCCCGCCGCCGCGCCGCGTGCGTCGACGTCGATCGCGAGCGGGGTCAGGCCTTCCGCGAAGCGGATGCCCTCCTCCAGCGCCTTCGCGATCTCCTCGTGGTTCAGCGTGTACGACGGGCTGTCTACCAGGCGCCGGCGATAGGCGATGGTGACGCCGCCCCAGCGATCGATGAGCTGCGCGACCTGCGGCGGACGCCCGGCGCGCGCGGCGGCGGCGCGTTCCTCGCGCAGCGCGCGCGCGTGCTCGAGGAATTCGTTGGCGACGAGCCCCTCTTCCACCGTCCACGCGGCCTCGACCGCATCGCGGCCCTTCTCCGCGACGAGCGCCTCGTAGCGCGAAAGAAACTTCTCCACCTGCACGGGGTAATATGCGAGCGATTCCGTCGCGGTGTCGATGGCGGTGAGGCCGCCGCCGACCACCACCACCGGCAGGCGCACCTGCATGTTGGCGATGGTGTCGCGCTTGGCGGCGCCCGTGAGCTGCAGCGCCATCAGGAAGTCGGACGCGGTGCGCACGCCGTTGGCGAGGCCGTTGGGG
This sequence comes from Burkholderiales bacterium, assembly GCA_046347855.1. Taxonomy (GTDB): domain Bacteria; phylum Pseudomonadota; class Gammaproteobacteria; order Burkholderiales; family Casimicrobiaceae; genus VBCG01. Next base: position 121,463 of record JAXMFJ010000006.1, read on the forward strand.
AGCTCCAGCACCGTCGGCTTGCCGGCGCCGGTGGCGAGCGCGATGTGGTCGAAGCCCATCGCGAACGCGCCGGGCGCGTCGAGCGTGCCGCCGAAGCGCACGCCGCCGTACATCGCGAAGCGGTCGCGGCGTTCGAGCAGCAGCCGGATCATCTTCAGGAAGTTCTTGTCCCAGCGCACCGTGATGCCGTATTCGGCGACACCGCCGAAGCCCGCCATCAGGCGATCGTCGAGCGGCTCGAGCAGCGACGCGACGTCCTCGACGGGGTCGAACGGCACGCGCTCGCCCGCGATCGTGATGCCGGACAGCGCCGGGTCGAGCGGCTCGATCTTGAGGCCGTCGATGCCGACGACGGTGTGGCCGTCGTTGACGAGGTGATGCGCGAGCGTGAACCCGGCCGGCCCCATGCCGACGATGAGCACGCGCTTGCCGCTGCGCGTCTGCGGCACCGGCCGCCGCAGGTTGAGCGGGTTCCAGCGCGTGAGCAGCGAATAGATCTCGAAGCCCCACGGGAGTGCCAGCACGTCCTTCAGCAGGCGCGTCTCCGACTGCGGGATGTCGACCGGCTCCTGCTTCTGGTAGATGCACGACTTCATGCAGTCGTTGCAGATGCGATGCCCCGTGCCCGCGACCATCGGGTTGTCGACGCACACCATCGCGAGCGCGCCCACCGGCACGCCGTCCGCGCGCAGCTTGTGGAACTCGGAGATCTTCTCCTCCAGCGGGCAGCCCGCGAGCGGCACGTGGAACGGCGACTTCTTGAACGGCAGCTCGCCTTCCGCGGCCTTCTTCTCGGGCAGGCCGCGCGAGCAGGAGTCCTTGCCCTGCTCGTGGCACCAGATGCAGTAGTGCGCCTGGTCGAGGCCGCCGACGAGATCGGTGCCGGGGTCGGTGAGCGCGAAGCCGTCGCGCTGGCGCAGCGGATGGTCGTCGGGCTGCTTCCACGCCGTGATGCCGTCGCGCACTTCGGCCTGCAGCGGCACGAGCTTCATGTAGTCGAGCTTGTGCGGGCTCCTGAACAGCACGCCCGTGCGGTGCGCGGTGCGCCCGGCCGGCGTGTGCGCGGCCCACGCGGCGTAACGGGTGGCGACGTCGAGCGCTTCCGCGTTGGCGTCGGCATCGGCGAGCCACTGCGTCACCGCCTTCGCGAAGCCAAGCTCCGAGAACGGCGCGCCGAGCGCGCGTTCGAGCGCGACACGCAGCGCGGGACCGTCGAACGTGGCGGCGACGTCAGCCTTGTGCGCGTTCATCGCCTTGCGCTGCACGAACTGGCGCTTGATCGCGAAGATCGGCGCGAGCTCGTGGTGCTTCGCGGCGAGCGCCTGCATCTGCACGGCGTTGCCGAAGAGATGCCCGAGGAAGTCCTCGACGTGCGGCGCGACCGCGATCAGCAAATCGGATTCCGCCTTGAGCGCGAGCGATGCGGGATCGGCGCGGCCGGCGGCGAGGCGCTGCGCGAGCGCCGCGTCCGCCGCGGCGAGATGGGCGAGGAAGTGCTCGTCGATGCGCCGCACCCCCGCGTCGGAGTAGAGATCGGCGAAGGTGAGGCCATGGGCGAGCGTGAGGGTTCGGGACATCGGGGCGGCTTTCGGGCGCGAGGCGGTACTTGGAACCAGGAACTGGGACTTGGCAAAGCCTTGAATTTTAACCCGCCGGGCACCCCTGCCCGGCACATTTCCAGCATAAGCATAGATACGGGGCGCCATGACGCATCGGCGATAATGCCCCGGTCAACCCCCGGCAGGCGCGGCCCGTTATTGCGCCCTCCCGTCCACTGGAGCCTCCATGAACGCCCTTCGCTTCGCCCTGGCCGCCCTTGCACTGGCGGCCGCCGCCACGGTTCCCGCGCAGACCGTGAAGCTCGGCGAGCTCAACAGCTACAAGGTGTTCCCCGCCTTCCTCGAGCCGTACAAGAAGGGGATGGAGCTCGCGGTCGAGGAAGTGAACGCCGCCGGCGGCGTGCTCGGGCGCAAGATCGAGGTGGTGTCGCGCGACGACAACGGCACGCCCGGCGACGCCGTGCGCGTGGCCGAGGAGCTCATCGCGCGCGAGAAGGCCGTGATGCTGCTGGGGACGTTTCCCTCCAACGTGGGCCTCGCCGTCGCCGACTACGCGAAGCAGCGCAAGGTGCCGTTCCTCGCCTCGGAGCCGCTCACCGACAAGATGGTCTGGGACAACGGCAACAAGTACACGTACCGGCTGCGCGCGTCGACGTTCATGCAGACCGCGATGCTCGTCCCCGAAGCGGCCAAGCTCGGCAAGAAGCGCTGGGCGATCGTGTACCCGAACTACGAGTACGGCCAGTCGGCGACGGCCGCGTTCAAGAAGCAGATGAACGTGCAGCAGAGCGGCGGCCTCGAGTTCATCGAGATCGCGGTGCCGCTCGGCAAGATCGACCCGGGCCCGGTGGTGCAGGCGCTGCTCGATGCGAAGCCCGACGCGATCTTCTCGTCGCTGTTCGGCCCCGACCTCGCGCGCTTCGTGCGCGAGGGCCAGCTGCGCGGCCTCTTCAAGGACCGCCCCGTGTTCAACCTGCTGGGCGGCGAGCCCGAGTACCTCGATCCGCTGAAGGACGAGGCCCCGGTCGGCTGGTACGTCACGGGCTACCCGTGGTACGCGATCGAGACGCCGGAGCACAAGCGCTTCCGCGATGCGTACCAGAAGCGCTTCAACGACTACCCGCGCTTGGGCTCGGTCGTCGGCTACAGCACCGTGATCGCGGCGGCCGCGGCGATCAGGAAGGCCGGCTCGACGGATCCGGAGAAAATCGTCGCCGCGCTGTCGGGGCTCACGTTCACGTCGCCGTTCGGCGCGGTGACGTTCCGTCCGCTCGACCACCAGTCGACGATGGGCGCGTACGTCGGGCGCACGGCGGTGAAGGACGGCAAGGGCGTGATGGTCGACTGGCGCTACGCCGACGGGAAGGACTACCAGCCCGCCGACGACGTCGTGCGCACGCTGCGGCCGCAGCACTAGCGCACCGTGGCGCGATCGCGGCGACGCGCGTTCCTGCGCGCTGCGGCGCTGCTCGCGGCGCCGCACGCGGTGCCGTTCTTCGTGCCTGCGGCGCGCGCGGACGAGGCGTGGCCGGCGAAGCCGGTGCGTATCGTCGTGCCGTCGCCGCCGGGCAGCGGCATCGACGCGGTCGCGCGCATGCTCGCGCAGCGCCTCGCCACTCGTTGGCGGCAACCGGTCGTCGTCGACAACCGCCCCGGCGCCAATTCGCTGATCGGCGCCGAGGCCGTCGCGCGCGCGCCCGGCGACGGGTACACGCTGCTCTTCGCCTCCGACGGCACGTTCACGCTCAACCCGCACCTGTACGCGAAGCTGCCGTACGACCCGCTGCACGACTTCACGCCGATCGCGCAGATCGCGACGTTCCGCCAGCTGCTGGTCACGAATCCCGCACTCGGCGCGCGCACGCTGGCGCAGGTGATCGCCGCCGCGAAGGCGCGGCCCGGGCAGGTCACCTACGCGTCGTTCGGCGTCGGCAGCAGCGCGCACCTCATGGGCGAGATGCTGCGCGCGCAGGCGCACGTCGACCTCCTCCACGTGCCGTACAAGGGCTTGGGCCAGGCGGTGGCGGCGGTTGCCGCGGGCGAGGCCATGCTCACGTTCGCCGGCGTGTACTCGACGCAGGCGCACATCAAGGCCGGGCGCCTCGAGGGCATCGCCATCGCGGCCCCGCGGCGAACGCCGTTCCTGCCCGACGTGCCCACGTTCGCGGAGGCGGGCTATCCCGCGCTCGACTTCGTGCTGTGGTTCGGGCTCTTCGCGCCCGCGGCCACGCCGACCGCCATCACCGCGCAGATCGAGCGCGCGGTCGGCGAAGTGCTGGCCGACCCGCAGGTGCGCGAGCATGAGCTGCTCGCCAAGGGCTACGAGCCCGGCGCGCTCGTGGGTGACGCGTTCGCGCGGCACGTGCGGCGCGAGCTCGCCGAGCGCGCCGCGGTGGTGGCCGCCGCGGGCGCACGGCTCGATTAGCACCGGGCGCGAAATCGGCGAGACTTCACCCTTGCCACCGTCATCCCCGCGAACGCGGGGATCCAGCGTCGTCGGGTCCTCGAACGACGAGAGTCGCCGGATTCCTGCCTTCGCGGGAACGACGATTGCGACATCGGCGACAATTCGCTTGGCCGTCTCGAGACAAACCCCAGAGTGACGCTCGCCTCCTTCCTCCTGCAATTGCTGAACGGCCTGTCCGGCGCCTCCGCGCTGTTCCTGGTCGCGGCCGGGCTCACGCTGATCTTCGGCGTCACGCGCATCGTGAACTTCGCGCACGGCTCGCTCTACATGCTGGGCGCGTACGGCGCGTACGCCGCCGGCAACGCGCTCGCGTCGATCGCGGGACGCGGCGCGTTCGCGTTCTGGTTCGGCGTGCTCGTGGCCGCGGTGGGCGTCGCGCTCGTCGGCGCGCTGGTCGAGCGCCTGCTGCTGCGGCGGCTCTATGCGGCGCCGGAGCTCTTGCAGCTCACCGCGACGTTCGCGGTGGTGCTGATCGTGCGCGACGCGGTGCTCGCCCTCGCCGGCGCCGAGGACCTGCTCGGGCCGCGCGCGCCGGGGCTTTCGGGCACCGTCGAGATCTTCGGCCGTGCGATCCCCGAGTACGACCTCTTCCTCGTGGTCGTGGGTCCTGCCGTGCTGGTGGCGCTCACGTGGCTCGTCACGCGCACGCGGTTCGGCGTGCTGATCCGCGCCGCGTCCGAGAACCGCGTGCTCACCGCCGCGCTCGGCATCGACGAGGCGAAGCTCTTCACCGCGGTATTCGCGCTGGGCGCGTTCCTCGCGGGGCTCGCCGGCGCGCTGCAGCTGCCGCGCGAGCCCGCCAACCTGTCCATGGACCTCGCGATCATCGCCGACGCATTCGTCGTCACGGTAGTCGGCGGCCTGGGCTCCATCCCCGGCGCGTTCCTCGCGGCGCTCATCATCGGCCTCACCAAGGCGCTGTGCATCGCGCTCGGCAACGTCGAGATCGCGGGCATCACCTTCGCGTTCCCGAAGCTCACGCTGGTCGCGGAGTTCGTCGTGATGGCGATCGTGCTCGCGATCAAGCCGCAGGGCCTGCTGGGCGCGCCGGTCGCAGCGCCCGTGAGCACGCCGCTGCCCGAGCAGCGCGAGCTGGTGGCACCGCCCGACCGGCGCGACCTCGTGGCGGCGCTCGTGCTGCTGGCGCTGCTGGTCGTGGTGCCGTGGCTGCGCGACGAGTACACCGTGGTGCTCGCGACCGACATCCTCGTCGCGGCGCTGTTCGCGGCGAGCCTGCAGTTCCTGCTCGGCACCGGCGGCATGACGTCGTTCGGGCACGCGGCCTACTTCGGCGTCGGTGCGTACGCGGCGGCGCTCGCCACCAAGGCGGGCTGGCCGATGCCCGCCGCGCTCGCCGTCGCGCCGCTCGCCGCGCTGCTCGCGGCGCTCGTGTTCGGCTGGTTCTGCGTGCGCCTGTCGGGCGTGTACCTCGCGATGCTCACGCTCGCGTTCGCGCAGATCGCGTGGTCGATCGTCTACCAATGGGACAGCGTCACCGGTGGCAGCAACGGCCTCATCGGCGTGTGGCCCGCGCCGTGGGTCGCGGACCGCACGGCGTTCTACTTCCTCACGCTCGCGCTCGTCGCGCTGGCCGCGCTCGCGCTGGTGCGGATCGGCCGCGCGCCGTTCGGCTTCGCGCTGCGCGCGGTGCGCGATTCGCCGCTGCGCGCCGCGGCGCTGGGGCTCGACGTGCGCCGCATGCAGTGGCAGGGCTTCGCGCTGGCGGGCACGTTCGCTGGCGTGGCGGGTGGCCTCTTCGCGTTCTCCAAGGGCAGCATCTCGCCGGAGTCGCTCGCGATCCCGCGCTCCGTCGATGCGCTGGTGATGGTGCTGCTCGGCGGCCTCAACGCGCTGTTCGGGCCGCTGCTCGGCGCGGCCGCATTCACGTGGCTTTCCGACGCGCTCGCGCGCTTCACCGATTACTGGCGCGCGGGGCTTGGCGTGCTGATCCTCGCCCTCGTGCTGGTGTTCCCCATGGGCATCGGCGGCGCGCTCGCGCGCGTGCTGCGGCGGAGAACGACGCCATGACCGCGCCCGTGCTCGAGGTCGCGGGCCTGCGCAAGGAATTCGGCGGCGTGCGCGCGGTCGACGACGTGTCGTTCAATGTCGATGCCGGCGAGCTGGTCGCGCTGATCGGCCCCAACGGCGCGGGTAAGTCGACGTGCTTCAACCTCGTCAACGGCCAGCTCGCGCCGGACGCGGGCGAGGTGCGGCTGTCCGGCGCGCGCATCGACGGCAAGCCCGCGCACGTGATCGCGCGGCTCGGCGTCGGCCGCACGTTCCAGGTCGCCGCGACGTTCGCGTCGATGACCGTGCGCGAGAACGTGCGCGTGGCGATGCTCGCGTATGCGGGACGGCAGGCGCAGCTGCACACGCTGGCCTCGGCCGTCGACGACGCCGCCATCGACGCGCTGCTCACCCGCGTCGGCTGCCACGACCTCGCCGACGCGCACTGCGCTGCACTCGCGTACGGCAACGCGAAGCGCGTGGAGCTCGCGCTCGCGCTCGCCGATCGCCCGCGCCTCCTGTTGATGGACGAGCCGACCGCGGGGATGGCGCCGCGCTCGCGGCGGCGGCTCATGACGGTCGCGCGCGACCTCGCGCGCAGCGACGGCATCGCGGTGCTCTTCACCGAGCACGACATGGAGGTCGTGTTCGACTTCGCCGACCGCGTGATCGTGCTCGACCACGGCCTCGTGATCGCGCAGGGCACGCCGGCCGCGGTGCGCGCCGATGCGCGCGTGCAGGCGGTGTACCTGGGTGAAGATGCAGCCGGCGCGTCAACCGCGCCTGCCGGCCGCTCGTTGTAGCGGCAGGACGCGTTGCCCGGCGCCGCCTGCCCCGTATAATCCGGCGCGCCCGGGCATTGCCCTTCCGTGTCGCCCGTCACGTCGTTGCGTTGCGCGCCGCCCGCCCGTGCGCAGCGCGAGGTCGTGGCCCACCGCAAAGGACTTCGCATGACCCCGCTTCGCGTCGCGGCCGCCTTCGCCGCCGCCCTCGCCGCCTCCGCCGCCACGGCGCAGGTCACGCTCTACCAGAACGAGCGCTTCTACGGGCCGACGTTCACCACGAGCGGCACCGTCTACAACCTCGACCGCACCGGCTTCAACGACCGCGCGTCGTCGCTCATCGTCGAGCGCGGCATGTGGCAGGTGTGCGAGGACTCCGACTTCCGCGGCTACTGCCAGACGCTGCGTCCCGGCCAGTACCCGTCGCTGCGCGCGATGGGCCTCAACAACCGCATCTCGTCGCTGCGCCGCGTCGGCGGCCCGGCGCATGCCTATGGCCCGCCGCTGCCGCCGCCCGCGCCGCCGGCGTACGTCTACTATCCGCGCGAAGGCGAGCGCCTCTTCCAGGCGCCGGTGCTGTCCGTGCGCGCGGTGATGGGCCCGCCCGAGCAGCGCTGCTGGACCGAGCCGCAGCAGGTCACGACGTACAACCAGCCGAACGTCGGCGGCGCGATCATCGGCGGCATCCTGGGCGGCGTGCTCGGCCACCAGATCGGCGGCGGCGTGGGCAAGGATGTCGCCACCGCGGTCGGCGCGGTCGGCGGCGCGGCGGTCGGCGCCAACGTCCATCGCGGCACGCAGACGTACACGCAGAACGTGCAGCGCTGCCAGGCGGTGCCGAGCGGCCAGGTGTCGTACTACGACGTGACCTACGACTTCCGCGGCGTCACGCACCGCGCGCAGCTCGCCTTCGCGCCCGGCGCCACCCTCACCGTGAACGGACGCGGCGAGCCGCGGGTGTAGGCCAAGGGGTCTGACCCCGGCCAAGGGGTCTGACCCCGGCATCATCGGGGTCTGACCCCGTCCGATGCAGGCACAGTCGCCGACCAAGGGGTCCGCCGACCAAGGGGTCTGACCCCGGCCTCATCGGGGTCTGACCCCGTCCGATGCAGGCACGCCCAAGGGGTCTGACCCCGGCCCCATCGGGGTCAGACCCCGTCCGATGCAGGCACGGCCAAGGGGTCTGACCCCAGTTTCATCGGGGTCAGACCCCGACCGACGCAGGCAAAGTCGCCTGGCGCCCGTTACTCCGCCAGCCGCCCCAACCCCGCCGCCAGATCCTCGATCAAATCCTCCGGATCCTCGAGCCCGATCGCGAACCGGAGACACGGCCCGCCCGGCGTCCACGTGGTCGCGGTGCGCACGCGCTCCGGCCACGTCGGTATGACGAGGCTCTCGAAGCCGCCCCAGCTCCAGCCCATCGAGAAGAGCGTGAGCGAGTCGAGCATCGCCGCGACGCGCTCGGCCGCGACCGGCTGCAGGATCACGCCGAAGAGGCTCGACGCGCCCGTGAAGTCGCGCTTCCATAACTCGTGGCCGCGCGCGCCCGGCAGGCCCGGATGCAGCACTTCCTTCACCTCGGGCCGCTCGCGCAGCCACTGCGCAATGCGCAATCCCGACGCCTGCTGATGCGCGAGGCGCACGGCCAGCGTGCGCAGGCCGCGCAGCGCGAGGAAGCAGTCGTCGCTCGACGCGGTGACGCCCATGTCGGTCCACAGGCGACCGAGCGCGGGATACGTGGCTTCGTTGGCGACCACGAGCCCCAGCAGCACATCCGAATGGCCGCCGATGTACTTGGTCGCCGCGTGCACGGACACGTCGACGCCGTGGTCGAAGCTGCGGAAGAAGAGCGGCGTCGCCCACGTGTTGTCCATCACGACCACCGCGCCCGCCGCGTGCGCCGCCGCCGCGATGGCCGGGACGTCCTGCACCTCGAACGTGAGCGAGCCCGGCGATTCGACGAACACGACGCGCGTCGTCGGCCGCAGCAGCGCGGCGATGCCCGCACCGATCAGCGGATCGTAGTACTGCACGTCGACGCCGAAGCGGCGCAAATGCAGATCGCAGAAACGGCGCGTCGGCCCGTACACCGCGTCGGTGACGAGCACGTGGTCGCCCGGCTTCGTCAGCGCCAACAGCGGCAGCGTGGTCGCGGTGAGCCCCGAGGGCACCGCCAGTGCCGCGTGCCCGCCTTCGAGCTCCGCGACCGCGCGCTGCAGGTCCTCGACCGTCGGCAGGCCGTGCAGCCCGTAGGACAGGCCCGGGAACTTGCCGGCCGCCGCCGCCTCGAGGTCGGCCACCTTCTCGAACAGGATCGTCGAGGCGCGGAACACCGGCGTGTTGACGGCGCCGAGCCACCGGCGCGGCGTGCGGCCGAGATGACCGACCTTCGTGGCCGGCCGCTTGCGTTCATGGCTCATGGTGGAGCTTCAGTGGAGTGAGAAGGCGTCGCGGATGCGCTGCACCTGCTCGGGCACGGACGCGCGGATGTCCACCGCCAGCGCGTCGGCGGGCGGCTCGAGGGTGGCGAACTGCGACGGCAGCAGCGACGGCGGCATGTACTTGTGCGCGCGCCCGGCGATGCGCGCCGCGATCGTCGGCTGGTCGCCTTGCAGGTGCACGAAGCGCACGTCGCCCGCGCGCCGCAGCCGCTCGCGATAGCTCTCGCGCAGCGCCGAGCACGCGAGCACCGCGTGGCCGCCGCGCGCGAGCACCGCCCGCAACTCGTCCGCGATGCGGTCGAGCCACGGCCAGCGATCGTCGTCGACCAGCGGCAGCCCGGCCGCCATCTTCGCCACGTTGGCCGGCGGATGGAAATCGTCGGCGTCGAGGAATGGCCAGCCGAGCGAGGTCGCGAGCGCTTCCCCCACCGTCGACTTGCCGCAGCCCGAGACGCCCATCACCACGAGTATCACGATGCATCGTCCTGTCGTTGCGCACGCGGGGGATCGTTCCGCCGCGCGTGCCAGCGGCAACGATAGCATTCGCGCCGGCGCCTGCCGCCGTGGCCTGCCACATGCCCCCGGCGTCCCTACACCGGCTCGACCGTGCGTGCGCGACGCGAGGCCAGCACCGCCACCGTGACCAGCACCGCGACCCCCGCGAGCACGCGCGCCGTCGGCCACTCGTCCTGCAGCAGCGCGGCGAGCGCGATGCCGTACACCGGCTCCAGGGCCGCGACGACGGCGGCCGTCGCAGCGCGGACGTGCGCGAGGCTCACCGCGAACAGCGTGTGCGCAAGCGCCGTGCACGCCACGCCGAGCAGCGCCACCGCCGCGAAGGCCTGCCACGTCAGCGGGCCTCCGGTGCCGTGCATCACCACCCACGGCGCGACGCACAGCGCGGCGATCGCGTTCTGCCACAGCGCGATGTCGGCGGCGCGCCGCGACACGCGCAGTTGGCGCGTGCGCACCGCGAGCAGCGCGAACGTGAAGCCGGACAGCACGCCCCACGCGAGGCCGCGCACCGTCGCGCTCGCCCACGAGAACTCGGGCACGACCAGCAGCAGGCCGATGGCGACCAGCGCGCCGCCGCGCAGTGCGCGCGCCGTGAGCGGCGTGCGGAGGAGCACACGCTCGACCAGCGGCGTGAAGAGCGGGAAGCTCGCGAAGCCGAGCAGGCCGACCGCCACGGTCGACGCCTGGATCGCGGCGAAGAACGCGATCCAGTGCACGGCAAGGAGCGCGCCGTTGGGCACCACCGACCACGACAGGGGCGCGATCCGCCCGTCGCGCGCGAGGGCGAGCGCGGCCAGCACCAGCGACGCCACGCTCGTGCGCCCGAGCACGATCGCAACGGGATCCCACGGGATCCATTTCCCGAACAGCCCGGCGAAGCCGAACAGCGCGACCGCAAGGTGCAGCGCGAGGAGCGCCGTGCCCGGGGCGGCGGCTCGGGAGCGGTCGATGGACATCATCGCCCGATGATGCCATTGCGCGCGAATGGGTGCGCTAGAATCGGCCGCTCACGCGAGCCGCACAACAGGGGAGAGCAAGCGATGCCGACGCCGCAGAAGCCGTCCGAGATCCTCGCCGCCGTCAGGAATGCGCCGGGGACGCGCGTGAAGGTCGCCGCCGCGGACATCGACGGCATCCTGCGCGGAAAGTACATCCACAAGGACAAGTTCGCGTCCGCGGCCGAGGGCGGCTTCGGATTCTGCGACGTCGTGTTCGGCTGGGACTCGCAGGACGTCTGCTACGACAACACGAAGATCACCGGCTGGCATCGCGGCTTTCCGGACGCGCTCGCGCGCATCGACCTGTCGACGTTCCGACGGGTGCCGTGGGACGACGACGTGCCGTTCTTCTTAGGCGAGTTCGTGTGGGACAAGGATGGCAAGGAGGCGCCCTTCCCCGTGTGCCCGCGGCAGGTGCTGAAGCGCGTCCTCGCGCGTGCGCATAAGCTCGGCTACACGCCGATGTGCGGCATGGAGTTCGAGTGGTTCAACTTCGCCGAGACGCCGCAGTCGTGGGCCGCGAAGAAAGGCGTCGCGCCGGAGCCCATCACGCCCGGCATGTTCGGCTATTCGCTCTTGCGCGCGAACGCGTCGCGCGAGTTCTTCGCGGCGCTCTTCAACGACATGCAGGCGTTCGGCATTCCCATCGAGGGCCTGCACACCGAGACGGGGCCGGGCGTGTACGAGGCCGCGATCCTGTTCTCCGAGGCACTGGAGCAGGCCGACCGCGCGATCCTCTTCAAGACCGGCGCGAAGGAAATCGGCGCGCGCTTCGGCATCATGCCAAGCTTCATGGCGAAGTGGAGCCAGCAATACCCGGGCTGCTCCGGCCACATCCACCAGTCGCTGTCCGACGGCAAGAAGAACCTCTTCTACGACGCCAAGGGCAACCGCGGCATGAGCAAGCTTTTCGAGAACTACCTCGCGGGACAGGTCGCGGCGCTGATGGAGTTCGCGCCGATGTTCTGGCCGACGATCAACAGCTACAAGCGGCTGGTCGACGGCTTCTGGGCGCCGGTGAAGCCGACGTGGGGCATCGACAACCGCACCGCGAGCTTCCGCGTGATTCCCGGCTCGCCCAAGTCCACGCGACTGGAAACGCGCTGCCCCGGCGCCGACGTCAATCCGTACCTCGCAATGGCCGCGGTGATCGCGGCCGGCATGCACGGCGTCGAGAAGAAGCTGAAGCTCACGCAGCCGCCCGTCACTGGCACCAACGAAGGCGCCGAGAACATCCCGCGCGCGCCGCGCACGCTGATCGAGACCACGCGCAACTTCGCGAAGTCGGACATCGCGCGCGACTGGTTCGGCGACGACTTCGTCGACCACTTCGCCGCCACCCGCGACTGGGAATGGCGGCAGTGGCTCGACGGCGTGACGGACTGGGAGTTGAAGCGGTACTTCGAGATCATCTGACCTGCTTCACGTCCGGGGTTGGCGTTGCGTCCGCGACGACGCATAGCGGGAGGATAGGCCCGTCCGCGCGTTCGTTTACCATCGCCGGATGGACGCACGCGAGACGTCCCCCTCTCCCGAGCGCAACAAGCAGCCGATCCTCGAGGTGCTCGCGCGCGTGTTGCCGCCGCGCGGCCTCGTGCTCGAGATCGGCAGCGGCACCGGGCAGCACGTGGCGCACTTCGCGAAGGCTTTGCCGCACCTCGCGTTCCAGCCGAGCGAGATGGACGTGGATCGCCATGCTTCCATCGCCGCGTGGGTGGGCGCGGGCCACCTGTCGAACGTCAGGCCGCCGCTGGCCATCGACGTCACGCAGCGTCCCTGGCCCGTCGACGCGGCCGACGCGGTCGTGTGCATCAACGTGATCCACATCGCGCCGTGGGAGGCCGCGCTCGCGCTGATGGCCGGCGCCGGCACCCTCCTGCCCGCCGGGGGCGTGCTCGTGACCTATGGCCCGTACATGCGCGGCGGCGCGCATACGTCGCCGAGTAACGAAGCGTTCGACGCGAGCCTGCGCGCACGGAATCCCGCCTGGGGCGTGCGCGACATCGACGCGTTGACGGAAGTTGCGGCCCATGCAGGCCTTGCGCTGGATGAGGTCGTGCCGATGCCGGCCAACAACTTCACGCTGGTCTGGCGGAAATCGAATGGCGCAACATTCGGCGCGCGGGCGCTTGCCGACGGGCCGGCCTGAGCATCGCAGGTGTCGGCCGTGTACAGGTCGCTCATTCCAGAGTTGCTATATATTCGTACGCGCAGACCATCCAAGAGGACCGCATGTCGATCAAACTCATCCTGAAATCCGCCGTGGCGGCATTGGCGATCGTGACCGGTGGGCCGCTCCTTGCACAGGGCACGCCCATCGATGCCGCGGCGTTCGACGCGCTGGTGGCGAAGGGTCCCGTCGCCGACGCTGCGACCATCGCATCGAGCACCTGGGCCACGAAGATCAAGCAGGCCGGCAAGCTGCGGTTCGGCGGCACGCAGACGTCGAACCTCTTCTCGCTGCTCAACGAGAAGGACGGCAAGACCCGCGGCTTCGACGCGGGCCTGGCCCAGCTCATCACACGCTACATCCTCGGTGACGGGTCGAAGTACCAGTTCACGCAGGTGACCTCGTCCACGCGCGAGCAGGTGCTGATCAACGACCAGGTCGACATGGTGCTCGCCACCTACTCCATCACGCCCGCCCGCGCCGAGAAGATCTCGTTCGCCGGTCCCTACTACACGTCGCAGGCCGGGGTGCTGGTCAAGGCAAGCAACACCACGATCCTGTCGTACAACGACCTGGCCGGCAAGAAGGTCGCCACGCAGGCGGGCTCCACGGGGCCCGCGATCCTGGCGCAGTACGCACCCAAGGCGGTCGTGCAGGAATTCCAGACGCACCAGGAAGCGCTCGACGCGCTGCGCCAGGGACGTGTGGACGCCTACGTCACCGACTACACGCTGCTGCTCAACGCCCTGAGCCTCGGCACCGGCGACACGAAGCTCGCGGGCGCCTCCTTCGGCGCGCAGGACCCCTACGGCATCGGGCTGCCCAAGGGCTCGGACGGCGTGGCGTTCATCAATGCCTTCCTGAAGAAGATCGAAGCCGACGGGACGTGGGCCAAGCTGTGGACGATTTCCATCGGACAGCGCACCGGCAGCACCGCCGTTCCGACGCCGCCCGCCATCCCCTGAACGATGGGGGAGGTTGCGAGGCTCCTGGCCGAATACGGGCCTGCTTTCGGGCAGGCCCTTTTTCTGACGTGGAAGCTCACGGTGGCGTCGTTCGTGCCCGGATTCGTGCTGGGCATGATCGTGACGGTGCTGCGCCTCCTCCCGGTGCCGCCGCTGCGCTTCGTGCTGACCGGCTACGTCGAGATCTTCCGCAACATTCCGAGCGTCGCGCTGCTGATCTTCATCGTCTTCGCCCTCCCCGATCTCGACGTCGTGATCGACTATGAGCCCAGCGTGATCCTGACGCTGGCGCTGGTGTGCTCCGCATTCACGGCGGACTACCTGCGCTCGGGCATCAACACCATCCCCGGCAGCCAGGTCGAGGCGGCGCTCAGCCTGGGCATGCGGCCGATGCAGATCATCGCTGCCGTGGTCATGCCGCAGGCGCTGCGCACCGTCGTGCAGCCGATGACGTCGCTGCTCATCGCGCTGATGCTGTCGACGTCGCTGGCGTCGCAGGTGCCGTTTCCGGGGCGGGAGCTCACGGCCCTCGTGGCCAAGATCGCCACCGACTCCGCCGCCGGCATTCCCGCGTTCGCGGTGGCCGCCGCGATGTACGTGGCGACCGGCTTGCTCATCGCGTGGGCAGGCGCCACCCTGGAAGAGAAGGTGCGGATCCTGCGATGAGCCGCGCTCTGGAAGACGTCCTGTTCGGTGCTCCGCGCCCGCGGGACCGGACCGTCATGCGGGTGGCAAGCGGGATTGCCGCGGTCGTGCTGCTCCTGTTGGCGGCAGGCATCGTGTCGCGGTTTCATGCCGCCGGGCAGCTCGACGCCCGACACTGGGAATTCTTCGCGTGGTCGACGACGTGGGCCTTCCTGGGCACGGGCCTCCTCGGCACGCTGGCATCGGCGGCGATGGCGGCCGTCATCGCGCTGGCCTTGGGCCTGGTGCTGATGATGGGGCGGCTGGCACGAACGAGGTTCATGCGCGGGCCGAGCATCGCGGCCGTCGAGTTCCTGCGCGGCACGCCGACGCTGCTGCTCATCTACGTATGTTTTCTCGTGCTTCCCGCGGCGGGGATCAGGCTCTCCACGTACTGGATGCTGACGCTTCCCGTCGGCCTCAGCACCGCCGCGGTGGTGGCCGAGGTATACCGCGCGGGCGTGCTCGCCGTCCCCCGCGGCCAGACCGACGCCGCGCGCAGCCTGGGGATGACCGAAGCGCAGTCCTTCTTCCTCATCGTCTTCCCCCAGGCCCTGCGCTACATCGTCCCCGCATTGGTTGCGCAACTCGTCATCGTGGTCAAGGACACCACCTTCGGCTACGTCGTCACTTACGGCGAGCTCATGCAGAACGCCAAGGTGCTGATCGCCAACTACCACGCGCTGGTGCCCGTGTATCTCGTCGTCGCCGCGATCTACTGCCTCGTGAACTACGCGATCTCGCAGGCGAGCAAGCGGCTCGCGGGGCCGATGCATTGAGCGTCACGTCCGTGCCAAAGCACGCGTGTTGTCGTTTTCCCCGGAGTGCATTCCTTCTCGATTCGTCTATACCGGTCGACACATTCCGGCAATCACATCCCTACCGCCGCCACCACCACCAGCAGCGTGACCGCCGACAGCATCGTCTGCAAGGTGATGATCCCTGCCATGAGATGGCTGTCGCCGCCGAGCTGCCGCGTGAGGACGTAAGCGGTCGGTGCCGTCGGCAACGCGAAGAACAGGACCAGCACGGCGGTTTCGCCGGCGGGCAGCGTCAAGGCTCGCGCACAGAGCCACGCGACGAGCGGCACGAGCAGCAGCCGCACGAGGCTGTTCCCGAGCATGGCGCCGAGGTGCCCGCGCAGCTCGTCGATCCGCAGCGCGGCGCCCACGCTCAACAGTCCGAGCGGCAGGCTGGTGTTGGCGAGCAGCGTCAGCAGCCGATCCACGCCCCACTTGAGCTCGACGCCGGAGAGATTCAGCACCACACCGGCGACGCACGACACGATGAGCGGGTTGGTCGCGATGGGCTTCAGCAGCGACGCGAGCGTCCGGTCTGCGGGATTCGACAGCGCCAGCACCGACAACACGTTCACCATCGGCACCAGCAGCGCGATGACGACGGTGGCGATCAGCATGCCCTCCTTGCCGTACAGGCTGCTCACCGCCGCGATCCCGAGGTACGTGTTGAAACGCAACAGGCCCTGCAACAGGACGCCGAAGCGCGACGCCGGCCACTTCCTCCATAGGCGCGCCGCGTACAGGCCGGCAACGCACAGCGACAGGACGAGCAGCACGGCGCCGAGCAGGCGCGGCAACGCGGGATTGGACAACGGCGCCGACGCGAGGCTGGTGAACAGCAGCGCCGGAAACAGGACGAAGTAGTTGAAGCGCTCGGCGCCCGGCCAGAATCCCTGGCCGGGGAAGTCGAGCCGCCGCATCCCGTAGCCCATCAGGATCAGGACGAACAGCGGCCAGAGCGCTACGAGGATCCCCTGCATGGCGCTATCGGCGACGCGCGGCGGCGCGCGTCAGGGCACCGACGGCAGCGCGAACCGCGCAACCAGCGCCACGAACTGCTCCATGTACGCGCGGCAGAAGTCGCGCTTCGCATCGTCGAGGAAATTGCCCGCGCGGTCCACGGGCTCGGGCTTGAACGTGACGTAGGCCTCGCCGCCCATCACGGTCATGCCGAGGATGCCGAGGATCTGCCGCAGGTGCTGCTGCCCGACCGCGGTGCCGATGTTGCCCATCGCGGTGCCCGTGATGCACGCGACGCGCCCCCGCCACACCTGTCGGTCGGTGGGCTTCGAGCCCCAGTCGATCGCGTTCTTGAGGACCGCCGGGATCGAGCGGTTGTGTTCGGGCGTGACGAACAGCAGCGCGGGCAGCGCGGCAACTTCCGCCGTGAACCGGCGCACGACCTCGGGCCGGTCCTCCTCGAGGTCCTGGTTGTACATTGGCAGGTCGTCGATCGCGATCCACGTCCAGGCGACGCGATCCTCGACGAGGCGCGTCAGCGCGAGCGCGAAGCGGCGGTTGATCGATTCGCGACGATTGCTGCCGACGATGACGCCGATGGGCGTTCTCATGCGAAGGTTCCTTGCGCGCAATGCGCCATCATGCGCCTGACGCCGCGCCGAGGTACGCGCGGCGCAGCGCCGGGTCGCGGAACACGGTCTGCGGCGTGCCGCCGGCGACGATGCGGCCCTCCTCCAGCAGGTACGCGCGGTCCGCGATGGCGAGCGCACTCGCCACATTCTGCTCCACCAGCAGGATCGACATGCCTTCGTCGTGCAGCGCCTCGATCGCGCCGAACATCGCCTGCACCATGAGCGGCGACAATCCGAGCGACGGCTCGTCGAGCAGCAGCAGGCGCGGCTGCGCCATCAATGCGCGCCCGATCGCGACCATCTGCTGCTGCCCGCCGGACAGCGCGCCGGCGGGCGCATCGAGCTTGTCGCGCACCGCCGGGAACAGCGTGCACACGCGGTCGAGCGTGCGCGCGCGTTCGCGGCGCGCCGCGAGCGCGTAGCCGCCGAGCTCCAGGTTCTCGCGCACCGACATGCGCGTGAACAGGCGCCGTCCCTCGGGCACGATCGCGATGCCCGCTTCGCAGTAACGGTGCGCCGGCAGCGCCGTGAGGTCGCGGCCCTCCATCGCGATCGTTCCGCGGCGCGCGCGATTGAGGCCGGCGATCGCGTTGACGAGCGTCGACTTGCCCGCACCGTTCGGCCCGACCACGCACACGAGCTCGCCGGCGGCGACGTCGAGCGACGCGCCCGCGACGGCGAGCGCAGCCCCGTAGTCGACGTCGACGTCGCGCACCTCAAGCATGCGCGGTCCCGAGGTACACGACCGCGACGTCGCGGCGCGCGAGCACTTCGGCCGTGCCGCCGGCCGCGAGCACGTGTCCCTGGTCCAGCACGACCAGCCGGTCCGCGAGCTCGGTGACCACGCGCATCACGTGCTCGACCAGCACGATCGTCGTGCCCTGGTCGCGGATGCGCCGGATGAGCGCGACCGCCTCGTCGATCTCGCCGGGTGTCAGCCCCGACAGCACCTCGTCGAGCATGAGGAGGCGCGGACGTGCAGCGAGCGCCCGCGCGAGCTCCAGGAACTTCAACTGGTGCAGGTTGAGGTCGCCGGGAAACGCGTCGGCGCGCGCCGCGAGGCCGGTGAATGCGAGCCATCGCGCCGCCGCGGCGTCGGCCTGTGCGCGGTCGAGCGCGGCGCCGCCGAACATCGCGGCGAGCGCCACGTTGTCGCGATTGGTGAGGTGCGCGAACGGACGCGGGATCTGGTACGTGCGCGCGACGCCGGCACGCGCGACGCGATGCGCGGGCAGCGCGATCAGGTCGACGTCGCCCAGCCGCGCGCTGCCGGCATCGGCGCGGTAATGTCCGCTCACCACGTTGATCAGCGTCGACTTGCCCGAGCCGTTGGGGCCGACGATGCCGAGCACCTCGCCCGTGCGCACGTCGAGGTCGACGCCGTCGAGCGCATGCACGCCCTTGAAGCTCTTGGTGACGTTGCGCACGGCGAGGAGCACCGGGCGCGCGTCGTCGCGTTCTCGCGGAGCGACCGCCGACGACGCGGGCACGATCGCGGGAACCTCGGCCCGAGCGACCGCCGACGGCGCCGGCATCCGCTTGCGCCACCACGCGAACGCCTTGCCGAGGATGCCTTCCGGCATGACGAGGATCGCCGCCACCAGGACCACACCGACGACCGCCTTGCCCACCACCGCCTGGTCGGCCGCGGTCGTCGCGTAGAGCAGCACGGTGATCACCGTGGCGCCGATCGCGGGCCCTGCCCAGAAGCGCGTGCCGCCCAGCACGCTCATCAGCACCACGGTCAGCGGCACCGTGATGTTGAACGTCCCGTTGGCGGTCACGTACGACACGAACAGCGCCTGCACGCCGCCCGCGACGCCGGCCAGCGCGCTCGACAGCCCGAGCGCGACGAGCTTCGTCGAGTAGGTCGGGACGCCCATCACCTCCGCCGCATCCTCGTCGTCGTGGATCGCGAAGAGCCCGAGCCCGAATCGCATGCGCGTGATCGCATAGGCCGCGCCCACCGCGACCAGCGCCAGCACCAATGCCATCAGGTAGAACGAACCGGACGACGTCGGCGCGAGCTTCGGCACCGCGACGCCAGACAGATAGACACCCGGGCCGCCGTCGATGGGCGTGTTGAGCACGATGGTGGACAGCACGAACGTCGCCGCAAGCGTCAGCAGCGCGAAGAGCTCGCCGCGCACGTGCCGCACGCGAAACACGATGGCGCCGAGGCCGACACCGAGCGCCGCCGCCACCAACGCCGCGGCGGGCAGCGTCCACGCGAACGGCACGTCGAACTTGCCCGCGAGCACGGCCGTCGTGTACACGCCCGCGCCGAAGAACGCGCCGTGGCCGAACGAGAAGTAGCCCGCGTAGCCCGACAGCAGGTTCCACGACGTTGCGAGCACGATCCAGTGGAACACGAGGTAGAGGAACGACTCGTAGAACGCCGGCAGCCGCAGGAACGGCAGCACGGCGAGCGCCGCACCCGCGGCGGCGATCCCGGCGAGCGTGCGATCGACTTTCAGACGCGGCCCGGGCGCAGCAGCAGCAGCGCGATCAGCAGCGAGAACGAGACGATCGGCGCCCACGACGGCGAGAGGAACGCCATCGTGACGGCCTCGCTCACGCCGATCACGATGCCCGCGGCGAGCGGCCCGAGCGGCGAGCCCAAGCCACCCAGCATCACCGCCGCGAACACGACCCCCACCCACGCGTAGATCTGCGCCGGGGTGAGCGTGAACGAGAGCGCGAGGCACACGCCCGCCACGCCCGCGAGCGCGCCGCACAGCCCGGCGAGCAGCAATTCATGCGCGCGGCGGTTGACGCCGAACGCGGCGGCCATCGGCGCGTCCTCGGCCAGCGCGCGCAGGGCGCGGCCGAGGTCGGTGTAGCGCATCGCGGCCCAGATGCCGAAGCCCAGCAGCAGCGCGAGCACGAGCGTCAGCAGCTCCGGGATCGGGACGAACAAGCCGCCGATCCGCAGCTTCTCGCCCGCATACGCCGATTCGAGCTTGCGGAAATCCGCGGTCCAGAAGTACTGGATGGCCGCCTCGATGATCGCGGTGAGGCCGAACGTCGCGAGCAGCGAGTTGAGCGGCGACACCGCGAAGCGCGACAGCAGCCACTGCACCGCCACGCCGAGCGCGAAGCACGCCGGGACGATCAGCACGAGCGTGGCGAGCGGGTCCATCCCGCCCACCGACGCGAGCTGGTAGCACACGTAGGCCGCGAGGAACGCGAGCCCGAAGTGCGCGAGGTTGATGACGTGCAGCAGCCCCCAGGCGAGGCCGAGGCCCATCCCGAGGAGGCCGTAGAGACTGCCGATGAAGACGCCGGAGAGCGCCGACTGCGCGAGCAGCGACGCGCTCGGGAACGTCATTGCACGGAGAGCGTCGCGCCCGGCGCGGCGTATTCCTTCGGGTAGACCGTCACCCAGCGCCCGTTCTGCACCTGCTTCACGCGCATGAGGTCGTCGCCGTAGTTGCTGGGCCCGTCGAAGCGCAGCTTGCCCTGGATCGTGTCGACCTTGTTGGCCTTCAGCCACGCCGCCATCTTGGCGTCGTCGAAGCTGTTGGCGCCGCGCACCGCGGCCTCCAGGATCTGCCACGCCGTCCACGACGCCGCGGCCTGCACCTCGACGCTCGTGTCCGGGATGCCGGCCTTGGCGGCACGCTCGTGGTAGAGCTCGATGAACTCCTTCGCACCGGGCGCGTTGGAGAACGGCGGATGCTCCTCGAACACCGTCATCGACAGCGCGTTCTTCGCGAGTGGCGACTTCGACATCGGCCCCGGCGCCGGATACATGTAGAAGTGCTCGACCGGCGTGTAGTCGATCTTGCTCATCGCTTCCAGCAGCTGGTTGCCTTCGAGGCCGATCGCGCCGACCCAGATGAAGTCGGGCTTGGCATCCTTGATCCGCGCGGCGATCGGCGCGTAGTCGAGGTTGCCGAAGTCCCACTCGAGGAACAACACCTCGTTCAAGCCGCGCTTCTTCGCGACCTCGCGCGCGCCGAGCGACATGAAGTGCACGGACGGGAACTTGCTCGTCACCACCGCGATGGTCTTCGGCGGCTTCGGCGACGCGGCGAGCGCGTTGAACACGGTCGTCGGCACGGTCGTGGCCGGGTCCGCGCCGAGCGACCACGCCGGGAACTGCTTGTCGTACTTGGCGAGCGACGGAATGCCGAACGTGTGGTGCACGAGCACCTTGTCGTAGCGCTGCGCGACGCTCATCGCGGACAGGATCGCGCCCGTTGCGTACGGCCCCATCAGCAGGTCCACCTTGTCGACGGTGAGGAGCTGCTCGTAGAGGGTGCGCGCGAGGTCGGGCTTCGACTGGTCATCCTTCACGATCCATTCGACCTTGCGCCCGAGCAGCCCGCCGCGCTTGTTGAGCTGCTCGACGTAGATTTCCCCGACGACCTTGTGCACGAGGCCGGTGGCCGCGAGCGGGCCGGTGAGCGCGAGCGTGCTGCCGATCTTGACCGGCGGCTGCGCGCCCTGCCCGTGCGCGGTGGTGGCGGCGAGCAGGCAGGCGCCGAGGACCAGCGTGAGCCAGCGTGCGAAGCGCAATGCGATTGCCATCGGGCGTTCCTCCATGGACACTGCTTCGCGCACCCGTCGCGGCGCCGATCGCCGCCCGGGCACGTCGTTGTCGCGCTTGCCGGTGCCGCGCGCGTCAGGCGGCGCCCGGCGCCTCGCGGTTCACGATGAAGTCGTCGGGAACCGCGGGGCCCCAAAGATAGAACGAGTCCTCCGGCGCGTGATCCGCGGCCGGCCATTCGAGGTCTGCGGGCACGAAGTCGATGCCGTACGAATACTCGGCCCAGCTTCCCCACGGATCGCGCACGTAGTAGAAATAGTTGGAGCCCAGCACGTGGCGGCCCACGCCCCAGCCGTGCGCGTGACCCTGCTCGCGCATGTGCTCGGCGCCGACGCCGACGTCGTCGAAGCTGCCCACGTCCCAGCTCGAATGGTGGAGGCCGGGCGCGTCCGACTTCGCAAACGCGACCATGTGGTGATCGCTCGCGTGCGGGCCGTACATGAACGCGATGATGTCCGCCGAGCGGTCGGCGAGGCGCAGGCCCAGCACGCGCTCGTAGAACGCCGCCTGGCGCGGCACGTCCGGGGAGAACAGCAGCACGTGCGACAGCCGCCGCGGATGCACGCGCGGTGCGGCGCTGCGCTTCGGCGCGGCGCCCTTGCCCGCGGGCACCGTCGTCGCCGGCGCAGGAACCGCCGCGGTGGCAGGCGACACCTTGGGGCCGACGACGACCTGCACCGGCACGCCGTCGGCATCGCGCGTCCACGCGCCCTTGCCGTCGGACAACGGGTGCGGCTCGCAGGCGCCGGCCTCGCGCATGCGCCGCGCGAGCGCGTCGAAGTCCTCCTCGTACGCCGCGAAGCGCAGGTACTGCAGCCGCTTGCGCTGCCCGTTGCCGTGGAGCGTGCCCCAGCAGTGCGGATGCCCGTGCGCGTAGAGATCGAGGCGGTTGCCCTCGCGGCGCACGTCGAGGCCGAATTCGCGATAGAACGCTTCCGCGGGCGCGACGTCGGGCACCGTGAACACGAACCGGTCGAGCGAATGCACGCCGAGCGCGTGCTCGCGACGCGTGCCACCTTCGGTGCGGGATGCGGCTGCCATGGCCCCTCCTCGTCCGGACCGGCCGCCGTGCGGCCAGCCGCGACGATAGCAAATTTTCACCGCGTTCGTGCGCTGGCGTCGCCGGGCCGCCGCGCCCGATGTGCAGGCGCGGCGAACGGCGGCAGCGTTTCATGCCAGAATTCGCCCTGTTCACGCAACGCACGCGGCCTCGTGCCCCGCCTCCCCGGCGGGCCTCGCGGGCGGGTGCCGCTTGCGCCCACTGCGACCGCGCCGGCCGGCGCGCGCCACGAGGACTCACGATGGGCATCGACAAGTTCAGCTTTCCTACTACCATCCATTTCGGCGCCGGCGCGCGCAAGCTCGTCGCCGGCCACCTGCAGGCGCACGGCGTCGCGCGCCCGCTGGTCGTCACCGACCGCGGCATCGCCGCGCTGCCGCTCCTCAAGTCGTTCGTCGGCGAGCTGGCCGGCCTCGACGTCGCGGTGTACTCGGACATCGGCGGCAACCCGGTGCGCAAGCAGGTGATGGACGGCGCGGCCGCGTATCGCGCGCATCGCGCCGATGCCGTGGTCGGACTCGGCGGCGGCGCGGCGCTCGACGTCGCGAAAGCGATCGCGCTGATGGCGGATCATCCCGGCGACATCCTCGAATACGCGTGGGACCACCCGCAGGTGCGGCCAATGGACCGCGCCATCCCGCACTTCGTCGCGCTGCCGACGACCGCGGGCACCGGCTCCGAGGTGGGCCGCTCGTCGGTGATCTCCGACGACGTGACGCACGTGAAGAAGATCATCTTCTCGCCGCTGCTGCTCGCCAAGGCGGTGTTCGCCGATCCGGAATTGACGCTCGACCTGCCGTCGCTCATCACCGCGGCCACGGGCATGGACGCGCTCACCCACAACGTCGAGTCATACCTGTCGCCCGCGTATCACCCGCTGTGCGACGGCATCGCGCTCGAAGGCGCGCGCATTGCCGCCCGCGCGCTGCCGCTCGCCGTGAAGAACGGCCACGACTTGGCCGCGCGCTCGGACATGCTGATGTCCTCGATGATGGGCGCCATCGCGTTCCAGAAGGACCTGGGCGCGGTGCACTCGTGCGCGCACGCGCTGTCGACGGTCGCCGACATGCACCACGGCCTCGCCAACGGCATCATGATCGACCACGTGATGCGCTTCAATCTCCCGGCCGCGACCGAGAAGATGGCCGAACTGGCGCACGTGGTGCGTGCGCCGGGCGGCGACACCGGCAGCGCCGAGGCGCGCGCGAAGGCGTTCATCGCGTGGCTCACCGCGCTGAAGGCGAGCCTCGAGATTCCCGCGAAGCTCTCCGATTACTGCGCGCCGCGCCGGGTCGCGAAGTCGGACCTGCCGCGCCTGGTCGAGGTCGCCACCGCCGACATCTGCCACCAGACGAATCCGCGGCCGTGCACGGCGGCGGACTTCGAGAAGATCTTCGCGGGCGCGCTCTGACCGCTGCGTCATGCTGAAGGCCGGCATTTCCGCGTCGTTCTTCCACAGCGACCAGCCGCGCGCCATCTTCCAGGGGATGACGCTGCAGTACATCGAGCAGAACGTCGCGCACTGGCTGATGCAGCGCCACGCGCTCGCGCTGATGATCCCGTCGCCCGACGGCACGACGCGCCGCGCGGGCAGCCGCGTGACGGTCGACGACTACGCGCGCGAGCTCGACTGCCTCGTGCTGATGGGCGGCTCCGACGTGTGCCCCGCCACCTACGGCGAGACGGCGCTGAAGCCACAATGGAACGGCGACCGCATCCGCGACGAGTACGAGATCGCGCTCCTGCGCGCGTTCGTCGCGGCGGGCAAGCCGGTGCTCGGCCTCTGCCGCGGCGCGCAGGTGATCAACGTCGCGCAGGGCGGCACGCTGTGGCAGGACATTCCCTCGCTGCAGCCGCACGCGCTGCGGCATCGCATGCAGTCGATCTACGAGAAGAACTGCCACGCGACATCGATCGTGGCGGGCAGCGGCCTCGCGCGTCTGTATCCCGGGTGCGCGCTGGTGAAGACGAACTCCGTCCACCACCAGGCGGTGCGCACGCTCGGGCGCGACCTCGTGGTCGAGGCGTGGTCCGAGCCCGACCGCGGCGTCGAGGCGATCCGCTGGACCGGCCCCTCGTATCTCTTCGGCGTGCAGTGGCATCCGGAGTTCCATCCGCCGGGCGACGCCTCGTTCATCGACGACAGGCCGCTGCTCGACGATTTCCTCGCGACCGCGACCGCGCGCAAGGGCGCGGCGCACGCGCACTGACGAAAGCCCCCGCATGAAGATCACGAATCCCGCCACCGGCGGCGTGCTGCTCGACGTCGTCGCCGACGACGCGAAGTCAGTCAAGGCCAAGTACAGGCGGGCGCGCGCCGCGCAGCCCGCGTGGGCCGCCACGCCGATCAAGGCGCGCCTCGCGTGCATCCGCAAGTTCCGCGCGCTGGTGCTCGATCGTCTCGACGAGCTCGCGCGCACGCTGTCGCTCGAGGTCGGCAAGCCGATCCGGCAGTCGCGCAACGAGCTCAACGGGCTGCTCGGGCGCATCGACTTCTTCCTCGCCGAGACCGAGAAGACGCTGCGCGAGGAGAAGGTGTTCGCCGACGGCGGCATGGAGGAGCGCATCGGCCACGATCCGCTCGGCGTCATCGCGAACATCTCCGCGTGGAACTACCCGTATTTCGTCGGCGGCAACGTGTTCGTGCCGGCGCTCGCAGCGGGCAACACGGTGCTCTACAAGCCCTCCGAGTTCGCGACGCTCACCGGCATGCACATCGCCGACCTGCTGCACGCGGCGGGCGTGCCCGACGACGTGTTCATCGCGGTGATCGGCGACGGCGCGACCGGACAGGCACTGCTCGCGCAGCCCGTGGACGGCGTGTTCTTCACCGGCTCGTACGCGACCGGCGCGAAGATCGCCGCGAGCACCGGCAAGCGCATGATCAAGACGCAGCTCGAGCTGGGCGGCAAGGATCCGATCTACGTCGCGGAAGACGTGGACGTGAAGTCCGCCGCGGCGGCGGTGGCGGACGGCGCGTTCTACAACACCGGGCAGTCGTGCTGCTCGGTGGAGCGCGTCTATGTCCACGAGAAGATCTACGACGCCTTCGTGCGCGCGTTCGTCGACGAGGTGAAGGGGTTCAGGATGAGCGACCCGCTCGACGACGCGACGTACATCGGCGCCATCACGCGCAGGCCGCAGCTCGACGTGCTGAAGGCGCAGGTCGCGGATGCGAAGAAGAAGGGCGCGAAGCTGCTGACGGGGGGCGCGGCGGTCAAGGGCAAGGGCAACTGGTTTGCGCCCACCGTGTTCGCGAACGTCGACCACTCGATGGCGCTGATGCGCGACGAGTCGTTCGGGCCGATCATCGGGCTGCAGTCGGTGGCGGACGACGACGCGGCCGTCGCGCTGATGAACGACACCGAGTACGGGCTCACCGCGGGGATGTACACGCGCGACGAGAAGCGCGCGCGGCGCGTGCTGAAGCAGGTGAACGCGGGGACCGTCTACTGGAACTGCTGCGACCGCGTGAGCCCGCGGCTGCCGTGGTCAGGGGTCAAGCATTCGGGGATCGGGTTGACGTTGTCGACGTATGGGATACAGACGTTTACGCGGCCGAAGGCTTGGCATTTGCGGAGTGCGTAGGGGTTAGCGGTTGGTCGTTGTGGCAGCTGCCCCTCACCCCAACCCTCTCCCCGCAAGCGGGGCGAGGGAGCTTTTGGGGCTGCGGTGCGAGACACGGGCACTCGGACGCCTCGCATCACCCGCGCAGCGTCCATAGGGCTCCCTCTCCCCGCTTGCGGGGAGAGGGCTGGGGTGAGGGGCGCGTCGAAACCTAAATCACCCCCACCTGCCACCGCGCCGCCTGCAAAGTATTCCCCAGCAACGTCGCAATCGTCATCGGCCCCACGCCGCCGGGCACCGGCGTGATCCACCCGGCCACCTCCTTCGCCGACTCGAAATCCACGTCCCCCACCAGCTTCCCATCCGGCAGCCGATTGATCCCCACGTCGATCACGATCGCGCCCGGCTTGATCCACGCGCCCGGCACGAACTTCGGCTTGCCCACGCCCGCGACCACGATGTCCGCCTGCTTCACGAGCCCCGGCAAATCGCGCGTTGCCGAATGGCAGATCGTCACCGTGCAGCGCGCCATCAGGAGCTCGAGCGCCATCGGCCGGCCCACGATGTTCGACTGCCCAATGACCACCGCGTGCTTGCCGACGAGATCCTCGCCGGTCTCGCGCAGCAGCCGCATGCAGCCGTAGGGCGTGCACGGACGCAGCACCGGCATCTTCAGCACGAGGCGTCCGACGTTGTACGGATGGAACCCGTCGACGTCCTTCTTGGGATCGATGCGCTCCGTCACGCGCTCGGCGTCGATGTGCTTCGGCAGCGGCAGCTGCACGAGGATGCCGTTGACCGCGCGATCCGCGTTGAGGCGATCGATCAGCGCCAGCAGCTCGGCCTCGCTCGTCGCGGCCGGCAGGTCGTGCGAGAACGAGCGCATGCCGACGGTCTCGGTGGTCTTGCGCTTCATGCGCACGTAGACCTGCGACGCGGCATTGTCGCCGACGAGCACCACGGCGAGTCCGGGCGGTGCATGCCCCGCCGCCACGTGCGCCGCGACCGCCGCGCGCACTTCGTCCGTCACCTGTTGCGCGACTGCCTTGCCGTCGATGAGCATGGAGAGTTGGTAATCACGAGGGGAAGACGGCGACGCGACCGCATCGCCCACGCCGTGATTTTACCGCAGCGCAGCATCGCCGGCCGGCGATGCGCGATCAGCGCAAGTGGATTTCCGGCCAGCCTTTGTAGCGCGCGTGCGCCGCGAGCACGGCGTCCGGATTGACCGCGACCGGATGCGTGACGTGCGACAGGAGCGGCAGGTCGTTGTTGGAGTCGCTGTAGAACCAGCTCTCGCGAAAATCGGACAGATTCAACCCGCGCGCGGCGAGCCATTCGAGCAGCCGCTCGATCTTGCCCTCGCGCATGTTCGGCGTGCCCGCGACGCGGCCGGTGAAGCGCCCTTCCTTCATCTCGGGCTCCGTGGCGATGTGATGCTCGAAGCCGAGCTCGCGCGCGACGGGCGCGGTGAGGAAGCGGCTCGTGGCCGTGGTGAGCACGAGCAGGTGGCCGAGGTTGCGGTGCTTCGCGATCAGAGCGCGCGCCGCATCGGGAATGATCGGCACGACGCGCTCGGCCATGAACTGCGCATGCAATTGCGCGAGCTCCTGCGCGTCGAACGGCACCAGCGTCGACAGGTAGAACTCGGTGTATTCGAGCAACCCCGCCTCGCCGCGCTCATAGCGGGCCGCGAGATCGCGATTGGCCACCTCGAACACGCACGGGTCGAGTCGCCCCTGGTCGAGCAGGAACTCGATCCACTGCGCGTCCGTGTCGCGCGGCAGCAACGTGTGATCGAGATCGAACAGCGCGAGGACGGCCGGATTCATGTCGATCAAGCATACCGGCCCGCTGTCGAGCGTGGGCTCTAAAATGGATGCGATGGTCGACGCGGCGACACTCTCCCTGCTCCACGCGCGGCTGGCGCGCGCGCTGGCGCCGCCTGCCGTGCGGCTCGTGCCGCTCGTGATCGGGGGCAGCCGCGTGGGCGCATTGACGGTGGAGCGGGTGACACGGATCGCGAGGTTCGAGCGCATATTCCGCGTCAACAGCGACGCGGTCGAATTTGTTCCGTCGCTTGCGGACACTTCGGCGCGCTCGGCTGCGCTGGCCGAGGTCGCCCGCACGCTCGCGGGCGAAGGCGCGCTCTCGACCTGGCGCGACGAGCGCTACGCGGTGCGTGCGGATGCCGGCGGGCCGGTGCTGTTCGAGCTCGAGCGCGCGGCTGCCCGCTACTTCGGCGTTCACACAGTCGCGGTGCATGTGAACGGGCTGGTCGACGCCGGCGGCGCGACCCGTATGTGGCTCGCGCGGCGCAGCCCGACCAAGGCCATCGATCCGTCGCAGCTCGACAACCTGGTGGGCGGCGGTGTCGCCGCGGCCATGACCGTTGCCGACACACTCGTCAAGGAAGCATGGGAAGAGGCCGGCATCGATGCCGCGCTCGCGGCGAGCGCTCGTCCGTGCGGCACCGTGGGCATCTACCGGCTGCAGCCGGATGGCGTGCAGCGCGAGACGATCCACGTGCACGACCTGTGGCTGTCGCCCGCCTTCGTCCCGATGAACCAGGACGGCGAGGCGATTGAGCATCGCTGTGTGTCGCTGGCGGAGAGCGCGCGGCTCGCGGCGCAGTCGGAAGGTCCCGGCGTCGTCACCGCGGACGCAAGCCTCGTGATCGTCGATTGCCTGTTGCGGCACGGTGCTGTGCCCGGCGATTCGCCGTGGCACACGCGGCTGAGTTTGCTGCGCGGACAGCGCCCGGGGTGATGCGTTTGCCCCTCACCCCAACCCTCTCCCCGCAAGCGGGGCGAGGGAGTCCACGGTCCGGGGCTGCGGCCGCCAAAACGCGCCATCGGCGTCATGTCGTTCAACGCTGGGTCAGGCGCGCTTTGTCGACGCCTTACTATGCAGCGACCCGCGCCGTCGCAGCCGTCACCGTCCGAATGCCCATCTCGGCCAGCGTATCGCGCACCGCGTTCACCGCGTGCCGCATCTCCGCCGGCGCGATGGCGCCGATGCAGCCCACCCGGAACGTCTCCACCTGCGTGAGCTTGCCCGGATAGAGGATGAAGCCCTTGTCGCGCACGCGATCGTAGAAGTCCTTGAACGCGTACCGCGCATCGGCGGGCGCGTGGAACGTGACGATGATCGGCGCCTGGATCGCTGCCGGCAGGAACGAGCGGAAGCCGAGCTCGCGCATGCCGGCGAGCAGCGTCTCGCAATTCGCCGTGTAGCGCGCGAGGCGTGCCGGCTGCCCGCCCTCCGCGACGTACTGGTCGAGCGCCGTGTCGAGCGCCACCACCACGTGCGTCGGCGGCGTGAAACGCCACTGCGTCGTCTTCTCCATGTAGACCCACTGGTCGTGCAGGTCGAGCGCCAGCGACGACGAGTTGCCTGCGGCCTTCTCGAGCACGTCGCGCTTCACGAACACGAAACCCATGCCCGGCGGCCCTTCGACGCACTTGCCCGACGCGGCGATCAGCGCATCGAACCGCGTCGTGCGCGCGTCGATCGGCAGCGCGCCGAACGAGCTCATCGCGTCGACGATGAGGCGCTTGCCATGCTTCGCGACCACGCCCGCGATGGCGTGCAGCGGATTCTCGATGCCGGTCGACGTCTCGCAATGGATCAGCGCGACGTGCGTGATCGACGGATCCTGTGTCAGCAGCCGCTCGACGTCTTCCGCGGTGGTCGGCACGTCGTCCGCCGTCTCGAACTGCGTGATGCGCCGGCCCATCATCGTCGCGAGGCGCGCGAGCCGCTTGCCGTACGCGCCGTTGATCAGCACCAGCAGGTGGCCGTCGCGCGGCACCAGCGTGTTCACCGCGGCCTCGACCGAGAACGTGCCGCTGCCCTGCATCGGCACGCAGACGTGCGACGCCTCGCCGTGGATGATCGCGAGCAGCTTCGCGCGCACCCGCGCCGTCACCGCATTGAACGCGGCATCCCACGAGCCCCAGTCGCGCAGCATCGCCGACTTGGTGGCGAGCGTGGTGGTGAGGGGACCGGGCGTGAGGAGGATCGGATCGCGGTCGTGGAAGCTCATGGCAAGGTCCTTGAAGGAGCGCGCGTCACTGGCGCGCGTGCCGCCGCCAGGGCTGGCGCGAGACCAGCAGCGCTTCGGCGGCGAACGAGAGGATGGTCACGACGGCCGAGGTCGCGACGATCAGCGTGGCCATCGCGGCCGCCGAGCCGATCGCGCCGGCCTCGTCGAGCTGCAGGATGGAGATCGACGCCGGCATCGTCTTCGGCGAGTACAGGAACACGACCGCCGAGATGGTGGTCATCGCGTTGACGAAGTAATAGCGCCCGATGTCGATGACGGTGGGCAGGCACACCGGCACCGTCACGCGCACGAACGTCTTGTAGAACGGCACCTTGAGCGACGCCGACACCGATTCGAACTCGGGATCGATCTGCTTTAACGCCGTCACCGCGGCGAGGTGGCTCGACGAGTAGAAGTGGACGATGGTGCAGATCACGAGGATCGCCATCGTGCCGTACAGCACGCCGAGCGGATTGTGCGGGTTGTTGAAGAACAGGATGTACCCGATGCCGAGCACGAGGCCCGGCACCGCCATCGGCAGCATCGCCTGCAGGCGGATCACCGGGCGCAGGAAATCGGCGCCACGCGTCTTGTCGACCCAATAGGCGCCGGCGGACGTGATCGCCGCGCCGAGGAACGCGCACCAGCCGGCGAGCACGAGGCTGTTGCGGTAGGCGTGCTCGACGTTCGCCTCCTCGAAGCCGTACGTGTAGTTGGCGAGCGTGAACGAGAGGTTGTACGGCCACAGCTTCACGAAGGAGCCGAAGATCGCCATGCCCATGACCAGCAGCATCGCCGCCGACACCAGCAGCACGTACGCGAGGAAGACGCGGTCGCGTAGCGGCGAGCGCCGGGGCGAATACGGCACGCTGCGCGCCGTCATCAGCGCCTGCTGCTTGCGGCGGATGCGCTGGTCGATCACGAACGCGAGCACGGCCGGCAGCAGCAGCACGAGGCCCACCACCGCGCCCATCCGGAAGTTCTGCTGGCCGATGACCTGCTTGTAGATGTCGATCGCGAGCACCGGGTAGTTGCCGCCGATCACCTTCGGCACGCCGAACTCCGACACGCCCATGGTGAACACGACCATCGCAGCGGAGATCAACCCGTACTTGGCGCCCGGCAGCGTGATGGTGAGGAAGCGTCGCCACGGCTTCGTGCCGAGGGCCTCGGCCGCCTCGTAGAGGCGCGCGTCGGACATCGCCATCGCCGCCAGCAGGATCATCACCGCGTGCGGGAACGCGGCGAACGTCATCGCGAGCACCATGCCCGGCAGGCCGTAGATGGTGTTGAGGCCGAACCAGCCAAGCACGAACTTGAAGGCGCCCTGGTTGCCCAGCAAATAGATGAACGACAGCGCCGCGAGCAGCGACGGCGCGAGGATCGGGATCAGCGCGATGCTGCGCCACAGCCCCTTCAACGGAATGCACGTGCGCTGGATCGCGTAGGCGAACGCGAACGCGAGCGGGATCGTGAGCAGCGTCGAGATCCCCGCGAAGACGAGCGTGTTGCCGGTCGAGCGCGCGAGCGCCGGCGTCTGCACGTACTGCACGAAATTGGCGAGGCCGATCCACGCGCCGTTCTGATCCTCGAAGCTGCGCACGAGGAGCATGAGCAGCGGCACCGTCAGGAACACGAGCAGCCCGGCGGCGAGCAGCCACAGGCCGCCGTGCGTGGCGATGCTCTCCGCGAGCACGCCGCGCGTGACCCGCACCCGCGGCGCGGCGAGCGGCGTCGCGATGTCGGTCACGACGCCTCGGCGAACACGCGCACGCGATCCGTGCGCAGCGCGAACGTGAGGTCGCCGCCTTCGCGGATGCGCAGGTCGTGCAGCTGGTTGAGCGACATCGACACCAGCATCGGCTGGCCCAGCCGCTCGCACATCACCTCGGCGAGGCACACGGTGCCGAGGTACTCGATGTGATCGACGCGCCCCGACAGCCGGTTCGGCAGCTGCGCGAGGTCGCCCTCGATGTGACGGTCCTCGGGCCGCAGGTAGATGCGCACGGGATCGCCCGCGTTGAAGCCATCGACCGGCAATTCGAGCTCCGTGCTGCCGACGCGATAGCGGCCCGGCGCCGTGGACACGCCCTTCAGCACGTTGCACTTGCCCAGGAAGTCGGCGACGAACGGCGTGGCCGGGCGCTCGTAGACGTCCTGCGGCGTGCCGATCTGCTCGATGGCGCCGTGGCGCATCACGACCACGCGGTCGGACATCGACAGCGCCTCCTCCTGGTCGTGCGTGACCATGATGGTCGTGACCTTCAAGCGCCGCTGCAGCGCGCGGATCTCGCCGCGCAAACGCTCGCGCACCTTGGCGTCGAGCGCGGAGAGCGGCTCGTCGAGCAGCAGCAGGGAGGGCGACGTCGCGAGGGCGCGTGCCAATGCCACGCGCTGCTGCTGGCCACCGGAGAGCTGCGCCGGATACTTGGCGCCCGCGTCGGGCAGGCCGACCAGCGTGAGGAGCTCCTGCACCCGCGACGTGATCTCCGCGCGCGTCTTGCGCCGGTTGACGAGCCCGTAGGCGACGTTGGCCGAGATCGTGAGGTTGGGGAACAGCGCGTACGACTGGAAGACGATGCCGTAGTCGCGCGCGGCCGGCGGCGCGTTGGACACGTCGCGGCCGTTCTGGATCACGCGGCCGCTGGTCTGCTTCTCCAGCCCCGCGATGATGCGCAGGAGCGTGGTCTTGCCGCAGCCCGAGGGCCCGACGAAGCAGACCATCTCGCCCTGCGGAATGGAAAGATCGACCGACTGCAGGGCGACGAAGCTGCCGAACGCCTTGTGGACGGACTCGATGCGCAGCGCTTCGGCGGCGCGGGGTGATTCAACGGCCATGCATGTCCCGGCGGAGGCTCGAATGACCGGCCGTCGCCGCGCGAGCGGCGGGACGGCCGGCCGTGCGGCGTCGCGAAATTACTTCGGCGCCGCCTTCGACTCGTAGCGCTTGCTCCATTCGGCGAGGATCTTGTCGCGGTTGGTCGCGGCCCACGCGAAGTCGTTCTTTACGAGGCGCTGCGCGTAGTCGGCCGGCACGTTGGGCAGCGGCTTCGACAGCGACGGCACCGCGACGATCGCGAAGTTGGCGGCGTACAGCCCCATCGCGGCGTCGGTCACCGACCAGTCGAGGAGCTTCTTCGCCGCGTCCATCTTGGGCGTGCCCTTGACGATGCCGATCGCCTCGAGGTCCCAGCCCAGGCCTTCCTTGGGGAACACGAGCTCGACGGGGGCGCCGCGCGCCTTCTCGCGGTTGGCGCGGTATTCGAACGAGATGCCGATCACGTACTCGCCCGCGGCGGCGGCGGCGCACGGACGCGAGCCCGAGTGCATGTACTGCGCGATGTTCTCGTGCAGGCCGTCCATGTACTTCCAGCCGCCCTGCTCGCCGAAGAGCTGCAGCCACGCGGTGACGTCGAAGTAGCCGGTGCCCGACGACGCCGGGTGCGGCATCACGATCTGGCCCTTGTAGATGGGCTTGGTGAGGTCCTGCCACGTCTCGGGCTTCGGGATGCCGCGCTTCTGCGCCTCGACGGTGTTGAAGCAGATCGTCGCGCCCCACACGTCCATGCCGACCCAGCGCGGCGGGTTCTGCGAATCCTTGTATTGCGCGGGAATGCGATCGACGCCCGGCGGCGCGTAGCCCTGCAGCATGCCTTCGTTGGCGAAGATGCCCATCGACGTCGCGGCCACGCCCATGATCACGTCGCCCTTCGGCGCCGCCTTCTCGGCGAGGATCTTGGCGGTGATGATGCCGGTCGAGTCGCGCACCCACGTGAGCTCGATGTCGGGATAGACCTTGTTGAAGCCTTCCTGGTAGGCCTTCAGCTGGTCGGTCTCGAGCGCCGTGTACACGGTCAGCTGCGTCTTCTGCGCCCCGGCGCCGCCGGCGGCCGCGAGCGCGGCGACGGCGAGGGCGGAGGACAGCCAGCGGGCGATGCGGATGGGTTTCATTGTGGTGACGCTCCCTCTTCGTGGTGGTCCATGCGGCCGCATGGGGCGGCCCCCGGTCAACCTGCGGATGCTACGCGTGCCGTCGGCTGCCGCGCAACGCGCACTGCCGCGTTGCCGCCGATCGCGGTGCCGACTCTATCCTTCGCCGATTGCAGATTGTTGACAATCTACATCGCGCGCCTTCTAATCGCAACATGCTGAAGACCGGCCCCGACACCCGGAACGGCGGCGCGCCTGCCGCCGGCGCCGCCGCGCGCGCCGCGGCCGTGCCGGACGACGCCATCGCGCTCCTGCAGTCGAACTCGCTGCCGAACCTCGTGCAGCGCGAGCTCGAGCGGCGCATCCTGGCGGGCGAATTCGCCGCCGGCAGCAAGTTGAACGAGGCCGCGATCGCCGAGCTCCTCGGCGTGTCGCGCGGACCCGTGCGCGAGGCGTTCCGTGCGCTCGAGGAATCGGGGCTCGTGCGGCTAGAAAAGAACCGCGGCGTGTTCGTGCGCCAGATCGCCGTCGAGGAAGCCGACGAGATCTACGAGCTGCGCGCGGTGCTGGACGAGCACGCGGGCCGCAAGGTGGCGCAGACGATCGCGCCAACGGACCTGCGCGCGCTGCGCGGCCTCGTCGACCGCATGGACCGCGCCGTCGCGCGCGACGACATCGACGCGTACCACGCCGCCAACCTCGAGTTCCACGACCTGCTGGTGGCGCTCACCGGCAACCGGAAGCTGCTGGCCACGTACCGGCGGCTCGTCAACGAGCTGCACCTCTACCGCCGTGCGACACTGTCGCGTGCGGGCGCCCTGCCCGTCTCGGTGCGCGAGCATCACGACATCCTCGACAAGATCGCCGCCAGGGACGCGGCGGGTGCCGGCGCCGCGCTGCACGACCACGCGCTGCGCAGCCGGCGGCACATGCATCTGTCGCGTCACGACGCGGCGCCGGCCGCCGCGCCGGCCCGCCTGCGCAGGAAACGATGAACGATACCTCTCCCCGCACCCTCACCGTCAACGGCCGCCGCTATCGCTGGCCCGCGCGCCCGCTCGTCGTCGTCTGCGTCGACGGCTGCGAGCCCGATTACATCAACCAGGCGATCGAGGCGGGACGCGCGCCGTTCCTCGCGTCGCTCAAGGAACGCGGCACCTGCCTCACCGCCGACAGCGTCGTGCCCTCGTTCACCAATCCCAACAACCTGTCGATCGTCACCGGCGCGCCGCCGGCGGTGCACGGCATCTGCGGCAACTTCTTCTGGGACCCGGACGCGAAGGCCGAGGTCATGATGAACGACGCCAAGTACCTGCGCGCCGGCACGATCCTCGCCGCGCTCGCCGATGCGGGCGCGAAGGTCGCGGTGGTCACCGCCAAGGACAAGCTGCGCGCACTGCTCGGGCACAGGATGAAGGGCATCTGCTTCTCGTCGGAGAAGGCGGACAAGGTGAGCGTTGCGGAAAACGGCATCGCCGACGCGCTGTCGCTCACCGGCATGCCCGTGCCATCGGTGTACAGCGCGGCGCTCTC
Source organism: Burkholderiales bacterium (assembly GCA_046347855.1). GTDB lineage: Bacteria > Pseudomonadota > Gammaproteobacteria > Burkholderiales > Casimicrobiaceae > VBCG01. Next base: position 157,137 of record JAXMFJ010000006.1, read on the forward strand.
GGAGTTCGTGTTCGCCGCGGGCGTGGCGCTGCTGGAGCGCGAGCGGCCGGACGTCATGTACCTGTCGACCACGGACTACGTGCAGCACAAGGCGGCGCCGGGCACCGCGGCCGCCAACGACTTCACCGCGATGCTCGACCGCTACCTCGCGCGGATGGACGCGCTCGGCGCCACCGTCGTGCTCACCGCGGACCACGGCATGAACGCCAAGACGGACGCGCTCGGCCGGCCGAACATCGTGTTCCTGCAGGAGCGGCTCGACGCGTGGTTCGGTGCCGGCGCCACGCGCGTGATCCTGCCGATCACGGACCCGTACGTCGTGCATCACGGCGCGCTGGGGTCGTATGCGACGGTGTACTGCAACGATCCGGCGCAGCTCGACTTCGCCGCGACGCGGATCGGCACGTTAGCCGGGATCGAGGTGGTCTTCACCCGCGAGCAGGCGTGCGCGTACTTCGAGCTGCCGCCCGATCGCGTCGGCGACCTCGTCGTCGTCTCCGAGCGGCTCACGGTGATCGGCACCAGCGCCGACCGGCACGATTTGTCCGGCCTCGACGTGCCGCTGCGCTCGCACGGCGGCATTTCCGAGCAGCGTGTGCCACTCATCGCCAACCGGCGCGCCGTGGACCTGCCCGCGCGCCGCTGGCGCAACTTCGACGCCTTCGACCTCGCACTCAATCACCTGCCATGAACATGATGACCGAGCTCGCGGGCGTCGCGCAGGGTGCGCCGCTCGTCGCGACCATGCGCATCGCCGGCGAGGCGGTCGACAATGCGCGGCGCATCGAGGTGCGCAATCCGTTCAGCGGCGCGCTCGTCGGCACCGTGCCGAAGGCCACCGTCGACGACGTGCGCCGCGCGTTCGCCGTCGCCAAGGCGTACCGCGCGCGGCTCACGCGCTACGAGCGCTCGGCGATCATGCAGAAGGCCGCCGCGCTCATCCGCGAGCGCACCGAGGCGATCTCCGATCTCATCACGGCGGAAGCCGGCCTGTGCAAGAAGGATACGCGCTACGAGGTCGGCCGCGCGTGCGACGTGTTCACGTTCGCGGCCAACGCCGCGCTGCAGGACGACGGGCAGATCTTCTCCTGCGATCTCACGCCGCACGGCAAGTCGCGCAAGGTCTACACGACGAAGGAGCCGCTGCTCGGCGTCATCTCGGCGATCACACCCTTCAACCATCCGCTGAACCAGGTCGCGCACAAGATCGCGCCGGCGATCGCCACCAACAACCGGATGGTGCTCAAACCCACCGAAAAGACGCCCCTTACCGCGCTGCTCCTCGCTGACATCCTGTACGAGGCCGGCCTGCCGCCGCCGTTGCTGTCGATCGTAACCGGCGACCCGCGCGAGATCGCCGACGAGATGCTGGTCAACGACGACGTCGAGCTCGTCACCTTCACCGGCGGCGTGCCGATCGGCAAGTACATCGCCGCCAAGGCCGTCTACAAGCGGCAGGTGCTGGAGCTCGGTGGCAACGACCCGATCATCGTGATGGAGGACGCCGACCTCGACGAGGCGGCGGCGCTCGCGGCGGCGGGCTCGTACAAGAACTCGGGCCAGCGCTGCACGGCGGTCAAGCGCATGCTGGTGCACGATTCCGTGCACGACGCGTTCGTCGAGCGGCTGGTCGCGCTCACGCGCAAGTGGACGTACGGCAATCCGGCGGATCCTGCGATGGACATGGGCACCGTCATCGACGAGGCCAGCGCGCGCAACTGCGAGGCGCGCGTGAACGACGCGGTCGCGCAGGGCGCGCGGCTCCTCGTTGGCAACGTCCGCGACGGCGCGCTGTACTCGCCCACGGTCATCGACGACGTCGATCCGGCGATGAACGTCGTGCGCACCGAGACGTTCGGCCCCGTCTCGCCGGTCATCCGCTTCCGCGACATCGACCACGCGATCGCCATCGCCAACGGCACGGCCTACGGCCTGTCGTCGGCGGTGTGCACGAACCGGCTCGACTACATCACGAAGTTCGTCACCGAGCTCAACGTCGGCACGGTGAATATCCGCGAGGTCCCCGGCTATCGCCTCGAGCTCACGCCCTTCGGCGGCATCAAGGATTCCGGCCTCGGCTACAAGGAGGGCGTGCAGGAGGCGATGAAGAGCTTCACCAACACCAAGACGTATTCGCTGCCATGGTGAAGCAGCACCGACCAATGCTTGTCGTCCCCGCGAAGGCGGGGACCCAGCGTCGTTCGGGCGACGACATCGGGCGCAAACCTCCGCCTGTCGTCCCCGCGAAGGCGGGGACACAGTGTCGTTCGGATGTACGACGCTGGGTCCCCGCCTTCGCGGGGACGACGGAGTGTCGGTCACGCATTGTGCCAAAGCGATGAAGGACGACCTGCCCGCCCCCGACCTCGCCGCCGAAGGCGACATCAACCTTTCGCCGCTGCGCGCCGCGTGGGAGCGCGAGCACGTGCACGGGCGCACGCGCGCGCTGCTCGACCGCGACGCGGACGTCTACCTGCACCAGTCGTTGTCCACGCCCTGCTTCGACGCGCTGGTCGCCGCCGACGGCATCTGGCTCACCGACGTCGACGGCCGGCGCTTCATGGACTTTCACGGCAACAACGTCCACCAGGTCGGCTATCGCCATCCGCGCGTCATCGCGGCGGTGAAGGAGCAGCTCGACACGCTGCCGTTCTCGCCGCGCCGGTTCACCAACGAGCCCGCAGTGCGCCTGGCCGAGCGCCTCGCCCACGCCGCGCCCGACCCACTCGGCAAGGTGCTGCTCGCACCCGCGGGCACGCTCGCGATCGGCATGGCGCTCAAGCTCGCGCGGATCGCGAGCGGCCGCCACAAGACCATCTCGATGTGGGACGCGTTCCACGGCGCGTCGCTCGACGCGATCTCGATCGGCGGCGAGGCCGTGTTCCGCCGCGCGATGGGTCCGCTGCTGCCCGGCACCGAGCACGTGCCGCCGTGCGATCCCGGCGCGTGCCGCTTCGGCTGCGGCGGCACCTGCAACGCGCGCTGCGCGGAGTACGTCGACTACGTGCTCGGCAAGGAAGAGGACGTGGCGGCGGTGATCGTCGAGACCGTGCGCTGCACCGACGTGCAGATTCCGCCGCCCGCGTACTACGTTGCGCTGCGCGAGGCCTGCACGCGCCACGGCGCGCTGCTGATCCTCGACGAGGTGCCCATCGGCCTCGGCCGGACGGGCCACCTGTTCGCATTCGAGCGCTACGGCATCGTCCCCGACATGGTGGTGATCGGCAAGGGACTGGGCGGCGCCGTGTTCCCACTGGCCGCGCTGATCGCGCGCCGCGACTTGGACGTCGCGGGCGACCGCGCGCTCGGCCACTACACGCACGAGAAGAGCTCGGTGGGCTGCGCGGCGGCGCTCGCGACGCTCGACGTGATCGCGGACGAGGGACTGCTCGAGCGCGCCCGCACCCTAGGTGCCCGCGCGCTCGACCGCCTGCGCGCGATGCAGCAGCGGCATCCGCTGGTGCGCCACGTCCGCGGCGTCGGCCTGCTCCTCGGCGTCGAGCTCGCGCACGCCGACGGCACGCCCGCGCGCCACGAGGCCGAGCGCGTGATGTACGCGTGCCTGTCGCGCGGGCTCGCGTTCAAGATCGGCCAGGGCAACGTGATCACGATGTCGCCGCCGCTCGTCATCGCGCAATCCGACCTCGACCGCGCGCTCGACATCCTGGACGACGCCATCGCCGAGGTCGGGGCGGGCCGCTAGGCGATGCAGACGCTGCTGAACCTCCTGTCCGGTGTCGCGCTCCTCGTGTGGGGCACGCACATCGTGCGCACGGGCATCCTGCGGCTCTTCGGCACCAACCTGCGGCGCGTGCTGCGCAAGAGCATCACGCAGCGCTTCACGGCGTTCACGGCGGGCCTCGGGGTCACCGCGCTCATCCAGAGCAGCACGGCCACCGCGCTGATCGTCGCCGCCTTCGCGGGGCAGGGCCTCATCAGCACCGCGCCCGCGCTCGCGGTGATGCTGGGAGCCGACGTCGGCACCTCGCTCGTCACCGTCATCCTGTCGTTCGATCTCTCGTGGCTCGCGCCGCTCTTCATCTTCGTCGGTGTCACGCTGTTCCTCGCGAAGCAGTCGACCAACGTCGGCCGCTTCGGCCGCATCCTCATCGGCCTCGGCCTCATCATCTTCGCGCTGCAGTGGATCTCGCTCGCGGCGAAGCCGTTCGTGCAGGCGGCCGGCGTGAAGGTGATCTTCGCCTCGCTCACCGGCGACGTGCTGCTCGACATGATCGTCGCCGCGGCATTCACGATCCTCTGCTATTCGAGCCTCGCGGTGGTGCTGCTGATGGCCACCCTCGCGTCGCTCTCCATGATCTCGCTGCCGGTGGCGCTCGGGCTGGTGCTGGGCGCCAACCTCGGCAGCGGCATCCTCGGCATGCTCTCGACGCTGCGCTCGCCGCCGGAAGCGCGCCGAGTGACGCTCGGCAACTTCCTGTTCAAGCTGATCGGCTGCGTGCTCGCCATCCCGACGCTGAACCACGTCGACGGCTGGATCGCGGGCCTCGACCTCGATCCTGCGCGCGAGGTCGTGCTGTTCCACTTCTTCTTCAACGTCGCGCTCGCCCTGCTCTTCATCTTCTGGACCGAGAAGATCGCGCGCGTGGCCGAGCGCCTGCTGCCCAACAAGCCGCTGGCCGAGGACCCGGCCAAGCCGCGCAACCTCGACCCGTCGGCGCTCGACACGCCGCCGCTCGCCATCGCCAACGCGGCGCGCGAGGCGATGCGCATCGGCGACGTGATCGAGGACATGCTGACCGGCATGCTCACGGTGATCCGCACCAACGACAAGGCGCTGGCCGAGCGCCTGCGCAAGAAGGACGACGTCGTCGACGAGCTCTACACCGCGGTCAAGCTCTACCTGACGCAGATTTCGCGCGAGGCGCTCGACGAGCGCGAGGGCCGGCGCTGGGCGGACATCGTCTCGTTCACGATCAACCTCGAGCAGGTCGGCGACATCATCGAGCGCGTGCTGACCGACATCGAGGACAAGAAGATCGGCAAGCAGCGCAACTTCTCGGAAGCCGGCATGGCCGAGATCTGCGACCTGCACGCGCGGCTCGTCGCCAACCTGCGCCTCGGCATGAGCGTGTTCCTGCACGGCGACCTGAAGAGCGCGCAGGAGCTCCTCGCGCAGAAGGTGCTGTTCCGCGACCTCGAGCGCGCGTACGCCGATTCGCACCTCGGGCGGCTCGCCGGCAACACGCTGGAGAGCATCGAGACGTCGTCGCTGCACCTCGACCTCATCAGCGACCTGAAGCGCATCAACTCGCACATCTGCTCGATCGCGTACCCGATCCTCGAGGAAGCCGGCGTGCTCGCCCGCACGCGCCTCAAGGAGCCGGCCCCCGCGCCCGACGACGATCCGGTCGCGCCGGCCGCCAAGGGCGCCGCCAAGGCGAACTGGCAGAAGCGCAAGCCGCGCGCCGTGTAGCCGGTGGAACTCACGCTTGGCGTCACTCTCGCGGTGCTCGCAGCGGGCCTGCTGCACGCGAGCTGGAACGCGATCCTGAAATCGTCGGGCGGCGGCGATCCGCTGCTCGACACCGCGACCGTCGTCGCGGGCTCCACCGTGTGCTCGGCGCTCGCGCTGCCGTTCGTGCCCGTGCCGCTCGCCGCGTCGTGGCCGATGGCCGCGACGTCGGCGGTCATCCACTTCGGCTATTACCTCACGCTGGCGCATGCGTACCGCACGGGCGACCTGTCGTTCGCGTATCCGCTGATGCGCGGCACCGCACCGCTCATCGTCACGGTCCTCGGCATGCTGTTCCTGCGCGAGTTGCCGTCGCTGCAGGTCATGCTCGGCATCCTGCTCATCAGCGGCGGCATCTTCTGCATCGCGTTCGCGCAGCGGCATCACCATCCGCGCGCGGCGGTGTTCTGGGCGCTCGCCAACGCCGCGATCATCGCCGTCTACACGCTGGTCGACGGCGCCGGCGCGCGCGCGTCGGGCAACGCGCTCGGCTACGTGCTGTGGCTGACGTTCGTCGAGAGCATCGCCTTCCTCGCGTGGATTCGCTTGAGCCGCGGGCCCGCCGCGGTCGGCTACATCCGCGCGCAGTGGCGGCGCGGGCTCGTCGGCGGCTTCTGCAGCGTCGCGGCGTACGGCATCGTGCTGTGGGCGATGACCCGCGCGCCTGTCGCCGCCGTGGCGGCGCTGCGCGAGACGTCGGTGCTGTTCGCCGCGATCATCGGCACCGTGCTGCTCAAGGAAGGCTTCGGCGTCGCGCGCCTCGCCGGCGCGGCGAGCGTCGTGGCCGGCGTCGCCGCGCTCAAACTCTAAGGACCTGTACATGCCGCACTTGCCCACCCAGGCCCGTGTCGTGATCGTCGGCGGCGGCATCGCCGGCGTCTCCACCGCCTACCATCTCGCCAAGCTCGGCATCACCGACGTGCTGCTGCTCGAGCAGGGCAAGCTCACGTGCGGCACGACGTGGCACGCGGCGGGCCTCGTCGGCCAGACGCGCGCGACGCGCAACGCCACGCGCATGAGCCGCTACGGCATCGATCTCTATTCGTCGCTGGAGGCTGAGACCGGGCTTGCCACCGGCTGGAAGCAATGCGGCAGCCTCAACGTCGCGAAGACGCCCGAGCGCCTCGTGCTGACGAAGCGCACGATGGCGCGCGCGAAGAGCTTCGGCATCGAGTTCGAGTTCATCGCGCCGTCCGAGGTCGCGAAGTACGCACCGATCCTGCGCACCGACGACCTCGCGGGCGCGGTGTGGATTCCCGGCGACGGCAAGGCCAATCCGACCGACCTCACGCAATCGCTCGCGAAAGGCGCGCGCATGCGCGGCGCGACGCTCGTCGAGGGCGTCAAGGTGACGGGCGTGACCGTCGTCGACCGGCGCGTCACCGGCGTGTCGTGGCGCAGCGCGGACGACGAGGGCACGATCGCGTGCGAGACGCTCGTCAACTGCGCCGGGCAGTGGGCCCGCGACTTCGGCCGGATGGCCGGCGTCAACGTGCCGCTCTACTCCGCCGAGCACTTCTATATCGTCACCAAGCCGATCGCGGGCGTCACGCCCGACCTGCCGGTCATTCGTGACCCCGACGGCTGCATCTACTACAAGGAGGAGGTCGGCGGCCTCGTGATGGGCGGCTTCGAGCCGGTGGCGAAGCCATGGAACGTCTCGCCGATTCCCGACGGCTTCGAGTTCCAGCTGCTGCCCGAGGACTGGGACCAGTTCGAGGTGCTGATGACCAACGCGATCCACCGCACGCCGTGCCTGGAGAGCGCCGAGATCAAGATGCTGCTGAACGGGCCCGAGAGCTTCACGCCGGACGGCAACTTCATCCTCGGCGAGGCGCCCGAGGTGCGCAACTATTTCGTGTGCGCGGGCTTCAACTCGGCGGGCATCGCGAACTCGGGCGGCGCCGGCCGTCTGGTCGCCGAGTGGATCGCAGGGGGCGAAGCGCCGCTTGACCTGTGGGACGTCGACATCCGCCGCTTCGCGCCGTTCCACGCGAATCGCCGGCATCTCGCCGACCGCACGGTGGAATCGCTCGGCCTCCATTACGCGATGCGCTGGCCGCGCGAGGAACTGGCGAGCGTGCGGCCGCTGCGCCGCTCGCCGCTCTACGACCGCCTGCGCGCGAAAGGCGCGGTGTTCGGCACCAAGCTCAACTGGGAGCGCGCGAACTACTTCCTGCCCTCCGGCGCAGAGCCCGCCCCATACACGCTCGACACGCCCGCGTGGCTGCCGTGGGTGCTGGAGGAGCAGCGTGCGTGCCGCGAGGACGTCGTCGTGTTCGACCAGACTTCGTTCGCGAAATTCGTGCTGAAGGGCCGCGACGCGCTCGCGGTGCTGCAGCGCCTGTGCGCCAACGACATCGACGCGCCCGTCGGGCGCATGGTGTACACCGCGATGCTGAACGCGCGCGGCGGCTTCGAGAGCGACCTCACCATCACCCGCCTCGCGCGCGACACGTTCTTCATCCTCACCGGCTCGGGCCAGCCCACGCGCGACGCCGCGTGGATCGAGCGGCACATCGCCAGCGACGAGTTCGCGGCGCTCGTCGACGTCACCGGCGCGTACTCGGTGATCTCGCTCATGGGCCCGAAGGCGGAGGCGCTGCTGCGCACGCTGTCGCCGGACGATCTCTCGAAGGCGGGCCTGCCCTTCTCCACCACCGCGGAGATCGACGTCGGCTACGCCCGCGTGCGCGCCGCGCGCATGAGCTACGTCGGCGGGCCGGGCTACGAGATGGTGGTGCCGACGGACCAGTGCGTCACGCTGTACGACGCGCTGTTCGCCGAAGGCCCGCGCTTCGGCCTGCGCGACGCCGGCTACTACACGATCGACGCGCTGCGCATCGAGGCCGGCCGCCGCGCGTGGGGCCCCGAGCTGTCGCCGGACGAGACGCCGTGGGAAGCCGGCCTCGACTATGCGGTGAAGCTCGACAAGGCCGTCCCGTTCATCGGCCGCGAGGCGTTGCTGCGACAGCGGGCCGCGGGCGTGCGCAAGCGCCTCATGCAGTTCACGTTCGACGACCCGGCGGCGTTCCCGTGGGGCGGCGAGCCGATCCTGATGGACGGGCGCAACGTGGGCGAGATCACGTCCGCCGGGTATAGCCGCCGTCATGGCCGCGCGGTGGCGATGGGGTATGCTCGTTCCCGTCAGGACGGCGATGCCCTCACCGACGCGGCGATCATGGCCGCGCGCTACGAGGTGGACATCGCCGGCCGCACGTTCGCCGTCACGCCGCACCTGTCACTGCGCTGAACCACCTTGGCCGCCCAGCACGAAACCCGCATGCCGCATCGCTCCGTCTCGCCGCCGCCGCGTCGCGGCCGCACGCCTGCCAAGCCGGGCGCCGCCACGGTGCAGGTCCAGAGCCTCACGCGCGGGCTGTCGCTGCTCGAGGCCCTCGCGCGCGCCGAAGGCGGCCTCACGCTCACCGACCTCGCGCAGCGCGTGCAGCTCGCGCCGTCCACCGCGCACCGCCTGCTCGCGACACTGGAGAAGATGGGCTACGTCTACCAGGCCGGCGAGATGGGCCGCTGGTACATCGGCCTGCAGGCGTTCACGGTCGGCTCGAGCTTCCTCGCGAATCGCGACTTCGTCGCGCAGAGCCATCCCTACATGCGCCGCCTGATGGAGCAGTCGGGCGAGACCGCGAACCTGGGCATCCCCGATGGCGCCGAGGCGGTGTTCATCGACCAGGTGCAGTGCCGCGAGATGATGCGCACCATCGTGAAGCTCGGCAGCCGCGTGCCGCTGCACGCGTCCGGGGTTGGCAAGGCGATCTTCGCCGCAATGCCCGACGACGAGATCGAGGCGATCCTCAAGGTGAAGGGCCTGCCGCGCATCACGCACAACACGATCACGTCGCCCGAGACGATGTGGGCGAGCATCCGCGTCATCCGCCAGCGCGGCTGGTCGTTCGACGACGAGGAGCACGCGTTGTCGACGCGCTGCGTCGCCTCGCCCATCTACAACGAGCACGCGGAAGTGCTCGGCGCCATCTCGCTCGCGGGACCGACGTCGCGGCTGCCCGACGAGCGCATCAAGCAGCTGGGTCCGCTCGTCGCGCATACGGCCGAGGAGCTGACGCATTGCCTCGGCGGGCGCTGGCCGCTGGGACGCTAGCCGGGCGCCTCCGCACGCACCGGTCGCAGCCTCCCCAGCGCGAACACGATCGCATAGAAGATGCCGATCGCGGCGATGCCGAACAGCGCCTCGACGTACAGCATGCCGTCCGCGCCGAAGCGCGCGTGCGCCCAGCCGTCGACGACGATCATGTACGCGATCGGCACGTTGGACAGCGACGCGAACACGTTGTACTTGGTGGCCGCGGCGCCCTGCCCGATCGTCTCCAGCACGATCGCCGTGAAGCCCGCGTACGAGAGGCCGCTGATCCACGAGTAGATCGTGGTGAAGACGATGTAGCTCCCTTCGGTGCGCGGCACAAGCGCCATGCACACCGCGCACAGCGCGAGCAGGAAGCCGAACAGCGCATACGCGTTCTTGCGCTCCATGCGGTCGCACACCCAGCCGCCCATGAAGCAGCCGACGGCCGACGCGATGCCGCCGACCACGCCGGTCACCAGTGCGACGGTGTCCGCGCTTGCGCTCCAGTCCTTCGCGACCGCCGACCACAAGCCCGATGCCGCGCCGGTGCCGAGCGGCAGGAAGCAGATCAGCAACGCGAGCATGCCGCGGCGCGACCTCATCACCGACCACAGGTCGCGCGCGACGTTGGCGAGCTCGTGCCCGTAATGCGGCGCGCGCGGCGGCCGCGCCGGCTCGCGGATGAACAGCAGCGCGAGGCAGCACGCGAAGCACGCGATGCCGAGGATCGCGCCCGACATCCACGGCGCCGGCAGCGTCTGCGCGAGCCACAGGCCCGCACCGCCGCCCAGGCCGCCGCCGCCCAGGTTGCCGGCCTGGTACCAGCCGCTCGCGCGGCCCTTCTGGTCGGGCGGCGTGTCGTACGCGAGCAGGCTCTCGCTCGCCATCGCGAGAAAGGTCGTGGCGAAGCTCGACAGCACCGCGATCGCGTACAGCCACGGCAGCGACGCGCGCGTCGCCGGCAGCGCGGAGATCGCGTAGATGCCGAGCGCGCTCACCGCGCATGCGACGACGTACCAACGCTTGGCCGTGAACGTGGTGTCGGCGACCGGCGCCCACAGGAATTTCCACGTCTGCGGCACGAAGCTCGCCGCGACCAGCGCCGCGATCTCCTCGACGCCCACGCCCGCCTGCGCGAGCAGGAAGCCGATCGCCACCGACAGGAAGCCGCTCACCACGCCGAACGGCGCGCAGAGGAACATGAACACCGCCGGATGCGCAGGGCGCCCGGTCGGGAGATGGGCGGCAGCCGTCACGACGTTGCGGCGTTCATGGGCGATCTAGCCTATCGCACATTCGCGATCGGAATCGACGCCGATGCTCGCATTCGTCGTTCCCGCGAAAGCCTGGCCTCGACCCCGACCGGGGCCAGCCCCATCGAGTTGCAGTTCCACGAAACGACACTGGGTCCCCGCCTTCGCGGGGACGACGATGGAAATGATGATGCCATGCCGATTCTGAGATAGATCTCTCGCAAGACCGCGTCCGCATTCCTCAACGGCCCTTCGCCCGCATGCGCTCGGCGCGGCGCGCGAGGTCGGGCGACGGCGCGGGTTGCCAGCGCGCCAGCAGGTCGTCGATCGCGTCGAACTCGTTGCAGGCCAGCACCATGTCGCAGCCGGCGGCGAGCGCCGCGTCGGCCCGCGCGACGATGTCCCCCGCGGTGTGCGCGCCCGCCATGCCGAGGTCGTCCGAGAACACGAGCCCGTCGAAGCCGAGCCGGCCGCGCAGGATGTCCTGCAGCCAGATGCGCGAATAGCCCGCGGGCCGGTCGTCGACGGCCGGGTAGATCACGTGCGCCGGCATCACGGCCTCGAGCCCCTGCTGCGCGAGCACCGCGAACGGCACGAGGTCGTGCGCCAGGAGATCGGCGAGCGGCCGCTCGTCGACCGGCACCTCGAGGTGCGAATCGGCGGCGACGAAGCCGTGCCCCGGGAAATGCTTGCCCACGGCCGCGCAGCCGCCCGCATTCAAGCCGCGTCGCAGGCACGTCGCGAGATGCGCGGCGGCATTGGGATTGTCCGAGAACGCGCGATCGCCGATGACGGTGCTCGCGCCGAAGTCGAGGTCGAGCACCGGCGTGAAGCTGAAGTCGACGCCGTGCGCGACGAGCTCGCGCGCGATGATCGTGCCGAGCCGCTCCGCTTCCGCGGCCGCCGTGGCGACGTCGCGATCCCACAGCGTGCCCAGCGTGCGCATCGGTGGAATGGCCGTGAACCCGTCGCGGAAGCGCTGCACGCGTCCGCCTTCGTGATCGACGCAGACGAGCAGCGCGGGATCGCGCATTGCACGGATCGACGCCGTCAGCGCCCGCAGCTGCGCGCCGTCGACGTAGTTGCGCGTGAACAGGATCACGCCGCCGACCCGCGGATGCGCGAGGCGCGCGCGATCGGCCGCGGTGAGCTCCGCGCCTTCGATGCCGAGCACGACGGGACCGGGCGGCAGCGTCATGCGCCCGCTCCGCCTGCGCGGGCCGCGGCCGCCGCCTCGCGCAGCAGCATCTTCATCTCGCGCACCGCGCCGCGCATGCCCGAGAACATCGCGCGCGCCACGATCGCGTGCCCGATGTGCAGCTCGCGGATGCCGGGCAGCGCGGCCACCGGCTGCACGTTGAAGTAGTTGAGAGCGTGGCCCGCGTTGAAGCGCATGCCGAGTGCGCGAATGGCGTCGCCCGCCGCGCGAATGCGCGCGAGCTCCGCCACCACCGCCGGGCTCTCCGCATCGCGACCCTTCGCGTGAAATGCGTGCGCGTACGGCCCCGTGTGGATCTCGCACACGCGCGCGCCGATGCGCGCCGCCGCCTCGACCTGCGCGATCTCGGCGTCGATGAACACCGACGTCACGATGCCCGCATCGGCGAGCGTGCCCACGACGCCGCGCAGCGCCGCTTCCTGGCCGGCGACGTCGAGCCCGCCTTCGGTCGTGATCTCGTGCCGCCCTTCCGGCACCAGCATCGCCATCTCCGGCTTGATGCGGCACGCGATGCCGATCATCTCCTGCGTGGCGGCCATCTCGAGGTTGAGCTTGATGTGCACGAGCTCGCGCAGCCGCCGTACGTCCTCGTCCTGGATGTGCCGGCGATCCTCGCGCAGGTGCACGGTGATGCCGTCGGCGCCGCCGAGGTGCGCTTCCACCGCCGCCCACACGGGGTCGGGGTCGTGCGTGCGCCGCGCCTGGCGCAGCGTGGCCACGTGGTCGATGTTGACACCGAGCTCGATCAAGATCCGCTTCCTTCGTCGTCCAGCGCGAAGAGGTCGCGCACGATGCGCCGGCTCGCGATCGTGCGCTCCTCGAGGTAGTGATCGAGGACCTCGCGCATCAGCCGCTTCGCTTCCGCCGCCGACTCCGCGTCGCCGTAAACGTCGGCGGCGAGCGCCAGCAGCGTGGCGCCGCGCACGACGACGCCGCGACCGCCGGGCTCGCGCACCGTCGCGTCGATGCGCCGGGGCCCCCGCTCCAGCTCGTAATGGTACCGGCCCGCGGGGTCGATCGCCGCATGCGTGTCGACATCGCGCGCGAGCTCGAGGCCGTAGCCCAATTCCGCCAGCAGCTTGCGCTCGAATCTGCGCAGCACCGCGGCCTGCGCCGCGGGCTCCGGTCCCGCGGCGAGCGCGTGCAGCGCGTCGGCGTACGCATCGAACAGCGCGGGATGCGCGTCCTCGCGCGCGAGCATCTTGAGCAGCAGCTCGTTGAGGTAGAAGCCGCACAGCAGCGCCGCGCCGCCGGGCAGCGGCATTCCGCCGCGCCACTCGGCCTTCATGAGCGTCTTGAGCTCGCCCCCGCCGGCCCACGACAGCGCGAGCGGCTGGAACGCCTGCAGGAGGCCGCGCAGCTCGGAGCGCGGGCGCTTGGCGCCGCGCGCGACCATCGCGACGCGGCCGAGCGAAGGGGTCAGCGCCTCGACGATCAGGCTCGTCTCGCGATACGGGTACGTGTGCAGGACGAACGCCGGCTCGTCGTCGTGCCGGTCGACGGGCGTTCGTGCGGGCATCCTCGGTTGCCTAGTAACCGAACCGCGCGAGCGACGCGTCGGTGGCGGCCCACCCGCGCTTCACGCGCACCCACACTTCGAGGAACACCTTGCCGCCGAACACGCGCTCCATGTCGGCGCGCGCCTCGCTCGCGATCGCCTTCATCGTCGTGCCGCCTTCGCCCAGCAGGATCGCGCGCTGGCTCGTCTTCTCGACGTAGACGGTGGCCTGGATGCGGCGCAGGCTCCCGTCGAGCTGGAAGCTGTCGATGCCGACCGTCGTCGCGTAGGGCAGCTCGTCGCCGAGCTTGCGAAAGATCTTCTCGCGGATGTACTCGGCGGCGAGGAAGCGCTCGTCGCGGTCGGTGACGTCGTCCTCGGGATAGAGCGGCGGGGACAGGGGCAGCACCTTCGCGATCTCCGCCTTGAGCGCCGCGAGCTGCGCGCCACGCTCGGCGGAGATGGGCACGATCGCGGCGAACGCATGCCACGCGGCGACCTCGGCGAGGCGCGGCAGCAGCGCGTCCTTCTGCGGCAGCAGGTCGATCTTGTTCAACGCCGCGATCACCGGCACTTTTTCGGGCAGCAGCTTCACCACCGCGCGGTCCGCGTCGGTGAGCCGCGTGGCGTCCAGCACCAGCACCACCGCGTCGACCTCCGCGAGGCTCTCGCGCACCGCGCGGTTGAGCCGCTCGTTGAGGCGCGAGCGATGCTTGGTCTGGAATCCCGGCGTGTCGACGAACACGAACTGCGCGGAGGGCCCGGTGTCGATGCCGACGATCCGATGACGCGTCGTCTGCGGCTTCTTCGACGTGATGCTCACCTTCTCGCCGACGAGCGCATTCATGAGCGTCGACTTGCCGACGCTCGGGCGGCCCACGATGGCGACGTGGCCGCAGCGGAAATCGGCGGGATGCTCAGCGCCCGCCACGCGGCTCGCTCCCGTGCGCCGCCACGATGCGTGCGAGCGCATCTTCGGCGGCGGCCTGCTCCGCGATGCGGCGGCTCGTGCCGCGGCCGACGGTGACGACGTCGAGCGCCGGAATGCGGCACTCGACCTCGAACGTCTTGGCGTGGGCGTCGCCGCTGGAGGCGACGATCACGTACTCCGGCACGGCGTGCTTGCGCGCCTGCAGCCATTCCTGGAGGCGGGTCTTCGCATCCTTGCCCAGCACCGTCGGGCTCGCGTCGTCGAGGATGTCGCCGTAGGCGTCGAGGATGACCTCGCGCGCGGCCTCGAAGCCGGCGTCGACGAAGACCGCGCCGAACACCGCTTCCAGTGCATCCGCGAGGATGGAGGGCTTGTCCGCGCTGCCGCTTCGCCGCTCGCCTTCACCCACCCGCAGGTGCGGGCCGAGATCGATGCGCCGCGCGACGCGCACCAGCGCCGGCTCGTTGACGAGCGACGCCCGCATCCGCGAGAGGTCACCCTCCGGCAATTTTGGAAATCGATCGTAGAGCACGGCGGATACGACGCAGTCCAGCACGGCGTCGCCGATGAACTCGAGCCGCTCGTAGTTCGTGGCGCTGAAGCTGCGATGCGTGAGCGCCTGCTGCAGAAGCTCGGGCCGGCGGAACGAATGCGCGACCGGCGCGCCGGGTGCAGCGGTCATCCCGGTCGCGTCAGCGCGACGCCTGCGCGTCGAAGTCGATGAGGATGCTCACGTTGCCGACCATCGGCAGGACCTTCTGCCAGCTCACCTGCGCGGTGATGGTGTTGCCGTTCTTTACCACGTTGACGTCCTTGGCGGACACCGCGTCCGCGTAGTCGGCGGAGAGCTTGCGCTCCATCGCCTTGCGGATGTTGTTGAGCGACGGATCGTTGCCCGCATCCGCGACCGCGGCGTCGAGCGCCTTCTGGATCGTGTACCACTCGATGTACGCGGGAACCATGCGGAAGCCCACCAGCGCCACGACGATCACCACCGCCACGACGAACAGGAAGCCGATGATCGACATCCCCCGTTGTGCCTGCACTCCCCTGCCCTGTTTCATGACGCCTCGCTCGAAAGGCCCGCGCATCATCAGCGGATGCCGCTGCCGACGCGCTTGAAGGCCAGGCTCGAAATGTCGTCCCAGTTGAACCAGATGAAGAAGGCCTTGCCCCGGATGTGATCGTCCGGGACGAATCCCCAGTAGCGGCTGTCGTCGCTGTTGTCGCGATTGTCGCCCATCATGAAGTAATGGCCGGCGGGCACCTTGCAGGTGAACCCGCGGTCATTGTAGTCACAATTGTCGCGGTTCGGGAACGGCCGCACGTTCTGCGGATACACGGGCGCGGCCTGCGGGTTCTGGCCGATCGTGTAGGTCTTGTCGCCCGCGGGCGGATGGGCGGTCTCGTCGAACTTCTCGAGCGTCTCGAAGCGCAGGTTCTCGAGGTAGCTGTACGTGCCGTCCCTGACCTGCGGCAGCGGCTTGCCGTTCACGGTGAGCTTCTTGTCCTCGTACTTCACGACGTCGCCGCCCACGCCCACCACGCGCTTGATGAAGTCCTGGCTCGGGTTGACCGGGTAGCGGAACACGACGACGTCGCCGCGCTGCGGATCGTTCAGCGGCACCACCTTCTGCTCGACGATGGGCAGGCGCAGGCCGTAGGTGAACTTGTTGACGAGGATGAAATCGCCGACCTCCAGCGTGGGCCGCATCGACGACGAGGGGATCTTGAACGGCTCCGCCACGAACGAACGCAGCAGGAAGACCACGAGCAGCACCGGGAAGAAGCTCGCCGCGTACTCGACCCACGCCGGCTCGGGCGCATCCGGCGCGCGGCGCTTGCGGAAGTGGAAGCGATCGACGAACCACAGCACGCCGGTGACGAGCGTCAGCAGGAACAGGATCAGCGCGAAGTTCATTGTTGTTGGTTGGAGCGAATGCGGTGGTGCGGATTGTGGCATGCGCGCAGCGCGCGGCGGCCGCCATCGGGCCGCCGGTTCCGGCGCTTCGTCACTTCTCCCCGACCTGCAGGATGGCGAGGAACGCCTCCTGCGGGATCTCGACGCTGCCGACGGCCTTCATCCGCTTCTTGCCGGCCTTCTGCTTCTCGAGGAGCTTCTTCTTGCGCGTGATGTCGCCGCCGTAGCACTTGGCGAGCACGTTCTTGCGCATCGCCTTCACCGACTCGCGCGCGATGATCTGCGCGCCGATGGCGGCCTGGATCGCGACGTCGAACATCTGCCGCGGGATGAGCCCGCGCATCTTGGCGACCACCTCGCGGCCGCGGTACTGCGCGACCGACCGGTGCACCATCACCGACAGCGCGTCCACGCGCTCGGCGTTGATGAGGATGTCGAGCTTCACGACGTCGGCGGACCGGAACTCGAGGAACTCGTAGTCCATGGACGCGTAGCCGCGCGAAACGCTCTTCAGGCGGTCGAAGAAGTCCATGACGACCTCGGCCAGCGGGAGCTCGTAGTGGATGACGACCTGCCGGCCGCGATATTGCATGTCCTTCTGCAGGCCGCGCTTCTCCGTGCATAGGGTCAGCACCGGCCCCACGTAGTCCTGGGGCACCAGGATCGTCACCGTGATGATCGGCTCGCGGATCTCCTCGACGCGCGAGAGGTCCGGCAGCTTCGACGGATTGTCGATCTCGATCACCTCGCCGTCGCGCATCAGCACCTGGTACACGACGGACGGGGCCGTCGTGATGAGGTCCATGTCGTACTCGCGCTCGAGGCGCTCCTGCACGATGTCCATGTGCAGGAGGCCGAGGAAGCCGCAGCGGAAGCCGAAGCCCAGCGCCTGCGACACCTCGGGCTCGAAGTGCAGCGACGCGTCGTTGAGCTTCAGCTTGGTGAGCGCCTCGCGCAGCGCCTCGTACTGGTTCGACTCGACAGGAAAGAGGCCCGCGAACACCTGCGGCTTCACTTCCTTGAAGCCGGGCAGCGGCGCCGCCGCCGGGCGCTGCACGTGCGTGATGGTGTCGCCGACCTTCGCCTCGGCGAGCTCCTTGACGCCGGAGATCACGAAGCCGACCTCGCCCGCGGTGAGCTCCTCGCGCGCCACCGACTTCGGCGTGAACACGCCCAACTGCTCGCACTGGTGCACCGCGCCGGTCTGCATCAGCAGCACTTTGTCGCGCGGCTTCAGCGTGCCGTTGACCACGCGCACGAGCATGACGACGCCCACGTAGTTGTCGAACCACGCGTCGATGACGAGCGCCTGCAGCGGTGCGTCGGCGTCGCCCTGCGGCGGCGGCACGCGGGCAATCACCGCCTCGAGGATGTCGTCGATGCCCTCGCCGGTCTTGGCGCTCGCGCGGATCGCGTCCTGCGCCTCGATGCCGACGATGTCCTCGATCTCCTCGATCACGCGCTCGGGCTCGGCGGACGGCAGGTCGATCTTGTTCAGCACCGGCACCACCTCGACGCCGAGCTCGATGGCCGTGTAGCAGTTGGCGACCGTCTGCGCCTCGACGCCCTGCGAGGCGTCCACCACGAGCAGCGCGCCCTCGCAGGCGGAGAGCGAGCGCGAGACCTCGTATGCGAAGTCGACGTGGCCCGGCGTGTCGATGAGGTTGAGCTCGTACACGTTGCCGTCGCGCGCCTTGTACTCGAGCGCGGCGGTCTGCGCCTTGATGGTGATGCCGCGCTCGCGCTCGAGGTCCATCGAGTCGAGCACCTGCTCGCTCATCTCGCGGTCGGACAGCCCGCCGCAGCGCTGGATGAAACGGTCCGCCAGCGTCGACTTGCCGTGGTCGATGTGGGCGATGATCGAGAAATTGCGGATGTGGCGCACGACGCGTCGTTCCGGCCTTGGAAAAAATCGAAGGGCACCGCGAGGGTGCCCTTAACGTGCCCGCCCCGCCTCGGTGGCGGGACGGCAGGATGCCATCGGAAAGTATTGAATTTTAACCGATTGGCGGGTTTCCTGCGAGCTTCGCGAGCGCGCCCTCGACTGCGGCCGCGTCGAGGTGGTAATGGCACAACGCGACGCCCTCCGCCGGCGTGCCGAGAAGCAGCACGGGCACGAGGTCGCCGTATCGGGCTTCGAGGTCCGGGAAGGCGTCGACGTCGATCTCCGTGACCGTCGCACCGTGGCGCTGCGCGAGCGGCATCAGCGCGTCGCGCATGTCGTCGCAGAGGTGGCAGTAGCTGCGGGAGAGGAGAGTGAGGATGGGCGGCATCGCACAGCGGCCCATTGAAGGGCTCCCTCTCCCCGCTTGCGGGGAGAGGGTTGGGGTGAGGGGCTGTGTGCCGAAGCCACCACCCCTCACCCTAGCCCTCTCCCCGCAAGCGGGGAGAGGGAACTTTCTGTGGCGGGGAGAGGGAACGCTCTGTCGCGGGAAGAAAGTACGTTCGATGGCAGTGAGAGGGCGAGGGACCAAGCCGGTCGTTGGTGGAACTACTCCCCGTTCACCGCCCGCAGCGTCGAGAAGAACTGCTGCTCCCCGCGCTTCAGCTGCAGCGTCACCGACGCGCCCTTGTCGACCTTCGACAGGAGATCGTTCACCTGCGTCGCGCTCCGCGCTTCCGTCGTCACGCCGTTGCGCACGATCGCGATGATCACGTCGCCCGGCTGCACGTTGCCGCGCACGCTCGGTGCGACGTCCTCGACCGCGACGCCCGTGCGCACCTCGGCTTCCTTCTTCTGCTCGTCGGTGAGGTCGGAGAGCACCAGCCCCATCTTGTTGGGCTTGGCCTTCTCCTTCGGCGTGGGCCCTTGCCCGCGGCCGCGCGGCGTGGCGACCTGGTCTTCCTTCATCTCGGCGACGGTGACCGCGATGTCCTTCTGCGCGCCCTTGCGCCATACGGTGATGTTGATCTTGTCGCCCGGCTTCACCGCCGTGATGATGCGCGGCAGCTCGTTGGACGAGCCGACGTCGCGGCCGTTGGCCTTCAGGATGATGTCGCCGACCTCCACGCCCGCCTTCGCGGCCGGGCCGTCGCGCTCCACGCCGTTCACCAGCGCGCCGCGCGGCGCGCCAAGCCCGAACGCTTCCGCTTCCTCGCGGCTCACCGGCTGGATCTGCACGCCGATGCGCCCGCGCGTGACGCGGCCCTTGTCCTTAAGTTGCGCGACGGTGTTCATCGCGACGTCGATGGGAATCGCGAACGCGAGGCCCATGTAGCCGCCGGTGCGCGAGTAGATGAGCGAGTTGATGCCCACGACCTCGCCGCGCATGTTGAAGAGCGGCCCGCCCGAGTTGCCCGGATTGATGGCGACGTCCGTCTGGATGAACGGCACCAGGTTCTCCTGCGGCAGGTCGCGGCCCTTCGCGCTGACGATGCCCGCGGTCATGGTGTTCTCGAGGCCGAACGGCTTGCCGATGGCGACGACCCACTCGCCGACGCGCAGCTTGTCGGGATCGCCGATGGTCACGCGCGGCAGGTCCTTCGCGTCGATCTTGAGCAGCGCGACGTCGGTGCGCTTGTCGGCGCCGATCACCTTCGCCTTGAACTCGCGCTTGTCGGACAGGCGCACCGTCACCTCGTCCGCGCCGTCGACCACGTGCGCGTTGGTGATGACGTCGCCGCCGCTGCCGATGATGAAGCCGGACCCCACGGCCTGCGCCTCGGGTGCGCGCTCGGGCGCACGGCGCGGCGGCACCTGGCCGAAGCGGCGGAAGAATTCGTAGAACGGATCGTCCTCGGAGAGCTCCGGCATGCCGCCGCGGGTGCGTGCCTTCTGCGTGACGTCGATCGACACCACCGCCGGCCCGTTCTTCTCGTAGAGGTCGGTGAAGTCGGGAAGGCCCGCCGCGCGGCTGGCGGGTCCCTGCGCTGCGGCAAGCGGCGCGAAGGCAGTGGTCAGCGCGAGCAGGAAGGCGCCGGCAGCGGCGCTCGGGGCAAGGAAATGCGGTCGCATTGGAATGGATCCTCTACGGGGTGCTGCAAACGATGTTGGAATGGGTGCTGCTACCTGCTGCCGCTGCGGGCCACCGACTGCGCGATCTGGCGCACCGTCGCGGGCGGCGCCTCGCCCATCACCGTGACGAGCGCGGCGTCGCTGCGCGTGGTGTACTGGGCGAGCCCGCCGGTCTGCGTCGGCCCGACCTGCGTCTGCGTGACCTGGAACGGCTCGACGAAGATGCTGATGGCGACGAGGCCGTCGGAATACACGATGTGCGCGACCGGATTGGGCTTCCCCGGCAGCTTGCGATAGCCCTCGCTGATCTTGGCGAAGCCCGGCGGCACCTTGCCGACCTGCCAGCCCGTGTCCTTCAGCTCGACCTCGCCGGGCCCGCTCTGCCGCACGCGCCAGTCCGCGGGCACCGACGCCCACGACGGCTTCACCATGTCCTTGTCGATCTTCGCGTTGACCGTCACGTCGGTGAACGCGAACTGCTCGACGACCTCGCCGCGCTCGTTGATGAGGCGCGCCTTGAGCAGCAGGCCGGTGGCGGCGTCCGACCAGAACTTGTGGCCGTAGCGCAGGCCGTCCTTGGGCTCGAACACGACGATGTCCGCGGTGTGCCCCGCGATGCGCTCGCCGGCCACCGGCTTGAAGTCGTAGTACTGCGAGAGGCTGCGGATGGTCTCCGGCGACAGCGACGGGAACACGTTGCGGAACGTGCGCGGCTCGAACAGCACGACCTTCGCGTCGGGGAAGTAGTAGCGCACCTCGGTGCTCGTGCGCACGATCTCGCGCGCGGGCCCGTCGAGGCTCAGGAGCTTCTCCCACTCCTGGCCGCCCTCGTTGAGATGCGAGAGGCGGAACGTGTCGGTGCGCGTCGGCGACTGCAGCACGACCGTGCCGGTGTAGTTCAGCGTGCGCGCGGCCTGCGTCACGCGGTTGAGCCACTGCGCGGCATCCTCCGCCTGCGCCGCCGACGCGGCCGCGAGGCCGGCGACCAGCCACATTCCCAGCGCCAGGCGTCGCACGGCGCCCGGTCGTGCCTTCCCCATGTGGACCATCGTGCGCTAGCGGGAGGTGGCGGGCGCGTCCGCGGCAGCGGGGGCCGGAGACACGGTGGGCGGCGGCATGACGACCGCGGGCGACGTGGCCACGGCGCGCAAGTAGTTGCCGCCCTGCATCGCGAAGGCCGGCGAGAATTCCTGGTGCGCGAGCAGATAGTCGGCGCCGACCGCGGCCGGCGGCGTCACCTGCGCCTGCCGCACGGTGGCGGCTTCACGCGCCTTGGCGAGCGCGGTGGGCGGCGCGTCGAGCATCGAGACGGCGGTCCATCCGACCACGGTGACCGCCGCGAGCGTGGCGGCCACGGCCCACGCGAACGTCGCGGGCTGGGCGGGCACGTGCATGCGGGGCTTCGGCGCGAGCACGGTGGGCTCGGCGGCGAGCAGCGCGGAGAACCGTGCCTCGAATCCCGGCGCATGCCCGGTGGTGCCGCGCAGGGCATCGCCGATGACGTGATAACAGACCCACGTTCGCATCGCCTCGGCGGATTTCAACTCGCCGCAGCAGCGCTCGAGGTCGACCTGATCGAGCTCGCCGTCCATCAGGCGCGAAATGTTCTCGTTCATCACCATCTCCGGCTTTCATCGGTGCCGAGCTGCGGCCGCAACTCGGCGGCGATCGCTTCCCGGGCGCGGAAGATCCGCGAGCGCACGGTACCGATCGGGCAATTCATCACGGCTGCAATTTCCTCGTAGCTCAGGCCCTCGATCTCGCGCAGCGTGATCGCCGTGCGCAGGTCCTCGGGCAAGGCCTCCATCGCGCGGTTCACCGTCTCGGCGATCTGCTTGCCATGCAGCTCGTCTTCCGGCGTCGCGCTGTCCCGCAACTGCTCCGCTTCCTCGAAACCCTCGGCCTCTTCGTTGTCGAACGACGTCGTCGTCGGCGCCCGGCGACCCATCGCGACCAGGTAGTTCTTCGCCGTGTTGATCGCGATGCGATACAGCCACGTGTAGAACGCACTGTCGCCACGGAAGCTCGGCAGTGCGCGATAGGCCTTGATGAAGGCTTCCTGCGCCACGTCCTCCACTTCCGCGGGGTCGCGCACCAGCCGCGACAACAGCCGCCCCAGCTTTCGCTGGTATTTCGCGACCAGCAACTCGAACGCACGCTTGTCGCCGCGCTGAGCCCGCTCCACGAGCTGCTGATCGACTTCGCGATCACCCATCCGCGCGGAGTCCCTGTTTCATTTGGTTGTTATCCCGTCGTACGGCGGGTGCGGCCACCGGCACTGCCGGCATCGCTCCCGTCCGTCCCGAGGGGTCGAGCCCGCGGCGCGCGCTTGCCGTAACAGACTGTTTCCGGCTGCACAAGTTCACTCGATGCCCCTGTTGGCAGCGGGTGCGCTTGCCGGCGGGCGCTTGTCCAGTACAAGCACGGCGTGCGCGTCGCCGACGACCGTGCCCCGGACGTTGCGCATGGGGGGGCGCGCCATCGGCGCCAGCGCCTCGCGGGCGGCGTCGTCGAGCAGGCCGAGCTGGTCGAGCACGGCGACCACCGCCGGCCCGCGCCCGCGGGCGTTGCCGTCGGCCACCTTCACCGCGATGCCCCAGCCGCGGCTGCGCACGCCGAGGGCGTGGACGCCCTCCGCGCCCACCTTGGTGATCCAGTCGCCGCGGCCGGCGGTCATCAGCATCAGGTCGGCGCCGTGCTCGCCCGACACCATGGCCGGATGCGCCGTCATGGCGTCCGCCAGCGTGCGCGGGGCGGCGCCGTAGTCGGGATCGTCGGCGGCGGACGCCAGCCGGGCGAAGGCGCGCGCAAGGCCGGACAGCGGCAGCGCGTAGTTCGGCGCCGAGCAGCCGTCCACGCCCCACGTCAGCGAGTCCGGGTCCGCGCCGGCGAACGTCGCGACGGCTTTCCGGATCTGCGCCTGCAACGGATGCGCGTATTCGAGGTAGTCGTGCTTCGTGTACCCGCACGCGACGCAGTGCGCGAGCATCCCGCTGTGCTTGCCGGAGCAGTTGTGCGCGAGCGGCGAATACGGCGGTGGCGGCGGCACCTCGCCGCGCGCCTCGTACATGTAGGGCGCGTGCGCGCCGCACTGCAGGTCGGACGCGTCGTTGCCCGCCTTCGCGAGCATCGACGCTGCCGCCGCGACGTGGCGCGGCTCGCCCGCGTGGCTCGCACACAGCATCGCGATTTCCGGTTGCGTATACCCGAAGCGCGCCGGCCCGCCCGCCGCGACGAACGGCAGCGCCTGCAGCGGCTTCAGCGCGCTGCGCGTGAACGTGAGGACGCCGGGATCGCCCGCGGCGTACAACACGCGCCCGTCACGGTCGACGACGGCCACCGAGCCCGCGTGGACGCTCTCGAGCGTGCCGTTGCGGGTGACGGCGGTCAGCGGGACGTGAGGGGTGGCGGGCGCGGCGCGGGACATCGGGGGACGGATGCAAGCAACCGCGCATTATCGCGCATCCGTTTGGCCGGCCCTGACAGATGCGAAACTCGTGGGGCGGAGACCCTTCGCGTCTGCGGTTGTTGCCCCTCACCCCAACCCTCTCCCCGCAAGCGGGGCGAGGGAGCTTCTGGGGCGCTGCGCGGTTGCGCCGACGCTCGATCGAAGACCTCCCTCGGCGCGCTTGCGGAGGGAGGTAGCTTTTGGGGCGCGGCGCGGTTGCGCCGACGCTCGATCGAAGACCTCCCTCGGCGCGCTTGCGAAGGGAGGTAGCTTTTGGGGCGCTGCGCGGTTGCGCCGACGCTCGATCGAAGACCTCCCTCGCCCCGCTTGCGGGGAGAGGGTTGGGGTGAGGGGCCCGCGCCTCCGCGGCGGCCCTAACCCGCCAGCGACGCCCTGATCTGCTCCAGTGCGCCCGGATCCTCGATCGTCGTGAGATCCCCCGGATCGCGGCCTTCCGCAAGCGCCTGGATCGACCGGCGCAAGAGCTTGCCCGAACGCGTCTTCGGCAGCGCCGTGACGAAGTGCACCGCGCCCGGCCGCGCGATGGCGCCCAGCTCGCGGTCGACGGTGTCCATCACTTCCTTGCGCATCGCGGCGATGCCTTCCGCAGTGGCCACGCGATCCGGATCCTTCACCACCGCGAACGCGACGGGAATCTGGCCCTTCAACTGGTCCGCAACGCCGACGACGGCCACCTCCGCGATGCCCGAATGCGCCTGCACCGCCTCCTCGATCTCGCGCGTGCCCAAGCGATGCCCCGCGACGTTGATCACGTCGTCGGTGCGGCCGAGCACGAAGTAGTAGCCGTCGGCGTCGCGCGTCGCCCAGTCGAACGTCGAGTACACGAAGCGGTCGCGGAACGTGCCGAAGTACGTCTTCACGAAGCGCTCGTCGTCGCCCCAGATCGTGGACATGCAGCCGGGCGGCAGCGGCGGCGTGATGGTCAGCACACCCTTCTGGTCCACGCCCACTTCGTCGCCGGTGACCTCGTGCAGCAGGTGCACGTCGTAGCCCGCGGCCGGGAACGACGGGCTGCCGAACTTGCGCGGCGTGTCCTCGACGCCCAGCTGCGCGGAGAGGATCGGCCAGCCGGATTCGGTCTGCCAGTAGTTGTCGATGATCGCCACGCCGCCGAGCGAATCGGAGACCCAGCGCGCGGTCGGCTCGTCGAGCGGCTCGCCCGCGAGGAACAGGTACTTCAGCGTGCCGTGCGGATACTTCTGCATGAACGCCGGGTCCTGCTTCTTCAGCACGCGGATCGCGGTCGGCGAGCTGAACATCGTCTTGACGCCGTGGTCGTGCACGATCTTCCACCACACCGCCGGATCGGGCCGGATCGGCAGCCCCTCGTACATGATCGTGGTCGAGCCGTTGATGAGCGGCCCGTAGATGATGTACGAGTGCCCGACCACCCAGCCGATGTCGCTGGTGGTGAACATCGTCTCGCCCGGCTGCACGCAGAAGATGTCGCGCATCGAGGTGGCGAGCGCGACCGCGTAGCCGCCGGTGTCGCGCTGCACGCCCTTCGGCTTGCCGGTGGTGCCCGACGTGTAGAGGATGTACGACGGCTCCGACGATTCGAGCCACTCGCACGGCACCTGCGCGTCCATGTGCTTCGCGCGCAGCGTCGCGTAGTCGAGGTCGCGCCCGGCGACGCGCTGCATGCCCGGATCGAGCCCGCGGTCGACGATCACGACGTGCGCCGGCGGGTTCTGCGCGAGGCGGCACGCCTCGTCGACGAGGTGCTTGTACGGCACCGGCTTGCCGCCGCGCATGCCGGCGTCGGAGGTGACCATCGCCTTCGGCTTCGCGTCGTCGATGCGCGTGGCGAGCGATGCCGCCGCGAACCCGCCGAACACGACCGAGTGCACGGCGCCGATGCGCGCGCACGCCAGCATCGCGAACACCGCCTCCGCGATCATCGGCATGTAGATCAGCACGCGATCGCCGCGCCCGACGCCCTGCTCGCGCAGGATCGCCGCGAAGCGGTTCACTTCCGCGTGCAGGTCACGGTAGGTGTACGTCGCCTCCTGCCCCGTCTCGCTCGACAGGTACACGAGCGCGGGCTGGTCGGCGCGCGCGGCGAGATGGCGGTCGACCGCGTTGTGGCAAAGATTGGTGCGGCCGCCGACGAACCACTTCGCGAACGGCGGCCGCGAGTAGTCGAGCACCGACCTGAACGGTGTCTGCCAGTCGATGAGCTGCGCCTTCTCGCGCCAGAAGCCGTCGCGGTCGGTGAGCGAGCGTTGGTGGTAGTCGCGGTGCGAGCCCATGAGCAGCCTCCAGGTGTGATTGCGCAGCGCGCCCTTCTTGCGAGGGCGGCACGCCGCCGGTCATTGATGCTATGCCGCGCGGCTTACTCCAACCTTGCGCGCAATCAAGGGATGCGGCGCGTTGCCGCGGTCGGCATTGTGCCGTTCGGGCGCCGGTTGCCCCTCACCCCAACCCTCTCCCCGCAAGCGGGGAGAGGGAGCGGCAAGCGCGGAGGGGGAGTACTTCGATGGGGCGATTGCGAGATTAGCCGCCGTGCGAATCGGGTGCGACACGCACCACCGTGCGCCCGCGCACGAGCCCCTTGAGGTACGCATCGAAGTGCGTCGGCAGCTCGTCGAAGTCGATGGTGCGCACCATGTCGTGCACGCGGTCCGGGCGCCATTCGACGGCGAGCTTGTTCCAGATGCGCTGGCGCTGCGGCATCGGGCAGTTGACGCTGTCGGTGCCGAGCAGGTGCACGCCGCGCAGGATGAACGGCATCACGGTCGTGTTGAGCTTGTGGCCCGCCGCGAGGCCCACCGCCGCGACCGTGCCGCCGACCTTCTGCACCGACAGCAGCCACGACAGGATGTCGCCGCCGAGGTTGTCCACCGCGCCCGCGAACGTCGCGCGGTCGAGCGGGCGGATCTTGGTGAAGTCGAGCGACTGGCGCAGCACGACTTCCTTGGCGCCGATGCTCTTCAGGTAATCGGCTTCCTCGCCCTTCCCCGTGATGGCGACGACGTGATAGCCGAGCTTGGCGAGGATCTCGACCGCCACCGAGCCGACGCCGCCCGTGGCGCCGGTGACGGCCACGGGGCCCGCATCGGGCTTCAATCCCATCGTCTGCATGTTCTCGATCGCGAGCGCCGCGGTGAAGCCGGCGGTGCCGAGCGTCATCGCGTCGAACGCCGTCATGCTCTCCGGCCGGCGCACCACCCAGTCGGCCGGCACGCGCACGTGCTCGGCGTAGCCGCCGTCGTGGCCGACGCCCATGTCGTAGCCGGTGACGAGCACCTTGTCGCCCGCCTTGAAGCGCGGGTCGGACGACGCTTCGACGGTGCCGGCCATGTCGATGCCGGCGACCGTCGGGTACTTGCGCATGATCTTGCCGGTGCCGTTGTGCGACAGCGCATCCTTGTAGTTGATCGTCGAGTACTTGGTGCGGATGATCACCTCGCCGTGGTCGAGCTCGTCGATCGTCATGTCGACGAAAGAGCTCGCCACCACGCCGTTCTCCTCGAACGTGCGATAGGCCTTGAACTTGTTGGGCATGGCAATCTCCTTCTATGAGCTTGTGGTCAGGCGGGAACGGGAAGCGCCGCCGGCGCGCCGTCGGCGGCGTGCGGAAGCGCGAGGTAGTCGTGGGTGCGCATCTCGATCAGGCGGCTCACCGTGCGCGGGAACTCCTGCGCGTTGTGGCCGGCGACGTACAGCGCCTCGGCAGGTGCTTCGGCGGATGCGACGAGCTTCACCTTGTGGTCGTACAGGATGTCGACGAGCCACGTGAAGCGCCGTGCGAGGTCGCGCTGCTCCGCCGACATCACCGGAATGCCGGAGAGGAACACGACCGCGAAGCGCTGCGCGAGCTCGAGGTAGTCGCGCTGCGAGCGCGGGCCGTCGCACAGCGCGTGGAAGTCGAACCAGATCGCGCTGCCGGCCCGCCGGCGCGCGACCAACGGACGGCCGTCGATCATCAATTGCGGCGATTCGTCGTCGCCGTTGCGCATCGCCTCGAACGTGCGCGCCAGCGCGGCGTCCGCGGACGGTCCCGCGGGCACGAGGAAGCAGCGCGCGTGCTCGAGCGTGCGCAGGCGGTAGTCGACGCCGCCGTCCACCTCGATCACGTCGAGCCAGCGCTCGATGAGGCGGATGGTCGCGATGAAGTTCTCGCGCTTGAGGCCGTTCGGGTACAGGTCCGACGGCGGATAGTTCGACGTCATCACGAACACCACGCCGGCGTCGAACAGCGCGGTCAGCAGGCGGCCGAGGATCATCGCGTCGGCGATGTCGGACACGTGGAACTCGTCGAAGCACACGAGGCGCCAGCGCTTGGCGATGCGCGCGGCCACCTTCGCGAGCGGATCGACCTCGTTCTTCAGCGTCTTCAGCTCCTCGTGCACGTCGCGCATGAACGCGTGGAAGTGCACGCGCGTCTTGCGGCGGATCGGCACCGTCGCGTAGAAGCTGTCCATCAGGAAGCTCTTGCCGCGACCGACGCCACCGTGGAGGTAGACGCCGCGCGGCACCGCGGGCCGCGCCAGCAACCGCTTCAGCGTCGACCGGCGGGCGGTGCGAAACGCCGCGAGCTCGTCGGAAAGCTGCTGCAGTCGGTCGAGCGCTGCGGCTTGCGAATGGTCGAGCGTCGCGCCGCGTTGCGCGAGCAGCGGATCGAGGTAGGCAATGAGCGCGCCCTCACGGCGCGCGATCTCTCCGGGCGCGAGTGCCCCGGTCATCGACCGATATCCATGTTTGCGTCTGCCCCGCCTCCCCGGGACGCCAGCTGCGCCATGCGGGTCGGGCGGGCGTTGCTCACGTCCGGCGCGCGGCAGCGAAGCCTGCCGTCCGTTCGAAAGCCGCCAAGGCGACGTTGCTGCGGAACCGCACCCCCGCATCTCCTTCCAATTCCTTCGAATCGGGGACGGCGCGGGAACGCCGGCCCCCCTTTGGTGCCTATCCTAGAGGTTCAGCGTCCGTCCGTCCACCGCCAAAGCCGCCTCCTTGGTGGCCTCGGACAGCGTCGGATGCGCGTGGCAGATGCGCGCGAGGTCCTCGCTCGCCGCCCCGAACTCCATCGCCACCACGCCCTCGGCGATGAGCTCCGAGGCCATCGGGCCGATCACGTGCATGCCGAGGATGCGGTCGGTCTTGCGGTCCGCCAGGATCTTGACGAGGCCGGTCGCCTCGCCCATCGCGCGGGCGCGGCCGTTGGCGCTGAACGGGAAGCTGCCGGCGCGATAGTCCACGCCTTCCTCCTTCAGCTGCTGCTCGGTCTTGCCCACCCACGCGATCTCGGGCGCGGTGTAGATGACCCACGGCACCGTATCGAAATTGACGTGGCCATGCTGGCCGGCGATGCGCTCGGCCACCGCCACGCCCTCTTCCTCCGCCTTGTGCGCAAGCATCGGGCCGCGCACGACGTCGCCGATCGCCCATACGTTCGGCAGGTTGGTGCGGCATTCGTCGTCGACTGCGACGAATCCGCGCGCGTCGAGCGCGAGCCCGACGGTGTCCGCGCCCAAGCCGCCGGTGAACGGCACGCGGCCGATCGACACGATGAGGTGGTCGTACATGTCCTTCTGCTCGTTGCCGGCGCTGTCGGTGTACGTGACCTTGACGTCGTTCTTGCCGGCCTTCACCTCGGTGATCTTCACCCCGGTGTGGATCGCGACGCCCTGCTTCGTGAACTGCTTCTGCGCTTCCTTGGCGATGGCCGTGTCGACGATGCCGAGGAACGTTGGCAGCGCCTCCAGCACCGTGACCTGCGCGCCCAGACGCCGCCACACGCTGCCCATCTCGAGGCCGATGACGCCCGCGCCGATGACGCCGAGCTTCTTCGGCACCGCGGGAATCGCGAGCGCGCCCGCGTTGTCGAGGATGCGCACGTTGTCGGCCGTGACACCCGGCAGCATGCGCGGCTTGGAGCCGGTGGCGACGATCACGTGCTTCGCGACGAGCTCGGCGGGCTTGGCCCCCGCGACGCCGATCTTCCACTGCTCGCCGTCCTTGCCGGCGAACGAGCCGGTGCCGTTGAAGTACGTCACCTTGTTCTTCTTGAACAGGAACAGGATGCCGTCGTTGTTCTGCGCGACCACCTTGTCCTTGCGTGCGAGCATCTTCGCGACGTCCATCGTGAGCCCCGACACGCCGATGCCGTGCTCGGCGAACCCGTGGCCCGCGTGCTCGAAGTTCTCGGACGACTGAAGCAGCGCCTTCGACGGGATGCAGCCGACGTTGGTGCACGTGCCGCCGGGCGCGGGCTTGCCGTCCTTGCGCGTCCAGTCGTCGATGCATGCCGTCTTGAAGCCCAGCTGCGCGGCGCGAATGGCCGCAATGTAGCCGCCGGGGCCGCCGCCGATGACGACGACGTCAAATTGGTCACTCATGCGGATAAGAACCCTTTACAAAGAGACGCAGAGACGCAGAGAAATTCTCTGTGCCCCTGCGCCTCCTTGTGGAAATTGGATATCACGTTTCCGGAACAGCGTTTCTCGAGTCGAGACGCAGAGGGGTTTCTCGGCGTCTCTGCGTCTCTTTGTGATCGGTGTTCCTGTTACAGGTCGAGCAGCAGCCGCGCCGGATCCTCGAGCGCTTCCTTGATCGCCACCAGCGACAGGACCGCCTCGCGGCCGTCGATGATGCGGTGGTCGTACGACTGCGCGAGGTAGTTCATCGGCCGCACGACGACCTGCCCGTTCTCCACCACCGCGCGCTCCTTGGTCGCGTGCACGCCGAGGATCGCCGACTGCGGCGGATTGATAATCGGCGTCGAGAGCATCGAGCCGAACACGCCGCCGTTGCTGATCGTGTACGTGCCGCCGGTCAGCTCCTCCACCGTGAGCTTGCCGTCCTGCGCGCGCTTGCCGTATTCCGCGATCTGCTTCTCGATGTCGGCGATCGACATCTGGTCGACGTCGCGCAGGATCGGCACCACCAGGCCGCGCGGGCTGCCCACCGCGATGCCGATGTCGTAGTAGCCGTGGTACACGATGTCGTTGCCGTCGATCGACGCGTTGACCAGCGGGTACTTCTTCAGCGCGTGCACGGCCGCCTTCACGAAGAAGCTCATGAAGCCGAGCTTCACGCCGTGCTCCTTCTCGAAGCGGTCCTTGTACTTGTTGCGCAGGTCGATGACCGGCTGCATGTTCACTTCGTTGAACGTCGTGAGGATCGCGGCCGTCGACTGCGACTGCACGAGGCGCTCGGCCACGCGCTGGCGCAGGCGCGACATCGGCACGCGCTGCTCCGGACGCGAGCCCAGCGCCGCGGGCGGTGCGGAGACCGGCACGGGCGGCGCCTTGGCGGCGGGTGCCGCGGGCGCGGCCTTCGCTTCGACCGCGCCGAGCGCATCGCCCTTGGTGACGCGACCGCCGCGGCCGGTGCCGGCGACGCTCGCCGCGTCGACGCCCGCCTCGCTCAGGATCTTGCGCGCGGCCGGCAGCGCCGTGACGCTCGCGGACGGTGCGGACGCGGCCGCCGCGGGCGACGCCTTGCCGTCCGGCTTCTTCGCCTCCGCGTCCTTGGGTGCGGCAGCCGCGGCCGCGGCGCCCTTGGCCTCGGTGTCGATGATCGCGATCACCTCGTTCGACGTGACGGTCGCGCCGTCCGGCTTCACGAGCTCCACCAGCACGCCGTCGCCGGGCGCGGGCAGCTCGAGCACGACCTTGTCGGTCTCGACGTCGATGAGGTTCTCGTCGCGGGCGACGGCCTCGCCGGGCTTCTTGTGCCAGCTCACGAGCGTGGCCTCGGCCACCGATTCGGGAAGCTGCGGGACTTTGACTTCGATGCGCATGTTCGATGCTTCCTAGTGGGCGACGACCATCTCGCCGGACTTCAGGTCGGTCGCGAACGCGTCCTCGACGAGCTGCTTCTGCTCCGCGTTGTGCTTGGTGGCGTAGCCCACCGCGGGCGACGCCGAGATCGGCCGCCCGGCATACGCGAGCACCTGCTGCGGGTTGATGTCGGCCCGCAGGTAGGCGCGCAGGCGATACCACGCGCCCTGGTTCTGCGGCTCCTCCTGCACCCACACGACGTCCTTGGCATGCGGGAACTTCGCGACCTCGCGCGCGAAATCGTCGTGCGGGAACGGATACTGCTGCTCGAGGCGCACGATCGCGATGTTGTCGATCTTCCTGTCCCGCCGGTACGCGAGGAGCTCGTAGTACACCTTGCCGGAGCATGCGATCACGCGCGTCACCTTCTTGGCGTCGAGCTTCTCCGTCTCGCCGATCACCGTCTGGAAGCTGCCGCTCGCGAGCTCGTCGAGCGTAGACACGGCCTCCTTGTGGCGGAGCAGGCTCTTCGGGCTCATTACGATCAGCGGCTTCCGGTACTTGCGCAGCATCTGCCGGCGCAGCATGTGGAAGACCTGCGCCGGCGTGGACGGCACCACCACCTGCATGTTGTGCTGCGCGCACAGTTGCAGGAAGCGCTCGGGCCGCGCCGACGAGTGCTCGGGACCCTGGCCTTCGTAGCCGTGCGGCAGCAGCATCACGAGGCCGCAGATGCGTCCCCACTTGACCTCGCCCGCGCTGATGAACTGGTCGATCACCACCTGCGCGCCGTTCACGAAGTCGCCGAACTGCGCCTCCCACACCACGAGCCGGTGCGGATCGGAGGTCGCATAGCCGTACTCGAAGCCCAGCACCGCCTGCTCGGTCAGCACCGAGTCGATGATCTCGATCGTCGGCTGGCCTTCCTTGAGATGCTGCAGCGGGATGTACACGCCGGTGTCCCAGCGCTCGCGGTTCTGGTCGTGCAGCACCGAGTGGCGGTGCGAGAACGTGCCGCGGCCGATGTCCTCGCCCGACAGGCGCACGCCGTAGCCGTCGTTGAGCAGCGATGCGTACGCGAGCGTCTCGCCCATGCCCCAGTCGAGCGGCAGCTTGCCCTCGCCCATCGCGCGGCGGTCGGCGATGACCTTCTCGGCGCGCGGATGCAGCTTGAATCCTTCCGGCACGACGGCGAGCCGCGCCGACAGCTCGTGCAGCGTGGCCTTCGGCACGCCGGTGTCGACCGTGTCGGACCAGTGCCGCCCGATGTAGGGCGACCAGTCGATGGTGAACGGCGGCTTGTAGTTCGAGAGCACCGTCTTGTTCGTGTGCTGGCCCTTGTCCATCGCGGCGCGGAACGCGGCCACCAGGCCGTCCGCATCCTCGGGCTTGACCACGCCCTCCGCCTCGAGCTTCTGCGCGTACAGCTTGCGCGTGCCCGGGTGCTGCGCGATGCGCTTGTACATGAGCGGCTGCGTGAGCTGCGGCTCGTCCGCCTCGTTGTGGCCCAGCCGGCGGAAGCACACGAGGTCGATGAACACGTCCTTGTGGAATTTCTGGCGATACTCGAGCGCGAGCTCGATCGCGAGCAGGCACACCTCGGGATCGTCGCCGTTCACGTGCAGGATCGGCGCCTCGACCATCTTCGCGATGTCCGTGCAGAACGTGGTGCCGCGCGCGTCGCGCGGGTCGGACGTCGTGAAGCCGATCTGGTTGTTGATGACGATGTGGATGGTGCCGCCCGTGTAGTAGCCGCGGGTCTGCGCCATGTTGAGGCATTCCTGGTTCACGCCCTGGCCCGCGATGGCGCCGTCGCCGTGGATCAGGATCGGCAGCACCTGGTCGCCGCGCGCGTCGCCGCGCCGATGCTGGCGCGCGCGCACCGAGCCCTCGACCACCGGGTTCACGATCTCGAGGTGCGACGGGTTGAACGCGAGCGTGAGGTGCACCGGTCCGCCGGGCGTCGACACGTCCGACGAGAAGCCCTGGTGGTACTTCACGTCGCCCGCCGGCAAGTCCTGCGCGGCCTTGCCCTCGAATTCAGAGAAGAGCTGGCCGGGCATCTTGCCCAGGATGTTGACGAGGACGTTGAGGCGCCCGCGATGCGCCATGCCGAGGACGATCTCGCCGACGCCCGCGGTGCCCGCGAGCTCGATCAGGCGGTCGAGCATCGGGATGACCGTGTCGCCGCCTTCGCCCGAGAAGCGCTTCTGCCCGACGTAGCGCGTGTGCAGGTAGCGCTCGAGCGTCTCGGCGGCGGTCAGGCGCTCGAGGAAGTGGCGGCGCTGCTCGGCGGAGTACGTCGGCCGCGAGCGGATCGGCTCCAGGCGCTCCTGGAAGAAGCGCTTGGTGGCAGTGTCCGTGATGTACATGTACTCGGCGCCCAGCGTGCGCGTGTACGTGTCCTTCAGTGCCTGCACGATGTCGCGCAGGCGCATGCGCGCCGGACCCGCCTTGAACGAGCCGACGTCGAACTCGGTGTCGAGGTCGGCGTCGGTGAAGCCGTAGGTGGCGAGGTCCAGGTCGGCGACGTAGTCGGGCTCGTGCTGCTTCAGCGGATCGAGCGACGCGGCCAGCATGCCGAGCGTGCGGTACTTGCTGATGAGGCGCAGCACCAGCACCTGCTTGTGCATGGTGGTGGCGTCCACCATCGCGCCCTGCACGCGGCGGTTGCGCGCGAGCTCGCGGAAGGACGCGACGACCGGCGCATGCGCGACGTCGTCGGCGCCGCCGCGCAGCTCGTCGAAGTAGGCGCGCCACTCGGGGCTCACGCTCTGCGCATCGGCCAGGTACTGCTCGTACAGCTCCTCGATGAACGGCGCGTTGCTGCCGAACAGGGTGCTGGTCGATTCGAATTCCTTCATGATGCCCATCGCTCACCTCGGACGCATGACAACCGCACTATCGGTGGGGGCGCCGGCCCCCGGATGCAACACGGGCGGACCGTGCCACGGCCCGCCCGCGGACTTCCCGCCGCGCGCGCTAGCTGCGCTGCGCGATGGGCACCACCGAGCGGCGGGTGGCGCCAGTGTAGAGCTGGCGCGGACGGCCGATCTTGTACTCGGGGTCGGACACCATCTCGTTCAGCTGCGCGATCCAGCCCACGGTGCGCGCGAGCGCGAAGATCGCCGTGAAGAGCTGCACCGGGATGCCGATCGCCTTCTGCACGATGCCCGAGTAGTAGTCGACGTTCGGGTACAGCTTGCGCGACACGAAGTAGTCGTCCTCGAGCGCGATCTTCTCGAGCGCCATCGCGAGCTTGAACAGCGGGTCGTCGTGCAGGCCGAGCTCGGCCAGCACCTCGTGGCACGTCTCGCGCATCAGCTTCGCGCGCGGGTCGTAGTTCTTGTACACGCGGTGGCCGAAGCCCATCAGCTTCACGCTGCTGCTCTTGTCCTTCACCTTGGTGATGAACTCGCCGATCTTGGCGACGCCGCCCTGCTTCTGGATGTCGTAGAGCATGTTGAGGCAGGCCTCGTTGGCGCCGCCGTGCGCGGGCCCCCACAGGCAGGCCACGCCCGCGGCGATCGCCGCGAACGGGTTGGTGCCCGACGACGCGCACATGCGCACCGTCGACGTCGACGCGTTCTGCTCGTGGTCGGCGTGCAGGATGAAGATGCGGTCCATCGCGCGCACCAGCACGTCGTTCGGCTTGTAATCCTCGGTCGGCGTCGCGAACATCATGCGCATGAAGTTCGCCGCGTACGTCTGGTCGTTGCGCGGGTACATGTAGGGCTGGCCGACGGAGTACTTGTACGCCATCGCCACGAGCGTGGGCATCTTGGCGATCAGGCGGATCGCGGAGATGTCGCGCTGGTGCTCGTCCTGCAGGTTCATCGAGTCCGGGTAGAACGCGCTCATCGCGCCGACGAGGCCGGTCATCACGGCCATCGGGTGCGCGTCGCGCCGGAACCCGCGCAGGAAGAACTGCATCTGCTCGTTGACCATCGTGTGCTTGATCACGCGGCCCACGAAATCCTTCTTCTGCGCCGGGTCGGGGAGCTCGCCGTACAGCAGCAGGTGGCACACCTCGAGGAAGTCGCAGCGGGTGGCGAGCTCCTCGATCGGATAGCCGCGGTAGAGCAGCTCGCCCTTGTCGCCGTCGATGTACGTGATGGCCGAGCTGCACGACGCGGTCGACAGGAAGCCGGGGTCGTAGGTGAACTTGCCGGTCTTGCCGTACAGCGTGCGGATGTCGATGACGTCGGGACCGACAGTCCCCGCGAGCACCGGGAACGTGACGGGCGCCGAGCCGTCGGAGAAGTTGAGCGTGGCAGTACGATCGGTCATTGCGATTGCTCCAGACGTCGGGAGACCTTGCAGGGATTCCGCGGGTACAGCATTCCTCCTCGCGGCGTGGACAGCTTACAGGCGTTCGCTGACATGTCGCTTACGCGACGCGCAGCGCGGCGAGCAACGGGGTGACCGAGGGATCGGCGGGCTCGCCCCGGCCGGACAGCAGGTCCCACAGTTCGTTGTCGGCGAGGTCGAGCAGCCGGTCCAGCATGGCCACCTCCTCCTCGCTCATCGCGCTCCCCCGCGCCGCCAGGAAGCGGGACAGCACGAGGTCGTTCTCCAGCATGCCCCGCCGGCAGCGCCAGCGGAGGCGGTTCAGGCGCTCCTCGCTCAACATGCGGCCACCGCGCCACGCGCCGAAGGCAATCGCCGGGAGACGGGGGAGGCGTCGTGCAAGGGAGGTGTCCTGTCGGAAGGCGGCGGCGTCGGGACCAGGTCCGTCAGACGGCGCGCTTCACCATGATTTCCTTGATCTTGCCGATCGCGAGCGTCGGGTTGAGGTTCTTCGGGCACACGTCCACGCAGTTCATGATCGTGTGGCAGCGGAAGAGCCGGTACGGATCCTCGAGGTTGTCGAGGCGGCCGTTCGTGTCCTGGTCGCGGCTGTCCGCGATGAAGCGGTACGCCGCAAGTAGGCCCGCCGGGCCGACGAACTTGTCGGGGTTCCACCAGAACGACGGGCACGACGTCGAGCAGCACGCGCACAGGATGCACTCGTACAGGCCGTCGAGCTCCTCGCGGTCTTCGGGCGACTGCAGGCGCTCGCGCTCGGGCGGCGGCGTGTCGTTGACGAGGTACGGCTTGATCGAGTGGTACTGCTTGAAGAACTGCGACATGTCCACGATGAGGTCGCGGATCACCGGCAGGCCCGGGAGCGGGTTCAGCGTCACCGGCTCCTTCACGTCGTTCAGGTTCGTGATGCAGGCGAGGCCGTTCTTGCCGTTGATGTTCATGGCGTCGGAGCCGCACACGCCCTCGCGGCAGCTGCGCCGGAACGAGAGCGTGTCGTCCACTGCCTTCAAGCGCATCAGCGCGTCGAGCAGCATGCGGTCCGTGGGCTCGAGCCTGACGTCGTAGTCCTGGTAGTACGGCTTCGCGTCCTTCTCGGGGTCGTAGCGGTAGACCTTGAATTTCATCGCGTCTCTCGTGGGCGGGATCAGTAGGTCCGCGCCTTCGGCGGAAAGGCCTCGACCGACAGCGGCTTCAAGTTCACGGGCTTGTACTCGAGCCGGTTGCCGTCGCGGTACCACAGCGTGTGCTTGAGCCAGTTGGCGTCGTCGCGGTTCGGGTAGTCGCTGCGCGCCTGCGCGCCGCGCGACTCGCGCCGCGCCTCGGCGGACACCACGGTGGCCTTCGCGGTCTCGATCAGGTTGTCGAGCTCCAGCGCCTCGACGCGCGCGGTGTTGAACGTGCGGCTCTTGTCCTTGATCGCGGTGCGCTGCACGCGCCCCTCGAGCGCCATGATTTGCTTCACGCCCTCGGCAAGGAGGTCCTGGTTGCGGAACACGCCGCAGTGCGCCTGCATCGACTTGCGGATGGCGTTCGCGACGTCGGGCACGGACTCGCCGGAGGTGGCGCCGTCCAGCCGCGCGAGCCGTGCGCGCGACAGGTCGCCGGCGTCCTTCGGCAGGTCGCGGTGCGCCTGCGCCGGGAAGTTCTGGTCGACGATGTGATTGCCCGCCGCGCGGCCGAACACGAGGAGGTCGAGCAGCGAGTTGGTGCCGAGGCGATTGGCGCCGTGCACGGAGACGCACGCGCACTCGCCGACGGCGTAGAGGCCCTCGACGACGGTGTTCGGATTGCCGTTCTTCGGCGCCACCACCTGGCCGTGGATGTTGGTCGGCACGCCGCCCATCTGGTAGTGGATGGTCGGCACGACCGGGATCGGCTCCTTGATCGGGTCGACGTTCGCGAACTTGAGCGCGATCTCGCGGATGGAAGGCAGGCGCTTGAGAATGGTCTCGGGACCGAGGTGGTCGAGCTTCAGGAGCACGTGGTCCTTGTGCTCGCCGACGCCGCGGCCTTCCTTGATCTCCTGGTCCATCGAGCGCGAGACGACGTCGCGCGACGCTAAGTCCTTCAGGTTCGGCGCGTAGCGCTCCATGAAGCGCTCGCCGTTGCTGTTGAGCAGGATGCCGCCCTCGCCGCGCACGCCCTCGGTGATGAGCACGCCGGCGCCCGCCACACCCGTCGGATGGAACTGCCAGAACTCCATGTCCTCGAGCGGCAGGCCCGCGCGCGCGGCCATGCCCAAGCCGTCGCCGGTGTTGATGAAGGCGTTGGTCGACGCGGCGAAGATGCGGCCCGCGCCGCCGGTGGCGAGCACCGTGACCTTCGCCTGCAGGATCATGACGTGGCCCGTCTCCATCTCGTACGCGACGACGCCGACGACGTCACCCTCGGCGTTGCGCACGAGGTCGAGCGCCATCCACTCGACGAAGAACTGGGTGCGCGCGCGGACGTTGCGCTGGTAGAGCGTGTGCAGCATCGCGTGGCCGGTGCGGTCGGCCGCGGCGCACGCGCGCTGCACGGCCTTCTCGCCGAAGTTGGCCGAGTGCCCGCCGAACGGACGCTGGTAGATCGTGCCGTCCGGGTTGCGGTCGAACGGCATGCCGAAGTGCTCGAGCTCGTAGACGACGTGCGGCGCCATCTTGCACATGTACTCGATCGCGTCCTGGTCCCCGAGCCAGTCGGAGCCCTTGATCGTGTCGTACATGTGCCACAGCCAGTTGTCCTCGCTCATGTTGCCGAGCGAGGCGCCGATGCCGCCCTGCGCCGCGACGGTGTGCGAGCGCGTGGGGAACACCTTGGACAGCACCGCGACGGAGAGACCTGCCTCGGCGAGCTGCAGCGAGGCGCGCATGCCGGAGCCGCCGGCCCCGACGATGATGGCGTCGAACTTGCGGACGGGGAGCGACATCAGGCGGCTCCTCCCCACAGGATCTGGATCGTCCATCCCGCGTATCCGGTAAGCAGCAGGATGACGATCACGTCGAAGGTGATGCGCACGCCGACGGGCTTGATGTAGTCCATCGCGATGTTGCGCACGCCGACCCACGCGTGCCACAGCAGCGACAGCATGAAGGCGAAGGTCGCCAGCCGGAAGAGCTGGCTCGCGAACGTCGCCTTCCACGCGGCGTAGTCGAGCCCGCCATGCCACAGCAGGAGGCCCAGGAACAGCAGCGTGTACAGCGTCATGACGACGGCGCTCACGCGCTGGACGAGCCAGTCGCGCCAGCCGTAGTGCGCGCCGACGACGACGCGATGGGGCATCACCATAGTTTCACCGCCACGGCGAGGGTCAGGAGCAGGGCCAGGACGAACATGATCGCGGCCGACTGCCGCGCGGGCCCGAGGTTGATTCCGATGTGCAGGTCGAGCAGCAGGTGGCGCAGCCCGGCCAGCAGGTGGTGGAACGACGCCCACGCGAGGGCCAGCAGCACGAGCTTCGCGAACGGCGTGCCGAGCGTGCCGCGCATCGCCGCCCACGCGTCGGGCGACGCGAGCGAGCTCTGGACGACCCCGAGCAGGAACGGGATGCCGACGAGGAAGAGGAGCGCACCGGAGATGCGGTGCAGGATCGACGTGAAGCCCGGCAACGGCAGCCGGATCGCGAACAGGTTGAGGTAGACCGGGCGCGGTTTGGCGACGGGACGATCCAGCGCGGCCA
Source organism: Burkholderiales bacterium (assembly GCA_046347855.1). Lineage (GTDB taxonomy): Bacteria > Pseudomonadota > Gammaproteobacteria > Burkholderiales > Casimicrobiaceae > VBCG01. Next base: position 196,648 of record JAXMFJ010000006.1, read on the forward strand.
TCTTGGGGTTTCCTAGAATCGCGGCAACGGGAAAAGGTCGGGAAAAGCGGCACGACCGTCGCTTGGCGCGAAGACATGCGACTTTTGTGCGAAGCACACAATTATAGCCACAGCGGCGCGGCGCCGCGCGTTGGCGCTTTGACAAGAGCGGTCGGCGTGCCCTCTTCCCTCGCGGTCAGAACAGCTCGTTGAGGTAGTGGAAGCCGCGCGTCACGCACAGGCCGCGGCGCACCTCCACGGGCTTGTCGCCGTAGGTCAGCGTCACGCGGTCGACCGCGAGCAGCGGCGCGCCCACGGTGGTGCCGAGGATCTCCGCGGCGGCCGCATCGGCGGCCACCGCGCGCAGCTTCTCCTGCGCCTTCAGCATGCGCACGCCGAACTGGCTTTCGAAGAAGCCGTACATCGAGCCGCGGTAGGCGTCGTAGCGCGCTTTGGTGAGCCCGCGGAAGAGCGCCGCGGGCAGCGTGATCTCGTCCAGCACGACCGGCTCGCCCGCGTAGTCGAGCACCCGGCGCAGCACCAGCACCGCCTCGCCCACCTTCATTCCGAGGAGGCGCGCGACGTCGGCCGCCGCCTTGGCGCGCCGCACGTCGAGCAGCCGGCTCACCGGCAGCAGGTCCGCGCCGTCGTCGCGCCGGATGCGCAGGAAGCGGATCACCGAGTTGCGCTCCTCGGTGTGGGTGGCGACGAACGTGCCCTTGCCCTGCCGGCGCACGACCAGGTTGTCGTCCGCGAGCGCGTCGATCGCCTTGCGGACCGTCCCCTGCGACACGTTGAAGCGGTGGGCGAGGTCGATCTCGGAGGGGATCGCCTCGCCCGGGCGCCATTCGCGCGCCTCGAGGCTCTTCACCAGCAGCGACTTGATCTGCAGGTAGAGCGGGGAGAATTCTGGCTGCGCCATGTAAATAAGTCAGATGAGGACGCAAGGCTAACGCCGCGCCCTCATGGAAACATCGACGCCGCTGATCGCCTGGTGAGAGGCTGGTCAGGCGGAAATCGCGGGCGGAGCCCGACGATTTCCGGAGTAAACCCTACGCGGGGTGCGTGGCCTTCGGCCGCACCCTTAACACGCGCCGGCGTTGTTACCGCGGCCCGGCTGCAGCACCTTTCCGCATCCACGATGGTCATTTCCGAGGAATTATCCGCGCTCCCGCGGCGGGTGTCTAACTCCTGTCTTATGTCTTATATAAGATATATGACTTCGTTGACATGACCCCGGCCCCGGAGTACCATGCCGCATCGCGGTCGGGACGCGTCGCACAGCGGCGCGCCGGGGTGCGAAGCGGCCAATATACTGCGCTGCATCATGCCCTAAGTCGCCGGCCACGGCGTCGCACGTTCCCTATTCTTCCTATCGGAGCCTCCGTCATGAAAGCACCCGTCCGCGTCGCCGTCACCGGCGCCGCCGGCCAGATCGGCTACGCCCTCCTGTTCCGGATCGCCTCGGGCGAAATGCTCGGCAAGGACCAGCCCGTGATCCTGCAGTTGCTGGAGCTCCCGGTCGACAAGGCCCAGGCCGCCCTCAAGGGGGTGATGATGGAAGTCGAGGACTGCGCGTTCCCGCTCCTCGCCGGCATGACGGGCACGTCGGACCCGAAGGTCGCGTTCAAGGACGCGCAGGTCGCGCTGCTGGTCGGCGCCAAGCCGCGCGGCCCCGGCATGGAGCGCAAGGACCTGCTGCTCGAGAACGCGAAGATCTTCACCGAGCAGGGCAAGGCGCTCGACGCGGTCGCCGCACGCGACATCAAGATCCTCGTGGTGGGCAACCCGGCCAACACCAATGCGTACATCGCGATGAAGTCGGCGCCGTCGCTGCCGAAGAAGAATTTCACCGCGATGCTGCGCCTCGACCACAACCGCGCGCTGTCGCAGCTCGCGGCGAAGGCCGGCGTGCCGGTCGGCAGCATCGAGAAGCTCACGGTGTGGGGCAACCACTCGCCGACGATGTACCCCGACTACCGCTTCGCCACCAGCAACGGCAAGTCGCTCAAGGACATCGTGAACGACGAGAACTGGAACCGCACCGAGTTCCTGCCGAAGGTCGGCAAGCGCGGTGCCGCGATCATCGAGGCGCGCGGGCTCTCCTCCGCCGCGTCGGCGGCCAACGCGGCCATCGACCACGTGCGCGACTGGGTGCTCGGCAGCAACGGCAAGTGGGTGACGATGGGCGTGCCGTCCGACGGCAGCTACGGCATCCCGCAGGACGTGATGTACGGCGTGCCGGTCACCACCGCCAACGGCGAGTATTCGCTGGTGCGCGACCTGCCGATCGACGAGTTCTCGCGCGAGAAGATGAACTTCACGCTGAAGGAGCTCGAGGAAGAGCGCGCCGGCGTGGCGTCGCTGCTCGGGTGACGACCTGCGTGAAATGCTGTCTTCACAAAGAGGCGCGAAAGACGCCGGGAACACCCGATCATCCGGTGCTCCGGCGTCCGCTCGTGAATCACAACGAGACGCAGCGGAACCCGCTTTTCTCTGCGTCTCGGCGTCTCTTTGTGAGCGCCGTTCCGACATGACTGCCCCGCTACCCCCACAGCAAGCCCTCTACGGCAACGACCGCCCGCTGCCGGCGCTGCCGCCGTGCGTGCACTACGCGGGCAGCGAGCGCTTCATCCGCAAGGCGCTCGTGCTGCAGCAGGCGCACGGACCCGTGTTCGACATCGCGTGCGATTGCGAGGACGGCGCGCCGGTCGGCGCCGAGCGCGCGCACGCGGCGCTGATGGCGCAGCTCATCGGCAGCGCGGAGAACCGCTACGAGCGCGTCGGCGCGCGCGTGCACGACGTGCACCATCCGGCATGGCAGTCGGAAGTCGACGTGCTGCTCGACGGCGCGGGCGACCGCATCGCGTTCCTCACGCTGCCGAAGGCGCAGGGCGTGGCGGACGTCGAGCGCTTCCTCGCGCACGTGGCCGACCGCGTCGCGCAGCTCGGCCTGCCGCGCACGATTCCCGCGAGCATCCTGATCGAGACGCCGGGCGCACTGCACGACGCCTGGAAGATCGCCGCGCTGCCCGGCGTGGTGTCGCTCGACTTCGGCCTCATGGATTTCGTGAGCGCGCACCACGGCGCGATCCCCGCGAGCGCGATGGTCTCGCCCGGCCAGTTCGACCACCCGCTGGTGCGCCACGCGAAGTGCGAGATCGCGCTCGCCGCGCTCGCGCACGGCGTGGTGCCCGCGCACAACGTCACGCGGGCGCTCGACGCGCCCGAGCGCACGTTCAGCGACGCGCGCCGCGCCCGCGACGACTTCGGCTACCTGCGCATGTGGAGCATCCATCCGTCGCAGATCGAGCCGATCGTGGCGGCGCTGCGCCCCGAGCTGCCGGAAGTGACGCACGCGGCGGGCATCCTCGTCGCCGCGCAGGACGCCGCGTGGGCGCCGCTGCGCATCGACGGCGAGCTGCACGATCGCGCGTCGTACCGCCAGTCGTGGACGCTGCTGCAGCGCGCGCATGCGGCGGGCATCGCCCTGCCCGCGCGCGCCGAGGCGTGGTTCGGCGCGCAGGAGCGCGCGGCGTGACCCGGGTCCGACCCGTTCGCAAGGAGCTCGCCATGCGCGCCGTCGCCCTCCTCGCCGCCGCCGCGTGCACGCTGCCCGCGCTCGCGCAGGACTATCCGAAGCTCAAGCCCGGCCAGTGGGAGATCACCATGCGCACGGCCGCCGGCGCCGAAAGCCCACCGCCGCGCAAGAGCACGATGTGCACCGACGAGGCGATGCAGCAGGAAATGATGAAGATGGGCACCGGCGCCGCGCGCGAGATGTGCAGCAAGAACGACATGAAGCGCGACGGCAATCGCATCCTCGCCACGGCCGAGTGCCGCTTCGGCGAATCGAAGGTCACGTCGCGCTCGGTGATGACGTTCACCGGCGACACGGCGTACCGCACCGAGATCACCGCCGTGTACGACCCCCCGCAAAACGGCACCAAGGAATCGCGCATCACGCTCGACGGCAAGTACGTCGGCCCGTGCCGCGACGGCATGGTGCCCGGCGACGTCATCGGCCCCAACGGCCAGAAGCTGAACCTGAAAGGCATTGTCACCGGCAAGGGCACGATGCCGCCTCCCTCCGCCCAACCGAAGAACCCCGCAAAGGCCCCGCAATGAGCCACAACCTCCACGACACGTTCCGCGACTTCAAGCTCGCCTCCGGCAAGGCCGGCAAGTTCTACTCGCTTCCCGCGCTCGAGCAGGCGGGATTCGGCAAGGTCTCGCGCCTGCCCGTCTCGATCCGCGTGGTGCTGGAGTCGGTGCTGCGCAACTGCGACGGCAAGAAGGTCACCGAGGCGCACGTGAAGGAGCTCGCCGGCTGGAAGCCCACCGCCGCGCGCGTCGACGAGATCCCGTTCGTGGTGGCGCGCGTGGTGCTGCAGGACTTCACCGGCGTGCCGCTGCTGGCGGACCTCGCCGCGATGCGCAACGTGGCCAACGACCTCGGCCGCAACCCGAAGACGATCGAGCCGCTGGTGCCGGTCGACCTCGTCGTCGACCACTCGGTGATGATCGACCATTACCGCACCAAGGACGCGCTCGACCTCAACATGAAGCTCGAGTTCGAGCGCAATGCCGAGCGCTACCAGTTCATGAAGTGGGGCATGCAGGCGTTCGCGACGTTCGGCGTCGTGCCGCCGGGCATCGGCATCGTGCACCAGGTCAACCTCGAGTACCTCGCGCGCGGCGTGCACCAGAAGGACGGCGTGTACTACCCCGACTCGCTGGTCGGCACCGACAGCCACACCACGATGGTGAACGGCGTGGGCGTCGTCGCCTGGGGCGTGGGCGGCATCGAGGCGGAAGCCGCGATGCTCGGCCAGCCGGTGTACTTCCTCACGCCCGACGTGATCGGCGTCGAGTTGAAGGGCAAGCTCAACGAGGGCATCACCGCCACCGACCTCGTGCTGACGGTCACCGAGATGCTCCGCCGCGAGAAGGTCGTCGGCAAGTTCGTCGAGTTCTTCGGCGAGGGCACGGCGTCGCTGTCGGTGCCCGACCGCGCGACCATCGGCAACATGGCGCCCGAGTACGGCGCGACGATGGGCTTCTTCCCGGTCGACCAGGCCACCGTCGACTACCTCGCCGCCACCGGCCGCACGCCGGAGGAGATCGACGCGTTCGCGTCGTACTTCAAGGCGCAGGGCATGTTCGGCATCCCGCGCGCCGGCGAGATCGACTACACGAAGGTGGTGTCGCTCGACCTCGCCACCATCAAGCCGTCGATGGCGGGACCCAAGCGCCCGCAGGACCGCATCGAGCTCGGCAGCCTCAAGGCGAAGTTCACCGAGCTCTTCAGCAAGCCGGTCGCGGAGAACGGCTTCGCGAAGCCCGCCGCCGAGCTCACGCGCCGCGTGCCCACGCCGCTGCCGCTGACCGGCGCCGGCGCGATCGGCGACAAGGGCATGCAGGTGTCGCCCGGCGCGCCGCGCGACGTCGTCGAGATGGTCAACAACCGCCCGACGCCCGACGGCGTGGCGCCGGGCGACGAGAAGAACGTGTCGATCGGCAACGGCGACGTGCTGATCGCGGCGATCACCTCCTGCACCAACACGTCGAACCCGGGCGTGCTGCTCGCGGCCGGCATCCTCGCCAAGAAGGCGGTCGAGCGCGGCCTCACCGTGAAGCGGCACATCAAGACATCGCTCGCGCCGGGCTCGCGCACGGTCACCGATTACCTCACGAAGGCGGGCCTCCTGCCCTACCTCGAGCAGCTGGGCTTCACGGTGGCGGCGTACGGCTGCACGACGTGCATCGGCAACGCGGGCGACCTCGCCCCCGAGTTCAACGACGCGATCGTGACCAACGACCTCGTGTGCGCCGCGGTGCTCTCGGGCAACCGCAACTTCGAGGCGCGCATCCACCCGAACCTCAAGGCGAACTTCCTGGCGTCGCCGCCGCTGGTGGTCGCGTATGCGATCGCGGGCACCGTGCTGCGCGACCTCACGAGTGAGCCGCTCGGCACCGGCAAGGACGGGCAGCCCGTGTACCTGCGCGACATCTGGCCGACGTCGCACGAGATCGCCGCGGTGGCGCCGTTCGCGCGCGACCCCGAGGTGTACAAGCGCCTGTACGGCAACGTCGCGAAGGCGAACCCGATGTGGGATCGCATCGAAGGCGTGGCCGGGCAGGTCTACAACTGGCCGACGTCCACGTACATCGCGAAGCCGCCGTTCTTCGAGGGCTTCGCGCTGACGCCCGGCGCCACCAGCGACATCCGGGGCGCGCGCGCGCTCGGCATCTTCGGCGATTCGGTCACCACCGACCACATCTCGCCGGCCGGCGCGATCAAGGAGAACTCGCCCGCGGGCAAGTGGCTGCTCGCGCACGGCGTGCCCAAGGTCGACTTCAACAGCTACGGCTCGCGCCGCGGCAACCACGAGGTGATGATGCGCGGCACCTTCGCCAACGTGCGCATCAAGAACCTGATGATCCCGCCGAAGGCCGACGGCACGCGCGAGGAAGGCGGCGTCACGCTGTTCCAGCCCACGGGCGAGAAGATGTTCATCTACGACGCGGCGATGCAGTACGTCGCGCAGGGCACGCCGACGGTCATCTTCGGCGGCGAGGAATACGGCACGGGCTCGTCGCGCGACTGGGCGGCCAAGGGCACGCAGCTCCTCGGCGTGAAGGCGGTCGTCGCCAAGAGCTTCGAGCGCATCCACCGCAGCAACCTCGTCGGCATGGGCGTGCTGCCGCTGCAGTTCAAGGGCAGCGACAGCGTCGCCTCGCTCGGCATCACCGGCGAGGAGACGTTCGACATCGCGGTGCCGAAGGACATCCGCCCGCAGCAGGACCTCACGCTGGTGATCACGCGCAAGGACGGCACGCGCAAGGAAGTGACCGTGCTCTGCCGCATCGACACGCCGATCGAGGTCGACTACTACAACGGCGGCGGGATCCTGCCGTACGTGCTGCGCGACCTGATGGCGGCGTAAGTCGACGTCCGCAAAAGGCGTCCGCGGGGCCGGTGGATGACGTAGCGCCGGCGCCGCGCCTTTTGCGGCCGGAACAACCACACCACCCTGTCCAGGTGACCTCCCTCGCCCCGCTTGCGGGGAAAGGGTTGGGGTGAGGGGCGCCTTTACTGCAGGTCAGTCGGCCGCCTTGGGAGCCGCCCGGCGGCGGCCGCCGGAAACGGCGACGCAAGAACGAGCGTCGTGCGGCTGATGGTGGCCATCGCCCGCAATATGCTGCATGTTTTATCGTCCCCCGTGCGCACACCGCAGGGGGATTTGCTTTTTCAAGTTCGCCCATGACGTCTCACCACGCCCCCCATCCGCTGCGCACCGCCCTGCCGATGTTCATGCTCGCCGGCGTGCTCCTCGCGCTGCTCGACACCACCGCGAAGTACGTCGTGCGCGACCACTCGCTGTTCCTGGTCGTGTGGGCGCGCTACGCGGGGCAGATGGCGATCGTCACGCCGTTCGCGCGCCATCGCGCGGGGCCGCACTTCTGGCGCACGAAGCATTTGAAGATGCAGATCCTGCGCTCCCTGTGCCTCGTCGCGGCGACGTGCTTCTTCTTCGGCGGCCTGCGCTTCCTGCCGCTCGCCGAGAACTCCGCGATCAGCTTCATCTCGCCGGTGCTCATCGTGCTGGCCGCGATCCCGATCCTCGGCGAGCGCCCGACGCGCGCGCTGGATCGCGGTGGGCATCGGCTTCGCGGGCGTGATGGTGATGCTGCGTCCCGGATCGTCGGTGCTGCAGCCGGCGGCCCTGCTCCCGCTCGGCGCCGCGGCCACCAACGCGCTCTACCAGGTGCTCACGCGCCGGGTGAGCGGCGACAGCGTCTACACGACGCTCTTCTATAGCGGCCTCGTCGGGACCGTGCTGTTCACGCTCGCGCTGCCGTGGGGCCTCGACCAGCAGTCGATCACGTGGCGCGAGGGCGGGCTCATCCTGCTGCTCGGCGTGCTCGCGGGCACGGCGCACTGGCTCCTCACGGCGAGCTTCCTCGCCGCACCCGCGTCGCTGCTGACGCCCTTCACCTACGTCCAGCTCCTGTGGGCGACGTTCCTCGGCTGGCTGGTGTTCGATCACCTGCCCGACGCCGGCTCGACGCTCGGCATGGCGATCATCGTGTCGAGCGGATTGTTTCTCGCGGTGGCGGAACGGCGACGGGCGCGGTTGGCGAGGAGCTTTCCGTGAGCCTGCGCGGCCAAAGGTCGCGCACTTCGAGCGCACGCCGGTGTCTTCCTTGCCCTCACCCCCCCGCCCCTCTCCCGGAGGGCGAGGGGAGCGTCGTGCGTGGCCTGCGGCCACGTGGCAAAGGTGTGCCTGCTGCATCGCAGCAGATTCGCTATAATTAAGAGTTGTCGACGGCGATCACGCCGCGACCGACCACCGGGAGAAATCACAACATGAACAAGACCATCGTCGCCGCGCTGACGGCGTTTGCGCTCAGCATCACGCTCGCCGCCTGCGGCGACAAGGCCAAGCAGGAAGCCGAAACCGCGAAGAAGGCCGCGGAGCAGGCGGCGGCCGCCACCAAGGACGCCGCGGAGAAGGCCGCGCAGGCCGCCAAGACCGCCGCGCAGGACGCCGCGGCCAAGACGACGGAAGCCGCGAAGGACGCGTCCGCCGCTGCGAGCGACGCCGCCGCGAAGGCCGCCGACGCCGCCAAGGACGCGACCGCCAAGGCCGCGGACTCGGCCGGCAAGGCCGTCGACGCGACGAAGGAAGCCGCGGGCAAGGCCGCCGACGCCAGCAAGGAAGCCGCCGACAAGGCGGTGCAGGCGGCGAAGGATGCGTCGAAGGACGCGAAGGAAGCCGTCAAGAAGTAACGCTTCGCCCCCGCTTGCGCGCCGCTCGCACCCCGCGGCGGCGCGCAACGGCAGTGGTCCCGACGCCCTCAATCCGCCGTCACCGGCGGCGACAGGACGCCGGGCGCCGCGACGCTACGCCGCCGCGTTCTTCACCGCCGCGCGCTTGGCGATCCATCGCGTCAGCGGCTTCCACTGCTCCCAGTCCTGCTCCCCGCGCGAGCGCGGCAGGTCGAACACCGAATAGCCGTCGCGGGCGCAGTACACGTACACCTGCGTGTCGCGCAGGTGAGTCACCACGGGCAGCTCGAGCCCGCGCAGGAATTCGTCGAGCTCCGCCGCCGAGCGCGTGCGCGCGTCCACCCGCATCGCGACCAGCGCGATCGGCAGGCCGCCCTCGCGCACCGCCTTGAAGTCGCGGATCGCCTCCAGGAAGTGGCGCGTCGCCGCCATGTCGAACGCGGACGGCGACACCGGCACGATCAGCGCATCGGCGCGCTTGACCGCGTCGCGCAGGTCCTCGCCGTGCAGACCCGCCGGGCTGTCGACCACCAGCCACTCGGGGCCGACGTCCTTCAGCTCCTTCTTGCCGACGTCGCGCGCGAAGCCCGCCACCGATGGGAACAACGCGGGCCGCCGCGCGAGCCACTGCGTCGACGACTGCTGCGGATCGGCATCGAGCAGCCCCACGCGCTGGCGCTTGCCGGCCAGCCAGCCCGCGATGTTGGTCGCGAGCGTCGTCTTCCCGCTGCCGCCCTTGGGATTCGCCACCAGGATGGTCTGCACGCCGCCTCCCCCGTCGTTGTGCGGCAAAGTTTACGACATGCGACCGCCGCTGGCGGACGTTGGCCGGTCACGCCGGCCTAGAGCAGGTCCAACGTATGCAGCAGCGCCGTGAGCGCGTCTGCGCCGAGCCGCCGCGACCGCGCCGCGCTCCAGCCGTTCACGGCGTCCGGCAGGTCGGCGTTGTCCTTGAACGGCATCTCGAGCGTGAGTCCCAACGTCCCGAAGGTGTGCCCGACCCACTTCGACGCGACGGTCAGGTTGACCTTCGTCTCCTTGTCGGACGGGTAGCCGTGCACCGTCTGGAAGTCGGGATTCGCGGCGCGCAGTGCGGCGCAGAACGCGCGCTCCTGCGCCTGCATCCTGGGCGTGTACGTGGGCAGGCGCTCGTTGCCGTCGGTGAAGACGTAGGGCAGGCCCTCGTCGCCGTGAATGTCGAGGAAGCCGTCGACGCCGGTGCGCTGCATCGCCGCGCGCACGTGGAGCACCTCGGGGCTGCGCTCGGGCGTCGGCGTCATCCACTCGCGGTTGAGGTTCGCGCCGGCGGCGTTGGTGCGCAGGTTGCCGCGCACGCTGCCGTCTGGGTTCATGTTGGGCACGACGTAGAGCGTCGCGCGCTCGAGCAGCACCCGCGCGACGGGATCGGCGGGATCGAGCAGCCGCTCGAGCATGCCCTCGACGAACCACTCCGCCATCGTCTCGCCGGGATGCTGGCGTGCGATGACCCACAGCGACTTCTTCCCCGGCGCCGGCGCGCCGACGGTGACGAGGTTCATGTCGCGGCCGTCGACCGTGGCGCCGAGGTCGCTCACGTGCGCCCGCGGCGAGCGTTCGGCACGGCCGAGGAGTGCCATGTGCCGCTCCCACGAGTAGGGCTCGAAGTACGCGTAGTAGATCGAATCGCGCTCCGGCGTGTGCGCGATGACGAGCTCGTTGCCGTCGAACGTCGTCGGCACCCGGAACCACGACTCGCGGTCGTAGGACGCCACGGCCTGGTAGCCGCGCCAGCCCTCGACGTACGTCGCGCGTGCGGCGTTCGCGAAGCGGATGCGCACCGCGCGTCCCGCCGCGCCCTGCAGGCGGAAGTGGAACCACTGGCGGAAGTCCGCGTGCGAGTCGGCACGCAGGTCGACGGCGATGTCCGCGGGATCGGTGCAGCGGACGACGTCGATGGCGCCGGCGTCGAACGCGCACGAGATGCGGGGGGCGATGTCCGTTGTCATCTACGCCTCGTAGCGTTCGCGTTGCCGCGGCGACGGCCGTTCGGCGGATGTTGGCGCAAATGGCATGTGGCTTGCCTCTCAATTGGCTTGGGCGAGGCGCGATTCTCGCACGCCCGCGGACGCGGCCGTCCTGGCGCGCGCCGCGCGTTGGTCATTGCCGGAGGTGGGACATGTATTACGAGCCGGAGACCCTCTGGGGCCGCACGGTTCAAGGCGATCGCGAGCTCGCGCGGCCCGCGATCGGCCTCTCGCTCGTCCAGCGCCGGCTGCTGAAGAAGCTCGGGCGGCCGCGCCCGTTCGCGACGCTCGCGGCGTCGTTGCGCATCGACGCGCACAAGCTCGAGCACGAGCTCGTGCGCCTCGCCGAGCTGGAGCTGGTCGCGTTCCAGCGCCCGGGCGCACCGGTGCCGCGCACCGCGCCCGGCCGCATGCCGCGCATCGACCTCGTGCTGCCGCGCAGCGGCGCGCCGACCGACCCGTTCCACAGCGCGGCGCGCGCCGGGTGGTGGGACCGGCTGCGCGCACGCACCCCGGGGCATGCGTGGCAGCCGCCGATGCTGGTGTACGTCGGCGCGGCCGCGTGCGGGATGGCGGTGGTGCTCGTGCTGCTCGTCTGACTGCGGAGATCCGCGTTTAGGGGTCAGATGACGCGGGTACAGCGCCCAGGGGTCAGATACCGCGGGTACAGCGCGTCCACAAAGCGCCGCTGTTCGCGAGCGGTGTCTGACCCCGGGTTATTCGCGAGGCTGCCGCCCCAACCCGGGGTCAGACACCGCCTGCGCGCATCGTGCGCACCTCGTGCGTCCTGCCTGCGGTATCTGACCCCTCGGCGTCGGCGTTGCGTCCAAACCCGGGGTCAGACACCGCCCGCGCGCATCGTGCGCACCTCGCGCATCCTGCCTGCGGTATCTGACCCCTCGGCGTCGGCGTTGCGCCCCAACCCGGGGTCAGACACCGCCTGCGCGCATCGTGCGCACTTCACGCATCCTGCCTGCGGTATCTGACCCCTCGGCGTCGGCGTTGTCCGAACGGCCTCGAACCCGACTGCAGCGGTCGAATGCCGTCCTTCCAGTAAAATTGCGCCCCATGGAGCCCATCATCGCGCCGCCCACCGCCGACGCCCGCCCGCGCGACCCGCGCAAGGCGCAGTTCGAGGCCAACAAGCTCGCCAAGCGCCTGCAGCGGCAGGTCGGCGAGGCGATCGCCGACTACTCGATGATCGAGGCCGGCGACCGCGTGATGGTGTGCCTGTCCGGCGGCAAGGACAGCTACGGCCTGCTCGACCTTCTGCTCGCGCTGCAGCGCCGCTCGCCCGTCGCGTTCGAAATCGTCGCGGTCAACCTCGACCAGAAGCAGCCCGGCTTCCCCGCGGACGTACTGCCGCGCTACCTCGACGGCATCGGCGTCGCGTACCGCATCGCCGAGCAGGACACGTACAGCGTGGTCAAGCGCCTGGTGCCGGAGGGCGCGACGATGTGCTCGCTGTGCTCGCGCCTGCGCCGCGGCGTGCTCTATCGCGTCGCGGGCGAGCTGGGCGCGACCAAGATCGCGCTCGGCCACCACCGCGACGACCTGATGGCCACCTTCTTCCTCAACCTCTTCTTCGGCGGCAAGCTCAAGACGATGCCGCCGAAGCTCGTGTCCGACGACGGCAAGAACGTCGTGATCCGCCCGCTCGCCTACGTGCGCGAGCGCGACCTCGCGCGCTACGCCGAAGTGCGCGCGTTCCCGCTCATCCCGTGCACGCTGTGCGGCTCGCAGGAGGACCTGCAGCGCAAGCAGGTGGCGCTCATGCTGCGCGAGTGGGAGCGCAAGCATCCCGGGCGTCTCGAGTCGATCTTCAACGCGCTCGGCAAGGTCGAGCCTACCCACCTCCTCGACCGCACGCTGCAGGACTTCGCCGCGATCCGCGCCACCGGCCGGCCCGAGCCGAACGGCGACATCGCGTTCGACGTCGATCCCGCCCTCGAAGCCGCGGCGGACGCCGAGGCCGCGACGGCCGGCCTCCCTGCGCCGATACCGGTGCGCGTCGCGGCGCGCTGAGCGTCGTTTCCGTGCCGGCGGCGATCCGCCGGCATGGCCTCACGCGCGGTATGTGGCCGCGCAAGTGGGTGCGGGATCCCGCACCCCGTGCTGCGCGCCCTGACCCTCGCGCCGTCAGTGCGCAGGCGTGATCGTCGCGGCCGCCTCGCGGCACGCCGCCTCGCATTCGCGGCAGGCTTCCGCGCAGATGCGGCAGTGCTCGTGCATGGTCGCGTGGCGCTCGCACTCCATTGCACAGACGGCGCACGCCGCGGCGCACAGCTCGATCGCCTGCCGCAGGCACGCCTCGTTGCTGCCGGTGCGCCGGGTGCCGAGCGCGCCCGCGGCGAAGCACAGGTCCGCGCAATCGTGGTCGAGGCGGATGCACTGCACGAGGTCGCTCACCGTCGCCTCGCCGAGGCACGCGTCGGCGCACGCGAGGCACGTCCCACCGCAGTCGAAGCACGCCGCGACGCAGCGCAGGAGCGCGTCGTTGGTGCTGCCGCGCACGTGCGGATGCGTCGCGATCGTCCGTTCGAGGTGCTGGTGCATGGCTCAGTCTCCTTCGCTGGTCGCGGGCTGCGTGCCCAGCATCGTGCGCCGGGGCTCCTCCCGCAGGTTGGCCTCGATCTGCGCGTGGCCCGGCGTGCCGGGCAGCGCCTTGCGCAGGTTCTTCGCGTAGTCGGGCGGCACGCGCGGCGGCAGCATCGGGACGTAGCGGTCGACGACCGCCTGCACGACCACCGCGCCCTTCGCCGCGAACGCCTCGTCGAGCACGCGCTCGACGTCGGCCGGGTCCTCGATCGTGAAGCCGTGCCCGCCCATCGCCTGCGCCGCCTGCGCGAAGTCGATCGGCGCGAGCTCGCACCCGAACTGCGGGTTGCCGAGGAACATCATCTGCTCCCACGCGATCTGGTTCAGCATGCCGTTCTTCACGACCAGCACCACGAGCGGGATGCCGTAGCGCACCGCGGTCGAGAATTCGCCGAGCTGCATCGCGAAGCCGCCGTCGCCGACCACCGCGAACACGCGCCGCCCGGGAAACGCGAGGCCCGCGGCGATCGCATACGGCAGCCCGCAGGCCATCGAGGCGAGCGCGCCCGACACCGCGAAGTCGTGACCGGGGCCGAGATCGATGTGCCGCGCGGCGAGCTCCGTGTTCTGCCCCGAGTCGGTGGCGAGCACCGCGTCGGGCGGCAGCCGCACGCCGAACGCACGCACCACGCGCTCCGGTGCGAGCGGCGCATCCGCGCGGTTCTCCGCCTGCGCCATCAGCGCGCGCCACTCGCGCATGCCCGCCTGCGCGGATTCGAGGAACTGCCGATCGTCCTTGCGCGTGAGCCGCGCATTGAGGAGGCGCAGCGATTCGCACGCATCGCCGACGAGCCCCGCCTCCACCGGGAAGCGCAGGCCGATGCGCTGCGGATCGCGGTCGATCTGCACGCCGCGCGCCTGGCCCGGCTTCGGGTAGTACTCGATGTACGGGAACGTCGAGCCGACGATCAGCACGGCATCGCACCGCTCGAGCGCCTCCTGCGACGGCCGCGTGCCGAGGATGCCGACGCCGCCGGTGGTAAGCGGGTGGTCGTCCGGCAGCACGGCCTTGCCGAGCAGCGCCTTGACCACGGGCGCGCCCAGCAATTCGGCCGCCTGCTCGATCTCCGCACGCGCGCCGAGCGCGCCGCGGCCGGCGAGGATCGCGACGCGCTTCGCCTCGTTCAGGATCCGCGCGGCGTGCTCGACCTCGTGGTCGGCGGGCACCACGCGGCCCTCGAAGCGGCGGTTGGGCGCGTGGCCGGGGACGTTGCGCTTGCTGCGCTTCGCGTCCCCGAGCGACTCCTCCTGCACGTCGTTGGCGATCGCGAGGTGCGCGACGCCGCGCCGCGCGAACGCCGAGCGGCACGCGAGCGACGCGACGTTCTCCATGTGCGCCGCGTCGCTGACGTGCGCGTTGAACACGGCCACGTCGTTGAAGACGCGCACGAGGTCCACGTCCTGCTGCGTGAACGTCTCCACGAGGTCGTGGTACTGCATGCCGGTGATCGCAAGCACCGGCGCCTGGTCGAGCTTCGCGTCGTAGAGTCCCGCGAGGAAGTGCGCGCCGCCGGGCCCCGAGGTGCCGAGGCACACGCCGAGCTTCCCCGTCCACTTCGCGTAGGCGCACGCCATGAAGGCCGCCGATTCCTCGTGCCGCACCTGCACGAAGCGGATGCGGTCCTGGCGCGTGCGCAGCGCCTCCATGATCCCGTTGATGCCGTCGCCCGGGAGGCCGAACACGACCTCCACGTGCCACGCGACGAGCGTGTCGACCAGGATGTCCGCGGCGTTGGCCATGTCAGGGCCGCGCGCGGGCAGGGTGACGGCGGGATGGCGGAACAGGCGGCATGGGGCGTCCTCCGACGGCGTCGAGGGAGGACTTCATGCAAGTTCCGGGCAACGGCCGGGGCGCCGCGAATCAACGACATGCACGCCGCCGCGTGCGTGGCGACGCAACTTCTCCCGGCAATTCTTGCAGGACGTGCGACCGCGGGCGGCGGCCGCGGCGCGGTCAGTCGCCGGCCGCGCGGACGGCCTTCGCGGACGTCGTGTTCTGGTCCTGCCCGAACAGGATCTTGCGCTCGGCCTCGGTGCGGATGCCGCCGGCCGCCGGATTGATCCGCTTCACGAGCGCATACGCGCGCTCGACCGCCGGCCGCGCCCTGATCGTCGCGAGCCAGCGCTTGAGGTGCGGGAATTCCTCGATGTCCTGCCCCTGGCGCTGCGGGCTGATCCACGGATAGCACGCCATGTCCGCGATCGAGTATTCGCCGGCGACGAACTCGCGGTCCGCGAGCCGGTTGTCGAGCACGCGGTACAGGCGCCCGGTCTCCTTCACGTAGCGCTCGATCGCGTAGGGAATTTTCTCGGGGGCGTACAGCGCGAAGTGATGGTTCTGTCCGGCCATCGGCCCCAGCCCCGCCATCTGCCAGAACAGCCACTGCGCGACCTCGCAGCGGCCGCGCAGGTCGGCGGGATAGAAGCGGCCGGTCTTGCCCGCGAGGTAGAGCAGGATCGCGCCCGACTCGAAGAGCGACAGCGGGCCGTCGCCGTCGGGCGGCGCGTGGTCGACGATCGCGGGGATGCGGTTGTTCGGCGCGATGGCCAGGAACTCGGGCGCGAACTGCTCGCCCTTGCCGATGTCGACCGGCTTGATGGTGTACGGAAGGCCGGTCTCCTCGAGGAAGATCGTGATCTTGTGGCCGTTCGGGGTGGTCCAGTAGTAGAGGTCGATCATCGTCAGTAGGTGCCGGGATACATGCCGCCGTCCATGAGGATGTTCTGGCCGACGATGTAGCCGCCGTGCGTGCTGCAGAGGAAGGCGCACATGGCGCCGAATTCGTCGATGGTGCCGAAGCGTCCGGCGGGGATCGCGTCGCGCGCGGCGGCGAACACCACTTCGAGCTCCTTGCCCTGCGCCTTGGCGCGGCCGCGCATCGTGCCCTGCAGGCGCGCGGTGTCGAAATTGCCGGGCAGCAGGTTGTTGATCGTCACGCCGTGGCGCGCGACCTTGCGCGCGATGCCCGCGACGAAGCCCGTGAGCCCGCTGCGCGCGCCGTTGGAGAGGCCGAGGATGTCGATCGGCGCCTTCACCGCCGACGACGTGATGTTGACGATGCGCCCGAACTTGCGCGCGATCATCCCGTCGACCGTGCTGCGGATGAGCTCGATCGGCGTCAGCATGTTGGCGTCGAGCGCCGCGATCCACGTGTCGCGGTTCCATTCGCGGAAATCGCCCGGCGGCGGGCCGCCCGCGTTGTTGACGAGGATGTCCGGGTCGGGGCACGCGGCGAGCGCCGCCGCGCGTCCCTCGGGCGTAGTGATGTCGCACGCGAGCCACGCGACCTTGCGCCCGGAGGCGGCGCCGATCTCCTCCGCGGTGCGTCGCACCTCGTCCTCGGTGCGCGCGAGGATCGTGACTTCGACACCTTCCTGCGCCAGCGCCTGCGCGCAGCCGCGGCCCAGGCCCTTGCTCGCCGCGCACACCAGCGCGCGCCGGCCCGCGATCCCCATGTCCATGCGCCCTCCTCCCGCGAAAGATCAGGCGGCGATCGCGCGCCGCACGCGCACCACCGTGCCGACGGCCAGCGCGAGCAGCACCGCCACGACGTAGAACATCTCGCGCCCGAGCCCGTGATC
Source organism: Burkholderiales bacterium (assembly GCA_046347855.1). Taxonomy (GTDB): domain Bacteria; phylum Pseudomonadota; class Gammaproteobacteria; order Burkholderiales; family Casimicrobiaceae; genus VBCG01. The sequence goes on from JAXMFJ010000006.1 coordinate 213,607, forward strand.
GAGCATCAGCCCGAACCAGATCGGGCCGATGGTGGCACCCGCGTCGAGGCCCGAGTACACGAAGCCGTACACGCGACCCGCGGCGCCGCGCGGCGTGGCGTTGCGCACGATGAGGTCGCGCGACGGCCCGGTGCTGCCGACCATGAAGCCGACCAGCGCGAACCACGGCACGGTCATCGCGCCCGGCACCGCGCCGTAGCCGACGACCGCGAGCAGCGCCGCAGCGGTGAGCAGGCCCGCGGCCGCGACGAGGTCGTGGCGCTGCGTGCGCGCGGCGAGCACGCCGCCCACCACGATGCCGGCAGTGCCGCCCAGCAGGTACGCCGTGACGGCGCTGGTGGCGATCACGAGCGCGATGTCGAGGCCGCTGTTGAGCGCGGAGGGCAGGAACGACTGCAGGCCCACGGAGGCCATCGTCTGCAGCACGAAGAACGCGAAGCAGAGCACGATGGCGGGCTGCAGGAAGAGGCCCCAGGCTGCCGCGCAGCGTGTGCGTGTGCGCGTCCTCCGCGCGATGCGACGTGAGGTACGCGCGCTGCGCGACGAGCACGCACAGCGCGACGAGGCCCGCCGCGCCCATGCAGGCGAGCGCGATGCGCCAGTTGAACGCGGTGGCGAGCGCGAAGCTCACGAGCGGCGCGAGCGCGTAGCCCAGGTTGCCGCCGACGCCGTGCGTCGAGTACGCGTAGCCCAGGCGGCGCGGCGCGACGTTCGCGTTGAGGATCGCGAAGTCGCACGGATGGAAGACACCGTTGCCCACGCCCATCAGCGCGACGATCGGGAACAGCCAGTAGGGATTCGGCGCGAGCGACGCGATGAACGTGCCGCCGGCGGTGAGCGCCAGGCCGCCGAGCAGCACCGGCCGCGCGCCGAGGCGGTCGACGACGAAGCCCGCGGCGAACTGCGCGACGCCGCTGCCGGCGTAGAACACGCCGACCAGCAGGCCCAGCAGCGACCACGACACGTCGAACTCCGCCCGCAGGATCGGGAACAGCGGAGGGAGGGCCAGCTGGAAGAAATGCGAGAACGCGTGGGCGACGCCGATGAGGCCGATGACGCGCACGTCGCGACGGAACGACTCCGGGGCTGCGGTTTCCAAGGACGCGGAAGGCGCGCGCGGCGCGCGGGCCTGTAAGGGATGCGGCGAAGGCGCCACTATAGCGTACGGTGACGGTGCGCCGCGCGCCGGCGGCCGCCGCATTCATCCCTCCTTTCGGAAAGGACATCATGGTCGACAAGGTCCGCAAGAGCGACGCGGAGTGGAAGGCGCAGCTCACGCCCGAGCAATACCGCGTCACGCGCAAGCACGGCACCGAGCGCGCGTTCACCGGCGAGTACTGGGACAACCACCGCGCGGGCGTGTACCGCTGCGTGTGCTGCGGGACGCCGCTGTTCGACGCCGACGCCAAGTTCGAGTCGGGCACCGGCTGGCCGTCGTTCACGCAGCCGCTCGAACGCGCGAACGTCGCGGAGAAGCAGGACAACACGCTCTTCATGCGCCGCACCGAGGTGCTGTGCGCGGCGTGCGACGCGCATCTCGGGCACGTGTTCCCGGATGGTCCGGCGCCGACGGGGCTGCGGTATTGCCTCAACTCGGCGGCGTTGAGGTTCGAGGAGAAGGAGTAGCGCTGGCTCGCGATGATGCAAGCCCTCTCCGGCTTCCGAATGAGGGCTCCCTCGCCCCGCTTGCGGGGAGAGGGTTGGGGTGAGGGGCTGCCTCCTCGAAGCAAAGTCCCCACCCTCACCGCAACCCTCCCAAAGTGAGGCTCCCTCGCCCCGCCTGCGGGGAGAGGGTTGGGGTGAGGGGCTGCTTCCTCGAAGCAAAGTCCCCACCCTCACCGCAACCCTCCAAAGTGAGACTCCCTCGCCCCGCCTGCGGGGAGAGGGTTGGGGTGAGGGGCTGCCTCACGGAAGCAAAGTCCCCACCCTCACCCCAGCCCTCTCCCGCCGGGGGCGGGAGAGGGAGCGCCTGATTCGAGGCCGGTGACCTATCCCCAATGCGCCCGGGCGCACGCCCGACGAACGGTTTTGCCCCCCAATGATATGAAAGTGATATCATTTTGATAGAGGCCCAACCGCCTCGCAAGGGAGACAGACATGGCAAGGATCATCCAAGGCGCGGCGCACCAGGAAGCCCCGGTCGGCACCATCAACGGATTCGTCGCGCTCGGCGTGGCGCTGCTGCTGCTGCTCGCGGGCGGCCTCATGGTCGTGCGGGGGGTGGGCATCGACGGCCTGCGCGTCGGCACCTTCGCCCTCGGGCTCGTGCTGGTGATCGCCGGCGTGCTGTGCCTCGCCGGCCTCTACACGCTGCAGCCCAACGAGGCGGCCATCATCCAGCTCTTCGGCGCCTATCGCGGGACCAGCCGCGTGCCGGGCCTGCGGGCGACCAACCCGTTCTACACGCGCAAGAAGATGTCGCTGCGCGCGCGCAACCTGAACGGCGACCGCCTCAAGGTCAACGACAAGCGCGGCAACCCGATCGAGATCGCGGCGGTCGTGGTGTGGCACGTCGACGACACCGCCAAGGCCGCGTTCGACGTCGACGACTACGAGAACTTCGTGAAGGTGCAGAGCGAGGCGGCGGTGCGTCACTTGGCCTCGTCGTTCGCGTACGACGCCGAGGAAGCGCAGGACGCGCAGCGCGAGCCGACGCTGCTCGAGAGCGCCGACGTCGTGGCGCGTGCGCTCGAGCGCGAGCTGCAGGAGCGCCTCGAGCAGGCCGGCGTCGTCGTCGAGGAAGCGCGGCTCATGCACCTCGCCTATGCGCCGGAGATCGCGCAGGTGATGCTGCGCCGGCAGCAGGCCGAGGCCATCATCGCGGCGCGCCAGAAGATCGTGCACGGCGCCGTGTCGATGGTGCAGATGGCGCTCACCGAGCTGTCGGCGAAGCACGTCGTCGACCTCGACGACGAGCGCAAGGCCGCGATGGTGAGCAACCTCATGACGGTGCTGTGCGCCGAGTCGGAGGTGCAGCCGGTGATCAATACCGGGACGCTGTACACCTGACGGAGGGCGCGCCATGAACGTCGTCGCCCGCATCGCGCTCCTGGTCACGCTGGTGGTCGTGCCGGCGGTCGTCTATGCGACGTCTGCCGGCCTGCCGGCGCGCGTCGCCACCCACTTCGCCGCCGGCGGCGCCGCCAACGGCTTCATGCCGCGCGACGCCTACGTGACGTTCATCCTCGCCTTCTCGACGCTGCTGCCGGCCGCGCTGGCCGCGCTGCTGGCGTTCGTGCCGCAGGCAGCGGTCGCGTTCATCAAGGTCCCGCTGCGCGCGCACTGGCTCGCCGCCGAGCGGCGGCCCGCGACGATGGCGTGGGCGCGTGCGCACGCGTGCTGGTTCGGCGTGCTGCTCGCCCTGTTCCTGCTCGGCGTGCACCTGCTCACCGTGCAGGCCAACACGCTGACGCCGCCGCGCCTCGCGGAGCCGACGATGTTCGTCCTGCTGGGCGGGTTCCTCGCCGGGCTCGCGCTCTGGGTCGCGACGGGCACGCGGCACTTCCGCCGCGCACCCTGAAGGCAGCGACGCGCACGTGGCCGCCAGGAAGTCGTTCCTGCTGCGCGTGGACCCCGCCCTGTGGGCCGAGGTCGAGCGGCTCGCGCAGGCGGACCTGCGCAGCGTGAACGCCGAGGTCGAGTTCCTGTTGCGGGACGCGCTCGCTCGGCGCGGATGGCGGCCGTCGCGCGAGAAGCCGGCGGACCCCGAGGACGGGGGCGACCCGACCTGACGGCCGCCGCGACGACGCGCTAGGCCAATACGCGGCGCAGGAACGCCCCGACGGCCGCGATCTCCTCCAGCACCGCGGAGTGCTCCATCGGGTAGGTGTGCCAGTCGACGGACCAGCCGCCCGCCACCAACGCCGCGCGCGAGGCCTCCGCCCACGCGAGGCGCACGACCGGATCGTGCGTGCCGTGCGCCATGAAGATCGGCACGTCGCGGTTCGCCGGCGAAGCCTCCGCGGCCAGCGACTCGCCGTCGATGAGGTAGGTGGACAGCGCGACGATCCCCGCGAGCCGCGCGGTGTGCCGCAGGCCCGCGTACAGCGCGATAGCGCCGCCCTGCGAGAACCCGGCGAGCACGATGCGCCCGTCCGCGATGCCGCGCGTGCGCTCGCGGTCGATCAGCGCCTCGATTTGCGCCTGCGAGCGCCGCGTGCCGGGGAGATCGGCGCGCGCGTGCAGGTCGGCGTCGCGCACGTCGTACCACGCGCGCATCACGTAGCCGTTGTTGATGGACACCGGCATCATCGGCGCGTGCGGGAACAGGAAGCGCGCGGCCAGCGACGCCGGCAGCCCGAGCGCGGGCACGACCTGCGACCAGCCGGTGCCGTCGTCGCCCAGGCCGTGCATCCAGATGACCGTCGCCGTGGGCTCGGGCGCGGTCTCGATTTCGATGGCGGGAAGGAGATCGGACATCGGCCGATTCTAGCGCAGCGGTCACCGCGTCCCGGCGGCCGTGGCCGTGCGCGGCACGCGCGCCCCATGGTTTCGCCCGGACCTTCCACGTGCATGTCGAGGTGAACACCGCGAGATCGGCGATTCCTTGCGCAGGAAGGGTCCACAAGCGGCCTGTTCGGTTGCTAGAATCGGCGCCGATCATGGTGTAGCGCACATGCAGGAGCGTACGGCTTGACGAAATCCCTCGAGAACGGCGGCGCGCCGGCGCCCGATGCCTCGTCCACCGGCACCCCCGCCCGCCTCGCGGCGGACGATTCGACCTCCCTCTCCCCGCTGCCGACGGCGCTCACGGCGCCCGACGGCCTCACCATCCGCCTCCCCGATCACGCGCCGGACGCCGGTCCCGAGAAGGTCGTGCGCCCCGCGCTCGCGATCCTCTACCGCATCGCCATCGGTCCGTCGGCCGACCGCTACGTGCGTCGCTTCCTCGCGTTCGAGCGGGCCGGCCACGCGCGTGTGAGCTGGCACTGGGCATCGTTCCTGGTGCCGTCGGTATGGGCGTTCTACCGGCGGCTGTGGGTGCCGGGCCTCGTGTTCGCGCTGCTGCCGCTCCTGGGCGCGCTCGCGTTCGGGTTGGTCGAGCCGCGGCTGCCGCACGCCGACGCCACCTGGATCGCGAGCGCGCTGCTCGCGATGTGGGTGTTCCCGAGCGTGATCCCGGCGTTGATCGCGGACGGCCTGCTCTATCGCAGCGTGCGCCGCCAGGTGCGGCGCGCGGAAGGCTCGGCGCAGAGCGCGGCCGGCGCGGCGCGCACGCTGGCGGAGTCGCCGCCGACGTCGGCGCTCGCCGCCGCCCTCCTCGGCGGGGGCGCCACCCTGCTCGCCCTGTGGGGCCTGCTGCCGCCGCTCGCGACGACCTACAGCGCGCTCGACGTGCGCGAGCGGCTCGCCGACACGCTCACCGCCGTCCGCGGCCTCGAAGCGGACATCGAGTCGACGTGGACGAGCGCGCGCCTGCTGCCGGAGCAGACGCGGCATCCGGCGGTGGTCGCCAAGGCCGAGGAAGCGGCGCTCAGCAACGTGGAGGTGAATCCGCTGACCGGCCGCGTGCGCCTGGCACTCGGACCGGCGCTGCGCCAGCTGTGGGGCAAGACCATCCTGCTGTTCCCGAGCCGCGACGACGACGACCAGGTGCGGTGGGTGTGCGTGCCGATCGACATTCCGGCGCGGTATCTGCCGGCGGAGTGCCTCAACTAGCCGCTGCGCTTCTCGCTGCTCTCCACTTGGGACTCCCTCGCCCCGGAACGGGGAGAGGGTTGGGGTGAGGGGCTGCGTCCATCACGCCAACGTCCCCACCCTCACCCCGGCCCTCTCCCGCCGCGGGCGGGAGAGGGAGCGCAAGCTCGGGGCGTCCGTGTTCAATTGGTACGCCGCCGCCCCCTCGCGTAGAATGCGCGCCTTCGCGCACCGGGGACACAATCCCCGCGCTGCGTCCAGCGCGGCACTCAACCAGTGCCCGCGCGATCCCCGAGACAAAATCTTTGCGGAGTGTCCCCGATGGCTGCCGTTCCCGCGCTGCGCGACGTCCGGCTCGACGACAAGTACGAGCTCGCGACCGGCCGCGTCTTCCTCACCGGCGCGCAGGCGTTCGTCCGGCTCCTCATCCTCCAGCAGCAGCGTGACCGCCTCGCCGGCCTCAACACCGGCGGCTTCGTGTCCGGCTACCGCGGCTCGCCGCTCGGCGCGCTCGACCAGTCGCTGTGGAAGGCGAAGAAGTGGCTCGACGCGGCAAACGTCAAGTTCCAGCCCGGCTTGAACGAGGACCTCGCCGCCACCGCCGTCTGGGGCACGCAGCAGCTCAACCTGCACACGGGCGCCAAGGTCGATGGCGTGTTCGCGATGTGGTACGGCAAGGGCCCGGGCGTCGACCGCTGCGGCGACGTGTTCAAGCACGCGAACATGGCCGGCACGTCGAAGCACGGCGGCGTGATCGTGCTCGCCGGCGACGATCACGCGGCGAAGTCGTCGACGGTCCCTCACCAGTCCGACCACCAGTTCTCCGCGGCGATGATGCCGGAGCTCTACCCGTCGTCGGTGCAGGAGATCCTCGACCTCGGCCTGCACGGCTGGGCGATGTCGCGCTACTCGGGCTGCTGGGTGGGCTTCAAGTGCGTCGCAGACACGGTGGAGTCGAGCTCGTCGGTGTACGTCGACCCGGCGCGCACGGACATCATCGTGCCCGACGACTTCCCGCTGCCGCCCGACGGCGTGCACATCCGCTGGCCCGACGCGTTCCTCGCCACCGAGGCGCGGATGCACGACTACAAGGTGTACGCGGCGCTGCACTACTGTCGCGTGAATCGCCTCAACCGCATCGTCATCGATTCACCGCGCCCGCGGCTCGGCATCGCCACGTCGGGCAAGAGCTACCTCGACGTGCGCCAGGCGCTGGAGGACTTGGGCATCACCGAGCAGGACGCCGCCGACATGGGCATCCGCGTGTTCAAGATCGCGATGCCGTGGCCGCTCGAGCCCGAGGGCGTGCGCCATTTCGCCGAAGGCCTGGAAGAAATCCTGGTCGTGGAGGAAAAGCGCCAGGTCGTCGAGTACCAGTTGAAGGAGCAGCTCTACAACTGGCGCGACGACGTGCGCCCGCGCGTCATCGGCAAGTTCGACGAGAAGGGCGAATGGGTGCGCCCGCACGGCGACTGGCTGCTGCCGGCGTCGGGCGAGCTGACGCCCGCGATGATCGCGCGCGTGATCGCGAAGCGCATCGAGCGCCTCGGTCTCCCAGCACGACGCGTCGAGCAGCTCAAGCATCGCGTCGACTGGATCAACGCGAAGGAGCACGCGCTCGCCAAGCCCGCGGTGCCGCTCGTGCGCCAGCCCTACTTCTGCTCGGGCTGCCCGCACAACACGTCGACGCGCCTGCCCGACGGCAGCCGTGCGACGGCGGGCATCGGCTGCCACGTGATGACGATCTGGATGGATCGCAACACGTCCGAGTTCACGCACATGGGCGGCGAAGGCGTGCCGTGGATCGGCCAGGCGCCGTTCACGGACGAGAAGCACATCTTCGCGAACCTGGGCGACGGCACCTATTACCACAGCGGCATCCTCGCGATCCGCGCGGCAGTGGCGGCGAACGTCAACATCACGTACAAGATCCTCTACAACGACGCGGTCGCGATGACCGGCGGACAGCCGATCGACGGCCCGCTCACGCCGGCCGACATCGCGAGGCAGGTCGCCGCCGAAGGCGTGAAGCGCGTGATCGTCGTCAGCGACGATCCCACGAAGTACCCCACCGGCTACTTCGCGAGCGACATCCGCATCCACCATCGCGACGAGCTCGACGCCGTGCAGCGCGAGCTGCGCGAGATTCCCGGCGTCACGGTGCTGCTCTACGACCAGACGTGCGCCGCCGAGAAGCGCCGCCGCCGCAAGCGCGGCACGTTCCCCGATCCGGCGAAGCGCGTGGTCATCAACGACCTCGTGTGCGAAGGCTGCGGCGACTGCGGCGTCAAGTCGAACTGCGTGTCGGTCGCGCCGGTCGAGACGGAGTTCGGCCGCAAGCGCACGATCGACCAGTCGTCCTGCAACAAGGACTACTCGTGCGTGAAGGGGTTCTGCCCATCGTTCGTCACCGTCGAGGGCGGCAAGCTGCGCAAGCCGCCGAAGGCGGAAGCCGCCGATTTCGGCCACCTGCCCGAGCCGGTGCTGCCGGGCGCGGCCGAGCCGTACAACATCCTCGTCACCGGCATCGGCGGCACGGGGGTCGTGACCATCGGCGCGCTGCTCGGTATGGCCGCGCACCTCGAGGGCAAGGGCGGCAGCGTGCTCGACATGACGGGCCTCGCGCAGAAGAACGGCGCGGTGGTCTCGCACGTGCGCATCGGCGACACGCCCGAGAAGCTGTACGCGACGCGCATCGCGGCAGGCGAGGCGTCGCTCGTGCTCGCGTGCGACATCCTCACCAGCGTGAGCTACGACGCGCTCGCCAAGATGCAGAAGGGCGTCACCAAGGCGCTCGTCAACACCGCGCTCGTGATGCCCGCGCAGTTCACGCGCGAGCCCGACCTCAAGTTCCCGCTGGGCTCGATGGAGCAGGAGATCAAGGATGCCGTGGGACCGGGCGACGCCGAGTTCCTCGACGCGACGAAGCTCGCCACCGGCCTCATGGGCGACTCCATCGCGACCAACCTCTTCATGGTCGGCTACGCGTACCAGCGCGGGCTCATCCCGGTGTCGGAGGCCGCGATCCTGAAGGCGATCGAGTTGAACGGCGCGGCCGTCGAGTCGAACACGCTCGCGTTCCGCTGGGGCCGCCTTGCGGCCGTCGAGCCCGCGAAGGTCGCGGCCGCGGCCGTCCCCGCCCGGAGCAAGCCCGACTCGCAGCGCCTGTCCGGATCGCTCGACGAGATGATCGAGCGCCGCGTCGCGTTCCTCACGGCGTACCAGGACGCCGCGTACGCCGACCGCTACGCGACGCTGGTGCGCAACGTGCGCGCGGCGGAAACGCGCGTGATGCCGGGCATCACCGAGCTCACCGAGGCGGTGGCGCGCTACTACTTCAAGCTCCTCGCGATCAAGGACGAGTACGAGGTCGCGCGGCTCTACGCGGAGACCGATTTCGTCGCGCAGGTCGCCGCGCAGTTCGAGGGCGACTACACGCTGCACTTCCACCTCGCCCCGCCGCTGACGAGCACCACCGACGTCGCCACCGGCGAGCCGCGCAAGAAGACGTACGGCCCGTGGATGATGAAGGGCTTCCGCATGCTCGCGAAGCTGCGCCGCTACCGCGGCACCGCGCTCGACATCTTCGCGCGCACGCCGGAGCGCAGGATGGAGCGCGCGCTCCTCGCCGAGTACGAGACGCTGCTCGCCGAAGTGCTCGCCGGCCTCACCGCGAAGAACCACGCCACCGCGGTGGAGCTCGCGTCGGTCCCCGAGCACATCCGCGGGTACGGGCACGTCAAGGAGCGCCACGTGAAGTCCGCCAAGACGCGCGAGGCGGCGCTGCTGAACGCGTTCCGCGCGAAGGAGCCGGCGGCGGCACCCGCGGTGGTGAAGGTCGTCGTGTAAGCACGGGCGGCGCGCGCGGTTGCGGCCGCCCGCGCGTCCACCCATAATCGGCACGCGCACGCCGGTGCGCGAGGCGCCGGCGCGATGCAGCGCGTTGCCGATGCGGGAGGTGCCCATGCCGGTTCCGCAGTGGTTCGCACGACTCGCCCGCGCGCTCGCCGGGCGCAGGCTCATCGCCCCGACGGATCGCACGCTGCGCGCGACGACCTCCGCGCCGCCGCCCGCGCGCGACGCGGCCGCGTTCACGCTGGCCAAGGACACCGAGTGGACCGACTCCCGCAAGGCGCCGCTCGATCCGCGCCTGCGCGTCGCGTTCGCGCTGCTGCGCCACCCCGACCCGAAGCTCGTGCTCGACTACACGGGCATCCGCCTGCCGGCCGCGCAGCGCAGCGACGCGGCGCGCGCTGCCGCGCTCGCGGTGCCCGTGCACGTGGACCTCGCACGCCCGCTCGACAAGGAGGTGAGCGACGAGCTCGCGCGCGCCAACATCACCCTGCCGGGTGCCTACCTCGACGAGGCGGCGCGCAACGCCGGCCTGCGGCACGTGACCGGCCTCCTGCACACGCCGCTGCCGACCGGCATCGCGGTCAAGGAGATGAGCGAGCGGCTGCGCGCCGCGGTCGACCTCGGGGTGATCGAGCGCATCGCGCTGCCGGCGCCCGCCCTGCCCTGCGGCGCGCTGCACGAGGGCGAAACCTTCGCGGCCATCGGCATGCCGCCGGAACGCAAGGTCGTCGTCGACGGCGAGGCGATCGTCGCCGACGGCACCGGCGTGATCGTCGGCATCATCGACGACGGCGTGTGCCTCGCGCACGCCAACTTCATCGACGACAGCCTGCGCTCGCGCATCCTCTCGATCTGGGACCAGGGGCGCCAGCCGCGTGGCCCGCATTGGCAGGCGCTGCCCGACTTCCCCTACGGCAGCGAGCTCGTCAACGCGGCGAGCGCAGCGGGTCCCGCGCCGATCGATGCCGCGCTCGCGAGCCACGTGCTTGCCGACGGCCGCATCGACGAAGACGCGGTCTACGGCGACCTCGACTACTTCCCGTACTCGACCGTCGAGGGACGGGCGTTCGATCCGTCCACGCACGGCACGCACGTGCTGGACGCCGCCGCGGGCAACGGCCGCGCGCTCGGCGGCGCGCAGGGCGTGGCGAGTAATGCCGACATCGTGTTCGTGCAGCTGCCGCCGGAGCTCGTCGCCGCGGGCGGCGCGGTGCTCACCCGGCTGATCGCGGACGGCGCGCTGTACGTCTTCGCGCGTGCCGAAGCGCGCGCCAAGGCGTTGGGCCAGCCGGTGCCGGCGGTGGTGAACGTGAGCTTCGGGAACTACACCGGCCCGCACGACGGGACCTCGCCCACCGAGCAGGCGCTCGATGCGCTGCTCGCCGTGCCCGACCGCGCGATCGTGATCGCGGCCGGCAACGGATTCGCGGCGCAGTGCCACGCGACCGGCCTCGTCGGGAAGGCGGCGCCGGCCACCCTGCACTGGGACCTGCCCGCGTACGACCAGAGCTTCAACACGATGGAGATCTGGTATTCGCGCGACTCCGACCTCGCACTCGTGCTCACCCCGCCCGGCGGCGCGCCGCTGCCCGCGGTCGCCGCGGGCGGCGCGCGCTACGACGTCAAGGATCCGGACGGCAACACGATCGGCTACGTCGACCACATCGCGAACGCGAACGGCCACGACCATCTCATCGCGATCACGCTCAATCCCACGTGCACCGTCGCCACGCCGGGCATGCCGTCGCGGCCCGGGGATCCGACGTCGCCGCCCGCGCCCGCCGGCCGCTGGACCGTCCGGCTCGAGAAGACGGCCTCGCCGCGCGCCACGCGCGCGACGCGCTTCCACGCCTGGATCGAGCGCGACGAGGCGCACCACCGCACGGTGTCGCGGCGCATGCAGTCGCGCTTCGCGGACGGCGAGGCCGACGTCCGCTGCACGATCGCCGGGCTGGCGACGGGCCGGCGCACCATCGCCGTCGGCGCGTTCAACGCGGCCACCGGCGAGATGGCGGAATACTCCGCGTGCGGCCCCACGCGGGCGTCGCTCGCGTCGCGCGTGCGGCGGACGAAGCCGGAGGTGTGCGCACCGGCGGCGGCCGATGCGCGCGGCCGCGGCGTGCGCTCGGCGTCGACGCGCTTCGCGGAGCCGACGCGGATGGCCGGCACCAGCATCGCGGCGCCGCAGGTGGCGGGCCTCGCCGCACTGCTCCTGCAGGTCAACCGCGACCTCGGCAATCCGCCGCTCGCCGTCGACGACCTGCGCGCGCAGCTCATCACGGGCGCGCACACTGGCGAGCTGCGCCCCAACCGTCACCAGGCGCAGGACGTGCACCAGCCGCAGAAGCAGGCGGACGCGCCGGTGTGGCCGCACCTCGTGGGCGCGGGCCGCATCGATGCGACGGAATCGCTGACCGACTTCTAGGACCTATCCCGAAATGCGGGACGCCCTCGCGACGAGACCTTCCTACTTGAGCGGAAACTCGACCGTCGTCCGGGCGGAGTTGCCGAACCAATACGCGCCGGTCAGCGACCCGTTGCCATAGGTGGCTTCGATGTTCATGGCCCCGCAGGGCGCTCCGTCGGACTTGCGCGAGACCAAGCGCGCGGACTTGACCGCCAGCACGCCGTCGACATAGGTGCCGGCAAACGGGGTGTTGTCGGCCTCGCATTGGCCGTTGACGAAGCGGTAGTCGGAAATGATTCCCGTGACCTTGTCGCCGTCCTGCTTGATTTGCGAGAGGACGACCGGATTCACGACGCCGCGACGCGTGCCCGAGTACGTTCCCGCGCCCTCGAGCGTCTCCGGGAGCGGAGGCGAGCCTTCGGCGAAGGCTGCCGTGGCGAACTGCAGTGCGGCCATGACGACGGCGAGTCCTGACGGTTTCATGACGCCTCCCGGTTCGTTGACGACACCAGGCGTACGTTGTACAAAAACTGTCGACCCGCCGCATCCCCCGTTTGGGTGAGAGTTCAAGCAAGCATCACGGCCAGGTCTTTCCCCACTCCGCCGTCGCGCGCTGCAGGAGCCAGTAGAGCGCGGAATTCGCATCGCGCGCGCGGTCGAGCAGATACTTGCCGAGCTCGATGCCGAGGCACCTGCCGGCCGTGACGTCGTCCTCGTAGTGCAGCCCCGCCACCACGCGGTTGTGCGAAATGCGCGCGGCCAGCGAGCGGAGCTGGTCGTCGAGGTCGGCCTTGGGCACGACCGCATCGCCGATCACCTCGGTGAGCACGTGGGCGACGAAGTACGACTGCGTCGCGTGGCCGGCGGGATAGGCGCCGTGGCCCGGCGTGTTCAGCATCGGCTGCACGAGGATCGAGCGGTCGGCGGGACGCCGCGCGCGGAAGTGATGCTTGACCTGCATCGACACGAAGGTCGAGAGGCGGAACAGCGCGCCGATGAGCTCGTAGGTGTAGCGGTGCCGCCCGGGCTGCAGGTTCAGGATCATCGCGAAGAACGGGATCGGCACGCGCACCTGCGCGAGGATCTCGGCGGTGCGGTCGGGGCGCAGCGAGGCGGCGTCGAGCACCTTGACGAGCGCCGCCTCGAGAGCGGCCGAGGAGGCCTCGTACGCCGGCGGAGCGACCGTGATCTCGACGTCGTTGCCGCTCGCCTGCGACGTGTAGGTGATCGTCGCCTTCCCCTGCATGCCGGATTTGACCGTGCCGGCGAAGCGCAGGCCGGCCACGAACTCGAAGGCGTACTGGGCACCGCGGACGTCGCTCGACCAGCGCGCGAGGGCGACGTCGGCAGGAAACGGCGTGACGTCGTCATCGAAATGCTGCTGTGTCGTCCAGTCGAGCCCGCGCGTGATCTCGGCGTGCGTGGTCCACAGCGCGCTCGCGAGCAACGTGCTCGTGTGCGCGCCGGAGTACGCGCCCAGGCCCGATGCGGCTTCGGCGGCTTCCGCGGCCTCGGCCGCCTCGGCGGCTTCCGCCGCTTCCGCGGCTTCACTGGCAAATCCACTCGTGCGCAGCGGCATGGCAATCCCCTCTCGACGTGGTGCGTGGACGGGAACCGGTGCTTCGCGACCGGCGATCTACGGCGGGATACCCGACTGCGCGAGCGCCGCGCAGAAGCGGTCCATGTGCGGCCCGCCGGTGCCGGGGTGGCGGGCGCGGAATTCGGCGATGGTGAACTGCGGCTCGCTCGCGAGCAACTCGCCCGCGGCAGCGCGCGCCTCGTCGTCGCGGCCCGCGAGGGCGAGCGCGATGGTGAGGAGCTTGTGCGCGGCGCTGAACTGCCGGTTGTCGCGCACCGACCGGCGGCCCCACTCCACGGCCGTCGGGTAATCGCCCGCGACCGCGTACGCGCCGCAGGCGATCGCCGCGAAGTTGTACATGTGCGGATCGAACGGCGACAGCTCGATCGCGCGCGTGACGAGCGGGATCGCCTTGCCGCCCTCGCCGCGCCACGCGTGCGCCGAGGCGCTCCACGCCCACGGCCACACGGCGCTCGGGTTGATGGTGACGGCGCGATTGAAGGTGGCGATCGCCACGTCGAAGTCGCGGTGCAGGTAGGCCTGCGCGAAGCCCCACACCGCGAGCGCGTAGGCGTCGTTGGGATCGCACGCGACGGCGGCATCCGCATGCCGGCGCGCCTCGCCGCTGTCGTGCGCGAGGTCCGTCGACCAGCCCTGCCCGACGCAGAGGATGTGCGAGCGCGCGAGCCACACGAGCGGGGTCGCGTAGTGCGGGTCGATCGCGTTCGCCCGCGCGAGCAGCGCCTGCGCCTGCGCGAGGTCGTCGCGCGAGCGGCCGTGCAGCAGGTCGATGGCGCGCAGCGTGAGCTCGTAGGCCGTGAGGTCGTGCGCGGGCTTCGCGCGGGCCCGCTTGAACTCGACCTGGCGCAGGTGCGGCACCGCGCGCTTGGCGATCTCGATCGACAGCCGGTCCTGCAGCTCGAAGATGTCGGCCAGCGAGCCCTCGAACCGGTCCGCCCACAGCACGTGCCCGGCGTCCGCCTCGGTGAGCTCCGCCGACAGGCGCAGGCGCGACTCGCTCGCATGGACACTGCCGCTCAGCACGTAGCGCACGCCCAGCATCTCCGCGACGTCGCGGGTGGCGAACAGCCGGTCGCGGAACGGCGAGGTCGACAGGCGCGAGATGACGTGCAGGTCCGTCGTGCGCGAAAGGTCCGCGATGACGTCCTCCGCCACGAGCTCGCCCAGGAAATCGTTGCGCGGGTTGCCGGAATGATTGCGGAACGGGAGCACCGCGATCGCCGGGCGGTCGCCCAGGCGCCGCCGGCGGTCCGCGCCCACCATCGGCGTGGGGCCGGGCGGCCACACGCGATAGGCGCGCATCTCGCGCGTAAGGCCCTTGAGCTTGCGCTCGCCGAGGTCCTCGATGACCACGCCCAGGCCGTCGGTGAGCTGGTCGCGCACCGCGGAGGACACCACGATCTCGCCCGGCCCCCCGAGGTCGCGCAAGCGCGCCGCGAGGTTCACGCCGTCGCCGTAGAGGTCGTGCTCGTCGGCGATGACGTCGGACACGTGCATGCCCATGCGCACGCGGATCCGGCGCTCCGGCGGCAACGCGCGCTCGGCGTCCGCGATCCGCTGCTGGATGGCGAGCGCGCACTCGATCGCGCTGACGGTGCTCTCGAACTCCATCAGCATGCCGTCGCCCTGCAGCTTCACGCGGCGGCCCACGAAGCGCGGCAGGTCGTCGGTGATCGCGGCCACGAGCGCGAGCCAGCGCCCGACCGTGCCGGCCTGGTCGTCGTGGATGAGGCGCACCGAGTCGACCACGTCGATGAAGAGCACCGCGCGCAGGCGACGGGGCAACGCAAGGGCCGGAACGTCCTGGATCACCGCAGGGTCCTGGAGTCGTGAAGGCGGCGCGGGCCGCGACGTGGCCGGCGCCCGAGCTGTCCTCTACAATAGCACTCCCTTCGCGTGCAATGCTTGCCGTCCTCCCTCTCTCCCCGCCCGACCCTTTCGCCCCCGCCCGCGCGTGGTTCGCCGGGCAAGGCTACGCGCCGTTCCCGTTCCAGGAGGAAGTGTGGGCCGCCTATGCCGCCGGCGAGAGCGGGCTCGTCCACGCGCCCACGGGCATGGGCAAGACGTACGCGGCCGCCCTGGGGCCGATCGTGCTCGGCGCGCGGGGCACCGCGGACCTGCCGCCGCCGCTGACGCTCCTGTGGATCACCCCGCTGCGCGCGCTCGCGAGCGACACCGGACTCGCGCTGTCGCGCGCGGCCGCAGCGCTCAATCCGCACTGGACGATCGACGTGCGCACCGGCGACACCTCGTCGTCGGCGCGCGCGCGGCAGGCGGCGCGGCTGCCCACCGCGCTCGTCACCACGCCGGAGTCGGTGACCCTGATGCTCTCGCGCCCCGACTGGCGCGAGCGCTTCGCGCACCTCGACGCGGTGATCGTCGACGAGTGGCACGAGCTCCTCGCGAGCAAGCGCGGCGTGCAGACGGAGCTCGTGCTCGCGCGGCTGCGCGGACTGCGCCCGGCGTTGCGCACGTGGGGGCTGTCGGCGACGCTCGCCAACCTCGACGAGGCGCTCGCGTGCCTCGTGGGCGTCGCGCCGGCGTCGGGCACGGCGCCGCGCACGCGCATCGTGAAGGGCCTCGACACCAAGACGATCGAGATCGTCAGCGCGCTGCCGGCGACCATCGAGCGCTTCCCGTGGGCGGGGCACATCGGCCTCAAGATGCTGCCCGAGGTCGTGCGCGCGATCGAGCGCGCGCGCAGCACGCTGGTCTTCACCAACGTGCGCTCCGCCACCGAGATGTGGTACCAAGCGCTGCTCGCGGCGCGCCCCGACTGGGCCGGGCAGATCGCGCTGCACCACGGCTCGCTCGAGCGCGACGTGCGCGACTGGGTCGAGGCCGGATTGCGCGAAGGGCGCCTGCGCGCCGTCGTATGCACGTCGAGCCTCGACCTCGGCGTCGATTTCGCGCCCGTGGACCAGGTGCTGCAGATCGGCAGCCCCAAGGGCGTCGGCAGGCTCTTGCAGCGCGCGGGGCGCAGTGGCCACCGGCCCGGCGAGATCTCGCGCGTGACGGTGGTGCCCGCGCAGGCGCTGGAGCTCGTCGAGGCGGCGGCGGCGCGCGAGGCCGCCACCGCGCGGCGAATCGAGCCGCGCACGCCGGTCACCGATCCGCCCGACGTGCTCGTGCAGCACCTCGTCACGTGCGCGCTGGGAGGCGGCTTCCGCCCCGGCGAATTGCGCGACGAGGTGCGCGGGACCCACGCGTTCGCGGCGCTCACCGACGACGAGTGGCAATGGGCGCTCGACTTCGTCGTGCACGGCGGCGCGAGCCTCAATGCATATCCCGAGTATCGGCGCGTGGTGCTCGACGCCGACGGCGTCGCGCACGTGCCGGACCGCAACATCGCGCGCCGGCACCGGATGAGCATCGGCACGATCGTGAGCGACGCGTCGATCGCCGTGCAGTTCCGCAACGGTGCGAAGCTCGGGCACGTCGAGGAAGGCTTCGCAGCATCGCTGTCGCCCGGCGACTGCTTCGCGTTCGCGGGGCGGGTGCTGGAGTTCATCCGCGTGCGCGAGCTGACCGCGTGGGTCAAGCCCGCGAGCAGGTCGTCCGCGCGCGTCCCGCGCTGGATGGGCAGCAAGATGGCGCTCACCAGCGAGCTCGCCGACGCGACGCGCGCGCTCATCGCGGGTGCGGCGCGCGGCCGCTACGACTCGCCGGAGCTGGCGCGCGTGCGGCCGCTGCTCGAGCTGCAGCAGCGCTGGTCCGCGCTGCCGGGCGAGCGCGAGTGGCTGGTCGAGGCGATCGCCAGCCGCGAGGGCCACGGGCTCTTCTTCTATCCGTTCGAGGGGCGGCTCGCGCACTTCGGGCTCGCGACGCTGTTCTCGTATCGCCTCGCACGCGAGCGGCCCGCGACGTTCACGATCACCGCCAACGACTACGGCTTCGGGCTCGTGTCGGCGCAGCCGGTGCCGTTCACGCTCGGCGATCTCGGCCGCATGCTCGCGGCGCCCGACGTCGAGCGCGACATCCTCGCGGGGCTCAACGCCACCGAGCTCGGGCGCCGGCATTTCCGCGAGATCGCGCGCGTCGCAGGGCTCATCTTCCAGGGCTATCCGGGGCAGCCGCATCCGCAGCGACAGCTGCAGGCGTCGAGCGCCCTGCTCTACAACGTGTTCGCGGAATACGACCGCGACAATCCGCTGCTCAAGCAATCCGTGCGCGAGGTGCTCGAACGGCGGCTCGAGGCGCCGCGCCTGAACACGGCGCTGGCGCGCCTGCGCGGCAGCCGCGCGCTGCTGTTGCGGCCGGCGCGCCCGACGCCGTTCGCGTTTCCGCTGCTGGTGGAGATCTTTCGCGAGAGCCTCACCACCGAGGCGCTGGAGACGCGCGTGGCGCGGATGGTGGCGGAGCTGGAGGCGGCGGCGGCGGGGGTCTGACCCCGTGCATGGGCGGATCAGCGCCAAACGCTCGGGATCTGACCCCGAAACTGCCGGGGTCAGACCCCTCGGGGTCACAGCTTGACGTTGACGTTCTTCACCTGCGTGAACTCGAGGAGCTCCTCCAGCGACTCCTCGCGCCCGATGCCCGAGTGCTTGACGCCGCCGAACGGCGCGCCGGGGAAGTGCGGCCCGGCCTGGTTGACCCATACGTAGCCCGCCTCGACCTGCGCGGCCACGCGGTGCGCGGTCGCGAGGTCGCGCGTGAAGATCGCGGCGGTGAGGCCGTAGTCGACGGCGTTCACGTCGCGCAGCATCGCCGCCTCGTCGTCCCAGCGCAGCACCGACAGCACCGGCCCGAAGATCTCCTCGCGCGCGATGCGCATCGCGGGCGTCACGTCGGCGAACACCGTCGGCTCGACGAAGAAGCCGCGCGCGAGGCGCGGATCGTCCGGCCGCTTGCCGCCCGTCACGAGGCGTGCGCCGTCCTCCTGCGCGTGCCCGATGTAGCGCAGCACCTTCTCGTACTGCGCGCGGCTGCCGAGCGGGCCCATCGTGGTCGCGAAATCGGTGGGCGGGCCGGGGCGGTGCCGCTGCGCGATGAGCGTCACCACGCGGTCGAGCACTGCATCGTGCAAGGACGCGTGCAGGAACGCGCGGCTGGTCGAGCCGCACGACTGCCCCGCCCACGTGAAGTTCATGCCGCGCACGACGCCGTCGGCGACCGCCTCGACGTCGGCATCGGGAAACGCGATCAGCGCGTTCTTGCCGCCCAGCTCGAGCAGCACGGGCTTCAGCGTGTCGGCGGCGGCGCGCATGATCGCCTTGCCGGTGGGCACGCTGCCGATCAGCGTGACCTTGCGCACGAGCGGATGCGTCGACAGCGCCTCGCCGCACGCGCGATCGCCGGCGACCACGTTGAGCACGCCGGGCGGGAAGAGCCCGCCGATGAGCTCGGCCATGCGCAGCGCCGACAGCGGCGCCTGCGCGGCCGCCTTGACGACCACCGTGTTGCCTGCGGCGAGCGGCGCCGCGATCTTGGCCGCCGCGAACATCAGCGGATGGTTGTACGCGACGATGCGCGCGACCACGCCGAGCGGCTCGCGCAGCGTGTAGTTGAAGAGGCCCGGCCCCATCGGGATCGTCGTCCCCTTCGCTTCCTGCGCGAGTCCCGCGAAGTACTCGTGCGCGTGCGCCGCGACGCGCGCGTCGGTGATCATCTCCGCCACCGGGTTGCCGGTGTTGAGCGCATCGAGCATCGCGAGCTCTTCGGCGTGGTCGCGCAGGACCGCGGCGGCCTCGCGCATCGCCTGCGCACGCTGCGCCGGCCGCAGCGCACGCCACGCCGGGAACGCGGCCTGCGCCGCGCGCACGGCCGCATCGACGTCTGCGGCATCGGCCTCGGCCACCGCGGCGAGCGGCGCGTCCTGCGCCGGGTCGATCGTGTCGACGTAACGGCCGGCGCGGGGCGCGTGCCATGCGCCGCCGTAGTAGAGATCGCGGTGCGCGGGCAGGACGCGCTCGCGCGACAGGTCTTTGCCGGTGGGTGCGTTCGCTTGCGTCATCAGGTGTCCTTGCCGGCGTGGCCGCGCGCCACGCCCGCGGCCATCGAGGGGCTGTAACCGGGCGTGACGTGCACGTCGACGACGACTGCCTCGCCGCGGCGCGCGCGGGCAACCGCGTCGGCGAGCACGCCCTGCAGCGCGCCGGCATTCGTCACCGGGCCGAAGCCCGTGAGGCCCTGCGCACGCGCGAGCTGCGCGAGGTCGGGCGCGGGATCGTCGATGCGCTGGCCGATCCACTTGTTCTCGACGGGGCGGCCGCGCATCTTCGCCACCCGCTCCTGGTGGATCTCGTCGTTGAAGTACGAGCGGTTGTTGCACACGACGATCAGCAGCGGCAGGCGGGCGCGCGCGGCGGTCCACAGCGCGGTCACGCCCATCAGGTAGTCGCCGTCGCCAAGGACGCCCACCACGAGTCGCCCGCTGTCCTTCAATGCGAGCGCCGCGCCGACGGTGAGCCCCGGCCCGGCGCCGATGCCTGCGCCGCCGTCGCCGCCGAGATAGTCGAGCGGATGACGGAAGTGCGCCATGTCGCCGCTCCAGCCGAGCGGCAGGTGCGCGTACGAGAACGGGGCGTCCGCGAGCGCACGCGTCAGCTCCGCCGCGACGCGCGCGATGGAGATCGTCGTCGCGGTGGCATCGATCATCGCCGTCGGGGCAGCCGCGCGTGGAGGCGGCGCGCTAAGCGTGCTCGGCGTCGTGCGCAGCGCGGCGAGCAGGTCGTCGACCACCGTTGCCGCGTCGCACGCGAGGTAGAGGTCGGCCGGCGGCAGCGCGTGGTACTCCATGCCCGCGCCGTGATGCGCGTGCTGGTCGGGCGACACGTGGATCACGCGCGACGCGACCTTCGCCTCGCCCCACGCCTGCCGGAACGTGCCGCCGAGATCGACCCAGTCGAGGGCCAGCACGACGTCCGCGTCCTTCACCGCGGCCGCGGCATCCGGCGTGAGGAAGACACCGGGCGGCGCGGCGTGCAGCGGGTGATCGGTGGGGAACGCCGCGCCGACCTTGAGATCGGTGAGCACGCGCGCGCCGAGCGCCTCGGCGAGCGCCACGCGCGCGTCCCACGCCGCGACGTCGCGCGACGCGCGGCCCATCAGCAGCAGCGGGCGCTGCGCGTCGCGCAGCCACTGCGCGGCGGTGGCGATTGCGGCCGCCGGCGCGTGCAGCAGCGGCGGCGGCTGGAAGCGCGCGACGTCGGGCAGTGGCGGCAGCGACGGCAGGCGCTCTTCCTGCAGCGTGACGTCGAAGTTCACGTACACCGG
This sequence comes from Burkholderiales bacterium, assembly GCA_046347855.1. Taxonomy (GTDB): domain Bacteria; phylum Pseudomonadota; class Gammaproteobacteria; order Burkholderiales; family Casimicrobiaceae; genus VBCG01. The sequence continues at coordinate 234,321 of JAXMFJ010000006.1, forward strand.
ACCGGCGGGCGACGTCTGCGCGATCACGTTCGCGCGCAGCAGCGATTCGTACGCGGCCGTGACGGACGCCGGCTGGTCGTCCCATTTCACGAAGCTGCGTACGAGCGCGCCCTGGTCGCGCATCGTGTGGATCCAGTCGATCCACGGCCGGCGCCGCGCGGCGTCGACCGGGCCGGTCGCGCCCAGCACGAGCACCGGCATGCGGTCGCACCACGCGTTGAACATCGCCATCGACGCGTGCATGAGGCCGACGTTGCTGTGCACGATGGCGGCGAGCGGCGTGCCGGTGACCTTGGCGTAGCCGTGCGCGATGGCGACCGCGTGCTCCTCGTGCAGGCACACGAGCATCTCGGGGCGCGCGTTGCCGAGCGTGTTGACGAGGCTGTCGTGCAGGCCGCGGAAGCTCGCGCCCGGGTTCAGCAGCACGTACGGAATGTCGAGCGCCCGCAGCATCAGCGCGAGCGCGTCGCTGCCCCACACGCCGCCGTCGGCGGCCATCGGGACCGGCACGTCGCGCGGGCCCGCCCCTGCGTCATTCATCGCGAGATCCTTCGACGCGGTCGCTCACGCGGCACGCTTCGCCAGCAGTGCGCGACCCGCGCGCGAGGCGGTCGGCCGCCCGAGCGCGTCGCAGATGAACTGCGCGGCGTCGAGCAGGCGGTCCATGTCGACGCCGGTGGCGATGCCCATGCCGTGCAGCATGTAGACGACGTCCTCGGTGGCGACGTTGCCCGTCGCGCCGCGCGCATAGGGGCAGCCGCCGAGGCCCGCGACCGAGCTGTCGAACGTGGTCACGCCGGCTTCCAGCGCCGCGAGGATGTTGGCGAGCGCCTGGCCGTAGGTGTCGTGGAAGTGGCCGGCGAGCGCGGCGATCGGCACGCGCTGCGCCACGGCGTCGAGCAGCACGCGCGTCTTGCCCGGCGTGCCGGTGCCGATGGTGTCGCCGAGCGAGATCTCGTCGCAGCCCATGTCGTGCAGCGCGGCGGCGACGTCGACCACCGATGGCACCGGCACGTCGCCCTGGTACGGGCACCCGAGCACGCACGACACGTAGCCGCGTACGCGCAAGCCTTTGGCGCGGGCCGCCGCGACCACCGGCGCGAAGCGGGCGAGGCTCTGCGCGATCGTGCTGTTGATGTTCTTCTGCGAGAACGCCTCCGACGCCGCGGCGAACACCGCGATCTCGTCGACGTTCGCGGCGAGCGCCGCCTCGAGGCCCTGCTGGTTCGGCACCAGCACCGGATAGCGCACGCCGGGCTTGCGCGCGATGCCCGCCATCACCGCCGCCGCGTCCGCCATCTGCGGCACCCACTTGGGCGACACGAACGACGCCGCCTCGACCACCGGCAAGCCCGCCTGCGTGAGGCGATCGATCAGCCCGATCTTGGTTGCGGCCGGAATCGCCTGCGGCTCGTTCTGCAGGCCGTCGCGCGGGCCGACCTCGACGAGCGTGACGTGCGCGGGCAATTCCACGGTCATGCCTTCGCCTTCTCGAACTGCACGAGGTCCACACCCTCGCTCACCTGCTCGCCGACCGCAAAGTGGAACGCGACGAGGCGGCCGGCGGCGGGTGCGGTGATCGTGTGCTCCATCTTCATCGCTTCCAGGATGAGCAGCGGCGTGCCCTTCTCGACGTCGGTGCCCGGCTGCGCGAGCCAGGCGATCACCTTGCCGGGCATCGGCGCGGCGACGCCGCCTTCCGCGCCCTGCCCTTCGCCCGCATGATGCAACGGATCGACGCGCGCGAGCGCAAAGCTGCGGCCGTCGAGGAACACGTGGCGCCGCTCGCCCGCGACGATCACGCTGGCGTCGAGGCGCAGGCCCGCGAGCTCGACGCGCAGTGTGCCGTTGGGGCCGAGCTCGCCGCGCGCCGCATGCACCCGGCCGTCGAGCTCGAGCAGGTGCGCGTCGCGCGTGTAGCGCACGATCACGGTCCGCTCGCGCTCGCCGCAGCGGAACACGAGGCGTCGCTCGGCGGGCGCGTTGAGGCGCCAGCCGTCGGCGAAGCGCCACGGCGAGTACGGGTCGCCCGCGGACGCGTCGGCGCTGCGCGCCTGCGCTTCCTCGCGCAGCAGCGTCGCGAGTGCGGCGACGAGGTAGGCCTGGTCGGGCGCGTCGCCTTCCGGCGGGAACAGGAACGCGCGCTCGCGCTCGATGAGGCCGGTGTCCAGGTCGGCGCTCTCGAACGCGGGGCACGCGGTGAGCCGCGACAGGAATTCGACGTTGTTGGCGACGCCGACGATGCGATACTGCGCGAGCGCCTGCAGCATGCGGGCCCGCGCGAGCTCGCGCGTCTGGTCCCACACGATCAGCTTGGCGATCATCGGGTCGTAGTACGGTGTGATCTCGTCGCCCTGCTCCACGCCGGTATCGACGCGCACGTGCAGCGACTCCGGCGGCGGCGCGAGGTGCACCAGCCGGCCGGTCGAGGGCAGGAAGCCCTTCGCCGGGTCCTCGGCGTAGATGCGCGCCTCGATCGCGTGACCGCGGATCGCGAGCTGCTCCTGCGTGAGCGGCAGCGGCTCGCCGGCCGCGACGCGCAGCTGCCATTCGACGAGGTCCTGGCCGGTGATCATCTCGGTGACCGGATGCTCGACCTGCAGCCGCGTGTTCATCTCCATGAAGTAGAAGCGGCCGTCCTGGTCGGCGATGAACTCGACCGTGCCCGCGCCCACGTAGCCGACCGCGCGCGCGGCGGCGACCGCGGCCTCGCCCATCTCGCGGCGGCGTGCGGCCGTCATGCCCGGGGCCGGCGCTTCCTCCAGCACTTTTTGATGGCGGCGCTGCACCGAGCAGTCGCGCTCGAAGAGGTATACGCAGTGATCGTGCGTGTCGGCGAACACCTGGATCTCGACGTGGCGCGGGCGCGTCACGTATTTCTCGATCAGCACGTGGTCGTCGCCGAAGCTCGACGTCGCCTCGCGCTTGCAGGAGGCGAGTGCGTCGGCGAAGTCCGCCGACTTCTCGACCACGCGCATGCCCTTGCCGCCGCCGCCGGCGGAAGGCTTCAGCAGCACGGGATAGCCGATGCGGTCGGCCTCCTTGCGCAGGAATGCGGCATCCTGGTTGTCGCCGTGGTAGCCCGGCACCAGCGGCACGGGTGCGGATTCCATCAGCGACTTGGCGGCGCTCTTGCTGCCCATCGCGCGGATCGCGGCGACCGGCGGGCCGATGAACACGATGCCGGCGTCGGCGCACGCGGCGGCGAAGTCCTCGTTCTCGGACAGGAACCCGTAGCCGGGGTGGATGGCTTCGGCGCCGGTCTCGCGCGCCGCCGCGAGGATGCGCGCGATGTCGAGGTAGCTCTCGCGCGCCGGCGGCGGGCCGATCAGCACCGCCTCGTCGGCGAGGCGCGCGTGGCGCGCGTGCGCGTCGGCTTCCGAGAACACGGCGACAGTGCGCACGCCCATGCGGCGCGCCGTCTTGATGACGCGGCAGGCGATTTCGCCACGGTTGGCGATGAGGATCTTGCGGAACATGGAATGGGTTGTCGCCTTGTTGCTACCGTTGTCGAATGCTTTCCGCTCCCCCCAAACGCTCCCTCTCCCCGCTTGCGGGGTGAGGGTTGGGGTGAGGGGCTGCGTCGTTGCCTGGGGACCCACCCCTCACCCTAGCCCTCTCCCCGCAAGCGGGGAGAGGGAACTTTGGGGGCAATCGCGAAATATGTTTTTGGTTGTCGCCTCAATGCTGCGATCACGAAATCTTCATCGCGGCCCAAAAGTTCCCTCTCTCACCTAGCCTCAAAAGCTCCCTCTCAACTAGTCTCAAATGCTCCCTCTCCCCGCTTGCGGGGAGAGGGTTGGGGTGAGGGGCTGCGTCATAGCCTACGGACCCACCCCTCACCCTAGCCCTCTCCCCGCGAGCGGGGAGACGGAACGTTGGGGGCAAGCGCGAGACATGGAGTTGGTTGTCGAATTGTTGATTAGGTTTGCGAAGAACTCTCGCCCTGACTCGCAGATTTGCTTCCTCGACCTGCCGCGAATCTTTCCTCTCCCAGCTTGCCTCAACGGCTCCCTCTCCCCGCTTGCGGGGAGAGGGTTGGGGTGAGGGACGCGTCTTCGGTCGGAAATCCTTCCCCTCACCCTAGCCCTCTCCCCGCAAGCGGGGAGAGGGAACTTTGGGGCGAAGCGGGAGAGGGAGCCCAATTGGGAGGTCGAGGAAGCATGAGTCTCACATCCGAAACACCCCGAACTGCGTCTTCTCCACCGTCGCATTCAACGACGCCGACAGCGCGAGCCCCAGCACGCGCCGCGTCTGCGCGGGATCGATGATGCCGTCGTCCCACAGCCGCGCGGTGGCGTAATACGGATGCCCCTGCGTCTCGTACTGCGCGCGGATCGGCGTCTTGAACGCCTCCTCCTCCTCCTTCGACCACGCCTTGCCCTGCGCGGCCCTGCCGTCGCGGCGCACGGTGGCGAGCACGCTCGCGGCCTGCTCGCCGCCCATCACCGAGATGCGCGCGTTCGGCCACATCCACAGGAACCGCGGCGAGTACGCGCGTCCGCACATCCCGTAGTTGCCCGCGCCGAAGCTGCCGCCGATGATCACCGTGAACTTCGGCACCTTCGCGCACGCGACCGCGGTCACCATCTTCGCGCCGTGGCGCGCGATGCCCTCGGCCTCGTACTTGCGGCCGACCATGAAGCCCGTGATGTTCTGCAGGAACAGGAGCGGGATGCCGCGCTGCGCGCACAGCTCGACGAAGTGCGCGCCCTTCTGCGCCGACTCCGAGAACAGGATGCCGTTGTTGGCGACGATGCCGAGCGGATAGCCGTGCAGGCGCGCGAAGCCGGTGACGAGCGTGGTGCCGTAGCGCGCCTTGAATTCGTCGAGCTCGGAGCCGTCGACGATGCGCGCGATCACCTCGCGCACGTCGTAGGGCTTGCGCGTGTCGGAGGGAATGACGCCGTACAGCTCCTCCGCATCGAAGCGCGGCGCCACCGTGGGCTGCACGTCGAGGCCGACGCGCTTGACGCCGTTGAGATTGGCGACGATGCGCCGCGCGAGGTGCAGCGCGTGCGCGTCGTTCTCCGCGAGGTGATCGGCCACGCCGGAGATGCGCGTGTGCACGTCGCCGCCGCCCAAATCCTCCGCACTCACCTCCTCGCCGGTGGCCGCCTTCACGAGCGGCGGGCCGCCGAGGAAGATCGTGCCCTGGTTGCGCACGATGATCGTCTCGTCGGACATCGCGGGCACGTACGCGCCGCCGGCGGTGCACGAGCCCATCACCACCGCGATCTGCGGGATGCCGCTGGCGGACAGGTTCGCCTGGTTGTAGAAGATGCGCCCGAAGTGCTCGCGATCGGGGAACACGTCGTCCTGCTGCGGCAGGAAGGCGCCGCCCGAATCGACGAGGTAGATGCACGGCAGCCGGTTCTCGCGCGCGATCTCCTGCGCGCGCAGGTGCTTCTTCACCGTCATCGGGTAGTACGTGCCGCCCTTCACCGTCGCGTCGTTGGCGACGATCACGCACTCGCGCCCCGCCACCCGCGCGATGCAGGTGACGACCGACGCCGACGGCACGTCGCCGCCGTACATGCCGTACGCGGCCAGCGGCGACAGCTCGAGGATCGCGGCGCCGGGATCGACCAGCGCGTTGACGCGGTCGCGCGGCAGGAGCTTGCCGCGCGCGAGGTGCTTGTTGCGCGCGTCCTCGCTGCCGCCGCGCGCGACGGCAGCGGTCTTGTCGCGCAGGTCGGCGACGAGCGCACGCATCGCGTCGGCGTTGGCGCGGAACTCCGCCGAGCGCGGATCGATGCCCGAGCGCAGGACGGTCATGGCGAGGTGCCCGTGCAGGGCGGTGTCGTGGAAGGGGTCATGACGCGATGTCGGGAAGGGCGAAAGCGGTGGCGACGTGCGATAAGGAGCAGCTCACGCGCCCTTCCGCCTGCCTGTGCGGGATCTTCCGCGGATTATGCCCGTGAAAGCAGCAGCGTTGAAAGGCGCTCCGCCTCGACCCGCGCCCTTCCCGTTTGCGGGATGCGCCTGCCGCAGCCGGGGCGGGTGGCCGGTACCGCGGATAATGACGTGTAACAGATGGCAACAATTGGAGTCCGCGCGAAACGATGGCTTGGAGGACAATTCCAAGCCGCACCGGATGACCGAACGACACCCCACGATGCCCCCCGACGCTCCCGAACGCCCCGCCGCTGACGTGGCCCCGATCCCCGCGCGCGATCCGACGCTGCGCGACACGGTCGCCGACGAGCCCCCGGCGCCGCGACGGCGCGCCTGGGCCTGGGGACTCGGCGTCATCGTCATCGCCGCGCTCGCGGCCGGCGGCTGGTGGTGGTGGCAGCGCGACAACGCGGCAGCGCCCCCGACCGCAGCGACGAACGCGGCGCGTCCAGGCGGGACGGGCAAAGGCTTCGATCCCGCCACGCGTGCGCTGCCGGTGATCGCCGCACCGGTGCGCAAGGGCACCATCGACGTCTACCTCAACGCGCTCGGCACGGTGACGCCGCGCAACCTCGTCACCGTCAAGCCGCGCGTCGACGGGCAGTTGATGCGCGTCGCGTTCCAGGAAGGCCAGCTCGTGAAGGCGGGCGCGCTGCTGGCGGAGATCGACCCGCGGCCGTTCGCGGTGCAGGTCGCGCAGGCGGAAGGGCAGCTCGCGAAGGACCAGGCGCTGCTCACCAACGCGCGCGTCGACCTCGAGCGCTACCAGACGCTGCTCGCGCAGGATTCGATCTCCAAGCAGCAGGTCGACACGCAGGCCGCGCTGGTGCGGCAGTACGAAGGCACGGTCAAGGCCGACCAGGGCGCGGTCGACAACGCGAAGCTGCAGCTTTCGTACGCGCGCGTGACCGCGCCGCTCTCGGGCCGCGTCGGCCTGCGCACGGTGGACCCGGGCAACGTGGTGCGCGCGTCGGATGCGAACGGCATCGTCACCATCGCGGAGCTGTCGCCGATCAGCGTGGTGTTTCCCATTCCCGAGGACAACCTGCAGCGCGTGCTGCAGCGGCTGCGCGCGGGCGAGGCATCGCCCGTCGAGGCGTGGGACCGCGACCAGAAGCAGAAGCTCGCCACCGGCAGGCTCGTCACGGCCGACAACCAGATCGACGTCGCGACCGGCACGGTGAAGATGAAGGCGGAGTTCGCCAACGACAACGGCGCGCTCTTCCCCAACCAGTTCGTCAACGTGCGCATGCTGACGCAGACGCTCGCCGACGCGACGCTCGTGCCCACGCCCGCGATCCAGCGCGGCGCGCCGGGGACCTTCGTGTACGTCGTCCGCGGCGACAACACGGTCACGGTCGCGCCGGTGAAGCTCGGCCCGCAGCAGGGCGAGACCACGGTCGTGACGAGCGGCGTCACGCCCGGCATGCAGGTGGTGGTCGACGGCGCCGACAAGCTGCGCGAAGGCGCGGCCGTCACGCTCATCACGCGCGAGGGGCAGGCGGTGGCGCCCGCGAAAGGGCCCGGCCAGCGTGGACCGCGCGGCGAGCGCGGCAAGGACGCGGCGGGTGACAAGGGCGCACCGGGCGCGGGAGGCGGCCGTGGAGTCGGCAATCCCGACGGTGCGGCGTCGCCCGCGCCCGGTGCGGGTCCGAGCCGAAGCTGATCGGCGTGCCAAAGCCTCGGGCATGAACCATCCACTACCGTCGGCGCCGCGAAAGCGGGGATCCAGTGACGTTCAAACGGATCATCGAAAGCCGCTGGGTTCCCGCTTTCGCGGGAACGACAATGGGGAGAATTGCGGCAGCGAGCGCGCGGCATGAATCCCTCCCGCCTCTTCATCCTGCGCCCGGTCGCGACCACGCTGCTGATGGTCGCGATCCTGCTCGCGGGCATCGTCGCGTATCGCGTGCTGCCGCTGTCCGCGCTGCCCGAGGTCGACTATCCGACGATCCAAGTCGTCACGCTCTACCCGGGCGCGAGCCCCGACGTGATGACCTCGTCGGTCACCGCACCGCTCGAGCGCCAGTTCGGGCAGATGCCGGGCCTGAACCAGATGTCGTCGACGAGCTCCGGCGGCGCGTCGGTGATCACGCTGCAGTTCAGCCTGTCGCTGTCCCTCGACGTCGCCGAGCAGGAGGTGCAGGCGGCGATCAACGCGTCGTCTAACTTCCTCCCGACCGACCTGCCGAGCCCGCCGATCTACAACAAGGTGAACCCGGCGGACACGCCGATCCTCACGCTCGCGCTCACGTCCGCGACGCTGCCGCTGCCGAAGCTCGAGGACTTGGCCGACACGCGCCTCGCGCAGAAGATCTCGCAGCTCCCCGGGGTGGGCCTCGTGAGCATCAGCGGCGGGCAGCGGCCCGCCGTGCGCATCCAGGTGAACCCGAAGGCGCTCGCCGCGTACAACCTGTCGCTCGAGGATGTGCGCACGTCGATCGCGGCCGCGAACACCAACCAGGCCAAGGGCAGCTTCGACGGCCCGACGCGCGCGTCGACCATCGACGCCAACGACCAGCTGAAGTCGGCCGACGAGTACCGCTCGCTGATCATCGCCTATCGCAACGGCGCGCCGGTGCGCGTGCAGGACGTGGCGGACACCGTCGACGGCGCCGAGAACGCGCGCCTCGCCGCGTGGGCCAACGACACGCCGGCGATCCTGCTCAACGTGCAGCGGCAACCGGGCACCAACGTCATCGAGGTGGTGGACCGCGTGAAGAAGCTGCTGCCCACGCTGTCGCAGTCGCTGCCCGCGAGCGTGGACGTGACGCTGCTCACCGACCGCACCGTCACCATCCGCGGCTCGGTCGCCGACGTGCAGTTCGAGCTGCTGCTCGCCGTCGCGCTCGTCGTGATGGTGATCTTCCTGTTCCTGCGCAACGTGCGCGCCACGATCATCCCGAGCGTCGCGGTGCCGCTGTCGCTGGTCGGCACGTTCGGCGTGATGTACCTCGCCGGCTTCTCGATCAACAACCTGACGCTGATGGCGCTGACCATCGCCACCGGCTTCGTGGTCGACGACGCCATCGTGGTGATCGAGAACATCGCGCGCTACATCGAGGACGGCGAGACGCCGCTCGCGGCGGCGCTGAAGGGCACACAGCAGATCGCGTTCACCATCATCTCGCTCACGTTCTCGCTGATCGCGGTGCTGATCCCGCTGCTGTTCATGGGCGATGTGGTCGGCCGCCTGTTCCGCGAGTTCGCGATCACGCTCGCGGTGTCGATCCTGATCTCCGCGGTGGTGTCGCTGACGCTCACGCCGATGATGTGCGCGCGGCTCCTGCGCCACGTCCCCGAGGACAAGCAGGGACGCTTCTACCGCTGGAGCGGCGACCTCTTCGACCGCGTGATCCACCGCTACGGGCAGATGCTGAACTGGGTGCTCGACCGCCAGCGCGCGACGCTGGCGGTCGCGGTGCTGACGCTCGTGCTCACCGTCGTGCTCTACGTCCTGATCCCCAAGGGCTTCTTCCCGGTGCAGGACACGGGCGCGATCCAGGGCATCTCGGAGGCGCCGCAGTCGATCTCGTTCGCCGCGATGGCGCAGCGCCAGCAGGCGCTCGCGGACGTCGTGCTGCGCGATCCCGCCGTGGCGACGCTGACGTCCTTCATCGGGGTGGACGGCACCAACGCGACGCTCAACAGCGGCCGCATGCTCATCAACCTGAAGCCGCGCAGCGAGCGCGACGCGTCGGCGAGCGAGGTCATCCGCCGCCTGCAGGGCAAGCTCGCCGGCGTGGAGGGCATCGCGCTCTACATGCAGCCGGTGCAGGACCTGACCATCGAGGATCGCGTCAGCCGCACGCAGTACCAGTTCACCGTCGAGGCCGTCGACCTCGCGCTGCTGTCGGAATGGGTGCCGAAGCTCGTCGACCGCCTGCACCAGGCGCCGCAGCTCGCGGACGTCGCGAGCGACCTGTCCGACAACGGCCTGCAGGCGTACGTGGACTTCGACCGCACGACGGCGGCGCGGCTCGGCATCACGCCGGCGGCGATCGACACCGCGCTCTACAACGCGTTCGGGCAGCGGCTCATCTCGACGATTTTCACGCAGTCGAACCAGTATCGCGTGGTGCTGGAGGTGAAGCCCGAGTTCCAGCGCGGGCCGGGCGCGCTCGACGGCATCTACGTCACGGCCACGGTGCCGGGACAGCCGTCGCAGCAGGTGCCGCTGTCGACGGTTGCGCGCGTGGTCGAGAAGCCGGCGCCGCTCGCGATCAACCACATCGGCCAGTTCCCGGCGGCGACGGTGTCGTTCAACCTCGGGCGCGGCGCATCGCTCGGCGACGCCGTGAAGGCCATCGAGTCGGCGCGCGCCGCGCTCGCGATGCCCGAGAGCGTGCAGATCAACTTCCAGGGCGCGGCGCTCGCGTTCCGCGCGTCGCTCGCCAACGAGCTGTGGCTGATCCTCGCCGCCATCGTCACCATGTACATCGTGCTCGGCGTGCTCTACGAGAGCTTCGTGCACCCGGTGACGATCCTGTCCACGCTGCCCTCCGCCGGCGTCGGCGCGCTGCTCGCGCTGCTCCTCACCGGCAACGACCTGTCGATCATCGCGATCATCGGCATCATCCTGCTGATCGGCATCGTCAAGAAGAACGCGATCATGATGATCGACTTCGCGCTCGACGCCGAGCGTGATCGCGGCATGGCGCCCCGCGACGCGATCTTCGAGGCGTGCCTGCTGCGCTTCCGGCCGATCATGATGACCACGATGGCGGCCATTCTCGGCGCGCTCCCTCTGATGATCGGCTGGGGCGAAGGGTCGGAGCTGCGCCATCCGCTCGGGATCACGATGGTCGGCGGGCTCATCTTCTCGCAGGCGCTGACGCTGTTCACCACGCCGGTCATCTACCTCGCGTTCGACCGCGTGGCGCGGCGGATCGGCGGGCAGCCGTCGCATCGGGCCGGCGACGCCGCGGCGGCGGACTGACGCCATGGTGAGTGAAGTGAGGACGGCCATTGCCTCCCAATGTCGTCCCCGCGAAAGCGGGGACCCAGTGTCGTTCGCGCAAACGACGCTGGGTCCCCGCTTTCGCGGGGACGACATGGGCCCGTGGAGGCGTCCGTGATGAACCTCTCCGCGCCCTTCATCGACCGCCCGGTCGCCACGACGCTGCTCACGCTCGGCGTCGCGCTCGCCGGCGCCATCGCGTTCCGGCTGCTGCCGGTGTCGCCGCTGCCGCAGGTGGACTTCCCGACCATCTCCGTGCAGGCGTCGCTGCCCGGCGCCAGTCCCGAGACGATGGCCGCGACGGTCGCCACGCCGCTCGAGCGCTCGCTCGGCCGCATCGCGGGCGTGACCGAGATGACGTCGTCGAGCTCGCTCGGCAACGCGCGCGTGACGCTGCAGTTCGATCTCTCGCGCGACATCGACGGCGCCGCGCGCGACGTGCAGGCCGCGATCAACGCCGCGCGCGCGCTGCTGCCGACCGGCATGCCCAGCAACCCGACGTACCGCAAGGTGAATCCCGCGGACGCGCCGATCATGATCCTGGCGCTCACCTCGGACACGCTGACGCAGGGGCAGATGTACGACGCGGCGTCGACCATCCTCGCGCAGAAGCTGTCGCAGGTCGAAGGCGTGGGCCAAGTGACGGTCGGCGGCAGCTCGCTGCCGGCGGTGCGCGTGGAGCTGAATCCCGCGGCGCTCAACAAGTACGGCGTGGGCGTCGAGGACGTGCGCACCGCGCTCGCCACCGCCAACGCGAACCGGCCCAAGGGCGCGGTCGAGGACGGCGACCGCCACTGGCAGATCTACGCCAACGACCAGGCCAAGACCGCCGCGGAGTACCTGCCGCTGATCGTCGCCTACCGCAACGGCGCGGCGGTGCATCTCACCGACGTCGGCACCGTCGTGGATTCGGTGCAGGACCTGCGCAACGCCGGCATGGCCAATGGGCGGCCGTCGGTGCTCGTCATCATCAACCGGCAGCCGAACGCGAACATCATCGACACCGTCGACCGCGTGACCGCGCTGCTGCCGCAGCTGAAGGCGTCGATCCCGAGCGCCATCGACGTCACGCTGGCGATGGAGCGCACCACCACGATCCGCGCGTCGCTGCGCGACACCGGGCGTGCGCTGATGATCGCCGTCGCGCTGGTGATCGTCGTCGTGTTCCTGTTCCTGCGTAGCGGCCGCGCGACGCTCATCCCGGCGGTGGCGGTGCCGGTGTCGCTGATCGGCACCTTCGGCGTCATGTACCTCGCTGGCTTCTCCGTGAACAACTTCACGTTGATGGCGCTCACCATCGCCACCGGCTTCGTCGTCGACGACGCGATCGTCGTGCTCGAGAACACCACGCGCCACATCGAGCAGGGCATGCGGCCGTTCGCCGCCGCCGTGCAGGGCGCGCGCGAGGTGGGCTTCACGGTGCTCTCGATGAGCTTGTCGCTGATCGCCGTGTTCATCCCGATCCTGATGATGGGCGGCATCGTCGGGCGACTGTTCCGCGAGTTCGCGATCACGCTGTCCGCCGCGATCCTCGTGTCGCTCGTCGTGTCGCTCACCACCACGCCGATGATGTGCGCGCGCCTGCTGCGACCGAAGCCGGAGCGCGCGGCCACGGGCCTCGCGGCGTTCGGCGAGCGGATGTTCGCCGGCTTCGTGCGCGGCTACGGACGCTCGCTCGGCTGGGCGCTGCGGCACGGGCCGATCGTCATGCTCGTGCTGCTCGCGACGGTGTGCCTCAACGTGTACCTCTACGTCGTGATCCCGAAGGGCTTCTTCCCGCAGCAGGACACGGGACGGCTGGTCGGCGGCATCCAGGCCGACCAGAGCATCTCGTTCCAGGCGATGCGCGGCAAGCTCTCCGAGTTCATGGCGATCGTGGGCGCGGATCCCGCGGTGGAGAACGTCGTCGGCTTCACCGGCGGGTCGCAGCGCAACTCGGGGTTCATGTTCATCTCGCTGAAGCCCATCGCCGAGCGCAGGATGACCGCCGACCAGGTGATCGGCCGCCTGCGCGGCAAGCTCGCCAACGTGCCCGGCGCGAATCTCTTCCTGCAGCCCGTGCAGGACATCCGCATCGGCGGGCGGCAGAGCAACGCGCAGTACCAGTTCACGCTGCAGGCCGACGATCTCGCCGAGCTGCGCGCGTGGGAGCCTAAGATCCGCGCGGCGCTGTCCAACCTGCCGCAGCTCGCCGACGTCAACACCGACACGCAGGACAAGGGCCTGCAGACCACCGTCGTGATCGACCGCGACACCGCGACGCGCCTCGGGGTCACCGCGCGCATGCTCGACACCACGCTGAACGACCTCTTCGGCCAGCGCCAGGTGTCGACGATCTACGCGCAGCTGAACCAGTACCACGTGGTGATGGAGGCGGCGCCGGAGTTCTGGCAGTCGCCGGAGTCGCTGTCCAACGTGTACGTCAGCACCAGCAGCGGCACGCAGGTGCCGCTGTCCGCGTTCGCGACCTACGGTCCCACCAGCACGCCGCTCGGCGTCCAGCACCAGGGACAGTTCGTCGCGTCGACGATCTCGTTCAACCTCGCCCCCGACGTGTCGCTGTCGCAGGCGACGCGCGCCGTCGACGACGAGATGGCGCGCATCGGCGTGCCGTCCACCGTGCGTGGGACGTTCCAGGGCAGCGCGCGCGCGTTCCAGTCGTCGCTGTCGAGCCAGCCGTGGCTGATCCTCGCGGCGCTCGTCACCGTGTACATCGTGCTCGGCGTGCTCTACGAGAGCTTCGTGCATCCGATCACCATCCTCTCCACGCTGCCGTCGGCCGGGGTGGGCGCGCTGCTCGCGCTGATGGCGTTCGGCGCCGAGTTCTCGATCATCGCGTTCATCGCGGTGATCCTGCTCATCGGCATCGTGAAGAAGAACGCGATCATGATGATCGACGTCGCGCTCGACGGCGAGCGCTCGCGCGGGCTGTCCACGCGCGACGCCATCCACGAGGCGTGCCTCGTGCGCTTCCGGCCGATCATGATGACCACCATGGCGGCGCTGCTGGGCGCGCTGCCGCTCGCGTTCTCCGCGGGCGACGGCGCCGAGATGCGGCGCCCGCTCGGCATCGCGATCGTCGGTGGCCTCATGCTGTCGCAGCTCCTCACGCTCTACACCACGCCGGTGGTGTACCTCTACCTCGACCGCTTCCGCCTGTGGGCGCTGGCCCGCCGCTCGCGCGCTGCGCGCCGCGGCGCGGCACTCCCGGCGCACCGGCGCGTCCAACCCTCATGATCGCCTTCGCCATCCGCGGCACGGCCTGCGCCGCCGCCCTCCTCCTCGCCGGCTGCATGGTCGGCCCCGACTACCAGCGGCCGGCGGCACCGGTGCCGGCGCAGTACAAGGAGGCCGCGGGCTGGAAGGTCGCGCAACCCGCCGACGCGGCGCCGCGCGGCGCATGGTGGCAGGCCTACCGGGATCCCGACCTCGACGCGCTGATGGCGCAGGTCGACGTGAGCAACCAGTCGATCGCGTTGTATGCGGCGCGCGTGCGCGAGGCGAACGCGGGCACGCAGGCGGCGCGCGCGGCGCTGTTCCCGGTGGTGAGCGGCACCGGCAGCGCGGTGCGCAACAAGAGCGCGGCGAACGGCAACGGCAATGGCCAGAACTCCGCGTACAACCTCGGGATCGGCGCGAGCTGGGAGCCCGATTTGTGGGGCGGCATCCGGCGCTCGATCGAGGCGGCCGGCGGCAGCGCGCAGGCGAGCGAGGCCGACCTCGCCAACGCGCGGCTTTCCGTCCAGGCGTCGGTCGCGACCAACTACATCCTGCTGCGCGTGCAGGACGCGCAGATCGAGCTCCTGCGCAACACCGTCGTTGCGTTCGAGAAATCAGTGCAGCTCACGCAGAACCAGTACAACGCGGGCGTCGTCGCGCGCGGCGACGTGCTGCAGGCGGAAGCGCAGTTGAAGTCGACGCAGGCGTCGATCTTCGACGCGCAGCTCGCGCGCGCGCAGCTCGAGCACGCGGTGGCCGTGCTGCTCGGCAAGCCGCCGGCGGACTTCGCGATCGCCGCGCGGCCGACGGTCACACCGCAATTCCCGGAGATACCGCTGGTGATGCCGTCGGCGCTGCTCGAGCGCCGGCCCGACATCGCCGCTGCGGAGCGCCGCGCCGCCGCGGCGAATGCGCAGATCGGCGTCGCGCAGGCGGCGTTCTTCCCGGCGGTCGGCCTGTCCGCGAACGCGGGTCTGCAGAGCTCGGTGATCGGCAGCCTGCTGTCGCTGCCGAACAACTACTGGTCGCTCGGCGCGTCGCTCGCGCAGACGATCTTCGACGCGGGCCTGCGCAGCGCGCAGAAGGCGCAGGCGGTCGCGCGCTACGACGAGGCCGTCGCCACGTACCGGCAGACGGTGCTGAGCGGGTTCCAGGAGGTCGAGGACAACTTGGCGGCGATCCAGCTTCTCGCACAGGAAGCGCAGGTGCAGCAGGAGGCCGTGAACGCGGCGCGGCAGTCGGCGGCGATCGCGAACAACCAGTACCGTGCCGGGACCGCGAACTATCTCGCGGTGGTGGTGCTGCAGGCGAACGCGCTCAACAGCGAGCGGACGGCGCTGGCGATCACGGGGCGGAGGTTGACGGCGAGCGTCGATCTCGTGCGGGCGCTGGGTGGCGGGTGGAGCGCGCATTCGCTGGCGAAGGCGGAGTAGGACGCGCCGAGCGAAGGTCACGCAGCCCCTCACCCCAACCCTCTCCCCGCAAGCGGGGCGAGGGAGTTTCTGGGGCGCTACGCGTTAGAGTGAGATTTTGGGGCGCTGCGCGGTCACGCTGGCGATTGCCATGCAAGCTCCCTCGCCCCGCTTGCGGGGAGAGGGTTGGGGTGAGGGGCGGCCGCGCGAATCAGTAGAATGGATGATCGCCCACGTCCTCACATCACGAACATGCCCACCTCCCCCTTCTCCCTCGCCGGCCGCGTCGCCCTCGTCACCGGCGCCACGCGCGGCCTGGGCTTCGCCATCGCGCACGGCATGGCCGAAGCCGGCGCCACCGTCGTGCTCAACGGGCGCAAGCCCGACGACCTCGCCGCCTCCGCGCAGCGCCTGCACGATGCCGGGCACAAGGCCGACATCGCCGCCTTCGACGTCACCGACCGCGACGCCGTGCACGCCGGCATCGCGACGGTCGTCGCGAGGCACGGTGCGATCGACATCCTCGTCAACAACGCCGGCATCCAGCGCCGCGCGCCGTTCGTCGAGTTCAAGCAGGACGACTGGGACGCGGTGATCGCGACCAACCTCACCGCGCCCTTCGTCGTGTCGCAAGCCGTGCTGCCCGGCATGATCGCGCGCCGGAGCGGCAAGATCATCCACATCGCGTCGCTGATGAGCGAGCTCGCGCGCCCGACCGTCGTGCCCTACACGTCAGCCAAGGGCGGCGTGCGCCAGCTCACGCGCGGCATGGCGGTGGAGCTCGCACAGCACAACATCCAGGTCAACGCGATCGCGCCGGGCTACTTCGCCACCGAGATGAACCGCGCGCTGATCGACAACGCGGAATTCAACGCGTGGGTGTGCAAGCGCACGCCCGCGGGCCGCTGGGGCGAGCCGCCGGAGATCGCGGGCCTCGCGGTATTCCTGGCCTCGCGCGCCGCCGACTACATGACCGGCCAGATGGTGGTGATGGACGGCGGGATGTCGGTCGCGCTCTGAGTCGACGCCGCGAGCGCGCGCGCCGCTACGCCGGCCGCCGGTCGATGAGCTTGTAGAACCACGACAGCCCCGCGCTGGTCGTGGTCGCCGGCCGGTACTCGCAGCCGATCCAGCCCTCGTACTTCAGCTCGTCGAGCAGCTTGAAGAGATAGCCGTAGTTGAGCTCGCCCGCATCGGGCTCGTTGCGGCCGGGCACGCCCGCGATCTGGACGTGCCCGACGTGCGGCAGCCAGCGCCGGATTTTGGTCGTGAGGTCGCCCTCGACCACCTGCGCGTGGTAGAGGTCCATCTGCACGCGCAGGTTCGCCATGCCGAGCTCCTCGCGGATCGCGTGCGCCTCGGCCTGCGTGTTGAGGAGATACCCCGGCATGTCGCGCGGATTGATCGGCTCGATCAGCACCGTGACGTTCTGCTCGGCCGCTTCCTGGCATGCGAACTTGAGGTTGCGCTTGTACGTGCGCAGGCGGCGCGCGCGCTCCGCGTCGTCGACGCCGGCGGGCAGCACGCCCGCCATCACGTGGATGCGCGGGCACTTCAGCGCCTGCGCATAGCGCAGCGCGGTCACGACGCTCGCCGCGAACTCGTGTTCGCGTCCCGACACCGACGCGAGCCCGCGATCGCCCGCGTCCCAGTCGCCGGGCGGCGCATTGATGAGCACGACGTCGAGCTTGTGCTCGGTGGCGCGGGCCGCGATGTCGCGGACCTGGTAGTCGTAGCCGAACGCGAATTCGACGGCGCGGAAACCCGCATGCGCCGCTTCGGCGAAGCGGTCGAGGAAGGGAACTTCGTTGAAGAGGAACGAGAGGTTCGCGGAGAAACGCGGCATAGGGTCCTGGTCGACGCGCTGCGCACGGCGCCGCGCCGGTGATGCGCCGGCGCGTGCGGGAGACCGTCAAGCGCGGAAGTGTGCGCTACACGCGCGGCGTTCGCAACGGACGCGTTAAGATCGCGGCTCGCCTTGCGTCCGCCGCCGTCGATGCCCCGTTCCGCGTCACTCGCGCTGTTCCCTCCCGCAGTGCCATCACCGTCACATTCCGACGCGCAGCGCGCCGTGCTTGCGGGCGAAGCGGTCGAGCTGCTGGGCGAGCGCGCGCTGCACTGGACGCGCGAGGCCACGCTGTTCGTCGCCGACGTCCACCTCGGCAAGGCGGCCGCGTTCCGCGCCGGCGGCGTGCCGTTGCCGCGCGGCAGCACGCAGTCGGATCTCGCGCGCCTCGCGAGGCTCGTGGCGGTCACGCAGGCGCGCCGCCTCGTCGTGCTGGGCGACTTCCTCCACGCCGCCGCGGGCCGCGTCCCCGCCCTCGACGTCGCGTTCCGCGCGTGGCGCGACGCGCATGCAAGCCTCGCGATCACGCTCGTGCGTGGCAATCACGACGATCGTGCCGGCGATCCGCCGCCGTCGTGGGGCGTGGAGGTCGTCGCCGACCCGCACGCGGTGCCGCCGTTCTTGGCCTGCCACGCGCCGTGCCGGCCGCCCACGGGCTACGTGCTCGCGGGTCACCTGCATCCCGGCGTGGTGCTCACCGGCCGCGATGGCGCGGCGCGGTTGCCGTGCTTCGTGCTCGGCACACGCCGCGCCATCCTGCCCGCGTTCGGCAGCTTCACCGGGCTCGCCATCGTGAAGCCCGAAGCCGGCGACCGCGTCGTGGCGATCGCCGGCACGCGACTCTTCGCACTGCCCGAATGACGCGTCACGCCTGCAGCACGTAGGTGCCGGGCGCGTCACCGAGCGCCGGGTACGCGGTGCTGCCCATCGCCGGCGGCTCGACCGGCGCGGACGAATGCGCATCGAGCCACCGCGTCCACTCGGGCCACCACGATCCGGTGTGCAGCGTCGCGGCGTCGACCCACGCCTGCGGATCGACGTACGTCGCGGCGCGGCCCTTCGTCGCGCAGCGGTAGCGCCGTCCCGGGTGCCCCGGCTCGGCGACGATGCCGGCATTGTGGCCGCCGCTCGTCAGCACGAACGTCACCTCCGCATCCGTGAGCAGGTGGAACTTGTACACGGAATTCCACGGCGCCACGTGATCGAGCTCGGTGCCGACGGCGAACAGCGGCAGGCGCAGGTCCTTCAGCGCGACCCGCGCGCCGCCGGCCGTGAAGCGGCCCTCGGCGAGGTCGTTGGCGAGGAAGAGCTTGTGCAGGTACTCGCTGTGCATCCGGTACGGCATGCGCGTGGCGTTGGTGTTCCACGCCATGAGGTCGGTCAGCGGACGCCTCTCGCCCATCAGGTATTCGTGCATGACGCGCGACCACACGAGGTCGTTGCTGCGCAGGAGCTGGAACGCGCCCGCCATCTGCCGGCTGCCGAGGAAGCCCTGCTCCCACATCACGTCGTCGAGGAACGCGAGCTGGCTCTCGTCGATGAAGAGCATGAGCTCGCCCGCTTCCGTGAAGTCGGTCTGCGCGGCGAAGAACGTGGTGGTGGCGAGGCGGTCGTCGCCGTCGCGCGCCATCGCCGCCGCGGTGATCGCGAGCAGCGTGCCGCCGATGCAGTACCCAGCCATGTGCACCTTCGCGCCCGGGCAGATCGCGTTCACCGCGGCGAGCGCCGCCAGCGGTCCGTGCACGCGGTAGTCGTCGAACGTGATGTCGCGATCTTCCGGCCCCGGGTTGCGCCACGAGATCATGAACACCGTGTAGCCCTCGCGCCGCAGGTAGTCGACGAGCGAGTTGGCGGGACTCAGGTCGAGGATGTAGTACTTCTCGATCCACGCCGGCACGATCAGCACCGGCTCGGGCCGCACGCGCGACGTGGTGGGCGCGTATTGCAGCAGCTCGATGAGGCGGTTGCGCAGCACGACCTTGCCCGGCGTGATCGCGACGTTGCGCCCGACCTCGAACGCGTCGGCGCCCACCGGCCGCCGCCCGCCCAGCGCGCGGTCGAGATCCTCGATCGCGTTGCCGGCGCCGCGCACGAAGTTCATGCCGACCTCCGCGAGCGTGCGCTGCAGCACCTGCGGATTGGTGAGCACGAAGTTCGCCGGCGCGACGATGTCGAGGAACTGGCGCGCGCCGAACGACACCATGCGCTCGTGCTGCGCGGTGACGCCGCGCACGCCCGTCGTCGCGTTGTGCCACCACTGCTGCGCGAGCAGGAACGACTGCCAGTAGAGGTCGAACGGCGCCGTGCGCCACGCGGGATCGGCAAAGCGCCGGTCCTGCGGCAGCGGCTCGATGCATGGCTCCGTGCCCTCGACCTGCAGCGCGCGTCGCCACGCGTACGTCGCGAGCCGCAGGCCCTTCTTCACGCCCTTCTCGGCGAGCTGCATGCGCTTGCCCGGGGAGAACGCGAGATGCGCGGCCCAGTCCCACCAGGCCGCCATCTGCGCCATCGGCGAGAGGCCCGCCGAGTAGTGCGCGATGGTCGCGTGCAGCGAGCGGTCCATCGTCTCCGCGAGCGACGTCGCGGCGTACGAGTCGCGCAGGAACGACGGATCGGGCGGCCGCGGTGCCGCCGGCGGCTTCACGTCCGCCGGCGCCGCCGCGCGCCGGTGGCGGCCCGCACCGCGTATGCCGGCGCGCGTCGCGCGCGCCACGCTGCTGCCCGTTCCGTTGCTGCGCCGGGTCACCTCTCGCTTGTCCATCGCGCGTCCTTCGTCAGCCGGCCGTCCTCGCCGGGTTGCCCGGCAGCCGGATCGCGGCCGCCTCGTTCACGATGCGCATGAGGCGCCGGCCCTCGCCCTCGAAGTCGGCCCACGCTTCACGCGCGTAGCGCACCTGCGCCTCGACCAGGGCGGCCGGCGTCGTGCATTGCGCGAGCGCGGCCATGGCTGCGACGTCCTTGCCGACGCGCCCCGTCCAGAACGCCGTGGTCTCGGCCTGCAGGCGTGTCGCCACGTCGAGCCACGCGCGCATCGCCTGGCCTCCGAACGCGTTCATCGCGCTGCCGCCTTTCCTCAGCGCGTCGACGGCGAACGGATTCGCCGCCGGAGCTTGCGGTTCATGTTTCATGATGTCCTCCATGGGGGCGGGCCCGCCGGTCGTGCTTTGGTGCGAATGCACCGCGCCTCGCGGCAGACCGTTGCAAATCCCCGCGGGACCGAGCCTCGGTCCCGCGGGGCCGTGCACGGCGGCGCTGCGTTCACCCGACATGCGACGCCGCCGCCTTGCCGGTGCGTCAGGCGACCGTCAACTTCCTGGCCCGCGCACCCGCCTGCTTCGGCAGCTTGAGCTCCAGCATGCCGTCTTCGTACTTCGCCTCCGCCTTCGCTTCATCGACGTCGGCCGGCAGCGTGAACGTGCGCGCGACCTCGCCCGCGTAGAGCTCGGTGCACAGCACGGTCTCGCCTTCGCGCTTCTCGTCCCGGCGCTCCACCGTGGCCGTGATGCCCACGGTGCCGCCTTCCACCGTCACGTGGATGTCCTCCTTGCGCACGCCCGGAATGGCGGCCGTCACCAGGTAGGCCGCGGGCGTTTCCTTCACGTCCATGCGGATGGTCGGCGCTGCCGGCATCGTCGCGAGCGCGCTGCGCACGCGCGGCATGTCGAACATCGGCACGAGGTCCTGCAGCGGCCCGCCGCGGAAGAAGTCCGCGAACGGTTCATACGTACGGATTTGATGAGTGCCCATCGTTCGCTCCCCGGGTGGTTTCGAGGAGACCGGCGGCCGCGCCGGCCGCCGATCGGCTTTGCGCCGTGGGCCCTGCTACTTCACTGACCCGGCAGTGCGCCGCGTCGCACTCTCATTGTCCTGCCCCGCGCGCAGATGCGCATTGACAGCCGTCAACGCAGGCATTACGCGCGGTGCGTGGCGGCGACGAACGGCGGACAATGAAGCGTGGCTCCCGCTCCCGCGCTGCCGTTCCTCGACTCGCTGCACGGCCTCCTCGACCAGTGGAGCACGGCGACGCTGGCGGGCGCGATCGTGTGGACGCGTGCGCTCGGCGGCGACGCCGTCGCGACGTTGCGCGCGCGAAGGCTTGCGGATCTCGTGCGGCATGCGCGCCTGCACTCGCCGTATTTCCGCGACGCGTGGCGAGCGTTGCCCGACGATCCTCCGCTCGCATCGCTGCCCGTCACGCACAAGGCGTCGCTGATGGCGGCGTTCGATGCGTGGTGCACCGATCGCGCGATCACGCGCCGCGAGGTCGACGCGTTCGTCGCGACGCGCGCGCACATCGGCGAGCGCTTCCGCGATCGCTACGTGGTGTGGACGAGCTCCGGCACCACCGGCACGCCCGGCATCTTCGTGCAGGACGCGATGGCGCTCGCGACGTACGACGCGCTGGTGAGCGTCCCGGTGACGAGCGGCACGGCGCGGGGCTGCGACTGGACCGCCGCCGCCGCGCAGGGCGGCCGCGCCGCGCTCGTCACCGCCGACGGCGGACACTTCGCGAGCATCGCATCGTGGCGGCGCCTGGCGCAGGGCCGGCCGTGGCTTGCGATGCGCAGCTTCCCCGTGACGCTGCCGCTGCGCGAGCTCGTGGCGGCGCTTGCCGCGTACGCGCCGTCGTTCCTCGCGAGCTACCCGACGGTGCTCGCGATGCTCGCCGGGGAGCAGGCCGCGGGCCGGCTCGCGCTGCGTCCCGTCGGGTTGTGGTCGGGCGGCGAGGTGCTGTCGCGCGCGGCACAGCGCGCGATCGAGCGCGCGTTCGGCTGTCCGCTGCATAACGAGTACGGCGCGTCCGAGTGCCTCGCGATCGGCTTCGGCTGCAGCGAGGGCGCGGTGCACGTCAATGCCGACTGGGTGATCCTCGAGCCCGTCGACCGCGATTACCGTCCCGTGTCCGCGGGCACGCTGTCGCACACGGTGCTCGTCACCAACCTCGCCAACGCCGTGCAGCCGATCGTCCGCTACGACCTCGGCGATCGCGTGCGCATGCTGGCCGGCCCGTGCGCGTGCGGCTGCCCGCTGCCCGCGCTCCACGTGGAAGGACGCTGCGACGACGTGCTCGTGCTCCACGCCGCCGACGGCCGCGCCGTGGCGCTGCCGCCGCTCGCGCTCGCTACGATCGTGGAAGAGACCGCGCACGTGCACCGCTTCCAGATCGTGCAGGCCGCGGCCGATGCGCTCGTGCTGCGCCTCACCGCAGGCGAGCGTGCCGCGGGCGACATCGCGCTGCGTGCGCTGCGTGAGTACCTCGCGCGGCAGGGGCTCGCGCGCGTGCAGGTTCGCCTCGCGGCGGAGGAGCCGGTCGCAAGCGCGCGCGACGGCAAGCTGCGGCAGGTGGTGGCGCTGCGCGGCGGGGCGCCGTCACGCGAGTGACGCGGTAGCCGGCGCGGATCGGGGCGCCGTCACGACACTGGGTCCCCGCCTGCGCGGGGACGACAGTGACGGATTTCGACGTTGCGCAGGCCGGCGGTTACCTGCATCGGGCGATGCGTCGAGCCACTGGGTTCCCGCCTGCGCGGGGACGATGGTGACGGATTTCGACGTTGCGCAGGCCGGCGGTTACCTGCATCGGGCGATGCGTCGAGCGTGGGGGGCAACGGAACCGCCGCTGTTCCCTGTGACGCAATCCTTCCCTTGTCGTCCCCGCGCAGGCGGGGACCCAGCGTCGTCCGACGCGTCACTCCACCTTGAGGTTCATGTCGCGCGCGAGCTTCGTCCACGTCGCGATGTCGCGCGCGACGAGCGCGTCGAGCGCGTCGCCGGTGCCGGCCGCAACCTCGACGCCCGCCTGCGCGGCGAGCTTCTCGCGCACCTCGGGCACCTGCAGCGCGCGGCGCACGTCGGCCTGCAGGCGCTCCACGCTGGCCTTCGGCGTCGTCGCGGGCACGAAGAGGCCGAACCACTGCACGACGTCGAAGCCGGGCACGCCGGCCTCGGTCATCGTCGGCACGTCGGGCAGGCGCGCGAGCCGCCGCGGGCCGGTCACGGCAATCACGCGCGCCTTGCCGGATTTCACGAGCGGCTGCACGTCGTCGAAGCGCCCGAACCAGAGCTGCACCTTGCCGGCCGCGAGGTCGGCGAGCGCCGCAGCGTTGTCCGCGTAGAGCGCCGGCGTGAGCTGCACGGTCGCGAGCGACTTCAGCATCTCGGCCACGAGATGGCCGGCGTTGCCGCGACCGGTCGCGGCGTAGCGCAGGCGCCCCGGGTTCGCCTTGGCGATCGCGATCACGTCCTGCACGGAGTCGAGCGGCAGCGTGGTCGCGGCCGCCAGCACGTAGGGCGCGGTGGCGACGAGCGCGACCGGCAGCAGCGCGTTGCGCGTGTCGTACGGCAGCGCCGGCTGCAGCGCGGCATTCATCGCGAGCGCGCCGGTGGCGAGCAGTGCGATCGCGCCGTCGGGCCCCGCGCGGGCGACGCTCGCGGTGCCCGTCACCTCGTGGCCGCCCGGGCGGTCGCTCACCGTCACCGGCCGGCCCGCGGCGTTGGACAGGGCGGGCGCCAGCACCCGCGCGACGGCGTCGGCCGCGCTGCCTGCGGCGTCGGGCACGACGAGCGACAGCGCGCCCGCCGCCGGCGGCACGCCCTGCCCCGCGGCGCCGCCGCCGGCTGCGAGCACGGCGGCAGCCATTCCATAACGCAGCGCATCGCGACGATTCATCGCCCCAAGCTTACCGGAACCGCTTCCTTGCGGCGGTGCATAAGCTGTGCACAAGCCGTGCGCGGACCGGTGCACGAACTGGGGACGCGCCCTCGGCCGGACCGCACTTATCCACGGGCCCTGTGGATGAGGTGGACGGCGCGCCGCGATGCGCCGGACGCCCGCCTTGCGCTTTCGGTTTGCGCTGCAACATGACGATTCACTGTGGCAAACCCGCAACGCCGGGCCTGCCGTTCATCGGAATCCGCGCGCTGGTGGACGAACCGGTGCACAACCGGTGGATGACCTCTGCACATGCCGGCCGGAGGGCCGCAGCGGCCTGTTTTGCTTGCCCTTTTTCCGCCCCCCGCCTGTGCATGAAATTTCACTTGCGGGGAGCGGTCCGACCCACTATTCTTTGTGCTCAGCAGGCACTTGAACACAAGATATAGTAGATTTTGATTTAGCACGCGTTTCGGAAGCCGCCTCCCGGACAACCCCGATGCCGCGGGGAAGGCCGCCGCCGGCCCACAAGGTCACCCTTCCGAAACCCGCGCGGGACGGGGCATTGCGCCCGAGAACCGTCCCGCCGCGCATTTCACGAAAACCGGCCACAACGACAAGAAACGTCAGGAGAACCGCTTATGCAGATCGCCAGCGCTCAACCTTCCGCCCCCACCGCTGTCCCACCTCGGGAGTTGATCGTTGGAGAACCTGGCAGTCCGGTCATGAGCGGCGCCGATCCCCGTTTCGCGCAGTACAAGGTCATCCGCCGCAACGGCTCGGTGGTGGCGTTCGAGCCGTCGAAGATCACCATCGCGATGACCAAGGCGTTCCTCGCCATCAACGGCGGCCAGGGCGCGGCGTCGGCGCGCGTGCGCGAGCAGGTGACGAAGCTGACCGACGGCGTGGTCGCGGCGTTGGTGAAGCGCAAGCCGGAAGGCGGCGCCATCCACATCGAGGAGATCCAGGACCAGGTCGAGCTGCAGCTCATGCGCGGCGGCGAGCACGAGGTCGCGCGCGCCTACGTGCTGTATCGCGAGAAGCGCTCACAGGAGCGCGCGCACGCCAAGGGCAAGGAAGCCAAGGGCGGCGAGCACGTCATCCAGGTCACCGAGAACGGCGTACGCAAGCCGCTCGACCTCGATCGCCTCACGCACCTCGTGCAGTCGTCGTGCGCGGGCCTGGCCGACGTCGAGCCCGACCGCATCCTGAAGGCCACGCTGAAGGACCTCTACGACGGCGTCGCGGTCGAGGAAGTGCGCAAGGGCGTGGTGCTGTCCGCGCGCGCGCTGATCGAGAAGGATCCCGCGTATTCGTACGTCACCGCACGCCTGCTGCTCGACTCGCTGCGCTTCGAGGCGCTGGGCGAGGAAGCCACGCAGGAGGAGATGGCGGCGAAGTACCCCGAGTACTTCCCGCGCTTCGTGAAGCACGGCGTGAAGATCGGGCTTCTCAACGAGGCGCTGCTCCAGTTCGACATGGAGAAGCTCGGCGCGGCGCTCAAGCCCGAGCGTGACCTGCAGTTCGGCTACCTCGGCCTGCAGACGCTCTACGACCGCTACTTCCTCGTCGACCAATACGTCGGGGGCCGTCGCTTCGAGCTGCCGCAGTGCTTCTTCATGCGAGTGGCGATGGGCCTCGCGCTGAACGAGGTCGACCGCGAGGCGCGTGCGATCGAGTTCTACAACGTGCTCTCCACGTTCGACTTCATGTCGAGCACGCCGACGCTCTTCAACTCGGGCACGCACCGCTCGCAGCTCTCGTCGTGCTATCTCACGACCGTGAGCGACGACCTCGACGGCATCTACGAGGCCATCAAGGAAAACGCGCTGCTGTCCAAGTTCGCCGGCGGCCTGGGCAACGACTGGACCAACGTGCGCGCGATGGGCTCGCACATCAAGGGCACCAACGGCAAGTCGCAGGGCGTGGTGCCGTTCCTCAAGGTGGTGAACGACACCGCCGTGGCCGTGAACCAGGGCGGCAAGCGCAAGGGCGCGGTGTGCACGTACCTCGAGAGCTGGCACCTCGACATCGAGGAGTTCCTCGAGCTGCGCAAGAACACCGGCGACGACCGCCGCCGCACGCACGACATGAACACCGCGAACTGGATCCCGGACCTGTTCATGAAGCGCGTCGTCGAGGGCGGCGACTGGACGCTCTTCTCCCCCTCCGACGTGCCCGACCTGCACGACAAGTGGGGCCACGCGTTCGAGGAAGCGTACAAGCGCTACGAGGAGAAGGTCGCCCGCGGCGAGCTGAAGCTCTACAAGAAGATCCCCGCCGTGCAGCTCTGGCGGAAGATGCTCTCGATGCTGTTCGAGACGGGGCATCCGTGGATCACCTTCAAGGACGCGTGCAACGTCCGCTCGCCGCAGCAGCACATGGGCACCGTGCACAGCAGCAACCTGTGCACCGAGATCACGCTCAACACGAGCGAGACCGAGATCGCCGTATGCAACCTCGGCTCGGTGAACATGCTCGCCCACATGAAGCAGGTGGACGGCGGCTGGGCGCTGGATCACGAGAAGCTCTCGCGCACGATCTCCACCGCGATGCGGATGCTCGACAACGTCATCGACATCAACTACTACGCGGTCAAGAAGGCGCGCGACAGCAACATGAAGCACCGGCCGGTGGGCCTGGGCATCATGGGCTTCCAGGATTGCCTGCACCTCATGCGCACCGCGTACGCGTCGCCGGCGGCCGTCGAATTCGCCGACCGCTCGATGGAAGCGGTCTGCTACTACGCGTACTGGGCGTCCACCGAGCTCGCCGCCGAGCGCGGGCGCTACTCGTCGTACAAGGGAAGCCTGTGGGACCGCGGCATCCTCCCGCAGGACACGCTGAAGCTCCTCAAGGACGAGCGCGGCGGCTATGTCGAGATCGACGAATCGTCCGCGATGGACTGGAGCGCGCTGCGCGACCGCATCCGCGAGCACGGCATGCGCAACTCCAATTGCGTCGCCATCGCGCCCACCGCGACCATCTCGAACATCATCGGCGTGGCCGCGTCCATCGAGCCCGAGTACCAGAACATCTACGTGAAGTCGAACCTCTCGGGCGAGTTCACGGTGGTCAACGAGCAGCTCGTCCGCGACCTCAAGGAAATCGGGCAGTGGGACGAGGTGATGGTCGCCGACTTGAAGTACTTCGACGGCTCCCTCGCCAAGATCGACCGCGTGCCGGCCGAGATGCGCGAGCTCTACGCCACCGCATTCGAGGTCGAGACCAAGTGGATCGTGGAAGCCGGCGCGCGCCGCCAGAAGTGGATCGACCAGGCGCAGAGCCTCAACATCTACATGGCCGGCGCGTCGGGCAAGAAGCTCGACGAGACCTACAAGCTCGCGTGGGTGCGCGGGCTCAAGACCACCTATTACCTGCGCACGCTGGCGGCGACGTCGGCGGAGAAGTCGACCGGTCGCGGCGGCGAGCTCAACGCGGTGTCGTCGTCGATCGAGTCGGGCGGCGCCGCTGCGATGCAGGGCAAGCCCGCGGTGCAGGACGAGGTCGCGCCGAAGTTCTGCGCGATCGACGACCCGACGTGCGAAGCGTGCCAGTAGCGCGCGGCTGCGCAGGCATGCGTCGAGCCTTGGCGTGAACGTACAGTGAACCGCGAGCGCGGCCGGTCGGCCGCGCGTCCCGCGAAGCACCGCGATCCGCGGCCTTCGCGGTGCAGCCGCATCGGCAGCGTACGGCGGCAGCGTGAACGTTTCGGGAAAGGAGTCGCAACGAGGATTCGGTGACCCGTTGGCGTGACGGCAGCGGCGGAACTCACCCCGCGCGGCGCCGACGTGGCGAAGCACCCCGCGACACCCAGACAGGAGCGCTGCGCGAAATGCGCCGCGTGTGGACGCGAGGGACAGCGGTACCGAAGGGCGCGCAGAGGAGCGCGCGCCCGGGTCGTCGCGACAGGGACGATCCGAAGCAGGACATTGATCCGGGAGGTGCGCGAGAGCAGCCGCGCACCCCATTTTTCCCGGGCCGATTTCGGCGCGGTATCGATGTACCCCGGTCGACAACGCGAAAGGATGGACCCCGTGCCTCGCTACGAAGCCTCTCCCCGTCATGTCGTGGAAGCCCGCTATCTCGGCGATTACAAGGTCTGGCTCGAGTTCAACGACGGCCGCAAGGGCGTCGTGGACCTGGCCGACGAGCTGCACGGCGAGACCCGCCAGCCGCTGCGCGATCGCGAGCTCTTCTCGTCGTTCTACCTCGACTACGGCCTCGCTTCGATCGCATGGCACGACGGCACCGACTTCGCGCCCGAATTCCTCTACGAGAAGCTGAAGGAAATGCATTAGGCGGGGGCACGACGCGAACCGGCCACCGCCCTCCCCGCAGCCCCGAAAGCCCCTCTCCCCGCGCGGGGAGGGGGCCGGGGTGAGGGAAAAACCAGCAGCAAAAGCAGCTAGTTACCTACACCAAGACAGAGTGAAATCCGGGGCCTCCGCCCCCACATAAGAAGAGTTCCAGGAGACACCCAAATGCTGAGCTTCGACGACGACGCCCCCGCCCCCGCCCTGCCCCCGCACGCTCCGCGCACGGCCGAAACCATACGCGCGCAAGTGCTGGGCGGCATCCTCTCGCGTGAGCCGGTGCACGACATCGACGTCGACAAGGAAGCCATGCCCGAGAACTTCCACCGCGTCCGCCTCGAGGACAAGCGCGTCATCAACGGCACCGCCGATGTCAACCAGCTCGTCCCGTTCAAGTATCGCTGGGCGTGGGAGAAGTACCTGGCCGGCTGCGCGAACCACTGGATGCCGCAGGAAGTGAACATGCAGCGCGACATCGAGCTGTGGAAGAGCCGCAACGGCCTGACCGACGACGAGCGCCTGATCGTGAAGCGCAATCTCGGCTTCTTCGTGACCGCCGACTCGCTCGCCGCCAACAACATCGTGCTCGGCACGTATCGCCACATCACCGCGCCCGAGTGCCGGCAGTACCTGCTGCGCCAGGCATTCGAGGAGGCGATCCACACCCACGCCTACCAGTACATCGTCGAGAGCTTAGGGCTAGACGAGGGCGAGATCTTCAACGCGTACCACGAGATCCAGTCGATCAAGGACAAGGACGATTTCCTGATCCCGTTCATCAACGTCCTGACCGACCCGACGTTCAAGACCGGCACGTCCGAAGCCGACCAGCAGCTCCTGAAGAGCCTGATCGTCTTCGCCTGCATCATGGAGGGGCTCTTCTTCTACGTCGGCTTCGTGCAGATTCTCGCGATGGGCCGCCAGAACAAGATGACGGGAGCGTCCGAGCAATATCAGTACATCCTGCGCGACGAGTCGATGCACTGCAATTTCGGGATCGACCTCATCAACACCATCAAGCTCGAGAACCCGCACCTGTGGACCAACGAGTTCAAGGCCGAGATCGCCGAGCTGATGCGCAAGGGCGTCGAGCTCGAGTACCGCTACGCCGAGGACACGATGCCGCGCGGCGTGCTCGGACTGAACGCACCGATGTTCAAGGAGTACCTGCGCTTCATCGCGAACCGGCGGTGCCAGCAGATCGGCCTCGATCCGATCTTCGAGAAGGCCGACAACCCGTTCCCGTGGATGGCCGAGATGATCGATCTCAAGAAGGAGAAGAACTTCTTCGAGACGCGGGTCACCGAGTATCAGACCGGGGGGGCGTTGAGCTGGGATTGAGTTGATGATCCCTTTGCTGCATGTGAAAACGCGGACTTCGGGTCCGCGTTTTTCTTTAGGGGAGCGTATGGCTGCTCGCGACCCCTTGCAGAAGTTCGAGCAACCCGGAAGCTGCCATCCAAGCCTCTGGAAGCTGACGTTCAGAGCACGCAGTCCTCAAGTGTTGCCGACTGGCCGGCCGTGCAACCTATGCCGGGCGAGGACTCCGGACTCAATGCAGTGGGCGGCAGCGCAATGCTGCTTAGGGTCTGCCTCCATGGTCCGGTTGTACTGTTGTCGCGTCTACGCAGCGTCGGCGCCACGATTCATGTCTGCAGCTCTCCCGGCTTTCGTCGCAGGGTGTCCGACGGGAGTTCACCAAAGCAATCCTTGTAGGCGCGTGAGAACTCTCCGAAGTGCCAGAAGCCCCAGTTGAGCGCCTCGGTTGACACCGTGGTTGATCCCTGAGTCGCTGCCAGGAGCACCCGGCGCACCCGGTGCAATCGGATTCGGATCAGGTAGGTCACCGGTGTCAATCGCATGACCTCCTTGAATGCGTACTCCAGGGTGCGCTCGCTCACTCCCGCGACCTTGCACAGGTCGCTGACGTAGAGGTGATCATCAGACTGCGACAACGCAAACTCTTCGGCGATCTTGACGATGAGAGTCTGCGCCTGACGGGTCCGGTCGCTGTGGCTAGGCTCGAAGTCGTGTGCCCCGCCAAGGACTCCCAGTAGAAGCTCGACCAACTCGACGTGGGCCGCGTTCCGTTCCGTCTCCCGCTCGTTGAAAAGTGCCGGTTGCCGTGCGGCAGTATCCACCAGTCGCTTGCCCCACTCGAACAGCTTCCTAGCATTATCGCGGTCGACCTGCAGCGATTCCACGCCGCGCGGCACACGAAACTCGCTCTCGCGCTGGCGGGCCGTGAGATGCGCACGGATCTCGTCTGGCGAAAGCAGAAACGTAATGCTCTCGTACCCGGCGTCGGCTACAAAGATGGCCTCCGAATCGGGCGCTGCCGCGAGCATCAAGCCTGCGCTCACCGGTAGTCCGTTCACAGTCCCGCTCGATTTTGGTCCAAACATGACGTAAGCAAGCAGGCCCTTGCGGGCGCTCGTGCGCGTCCGCACGCGACGGTTGGTCGAATAGAAAACGACCGCAGACGCCCCGAGACGAACAATCACTCGGCGCGCCCGAAGCGACATCTCCTGGAGCTGTACAGCATCCTGCTCGATCAGCTCAATACCGGCGCCAACCGCCGTGGGATCGCTGATCTCGACGACCGAAACTGCAGGCTGTGTGCTGGTGAACGGAGGGTGCTTCACGAATGCGTTCTGCGGAATTCCGATAGACGACTACGTGCCAAGTCGGGAAAGTGTAGCAGTGGCTGTAGTTCCAGCGAGGCAGAGGCTCCGGTCCGGATCAGCTGGTATTCACGGTGCCGTTGCCAGACTTCATTTGTTCATCGAAACGCAAGTCGATACTTCGGACGCGGCGCCCTATGAAATTGCAACAAATAAGCGAAAGTTGCTTTGCGGTCTTGAACGAGAAGGGCCGTCTATGCGACTCGAACTCGGGATTCATCAACCGCGGCGGCGGCGTCCTCGTCGACACGCAATCTGACCTGTCCCACGCGCGTCGAATGGCTGAGTTGTTCGGCAGCATCTGGCAGGGCGTGCCGAAGCGCGTGGTCAATACCAACGAGAGCGGTGACCATGTGTGGGGCAACCAGGTCTTTTCGGGCGCCGAGATTATCGCGCATCGAACGGTGCCGGACCGCATGATGCAGGCTGCCACCCCGAGGGAATTCCAAGCGCTGCTCGGTGGCTTCGATGGCTTGCTCTCTCGTCTAATGCTCAAGGCAACCCGTCCGGGCGTACTAGCAATCGGTAGGCAGCTGGGGCAGGACTACGACTTCGACGGGATCGAGCCGACGCTTCCGGCGACGCTGTTCGACGAACGATTCGTGCTGAATCTCGAAGGCTTGGAGGTTCACATGATTCACGTCGGGCCATGCCACCGGGTCGGGGACACGATTGTTCACGTCCCCGCGGAAGGGGTTGTCTTTGCGGGAGACGTGGTCTTCCGTCAGTGCACGCCCATGGGCTGGCATGGCACCAGCACGAAATGGCTGCAGGCCCTCGACCTCATCCTCTGGCTCGATCCGGAAGTCATCGTTCCCGGGCACGGCCCTCTGTGCGGGATTGAAGGTGCGATGGAGCTAAAGGCGTACCTCGAATACGTGCGCGAGGAGTCGAGGCGGTGCTTCGCGCAGGGCCTAAATGCCCTGGAGGCCGCCAAACGGATCGGATTCGGACCCTATCGAGAGTGGCGAAGCCCGGCGCGTCTGTTCGCGAACGTCGAGAGCGCGTATCGGGAATTCCGCAATGAGCTTATGCACGCGCCGTCGGATACGGCAAATACTTTCAATTCGATATACGAAGTCGCGAAAGCGCGTGGAATCGAGGTGGAATTCTGATGCAGGGATACAGGATGGAGTTGGCAATGAATAACGTGCTGCAGTACCCATTGCCTGGCAAAGCTATGAAGCCGGGCAGGCTGAGACCACTATTGATGGCGTTCGGCATCGCCGGCGTCTTCGCGTCGATTGGCACGCCCTCAATAGCCGACGCCACCGACGCGCCTCGCCGGCCAAACATCGTCGTCATCCTCGGCGACGACCTTGGCTATTCCGACATGGGCGCCTTCGGCAGCGAGATCAAGACGCCGAACCTCGACGCGCTGGCCAAGGACGGCGTGCGCTTTTCCAACTTCTATACGCATGCCAGTTGCTCGCCCACACGCGCCGCGCTTCTGAGCGGTGTCGACACGCATCTGAACGGCCTGGGCAACATGGACGAGTGGACCGCCCCCAACCAGCGGGGCGCAGTCGGCTACGAAGGCTACCTCAACAACCGCGTGGCCACGCTGCCGCAACTGCTCCGCGGCACCGGCTATCACACCTACATGGTCGGCAAGTGGCATCTGGGCAAAGCGCCGGAGCAGATCCCGGCCGCCCGCGGATTCGAGCGGGATTTCTCGCTGCTCGACGGCGCGGGCAGCTACTGGGACATGACGAATTTCACCGCCGCTTCGCCGCAGTCGGTGTTCACCGAGGACGGGCGCTATCTGACGGAATTGCCCAAGGACTATTACGCGACGAAGACCTACACCGACAAGCTGATCGGATTCATCGACGCCAACCGTGGCGACGGCAAGCCCTTCTTCGCTTACGTGGCCCACCAGGCGCCGCACGACCCCTACCACCTGCCGAAGGAGTGGCGCTCGCGCCACGTCGGCGAGTACGACAAGGGCTGGGACGCGGTCCGGCAGGAACGGCTGAAACGACAGGTCGAACTCGGCATCATGCCCGCAGGCACGCAGCTCGCCGAGCGCATGTGGTTCGTGCCCGATCCCATCGTGCTGGCGCCGGCAAGCCGGGCGCTCCTCGGCAAGAAGATGGAGCTCTACGCGGGCATGGTGGAGAACCTCGACTTCCACATCGGACGCCTCATCGACCATCTGAAGAAGATCGGAGAGTACGAGAACACGATCTTCGTCGTGTTCGGCGACAACGGCGCCGAGGGAACCGATCTCTTCAAGATGATCGCCGGCACGCCCGGCACGCGCGACTATCTGTTCGCGGCGATCAACTGGTCGCAGACCCATCCCAATGCGTGGGGCGACCCGGGCTCCTACGTCGGGTACGGCCCGATGTGGGCGCAGGTGTCGATGACGCCGTTCAGTCAGTACAAGGGATGGATGGCTGAGGGCGGCATCCGCAATGCGCTGATTGTCAGTGGACCGGCCGTCGCGCGGCCCAAGGGGAGCCTCAACCAGGGGCTCATGCATGTGGCCGACCTCATGCCGACGCTGCTCGAGATCGCGGGCACGAGCTATCCGGCGATGCTCGACGGGCGCGAACTCCCTGCACTCGCGGGCAAGTCCTGGGGCCCGATGCTGGCGGGCAAGGTGGAGTCGCCACGGACGGACAAGGACTTTCTCGCGTGGGAACTCTTCGGCAACCGGGCGCTTCGCCAGGGTGACTGGAAGCTGCGCTGGCAATTCAAGCCCTACGGCAAGGCGGCCTGGGAACTCTTCAACCTCGCGACCGATCCCGTCGAGCGCAAGGATCTCGCCACCGAGAACCCGGACAAGCTGCGGGCGCTTGTCGCCCTGTGGGACGGCTACGTGAAAGCCAACAACGTGGTGCTGCCAAATCGCTCCACGTTCGAGACGCTGGAAGACCTGCTGCCGCCACGCACGCCGGACGACCCCGGCTACCCGCCGCTCATCTACAAGCGACAGTTCGTGCCGCCCAAGGCGTTGCTGGCCGACCCGAAGCCTTGAATTCTGGCGATCCGTAATTTCATCGACGAGGACGACGAATCATGAACAATGACGCAAGACTTACGAAGCCGGTTGCCTGGGCGCGATGGGTGGCTGCAACGCTCTTCGCGACGGGCTTGCTCGGCGGGACGCAGGCCTTGGCGCAGGTTCCGGCACGTTTCTATTGGAAGTCCCTGTCGGACGGCAATGCGGTGCCGCTCATCGTCAATTCAATCACCGGCAACACCAACCCCTTCGATCCGGCGCACACCGTGACGCCCGGCGGAAACTTCGACGGGACATTGGCGATTACGGGCTATGCGCACACATTCTCCCTGTTCGATCGTTCGGCGATGGCGGCGATCCTCGTGCCCATGGGACGTGTATCAGGCGAGGTGACCGTGGCGGGCAAGTCCTTCAATCAGGCCGCCAGCGGGTTCGGCGATCCGATGCTCGAGTTCACCCTCAACATCCTCGGGCCGAAGGCACAGAAGAACATACCCGATGCCTTGCGCTACGAGCCGGGGTTCTCGGTCGACGTGCTCGCCGACCTGGCGCTGCCGATCGGCGAGTACGACAGCAACCAGCCGTTGAACCTCGGGCAGAACCGCTGGTACGGCCGCGTGGGCATGCCCGTCGTCTGGCAGCTCGGCGACTGGGTACCGGGCCGGCGCACGACGCTCGAGTTCCTCCCCGCCGTTTGGCTCTTCGGCAACAACAACGACTATGTCGGGCAGACGCTGAAGACCGATCCGATGTTCCAGCTGGACGCGCATTTGACGCGCGACTTCACCGAGCACTTGTGGGGGTCGCTCGACCTGGCCTGGTACAACGGTGGCAAGGCGACCATCAATGGCGTCGCCGGAGAGAAATTGAACAACCTCGGCGTCGGGCTGACGCTCGGCTACCAGGTCAACAGCAACCTGGGCCTCACCTTCGGCTACAAGTCGACCGTGAACGACAGCGCCCCCGGCGACCTGAAGATGGACGGCTTCACGATCTCGCTCGTCTACGCATGGCACCCGCTCATCGAAGGCTCGCGCCGGCTGAAGAGCGAGTGAACTGGCGAGGAAGCGGCAACTGCGCAGGAGATGAGCATGCCCGACCCTACGCAAAGCAAGCCAAGTGGCGCACCGCGAACCGAAGCGCCCTATCTATCCGCTGACGAACGCCGCGCCAAGGGGAAGGCGCTGCGCGCCAAGGTCCCGCGTTCGTCGCAGGCAGGCTGGGAGGCGCACAAGCTCCGCCGCCATCCGGTCAAACTCCTGAACGAATCCAATGCCGGCCGCGTGGAGCACCTGGTCCCGATCCGCTTCGGCCGCATGGCAGCCTCGCCGTTCGCGTTCTACCGCGGCGCGGCCGCGCTGATTCTTCATGGCGGCGGACAACGACCCGCTGTTCCTGCAGGTGAAGGAGGCGCGTGCCTCGGTGCTCGAGCCCTACGCGGGCAAGAGCCTGCATCCCAATCGTGGCCAGCGTGTAGTGGTCGGGCAGCGCATCATGCAATCGGCGACCGATGTGTTCCTCGGATGGACCCGCGGGATGAACGGACGCGATGTGTACGTCCGCCAACTTCGGGACATGAAGATATCCGCGGTCATCGAGGACTGCGACACCAAGATGCTGCGGAATGATGCGCGCATGTGTGCGCATGCGCTGACCCGCGCCCATGCCCGATCCGGGGATGCCGCGATGATCTCCGGCTATATGGGGCCCGGGCAGACTTTCGATGGCGCCATCGGCGAATTTGCAGTCGAATACGCCGATCAAAACAGCAAAGATTATCGCGCGTTCACTCGGGCAATCCAGGAGAAGCGAATCGAGACGATCGTCGAGAGCTAGACACTGCCCACTCCCCGTATTGACGGTTCCTGCCGGCTTATCGGCGTTGTAATAAATTATGAAGGGAGTACAGAAATGCCAAAGACATCTGCGCTGCTGTTGGCCATTTCCGCAGCTTGTGTTGCCGGGGCCGCCAACGCCGCCGTGGTTTACTGCACTGCACCGGGCATCCCCGCAGGCTGTGTGGTTCGCCCTGCGGTACCGGCTGCGGCCGCCGCCGCCGCCAAGGTAGCGTATTGCACCGCGCCGGGCGTGCCCGTGGGTTGCGTGGCAAAGCCGGCCGCGAGCACGGCGACCGCCAAGGCTATCTACTGCACGTCCCCTGGAGTTCCCGTAGGCTGCGTTGCGCGCCCGGCAGCGAGGGCTGCCGCGGTGACGCCTGGCGTGGGGGCGCCGGGTCGCGGTGCGGTCGACCCCGGCATCAACCAGCCGGGCGCCCTGGGAAACCGCGGTGGCGGTGCGCCCGACGTCGGCGTTGTGGACCCAGGAGTCAATCAGCCCGGTGCCGCGGGAAATCGCGGCGGTGCTGCTGTGCATCCCGGCGTAGGCGCCTCAGAGGTTGGCGTCAACAACGTCGGCACCAACGGGCCTGGCGTCGCCAACCAGAACGGCGGCGTGAATCGAGCTGGGCGACGTTGATCTGACCAACGCTGCGGCGCCGGTCGAGACCGCGCGAAGTACCGAGAGCAGGTAAACAGAGCGTCAATCGGTCACGCTCCGCATTGCTTTCTCAGCCGTGCGCGTCAGCACCTGAATCCAGGATTAAATCTGCGCCGCCTCGCGAAGAGGTTCGCGCTTGGCACCGCTGTAGGGCTGGCCGTTGATTGACTTGATGAATGGCCGCTCTGAAGGAAATTGAGCGGTAGCGCCGACGGGCCGGAAATGGCCGCAAGCGCGCATCCCGCCGCCGCCACCAACCATGAGCGAAAACGTTCGTTGGCGCCATCCGGCGCATGCCTCGAGCATCGATGTCGCGCTGGGGTGAGGCTGCCGCAATACTCGAACAGCGCCTGCGATGCCGGTTCGAGACGCACCGCGCGGCAGCGCATCAGGCCAAACTCGCGGGTGAGCATTGGCTCGACCCGTTCGACCGCGCATACGGCATGCGGCGTGTGCGGCAATGCCAGGCGGGACAACGCTGCCCCGCCCTCCCCACCAGTGCCCTTCCGGTGCCGAAATGGCGCACCGCCTCGACCGGCTCGGCGAGCAGCGCCGTGCCGGCGCGGGAAGGCGGGGTTTTCCTCTGCGTCTCTGCGTCTCTTTGTGAAAGGTTCTTCCGCTACATCATCCCCAACGTCTTCGGCAGCCAGGTCGACATCGCCGGCCAGTACGTCACCGCGACGAGGAAGATGAGCATCGTGAGGAGCCACGGCCACACCGCAACCGTGAGCTCCGTGATGCCCATCTTGGTGATGCCGGACGCCACGTAGAGGTTCAGGCCCACCGGCGGGTGGCACATGCCGACCTCCATGTTCACCGTCATCATGATCCCGAAGTGGATGGGATCGATGCCGAGCTTCATCGCCACCGGGAACAGGATCGGCGCCATGATCAGCACGATCGACGACGGCTCCATCACGTTGCCGGCGAGCAGCAGCACGACGTTCACGAACAGCAGGAACGCGACGGCGCCCAGCTGCTTGTCGAGCATCCACGCGGCAAGCGTCTGCGGGATGTTCTCGGAGGTCATGAGGTAGCTGAACATCACCGCGTTGGTGATGATGTACAGCAGCATCGCGCTCATGTTGGCCGAGTCGAGCAGCACCTTCGGCACCTGCGCGAGCGTCATGTCCTTGTACACGAAGACCGCGACGAAGAACGCGTACACCGCGCTCATCGCCGCCGCCTCGGTCGGCGTGAAGATGCCGGTGTAGATGCCGCCGATCACCACGACGATCAGGAACAGGCCCCAGATCGCGTCGCGGAACGACTTCATCCGCTCGCCCCAGCTCGCGCGCGGCTGCCGCGGGTAGTCGAACTTCTTCGCCCGCCACCACGTGGTGAGGCCGAGCATCGTCGCGAGGATGAGCCCGGGAATGATGCCGGCGATGAACAGCGCGCCCACCGAGGTGTTGGTGGCCACCGCGTACATCACCATCACGATCGACGGCGGGATCAGGATGCCGAGTGCGCCCGACGTGGTGATGACGCCCGCGCCGAAGCGCGCCGGGAACCCCTGCTTGACCATTGCCGGCAGGATGATCGAGCCGATCGCCACCACGGTGGCCGGCGAGCTCCCCGACACCGCGGCGAACAGTGCGCAGGCCATCACCCCGGCGAGCCCGAGGCCACCGTACCAGTGGCCGACCATCGACGACGCGAAGTTGATCATCCGCCGCGCGACGCCGCCGTGGGTGAGGAAGTTGCCGGCGAGGATGAAGAACGGGATCGCCATGATCTCGAACTTCTCGATGCCGGTGAACAGCTTGAGCGCGACCGACTCGATCGGCACCGACGTCATCGTGAACAGGTATGTGAGCACGGTGAGGCCGAGCGAGATCGAGATCGGCATGCCGGTCAGCATGAGGCCGATCAGCAGGCTGAAGATGATCCACGCGTTGTTGACCTGCACGCCGGCGAGCTTCAGCACCACCGGGATGGCGATCAGCACCGGCGGGATCAGCGCCGGCCACTTCGGGGCGTTGGGATCGTCGACGGGGTCAGCGACGCCTGCGGCTTTCATCGCACACCCCCTTCCTTCAGGTCCGCCGGATGGAGGTTGTCGGGCAGGTTGTAGATGCCGCCGGCATCCACGCCCTCGACGTGCGCGACGTCGTGCTTGGGCAGCTCACCGGTGCGCCAGAAGCTCACGGCCACCTGCAGGAAGCGGAAGCACATGAGGTACGAGCCCAGCGGGATGCACAGGTACACGATCCACTTCGGCAGCTCGAGGTCGGGCGACACCGAGTCGGTATGCGCGATGTCCCACGTGAAGGACGCGCCGAGCGTGCCGACGATGCCGGTGAAGAGCGCGCCGGCGAGCAGGCCGAACAGCACGTACCACTTGCGGGTGTTGGGCGGCAGGCGGTTGATCATCACGTCGACGCCGACGTGGATGCCGGTGCGCACGCCGTAGGCCGCGCCGAACTTCGCCATCCACACGAACATGTAGATGCAGAGCTCCTGCGCCCACGAGAGATCGACCTTCAGGAAGAGGTCCTGGACGCCGGGGATCGGCCAGCCGGCGATGTAGCGGTGCACGACCGCGACGAAGATGAGAAGGGTGGCCGCGCCCATCAGGAACGCGATCAGCCACTCCTCCAGGTGATCCAGGAATCTCATCGATGCTCCTCCTTCGGTCGGGACCGGCCGCCTTCGGGACGGCGCGCCGGCGGCACTCCGACAGCGGTGCCGGAGTGCGGGATCGCCAACGCCGCGTTACAGCTTTGCCGGATCGAAGCCGGTCTCGCGATAGACCTCCTGCACGAGGTCGCGGCCGATGCGCGGTGCCATCTCGGTGTGCACCTTCATCATCGCCTTCTTCCACTGCTTGCGCTCGTCGGGCGTGAGCTCGATCACCTGCGTGCGCCCCGACTTCTTCACCGCCGCGAGCGCCTCCTCGTTCTCCTTCTGCGCGATCTCGTTCGCATAGTCGGTCGACTCCTTGATCGCGGCCTCGATCGCGGTGCGGATGTCCGGCGGCAACCCGTCCCAGAACTTCTTGTTGACGATCACCGCGTAGCCGATGTAGCCGTGGTCGGTCAGCGTGAGGTTCTTCTGCACCTCGAACATCTTCTGCGTGTAGAAGTTGGAGACGACGTTCTCCGTCCCGTCCACGACACCGGTCTGCAGCGCCTGGTAGACCTCGGACAGCGCCATCACCTGCGGGATCGCGCCGATCGCGCGCATCTGCGCGTCGAGCACCTTGGACGACTGGATCCGCATCTTGAGGCCCTTGGCATCCTCGGGCTTGCGCAGCGGCTTGTTGGCCGACATCGGCTTGAAGCCGTTGTCCCAGTAGGCGAGTCCCGTGATGCCCTTGGTCTCGAGCTTCTTGAAGAGCGCCTTGCCGATCGGGCCCTGCGTGACCTTGTGCACGTCCTTGTAGCCGTCGAAGATGTAGGGCAGGTCGAAGAGCTCGAACTCCTTCACCCCCAGCGGGCCGAACTTGGAGACGGTCGGCGCCAGCATCTGCACCGATCCCAGCTGCAGCGCCTCCAGCTCCTCCGCGTCCTTGAAGAGCTGGCTGTTGGGGTAGATCTCGATCTTCACGCGCCCCTTGGTCTTCTCCTCGGCCAGCTTCTTGAAGCGCTCGGCCGCGCGGCCCTTCGGCGTATCGGGCGCCACGACGTGCGAGAACTTGATGACGATCGGCTGTTGCGCGAACGCGATGCCCGCGAGCGCGAGTGCGAATAGTGCGGCGACCAGCTGCTTCATGGACTCCTCCTCGGATGGGACCCCCGGCTACGGCGGCCGGTGGCGATGCGGTGCCATTCTGCGCATGGACCCAACTCGCGTAAAATGCAACGATCGTCACGATTGTTGCGGTTTAGGCATAATCGGGCGGCACCCGGACGGGAGTCCCATGAAGATCGACTTCGACGGCATCCAGGCGTTCGTGGCCGTGGCGGAAACCGGCGGCTTCGGCAAGGCGGCCACGTTCCTCAACCTGACCCAGACCGCCCTCACCCGCCGCGTCCAGAAGCTCGAAAGCTACCTCGACGCGCGCCTGCTCGACCGGACCACGCGCATGGTGCAGCTGACGCCGGTTGGCCGGGATTTCCTGCCGCAGGCGCAACGCCTGGTCGCCGACATGACGGCCGTGGTGTCGCGGCTGCGCGACGCGTCGCGCACCCGCCGCGGGGAGGTGACGCTGGGATGCGTCCCGAGCATGGCGCACCAGTGGCTGCCGGACTTCATTCGCCGTTACGCGCTGGCGCATCCCGGCAACCGGATTCGCATCCTCGACCTGTCGGCCACGGCCATCGCCGAGGCGGTGCTGCAGGGCCAGGCGGAATTCGGCATCACCATCGTGCTCGCCCGCAACCCCGACCTGATCGAGCAACCGATCCTGCGGGAGCCATTCGTGCTCTTCTGCCGCGACGACCACCCGCTTGCCGACGAGAGGTCGGTGAACTGGGCGGACCTGCGCTCGGAGGATCTGATCGTCGTGTCGAGCGCCTCGGGCAACCGCGCCATGCTGGACTACCAGCTCGCGCGGCAGCGGATCGACTTCAACGGCACCTACGAGGTGAACCACCCGTCGACCGCCCTGGGCCTCGTCGACGCGGGCGTGGGGATCGCGATCCTGGCGCGCTCGACATTGCAGGAGGGAACGCATCCCAGGGTGCGCCGGATCCCGATCGCGCGGCCGACGGTCTCGCGGACGATCAGCCTCATTCGGCGCCGGAACGCTTCCCTCTCCCCTCCCGCGCAGGCCTTCCACGAGCTCCTGCTGCACGATGCCCCGGTGCCGGCGGCCGCGACGCGCCGGAAGGGGTCGCGCAAGGCGCGCCACGGGTAATGCGCATATCGCAATAATCGCCGCCATTCTTGCATTTCACGACCGCGCGACGGGACGGCAGAATCCGGTCGTCCAATAGCGGTGCAAGCCATGATGCGCGGTGTCCCCTGTGTCCTGATGCGAGGCGGCTCGTCCAAGGGCCTGTTCTTCCTCGCCACGGACCTGCCTGCGGACGCGGAGGCGCGCGATCGTCTCCTGCTCGCGGCGATGGGCTCGCCCGATCGCCGCCAGATCGACGGGCTCGGCGGCGGCGACGACCAGACCAGCAAGGTGATGATCGTGTCCCGGTCGCACACGCCCGGCGTGGACATCGATTACCAGTTCGGCCAAGTCTCAGTCGCCAGGGGGACGGTGGACCTCACCCCGACCAGCGGCAACATGCTCGCCGCGGTGGCGCCGTTCGCCATCGATCGCGGCCTGCTGCCGGCGGCCGACGGCAGGACCACCGTGCGCATGCAGGACCGCAACTCCGGTCACCGCATCGATGCCGTGGTTCGCACGCCGGGCGGACGCGTCGCCTACCAGGGTGACTTTCGCCTCGACGGCGTGCCGGGCACCGGTGCGCCGATCCGCCTGCATTTCACGAATCCGGCCGGGCGTGCGACGGGTCGGCTCCTGCCCACCGGACGCGCGTGCGACACCGTCGACGGCGTGCACGTCACCTGCATCGATTTCGCCAATCCGATGGTGATGGTCGCGGCCGATGCGGTCGGCAAGACCGGCTACGAGACGAAGGCCGAGCTCGATCGCGATGCCGAGTGGCTCGCGCGTCTGGAGACGTTGCGGCAAGCCGCGGCCCGGCTGATGGGCATCCAAGATGCGGGCACGCTGCCCAAGGTCGTGCTGCTCGCGCCGCCGCGGGCCGGCGGGATGATCACGTCGCGCTATTTCACGCCCGGGAACTGCCACGCGGCCCACGCGCTCACCGGCGCGCTCGGCGTCACCGCGGCCTGCCACATCCCGGGCAGCGTTGCCGCGGAACAGGTGCGCTGGGGAGGCGCCCTTCCCGGCCACGTCGTGATCGAGCATCCCGCCGGCATGCTCGAAGCGAGCGTCGGTGCGCCCGGCGCGGCGGACGACGCGGGCCGCCTCGCGTGCGGGACCGTCGCTGCCACGGCACGCCCCCTGTTCAGCGGCGAGGTGCTCGTCCGGGCCTCTGCCTTGTCGCCCGTCAACGCGCCGCTCGCCTGAAAGGAGCCGCAGTGAATCTCACCGACTGGATCGGCCGCACCGAAACCGTCACCGACGTCGTGACGCCGACGCCCTGCGCGGCGCTCGCGGCGACCTTCGACCAGCCGAGCGAGCGGCCGCCCGCGGGCACGCCGTTGCCGCCGCTCTGGCACTGGCTGTACTTCCTGCCGCTGTACCGGCAGTCGGAGATCGGGCCCGACGGCCATGCGAAGCGCGGCGGGTTCCTGCCGCCCGTCCCGCTGCCGCGGCGCATGTGGGCCGGCAGCCAGTTCACCTTCCACCGGCCGCTGCGCGTCGGCGACGCGATCACCCGGCTGTCGACGATCGAGAGCGTCACCGAGAAGAGCGGGCGCACCGGTCCGCTGGTGTTCGTCAAGGTGCGCCACGAGGTGCGCCGCACCGATGAACCGGAGCTCGCGCTGACCGAGTTCCACGACATCGTCTACCGCGAGGCGCCCAAGGCCGGCGACGTCGCGCCGCCGCCCAAGCGCGCCCCCGAGCGCAGTGCGTGGGAGAAGCCGTGGGTGCCCGACGACGTGCTGCTGTTCCGCTACTCGGCGCTGACCTTCAACGGCCACCGCATCCACTACGACCGGCGCTACGTGACGGAGGTGGAAGGCTATCCCGGGCTCATCGTGCACGGCCCGATGGTCGCCACGCTGCTCGTCGAGCTCCTGCGCGAGCGGCTGCCGCAGGCGCGGCTCGCGCGCTACGAGTTCCGCGCGGTGCGACCACTGTTCGACATCCACCGCTTCACCGTGTGCGGCGAACCGGGCGCGGACGGCACCGTGAAGCTGTGGGCGCGCGATCACGAGGGTTACCTCGCGATGGAAGCCACCGCCGTTCTCGCCCAGGAGTAGCCGATGCAACCGCTCGCCGGCATCACCGTCGTCACGCTGGAGCACGCCATCGCGGCGCCCTTCGCCACGCGGCAACTCGCCGACCTCGGTGCGCGCGTCATCAAGGTCGAGCGCCCGGGCACCGGCGACTTCGCCCGTGGCTACGACGAACGCGTGCGCGGGCTCGCCTCGCACTTCGTCTGGACCAACCGCTCCAAGGAAAGCCTCACGCTGGACGTGAAGCATCCCGACGCGCACGCGCTGCTCCAGCAGCTGGTGCACGAGGAGGCCGACGTCGTGGTGCAGAACCTCGCCCCGGGCGCGGCTGCGCGCCTCGGGCTGTCGTACGAGGCGCTCTCCGCCCAGAAGCCGGGCATCATCGTGTGCGACATCTCGGGGTACGGCAACGAAGGTCCCTATCGCGACAAGAAGGCCTACGACCTGCTGATCCAGAGCGAGTCGGGACTGCTGTCCGTGACCGGCACCGAGGACGAGCCGTCGAAGACGGGACCGTCCATCGCGGACATCGCGGCCGGCATGTATGCGTTTTCCAGCATTCTCGCGGCCCTGCTCGAGCGCCAG
Source organism: Burkholderiales bacterium (assembly GCA_046347855.1). Taxonomy (GTDB): domain Bacteria; phylum Pseudomonadota; class Gammaproteobacteria; order Burkholderiales; family Casimicrobiaceae; genus VBCG01. The sequence continues at coordinate 278,188 of JAXMFJ010000006.1, forward strand.
CGCACCGGGCGCGGCCAGCACCTCGACATCTCGATGCTCGAATCGCTCGTCGAATGGATGAGCTACCCGCTCTACTACGCGTTCGACGGCGCGGCACCGCCCGCGCGCACCGGCGCGAGCCACGCCACCATCTACCCGTATGGACCGTTCCCCGCCGGCGACGGCAAGGTGGTGATGCTCGGCCTGCAGAATGAGCGCGAATGGGCGGCGTTCTGCGCCAAGGTCCTGCTGCAGCCCGCGCTCGCGACCGACGAACGCTTCTCGAGCAACTCGCGGCGCAACGCGAACCGCGACGCACTGCGCGCGCTCATCGTCGCCGCCTTCGCCGGGCTGACGGCCGAGCAGGTGGTCGCACGGCTCGAGGAGGCGCAGATCGCGAACGCGCGCGTCAACACCATGCACGACGTGTGGGAGCATCCACAGTTGAAGGCGCGCCACCGCTGGCGCGAGGTGGACACGCCGGCCGGCCCCATCCCGGCGCTGCTGCCGCCGGGATCGTGGTCGGTGTCCGAGCCGCGCATGGACGCGGTGCCCGCGCTCGGCGCGCACACCGATGCCATTTTGCGCAAGCTGGGCGCCACCGACGAGCGCATCGCGTCGCTGCGCGCGGCCAAGGCGATCTGAGGACCCGGCGCCATGCGCGAGCCCGTCACGTACCTGTTCGTCCCCGGCAACCGGCCCGACCGCTTCGCCAAGGCGGCCGCGTCGGGCGCCGACGCACTCGTGCTGGATCTCGAGGACGCCGTCACGCCGGATGCCAAGGAGGCCGCACGCGAGCACGTCGCAGCGTGGATCGCGACGCATCCGGAGGTCGCCGAACGCGCGGTGGTGCGCATCAACGATCGCTCCACGCCGTGGTACGACGCCGACATCGCCATGCTGAAGCCGGCGGGCGTCCGCGCGGTAATGTTGCCGAAGGCCGAAGGACCCGATGCGGTCGCCGACGTCGTGGCAGCAGCCCCATCCGGGTCGCGAATCCTGCCGCTGGTCGAATCCGCGCTCGGGGTCGCGCGCGTCGACGCGATCGCGAGCGCGCGCGGCGTCGCGCGCCTCGTGTTCGGGACGCTCGACTACGCGCTCGACCTCGACCTGTCCGGCGACCACGAAGGCCTCGCGTACGCGGCGGCGCGCATCGCAATCGCGTCGCGGTGCGCGGGACTCGCCGGACCCGTGGCCGGCGTGACTTCCGCCATCGACGACGAAACGCGCCAGCGCGACGACGTCCGCTTTGCGCGCGCCCACGGCTTCACCGCCAAGCTGTGCATCCATCCCCGGCAGGTGGCCCTCGCCAAGGCCCTGCTGCAGCCGGGCGCCGACGAGATCGCATGGGCGCGCAAGGTGGTCGCGGCCGCGGCCGCCGGCGGCAACGCGATCCAGGTCGACGGACGCATGGTCGACCGCCCGGTGGTGCAGCGGGCGCAGTCCCTGCTCGCCCGTGCCGGCGACTGAATCCCATCCCACTTAACGCCGCGAGGACACGCATGCCGGCCACCATCATCGACTCCGCCATCTTCGGCAACATCTTCAGCACCGATGCGATGCGCCACGTCTGGTCGGACGAGAACCGCACCGCGAAGTACCTCGAGATCGAGCGTGCGCTCGCCATCGTCCAGGGCCGGCTCGGCATCATTCCCAAGCAAGCGGCCGACGAGATCGTGCGCAACTGCAAGCTCGAGAAGATCGACATGGCGAAGCTGCGGACGCAGACGGAGAGGATCGGCTATCCGATCCTGGGCGTCGTGTCCCAGTTGAACGCGCTGTGCCGCGACAAGCTCGGCGAGTACTGCCACTGGGGCGCGACGACCCAGGACATCACCGACACCGCGACGGTCCTGCAGATCCGCGAGGGCCTCGCGCTGGTCGAGGCCGACCTGGCCGCGCTCTCGGCAGCGCTGGCCGCGCTCGCGCAGCGCTACCGCGACACGCCCGTGGTCGGCCGCAGCAACCTGCAGCAGGCGATCCCGGTGACCTTCGGCTACAAGATGGCGACCATCTTGGCCGCCGTGGAGCGCCATCGCGATCGCCTCGCCGAGCTGCGCCCGCGCGTGCTCGTCGGCGAGTTCGGCGGCGCGTGCGGCACGCTCGCGTCGCTCGAGCGCGGCGCGATGGAGACGCAGGCCGGTCTGATGGCCGAGCTCGGGCTCGGCCAGCCGCTCATCGCGTGGCACACGGTGCGCGACAACATCGCCGAGGTGGGCGCGTTCCTGGGCCTCGTCGGGGGCACGCTCGGCAAGATCGCGATGGACGTGAAGCTCATGATGCAGACCGAGGTCGCCGAGGTCTACGAGCCGTACGCCCACGGCCGCGGCTCGAGCAGCACGATGCCGCAGAAGCGCAATCCGATCTCGTCCTGCTACATCCACGCCGGCATCTCCGTGGTACGCCAGCACGCGGCGGCGCTGATGGACGCGATGGTGGCGGACCACGAGCGGTCGACCGGTCCGTGGGAGATCGAGTGGATCGCGCTGCCGGAGACGTTCTGCCTCATGGCCGGCGCGCTGAAGCAGGCGCGCTTCGTGCTGGAGGGCCTCGAGGTCGACGCGGGGCAGATGCGCGCCAACATCGACATCACCCACGGCCTCGTGATGTCCGAGGCGGTGATGATGGGGCTCGGGCCCTACATCGGCCGCGAGTACGCGCACGACCTCGTCTACGACATCTGCCGCGAAGCCATCAAGGTGAAGCGTCCGCTCGTGGACCTGCTCGCGGAGAACGCCGAGATCGGCAAGCATCTGCAGCGCGCGGACCTCGAGCGGCTGTGCGACCCGGCCAACTACCTCGGACAGTCGGGCGTCATGGTCGACCGAGTGCTCGCGGCGCGCGCCGCGCGCGGCCGCTGAACCCGCGGCGGTCGCGAGCATGCTCGTCGAGATTCCCTGCGTCCTCATGCGCGGCGGCACGTCCAAGGGGCCGTTCTTCCTGCGCGACGACCTGCCCGTGGATCCCGTGGAGCGTGACCACGTCCTGCTCTCGCTGATGGGATCGCCGCATGCACGCCAGGTGGATGGCATCGGCGGCGGGGACAGCCTGACCAGCAAGGTCGTGATCGTCGGCCGCTCGCAGCGTCCGGGGATCGACATCGAGTACCTGTTCGCGCAGGTGGCCGTCGGCGCGCCCGCGGTCGATACCACGCCGAACTGCGGCAACATGCTCGCCGGCGTCGGGCCGTTCGCCATCGAGCGCGGCCTCGTCGCGGCGCGCGACCCGGAAACCGTCGTCCGCGTCTTCAACCTCAACACGCGCAAGACGGTCGAGTGCGTGGTCCCGACACCGGGAAGGCAGGTGACCTACGAAGGCGACGTCCGCATCGACGGTGTCCCGGGGACCGGCGCACCCATCGTCCTCAACTTCCTCGACGCGGCCGGCGCGAAGACCGGACGCCTGTTGCCGACCGGGAATGTCGTCGACACGTTCGACGGAATCGAGGTCTCGTGCGTCGACCTCTCGACCCCGCTCGTCATCGCCGCTGCCGAGTCTTTCGGCAAGACGGGCCACGAGACCAAGGCTGCGCTCGACGCCGATCACACGTTCCTCGCACGCCTGGAGCGCGTGCGGCGGCAGGCGGCGGTGCGCATGGGGCTGGGCGACGTCGCCGGCAAGGTATTGCCGAAGTTCGCCATCGTCGCGCCGCCCGCCGCCGGGGGGACGATCGCGTCGCGCTATTTCGTGCCCTGGAACTGCCACTCCGCCTTTGCGGTGACGGGCGCGCTGTGCATCGGCGCAGCGTGCTGCATTCCCGGCTCCATCGCCCATCGCCATGCCCGGCGCAGCGACGCGGACGCTGCGGTGATAGCGATCGAGCATCCTGCCGGCCGGCTGGAGACGCGGATGGCGACACGACCGGAGCCCGGCAGCGCCGTGCCGGTCTTCGAGCGCGCAGGCATCGTGCGGACGGCCCGCCCCCTGTTCGCGGGGGTCGTCCACCTTGCGGACGACGAAGGCCTGCTCTGACGGCGGGCCCCGGGCTGGGCGAGTCCCCACCCGCGCCGGTTACCGGCCCGGCTCCTTCATTGCGGCGACGCGGACCGCATTCAGGGCGCGCACATCACCACTCGGTCCGGCCCGTCACCCTCGGCCAGCCAGCCATGGGCCACCATGGCGTCGCGCTGGGCACGGTCCGTCATGTACCGATGATTCGCGTCCGGGCGATTGCTGAACACGCGATAGATCGGCGTGGTCCCGGCGGGGCATGCGCCTGCCGTCGGCAGGATCATCTGCATGAACTGCGGGTCCTCGAGCACGAACGCCGGATGCGCGACGCCCGTCGCGTCGCACTCGGCGGTGCCCCGCCCGAAGAAGTGCGAGTCCCCGAATTCCGGCGGAAGATAGTAGCGGCATACCGGCGACGCGTCGCTTTGCGGCGCGGCGTACGCATGGAACGAATAGCCGGTCCGACTCCACCTGGTGGGGGTCTTGCCCGCGTCGAGATTGGCCTGCTCCGCCGGCATCCACGTGATGAAGTAATGGTCGAGCGAGGCGTTGTAGTACTCGACGACGTCGTGCAACGGCGCAACGCCACCGATCCCCGTCAGTGAGTAGGTCAGCGGCACGAAGCCGGGCACCGCGGGTATCGTCGGAGGGTGTCCCAGGAAGGTGATTTCCGCTGCGCGCGGCCCGGTGCCGCCCGGCGTGAAAGAGATCGTCGTGGCGCAACTGTCGCCGTTCACATACCGGTTGCCCGGGACGCAATTCGACGTCATGGAAAAGTCCGCAGCATGCTTGCCGCTGATCGTCACGCTCTCGAGGACCAGCGCGATGTGCTCGGGATTCGTCAGCGTAAGCACCTGCGGCGCGGACGTGGTGCCCACCGGCTGGTAGTGATCGAAGTCGATCCAGGGCGGGGTCGCGTAGAGGCCGCGCGTGATGTCGAAGCTCGGCGTGGCGCTCAATGCGACTTGGATCGTGCCGCCTGCGGAAATGGACTGGATGGTCAGGGTGGCGGAACTCGGCGACGTGTTGGGGTTGCCGACGACGTCGAGACGGCAGCGACCGCCCGGAACCAGGACCTGCGAAGAGGTGCAAGGGCCGGCCACGCGGTAGTCGGCCTGGTCTTTGCCGGTGATGGCGAAAGCCGCGAAGGCGAGCGGCGCGTCCCCCACGTTGGTGAGGAACAGAGGTTGCACGAACTCGACGCCAGCCGCATCGCGCCCGAACGAAATCGCAGTCCGGCTCGCGTCCAGAAGGGGGGCCGCCAAGGACGCAGGGGCCAGCAACAGCAGCCAGGCGCCAACGGCCGCTACGCGTGTGGCACAACGAGTGAACGTCACCATTGTCGCCTCGCCTCGACGTCGATGCACCAGTGTAAAGACTTTCTGGTGGGGGCAGCGTTTACGGTTGGACGGACGTTCCTCCAGCCCGCTGAAGGCGATCGGCCGTCGCTTGCCCTACGCCCTTAAAACGCCCTTGAGTTGCGCCTTTAATCCCTGCGCCGCCATGGCGTAGCCGCCGTCGCTTCCATCCACGAAGTGCACGTGATTGCCGTTGTACGACGAGACGATGCACGTCACGAGCGCCTCGCGCGACTTGTGGATGCCATAGGCGAGCCGGCCGGCTCGATGCTGCGCGTCGAGATACTGCGTAAGCGCGTCGCATTGGGCCTCGGTGCCGTCGATGATCATCCGCAGGACGCCGTCGAACTTCCGGACGTCCGAGTTCTCGATCATGTCGCCGATGTAGCGGCTCCACTGCACCGCCTTCGTGTCCTTCCTGCGCGAGAACAGCCAGCTTCCCGCGCAGTTCTGCAGCAGCATCTTCGCGAGATAGCCCTGCCGGGCAAGGAAGCCCTGCCCCGCCGTGCGCACGCGCTGCTCGTGACTCAGGCCGCGACGGTCGAACGAAAGACGCATCTGTTCCGCGCGCAGCGGGTGGTAGCTCGCGATGTCACCGTAGATCGCGGTGATGGTGTCGGCAACCTCCCGGTAGAGGGCAACATTGGCGCCGTCATCGGCGGCGATGGCGGCCACGAGCAGCGCGAGCTTGTGGTCGCGAAAGCTCGGGACGCCCTGCCAGCGACACTCGAATCCTTCGAAGCTGCCGTCACTGGGACCGTCCTGCTCCCGGACGTACAGCACGCCTTCGGCATCGCCCTCCTTCACCCGTCGCTCGGCCTCTTCCCAGCCACGGCCGGAGAACGTGGCCTGAGTCACGTGCGGGGACAGCCTGATCTTCGCGAGGTTGATCGCGAGGCCACGGTCGACGAGACCGGCAACTGGGACCATGCCGACGCGCAATCCCAGGTCGAAGCTCCGGCGCGCGAGCCGCTGGGCTTCGCGCAACGCGGGGATCACGCGCTCGCGCAGTTCCGAGGGCACGGCAAACGTCGCGCCGTCACCTCCGAAGACGAAGGGGATCGCCACGCTGCGATCGACGTTCATGACGGCGGCGATGCAGGCCACGCCCACCGTGTTGACGCTCTTGTAGGCGCCGGCCTGGATCGCCTTGGTCGACCCGACGACGTCGGCCACCACGATCCACCAGTCACGCGGAACCGGGACGTGGCGATCGGTGGCAAGGGCCAGCGCGAAGGACTCCAATGCGTCGACGTCGCGGTAGAAATGAAGGGTCATCGTCGACAAGCGAAGGTGACGGCCGGCGAAGAATACCGCTGTCGCAACGTTGCGAGGCGCACCGGCCCGCTCGATACCGCATCGCGCACATCCGGCGCGAATGAGGACGTCCCCTGTCGGCCGCATCGGCGCTGCAACGGGCCAAGCGCCGGAGCGTGTGCAGGACATGGCACCGCAAGTTACACGCCGCCCCCCCAATTGGCGACAAATTGCACTCGGCGTTGCATGAAGCATGCGCCGCCTTTACTGTTGCCGGTCCGATTGCATTCGCGCGGATCGCGAATGCGGGCGATGACAGGCGTTGCAAGCTTCCATCTACATCATGGAATGGGGGTCGGCGATGGGCATGCAGAGTGGACGGCAAGTCCGATCCGAGGCCTGAGGACGGCATGTCTGGCCGGTTCAACCCGATAGTCCTGCTCATGGCGGCGCTCGCATGGCTTGCTGCGGGGGGCGCGCATGCGGGCTTCTACGGCAACTACGTGTCGGCGACGTACGCGCGGCCCGGCGCCAACATCGCGCTCTCCACCGCGGGCCCGGTGATCGCGGGCCCGGCGCTGGAGTTTCCTTCGATCGGCGCGACGAACATCAGCGTCGATTTCACCGACACGGGCTTCCGGATCGCGTTTCCTGCCACCTGGAACCTGCTCACCGGTTCCCCGGTCTTCGACGGCATTTACATCGACGTGCAGCAGGGACCGGGCATGCCCTTCAACGGGACGACCGGCGCATCGATCGCGGCCTCGAGCATCGCCGGCGTCGGCAACAATCGACTGACGCCCGGCGCCACGCGCATCTACGTGAACCTTGCGGGACTGGGATCGATCGCGGCCGGCAACTATATCGACGTCGCCGTGCCGTTCCCTCCGACCGCACCCTACGGCTGCAGCGTGATCGCCAACCCCACCATCCTTCCCCCAGGCGGCGGATCGGTGACCCTGTCGGCGACGTGCCTCGGCAACGCCGCGACCTACTACGTCTGGACCGTTCAGCCCGCGGGCTTGTCGACCCAGACGACCGCGAATTCGTTCACGACGACGCTCACCCAATCGTCCACGATCACCGTCTCGGCCGGCAACGGCGCGGGCGTTGCCCAAGGGGTCAGCATCTCCGTCCCGGTGCAGACGGCGACGGTGCCCAGTGGGTGCACGCTCACGTCGTCACCCGCGTCACTGCCGGCGGGCGGCGGAACCGTCACGCTCACCGCGGCCTGCGCCGGCGGCAGCGCACCGACCAGCTTCGCGTGGACCGGCGGCTTCGCGACCGGGACCACGACGACCAACTCGCGCTCCGGAACGGTGTCGGCGACGACGACGTTCAGCGTCACGGCGAGCAACGCGGCTGGCTATGCCACTCCGGCGAGCGTGACGGTTCCGGTCGCGGGCGCCGTTGCAGCACCGTCCGGATGCTCGCTTTCTGCCACGCCCGCAATCCTTCCGGCCGGCGGCGCGAACGTCACGCTGACGGCGGCGTGCAGCGGCGGCGGCGCACCGACGAGCTTCACGTGGTCCGGCGGCTTTGCCACCGGCACGACGAGCGTCGGCACACGCTCGGGCGTGGTGACGACGCCCACGACCTTCGGCGTCGTGGCCGGCAATGCCGGCGGCAACGCCCCGGTCGCCGTCGCGTCGGTCGACGTCCAGAGCGCCGGCATCGCCGCGCCGAGCGGCTGCACGCTCGTCGCCAGCCCGGCGTCGCTGCCGGCCGGCGGCGGCAACATCGCCCTCACGGTCACGTGCGCGGGCGGCGGCGCTCCGACGGCGTTTGCGTGGTCGGGCGGCTTTGCCAGCGGCATGAACACGGCAATCAATGCGGTTTCCGGCGCGGTGCCAGCGACGACCGCGTTCTCGGTCGTCGCGAGCAACGGCGGCGGTAGCGCGCCGCCGGCCGGCGCGACCGTCACCGTCGCCGCCGGCGCCGCCTCGACCACCGGCATGGCAGTCGAGTATTTCAACGCGTCGATGGGACACTACTTCCTGACCGCGTTCCCCGAGGAGGCGGCAGCGCTCGACGCGGGGAAGATCGCGGGCTGGCAGCGCACCGGTTACTCGTTCCCCGTGGAGATGAATCCTGTCCCCGGGACCCAACCCGTGTGCCGCTTCTTCACGGTCTGGTTTGCGCCGAAGAGTTCGCACTTCTACACGCCGTACCCGGGCGAGTGCCAGACGTTGAAGTCCAACGCCGTGTGGCAGTATGAAGCGATCGCCTTCCATCTCGGCCTGCCCGACTCGTCCGGCCACTGCGCGGCGGGGGCGACGCCGATCTACCGCTTCTACAACAACGGAACGACCGGCGCACCCAATCACCGCTACACCACGGATCCGATCGTGGTGCGGGTGATGAAGGCGCAAGGCTGGACGCAGGAGGGCGATGCCGGTACCGGCATTTTTGCCTGCGGAGCAGCACCGCCGGCGAGCGTGACGGCACTCAACGTGCAGATGGAGTTCCAGCCGTCGGTGCGCTTCCTGACGACGGCCGACGGTGCCGCACTTACGGCGATGACCGACACGTCGCTCACGTTCGCGAAGGTGGTGGCGATTGCCGACGGCGACGTCTTCGTCGTGCCCGAGATCGGTGCATGGCACGCCACGTCCGTGCAGGCCAGCGCCGGTCGTACCACGGTGGGCGTGGAGCCGGCCACGCCCGAGCAGTTGTTCTCGGTGCTCGAGATCTCCGGCAACATCGACATCGACGCAATTCCCGAATCGCTGCCTTCCGCCGCCCGCAGCGCGCCCGGCCCGCTCGTCGCCAAGTCGCTGGAAACGGAAACCGAGACGACGTTCGTGAAGACCACGAACGCCGCCGGCGATCGCGGGCGCAAGTTCACCGCGAAGATGCAGGCCCAGTGCGGATCCGATCCGCAGAACAAGATCCGGATCCTCGAGCTCACCGGCGAGATCTATGGCCTTCCCGGGATCACCTTCTCCCTCAGGAATCCTGCCGCGGCATTGGCGGGGCCGTTTCCCTACAAGGTGACCGCCGGCGCGTATGTGGGCTGCAAAGTTTCATTGCCGCTCGGGCAACTGAAGCTCATCGACAAGCCGGTGCCGTATACGGCCGGCCTCGTCCGGCTGCAGGTCTTCGCGCGCGCGAAGCTCGAAACCGACATCGTGCCCGCGATCCAGTTCCTGGAACTGCAGGCGGAAGGCGTCTATCCGGCCACGCCGAACGCGCCCGTCGTCACCTCGACCAACACGTCGCTGGCCAGTCAGTTGCTTGCGGTCACGAGCATCGGCACCACCCTCACGGCGACATTGACCGGCGAACTCGAGACCTCGCTGAAGGTCATCGTGCCCGTTGCCAACATGTATGTCCTCGGCGCCGGCGTCAAGGCCGGCCCGGCGGTGGAAGCGAAGGCGACGGGCGTGGCCAAGGCGTCGGGCGCCGGCGGCGACGTCAACCTGTGCTTCCAGGTCAAGTGGCCGACCGAGTTGTACACGGAATTTCCGTCGGGCACGAAGATGAACCACAAGGTGCGGTTCCAGACGGACTATCCCGCGCTGCTGCCGAGCGCGTGGCAGAAATGCGTGACCGGCAACGAGCCCTCCGGCGACTGGCGGTTCACCCCGAAGGTTTGCGCAGCCGATCCGAACAACGACCCGACGTGCGCATTCCAGTGCAACCCGGCCACCGACTTCACGCTATCCGCCGCGCCGGACAAGAGCAAGATCGATCAATACTTCCCCGTCGGCAGCAGCAACCTCTACATCACGCTCCGGCCCGAGGGTTCGGTGCGCAATTTCACCGGGACCGCAACCGACAGCACGACGGTTGCCGTCGAGTCGATGCAGTTCGCCGACGACTGGAAGTCGGCCGCGTGGCAATACGTGGCGGTGTATCCCAGCGGCAATGGCGTGTGCTCGTATCAACTCGGCGGCGACGCAGTGCTGATCGCTCCTCGCTGACAGACGCAGCCCGAAAGGCCACGCGGGCGTGACCGCGCCTTTGCCAGCTGCACGCGCCGGTCATTTCGGGGGAACCGACGGATACTTCCGGGCGAACGCTGAACGCTCCGCAGTTCCCGCGCCTCAATTCGCCGGAACATCCTGCATGAGCCGAGACGGCCAGCCGATGCGCACGAGCATGCCATCCGGGCCCGCGATCCCGACCTCATACAGCCCCCACTCGCGATGCCTCAGCACGCCGCCGGGGCGGATGATCAGGTCATCGACGCGAGCGGCGATCTCGGCCACCCTGGGCGTACGAATGAAGACGCCGAACGGATTGTGCTCTTCCGGAACACGCCAGGGCCCGTCCCCGGCCTGGGTCACATGCACCTCGCAATCCCAGCCACGCAGGATGATGTATCGGGCGTCTCCCCCGGCCCGCGCGAAACCGAGTCGCTCCCAGAAGGCGATGGCAGCGGGAAGGTCGTTGGACGGCACGATGGCGAACGCGCCGACGGCGGCGGATACAGGCATGGAACGCGACTCCGAACAAACGCGACGACGGCGATGTTGGCGTTACTCGATCGCGTAACGAACGCGACCGTTCCGGGCAGCAATCGCCGATCGCACTGCGAATGCTACTTCGACCCCTCCGCCGGCAAGGCTCGCTTGAGCTCGGCAATCGTCCGCTCCATCGCGTCCTGCCCCGCGGCGATGTCCTTGCGCGCCGCGTTCGGCAGGTTGAAGCCGTGGCCGACACCGTTGTACTCGTGCAGCGTCAGGATCGGCGGCGAAGTCACCTTGGCAGCCTCCGCCAGCCGGCGTGCCATGTCGATCATGCAGCAGTTCTTGTACGTGTCGTCCGTGCCGGCGTACATCTGCACCGGCACTTTCATCCTGGCGACGAAGTCCGCCGGGTCGTTGATGAACGAGGTCAGCGGATAGGCGACGACGACCGTGGCGACCACATCCGGCATCCGGGCTGCATAGCTGAGCGCCGATCCCCCGCCGAGCGAATAGCCGACCACACCCACCTTGCCCGCGACGGCGTGCGGCCCCGCCTGCGCCTTCGTGATCACGTCCTTCAGCATGGTCCAGGCGGCCTTCGTGTCCCGGATCCAGAAGTCGTTACCGTCGACCAGCACGACGTCGAAGCCCGCGTCCGCGATCTGCTGCGCCGTCGCGGTGTAGTTGGCCATGCCGGTTTGACCGGAGATGACCACCACCACCCGGCCATTCCCTGCCTTCGGCGTGAATTCCTGCCGCTTCGGGCCGGCATCCTGCGCGCCTGCGCACAACGACGACAGCGCGACAGCACCTACGAGAAGGCGAACGAGCTTCTGCATGATCCATTCCTCCCCAGTCTGCGCAAGCTGATCGTGCGCCGGACCATTCTACGCATCTGCGCCAAGGTTCGCGGAACGCACGGGAGCCCGTAGGTCACGCGCCCGCGGCCTATTCTCCCGCAAACAACGCCCTTCCCCGCCTGACGAGCAGCGCAACCAATCGCTTCGCGGCAGGCGAGAGATAACCGTCACGACGGTACACGACGGCGAACTGCCGCGACATCGTGGTCTCGCGCAGCCGCACCTCGCGCAATGGCGACCGCGCATCCGGCCCTGCGTGTCGGCGCGAGGTGAAGGTCAAGAGCTCCGTCTGGTGGATGAGCGACGGCATCATCAGGATGAGGTTGGTTTCGATCTGCACCTGCGGCGTCGGCAAGCCCTGCGCGCGAAAGACCTGCTCGATCCACTGCCGCGTCCCGACGGACGACGGCGCCAGCACCCACGGGTAGTCGAGCAGGTGGGAGAGCCCGATCCTGCGGCGGCGAAAGATGGGATGCGCACGACTGGCGATCACCACGGCCTCGTCCTCGAGCACCGCCTGATGGACGAGCTGCGGCGCGGCGCGCACGACGGTCGTCACGATGAGGTCGACGTCTCCGGCCTCGAGTTGCGCGGCCAGCACGTCGTTCTGCGCGATCACCGTCTTCAGCGTGACACGCGGCGCGTCGTGCAGGAACTCGCGGCACAGCGGAGGCATCAGGAAGCGCGCGAGCGTCGGCAGCACGCCGATGCGTACATGCCCCGCGCTGCCCGCGCCCAGTTCCCCGATCTCCCGGATCGTGTCCTCCGTCGCCACCCGCAGGGCGCGCGCACGCTCGGCGAGCGCCAGCCCCGCGGCGGTCAGGCGGATGCCGCGCCCGGCTTTCTCGAAGAGCGCCGTGCCAAGCGCCGACTCGAGCCTGCGCACGCTGCCGGTGAGGGCCGGCTGCGAGCGATGCAGTCGTGCCGCGGCCCGGCCCACGTGCCCCGTCTGCGCGATCACCTCGAAGTAGCGCAGGTCCCGCAGGTCCAATTCATCAGACATACCGATCGATTCGAAGATATTTCGAAATGGACGCGATGGATTATGGGCCGTAGATTGTCCGCCAGCAATGCACAACGCTGGAGGAGGAAACCATGCATGCACGCCGTCTGCTCGCGGCGCTGGCCCTGGCCTGCGCGGCATCCGTCGTAGGGGCGCAAGCCTATCCGTCCAAGCCGGTCAAGCTGATCGTCCCGTTCCCGGCAGGAGGTGGTACGGACATCTACGGGCGCGTCGTCGCCAACAAGCTCGGCGAGACGAACAAGTGGGTGGTGGTCGTCGACAACAAGCCGGGGGCCGGCGGCAACATCGGCATCGAGGCGGCGGCGAAGGCCGCGCCCGACGGCTACACGCTCGTCGTGGGGCAGACCAGCAACCTCGCGATCGCCCCGTCGCTGTACGCGAAGCTGCCGTATGACCCGGTCAAGGACCTCGTGCCGGTGGTGCTGCTCGGCACCGGACCCGTCGCCATCGTCGTGCGCAAGGATTCGCCGCACAAGTCGCTCAAGGACCTGCTCGACGCCGCGCGCGCGAAGCCGGGCGCGGTGACGTTCGCCACGCCCGGCAACGGCACGGTCGCGCACCTGATCGGCGTGCGGCTGCAGAAGGCCGCCGGCGTGAAGCTCGAGCACATCCCGTACGAGGGATCGGCCGGCGCCATTCCCGATCTCCTCAACGGCTCGGTGGACGCGTACCTCGCGTCCGTGCCCTCCGTGCAGTCGCAGATCGCCGCCGGCACCATGCGCGCGCTCGCGGTCACGTCGGCCAGGCGCTCGCCGATCCTGCCCGAGGTGCCGGCCGTCGCCGAGACCTTCCCCGGCTTCGACGCGGTGACGTGGTTCGGCGTGCTGGCACCGGCCGGGACGCCCGCGCCGGTGGTCGCGCGCATGAACGAAGCCATCAACGTCGCGCTCAAGTCGCCCGACGTGCGCGCCAAGATCGCCACCGACGGCGGCGACGTGGTCGGCGGCACGCCCGAAGAATTCGCCAAGCTCCTGCGCAACGACATCGCGACGTGGGGCGCGGTGGTGCGCGAGTCCGGCGCCAAGATCGACTGATTCCCCGACACGGGCCAACCCATCATGAGCGACTCCACTCTCCCTCCCGACATCATCCGCGACTTCGAGCGCGTCCCCCGCGCCATCGTCGAGCAGGCGTCCCGTTACCAGGCCGCCATCCTGGCCGACGTGGCCGGCCGCCGCGGCACGCTCGACGGCCGCATCCGCGCCGTGGCAGCGACGATGAAATGCGCCGGCACGGCGTTCACCGTCGAGGTACGCCCCGGCGACAACCTGATGATCCACGCCGCGATGGCGATGGCGAAGCCCGGTGACGTGCTGGTCGTCGATGGCAAGGGCGATACCACCTGCGCGTTGATGGGCGCGATCATGATCAACGCCTGCAAGGTGCTGGAGCTCGCGGGCGTGGTGCTCGACGCGGCGGTCCGCGATACCGAGGAATTGCGGGAGCTGGGCTTCCCGGTGTTCAGCGTCGGCGCCAATCCGAACGGTCCGACCAAGAACGTGCCCGGACGCATCAACTGGCCGGTCAGCGTCGGAGGCATCGCGGTGCGTCCCGGCGACCTCGTGGTCGGCGATGCCGACGGCGTGGTGGTGGTCGAGCGCGAGAAGGCCGCGGCCCTGCTGCCGCTCGCGGCGAAGAAGGTCGCGGACGAGACCAAACGCATCGACGACATCCGCGCCAGGCGTGCCCTGCGTCCCGGCTGGCTGGATGCCTCGCTGCGCACCGCGGGCGTGCTCAAAGAAGGCGAGATCCTGTGAGCGCGACACGAAAAACGATTGTCGTCACGGGTGCCGACCTCGCCTCGCAGGCGGTGGCGCTGCTGCACGACTTCGAGCTCGTCTACGCGGGCAAGACGCCCGACGAGGACACGCTGGTGCAGTTGTGCGAGCGCCACCAGCCGGTGGCGCTAATCGTGCGCTACGGGCGCATCCCCGGCCGCGTGATGGACGCATCGAAGGCATTGCGCGTGATCTCGAAGCACGGCTCCGGCACCGACACCATCGACAGCGACGCGGCGCGCCAGCGCGGCATCGTCGTGCGCGCGGCATTGGGATCGAACGCGGACGCCGTCGCCGAGCACTGCTGGGCGCTGATCCTCGCGTGCGCGAAGGGCATCACGACGCTGGATGCCCGCATGCGCGCGGGACACTGGGACAAGGCCACCCACAAGAGCCTCGAGCTGCACGGCAAGACGCTGGGCGTCGTCGGCCTCGGCCTCATCGGCCGGCGCGTCGCGGCGATCGGCGTGGCGTTCGGCATGCGCGTGATCGCCTTCGATCCGTTCGTGAAGGAGGCGCCCGCCGGGGTCACCCTGTCGTCGCTGGCGGAGGTGTTCGCCGCTGCGCGCGTCCTGTCGCTCAACTGCCCGCTCACCGACGACAACCGCCACGTGGTGAATCGCGCGACGATCGCGACCATGCCGGACGGCGCGATCCTCGTGAACACGGGCCGCGGCGGCCTCGTCGACGACGATGCCGTGCGCGAGGCGCTTGCGAGCGGCAAGCTGCGCGCCGCCGGCCTCGACTCGTTCGTCCCGGAACCGCTCACCGGTGACCACGCGTGGCGCGGCGTCCCCAACACCATCCTGACGCCCCACGTCGGCGGCGTGAGCGAGGATGCCTACGTGAACATGGGGGTCGGCGCTGCACGCAACGTGCTGGCCGAGCTCGACGCCTGCCGCGCCTGACCGGCGCGAGCGGGCCTCGACCCATCGAACGCGCCATGGATTCCATGTAAGCCCTTCCCGCCGGCCTTGATGCGGATCAAGCGCGCCGGCGCCCACCCTCGCTTCCGCCGCCGCTCGGCCGAAATGCAGAGCGTCGTTCGACTCGAGGGGCATCACATGAAACGCTTTTTCGCCGCGCTCGCCTGCGCGGTGGGTACGCTGTGCACACTGCTGGCGCCGCCGGCGCAAGCCATCGATCCGGCCACCTTCAACGCGCTGCAAACGCAGGCGCAGAAGGCGCTCGCCGATCTCACCACGCTGAAGTCGATGCTCGACGCGTTGTCCGTCGACGCGCCGACGCTGACCAATGTCGCGGTGTCGCCGGCCACCATCACGGCGGGACAGTCCGCGACCATCACCGCGACCGTGACCAACGCGACGACGATATCGATCGGCGGCGCGCCGGTGACCCTGCCGTACGTCGTGAAGCCCACCACGACCACCACCTACTCGGTGATGGCCACCGGGCCGGGCGGCAGCATCTCGGCGAGCGTGACCGTCACCGTGACCGCACCTCCACCGCCACCGCCTGCGACCACCGGTGCGCCGGCGTCGTGGCCTGCGAACAAGCCGGACCTGCTCGACCTCGATCTCACCAGCCAGGACGCGATCTTCGCGGCCAAGTGGCTCGACCCGGCGCTGCAGGGCTGGGACACCACCGCGACCAGTCCGGCCGCCAGCAACTGGGGCCGCGCGATTCACTACGGCGACATGGCCGGCAGCGTGGATTCGTGGTCGCCCTTCCTCATTCCCGGCAAGCTGTCGGGCCTGGGCGTGGCGCCGGTGTGGGGCACCGAGGCGAACGGCCTGCACTATCTCGAGTCCGGCTCCGATGGCCGCCTCGATCCTTACGGCACGGGCACCGGCCAATGCGGCAGCTGCCGCGTCATCAACTGGCAGCTCAAGCGCTTCAGCTATCCCGAGCTCTACTACCGGGTCATGGTGTACGTCTATCCGGAGACGCTTGCCAACACGACCGAGCTCGGCATCAAGATGTCGGGTCCGACCGGCGTGCTGGTCACCGGCGGCACCTACGCCGAGATCTTCGAGCTGGGCGACAAGCGCACGGTCGCGCGCGGCAACGCCTTCCCGCTGCAGGCCTACCGCTATGACGCGGAGAACCTCAACTCGGGCGTGACCCTGTTCCCCGACGTCGCCATCGCGCCGGGCGCGTGGCATGTCTACGAAGGGCACGTCAAGGCGCCCTCGCGGGTGTCGACCACCACCACGGTGGATGCCGCCGGCCGCGCGGCGACCGTGATCGACAGCTCGGCCGACGGCGTGATCGAGTTCAAGGTCGACGGGCGCCTGGTGTACGCGCGCAACGACGTGAAGATGGGCAATCGCGACATCCAGGGCTTCGCGGTGCAGCTCTATCACGGCGGCGTGAAGAAGCCCGCCGGCATCATCCGCTTCAAGAGCGCGCGCATTGCCCTGTCGCGCAGCAACTGGATCGGGCCGCCGATCGAAGTGGCCAACGACCCCGCGTTCCTGCAGGCCGCGGGCTACTGAGGCGCCAGGCGCGCCTGACCGCCGGGCTCACCCGGGCGCGAGGCTGCGCCCGCGTGCCCGGCGCTACCCGAGTTCGTGGAGGCGTGGAATGGATTCCTGCGCGCCGGGTCGCGTCACGCATAAGCCGGCAGCGCGAATGGCGAGCTCGACGGCGGCGTCGCGCGAGCTTCCGCGGACCAGGGCAGCGACATAGGCGCCGATGAACGTGTCGCCCGCCGCAGTGGTATCGACCGCGTCGACCTTCGCCGCGGGGAAGTGCCGGGGCGCGCGGAGGTCGGCAAGCACCGCGCCATCGCCGCCCAGCGTGACCACGACCGTGGCAGGCCCCATGCCTTGCAGCTTCACGGCCGCCTGCATCGCCGATGCGACGTCGTCGACGACGTCGCCGGTAAGCGTGGTGGCCTCCGTTTCGTTCAGCACCAGGGCGTCGATCACGGACCACAGCGCGGCCGGCAGCTCGCGTGCCGGCGCGGGGTTCAGTACCACCTGACGCCCGGCGGCATGCGCGATGGTCGCCGCCCGCACGACGGCGGCCATCGGCACCTCGAGCTGCAGGACGAGGACCTGGGCTGCACGCAGCAGTGCGGCCGCCGCATCCGCGTCGTCGACGCCGACCTCGGCGTTCGCGCCCGGGACGATGACGATGCGATTCTCGGCGGCATCGTCGACCAGGATCACCGCGACGCCGGAGGTCGACCCCGCGACACGCACATGCGCCGTCCCGACGTCGTCGGCGGCGAGCGCGGCGCGCAGGCGAGCGCCGGGATCGTCCGCGCCGACGCAACCGATCATGCCGACGCGCACGCCCATCCGGGCGCAGGCCACCGCCTGGTTGGCACCTTTGCCGCCGCAGAAATTGGTCAGGGCGAGACCGACCAGCGTCTCACCGGCCTCGGGCGCCCGCGGGACGCGCACCACGAAATCCATGTTGAGGCTGCCGAAGACGGCGACCTCGATCGGCGTGCTGCTCATTGGAATGTTTCCCTCCCGACATCTCGCGTGTCATCCTCCGCAGTCCATGGTATCAGCCGCGGGAGACGCGATTGGATGCAGATTCGAAGAGCGATGCCGGGCTGCCCGCGCCCTGCGCAGCCCCGGTGCTGGCCATCGCAGACGCACACCAGCATTTCTGGGATCCCACCGCGCACTACTACCCGTGGCTCAACGACGAGCCTCCGATACCGTTCCGGTACGTCGACGCCCAGTTGCGATACGCAACGAGGGCCTGCGGAGCCCGGTCGGCGTAGTTCGGATATTCCGTCTTCGTCTGGTAAGGGCCCGGCACGACGATCGATCCGCCGCCGGGCAGCGCCGTGCGCGCCGATCCATTCGCGAGCGTAAGCAACGGCAGGCTTCCGGCTGCCATGACCAGCACGCGGCGCGCGCGATTCACCGGCTTCGACGGCATCGTCCCTCCCTTTCGCGATCAGTTTCAGGCAATGTCCGTTGCGACACCACTCCTACCGGAATCGAACGGCACGGCCTCGATATCCGCGCTTTCGTTTGCGCCACAATCGGCGACAGCCGTCACAGCAGCGGGGAATGCAGGTGACGTTGCGGCGACTCGCTCACGGCGCGTTGACGCCGGTCAACGTAAGTCACCGCCGTTAGGCGCGCAATGGAATCGTCTACGCTGCGGTCGCAGCGTGCCGATCCCTCGGCTGAGCGAAGGGTGGCACCGGGGGTTCAAAGGTGCGCGCCATTCCGCGCATCGCCCGCTCCCTTCCGGAGGACATCATGAGAGCCTCGCTGATCGCCACCGCGCTCGCCGCGGTCGGCTTAATCACGCTCGCACCTGCGGTCGATGCGCAAACACTGAAGAAGATCGCCGACACCAACAAGATCACCGTGTCGTACCGTGAATCGGCGGTGCCGTTCAGCTATGCGATCGGTCCGGGCAAGGCGGTGGGCTTCGCCGCGGACTTGAGCGCGGCCATCGTCGACGATGTGCGCAAGACCCTCGGCAAGTCCAACCTCGAAGTCGTGTTCATCCCGGTGACCGGGCAGAACCGCATCTCGCTGCTGGTCGATGGCACCTACGACCTCGAATGCGGCTCGACGACCAACACGTCGGCGCGAGGCAAGGACGTCGCGTTCACCATCAACCACTTCTACACCGGCACGCGGGTGTTGACGAAGAAGACGTCGAACATCAAGGGCTACGCCGATCTCGCGAAGAAGACCGTCGTGGCCACCGGCGGCAGCACGAACGAGAAGGTCATCCGGAAGTACGCCGCCGACAACAACCTCGACCTCGCCATCGTGCTCGCGAAGGACTATGCCGATGGCTTCCGGATGGTCGAGAACGACACGGCCGTCGCGTTCGCGCTGGACGACGTCCTGCTCTACGGCCTGGCGGCGACGGCACGCGATCCCGCGGCGTACGAGGTCGTCGGCGAGACGCTCTCGGTCGAACCGTATGCGTGCATGGTGCGCAAGGACGATCCCGAATTCAAGAAGCTCGCCGACGGCACGATCGCGCGACTCATGAAGTCGGGCGGCTTCACGACCCTCTATGCGAAGTGGTTCGAGTCGCCGATTCCACCGGAAGGCGTCGTGCTCAGGATGCCGATGAGCGAGCCGTTGAAGGCGAACCTCACCGCGCTCTCGGATCGGCCGGCACAGTAGGCCCCGGTCCTGCCGCGCTTCCCGGCCGCGCTGCGGTCGGGAGGCGCGCGCGGCGGATCGTGTAGCTGCGTCGTCGAGACGATGCCGCCGGCCCGATCCTACATGTTCCTGAACACCGGCATGAACGTCAGCGAGACCGCCAGCGTCTCCGGGCGGTTCTTCAACTTCATCGTCCCGCGCCCGCTGTCGTCGCGCACGATCGACTGCACCATCCGCATGTTGACGATGGTCGAGCGGTGGATCTGCTTGAAGTGCGTCGGGTCGAGCTTCGCCAGCAGCTCGTGCAGCGGCGTGCGCAGCAGCGCCTCGCCCTGCTCCGTCATCACCGTCGTGTACTTGTGATCGGAGCGGAAGTACGCGACGTCGTCGACCATGATGAGGCGCGTCTCGCGGCCCGCGCTCGCAGTGATCCACACGAGCGGCGCCTCGGCGGGCTTGGCGGGGATCGCCGCCCCCAGCTCGCGGATCAGCGCGGCCAGCGTCGCGCCGTGGTCGTTCGCCTTCCCCATCCGGCCCTGCAGGCGCGCCATCGTGCCGACCAGCCGGTCGCGCGCGATGGGCTTCAACAGGTAATCGACCGCGCCGCGCTCGAACGCCTGGATCGCGTACTGGTCGTAGGCGGTCACGAACACGACCTGCGTGGCCGGGCTCACCTCCGCAGCGGCCGCGGCGACCTCGAGCCCGGTGAGGCCGGGCATGCGGATGTCGAGGAACGCGACGTCCGGCTTGTGCTCGCCGATCGCCTCCAGCGCGGCACCGCCGTCGTCGCACGCGGCGACGATCGAGAGCGCCGGCCACTCCTGTCGCAGCAATTCCAGCAGCGCGTCGCGGAAGAGCTGCTCGTCCTCGGCAACCACGCAGGTCACGGTCTCTCTCACGACGAGGCCTCCTTCGCTCCCGCCTTCGGAACCGTGATGGTAGCGGCCACGCCGGTCGGGAAGTTGACCGCGATGTCGAAGGCCGCCTCCGCGCCGTAGGCGAGCTTCAGGCGCTCGCGCACGTTGCGCAGGCCGATACCGCTGCCCGCCGTGGCACCGGACAAGCCGATGCCGTCGTCGGCGACGGTCACGGCCACACGGTCGCCCTTCTCCTGCGCCAGCACCCAGATCGTGCCGCCGCCCGACTTGGGCTCAAGGCCGTGCTTGATCGCGTTCTCGACGAGGGTCTGCAGCATCATGGTGGGAAACGGGACGGACTTCAGTGCATCGGGCACGCTGAGCTGCGTGCCGAGCCGCGCGCCCATGCGGATCTGCATGATCTCGAGATAGGCGCGCACGCGGTCGAGCTCCTCGCCCAGCGTGGTGAGCGCATTGTCGAGCCGCGGCAGCGAATGGCGCAGGTACAGGATCAGGTTGTCGATGATCTTCTCCGCACCCGCGGGATCGCTGCGAACGAGGTACTTGGCGCTGCCGAGCGTGTTGTAGAGGAAGTGCGGCTCGACCTGCGCGTGGAGCAGTTGCAGCTTCGCGACCGCGAGCTCCTTCTCGACCTCGGTCTCCTTGGTCGCGACCTGCTCGCCGTGCCGCACTTCGGCGATGCGCCGCGAGATCGCGCGCGTGACGACCTCGGCGTTCTCGAGGTTGGTGCCGTTGTCGACGGTGAACCAGTCGCGCCACGCGCCACCCTCGGGCTCGCACACGAGGTTGACGGTGCTGGTGTCCGACTGCGGCGTCAGCGTGGCGAACACCTGGTTGCGCGGCGCGTCGAACCACCCGAGCATGGTCTGCAGGAGCGGCGCGCGCCCGCCGTACGCGTACACGCGCGGCACCTTGGCGCCGATCTGCAGCGCGTCGCGACGCACCTCCACGTCCTGCACGTCGCGCAATTCGCGGATCGCGGCTTCCAGCAGCGCGAAGGCGGGCCCCGACGCCAGCGGAATCTCGATCTGCCGCCGATGCCGGTTGGCGAGCATGGCGCCGTTGACCTGGCCATGCACCCGCCGCACGCGCCGCACGTGCGAGATCGCGGACGTGACGACGAACACCATCAGCAGCATCCACGCGAGGAAGACGCCGCCCTGCCCGCGATGCGTGAACGCTCCCCAGAACATGAGGGCGAAGACGAGCACGAACAGCCACGCGAACACGATGCGGGCGTAGAAGGCGAAGGCGGATCTCATGGCATGGCGCGGTCTGACCGGATGGCGCCAGCATAGCGGCCGCCCGCCGCGTGTCGAGGCGGCGTCCGACGAAACGAGGATCAGGGGGACGAAGCGAGGGCCGGCCGCGGGACACCCGCCCGTCGAGACCCGTTGGCACGAACCCTGCAAAGTCCGTCGCGAGCCGCACCGCATCGGCCCTCGCCGATGACGCCCCGGTGCATGCCCCATGCGCAGGCTCGTCGCAGGAGTAACCCGTGGCCCCCGTTCCCTCGTCCAGCGAGTTCCGCTATCCGTTCGCCCCTGCGCTGAAGGCGCACCTCGCACGCTGCACCTCGTTCGCCACGTTCCGCTTCGGCGACTGGCTCGCGACGCTCACCGACGAGGCGCTCGCCGACTTCCAGGACGAGCTCGACCTCTTCGCGCACGATACGGCGGCGGTGCGCCGGCATTGCCGCGAAGCCGCGTGGGTGCTGCTGATGGCCGAGGCGATGGAGCACCGCGTGACGCGACCCGTGACGCCGACGAAGGACATCGGCCACCTCGTGCTCCGCGCCGTGGAAACCGTCACGATCGAGAAGCTACGCCGCAAGGGCTGGGTGTACGTCGAGGGCCGTCTCACGCTGCGCCACCGCCAGGTGCGGATCCATCCGACGGCCTACGGTCTCGCCCAGCAGCGGCGAATCAGCGCGGGCGACCGCGCGTCGTTCGCCGCGTAGCACGCAGGCGCCGCGCCCGGCGGCGCGTTGTGCGTCACACATTGACGATCCGCGCGGGCAGAGCGCCTGCGCGCTCCCAGGGTGTCCCCGAGGTGATCGGCTAGGGCGCCGCGGACGTCGCGCCGGCGGCCTTCACGTCGACGCGCGGCCCCGGCCCCGTCATGCGCAGCGCGCCGCTGGCGATGAGCCGCTTCATTTCCGGTGACGCGAGGATCGCCTCCCGGGCCGCGAGGCGCAGGCGGTCCACCGCCTGGTCGTCGAGAACGAACGACGTCGGCAGCGTGTTGAGGTACTCGCGCTCCGCCGCGTCGGGCAAGGCGGCGAACGAGACCTCGATCACGCGGATGTTGATGTCCGGCGCGCGCATGACGGTGGGCAGCTTCTCGGCGAGCGCCGGATAGGGCTTGATCGCGTCGCGCACCTCGCGCAGCGCCGCCCAGCGCGCCTGGATGTCGCGCAGCGTTTCCACGGTGTCGTACGAATAGCGGTCGATCGGCGTGCCGGTCGCCTTGATCAGCACGTCGAAGAGCCCCGGCGGATTCTCGTGGCGGCTCCAGTCGTTGGGCGGCGTGGCGAGCGAGTTGACGACGAAGATGAAGATGTTGCGGACGTGATCGTAGGGTGTCGTCTGCCCCGCCGCGTGCAGCGCCTCGAACGTCGACAGCACGTCGAGCACGCCGCGCATGCCGACATTGTCGGACACGCCGCCGTCCACGAGGTGCAGGTACGGCCGCTGTGTGCGGTCGGCGAACGCCTGCAGCTCCTGCAGCCGCTTCACCGTGCGCGCCGCGGGCCGCGGCGGATTCGCGTCGCGCAGGAAAGCCTCCGCCCACTCGGGCACGCGGTAGTTGCAGGTGCCGCCGTAGTTGTCGATCGTGATCGACGACAGCACCACCGGCACCGCCGACGACGCTGCCGCGGCGCGCGCGAGGCGAATGCCCGACAGGTTCGCGCACAGCACGTCGAAGTTCTCGGGATTGAAGATCAGCCGCGTGCCGTCGGACAGGTCCGTGGCGCTCACGAGGATGCGCGGGCCGTCGCGCCGCAGGTCCTTGTACGTCGCCCCCTTGAAGAGGATTTCGTCGTACATGTCGGCCGCGAGTTCCGACCGGCCCCAGCCCTCGGAGCCGAGCGACGCCCAGTTCAGCGGATCGAGCGCCCGCCGGACGAGCGCGCCCTGCACGTCGCGCTTGAGGAAGCTCGACTCGTAGACGTCGAACAGCTTGTCGCCGTAGAGGCCATACGCCAGCGCGGTGAAGCTGCCGCCCGAGATGCCGGTGATGACGTCGACCGTGTCGAGCACGCGCAGCCTGCGCTGGCTCAGGGTGGTGACCTCCATGTCGCGCAGCGTCTCCAGGACGCCGTAGGAGAACGCCGCCGCGCGCGTGCCGCCGCCCGAGAAGGCGAGGATGACGAGCGTCGCGTTGTCCTCCTCGTTGGCCGACTTGCGCTCGACGCGATAGGGCTTCTCCGGCATGAACTGCGTCACCGGCGGATTGATGGGCCGCGTGGCGCAGCCGCAGAGGCCGGCGACGAGGGCGAGCACGGCAAGCGCGAGCCGCGCGGGATGGCGGGTCGATGAACGGGCGAGGTGCATGGTCGTGATCGTGTGGCCGCGGTCCGGGCAGGGACGACGTCGCGGTGGGCACCATTATCGATGTTCGCACCCTGTGGTGTCGACCGTGGGCGACTCCGCTTCGTCATCCAGGCGAGACGCCGGCGGCACGCAACACCGGTCCGGCCGACGCAGTCCAGGTCACCGCGCAGCATAGGCAGGATGCGCCATCGTGCCCATTGCACAAAGGTGACACGGGTGGGGATGCGACCGGCGCCTCCAGGGCGGCCGCCATGGGCGCCGGGGACTCAGTTCGCCGTGTAGCCGCCGTCCACGGGCAGCACAAGCCCGGTCACGTAACGCGACATGTGGGACGCGAGGAAGAGAAGCGGCCCCACCATGTCGGCGGGCTCCGCGACGCGCTTCAGGAGCGTGCGCTCGGCCGAGCGCTGCATGCGCGACGACGCGCCTTCGCGCAGGTCGGACGTCAGCGGCGTCAGGACGAACCCGGGCGCGAGCGCGTTCACGCGCACGCCGAACGGTGCGAGGTCGCGCGCGAGGAACTTGGTAGCCTGCGCGACAGCCCCCTTCGACGCCGCATACGGGATGCTCGCGAACGACGCGAGCAGCGCCGCCACGGAGGCGATGTTGACGATCGTGCCGCGCGTCTCCTTCAATTGCGGCAGGGCGGCGCGCGTGAGGTTCAGCACGCCCTTCAGGTTGACCGCCATCACGCGGTCGATCTCCTCGATGAACTGTTCGTCGTCGAGCTGCGCGCGCGTGGTGACGCCGGCGTTGTTGACGAGCACGCCAATCGGTCCCACCTGCTCGCAGATCTCCGCCGCGAACGCGCGGCACGCACCGGCGTCGCGCACGTCGAGCGCGCGGCCTACGCAAGCGCAACCTTCGTCGCGTAGTGTGGCCGCGAGCGCCTGCACGGGCGCGTCGTGGATGTCGACCGCCACCACGCGGCATCCGCTCTCGGCCAACGCGCGGGCGAAGGTCGCGCCCAACCCCTGTCCCGCGCCGCTGACGACGGCGACCTCGCGGTCGAACAGCGCCGGCGCCCTGCCGGCGTCCTGCAAACGCGTCATTGCTTCGCCTGCACGTTGGTGTTCTTCAGCATCTGCTGCGCGCGCTCCGAGTCGGTCTTCAGGAACGCCGCGAATTCCTGCGGGCTGGTGCCCACCGGCGTGCCGCCCATCTCCTGCAGCTTCGTGCGCACCTCGGGGTTCCTGAGCGCCGCGACGACCGCGGCATGCAGCTTGTTGACGATCTCGGGCGGCGTGCCGGCCGGCACGTAGATGCCCATGTGCGAGTTCGCGTCGAAGTTGGGATAGCCCGCCTCCGCCATGCTGGGCGTGTTCGGGAAGAGATACGCGCGCTTGGCGCCGCCCGAGGAGAGCATCTTCACCTTGCCGGACTTCACGAGCGGGTCCGCCGACGTCGCGGTGACGAGGCCCATGTCGACGCGCTCGCCCATGATGTCGTTCAGCATCGGCGCCTCGCCCTTGTACGGAATCTGGTTGAGCTCGATGCCCGCCATGCGCTCGAGCATTACCGCGGCGAGAAGCTGCGCGGTGCCGATGCCGGTGTGGCCCATGCTGACACTGCCCGGGCTCTTCTTCGCGAGCGCGACGAGCTCGGGAATGGTGTTCGCCTTCAGGCCCGGACGCGCCACCAGCACCTGATCGGTGGTCTGCACCTGGCTGACCGGGATGAGGTCCTTCGCGACGTTGTACGGCAGCGACGTCTCGGTGATCGGCGCCAGCACGATCGGGCCGCCGGTGAACCAGCCGATGTTGTAGCCGTCGGGCGCAGACTTCGCGACGTGCGCGACGGCGAGCGTGCCGCCGGCGCCGACGCGATTCTCGACGACCACGCTCTGCCCGAGCTGCTTCGCGAGCTCGGTGGCGACCACGCGCGCGACGACATCGGTGCCACCGCCGGCGGCATACGACACTGCCATCTGGATCGGCTTGGTGGGATAGGCGCCCTGCGCCAGGGCGACGCTCGCGGCGAATGCGCCGGCGGCCATGAGTGCGACGGCGCGCAGCATGCGGATGGGGGTGCGATGGATCATGCGTTGCCTCCTGTGCGAAAGGGTGTCAGTCGGTGGGCGGTCGGACTGCCGCCTGCATCAAGGTCTCCGCCGCGACGCCGCGCGCGTGCGCGACGACGGCAGGATCGGGTCGGGCGTACGTGCCGCGGCGCGAGTTCGTGAGGCCGGTGGTGCGGTGCAGGCGCACCAGCGTCTCGGCGGTGGCCACCGTCGCGCCCCACGCGTCGAGCACCGGCGCGCCATCGACGTGCGTCACGCGATGCGCGACCAGCACTGCATTGAGCACGCCCTCAGCGGGAATCACGAGGTCCGTACCCGCCGCAACCAGGCGGCGACACTGCGCGACCAATCGCGCCACCAGCGCATCGTCGTTGCGAAAACCCTGCGCGAGCTCGTACTCGGTCAGCGGCGGATCGCAGGCGAGCACTGCCGCGACGCGATGCTCGACGCCGTAGTGCGCGATGCGCTTGCGCGTCGCGCGCGCCGCCGAATCGGTCGGCACGAGGAAGCCGAACGCGCGGCCTGCGGTGGCCGCGACCAGCAGCGACGTCTCGAACGCCGACACCACGGGGATGTCGACGAGGCTGCGGCAGATGTCGAGCTTGGGGTCGCCGAAGCAGCTCATCGCGACGGCGTCGAACCCTGCGGCCTGCGCGGCGATCACGTTCTCGACGATCTGCAGCGCGTTGAGGTCGTGCAGCCACGCGTACGCCGCCGACTGGATCGGCGCGACGCCCGGAGCGTGCGTGCCCTCGCGCAGGCCGTGCAGCACGATCTGCGTGTCCGGCGCGCACACGCGTGCGGCCTGCGCCGCGAGGAGATCGCCGTAGCCCGGGACCTCGTCGAGCGTCGTCATGCTCTGGTGCCAGATGCGGATCACGTGAGCGCGTCCTCCGTCGCCGTGGCTTGCTGTGCCGACGCCTCGTCGCGCAGCGTCCCCGCCACATGCCGCATCGCGCGCCACGCGAAGACGATGCCGGGGCCGATGGTGATGCCGGGGCCCGGATAGGCGCCGCGCACCACGGACGCCATGTCGTTGCCGACGGCGTACAGGTCCGGGATCGGCGCGCCCGTGGCATCGACCACGCGCGCGCAGGCGTCGGTGCGAATGCCGATTGCCGTGCCGAGCGTGCAGGGCACTACTTCGATCGCGTAGAACGGCGGTTGCGCGATAGGCAGCAGGCACGCGTTCGGCTGGCCGCGCTCGTCGCCGTTGTAGCGGTTGAACGCGGTGTCGCCCTTGCCGAAGTCGAGGTCGCGCCCCGAATTGGCAAATTCGTTGTGACGCGCGACCTCCGCGGCAAGCCCCGCCGGGTCGACCCCGAGCGCGAGGGCGAGGTCGGCCAGCGTCTTGCCGCGCTTCAGGTATCCACTCGCGAGGTAGCGTGCATGCGGGAACGGCGCCGGCTTCACGAGGCCCAGTCCGTAGCGGGCGATGAAGTCGTGATCGCAGACGAGGAAGGCGGCATCGTCCGGCCGCAGCACGCGCTGCGCGAACATGGCGAGCACGACGTGGTGATACGAGTCCGCCTCGTTGACGAAGCGCCGGCCGCGACGATTCACGAGGATGGCGCCGGGCTTGCCGCGGTCGAGGTGGCCATAGGGAAACACTACTTCTCGTCCCTGCGCGTCGTGGTCGATCGACGCCGGCGTCCAGAACCCCGGCGACGCAAGCGCGGTGTCGGCGTCGCCCCCGACGGCGCGCACCGCGCGCAATGCGTCGCCCACGTTCTCCTCGCTGGCGAGCGAATGCGCGTGCGGATGCGCGGGTGCCAACTCCGCGCGCAATGCCGCCGCATGCGGAAAGCCGCCAGTGGCGAGCACCACCGCACGGCGCGCCTTCACCAGGCGCCTGCCGCCGGGCGTCGTCACCACTGCGCCGGTAATGCGACCACCCTCGCGCACGAGTTCCGCGAGCGCGGCGCGCGTCACAACGTGCACGCCGAGCGCGCGCGCCGAGAACAGCGCGCGGGCAATGAGCGCGTTGCCGATGAGCAGGCGCGCGCCGCGCCGATACATGAGGCGGTCGCGCGTGTGGCGCAGCATGAGCCGCGCGACGCTGCGCAGCGACGCCCACGACGCGAATGGCCGGAGCAGCAGCGGGATTTCCTTGCGCCCGACCATGAGCCCGCCCGCCACCATGAACGCCGCACGCGGCGGGCGCACGAGATCGAACGCACGGCCGAGGCGCCGGCCGTCGAACGACTGCGGCGCGAGGCAGCGCCCCGCTGCCGCCGCACCGGGATCGCCGGACACGTAGTCGGGGATGGGGACGAGGTCGAAGCGGATTTCGGTGCGCTGCGCGAGGTCGTCGATCGCCTCCGGGCCCGACGCCAGGTACGCATCGACGAGGTCGGCGCGATAGTGCGGCCCGAGCTGCGCGCGCAGGTACCGGCGTGCGTCGTCGGGCGAGTCGGCGATACCTGCCGCGCGCGCGAGGCTGTTGCCGGGAATCCAGACTGCACCGCCCGACGTCGCGGTGGTGCCGCCGACCTGCCCCGCCTTCTCGAAGAGCCCGACCCGCAGTCCCTCGGCCGCGGCCACGACGGCAGCGGTGAGTCCCGCGGCGCCGCTCCCGAAGACGACGACGTCGAAGTCGTCGCCGCCGCCGGCCGGTGTCGCGCCTGCACTCATAGCGACAACGGCACCAGCAGCGACGCGTGCATCGCGGCGACGAGCGGCCGGATGGCCGCGCGATACTCGTTCCATCGCGGATCGCGTTGCGCACGCTCGCGCGCTTCCTGGCGCGCGGCGAACGACGTGTACGGCCATAAGTGAACCGCGACGTCGCGGCCGCGCTCCCGCGTGGTCCACAGGCCGCCGCACGGCGAATAGCGCTCGCGATACGGGAGTGCGGTGAGCAGCGCCGCGATGAAGGGCTCGACGGCACCCGGCTGCATCGCGTACTGCCGCAACTCGAAGAGCGGCGCTGCGACCGCGCGCGCGTCGAACGGGCGCCGCACGTCCAGTGGCTTGCGCACCATCTCGCCCACCAGCCAGTCGTCGTAGTCCGGCGTCTGCGCTCCGGCCGCAGGTGCGGACCAGAGCGAAACGACGCGATTGAGCGTGCCGTACTCGCTCGTCCACGCGCCCAGCAAGGTGCCCGGATGGCGCGCGCTGCGCTCGCGCACCCCCTCCACAGCCGCCTGCTGCGCGCCGAGCGCGTGCGGCGCAAGCACGAGCTCGTGCCGATCCGGGGCGTGCATCGGCGACGTCATTCAGGCCGCGAGCCCGTTGGCCGCCGCCCGATGGGCGGTGGTCGCCGGATCGTGCGC
Organism: Burkholderiales bacterium; assembly: GCA_046347855.1. Classification (GTDB taxonomy): domain Bacteria; phylum Pseudomonadota; class Gammaproteobacteria; order Burkholderiales; family Casimicrobiaceae; genus VBCG01. The sequence continues at coordinate 307,606 of JAXMFJ010000006.1, forward strand.
CCATTGCAACAGCTGGTCGGCGAGCAGGTCGACGAGATCGGGGCGATCGTCGGCGTAATGCGGCGCGCCGACGAGGTCGAAGCGGCGACCCTGCGGCCCCGCGGCCGCCATCCACGCGTCGACCTGGCTCGGGAACGTCGTCTGGTCCGCGGTGTGATTGACGATCAGCACCGGCTGGCGCGCGTTGGCGAGGCAGCGCGGGCCGTGGGCACGTGAATGGCGCGGGCTCCACTGGCTCAGGAACGAGCGCAGTGTGCAGAAGCGCGCGAGGCCGTTGGCGGCGAGGTTCGCCTCGCGCGCGTCGCCCTGGAGCGTGCCGCGCTTGCGGTCGTTGCGATCGAGCGCAAGATCGAGCAGTCGCGGATCGGCCTGCGTGCGGTGGATCACGAACGCCTCGTCGGCGGCGGCCGGCGTGCGCGTGCGGTCGAGTTCGGCGATGCGCGCGACGACCCGGTCCTCGATGCGCGCGAGCCGCGCGGCCTGCGCCTCCCGGTACGCGGCGAGCCACGAGGCGTCGTACGGCGGGCCGTTGCGCGGGGAGAACATGTCGAGCGCGTCGATCGTGCGCCACGGATCGTCCTCGGCCGCGATCGCCGGATCGATCTTCACGAGGAGCTGCTCGGCGCGTCCCGGATGCGGACACACCAGCGCCAGGCGGTCGACGGGCGGAACGTCGGCGGGCAGGAGCTCGAACGGGCGGCCGTCAGGCGTGTGCGTAACCGTGACCGCCCGCGCCTGCTCGACGTAGAACGCCGCGAGCGCGCCGCCGCCCGAGTTGCCGACCAGCACGACGTTGTCGTAGCCCGCATCGCGCAACGTGCGGATGGCGGCGCCCAAGTCCTGGATCGCGCGCTCCATCACCAGCAGCGAGTCGTTGCCGACGTAACGCGTGTTGACCAGCAGCGCGCTCGCGCCGCGCGCCGCGAGCGGCGCGATCAGGTAGTGATGATGGAAGTTGCTGGTCGGATGCACCAGCACGAACACCGGTGCGGCGCGGTCGCCGCTGCCGGCGAGACGGCAGGAGATGCGCGGGTTGCGGCGCTGGAGGCCGCTCTGGCTCTCCATGTAGCCGCCCGGCTTGACCGCGACCGCGAGCGTGCGGTCGACGGCGAGGTCCCGAGCACCGCTCATACGCCGTGCTCGAGCGCGATGTCAGTCACCGGCTGCTTCGTCGCCTGCCACCGCTCGAGGATGCGCTGCGCGTCGCGCGCCGTGCGCTCGTCGGGCACGACCTTGCGGATCGTGAGCTCGAGCCGGTGGCCGTTGGGATCGAAGAAGTAGATCGACACGCACAGGTGCCCGTCCTTGGGACCGATGACGCTCACGCCCGCCGCCTCGAGACGCGCCTTGGCGGCGAGGAGCGACTCGCGGTCCTTCATCTGCAGCGCGAGGTGCTGCACCCACGCCGGCGTGTTGGGGTCGCGGCCCATCGGCGGCTCCTCGGGCGTCTCGAAGAACGCCACGCAGCTGCCGTCGGCCATCGCGAAGAACACGTGGATGTGGGGGCAGCGCTCCTTCGTCGACTGCACGTGGGAGTCGGTGACGGCGGCCACCAGGGGCAGGCCGAGCAGGTTCGTGTAGAAGGCGGCGGTCTCGCCCGCGTCGCGGCAGCGGTACGCGACGTGGTCGAGCTTGAACGGGGCCGGGACGGACATCGCTTCCTCCTCGCGCGGGCCGCGCCCGCCAAATCTAATGTTCATATAAGATTACGAGAAGTAGTCGCATCTGGCAAGGCCCGGTGCGACAATGGGCGAGCCCCTTGCCCAGGCGACCCGAGGAATCGATGACCTCCCACGACGTGCTCGACGCGGACGTCCCGCTCCACCACCAGGTGTACCTGCACCTCAAGGCCGCCATCGCCGACGGCCTGTGGGTCGGCCGCGACGACTTCCCCGGCGAGGTCGAGGTGGCGAAGCAGTTCGGCGTCAGCGTGATCACGTCGCGCCGCGCGCTGAACCGCCTCGTCAGCGAGGGCTACATCGATCGCGGCCGCGGCCGTCGCACGCGCGTCGTGATGCACCCCCAGGCACAGACGAGCGACGCGGCGGCACCCGCCATCATCCAGACCGCGGCCGCCGGCGCCCGGCCCTTCACGTACCGCGTGCTCGCGCGCGGCGTGCAGGTCGCGCCGCTCGAGGCGTGCATCGCGTACGGGCTTCCCGCCGGCTCGAAGCTGTGGCTGTGCAGCCGCCTGCGCAGCCGCAACGGCCGGCCGCACAGCGTGACGCTCAACGCGCAGCCGATCGCGCTGGGCAAGCGGCTGCCGGCCGCCAAGCTCGCGAAGCTGCCTATGACGCGAATCCTGCGTGACATGGGCGTGGCGTTCGCGAGCCTGCGCCGGCGCGTGAGCGCGTCGCTCGCGCCGCCGGAGGTCGCGCGCCACCTGGGGCTCACGCTCAACGACCCGACGCTCGTCTACACGTTCACCCACCACGATGCCGCCGACGCGATCGTGCAGTGGGTGCGCATCTGGGTGCGCTTCGACGAGCCCGCGCCGGACGAGGTGTTCAGCTACGAGACCCGGACTTGGTCGGCGAGCGACGCGATGTAGGGCCCGATCTTGCACACTTCGACGAGTCGCTGCGGCCGCGTTGACGCGCTTCCCGTCGCGAGCGAGCCACGCGGGCGCCGTTTGCTAAGATCGCCTTCCGCGGTTCGGCACTCCTGGAGCTCGCTTCGATGCTCGCGCAACACGAAAGGCAACAACTGGACGAGCTGGGCTACCTCGTCCTCCCCGACTTCGTCCCGCCCGCGTTGCTCCAAGAGCTGCGCGACCGCGTCGAGGCGCTGTGGGACGCGGAAGGCGACGCCGCCGGCTCCGAGTTCCGGCCCGAGCCCGGCACGCGGCGGCTCGCCAATCTCGTCGACAAGGGCGCGCTCTTCGCCGACATCGTGACCATGCCGAAGATCCTCGCCTGCATGGAGCACGTGATCGGCCCCGGCTTCAAGCTGAGCAGCCTCAACGCGCGTTCGACGAACCCGCACAACGGCGAGGCGCAGCCGTGGCACGCGGACACCGGCGCGATCGCCGACGAGCGCGGCTACTGGGTCTGCAACTCGGTGTGGTTGCTCGACGACTTCACGGCAGAGAACGGCGCGACGCGCATGATCCCGCGCTCGCACACCTGGCGTCGCCTGCCCGAGCCCGGCACCACGGGCCCGCTGCCCGGCGAGACGCTCGTCACCGGCAAGGCGGGCACCGTGGTCATCATGAACGCGCACATGTGGCACGGCGGCACCGCCAACCGCACCGACCGCTGCCGGCGCGCGCTGCACGCGTTCTACACGCGCGACGACAAGCCGCAGCAGCAGTACCAGAAGGCGCTGCTGCGTCCGGAGACCGTCGCGGGCCTCACCCCGCTGCAGCGCAAGGTCCTCGCGCTCGACGATCCCGAGAACGACCGCCTGAGCTCCGCCACCACGCGCATGAGCGGATTCCTGAAGTAGGTTCGCGCCGCATCCCCCCGCGGCGCGCGCCGCTCAGAGCAGCTTGCGCAGCTCCGTCTTCAGCACCTTGCCGTAGTGGCTCTTCGGCAGCTCGGCCACGAAGCGATAGTGCTTCGGCCGCTTGAAGCGCGCGATGTGGGCGAGGCAGAGCTCGTCGAGCTCCTGCGTCGTCACGCCGTCGGCCACCACGAACGCGACCACCGCCTCGCCCCACTCGTCGTCCCTCGTGCCGACCACGCTGGCCTCGCGCACGCGCGGGTGCCGCAGCAGCACCTCCTCCACCTCGCGCGGATAGATGTTGGCGCCGCCGGAGATGATCACGTCCTTGGAACGGTCCTTGAGCGTGAGGAAGCCGTCGGTGTCGAGGCAGCCGACGTCGCCGGTGCGCAGCCAGCCGTCGCACAGCGTCTGCGCCGTCGCCTCGGGATTGTTCCAGTACCCCTGCATCACCGTCGGCCCGCGCGCGCACACCTCGCCCACCTCGCCCGCGGGAACCTCGCGGCCCTCCTCGTCGCGCAGGGACAGCTCGATGTCGACCTGCGCATAGCCCACGGACTGCAGCCGTGCGCGAAAGCGCGGATGCGCGGCGTCCGCGATCACGTGCCGGGGCAGCACCGTGATCGTCATCGGCGACTCGCCTTGCCCGTAGATCTGCGCGAACCGCGGCCCCATCGCCGCGAGCGCGTCCTCGATGTCGGCGAGGTACATCGGCCCGCCGCCGTACACGACGCATCCGATCGCGTCCGCCGCGCCGGGCCGCCGTGACGATGCCGACACCAGCCGCTTCACCATCGTCGGCGCGGCGAACATCGCCATGCCGGGAAACGCCTGCGCGAGGTCCAGCACCTCGTCGCCGTCGAAGCCGCCCGACTCCGGCACCACGTTGATGCCGGCGCGCGCGACGTGCGCGAAGTTGTAGAGACCCGACCCGTGCGAGAGCGGCGCCGCGTGGACTAGCGCGCCACCGGGCGCCACCGGGTGCACCTCCGCGAGGTACGCGAGCGACATCGCGACGAGGTTGGCGTGGCTCAGCATCACGCCCTTGGGCCGCCCCGTGGTGCCGCTCGTGTAGAAGAGCCACGCGAGGTCGCGGTCCGTGCGCGGTGCGATCGGCGCCGACTCCGGTCCCCAGTACGACTCGATCGCCTCGAGGGCGACGTGCCGGCAGCGCGCCTCGTCCAGCCGCAGGCCGACCGCACGCTGCGCATCGGTCACGCACGCGACGGCGCGGCAGTCCTCCAGCACGAACTCGACCTCGCGCGGATGCAGCTTGGCGTTGACGGGCACCACGACGAGCCCCGCGATCCACGCCGCCCACATCGCCTCGAGGTAGTGCGGATGGTTGGCCGCATACAGCACCACGCGATCGCCCGGCTGCGCGCCGAGGCGCGTGCACAGGCCGTCCGCGAGGCGGCCGGCGCGCGCGCGGAATCCCGCGTACGTCGCGTACACGTGACGGCCGGAGGCGAGCGCGGGACGCTCGCCGAAGACGCGCGCGCTGCGCTCGAGCCACGCGGCGACGTTCATCGCGGCTCCATCGGCGTCCGTTCAAGCAACGCCCTGCCCACCCACTCGCCCATCGCGCGCTGCGCCGCGCGCGCCCGCTTCGCGTACGGCGCCATGCGCAGGAAGCCGTGCACCAGCGTCGGCTCGTCCATCAGGACCGCGGGGACGTCCGCCTGCCGCAGCCGCCCGGCAAGCGCCACGCCCTCGTCGTACAGCGGATCGAGGCCCGCGACCACGATGCACGCGGGCGGCAGTCCGTGCAGGTCCGCGCGCAGGGGGACCGCGCGTGCGTCGCCTGCGGCATCGCCCTCCGGCAGGTAATGCGCCCAGTACTCGATCATGTCGGCGCGCGTGAGCGTCGGCGAGACGGCGTGCGCGCGATAGCTCGCCGTCTCGAAATCGCGATCGGCCACCGGGTACACGAGCACCTGCAGCGCGAGCGCCGGTCCGCCGCCCGCGCGCGCATCGAGCGCGGCGCCAAGCGCGAGGTGCGCACCTGCGCTGTCGCCGGCCACCGCGATGCGCGTCGCGTCGACGTCGAGCTCGGCCGCCGTGCGCGCGAGCCACTCAAGCGCCGCGAAGGCATCGTCGTTCGGCGCGGGGAACGGGTTCTCCGGCGCGCGGCGATACTGGACGCTCGCCACCACGACGCCGGCGTCGGCGGCGAGCGCGGCGCACGGCCCGTCGTGCGATGCGACGCTCCCCGCCACCCAGCCGCCGCCGTGCAGGTACAGGATCGCGGGCAGCGTGCCCGGCGCCGGCCGGTACACGCGCACCAGCAACTCGCGCCCGGGCAGGTGCAGCCAGTGGTCGTCGCGGCGCACGTCGTCCGCCGGGTACGGGAACCGCCGCGCGACGGCCTCGAGGCGCGCGCGGCGCGCGTACGCGGATCCGGCCGCGGCCGGCGGGATCGCCGCGGCCACGTCGGCGAGGTGGGCGGCGACTTCGGCATCCAGGGTCATGGGTATCGCTCGCGCGGCGCGATGTCGTTCACGCCTCGCGCATAGGATAACCGGCGCCGCGGCGCGCAGGCCCGCGTGCGCATGGCGTGCTGTCCAGCCTGCGCAACGACGGCCGCGGGCCGGCTGCACTTATAGTACCGGTCGTCCCGCCGCGCCGGCCCTGCCCGCCCCTCATCGATGACCCCGCTTCGCCCGAGCCGACGACTCGCGTCGTGGCTGCCGTTCGTGGCCGCCGTCGGCGTGCCGCTCACCATCCTCGGCCTGATGGCGGTGTTCAGCTTCGGCCAGAGCCGGCACGAGGCGGAGCTCCGCGCGCAGCGTGTCGCCGAGGCGCTCGCCGAGCACGCGCTGCGCACCTTTCGCGCGCACGACCTCATCGTCACCGCCGTCGACGGCCACATCGCGGGCTGGAGCTGGCAGGACATCAACGCATCGCGCCCGCTGCACGAGTTCTTCAAGGGCCTGATGAAGGACGCCGACGACATCAACACGATCTTCGTCATCGGCCCCAACGGACGCGACGGCAACAGCAGCCTCATCTTCCCGCTCGCCCCCACCAACATGGCGGGCCGGCCGTTCTACGAGGACCTGCGCGAGCAGGGCGGCCTGCACATCAGCGAGCCGGACGTCGGCCGCGTCAACCGGCAGCGCTTCTTCAGCTTCACGCGCCGCCGCAGCGCGCCGGACGGCGTGTTCGACGGCGTGATCTCCGTATCGGTGAACCCCGCCTACTTCGAGTCGTTCTACCGCAGCATGGTCGAGAGCCCGACCGATTCCGTCGCGCTGGTGCGCACCGACGGCCTCCTGCTGGTGCGCGTGCCGGACCTGCCGCCGGCCGGCGAGCGCAGGCTGCCGCACACGCCGGGCAGCATGATGGCCGCGATCGAGGCGCATCCCAACGCCGGCGGATTCTCGCGGCGCGCATCGGTCGACGGCGTCGAGCGCCTCTACGCGTACCGCCGCGTCGGCGACTATCCGATCTACGTGACCTATGGCCTCTCGTACGACGTGGTGTGGCAGGCGTGGCGCCGCAACATGATCGCGTATGCGCTGGTCTGCGTCACCGCGATGGGCCTTCTCATCGGCGCCGCGGCGCTCGTGCGCCGGCACGACCGGCGCGAGGCGGAGGCCGCGGGCCGCGCGCTGCAGGAATCCGCGCGCCGCATGGCGGCGGAGGAGGCGAGCCGCGCGAAGGACGAGTTCCTCGCCACCCTCGGCCACGAGCTGCGCAATCCGTTGTCGTCGATCGCCGCGAGCGCGGAGATCCTGCGCCGCGCCGACGTGCCCGATGCCAACGCGGCCGGGGCGGTCCAGATCATTGGCCGCCAGGTCGATCACCTGCGCCGGCTCCTGAACGACCTGCTCGACGTCGCGCGCAGCATCTACGGCAAGCTCACGCTCGATCCGCAGGTGCTCTCCCCGCTCGACGTGGCCGCGAGCGTCGCCGCGACGTTCCACGGCGCCATCCGCCGCGAAGTCGAGATCACGGTCGACGGCCCGCGCGCGTGGGTCCGCGTCGATCCCACGCGCATGCGGCAGATGATCGAGAACCTCGTCGACAACGCGCAGAAGGCGGGCGCGCGGCACGTCCGGATGCTCGTGGTGGAGGACGGCGACTGGGTCGAGCTGCGCGTCGCCGACGACGGCGTCGGCATCCCGCCCGAGCTGCTGCCGCGCCTCTTCGAGCCGTTCGTGCAGGGCAAGCAGCCGATCGATCGCGCCGCGGGCGGGCTCGGCCTCGGGCTCGCGCTCTGCCAGCGCCTCGCAGTTGCGCACGGCGGCTCGCTGTCCGCGCAGAGCGCCGGCCGCGGCAAGGGCAGCACGTTCACCATCCGCCTTCCGAAGTCGCCGCCGCCCGTGGCGACGCCGGCGCCCGCCGGCGCGGTGTCCGTCCCTGCCCGGTCGCGGGTGCTCGTGATCGAGGACCAGAAGGACGCGCGGGAGAGCCTGCGCATGCTGCTCGAGCTCGACCAGCACGCGGTGGAGACCGCCTCGTCCGGCCGCGAAGGCGTGGCCAAGTTCGACGCGTTCGCGCCCGACGTGGTGGTGGTGGACATCGGCCTGCCCGAGATGAACGGCTTCGAGGTCGCGCGCGCGATCCGCTCGCGCGAGCACGGCAAGTCCGCACGCCTCATCGCCCTGACCGGGTACAGCGCGTCCGAGGACCCGCGCTGGTCCGGCGAGCGCGCGTTCGACCACCTCCTCACGAAGCCGGTCGCGTACGAGGAGCTGCGGCCGCTGCTCGCCGCGCAGCAGCGCGCGGCGTAAGCGAAGGCGCAACGCGGGCGGGCGCATGCGCCCCGTGTACCATCGCACCCGATGACCCCGGCCCCTGTTCCGGCGCGCGCCGCCGCCGACGCCGACACCACGCTCGTGACGCTGCGCAACGGCGTGCGCGTGGTCGTGTTCGCGCTGCCGTACCTCGCCACTGCCGAAGTGAGCGTGTTCGTGCGCAGCGGCAGCCAGCACGAGAGCGCGCGGCAGAACGGCGTCAGCCACTTCATCGAGCACATGGCGTTCAAGGGCACGCAGGCGCGCACGTGCCAGGCGATCAACTTCGACGCCGAGCGCCTGGGCGCCGAGGTGGACGCGCACACGGACAAGGACCACACCGCGTTCCACATGCGCGGCCTCGCGCGCGACGCGGTCGCGTTCGTGACCATGCTGGGCGACATCGTCCGCCGCGGCAGCTTTCCCGCCGACGAGCTGGAGCGCGAGCGGCAGGTGATCCTGAACGAGTTCGCCGAGGACGACGACGACCCGCTCGCCACGGCCTTCCGGTTGTTCGACGTCGCGTGCTACGGCGCACATCCCGCCGCGCGGCCGGTGATCGGCAACGTCGCGAACCTGCGGCGCTTCCGGCGCGAGGAGCTCGTCGAGTTCGTGCAGCAGCAATACACGGGCGCGAACACGATCGTCGCGGCCGCGGGCAACGTGGACCCGCGCGCGATCGTCGCGGCGGCCGAGGCCGCGTTCGGCGACATGCCGCCCGGGCAGGAGAACCGCATCGCGGCGCCGGACTTCGTCGGCGGCCTGCGCACACGCAAGCTCGCGGGCTCGAGCCAGGCGCACGTGGTGCTGGGCTTCCCGGTGCCGTCGCTTGCGCAGGCGCACGAGCCGTTCGTGGTCGCCGCCGCGCTGCTGGGCGAGGGCATGAGCTCGCCGCTGCTCGACCAGCTGCGCGAGCGCCGCGGCCTCGTGTACCACGCCGACTGCTCCGCCGACGTGCGCGACACCTACGGCCAGTTCGTGATCGAGGCCTCGACGATGTCCGGCGACCTCGAGACCTACTTCGCGGAAGTGACCCGCCTGCTGCACGAGCACGCGGCCGCGACGGATGCGGTCGGCCTCGCGCGGGCGCGCAACCAGATTGCGGTGCGCACGGTGCGCGATCACGAGAATGCGGAGCGGCGCCTCGAGCTCGCCGCGCTCGATCTCTTCGCGCTCGGCCGCATCCGCACGCGCGACGAGCGGCTGGCGGCGATCGCCGGCGTCGAGGGCGGCGCGGTGCGCGACGCGTTCCAGTGCATGCTGCGCGGCGCGGGGGCCGTGGCGCTCGCCGGGAAGTTCGCGCCGGCCGCCGCCGAGCGCATGGCGAAGCCCCTCACGCGACCCGAGCCCGGCGCCCACGCATGACGCCACTACCGGGGCCGCGTCGCGCGTCCGCGCCGCGCCCGGCCACATGGCGTAAGATCGTCCCGCGTCCCTTCCCCGCGAGCCGCACATGATCTCCGCCGCCCAGAAAGCCACCACGCTCGCCGAGGCGCTGCCGTACCTGCGCGCGTTCCAGGGCAAGACGATCGTCGTGCGCTTCGGCGGCGAGGCGATGGCCGACGGCGCGCTCAAGGCGGGCTTCGCGCGCGACGTCGCGCTGCTGCGCCTCGTCGGCATGAAGCTCGTCGTCGTGCACGGCGGCGGCTGGGGCATCGACAAGCTGATGCGCGAGATGGGCACCGAGCCGCGCCGCTATCGCGGGCACCGCATCACCGACGAGGCCACGCTCAACGTCGTGGAGATGGCGCTCTCGGAGCTCAACCAGGAGCTGACCTCGCTCATCAATCGCGAGGGCGGGCGCGCCGTCGGTCTCGACGGGCAGGACGGGCGCTTCATCCACGCGTGCCCGATGCCGCGCCCCGCGGACGATCCCGACGCGCCCGACTTAGGCTACCTGGGCGACGTGGTGGACATCGACACCACGCTGATCGAGCTCCTGCATTCGCGCGGCTTCGTGCCGGTGGTGATGCCCATCGGCGCCGACGACGACGGCACCGCGTACCACATCAACTCCGATCTCCTCGCCGGGCGCCTCGCGCGCGCGCTGTCCGCGGAGAAGCTCGTGCTGATGACCAACGTCGCCGGCGTGCGCGATCGCTCGGGCGAGATCGCGCCGATCATGACCGCGGCCGAGGCCGACGCGCTGCTCGCCGACGGCGTCATCCACGGCGGCATGGTGCCGCGCGTCAACGCCGCGCTGCGCGCCGTGCGCGAGGGCGTGCGCTCGGTGCACATCATCGACGGCAGCGTGGGCAGCTCGCTGCTGCTCGAAGTGCTGACCGCGGAAGGCGTGGGCACCGCGCTACGCGCCGACACCGAGGCGGGCTTCTTCGCGGGCGGCCGCGCGTCGCCGCTCGAGTAGCGAACCGCCCGCGGCGTCACGAACGCCGCGGCACCAGCCACTGCGGGCCGAGCTCGGCCACGCTCGTCGCGCCAAGCATCGCGAGGTCGCGCCGGATCTCGGTGGCGAGCAAGCCGATCGCGTGGCGCACGCCGGCCTCGCCGGCCACCGCCGCCGCATAGCCGAACGGCCGCCCCGCGAACACGCAGCGCGCGCCGAGGCACAGCGCCTTCAGCACGTCGGTGCCGCGGCGCACGCCGCCGTCGAGCATCACCGGCAGCTCCGGGCACGCGGCGACGATCGCGGGCAGCGCGCGCAGCGGTGCGACCGCGCCGTCGAGCTGCCGCCCGCCGTGGTTCGACACGATGATGCCATCCGCACCCGTGTCGCGGGCGAGGCACGCGTCGCGTGGATCGAGGATGCCCTTCACCACCAGCGTCCCGGGCCACATGCGGCGGATGCGCGCGAGGTGCTCCCACGTGAGGTGCCCGCGATCGGAGTAGTCGCGCACGACGCTCGGCGAGAGGATCGGCGCGCCGCGCGTCGCGTAGTTGTTCTCGAAGTGCGGCATGCCGTGGCGCACGAGCGTGCGCAGGAACGTGCCCACCAGCCAGCGCGGATGCGTGACGCCGTCCCACGCGAGCCGCAGCGTCGGGCGCAGCGGCGTCGAGAAGCCCGCGCGCACGTTGTTCTCGCGGTTGCCGGCGACCTGCGAATCCACCGTGACGACGAGCGTGCGGAACGACGCGCGCAGCACGCGCTGCACGAGCGCGTCGATCTGCGCGACGTCGCCGGGGAGATAGGCCTGGAACCACGCATCGGGGCTCGCCTTCGCCACGTCCTCCAGCGGGATCAGCGACGATCCGCTCATGATCATCGGCACGTCCGCGGCCGCGGCGGCGCGCGCGAGCACAAGGTCCCCGCGATACGCGTACAGCGCGCTGATGCCGATGGGCGCGATGCCGAACGGCGCCGCATACGCACGCCCGAAGAGCGTGATCGCCTGCGTGCGCCGGGAGACGTCGGTCAGCACCCGCGGCAGGAATGCGTAGTCGCCGAACGCCGCGCGATTGTCGGCGAGCGACGCGTTGGTCTCGGCCGCGCCCGCCACGTAGCCGAACACGGGACGCGGCAGCCGGCGCCGCGCGACGGCCTCGAAGTCGTCGAGGCACAGCACGGCGCGCAGCCCACGGGGAACGGCATCGCTCATCCGCCCAAGGCTACCATCGCGCGCGTTGGCCCGTCCGCGCGCTTGCCGTACACTTCGCACCGCTGCGTTCACCCAGGGGACCGCCATGGCACTCGTCGACCGCGTCAAGAACATCCTGCTCACCCCGAAGACCGAGTGGTCCGCGATCGCCGGCGAGACGGCGACCGTGCAGGGCCTCTACACCGGCTACATCATGATCCTGGCGGCGATCGGGCCGATCGCGCTCGCGCTGCGCTTCGGCATCGCCGGCATGGGCTTGGGCGTCGCGCTCGTGAGCTACGTGATCGCGCTGCTGATGACGTTCGTGCTGGCGTGGATCGTCGACGCGCTGGCGCCGAGCTTCGGCGGCGAGAAGAACCTCGAGCGCTCGCTGCAGCTCGTCGCGTACAGCTTCACGGCGGCGTGGGTGGCCGGCATCTTCCACCTTGTCCCGTTCGTGGGCTCGCTCCTCTCGCTCGCGGGATCGATCTACTCGCTCTACCTCTTCTGGCTCGGCGCGCCGGTGATGCGCAAGTGCGCGCCCGACAAGGCCACCGGCTTCACGGTCGTGGTGGTGCTGTGCGCGATCGTCGCCGGCGCGATCCTGTCCTACCTCATGTTCTCGCTCGGCGGCTTCGGCTCGATGGGCATGACGTGACGCCCAGCCGGCGCGCGGCGCGGTCAGCGCGTCGCGCCCTCGTCCGCGAGCCGCGCCCGGATGCGCTCGTCCAGCAGCGCGAGGTCGAGCGGCTTCTGCAGGACCTCGACGCCGGTCGGCGCGGCGTCCTCGTCGGTGACGGGGAGGCCCGTCATGAGGATGACCGGCAGCGCGGGAAACCGGTGGCGCAGCACGCGCACGAGGTCGAAGCCGTCGATGCCCGGCATGCGCACGTCGGAGAGCACGAGCGCGATGTCGTCGTGCTCGTCGAGGAGGTCGAGCGCCTCGCGCGCCGAGTGCGCGCACAGCGCGGTGTAGCCCGCCTGCTCCAGCATCCGGCCGATCACCTCGGCCGCGTCGCGCGTGTCGTCGGCAACGAGGATCGTGCGCGGTGCCACGGAAGAGGTGGAGGACATCGAAAGGTCAGGCGGCATGCGCGTGGGTTAAACGCGCACCTTAGCATCTTCCTTCCTCGCGTCCGCGTTACGCGCATCGCGTGAACGCGAATGCGCGCGCCCCCGCCGCTTGAACGGCAGTGCAATCGACGCTGCGAGCAACGCTACGAGCGCGGCGCGGTGCCGCGCTTCATGCCCGACGGCGCGCCGGGCCGCTGCGTGGCCACGACCGCGGGCGGGCTCTCGCTGGCGACGTCGGTGCCGCGGCACTTGCCGTCGACGTTACGCACCTGCAGCGCCGCCGCGTGCGGGTCCTTCTGCACGGCGAGCTGCGCGACGCCGCCCTTCAGGCATTGGGTGAGCGCGTCGCCGGGCTGCGCACCGAGCGCCAGGTCGAACGCGCTCTTCGCTTCCGGCATGCGCCCTGCGCGCGCGTTGAGGAGCCCGATCTGCTGCAGGCTGTAGACGTCGGCCCGGTCGCGCGCCGCCGCTTCGGTGAACGCCGCGAGCGCCTTCGCGGGATCGTCGACGTCGAGCTCCGCATTGCCGAGGTGACGCCACAGCGCGGCGTCGCCGGGCGCGAGGTCGACGGCCTTGCGTGCCGCGGTCAGCGCGTCGTCGTATTGGCGCAGGTTCACGTAGCCCGCGCGCAGCTCGTTCCACGCCGCCGCATTGGCGGGATCGCGGCGCGTCCACTCCACGGCGTACAGCACCACCATGTTCCAGTTGCCGGCGTCGCGGAACTGCTGCAGCTTCTGCATGAACTCCGCGTTGACCGGCCGCGTCTCCGCCGCGGCCTGCACCTTCGCGGCCGCCGGCGCCGCGGGCTTCGCGGCCGCGACCGCCGCCGGCTTCGCGGCCGGGGCGGCGGGCGGCACGTCGCTGCGGCCGAACAGGAACCATGCGCCGACCAGGACGATTGGCACCGCGATGCCGCCGCCGATCAGCGCCGTGCGGTACTTGCCGAGCATGCGCTTGCGCGCGAAGTCGGCGCTGTGCACGGCGTGCGTGTCCTCTTCCTCGTCGCCGTTGGCCGCGAGCTGGTCCGGTGCCGCATCCGCATGGGGGCGCGGGGTGCTCGCACGCGCCTGCGCGCGGTGCTCCTGCCGCAGCTCGCGATCGAGGAGCCGCAGCGCCGTCGCGCGTGCCTTGAGGTAGGCCGCGACGGCGGCGTCGCTGTCGCCATTGGAATGCGCGACGGCGCGATCCCACAGCGGCTGGTCGATGTGCCCTTCCGCGTACTGTTGTGCCGCTTCGCGCGCGAAGCGATCGACAGCGGGCGTGGCGCCAAGCGCGTCGTGGTGCGGCAGCTTGTCCGGGGCCCGCACCTCGATGACCTCGGGCACGCCGGGGGACGGCGGTGGCGCGGAATCGTTGGATGCGGCCGTTGCGGCGTCCATGGGGACGAGTTCCAGCGAAAGTGCAGGTGACTTCATGCCGTCCGAGATGCAAGTTCGATACCAGCAATGCGTGACGGCAATGCCGTAGGCTACGAATTGTCGCGCCGCGATCGCCGACACCTGCGACGGTTCCGCGCATCGGGCCCGTCCGCCGTCGCCGGCCCCGCATCGTGCGCCGGCCGGCCGCCGCGGAGCCGGGTGATACGATCCCTCGCACCGGCAAGCTTCGTCCGCCCCGCCTTGCGCAGCATCCGCCACAACCTCATCGCCTTCGCCCTCCTCGCGACCCTGCTGCCGTCGCTCGCGCTCGGCCTCGTCTCGTTCCTGCGCTACCAGCAGATGACGAGCGACGAGACGCGCCACGAGCTGCGCGCGCTCGCGCGGGAAGCCAACGACGAGGTGACGTTCTGGCGCCGCGAGCGCGCGCACGAGTTGCGTACGCTGGCGAGCGCGTACACGCTGATCGACGGGCTCTCCGGCACCGTGCGCCCCGGCGCGCCGGCGATCGGGCCGCAGGAGCTGGCCCTCTACCTGCGCGCGGTGGCGCGCAAGCTCGACGTGCTGCTGGAGCTCACGCTCGCCGACGCCAACGGCCGCGTGGTCGCGAGCAGCGAGGCGACGCCCGCCGTGACGACATTGTCGGTGCCGCGCTCCGACGCCGCGCTCGCCGAAGGCGTGGTCGTGGCCGGCCCGCAATGGGATGCGGCGCGCGGCCGCGCCACGCTGGTCCTCGCGTATCCCGTGCTGTCGCTGCGCAACGAGGTGCTGGGGACGCTGGGCGCGGTGGTCGATCTCGACAGCGTGCGGCCGCGCCTGCGCACCGTGGTGGGCGCGCTGCCGGCCGAGGTCGTGCTGCTGGCGGCCGACGGCACGCCGCTCCTGTCGACGGCCGCCACGGTCGGCGGGATGGCGCCGCTGCCGGCCACGACGCTCCGCGAACTGCGCGCGCACGTCGACGAGCCGTTCGCCTTCACCGGCCCGCAGGCGCGCGAGGTGCTGGGCGTCGCGGCGCCCCCGGGACCGCTGCCCGTGATCGTGGTCGCGCAGCGCGAGCGCGCCGACGTGCTGCGCGGCTGGCTCGACCTCGTGCAGCTCTACGTCGTGCTGGTGGGCGTGCTGCTGGTCGTCGTCGGCGCGGTCGCGTACATGATGGGCCGCTCGATCGTGACGCCGCTGACGGCGCTCACGGGCGCGGCGGAGCGGATCGCGCGCGGCGACCTCGACGTGACGCTGCGCGACGACGCGAAGGACGAGCTCGGCCTCCTGACGCGCGTGTTCAACCAGATGGCCGGGCGCCTGCGCGAGAGCCAGGCCGCGCTCGCCGACGCCAACGCCGCGCTTCGCCGGCAGGCGCAGGACCTCGCCGCGCAGGCCGCGGCCGACAGCCTCACGGGCCTCGCCAACCGCGCGCGCCTCGACACGTTCCTCGCCGAGGAATTCACGCGCTTCACGATCCACGGCAAGCCGTTCTCGCTGCTCATGATCGACGTCGAGAACCTGCCCGCGATCAACGCCGACTTCGGGCTCGCCACCGGCGACGACGTGCTCATCACGTTCGCCGCGCTGCTGCGGCAGGCGGTGCGCCCGGTGGACCTCGTGGCGCGCCTCGCCGGCGAGACGTTCGTCGTGGTGCTGATCGACACGCCGCTCGACGTCGCGCGGGCGACCGCCGAGCGCATCCGCGACATGGCCGATGCGCGCGCGTTCGGCGGCGGCCCGCAGCCGATCACGGTGACGACGAGCATCGGCGTCGCGCAGGCGAGGAGCGGCGATCCCGATGCGGACGCCGTCCTGTTCCGCGCCGACCACGCCCGCCACCAGGCGCGCGCGGCGCGCGGCCCGCATGTGCACAGCGTGATGTAGCGGTTGTTTGCGCGCGACGCCCGCTCGCTGCCGGAGCGGGAGCTGCCTTGCTTTTCTCGGCGTCCCTGCGCCTCTACGTGGCCGTGGTTTCCGCTACCGAATCCCGAGCGCGGCTTGGTCCACCCACCCCGCGAGGCCGTCCTCGGTCTCCACGCGCATCCAGCCGTCCTTCCACGCGAACGCGGTCAGCGCCGTGTCCTTCGCGATGACGCCCACCTGCGGCGCCTTGCCCTGCGGCTGCCGGCGCACGCGGCTCTCGGTGACGGCGCGCAGCGGCAACGCGACCTGCAGCAGCTTCTCGCCGGGCGCGCGCGCGGATTTCTGCAGCGTCGGCGCGGGCCCGGTGGCCAGCGCGACGATCTGTTCCGCCTGCGACGCGCGCTCCATCGCGGTGCCATAGTCGCCGCGCGCGAACGGCTCCGTGGCCGACTGCAGGTACGCGGTGGCGAGCGCGCGCAGCGGTGACGGCGCCGGCGGCAGCGCCGCGATCGCGACCTCCACTTCCGCGAGATAGGACGCCGCATCGGCCTGCGTCGCGAGCCGGCGCGCCTTCGCCTTCGCGCGCGTGACCTCGCGCGTGGTCTCCTGCGCGGACTTGGCCTGCTCGCGTTGCGTCGACTTCAACTCGCGCAGCTCCGCGTCGCGGGCGCCCAGCTCCTGCTGCAGGCGCGCGATCTCGCGCGCCTGGTCCTCGCAGGCCGTGCACACGGGCGGCGGCGCGGTGACGACCGGTGGCGGCGCCGCGGGCGGCGGCTCGGGCGCGGGCGTCGCGCAGGCGGCGAGCAGCAGCGCGAGCGCGGCGCCTGCGAGCCCAAGACGCGCGCGGGCCGCGCGGATGCGAGTGCCGGTGAAGCGATGCATGACGCGGAATTACACCATACGCGACGAGGCCGCCCGGCCTGCCCGCTCGCTGGCGCGTGCGGCGCGGCGACGGCACGCCGCCGGAACGCGTGCGCGCGGCGGGGTCAGACCCCGTGGCCGGATGTCACCGCGACGAGCGAGTACCGGTCGCCGTCCTGCATCACCCGCCCTTCCTGCGCGAGATGCAGCAGGTGCGCGAGCAGCGACCGCGCGGCGGCGCCGTGCAACGCCGGCGCGAGCCCCGGATACACGTCGTTCACCAGCTCGTCGGCGCGCGCGGGTTGGCGCAGCGCGAGCGCGTCGACCACCCGTGCCTCGCGCCAGCGCCGGTGCGCGACGAGGCGCCGGATCTCGTCGTGCGGCTCGCCGACGAGATACCCGTGCCCCGGCGCGATGATCGCGATCTCGCGGTCGAACAGTCGCGCGAGCGACGCGAGGTAGCGGCCCATGTCGCCATCGGGCGGATTGATCACCACCGTCGATCCCTGCATCACGTGGTCGCCCGTAAAGAGCATCCCAGTCTCGTGCAGTGCGTAGCACACGTGGTTGGACGCGTGCCCGGGCGTGTGCAGTGCGGTGAGCGTCACGTCGCCGAGCCGCAGCACCTCGCCGTCCGCGGGCGGGTGCGCCGGCGCGAACGTCGCGTCCTGGCCGCCGTGCGCCGGCGGCGGCAGCCCGATCACGGTGGCGCCGGTCGCCTGCGCGAGCACCGCCGCGGCCGGCGAATGATCGCGATGCGTGTGCGTAACCAGGATCCAGCGAATGCGCCCGGCCCCGTGCGCGAGAATGGCACGCACGTGCGCGTCGTCCGCCGGCCCCGGGTCGATCACCGCGAGCTCGCGCTCGCCGACGAAATACGTGTTGGTGCCCGGGCCCGTCATCACGCCCGGGTTGGGCGCCACCAGCCGCGACACCAAGCGATCGAGCCGCTTCACGACGCCCGGCGTCATCGCGTAGGTGGTGCGCGTGGTCTCCTCGGGATCGGTCCAGTGGATCTCGTGGTACGCGGCGTCGCCGCGCCGGAAGATTCGCTCGCCGTCCGGCCCCTGCGCGACCGCCGCGCGGCTCACGCGGATCGTGCGTGGCGCCCGCATGGCCGCGAGCGCCTCGTCGACGCTCGTCCATTGCGCGATGGCGCGCAGCGTGACCTGGGTCGCGAACGCGATCTCGATCTCCCGCGCGGCGGCGAGCGCGAGGAAGCGCTGCGCCGGAAGCCACCGGCTGTCGACCGTCTCGGCGTCGTCGTGCGAGGCCACCTGCGCCTGCGGCGCACGGGCAAGAAAGAAGCGCGTGTCGAAGCGGCGCGGGCGGATCGGCGGCGTGATCCAGTGATCGAAGTACACGAGCTCCGGCGCGGGAATCACGAGCCCGTGCGTCGCGAGCAGGTCCGCGAACGACACGTCGCCCGCATTGAGCGCGGCGCGGCGCGCGCTCATCGCGGTCCAGCGCGCGTCGCCGACCGCCCCGGCGCGCTCGTCCACCGCGAGCAGCAGGCCGCTCTCCTCGAACGTCTCGCGCGCGGCGGCGAACCAGTACGCGAGCGCGCCGCCCGCAAGTCCGAGGCGCGCGTTCGCATCGTCCTCGCTCAAGCCCGCGACCCGCGCGAGGCTCGCCGGCGCGTGGTCGGCGGCATCGAGCGCGCCGCCCGGGAACACGTAGGCGCCGCCCAGGAACACGGCGCCGGCGTT
This sequence comes from Burkholderiales bacterium, assembly GCA_046347855.1. Taxonomy (GTDB): domain Bacteria; phylum Pseudomonadota; class Gammaproteobacteria; order Burkholderiales; family Casimicrobiaceae; genus VBCG01. Next base: position 326,190 of record JAXMFJ010000006.1, read on the forward strand.
CCGGCGCAGCATCAGCACTTCCGGACCACCAGCGGCGTCGCGCAGCAGCACGACCGTGCAGGCGGTGCGGATCGGCGGCTTCGCGGGCGCCGTGCTCACGTCCCGCCTACGCCTCGAAGTGCCGGCGCACGCGATGGATGAGCCACCACGCCGCGGCCGCCACGAGCGGGATGGCGATGGCGACCGCGATGTCGGGCTCGACCGGCACGCGTGCCGCCTTCGCGCCCTTGGCGACGTAGCCCACGAGCCCGACCACGTAGTAGGTGATCGCCGCGACCGACAGCCCTTCCACGGTTTGCTGCAGCCGCAGCTGCAGGCGCGCGCGGCGGTCCATCGATGCCAGCAGCGACTGGTTCTGGCGCTCGAGCGCCACGTCGACGCGCGTGCGCAGGAGCTGGCTCGCGCGCGCGATGCGCGCGGAGAGCTCCGCCTGGCGATTGGCCACGGAGGCGCACGTCGCCATCGCGGGGGCCAAGCGCCGGTCCATGAACTCCTGCAGCGTCTGCACGCCGGGGATGCGCGTCTCGCGCAGCTCGCCGATGCGCTGGCCCACGAGCCGGTAGTAGGCCTGCGCGGCGCCGAAGCGATAGCGACTGCGCGACTCGCTGCGCTCGACCTCCGCCGCGAGCTCGGTGAGGTCGTCGAGCAGCGCGGCCTCCTGCTCGCCTAAGTCGACGGCGGTGCGCTGCGCGATGTGCGCGAGGCGCGCCTCGGCCGCGGTGAGCGCCGGCGCCACTTCCTTCGCGAGCGGGAACGCGAGCAGCGACATCATGCGGTACGTCTCGATCTCGATCAGGCGCTGCACGTAGCGGCCGGCCTGGCGCGGCGACATGCCGTGATCGAGCACGCGGAAGCGGATGCAGCCGTCGCGGCCGAGGCGCAGGTCCGTGAGCGCGGTCGCGACGTCGTCGCCCATGCGCCCGCCCACCACCATCGCGTCGCCGTACGCAGCGAGGGCCGTGTCGACCGCCGCGATCGGCGCGCGCTCGAGCGCGATTTCGAGCGCGACCAGCGTCGCGCCGGGCAGGCCCGCGAGCCACTCGCGCGGCACCGGATCGAGCGCGCTCGCGTCCGCGGGCGTGTCGGCGTCCACGCCGCGGAAGAACGTCCATCCGCTGAACTCGGTGTGGCGCTCCCACTTCACGCGAAATGCGCCGCAGTCGAGCCACGCATAGCCACGCGCGGGATCGGGTGCGGCCACGCCGTGCGCCTGCGCGAGCGCGGCCAGGGCCGCGTCCTCGGCGGGACGCGCTGCGTCCGGCACGCGCAGCGCGAGATGCGCGATGCGCTCGGGCGAGAGCAGCAGCGCCGGCGGACGCGCGTGGACTTCGTCGTGGAGCGTGCGGCGGAGCGGATCGTCCGGCGGCAGCGTCGGGCGGTCGAGGGTCATGGCGGAAGGTGCGGCGAAGCGGACGCCCCACTCTACCACCGCGCCGCACGCCGGCTCGCGCGGCGCGCACGCATGCCATAATCGCCGCGCGCCGACGTGCCGATTTCCACGTCCGGCGCGCGCGCCCACGAACCGCAGCCCGTCACTCACCGGCCCTTCCCACGCTGAACGCCGTGCGCTACGACGTCGATGCCGACATCCGCAGCGCGGCCACGCTGCCGGCCGCGTTCTATCGCGATGCCGAGGCCTACGCGGACGTCCGCGAGCGCGTGTTCGCGCGCACGTGGCAGTGGCTCGGGCCGCTCGCCGCGCTCGGCGCGCCGAACTCGCTCGCGCCGGTCGATCTGCTGCCCGGGCTCGTCGACGAGCCGCTGCTCCTCGCGCGCGACGGCGACGGCACGCTGCGCTGCCTCTCCAACGTGTGCACGCATCGCGCGAACCTGCTGGTGCGCGCGCCGTGCCGCGCCGACCACATCCGCTGCGGCTATCACGCGCGCCGCTTCGACCTCGCGGGCCGCATGACGCACATGCCGGGCTTCGCCGGCGCACGCGATTTCCCGTCCGCGCGCGATGACCTGCCGCAGGTGCCGCTCGCGACGTGGCAGGACCACGCGTTCGCGGCGCTCGCGCCCGCGATGCCGTTCGCGGACGTCCTCGCCGGATGGGCGGAGCGCATCGCGTGGTTGCCGGTGTCGAGCTGGCGTCACGATCCCGCGCGCGACCGCGACTTCACGATCGACGCGCACTGGGCGCTCTACGTCGAGAACTACCTCGAAGGCCTGCACATCCCGCACGTGCACGCGAGCCTGCACGCGGCGATCGAGCCCCTGACGTACACGACCGACCTGTGCCGCTACGCGAGCGTGCAGTGGGCGGCGGCGCGGCCGGGCACCGCCGCGCTCGCGCCGCCGCCGGGCGCGCCCGACCACGGCCGCGCGCTCGCCGCGTACTACGTGTGGGTGTTCCCGAACCTCATGCTCAACGTGTATCCGTGGGGCCTCTCGGTGAACCTCGTGCTGCCGCAAGGGCCGTCGCGCACGCGTGTCCTCTTCTGCAGCTTCGTCGGCGATGCGCAGCGGCTCGACGACGGCGCCGGCAGCGGCCTCGACCGCGTGGAGGCGGAGGACGAGGCCGTCGTGGAAGCCGTGCAGCGCGGCGTGCGCGCGCGCCTGTATCGCGGCGGGCGCTACGCCCCGCAAGGCGAGCGCGGCGTGCACCATTTCCATCGCCTGCTCGGCGAGTTCCTGCGCGACTGAAGGCCCGGGCTGCCTCCGACGGCGCACGGCGCAGGCGCACGTAGGTGCAACGCCGACGCAGCGGGTGGGCCGACCCCGATTGCTCCCCCAGGGGCACGCGCGTAGCATCGGACGACGAGGCTTCCTCCGCCCGCCCTACGCAGGTCCGCCATGTCGTGTTTCCGCCCACTCGCCTGGCTCACGCTCACCGCAGCGCTCGCCGCCGGCAGCGCGGCCGCCGCCCCGATCTACAAGTGCTTCGACCGCAGCCTCGGCGTCCTCTACACCGACGAGCCGTGCAAGGGCGAGCTCGTCGACATCCGCGCGGGCAACGCCGACCCGGTCGCGCTGGCCGAACTGCAGCGCGAGCGGGAGGCCGTCTCGCGCAGCGCCGCGATGCGCATCGCCGCCAACCAGCGGGCGCCCGACGCACCGGTGGTAACGTACGTCGAGCCGCCGCCGGTCGTCGCGGCGCCCTACGTCGACTACGGCTACGGCTATCCCGGTGTGTACGGCTACGCGCCACGCGCAGACCGCGGGCGGCCGGACGCCGAGCGTGGGCGCTACAACCTGCGCACCGTGCCGATGACGCCGTCGCAGTTGCCACGGCGCTAAACGAGGAAGACGGGGGAAGCACGCCGCCCGTCGCACAACGCTCGTTCTTGCGTGGCCTTTTCCAGCGGCCGACGCCGGGCCGCCCCAAGGCGGCCGCCTGACTCGCCGTGAACCGCCCCTCACCCCAACCCTCTCCCCGCAAGCGGGGCGAGGGAGGTCACTTGGCGAGGGTTGTGGTGTTCCGGCCGCAAAAGGCGCAACGCCGGTGCCCCGTCATCCCCCGCCCGCACAAGCGCCTTTTGCGGACGTCATGGCGAGGGTGCGGGGTTCCGGCCGCAAAAGGCGCAACGCCGGCCCCACGTCATCCCCCGCCCGCACAAGCGCCTTTTGCGGACGTGAGTCATATGCAATTCAAAGGCAACGCCGACCGCGGGATGGTGGTGCGATTCTCGCCGTGCGCGGTCATGCGCTCGGGCACCGGCGCGAACGCGCACACCCACGCGATGGGCACCACGGGCGCATCCTCGACGACCGCCGGCCGGATCGTCAGCACCTTGCCGGCGATCTCGCGGTTCGCGCCGTTGCCGAACGTGATGTCGATGACGCCGTCGGTCACGGTGACCGCGCTGACGTAGTTGCCGACCATCTGCGCGGGCGCGGGCAGCGCGGCCGCCGCGTTGTTCGCGGGCAGCGCCTGCGTCGCGGCCCACACGGCCGCGACCTGCTTCTTCGCGAGGTCGATGAGCGGCGCCGACGCGACGACCTGGTCGCGCACGACCGGCCGCAGGAGCGCCGGCACCGCGAGCGTCGCGAGCACGCCGACGATCGCCACGGCGATGAGGATCTCGAGCAGCGTGAAGCCGCGCGTCCGCCCACCGCCGCGCCCCGCCATCCGACCCGCCCATCCGCGCATCGTGCCTCCGTTCTTCCGCCCCGCCTGCCCTACGCCCCGCGAGTATAGGCCGGCCACTCCGCGCGGCCGCTGCGCCTACGTAGCTTCCCGACTATTCCGTTGGCATGAAGCGTGATGAATTCCGGGTTATGCTTCCGTAACGCCGACAAGCCGTCCGTTGCGCTGCCTCACGCGGGTCTTCCCGCGGCGGGCGGCGCCGGGCGGCATGGCGGCGACGTGGTTCCCCGGCGAAGCGAAAATACCAAGGCGGGAATCCCTGGCAATCCGAATGGCGACGCGCATGGGGACGCGCTCGCGAGTGTCGCAAGGTCCCGTTCATGCTGCAACGTGTCGCGCCGCCGCTTCCGGCGCACGAAGCCTTCCCGCCCTCTTCGGCGCCGGACGCCTTCCCCCCTCCCATCATCGTCGGCGGCGCCGGCCGCTCGGGCACCACGCTGCTGCGCGTGATGCTCGATTCGCATTCGCGGATCGCCTGCGGCCCGGAGCTCAAGGTGCTGCCCTCCGTGGCCTCGCTGTGGGCCGACCTGCAACAGCGCTGGACCGGCGTGCTGGCGGCCTCGCACGTGCACGAAGGAGACGTCGACCGCCTCTTCGGCACGCTCGTGCGCGGCCTCCTCGATCCGCCGCGGCGCGCCGCCGGCAAGGCGCGCATCGCCGAGAAGTCGCCGAACAACGTCTTCGTGTTCGCGCACCTCCACCGCATGCTGCCGGACGCCACCTTCGTGCACATGCTGCGCGACGGCCGCGACGTCGTCGCCTCGCTGCTCACGATGAAATGGGCGACACCGGAGGGCACGCCGGTCGCGTACACGCGCAACGCACGCTTCGCCGCGCGCTACTGGGCGAGCGCCGTGCAGGCGGCGCGTGCGTTCGCGCAGGACGCGGCCGGCGAGGCGCACTACGTCGAGATCCGCTACGAGGATCTCGTGACCGCGCCCGAGGCCACGCTGCGCCGCCTGCTCGCGTTCGCGGGCGAGGACTTCGAGCCCGCGATGCTCGCCTACCACGAGCAGCCGCACGACCTCGCGAACGAGTCGAGCGCCGACGCGGTCGCGCGCCCGCTCACGCGTGCGCCGGTGGGACGCTGGCAGCGCGATCTCGCGCCCGCCGACCGGCAGGCGGTCAAGGAGGAGATCGGCGCGCTGCTGATCGAGCTGGGTTACGCCGCCGATTACGCGTGGTGAGGCCGGGCGGCGCGCGCCGCCCGCCGTTCGCGTCCGTCACCCGCGCGTCACGTCGACCATGTTGTCGCCGGCATCGCGGTCGATGAGCTTGCCGAGCGGGTCGATGCCCGCGCGCGCGGGCACGCCGTCGACCTCGACCGTGAAGCGGTTCTCGCCCGTCTTCACGCGCCGCTTCTCGAGCAGCAGGTACTTGCCCTTCGCGTCCTGCACGCCGATGTCGACGGTCGCGTCCATCGGCGCGTCCTGCTCGTTGCCCGCCGCATCCGCGCGCGTCTTGCGCGCGCTGACCACGAGCTCGACCTGGTGGCGGCCGTTGCCGCGGTCGGTCGCGCGCGCGCTCACCGCGCGGCCGTCGTAGAGCGTAATCGTCTCGAAGTAATCCTCGATGAGCCCCTGGTGCTCGGGCGGCGTCACGCGGCGCAGCTCGGCGACGAGGTCGCGCGACGTCGCGTACGGCGGGCCCTTGAAGCGCCAGCGGCGCAGGAACGACGACAGCGCGTCGTCCATCGCCGCCTCGCCGATCGCGTCCTGCAGCGCGTAGAGCACCAGCGCGCCCTTCTGGTAGTGCACGTAGGCGGCGCCGTCGGCGCGCAGCAGCGGCTGCTCGCCCTTCTGCTCCATCCCGCGGCCCGCGAGGTAGCGGTCGAGCTCGTAGCGCAGGAAGCGGCGCATGCGCTCGTCGCCGTACTTGTGCTTCAGCACCATGAGCGCGGAGTACTCGGCGAGGCTCTCGGTGATGAACTCCGCGCCCTGCACGTTGCCGGGCACCTCCTGGTGCGCCCACCACTGGTGCGCGACCTCGTGCGCGGTGACGAAGTACGGGTAGTCGACGTCCTTGGGATCGCGGTCGTCGACCTTCGCCGTGAACCCGATCGCCTCGTTGAACGGCACGCTGTTGGGGAACGACTCGGCGAAGCCGCCGGCGCGCGAGAAGCGCGGGAACTCGACGATGCGCAGGATCTGGTGCTGGTACGGCCCGTAGTGCTGCGTGAAGTACGTGAGCGCATTCTGCACGCCCGCCACCATGCGGTCGAGGTTGAACTCGTGACCCGGGTGGTAGTCGATCTCGATCGCGACGTCGCCGTCCTTGCCTTTCCACACGTCCTTGCGCTGCGCGTAGCGCGCGGACACGAACGGGTAGATCGCCGCCATCGGCGTGTCCATGCGGTAGGCCACGCAGCGGCGGCCGTCCGCGACCCAGTCGCGCTCGACGTAGCCCGACGTCACCGGCAATTGGTCGGCCGCGGTGCACACCTGCGCACGGTACGCGATGAAATCGGCATCGCGGGTCAGCGCGCTCTGGTTCCGGTAGACCGGATCGTCGAGGTCGTGCATGCGCGGCTTGGGCGCGAGGCCGAACTTGCGGCGGTCGTTGTCGGAGGCGAGCTCCGCACTCTCGTCGTAGCCGAAGCTCGGGATGAGCGACGACTCCGGCGTGAGGCCCGGGTTGAGGAACGTGCCGTTGGCGAGCACCACCGGATCGGCGCCGTCGTTGCGGAAGCCGCGCGCGCCGTACTCGAGGTCGAACGCGAGGTCCATCGTCGCGCCGGGCGCGAGCGGTGTGGCCAGCACGTAGTGGTGCCAGCGCATCGCGGGCAGTGAATCCGCGAGGCGCGCTGGCACGCTGAACTCCACCTTGTGCGCCCGCGCGGACCGCGGATACAGCACGTAGACGTCGGTGATCGGCTGCCCGCTGCGGTTGACGGTGGCGAGCGTGCCGGCGACGCGCGCGCGGTGGGCCTCGGGGTGGATGTCGACGCGCACGTCCGCGGCGGTCACCTTGGGCTGCGGCGCCTGCGCGAGCGCCTTGAACCGCTTCTCGTAGTCGGCCGCGAGCTGCTGCGCGTCGTGGCGCGACACGAACTCGTTGACGACGTGCGTGTTGTAGTAGATCCACCCGCCGCTGCCGGCGAAGATCACCGCGGCCACGCCCGCGACCGACCACGCGGCGGGCGTCATGCGCGACGCCGCGGTGCGCACCCGGCCGCGCCAGCCGCCGTCGCGCCCGCGCACCCACAGCGCGTACGCGAGCACCAGCAGCAGCACGGCGAACGCGCCCCAGTACACGCGGAACCACGCGACCGCGGGCAGGAAGTGCCCGTAGCCGTTGAGGTCCGAGTAGATGACGTCCGGGCGCGCGGCGTAGCGGTACAGCCGGTCCTCGAAGCCCAGGTCCGCGAGGCGCGACGTCACCAGGAACAGCAGCAGCACGACGAAGTGCCCGACGTACTTGTTGTTGACCAGCGTGTGCACGGCGAGCGCGAGCACCGCGATCAGCAAAAAGCCCGGCCACTGCAGCACGAAGAGCTCGAACAGGTAGTGGCCGAGCTCGATGCGCGTGAAGCCCTTGGCGAGCTGCACGCCGATGCTGCACGCGAGCACGACGAGCAGCAGCACCGCCTGCACGGCCGCGAGTGTCCCGAGCTTCGCGAGGAAGCCGAGCCACGACGGCGACGGCATGCTGTCGGTGATGTCCTCGATGCGCGTGTCGCGCTCGCGCCACACGAGCTCGCCCGCATAGATCGCGGTGACGATCACGATGAAGAGGCTGAAGAGGCCGCCCACCATGTCGAGCACCTTGTACGTCAGCGGGTACGTGTTGGTGCCGTAGAACGAGCCCAGCGTGGCCGCGTTGCCGAGCACCACCAGCACGCCGCCCAGCACGATGGTGAGGAAGCGCGGGCTGCGCAGGATCTCCGCCAGGTACAGGCGCGTGAGGCCGGGCAGCATGCGCGCATAGGCGCCCGCGCTGCGGTCGACGACGGCGGGCGGCAGCGCCGCGGCCGCGACCGGCGCGACGAGGTCGTCCGCCGCCGCCTTGCGCGCACGGCCCGTCGTCACCGCCTGCATGCGGAACGCGCGGAAGCCGAGCGCGAGCGCGAGCGCGCCGACCGCGAGCCATAGCGCGCGATTCCACAGGAGCTCGCCGATGAAGGGAATCTCCTCCCCGTTCTTCTGCGCGACGCTCCAGTAGCGCGCGACGACGTCGACCGCCGTGGCGCCCGACGGGTCGATGAGCGCGGCGAGCCCGCGGTTCTCCATGTCGCCGATCAGGTTCACCGCGAAGAGGTAGCCGACCAGCACCACCACGCCCGCGATGTACACCGGCGCCATCTGCCGCGTGAGCGCCGCGAGCACGAAGAACACCGCGCCCAGCCACAGCATGTTCGGCAGCAGCAGGAAGAGGTACGGGCGCAGGAAGCTCTGCAGCGACGGCTGCGCCACGATGCGCGCAGCATCGACGCCCGGCCAGTGGCTGCCGATCACGATGCCGAGCGCGATGCTCGCGAACACCAGCACCAGCGTCATCCACGCGCCGAGCAGGCGCCCGAAGAAGTAGTCCGCCTTCGCGATCGGCAGCGTGAAGAAGAAGTGGTGCGTGCCGTGCTCGAAGTCCTGCTGCACCGCGCGGCCCGTCACCGAGCCGATGACGGTCACGCCCGCGAAGCCTAGGAACGCGATGCCGAAGGCGAGCGCATACGGCCCGTTGACGAGCACCTTGTCGCCGCCGAAGTTGACGCTCGCGCTCGCCAGCGCGCCGCCGGCCGCGGCCATCCACAGGCCCGCGAGTGCCGCGAACAGCACGAAGTACACGTAGGTCGACACCATCCGCAGCCGGCGGACGAAGTCGAACCAGGCGATGGCCCAGAGGTTCATCGCGCTACGCCGCCGCCGCGAGCGGCGCGTTCAGGTGACCGGCGATCGTGCAGAAGTACACGTCCTCCAGGTCCGCCTCGACCGCCTCGAAGTCCGGCGCGGGCGCGGCGTCGCCGAACGCGCGCACCACCGTGCGCCCCGCCGCGAGGCGCGTGCTCACCAGCGGGACCTGTCCCTTCAGTGCCGCCGCCTCCTGCTTCGCCACCACCTTGCGCCAGATGCGGCCGCGCACCGCGGCCACCAGCGCCGCAGGCTCGCCTGCCACCAGCACGCGGCCCTTGTCGATCACCGCGAGGTGGCTGCACAGGTCCTCGACGTCGCCCACGATGTGCGTGGAGAGGATCACCACGACGTCGGACGCGATGTCGGCCAGCAGGTTGTGGAAGCGCACGCGCTCCTCGGGGTCGAGGCCCGCGGTGGGCTCGTCGACGATCACGAGCTTGGGGTTGCCGAGAAGCGCCTGCGCGATGCCGAAGCGCTGGCGCATGCCGCCCGAGAAGCCGCCGAGCTTCTGCTTGCGCACCGCCGCGAGGTTCACGCGCTCGAGCAGCGCATCGACCGTCGCGCGCCGCGTCTTCGCGTCGACGAGGCCCTTGAGGCGCGCGAGGTGGTCGAGGAGCTCGACGGCCGTGACCTTCGGGTACACGCCGAAGTCCTGCGGCAGGTAGCCCAGCAGCCCGCGGATGCGGTCGGGCTCGCGCAGGATGTCGATGTCGCCCAGGTGCGCGCTGCCCTCGTCGGCCGACTGCAGCGTGGCGAGCGTGCGCATGAGCGTGGACTTGCCGGCGCCGTTCGGCCCCAGGAGCCCGAACATGCCGGGCGGGACGGTGAGCGAGACGTGATCGAGCGCCTGCACGCCGTTGGCGTAGCGCTTGGACAGGTTGCGGACGGTGAGCTGCATGGGACCCCTCGGTGACGACGCGCGCCGCCCTCCCCCGCGGGGAAAGCGTGCTCCTTGGATGTCGCGAGGGGCCCGGCCGGATTCAGCCGTCGCCGGGGATGCGTCCCACGCCGGGCACCTTGAGGGCCGGGCGCCTGACGTCGACGCCGGCCACCAGCCCGAGCACGTTGAGCTCCAGCCCTTCGTCCACGCTCGCGATCACGCCGACGAGACCATACAACGACAGCTGCACACCCGTGTGGCTGGGCGACGAGCCGACGATCTGGGGGAGCGGGACGTAGTCCTTGCCGATGGCCGTCGACGGCATCGCGAGCGTCAGCTCGGGAATCGCGCGCCCGAGGTGCGCGACGAACGTGTTGCTGTTGGGCCCCGGCCACACGCGATAGGTCGTGGGATACGGATACGACTCGACCGCGCCCGGCAGCTTCGCGATGACCGCTTCCGCGGCCGCGCCGCGCAGGTCGCGCACGAGCCGCGGCGCCGTGCCGTACCACTCGGCGTCGGGCGCGCGCGCGCTGCCGATGGCCACCACCGATCGCCCGTTGCCGCCGTACCAGCCGATCACCTCGAAGCGCGTGTAGCGATCCGCACCGGCCGGCTTGGCGGCGAGCCACGTGTGGTCGGCGAACGCGCCGCGCCAGCCGAACGTGCGGCTCGCGTACACCTGCACGACGGCGTCGCGATGCGTCGCCGGGTCGGGGGCGAGGCCGGTCGCGCGATGCGTGGCGGTGCGCCAGTCGGCGGCGGTGTTCACGCGGCCGAACGCCAGCGTGAGGAGCGGGCCCGCGAGCAGGAGCGCGAGCGTCAACGGGAACCACAGCATGGGTCGGGGGATGCGCACGGTGAGGCCGCGGAACGCGGGCGGCGGCCGCAGCGGTCCGGGGCACTCCGCTACATGGGTGCGTCCGGTGCGGCGCGCAAGGGCGCCATGGTAGCGCCGCCCGAAGCGCAGGTCAGCCGGCGTCGCGCGGCGGCGGCACGGCCGGGACCGGGGCCTGCGTGAGGTCGCGCACCTGCTCGCTGCGCCGGCGCATGGTCTCCGCCCGCTGCCGCAACGCCTGCGCGTCCTCGGCGTGACCGTGGGCCGCGGCGCGCTCGCCGAGCCCGGCCAGCACGTCGGCCGTCTCGTCCAGGGCGCGCACCGCGTTCCACAGCGCTTCCTCGTTGCGCTCCGTCATCTCGGCGAGCAGGCTCTCGGCGGAATAGGCATGGCCGGTGCGGCAGCGGTACCGCACCGGGCCGCCGCCGATCACCTCGGCCAGCACGCCGTGGCACTCGGGGCACGCGAAGTAGGACGCCGGGCCGATCGCCTCGCGGCCGGCGCCGCCCTCGACACGCCCGTTGGCCAGCGCGACCGGCGCTGCGGGCGTCCGGGCGACGTCGACGAGCACGTCGGCGATGGCGGCCACCGGCAGGCAGTAGTCGACGGTCACGTGGCGCAGCGCGCTCTCCGGCATGCCGCTCGCGAGCGCCTCGTCGGGATCCTGCACGACCGCGAGCCCGCCGCGGGCCTTGATCGCCCACAGCCCCGCCGTGCCGTCGTCGAGCGCACCGGAGAGCACGACGCCCACAGCCTGCGACCCGAGTGCCATCGCCGCGGAGCGGAACAGCACGTCGACGGACGGCCGGAACCGGTTCTCGCGCGGACCGCGCGTGAGGCGCAGCCGTCGCCCGCGCTCGATCTCGAGGTGGTAGTCGGCAGGCGCGATGTAGATGCGGCCGGGCTCCATCGCCTCGCCGTGACGTGCGTACGCTGCCGGAAGATGCCCCGCCCGCGCGAGGATCGCGTCGAGCACCTGCGGACTTGTACGGTTGCTGTGCAAGACGACGCAAAGTGCCAGGGGCAATCCCGCGGGCAGGCGCTCGACCAAGAGGCGCAGCGCGTCGATGCCGCCGGCCGACGCGCCGATCACTACTGCGTCCCTGCGCTCCATCGATCCTCCGCTCCCGCGCAATGCGTCGCATCACGCAGGCGGTGGCTTGCGACGTGCGCAAGTCCGCGCACCGAGCCCCTCAAGGCATAGAATCTACTCCATGAGCACGCCCATGCCGCCTTCCGCAGAGAAGCCCACCGCCGACACGCCGACCAGCATCGCGCCCGACATCGTCGAGGAGGAGGCCGGCCCGCTCATCGACAACATCGTCCCGAGCTACGGCTACCAGCAGACGCCGATGGTGGGCCTCGGCGGATCGGCCGGCGCGATCGGCGCGCTGCAGGCCTTCTTCGAGAACATGCCGCCCGAGCCCGGCATGGTGTTCGTAGTCGTGCTGCATCTCGCGCCCGATCACGCGAGCACGCTGCCGCAGATGATCCAGAAGTGGACGCGCATGCCGGTGCAGCCCGCGCAGGACGGCGAGCTCACCGAAGTGAACCGCGTGTACGTGATCCCGCCCGGCAAGCTCATCACCGCGATGAACGGGCACCTGCGGCTCACCGACCTCGACCGCGAGGCCGGGCGCCGCGTCGCCGTCGATCTCTTCTTCCGCTCGCTCGCGGATTCGCACGGCCCGCACGCGGCCGCGGTCGTGCTGTCCGGCGCGGACGGCGACGGCGCGCTCGGCGTGAAGCGCATCAAGGAGCGCGGCGGCCTCACCATCGCGCAGGATCCCGACGAGGCCGAGCACAACTCGATGCCGCGCAGCGCGATCGACTCGGGGATGATCGACTGGGTGCTGAAGGCATCCGCGATGCCGAAGCGCCTGATCGAGTACGTGGCGCACGAGGCGAAGCTCAAGCTGCCGCCCGAGGAAGGGCCGTCGCCGACCATCCCGCCGCGGCTGCCGTCCACCGAGCCCGAGGGCGCGTTCCGCGAGATCCTCATCTTCCTGCGCACGCGCACCGGCCGCGACTTCTCGTATTACAAGCGCGCGACGATCCTGCGCCGCATCTCGCGCCGCATGCAGGTCAACGGCGTCGACGACATGGCGGGCTACCTCGCGTTCCTGCGCATGCATCCCGGCGAATCGGGCGCGCTCCTGAAGGAGCTCCTGATCTCGGTCACCAACTTCTTCCGCGACCGCGACGCGTTCGCCGCGCTCGAGAAGCTCGTGCCCACGCTGTTCGCCGGCAAGGGCCAGGGCGACACCATCCGCGTGTGGTGCCCGGCGTGCGCCACCGGCGAGGAGGCGTACTCGATCGCGATGCTGCTGGTGGAGCACGCGCGCATGCTCGACTCCGCGCCCAGCATCCAGGTGTTCGGCTGCGACTTGGACGAGGACGCGATCCAGGCGGCGCGCGCCGGCGTGTTCCCCGACGCCATCGCCGCCGACGTCTCGGAGGCGCGGCTGCGCCGCTTCTTCATCAAGGAGCACCTGGGCTACCGCGTGCGCCGCGAGCTGCGCGAGATGGTGCTCTTCGCCACCCACGACCTCCTGAAGGACGCGCCCTTCTCGCGCCTCGACCTGGTGTCGTGCCGCAACCTCCTCATCTACCTCAACCGCGAGGCGCAGGCGCGGGCGTTCGACATCTTCCACTTCGCGCTGCGGCCGGACGGCGTCCTCTTCCTGGGCTCGTCGGAATCGGTGGAGGACGACAGCCCGCTCTTCCGCGTGCTCGACAAGAAGCACCGCATCTACGTGCGCAAGACGACGAGCCGCGTCGGCCTGCCGGTGCCCACCGGCCCGTCGACGCTGCTCGTGCGGCAGATCGAGCAGCAGGTCGCGGCCGAGCACGCCGACAACGCGAAGCGGCCGGTGGTGGTCCCGCCCCCGGGCTTCTCGCAGACCGCGTCGCTCGCCATGGCGGCGGAGCGCGCCGGGCTCACGCGCCTGAGCGAGCGGATGACGTGGAGCGAGCTGCACTTCAAGCTCATCGAGCGCTTCGGACCGCCGTCGATCCTCGTCGACGGCGAGCACGACATCCAGCACATCTCGGAATCCGCGGGTCGCTTCCTGCAGGTGGTGGGCGGCCAGCCGAGCACGAACCTGCTCCGCCTCGTCAATCCCGCGCTGCGCATCGAGCTGCGCGCGCTGCTCTTCCGCGCCGCGCACACGCAGGAGCCGACCGAGGCGTTCATGATCCCGATCGAGCTCGACGGCGAGCGGCAGGCGGTGGACCTGCGCGTCAGCCCGGCCGGCGATCTCGCGCCGCAGTTCATGCTCGTGTCGTTCACGCTGCGCGAGCCGCTGGCGGGCGCGCCCGAGGCGCCGCCGCCGCTCGCGCAGCCCGAGCCCGTGGTGCAGCACCTCGAGCGCGAGCTCGAGCAGATGAAGGCGCACCTGCGCGACACGGTGGAGCAGTACGAGGCGTCGACGGAGGAGCTCAAAGCCAGCAACGAGGAGCTGCAGGCCATGAACGAGGAGCTGCGCTCGGCCACCGAGGAGCTCGAGACGAGCCGCGAGGAGCTGCAGTCGATCAACGAGGAGCTCACCACCGTCAACCAGGAGCTGAAGAACAAGGTGGAGGAGCTGGGGCACGCCAACAGCGACCTGCAGAACCTGATGAGCGCCACCGCCATCGCCACGCTGTTCCTCGACCGCAGATGCGCGTGATGCGCTTCACCGAGTCCGCGGCGCCGATCTTCAACCTGATCCCTGGCGACATTGGGCGGCCGCTCGCCCACCTGCAGCATCACATCGACTATCCGGAGATGGGCGCGGACGCCGAGCGGGTGCTCGACAAGCTGGTGCCGGTGGTGCGCGAGGTGCACGGCGCCGGCGGCGTTTCCTTCCTCGCGCGCATGCTGCCCTACCGCACCCACGACGACCGCATCGCCGGCGTGGTGCTCACGTTCGTCGACGTCACCGAGCGCGAGCGCGCGAAGCGCGAGCTCGCGGAGGACCTGGCCTCGACCGAGAAGCTGCTGGTGGCGAGCGTGCAGCTCGCGGGGGACGACGGCATGCAGAGCGTGTTCGACGCCATCGCGGATGCCGCGGTGTTCGTCACGCACGCGGATTCGGGCACGGTGCAGCTCCTCGACGAGTCCGCCGGCGTGCTGCGCCTGCTCGCGTGGCGCGGCCTCGTCCCCGCGCTCGTGAAGCACTTCGCCGAGGTGCCGGCGGGCGCCGGCACCGCGTGCGATACGGCGCTGCGGCTCGGGCGGCGCGCGTTCGCCGACTTCCTCGCGGGCACGACGCCGGAGACGGCGGAGTCCGACCGCTGGCATCGCGAGGTCGGCGGCCTGCGCTGCGCGCAAAGCACGCCGCTCATCACCCGCGCCGGGCGCACCATCGGCATCATCACCACGCACTGGCGCGAGCTCCATCAATGCACGGACCGCGAGCTGCGCTACCTCGACCTCCTGACCCGGCAGGCGGCCGACGCGGTCGAGCGCCAGCTCGCCGCGGATTCGCTGCGCCGGCAGATGGACGAGCTCACGCGCTTCAACGAGGCCGCCGTGGGCCGCGAGATGCGGATGATCGAGCTCAAGAAGGAGATCAACGAGCTTGCGCGGCAGCACGGCGAACCGGCGAGATACTCGCTTGACTTCACGGACGACACCACCTGATCCGGGCGCCGCGAGCCACCCCGGGACGCCGGCGGCCGAGGGCCAGCCGCCGGGCGTCGCTGCGCCCACGGTCCCGCTGGCCAGTCGCCGGCGCAGCAGCGCGCAGCAGGACGCGTTGGAAGCGGGCTTCGCGAGCTTCGTGCAGACGCGCGAGTACCGCCTCGCCGCGTACAACCTCATGGAGGACGCGGAGCACGCGCGCCGCCGCAGCGAGGCCGACCGCGTCGAGCGCCGGCGCGCGGAGCGCGCGATGGTCGCGAGCCAGGAGCGGCTGCGCCTGCTGGTCGACAACGCGCGCGAGTACGCGATCCTGGGCCTCGACCGCGACCGGCGGATCACGAGCTGGAACCGCGGCGCGACGATGATGCTGGGCTACACCGCCGCGGAGATGCAGGGCGCGTCCGCCGACATCCTGTTCACCGCGGAGGATCGCGCCGCGGGCGCGCCGCAGCGCGAGGCGGCGCGCGCGATCGAGGAGGAGCGCGCGAGCGACGAGCGCTGGCACGTGCGCAAGGACGGCTCGCGGTTCTGGGGCAGCGGCGCGCTGATGGCGATGCGCGACGACACCGGCACGCCGATCGGCTTCGTGAAGATCTTCCGCGACCAGACCCGCGAGCTCCTCGCGCAGCAGGCGCTGGAGGAAGGCCGCACCCGGCTCGTCGCGGCGCTCGCGGAGACCGAGCGCGCGCGCGCCGAAGCCGAGACGGCGGGCAAGGCGAAGGACTATTTCCTCGCGGTGCTGTCGCACGAATTGCGCACGCCGCTCACGCCGGTGCTGCTCGCGGTGCAGATGCTCGAGCGGCGGCGGGAGCTGCCGCCGCAGGTCCTGCAGACGCTCGCCACCATCCGCCGCAACGTGCAGCTCGAGGCGCGCTTCGTCGACGAGCTCCTCGACATCACCAAGATCTCGCGCGGCAAGCTCGAGCTCCTGCGCGAGCCCATGGACCTGCACGAGGCCGTCGCGCACGCGGTCGACCTGTGCCTGCCCGACATCGACGCCAAGCACCAGCGCGTGGAGGTGACGATGGCGGACGCGCACCACCGCATCGAGGGCGACGTGCGGCGGCTGCAGCAGGGCGTATGGAACCTCGTCAAGAACGCGTCGAAGTTCAGCGGCGAGGGCGGCGTCATCCGCGTGCGCACGTTCGACGCGCCCGCCGGCGTGACGATCGAGGTGGCCGACGACGGCATCGGCATCGATCCCGCGAGGTTGTCGCACGTGTTCGAGCCGTTCAACCAGGCCGACCCGACGATCACGCGTCGCTTCGGCGGCCTCGGGCTCGGACTCGCGATCGCCAAGGCCACCGTCGCCGCGCACGGCGGCGCGATCACCGCCGCCAGCGCCGGGCTCGGCTGCGGCGCCACGTTCACGCTCGTCCTGCCGGTAGCTGCCACCCCCGCCGCGGCGACCGCATAATCGCGCCCTGTCGCAACTGCGTTCGATGCACGCAGCCATGCTAGATCCGCGCTCCCCTGCCCTTCGCGTGCTGCTGGTCGAGAACGACCCCGACACGCAGGAAGTCTTCCGGCTCTTCCTTGCGCAGTGCGGCCACGAGGTGCGCACCACGTCCACCGTGGCCGGCGCGCTCGACGCCATGGCAGAGTGCCGCTTCGACGTGCTGCTCGCCGACATCGGGCTCGCCGACGGCACCGGCTGGGACCTCATGCACGAGGTCGGCCGGCGCGGCGTGCACCGCCCCGGCTACGCGATCGCGATGAGCGGCTACGGCATGGCCGCCGACCGCGCCCGCAGTCTCGCCGCCGGATTCGCGCAGCATCTCGTCAAGCCGGTGGATCTCGAGGCGATCGAGCAGCAGTTGGAGAGGGCGTCCGCAAAACGCGCACCGTGAGTTCGGTGGATGATGTTGGTTCGGCGTTGCGCGTTTTGCGGCCGGGTTAGTCAGCGGGAAAACCTTCGGGCGGCCGGGCGGTTTTCCCGTAGAAAAGGCTACGAAGCGCGCCGCTCATGAGCGCGCTTCGCGCGCCGTTCGGTCGCGCGCTGCTTGTGGCGTGAATGCCTCTGCTTGCATTTGCGCCGTGCGACGTTCCTTCCCCTCACCCCAGCCCTCTCCCCGCAAGCGGGGCGAGGGAGCTTTTGGGGCGCTGCGCGTTGCAGATTGATGTTTGGGGCGCTGCGCGTTACGGTGTGAGCGCTTGAGGCACTGAGCGGTACGAGTGCGAATCTGGAGCGCCGCGCGTACACGCCACCGCATCAACGAAGACCTCCCTCGCCCCCGAAGGGGGAGAGGGTTGGGGTGAGGGGCCGGACCGCCGCAAGACACCACTCTGTAACGCGCACGCCCCAAAAGCTCCCTCGCCCCGCTTGCGGGGAGAGGGCTGGGGTGAGGGGCCGAACCGCCACAAGACCCCACTCTGTAACGCGCAGCGCCCCAGAAGCTCCCTCGCCCCGCTTGCGGGGAGAGGGTTGGGGTGAGGGGCCGGACCTCCGCAAGACCCCACTCTGTAACGCGCAGCGCCCCAGAAGCTCCCTCGCCCCGCTTGCGGGGAGAGGGCTGGGGTGAGGGGAAGGATCGCCGCACAGCACAACCGCCAGCAGAGGCATTCACGCCACCAGCAGCGCGCGACCGAACGGCGCGCGCAGCGCGCTCATGAGCGGCGCGCTTCGTAGGTTTTGCTACGGGAAAACCGCCCGGCCGCCCGAAGGTTTTCCCGCTGACATCATCGGCCGCAAAACGCGCAACGCCGCCCCCACGCCATCCCCCGCCCGCCCGGTGCGCGTTTTGCGGACGTTCACCGCGCCTGGCGCGAAGAAGTAAAGAACTCCTGCATCATGAATGACTCAAGCGCCGCATTGTCCGCCGGCCGCGCCGACAGGATGAGATCGCGCCCGAGCCGCTTCGACTCCCAGCGGAAGTCGCCCTGCTCGTGCTCGCGGATGATCGAGATGATCTTGCGCACGACGGCCGTGTTGATGTCGGGATCGCCGCCCTTGCGCACCTCGATCACCTGGAACGCGCGCCGATTGATCTCCTTGTTCCAGCCGTAGAACGTGAACTCCGCGTAGGCGTACTCGAGCGTGCGGATCTGGAACGTGCCGCCGCCGTTCTTGGGCTCGTTGCCGAGCACCGTCGACGAGCGCGTCGAGTTGCCGAGGTTCATCGCGACCAGCCGGTCGCGGCGCGCGGTCTCGGCGTCCTTCTGCGCATCGCCGGGCGCCGACGCGTCGCCGGACTCGCCGCGCGCGCGGCGGCGGCGCTCGATGTACGACGCGAGATCGGTGTCGAGCGGCGGCGGCGCGGGTGGCGTGGCCTCGGCGGGCGGCGCGGGCGTCGGCGGCGGCACCGCCGGCGTCACCACGGGCGGCGGCGGCACCGCCGGCGTCACCACGGGCGGCGGCGGCGCGACGGGCGCCGGCGCGGTCAGCACCGGCGGCGCAGTGCGCTTGGGCTCGGGCGCGGCCTTGCGCGGGACCGGCGTGGTTCGCGGCGCCGGCGGCGCCTCGCGCGCGGGCGGCGGCGACGGAGGCGTCGGCAACGATGGCGTGGAGGGCTCCGCGGCCTTCGGCGTGAGTTGCACCGCGAGCGCACCCGGGAGATCGCTCAGCGCATTCGACCCCTGCCGCAGGTCCTTGAGATGCGGCAGCGCGATCCACAGCAGCACCCCGTGCAGGAGCAGCGACAGCAGCAGCGTGAGCCAGATGCGCGGGATCGCGACGACGTCGTCGCGCGGCCGCGGCTCGTAGACGGCGTAGCTCAACGGGGCTGCGTTCCTGCGCGCGGTGCGCGGCCCAGCGCCGGCAGCAGCCGCGCGAGCTCGGCGCCGCCGACGAAGCGGATGCGATTCGCCGCGGCGTAGCGCTGCGCCTGGTCGGTCACCTCACCGGTCGCGACGTACAGGCACTCGTGCGCCTCCTGCGCCTCGCGCGCGGCCGCGAGCTCGCGCAGCGGCTCGATGCCGGTGCGCGCGACCTTCCAGCGCTTGGCGGTGACAAGCACGGTGCGCCACTCCTTCTTGAGCTCGAGATCGGCGGCGCCCGTGCCCCGGGCCACCGTGTAGCCGTCGCGCGCGAAGCCCTCCTCGAGCGCCGCGGCGAAGTCCGGCCACGACAGCGTGCGCACCGACTCCAGCGTGCGCTCGACCCGCTTGCCCGACGGCGCGCGGAGCTGCCGCCACGCGGCGATGCACCCGATCACGATGAACGGCAGGCCGGTCACGACGCCCACCACCCGCCAGGTCGGCGGCAATGCGGTCGCGCCCACGAGCGAGACCGCGAGGCCGATGGCAAAGCTCACCCACCACGCCGACCTCAGGAGGATGGCGAAGAGCGAGTTCTCGTGCATTTCCCACTTCATGGACGTTCCGGCAAGCTTGGGCAACCCGCCAGTATAAGGGGCGCGGCTGCGCCTACCCCGGCCCGGGTTGGGCCGCGCCCCGGCAGCCTAGTTCCCCGGGGCCGGGCGCTCGCCGGACGCGGGACGTCCGCGCCGCTACATCTCGTCCCAGGCGTGCACGATGAGCGTGCCCGCGGAGACGTCGCCCTCCGCGCGGATGCGCTTGCCGACCAGCGCGTCGAGCCGCGGATCGGCGAAGGCCGGCCCGCCGGCCAGGCGCAGCACGAAATCGCCGGCGTCCGTGCGCAGCACGACCGCCTCGCGCCCGCTCTTGGAGCCCGCGGCGACCGCGGTGCGCAGCACGACGCCTTCGCAACGCATCGCGCTCAGCGGCTGTAGAGCCTGCGCACGACGACGCCCGCCGGCGTCTCGCGCGCGATCACCACGCACAGCCGCGGGAACGGCGCGGCCGCCTGCGGCAGCTCGCCCACGGCGACCGCCACGCGCGCGGTCGCCGCGCGCGCCTTCGCCGCCCGCGGCGGGCGCACCGCGAACGCGGCCACGTCGACGCATCGCGCGCCCGCCTGCGCGAGCTCGGCCTCGAGCAGCGTGCGCGTGCGCGGCGGCGTCCGCTCGCGCCCCGCGGCGACGGCCACCGTGCGCGCCACCGCCTCGCCGAGGGCCGCGAGGTGCGCGCGCCGCATTCCGCGCGACGCCGCGCGCGCGCCGGCCGCATCGCGCGTCGCGGCCTTGGGGGAAGGCGCCGCCAGCATGTCGGCGGCGTGCGGCGACGCGGCCACCGGATGCAGCGACGGATCGCCCAGCAGCATGAACTGCGCGAGCGTCTTCAGGTCCGCGGGGTCGGCGATCGCGAGCTGCCGGACGAACGCCTGCCGCGCCTTCAACGCCGCCTCGCCGGTCGATGCGCCGGCGCGCACCTCGCGCAGGAAGTACTGGCAGATGAGGTCCGCCTGCCCGTTGCCGCTGGCCGGCCCGTACGCGATCGTCGAGCTGCCGAAGAACGCATGCGCGCCCTGCCGCAGGTACGCGTGGCAGATGCCCGCCGCGCCGCCCGCGAGCGCGGGATCGTAGAGCTCCGCGCCGTAGCAGCATTCCACGCTCGCCACCGTGCCCTCGGCTAAGCCCGCGAGCAGCGCCGCGTCGTGCGCGACCGGATAGCTCGCGCCCTGCTGCCCGTAGAAATGCGGATCGGCGGTCGCGCCGTGGCAGTTGATGAAGTGCGCGCGCCGCGCGAGCGCGGGCCACGGCGGCGACTGCGGCGGGATCGCCTGCACGTCTGAAGCGTTGCCGAAGACCTGCGTCACGCTCTGCGCCGTCGACGCGGACCAGACCTTCGCGGTGAGCGCGAGATACGCGTCGTAGTCGCCCGCGGGGCGGCTCGTCGCGTTCGCCGCGAAGCCGAGCGCCGCGACGAGGTCGTCGGGCGCCGTCGCGCCCGTCACGTCCGGCAGGCGCCCGACCACGCGCGTCGGCGCGAGGAACGCGTCGATGCGCTTCGCGTAGCCCGCGTCGCAGGCGTACGGCAGGTCGCTCCACGCGACCGGATCGCCGTCGCTCGCGAGCGGATTGGCGAGGTCCTGGTGCGGGATCACGTCGACGGCACCGAGCAGGCACAGGTACGCCGGGCGCAGCGCCGCGAACACGCCGTCGATCGCCGCCTTGTGCTGGCGCCGGCTGCCGGCCGTGGTCACCGGTGGCGCGTCGAGCTTGCGCATCTCGGTCTTCGCGTCGAGGTGCACGACGCGCGTGACGAGCCCTCGCGTACGGTCGGCGGCGACCAGCGCGGCGATGGCGGGCACGACGCGCGCGGCATACGCGGCGCCGTACTTGGCGCGCAATGCGCCACGATGGGTGACGATCACCTTGTCGACGGCTTGCGGCATGGTCGCGGGCCCCGGGCAATGAGGACGTGATGCGCACGATGCACCCGAACCCGCCCCCGCGCCAAGCGGAATGTTCGCCAACGCTGGCCTCGCGTGCCGGCGCGCGCAGCGAATGCCGGATAATGGCGGGGACGGCCCCGCCGCCCTTCCGCCATGCCGCTGCGAACCCTTCGTGCCACCCGCTACGTCACGCCGCTGCGCGAGGGCGGCTCGCTGCCGGCGATCGTCGAGGCCGACGACGACGGCCTCTACGTGCTCAAGTTCCGCGGCGCGGGCCAGGGCCCGAACGCGCTGATCGCGGAAATCCTCGCCGGCGAGCTCGCGCGCGCCGCCGGCCTGCGCGTGCCCGAGCTCGTGCTGCTGGACCTCGATCCCGACCTCGCGCGCAGCGAGCCCGATCCCGAGATCCAGGCGCTGATCCGCGCGAGCGCCGGCCTCAACCTCGGCCTCGACTACCTGCCGGGCGCCGCGGCGTTCGACCCGCTCGTCGACCGCCCCGACGCGGCCGAGGCGTCGGCCATCGTGTGGTTCGACGCGTTCGTATCCAACGTCGATCGCACGGTGCGCAACACGAACATGCTGACGTGGCACCGCGCGCTGTGGCTCATCGACCACGGCGCGGCGCTCTACTTCCATCACGGCAACCGCGACTATGCGGCGCGCGCGACCGACCGCTTCGCGCCCATCGCCGAGCACGTGCTGCTGCCCGCTGCCACCGGCATCGAGGACGCCGACGCGCGGCTCGCGCCCCTGTTCACGCCCGGCGTCCTGCGCGACTGCACGGCGCGGGTGCCCGACGCGTGGCTCACCGCGGATCCCGCGTGGCCCTCGGCGGCCGCCCGTCGCGACGCCTACGTCGATTACCTCGTGCGCCGGCTCGCCGCGCCGCGCGCGTTCGCTGCGGAGGCCGTCCGTGCCCAGCACGTATGACTATGCGGTGATCCGCGTCGTGCCGCGCGTCGAGCGCGAGGAGTTCGTCAACGTCGGCGTGATCGTCTCGTGCCCGGCGCACGGCTTCCTCACCGCGCGCATCGAGCTCGACCCGGCGCGGGTGCGCGCGCTCGATCCCGCGCTCGACGTCGAGGCGCTGCGCGCGCATCTCGCGACGATCCCGCGCATCTGCGCCGGCGGCGAGGAGGCGGGACCGCTCGGCCGCCTGTCGCCGCGCGAGCGGTTCCGCTGGCTCACCGCGCCGCGCAGCACGCTCATCCAGTGCTCGCCCGCGCACACGGGCCAGTGCGACGACCCGGAGGCGCTCGTCGCGCACCTGCTGGCGACGATGGTGCGCACGCCGGCGGCCGCGAAATAGAAGCGCCGCGCGAGTGTTATCGTATCGCGCGCCGCCGTCCGTCGCGGCGCATCACCCTTGCCCACGAGGAGTGCCCATGACCGTTGCCCCGCTTCGCCTTGCCCCGCGCCTCGCCGCCGTCGTTGCCACCGTGGTTGCCACCGCGGCGCTCGTCGCGGCGTGCGCCTCCGTGAAGTCCGAGATGTCCGGCCAGCAGCTGCGCCTCGACGGCAGCCAGGAAGTGCCGCCGGTCACGACGTCTGCCTACGGCACCGCCACCGTCGACGTGACGCCCGACCGCTTCGTCACGGTCACGCTGTCGGTGCTCGACATGACGCCGACCGCGGCGCACATCCACGAAGGCGCCAAGGGCGCCAACGGCCCCGTGATCGTGCCGCTCACCAAGATCAGCGACAACGCGTTCGTGGCCGCCGACGGCGCGCGCATGACCGAGGCGCAGTACGCCGCCTACAAGGCCGGCAACACGTACCTCAACGTGCACAGCGCGAAGCATCCCGGCGGCGAGATCCGCGCGCAGCTCGCCGGCCGCTGACGCGACGAGGCCGCGCACGCGATGTGGGAGCTGGCCGCGTGCGCGGCGGTCGCTGCCGTCGTCTGGTTCCTGTGGGACAGCCTGAAGGCGCGCGAGGCGGCCAACGCCGAGCTGCGCGCCGCGTGCCGGGCGCGCGGCTTCCTGTTCCTGGACGACACCGTCGCGCTCGATCGCCTGCGCCCCGCGCGCGGCGACGACGGCCGCGTGCGCCTGCGCCGCGTCTATCGCTTCGAGTACAGCGACACCGGGCACGACCGCCGGCGCGGCCACGTGACGCTGCTTGGCGCCGCGATCGAGCGCGTCGATCTCGGTCGCCCCGACCTCACCGTCGTGCCGCCCGCGTGACGCTCAGGCGGCCGGCAACCGCGCGAGGAACGGCCGCAGCAGGTCCATGTACGCCGCCGGCTGCTCGAGCGACCGCCGGCGCGGCGCCACCGCTCTCGACCGTCGCGATCGGCGGGCTCATGCGTCGACGGGCTGCCCGGCGGGCACCGCCACCGCCGGCGCGGCGTGCCGCGCGCGGCGATCGGCGCGGATCATGATCGACGCCTTCTCCGCGATCATCACCACCGGCGAGTTGGTGTTGCCGGACGTGATCGTCGGCATCACCGAGGCGTCGACCACGCGCAGGCCGCGCACGCCGTGCACGCGCAGCCGCGCATCGACGACGCTATGCGCATCGGACGCGGGACCCATGCGGCAGGTGCCGACCGGGTGGAAGATCGTGGTGCCGATGTCGCCGGCGGCGGACGCGAGTTCGTCGTCGCTGACGATGCCGGGGCCGGGCAGCATCTCCTCCGGCGCGAACCGCGCGAGCGCCGGCTGCGCGGCGATGCGGCGCGTGAGGCGCAGCGACTCGGCAGCGACCTTGCGGTCCTCGTCGGTGGCGAGGTAGTTGGGCGCGATCTCCGGCGGTGCGTGCGGATCGGCGGAAACCGCGTGCACGCTGCCGCGCGACGTCGGGCGCAGGTTGCACACGCTCGCGGTGAACGCGTCGAAGGTGTGCAGCGGATCGCCGAACTTCGGCAGCGACAGTGGCTGCACGTGATACTCGACGTTCGGGCGCGCGTGCTCCGGCCCGGAGCGCGCGAACGCGCCGAGCTGCGACGGCGCCATGCTCATCGGCCCGCTGCGCCGCCACGCGTACTCGGCCGCGATGCGCGCCTTGCCGAGCCAGCTCGCGGCGCGCGTGTTGAGCGTCCGCGTATTGCGCACCCTGTACACGCTGCGCAGCTGCAGGTGGTCCTGCAGGTTCTCACCGACGCCGGGCAGCGCATGCGCGACGGGCACGCCGCACGCGGCGAGCACCGCCGGCGCGCCGATGCCCGACAGCTCGAGGAGATGCGGCGAGTTGATCGCGCCGGCGGCGAGGATCACCTCCTCGCGCGCCGCGACCGCGATCTCGCGCCCGTCGGCGACATACACGAGCCCCGTGCAGCGCCCCTGCGCGAGCGTGAGGCGCCGCACCTGCGCGCCGGTCACGACGGCGAGGTTGCCGCGCGCCTGCACCGGACGCAGGAACGCCTTCGACGCGTTCCAGCGGATG
Source organism: Burkholderiales bacterium (assembly GCA_046347855.1). GTDB lineage: Bacteria > Pseudomonadota > Gammaproteobacteria > Burkholderiales > Casimicrobiaceae > VBCG01. Next base: position 351,055 of record JAXMFJ010000006.1, read on the forward strand.
CCCTTGCGCTGGTTGACCTCGAAGTAGCCGACGCCGAAGTTGTCGCCCGTGTTGAAGTCGCGGGTGCGCGGGATGCCCGCCTCGACCGCCGCCTGCGCGAACGCCTCGAGGATGTCCCAGCGCAGGCGCTGCGGCTCGACGCGCCATTCGCCGTCGTCCCCGTGGAATTCGCTCGCACCGCCGTGATGGTCCTCGCTGCGCCGGAAGAGCGGCAGCACCGCGTCCCAGCGCCAGCTCTCGTCGCCGGCCAGCGCGGCCCACTCGTCGTAGTCCTCGCGCTGGCCGCGCATGTAGATCATGCCGTTGATCGACGAGCTGCCGCCCAGCACGCGACCGCGCGGATAGATCAGCGCGCGCCCGTTGAGGCCCGGCTCGGCGCGCGTGCGGAAGCGCCAGTCGGTGCGCGGGTTGTCGATGCAGTAGAGATAGCCGATCGGGATGTGGATCCAGTGGTAGTCGTCGCGCCCGCCGGCCTCGAGCAGCAGCACCGACACGTCCGCATCGGCGGACAGGCGGTTGGCGAGCACGCACCCGCCGGTACCGGCGCCGACGATGACGTAGTCGAAGGAATCCATGGGGACGGGCAAGCCGGAGGAGGCGGACGTCGATGGTAGCCCAATCGCCCGGGCGGCGGGACGGCGCCGTTCTTGTAGGATGCGGGCACCGACGTTCACGGATCGGGAGTCGCCATGCCGTTGTCCACGCCTGCCCTGCGCACGCTCGCCGCCGTCGCGGTCCTCGCCGGCGCGAGCGGCTGCACCACCGCCCCGGTCTCCACGCCGGCATCCCACGCCGATCTCACGCGCCAGGTGACCGAGACCGAGCGTGCCTTCGCGAAATCGATGGCCGACCGCAACCTCGACGCGTTCGCGTCGTTCATCGCCGCCGATGCGGTGTTCTTCACCGGACCCACGCCGCTGCGCGGCAAGGACGCCGTCGTCGCGGGCTGGAAACGCTTCTACGCGAAGCCAGAGGCTCCGTTCTCGTGGGCGCCCGACAAGGTCGAGGTGCTCGACTCGGGCACGCTCGCGCTCTCGTCCGGGCCGGTGTACGACCCGGCGGGCAGGAACTTCGCGACCTTCACGTCGATCTGGCGGCTGGAAGCGCCGGGCGTCTGGCGCATCGTGTTCGACAAGGGCAACGAGAACTGCGACTGCAAGGCGCCCTGACGCGAATATTCGCGGCGGCATCCCGTTGACCCTCTCGCGAGGCCCCGCTTAAGTTACGTGACGGCGCATCGGCGCGCGGGAGGCCGGCGGCAATGACGACGAACATCTACTGGCACGAGCCCACGATGCGCAACGACGGCGTCGTGCCCACGCTGCTCGCGATCGGCGATTCGTGGTTCTGGTATCCGCTGCCCGGCGGATCGCTCGCGAGCAGCCTCGCGCGCCTGGTGGCGCCGCGCCAGCACGCGATCCTCGCGTTCGGCAACAACGGCGCCGAGGCGTTCGACTACGTCAACGGCGTCTATGCCGACGGGATCGACCGCGCGCTCGACCGCTACGGCAGTGGCCTGTCCGCGGTGTTCGTCTCGGGCGGCGGCAACGACTTCGCGGGCTTCAACGACCTGCGCCCGCTCCTCGGCCTCGACTGCTCGGCCTGCACCGCGGCCGACGACTGCTTCAACCACGGCGCACTGCCGGGCGACCTGGAGGAGCTCTTCGACCGCGTGCAGTCGTACCACATCGAGCTCTTCGACAGCATCGCGGCGCGGGTGCCGGCGGGCGCACGCATCTTCGTCCACAACTACGACTACGCGATCCCCACCGGCAAGGGTGTCTTCGGCAAGGGGTGGCTCAAGCCGGCGCTGCTGGCGGCGCGGGTGCCGGCGCCGCTGCACGCAGCATGCGTGCGGGTGCTGATCGACGCGTTCAGCGAGCGCCTGCGCGCGCTCGAGGTCCGCTACGCCGGCCGCGTGGTGTTCGTCGACAGCCGCGGCACGCTCTCGCCCTCCGAGTGGGCGAACGAGCTGCATCCGAAGGGCGCCGGCTTCGACCACCTCGCGGACGCCCGCTGGCGGCCCGCGCTCTCGGCCGCGGGCCTGGCCTAGGCGACGCCTGCAAAAGGCGTCCGCCGCGCCGGCGGATGATGCACTGCGCCGCGCTACGCCCCGCCGCGCGGGCGCGGCAACGCACCTTCGATGCGCTTGCGCTCGGTGAGCACGCGGTTGGCGTACGCCTGCGTCTCGTCGTCCACCGCGCCGTTGTAGAGCTGCAGGCCGGCGGCGACGTCGCTGCCACCGCGGCGGATGGCGTCGCGCAGGATGCGGGTGCCGAGCGCGATGTTGGCGTCGGGCAGCAGCACCGAGGACACGCCCAGCGCCGCGATCTTCTCCGGATGGAAGCGCGGCACGACCTGCATGAGCCCCATGGCGCCCTGCTCGCTCTCGGCGTCCGGGTTGAACCGCGACTCGACGGCGATCACCGCGAGGATCAGCATCGGGTCGAGCCCGTAGCGCTGCCCTTCCTTGAACGCGAGGCGCACGACGTCGCCCGCCGCGTCCTGCGCCACCTTGTAGCGGCGCGCGACGATGGTCGCGAGCTGCTCGGGACGTGGCGCCACCTCGGCCTTCGCCGTGCGGGTGGGATTCGTGATGGCCGGAGCGGGCGGTTGCGCTGCTTCCCGGATGACGTCGACCGGGGTCGGCGTCGGTTCTGGCTTGCTGGGGCCCCAGGAGCTTGGGACCGGCGCGGCCAGGAAGGCCGCGGTGATCATGATGCCCGCCAGCGCCAGATGCTGGGCGGGGCCCGGTTCGTTCTGCCGTCGACATCGGGCAATGGTCGGCGGCGGCGTGGGACGTGACCTCATTCGGACTCCTTTCCTGGTCTGCCGGCCCGCCGTGCGGCGCATAAGCGTCGCCCGGCTGGTCGTGCGCGGCCTCTCAAGACTCCTGCAGCTTGCCTCCCTCTCGCAGCATGCTTATGCGCAGTGACTTATTATTCAGGTGCTTACGTAATATTGTTGAAGTGATTTTCCATCCTGCCCTACCGCTTGCAGGGCAAGGCGCGGGGGGCATTATACCTGAGTCGTGGGGGACTCTACTTACGTCGGTCAGGGGCCTGGTGATGGGGCGGTTCGGTGGGTCAGTGGCAGTTGCCCCTCACCCCAACCCCCTCCCCGCAAGCGGGGCGAGGGAGCTTCTGGGGTGCTGCGCGGTCACGCTATCGCTGCAACGAAGACCTCCCTCGCCCCCGGAGGGGGAGAGGGTTGGGGTGAGGGGCGGGTCCGACCGATGCAACGCTAACGCCCCCACCGCAACGCCAGCGGATTCGCCGCACGCGCGAGTTCGAGCAACCCCGCACGCGTCGCCGGATGCAGCGCCTCCAGCGGATGGCGCACGACATCGCTGCCGATGACGCCGCCTTCCTGCATCACCGTCTTGGTCGCGCGCAGACCGCACTGCCGGTTCTCGTAGTTGATGAGCGGCAGGATGCGCGCGTACTGCTCGGCCGCCTCGGCGCGCCGGCCCGCGCGGTGATGCTCGACCACGGGCCGGATGAGGTCGGGCAGCAGCGCGCTAGACATGGTGCCGGTGGCACCCGCATCGAGATCGGCCATCAGGGTGATGGACTCCTCGCCGTCGAACGGTCCCGCGATGAGCGCGCCGCCGGCCTCGATGAGCGCGCGCAGCTTGGCCGCCGTCCCCGGCGTCTCGATCTTGAAATAGCAGACGGCCGGGACCTCGCGCGCGAGACGCACCAGGAACGGCACGGTCAGCGCCACGCCCGACAGCGGCGCGTCCTGCAGCATGATCGGCAGCCCCGACGCCTCGGCCACGTGGGCGAAGTGGGCGAGGATCCCCGGCTCGTCCGCGCGCAGCGTCGCGCCGTGGTACGGCGGCATCAGCATCACCATCGCCGCGCCGGCGGTGGCCGCGGCGCGCGCCCGCTGGCCCGCGATACGCGTCGAGAAGTGGCTGCAGGTGACGATGACCGGCACGCGCCCCGCGACGTGCGCTAGGCAGACGTCCTGCAGCGTGCTGCGCTCCTCGTCGGTCAGCAGGAACTGCTCGGAGTAGTTGGCGAGGATGCAGATGCCGTCGACACCCTGGTCGATCATGCAGTCGAGCACCCGGCGCATGCCCGGGAGGTCGAGGTCGCCGTTGGGCAGGAACGGCGTCGGGGCGATCGGGTGGATGCCGGTCAGGGGTTGCGGAGGCACGGGGAGGTCCTGGGGAACGGGGTGGGATGGCTATTGCAGCGGCGAGCACATGGCGACGGGATCGTCGCCATAGCCTTCCGCGACGTAGCCGCGCGCGAGCATCTGCGCCTTGACCGCGGCATCGGTGGTGTAGCGGTGGTTGGAGTCGGCGCGGCGGTTCCACAGCCGCCAGACCGGCGTCCAGTTGGCCGGGCACTTGCCGGCGGCGTCCGGCAGCGCGACCGCGAACGCCTCCGACGTCTCCTGCACGTACCCGCTGAAATTGGGGTCCGACCCCACCTTACCCGCCACCGCGTCGCACTCGGCCCTGGCCGCCGAGAAGAAGTGCGAGTTGCCGTGCTCGGGCGGGATGTAGAAGCGGCAGACGTCGGCGAGGAAGCCCATGTCGATCGGCCACACCTTGAACGCCTTGCCGGTGCGCGCCCAGCCGGCGATGCGGCCATCGTCCAGCGCGTCGATGTCGGGCGCGAGGTCGCTCACGAAGTAGTGGTCGAGGCCCGCGTGATAGAACTCGACCGCAGTCACCGGCACGACCGGCAAGCTCGCCGCCGCGCCGCCGAAGTTCTGCGCCGCGTTGTCGCGCACCGGGCTGCCACTGCGGAACACCGCAGAGAATCCGTCGCGCGGCAGTGGCGGGTAGTCGAACGCGTCGGCGCCGTCGAAGGTCAGCGTGCCGCCCTCCGCGGGCAGGAACCGGTCGGGCATCGTGTAATCGGGCACCACGGCGCGGAACTCGGGATAGTTCGACGGCACCGCGCGCCAGCCGTCGCTCGCGATCAGCACTGCCTTGTTCGCGGTGGCGGTCGACGGCAGGTCGGCGGGAAACGTGAAGGTGCGGATCACCGCCCCGCGCCTGACCGTGAGCGTGCGCCCGGCGAGGCCCTGCTGGCCAGTCGCGCCCGCGCTCTCCCGGAGCTGCACGAACTGGATCGCGCCGTCGGCGCTCGAGAAGACCTGCGCGATCGTGAAGGTCGACGGCGCCGCCGCGGCGTGCAGTGCGCACGTCCCGAGCGCCAGCGGCAGGCATGCGGTCGTGCGACGAATCATCGCGGCACGATAGTGCCGCCGCGGCGCGTGTGCAATAGCGTGGTGCGCTGCGGTTGCCCGCGGCACACCGGCGCACGTCAATTCGACCAGCGCTCGGCCGACGGCGACAACGCCGCGCGCGTGGCTTGCTGCCCCCCCGCCGCCGCTGCCGAGGTGGCGCCCGCCTCGCCCTCGTCCAGCCGCTTCACGTCGCCGGTCACCTCGCCCCCTTCGGCGACGATGAGCTTGCCGTAGCGGATGGTGCCCGAGACGCACCCGGTGCCGTGCACGATGAGGCGCGTGCGCGCGGTCAGTTCGCCGACGAACTCGCCGTGCACTTCCGCCGTCTCGATCTGCGCGGTGCCGCGCAGCGTGCCGGGCTTCGCGATTTCCATCGCCTTGCTGTTGACCGTGGCCTCGACCTGCCCCTCGATCACGAGCGAATCGCAATCGGTGATCTCCACGCCCTTCAGCTTGATGTTGACGCCCACGAACAGGCGCGACTCCGGCTGCTCGCCCGCGGGCTTGGCCGCCGGTGCCGCCGCGCTCGCCGGCGCCGCAGCGGGCGGCGGGGATGGGGGCGCCGTGCGCTGCGCGGCGGGATCGTTGCTCCCCGGGGCCACGGGACGCGCACCGCCGCCGCCGGTCGCGGTGCCCGGCGGATCGTAGATGGCGGGCTTCAGCACGGTCTTCGCGCTGTCGGGCGATTCGGCCGGGCGGTCCCGGCGATTGAGGTTCAGCATGTCGCCTCCTTTGCGCGAAACGCGCTTTCATGACGACGTCATTATTGGCCGCTTGTCTGTAGTGCGCAATGGCGGTTGTCCTACACACTCCTACACGCTGCCCGATCGACTGCGGCACGGCGCCGCGCTCGCATGCGCATGCCACAATGCACGTCCCGGATTTCGCCAAGGCTCGTTCCATGCATCTCGTCGGGCGCGTGCTCGCCTCCTGCCTCCTGCTGCTCGGGTGCGTCGCGCCCGCGATTGCGCAGGGTACCTTTCCCGATCGTCCGATCCGCTTCGTCGTGCCGTTCCCGCCGGGCGGCGGCGCCGACAACTTGGCGCGCGCCATCGTGCCGAAGGCGGCGCAGATCCTCGGCGTGCCCATCGTGATCGAGAACAAGCCCGGCGCGGGCGGCAACATCGGCGCGGCGGAAGTGGCGCGCGCGGCGCCCGACGGCTACACGCTGCTGCAGGGAACGAACGGCACGCACGGCATCAACCAGGCGCTCTACGAGAAGACGGGCTTCGATCCGCTGAAGGACTTCGTGCCCGTCGCGCGCTTCACGGTGATACCGGCGATGCTCGTGGTCAACCCGAACGTGCCCGCGCACAACGTGAAGGAATTGATCGCGTACATCAAGGCGAACCCGGGCAAGGTCTCGTTCGCGTCCGCCGGCAACGGCACCACGTCGCACCTCGCGGGCGTGCGCTTTGCGCAGCTCACCGGCACCGACATCGTGCACATCCCCTACAAGGGCGGCGGAGCCGCGCTCACCGGCGTGCTGTCCGGCGACGTGCAAATGATGATCGACCTCATGGTGAGCGTGTATCCCAACGTGAAGGCCGGCAAGCTGCACGGACTCGCGGTCACCACGAAGGAGCGCGTCAGCACCGTGCCCGACGTGCCCACGCTCGACGAGTCCGGCGTGCCCGGCTTCAACATCGCGGCGTCCGACGGTGTCTACGCGCCCGCGGGCACGCCGAAGGCGATCGTCGACAAGCTCAACGCCGCGTTCCGGCAGGCGCTCGAGGATCCGCAGGTGCGCGAGAGCCTCGTGTCGCGCGGGGCCTTTCCGGTCCCGGGCACGCCTGCGGATCTCGCGCAGCACGTCGCGGGCGAGTACCCGATGTGGATGAAGCTCGTGAAGGACTCGGGCGCGAAGGTCGACTAGGGCCGCACATCATGCAGATCACCTGTCCGCATTGCTTCACGAAGAACCGCGTGCCCGACGAGCGCGTCGGCGACGGACCGAAGTGCGGCGCGTGCAAGCAGGCGCTGCTGCCGGCTGCGCCGGTGGCGATCGGTGGCGATGACCTGCCGCGGCTCGTCAGCGGCAACGACGTGCCCGTGCTCGTGGATTTCTGGGCCGACTGGTGCGGGCCGTGCAAGATGATGGCGCCCGCGTTCGCGCAGGCTGCGCGCGAGCGCCCGCGCGTGCAGTTCGTGAAGGTGGATACCGAGGCGTCGCCGCAGGCATCGGCGCAGCACGGCATTCGCGGGATTCCGACGATGATCCTGTTTCGCGATGGGCGTGAGCAGGCGCGCGTGTCCGGCGCCATGAGTGCTGCGCAATTGCTTGCGTGGCTGGATGGGAGGTAACGCTCGCGACATGCGCGAAGGACTGTCGCGCATCGAGTTTGCCTTCGGTGCACGGATGCGTCTTGCGGCGATCCGGCCCCTCACCCCAACCCTCTCCCCGCAAGCGGGGCGAGGGAGCCTCTGAGGCGCTACGCGTTATAGAGTGAACTTGGGGCGCTGCGCATTCACGCCACCGCACCAACGAAGACCTCCCTCGCCCCGCTTGCGGGGAGAGGGCTGGGGTGAGGGGAAGGAACGTCGCACTGCGCCAATGCAAGCAGAGGCATTCACGCCACCAGCAGCGCGCGACCGAACGGCGCGCGAGAGCGCGCTGATGAGCGGCGCGCTTCGTGCCTTTTCTACAAGGAAAGCGCCCGGCCGCTCCGAAGCTTTCCTTGCTGACTAGAACGGCCGCAAAACGCGCAACGCCGAACCAACGTCATCCACCGCCCGCACGAAGCGCGTTTTGCGGACGTCGCCCTACTGGTCCTGCGTAATGATCACCGCCGGCGCAGAAGGCGACCCGATGAGATAGAGCGTGAGCGTCAGCGGGATCGTGGTGAACCCCGACTGCGCGACGTTGAGGTCCGGCGTGATCGCGAGGATGGTCGCGCCGGTGGCGGTGTCGGTGAACGTGATCGGCACCGCGGCGGCAGACGTCACCTGCGCGTACGCCGACGCGGTCGGGAACGCCACGGCCGTGGCCTGCGTGGTGCCGGCCACCGACACGTTGACGGGATTCGACCCCTTCATCGCATTGACGAACCGCAGGCGCACGGTGCCGGTGGCGGTGGGCGGGTTGTTCACGTCGCGCAGCAGGTAGGCCTGCTGGGCCCCCGCGGACCCGACCACGAACGCGGAATAGTCGTTGGCGGCGACGAGCGTCCCCGGCACCGATGCGATGACCGCGCCCGGCGTCGCGCTCGCCTCGAAGTTGATGGTCGTGTTGCCGGCAGGGCCCTTGTAGTAGTTCGACGTCGTGCCGTACGCGATGTTCGTGTTCACCGCGAGCGTGCCCAACAGCTGGTTCACGGGGCCGACGGCGGGATCGCCGGCATTGACGCCCTTGAGGCGCGCGAAGATGTTGGTCAGGAAGCCGGTCGGACCCTTCGACTGCAGCACGGCCGTGTTCACGAGCGTCGCGCTGCCGCGCGAGTACAGGATGAGCGCCAGCGCGATGTTCGGCTGCAGCACCGTGCCGCCGGAGTCGAAGATCACGGTCTTCGTCCCCTGCTGCGTCACCTGGATCTGGTACGTGCCCGGCGCGAACGCGAGGTTGAGCGACGAGCCGTTGAAGCTCACGAACGTGTAGTTCGGGTTGAGCTGCGTGATGTCGGCGCCGGGCGCGGTCACGTAGATGTCGACCGAGGAGATGTTGATCGCCGCATTGAACACCGACACCTGGATGTTGCCGTTGGTGAGGGCGTTCGCGACTTCCGAGAGCAGCGTGGCGCTCGGGTTCGCCGCGGTGCCGAACACCACCAGCGTGTACGGCTGCTCGCCGGCGAGCGGCACGCTGAAGCTGATCGACGACGTGCTGCCGCCGTTGAGGAACACGCCGAACGACGTGGTCTGGTTGTCGAACGACTGGTAGTCCGTCGCGCTCTCCGCTGCCACGTTGCTGTACATGGTGTTGCCGCCGACCTGCACGCTGACGGTCGACCCGTCGGTCATGAGGTTCAGGACGCGCACCGTGGCCGGGTGCGGCGGGAAATAGTTGATCGTGCTGATCTTGCAGCCGGAGACGAGCGCGACGAACGCCAGCGCGACGGCTCCGAGGAAGGTGCGGCGGAGGGACATCTTCGAAGTTTCCGGCGGGGGAATCGCGGCATTATGCCATGGGGGTCGCGGCGCCCTGCCGGCCGGCGGCCCGCGTTGAAAGCGGCGCGCGGATTGGGCACCATGCCGCGTCATGGCCCGCAGCCCGCTCATGCGCGTGGTGCAGCGGATCGCCCGCGAGGCGCTCGCCGCGCGCGGCGATCCTGGCGAACGGCGCGCCGCCGATCCCGCGCGCCGTCGCCTGCTCGCGCGCGCCGGTGCACTCGCGGCGGCGGGCGCGGCCGGTGCCTGGTCGCCGCTCGTGCCGGGCGCTGCGACGAGCCGCGTGGTGATCGTCGGTGCCGGCCTCGCGGGCCTCGCGGCCGCGCACGCGCTCGCCAGGGCGGGCGTGCACGCCGCCGTGTACGAGGGCTCGACGCGCATCGGAGGACGATGCTGGAGCGAGCGCCAGGCGTTCGCGGACGGCCAGGTCGCGGAGCGCGGTGGCGAGCTCATCGATACGTCGCACGCCACGCTGCGCGCGCTCGTGCCCGAGCTCGGCCTCGAGTTGGACGACCTCCTCGCCACCGAGCCCGCGGGCAGCGAGCCCGTCGCGTGGTTCGACGGCGCCCCTTACGGCGTCGCCGACATCACGCGCGACTTCGTGCGGGTGCTGCCCGCGGTCGAGCGCGATGCCGCGTTGCTCGGCGACGAACTCCCGACGTTCGATCGCCACACGCCGGCGCAGCGGCGCCTCGACCGGCTGTCGGCCGCGCAGTGGATCGACGCGAACGTGCCGGGCGGCATGCGCTCGCGCTTCGGCCAGCTCCTCGTCAACGCATACGGCGAGGAGCTGGGCGGCGAGCCCGGCGAGATCAGTGCGGTGACCATGGTGAGCCTGCTCGCGGGCTCGCCGAAGGACCGCTTCTCGCCGTACGAGGAATCGGACCAGCGCTATCACGTGCGCGGCGGCAACGACCAGGTCGTCACGCGCCTCGCGCAACCGGTCGCGTCGTCGATCGAGACCGGCGCGCGGCTCGTCGCGTTCGCGCGCGGCGCGGACGGACGCTATCGGCTGGTGTTCCTGCGCGACGGCGCCGAGCGCGAGGTGGTGGCCGATCGCGTGATCCTCGCGCTGCCGTTCACGCTGCTCCGCCTCGCCGACACACGCAATGCGGGCTTCTCCGCGCGCAAGCGGCAGTCGATCGCCGAGCTCGGCATGGGCCGCAACACGAAGACGCAGCTCCAGTTCGACGAACGCTTCTGGCTCGCGGCGAACTGCAATGGCGAGTACCGGCTGCGCGGCGTGTTCCAGACGACGTGGGAGGTCACGCGCGCGCAGCAGGGCCGTGCCGGCGTGCTCAACTTCTTCGCGGGCGGCGCGGCGGCCGAGGCGGCCGGGCTGCCGCCGATCACGGACGCCGCGCGCATCTGCCTCGCGGCGATGGCGCCGATGGCGCCGCAGTCGGCCGCAATGTGGAACGGCCGTGTGATCCGCAACGCGTGGGACCGCAATCCGTGGTCGTTCGGCTCGTACGCGCTCGTGAAGCCAGGGCAGTACACCTCGTTCTACGGCATCGAGGGCCGGCCGGAAGGGCACGTCTACTTCGCCGGCGAGCACACGTCGCTCGCCGCGCAAGGTTATCTGGAAGGTGCGGTCGAGAGCGGGCAGCGCGCGGCGCACGAGGTGCTGGCGTCGCTCGGGATGCGCAGGTTGCGGGTGGCGGTTGAAGAACGCGTGAGGCGGGTGGGTTAGGCGGGTTCGCGGTCGGCATTCGCGCGCCGCGATTCGGCCTAGCGTCGCGCCCCTCACCCCAACCCTCCCTTGCAGGGCGCGCGGTCGCCTGCATGCGACCGCCGCATTTCCGGCGGCGAGCATGCTCGCCGAATTCCCGGAAATGCCCCCGCAAGCGGGGCGAGGGAGTTTTCTGGGGCGAGCTCGGACAGCTAGGTCGCCGGATTCGGGAAGCGCAACTGGATGTCGGCGATCTCCGCGAGCGTGCCTTCGTCGAGATCGAACTGCGCGGCCGCGATGTCCTCGCGCAACTGCTCGACCGACGTGGCGCCGATGATCGTGGCGCCGAGGTGCCAGCGGCTCTTCACGTAGCCCAGCGCGAGCTGCACGAGCGTGATGCCGTGGCGCTCGGCGAGCGCCGCGTACGCCTCGATGGCCTCCTGCACGATCGGCTTGCGGTAGCGCGCACCGGCCTCGGCGAACATCGAGTGCCGGCATCCCGGGGGCCGCTTGCCGCCGCGGTACTTGCCGGTGAGCATGCCGGCCGCGAGCGGGCTGTACGCGAGCAGCGACATCTTCTCGCGGAACAGCGCTTCGGCGAGGTCGTGGTCCGCGCCGCGCGACACGAGGCTGTAGCTGTTCTGCAGCGTCACGGGGCCGGGCACGCCGAGCGCTTTCGCGACGCGCTGGAACTCGCACACGCCCCAGGTCGTCTCGTTGGACAGCCCGTAGTAGCGGATCTTCCCCGCCTTCACGAGCGCCGCCATCGCCTGCACCTGCTCCTCGATGGAGGGGCCGGGCCGTTCCTTCGACGGATCGAACGCGACCGCGCCGAAGCTCGGCACGTTGCGCTGCGGCCAGTGGATCTGGAAGAGGTCGAGGTAGTCCGTCTTCAGGCGCGCGAGGCTCGTGTCGCACGCCTCTGCGATGACGTCGGCGGTGAGGTCGGTGCGGCCATTGCGGATCCAGTCGCGGCGCCCCGGCCCCGCGACCTTGCTCGCGACGACGAGATCGGCACGCGGCTGGCGCGCGAGCCAGCGGCCGATGATCGACTCGGTGTGGCCCTGCGTGCGCGCCTGCGGCGGGATGGGATACATCTCCGCCGTGTCGATGAAGTTGATGCCGTGCGCGACCGCGAGATCGAGCTGCTCGTGCGCCTGGCTTTCGGTGTTCTGCTCGCCCCACGTCATCGTGCCGAGGCAGACGTTGGAGACGTGGAGGTCGGTGCCGGGAAGGGTCTTGTAGTCCATGCGCGCATTCTAACCGCGCGCTGTTGATGAACCGGTTCGCGATTGGTTCGTGCCCGAACCCGCGGTATCTGACCCCTGACGTCTCAGTAGAGCGAGTCTTCCTGCTGCTCCAGGATTTCGCGCAATGCCTCGAGATCGTCGCCCAGCGCGTCGCGCACCGACACCACGCCGAGCGGGCGGTCGAACTCGACCACCGGCATGTGCCGGAACCGGCCCTGGTGCATCGCGCGCAGCGCGTGCACGAACGGCTCGTCGGGATGCATGGTCTGTGGATGCGCAGTCATCACGTCGCCGAGGCGCGTGCTGTCCGCATCGCGATCGGCGGCGAGCACGCGCTGGACCGCATCGCGCTCGGTGAAGATGCCGGTGAGGCGCGTGCCGTCGACGACCAGCACCGCGCCGACGTTGTGGAGACGCATCGCGCGCGTGGCCTCGCGCACGGTCGCGCTCTTGGGTGCGGTCACCGGTTGCTGCCGGGCGACCATCGTGCGCAACGAACGGATCGACATCGCGACTCTCCCCACACGACGCAAGGCTTCTATTGAGCGCCGCCGCCCGCGCGCCGTCAAGCGCGGCACGGCGCCGCGCGACACGATCGCAATCCGGGTCGACTCGCGGGTGTCACGGGGTCCGTCACACTTCCGGCATCGCTTCGCAAACGATGACACGCTACGCACTCACAACCGCAGCACGCCGTCGCTGCCGAGCGTCTCGCGCAGGCGGCGCACGGTCGGAGTGAGATCGAGATGCGTTTGCGTGCGCAGGTGCCGCGCACGGCGGAGCAGCTCGACGCCGTCGACCTCGATGTCGTCCCCGGCGGCGGCGAGCATGACCACGTTGCCGCTCGCGCACTTCGGCAGCGCGAGTGCGCGCCCGTCGAACGCCGCGCGCAGGCGGTCGAGGCTGCCCTTCGCGCCGTGGTTGCGCGTGAGCAGGTTCGCCGCCAGCACACCCCGCTCGGACAGGCGCGCGAGGCAATTGCAGTAGAACGGCAGCGAGTCGAGGCGCCCGGTGCGCCCGCCCGCGTCGTAGCCGTCGACGAGGATCAGGTCGAACGCGCGCGTCGTGCGCTGCACGTAGTCGCTCGCGTCGGCGATCTCGATGGCGAGCCGCGGCGACTCGGGCGGCAGCTTGAAGTGCGCGCGCGCGGCGGCGACGACCGCGGGCTCGATCTCGACGATGGTCTGGGCCGCGCGCGGACGATGCTTGGCGAGGAAGCGCGTCACCGACGCCGCGCCCAAGCCGACCACCAGCACCGACTTCGGATACACGCCGACGCGCAGCAAGAGCGGGAACATGAGGTCGCGCGTGTACTCGAGCTCCAGCGAGTTCGGGCGCGCGATGCGCATCGCGCCCTGGATCCAGCGCGAGCCGAAGTGCAGGTAGCGAACGCCCTCCTCCTCGCTGACTTCGATCGAGGTCGCCATCGGTGGTTGCGTGACGGTCGGCTACGACGGCGGCAACGCGCCCCGCGCGCGCTCGCGCTCGAACCACGCGTCGGCGCAGGCGAACGTGTCCTGCCAGTACGTCTCCTTCATGTTCACGAGGCCGCGCAGCGTGCGCTCGTAGTCGGGACCGGCGCGTCCGGCGCGGCGCATGTCGATGAGTCCCGCGCAGTTTGCCTCCAGCTCGACCGCGGTGGGCACGCGGGCGTGCGCGCATTCGTGGAAGAACAGGAAGTCGCGCAGCTGCGGCGCCAGCCCGGCGAGCCGCTCGGCGTTCCAGGTGATCACCCAGCGCCCGCCCTCCTCGCGCGCCCAGCCGGTGCGGCCTTTCATGGCCACGTCGCCGGCAGGCGCGAGCGACTCGGGCACGACCTCGCCCCGGGCGACGCACTGCATCACCGTGCCGTCCGCGAGCCTGAATGCCTGCGCCGGCGCGGCGAACCACGCGAGCGCCACCAGCACCGGCAGTGCGCGGACGGCCCGCCGAACTCTCCCACCCCTCATGCCACGATCCTCCCGTTCCTCGCCGCGCGAGAACCCGCGGACATCCGCAATCGCCCCAGCTTGCCCCCGGCGGCCACGCGCTTTATGCTATTGGCATAATCCGGATTGTCGCATGCCGCAGCGTACCCTCATCACCGACCGGCTGTACTACGGACTCGATCCGCTGCGCCTGCGCGCCGCGACGCATCGCTCGCTCGCGCGCGTCGTCGGCCTCCCGCCGGAGCGCGCCCGCCTGACCCCTGCCCACCTGCAGCACGACTTCGCGCTCGACACCGCGCAGTGCGCCGCGCTGGTCGAGGACCTGGTGGCGGGCGGCCTGCTCGAGCCGCCGGTGCCCGGGCGCGCAGGCTACGGCATCACCCCCGAGTTCGTCGAGCTCGCCACGGCGCGCGTCGTGGAGCCGCTGCCCCGCGCGCGTGCCCGCAAGCTGCTGGCCGACGCCTGTGCGCTCGCCGAGCGGATCAACGCGGAGGACGTGAGCAATCCGCTCGCCGTCGACGTGCTCGTCGTGTTCGGCGACTACATGAGCCGCTCGCATCGCCTGGACGAGCTCGGCATCGGCATCGTGGTCGCCTCGCGCGCGCCGTCGCTGCGCACGCGGTTCGGCCGCATGCAGCCGAAGCCGCAGGGCGCCGAGGCGATCCGCGCCGCGTTCCGCGAGCTCTCCTCGTTCGTGCGCGTACGGCTCGCCACCGAGCGCACGACGCTTCCGCGGCCGTTCTCGGTGGTGTACGACGCCCACGCCGGCTAGCATCGCGCACATCGCACCGGCTACGGCTCCGACGCCGCGAGGCGTGTCTCCTCCCGCTGTGCGTCGCCGATGAGCGCGCCGGCGCCGCGCGGGAACCACCGCCAGCCGGCGAGCAGCACCGCCGCGAGCACCACAGCCGCGACGGCCAGCGCCGCGCGGATGCCCTGCACGAAGTCGACTTCCGCCACCGCGACGATCGCGGCCTGCGTGGCCGGGTCCGGATAGCGGATCGGCTGCGACGGCCCGATCTCGGCGACATGCGCGCGCGGATTCGCGCTCGCGACGATGGCCTGCGCCACCGCGCGGCGCTCCGCGGGATCGCGCACGACGGTCGCGAGATCCGGCTCCAGCGTGGCCGTGAGCCACGCGGCGAGCACCGAGCCCATCACCGCGAAGCCGACCGTCGAGCCGATCGCGCGCTGCGCGCTCATGATCCCCGACGCCATGCCCGCGCGCTGCGGCGGCACCGACGTCATCGCGAGCGTGGTGATCGGCGTGAGGCACATCGCGCCGCCGCTGCCCGTGATGCCCAGGCCCGCGACCACCACCCACGTCGCCGCGTGGCCGCCGATCATCAGCACCGCGAGGCCCGCGATCATCAGCGCGAGCCCGATCATGATCGGCAGCCGCGCGCCGAAGCGTCCC
The DNA here is from genome assembly GCA_046347855.1 of Burkholderiales bacterium. Taxonomy (GTDB): domain Bacteria; phylum Pseudomonadota; class Gammaproteobacteria; order Burkholderiales; family Casimicrobiaceae; genus VBCG01. The sequence goes on from JAXMFJ010000006.1 coordinate 366,637, forward strand.
ACCATTCGCCCGACGAGCGGCGAGACGATCGTCACGCTCGCCGAGAACGGCAGCATCATGAGCCCCGTGACCTGCGGCGGGTACCCGCGCACGTTCTGCAGGAACTGCGTGGTCAGAAGCAGCATGCCGTAGATCGTGAACAGCACCGCGCAGATGGTGCCGATCGCGAGCGCGTAGGCGGGATCGCGGAACAGCGTGATGTCCATCATCGGATCGGATGATCGACGCTCGACGCGCAGGAAGGCTATCGTCCCGGCGATGGTGACCGCGAACAGCCCGAGGATTGCCGGGGAGAGCCAGCCGCGCTGCGGCCCCTCGATCACCGCATACGCGAAGGCGCCCACGGTGGCGATGAACAGCAGCTGCCCCGGCAGGTCGAGCGTGCGCGGGCGATCGTCGCGCGATTCGGCGACGAAGCGCAGCGTCATCGCCACCACAACAATGCCGACCGGGACGTTGACGAGGAAGATGCTGCGCCATCCCCAGTGCTCGACCAGGAAGCCGCCGAGCGTCGGGCCCACCGCGGTGCCGATGCTCGCGATGGCGGTCCAGATGCCGATCGCGCGCGCCTTCTGCTTCGGGTCGGGGAACGCGTGGCTGACGAGCGCCAGCGACGTCACGTTGGCGGTGGCGGCGGCCACGCCCTGCACGCCGCGCGCGACGTTCAGCACTTCGAGCGAAGGTGCCAGCCCGCACGCCACCGATGCCATCGTGAACACCGTGATGCCGATCAGGTACCACCGCCTGCGGCCGTGCAGGTCGGCGAGCGTCGCGGCCGACATGATGAACATCGCCATGCCGAGGCTGTACGCGGCCACCACCCACTGCAGGCCGGCCTCGCCGACGGCGAACGCGCGCTGGATCTCCGGCAGGCCCACGTTCACGATGAGCGCATCGAGGAAGATCATGAAGAGGCCGAGGCCGGTGGCGACCAGCGTGGCGCGTTGCGTGCGGTCCATCGAGTGCCGCTCCCCCTGTATGATCGCGCGGTGCCGCGCCCGACATCGTCCCCATGCATGCCTGCCGGCCGGCGGGAGGGGCCGATGATACGGGATCGACGTTGGTTGCGCGCAGGCGTGCTGGCGCTCGTGCTTGCGCTGCACGCGGCGTCCGCGGCCGCGCTGGGCGTCGCGACGTGGAACCTGCAGTGGCTGCAGGACGCCGATGCGCACGCGCAATGGGTCACGGTGTGCGCGCGCAACGGCTGGCCGCAGGACACCTCGCGGCTCCCGCCCGCGGAGCGCGCGGCGCTCGCCGGCCTGCCGTACTGCGACGTGCACAACGGCATGGTGTTTCCCCCGGATCGCTGCCGCTCGTCGCAGGACCGCTGGCCGCTGGCCGCGCGCTACCCCGACGCGCATCCGTGCCGCGAGAGCGCGGATCTCGCCACGCCCGAGCGCTACGCCGAGAAGCTCGCGCAGCTGCGGGCCATGTTCCTCCGCCTCGAGGCGGCCGGCGTGGGCCTGGTCGCAGTGCAGGAAGTGAGCAGTGCGGCGGCGCTGCGCGCGATCGTGCCGCCCGGCTGGTCGGTGGCGACGACGCGCGAGCTGCCCGGCACGCCGGCGATCGCGCAGCACGTGGGCGTCGCGTGGAAGCGCGGCGTGGCGGTGCGCGACGTCGAGCTCGTCGCATCGCTCGCGGACAGCGGCCTGCCCGAGCGGCCGTTGCGGCCGGGCCTCGCGTTCACCGTCGACGTCGGCGGGCGTTCGGTGCGCGCGCTCGCCGTGCACCTGAAGGCCGGGTGCCGCAGCCGCGACTTGGACGCGCCGCTGACCACGAAGGACGTGCAGTCGCTCTCCCCCGAGCGCAAGGACGCCGTGTCCAACGACTGCGCGCTGCTGCGCTACCAGGTGCCCGCGCTCGAAGGCTGGATCGACGCGCACGCCGCGCAGGACTTCGCCGTGCTCGGCGACTTCAACCGCACGCTGCTGCGCGAGCCGGTTGCCGATTCCGATCGCTACAAGACCCGGCACGACGGCGGCAGCGCCGCGTCGCCGGTCGGCCCGTGCACGCTGCGCCGCGACGGCGCGCGCGTGACGGCCGACTGCCCGGCGCGCACCCGCGCGCTGTTCCCGGAGCTGAACGACAACGATCCGCCGGGCGCGGTGCTGTGGCGCGCGCGCTACGCGAAGAAGGACGGCGAGTGCCGCATCGCGGGTCCGCACGGGGTGCTCACGCACTCGGGCATCGATCACGTGGTCATCAGTGAATCGCTCAAGCGGCGGCTGACGCCCGAGGCGCTCGCGCTCACGGTGGTCAACTACGAGGACGCCGACGGCGCGCCGCTGCGCGCCGCGCCGGAGCACGCCGTCCCTTCCGATCACTGCCCGCACGTCGTCACCTGGACCGCGCGCCGGCCTTGACGCTGGCACGCGCGGCGGCCTACGCTTCGCGCGCACTCCTGCCCGCCTGCAGGTCCTATCGCATGCACGTCACCCGCCGCACCACGCTGCGCGCGCTCGCCGCGCTTGCCGCCGCGCCGCTCGCTTCGCCGTCGCATGCCGCCGGCGCGCCGCTGTCCGTTGCGGCGTTCGGCACGCTGTCGGCGACGCTCACCGGCTATCCCGTTGCCGACCCCGACATGGTCGGCAGGATGATGCGCGCGTTCGTGACGCCGGCGCGGCGCGCGGCCGTGAGCGAGCTCGCGCAGGTGGTGGCCGCCACGCCGCCGGCGGAGCTCGACGCGACGCTGCGCGCACGCAAGCTCGACGCGCTCGCCAACGAGCTGGTCGCCGCGTGGTACTCGGGCGTGGTCGACACCGCGACCGGCACGCGCGTGGTGCTCTACGCGAATGCGTACGTGTGGACCGCGATGACGTACAGCAAGCCGATGGGCGTGTGCGGTGGCGTGACCGGCTACTGGTCCGCCGCGCCCGCCGCCTGATGGACGCCGACGTCGTCATCGTCGGCGCCGGCATCGCCGGCGCGCTCGTGGCGGACAAGCTCGCGGCCGCCGGCGTGAAGGTGCTGATCCTCGAGGCGGGCCCGCAGGTCGACCGCGGCGCCGCAGTCACGCAGTTCTACGACGCGCTCGTGAAGGTGCCCGAGTGCGCGTACCCGAACACCGCGTACGCGCCGCATCCGCGCTCGGACGACCTCGATGCCTACTACGTGCAGGTTGGGCCGCAGAAATTCGCGAGCACCTACCTGCGCCAGGTCGGCGGCACCACGTGGCACTGGCTCGGCACCTGCCTGCGCCTCGTCCCCGACGACTTCCGCCTGCAGGCGCGCTTCGGGCGCGGCGTCGACTGGCCGCTCGACTACGCGGCGCTCGAGCCGTGGTACGCCGCGGCCGAGAGCGAGATCGGCGTGTCGGGCGACTCGGCGCAGGACTTGGGCTCGCCGCGCTCGCAGCCCTATCCGATGCCGCCGATCCCGCCGACGTTCCTCGACGCGCAGGTGGCGCGCGCGTTCGCCGGCACGCCCTACGAAGTGCGCAGCACGCCGCAGGGGCGCAACTCCGTCGTGCGCGACGAGCGCGCGCCGTGCTGCGGCAACTCGAGCTGCATCCCGATCTGCCCGATCCAGGCGAAGTACGACGCGACCGTGCACCTCGCGCGCGCCGGCAAGGCGGGCGCGAAGCTCGTCGCGCAGTCAGTGGTCGACGACCTCGAGATCGGCGCGGACGGCCGCGTGCAGGCCGTCACCTACCGCCGTCCCGACGGCGCGCGCGGCCGTGCGACCGCGAAGGTGTTCGTGCTCGCCGCGCACGCGATGGAGATCCCCAAGCTGCTGCTGATGGTGCGCGGTCCGCGCACGCCCAACGGTGCCGCCAATTCGAGCGACCAGGTGGGCCGCAACCTCATGGACCATCCGGTGCAGCTCTCGTATGCGCTGGCGCGCGACCCGGTGTGGCCGTATCGCGGACCGCTGTCGACGTCGGGCGTCGAGAACACGCGCAGCGGCGACTGGCGCGCATCGCGGCCGTCGTTCCGCATCGAGATCGGCAACGACGGCTGGTCGTGGCCGACCGGCGCGCCGACCACCGACGCGCAGGCGCTCGCACGCAAGGGACTGCGCGGCGCGGCGCTGCAGAAGGCGCTGTTCGAGCGCACGTCGCGCGAAGTGCGCTTCGGCACGCTGACGGAGCAGCTGCCCGATCCCGCTAACCGCATCGTGCCGGACTTCGACCGCCGCGATCGGCTGGGCATCCCGCGGCCGAAGATCGCGTACCGCCTCGACGACTACACGCTGGCCGGCCTCGCGGAAGCGCGGCGCATCCACGAGGACGCGTTCGTGCGCATGAACGCAACGGAGATCGCGCACAATCCCGACGCGCAGTTCCAAGGGGCGGGGCACGTGATGGGCACCGCGCGCATGGGCCGCGACGCCAAGTCCGCGGTCGTCGACGCGGACCTGCGCACGTTCGACCATCCGAACCTCTTCCTCGAGGGCAGCGCGGTGTTCCCCACGGGCGGCGCGGCCAATCCCACGCTCACCATCGCGGCGCTCGCGCTGCGCTCGGTGGATCCCATCAAGCGCACGCTCGCCGGCTGATGCCGCAGGCTCGTCCATGACCGTTGCGATGTCCCGGCGCGCGCTGCTGCACGCGCTTGTCGCGCTTCCCGCCGCCGCGCTCTTCCCTTCGCTGGCGCGCGCGCAGGACTTTCCGCGCTACGGCGACGACCTCTACCAGCCGCGCCTGCGCCAGCCCGGCAAGGACGTGATGTGGCTGCCCACGCCCGACGCAATGGTGACGCGCATGCTGCAGGCGGCGGGCGTGACGACGAAGGACGTCGTCTACGACCTCGGCGCCGGCGAAGGCCGCATCCCGATCGCCGCGGCGAAGCAGTTCGGCGCGCGCGCGGTCGGCATCGAGTACGACAAGGACCTCGCGGCACTCGCGACGCGCAATGCGCAGCGCGCGGGCGTCGCGGACAAGGTGACGATCATCGCCGGCGACATCTTCAAGGAGGATTTCACGCAGGCGACCGTCGTGACGATGTACCTGCTGCCCGACCTCAACTACCAGCTCCGGCCGCAGCTCCTCGCGATGAAGCCGGGCACGCGCATCGTGTCGCACATGTGGGACATGGGCGAGTGGGAGCCGGACGAGGCGATGACGATCGGCGAGAGCCAGGCGTTCCTGTGGCGCGTGCCGGCGCAGGTGGCGGGCCGCTGGACGCTCGCCGACGAGAACCGCTTCTTCAGGCTCGACGTGGACCTCGTGCAGAAGTTCCAACGCATCGGCGGCAACTACACGCTGCGCGGCGCGACGCGGCCGCTCCTCGGCGCGTACATCAATGGCACCACGCTCGGCTTCACCTTCGTCGACTTCGACGACTCGGTGCGCAGCGTGCGCGTGGAGGTCGCGGGCGACCGCCTGCGCGGGCAGCTGCGGTTCGCGGGGAACGACACGCCGGTCTCGGGGATGCGCACGCCAGTGACGCGCTGAACCGCGTGCTCCTGCAGCAACCCGCGCGTCTCGCCCCACGCAGCGCGGGTTACGGCGTCGTGCCGATCGCACGTGTCGTCGTCACTTGGGCGGCGGGCCGGCGTCACCCGCGCGCGGCGTGCGGCGCACGTCGGTCCCCGCATCGTTGCCGGTCATCGTGGCGAGCGGCAGCACGAGCTTGCGGTCGGCGATCACCTTCTGCTCGGGGGTCAGCACCGCGTACAGCGCCTTGCCCGCGTCGACGATGTCCTCGACCGCGGTGAGCCGGTTGCGCGCGATGTCGGCCAGGCCGTCGAGCTGCTTCGGCGCCGTCGTCTCGCTCGCGCTCACGCGTGCGCCGCGGCGCTGGTCGTCGAGCATGCGCGTGAGGCGCTCCTTGTACGTGTTCCACGCGGGGAGCTGCGGCGGCGTGAGGTTCAGGTCCTCCTCGAGCTGCGAGATGCGCAGCGACACGAGGTCGAAGTAGTTGGCGCCGGCCATCCGCGCCTCGTTGTTGCGCACGGCGTCGGCGATGCTGCGGCCGCCGGGGCCGCCCGCCCCGGTGGGCCGTCCGCCACCCGCGGGCCCTCCCATCTGCGCGGTGGCGGTGCCGAAGGTCGCGCACGCGACGAGGGCGACGAGCAAGGTGCGAAGGGACGGCATGCGGCTCCTGCAGGAAGGTGGAATGCGTCCGGCGCGCGTCAACGCGCCGGGATCATGACGAGGCGATCGACGCCCGATTCGGCGCCCCACGCCTCGCCGGCGCGGCCCAGCATCTGGCGCACGTTCGCCTGGTCCCTGTTCGAGGGGAACGACTCGAACTTCTCGGTGACCGGATCGAACTTGACGATCGCGTTGGTGCTCCAGTCGGTGAGCCACACCTTGTCGGCGGGATCGACCCACACCGAGTACGTGTGCGCGTTGCCGGGCAGCTTCCACTCGCGCCAGCGGTTCGCGGCGGGGTCATACATGCCGACGTGCCCGCTGTTCCAGTAGCTCACCCAGATGCGCCCCTGCGAGTCGGACCACACGCGCCGCGCGCCTTGGTCCTTGGTCGGCGGCTCGATGACCGTCGCCTGCCCGCTCTCGACGTCGATGCGCGCGATGTGGCTGCCCGCGAGCGACGCATAGTACACGTCGCCCTTCGGCGTCGTCGTGATGCCGTACGGCCCGCGGCCACGCGGCGCCTGCCACACGCGCACGTCGCCGGTGGCGGGGTCGAGGCGGCCGTAGATGCCCGCCTGCCCGGTGAACCACACGCGGCCCTTCGCGTCGAAGGTCAGCGTGTTGAGGTTGGCGTAGCCGCTGCCGTCGGGCAGCGGCCATTTCTTCACGGCGCGCGTGGCCGGGTCGACGCGCACGATCGCGTTCTGCCCGCCGTCGGTGATCCACGGCGCGCCGTCGGGTCCCACGATGACCCCGTGCGGCGCCGAGCGCGGCCCGAGGGCCACTTCCTCGACCTTGCCGGTGGCGGGATCGAGGATGCCGAGCTTGCCGGTGGCCTGCGCGGTGTAATACACGGGGCCGCCGGCGGCGGGGCTGGCGGCGACGTCGTGCGGGCCGGCACCGCGCGTGACCGCGTAATAGGTCGGCGCCGCATGTCCCGCGGCGGCCCACAGCAGCGTGAGGGGCACGAGGCGCAGCAAGGCGCGCAGCAACGATGGCGTCATGGCGTTCTCCGATGCGTCGTCCGGCCGCCGGATGTGCGGGCAGCGGTTAGTGTAGCGCCGGGCGCGGGTCGTTCCCGTGCCGGAACGCCGTCGGCGGCGGCACGCAGGCTCCGCCGCATCGACGCCGCATGGGGCGCGGCCGCCACAGTGCGCGCTCCGGCCGCCCGGTACGCACTGTCACGGCTGGCTTGGTTTGCCGGGGGGCGCTACCATCGTCGCCATGCGGCCCACGCGGGCGGCGACAGGGCGAGGGAGAAAGCAATGACACCAGCGCGACGGATCCGGTGCCTCGTGGCGTGCGCAATCGGAATGGGCGTGGCGGGCATCGCCACGGCGAGCACGTGCTACGTCGTGCTCGATCGCACGGAGACGGTGATCTACCGCGACGTGACGCCGCCGTTCGATCTTTCCGACGCCAAGTCGCCGGAGCGCGCGGCGATGCGCCAGCGCGGCGAGCACCTGCTCGTCGCGGAGTTCGAGAAGTGCGATCCGGCGGGCTACATCTCGCCGACCACCGGCGGCAGCACCGCCAGCGTCGAGGACATCGTCACGCAGCTGAAGCCGGCCATCGCGCCGTCGATGGGCTCGCGCCAGGGCAATGCCGCCAAGGCCGCCGCGGCCGCGCCGGGCGCCGCGCGCAAGTAGGCTTCGTCACTCCTCGGTGGGCGTCGCCTCGTCGTCCCACCGCATCGCCGGCACCCGCAGCGCGAGGATCACGCCGATCGCCGTGAACGCGGCCATCGTCAGGAACGCGATGCGGTAGATCGCGTCCACGCGGTCCGTCAGCAGCGCCCGCTGCTCGCTCGTGAGGGTGGCGATGAACGCCGCCCCGCCCTCCATCGCGCGATGCAGGAGCGGCGCCGCGCCGTCGCCCGCGACGTCGATCTGCGCGAAGAGCACCGCGCCGACGACCGCGACGCCGATCGCCCCGCCCACCGCACGCGACAGCGAGATCGTGCCCGTCGCGATGCCGAGCGACTGGCGGCCCGCGGCGGTCTGCACCATCACCTGCGTCGGCGGCATCACCATGCCGAGCCCCGCGCCGATGGTGGCCATCAGCGCGAGCACGAGCGGCACCGGCGCGAACGACACGGTGATCGCCAGCGTGAGGAACGCGAGCGTGGCGAGCGACAGCCCGATCTTCGGGAACAGCGTGACGTGCCCCGTGTGGGTGACGGCCCGGCCGGTCAGCGCCGCCGACGTCACCTGCGCGAGCGTGATCGGCAGCAGCAGCGCGCCGGACGCGCCGATGCCGATGCCGCGTCCGAGCTGCAGGAAGAGCGGCGTGTAGAGGATCGTCGAGAACAGCGCGGCGCCGAAGCACAGCACCACCGCGTTCGAGCGCGCGATCGCGGGCCGCCGCAGGAGCTCGAGCGGCAGCACCGGATCGTGGTGCCGCCGCTCCCATACGACGAGCGCGCCGAGCGCCGCCAGCGCGCCGCTGACCAGCAGCACCATGGGCAGCGACAGCCACGGGAAGCGATGGCCGCCCGACGACAGCGCGAACAGGAAGGCCGCAGTCCCGCCGCAGAACAGCAGCGCGCCGACGACGTCGGGACGGAACGGCCCCGCGCGCCGCGCCATCGGCGAATACGGGACGCGCAGCGCGAGCGCCGCCGCCACGATGCCGAGCGGCAGGTTGATGAGGAAGACCGCGCGCCACGAGAAGTGCTCGGTGAGGTACGCGCCGAGCACGGGCCCGGTGGTGCTCGCGAGCGCGAACACGGTCGCGAAGTAGCCGGCGAAGCGCCCGCGCTCGCGCGGCGCCACGTGCTCGCCGATGAGCGCCTGCGCGGTGGTCATGAGGCCGCCGCCGCCCAGTCCCTGGAGTGCGCGGAACACGACCAGCCAGAAGAAGCTCGGCGCCGCCGAGCACGCGAGCGAGGCGAGCGTAAACACGGTCAGCGCCGCGAGCAGCACCCGGCGGCGCCCGAAGCGGTCGCCGAGGTAGCCGTAGAGCGGCGCGGCGACGGTGGCCGACAGCAGGTACGCGACCAACACCCACGAAAGATCGGCGATGCCTTCGAGGCTGCTCGCGATCGTCGGCAGCGCGCTCGCCAGGATCGTCTGGTCGGCGGCCGCCAGGAACATGGCCACCATGACCCCGGGAAAGACGCGCCGGAACGCCGCGCGCGTCTGCGCGGCGGTGTCGGGACGCGCGCTCAACGGGCCACGCGGGACGGGCTTGGTGGGGGCGTCATGGCGATGCAGGCGAACGCCCGCATCTTACGCGAGCGCGTCGCCCGGCCTCGCCTCGCGCGGCAACCTCGGCGCGGGCGTTGCGTGCGCTACCGGGGGTTGGCCGGCAACGATGGCGCCGGGCACTGCGCGACGCGTCCCCAGTAGCCGTCGCACGCGTCGAGGCGCACGCGCTGGTCGCAGATGAAGCCGGAGAGGCCGCCCTCCTCGGCGCAGCGCGCGAGTGCATCGCTCACCGTCTGCCAGCGGTCGGGCGCGGGGGCCGCAGCCGTCGTGGCGGCGCGCACGGGCTCCTGCGCCTGCGCGAGCGTCGTCGCGGGCGCGGCCGGGGACATCGCGGGCACGGCCGCGGCGTCGTGGAGCGGTGCGGGATTGGCGGCCGCGCGGCGCGCCGGCGCGGGCGTGGCGACCGTCCGCGACGCGGGCGGCAGCACGTCCGGCGCCGTAGCTGCGAAATGCGGCGGCGGCAGCGGCTCGCGCGGCGCGAGGGTGGTGAGCGCGGGGGCCTGCCGTTCCGCGCGGGCGGTCGCGAGGCCGCGCCCGCCCACGTAGGCGGCCGCGGCGAACAGCGCGACGGCCAACGCCGCGAGGGCGAGTCGCCGCCGGCGCTCGTCCGCGGGCTCGGCGCGCGGCGTGCGCTGGGGCAGCGTCATGACAGGAAACGCGTCGCCCGGCCTGGTCACCGCGATGGGGGTGCCGGGGAGCACCTGGACGGTGAATTGCCGTGCGCGCTTGAGCGCGGCCTTGCACGGACGGCACAGCATGGCGCCGGGGCCGGTGCCTTTGCCGCAGATCGAACAGGTCATGGCGTGCGGGGGACGGAGAGCTATGCCAATGTCATAATAGGCGCGCGGTTGGCGCACGGCAACCGTAACCGACAGGCGGTCGCCGGCGCGTCTAGACTGGCCCCGACCACCGGTGCGCGCCGGCCTCCAACGCCCCGCGCGACGACCCTTGCAGATTCTGCTGTCGCGAGCGCCGCTTGCCTCCTACGCTTCCCGTCGTGCACGCATGAATGCCGCCCTGCCGCTCGCGTTCTCCGGCGATCCGCAGGATCTCGCGCGCCGCTACGACACCGTCGCCTACGCCGCGCAGGCCAACGCGCTGTCGCATCCGCGCCATCTCGCGACCGTCGCCACCTTGCTCGGCCTCGTGCCGCCGCCGCTCGCATCCTGCCGCGTGCTCGAGGTCGGCTGCAGCGACGGCGCCAACCTGCTGCCGATGGCCGCGACGCTGCCGCACGCCACGCTCGTCGGGTGCGACCTTTCGCATGCGGCCATCGCCGCCGCCCATGCAACCGCGGGCGCGCTGGGACTCGGCAACGTCGAGTTCGTCGCGCGCGACTTAGCGTCGCTGTCTGCGGACGACGGCCCGTTCGACTACATCGTCGCGCACGGCGTCTACTCGTGGGTGCCGCCTGCCGTGCGCGACGCGCTCCTCGCGCTCATGCAGCGCGTGCTCGCGCCGTCCGGCATCGGGTTCGTCAGCTACAACGTGCTGCCGGGATGTCACGTGCGGCGCGTTGCGTGGGATGTGCTGCACCGGCACGTCGACGGCATCGCCGAGCCCGCGGCGAAGCTCGCCGCGGCGCGCGCGTTCGCGGCGCTGATGGCCGAGCCCGGCGCCACGCAGACCGAAGCCGACGGCGTACTCCGCCAGGAGTTCCGGCGGCTCGCGACGCAGACCGACAGCGCGCTCTTCCACGACGACCTCGCGGTGCCCAACGACCCGGTGTACGTCGAGCAGTTCGCGGCGCATCTCGCGCAGCACGGGCTCGCGTTCGTCGGCGAGGCCAAGCTCTCGATGATGACCGCCGCCGGGCTCGCGCCGGCGATGCAGCGATACATCGCCACGCTCGACCGCCTGCCGCGCGAGCAGTACCTCGACTTCGCGCGGATGCGGCGCTTCCGCCAGTCGCTGGTGTGCCGCACCGACGCGCCGGCGGCCAGCACCGGCATCGAGGCCCGCGTGGGCGGCATGCACGTGGCGGCGGCGACGGCCTTCGTGCGGGCGGCGGCCGAGGGGCGCATGGCGGACGGCACCGCGAGCGCCGATGCGGGCGTGCGCGCGACTCATCGCGTGCTGCATTGGCTGGTGAGCGTGGCGCCGCGGGTCGTGCCGGTCGCCGAGGCCATCGCGTGGCAGCGCGCGCACGCGCCCGGCGACGCGGCGGCCGCGAAGCCGCTGCCCGCGCTGCTCGCCGACGCGTGCTACGCCGGGATGGTCGAGCTGTACGTCGAGCCGCCGCCGCTCGCGACGAAGGCCGGCGATCCGCCCTGCGCCGCCCCGCTCGTGCGCTGGCAGGCGGCGCGGCAGCGCGGCGTCACCAACCTGCGCCACGAGCCGATGCGCATCGACGATCCCGTCGCGCTGCACCTGCTCGCGCTCGCCGACGGCACGCGCTCGCGCGCCGATCTCGCCGCCACGCTGGCGGACCTGCTGCCCGCCACCGAGCGTGCGCATGCCGACACGCGGCTCGACGAATACCTCGCGCATTTCGCGCTGCACGGGTTGCTGACACGCTAGCCCGTTGTGCGCGGGGCCCGCCCGCGGTCACAATGCGAGGTCCTGCCCGCGCGTCGCGGGCCCCTCACCGTCAAGGATCGTTCATGAGCACGTCCGCCAAGATCGCCCTCGTCACCGGCGCCGGCACCGGCATCGGCAAGGCCGCCGCCGTCGCGCTGCTGCAGGCCGGCTATCACGTCGCGTTCGCCGGCCGCCGGCGCGAGCCGCTGGAGGCCGCGATCGCCTCCGCGGGCGCTGCCGCGGAGCGCGGCGTGGCCATTCCGGCGGACGTCGCCCAGCCCGCCTCGGTGGCTGCGCTGTTCGCGGCGGTCAGGGAGCGCTTCGGGCGCCTCGACGTGCTCTTCAACAACGCGGGCGTCGGCGCGCCGCCGGTGAACATGGAGGACCTGACGTTCGAGCAGTGGAAGAACGTGGTCGACATCAACCTCACCGGCCCGTTCCTCTGCACGCAGGAGGCGATCCGCATCATGAAGGCGCAGTCGCCGCGCGGTGGGCGGATCATCAACAACGGCTCGATCTCCGCGCACGCGCCGCGGCCGAACTCCGTGCCGTACACGGCGACCAAGCACGCGATCACGGGCCTCACCAAGTCCACGTCGCTCGACGGGCGCAAGTACGACATCGCGTGCAGCCAGATCGACATCGGCAACGCCGGCACCGACATGGCGGCGCGCATGGCCACCGGCGTGCCGCAGGCCAACGGGCAGATCGCGATCGAGCCGCTGATGGACGTCGGCCACGTCGCGAGCGCGGTCGTCTACATGGCGAGCCTGCCGCTCGACGCCAACGTGCAGTTCATGACGATCATGGCGACCAAGATGCCCTTCGTCGGCCGCGGCTGACGCGGACGCTCAGGCCGGCAGGTAGCGCGCGACGTTGTCCATCGCGCGCGCCACGTACGCATCCTTCTCGCCGACCGGCGCGACGTAGTGCAGCGCCGATTCGGCGGCGGCGCGTCCCTCGGTGCGCGCGAGGACCCATGCGGCGAGGTATTGCGACGCGAGGCAGCCGCCCGCGGTCGCGAGGTTTCCGCGCGCGAAGAACGGCTGGTTCAGCACCTCGACGCCGGCTTCCGCGACCCACGGTTTCGTGATCAGGTCCGTGCAGGCGGGGACGTCGTGCAGGAGGCCGAGCTTCGCCAGCACCAGCGTGCCCGAGCACTGCGCGCCGACGAGCTGGCGCGCGGGGTCGAGCGCGAGCCGCTCCATGAGCGCGGGACTGGCGACGACCTCGCGCGTCTGCATGCCGCTGCCAACGAGCACCGCGTCCGCGGTGCGCGCGTCCTCGAGCGTCGACTGCGCGTGCACCGTGACGCCGTTCATCGACGTCACCTGCGCTTCGGGGCAGCACAGCGTCACGCGCCAGCCGGGCTTGCGCACGCGGTTCAGGATGCCGAGCGCGATCAGCGAGTCGAGCTCGTTGAAGCCCTGGAAGGTGAGGATGGCGATGTGCATGGAGTGATCGGCTCGTTCGTTGGGTCGGCGGGGATGGCTAACACGCGTTGCGGGTCCAAGGCTCGCGGTCGGCGGCCATCACGACTTGCCCCAGCCGGGGATCGCGGCCGCCTGCTTCACCCATTCCGTCAGCTGCGCTTCATCCATGTCGTGCTCGTGGACGTCGATCCATCGCGCCTCCGCGGCCGTGCCGCCCGGTGGCGGCGGTCGCAGCGACGTGCCCTTGAAGAACGTGACCTTCACGTACTTCGTGAACACGTGGAAGCTCACGAACCAGCCCTGCCCTTCGATGCCGTACATCGGCGAATTCCAGCGCACCGCCTTGCGCACGCCGGGCACGGCCGCGACGATCAGCGCGTCGAGCCTGCGTCCGATGTCGCGCTTCCATTCCGGCATCGCCGCGATGTAGGCCTGCACCGGGGCGTCGCCGTCGGCCTTGGCGATCTGCGGGTTGCCGCCGGCGAGCAGGACGGGCTTCACGGTTGGGTAGGTGGGCTTATGGATGGTCTCGCTCGCGGCTCGATGGGGTCGATGCCTGGCCTCTTGTTTGCGCGTCGTCGCACCAGAAGGGCCCGAGCGCTTACGGTAACCGATCGCGAGCCGCCGTTTCGCTGCCCGCGCCCTGCTCGCCCACGTACGGCTCCCGCAAACGCACCGGCCGCGCCGCGTTGCGGCGCGCGCGCAGGTTCAGCATCTCGACGACGACCGAGAACGCCATCGCGAAGTAGATGTAGCCCTTCGGCACCGATTTGTCGAACCCTTCCGCGATCAGCGCCACGCCGACTACGAACAGGAACGACAGCGCGAGCATCTTGATCGTCGGGTGCGCCGACACGAAGCGGCCGATCGCGCCGGCGAACACCATCATCAGCGCGACGGACACGATCACCGCCGCGATCATGATGGGTATCTCGTTCACCATGCCCACGGCGGTGATGATGGAGTCGAGCGAGAACACGAGGTCGATCACGATGATCTGGACGATGACGGCGCCGAACGTCGCGCGCACCGCGCTCGACGCGTGGCCCTCCTCCCCTTCCATCAGCTGGTGGATCTCCATCGTGCTCTTCCACAGCAGGAAGAGGCCGCCCGCGATCAGGATGAGGTCGCGGCCGGAGATCGCCTGCGCCATCACCGTGAACAGCGGCTCCGTCAGACCCACGAGCCACGACAGCACCAGCAGCAGCCCGATGCGCATGAACATCGCGAGGAATAGCCCGATGCGGCGCGCGATCTCGCGCCGTGCGGCCGGCAGCTTGTCGACCAGGATCGAGATGAAGATCACGTTGTCGATGCCGAGCACGAGCTCGAGGGCGGTGAGCGTGGCGAACGCGATCCACGCCTCCGGGCTGGCCAGCAGTTCCAGCATGCGATCCCCGGTCGAAGGTGAGCCTGCGGGCGCAGGCGTCAGCGGTAGAAGAACACGAAGTACACGATGCCGCCCAGGAGCAGCCACTTGCCGGCGTAGTACAGGTACTTGTTGCGCGCCTTGAGTGCCTTGGCCGGCAGCCGCGCATAGTATGCGAAGCCGAAGATGCGGTTCAAAAGGCCGACCTTGTCACCGGCCTCGTTCTCGGTCTGGCTCGCGCGCACGAACGTGCGCTTGATCCAGTGGTTGACCGCGCGCGCCGCGCGGCTGGTGAGCGGGCGCTCGACGTCGCAGAAGAAGATCAGGCGGTCGACATCGGTGCGGTTCTCGGCCCAGTGGATGTACGTCTCGTCGAACATCACCGCCTCGCCGTCGCGCCACGAGTAGGACTGCCCGTCGACCACGATGCGGCACGCGTCGCTGTTGGGCGTGACGAGCCCGAGGTGATAGCGCAGCGAGCCCGCGTACGGGTCGCGGTGGCGGCCGAGGTCGCCGCCGGCCGGGAGCAGCGTGAACATCGCGCCGTTGATGGTCGGGATCGATTCCAGCAGCGCCACCGTGCGCGGGCACAGCGCGAGCGCCGATTTCTGCGGCACGTCGTACCACTTCAGGTAGAACCGCTTCCACCCGCGGCGGAAGAACGAGTTGAAGCCGAGGTCGTTGTACGTCGCGGCGGCGCGGATGTGGCCTTCGTCGAAGAGGCCCAGCGCCTCGTCGCGGATCATCTTCCAGTTGTCCTGCAGCGGCTTCAGCTCGGGAAAGGCGGCCACGTCCACGAACGGCTGGTTGGGTACCGCGGAATAGCCGTACATGATCGCGTTGAACGGCGCGATCACGGTCGAGTGATCGGTGAGCTGGCGATGGAAGCGGTGGCGCTCGCGGCCGCGCGTGTGCACCCACAGGGCCCACAGCACGTAGCCGTAGACGAACGTCGCCTTCCACGACACGAGGGCGGCGACGACGCTCTGCGAGCTCGGCAATTCGATCATGCTTTGGCGGCGTTGGCGGAATCGAGCTTGCGCTTGCGCGAGCGCACGGCGACTTCCTTCCAGCGCCGGTGCACCCAATACCACTGCTCGGGCCGGCGCAGTACCAGCCGCTCGAGCGCCTCATTGTAGGCGCGCGTGGTGAGCCGGATCGCTTCGTTCGTGCTTGCGTGCTCCACCGGCGCGATCGGCGCCTCGAACCGCAGCACGTGCTTCCCGTCGGGCTCGCGCCAGCTCGTGGCCGGCACCACCGGAGCGCCGGTGGCGAGCGCGATGATCGCGAGGCTCTTGAACGTCCACGCGGGATGGCCGAAGAAGTCGACCGCGATGCCGTCGGGCGGGCTCGCGTGCTGGTCGAACGCGAACACGATCGCGTCGCCGTGCGCGAGGCGGTCGAGCATCGCGTCGAGCGAGCCGCGCTTCGGCAGCACGCCGAACCCGGCCTTTTGGAAGCGGCGCGTGATGAGCCGGTCGAACCAGTCGGGCTTCAGCGCGCGGCGCACGAAGTGGAAGCGCCCGCGCATCTGCGGGAAGCTGCCGATGCCCGCGACCGTCGCGACTTCCCAGTTGCCGAAGTGCCCGGTGAGCAGCAGCACGCCCCTGCCCTGCAGGTACGCCTCGACGAACGCGTCGAGGTTGTCGACGCGCACCGACGCCAACTGCGCCGCGCGCGACTGCCAGCGGAAGCGCAGGAATTCACCGGCGAGCCGCCACAGGTGGCCGTAGTGCGCCTGCGCGAGATCGACGATCGCATCCTCGTCCAGCGTGGCGCCGTACACGCGGCGCAGGTTGTCGAGGATCACGCGGCGCCGGAACGGAAACAGCCGATAGAGGATGCGGCCGGCCAGCGGGACGCGCGCCGCGAGCGGCGACGTGATCGCCACCGCCTGCGCGCTGCCGCGGTCGTGCGTCATCGACAGTGCGATGGGGCCCAAGCGATGGCGCCCGGCGAGCAGCTCGGCGCGTGGGCCGAGCACCACCTGCGGCGCACCGAAGTTGTCGCGCGCCACGGAGAAGTCGTGCGGCTCGATCTGCGCCAGCGCGGCCTCGCGCGGGAAGAGCTTCACGCACGCCTCCTTCGCCGCGAAGCGCGCGGCGAGGCTCGCGGCGCGCCCCGGCCCGTCGCCCGCGTCGGCGAGCTCCTGCGCGGTGAAGAAGCGCAGCAGGTCCTGCGGGCTCGTCTCGCGCAGCAGCCGCTCGATGCGGGCGATCTCCACCGAGTCGATCCCGCAGCGCTGCGCCGGCGACGCGGGCGCGGACGTGCTCATCGTGGAATCACGCCCCGCGCAGCACGACCGCGACGTTGGTGCCCGCGAAGCCGCGGCACACGACCAGCAGCACCTTGCTGCGCGGCGCCTGCGCCTGCGCGGAGATCGGCAGTCCCGCGCACACCGGATCGAGCGTGCGCAGGTTCGCGATGCCGGGCACGGTGTTGCGCGCGAGGGCCGCGAGGCCCACGGCCGCCTCGAGGATGCCCGCGGCCGCGATGAGATGTCCGAACGCCCACTTGAACCCGGTGACGGGCGGTGCGGTATCGCCGAACACGCGGCGGATGGCGACCGCCTCCGACGCATCGGAGGCCGGCGTCCCGTTGGCATGCGCGACGATCATGCCGACGTCCGCAGGTGCAATACCCGCATCGTCGAGCGCCATCGCCATCGCGCGCGCCGGCCCGTCGCCGTCCTCGCGGATCGCAAGCAGGCCGACGGCCTCGGTGGCGGAGCCGGTGCCGAGCACCTCGCCCAGCACCATCGCGTTGCGCTCGCGCGCTGAGGATTCCGTCTCGAGCACCAAGGCACCGGCGCCTTCGCCGAACTGGCTGCCGTCGCGCGCCGCATCGAACGGGCGCAGGCTCTCCGTCGCGAGCAGCCCGAGCCGATGGTAATAGAGCACCATCTGCGGCTCGATCGGCGTCTCGTGGCCGACCGCCACCACGCGTTCCGCCTCGCCCGCGCGCAGCGCGTCGAACGCCTCGCCCACCGCGAGCAGGCCGCCGATGCTGTGGCTCGTGATGCAGGCGTTGGTGCCCTTGAAGTTGTGCTTGATGCCGATGTGCCCGAGCACGTTGTTGGGCAGCGTGCGCAGCAGCCACATCGGGTTGACGACGTTGGGCAGCTCGCGGCCGAACGTCGCGAGCTCGTCCTTCGCTTCCGTGAGCAGCGGGAAGTAGTCGTACTGGTTCTGGAAATTGCCGCCGCCGGAGCCGACGATCACGCCGGTGCGGTCGCTGTACGCCGCCGCCGCGCCCTCCGCCAGCGCGTCGCGATGCGCAACGATGCCGGAGCGCTCGATCGCCTGCGCCGCCGCGTACAGGCCCACCATGTCGGTGCGCCGGATGAGCTTGTGGAGCTTGCGGTCCTCCACCATCGCGCGCGGGTTGAAGTCCGGGATCTCGCCCGCGTCGTGGGTCGGCCAGTGCGTGGTGTCCCATTGCGTGATCGGCCCGATCGCAGTCGGCCCCGACAGCACGCGATCGAGGATGGCGTCGGGCTGCGCGCCCGCGGCGCACACCGCGCCGCTGCCGGTGATGACGATGCGCTCGCTCATGTCAGGCGCTCCTCGCGGGGCCGCCGTCGACCGCATGCGGATGGCGCATCACGATGCAGCTGTTGGAGCCGCCGAAGCCGAACGAGTTGGACAGCGTCATGCGCACCGGCGCGCGCTGCGCCTCGCCGGTGATGAGGTTGAGGTTGCAGTCGGGATCGCGCTCGCGCAGGTTCGCGTTGACCGGCATCTCGCCGCGCGCGATCGCGAGCGCGCACACCACGCCCTCGACCGCGCCCGCGGCGGCGATCAAGTGGCCCATCGTGCTCTTGGTCGAGCTCACGCGCACGCGCTCGACCTCGCTGCCGAACACCGCGCGGATCGCCGCCGTCTCGCTGCGGTCGTTCATCCCCGTGGAGGTGCCGTGCGCGTTGATGTAGTCGATGTCGGCGGTGGTGGCGCCGGCGTCGGCGAGCGCCTGCCGCATCGCCTGGATCGGCCCGTCGCCGTCGGGCGGCGAGTCGGTGATGCGATAGCTCGACAGCGAGTTGCCGTCGCCCGCGAGCTCCGCGTAGATGTGCGCGCCACGCTTGCGAGCGAGCTCCCATTCCTCGAGCACGACGAAGCCCGCGCCCTCGCCCAGCAGGAAGCCGTTGCGCGTCGCGTCGAACGGACGACTCGCGCGCTCGGGCGTGTCGTTGTCCGCGGAGACCGCGGAGAGGAGGCAGAACCCGGCGAGCCCCACCGGGCTGATCATCGAGTCGAAGCCGCCTGCGAGCACGCGATCGACGCGGCCGCGGCGGATGGCCTTCAGCGCCGTGCCGAGCGCCTGCCCGCCCGACGCGCACGCGGTGTGCACCGACGTCGCGTAACCTTGGATGCCGTACCGGCGCGTGAGGAGCGCGAGCCCTTCGGCCGCCTGCCCGCGGCAAAACACCAGCGGGTCGTTGGCGGGTCCGTCGGTCAGCAGCAGGTCGGTGTCGAGCTCGCCTTCGGCCGCGGCGTGGCGATGCGTGTCGACGAGGTCGACGAAATCGGCGGTCATCATGCCCGCGCCGACCGCGCAGCCCCAGCGCGTCGCGTCGTCGGCGGTGGGCGCGATGCCCGCATCGCGTATCGCCTGCTCCGCCGCCTCGAGCATGAAGCGGTGCGAGCGGTTGGCGTGCTTCAAGAGCTTGCGGTCGGTGACGAGTGTGGGCGCGAAGTCCTTCACTTCCGCCGCGATGCGCGTCGAGAAGCCGCTCGCGTCGAACAGCGTGATGGCCGCGCCGCCGCTCCGGCCGGCGAGCAGCGCCTGCCACGTCTTTGCGACGTCGTTGCCGACGGGCGTGACGAGCCCGACACCGGTGACCGCCACGCGGCGGCGTCGTGGAGCATTCATGCGGGACTCCGGGGTGCGAGGTCGACGCGCGCGGTGGCCACCCGCTTGCCGTCGGCATCCGCGGTGAGCATGCAGGTCGCTACACCTGCAACGGGCGGCTTCAGCTCGGCACCGAGCGCGAGTGTCGCGCCCGGCGGCGTGAACGAGCGCACCTTCACGTGCGTCATGCGCAGCGGGACCGGCGGCGTCGCGGCCGGCCAGTGCGGCGCTTCCGCGGCGAGCCCGAGCGCGAGCCCGATCTGCGCGTTGAGGAGCAGCGTCGCGGGAAACACCGCACGCCGCGGAAAATGATCGTTGAAGAACGGCGCCGCGCTCGGCACTGCGAGCGTCGCCGTCGCCGACTCGCCACGCACGCCGCCGGTGCGCACCGCCTGCGGCGGCACGATGCCGCGGAAGCGGCCGGGCGCGGCGCCCTCGCCCGTCAGCACCTTGAAGCGTGCGGCCAGCGCGGCCGGGTCGTCGAAATCGCCGACCGGCAGCATCGGCCCCAGGCAATCGTTGAGCTCGATGACGCGCCGGCCCGCGACGTCGGCGGTGCCCTTGTACGCGACGGCCTCGTCGTCGGCGGTCTCGATGTCGACCGCGAGCTCCAGCACGTCACCCGGCGCGACCGGCGCTAAGAACCGCGTCTCGTTGGCGAGCGCCGCCACGGGCCGCCCGCGATACGCGATGTGCTCCATCGCGACCCACGCGGCGAGCTGGCCCACCGCTTCCGCGACGAGCGCCGGCGGAAACGCGTCGACGCCCGCGGGAATGGCGAAGCGGCCGCGCGCGTGCGTGCCCGGCCGGTAGTCCGTGATGCGGTCGACGAACGAGAACGCGGCGAAGTGGTCGGTCAACCCGCGGCCTTCGCGTCGCGCTGCGCCTGCACGACGAGCTTGCAGAACGTCTCGGGCGTGAAGAGGCGGGGGATGTCCGCGACCTTCATCGGCGACTTGAAGCGGTCGTCGGGCACCTCGGACAGGTAGGCGCGCAGCTGCGCCATGCCGACGTCGGTGACGATGCCCTTCTGCTCGAACTCGGCCTCGGTCAGCGTGCCGCGCGCGTTCTCGACGATCTTGCCGCGCGGGATCTTGATCTTGAACGCCCGTTCCAGGCGGAACACCATGTCCAGGAAGTCGATCGACTCGGCGTCGAGCCCCTCGATCAGCGACACGTTGGGCTTGATGTCCTCGACGTCGCAGCCCAGGGCGTCGGCCATGGTCTCGGCCACCGTCGGGAAGACCGCGTCGATCTCTTGCTGGGTAATCGGTGTTGTCGTCATTGTCGTCCTCTCATTCCATCTTGAATCCGCCGTCGACCGTCAGCACCTGCCCGGTCACGTAGCTTGCATAGTCGGAGCACAGGAACCACACCGCGTAGGCGACCTCGTCCGCGGTGCCGAAGCGCTTCATCAGGATGCGCGCCTTCACCTCGTCGCCCGCGAGGTCGCGCACCGCCTGCGACATCTCGGTGTCGATCACGCCGGGCGCCACCGCGTTCACGCGGATCTTGCGCGGGGCGAGCTCCACCGCCAGCGCCTTGGTGAACGCGTTGATCGCGCCCTTCGATGCCGCATAGTTGGTCTGCCCGCGGCCGCCCTTCTCGCCCGACACCGAGCTCAGGTTCACGATGCGCCCGCTGCGCTTGCTGATCATGAACGGCGCCACCGCGCGCGTCACGTTGAACACGCCGGTGACGTTGGTGGCGAGCACCTCGTCCACATCCTCGTCCGAAAAGCCGGCGAGCGGATTGTCGCGGATCAT
Source organism: Burkholderiales bacterium (assembly GCA_046347855.1). GTDB lineage: Bacteria > Pseudomonadota > Gammaproteobacteria > Burkholderiales > Casimicrobiaceae > VBCG01. The sequence continues at coordinate 387,825 of JAXMFJ010000006.1, forward strand.
GCCGGCGTTGTTGACCAGGATGTCCACGCGCCCCGCGCGCTCCACGACGCGCTCGACCGCCGCCGCGCACGCGGGCTGGTCGCGCACGTCGACCTGCTCGCCGGTGACCGTGTGACCGGCCGCCGCGGCCGCCGCCTCGACCTCGCGCGCGGCGTCGGCGTTGCCGCGGTAGAAGAACGTGACGTCGGCGCCGTCGGCCGCGAGCAGGCCCACGATCGCGCGGCCGATGCCGCGGCTGCCGCCGGTGACGATCGCGACCTTGCCGGCGATGCCGGATTCGATGGGCAGGCTCATCGCGTCGCTAGCCCGAGATGGCGAAGCCGCCGTCGACCACCAGCGTGTGGCCGTTGATCATGCGTGCCTCGGGCAGGCACAGGAGGTACACGGCGTCGGCGACGTCCTGCGGGGTCAGCACCGGCCCCGCCGGCGCGCGCCGGGAATAGTCCGCGAGCACCTCCTCGCGATTGGGGAAGTACGCGAGCGCGTCGGTGTCGACTACGCCCGCGCTCACCACGTTCACGCGCACGCCGCGCGGCCCCAGTTCCTGCGCCAGCGCGCGGGCGAGTGCCTCGAGCGCGGCCTTCGATGCACCGATGAAGCCGTAGTTGGGCATCGCCCGTTGCGCGCCAAGGCTCGACATCGCGATCACGCGCGCGTCCTCGCGAAAGAGCGGCAGCGCGCGCTGCACGAGGAGGTTGAGCGCGAGCGCGTTGGTCTCGAGGCACCAGCGCCAGTGCTTGAGCGTCATCTCGGTGGTCGGCTTCAGCACGCCCGAGGCCGCGTTGGAGACGACGAAGTCGAGGTGGTCGAACTCGCGGCGCAGCGCCTCGAACATCTCGTCGACGCTGTCGGGGATGCCCACGCTGCCCTGGATCGCGATGGCGCGGCGGCCCTGCGCGCGGATCTGCGTGCACAGCTCCTCGGCCGCCTCGGCGCTGTTGTAGTAGTTGACCGCGACGTCGCAGCCCTGCGCGGCGAGCTTGCCCGCGATCGCGCGGCCGATGCCGCGCGCCGCGCCGGTCACCAGCGCCACCTTCCCCGCCAACGCACCTGCCATAGTCGATCGAGCCCCAGTCTGCCGCGGCAGCCGCCGCTGCCCGTGCGGGCCCCCAACGGGGCGCCGGGCAAAGCTCTTATTCTAACGTGCCGGCCACCGCGGGCGCCGGGACAGTGCGACGAGCGCGGATCAGGCGCTGGGCCTCGATCACCCAGTACTTCTTCACCATCCGCCACACGTCCGCCGCCCATTCGATGTTCTCGGGGCTGCCGGCGGGCGGCGGCACCTTGGCGTCCGGGTCGTAACGGTCGATCCACGCCCGCTGCGCGGGGTTGCTCGCGAGGTCGTCGGTGACCGGGATGAAGACGTGGTTGTTGCCTGCCGGCAGGACCACGTTGCGCACGCGCACGTGCCCGTGGTTCTCGAAGTCGCGCGACTCCTTCACGCCCGGCACGGTCCACGCCCAGAGGTCGAGGTCGATCGCGTAGCCGGTGAACTCCTCCACCGTGTCGGGCACGGTGCGCAGCTTGCCGACCATCGTCCACTGGTTGGGCAGCAGGAGCGCGGCGCCGCCGGCGCCCACCACCGACACGTAGGCCACCTTGAAGCCGCCGACCACGGGCACCTCGCGGCGCGTGAGCGGATCGACGAACGTGGTCCGCTTCTCGGCGAAGTCGGTCAGCGGATTCCACACGGGCACGGCGCTGCCGTAGTCGCCGGCGAGCACGTACAGGATCTTCACCGCCTGCATGCCGCCCTGGCTGTGCCCGATGAGGATCGGCACCATGCCGTCCTTCTCGTAGTACCACGCGAGCATGCCGGCCAGGCGGTCCGCATCTTCGTAGGGGCTGTGCGACCACGCGCCGTCGAACGGGTCGCGGATGCGGGCCTCCGGGTAGCCCATGTCCACGAGGTAGCGGCCGAACGCGGACATCGCGAGGTGCACGGGGTAGATGCCGCCGTGCAGCAGCATGATGCGCGGCGTCGGGCCCTTGACGAGGATGTCCTTCACGTCGGCCGGCGTGACGTGGTCGGGGTCGAGCGCGAGGATGCGGTCCTCGATGGCACGGTCCGTCACCGGCGGCGGCGCGAGCGGCGCCACCGACCCGGCATCGCGCAGCGGGCGCACGCCGCAGCCGGCGAGCACCGCGATGGCCGCGAGCGCGGCGACCCACGTGCGCAGGCTGGCGCGCGTCATGCCGCCATCTCCCGGGCGCGCTCGGCGGCGGCCGGCACGGGCGCGAGCGCGCGCGCCGCGGCCAACAGCGCCGCCGACACCCGCGCCATGTCCTCGCGGCTGAACGCGGCGGTGCGATAGGAGAGCCCGACGTGCAGGCAGTCGCCTACCGACGCCGGCGCCACCACCATCGGCGAGAACGGGCCGGTCGACACCGCGCGCAGGTAGTGCAGCACCGGCGAGTCGCCGGCCGCGTTGCGCCACAGCGCATCGACGTTGAGCGTCGACAGCCCCGCCCACACCGGGTAGTTCTTCGCGTACACGTGCTTGCGCTGCGCAGGCGTCATGAACGGCCACGCCATCGCGCCCCACGACAGCATGTACAGCGTCATGAGGTAGAGCTTGCGGCGCTTCACGCGCTGCGTCTGCGCGTGGATGTCGCGCGCGATCGCCTCGAGCGTGGTGCCCGGCGCCACCTCGTGCATCACGATCTGCGAGCTTAAGAACTGCCCGAACGTCTCGTCGGGCGGGCCCGCGAGCTCGTGGCGGATGTTGATCACCGACGCGATCGCGAGCTCCCGCCGCCGCCGCTGCTCGTGGCGCTCGGGGACTTCCGGCGAGAGCGCCGTGAACACGAGCGCCAGCAGGAGGTCGTTGAACGTGACGCCCCAGCGCTTGGCCGCGGCGACCACCGCGCGATAGCACTCGGGCGGGAACTCCACCGACGTGAACGCGTTGGTCCAGCCCTCGCCGTAGCGGTAGCGCGGCCGGAACGCGCGCCGCATCCGCAGCAGCATCGACGGCAGGTAGTACTGCCCGACGTGCGCGGTGAGGAAGTTCTTCGCGAACAGCCATTCGTACGTGCGCGGGTAGCGCTCGGGCGGCGGCAGCCCGGTGCTTCCGCCGCGGTAGCGCACGGCGATGCCCTTCAGCAGCACGACGATCGAGTCCCCGCCCGCGAGGAAGTGGTCGTAGGCGACGCCCAGGTGGAAGCTCGCGCCGGCGTCGACCGCGAAGAAGCGGAACGGCTCGAACGCGCCCATCTCGGGAAAGCCTTCGTTGAGCTGGCGCTCCATCTCGCGCTCGATCACCGCGAGCGGCGCGCTGCCGCCCGCGAGCACCGGCACGGCGTACGCGACGCGACCGCCGCGGAACTCGAACGCGCGCCGCTTCGCGTCGAGCACGAGGCCGGTGACGCCGAGATCCGCGAGGTGCCCGGCGACCGCGTCCGCGAGCCGCGCGGCGTCGAGCGGTCCCGGCAGCTCGGCGACGTGCACCGCGTTGTACGGGTGGAAGCCGCGCCAGCGCAGCATCGTCGACTGAAAGAGGTTGAGGCGTCCGCGCATGGTCAGGTGCCCGGGCCCGTCGCCAGCACGCGCCGCTGCCCTTCCGCGCACCAGTGGCGGCGGATGCTGTGCCACAGGTCCGCCGCATGCAGCAGGTTGCGCGTGTCGGTGTCGCCGGCCGCGGCCGGCAGCGGCGGTGCCGCATCCGGCGTCCAGGCGTCGATCCAGTCGCGGGTGGCCGGTTGCGCGGCGAGATGCTCGGTGATGGGCGCGCCGATGTGGCTGTAGGTCGCCGGCAGCATCACGTTGCGCACCTGCGCGTGGCCGGTCGCGACGTACGGCTCGGCGGTGCCGAGGTTCCCGGCGATCGGGTCGAAAGCGATCGCGAACCCCGTGAACTCCAGCGTCGAGTCGGGGATCTTGCGCAGGCGCGACAGCATCGTCCACTGCCCGAGCAGCAGGCGCGGCAGCGCGCCCGTGGCGATGGCGGCCGCGAACGACACGCGCACGCCGACCACCGGTCGCTCGCGGCCCGTGTAGGGATCGACGATGGTGGTGCGCGGCTCGACGGCGCCGGTGGCCGGGTCGACGACCGGCACCGCGTCGCGGAAGCCGCCCGCGAGCTCGTGCAACGTGCGCACGACGAGCATGCCGCCCTGGCTGTGCCCGATCAGCATCGGCCGCAGCCCGGTCTCCTCGTAGTACGCCGCGATCTCGCCCGCGAGCGCCTCGCTGTCCTGGTAGCTCGACTGCGCGAGCGCGCCGTCCTGCGGATCGCGCAGGGCAGCCTCCGGGTAGCCCATGCCGATCAGGAACTGCGCGAACGGCTCCATGGTGACGATGGGCACGCTGCCCGACAGCGCGATGACGCGCGGCGCCGGCAGCGCGGCCAGCGCCGGCAGGTCCGCGGCCGTGAGCCGGTTGCAGTCGAGGGCGAGCGCGGCGCGGACCGCGACCGGCGCCGCCGGCGCCGGACGGGTGGTGCCGGCGCTAGCGGAGGCGGCCAGCGCGACGGCGAGCGTCACGCATGCGCCACGGGCGCGAAGGAGGCGCGGGGTCATGCGGAAGGCGGTGATTACGGTGCGTAAAGGTCACGACCCCGATTATCGCAGGCCCCGGCTCGCTGCGTCCGCTTAACGAAAGCGCGGCAGGAAGCGGCCGGTGCGCGCGAGGTAGCGCGCGTAGCCGTCGCCGTGCACCGCGAGCATGTGCCGCTCCTCGTTGCGCGCCTTGCTGACGAACATGACGAGATGGACGGCCGCCGCGACGAGCATCGGCCACGTGGGCACCACGGCCAGCGTGCACAGCATGAGCAGGATCGAGAACGCGTAGATCGGATGCCGGATGCGGGCGAAGAGGCCGTCGGTGATGAGCGCCTGGTCGGGCTCGGCGGTCACCGCCATCCGCCAGTCCTTGCCCATGCGCGCCCAGCACTTGACCGTGGCGACGAGCGCGGCGACGCCCGCGAGCGCGGCGAGCCAGCGCACCGTGCCGTAGCCCGGCGCCTGCGCGAACGCGGGCAGCGCGAACGGGCCCTGCGCGCGGTGCTGCGCGAGGAAGGGCAGTGCGCACCACGCGACGACCAGGGGCACGAAGACGAGCCACATCAGGCGCTCGAGCCCCTGCTCGGGCACCACGCCCACGTTGCGGTGCGTGTGCCGGCGCACGCGCACGATCATCACGCCGACGCCGAACCAGTACGCCCAGATCGTTGCCGTAATCAGGACTGCGGGACCATCCATGGTGTATGCCAAGCCATGCTCGCTGGGGTCAACCCATCATTGTAGCGGGTCGCGCGACGCGGCCCCACCCGCCTGCATCGCCCGCGTCCGGCGGTCGCATGCCGCCGCGCGTGCGATGCGTCGTCTACAGCCTGCACAGTCGTGCAACGCGGCGCCGGCCGCCGGACGGTGCCGCCGGGACCGTGGGAGGACGCGTCCGCGCGCCGCTGCCGCAGTAGAATGCCTGCCGCATGGTCGACTCTCCATTCCTGGGCCTGACCCCCGCGGCCGCAACGCGCGAGGTGCTGCAAGAGATCGGCGCCGACGAGGGCCGGGCGATCCTGCGCGCCTGCTTCGCGCAGTACCGCGTGAAGCTGCTCGACCTCGTGCAGGCCTCGCTCGAGCAGACCAACGACCTCTTCGAGTCGAACAGCCACATTCCCGACGGCGAGATCGAAGCGTTCCAGAAGAAGCGCGACGAGTGGCGCGATCGCTTCGACAAGACGCTGTGCGACCTCTTCGAGCGCCGCGTGGTCGAGGGCCAGCGGCGCAAGGGCCGGCGGCCCGACGCCGACGCGTCGCTCGCCACGCTGCGCGTGCTCACCGCGTTCGACCACGACCGCCAGGCGGCGCTGAAGGACGCGACCAAGTTCCTCGACCGCTTCACGCACCGCGAGATGGCCGCGCTCGACCTGCGCGTCGAGGTGCTGCTGGGCGACCCGGGGCCGCGCGATATCGACAACCCGTTCGCGGTGAGCTACATCCTCGACGCGGTCGGCTCCTCCGCGCGCGCCGTGTATCCCAATCCGCGCGTTTGGCGGCCGTTCATGGAGCGCGTGCTCTCCGACCTCACGCCGGAGATCAACAAGCTCTACATCTCGCTCAACCGCTTCCTGGCCGACCGCGGCATCCTGCCGGAGATCAAGGCCGCGCTGCGCGCGCGCAGCGCGCACCGTCCCACCGACGACAAGGACCTGCTGCCGACGTTCGGCAAGATGCTGAGCGGGCTGCCCGAGGTGCCGCAGGTCGTGGTGCCCGAATCGCTGTCCGATCCCAATGCGCCGCCCGCGCTGGTGTTCGCCGACAAGCCGTCGCTCGTCCCCGCGCGCAGCGCCGAGGACGCGGTGACGGAGATGTCCGCGGCGAAGATCCTGGCCGGCCTCGCGGCGCTCGCCACGGCGGGCGCGGCGGCCCCGGCCGGCGGCGCCATCGCGGCCGCGCCGGCCGGCGACGCGGCGTTCTTCCCGTCGCTCGACCCGCTGATGGCGCTCGGCACCTCGACGCCGCTCTTCGCCACGCTCGCGCACTGGCAGCGGCTCGACCTGCCCAACGCCATCGCGCAGGCCGCGCCGCGGCCCACGCCCGGCTCGACCGAGGGCACCGTCGTCCCGCTGAACCTCATCCCGCACATCCGCGCGGCGATCGACGACCAGATCAGCAACGACACGGATCGCATCACGATGGACGTGATCGCGCTCCTGTTCGACTACATCTTCCGCGACAAGTCGATCCCCGACTCGCTGCGCGCGCTGTTCGGGCGGCTGCAGGTGCCGATCGTCAAGGCCGCGCTGCTCGACCGCACGTTCTTCTCGGACCGCAAGCACTCGGCCCGCCAGCTCCTCGACAACCTCGCGGACGCCGCGGTGGGCGCGCAGAACGACGACGTGTACCGCGACGCGTTCACGCAGCTCGCCACCGGGATCATCGACGACATCTGCCGCGACTTCGAGATCGACGTCGGCGTGTTCCGCCTCGCGAACCTCAAGCTCGCGGCGTTCATCGACGGCGAGCGCCAGCGCGTCGTCGTCGAGACCAAGCAGGAGGTCGAGGCTGCGCTCGACGCCGAGGAGCACGACGTCGACCGCTCGCAGGTGCGCGTGTTCCTGCGCGACCGCCTGGCCGGGGTCGACGTCCCGTACGAGGTGCGCGGCTTCATCGAGACCACCTGGGCCGACTACCTCGTGCTCCAGCGGCGCGAGCACGGCGAGGACAGCGAGCAGTGGACGGAGGCGGTGAAGACGCTCGACGACCTCCTGTGGAGCCTCATCGCCAAGGAGCGCACCGCGCAGAAGGCGCGGCTCACCAAGCTCATCCCGCAGCTCATCGGCGCGCTGCGCCGCGGCTGCGTGGCGCTCGCGGTCGCGCCCGAGCGCATGAAGGCGTTCCTGGAGGCGCTCTACCAGCTGCACATCGCGGTCATCCGCAAGTCCGATCCCGTTCCCGCCGCGGGCGCGGCGCGCGCGGCGGCTGCGATGGCCGCCGAATCGCTGGCGCCGGTCACCCGGCCGCTGCCCGCGGTCAACGTCCACGACTACGTGAGCGAGATGGCGGTCGGCACCTGGCTCGCGTTCACGAAGGAAGGCGAGACCGTCAACGCGCGCCTCACGTGGGTGAGCCCGCTGCGCACCAAGTACCTGTTCACGAGCCGCACGCGGGCGCGCGCCTTCGTGTACTCGCCCGAGGAGCTGGCCTACGAGATCTCGGCGGGCCAGGTGGCGCTGGTCGTCGAGCCGGTGCCGCTCTTCGACCGCGCGGTGAGCGCCGCCCTCGACACCCTGGCCGCGCGCCAGCCCGCGACCCCCGCGGCCGCGTCGGCGTGACCAAGGCCGGGATGCAGCGTCGCCGCGCGCCGCGCGGGGCCGTCACGTGACCGGCGCCGCGCCCGGCGCCTTCCTCGACCTCGTCGGCCTCACCGCACCGCTCTTCCTGCTGGTGTTCGTGGGCTACGCGCTGTCGCGCTGGGGCGGCTGGTCGAAGGTCGTCTCCGATGCGCTGACGCGCTTCGTGTTCAGCGTGGCGATCCCCGCGTTCCTGTTCCGCCTGATGAGCGACTTCTCGAAGCTGCCGCCGGTGGACGCGCGGCTCCTCGTCGCCTACTTCGGCGGCGGCTTCGCGACCTTCGTGATCGCGCGGCTGGTCGGCGCGCGCCTCTTCGCGATGGACGGCGCGCAGCAGTCGATCTTCGGCGTGGGCACCATCTTCAGCAACCTCGTGCTGCTCGGCATCCCGCTCGCCAAGGTGACGCTGGGCGAGCGTTCGCTGCCGTCGGTGTCGCTGGTGGTGGTGTTCAACTCGCTCATCCTGTGGACGCTCGTCACCGTCTCGATCGAGTGGGCGCGCCATCGCGACCTGTCGCTGCGCGGCCTCGCGCAGACCGCGCGCGACGTCGTCACCAACCCGATCGTCGCCGCCATCCTGCTCGGCACGGGCTTCGGCTTCACGGGCATCACGCTGCCGCGCATCGCGAGCGAGACGCTCGGGCTCGTGAGCCAGGCGGCGGTGCCGCTGTCGCTCATCGTGCTCGGCATGGGGCTCGCGGAATACGGCGTCAGCGAGGGCTGGCGCGAGAGCGTCGCGCTCGCGGTGCTGAAGCTCGCGTGCTTCCCGGCGATCGTGTACGGCGTCGCGCGCGCCATCGGCCTGCCGCTCCTCGAGACGCAGGCGGTGGTGATGCTGGCGTCGATGCCGATGGGCGCCAACGTCTACCTCATGGCACGCCAGTTCGGCGCGCTCGAAGGGCCGGTCGCGTCGGGGATGGTGATCACCGTCGCCGCCGCGGCCATCACCACGCCACTGCTCCTGACCCTCATCCACTGATGGCGCTGAAGTCCACCATCGCGAAGGCCACGCTCGCCGTGTCCGACCTCGACCGCGGCTACTACGGCACGCACGCGCTGACCGTCGCGCGCCATCCCTCCGAGACCGACGAGCGCATGATGGTGCGCGTGCTCGCGTTCGCGCTGCACGCCGATCCCGCCCTCGCCTTCGGCAAGGGCCTGTCGACCGACGACGAGCCCGCGCTGTGGCAGCGCGACGACACCGGGCTCGTCGTGCGCTGGATCGACGTCGGGCTGCCGGACGAGCGCGCGGTGAAGCGCGCCGCGGGTCGCGCCGGCGAGGTGGTCGTCTACGCGTACGGCGGGCGCGCGGTCGACCTGTGGTGGCAGCGCAACGGCGACGCCCTCGCGCGCCTGCCCAAGGTGACCGTGCGCAGCGTGCCGCAGGCGGCGTCGCAGGCGCTGGCGGCGATGGCCACGCGGACGATGCAGCTCACCTGCACGATCCAGGACGGTCACGTGTACTTCACCGACGACGCGACCACGCTCGCCATCGAGCTCGCCACGCTGACACCGGCCGCGTGATGCACGCGGCGGGCGCGCGGCGCGCGCGGCCGTGCGAGAATCGCCGCTTCCCCACCCGCGCACGATCATGGCCACGACGCAAGCGAAGCCCCGCAAGACCACCAAGAAGCCTTACGCCGTCCGCAGCTCCGGCATCCACGGCCGCGGCGTGTTCGCCACCCGCGAGATCGCGCGCGACGAGCGCATCATCGAGTACAAGGGCAAGCGCTCGACGTGGGACGAGGCGATGGAGCGCCCGGACAGCGACCCGGACGATCCCGCGCACACGTTCCTGTTCGAGATCGACGACGGCCGCGTGATCGACGCCCGCGTGCGCGGCAACGCCGCGCGCTGGATCAACCACTCGTGCGCGCCCAACTGCATCACGCAGGAGGACGACCACGGCCGCGTGTTCATCGAGGCGAAGCGCCACATCGAGCCGGGCGAGGAGCTCACGTACGACTACCGGCTCACGGTCGACGATCCGCTGACCAAGAAGGAGCGCGCAGCGTACGCGTGCCGTTGCGGCAGCAGGAAGTGCCGCGGGACCCTGCTGCGCGAGAAGAAGAAGAAAAAGAAGGACAGGAAGAAGTAGGCGCGCCCGGCCGCGCCGGCGGTCAGCCGCTGTCCCCGTCGCCGGTTCCGGCAGAAACGTCGTCGACGAAGCGCGCGAACGCCGCGACGGGTTCGCGCGGCGTGGTCAGCGCGTTCTCGGGTGCGGATTCGTCGATCGCGCCGAGCGCCATGCCGCAGGCCATCACCTCGGCGTCCGGAATGCCCAGGTGGCGGCGCACGATGCGGTGGTACGCGTTGTGCGCGGCCTGCGGGATCGTGTGCAGGCCGTACGCCCGCGCGGCGATCATCACGCCCTCGACGAACATGCCGAGGTCGAGCCAGCTCCCGCGTTCCAGCTCGCGGTCGAGCGCGAAGAAGAGCGCCACCGGGGCGCCGAAGAACGTGTAGTTCTTGCGGTGCTGCGCGTGCGTGCGCGCCCGCTCGCCCTTGCCGATGCCCATCACGCCGTAGTACGCCCAGCCGAGCGCGCGCCGGCGCGTGAGGTAGGGCTCGCGCCACTGCTGCGGGTAGTACGCGTACTCCTCGCTATGCCCGGTCGCGCCGGCGGCGCTCGCATCGTGCGCGGCCACGAGGTCGCGCGAGAGCGCATCACGCGCCGCGCCGGTAGCGACGTAAACCTTCCACGGCTGGCAATTGGTTCCCGACGGCGCCCGCGCGGCGAGCGTAAGGATGCCCTCGATCGTCGCGCGCGGCACCGGGGTGGGCAGGAACCCGCGCACCGAGCGGCGCGACAGCAGCGCGCGGGCGACGCCCTCCCCCGTCGGCGGGACGTCGGGCGGCATTGGGGGGTCACGATGCATGGGTCGATAGCGGTTTGATGCAAGGGGTGGGATGCCAGGGGTGAGACGCCAGGGGTCAGATACCGCATGCCAGGACGTTCGCGAGGCACGCCGTCCGCCACGAGCGGTGTCTGACCCCGGGGTTCAGGCACGACTCACACCTCAGACGAGAAAGCAAAGGGTCTGACCCCGAAGTTTGGGGTCTGACCCCGAAGCTTAAGGGTCTGACCCTGCCCGCGTCATACACACCCCAGACGAGAAAGCAAAGGGTCTGACCCCGAGATATGGGGTCTGACCCCAAAGCTTAAGGGTCTGACCCCGAAGCTTAAGGGCCCGACCCCGCCCGCGTCATAACCCCGCTTTACCCGCCCGATAACAATAATCAAATTGAATTATGTGTCGGCGATCCATAACATTCTCCCTGTAGCGATGACGTGCCGGACCGATCCGGCGCAAGCCCCCTCACGACAGGAGAAAGACAGATGAAGACCGTAGGCCAGAAGATCGAATCGTTCACCGTGACCGGCGTGAAGCCCGGCTTCAACCAGCACGAGGAGAACGGCGTGTCGGCGTTCGAGCCGATCAACGAGCAGTCGTTCGCGGGCAAGTGGAAGGTCATCTACTTCTACCCGAAGGACTTCACGTTCGTGTGCCCGACCGAGATCGTGGGCTTCGCGAAGCTCGCCGGCGACTTCGCCGACCGCGACGCGGTGGTGCTCGGCGGCTCCACCGACAACGAGTTCGCGAAGCTCGGCTGGCGCCGCGACCACAAGGACCTCACGAGCCTCAACCACTGGCAGTTCGCCGACACGACGGGCTCGCTCGTCGACCAGCTCGGCGTGCGCGACGCGGCCGAAGGCGTGGCGCTGCGCGCGACGTTCATCGTCGACCCGGACAACGTGATCCAGCACGTGTCGGTCAACAACCTGAACGTCGGCCGCAACCCCGAGGAAGTGCTGCGCATCCTCGACGGCCTGCAGACGGACGAGCTCTGCCCCTGCAACCGCAAGGTCGGCGAAGCCACGCTGTAACCCCCGACGCACCGGCCGGCCCCGCCACGCGGCGGCCGGCCCCTTCCCCGCCACACGCAAGAACCCACGATGACCTACATCAACGACCTCAAGGCCCGGGTGCCCGATTACGCGAAGGACATCCGCCTCAATCTCGATTCCGTGCTCGGGCGCTCGAGCCTCTCGCCCGCGCAGGCCGCGGGGGCGGCGCTCGCCGCCGCCTTCGCCGCGCGCTCGGCCACGATCGTCGCGGCCATTCGCGCCGACGCGACGCTCGACGCCGCGCACCAGCAGGCGGCGCTCACCGCGGCCGCGCTGATGGGCATGAACAACGTCTGGTATCCGTTCGTCGAGATGGCGGGCGACCCGGACCTGGCGACGATGCGCGCCGAGCTGCGCATGAACGCGTACGCCACGCACGGCGGCGTCGACCGGCAGTCGTTCGAGCTCTATGCGCTCGCGGCCTCCATCGTCGGCAAGTGCGAGTTCTGCGTGAAGTCGCACTACAAGCTGCTGGCCGAGACGGGCCTCACCACGCAGCAGCTGCGCGACGTCGGCCGCATCGCGGCGGTGATCAACGCGGCGGCGCAGGTCATCGCGACCGACGCGCAGGTGCCGCTGGCCGCAGCCGCCTGAGCGCGGGCTTCCGGGCGCCGGCGTCCCGTCGGCGCCCCGCGACCGCAGGTCCGCCGGTCGCAGCCGGCGGCGGCGCGACTCGCTAGAATCCGCGCATGCCGCTTTCTCCCCGCCACGGCGCGCTCGCCTGCGCGTTCGCGCTCTGCCTGCTCGCGGGCCGTGCGTGCGCCCAGGCGCCCGCGCTGCCGGATCCCGGCGCGCTGCCGCAGGCGCCCGTCAACGCGCCGCTGCCCGGCGTCGACAGCCGGCAGTGCGGGACCACCAGGTGGTCGGCGCTGTGCGCCTCCGGCCGCTGGGCGCAGTTCGCCGCGCTCGACCTCACCGCCAGGACGACCGGCTTCACCGGCACCTACCGGCTCGAGGAGGCGGCCAACGGCGAGCTCCACGCGACGTACCGCGAGGACGCGCACGGCAACCGCCGCAGCGGCGAAGGCGTGCTGTTCGGCATCGACGGCATCGCCTACCGCACCCGCGACCCGCTGCCGCCGGCGGACGCGATCATCGATTACCTCTTCTCGTCGCCGCTCATGATGGGCAGGCTGGTCGCGGTGCTGCTCGACCAAGGGGTCCTCGAGGCGCCGGCAGATGTTACGGCCCCGCGCACGATCCGTGCGGGCAGCAAGACCCAGTTCATCCGCGCCGATGCGCCGCGCATCGCCACGCTCTACGGACCGCCATGGTCGATGACCGGCACCGTGAAGCCCGCCGGCGACGGCCGCCTCGCGTTCTCACTGACGCTGCGCTTCCGGCCTGTCGATGCGAAGGGCGTGCCCGTCCCCGGCAAGACCGACACGCTGCAACTGGACGGCACCGTCTCCTTCGGCGACCGCCGGCCGCAGTTGCCCGACACGATGGACCTCGTCGGCTGGAAGGTGATGAAGCGCGACGCCCATGTCGCGCCGGCGTCCACGCTCGCCGAGGCGCGCGCCGCCGTCGGCAACTGAAAGGGCGTCAGCGCGCGCGTCCTGCGGAATTGCCCTAGACCGTCGCCCGCGCGAAGCACGCCTGCAGGAACCGCGTGCGGTGGTCGTCGGGCGTGCCCGGCGCATCGAAGACCTCGCTCGCCGCCTCGAGCAGGAAGCGCTCGTCCTCGTCGTCCTTGGCGAACCAGCGCAGCGCCGGCGGATACGCGTGGATCAGCTCGAAGTCGTCGCGCATGCGAGCGAGGAAAGCCGCGCGCGGCATGCCGTTCTCCCGCGCGCGCGCCGCGTTGGCGATGAAGTCGGATCCCTCGAAGCACTCCTCCACGGTGAGGCTGCCGGCCGCGGCCGGCAGCACGAGTGCGGCGCAGGCGCACGCGGCGAGGCATTGCAGTTTCCGGCGCATGGCGCCTCCCCGACGATGGGTCGATGCGCCACAATGTAGTCGCCGTGCCGCGTCCGTTCAATCGTGCTGCGCAGCACGCGCGCGTCGCGGCCGCCGCATTGCCGGAAGGGCTGCACCCCGGCACAATCCACGACGCGGCGATGCCCCGCCGCTCTTCCCTTCGATCGCTCCCATGGCCCGCAAGCACTTCGCCGGCAATACCGGCACGACCATCGTCCTCGAGCACGACTCGCGCGTGCTGCGCGACAACCCGCTGGGCGACCCGCACATCCGGCGCCTCGCGGTGTGGCTGCCGCCCGGCTACGACGAAGGCGCGGGCCGCGGCCGCGGGCGGCGCTACCCGGTGCTCTACGACCTCGTCGGCTTCACGGGCTCGGGTCCTGCGCATCTCAACTGGCGCCCGTTCGACGAGAACGTCGCCGAGCGCGTGTCGCGTCTCATCGCGGAAATGCGGATGGGACCGGCGATCGTGGTCTTCCCCGACTGCTTCACGTGCCTCGGCGGCAACCAGTACATCAACTCGTCGGCCATCGGCCGCTACGCCGACTACCTCACGCGCGAGATCGTCCCGCACGTCGACCGCGAGTTCCGCACGCTCGCGAGCCGCGACCACCGCGGCTGCTTCGGCAAGTCGTCCGGCGGCTATGGCGCGATGATCCACGGCATGCGCTACGCGGAGACGTGGGGCGCCATCGCCGATCACTCCGGCGACGCGTACTTCGAGTTCTGCTACCTCACCGACTGGCCGCGGACGCTGAACGAGCTCGACCGCTACCGCGTGCCGCGCCGCAAGGCCGGCCGGCAGTCGACGGCGCGCGGCAAGCGGCGCGCCGCCGATGGCCGCGACGACGGCCGCGCGCGGCGCTTCCTCGAGGCGGTGTGGGCCAAGGACAAGCTCAACGACACCGAGGTGCACGCGCTGATGGAGCTCGCGATGGCCGCGAGCTACGACCCCGATCCGCGCGCGCCGCTGGGCTTCCGCCTGCCCTGCGACCTGGACACCGGCGAGCTGATCCCGCAGCGCTGGGCGCGGTGGCGCCAGCACGATCCCGTGAACCTCGTCGCGGAGTGCAAGCGCAACCTCAAGTCGCTGCACGGCATCTACGTCGACTGCGGCTCGCGCGACCAGTACCACCTGCACTTCGGCGCGCGCATCCTCTCGCGGGAGCTGACGGCGCACGGCATCGCGCACACCTACGAGGAATTCGACGACACGCATTCGTCGATCGACTACCGGATGGACGTGAGCCTGCCGTTCCTCTACCGGGCGCTGAAGCCGTGACGGCGCGGCTCATGCGGCGCATGGCGGCCGTCGCCGGCATCGCGCTCGCCGCGCTCGTCGCGGCACCGCAGGCGTGGTGCGACGCGAACGTCGACAAGCCGCCCATCGCGAACGCGGACTTCGAGCTCGGGCAGCAGGCGATCCAGGCCAAGGACTGGGCCACCGCGCGCTATCACCTCGAGATCGCGGCGAAGGACGAGCCCGCGAACGCCGACGTGCGCAACCTCCTGGGGTATGCGTACCGCAACCTCAAGGACTACCCGGCGGCGCTGCGCGCCTACCGGGAGGCGCTCGCGCTCGACGCCAACCACCGCGGCGCGCACGAGTACCTGGGCGAGACGTACGTCCTGCTGGGCGACAAGGCGAAGGCCCGCGAGCACCTCGCCGCGCTCGAGCGCATCTGCGGGCGCTCGTGCGAGCAATATCAGGACTTGGCGCAGGCGATCGCCAAGGCGCAGTAAACTCGACCGCATCGAGCACCCGAGGAGGACGCCATGCGCTGGGGCGACATGCGGCCGAGCGACAACATCGAGGACCGCACCGGCGCGGGCAGCGGCGGCGGCGGCTTTCCCATCGGCGGCGGCGGCATGCGCCTGGGCGGCGGCGCGATCATCGTCATCGTGATCGTGAGCCTGCTGTTCGGCGTCAATCCGCTGCAGCTCATCGGCATGATGGAAGGCGGCGGCGGCCCGGTGGCGCCGGCCCCCGCGCCCATGCCGCCGCAGTCGCAGTCGCAGCCGTACGCACCGCCGGGACCCGCCCGGCAGGCGACCCCGGCCAGCCCCGCGAAGGATTTCGTGAGCCGCACGCTCGGCGACACCGAGGACGTGTGGACCGCGCTCTTCAAGGCGATGGGCACGCGCTACGAGCCGCCGCACCTCGTGCTCTTCGAGCGCTACACGCGCTCGGCCTGCGGCACCGCGCAGTCCGCGATGGGCCCGTTCTACTGCCCCGGCGACCAGAAGGTGTACCTCGACACCGCGTTCTTCGAGGAGCTCTCGCGGCGCTTCGGCGCGCCCGGCGATTTCGCCAACGCCTACGTGATCGCGCACGAGATCGGCCATCACGTGCAGAACCAGCTCGGCACGATGGACAAGTACGACCGGGCCGCGCAGCGCCTGGACACGCGCCAGCGCAACGCGCTGTCCGTCCGGCTCGAGCTGCAGGCCGACTGCTACGCGGGCGTCTGGGGCTACTTCGCCGCCAAGCGCAACATGCTCGATCCGGGCGACGTCGACGAAGGCCTGCGCGCGGCCGCGGCCGTCGGCGACGACTCGATCCAGCGCGCGACGCAGGGCCGCGTGGTGCCCGATGCCTTCACGCACGGCAGCGCCGCGCAGCGCGCGCGCTGGTTCAAGCAGGGCTTCACCACCGGCGACCCGCGCAGCTGCAACACCTTCGAATCCAAACAGCCGTAGGCGGTCCTCCACGCAGCCGGCCCCCATACCACCGCCCCCACATAGGTCTCCCTCGCCCCGCTTGCGGGAAGAGGGTTGGGGTGAGGGGCAGCCGGCGACCATGCCGGCTTTCTACTTCTTCTTCGCCGGCGCGCTCCCCGAATCGCCCTTGAACGTCACGCGCGTGACGGCCTTGTCGTACTCCGCCTCCACTGCCATCGTCACTTCCTCGCCACGCGCGGTGAACACGCGTCCCTTCTGCGCGCGGCACGCGTTGCGCTCGTACTGGCACGGCCCCATCTCCGGATGCCGGCGGCAGAGCTGCTCGACGCGCGGCTCGTAGTCGATCGGGGTGCGCGCCGACGCCGTGACGCAAAAGTACAGAGGGCCGGGCGGGAAATCGGTGGACGGCAACACGACCTTGGGCACCGGGGCCACCGCGGCCGGCGCCGCCGGTGACGGTGCGGGCGCCGGACGCGCGGGGGCCGGAGCGGAGGACGTCGGGGCCGGCGCCTGCTGGCAGCCGGCGAGGAGCGCCACGAGCAGCGCGGCCGCGAGTCGCGCCGCGTGCGACGAAAGGCTCGAAGACGAAGAGGCCATGCGCGCGATCAAAGCATGTCCGCCGGGCCGCGCGCAATACGGCATGCGAGACCCGGGCCGCCGCGGCGCCGCGCTAGAATCGAGGGTCTGTCCCATTCTACGGAGTCCCGCATCATGACGTCGATCCGCGCCCTGGCCGCCCTCGCGGCCGCCGCCACGTTCTCCGCCGCTGCCCTCGCGCAGGCACCCGCCGCGCCGGCCCCGGCCGCCCCCGCAGCCAATCCCGCGAACATGCCGAAGTGCGAGAAGCCGGATCCCCACCCGGGCCGGATGGCGTCGCAGCAGAAGTCGGCGCAATGGAACAAGAGCGTGAGCGCGTGGCAGGACTGCATGAAGAAGGGCATCGCCGAGCTGCAGGCGAAGGCCGACGCCGCCGTCAAGGAAGCCAATGCGGCCGTGGCCGATTCCAACGGCGCGATCGCGAGCTACAACGCCACCGTGAAAGAGCTGCAGGAACAGGTCGAGCTGGCCAAGTAGGAAATTGTCGTCCCCGCGCACGCGGGGACCCAGCGTCGTTACGTCGGCGCAACGACGCTGGCGCGTGACTACTTCACCATCGTGCGCTCGACGTCCGCGACCTTGCCGTTCACGCAGGTGAACACCGTGCGCATCGACGGATCGCCCTCGCGCGGGTCGTAGGTGTAGCGCACCCCTCCGCCGGCCACGGGCGCCTCGCGGTCGGCGGCGCCGATTTCGGCGAAGACGTGCTCGCAGTAGCGGCCCTCCAGCACGAAGCGGCGGTTCTGCGCGCCGCGCGTGGCGGCCGGTGCATTCGCCGCGACCGGCGCTGGCGCCGTCGCGCTCGCGCGCGGCACCGCCTCCTCGCGCACCCAGCCCACGTTCGGCCCGGTGAAGCCCACGAGCAGCACGCCCTCCTTGCTCGAGTAGCGCCAGACCTCGGTGGCATCCTCGCGTGGCGCGCCCGGCCGGATCTCGAGCGGCGCGCCGCGCGACTTCAGCACCCAGCGCTTCGGCATGCCGCGCACGACGCGCGCATCCTTCGCCGCCGTTTCCCACGCGCGCGTGTCCTCGAGCGTCTCCGCCTTCGGCAGCTCCACCGTGCGGCCCGGGCGGCCGCTCGCGCACGGCGAGTCCTGGTAGGTGACGTTGCCGTCGGCGTCGATGCACTTGACCACGCCTTGCGCGGCGGCGTCGCCGGCGAGCGCGCACGCGAGCAGCGCGGCAGCCATGCCGCACCTCGCGCGCACCGTGGAGGACGAGCGGACCATGTGCGCTATGATGCCTCATGCGCTCGTCGACAGCGCATCCGCATCTTTCCCAAGCGAACGCCTCCATGCCCGCCCGCGCGCTCGCCAGCCATCCACCCGGCGTCTCCCGCACCGCCGACGACACCGCCCGCGCCATCGCCCGCACGCTGCGTGACGGCTTCGACCGCCACTACGCGCTCTTCCGCGAATGCGCACGCGCGGCCAAGCGCCACTTCGAGGACGGGAACTGGCTTGCGATCCGCCACGTCGCGCACGACCGCATCGACTTCTACGACCGGCGCGTGGTGGAGACCGTCGAGCGCATCGAGCGCGAGTACCGCACCGCGGGCCTCGAGGCCGATGCGCTGTGGGAGCGCGTGAAGCTGCACTTCATCGGGCTCCTGATCGATCACCGCCAGCCCGAGTGCGCCGAGACGTTCTTCAACTCGGTGTCGTGCAAGATCCTGCACCGCACGTACTTCCACAACCGCTTCATCTTCGTGCGCCCGGCCATCTCCACCGAGCACATCGAGGCCGACCCGCCGACGTACCGCAGCTACTACCCGCTCGACCAGGGCCTGCGCGCGGCGCTCGTCGACATCGTGCTCGACTTCGGCCTCGCGACGCGCTTCGCCGACTTCCGCCGCGACATCCGCAACGTGCTGCGCGCGTTCCGCAGGCATGCGCCGCGGCCGATGCGCCTCGAGGCGAACCACCAGGTGCAGATGCTGTCGTCGCTCTTCTTCCGCGACCAGACGGCGTACGCGGTGGGCCGCGTGGTGAACGGCATGCGCCACCAGCCGTTCGCGGTGGCGATCAAGCACGCGCCCGACGGCCGCCTGTACATCGATGCGCTGCTGCTCGACCGCGACGACCTCGCCCTGCTCTTCTCGGCCAACCGCTCGTACTTCCTGGTCGACATGGAGGTGCCGTCCGCCTACGTGCGCTTCCTGCGCCAGATGCTGCCCGACAAGACGTCGTCGGAGCTCTACACGATGGTCGGCCTGCAGAAGGGCGGCAAGAACTTCTTCTACCGCGACTTCCTGCACCACCTCGCGCATTCGCGCGACCGCTTCATCATCGCGCCGGGCATCCGCGGGCTCGTGATGAGCGTGTTCACGCTGCCGTCGTATCCGTACGTGTTCAAGGTGATCAAGGACCGCATCGCCGCCTCCAAGGACACCAACGCCGAGAAGGTGATGCAGAAGTACGCGCTCGTGAAGCACCACGACCGCGCCGGGCGCATGACGGACATCCTCGAGTATTCGGACGTCGCGTTCCCGCGCGAGCGCTTCGCGCCGGAGCTCCTGGCCGAGCTGCGCCACGTCGCGCCGTCGCAGATCGAGGAGGACGGCGACCGCATCATCGTGCGCCACCTCTACATCGAGCGGCGGATGGTCCCGCTCAACCTCTACCTCGAGACGGCGAGCGACGCGCAGCGGCGGCACGCGGTCGTCGACTACGGCAACGCGATCCGCGAGTTGGCACAGGTCAACATCTTCGCGGGCGACCTGCTGTTCAAGAACTTCGGCATGAGCCGCTACGGCCGCGTCGTGTTCTACGACTACGACGAGATCGAGTACCTCGTCGATTGCCGCTTTCGCCGGATCCCGCCGCCGCCGCCCGGCTTCGACGACATGTCCGGCGACGTGTGGTATCCGGTGGGACCCCTCGATGTGTTCCCCGAGGAGTTCGCGACCTTCCTGCTCACCGATCCGCGCGTGCGCGAAGACTTCCTTTCCACGCACGCGGACCTGCTCGACGCCGCGTGGTGGCAGGGGACGCAGCAGGCGCTCGCGCGCGGCGAGGTCGCCGAAGTGCTGTCGTACGATCCCGCGGTGCGCTTCGCGCCGCCGCCCGCGGCCACCGGCGACGCGACGCAGTGAGGCGCATCCGCGCCGCCCGGCGGCCCTCGCGCACCGGGTAGCGGTTGCGCGGGGACCGAAACCCCGGCGCCCGCATACTCGCGTTCACATCCAACGTCGCGCGCGTATGGCCGCGCCTGTCAACTGGGGGAGGAGCACGGCGTGTACCTGAGCGCATTCGAGCTGTATCGCATCGGCCCGGGTCCGTCGTCCTCGTACACCACAGGCCCGCACCGCGCCGCGCTGCGGTTCGTGCACGAGCTCGCGGCCGACGGCGTGCTGCCGCGCGTCGTGCGCATCGAGGCGGAGCTCTACGGCGGCCTCGCCTTCCACGGCGCCGATCGCGGCACACACCGCGCGCTCGTCGCCGGCTTCTGCGGGCACCTGCCCGAGCGCTGCGATGCGGAGACGCTCGAGCTCTGCTTCGCCCGCACGCGCACCGATCGCAGCCTCGCGCTCGGCGGACGGCACCCGGTGCGCTTCGATCCCGAGCGCGACCTGCGCACGGTGGTCGACCGCTCGCTCGCCGACGACGGCAACGCGATGCGCTTTTCCGCGCACGACCTGCGCGGCGAGCTGGTCGCGACGCGCGTGTACTTCTCGACCGGCGGCGGTGCCATCGCCGCGGAAGGCGAAGGCCACGCGGGATGGTCGCCGCGCGTGCCCTATGCGTTCGCGTCGGGCGCGCAGCTCCTGGAGCTCGGGCGCAGCCACGGCAAGCGCATCTGCGACCTCGCGCGCGCGAACGAGTGCGCGCTGTTCAGCCCGGGCGAAGTGCGTGCGGGCCTGCTGCTCGTCGCGCAGACGATGCGCGTGGCCATCGAGCGCGGCATGACGAGCGAGGGCCGGCTGCCGAGCGGCGCGTCGCGCACGGCCTCGGCGTGGGCCGATGCGCAGCGCGCGGCGGGCGCGCCGCCGCGCGACATGTGCGCGGTGTACGCGACCGCGATGGGCGAGGAGAGCGCGTGCGGCGGCCGCGTGGTCGCCGCGCCCACCGCGGCGACGGCCGGGCCGGTCGCCGCGCTGCTGCAGGTGTGGCGCGACAGCGCACCCCTGCATCAGGAGACCGGCACCACCGACTTCCTGCTGACGGCGGCAGCGATCGGCGGCCTGCTGCGCGGCGCCGGCCTCAGGCAGGTCGGCTGCCAGGGCGAGATCGGCGTCGCGGCGGCGATGGCCGCTTCCGGGCTCGCGTGCGTGCTGGGCGGCAGCAACGCGCAGGTGCTGCACGCGGCCGAGCGCGCGCTCGAGCCTCACTTGCGCCTCGCCTGCGATCCCGCGCACGGCCGCATCGAGGCGCCCTGCATCGAGCGCGGCGCGCAGGGCGCCACGCGCGCCTACGACGCCGCGACCGCCGCCATCCGCCTGCCCGCGCCGCGTAACGGCCTCGATGGCCTCGCCCGGACGGTCATCACCGCAGGGCGCGCGATGGCCGCGCGCCCGAAGTCGGGCGCCATAGGCGGACTCGCCGTCGACATCGCGGAATGCTAGGGCCGCCCACGGTTAAAGCGAGTGGCAGTGCTATTCTCGCATCCATGCGCATTCCAACGTTTCGCCCCGTCGTCGTCGGCCTCGCGGTTGCCGCGCTCGCGCTGGCCGCGTGCGAGAACCCGCAGAAGAAGCGCGAGGAAGAGCTCGCCAAGAACACGTTCGCGTGCCAGCTGAACGGCGAGCGCTTCGTCGTGCGCTTCGTCGAAGGCGAGGCGCGCGTGCTCCTGCCCGGCGCGCAGCGGGTGACGCTCTACCAGATCCCGGTGGCGTCCGGCGTCCGTTACAGCAACGGCAACCTGGAGCTGCGCGGCAAGGGCAGCGAGCTCACGCTCGTCATGGACAACGTGCCGACGCCGTTGCGCGACTGCGAGCCGTACGCCGCGATGCCGCCGCCGGCGAAGTAGCGCATGGCGCCCGCGAGCGCGCCTTTTCCGGTCGGCGTGATCGGTGCCGGCGCCATGGGCATGGGCGTGGTGAAGAGCCTGCTGCGCGCGCGGTTCCCGACGCACGTGCGCGACATCCGGCCGGAGGTGAACGTGCAGGCGTCCGCGCTGAGCGCGCAGTGCCACCCGTCGGCCGCAGCGCTCGTCGCGCACTGCGCGGTCACCTGGATCGTCGTGGTCGATGCGGACCAGGTGGACGAGGTCCTCTTCGGCGAAGGCGGCGCGGCCGCGGCGCTCGCCGGCGGCCGCATCGTCGTGCTCGCCTCCACGGTCGATCCCGATTTCGTCGCCACGCTCGCGCCGCGCATCGCGCAGGCCGGCGGCGAGCTGGTCGACGCGCCCATCTCCGGCGGGCCCGCCCGCGCCGCCGACGGCACGATGACGGTGATGGCCGCGGGCAGCGCGGCCGCGCTCGCGCGTTGCGCGCCTGTCTTTGCCGCCACCGCCGGACGCGTGTTCCACGTGGGCTCACGCGCCGGCGACGGCGCGCGCTTCAAGATCGTCAACAACCTGCTCGCCGCGGTGAACCTCGCCGCAGGTGCGGAGGCGCTCGCGCTCGCCGAGCGCGCCGGCCTCGATCCGGCGCAGGTGGTGGAGGTGGTCAACGCGAGCTCGGGCGGAAGCTGGATCTTCGCGGACCGGATGCCACGCGCGCTCGCCGGCGACTACGCGCCGCGCGCGGCGGCGCGCATCCTGTGCAAGGACGTCGGCATCGCCGCCGCGTTCGCCGCGCGCCACGGCGTGCCGGCGCCGTTCGCCGGCGCGGCGCTCGCGGCGTTCCAGGCGACGGTGGCCGCCGGCCACGGCGAGGAGGACGACGCAGCGATCGTGAAGTGGCAGCGCGCACGCGCCGGCCTCGCGGAGGGGTGAGCCGCGCGGTGTAAGGCGCAACGTACGGCGTCGACTACCCGGAATCGCGCCGCGCGCCGCCTGTTCGCTCCACGTCTCCTCCTCTTTCGGAATCCATCCATGCCGCCGACTCTTTCCTCCCTGCCGCGCCACCTCGCCGCGCTCGCCGGCGCCTTCGCCCTCGCGTCGCTCGCGGTCGCGCAGACGCCGAAAGCGCCGCCAGCCGGCATGGCCTACGCGACGTTCGCGGGCGGCTGCTTCTGGTGCATGGAAAAGCCGTTCGACGTGCTGCCCGGCGTGGTGAGCACCACCTCGGGCTACATCGGCGGCACGGTGAAGAATCCGAGCTACCACGACGTGTCGGCCGGCGGCACCGGCCACGCCGAGGCGGTGCAGGTCGTGTACGACCCGAAGAAGGTGAGCTACGAGAAGCTCCTCGAGGTGTACTGGCACAACGTCGACCCGACGGTGAAGGACCGCCAGTTCTGCGACGTGGGCACGCAGTACCGCACCGCGATCTTCGTCCACACGCCCGAGCAGAAGGCGGCGGCCGAGAAGTCGAAGGAGCTGCTCGCGATGACGAAGCCGTTCAAGGACCCGATCGTCACGCCGGTCGTCGAGGCCGGCGACTTCTGGCCCGCCGAGGATTACCATCAGGACTACTACAAGAAGAACCCGCTGCGCTACGAGTACTACCGCACCGGCTGCGGCCGCGACGCGCGCCTGAAGGCGCTGTGGGGCGCCGCGGCAGGGCATTGAGACTTATCTCGAGTCGAATGGCACCGCCATTTCCATCGTCGTCCCTGCGAAGGCGGGGATCCAGTGTCGTCAAGGTCTTGCACGGCAACGCCGCTGGGTTCCCGCGTTCGCGGGAACGACGAACTCCAATGTCGGCGTCGATCCGCTTGGGGCGGTCCGCCCAAGGCACTCGACAGGAGCACCGCCAAAGATGGAAATGAAACGCCTCTCCGGCGGCAGCCTGCGCGCCGCCGGCTACGATCCGCGCGAGAAGACGCTGGTGGTCGAGCTCACCGCCGGCACGTTCAGCTACGCCGGCGTGTCGGCCGAGGTGTGGCGGCGCTTCTCGACGGCGTCCTCGCCGTGGAGCTTCTACCGCGACAACATCGAGGAAGAGTACGCCGCCAAGCGGATCCGCTGACGGACGTGCGCGCGCCCGGAAGTCGCTTCCGGGCGCGGCGGGCGAAACGACCTGCGGAATTACTGGATCGTCAGCTTGCGACCGGCGACCGCGGGCTTCTTCGCGAGCGTGAGCTCGAGCACGCCGTTCTCGTACTTCGCCTGGCTGTTGGTCTCGTCGAGCTCGACCGGCAGCACGAAGCTGCGGTACACGGCGCCGTAGTAGCGCTCGCTGCGCAGCAGCCGCTCGCCGTCCTTCTGCTCGCTCTCGCGCTTCACTTCCGCGGAGATCGTGACCTGGTTGCCTTCGACGTTGACGTGGATGTCGTCCTTCGCCACACCGGGCACCTCCGCGCGCACGACGAAGGCGTCCTTGCTCTCGGTGACGTCGACCTTGATCGGCGCCGCGGTCTCGCGCTGCTCGCGGACGGGGCGGAAGAAGTTGCGGACGAGGTCCTCGAAGCCGGCGTCGGCGAACGGGCCGTACACTTGCAATGCGTTCATCGGTATCTCCTGTGCTTGAATGAGGGGCTCGCGGACAGCCGTCGCCTTTTGACGCCGGGCAACGCCGCCGTCCGCCGGTGATGCGAATCTGTGGGTGGCGCAACGCGGTTTCAAGACCTCCCTGCGAGGGTGGGCATGCCGCTTGCGCCGCCGGCGGGGCGACCGCACGTAGCGAACGACCAAGGGGTGCACGCACCCGGGAGAGCACGTCCATGACCAAGCCGATCACCGCCGCCGAACGCGCCACGCTGCGTGCCGCCCTCGAGGAGCGCCGCAAGGTGCTGCGGGCCGAGCTCGCCGCCAAGCTCAGCGAGCAGGACAATCCGGCGCTGCTCGGCCTGCGCAACCGCATGGAGGAGACCGACGACTGGGCGGTGGCCGATCTCGAGACCGCGCTCGACGTCGCCGAGGTGTCGCGCGATGCCGGCGAGCTGCGCGAGGTCGAGGGCGCGCTCGCGCGCATGCAGGACGGCACGTACGGCGAGTGCCAGGAATGCGGGCAGCCGATTCCCTACGGCCGGCTGGCGGCGCAACCCTCCGCCCCGCGCTGCATCGCGTGCCAGGAGCGGCTCGAGGCCGCGCAACGCCGCGGCCCGCCGACGCTGTAGGCGAGCGTGGCGACGCCCGCGTTGGCGCGAACGCGTGCGGCGTTCGGTTAGAATGAATCCGCGGCCCGCCGGCCGCCGCTGTCGGGCTCCCGCGCGAGCTTCCTCCTGCAAGGCAACGTCGTCGTGACCACCATGCACTACCGCCGTCTCGGGCGCTCCGGGCTCAAGGTGAGCGCGCTGTCGTTCGGCTCGTGGGTGACCTACGGGAACCAGATGGGCACCGACGTCGCACGCGAGTGCATGGCCGCCGCGTACGATGCCGGCTGCAACTTCTTCGACAACGCCGAGGTGTACGCGAAGGGCGAGTCGGAGCGCATCATGGGCGAGGCGCTGCGCAAGCTCGGCTGGCGCCGCAGCTCCTACCTCGTGTCGACCAAGCTGTACTGGGGCCTCCACGACGGCCCCAACGAGAAGAACACGCTCAACCGCAAGTACCTCATGCAGGCGATCGACGGCTCGCTCGCGCGCTTCGGCATGGACTACGTCGACCTCGTGTTCTGCCACCGCGCCGATCCCGACACGCCGCTCGAGGAGACGGTGTGGGCGATGTCGGACATGGTGACCGCCGGCAAGGCGCTGTACTGGGGCACGTCGGAGTGGACCGCCGCCGAGATCGCGCAGGCGTGGCACATCGCCGACAGGCATCACCTGCACAAGCCGGTGATGGAGCAGCCGCAGTACAACCTGCTGCATCGCGAGCGCGTGGAGAAGGAATACGCGCGGCTGTACCGCGACATCGGCCTCGGCACCACGACCTGGAGCCCGCTCGCGTCGGGCCTTTTGACCGGCAAGTACAACGACGGCATCCCGGCCGACTCGCGCGGCACGCTCAAGGGCTACGAGTGGCTCGCGGAGCGGCTGTCCGACCCGGCGAAGATCGCGCAGGTGCGGCGCCTGGCGCCCATCGCGGCCGAGCTGGGCTGCACGCTCGCGCAGATGGCGCTCGCGTGGTGCCTCGTCAATCCGCACGTGTCGACGGTGATCACCGGCGCGAGCCGGCCGGCGCAGGTGCACGAGAACATGCAGGCGCTCGCCGTGCTGCCGCAGCTTACCGGCGAGGTGCTCGCGCGCATCGATGCGGCGCTGGCCGGCGGCGGCCTGCCATGAATCCGCTGGCGAGCTGGGTCGAGGAGCAGCGCTCGGCCTTCCTCTACCGCGCGTGCGCCGAGGCCGAGGCCGGCACGGTGCGCGCGGACCTCTTCCAGCGCCTGGCCGGCGAGGCCGAGGCGCAGGCGGCCATCTGGCGGGCCCAGCTCACCGCGCGCGGGCATCCGCCGCCGCCGCCGTTCGTCCCCGATTCGCGCACGCAGCTGGTCGCGCGCCTCGTGCGCGTGCTGGGGCCCCGGCGGATGAAGTCGGTGCTGGCCGCGATGAAGGTGCGCGGCATGGCCATCTACGGCACGTCGCTCGGCGCCGAGTCCGGGCACGCGATGCCCACCACCACCGCCACCGTCGAGTTCCGGCACCGCAGCCTCGGGCAGGGCGGCAACCTGCGCGCGGCGGTGTTCGGCGTGAACGACGGGCTCGTGTCCAACGCGAGCCTGATCCTCGGCGTGGCGGGCGCGTCGAGCGACAGTCACCTCGTGCTGCTGTCGGGCGTGGCGGGCCTTGCGGCCGGCGCGTTCGCGATGGCCGCCGGCGAGTACGTGTCCGTGCGCTCGCAGCGCGAGCTCTTCGAGTACCAGATCGCGCTCGAGCGCGACGAGCTGAAGCAGTACCCCGAGGCCGAGGCGCAGGAGCTGGCGCTCATCTACACCGCGAAGGGGCTGCCGCAGAAGGAAGCGGCGAAGCTCGCGAAGCAGATCGTCGCCGATCCCGATCACGCGCTCGACACGCTCGCACGCGAGGAGCTGGGCCTCAATCCCGCCGAGCTTGGCTCGCCGATCGGCGCGGCCGCGAGCTCCTTCCTCGCGTTCGGCGCCGGCGCCGCGCTGCCGCTCGCGCCGTTCCTGTTCGCCGCGGGGCCGAACGCGCTGCGCATCGCGGTCGGCGTCACCGCGGTGGCGTTGTTCGGAATCGGCGCCACGCTGTCCCTCTTCACCGGCCGCAGCGCGTGGTTCTCCGGCGCGCGCATGCTGCTGCTGGGCGCGCTCGCCGGCGCCGTGACCTTCGGCATCGGCCGCCTGACCGGTGTCGCGCTCGGCTGAGCGTTCGCCGCCCCGGTCGCCGCGCACGCCCGATCGCCGGTCGGGACGCCGCGCCGCGCCGGTGACGCCGGCCGTCGCGCTTCCTGCCGGGCAGCCGGCGCTGGTGCTGAAGGCGGGCCGCGACAAGTCGGTGCGCCAGCGTCATCCGTGGATCTTCTCGGGCGCCATCGAGCGCCTCGCCGGCGAGCCCGCCGCGGGCGATACCGTCACCGTGGTCGACGCCGCCGGCGAGCCGCTCGCGCTCGCCGCGTGGTCGCCCGCCTCGCAGATCAGCGCCCGCGTGTGGACGTGGGACGTGCGCGCCGCCGTCGATGCCGCGTTCATGCGGTCGCGCGTGCAGGCGGCCGCCGCCGCGCGGGCGCCGCTCCTCGATGCGGCGCACACCGGGGCGCGGCTCGTGCACGGCGAATCGGACGGGTTGCCCGGCGTGGTCGCGGACCGTTACGGCGAGGTCGTGGTGCTGCAGTGCGCATCCGCCGGCGCCGAGCGTTGGCGCGATGCGCTCGCCGCGGCGCTGGCGGAGCTTCCGGGCGTGACGTGCGTCTACGAGCGCTCGGACGCCGACGTGCGCGCGCTCGAAGGGCTCGCGCCGCGCAGCGGTGCGCTCGTCGGCGCGCTGCCGGCGGAGCTCGTCGTGACCGAGGACGGGCTGCGCTATGCCGTCGACGCGGTCGCGGGACAGAAGACCGGCTTCTACCTCGACCAGCGCGACAACCGGCGGCTCGTGCGCGACCTTGCGGCAGGATGCCGCGTGCTCAACGCGTTCTGCTACAGCGGCGGCTTCACGCTCGCGGCGCTGGCCGGAGACGCGCAGTCGGTGCTGTCGATCGACTCGTCGGCGGAGGCGCTCGCGCAGGGCGCGCGCAACCTCGCGCTCAATCCGGCGCTGCCGGCTGCGCGCAACGAATGGGCGCACGCCGACGCCTTCGCCGACCTGCGCCGGCTGCGCAACGAGGCTGCGGTGTTCGACCTCATCGTGCTCGACCCGCCGAAGTTCGCGCCCACCGCGGCGCACGCCGAGCGCGCGGCGCGCGCGTACAAGGACATCAACCTGCTCGCGCTCAAGTTGCTGGCGCCGGGCGGCCTGCTCGCGACGTTCTCGTGCTCGGGCGGCGTGTCGCTCGACCTCTTCCAGAAAATCGTCGCCGGCGCGGCGGTGGATGCGCAGGCGAATGCGCAGATCGTCCGGAGGCTGACGGCGGGCGCGGATCATCCGGTGGCGCTCAACTTTCCCGAGAGCGAGTATCTGAAGGGGCTGTTGATCCGGAAGGCGTGACGGGTCGGGCGAGTCCGGCGCCGGACATCGGTCGCGAACGATTGCGCTTCGAACCCGGGGTCAGACACCGCCCGTGCACGACGGCGCTTCGTGTACGAACCCTGCATGCGGTATCTGACCCCTAGGCACCGGCGCGAGGGGTCAGATACCGCATGCAAAGTCCGGCGTGCCCGGCAGGATGCGCGCGAGCGGTGTCTGACCCCGGGGCATGCTGGCCGAAAAAACAAGGCCGCAAAGGGCGAACCCGATGCGGCCTTGTCAGCCTCGGCCGGATGGACAGGAGGTCACCCGGCCGTGTCTTAGCTGAACCTTGGGGTCACGACCCCTTCATGCACTCGCTCTGCGCCTTGGCGCGCTCTTCCTTCGCGAGGCCGGCGGTCTTCTTGTTGCACATCGCCATCTTGCTCTCGGGCTTGGCGGGCTCGGCCTTGGCCGACAGGCAGGTCTTCATGTAGGCCTTGCGCTCGTCGCCCTTCTTGTCGCCGGCCGACTCGTTGCACGCCTTCATCTTGTCCTGCTGCGAGTTGCTCGCGGCGGGCTTGCTGTCGGCGGCCTTGGTGTCGGCCGCCAGGGCCGGCGCGGCCGCGAAGGCGGTCAGTGCCAGCAGTGCCAGGAACTTCTTCATGACGATCCCCTCCGGATAGGTTGCTGCGATCGGGTCGTGACGGCCGCCCGTTGGATGGAACGCTGTCGGAAAACCAAGCGCTACCCTCGAAAGGCCAGTCTACGGTATCCCTAACGCGGCAGGCAATCGTTTCGCCGACCGGCTCGCGCAGGTTGTTGCAGCCGCGCCATCGTGCACCGCACAAGGCATTGCCGGCGCCCCCTGTCCACGCCCCGCCGGACGCGGTAATATCTTGTTTTGTTGCAAAAATTCTTTGCCCAGGATCCGCCCTTGCCTACCTCGACCGCCCACCGCCCGAAGTCGCCCGCCGGCCCGCACGGCGCCGCCCGCCCGATCGACGACACCCGCATCACCGAGATCTCCGAGCTCTCGCCGCCGGCGCACCTGCTGCGGGAGTTCCCGGCGTCCGAGCGCGCCGCGGGCACCACCTACGAGGCGCGGCAGGGCATCCATCGCGTGCTGCACGGCGCCGACGATCGCCTGTTCGTGGTGGTCGGGCCCTGCTCCATCCACGACTACGACGCGGCGATCGACTACGCGACACGCCTCGCGGCGCTGCGCACCGAGCTCGCCGACGACCTCATCATCGCGATGCGCGTGTACTTCGAGAAGCCGCGCACCACGGTCGGCTGGAAGGGCCTCATCAACGACCCGCGCCTCGACGACAGCTTCCGCATCAACGAGGGCCTGCGCCTCGCGCGGCGCATCCTGCTCGAGATCAACGAGCTCGACCTCCCCGCCGCCGGCGAATTCCTCGACATGATCACGCCGCAGTACATCGCGGACCTGATCGCGTGGGGCGCGATCGGCGCGCGCACGACCGAGAGCCAGGTGCATCGCCAGCTCGCGTCGGGGCTGTCGTGCCCCGTCGGCTTCAAGAACGGCACGAACGGCGACGTGAAGATCGCCGTCGACGCCATCAAGGCCGCGTCGGCGCCGCACCACTTCCTGTCGGTGACCAAGGGCGGCCACTCCGCCATCGTGCACACCGCCGGCAACGAGGACTGCCACATCATCCTGCGCGGCGGCAAGACGACGAACTACGACGCGGCGAGCGTCGACGCGGTGTGCAAGGAGCTCGCCAACAACGGGCTCGCCGCGCGCGTGATGATCGACTGCTCGCACGCCAACAGCCAGAAGCAGCACGACCGGCAGGTCGCGGTCGCGCGCGACATCGGGTCCCAGGTCGCGGCCGGCGACTCGCGCATCTTCGGCGTGATGATCGAGAGCCACATCAACCCGGGCCGGCAGGACCTCGTGCCGGGCCGGCCGCTCGAGTACGGCGTGTCGATCACCGACGCGTGCATCGGCTGGGACGCGACGGTCGAGACGCTGCGCGTGCTGGCCGACGCCGTGCGCCAGCGGCGCCTGAAGCTGAGCGACGAGGCGTAGCGGGCGCCGCCCGCGTCGCGTGCGAAGGATCGTCCACTGAACGCGCGGCGCGCCCGGGCCGGGGCCGAAGGCGGGCCGGACGTGACGGAGATCGAGCTCAAGCTCGCGATCGCGCCCGCTGCCGTGCCGGCGCTCGTCCGGCACCCGGCGCTGCTCGCCGTGAAGCGCGGCCGCGCGCGCACGCAGAAGCTCGTCACGCTGTACTTCGATACCGACGACGCGATGCTCGCGCAGGCGGGCGTGGCGCTGCGCCTGCGCCGCGCCGAGCGCCACTGGCTGCAGTCGATCAAGGGCGCGACCGGCGCCGCGGGCGGCGGCATGAGTGCGCGTCCCGAGTACGAATGGCCGGTGGCGCGCGGCGAGCCGGACGCGCTGCGCTTCGCCGCGACGCCGTTCCGCCGCGTGCTCGGGCGCGCCGAGCGCAAGGGGCTCGCGCCGCGCTTCGCCACCGAGATCACGCGCACCGTCGTCCCGGTCGCGTTCGCCGATTCGACGATGGCGCATCTCGCGATCGACCGCGGCGTCGTGCGCACCGCCGACGACGGCCCGCGGCGCGAGGCGCCGATCTGCGAGATCGAGCTCGAGCTCGAGGCCGGCGACCCGCTGCGGCTCTTCGAGCTCGCGCACGCGCTGGCCGCCGACGTGCCGCTCGCGTTCGAGCCGGCCAGCAAGGCGGCGCGCGGCTTCGCGCTGCGCGCGCCGGTGACGGCCGCGCCGGTGCGCGCGACGGATCCCGAGCTCACGCACGCCATGCCGGCCGGGGCCGCGTTCGCGACGATCATCCTGGCCTGCGTCGCGCAGATCGAGGGCAATGCGCAGGGGCTCGTTGCGTCGGACGATCCGGAGTGGATCCACCAGATGCGCATCGGCGTGCGTCGGCTGCGCGCCTGCCTCTCGCTCGCGCGCAAGGCGTTCGCGGCCGCGCGCGTCGAGCCGCTGCGCGCGGAGCTGCGCTGGCTCGCGCAGGCGCTCGGCGCCGCACGCGACCTCGACGTCTTCACCGCGCAGACGCTGCCGCTGCTGCGACAGTCGGCGCGTGCAGGCAGCACGCACGACCTCGACGACGCACTCGCAGCACTCGACCGGCGCGCGCGGACCCGGCGCGACGAGGCGCGCGCGCACGCCCGTGCCGCGGTCGCCTCGCCGCGCTTCGTGCGCCTCGTGCTCGCCGCCGCGGCCCTGGCGGCAGCGCCGGCCGCGGAGCGCGGCGACAGCCGCGCGCATCCGAACAAGCTGCGCAAGCCCGCGCGGGCGATGGCGAAGCGGCTGCAGAAGCGGCGCCACGCGGCGCTGCTGGCGTTGGGCCACGACCTCGCGCACGCGGCGCCCGAGGCGCGGCACGCGGCGCGCCTCGCCGCGAAGAAGCTGCGCTACGCCACGGAGTTCTTCGCGCCGCTGTTCGGGCGCAAGCGCACGCGCGACTACCAGAAGGCGCTCGCGGCGCTGCAGGAGGAGCTGGGGGCGTGGAACGACGCGGCGGTGGCCGCGCGGCTCGCCTCGGAGCTCGCGGGCCCGCAGTCGCCCGCCGCTGCGGCGTTCGCCGGCTGGGCCGCGGCACAGGGCAACGAGCGCGCGACAGCACTCGCCGATGCGTGGCAGCGCTTCGTCGACGCGCGGCCGTTCTGGACCGCGCAGCACTAGAACCTGGCGCAGAATCGGTTGCCACCACCGTTTCCATCGTCGTCCCCGCGAAGGGGGGGATCCAGTGGCGTTGCAGTTCGACCGCTTAACGACACTGGGTTCCCGCTTTCGCGGGAACGACGGATCTAGACATCGGCGTCGATTCGCATCGCGAATTTGCGATAGGTTCCAGTGCAAGCGCCGACGTGCCGCGCGCGCTGCTACGATTTCCCAACATGCCGGACGGACATTCCAGTGCTGCGCCGACACCATTCGCGAGCCCCGCGTGGCTGCGCGGCGGGCACGCGCAGACCATCTGGCCGCAATTCGTGCGCCGGCCGGCGGTGCAGTACCGGCGCGAGCACATCGACACGGCCGACGGCGATTTCTGGGAATTCGACTGGCTGCCCGATGGGCCGGCGACGAAGCCCGGCGCGCCGCTCGTCGCGCTGTTCCACGGCCTCGAAGGCAGCGCGCAGTCCCATTACGCGCTGCTGCTGATGACGCTCGCGGCGGAGCTCGGCTGGCGCGGAGTGGTGCCGCACTTCCGCGGCTGCGGAG
The DNA here is from genome assembly GCA_046347855.1 of Burkholderiales bacterium. GTDB lineage: Bacteria > Pseudomonadota > Gammaproteobacteria > Burkholderiales > Casimicrobiaceae > VBCG01. The sequence goes on from JAXMFJ010000006.1 coordinate 420,459, forward strand.
GGACGCCGAACCGCCGGCCGCGCGCCTACCATTCCGGCGACCACGAGGAAGTGGGCGCGATGCTGCGCACGCTGCGCGAGCGCGTGGGGCCGGACACGCCGATCTACGCGGTCGGCGTGTCGCTCGGCGGCAGCGCGCTCTTGAACTGGATCGGCCGCGCCGGCGGCGATGCGCAGCGCATGCTGCGCGCCGCGGCGATCGTCTCCGCGCCGCTCGACCTCATGGCCGCGGGCCTGGCGATCGACCGCGGCTTCAACCTCGTCTACGCGCATCATTTCCTGCGCACGCTGAAGCCCAAGGCGCTCGCGATGGCCGCGCGCTTCCCCGGCACGCTCGACGTCGCGAAGCTGCGCGCGGTGCGCACGATGTGGGCGTTCGACGACGTGGTCACCGCGCCGCTGCACGGCTTCACCGGGACGCGCGACTACTGGACGCGCGCGTCGTCGAAGCCGTGGCTGCGCGAGGTGGCGCTGCCCACGCTGGTGCTCAACGCGCGCAACGATCCGTTCGTGCCGGCGGCCTCGCTGCCGACGGCGGCCGACGTCACGCGCGACGTCACGCTCCTGCAGCCCGCACACGGCGGGCACGTCGGCTTCCTCACGGGGCCTGCGCCAGGGCGGCTCGACTGGATGCCGCGGCGCGTGCTGCACTGGTTCGTGCACGGCACATAGCCGCACTCGCCGGGGCGCAACGACGAATCGTGAGAAAATGAACGTTACACCGTCACCTTCGCCGAGCCATCGCATGAGCGCCCTTCCCCGCGAAATCTTCAAGGCCTACGACATCCGCGGCATCGTCGGGCGCACGCTCACGCCGGACATCGTGCGGCGTGTCGGGCAGGCGCTCGGCACGCTCGCGCTGGAGCAGGGTCGCGACACGTTCGCCATCGGGCGCGACGGCCGCCTGTCCGGACCCGAGCTCGCCGGCGCGCTCGCCGACGGCATCCGCGCCGCGGGCGCAAACGTCGTCGACCTCGGCATGGTGGTCACGCCGATGACGTACTTCGCGGCGACGCACCTCGGGACCGGCTGCAGCGTGATGGTCACCGGCAGCCACAACCCGCCCGACTACAACGGCCTCAAGATGGTCGTGGCCGGCAGCACGCTGTCGGGCGACGACATCCAGGCGCTGCGCGCGCGCATCGAGGAAGGCCGCGTCGCGACGGGCGCCGGCTCGTACCGCACGCACGACATCGGTCCCGCGTACATCGAGCGCATCGCCGGCGACGTGAAGCTCGCGCGGCCGATGAAGATCGCGGTGGACTGCGGCAACGGCGTGGCCGGTGCCTTTGCGCCCACGCTCTATCGCCGCATGGGTTGCGAGGTCGTGGAGCTTTTCTGCGACGTCGACGGCAATTTCCCGAATCACCATCCCGATCCGTCGCAGCCCAAGAACCTCGTCGACCTCAAGCGCCGCCTCGCGCAGGGCGACTGCGAGCTCGGCGTCGCGTTCGACGGCGACGGCGACCGGCTCGGCGTGGTCACGCCGGGCGGCAACGTCATCTTCCCCGATCGCCAGCTCATGCTGTTCGCGGCCGACGTGCTCTCGCGCGTGCCGGGCGCCACGGTGATCTACGACGTCAAGTCGACGCGCAACCTGAAGCCGTGGATCGCGAAGCACGGCGGCGTGCCGATGCTGTGGAAGACCGGCCACTCGCTCATCAAGGCGCGCATGAAGGAGGTGCATGCGGCGCTCGCGGGCGAGATGAGCGGCCACACGTTCTTCGGCGAGCGCTGGTACGGCTTCGACGACGGCCTGTACGCCGGCGCGCGTCTGCTCGAGATCGTCTCGCGCGATGCGAATCCCGCCGCGCGCCTCGATGCGCTGCCCGACGCGGTGTCCACCCCCGAGCTCAACATCGCATGCGCGGAAGGCGAGCCGCACGCGCTCGTCGCGAAGCTCGGCGAGACCGCGACCTTCCCCGGCGCCACCGACGTCATCCGCATCGACGGGCTGCGCGTCGAATACCCGGACGGCTTCGGCCTCGCGCGCGCATCGAACACCACGCCGGTCGTGGTCCTGCGCTTCGAGGCGGACAACGAGGCCGCGCTCGCGCGCATCCAGGAACAGTTCCGGCACGTGCTCGCGCAGGCGAAGCCGGACGCGAAGCTCCCGTTCTGATGCTGACCCTCGCCGACGTCGAGGCCGCGCGCGCGCGCATCGCCGGCGGCATCTACGAGTCGCCCTGCGTCGAGTCGATCCCGCTCTCGAACCTGACCGGCGCGCACGTCTTCTGCAAGCTCGACTACCTGCAGCGCACGGGCAGCTTCAAGGAGCGCGGTGCGCGCAACGCGCTGCTGCTGCTCACCACCGAGCAGCGCACGCGCGGCGTGATCGCGGCCTCGGCGGGCAACCACGCGCAGGGCATCGCGTACCACGGCAGCCTGCTCGGCATTCCGGTGACGGTCGTGATGCCGAAGTTCGCGGCGCTCATCAAGGTCACCAACTGCCGCCAGCTCGGGGCGCGCGTCGTGCTGCACGGCGCCGACCTCACCGAGGCGCGCGCGCACGCAGAAGCGCTCGCGCAGGCCGAAGGCCTGACGTTCATCCATCCGTTCGACAACGAGCACGTGATGGCCGGGCAAGGCACGATGGCGCTCGAGATCCTGGAGCAGGCGCCGGACGTCGAGGCGGTCGTAGTGCCGGTGGGCGGCGGCGGCTTGCTCGCCGGCGTGGGCACGGTGATGAAGGCAAGGAAGCCCGACGTGCGCGTGATCGGCGTCGAGCCGGAGCACGCGGCCTGCCTCACCGCCGCGCTCGCCGCGGGCGCGCCGGTCACGGTGCCGCTGTCGACCACGCTCGCCGACGGCCTCGCCGTCGCGCTCCTCGGCACGCGGCCGTTCGCGATGCTGAAGGAGGTCGTCGACAAGGTCGTGACCGTCGACGAGGCGAGCATCGCGCTCGCCATCCTGCGGCTGATCGAGCTCGAGAAGAGCGTGGTCGAGGGCGCGGGCGCCGCGCCGCTCGCGGCGTTCCTCGCGGGCAAGCTGCCGGAGCTCGCCGGCAAGCGCGTCGTGCTCGCGCTGTGCGGCGGCAACATCGACCTCACGATGCTCGATCGCGTGATCGAGGTGGGCCTCGTGGCCGACGGTCGCCTGAGCCGCTTCACGGTGTCGATCGCCGATCGCCCGGGCGGCCTCGCGCGGCTCGCGGAGGTGATCGCGTCCACCGGCGCGTCGATCAAGGAGATCGTGCACGATCGCGCGTTCGCGGGGCCGGACCTCTCCGCGGTACGCGTGATCTGCGTCGTCGAGACCACCGGGCACGCGCACGTCGAGGCGCTGCACGCCGCACTCGCGCAGGCGGGCATGCACGTCGTCGGATGAGGCTCGCCTAATAGGGAATGCCGAGCCGGCGGTAGGCCGCCGCCAGCAGCCACGCCGGCCCGACCAGCAGGAACTTCAGGTCCTCGAAGAACGACGGCTTCCTGCCCTCGATGCGGTGGCCGATGAACTGGCCGATCCACGCGGCGACGAACACCGCCACCGCCACCGCCAGCACGTGGCGCCCGAGCAGGAGCATCGGGTAGATCATCACGGCCGACACCGCCAGCATGCCGAGCGCGATCGTCGGCGACAGCCACAGGTAGAAGAGCACCGCGAGCGCGATGACGACGTACGCGGCAAACGGCGACCATCCCCACGCGAACGCGATGACGCACCACGTGATGAGCGGCACGCAGATCCAGTGGATCGCCTTGTTGGTGGGATGCCGGTGCGACTCGCCGTAGCGGTCGAACAGGGCGTCGACGGGGCGCATGCGACTACACCGGCCGCACGCGCGGGCGCACGAGCCATTGCCATGCGAAGAGCGCCGCGACGCCGGCGAGCCCGATCCAGTCGGTGACCGGCGCGGGATACACGAGCAGCACGCCGCACGCGATCAGGATCCAGCGCTCGACCTGGTTGCACGCGCGCAGCAGCCACTTCTGCACGCCGGCCGCGAGTGCCGCGATGCCGACGATCGCGGTGAACGTGATCCACGCGACGTGCACCCCCGACGCGTCCGGCGGCACCTTGAGCAGCAGCGCGATGCCCGCGGGGTCGAGCACGAACACGAACGGCACCACGAACGCGGGCAGCGTGTACTTCCACGACTGCAGCGTCGTGCGGTACGGGTCCCCGCCGGTGATCGCCGCCGCCGCGAACGGCGACAGCGCAGTCGGCGGCGACACCTCGGACAGCACCGCGTAGTAGAAGATGAACATGTGCGCGGCGAAGTCGGGCACGCCGAGCTTGGTGAGCGCGGGTGCTGCGATCACCGCGCAGATGATGTAGCTCGCCGTCACGGGCACCGCGAGGCCGATGATCCACACGATGAGCGCGGTGTAGAGCGCGGTGAGCGCGACGCTGCCGCCGGCGTACGCGATCACGATCGCGCTGAACTTGAGGCCGAGGCCGGTCTTGGCGACCACGCCGACGATGATGCCGGCCGCCGCGCACGTCGCGGCGACGTTGAGCATCTGGCCCGAGCCGTCCTTCAGCGCGGTGACGAGCTTGCGCATGCCCATCGCGGTGTCGCGGCGCAGGAACGACGCGAGCCAGGTCACGATCGTCGAGTAGAACACCGCCATCATCGGCGAGAACCCGAGGAGCATGAACACGACGATGGAGACGAGCGAGCCGAAGTGGAACCAGTAGCGGCGGGTGAGCTCGGCGAGCGTCTGCTCGGTGCGCGCGGCCACGTCGCGCATGCCGAACTTGCGCGCGTCGATCTCCACCATCATGAACAGCGACATGTAGTAGAGGAACGTCGGCACGGTGGCCATCAGCAGCACGTCGAGGTAGCTGATCTTCAGGAACTCGGCGATCAGGAACGCGGCCGCGCCGAGTACCGGCGGCGAGATGATCGCGCCCAGCCCGCCCGCGGCGAGCAAGCCCCCGGCGGCCTCCTTGCCGTAGCCCGCGCGCGCGAGCATCGGATACGCGACCGAGCCGATCGTGACCGTGGTGGCGACCCCGGAGCCCGACGGCCCGCCGAGCAGGAACGACGACAGCACCACCGTGCGGCCCGCGCCCGTCGGCTTGCCGCCCATCGCGGCGAAGCTCCAGTCGAGGAAGAACTTGCCCGCGCCCGACTGCTGCAGGAAGGCACCGTAGATCGTGAACAGGATGATGAGCGACGACGACACGTCGACCGCGGTGCCGAAGATGCCCTCGAGCGTCTGGTAGAGGAAGCCGCTCATCCCGGCGACGTCGTAGCCGCGGTGCTGCCACGAGCCCGGCAGCCACGGGCCGAAGAACGCGTAGGCGAGGAAGCTCGAGATCACGAACAGCATGATCCAGCCCGACGTGCGTCGGCACGCTTCGAGCACGAGGAGGATGAACGCGACGCCGAAGAACACGTCGGCGTTCGACGGCAGCGTGTTGCGGTCCCAGAAGTCGTCGCCGCCCCCGAGCGCGTAGGCGATGGCGGCGACGCCCAGCAGCGCGCACGCGACGTCCCACCACATGAGCCGGTTGCGATAACGCTTGGCTGCAGGGAACAGCAGGAAGACGAGCAGCAGCGTGAATCCGACGTGCACGGGGCGAAGCACCTGCGCCGGCACGATGTCGACCGCCGCGTACAGGTGGAAGAGCGACATCGCGACCAGCAGGAACGTCGCGACGTGCGCGAGCCAGCCGTGGTAGCGGCTCGTCGCGCCCTCCTCCTCCTCGATGAACGCCTCGGCCTTCGCGAGGCGGGCGTCGTCGATGGTGACGGTGGAGGGGGTGGGTGGAGGGCGATGCTGCTCGGTCATCGTAGAGCGACGATCATGGGAATTAGCGCCTTCGATGCATTTGCTTCACGAAGCGCCGATCGCGCGCATGACGCTCGTTGTTGCGTGGCTCTTTCCAACGGCCGCCGCCGGGCCGCCCCAAGGCGGCCGTCTGACTCGCAGTGAACGCCCGCGCCTCGGTATGCGGCTGCCCCTCACCCCAACCCTCTCCCCGCGAGCGGGGAGAGGGAGTCCTTCGATGTGGGATCGCGGTTCCGGCCGCAAAAGGCGCGACGCCGGCCTCACGCCATCCACCGTCCTCACGGACGCCTTTTGCGGACGTCAGAACTTGACGCCCTGCTCCTCGAAATACTTTTTCGCGCCCGGATGGAACGGGATGGGCGAGCCGACCTTCTGGTACTTGAGGTCGATGTTCTCGGCTTCCTTGTGCACGGCGACGAGCTCCGGCTTCTTCTCCATCAGCGTCTTCGCGATGTCGTAGGCCATCTTGTCGCTCATCTTGTCGGTGGCGACGAGGACGTTCCACACGTCGATGTTCTCGACGGGCTTGTCCATGCCGGCGTACGACTTGGGCGCGATGATGCCCTTCGCGTACAGCGGGCCGTACTTCTTGTTCATCGCGTCGATGGCTTCCGCGTGGTCGATGAGCTTCATCTTCACGCCGGGCGTCGCCGCGAGGTCGGTGAGCGCGGCGGTGGGCACGCCGCCGACCCAGAAGAACGCGTCGATCTTCCGGTCCTTGATCGCGTTGACCGATTCGGAGGCGCCGAGGCGCTCCTGCTTGATATCTTTCTTCGGATCGATGCCGACCGCCTCCAGCACGCGCAGCGCCATCACCTCGACGCCGCTGCCCGGCGCGCCGGTGGACACGCGCTTGCCCTTGAGATCCGAGAGCTTGTTGATGCCGGTGCCGTCGACGGTCACGACCTGCATGCGGTTCGGATAGAGCACCATCAGCGTGCGCGCGTTGACCTTGTTGTCCTTGAACTTGTCCTCGCCGTGGGCCGCTTCCCACGCCGCATCCACCATCGAGAATCCCACTTCGGACTTGCCGGCGCCGAGCAGCTTCAGGTTGTCGACCGAGCCGCCGGTGACCTCGGCCGTCGCCGCCATGCCGGGGACGTACTTCGACAGGATGTTCGCCATGGCGCCGCCGAGCGGGTAGTACACGCCGCCGGTGCCGCCGGTGGTGATCGAGATGCGCGTGCCCTGCTGCGCGGCGAGCGGGAGCGCGGCCGCGAGGGCGAGCGCCGCGACGGCCGCGCGCGCAGCCAGTGAACGGAATGCAACCATGCGAATCCTCCAAATGCGCAAGATGCCGGTCGCGGTGTGCCGGCTCGTGGATGGCCCGCGCCGCCGCGGGCGCTTGCGATCCTGCCCGCCGGTCGGAGATGCTGCTGCGACGACAACCGGCAAAGTGTAACCACAAAGCCGGCGTGGATGCGAGCGGTGCCCGCCGGCCGGTCAGCCGGCGCCGCGGAGGTTGGGCGGGAGCGGCGGGCGGCGGACGAGCGACGAGATGCGCGTCGGGAACGCGCCCTGCTTGCGGTCGAGGAACCAGTTGCGCAGCGTGCGCGTGATGGTGCGGAAGGCGAGCTTCTCCCACGGGATGTCGGCCTCGTCGAAGAGCGCGACCTCGAGGCTCTCGGGGCCGGGCCCGAAGTCGAGGTCGACGAGGCGCGCGCGGAACATCATGTAGACCTGGTGGATCTGCGGCAGGCTCACCATCGTGTAGAGGTCGGCGACCTCGACGCGCGCGTTGGCCTCCTCCACCGTCTCGCGGATGGCGCCGTCGGTCACCGACTCGCCGTTCTCGAGGAAGCCCGCGGGCAGCGTCCACAGCCCGAGGCGCGGCTCGATCGCGCGGCGGCACAGCAGCACCTTGCCCTGCCACTCGGGCAGGCAGCCGACGACGATCTTCGGATTCTCGTAGTGGATGGTGCCGCACTGCGCGCAGACGTTGCGGGGCAGCGTGTCGCCCTCGGGGACGCGGCGCTCGATGCGCGCGGCACCGCAGTGGCTGCAGAAATTCACCGCACGTTCCTCACGCCCGGATGAAGTGCTCGCGGTAGTACTTCATCTCCATGATCGACTCGTGGACGTCGGCGAGCGCCTCGTGCTTCCCCTCCTTCGGGATGCCTTTCATGAGGTCGGGTTGCCAGCGGCGGCACAGCTCCTTGAGCGTCGAGACGTCGAGGTTGCGGTAATGGAACCAGTCCTCGAGCCTCGGCATCCAGCGCGCGAGGAAGCGCCGGTCCTGGCAGATCGAGTTGCCGCACATCGGCGATGCCTTGGCCGGCACGTGCTGCGCGAGGAACGCGAGGGCCTCCGCTTCCACGGTCGCCTCGTCCAGCACGGACGCCCTGACCTTCGCGGTGAGCCCGCTCTTGCCGTGCGTGCCCTGGTTCCAGCTGTCCATGCCGGCCATCACGGCGTCGTCCTGATGCACGACCCAAACCGGCGCCTCGGCGACCGTGTTGAGCGCGCTGTCGGTGATGACGAGCGCCACCTCGATGATGCGGTCCCGCTCGGGCGAGAGGCCGGTCATCTCCATGTCGATCCAGATGAGGTGATTGGCGTCCTGGGGCATGATGGCTGGCGTAGAATCGATGCCCGATTGTCGCATGCTCCAGTCCCAACTGCCGTGACCGCGCCCGCCTTCACCCTCCTCTTCGTGCTGACCCTTGCCGTGTCGCTCGGCGTCCGGCTGTGGCTCGCCCGGCGCCAGATCGCGCACGTGGTCGCGCATCGCGAGGCGGTGCCCGAGGCGTTCGCGGCGCGCATCGGCATCTCGGCGCATCGCAAGGCCGCCGACTACACCGTGGCCAAGCAGCGGCTCGCGATGCTGCACGCCGTGGTCGACGCGCTGCTGCTGCTCGCGATGACGCTGGGCGGCGGGCTCGCGGCGATCGTCGCGTGGACGGAAACGCTTCCGATCGGCCCGCTGTGGCGCGACGTCGCGCTGTTCGCCGTGGCCGGCGTGATCTTCGGCGCGGTGAGCCTGCCGTTCTCGTGGTACCACACGTTCCGCATCGAGGAGCGCTTCGGCTTCAACCGCATGACGCTCGCGCTGTGGGTGTCCGACCTCGCGAAGGGCCTCGCGGTCGCACTGGTGCTCGGGCTGCCGCTCCTCCTGCTGGTGCTGTGGCTCATGCGCGTCGCGGGCCCGTACTGGTGGCTGTGGGCGTGGGGCGCGTGGATGGCGTTCCAGCTCCTGATCCTCGTGCTGTACCCGACACTCATCGCGCCGCTCTTCAACAAGTTCACGCCGATGGGCGAGTCGCCGGCGCGCGAGCGCGTCGAGGCGCTGCTCGCGCGCTGCGGCTTCCGCAGCGCCGGCCTGTTCGTGATGGACGGCTCCAAGCGCTCCGGCCACGGCAACGCGTACTTCACGGGCTTCGGCAAGGCCAAGCGCATCGTGTTCTTCGACACCCTGCTGCTGCGGCTCGCGCCCGAGGAAGTCGAGGCGGTGCTCGCGCACGAGCTCGGGCATTACCGGCTGCGGCACGTCATGAAGCGCGTCGTGTGGTCCGCGCTGCTGTCCCTCGCGATCCTCGCGCTGCTCGCGTGGCTCGCCGGCGCGCCGTGGTTCTACGAGGGGCTCGGCATCCCGGCCGCGATGGTGCCGGTCGCGCAGGCGCGGCCCGGCGTGGCGCTCGAGCTCTTCCTGCTCGCGCTGCCGGTGTTCACGTTCATGCTGGAGCCCCTGTCCGCGCTGTACTCGCGCCGCCACGAATTCGAGGCGGACGCGTTCGCCACCCAGCACGCGTCGGCGGCGGCGCTCACGCTCGCCCTCGTGAAGCTGTACGAGGACAACGCCGCGACGCTGACGCCCGACCCCGTGCATTCGGCGTTCTACGACTCGCATCCGCCGGCCGCCGTGCGCATCGCGCACATCGCGGCGCTGGCCGGGCGCGTCCCGTTGCCGCTCGCCGCATGAAGGCTGCGCGCACCTTCGCGCTGCTGGTCGCGGTGGCCGCGCCTGCGGCCGCACAGCCTGCGGATCCGCTCGCCGGGGCCGATCCCGCGGCGGGCAAGCAGCTGGTGCAGAAGGATTGCGTGGGCTGCCACGAGAAGCGCTTCGGCGACACCGCCACCATCTACACGCGCCCCGACCGCCGCGTGACGACGCGCGCGCAGCTCCTCGCGCAGGTGCAGTTCTGCAACACGCAATTGAAGTCGAACTACTTCCCCGAGGACGAGGCGAACGTCGCCGCGTTTCTCAACCAGCAGTACTACAAGCTTCCCAAGTGACCGAGCCGCGGACGCCGCTGTCCACGCAGCTCCTGGCGCTCGCGTCGATGCATTGCCGCGCCGGCGCGCCGCGCCTCGGCGCCGACGAGCTCGCGGGCCACCTCGTGCACCTGCCCGGATGGACGCACGACGCCGAGCGCATCGCGAAATCGTTCGCGTTCCCGGACTACCATGCGACGATCGCGTTCGTGAACGCGCTCGCGTGGGTCGCGCATCGCGAGGACCATCATCCCGACCTCGCGGTGCACTACGCGCGCTGCGTCGTGACCTTCGCCACGCACGACGCCGGCGGCGTGACGCTCAACGACGTCATCTGCGCCGCCAAGGCGGAACGCCTGTTCGCTTGAAGCACGGGCACGCGCGTCCCGCGGGCGGCGAGCGCGCCACCGGCCTCGTCGTCGCGGCCTATCGGCGGCACTTCGCCGTGCGGCAGGACGACGGCACCGAAATCGAGTGCGTGCTGAAGGGCCGCTCGCTCGCGGTGGCGGTGGGCGATCGCGTCACGTTCGCGCGCGTCGCGGGCGGCGGCGCCATCGAGGCCGTCGCGCCGCGCACCAACCTCGTCTATCGCTCCGACGCGTTCAAGGAGAAGCTCCTCGCCGCCAACGTGACGCAGATCGCCGGCGTCGTGGCGCCGGACGTCGCGCAGGACCTGGAGCTCGTGCACCGCTGGATGATCGCCGCGGAGTCTGCCAACTGCCGCTTCGTCGTGTTCGCGAACAAGCGCGACCTGCCGGACTTCGCGCTGCTGCGCGAGCGGCTCGCGCCGGTGGCAGCGCTCGGCTATCCCGTGGTCGAGCTGTCGGCGAAGCAGGATCCGCAGCCGGCCGTGCAGTGGCTTGCGGGGCAGCACACGGTGCTCGTCGGGCAGTCGGGCATGGGCAAGTCGACGCTCATCAACGCGCTGGTGCCGGACGCCGGCGCGCGCACGACGGACGTGTCCGAATCGCTGCGCACCGGGCGGCACACGACGACGTCGACCACGCTGTACGCATTGCCGGCGCTGGGCGGCGACGCGTGGATCGTCGACTCGCCGGGCATGAAGGTGTTCGGCTTAGGGCATCTCGACCCGGCGCGCATCGCCGACGCGTTCGTCGAGATGCGGCCCTTCCTCGGCCACTGCCGGTTCCGCGACTGCCGCCACGACGAGGAGCCGGATTGCGCGGTGCGCGCCGCGGTCGACGCGGGCGAGATCGCGCCGCACCGGCTCGCGCTGCTGCACACACTCGTGCGGGAAGCACAGGCGACGCGGGTAGCGTACTAGGTCGTCGTCTCACGCCTTTCGCGCAGGGCTGCCGAGTTTTTCCACCGTCGTCCCCGCGAAGGCGGGGACCCAGTGTCGTTCTCACTCGTTGCGCTCCAGCGAGGCAAACGACGCTGGGTCCCCGCCTTCGCGGGGACGACAGGTTCGTGGCAGCGGTGCCGTAGACTTCGAAGCTAAGGCGCGAGGTTCGCGATCGTCAGCAGCAGGATCAACAGCAGCCACAGCACCAGCGCCCGCCACACGAGCCCGATCGCCGACGGCAGCACGTCGGCCTCGACGGGATCGCCCATGCCGAGCTCGGGCCGCACGTCGGGCTCGCCCGAGAGCGTCGGCAGCAATCCGCCGAGCTGCACGCCGAGCGCGCCGCCGCCCGAGGCGAGCAGGATGCCGACGGCCATGCCGCCGTCTTCCGCGGCCCAGCGCTTGGCCTGCGTGCGCCAGCACGCGACGGCATCCTCGAAGTCGCCGACCACGGCGAACGACAGCGCGGTCAGGCGCACGGGAATCCAGTCGAGCACGGCCAGCAGCGCGCGCGCGGGCCACCCGAACGCGTCGTGGGACTGGACGAGCGTCGACGGCTCGACGCCGGCCACGGGCCCCTTCCACTCCTCCGCGAGCAGCGCCGCCGCGCGGTAGAGCACCGCGCCGGCCGGTCCCGGCAGCACCGTGAACCAGAACAGCACCGCGAACACCTGCCGGTACGCATCCACGAGCCCGCGCTCGATGGCGAGCCGCGCGATGTCCGCGCTGCCCAGGTCCGCCGTGGACCCGCCCCGCCAGCGCGCGAGCGCGCGGCGCGCGGCGAGCAGGTCGGCGGCCTGCAGCGCCACCACGATCGCCGACAGCGCGTGGCTGAAGCGGCGGAAGCCCATGAGGAAATAGAGCACGACCACGTTGACGGCGAGCCCCGCCAGCGGATGCAGCGCATCGGCCAGCCAGTACAGCAGCGCCGCGACCGCGACCGGCGGCACGATCGCGGCGATCGCTGCGTACGCGCCGTGCTGGCGGGTGCCGCCGTTGAACTTGCGCTCGATGGCGCGCGCGTAGCGCACGAACGCGCGCTCGCTCGCCGCGCGCCAGTCGAACGCACGCCATTGCTCGAGCGCGAGCGCGAGGAGGATCGCGATGAAGCTCATCGTGACGCTAGGCGCGGCCGCGGAGGAGCATGGGTTGCACGCGCGAGTCGACGGCCATCGGCCCGCGGCGCGCTACGCCTTGAGCTCCGGCCGGTCGCGGTACTGCTCGAGCGCCTCGGGATTGGCGAGCGCCTCCGCGTTGCGCACGTCGCGCCCGTGGACCACGTTGCGGACGGCGAGCTCGACGATCTTGCCGCTCTTCGTGCGCGGGATGTCGGCGACCTGCACCACCTTCGCCGGCACGTGGCGCGGCGTGGTGTGCGTGCGGATGTGCTGCTTGATGCGGTCGGCGAGCGCGTCGTCGAGGATGAGGCCGTCGGCAAGCTTCACGAACAGCACGACGCGCACGTCGCCGACCTCGCCCGGCGGCCAGTCCTGGCCGACGACGATGCTCTCGACCACCTCGGGCATCTGCTCGACCTGCCGGTAAATCTCGGCGGTGCCGATGCGCACGCCGCCCGGGTTCAGCGTGGCGTCCGAGCGGCCGTAGATGACGAGGCCGTCGTGTTCGGTGATCTCGACCCAGTCGCCGTGGCACCAGATGCCGGGGAAGCGCTCGAAGTACGCGGCGCGGTACTTCTCGCCGTCGGGGTCGTTCCAGAAGCGCACGGGCATGGACGGGAACGGCGACTTGCACACGAGCTCGCCCTTCTCGTGGCGCAGCGGCCTGCCCTCGTCGTCGTAGACGTCGACGTCCATGCCGACGCCGCGCGCCTGCAGCTCGCCGCGGTACACGGGCAGCGTCGGCACGCCGAGCGCGAAGCACGACACGATGTCGGTGCCGCCCGAGATGGACGCGAGGTGCACGTCGTGCTTCACGCACTGGTACACGTAGTCGAAGCTCTCCGGCGCGAGCGGGCTGCCGGTGGAGAAGATCGCGCGCACGGTGTCGAGGCTCCAGTCCTTGCTCGGGACCAGCGCGATCTTCTTCTGCGCGTCGATGTACTTCGCCGACGTGCCGAAGTGCGTCATCTTCTCCGCATCGGCGAGGTGCCACAGGATGCGGCCGCGGTCGACGAACGGCGAGCCGTCGTAGAGCAGCAGCGTGGCGCGCGCGGCGAGCCCGGAGACCAGCCAGTTCCACATCATCCAGCCGCAGGTGGTGAAATAGAAGAGGCGATCGCCGGCCTTCACGTCGCCGTGCAGCAGGTGCTCCTTCAGGTGCTGCAGCAGCGTGCCGCCCGCGCCGTGCACGATGCACTTCGGCACGCCGGTGGTGCCCGACGAGTACAGAATGTAGAGCGGATGGTCGAAGGGGAGCTGCGCGTACTCGATCGGGCCCGCGAGGAACGGCGCGAGCCACGTGTCCCACGGCAGCGCGTGCCGGATCGGTGCGAGATCCGCCGGCGGGCCGCCGCTCGCCTCGAGGTAGGGCACGACCACCACGCGCTCGACGGTGGGCAGGCGCGCGACGATCTCCGCCACCTTGTCGCGGATCGACACCGGCTTGCCGTTGTACCAGTAGCCGTCGACGGTGAAGAGCACGCGCGGCTCGATCTGCCCGAAGCGGTCGACCACGCCCTGCACGCCGAAGTCCGGCGAGCACGACGACCAGATCGCGCCGCGCGCCGTGGCGCCCAGCATCGCGACGATGGTCTCCGGCATGTTCGGCATGTACGCCGCGATGCGGTCGCCGGCCTCGATGCCGTGCGCCGCGAGCGCCGCGGACACGCGCGACGCCATCGCGTGCAGCGCCGCGTGCGACAGCCGCCGCTGCACCTTGTCCTCGCCCCAGAACACGAGCGCATCGCCGTCGTCGTCGGCACGCCGGCGCTCGAGCAGGTTCTGCGCGAAGTTGAGCGACGCGTCCGGAAACCACTGCGCGCCGGGCATCTTCTCCGCATCCACGAGCACGCGCGCGCCCTGCTCGCCCAGCACGCCGCCGTACTCCCAGATCTCGCGCCAGAAGTCCCACTTGTGGTCGACCGACCACCGCCACAGCGCGCCGTAGCTCGCGGTGTCGGCGCCGTAGCGCTGCGCGATGCGCGCCGCGAACGCGGTGATGTTCGCCTGCGCGATGCGCTCGGCCGACGGTTCCCACAGCTTGTTGATGGTCATCGCGTCACTCCGTGGGGGCCGCGAGCGTCTGCGTGATCGCATCGGGCAGCGGCGTCGAGCGGCCCGTCGCGAGGTCGATCCAGACGATCTTCGCCGCGCCGTCCGCGTACTTCCTGCCATTGCAGTGGAGGTCGTAGTAGCTCATCACGCTCGAGCGGCCGGCGTGGCCCAGGAACATCTGCACCTCGACCTCGCCGGGATAGACGAGCGGCACGAGGAAGTTGCAGCTCGCGTTGACGATCACCGGCCCCTGCCCGCGATCGTAGAACCCGATCCTCGCCGCGTACGCGTACAGCCATTCGAGGCGCGCCTGCTCCATGTAGCGGAAGTACACGGTGTTGTTGACGTGGCCGAGCGCGTCCATGTCCGCCCAGCGGATCGGCTGGACGGAAGTGTGGACGAGGTGGCGGGGCGTGGTCATGTGAGGCACCGTCCGGCGCGCAAAGGACGGGCAATTATAATGGGGTGTCGCAAGTCCCGAACGGCACGAAAGGCGCGAGACCAGCCAAATGACCCGCGAGACGATGGAATACGACGTGGTGATCGTGGGCGGAGGCCCCGCGGGCCTCGCGGCCGCGATCCGCCTGAAGCAGCTCGCCGCCGAGCAGTCGCGCGAGGTTTCCGTGTGCGTGCTCGAGAAGGGCTCGGAGATCGGGGCGCACACGCTGTCCGGCGCGGTGATCGACCCGCGCGGCATGAGCGAGCTCATTCCGGACTGGCAGGCGCAGGGCGCGCCGCTCACCACGCAGGTGACCGACGACCGCTTCCTGTACCTGACGGGCGACAAGTCGTACCGCATCCCGGCGTGGCTCCTCCCGCCGCTCATGAACAACCATGGGAACTACATCGCGAGCCTCGGCAACGTGTGCCGGTGGTTGGGTCAGCAGGCCGAGGCGCTGGGGGTCGAGATCTACCCCGGCTTCGCGGCCGCGGAGATCCTGTTCGACGACAAGGGCGCGGTGCGCGGCGTCGCGACCGGCGACATGGGTGTCGCGCGCGACGGGTCGCACAAGCCCGAATACCAGCCCGGCATGGAGCTCCTCGCGAAGTACACGCTGTTCGCGGAAGGCGCGCGTGGGTCGCTGTCGCAGGAGCTCATGCGCCGCTTCAACCTGCGCGACGGCGTCGAGCCGCAGAAGTACGGCATCGGCATCAAGGAGCTGTGGGAAGTCGCGCCGGATCGCCACCACAAGGGCCTCGTGATCCACAGCCAGGGCTGGCCGCTCGACGCATCCACCGGCGGCGGGTCGTTCCTCTATCACTTCGACGACAACCTCGTGACGGTGGGCTTCGTCATCCACCTCAACTACGAGAACCCGCACCTCTCGCCCTACGACGAGTTCCAGCGCTTCAAGACGCATCCCGCGATCCGCGACACGTTCGCCGGCGGCAAGCGCCTCGCGTACGGCGCGCGCGCGATCAACGAGGGCGGCCTGCAGTCGGTGCCGAAGCTCGCGTTCCCGGGTGGCGCGCTCATCGGCTGCTCGGCGGGCTTCGTCAACCTGCCGCGCATCAAGGGCAGCCACAACGCGATCAAGACCGGCATGCTCGGCGCCGAGGCCGCGTTCGCGGCGCTGGGCGAAGGCCGCGCACACGACGAGCTCGCGGGCTTGCAGGAAGCGTTCCGCAAGTCGTGGGTCTACGAGGACCTCTACAAGGTCCGCAACGTCAAGCCGGGATTGAGGTGGGGCACGCTCGCGGGCTCGATGCATGGTGGGGTGCACATGTGGCTGAACGACCTCGGGCTCGGTGCGCTCGTGCCGTGGACATTGCGGCACGGGAAGCCCGACCACGAGTCGCTGCGCCCCGCTGCGGAGATGCCGCGCATCGATTACCCGAAGTACGACGGCGTGCTGACCTTCGACAAGCTCTCCTCGGTGTTCCTGTCGAACACCAATCACGAGGAGGACCAGCCGATCCACCTGCAGCTGCGCAATCCTGCGATTCCCGTCGACGTGAACCTGAAGCTCTACGACGGGCCCGAGGCGCGCTACTGTCCGGCGGGCGTGTACGAGTTCGTGGACGAGGCAGGCAGCGGACCGCGCCTGCAGATCAACGCGCAGAACTGCGTGCACTGCAAGACGTGCGACATCAAGGACCCGCGGCAGAACATCCACTGGGTGACGCCGGAAGGTGGGGGCGGGCCGAATTACACGTCGATGTAGCGTCCGCGCTCCGCTCGCGCGTCAGGCCTCAAAGCTCCCTCGCCCCGCTTGCGGGGAGAGGGCTGGGGTGAGGGGCAGTCGCGTCCGCTTTCAATGTGAGGGGTGCGATGTGAGTGGTCAGACCCCCGTCGGCCCGTAGAAAGGGAACGAAGCGCACGGCTCAAAAAGCTTCGCGCCGTTCGGTCGCGCGCTGCTTGCGGACTGAATGCCTGCGGCTGAAATTTCCGTCTTGCGGCGTTCCTGCCCCTCACCCCAACCCTCTCCCCGCAAGCGGGGCGAGGGAGCGTTTGGGGCTATTCGGTCCGCTTACGTTGACGCCACGCTTGCCCTCGAGGCTCCCTCGCCCCGCTTGCGGGGAGAGGGCTGGGGTGAGGGGCGGATGTGACGATTCAGCCCCCCACCGGCCACAACCACGCCGCCCCCCGCACCCCGCTCGAATCCCCGTGCGCATGCCGCGCCAGCACGGTGTCGACGCGATCGGAGAACACCCACCTGCCCCACAGCGCAGGCACGCGCTCGTAGATCTGCGCGACGTTCGACATCCCGCCGCCCAGCACGATGACGTCGGGATCGAGGATGTTGATCACGTGCGCGAGCGCGCGCGCAAGGCGCTCCTCGTAACGCGCGAGCGAGGCCTGCGCCGCGGCGCCACCGTTCGCGGCCGCCGCGACGATCGCCGGCGCGTCCAGCGCCTGCCGCGTGTGCGTGCCGTGATCGCGCGCAAGCCCCGGCCCCGACAGCCATGTCTCGATGCAGCCGGCGCGGCCGCAGTAGCATGCGGGACCCGGACGCTCGTCGTCGCGCGGCCACGGCAGCGGATTGTGGCCCCACTCGCCGGCGATCGCGTTGCGTCCTTCCAGCACCTTGCCGTCGACGACGATGCCCGCGCCGACGCCGGTGCCGAGGATCACGCCGAACACCGCGTGCGCGCCCTGCCCCGCGCCATCGATCGCCTCGGAGAGCGCGAAGCAGTTCGCGTCGTTGCTGATGCGCACCGGGCGGCCGAGGCGCGCCGCGAGGTCCGCGGCGATCGGCATGCCGTTGAGGCACGTCGAGTTGGAGTTGCGCAGCAGGCCCGTCGCGCGCGACAGCGCGCCCGGCGTGCCGACGCCCACGGTGGCCGTCCCTGGCGCCACGTGCAGCGAAGCCTCCGCGTCGCGCACGAGCGTGGCGACGGCGTGGAGCGTCGCGCCGTAGTCGCCCTGCGGCGTGGCCACGCGCCGGCGAAGCGCCTCGTGTCCCGTCGGATCGAGCGCGACGATCTCGATCTTGGTGCCGCCCAAGTCGACGCCGAGGCGATACGTCACGGCCGGCCCCGCCGATCGCCGGTCAATGCCTCAATCCCGTCATCTCCGCGCGCGTCCACGCCGGGATTCTCGCGCGAAACCGCCGTCCGGTGGACGGTTCAGGCTATCGCCTCGACGTCGAGCGGAAGGCTCGTCGCGTCCTCTTCCTGCACGGGCTCGGGACGCTCGCAATCGTGGCAGAGCACGGCAAAGTCGCGATCGTCCAGGCAATACCCCATCAGGATGCCCTCGTCGGCGATGCGCGTGACGGTGATCACGTACGCGACGTGCGGTTCCGTGCGGTCGACCGGCTTCCCGCACCGGCAGCACGGCGTCACGAAGTTGGTGGCGGGATAGGTGTGGACGAGGCCGAGCGCGCTCGTGATCAGCGCCTGATGCACGTCCCAGCACGCGTCGCTGCAATAGAGGTACAGCGCCTCGTCGAACACGATGTTGCAGGTGGTGACGAGGGCGCCGTCGTGGCGCGTCGTGCCGAGCGTGGCGATCCGCCGGTCGAAGCTTCGCTGCGGATTGCCCACGGGCTGGCCGCACACGTGGCACCGGGCATGAAGGAGCGAGGACATGGTGGCAGCGATGGAGGTGCGGGGCGAATCGCCCGCGGCGCTCCATTCTGCGCGCCGCGCGGCGCACGGCATTTGCGTTTGGACAGTATCCGCACGGCGCGAGGTTGACCCCTCGTACCTGTTGCCCGATGATGTCCGCCGATTCGTCCACCCTCGCCGACGCCCGCGCCATGATCCGACGCACCCTCGCCCTCGTCCTGGTCGCGCTGCCCGCCCTCGCGCACGCGCAGCTCAACATGTATTGCAGCTCGCCCAACACCGCCTGGTGCCAGGGCATGGCGGTCGGCTTCGAGAAGGCCACCGGCACCAAGGTCTCGGTCGTGCAGAAGGCCACCGGCGAGATGCTCGCGCAGATCAAGGCCGAGAAGGCCAACCCGAAGGGCGACATCTGGTGGGCCGGCCCGGCGGACAGCTACCTGCAGGCCGCCGACGAGGGGCTGCTCGAGGAATACCGCTCGCCGAACGTCGCGCAGCTGTACGACTGGGCGCAGCGCATCACCGACGTGTCGAAGCACCACGTCGCGGGCGTCTACGGCGGCATATTGTCGCTCGGCTACAACACGGAGATCGGCGACAAGAAGAAGCTGCCGGTGCCGAAGTGCTGGAAGGACCTCACCAATCCGGCGCTGAAGGGCGAGGTGATGCTCGGCAATCCGTCGTCGTCGGGCACCGCGTACCTGATGCTCGCCACGCTCGTGCAGGTGATGGGCGAGGACGAGGCGTTCAGGTACATGGCCGAGCTCAACCGCAACGTGACGAGCTACGCGCGCTCGGGCATCGGCCCGATGACGGCCGTGACGCGCGGCGAGGTGTACGTCGGCAGCACCGTGCTGCACGGTGTGATCAACGAGATCGTGCGCGGCTTCCCCGTGCTGCCGATCCTGCCGTGCGAGGGCGTGGGCTACGAGGTCGGCTCGATGGCGATCATCAAGGGCGCGCGCAACCTCGACGCCGCGAAGAGGTTCTACGACTGGGCACTCACACCCGACGCGCAGAAGATCGGACTCGAGGTGAAGGAGTACGCGATCCCCACCAACCGCAACGTGCCGCTGCCCCCGCAGGTGCCGAAGCTCACCGACATCAAGGTCATCAGCTACGACTTCGCGAAGTACGGCGCGAGCGACACGCGCAAGCGGCTGCTCGAGCGCTGGGAGAAGGAAGTCAACAACGCGCCGCGATGACCCGCGACCGCCGCGTCCTCGCGGCGTGGCTCGCCGCCGGCGCCGCCGGCTACCTGCTCGTCCCGTGGTACGCGCTGCCGGACTCGGTGCTGGCGTGGGGCTGGCTCGAGCAGTGGGCCGATGCGCCAAACGCGCCGGCGCTGCTGCAGTGGCTGCGGTACGGACGCGTGCAGCTCGCGCCCGCGGCCCTGCTGCTCGTTGCCGCGCTGCCATTGCTGTCGTCGCGCGTGACGCACGCTGCGCGGGCGTGGGCGCTCCTCGCGCTCGGCGTCGCGGGCTTCGTCTACGTGCTCGCGCAGGGCTTTGCGATCGGAAACGGCGGCGCAACGTGGGCGGGCATCGTGTTTGCGGCGCAAGGCGGCATGGGCGTGGGCGCGTGCCTCGTGCTCGCGACGTTCGCGATGATGGTCGCGCAGGGGCTCGCCGCCCGCGGCTACTTCAAGGGTGATCTCTTCGTCGCGGGCGCAGTCGTCGCGATCGGCCTGCTGGTCGCGCTGTTCACGCTGTACCCGGTGGTCACGATCCTGCTGCAGGCGCTCGAGGATCGCGCGGGCGCGTGGTCGCTCGCGGCGTTCGGCGAGCGGCTCTTCACCGAGAAGATCTGGGGTGTAGGCTGCGTCGTGAGCCACGTGCGCTGCGGCGTCGCGTGGAACACGCTGCTGCTGGCGCTGCTCACCGCCACCGGCTGCACGCTGCTCGGGCTCGCGTTCGCGCTCATCGTCGTGCGCACCGGCTTTCGCTGGAAGCGCGCGCTGCGCCTGCTGTCGATTCTGCCGATCATCACGCCGCCGTTCGTGATCGGCCTCGGGCTCATCCTGCTCTTCGGCCGCTCGGGGCTCGTCAACCACGCGCTCGAATGGGCGTTCGGCATCGAGCCCGCGCGCTGGATCTACGGCCTGCCCGGCATCCTCGTCGCGCAGGTCTTCGCGTTCGCGCCGATCGCGTTCCTCGTGCTGATCGGCGTCGTCGAGGGCGTGTCGCCGTCGCTCGAGGAAGCCGCGCAGACGCTGCGCGCCGGCGAGTGGCGGACGTTCGCCGACATCTCGCTGCCGCTCATGCGCCCCGGGCTCGCCAACGCGTTCCTCATCAGCTTCATCGAGTCCATCGCCGACTTCGGCAACCCGATCCTGCTCGGCGGCAACTTCGGCGTGCTGTCGACGGAGATCTTCTTCTCGGTGGTCGGCGCGCAGCTCGACCAGGGGCGCGCCGCGACGCTCGGCGTCGTGCTCCTGGGGTTCGCGCTCGGCGCCTTCTACGCGCAGCGGCGCGTGCTCGGCCGCAAGGCGTACACCGCGCTCGCGGGCAAGGGCGACACCGGCCTGCCGAGCCCGCTGCCCGCGCTCGTGCGCCGCGCCGCGCTCGCGGTCACGCTGCCGTGGGCGCTGATGACGATCGTGCTGTACGCGATGGCGCTCGCCGGCGGCTTCGTCGAGAACTGGGGACGCGACTACACGTTCACGCTGCGCCACTACGTGCGCGCGTTCGGGCTCGAGTGGGGGCCGCACGGGCTCCTGTGGGCGGGCGCGGCGTGGGGCTCGTTCTGGACCACGGTGAAGCTCTCCGCGATCGCCGCGCCGCTCACCGCCGCGCTCGGCATCGTCACCGCCTACGTGCTGACGCGCCAGCGCTTCGCCGGCCAGTCGGCGTTCGAGTTCGGCACACTGCTCTCGTTCGCGATCCCCGGCACGGTCATCGGCGTGTCGTACATCATCGCGTTCAACGTGCCGCCGATCGAGCTTACCGGCACCGCGGCCATCCTCGTGCTGTGCAACGTGTTCCGCAACATGCCGGTGGGCGTGCGCGCCGGCATCGCATCGATGGCGCAGATCGACCGCAGCCTGGACGAGGCCTCGACCACGCTCGGCGCGCGCGGCCTCACGACGCTTCGGCGCATCCTGCTGCCGCTCCTCAAGCCCGCGGTGGTGGCGGCGCTCGTGTACAGCTTCGTGCGCGCGATGACCACCGTCTCGGCGGTGATCTTCCTCGTGTCCGCGCAGTACGAATGGGCGACCACGTACATCATCAACCGCGTGGTCAACGGCGACTACGGCGTCGCCATCGCGTACAGCTCGGTGCTGATCGTGCTGATGCTCGCCGTCATCGGGCTGATCCAGTGGGCCGTCGGGACGCGGCGCCTCGGCCGCCGGAGCGCGGGCGGCGCCTCGCTGGCCGGCGCCGCTCCCATGGCGGGCGCGGCATGAGCGCACCGGATTGAGATGACCGCCGCCTCCATTACCTTCGACCGCGTGACCAAGCGCTACGGCGACGTGGTCGCGGTCGACGACGTCTCGTTCACCGTCGAGGCCGGCACGCTCGTGACGCTGCTCGGGCCCTCGGGCTGCGGCAAGACGACGGTCCTGCGCCTCATCGCGGGGCTCGAGCTGCCGACCACGGGCAGCGTGCGCCTCGGCACGCGCGACGTGTCGCGCATCGCCGCCGCCGAGCGCGACGTGTCGATGGTGTTCCAGAGCTACGCGCTGTTCCCGCACATGACCGTGCGCGAGAACGTGCGCTACGGCCTCGACGTCGCGGGCATCGCGCGCGCTGCCGCCGACGAGCGCGCGCACGCGGCGCTCGCCTCCGTCGGCCTCACCGGCTACGACGCGCGCCTGCCTTCCGAGCTCTCCGGGGGCCAGCAGCAGCGCGTGGCGGTCGCCCGCGCGCTGGTGCTCGAGCCCTCGGTGCTGCTGTTCGACGAGCCGCTGTCGAACCTCGATGCGCGCCTGCGTCGCCAGATGCGCGACGAGATCCGCGAGCTGCAGCAGCGCCTCGGCCTGACCGTCGTGTACGTGACGCACGACCAGGCGGAGGCGATGGCAGTCGCGGACCGCATCGTCGTCATGAACCGCGGCGCGATCGCGCAGGACGGCGCGCCGCGCACGCTGTACGAGGCGCCGCGCGACGCGTTCGTCGCGGCGTTCATGGGCGACGCCAACCGCGTGCGCGCGCAGCTGCGGCGACGCGACGGCACGCTGGGCGACGTCCGCATCGGCCCGCTCACGCTCGCCTTGCCGCATCGCGGCGCGGACGACGGCGAGGTCGACGTGTCGATCCGTCCCGAGGCCGTCGCGCTCGTCGCGCCCGGCGATTCGCCGCTGCGCGGCACCGTGCGCAAGGCCGCGTACCTGGGCGGCCTCATGGAGTACACGCTCGACACGCCGCACGGCGAGCTCTTCGCGGTCTCGATGGCGGTCGACGCGCCGCTGGCGCCCGGCGCGCACGTGGGCATCGCGCTCGCGGGCCACGGCGTGGTCGTGCTCGGCGCGCCCGCGCACGGTTCGTGAACTGGCTCGTCGCCGTCCTCCTCGCCGCCAGCGTGTGGGGCGCGTGGAACTGGTGGACGCACGAGCGCGAGGTGAGCGTGCCGCCCGGCATCGTGGCGCCGGCCGAGCCCGCGCAGGTGACGCTCGATCCGCCGCTGCGCTTCGAGGCGAAGGACCACGTGTTCTTCGCGCGCGCAAATTACACGATCACCGCGCGCGTGCTGCGCAGGGAGAGCTACCACGTCGACGGCGGCGCGAACCTGGCACCGCTCGACCTCGGGCTCGGGTGGGGCGCGATGTCGGACACCGCGGTGGTACGCCAGCTCGAGTTCTCGCAGATGGGCCGCTTCCTCTACTGGCGGCCGCGCGACTGGACGACGTTTCCGCTCACGCCGAAGGACATCAACACGCACGCGGCGCAGGTGCACGCGGTGCCCGCCGATGCGGAGGTCGAGCGGCGACTGCGCAAGCTGCGCCCCGGCAACGTCGTCACGCTGACGGGCTACCTCGTCGACATCCGCGGCCCGCACGGCTTCGCGTGGAACACGTCGCTGCGCCGCGACGACACCGGCGACGGCGCGTGCGAGCTCATGTGGATCCGCGAGGTGCAGATCGAGTAGCGGCGCGCGGCGTTACGGCTGCGCGCAGAACACCGGCCCTTCCACGATCCACCCGCTGGCCACCAGCGCACGCGCGTCCGAGCGGCTCGTCGTGTAGCGGTGGTTGGCCTGCCCGCCCATCCCGTTGTTGTAGAGGCGCAGCACGGGAATGCGCTCCGCCGGGCAATCGGCGGCGAGCGGCGGATCTGCGGCGAACGCGATGCCCTCGAACGTCCACAGCGGATTCGCCTGCACCTTCGCGCACTCCGCCGGGTCGATGGTGAAGAAGTGCGAGTTCGGCCCGAGCGGCGGCGTGCCGAAGAAGCGGCACGCGGGCAGGCCCGCTGTCGCACCCGCCGGATACACCTTGAACTCGTCGTGCGTGCGCTGCCATCCCGGCACCACCTTGCCCGCATCGAGCATCGCCGCTTCCGCGGGCTCGGCGGTCATGAAGTAGTGGTTGAGCGACGGGTTGTAGAACTCGACGGCCAGCGTCTGCGGTGATGACTCCGTGCCGCTGATCGCCACCGGCGCCATGTAGTCGATCCGCTCGACGTCGTCGCCGCCGCCTTGCACCGACGTCATCCGCGCGCTCGTCGCGCGGGCGACGGGATCGCCGGACAGCTGCCCCGCGAGGAAGCGCAGCGACCACGTGAAGATGTCGCTGGCGAACGCCGCGTCGAAGCCGTGCCGCACGCCGGTGAGCGCCACGAGCTGCCGCGTATTGGTGAGGCGGCGGATGCCCTGCTCGGTGACCGAGATCGGCGCCGTCGTGTCCGCGGTGCCGCTGATCGCGAGGAACGGCAGCTGCACCCCGTCGAGCCCCGCGAGATCGCGGCCGAACGCGGGATACGGATCGATGCCGAAGTACGGCACGTAGCCGACCGCGGCCTTGAGCCGGTCGTCGTACGTGACCTGCGAATACTGCGACGTGAGCGACGTGGTGAGCTTCGCACCGGCCATCAGCAGCAGCGATTCGCCGCCCAGGCTCGCGCCGAACCCGCCGACCCGGCTCATGTCGACGTGGTCGCGGAAGTCCGGATGGTTCTGCACCGTCGTGAGCAGCGTCGACAGCGACAGTGGCCGCACCGCCTGCATCGCGACGAAGCCCTGGAAGTGCAGCAGCGCGTACAGCGCGTCGTTCAGGTCCGCGATGTCGATGTCGGCGAAGCGCAGGTCGCCGTGGAACGGCGCGACGACGACGTAGCCGTGGCTCGCGAAGATCTTCACCGCCTCGACGTAGTCGCCGTCGATCGGGCTGCCGGAGAGGCCGTGCGAGAACAGCAGCACCGGATAGCGCTGGCCCGCCGATGCGAAGACGGGCGCATCCGCGCCGCGCTGCATGTGCGGCACCGCGTTGCCACCGGGCAACGGGTAGTCGGGATACGGATTGCCGGCCGTGGTCGGATAGCAGACGAGCGCGACGTACGGGTACGTGCTGCCGATGTACGTGCCGAACTGGACGAAGTCGCTGGGGATGCGCTGCTGCGCGACGATCGCGTGCGCGGGATCGGCGAGCAGCTCCGTCACGTAGCGGCCGTCCACGCCGTCCCAGTACGATTGCGCGGACTGCCCGCTCGCCACGCGGCTGAAGTCCTGCTCGACGTTGCTGCAGCCGACGGGATACGCCCCCGTGCCGAGCGGCGGCACCGCGAAAGCAAGGTCCGCGCGCGCACCCGGAGCGAACGCGGCGAGCGCCGCCAGCAGCGTCAGCGCAAGCGCGCGACGTCCACCGCGAAGACCAGCGGAAAGAACGTCGCCCACCCGCTCCAGCGCTGCGAGCCCGCCTCGGAGACGAGCCACAGCCGGCCGTCCGGCGCGAACTCGATGTCCTCGATCCCTGCCGGCATCGCGAACGATGCGGTGACCTGCCCCGTGGCCGGATCGAGCCGCTGCAGGCGTCCGGAGGTGCTGCCGCTTTGCGTGAGCCATAACGCGCCGTCCGCGGCGAACGCCGCGCCCTGTGTCTGGAAGGCGATCGGCATCGCCTGCTGCGCCGCGCGCTCGTCGAGCACGCCGTCCGGCGCCGCCAGCAACGCCTCCACCGTGGAATCCGACACCCGCCAGGCATGCGCGGTTCCGTCGCGGGGCCGCCGGTACGGCGCGAGCCAGAGCTCGCCGTCCCGGAACGCGAGCGCCGAGCCGCGCAGCGCACCGCCTACGCGCAGCACGCGGCAGGTGTCGGCGGCGCAGCGCCCGGCCGCCAGCGCGCGCCGCGCGTCGATTCGGAAAAGATGACCGGTATCGGCGACGTACAGGACGCCGTCGCGGCCGAACGTGGTGCCGCCGGCGTGGCCGCAGGCGGCGGGGAGGTCGATGGTGCCGGCCGGGTGGCCTCCCGCGTCCAGCGCGAAGAGGCGGCACGGACCGCGGTTCTGCGCGGTATCCGTGCTGCGGTAGGCGGCGACCCACACGAGGCCAGCACCGAGCGCCACGCCCTGCGGCACGTAGCCATCCGCAAGTCCCGGCGCCCAGCGCCGCTCGACGATGGCGTCGGCGTTGGGAACGTCGGTCAGCGTCCGCGTCGCGTACGCCGGGCGATCACCGGCGACCGGCACCGCCGCGCACGCCGCGAGGGCGAGTGCCGAGCCCGCCCAGGCGGCGCGTGCGCGTCGCAGGGTCAGAAGGCTTCCGCAGCGAGCGCCAGCGCACTTTCGGCGCCGTGCGTGATCGTGTGCTCGTACGCGGCCGACTGCGGGAGGATGAAGTCCGCGTAGAAGCGTGCGGTGGCGATCTTCGCGTTCCAGAACTGCGCGTCGCCCTCGCCCGCCGCGAGCTTCGCCGACGCGGCGAGCGCCGCGCGGCCCATCTGCCAGCCGCCGGCCACTACGCCCCAGAGCTTGAGGTACGCCACCGCCACCGCATGCGCGGCGCGCGGCTGCGCGCCGTACGCCGGCACGATCCAGTCGATGGCCGCTTGCAGGTCCGCCGTGGCGGCGGCGAGCTGCACGCCGATCGCCTGCAGCGCAGGCTCCTTGCGCGCCGCGAGCTTCGCCGCGACCTTGTCGACCTCGGCGGCGACGGCCTTCGCGACCGCGCCCGCGTCGCGCGCCGTCTTGCGGCCGATGAGGTCGTTGGCCTGGATGCCGGTGGTGCCCTCGTAGATCGTGATGATGCGCGCGTCGCGGTAGTGCTGCGCGGCGCCGGTCTCCTCGATGAAGCCCATGCCGCCGTGCACCTGCACGCCGAGGTAGGTGACCTCCTGCGCGATCTCGGTCGACCATCCCTTCACGATCGGGATCATGAAGTCGGCGAAGGCCTGCGCCTTGCGGCGTGCGTCGGCGTCCGGGTTAACGCGCGCGTTGTCGAGCGCCGCGGCCGTCACGTACGCGACCGCGCGCGCGGCCTCGGTGTACGCGCGCATCGTCATCAGCATGCGCTTGATGTCGGGATGCTCGATGATCGCGCCGGTCGGCGCGCCCTTCTCGAGCCCGACCGCCTTGCCCTGCACGCGCTCGCGCGCATAGGCCACCGCGCGCTGGTACGCGCGGTCGGAGATGCCCACGCCTTCCAGGCCGACCGAGAAGCGCGCGAGGTTCATCATGATGAACATGTACTCGAGGCCGCGGTTCTCCTCGCCCACGAGGTAGCCGACGGCGCCCGTCTTGTCACCGTATGCCATCACGCAGGTTGGGCTCGCGTGGATGCCGAGCTTGTGCTCGAGCGACACGCACATCACGTCGTTGCGCGCACCGAGCGAGCCATCGTCGTTGACCAGCACCTTCGGCACCACGAAGAGCGAGATGCCCTTCACGCCCTCGGGCGCGTCCGGCGTGCGCGCGAGGACGAGATGGATGATGTTCTCGGTGTAATCGTGCTCGCCGAACGTGATGAAGATCTTGTTGCCGTAGAGCTTGTACGTGCCGTCGCCCTGCGGCACCGCGCGCGTGCGCACGGCGGCGAGGTCCGAGCCCGCCTGCGGCTCGGTGAGGTTCATCGTGCCGGTCCACTCGCCGGACACCATCTTCGGCAGGAACTTGTGCTTCAGCGCCTCGGAGCCGCGCAGCTCGATCGCCTCGATCGCGCCCTGCGTGAGCAGCGGGCACAGGTCGAACGAGAGGTTCGACGCGTGCCACATCTCCTCGACCGCGGTGGCGACGAGCTGCGGCAGGCCCTGCCCACCGTGATCGGGATTCTTGGTGAGGCCGTTCCAGCCGTTCGCGCAGTACTGTGCGTACGCGTCCTTGAAGCCCTTCGGCGTCTTCACGACCCCGCCTTCCTGCCACTGCGCGCCCTCGCGGTCGCCGGGCGCGTTGAGCGGGTCGAGCACGTCGGTGGCGAACTTGGCCGCCTCGTCGAGGATCGCGAAGACGGTGTCGGGCGTTGCGTCCTCGTAGCCGGGCAGCTTCGACACCTGTTCGAGGCCGGCAAGCTCGTTCAGCACGAACTGGATCTCGGGCAGCGGCGCGTGGTAGGTGCTCATGGCGTGATCGCTTACGAAAGTGAAGGGAATAACGCTAGCGTACGGTCAGTGCGCTAGAGCAAATGATCTAATCAACGCCCGGCGACACGGCGCCGGCGACGTGGCGGCGGCCTGCGCGCGGATGCGTGCACCCGCGCGGTCATGCGGCACCGCCGCCTCGAAATGTCGTACGCGAAGGCGGGGACCCAGTGTCGTTGCCTTGCCTGACGCCACTGATCGAAAGACGCTGGGTCTCCGCCTTCGCGGGGACGACAATGAAAGGTGGGTGCCTCTCCGGGACAGCGGCGGTTCCCTCTCGAAGCGAGCGCTCAGCCCAATCCAGGTGAAAGCGCTCAGCCCAAATCAGCTGAAAGCGTTCAACCCAATTCGCTGGTCAACGCCGGCACGACCTCGAAGAGATCGCCGACCAGGCCGTAATCGGCGATCTGGAAGATCGGCGCATCCGGGTCCTTGTTGATCGCGACGATCACCTTGCTGTCCTTCATGCCGGCCAAATGCTGGATCGCGCCCGAGATGCCGACGGCGATGTAGAGGTCCGGCGCGACGATCTTGCCCGTCTGGCCGACCTGGTAATCGTTGGGCACGTAGCCCGCGTCGACCGCCGCGCGTGACGCGCCGATGGCCGCCTTCAGCTTGTCGGCCAGCGCATCGAGCATCTTGAACGCCTCGGCGCTGCCGAGCGCACGCCCGCCCGACACCACGACGCGCGCGCTGGTGAGCTCGGGGCGCTCGCTCTTGGTGAGCTCCGCGCCGGTCACGCGCGACAGGCCGGTATCCGGCGCCGCCGCGACGTTCTCGACCGCCGCGCTGCCGCCCGCCGCCGCGCTGTCGAACGCCGTCGTGCGCACTGTCAGCACCTTCACGGGGTCCTTCGACTGCACCGTCGCGAACGCGTTGCCCGCGTAGATCGGCCGCACGAACGTGTCCGGCGATTCGATGCCCGTCACTTCCGACACCTGCGCGACGTCGAGCTTCGCCGCGATGCGCGGCGCGACGTTCTTGCCGAAGCCGGTCGCCGCCGCGACGACGTGCGTGTAGCCGCCGGGCAGCAGCGTCAGCGCGGTGGCCGCGACGTTCTCCGCGGTCGGCGACGCGAGATACGGCGCATCGGCGACCAGCACTTTCGCCACGCCCGCGAGTTGCGCCGCGGCCTGCGCCGCGCCGCCCGCGTTGTGTCCGACCACCAGCACGTGGACGTCGCCGCCGAGCTTGGCGCCGGCGGTGACCGCGTGCGCCGTCGCGGACTTGAGCGCCGCGTTGTCGTGTTCCGCAAGGATCAGGATGCTCATGTTCGTTTCTCTCAGGCGATGACCTTGGCTTCGCTGCGCAGCTTGGCAACGAGCTCCTTGACGTCGGCGACCTTGCCGCCCCCCTTCCGCTTCGCGGGCTCGACCACCTTCAGCGTGGCCACCCGCGGCGCGACGTCGACGCCAAGCGTCGCCGGGTTCGTGGTGGCGAGCGGCTTCTTCTTCGCCTTCATGATGTTGGGCAGCGTCGCGTAGCGCGGCTCGTTCAGGCGCAGGTCGGTGGTGACCACCGCGGGCAGCTTCATCTCCAGCGTCTCGACGCCGCCGTCGACCTCGCGCTTCACCGTCGCGGTGCCGTTGGCCAAGTCGACCTTCGACGCGAACGTGGCCTGCGGCCAGTCGAGGAGGCCCGCGAGCATCTGCCCCGTCTGGTTGGCGTCGTCGTCGATCGCCTGCTTGCCGACGATCACGAGGTCGGGCTTCTCGTCCTTCGCGATCGCCTGCAGCAGCTTGGCGACGGCGAGCGGCTGCAGGTCGGCGTCGGTCTCGACGAGGATCGCGCGATCCGCGCCGAGGGCGAGCGCCGTGCGCAGCGTCTCCTGGCACGCGGCCACGCCGCACGACACCGCCACCACCTCCGTGGCGACGCCCTTCTCCTTCAGCCGGACCGCCTCCTCCACCGCGATCTCGTCGAACGGATTCATCGACATCTTCACGTTGGCGGTGTCCACACCCGAGCCGTCGGGCTTCACGCGGACCTTCACGTTGTAATCGACGACACGCTTGACCGGGACGAGCACTTTCATGGGGATACCCACAGGATGGAGTGACGAGGGAAGACTTCAATTATAGCGTCCCGGCCGGGGCCGGCCGCCCCCCCGCGTCGGGTTGCGGCGCGGTGGCAACCCGACTAGCATTCGGGCTTCGCGCACGACCGCGGGTCACGCGCGCCGCCTTTTCGCGCCGCCCTTCCATGACGACCTCGGTCCTTCCCTCCGCTCCCATCGACGAGATCCTGCGCAACACGCCGCATCGCTTCCCGTTCCTGCTGATCGACCGCATCGAGGCCTGCGAGCCGGGCAAGTGGGTCCGCGTGATCCGCAACGTGAGCGCCAACGACGCCGTGATGCCGAAGGTGCCGCTCGCGCAGCGGGTGATGCCGCAGATGCTCGTGGTCGAGGCGCTGGCGCAGGCGGCCGGCTCGCTGTGCCACTACTCGGGAATGATGAACACGGGCCGGCGCTCGATCATGTTCTTCGCCGGCGTGGACAACTGCCGCTTCCTGCGCGACGTCTACCCGGGCGACCAGGTCATCCTCGAATGCCAGCTGAAGCGCGCGATGCGCGGGGTCGCCAAGCTCTCCGGCACCGCCACCGTCGACGGGCACCGCGTGCTCGAGGCCGACCTCACCGCGGTCGTCCGCGACATCGAGCCCGGCACGCCCGCCGCCTGACGCGGGGGCGCCCCCCCGGTCCGCGCCGCCGCGGCGGGGGCGCATGCTAAAGTCACCGGTTCCACGCCTTCACCAACGGAGCCTTCCCGTGCCTGGCCTGCTGCCGAACGTCGATCCCGAAGGGCTGCTCGAATACTCGGTGGTCTTCACCGACCGCGCGGTCAACCACATGTCGCAGCAGTTCCAGGGCGTGATGCGCGACATCGCGGGCACCCTGCGCCACGTCTACCACGCGCATGCCGTCGCCGTGGTCCCGGGCGGCGGCACCTTCGGCATGGAGGCGGTGGCGCGGCAGTTCGCCACGGGCCGCAAGGCGCTCGTGATCCGCAACGGCTGGTTCTCGTATCGCTGGACGCAGATCTTCGAGATGGGCGGCATCCCCTCGGAGTCGGTCGTGCTGAAGGCGCGGCGCACGGGCACGCAGAAGCAGTCGCCGTGGGCGCCGCCGCCGGTCGCGGAAGTGGTCGCGACGATCCGCGAGCAGCGCCCCGCCGTGGTGTTCGCCCCGCACGTGGAGACGGCCTCCGGGATGATGCTGCCGGACGACTACCTGCACGCGGTCGCCGACGCCGTGCATGCCGCCGGCGGCCTGTTCGTGCTCGACTGCATCGCGTCGGGCGCCATGTGGGTGGACATGGAGGCCACCGGCGTCGACGTGCTGATCAGCGCGCCGCAGAAGGGCTGGAGCAGCCCGCCCTCCTCCGCGCTCGTCATGCTGTCCGAGCGCGCGCGCACGGCCATCGACGGCACCACCAACACGAGCTTCGCGTGCGACCTGAAGCGCTGGCTCGGCATCATGGAAGCCTACGAGAAGGGCGGCCACGCTTATCACGCGACGATGCCGACCGACGCGCTCATCCGGCTGCGCGACACGATGAAGGAGACCGAGCGCTTCGGCTTCGAGCGTGCGAAGCAGGCGCAGGTCGAGCTCGGCGCGAAGGTGCGCGCGCTGATGGCCCGCAGCGGATTCCCCAGCGTCGCCGCGCCCGGCTTCGAGGCGCCCGGCGTGGTGGTGAGCTACACCGAGGACAAGGACATCCAGTCCGGCCGCAAATTCATCGAGCAGGGCCTGCAGACCGCCGCCGGCGTGCCGCTCATGTGCGACGAGCCCGCCGATTTCCAGACGTTCCGCGTCGGCCTCTTCGGCCTCGACAAGTGGGCGAACGTCAATCGCGCGGTGGGCAACCTCGAGCGCGCGCTGGCGCAGATCGCGGCGCCGGTGGGGGCGTAAGGGTCGCAAAAGGGTCGGGTCGCAACAGGGTCTGACCCCGCTTCGGGCCGCGAATGGCTCTGGCCCCGGTCCGTTCGGGCAAAGGCGAGGAACAGGGGCGCTGCCGGTGACATCTGTCGTCCCCGCGAAGGCGGGGACCCAGCGGCTTTCGATGATCGACGCCGTCGGCGAACTGGGTCTGACCCCGCTCGGTTCCGGTGGCGAGGAACAGGAGCGCCGCTCGTGACATCTGTCGTCCCCGCGAAGGCGGGGACCCAGCGTCTTTCGATCAGTGGCGTCAGGCAAGGCAACGACACTAATGGGATGGTCGCCCCCTGCCCGATACGGCATCGAAGTGCCAAAGTGAGGACTGTTAATCCCACTTACACGAGAGGAGGCGACGCCATGAAGATTACGACGATTGGGCTGGATCTGGCAAAGAGCGTGTTTCAGGTGCATGCCGTGGATGCTGGCGGCCGAGTGGTGTTGCGCAAGCAAGTGAAGCGGGCGCAGATGAAGGCGTTCTTCGCCAAGCTGCCGCCGTGCTTGGTGGGCATGGAAGCATGCGGCGGCGCGCATTATTGGGGGCGCGAGCTGCAAGCGCTGGGGCATGTGGTGAAGCTGATGCCGCCGCAGTACGTGAAGCCGTTTGTGAAGCGCAACAAGAACGATGCGGCCGACGCCGAGGCGATTTGCGAGGCGGTACAGCGGCCGAATATGCACTTCGTGCCGATCAAGACCGTGGAGCAGCAGGCGATCTTGGCGGTGCACCGGGTGCGCCAGGGCCTGGTCAAGGCACGCACCGCGCAGGCCAATCAGATACGGGGGCTGCTGGCCGAATTTGGGCTGGCGATACCCAAGGGCATCGCACAGATCGAGCCGCGGGTGCTGGCGTTGCTGGAGGACGGTAACAATGGATTGCCCGACAGCTTCCGGCGCTTGCTGGAGCAACTGCGGCAGCGCCTGGGCGCGCTGGGCCGGCAGCAGGCGGAGCTCGAAGTCCAGATCAAGGACTGGCATACCCAGCATGAGGACAGCCGGCGCCTGGCCACCATCCCCGGAGTCGGGCCGCTGAGTGCCAGCGCCTTGGTGGCGAGCGTGGGCCCGGCGCGCACTTACAAGAATGGACGCCAGCTCTCGGCGTGCTTGGGGATTGTGCCGCGCCAAGCGTCCAGCGGTGGCAAGACGACGCTGCTGGGCATCAGCAAGCGCGGCGACAGTTATCTGCGCACTTTGCTCATCCACGGCGCGCGGGCGGTGGTACGACAGGCGCAACGCGCACCGGAGAAGGCCGAACCGTGGCTGCGCGAGTTGCTGCGGCGCCGTCCGACCAACGTGGCAACCGTGGCGCTGGCCAATCGCAATGCGCGCGTGGCCTGGGCGCTGCTGGCGCACCAGCACGATTATCGACAACCACTCACGAAGTAATCGACGCGCACCGACGCACCGCCCGTTTCGTACCACCGCCAAGGAGCACCCCACACGATTGCGCAGGCAACCACGACGTGATGGCAGAACAGGTCGGACCGTGACCGGGTGAAGCTGAGGGACCCAGAGCACCTCGAGTGCGCGACACTGAGAAGCCCCCGGTCAGCGAATTCCATCAGGGCCAGAGGCTAACGCCTCAAATGAGGGCCGGATGTATGGCAGCAATCGCACCTTCCGCCATCAGGAACTGGGGGCCTTGCCAACAGGGGGCGACCATGTATGGGTCCCCGCCTTCAGCGAACGGGGTCTGACCCCGCACGGTTCCGGTGAAGGCGAGGAACAGGAGCGCCGCTCGTGACATCTGTCGTCCCCGCGAAGGCGGGGACCCAGCGGCTTTCGATGATCGACGCCGTCGCGTGAACGACACTGGGTCCCCGCCTTCGCGGGGACGACAGGGTGTAGCGTCAGTGCTTCCGAACCACAGGGTGAGGCGCCGGCGCTTCTGAACTATAGGGTGAGGCGACGGCGCTCCTGAACCACCGGAAGAGACGTCGACGCTCCTAGACCAGATCCCGCAACACGATCGTCCCCTCGGTTCCACCCGCCGTCTTCACTTTCACGCGCGACCCGGCGGTCGAGCGCAGCGCATCGCGCGCCACCGGCAGGGGCAGCTGCGCGGCCGGCACGCCGTTGAACTCGACGATCACGTCGCCGGCTTTCAATCCCGCCTGCGCCGCGGGGCCGCCGCTCACCACGTCGACGACCTTGTAGCCCTCCGGCTGCCGCTCGAGCCACAGCCCGCCGCGATCCGCGATGTCGGGCGTGCCGAAGTTGAGATAGCGCTCGAGATACAGCGAATCGTTCGGCAGGTCGTAGGTGACCGCGAACTGGCGCATCACGCCGAAGCCCACGTTGCCCGCGAGCTCGCCGCTGGCCGCGGCCACGTCGCCGCCCGGGCGCGGGATCGCCACCACCGGGTTGGGCACGTCGACGGTCCCGAGCTTCAGCGACTTGCCGCGCGCGAGCACTGCCCGCAGCGGCCCCGCCACGCCGGCGCCGGTAATCGCCTCGGTCTTCGCGTTGAGCTTCTTCTCGAGGTCGTTCTTCGCGGCGAACGACGGCACCAGCGTCACCGAGCCGCGGCTGCCGGTGTCGATCTCGAACATGCCGGGAATCCCGTCGATGCTGCCCGCGACCTGCGGCAGCCGCCCCCGCACCGCGACCGGCACGCGGATGCCCGTCCCCGCGTACTTGAACGCGGCCGGGTCGTACAGCGTGAGGCGCGAGCGCGCGTAGTCGAGCTTGATCGGCATGCGCACGAACCACTCGAGGCCGAGCACGCCGGCGACGTCGTCCACGCCCTCGACGCGGCGCAGGAACGGCTCGATGTCGCCCACGAGATAGCGCTGCCCGGTGAGCTCCACGCCCTCGATGCCGGTGCTCGCGACCAGCAGCGAGCGCGGCACCGGCTTGCCGTCGCCGACGAGGAGCTGCGCGGTCTGGCGGGTGAGCACGTTGGCGCCGCCCGCGTCGAGCAGCATGCGGAACGGGCCGCGCCCGTCGAGCAGCACGCGCACGAAGAGGTGGCCCGACAGCGCCTCGAACGGCACCTCGACCTGCGCGCGCCCGCCCGGGAACAGCAGGTCCTGCTGCTCCACCGGCGGCGCGAACGACACGTTGGCGAGCGGCTGGTTGAACGCGATCGTCTGCACGTCGACGACCTCGTCCATCTTCGGATCGCCGCGCGTGGTGCGCACCTTGAACGGGATGCGCACGCCCTGCACCTCGCGCCGGTCGCTGTAGTGCTCGACGCGCGTCGCCTGCGCCTCGCGCTCGACGAGCTGCGCGATCAGCTTCGTCTCGGCGTCGATCCAGAACTCGAACGGACGCCCGCCCTCGGGCGCGACGGTCACCACGTCGTACTTGCGGCCCTCGGACTCCTTGCGCTCCTTGAACTCGATGCGCGCCCGGCCGCGGTCGGGGTACCAGAAGGCGAGCTTGTCGCGATACGCCGCGTTGGCCGCGAGCTCGAGCGCCGCGGCGTCCGTCTCGATCTTCGGCGGCTCGGTGCCGTCCTGCGTCCACACCGCCTTGCCGTCGAAGCCGCTCGCACCGGCCAGCGGGCCGATGCTGAAGCGCAGCGTCGATTGCCCGGTCGTGATGTCGTTCCAGCGCTCGACGTTGCCGGTCATGCCTGCGACGGTGAGCCGCACCTCGCTGTGCTGCGTGCGCAACGCGTCCCAGGCCGCGCCGCCGCTCGCCGCCTTGGCGCCGGCGAGCAGCGCCACGGGGTCCGGCTTCGGCGCCTCCGCCGCCTTGCCGCGGGCCGCGGGCGCCTGCGCGAGCGCGGGGACGATCTGCAGCGCGACGAGCAGCGGCAGGAGGAAGGACAGGCGGGCGAGTCGGTGCGGAAGGGTCATGACACGAAACCGTGAAAGCGGCGGGCAATCGGCCATTATCGCAGATGGACTTTCCCGCGCCGTCGCGGCCACCCGGAGGCGCGACGGCGTGACAGCGGGCGTCGTTGCCCGCTAGCATCCGGGCTCCGCCCGAGCCGTCACGCCGTGTCCGCCGCGCCCTCGTCACTCCACGCTACGCCTTCGCTGGCCGTGCGCCTCTTCCCGTGGCTGCGCACCTACGGCCGCGCCGACGCGCGCGACGACGCGCTGGCCGGCAGCACGCTCGCGGCCTACGCCGTCCCGAGCTCGATCGCCTACGCGCAGCTCGCCGGCATGCCGGTGGCCACCGGCCTCTACTGCTACCTCTTCGCCGGCATCGCGTACGCGCTGACCGGCTCGTGCCGCCAGCTCGCGGTCGGCCCCACGTCGTCGATCGCGCTGACGCTCGCGGTCACGCTCTCGGGCATGGCCGCCGGCGACCCGGCGCGCTATGCGGAGCTCGCCACCGCGACCGCGCTCTTCGTCGGCCTCACCGCGCTCTTCGCGTGGGCGATGCGCTGGGGCGGCATCGTGCATTTCATCTCGGAGACGGTGCTCACCGGCTTCAAGATCGGCGCGGGCACCGTCATCGCGATCAGCCAGATCCCGCTGCTGCTGGGCTTCGCCGGCCAGCACGGCGACCTCGTCGCCACCCTCGTGCACATCGGCCGCAACCTGCCCAACACGCACGTGCCGTCGCTGGTGCTCGGCGTGACCGCGCTCGTGCTGCTGCAGGTGGGGCACTGGTGGAAGCCGCGCTGGCCGGTGCCACTCATCGTGGTCGCGCTGTCGCTCGTGCTGATGACGGTGCCGGGCATCGACCGCTTCACCATCGCGACGGTCGGCGCGATCCCCGCCGGCCTGCCGCTGCCCGCGCTGCCGCACATGCACTGGGGAGAGCTGGGCGAGCTCCTGCCGCTGTCGCTCGCGTGCTTCCTGCTCGCGTACAACGAGGGCATCGCCGCCGCGCGGCTGCTCGCGCTGCGCCACGAGTACGCGGTCGATCCCAACCGCGAGCTGCTGGGCCTCGGCGCCGCCAACGTCGCCATCGCGCTCGGCCACGGCTTCCCGTCCGCCGGCGGCCTCTCGCAATCGCTGGTCAACGACGAGGCGCGGGCGCGCACGCCGGTGTCGCTCGTCGTGTGCTCGGCGTGGATGGCGATCGTGCTCGTGTTCCTCACCGGCCTCTTCGACGTGCTGCCGCAGCCGCTCCTGGCCGCGCTCGTGCTGGCGTCGGTGCAGAGCATGTTCAAGATCGACGAGCTGCGGCAGCTGCGGCGCGTGAGCAAGGCGGAGTTCGTCATCGCGATGGTGACGATCCTCGCGGTGCTGGGCGTCGGCATCCTGAAGGGCGTGCTGGTCGCGTGCGTGTTCTCGCTCGCGATGCTGATCCGCCGCCTCGCGCTGCCCGAGTGCGTGCTGATGGGCCGCATCCCCGGCACCGACCACTTCGCCTCGCTCGTGCGCCATCCGACGGCGCAGGTCGTGCCCGGCATCGTCGTGTTCCGGCCCAACGCCGCGCTGCTGTACTTCAACGTCGACAACGTGCGCGAGCACATGCTGCAGCTCCTGACCCGCGCCGAGCCGCCGCTGCGGCGGATCATCGTGGACCTGTCGTTCACCACCGAGCTCGACCTCTCGACCATCCGCATGCTGATCGACTTCGCGCGCCGCGCGCAGGAGGACGGCGTCGCGGTGCTGCTCGCCGACGCGCACTACCGCGTGCGGGCGCTGCTCGCACGCGAGAAGAACGGCCGGCTCTTGGGCGACATGGCGCGCGCGTACTCGATCGCGGAGCTGGTCGACGGATTGCAGTACGACGTGCCGCTGCCGCGCGACGCGGCCAACGGGCGCGCGGCGGCTACTCTGTAAGATGGCGCGGGACGCCCGCGACCATCAGCGATCGTCCTTCCTGACCGGCATGCGCAACGGCGCGCCGCGAGTCCCACACTGCACGCAATGGCGCGACCCGAATTCGACATCGTGGTGATCGGCGGCGGCTCCGGCGGGCTGGTGGTGGCCGCGGGCGGCCGCGCGCTCGGCGCGAAGGTGGCGCTGGTCGAGCGCCACCGGCTCGGCGGCGACTGCCTGTGGACCGGCTGCGTGCCGTCGAAGGCGCTGCTGCGCTCGGCGCGCGCCGCGCACGAGATGCGCGAGGCTGCACGCTGGGCGCTCGTCCCCGCCGACCCGCGGCCGGATCTCGCGCGCGTGATGGAGCGGGTGCGCGCGGTGATCGCCGCCATCGAGCCGCACGACAGCCCCGAGCGCTTTCGCGGCCTCGGCGTCGACGTCATCTTCGGCGACGGCCGCTTCGTCTCCCCAACTGCGTTCGCGGTCGGCGGCCGCACGCTCACCGCGCGCACGTTCGTGATCGCCACCGGCTCGCGGCCCGCGATCCCGCCGGTTCCCGGCCTCGACGCGGTGCCGTGTCTCACCAACGAGTCGCTGTTCGAGTTGCGCGAGGGCGTGCCGCACCTCGCCGTGATCGGCGGCGGCCCGATCGGCGTCGAGATGGCGCAGGCGTTCCGGCGCCTGGGCAGCGACGTGACGCTGGTCGAGATGGGGCCGGCCCTGCTGCCGAAAGAAGATCGCGACGTCGCGGCGGTGGTGGCGGCGCAACTCGCGCGCGAGGGTGTGGCCGTGCATTGCGACACGTCGGTCACGCACATTGCGGGCCGCGCCGGCGCGCTCGCGCTCGAGCTGCGCACGCAGGGTACGACGCACACGCTCAACGCGACGCACGTGCTGGTCGCCGCCGGCCGCGCGCTCAACGTCGACACGCTCGGCCTCGACGCGGCCGGCGTGCGCGTCGAGCACGGCCGGCCGGTGCTCGACGACCGCCTGCGCACCACGCAGCGCCACATCTTCGCGATCGGCGACGCCGCCGGCGGCTACCAGTTCACGCACGTCGCCGAGCACCAGGCAGGCGTGGTGCTGCGGCACGCGATCTTCCGCATGGCGTGGGCGAAGCCGTCGGCGGTCGTGCCGTGGTGCACGTACACCGATCCCGAGCTCGCGCGCGTCGGCATTTCGGAAGCCGAGGCCGTGGCGCGCGGCGTCGATCATCGCGTGTACCACTTCCCCTTCGCCGACATCGACCGCGCGCAGGCCGACGGCGAGACCGAAGGCTTCGCCAAGCTCGTCACCGATGCCAAGGGGAGGCTGCTCGGCGCGGCGATCGTCGGCCCGCACGCGGGCGAGCTCATCGCGGAGTACGGGCTCGCGCTCGCCAAGGGCATGACGGCCGCCGACGTGTCGGGCGCGATCCACGCGTATCCCACGCTCGCCTCGATCAGCCGCCGCGTCGCCGACCAGCGGCAGAAGGAACGCCTGACGCCGAACGCGCGCCGCTGGATCCAGCGGCTCTTCCGGCTGCAGGGCGACTGACGTGCAGCCCGCCGCCCGCGCGCGCCTCGCGCGCCTCGTCATCCTGCTCGCGTTCGCGGGCGCGATCGGCGCGTTCTTCGCGCTCGGCGGGCATCGCTACCTCACGCTCGACACGATCAAGCGCCACCGCGACCTGCTGCTCGCGTTCACCGAGGCGCATTACGTGCAGGCGCTCGCCATCGCGTTCGTCACGTACACCGCGGCCGTCGCCTTCAGCATCCCCGGCGCCGTGCTGCTCTCGCTCGTGGTCGGCTTCGTCTTCGGCCGGTGGGCGGGCACGCTGCTCGTGCTGTTCGCGGCCACGCTGGGCGCCGCGCTCCTGTTCCTCGCCGCGCGCTACGTGTTCGCGGACGCCGCGCGGCGACGGCTCGGGCCCGCCGGTCGCCGCATCAACGAGGGCTTCACGCGCAATGCATGGAGCTACCTCCTGTTCCTGCGCCTCGTTCCCGCGTTTCCGTTCTTCCTCGTCAACATCGCGGTCGCGTTCTCGTCGGTGCCGCTGTCCACGTTCGTGGCCGCGACCTTCGTGGGCATCATCCCGGGCACGTTCGTGTTCGTGAACCTCGGCGAGACGCTGTCCCGAATCGACTCGCTGCAGGGGCTGTTGTCGCTGCCGGCGCTCGGCGCGTTCGCGCTGCTGGGGGTGCTCGCGCTGGTGCCGGTGGCGGTGCGGCGGTGGCGAGGCAAGGGACGAGGGGCGAGGGAGCGGCGGCGGGTGAGCAAGCGCCGGTGGCTTGCGATGCGCGAGTAGATGATAGGCGGGCGTTCGGCGTGCTGTCCCCTCGCCCCTCGCCCCCCGTCCCCCGCCCCTCCTTTGCTATCCTCGCCCGCGATGCGCCTTTCCATCATCGTCCCCGCACTCGACGAAGCCGCGGGCATCGCGACCACGCTCGCGGCGCTGCAGCCGCTGCGGGCGCGCGGGCACGAGGTGCTGGTGGTCGACGGCGGCAGCCGCGATGCGACGCTGGTCGTCGCGCGGCCGCTGGCCGACCGCGCCTTCGTCGCGCCGCGCGGGCGCGCGCTGCAGATGAACGCGGGCGCGGCGCAGGCGACGGGCGACGTGCTGCTGTTCCTGCACGCCGACTCGATGCTGCCGCCCGCTGCCGACGACGCCATCCGCGCTGCCATCGGGGGCGGCGCACATTGGGGCCGCTTCGACGTGCGCATCGCCGGCCGCCCGTGGGTGCTGCGGCTCGTCGCGCCCGCGATGAACCTGCGTTCGCGCCTGACCGGCATCGCGACCGGCGACCAGGGCATCTTCGTCGACCGCGCGGCGTTCACGCGCGCCGGCGGCTTCCCCGAAATCCCGCTGATGGAAGACGTCGCGCTCTCCCGCGCGCTGAAGCGTTGCGCCGGTCGCCCCGCGTGCCTGCGCGAGCGCATCGTCACCTCGGGCCGGCGGTGGGAGACGCGCGGACCCTGGCGCACGATCCTCACGATGTGGCGCCTGCGCGCGGCCTACGCGCTCGGCGCCGATCCCGTGCACCTCGCGCGCCGGTACCGGTGACGGCGCTCCTCGTCTTCGCGAAGGCGCCGGTGCGCGGCACGGTGAAGACGCGCCTCGCCGCCACGCTGGGCGAAGCGCGCGCGCTCGTGGCCTACCAATCGCTGCTCGCCACGACGCTCGCCTGCGCGGCCGCCGCGCGCGCCGCAGGCATCGTCGCGACGGTCGACGTATGGAGCGCGCCCGAGCACGCGACGGAAACACTCGCCACGCTCGCCGCTAGTCATGCCTTCGCGCATCGCGTCCAGCACGGCGACGACCTGGGCGCGCGGATGGCGCACGCGATCGCCGACGCGCTGCAGCGCGCCCCGCGCGTGCTGCTGGTCGGCACCGATTGCCCGGTGCTGACAACCACGTACCTCGCGGATGCTGAAGCGAGCCTGCACGCGCACGACGCCGTGCTGGGCCCGGCGGAGGACGGCGGCTACGTGCTCGTCGGGGCGCGCACGCCGCTGCACTTCGCGGGCGTGCGCTGGAGCTCGCCGCACGCGTGCGCCGACACCGAGGCCGCATTCGCTGCGCAGGGCGCGTCCGTCGCGCGGCTGCCTGCGCTGTGGGACGTCGACGACGCGGCCGGCCTCGCGCGCTGGGAGCGCATGCAGGCGGCCGGGCGCACGTGACGATGCCGCGCCTGCCCCGCACGCCGGTGCTCGTCGCGTTCGCCTGCGTGGCCTCGGCGTGCGTCGCGGCCGCGCCGGTGCTCCTCGCGCCGTTCTCGTCGGGCACGCCCGGCGCGACGCTGCCCGCGGGCTGGTCCCCGCTCACGTTTCCCTCGATCGCGCGCCACACGCGCTACACGCTGGTGCGCGACGAGGCCGGCACCGTGGTCGT
Organism: Burkholderiales bacterium; assembly: GCA_046347855.1. GTDB lineage: Bacteria > Pseudomonadota > Gammaproteobacteria > Burkholderiales > Casimicrobiaceae > VBCG01. Next base: position 461,889 of record JAXMFJ010000006.1, read on the forward strand.
CGAGGCCGTCGCGCAGGATTCGGCGTCCGGCCTCGTGCACAAGCTCGACGTGCCGGCCGCCGAGCGTCCGCGGCTCGCGTGGCGCTGGAAGGCGGACGGGCCCGTGGCGACAGGCGACGTCACGCGCCGCGAGGGCGACGACTACGTGACGCGCGTGTACGTGACCTTCCGCTATTCACCGGAGCGCCTGTCGCCATGGCAGCGCCTGCGCTACGCCGCGCTGCGCGTGGTGTACGGCGAGTATCCGCCGCACGCGGGCCTCAACTACGTGTGGGACGCGCGGGCGCCGCGCGGCACCGTCGTGCCCAACGCATACACGGATCGCGTGCGCATGATCGTGGTCGAGAGCGGCGCGGCCAACGCGGGCCGCTGGCTGCACTACGAGCGCGACATCGTCGCCGACTATCGCGCGGCGTTCGGCGAAGAGCCGCCGCCCGTGTCCGGCGTGGCGATCATGACGGACACCGACAACACCGGTGCCACCGTCATCGCGTACTACGGCGACGTCGCGCTGCTTCCGCCGTAGCCGGTGCTGCGCGGGCCGCTCGCGTCAGGGAATCGTGGCGCCGATGGTGAAGAGCGCGGCGTTCAAGCCCAGCAGCACGAACTCGCCGCAATAGCGGTTCCAGCAATAGCCCACCGACGGAATGATGGCGGGCGCGGTGCCGTAGTCGTTGAACGGGATCTTGTTCTTGTACTCGCCCGCATAGCCGTGCAGCAGGCCCGCCGACACCTTCACGTAAGCCTGCGGATGCTCCTCCCACGGCCGCCATTGCAGCGCGCCGTAGACGTATTGCGAGAACTGGCCGAACGAGTTCTGGAACAGCGAGAAGCCGCCGATCCACTGCCCGCCGAGCCACGTCTTGTCGAACCGGTACTCGAAGTCCGCGAGGTACGACTGCTGGTGATCCGGGTCGTAGTGGAAGTGCCAGGTGTAGTACGCGAACTGGAAGTACATCCGGTCCGTCCGCCAGGGCTCGGGCGCGTCCCAGCTCCGGTCGAACACGATGCGCTCGTCGGTCTTCGGAGGATCGGCTGCGGGCGTGGCGGCGGTCGGCGCGGACGCGGCCGGCGCGGGCGTTTGCGCATGCACCGGCGCCGCGAGCAGCAGGGCGGCGAGGAGGGACGAAACGGCGGCGGACAGGCGATACCGCGAGGTGCGGCAGGAACGGGAAGGCATGGCACCCCGGGCAAGTTGCATTGGCGCGCGAATTTACCACGGCGCCCCTGCATTGTCGCGGCCGCCCGCGACAGCGTGCTGCGTCGTCAGCGCGCCGGCCCCGCGGCGCGCACCCGCATCACCGCCGCGGTGCGCCCTTCCACCCCCAGCTTCACGTAGACGTGCTCGAGGTGCTTCTGCACGGTCCGCACGCTGATGCCGAGGATCGCGGCCGCCTGCAGGTCGGTCTTGCCGGCACCCACCCAGTCGAGCACCTCGCGCTCGCGCGGCGACAGCAGGCCGCTTTCGCATGACCCGGCGCCGGGCGTCGGCACGGCCGCTGGCGCCGCTTGCTCGCCGACGTAGAGCAGCCACCCGTCGCCGTCGATCGCGGGCAGTGCCCGCAACACGATGTGCCGCGACCCGTGCACGACGCGGCGCGCGGCGCCCGCCGGTGCGCCCGGCCCGCTGCGCCGCAGCCATGCGTCGATTTCCGCGGGCACGCGCGCGCCGCAGCGCAGCCCGTCCCGCCCGACGGCCGCGCCGAGCAGCGCGAGTCCGCCGCGCGCGGCGTGGCGGATGCGCATGTCGGCCGCCACCTCGATCTCGTGCCAGCCGTCGGCCGCGAGCCACGCGCGAAAGCGCGCCAGCGCCCTGCGCGCGGCGAGCGCCTCGCGACCGGCCGCGAGCGGCTCGCGCAACGGATGCGCGCGGTCCTCAGCATGGCCATCCTTGGCGTACAACGCAGCGTGCGGGAAGGGGATGCCTGGCGGGGCATCGTCGCGATCGATACCGGCGACGGGGCCTCGGGCCCGCCCGTGATCGGGCGGGATTCGCGCCGCAGCGGGCGCGCGTCGTTCGGCAAGTCGGCCCATCGCGGTCCCTTTCGCCGGGGCCGTGCGCGGACGCTCGCCCGGGTGACGCGTGGGTGCATGCGCAGCGCGGCGGGCGCAGAGTATACGCCGCACCGGCGCGGCGTCATGCTTCCGCGGGTGCGGGCGATGCCCGCGCCGTCGCTACGTCGTCGAGCAGGCGGCCGACACGTTCTCCTTTGCGCTCGCGATCTTCACCGCCTCCGGCAACGCAACGCGGTTCTTCACCGCGGTGACCTCGGCGAGGATCGAGATCGCAATCTCGGGCGGCGTACGGCTGCCGATGTAGAGCCCGATGGGCCCGTGCAGGCGCGCGATCTCCTCCGGCGTCACGTCGAACTCAAGGAGGCGCACGCGGCGCTTCGCGTTGTTCGCACGCGAGCCCAGCGCGCCCACGTAGAACGCGGGCGACTTCAGCGCTTCCATGAGCGCGAGGTCGTCGAGCTTCGGATCGTGGGTGAGCGCCACCACCGCGCACCGCTCGTCGAGGTGCATGGCCTTCGCGGTGTCGTCCGGCATCGTGCGCACGAGGGTGACGCCGGGAATGTCCCACGTCTCGGTGTATTCCTCGCGCGGATCGCAGATCGTCACCTGGTAGTCGAGGCCGACCGCGATCTGCGCCAGGTACTTCGAGAGCTGCGACGCCCCGATCACCAGCATGCGATAGCGCGGCCCGTGGATGGTGGTGAGCGTCGCGCCGTCGAACGCGAGCCCGTCGCCCGCCTGCGCCGGGTGCAGCGTCGCCTCGCCGGTGACGAAGTCGAGGCGGCGCGCGACGAGGTGGCCGGCCTCGATCTCGCGCAGCAGCGCGCGGATGCCCGACTCGCGCGTGAGCGGCTCGAGCACCAGCTTGATCGTGCCGCCGCAGGGCAGGCCGAAGCGGCGCGCCTCGTCCGCCGAGACGCCGTAGGTCACGGCCTCGACCTGCGTCTGGGTCATGCCGAGCCGGCGCGTGCGATCGACGATGTCGTCCTCGATGCAGCCGCCCGACACCGAACCCACTACCAGGCCGTCGTCGCGGACCGCGAGCATCGCGCCTTCGGGGCGGGGCGAGCTGCCCCAGGTCTTCACGACGGTGACGAGCAGCACGCGGCGACCGGCATCGATCCATTCCGCGCTGCGCTTCAGGACTTCGAGGTCGACGCTGTCCATGCTTCCTGGCTCCGTGGCGTAGGCTGCCTGCCCGAAAGATCGAGTGTACCGCGGCCGCCGCATCGCGCGCGGGCCCGCGGCGCTTGACCCCGCCCGCCCCGCCGGGGTCTACTCGACAGGATCACCGACCGTCGCCATCGTGCCCTCGCTCGCCCGCTACCTCGTTCCCGCCCTCGCCGTCGCCGTCTTCCTGGCACTCGCCACCGTCGCGCTCGACAAGCCGGGCTACTACTACGACGAGGTGATCTTCGTGCCGGTGTCTCTGCGCGCGCTCGGCGACTGCGGGGTCGACGCCGCCGTCACCCGCGAGATCGGCTGCCTGCCGCTCATGCAGACGCTGGGCTACGTCGGCGCGGTGAAGGCCTGGCTGCACGCGCCGCTGTTCGCGCTGTTCGGCACCAACGTGTGGACCGTGCGCCTGCCGTCGATCCTGCTCGGCGCCGCCACGCTGCTCGTCCTGTGGTCGTTCGCGCGGCGCGAGCTGGGCAACGCGTGGGCGACGCTGCTCGTGGTGCTGCTGTGCGTCGACCCCGTAATCATCGGGCACGCGCGCCTCGACTGGGGGCCGCACATGCTGGCCGCGTTCCTGCGCGTGCTGTCGCTGGTCGCGCTGTGGCGCTGGCTGCAGACGGGGCGCACGCGCTGGCTCGCCATCGCGTGCACGGCGCTCGTGGTCGGGTTCTTCGACAAGCTCAACTTCGCATGGGTGATCGGCGCGTGGCTCGGCGCGCTGGCCGTCGTCGCGGGCCGCGAGGCGTGGCGCCGCCTGCGCGACGGCCGGCCATGGCAGCCGCTGATCGCGGGCCTCACGCTGGCGATCCTCGCCGCCGGCGGCGCGACGCTGCTGCGGCGTGCGGCGGCGCTCGACGTGCTGGGCGACGGCGCCACACTCACCTGGGCGGAACAGGCGGTGAAGGTGTGGAACCTCTTCGCCGCCACGTTCAGCGGCACATCGGTGGTGGGGTGGATCTGGGGTGCGGACCCGCCCGTCACCAGCGCGTTCAACGTGCTCGCCATCGCGCAGTGCATCGCCGCGCTCTGGCTGCTCGCGCGGTGGCGGCCGTGGACGCCGGCGCGCCGGCTGCTCGCGTTCGTCACCCTTGCGAGCGTGTTCCTCGTGCTCGCGATCGCGGCCACGCGGCAGGTCGGCGGCACGCACCACGTCGTGATGGTGTGGCCCCTGCCGGCGCTGCAGCTCGTCACGCTGCTCGCCATCGCTGCGCAGCACGGGGACGCCGCCGCCCGCCTGAACGGGCCCGGCGGGCGCACGGTGGTGGCCACGGCCGGCGCGGTGGTGGTGGGGGCGGTGCTCGCGTGGAACATCGCGATGGACGTGCGCTACGTCGACGCGTTCGAGAACGATCCCGATTTCCGCCCGCTGTTCGACCCCGCGATCGCGAAGCTCGGGCACCGGCTGGAGGCGCTCGACGTCGACCGCGTCATCGCCGTCGACTGGGGACTCCATCAGTCGCTGGTGACGCTCGCGGGGCGCGCGCACGCGGCGAACTATCGCGAATGGACGTGGCGCCTCATCGACGCGCCCGACCTCGAGCGGCCCGACCTGCGCCGCGCCGTCGACGAGCACGTCACCAACCGGCGCGTGGCGTTCGTGCTGCACGCGGGCACGTTCACGGTGTTCCCCGGCGCACGCGAGCGGCTCGACAGGCTCCTTGCGCACGACCGGCCGTGCGACGTGAAGGAGGAGACGCTCGTGAACGCGGCCGGCAAGCCGCTGTACACGATCGTCGTCGCGGATTTCCGCGGGTGCGGGAAAGGCTGAGGCCGCGGCGCCGACGACGGCGTTGCGTCCGCGGGCGCGCGCGGAATGCGCGTCAGCGGAACCCGCGATACGCGAGATACGCGACCAGCGCCGCAATCGCGGCGAGCGACACCCAGCGGATCCACGGCTGCGCGCCCGGCGCGCGTCCCGACGCGACCGCGACCACCTCGCCCTCCTCCGCGATCACGTGCGGCGCGGGCGGCGCCGCGAGGCGCTCCGCGAAGCGCGCGAAGAAGTCGTCGGCGATCTTGGCGGCGGCGCCGTCGATGAGGCGCGAGCCGATCTGCGCGAGCTTGCCGCCGACCTGCGCCTTCACGGCGTAGGTGAGCGCGGTGCCTGCGCCGTCGGGCGCGAGGGAGACCTTCGCCTCGCCGTTGGCGAAGCCCGCGGCGCCGCCCTGCCCCTCGAACTTCAGCGTGTAGCCCGTGGGCGGCGTGACGTCCTGCATGCGCATCGTGCCGGTGAAGCGCGCCGACACCGGGCCGACGCGCGCCGCCATGACTGCGCGCCATTCGTTGTCGCCTGTCTGCTCGAAGCTCTCGCACCCGGGCAGGCATTGCTTGAGCAGCGCGGCGTCGTTGAGCGCCGCCCAGACGGCGTCCGGCGCGGCGGGCACCGCGCGCGTGTTGGTCATTTCCATGATGTCGGTCCGGTGGCGTTGCGATGCGCGGACGGCATCGTAGCAAACCGGCGTCAGATGACGAATGCTTCCAGCGTCTCGGGCGCGAACAGCTCTTCGGGAGTCAACTGGCGCTTGGACAGCCCCTGCTCGTGCGAATAACGCAGGAACGTCGCGAGCGTCGCGTGGTTGCGCTCGAGCCCGTACGGCCAGAAGTCGGGGCCCATCAGCGCCTCCGCCTCCTCGACGTGCTCGACGAGCCACGGCAGCATCGCCTTCAGCGCGGCCGTCTCGTGGAAATCCTCGTACACGCGGCGCTGCGCCTCCACCAGCGCCTTGTACAGCGATTGCGCGATCCAGCGATTCGCCTCGTACACGTCGCGGCGCAGCGCGACCACGTGCATGATCGGAAAGATGCCGGTGGTGCGGTAGTACTCGCGCTCGACGCGGCCGTAGTCGGTGAAGAGCCGGCGCACGCGGCCGTCCTGCGCGCGGAACGACGACGGCGCGCGCGCCGTGTACAGCGCGTCGATCTCGCCTTCGGCGAGCATGCGCGCGAGCGTCTGCGTGGGGCCGATGCGCTCGACGCGGATCGACGGCGGCAGGTCGAGCGCGATCTTCTCCGAGCGGCCCGGCGATTCCTCGCCGCCGGTGACGTACGTCACGCTGTCGACCGGCACGCCGTAGTGCTCGGCCATGATCCCGCGGATCCACGACGGCGCGGTCATCTGGTACTCGGGACAGCCGACGCGCTTGCCGATGAGGTCCTTCGGCTCGCGAATGCCGGCGCCCGCGTTCACGTAGATCGACGAGTGCCGGAACATGCGCGACGGGAACACGGGAATGGCGATGAAGCGGCGCGGCTCGCGGAACAGCGACACCGTGTACGACGACAGCGACATCTCCGCGACGTCGAACTCGCGATGGCGCAGCATGCGGAAGAATGTCTCCTCGACCGGCATGTCGAGGTAGTTGAGGTCGATGCCGTCCGGCGTGACGCGGCCGTCGGCGAGCGCGCGCATGCGGTCGTAGTTCCAGCAGCCGAAGGTCAGGGCGAGCTTGGACATGGATTCGATGTTTCGCAAATGATCGGCGCGCGCAGCGCACGCCATGTATCGCATGTCGTCCCCGCGCAGACGGGGACCCAGCGACGTTGCGCACCCCCGCACCTGCGACGCAAACGACACTGGGTCCCCGCCTGCGCGGGGACGACAGCCTCGGGAGATCGCGTCTCGTCGATGCTACGCGCTTCCAAGCCTAGTCCGCGGCGGCAGCAGTGGATTCCGGCGCGATCGCGCCGAGCGTGCGCCAGTCGACGCCCTTCTGCACGATGCCCTCGAACGAGCGCAGGTGCGTGGTCGGCACGCCGGCGCCGAGCGCCTTGCCGCCGGCGGCGAAATCCTGCGCGGCCTTGAGCATCACGCGGCGGAATTCGACGATGGCGAGGTCGGACGCGCCGAGGCGGTCGCGCGAGCGGTCCGCGATCGGGCCCATCGTCTCCCACATCGCGACGTCCTGGTTGGGAATGCCCGGGATGCCGGTGAAGCTCCCGAGCTTCATCGCCTGCCGGTCCTGGCCGTAACGGTTGTGCGGGCCGCGCACGCGCTTCCAGTCGCGGTCGACGTCGATGCCCACCTGCGCCGCGCAGAACTTGCGCCACGCTTCGGGCTCGACCCCGGCGGGCTCGTCCTCGTTCCACGCGATGAAGTGGAACATAGTGTGCGTGTCGTCGATCGGGACGTTGATGTTCGCGACGTTGTAGAGGTCGTTGGGCGGGATCAGCACGGTGATCGGCGCGACGAACACCGAGATGCGCACGTAGTCGCTGGTCGCGGCGTTGCTGATCGGGCGCCGTATCGCGGCGTACTTGAAGCCGTAGTCGGTGGCTTCGCTCACGAGGCGCGGCGCCTTGTCGGTGGACGGCCGCAGCCACGCGGACGACGTGGCCTTCGCGCTGTCGACGCGCGCCGGCGTCATGTCGGTGGAGTGCAGCGACGAGCTGTGCGCGGAGTCGATCGCGCCCTCGAGCACCTGCGCCCAGTTGCAGTCGACGACGAACTTGACGATGGACAGCTTCGCCTTCGCACTCGGCGCGAACGGCGGCGGCGCGAACGCGGGCATCGTCTCGCGCGGCCCCATGTACACCCACACGAAGCCGCCGTGCTCGTGCGCAGGATAGGACGTGTGCTTCACCTTCTGCGCGAGCGTGCTGCCCGCCGTCTCGGACGGCATCTCGACGACGTTGCCGTCGACGTCGATCTTCCAGCCGTGGTAGAGGCAGCGCAGGCCGCAGTCCTCGTTGCGGCCGAACACCAGCGACGCGCGGCGATGCGGGCAGTAGCGGTCGAGCACGCCGAGGCGCCCGTCGGTGTCGCGAAAGACGACGAGGTCCTCGCCGAGCAGACGCACGGGCACGGGATCGCCGTCGGCCGCGACCTCTTCCTCGGACAGGCACGCCGGCAGCCAGTGGCGACGCATGAGCTGCCCCATCGGGGCATCGCCCTCGACGCGGCACATGAGATCGTTCTCTTCGCGGGTCAGCATGGGGCCTCCGGGAGGCGGCGGCGGGCGGGACGACCACCCCGCGCCGCACGAGGTTGCGGGCCGATTCTTAGCTCTCTAAGATGAACGATTTTACCGCCCCTGTAAAGGACGCCCGCCTTGTCCGACGCCGCCGACCGCGACCCCGACGACCTCGTCTTCCAGGACCTCGTGGTCACCCGCGCGGAGCCCGCTGCGGTCGACATCGTGCGCTACGAGCTGCGCGCCGCCGACGGTGGTGCGCTGCCACCGTTCGCGCCGGGCGCCCACATTCCGGTGCGCACGCCCGCCGGCGTCGTGCGCCGCTATTCGCTCGCCAACGATCCCGCGGAGGACGACCGCTACGAGATCGCCGTCAAGCGCGATGCCGCCGGCCGCGGCGGCTCGGCGAGCATGGTCGACACGCTGGCGCCGGGGTCGCGGCTGCCGGTGGCGGCGCCGCGCAACGAATTCGCGCTGCACCCGCGCGCGCAGCGGTTCCTGTTCATCGCGGGCGGCATCGGCATCACGCCGGTGATGGCGATGATGCGCCACCTCGCCGGCAGCGGCGGGCCGCGCTTCGCTCTCCACTACTGCACGCGCAGCCTCGCGCACACCGCGTTCGCCGGCGAGCTCGCCGCCGCCGACTGGCGCGACCGCGTCCACCTGCATCACGACGACGGCGATCCGGCGCGCGCGTTCGACTTCTGGCCGCTGCTCGAGAAGCCGCAGGCGGGGACGCACATCTATTGCTGCGGCCCGCGCGCGCTGATGGACACCGTGCGCGACATGAGCGGGCACTGGGCCGGCGGCAGCGTGCACTTCGAGAGCTTCGGCGTCGATGCCGCGTTGCGGCGCACCGACCATCCGTTCCGCGTGCGGCTCGCACGCTCGGGCGCCACTTACGATGTCCCCGCCGACCGCTCGCTCCTCGAGGTGCTGCGCGAGCACGGCATGCGCGTGCGGAGCTCGTGCGAAGCGGGCAGCTGCGGCACGTGCCGCACCGGGCTGTGCGCGGGCGAAGTCGAGCATCGCGACTTCGTGCTCGGTCCCGACGAGCAGGCCACGCAGATCATGGTCTGCGTGTCGCGCGCCCGCGGCGACGAGATCACGCTGGACCTGTGACGATGACGCGCCCCCCCCTGCGCCTCGGTGTGGCCGGCCTCGGCCGCGCATTCACGTTCATGCTGCCGACATTCCTCGGCGATCCGCGGGTGCGGCTCGTCGCGGCGAGCGATCCGCTGCCCGGGCCGCGCGCGCAGTTCGTGCGCGACTTCGGCGGGCGCGCGTACGACGGCATCGAGGCGCTGTGCGCCGATCCGGGCATCGACGCGATCTACGTCGCGACGCCGCACCAGCTCCACGCGGCGCACGCGTGCCTCGCGCTCGCGCACGGCAAGCACGTGCTGGTGGAAAAGCCGATGGCCGTCGCGCTCGCGGATTGCACGGCGATGATCGACGCGGCGCAGCGCGCGGGGCGGCACCTGATCGTCGGCCACAGCCACAGCTTCGACGGCCCGGTCCTGCACGCGCATTCGCTCGTGCGCAGCGGCGCGTTCGGCGCGGTGCGCATGCTGCACGCGCTCTACTGCACCGACTACATGTACCGCGCGCGGCGGCCGGAGGAGATGCGCACCGACGAAGGCGGCGGCGTGCTGTTCAGCCAGGCCGCGCACCAGATCGACGTCGTGCGGCTGCTGGGCGGCGGCCTCGTCGCGAGCGTGCGCGCGCAGACCGGCAACTGGGATCCCGCGCGTCCGACCGAAGGTGCGTACAGCGCGCTCCTCACGTTCGCGGACGGCGCGTTCGCCACTGCAACGTACAGCGGTTACGCGCACTTCGACGGCGACGAGCTCATGGACGGCATCGGCGAGATGGGCGCGCCAAAGGCCGCCGCGGATTACGGCAGCGCGCGTCGCCGGCTGCGCGAAGTCGGCGACAGCGCCGCGGAAGCCGCATTGAAGGCCGCGCGCAACTACGGCGGCGCGCACTACACGCCGGCGCCCGCACAGGTGCCGGCGCATCACCAGCACTTCGGCCACGTGCTGGTGTGCTGCGAGCGCGGCGACCTGCGGCTCACGCCCGACGGCGTGGCGATCTACGCCGACGACGAGCGCCGCTTCGAGCGCGTGCCGGTGCCCGCCGTGCCGCGCGCCGAGGTCATCGACGAGCTGTGGCGGGCCGTCGTCGACGACGTGGCACCCCTGCATTCCGGCGAATGGGCGCGCGCCACGCTCGAAGCCTGCCGCGCGATGCTCGACTCCGCGCGCGAGCAGCGCGAGGTGCGGCTGCAGTGGCAGGTGGCGGCGCGATGAGCGCGCGCGTCCCCGTCGACACCCGCGAGATCCTGCGCCACTGGCAGGAGGCGGTGCCGCACGACCGTCTCGCGCACCTCGTGCGCGATGCGAGCCGCGCGTTCGCGCGCGCGCTGGGCGACCGCCTCGCCGCCCACGGCGTGTCGTTCGGGCACTGGACGTTCCTGCGCGTGCTGTGGGAGCAGGACGGCCTCACCCAGAAGGCGCTGTCGCTGCAGGCGGGCGTGATGGAGCCCACCACCTTCGCGGCAGTGAAGGCGATGGAAGCCAAGGGCTACGTGACGCGCCGCCAGCACGGCGCGAACCGCAAGAACGTCTACATCCACCTCACGCCGCGCGGCCGCGCGCTCGAGCGCACGCTGGTGCCGCTGGCCGAGGAGGTGAACCGCATCGGCGTGCGCGGCATCGCGGCGGGCGACGTGGCGACGACGCGCGCGGTGCTGCTCGCGATCCTGCACAACCTCGCGCGCGACGACGAGGCGGCGGCCGTCGCGGCGGCGGAGAAGACGCGACCGCGCCGCCGGTGATCGTGATGCGGTTGCGCGGGAGCGCTGCCCGTCACGCCGGCAGCGGCCGCCCCTGCCACGTGCCGCGCTTTCGCCGCGTATCGAGCGCGTCGGCCAGCTCGCGCAGCGATGCCACGTTGTGCACCGGCAGGAACTCGTCGACGTGCGGGAGGATCGCCCGGATGCCCGCCGGCCGCGCCTCGAAGCCCGCGTAGCGCAGCAGCGGATTCAGCCACACGAGCCGCGCACACGACTTCGCGAGGCGCTCCACCTCGAACGCGAGGCCCACGCCGGCGTCCGCGTCGAGGCCGTCGCTGATGAGCAGCACCACCGCGTTCTGCGCGAGCAGGCGGCGCGACCAGCGGCGATTGAAGTCGGCGAGGCAGGCGCCGATGCGCGTGCCGCCGGCCCAGTCGTCGACGGACGCGGCGACCCGCCCGAGTGCGACGTCGACGTCGCGATGCGCGAGATGGCGCGTGACGTTGGTGAGCCGCGTGCCGAACACGAGCGTGCGCACGCGATGGCCGTCGTTGGTGATCGCGTGCAGGAAGTGCAGCAGCATGCGCGCGTAGCGATCCATCGAGCCCGAGATGTCGCACAGCACGACGAGCGGCGGCGGGCGCCGCACGCGCGAGCGGCGGCGCAGCGGCGCCATCGCGCCGGCCGCGCCCGTCATGCCGCGCAGCGTCGCGCGCAGGTCGACGCGATGGCCGCGGCGATCGGCGCGCATGCGGCGCTGCGGCTTCACCGGCAGCGGCAGCTTCAGCCGCGCGAGCATCACCTTGACCTGCGCGAGCTCGTCGGCGGTCATCGTCGCGAAGTCCTTCTGCTGCAGCACCTCGCGCGCGGAGAACGTGAACGCCGCGTCGAGGTCGACCTCGTCTTCTTCCTCGGGCGCCGCGGGCGGCTTGGGCGGCAGCATCGCCTGCGCGAGCCGCGCTGGCAGCTCGGGCGGCGGGGGGTTGTCCTCGAGGCGCCCGTGCACGCGCGGCAGCATCGCCGCGACCATCTTCTCGAGCAGTCGCGGGTTGCGCCAGAACAGGTCGAACGCCTGCTCGAAGAGCGCAAGGTGCTCGTGCCGCGAGACCAGCACCGCGGCCAACGCCTCGCGGAAGTCGGTGCGGTTGCGCAGGCCGACGGCCTCGACCGCGGCGATGGCGTCGATCACCTTGGCCGGCCCCACCGGCATTCCGGTCGCGCGCAGCACGCGCACGAAGTGCAGGATGTTCTCCGCGAGCTGGCCGCGGGGGAGCAGCGTGGCAGGGGTGTTCACGCGCGCTACGCATCGGACGTGATCTGCCCGGCGACGTTGTCGACCAGCACCGGGCTGTCGAAGTAGGTGACGACGGGCTCCGTGCCGTACTTGCCGCGCACGAATTCGCGCCACGCGTCGGTGTACATGGCCTGCGCATCCGCGCGTGCCCGCCAGACGTACACGCCGCCCACCGTCGTCCCGTCGTCGGCGACGACGTAGTGCTTGCGCAGCAGCCCCTTCACGTCGCGATACTTGGGCGCGGTGGTGAGAAAGATCGCGCGCGCCTCGTCGTGTGTCACGGGCGTCGCGAGCTTGAAGGAGGTCAGCGTGATGATCATGGGGGTGCTCCGTCGACGCCGATGGTGGATTCTGTCGTTCCCGCGAAGGCGGGAACCCAGTGTCGTCGTCGTGCAGCAGCCTGACGACACGGGATCCCCCGTCTGCACAGGGATAACGGTTGTCGTGGTGACGTGTTGCCGATTCCGGGATCGTTCTAATGCAATCCGCAGGCGCCCACGGGCAACGCGGCACGTGGGCGTCTCCGCATCACACCACCACCCCTTCCGCCTGCACCTCCGCCACGATCCTCGCCGCCGCGTCCGGCGTGATCGCGCCGACGTCGTCCTGGTACTTGAGCAGCACGCCCATCGTGTCGGCGACGGTCTGCGGGTCGAGAGCGACGCGGTCGAGCGCGACCAGCGCTTCCGCCCAGTCGAGCGTCTCCGCGATGCCGGGCGACTTGAAGAGGTCCATGCGCCGCAGGCGCTGCGTGAACGCGACCACCTCGCGCGCCAGCCGCTCCGGCGCGTGCGGGCACTTGCGGCGCACGATCGCGAGCTCGCGCAGCGCGTCGGGGTAATCGACCCAGTGATAGAGGCAGCGCCGCTTGATCGCGTCGTGGATCTCGCGCGTGCGGTTGGACGTGACGATCACCACCGGCGGCGACTTCGCCTTCACCACGCCCAACTCGGGGATCGAGACCTGGAAGTCGGACAGCACTTCCAGCAGGTACGCCTCGAACGGCTCGTCGGTGCGGTCGAGCTCGTCGATCAGCAGCACGGGCGCCACGCCGTCGTCGGGATCGATCGCCTGCAGCAGCGGGCGCTTCAGCAGGAACTGCGGCGCGAAGATGTCGTGCGCGAGCTTCTCGCGCGCCACGCCGCCCGCCGCTTCCGCGAGGCGGATCTCGATCATCTGCCGCGGGTAGTTCCATTCGTACACCGCGGCCGCGGTGTCGAGGCCTTCGTAGCACTGCAGCCGCACCAGCGGCTTGCGCAGCCCCGCCGCGAGCACCTTCGCGATCTCGGTCTTGCCCACGCCCGCCTCGCCTTCGAGGAACAACGGGCGCTGCAGCTTCAGCGCGAGGAACACCGCGGTCGCGAGACGGCGCTCGGCGACGTAGTCCTGCGCCGAGAGAAGATCGAGCGTGGCGTCGACGCTCGGCGGGAACGAATCGGTCATCGCCTCACCCGTGTGACCGGTGCGGCGCCGGTCAGGCGTCCGGCACCTCGATGTCGAGCAGCGGCGCGTACTGCTGCGCGCCGAAGATGTCGGGATCGCCCGGGCTGCCGGAGGGCCGCAGGCGGTAGATCGTGAACTTGATCGCGTTGCCCGGATCGAACTCGACGAAATCGGCGATCCGTTCCGGCGCGATGCGATAGAGCCGGCACACCGATTCGCGCGTCAGCACGCCGGCGCGCTTCACGCGCTCGTACACCGCGCGGTCGGTGAAGATGACGTCGAACGTGATGAGGTCCACGCCCGCGTTCTTGCTGCGGATCGTCTTGGCCAGCGCGGAGAGCTTCGCCATCACGCGCCCACCGTGGTCATGTGCGTCGGGAAGAGCTCGAGCGGATCGTCGCAGCGCAGCGTGTGGTTGAGCGTCCAGCGATAGGCCGGGCTCGCGCGCAGCACCTCGTCGAGCGCGAACGCCACGGAGCCGGCGGAGCCCTTCACCTCCGGCAGGCGCGCGTAGAACATCTGGCGCGTGCCGATCATGCACACCTCCTCCGCCATCTCGACCGTGGGCGCCACCCCCTGCACGAGGATGCACAGCTCGTGCGCGGGCCGGTCGCGGTGGGGCTCGAGCTCGCCCATGATGCCGTCGCGGCCATACACGGTGTAGTGCAGCTCGTAGCCGGTGTCGCCGAAGCGCTCGCGCACCTTGTCGCGCGCCCACGCGATCACCTGGTCGACGTGCGCGATCGTGTACGGGTCGCGGATGCCGACCATGCCGACGTAGCGCTCGCCGACCTTGCCGGCGCCTTCGAGCTTCACGCGGAATTCCGCCGCGCGCTCGAACCGGGCGCCGGTGATGCGCGTCGTCTTCTCGGCGATCTGCTCGTAGCGGCACTGCGCCATGTCGAGCGTGCCGCCGGCCACGTGCTCGTAGAACGGGTTGCTGCGCTCGTACATCGCGTGGCCCGCGACCGACGCGACCGTGCAGCGCTGCGCGGGATGCATCGCGGTGACTTCCACGGCATCGTGCGTGATGCGCCCGAGCACCGTCTCCTTGCCGCCGTACGGCTCCGCGCAGAACGACGCGCACTCGAGCACCTTGCCCAAGTAGTACGCCTGCGCCTCGGGAAAGCCGTGGTGGATCGCGGGCGCCGCGAACACGCACGAATCGCTGCTGCGCCCGCCGATGATCACGTCGGCGCCCTGCTTCAACAGCTCGATGAACGGATGCACGCCCGCCATCGCGACGATGCGCTCGGTCGCGTCGAGCTCGGACTCGGTGAGATCGCGATGACCCTCGAGCCCGCGCACGACGTCGCCCGCGCGCATGCGGCGGCGCACGTCCTCCTTCCCGATCTCCGAGTAGAAGTAGCCGAGCCTGAACGCCGGCAGCCGGTGCTTCTGCGCGAGCTCGCGGATGACGCGCACGTAGAGGTCGACGCGGCTGTTCGCACCCGTGTCGCCGGCGGAGCCGATGATCATCGGCACCTGCAGCTCGCGCGCCGCGAGCAGCATGAGCTCGAGGTCGTGCGTCTGCCACGCGAGCGGGCTCGTCGACGTGTCCGAGCCGAGCGGGATGGGACCGACGTCGTCGCTGCCCGAATCGGCGGCGATGCAGTCGGGACGCGCCGCGACGCCCAGCCGGAAGCTTTCCTCGCGCGTCGGCGCGAAGCCCAGGTGCCCGTTCGGGCAGATGATCGAGAGCGACTGCATGGTGCGGCGATCATAGCAGAGCGATTGCGGCGCATCCGCCGCCATGGACGGCCACGCCGGGCGACGTTACGATGCCTGAATCCCCTGAAGGAGCCCACGATGCACGCCCTGCTGCGCCTCGCCGCCTGCACGCTCGCCGCCGGCCTCACGGCCCTGCCGATGGCGCATGCGCAGGTCGCCATTCCCAAGACGATCCGCATCGTCGTGCCCTTCGCCGCCGGCGGCAGCAACGACGTGATCGCGCGCGCGATCGCCGGGCCGCTCGCCGCGCGGCTCGCCACCACGGTGATCGTCGAGAACAAGGCGGGCGCCGCCGGCGTCGTCGGCGCGGATTCCGTCGCCAAGTCACCGAAGGACGGCTCGGTGCTGCTGCTCACGTCGTCGAGCTTCCTCACCGCGGCGGCGACGCAGACGCAGCTGCCCTACGACCCCAATGCCGCGTTCGCGCCGGTCGCGATGGTGGGTCGCGGCCCGATGCTGTTCGCGGTGTCCGGCGCGTCGCCGTGGAAGTCGCCGGCGGACGCCCTCGCGGCGGCCAAGGCGAAGCCGGGCGCGCTCAACTACGGCACCGCGGGCGTGGGCTCGATCGCGCATCTTGCGACGGAGCTCCTCGACGACACCGCGAAGGTGCAGATGACTCACGTCCCGTACAAGGGCGCGGCGCCGGCGGCGGTCGACTTGGCCGCGGGCCAGATCCAGGTGATGATCAGCAACTACAGCACGCTCGCGCCGCTCATCAAGGGCGGCAAGATCAAGGCGCTCGCCGTGACGTCGGGCAAGCCGCATCGCGCGTTCCCCGACCTGCCGCCGCTCGCGACCGTCGCGCCCGGCTACGACGTCGACATCTGGGTCGGCGTGTTCGCGCCGGCCGGCACGCCGCCCGCGCTGGTCGAGCGCCTCAACCAGGAGATCAACGCGATCGCCGCGTCGGCGGAGCTCGCTCCGGTGCTGGAGCCCGACGGCACGCTGCCCGATCCGATGCCGCCGGCCGCGTTCGCCGCGCGCATCCGCGACGAGTTGGGCCAGTGGAAGCAGATCGCGGCCGAGCACAGGATCGTCGCGGAGTGACGTAGCCCCGCGCGGCGGCGGATTCGGTGCCAGAGTTCTCGGATTTGGGGTCAGACCCTCGATCTTCGGGGTCAGACCCTTAACAGGCTGTTGAAATTCGGCTTGTAAACGCTGCCATCGCGACTATCGTTCGAGTAAGAGGTTTCATGGTTGTTCCTTTGGGAATCGAATGATGCGCGGTCCTGATGCGATGCAGGAAAGTCTGTTCACCGTAGCGAAGCTGGACGACTTTGTGCCCAGCGATCATCCGCTGCGGGCGATTCGCGTGCTGGTGAACGAGGCCCTGACCGCGATGAACACGCGATTCAACGAGATCTACGCTGACACCGGCAGGGACTCGATCGCGCCGGAGAAGCTGATTCGCGCGCTGCTGCTGCAGGTGTTTTACTCGATTCGCAGCGAGCGGCAGTTGTGCGAGCAGCTGCGCTACAACCTGCTGTTTCGCTGGTTTGTCGGGGTGGCGCTCGATGATCCGATCTGGGACCACTCGACGTTCTCGAAGAATCGCGACCGGTTGCTGGCGCATCAGGTGGTGGAACGGTTCTTTGCCGAGGTGCTGCGCCTGGCCGAAAGTCGTGGGTTGCTGTCCAAGGAACATTTTTCGGTTGATGGCACGCTGATTCAGGCGTGGGCGAGCCAGAAGAGTTTTCGGCCGAAGGACGGCAGCGACCACCAGCGCCCTGGAGGCGGCGGGCGCAATGCGCAAGTGGACTGGAAGGGACAGCCACGGAGCAATGACACGCACGCCAGCACCACCGATCCGGACGCCAGGCTCTATCGCAAGAGCCATAACACCGCGTCGATTCTCTGCTACCAAGGCCATGCGCTGATGGAGAACCGAAACGGTTTGGTCGTCGGCGCGGTCGTCTCCCATGCCGATGGCTTCGGCGAACGCAGAGCCGCCTTGGCCATGCTCGACGCGATGCCGACGACCGCCAGTCGCCGCAGCGTCGGCGCTGACAAAGCCTACGACGCCGCCGACTTCGTGGCCGGGTGTCGCCAGCGCAAGGTGACACCCCACGTCGCGGCCAACGATACCCGTCGCGGCGGTAGCGCCATCGACGGCCGAACCACCCGCCATCCGAGTTACCGCATCAGCCAGATCATCCGCAAACGGATCGAGGAACCCTTCGGATGGGGCAAGACCATCGGCCGGATTCGCCAAACGGTGTTTCGCGGATTGCAGCGAGTCGATCAGCAGTTCAAGCTGACCATGAGCGCCAGCAACTTGATGCGCCTTGCTCGAATGCCGCTGGCGGTGCCCTGCGGAATGGCGCCATGAGTCAGAGAAACGGGCGGCGCGATCCAATTTCCGTGCGATACGACCGCCGACAGCGGCAGCAATCGCGGTGCAGCTGGCTTGCCGATTGTTCGCTGATTCAACCTGTGCCATTTTTCAGGCGAAATTCAACAGCCTGTTAAGCTTTGCCGCGCGCCGGGCGCTTGCGCGCCTCGAGCGCCCACTCGGGCGTGGCGAAGCGCTCGCCCAGGAAATCGGCGAGTGCGCGCACCTTCGCGGACAGGTGCCGGCGGCTCGCGTAGACGACGTGGATGCCGGCCGGCGGCGGCGCGAACGCCTGCAGGATCGGCACGAGGCGCCCGGCGCGCACGTCCGGACCGACGATGAAGTCGGGCTCGAACGCGATCCCCACGCCCGCCACCGCCATGGCCGCGGAGAAGCTCCCGTTGTTCGAGTGCACCGGACCGCCGACGCGCACGCGCTGCACGTGTCCGCTGCGGTCCGCGAACGTCCACAAGTCGCGCTGCGCGGCATAGCGGTACAGCAGGCAGCTGTGCCGCGCGAGATCGGCGGGCGACTTCGGCGTACCGTGCTGCGCGAGATACGCGGGCGACGCGCAGGTCACGAGGCGGGTGCTGCCCACCCGGCGCCCGACGAGGTTCTCGCCGCCGACCGGGCCGATGCGCACCGCGGCGTCGAACCCCTCGTCGACCAGGTCGACCATGCGGTCCGACATCTCGACGTCGAACTCGAGCTCCGGATGCCGCGTGTGCATCGCGGCCAGCGCCGGCGCGATGTAGAGCGTGCCGAACGTGACGCTGCACGACAGGCGCAGCGTGCCGCGCGGCGTCGCGGTGCCGGCACCCGCCGACTGCTCCGCCTCCGCGAGGTCGGCTAGAAGCTGCACCGCGCGCTCGTGGAACGCGCGCCCCGTCTCGGTGAGCGACAGCCGGCGCGTCGTGCGGTTGAGGAGCCGCGCATCGAGGTGCGCCTCGAGGTCGGTGACGAGGCGCGAGACCGACGACACCGAGACATCGAGGCGCTCCGCGGCACGCGCGAAGCTGCCGGCCTCGACGACCTTCACGAACGCGGTGATGGCATGCAGGCGGTCCATCCGCGATTATTGCGCACTTCGCAATAATCATTCAACCGGAGGCCTCTTTATCCCGCACCCCGCAGGACGCAACATGCGGTCCGTCGCGCGCCACCGTGCGCATTCCCCATCGGAGACCCCGCATGAACGAATCACGCAACGCCAACGCCGCCGCCCTCGTGCTGCGCCTCGCGCTCGGCACGATGTTCATCGCCCACGCGCTGCTCAAGTACTTCGTGTTCACGCTGCCGGGCACCGCGCAGTTCATGGCTTCGCTCGGATTGCCGGGCGTGCTGGGCTACGTCGTGTTCGCTGCGGAGCTGGTTGGCGGCATCCTGCTCGTCGCCGGCGTGAAGACGCGTGCCGTCGCGCTGGCGCTCGTCCCCGTGCTGCTCGGCGCCACCTGGGCGCACGCCGGCAACGGCTGGCTCTTCACGTCCGCGAACGGCGGCTGGGAATATCCCGCGTTCTGGACCGTGACGCTCGTCGTGCAGGCGCTGCTCGGCGACGGCGCATTCGCCTTCGCGCGCTCCGCACCGGCACTCAGCCCCCAACGCGCCTGATCCTTTTTCCACTCACCCAGGAACGACCATGAAGCTCTATTACTCCCCGGGCGCCTGCTCGCTCGCCGCCCACATCGCCCTCGCCGAATCCGGCCTCGCCTACGCGACCGAGCAGGTCGACCTGCGCAAGCACGTGACGGCCGGCGGCCGCGACTACTACGCCGTCAACCCGAAGGGCTACGTGCCGCTGCTGGAGCTCGCGGACGGCACGCGCTTCTCGGAGGCGGCGGTGATCCTGCAATACATCGCCGATCGCGTGCCGGGCACGCTCGCCCCGGCGCACGACACGCTCGCGCACTATCGAGTCGCCGAGTGGGTGAGCTTCGTCGCCACCGAGCTGCACCAGAAGTACGGTCCCTTCTGGTACCCGACGACCCCCGACGCGACCAAGGACGCGAACCGCGCGAAGCTCGCGAAGCGCTTCGACCTCCTCGCCGCGACGCTCGCCGCGCAGCCGTACCTCACGGGCACGGCGTTCACGATCGCGGACGCGTACCTCTTCACGATCCTCAACTGGTCGCCGATGCTCGGGATCGATCTCGCGCCCTGGCCCGCGCTGGCCGCGTTCCAGGAGCGGGTCGCCGTGCGGCCGGCCGTGCAGCGGGCGCTGCGCGAGGAAGGGCTGCTGAAGGACGCCGTCGCGGCCTGACGGGCGGTCGTCGCTGCCACTGGCCGCGCCTCGCCGGGGCGCGGCCGTGGCGCATGGGAGGTGCACTTTCGCGCGCGACTGCGACGCTGCGCGTCAGTCGTCGGCGAAGGTGAGCACCTCGCCCGCGACCTCGATGACGTCGCCCGTGCGCAGCGCGCGCGGCGCATCGGCAAGCGCCTCGCCGTTGACGCGCGCCCGCGCCGCGCCGGTGACGTGCGCCACGAAGTAGCCCTTGGGCCGGCGCATGATCACCACCTGCGACTCGGTGCGCGTGCCAAACGTTGCGACCACGCGATCGAGCGCGCGCACCGCGCCGCCCATCACGTGCACGCGGCCGGTTGCGGCGCGCGCCTTGCCGCCGCGCGTCGCGGGCGCGTCCTGCGGGGGCGGCGTGTCCGCCGCCTCGGGCCGCAGGCCGCCGATGATCATCGTGCGCTCGAGGTCGATCTCCGAGGCGGCCTTGGCATCGACGAAGCGCAGGTGATACGTGCCGAGCGTGAGCACGTCGCCGTGCTGAAGGATGCGCCGCTGCATGCGCGTGCCGTTGACGTCGATGCCCTCCTCGCCCACCAGGTCTTCGAGGATGTAGTCGTTGCCGACCGCGACGATCGCGGCGTGCAGGCCGCGCACGGAAGGATCGTCGACGACCAGGCTGCTCGCAGGATCGCGGCCGACCGTCACCCGCTCCCGCTCGAGGAAGCGCTGGTCGACGACGGCGCCTTCACGGCTGACGACGAGCTTCGCCATCTACGCGCTCCCGAGCGATCGCCACCACGCCACGAACCGCTGCCACGCGCTCTGCGGCGCCGCGGGGAACGGCGCCTGCACGCGCGCGAGCGCCACCGACACGTTGTCGAGCCCGCCGTTGTCCTTCGCGGCCTGCACGAGGACCTGCGCCGCGAGCGGCAGGTTGGCGTCGAGCTCGGTGACGATGAGCTCGATGTCGGCGTCCTCGACGAGGTCGTTGAGGCCATCCGAGCACACGAGGTAGATGTCGCCCGGCCGCGCGGCTTCCTGCTGCACGTGCGGCGACACGGTCTCGTAGACGCCGAGCGCGCGCGTGACGAGGCTGCGGTTGTGCGAGTGCCGCACCTCCTCGGCCGAGATGACGCCGAGGTCGACCTGGTCGCGCAGCAGCGAATCGTCGCGGGTGAGGAGCGTGAGCTCGCCGTCGCGGACGCGGTAGATGCGCGAGTCGCCGACGTGCGCGAGCGTGACCTCGTCGTCGTAGAACAGCGCCAGCGCGAGCGTCGTCCCCATCCCGCGGTAACGCGGGTCGGCGCGCCCCGCCTCGAATATCGTACGATTGGCCCGCTTGATGCATTCGGTGACGGCTTGCGCGGGTCCGGAGGGCTGCGCGTGGGGACGGAAGCGGTCGGCGGCCTGCGCGAGGCCGGTCAGCAGGAGATCGGCGGCCATGCGGCTCGCGACCTCGCCGGCACGATGCCCGCCCATGCCGTCGGCGATGGCGACGATGCCGCGGCCGGCATCGACGGCGAGGCTGTCCTCGTTGTACTGGCGCACGTTGCCGACATCGGTGAGCGCCGTCACTTCAAGGGAATCGAGGGACATGCAGGTGAACGCCTTCGCAATCGAGGCCGGCACGCGTCGCGTGCGGGAACGTACCGCCGGATGAGGCTGCTAAAGTATCCCATGCGCACGCGCCATGCCAACACCCGGTGCGGCACCGGGTGCGCGGCGAGACGGCCCGCGCGACGACCCGCATGACGACGACGAACGACGCCCTTCCGAAGCTGCCCGGCACCCTCGGCCGCTACCAGATCGCGGGGGAGATCGCGCGCGGCGCGATGGGTGTGATCTACAAGGCACGCGATCCGCTCATCGATCGCGTGGTGGCGATCAAGACCATCGCGCTGTCGTTCACGCCGAGCGAGATCGAGGCGTTCGAGCGCCGCTTCTTCCGCGAGGCGAAGTCCGCGGGCCGGCTCAACCATCCGAACATCGTCACGATCTACGACGTCGGCAAGGCCGGCGACGTCGCGTACATCGCGATGGAGTACCTCGACGGGCGGTCGCTGCGCGAGGTGCTCGACTCGGGCGTGGTGCTCCCGCACGACAAGGTCGCCGACATCGCGGCGCAGGTCGCGGACGGCCTCGCCTATGCGCACTCGCAGCAGGTGGTGCACCGCGACGTGAAGCCCGCGAACATCATGGTGCTGCACACCGGGCGCGTGAAGATCACGGACTTCGGCATCGCGCTCCTGCCCACCGGCACGCGCACGCTGACCGCCAACGTGTTCGGCTCGCCGCGCTACACGTCGCCCGAGCAGGTGATGGGCCGCACGGTGGACGGGCGCTCCGACATCTTCTCGCTCGGCGCGGTGCTCTACGAGATGCTCACGGGCCTGCCGCCGTTCGCCGCCGACGACCTGAACGGCATCCTGAAGCAGGTGCTCTCGGAACCGACGCCGCCGCCGTCGACGCACAACCCGACGATTCCCGCGGCGTTCGATCACATCGTCGGCAAGGCGCTCGCGAAGGATCCGGCGGACCGTTACCAGGACGCGGCACAGATGGCGGCGGACCTGCGCAACTACGCGTCGCTCGAATTCGATTCGCCGGGACTCTCGCCGCTGCCGCCGCTCGAGCATCCGACCGTCGACCTGCGCGCGCCCGCGCTGCCGGCGTCGATGCCGGCGGCCATCGCCGACCGGCAGGCGATGGCCGATGCGACGCAGCGCCGTGCGCGCCTGCGCCTCGGGCTCGGGATCGGCGCGGGTGCCGTGCTGGTGGCGCTCGCGTTCGCGATCGGCTACCGGTCGCTGCCTGACGCGCCAACGGCGGACCCGAAGGTGGCCGCGAGTGCGGCCGATCCAGGTCGCGGGGCAGCGACGAGTGACGGCCGAGCGGAGGGCGGCGCGCGGGGTGCTGCAGAGCCCGTCGTCGCCGCCGCCGGCGGGACCGGCACTGCTGCGACCGGGCCGGGCACGCCCGCGACACCCGTCACGAAGGAGGCCGTTGCGCCATCGGCGTCCCAGGCATCGGCGGGCACCGTGGCTGCGGCCGATCGGCCGCCCGCCGCCGCGGCGATGAAAGCGGAAACCGCGGCACCGGTCGCCGCGCCCGCGGGTGCGCACGGGACTGCGTCCGGCGCGACGCCGCCGGCGACACCCGACGCCGCCGCCAAGCCTGCGGCGCCCGCGAAGCCGCCGGGCCGCATCCTGCTCGCCGTCACGCCGTGGGGCGAAGTGCTCGTCGACGGGCGCAAGCGCGGCCTCGCGCCGCCGCTGTCCGAGCTGCGCGTCCCGCCCGGCAAGCACACGGTGGAAGTGCGCAACTCCACGTTCCCGCCGTACACTGAGACGGTCGACGTCCCCCCGGGCGGGGACGTCCGCATCAGGCACAAATTCCAATGACCGCCACGACCTCCGTCCGCCGCGCGGCCGCGCTCTGCGTCGCGGTCGCGCTGCTTTGTGCAGGCTGCGCGACGCCGCCTGCGGGCACGTCCACGCCCGCCGAGCCGGCGCCGGCTCCCGCTCCCGCACCGTCGCCCCCACCGCCGCCGCCGCCTCCACCGCCCCCGCCGCCGCCGACCGCGACGTCGGAGCTCGACAAGGGTGTGCGCGCCTACGAGGACGGCGACTACAAGGCCGCCACTGCAGCGTTCCACTCGGCGCTGGCGATGGGCCTGCCGACGCCGGCCGCCACCGCGCGCGCCCATAAGTATCTGGCGTTCATCGTCTGCGTGAACGGGCGCGAGAAGGTGTGCCGCGAGGAGTTTCGCGCGGCACTGGAAGCGGACCCGACGTTTGCGCTGGCGCCCGCGGAAGCCGGGCACCCGGTGTGGTCGCAGGTCGTGAAATCCGTGAAGGCCGAGATGGCGAGGGAGGCGAAGGCGAACGCGGCGAAGGCCAAGAAGAAGTCGTAGGCCTTCCGTTCGATTGGGGCCATGCGCCCCTCACCCCGGCCCTCTCCCCGCAAGCGGGGCGAGGGAGTTTTTGGGGGCGCTACGCGGTTGTGCTGGCGCGGGATCGCCCCTCACCCCAACCCTCTCCCCGCAAGCGGGGCGAGGGAGTTTCACCGCGAAGTTCGGCGCATGTGCGCGTGCCCCAAAAGCTCCCTCTCCCCGCTTGCGGGGAGAGGGTTGGGGTGAGGGGCTGCGTCCATCCGCGAAAAAGTCCCCACCCTCACCCCGGCCCCCTCCCGCCGCGGGCGGGAGAGGGAGCAGCCTTCGGCGCGACGCGATCGAATGCCCGCATCGCACCGGCGATAGGCAACCCTCAGCCGATCACCCCGCCGCCGCCACCGCCCGCGCCGCCATCACCGAGATGAGATGCGCGCGATACTCCGCCGACCCATGCAGGTCGGTGTTGAGCCCCGCGGCACTCACCTGCACCGCCTTTGCCGCATCCGAAGTGAAGTTCTTCGCGAGCGCATCCTCGAGCGGCTTGCAGCGGAACACGCACGACGCTGCGCCCGTCACGGCCACCCGCACGCCACCGGCCGTCTGCGCGACGAACACGCCGACCAGCGCGAACCGCGACGCGGGCTGGATGAACTTCACGTAGGCGGCCTTCTTCGGGATCGGGAAGCTCACCGACGTGATGATCTCGCCGTCGCCGAGCGCAGTCTCGTACAGGCCCTTGAAGAAGTCGTCGGCCGCGATCTTGCGCTTGCTGGTGTGCACGATCGCGTTGAGCGCGAGCACCGCGGCCGGATAGCACGCGGCCGGATCGTTGTTGGCGATCGATCCGCCGAGCGTGCCCATGTTGCGCACCTGGCGGTCGCCGATGCCTTCGGCCAGCGCGGCGAGCGCGGGAATCGCGGCCTTCACTTCAGCGGACGATGCGACTTCCGCGTGCCGCACCATCGCGCCGATGACGAGGTGCTCGCCTTCCTTGCGGATGCCCTTCAATTCCGGCACCCCGGAGAGATCGACAAGCGTCCCCGGCTGCGCCAGCCGCATCTTCATCGACGCGATGAGGCTTTGCCCCCCGGCCAGCGGACGGCCGCCGGTCTGCGCAAGCAGCGCGGCGGCGTTGGCGACGGAGTCGGCTTTCTTGAGTTCGAAGCTGTACATGGAGTCGGTCCTCGTCAGGCGCGCGCCGCGCGGATGGCTTGCCACACGCGATGCGGCGATGCCGGCATGTCGATGTGCTTGACGCCCGCACTGGCGAGCGCGTCGTGCACGGCGTTCATCATGGCCGCGGGCGCGCCGATCGCGCCGGCCTCGCCGCAGCCCTTGGCGCCGAGCGGATTGTGCGTGCACGGCGTCACCTTCGTGCCCACCTTGAACGTCGGCAGGTCGTCGGCGCGCGGCATCGCGTAATCCATGTAGCTGCCGGTCAGCAGTTGGCCGCTCTCCGCGTCGTACACGCAATTCTCGAGCAGCGCCTGCCCGATGCCCTGCGCGACGCCGCCGTGCACCTGCCCCTCGACGATCATCGGGTTGATGATATTGCCGAAGTCGTCGCACGCGGTGAACGCGACCACCTTCACGACCCCCGTGTCGGGATCGATCTCCACCTCGCAGATGTGCGTGCCCGCCGGGTACGTGAAGTTGGTCGGATCGTAGAACGCGGTCTCCTCGAGCCCCGGCTCGACCTTGTCCAGCGGATAGTTGTGCGGCACGTACGCCGCGAGCGCGACTTCGCCGAACGCCTTGCTGCGATCGGTGCCCGCCACCGTGAACTTGCCGTCCTTGAACTCGATGTCCGCTTCGGCGGCTTCGAGGAGATGCGCGGCGATCTTCTTGCCCTTGGCGATCACCTTGTCGAGCGCCTTCACGATCGCGGTGCCGCCGACCGACAGCGAACGCGAGCCGTAGGTGCCCATGCCGAACGGGATGCGCCCGGTGTCGCCGTGCACGACCTCGACGTTGGCGATGTCGATGCCGAGCTTCGCCGCGACGATCTGCGCGAACGTCGTCTCGTGGCCCTGCCCGTGGCTGTGCGAGCCCGTGAAGATCGTCACGCCGCCGGTGGGATTCACGCGCACCTGCCCGGCCTCGAACAGGCCCGCGCGCGCGCCGAGCGCACCCGCGACGTTCGACGGCGCGAGGCCGCAGGCCTCGATGTACGACGCGTAGCCCAGACCTCGCAGCTTGCCGCGCTTCTGCGCCTCGCCCTTGCGCGCCGCGAAGCCGGCGACGTCGGCCATGCGCATCGCCTCGTCCAGCGTCTGGTCGTAGTTGCCGATGTCGTACGTGAGCGCCACTGGCGTCGCGTACGGGAACGTGCGGATGAAGTTGCGGCGGCGGATCTCGTCCTGCGGGATGCCCAAGTCGACCGCCGCCTGGTGCACGACGCGCTCGACGACGTAGGTGGCCTCGGGCCGGCCCGCGCCGCGATACGCATCGACCGGCACCGTGTTGGTGAACGCGGCCGTCACCTCGCAGTAGATCGCGGGCGTGGTGTACTGGCCCGCGAGCAGCGTCGCGTACAGGATCGTCGGGATGCAGGACGCGAACGTGGACAGGTACGCGCCCATGTTCGCCGTCGTCGTGACGCGCAACGCGAGGAACTTGCCGTTGGCGTCGCACGCCATCTCCGCGTGCGTCACGTGATCGCGGCCGTGCGCGTCCGACATGAACGACTCGCTGCGCTCGCACGTCCACTTGATCGGGCGATTGACGCGCTTGCTCGCCCACACCATCGCGGTCTCTTCCGCGTACAGGTAGATCTTGGAGCCGAAGCCGCCACCGACGTCGGGCGCGATCACGCGCACCTTCGTTTCCGGCAGGCCGAGCACGAAGGCCGTCATCAGCAGGCGCTCGACGTGCGGGTTCTGGCTCGTGACGTAAAGCGTGTACTGGTCGTCGCCGCGGCTGTACGACGCCACCGCGGCGCGCGGCTCGATCGCGTTCGGGATCAGGCGGTTGTTGACGATGTCGACCTTCGCCACGTGCGCGGCCTTCGCGAACGCGGCGTCCACCGCCGCCTTGTCGCCCAGCGCCCACGTGTAGCACTTGTTGCCCGGCGCCTGGTCGTGGATCTGCGGCGCGCCCGGCTGCAGCGCTTCCACGCAGCCGACCACCGACGGCAGCACCTCGTAGTCGACGTCGACCATTTCGGCCGCGTCCTTCGCCTGGTGCGGCGTCTCGGCGACGATCATCACGACGGGATCGCCGACGTGGCGCACCTTGCCCTGCGCCAGCACCGGATGCGGCGGCTCGTTCATCGGCTTGCCGTCGCTGCCCGTGATGAGCCAGCCGCACGGCAGGCCGTTCACGCCGGTGAGGTCGTCGCCGGTGAAGACGGCGACCACGCCCTCGGCGGCCTTCGCGCGCGCCGTGTCGATCCTGCGGATCCTCGCGTGCGCATGCGGCGAGCGCAGGAAGTACGCATGCGTGTGCCGCGGCGGATTGACGTCGTCGGTGTATTGCCCCGCGCCGGTGAGGAAGCGCACGTCCTCCTTGCGGCGAATGGCCTGGCCGATCGGTCCTTGCTCGTTCGCACCCATGGCGCCTCCTACTTCATCGCCGCGGCGCCCTGCACCACGGCCTTGACGATGTTCTGGTAGCCCGTGCAGCGGCACATGTTGCCCTCGAGCTCCTCGCGCACCTTCTGCTCGTCGGCGTTGCGATGGCGCGCGACGAGGTCGAGCGCGCTCATCACCATGCCCGGCGTGCAGAAGCCGCATTGCAGGCCGTGGCATTCCTTGAACGCCGCCTGCATCGGGTGCAGCGTGCCGTCGGCGGCCGCGAGGCCTTCGATGGTGAGCACCTTCGCGCCATTCACCTGCGCGGCGAGCACGTTGCACGACTTCACCGCGCGGCCGTCGACGTGCACGGTGCATGCGCCGCACTGGGCGGTGTCGCAGCCGACGTGCGTGCCGGTGAGCGAGAGCTCGTTGCGCAGGAAGTCGACGAGCAGCGTGCGCTCGTCGACGGTGGCCGAGACCGGGCTGCCGTTGACGGTCAGCGATAACTGGAAGGACACGGGGGAGCTCTCCTCGAGAAGTGGCTCGCGGCTCGAGCGGGCCGCGATGCCGGGATGCCGGACGGCGTGGCCGGCTAGCATACTGCGCACCGCCGGAGGCGGCAATGCGACGCGCGCCGGCGCGCGCGCCGTCAGTTGAGGGTGGTTATGTACTGGGCGAGGTTCTCGATGTCGTCGTCGGACAGCGTGCCGGCGACGCTCGTCATGTTCCCCGCGTCGTTGGTGCGGCGCTTCGCCTTGAAGTCCTGGAGCTGCTTGACCACGTAGTCGTGATTCTGGCCGGCGACGCGCGGAATCTCGTTCTGCCCCGAGAACCCGCCGAGGTGGCACATGGGACACAGCACCGCGTCGGAGACCTTCTGGCCCGCGGCCACCCTGGCGGCGTCCGCCTTGAACGCGTTGGGCGCGGGCTTCTGCGCCGCGAACCAGTTGCCGAGCGCGATCATGTCGTCGCGCGACAGGTCCTTGGCGATCGGCGACATCTGCGGATCCGAGCGGCGGCCTTCCTTGAAGTCCTTGAGCTGCACGTAGATGTAGCGCCACGTCTGGCCGGCGAGGTTCGGGTTCACCGGGATGGTGGCGTTGCCGTTGGGGCCGTGGCAGGCGGTGCAGAGATCGGCCTGCGGCGGCTTCGGCGGTGGAGCGGCGCCCTGCCCCTGCGGCTGCGCGTGCGTCGGGGCGGCCGCCGCGAGTGCGAGGACGGCGACGAGTGCTGCAATGCGGTGCGACATCGAATTTCCCATGCGTAAGAAATGAAAATGGCCACCCCGGTCGTCCCGGAGTGGCCATCGTACGTGAGCGCGCGATCAGGGCAGCGCAAACACCACGACGGTGTTGCCGCGCTTGGCGTCGATCTGGTTGTTGCCGCCGGCCGCGACCGCGACGTACTGCTTGCCGTTGACCATGTACGAGACGGGCGGCGCGTTCACGCCGGCGCCCGCGTTGTAGCGCCACAGCTCCTTGCCGGTCTTGGCGTCGAACGCCTTGAACCAGCCGTTGGCCTCGCCGTTGAAGACGAGGTCACCGGCCGTGGCGAGCACGCCGCCGATCAGCGGCTGGTCGGTCTTGGCGCCCCACGCGACCTTGCCCGTGTCGAGGTTCACCGCGACGAGGCGGCCCCACTGCTGCTCGCTCGGGATGGTCTTGAACGCGCCGCCCAGCCACAGTTTGCCGCCGGGATACGGCGATTCCTCGACGTGGTACGTCATGGGCTGGTGCAGGTTCGCCGCGTACGCCATGCGCAGCTTCGGGTTGATTGCCATCGGCGACCACTCGACGCCGCCGTTGGCGCCCGGCAGCATGCGCGCGCCTTCCTTGGTCGGCAGCACCCACATGTTCTCCTGCGGGATCATCGCCTCGGAGAAGCGGATGAGCTTGCCGGTCGCGCGGTCGTGCACGTAGATGTGCCCCGTCTTGCCGCCGTGGATCACGACGTCGACCATCTTGCCCGACGCATCCTTCGCCTGCGTGAGGATCGGCGGGCTGACCGCATCGAGGTCCCACACGTCGTGCGCGATGTACTGCGAATGCCACTTGTACTTGCCGCTGTCGAGGTCGATGGCGACCATCGAGTCGGTGTACAGGTTGTCACCCGGCCGGATCGCGCCGTAGAGGTCCGGCGACGGATTGCCGACGACGAAGAACACGGTGCGCGTCTTGGTGTCGATGGCGGGCGTCATCCACACGCCGCCGCCCAGCGTCTGGTAGAAGTCGCCGCCCTTGTCCGCCAGCGCCTTCTTCTCCGCGGCGATGTCGCGGTGCATGTTGCGGCCGGTGGCGTCGTTCTCCGCCCACACGCCTTCCTGGCCCTTGTCGGGGATCGTGTAGAACGTCCACAACAGCTTGCCGTCGGCGGCGTTGAACGCCTTCACGAAGCCGCGCACGCCGTATTCGCCGCCGTTGGTGCCGATCAGCACCTTGCCGTCGATCACCGTCGGCGCCATCGTCTCCGAGTAGCCCTTCTCGGGATCGGCGATCTCGGTCTGCCACAGCAGCTTGCCGGTCTTGGCATCGAGCGCGACGAGCTTCGCGTCGAGCGTGCCCATGAAGAGCTTGTCGCCCTCGATCGCCACGCCGCGGTTGTTGGGGCCGCAGCAGAACGTGGTGATCGGACCCATCTTGTGCTTGTAATGCCAGAACTCCTCGCCCGTGACCGCGTCGATCGCGTACACGTGGTTGTACGACGTGGTGAGGAACATCACGCCGTTGACCACGATGGGCGCGGTCTCCATCGATTCCAGCACGGCCGTCTGAAACGCGAACTTGGGCGCAAGCTTGCCGACGTTGGTGGTGTTGATCTGGTTGCCCGCGTAGTAGCGCGTCTGCTCGTAGCTGCCGTTGGCGTGGATCCAGTTCTTGGGATCGCCGCCGGCCGCATTCAGCATCGGCTGCGTGATCGGCACGAGATTGCCCGACATCGGCTTCGCGGAGGTGGTGGCGCCGCCTCCCGAGATCTCCTGTGCCGCGGCGGTGGCGAATGCCCCCCATGCGAACGCGCCGCCGATCGCGATGCTCACTGCGTGGCGTCGACTGACCATCTTGTTCCCTCCGCGTGTTGTGGTCGGCGGCGGCACCGCCGGTTCCCGTACGGATTGCCGCCCCGGGCAAACCCTACCGGGATTGGTTTATAGTCCATTTCGCCCGCGATGGAAACTGTTCGTTCATGGTGCGGCGCGCAAACTTCCCCGCTCACGGATCACCGATCATGCACTTCGTCTCACGCGCAGGCCGCTTCGCGCTGGCCCTTTGCATTGCGACCACGGCGGCGGCGCAGGCGCCGAGCCAGGAGAACCTCTCGACCAACGCGCGGCTCCTGATGGCGGCGCGCAACGCCGACGCCGACGCCCTCCGCCGGGAGCTCGCCAACGGCGCCGCGATCGACTCGCGCAACCGGCTGGGCGAGACGGTCCTGATCGTCGCGCTCAAGAAGGATCGCACCGACCTCGCCGTGATCGCGCTCGACGCGGGCGCCGACGCGAATCTCGCCGCCGTCAACGGCATCACGCCGCTCATGGCCGCGGCCTACGGCGGCCACGACGACATCGCGCGCCGCCTGCTCGCGAAGGGAGCCAACCCGGCGGCGGTGGACCGGCTCGGGAAGACGGCCATGACCTACGCCGCCGGCGAGGGGCGCACGGCGATCGTGCAGATGCTGCTCGCGGCCGGCGTGAACCCGAACGCCGTCTACGCGAACGACCTGACCGCGCTCATGTGGGCTGCGGGCTACGGCAGGACGGATACCGTGAAGGCGCTGCTGGCGGCGGGCGCCGATCCCGCGCGCAAGGACAACCGCGGCAAGACCGCCGCCGACATCGCGCGCGAGCAGGGCTTCGCGCAGACCGTCGCGGCGCTGGAGTCGGTGCCCGCGCGCTGACCGTTCAGCGCGAAAGCCGCGGCAATCCCATCCGCGCGCCGACGGCGTCGCGGTCGAGCAGCCAGTGCTTGAGCGCCCCGGCGACGTGAACGAGCACGGCCGCGGCGAGCACGAAGCTCACGCCGAGGTGCGCCGCGCTCATGAAGTCCTTCACCGGCTCGCTCTTTGCGCCCCACGCGGGCAGCGTGATGCCGAAGTACTTGACCGGGTAACCGCTGAACACCGAGCCTAGGTAGCCCGCGAGCGGCATCGCGAACAGCGCGGCGTAGAGCGTCGCGTGCGTGGTGCGCGCGAGCGAGGCCTGCCATCCGGGCAGCGGCGGCAGCGGCGGCGCGGGGTGCCGCCAGCGCCACCACGCGCGCATGCACATCAGGGCGAGGGTCGTGAGCCCGATCGACTTGTGCAGGTTGAAGGCGTCCACGCGCGGGCCGGCCGGCTGCTTCGGGATGCCCTGCATCCACCAGCCCCACGCGAACTGCACGACGACGGCCGCGGCCACGAGCCAGTGCAGCGCGATGGCGGTTCGTGTATAGCGATCAGAAGCCAGCATTGACGGCGATCCCGGCCCACCAGTTGCGCGGCATGCCCGGCTCGAAGTAGCGGCCGTTGGTGTCGCCCACGATGACCGAGCCGATGTAGTTGACGTTGGCGAGGTTGTTGACGCGGACGTACTCGGTGACGGTCACCTTGCCGAACGTCTGCGCGAAGCCGGCGCGCGCGTTCGCGATGGTATACGCCGGCGCGAACTGCGTGTTGGCGTCGTTCACGTAGATGCGGCCGACGTGCTGCACCTCGCCCGCCGCGCTGAAGCCGCCGTAGCCGCCCGGCGCCCACGTGAGCGCGCCATACGCCTGCTGCGGCGGGACGCCCGGCAGCCGCGCGCCCGCCGGCACGCGCGACGGCGGCGAGCCGCTCGTGAACGCGTCGTCGAACGTCGCGCGGAGGTACGAGTAATTCGCGTGCACGTTGAGGCCGTAGGGCAGGTCGGCATCCCACGCCACTTCGACGCCGCGGCGCGTCGTGCTGCTCGCGTTGCGGTACGTCGTGCGGCCGCCGGTGGCGCTGTCGATCACGATCTCCTGGTCCGTCCGCGCGCCGTACACCGCGAGGTTCACGCGTTGCCGCGGCGACGGCAGCCACTTGGCGCCGATCTCCACCGACGTCGACGTCGCGGGGGCGAGCGCGAGGTTGAGGCCCGGCCCCAGCGGCCGGTAGGCCATCTCCGCGAACGTCGGCGTCTCGAACCCCTGCCCGTAGCTCACGTACAGGTTGAGCGTGTCCGTCGCGTGCCAGACGACGCCGGCGATGGGGCTCGTGTTGGTGTACGTGCGCGCGCCGCTGTCGTCGGGATTCGGGCCGACGACGTAGTGGTCCACCGAGTCGTAGTGCACGCGGCTCGTCCGCACGCCGAGGGTGAGCGAAAGCGCGGGCAGCGCCTCCCACTCGAGCTCGGCGTAGGCGTCGACGCTGCCGACCGAGTCGTCCTCGTCGCGGCGCAGCGCGCCCTGCGCGCCGTTGTTGTTGACGAATCCCTGCCGCGCCTCGTCGAGCTTGTCGCCGTCCGCGCCGACCGACAGCGTGAGCGGCCGGTCGGCGAGCGCCCCGCGCCAGACGAGGCGCGCGCCCACGCCGCCGTAGCTGCGATCGAGGTTGACCACGCCGCCGGACGACGTCGCGCCGACGCCCGAGAGCGCGAGGTATTGCCCGATCTGGCGCGTGCCGCCGTACGCCGTCAGGCGCGCGGTGACGGCCGGGTCGAAGGCCTGCTCGACGGCGACGCCGCCCTGCAGCTGGTTCACCGTCTTGCGGGTGTTGAAGAGCAGCGCCACCGGATCGGCCTGCCGCGGGTCCGCGTCGACCTGCGCCTGCGTGAGCCCCAGCGGGTCCTGCGACTCCGGCTGGTGCTGCGAGTTGCCGATCACCGTGACCCGC
Source organism: Burkholderiales bacterium (assembly GCA_046347855.1). Taxonomy (GTDB): domain Bacteria; phylum Pseudomonadota; class Gammaproteobacteria; order Burkholderiales; family Casimicrobiaceae; genus VBCG01. The sequence goes on from JAXMFJ010000006.1 coordinate 495,057, forward strand.
ATGCCCTCGCGCGGCGCGAAGACGAGCTTCGCGTTGACGACGTCGCGCGTGGCCGCCGAATGCGCGCGGTAGCCGTCGGTCTCGAAGTGATTGGCCGCGACGACGTAGCCGACCGGGCTCGCGGTGCCGCTCGCCTTCACGCCCGCGTTGTACGTCGTGTAGCTGCCGAGCGAGAGCGTCGCGTCGGCGACGGGTGTCGCCGCCGGGTCCTCGGTGAACACGGCGATCACGCCGCCGGACGCGTTGCCGTAGAGCGTGGAGAACGGCCCGCGCAGCACCTCGATGCTGCGCGCCGACAGCAGGCTGAAGCTGCCGGTCTGGCCCTGGCCGTCGGGCATCGTGACGGGAATGAAGTCCTGGTACAGGCGCACGCCGCGCACGCCGAACGTGGCGCGCCCGCCGAAGCCGCGCGAGCTGATCTGCACGTCCTGTGCATAGTTGTTGCGGTTGGCCGCGAACACGCCGGGCACGCGCACCAGCGGCTCCGAGATGTTCACGGCCGGCTGGCCGTCGCGGATCGTCGCGCCGTCGACGATGTCGATGGACGCCGGGACGTCGAAGCTGCGCTCCGCGCGCTTGGTCGCGGTGACCACCACCGGATCGAGCGCCGCGGGTGTGCCGTCGGACTGCGCGCGGGCAGCCGTCGCGACGAGCAGCGCGAGGAGCGGAAGGCAGCGGGAAGGCGTCATCGTGGGCGGTGGTGGGCGGCCCGGCAGGCGCGCGCGGTGAAGCATAGCGGTTCTTGGTACGATAGGCCGCAATTGCCCACGAGACGGCCGTGCCACGACGCGGCCTGCGACCCGCGAGGAACCTTCATGTCCGTCTTCCGATCGTGCGCGGCGCTCGCCGCGCTACTCGCCCTCGGTGCGCCGGTGGCCCTCGCCGCCACCGCCTACGTGCCGAACGAAGGCACCGCGACGATCTCGGTCATCGATACCGACAAGGACGTCGTCACCGCCACGATCCGCCATGGCAGGAAGCCGCGCGGCATCGCAGTCGCGAAGGACGGCCGCCTGTTCCTGTCGGACCAGACGGGCAATGCGGTGGTCGTCGTCGACACTGCGCAGAACGCCACGATCGCCACCATCCCGGTCGGCGACTCGCCGGAGGCGATCTACCTGTCGCCCGACGGCAAGTGGCTGTCCGTCGCCGTCGAGGAAAAGAACGAGGTCGTGATCGTCGACACCGCCGCGCAGAAGGTCGACCGCCGGATCAGGATGAAAGGAAAGAATCCGGAGCACGCAGTGTGGAGCCCCGACGGCAGGTGGCTCTACGTGAGTGCGGAGGAGGCCGACGCCGTCGACATCGTCGACGTCGCGAAGGGCGAGGTCGTCAAGTCGGTGAAGGTGGGCGACCGCCCGCGCGGGATCGGGTTCCTGCCCGACGGCAGCCGCGCGTACGTGGCCGCGGAGAACGCGGACACCGTCAACGTGCTCGACACCGCGAAGCAGGAGGTCATCGCGCGGATCAAGGCCGGCAGCCGCAGCAACGGCGTGCTCGTGCATCCGGACGGCAAGCGCGTCTACGTCACCTCGGGCGGCAAGGGCACGGTGCAGGTGATCGACACCGCGACCAACGCGATCGTGCAGGAGATCCCGGTCGGCAAGCGGCCGTGGAACATGGCGCTGACCCCCGACGGCCGGAAGCTCTACGTCGCGTGCGGACGCTCCAATGCCGTGGCGGTGATCGACACCGACGCCAACCGCAAGGTCGCCGAGATCGCCGTGGGCGAGCTGCCCTGGGGCGTGGCGATCCGCTGAAGCCGCGGCGCCGCGCGTGCGTTGCGTGGCGCGTGCGATCGCGATGACGAGGACATCCAGGATGCCGCGCGCGCGCCGGCACGTCGTCGCGCTGGCCCTCGGCACGCTGACGGGCGCAACCGTTCCCGTGCACGCCGCCGACGCGCCCGAGACGTTGCCGCCCGTCGAGGTCGTCGGCATCACGCCCCTGCCGGGCATCGGCCTGCGCGAGGACCAGGTGCCCGCGCCCGTGCAGGCGGCGCAGTCGCCGGCGATCACGCGCAGCAACGCGATCGACCTCACGGGCTTCATGAACCGGTTCCTGGGCAGCGTGTACGTCAACGACGTGCAGGGCAATCCGTTCCAGCCCGACGTGACCTACCGCGGCTACACCGCCTCGCCGCTGCTCGGCACGCCGCAGGGGCTGTCGGTCTACCTCGACGGCGTCCGCCTCAACCAGCCGTTCGGCGACGTCGTGAGCTGGGACCTGATCCCGCTCGCCGCGATTGCGTCGATCGAGCTCGAGCCGGGCTCGAATCCGCTGTTCGGCCTCAACACGCTGGGCGGCGCGCTGTCGATGCAGACCAAGGACGGGCGCGCGCATCCCGGCACGACGGTGCAAGGCTACGGCGGCCAGTACGGGCGCGCGTCGCTGCAGTTCCAGGCGGGCGGCGCGTGGGACAGTGGGCTCGACCTCTTCGCGACCGGCAACCTCTATCGCGACGACGGCTGGCGCGACGACTCGCCCTCGACGGTGCGCCAGCTCTTCGCCAAGGCCGGGTGGCGCGATGCCGCGTCCACGCTCGCGCTCACCGGCGCATACGCGAACAACGACCTCAACGGCAACGGCCTGCAGGAGCAGCGCTTCCTCGGCCGCGATTACGCGAGCGTGTACACGACGCCCGACGACACACGCAACGAGGCGGTCTTCGTCAATCTCGTCGGCACGCATGCCGTGAGCGACGCCGTGCTGCTGTCGGGCAACGCGTTCTACCGGCGCATCCGCACGTCCACGTTCAACGGCGACGTCAACGAGGGCTCGCTCGACCAGGCCGTCTACCAGCCCAACGCGGCCGAGCAGGCCGCGCTGCGTGCCGCGGGCTACACGGGATTCCCCACCAGCGGCGAGAACGCATCCAACACGCCGTTCCCGTTCTGGCGCTGCATCGCCAACGGCCTGTTGAACGACGAGCCGAACGAGAAATGCAACGGGCTCTTCAACCGCACCGCCACCACGCAGTCGAACTGGGGCGGCTCGCTGCAGGCCACGTTCGCGCAGGACCTCGCGGGTGCGCCGAACCAGCTCGTGATCGGCGCATGGTACGACGCGAGCCGCATCGCGTTCACGCAGTCGACGCAGTTCGGCTACCTCACCCCGCAGCGCGCGATCGCGACGATCGATGCGTTCGCCGACGGCACCCAGAGCTCCGAGAACGCATTCGATGCGCGCGTCGATCTGGCGGGCACGACGAGCACCGCGAGCGTCTTCGCCGCCGACACGCTCACGCTCGCACGCGACTGGAACGTGACGCTCGCCGGCCGCTACAACCGCACCCGGATCGACAACCAGGACCGGCTCGATCCCGGCGGCGGGGCCGGGTCCCTCGACGGGCATTACACGTACAGCCGCTTCAATCCGGCGGTCGGGGTGACGTGGACCCCCGCGCGCGGCGTCAATGCGTACGCCGGCTACAGCGAGGGCAACCGCGCGCCATCGTCGGTGGAGCTGGGCTGCGCCGACCCCGACCATCCGTGCCGCCTGCCCAACGCGATGGCCGGCGATCCGCCGCTGGCGCAGGTGGTCGCGAAGACGTGGGAGCTCGGCGTGCGCGGCACGACCGGTCCCGCGCTGCGCTGGAACGTCGGCGTGTTTCGCACCGAGAACGTGAACGACATCATGTTCGTCGCGGACGAGCAGGCGGGCTTCGGCTACTTCCGCAACTTCGGCAGGACGCGCCGGCAGGGTGTCGAAGCCGGCGTGCAGGCACGCGCGGGCGACGTGCGCTTCGGCGCGAACTACACGTACCTGCAGGCGACTTACCAATCCACCGAGACGGTCCAGGGCGCTGGCAACAGCAGCAACGACGCGCCGGCCCCCGGCTTCGACGGCGCGATCGTGATCACGCCGGGCGACCGCATCCCGCTCATCCCGGCAAATCTCTTCAAGGCGTTCGCCGACTGGGACGTGACCCCGCAGGCGGGGCTCAACGTCGACCTCATTGCGGCGTCCAGCATCTACGCGCGCGGCAACGAGAACAACCGGCACCAGCCGGACGGCGTGTACTACCTGGGTCCCGGCACGGCGCCGGGCTACGCGATCGTGAACCTGGGCGGCGACTGGCGTCCCGAGCGCGGCTGGCGCATGTTTTTCCAGGTGAACAACGTCTTCGACAAGCAATACGCCACCGCCGCCCAGCTCGGCGCGACCGGCTTCACCGGCAGCGGTGCGTTCATCGCGCGCCCGTTCACGACGCCGGTCATCGACGGGAGCCGCGCCGTCGTGCACCCGACGTTCTACGCGCCGGGCGCACCGCGCACCGCGTGGATCGGCGTGAGCTACACGTTCGGCGGCGCAGGAGGGTAAGCTCGACCCATGCCGTTGCGTTCCTCACGCCGCGACTTCCTGCGCGCCGTTGCCGCCGGCGGAGCCGCGTGCGTCGTGCCGACACGGCTCGGTGCGCTGCCTTCGCCGGTAGATGATTCGTGTCTCTCGGAAAACCGCTTCGTGGAAGCGCTCGCGGCGGGCCGCGAGCGCTTCGGCGGCGAGCGCCTGCCCGTGCCCGGAAACGCGCGACTCGCGCTGCACGCGCGCACGGTCGGCGACCGGCTCGCGTTCGCAACGACGCTGCACGAGCGCACGCTGCTGCGGCCCACGCTCGTCGCGGACACCGGCGCACGCATCGCGATCGATCTCGCGAACGACCTCGCCGAGCCTACGGTCGCGCACTGGCACGGCCTCGCGGTCGACACGCGCAACGACGGCAACGGCGAGGCGCCGATCGCGCCGGGCGCGCGCTACGCCTACGACTTCACGGTGCGCAATCGCGCCGGCCTCTACTGGTACCACCCGCATCCGCACGGCGCCACCGCGGGGCAGGTCTACCGCGGCCTCTTCGGGCTCGTCGAGGTGCAGGACGACGAGGACGACGCTCTGCGCCGCGCGCTGGCGCTGGTGCCCGGCGACACGGAGCTGGCACTCGTCGTGCAGGACCGACAGGTGTCCGCGAACGTGCGCTATGCCCCGCAACCCGCCGACCTGCTGCTCGGCTGGTACGGCTGCGTGCCGGAGGTCAACGGCGTCGTGCGTCCGTTCCACGAGGTCGCGGCGCGGCGCTATCGGCTGCGCCTGCTCAACGCAGCCAACGCGCGCACGTACCGTCTCGCTTTCCGACGCGCGGACGGCGCGCCGCTGCCGTTCCACCTGCTCGGCACCGACGGCGGCCTGCTCGCGCGCGCCGTGCCGTGCAGCGAGGTGCTGCTGTCGCCGGCGGAGCGCATCGACGTCCTCGTCGATTTCGCAGGACTCGCGCGCGGCGAATCCGTCGTGATGGAAAGCCGTGCCTTCGACCCGATGCAGGCGGTGCGGCCGCCGGCACCCGTGGCACCCGATGCCGCGCATGCGGGCATGGGTGCCGCTGCGGCGTCCGATGGCGCAGCGTTCGACATCATGCAGTTCCGCGTGCGCGAGCGCGGCGCCGCGGGGCCGCCGCTGCCGGAGCGCGTGTCGCGCATGCCGGCCACGATCGCCGCCGACGCCGACGCGCGCCCGCTGCGCCTCGGCTTCGCCAAGGGCCAGTGGCGCATCAACGATCGCGTGTACGACACGGGCGCCACGCCGATCGAGGTCCCGCGCGGCGCGCGCGAGACGTGGCTGCTGCGCAACTACCACGCGAGCGCGCCGCACGCGATGCACCTGCACGGCTTCCACTTCCGCGTGCTGGAGCGCGAGACCAGCCCCGACGCCATCGCCGCGCTCGCGATCGACGACCGCGGGCGGCTGCCGACGGACCTCGGGTGGAAGGACACGGTGCTCGTGTGGCCGGGCGAGTCGGTGCGCGTGGCCATCGACTTCGCGCTGCCGTTCCCGGACGCGCAGGTGTACCTCGTGCACTGCCACAACCTCGAGCACGAGGACGCGGGAATGATGCTGCGCGTGAAGGTCGGATGAAGCCCATGCCGTGCCGCGTGCTGCTCGCGGGCGGCGGCCACAGCCACGTCGAGGTGCTGCGCCGCTTCGCGCGCGATCCCGATCCGCACGTCGCGCTGACGCTCGTCTCGCCCGACGCCGACACCGCGTATTCCGGCATGCTGCCCGGGTTGGTCGCCGGCCTCTACACGCATCGCGACACGCACATCGCGCTGCCGCCCCTCGCTGCCGCGGCGCGGGCCGCGTGGATCGCGGACCGCGTCGTCGCGCTCGATCCCGGCGCGCGCAGCGTGACGCTCGGCAGCGGCGCGCGCGTGGCGTTCGATCTCGTGTCGCTCGACGTCGGCTCGGTGCCGGACAGCAGCGTGCGCGGCGCGCGCGAGCATGCGATCCCGGTCAAGCCGGTGGCGGCCTTCCTCGACGCCTGGGACAGGTTGCGGGCACAGGCGGCTGCGGGGATGCTGCGGCGGCTCGTAGTCGTCGGCGGCGGCGCGGGCGGCGTCGAGATCCTGCTCGCGATGCAGGCGCGTCTTGTGCGCGAGCTCGGGCATCGCACGCCGGCATTCGCGCTGTGCACCGACCAGCGCGAGATCCTCGTGCAGCATCCGGCGCTCGTGCGTGCGCGCTTCGCGGCCACGCTCGCGGAACGCGGCGTGCAGGTGCACGCGGGCCGCGCGGTCACGGAGGTCGAGCCGGGGCGCGTGCACCTCGCCGATGGCACGACCGTCGACGCCGACGCGGTCGTGTGGGCGACGGCGGCGTCGGCACCGGCCTGGCTCGCGGCCAGCGGACTCGCTTGCGACCCGCGCGGCTTCGTGCGCGTCGACGAGCACCTGCGCTCGCCGTCGCATCCGTGCGTGTTCGCCGCGGGCGATTGCGCGACCGAGGACGGACACCCGCGCCCGAAGGCCGGCGTGTTCGCCGTGCGCCAGGGTCCGCCGCTCGCGGCCAACCTGCGGCGCGCGGCGCACGGGCAGCCGCTGCGGCGCTTCGTCCCGCAGCGCGAGGCGCTCGCGCTCATCACCACCGGCGACCGCCACGCCATCGCCACGCGGGGCCCGTTCGTCGCCGAGGGCCGGTGGGTCTGGCGCTGGAAGGATCGGATCGACCGGCGGTTCATGGCAAAGTACGCCATGGCCGGCGCGATTCCCTCGCCGGCGGATGCCCCGCCATGAGCCTCCTCTCCCATTTCGTCCTGCGCACCGCAGCCGCGCTCGCGCTGTCGCTGCTCCTCCCCGTCGCCCACGCCCAGCCGGCGCCCGACATCGTGCTCGTGCCGCAGCAGGTCTCGCCGCACGGATGGGTGGTGCTGGGCGAGGCCGGCATGGCGAGCGCGCAGAACAAGGGTTTCATGTCGAATGCCGGCTTCGTCGTCACCGGCGACGGCGCCGTCGTCTTCGACGCGCTGGGCACGCCAGTGCTCGGCCGCGCGCTCGTCGCCGCGATCCGCAAGATCACGCCGCAGCCGATCCGGCGGGTGATCGTCAGCCACTACCACGCCGATCACGTGTACGGGCTGCAGCCGCTCAAGGCCGCGGGCGCGGACATCTGGGCCTATCGCAAGGGCGAGCTCTACTTCACGTCGGGCGTGGCGGACGAGCGGCTGAAGCAGCGCCGCGCCGACCTCTTCCCGTGGGTGGACGAGAAGACCGTGGTGCTGAAGCCCGATCTGTGGCTCGACGGCGACACGTCGTTCCGCATGGGCGGGCTCACGTTCCGCCTCGTCTACTCGGAGGGCGCGCACTCGCCCGAGGACCTCATGCTGTTCGTCGAGGAGGACCGGCTGCTCTTCGCGGGCGACCTGATCTTCGCGGGGCGCGTGCCGTTCGTGGGCAACGCCGACAGCAAGGGATGGCTGCGCGCGATGGACAAGATGATCGCGCTGCATCCCGCCGTGGTGGTGCCCGGTCACGGGCCCGTGTCGCGCGACGTCGAGCGCGACCTCACGCTCACGCGCGACTACCTCGTCTTCCTGCGCACGACGATGGGCCGCGCGGTCAACGACCTCACGCCGTTCGACGACGCGTACGCCGCCACCGACTGGTCGCGCTGGAAGGGCCTGCCCGCATTCAAGCAGGCCAACCGGCAGAACGCCTACGGCACCTACCTGCTGCTCGAGCAGGAGACGCTCGCCGGGGGCAAGGCCGCGCCGTGACGATCCCGCCTGCATTCGTTGTTCGTTGCGATGCACGGAGCACCGGACGATGAACTCGCCCGCGCAGGATCCCGTCCTCACCGTCGCGATGCGTGCGGCGCGCACCGCGGCCAGCATCCTCGTGGACGCCGCGCGCGACCTGAAGCGTTTGCCGTCGTTCGCGAAGTCGCACGGCGACGTGGTGTCGGCCGCCGACATCGAGGCGGAGGACGCGATCGTCGCCACGCTGCGCGCCGCGTTTCCCGAGCACGCGATCCTGGGCGAGGAGTCCGGTCACATCGAGGGTGCGCGCGAGCGGCCCGGCGTGCGCTGGCTGGTGGACCCGCTCGACGGCACCGTCAACTTCCTGCACGGCTTCCCGTTCTACGCGGTGTCGCTCGCACTGGTGCGCGGCAGCGAGGTGACGCACGCCGTGGTGCTCGACCCGGCGCGCGACGAGCTCTTCAGCGCGGTCGCGGGCAAGGGCGCGTTCTGCAACGGCGCCGCGATCGGCGTCACCAACTGCATCGAGCTCGAGCATGCGCTGGTCGGCACCGCAATGCCGCCGCGCGCGTCGCCGCGACTTGCGGCGCACCTCGCGACGTGGCAGGCGCTGGCACCCCGCTGCGCCGGCGTGCGGCACGCGGGCGCGTGCGCGCTCGACCTCGCGCACGTCGGCGCCGGCCGCCTCGACGGCTTCTGGATGCTCGACCTCAAGGCGTGGGACATCGCCGCAGGCGCGCTCATCGTGCGCGAGGCGGGCGGGCGCATCGGCGACTTCACCGGCGGCATGAACTTCCTGAAGACGGCCGAGGTGGTGGCGGCAACGCCGGGAATTTTCAATGCGCTGCGGGAGGCCGTGCTCGCCGCGCGCTAGGGGACGTCTGCACGACGCAAGTCAACGCGCACTCGCGCGCAGTCCGTCGCACGACGCTCGTTCTTGCGTGGCCCTTTCCGGCGGCCGCCGCGTGGCCGCCCAAAGGCGGCCGCCTGACTTGCAGTTGCGGTGCCGGCTGCAAAAGGCGCAACGCCGGCTTCGCGTCATCCACGGTCACCCCGGACGCCTTTTGCAGACGTTCCTTTTATTGCCACGGAAGGCGGTCGAGGTCGACGTTGCCGCCGGTGAGAATGACGCCGACGCGGCGTCCCTTCACGGCGATCGTCTCTTCCAGCATCGCGGCGATGGGCACCGCCGACGACGGCTCGATCACGATCTTCATCCGCTCCCACACGAGGCGCATCGCAGCGGCGATCGCGCCTTCGCTGCAGGTGCCGATCGCGCTCGCGTGCGTGCGCAGCGCGTCGAGCGTGCGTTGCGACAGCGCGCCGCGCAGGCCGTCCGCGATGGTGTGCGGATGCGGCATCGTGTGCAGCGTGCCGCTTGCGAAGCTGCGCGCCGCATCGTCGGCGCCGGCGGGCTCGGCCCCGAGCACCGTGATGCGCGGTGCCACGCCCTTCGCCGCGATGGCGGTGCCCGACAGCAGCCCCCCGCCACCGACCGGCGCGACGATCGCGTCTAGGTCGCCGACCTCGGCGAGCAGCTCGAGCGCCGCGGTGCCCTGTCCCGCGATCACGTCGTAGTCGTCGTACGGATGCACGAGCGTGCCGCCGGTCGTTGCGACCACCTGCGCGCAGGTCTCCTCGCGCGCGGCGAGCGTCGGCGCGCAGAAATGCACCTTCGCGCCGAAGCCCTCGACGTTGGCGACCTTGATCTTCGGCGCGTTGTCGGGCATCACGACGTGCGCGGGGATGCCGCGCCGCTGCGCCGCGTACGCGAGCGCCGCGCCGTGGTTGCCCGAGGAGTGGGTGACGACGCCGCGCCGCGCCACGTCGTCCGCCAGCGCGAACACGGCGTTGCACGCGCCGCGCGCCTTGAACGCGCCGACCTTCTGCAGGTTCTCGCACTTGAAGAAGAGCGTCGCGCCGGTGGCCGCGTCGAGCGAATGCGACGTCTGCACCGGCGTGCGGTGCACGTGCGGCGCGATGCGCGCGTGCGCTGCGCGGATGGCCGCGAGGTCTGGCAGCCAACGTTCGCATGCCGAGCCCACGTCAGGCGCTCTCGTAGAGGCGCGTCAGCACGAACTCGCGGTGGCCGAGCGCCTCGGCGGCGGTGAGGCGGCCGTTGGCCGTGCGGAACATCATGTCGAGGAGCTTGTCGCCCGCCTGGTCCATCGTGATCTCGCGCTGCAGGAGCCCCGAGGTGTCGACGTCGATATGCTCGCTCATCGTGCGCACCGTGCGCGGGTTCGCGCAGATCTTGATCACCGGCAGGATCGGGTTGCCGATCACGTTGCCCTGCCCCGTCGGGAAGAAATGCACGACGTACCCCGACGCCGCGCACAGCGTGACCATCTCGGCGGCGGCCGACGACGAATCCATGAACCACAGCCCGGGGCCGGTCGGCACTTCCGCCTTGTCGAGCACGCCGTCGACGACGCACGTGCGGCCGATCTTCTGGATGTTGCCGAGCGCCTTCTCCTCGATGGTGGTGAGGCCGCCCGCGATGTTGCCCTTGGTGGGCTGCGAGTCCGAGAGATCGCTCGTCTTATGCCGCTCGACGACTGCCTGGTAGCGGTCGAACATGCGCATGAAGTCCGCGCGCACCTTGTCGTCGCGACAGCGCGCGGCGACGATGTGCTCGCCGCCCGTCAGCTCGGTCGTCTCGCCGAACACCAGCGTGCAGCCGGCGGCGTACAGCTTGTCGAACGCGTTGCCGACGGTGGGATTGGCGCCGCAGCCCGACGTGGTGTCGGATTCACCGCACTTGGTCGACACCCAGAGGTCCGTCAGCGGGCATGCCTCGCGCTGCAGCTCGCTCGCCCACTGCACGTACTCGCGTGCCGCCTTCGACGCCCGCATGATCGTGTCGTGGTCGCCGTGCAGCTCGATGCCGAAGCCCGTGACGGGCTTGCCGGTCGCCGCGATGCCGTCGACCACCTTCTTCGTCCACTGGTCCTCGATGCCGATCACCACCACCGCCGCGACGTTGGGATTCGCGCCGGTGCCGATCAGCGTGCGGAAGTGGAGGTCGAGGTCGGCGCCGAACTGCAGGCGGCCGTATGGATGCGGGATTGCGAGCGCGCCCTTGATGTTGTGCGCGACGGCCTCGCAGGCCGCGTTCGAGAGGTCGTCCACCGGCAGAATGACGACGTGATTGCGCACGCCCACGCGGCCGTTCTCGCGACGGTATCCCAGGAATGTGTTCTTCACGACGTCACCACCGCTTCGTCTTGATGTTGTGCACGTGGGCGTGCTGCCCCTTGGCGATCGGCTGCACGACGCGGCCGATGTCGATGCCGTACTTGATGACGGTGTCGCCGACCGCCATGTCCTTCAGCGCGACCTTGTGGCCGAGCGGGATGTCCTGCACGCACGGCAGCGTGATCGTGCGGTCCTCGTCGAGGATGAGGCCGGTGAGCGTCATGCCGGCGTGGACGCCTTCGGTGACGACGACCGCGACGGAATCCGCCGGGTCGTGCAGCACGCAGTGAATCATGGGAAATGCTCCGGAGAGTGCGGGCGGCGATGAATCGGCCCGCGGGCCTGGGACCGCCATCTTAGCGCAGCCGCGGCGGCCCGCGAATCCGCGGTAGAGTGTCCTTCGATCCGTCCACCTCCCCATTTCATGATCGCCGCACGCCGCTCGTTGCCGGTCCTCGCGCTGGCCGGCGCCCTCCTCGCCGGACCGGCGCCCGTCTGCGCAGCGGAAGACAACGCCGACATCGCCGTGCACGTCGAGAAGGACGGCGGGACGATCCGCGTCCGTGTCGATTGCCCGGTGCGCGCGCCGGCGGCCATCGCGTGGGACGTGCTCACCGACTACGACAACATGGCGAAGTTCGTGAGCAACCTCACGCAGAGCAGCGTGCGCATGCGCATGGGCGACCGCGTGCAGGTGTTCCAGAAAGGCAAGGCGTCGCGCGGGCCGCTGTCGATCGCCTTCGAGAACGTGCGCGAGATCGAGCTCGTGCCGCGCACCGAGATCCGCAGCAGGATCGTGAGCGGCGACACGATGCCCGCCGAGTTCGTCACGCGCATCGAGGAGCGCGGCGGCGAGGTGCACGTCGTGCACACCGGCCACTACACGCCGTCGATGTGGGTGCCGCCCGGCATCGGCCCCGCGCTGATCGAGGCGGAGACGCGGAAGCAATATGGGGAGATTCGGGCGGAGATCGTGCGGCGGGCGGGCGCGAAGGGCGGTCGGGCGGGCGGGGGGTGACGTGAGGCGGTGTAGCCGCCATTGGTGCTTCGTGCGAGCTTCCAGCCCCTCACCCCAGCCCTCTCCCCGCAAGCGGGGCGAGGGAGCTTCTGGGGCGCTGCGCGTTGGAGAGTGAGCGTTCGGGGCGCTGCGCGTTGGAGAGTGAGCGTTCGGGGCGCTGCGCGTTGCAGAGTAAGAACTCGGGGCGCTGCGCGTTCACGCCACCGTCACATCGTAGACCTCCCTCGCCCCCGAAGGCGGAGAGGGTTGGGGTGAGGGGCCGGATCGCGACACGGCGCCGCTGCAACGAGAGAGCGGCTAGAACACGATCCTGGTCTGCGCCACCGGCGCAAAGCTCCGCCGATGGATCGGACAAGGCCCGAACCGGTCCAGCGCCGCGAGGTGCTCGGGCGTGGCGTACCCCTTGTGGCTCGCGAACCCGTATTCCGGATACACGCGGTCGAACTCGACCAGCAGCGCATCGCGCGCGGTCTTGGCGAGGATCGACGCCGCGGAGATCGACGACACGTCGCGGTCGCCCTTCACGATCGCGTACACGGGGCACGGCAGCTGCGGGCACTGGTTGCCGTCGATGATCGCCTCGACCGGCGCAACGGAAAGCCCGAGCACCGCGCGGCGCATCGCGAGCAGCGTCGCCTGCAGGATGTTGAGCGTGTCGATCTCGTGCACTTCCGCCGATGCGACCGACCACGCAATCGCGCGCTCGCGGATGCGCAGCGCGAGCTCCTCGCGCCGCTCCGGCGTCAGCACCTTCGAGTCCTTGAGGCCGCGGATCTTGCGCGCGGGATCGAGGATCACCGCCGCGGCGAACACCGGCCCGGCGAGCGGTCCGCGTCCTGCCTCGTCGACGCCGCAGCTCAGCATGCGACCCCCGCGTGCGCGAGCTCGCTCCCCAGCGCCTCCGCGGCGAGGCTGCCCGTGTCCGCGCCGAGCTCGTGCGCGAATCCGGCGAACAGCGCCTCCAGGCGGCGGCGCGTCACCGTGTCGTCGAAGAGATTGAGCGCCGCCTGCGCGAGGTTGTCGGCGGTGGCGTCGGTCTGCAGGAACTCGGGCACGACGAAGCGCCCGGCGAGCACGTTCGGCAACCCGACGTAGGGCAGCAGCATCTTGCGCGCGACCATCCATGCGGTGAAGCGCGACACGCGGTAGAAGATGACGTGCGGGCAGCGCGCGAACGCCGCCTCCAGCGTGGCGGTGCCCGACGCGACGATGCCGACGTCGGCCGCGCGCAGCGCGTCGGCGGCGTGGCCGTAGAGCAGCGTGATCGGCAGCGGCTGCCGGCCCTCGCGGTGCATCGCCGCCTCGAACGCGTCGCGCGTCGCGCGGGTGACGAACGGCGCCAGGAAGCGCACGTCGGGGCGCGCCTCGCACACCTTCGCGGCCGCATCGAGGACGAGATCGGCGTGCATCTCGATCTCGGACAGGCGGCTTCCGGGCAGCAGCGCGAACACCGGCGTGGCGGCGCCGAGCTTCAGGAGCTCGCGCGTCTCGCGGCGGGTCGCGTGCGTCGCGGCGCCCTGCGCCATCGGATGCCCGACGTAGGTCACCGGGATGCCGGCCTCCTCGTACAGCGGCCGCTCGAACGGGAACAGCGCGAGCATGCGATCGACGCTCCGGCCGATCGTCAGCAGGCGCTCGCGCCGCCACGCCCACACGGAGGGGCTGACGAAGTGGATCGTGCGCACGCCGCGGCGCTTCAGCTTGCGCTCGAGCCCGAGGTTGAAGTCGGGCGCATCGACGCCGACGAACAGCGGGACGCGCTCGGCGAGCAGCCGTCGCTTAAGCTCGCCGCGGATGCGAAAGAGCTCCGGCAGGTGCGCGATCACCTCGGCGAACCCGCGCACCGCGAGCTTCTCCATCGGGTACCACGCCTCGCACCCCGCCGCCTCCATGCGCGGGCCGGCGATGCCGGCGAAGCGCACGTGGGGAAAGCGCGCGCGCGTCGCCTCGATCAGCGCCGCGGCGAGCGCGTCGCCCGACGCTTCGCCGGCGACGATGCCGATGGTGATGGGGGCCCGACCGGCCCCGACGGTGTGCGCAATCGGGGGCAGACCCGGTGAGGCGGTGGCCGAACCCGGGGTCGGACCCGCCTTGTGGCCGTCATTGCCCATTCATCTGCCCTGCATGGCGGATCTGGCCCCTCGCTAGCGCGCGAGGCCGCGATCCGACGTCGCGAGGAACTGCGCGAGCGGCTCGAGCTCCGGTGCATCGGCAGCCGCCGCGGCGATCTTCGCGCGCGCCTCGTCGAGCGAGAGGTTCTCCCGGTAGATCGTCTTGTACGCACGCCGGATGCGCAGGATCGCATCGGCCGCGAAGCCGCGCCGCCGCAGGCCCTCGCTGTTGGTGCCGTGCGGCTTGGCCGGATAGCCCTGCACGGTCACGTACGGCGGCACGTCCTGCAATACCACAGCGTACGCCGCGAGCATCGTATGCGCGCCCACGCGCACGAACTGATGCACGCCCGCGAACGCGCCGAGCACCGCCCAGTCGCCGATGCGCACGTGACCCGCAATCTGCGCGTTGTTCGAGAACGTGGTGCGGTCGCCTACCACGCAGTCGTGCGCGACGTGCGTGTAGGCGAGGAACAGGTTGCCGTTGCCGATCGCGGTGTCGCCGCGATCCTGCACCGTGCCGCCGTGCACCGTCGAGTATTCGCGGAACGTGTTGTCGTCGCCGATCGTCGTGGTGGTGGGCTCGCTGCCGTACTTGCGGTCCTGCGCGATCTCGCCGATCGACGCGAACTGGTACACGCGATTGCGCTCGCCCAGGCGCGTGCGCGCGCCGATCACGACGTGCGGGCCGAGCACGCTGCCGGCGCCGATCACGACGTCGGCGCCGACGATGCTGTACGGGCCGACGGCGACGTCGCCCGCGAGCTTCGCGCTCGGGTCGATGATGGCGGTGGGATGGATCCGGCTCATGTGCGCTTCCGCTCCACCGTCACTCGTCGTCCTCGTCTGCCGCCGGCGGCGTCCACGCGAGCACCACCGTGGCCTCGCTCGCCACCTCGCCGCCCACGCTCGCGCGCACGTCGAAGCGTCCGTGCGGATGCATCGTGACCTCGAGCGCGAGCAGGTCGCCCGGGATGACCTGGCGCTTGAAGCGGACGCCGTCGAGCGACGTGATCGCGTCCGGCGCGCCGTGCCCGGAGTTGAGCGACAGGTAAGTCGCGAGCTGGATCAGCGCCTCGACCACGAGCACGCCGGGCATCACCGGGTAGTCCGGGAAGTGGCCCTGGAAATACGGCTCGTTCACCGACACGCACTTGTGCGCACGCGCGGAATGCCCCGGCACGCATTCGTCGATGCGGTCGATGAGCAGCGCCGGATACCGGCGCGCCTGCCGTCCCAACAGCTCCTCGAACTCGGACAGCGTCATTCGCGATTCTCCTCGTCCCCTGCTGGCTCCGCGGCCGCCGCCCGCGACAACGCGCGCACCCGCTGCCCGAGCTCGCGCAGCCGGCGCACCTCGGCGGCGACACGCTGCCAATCGCGATGCGGCATGATGGGGAACATCCCGGTATACACGCCCGGCTCCTCGATCGAGGTGAACACGGACGTGCCGGCCGAAACGATGACGCCGTCGGCGATCGTGATGTGCCCGGCGATGCCCGCGGCCCCGCCGATCTTCACGTTGCGACCGATGGTGCAGCTCCCCGCGATGCCCACGCAGCCGGCGATCGCGGTGTGCGTGCCGATGCGGCAGTTGTGGCCGACCTGGATCTGGTTGTCGAGCTTGACGTCGTCCCCGATCACCGTGTCGCCGATGGCGCCGCGGTCGATCGTCGTGTTGGCGCCGATCTCGCAGTCGGCGCCGATCACCACGCGCCCGATCTGCGGGATCTTGATCCAGCGCCCCGCCTCCTCGGCATTGCCGAAGCCGTCGGCGCCGATCACGGCGCCGCCGTGCACGATCGTGCGCGGCCCGAGCACGCAACGGGGGTACAGCGTGACGCGCACCACCAAATCGACGTCCGCGCCGAGCTCGACCTCGTCGCCGACCTCGCAGTACGGGCCCACGTGCACGCGCGGGCCGATGCGCGCGCCGGCACCGACGCGGGCGAACGCGGCGATGGTGGCCGACGGATCGACCACCGCCGAGGCATCGACGAGCGCGGTGGGATGCACGCCGGGCGCGTGCCGCGGCGCGGGATGCAGCACCGTCGCGACGCGCGCATAGGTCGCGTACGGGTTGGCGTGGACGAGGCGCGGCAGCGAGGTCAGCACGGCGTCCTTCGGTGACAGGATCACCGCGCCCGCCTTGGTCGTCGCGAGCCGGTCCCGCAGGCGGGCATTGGACAGGAACGTGATGGCGTCGGGCGCGGCGTCCTCGAGGGTCGCCACGCGGCGCACGACCACCGTTGCGTCGCCATCGACGGTGGCGCCGACGCGCGCGGCAAGCTCGCCCAGGGAGATGCCCGAAGGAGGCATGGACGGCATGGTGGGCGCCCCTGCGCTGCGTGGCAAGAGGGCGGCGTCCCCGGCTGGCATCGACCGCGCCTACTTGTCGGCGAGGGCCTTGATCACCTTGTCGGTGATGTCGATGCGCTGGCTCGCGTAGACGACGGGGTCCTGCAGGATGAGGTCGAACTTCTCGTCGAGCGCGATCTGCTGGATCACCTTGTTCGCGCGCTCCTGCACGCCCGACAGCTCCTCGTTGCGGCGCAGGTTGATGTCCTCGCGGATCTCGCGCTGCATGCGCTGCACGTCGCGCGTCTGGTTCGCGAGGTCGCGCTCCTTGTTGCGGCGCTCGGTCTCGCCCATCGTCGGGCCGTCCTTGTCGAGCTGCTGCTGCAGGTCGCGCACCTGCTTGGTCAGCCGCTGCAGGTCGGCGTCGCGCGCGGCGAACTCGCGCTCGAGCTTCTGCTGCGCGCGCTTGGCCGGCGCCGCCTCGCGGAAGAGGCGCTCGGTGTTCACGAAGCCGATCTTGTAGTCGGCCGCCTGCGCCGCCGCGCCGGCGGCGAACAGCACCGTCGCGATGAGGAGCGAAATGCGGGTCACGTGGTCTCTCCGAGAGCTCGTCCGGATGGGCCGTGGTCTAGAAGACCGTGCCGACCTGGAACTGGAACTTCTGGATCCGGTCCGCCGGGATGTCGTTGATCGGGATGGCGTAGGAGAACTTGAGCGGGCCGATCGGCGAGTTCCACGCGAGGCCCACGCCGGCCGAGTAGCGGAAGTTCTCGAACTCGGGCTGGAAGCCGTTCACGTAGATCTGGCCCAGGTCGAAGAAGCCCGACACGCGCACCGAGCGCTCGCCCTTCAGGATGGGATAGAAGAGCTCGGCGTTGCCGACGATCTTGCGCTTGCCGCCCAGCGTGTTGCCGTAGATGTCGCGTGGCCCCAGCGACCCCGACTGGTAGCCGCGCACCGAGCCCACGCCCCCGGCGTAGAACGCCTTGAAGAACGGCAGCGGCTTCTGGTCGTAGCCGTCGCCGTAGCCGATGTCGCCGCGCAGCATCAGAACGAAGTCGCCGTACACCGGCCAGAACGACTGGTTGATGTACTGGAGCTTGTAGTAGGCGAGGTCGCCGAACGGCAGGCCCACCTCGATCAGCGCGGACTGCAGGCGGCCGAACGACGGATAGAGGATGTCGTTGCGCGTGTCGCGCGACCAGCCGCCCGACAGGATGTAGCTGTTCGTCGAGTACCCGAAGTCCTGCACGTACTCGTAGTAGACGGGCGGGCTGTTGTCGAACAGCGAGAGGTTCGTGTGCTCGAAGCGGAAGCCGTAGTTGATGGTGTCGATCTCCGACACCGGCACGCCGAACCCGAGCGCCGCGCCGAACGTCGACGACGAGTACTGCGACACGGTGTAGCCCGTCGGGTCGATGTTCTTCTGGTAGAGCTCCCACGTGCGCGACACGCCGTCCACCGTCCAGTACGGCTCGACGTACATGAGCGAGATGGTGCGGTTGATGCGGCTCGTGTTGAGCGCGAGCGTGAGCGCGTTGCCCGAGCCGAAGATGTTCTGCTGCGACACCGACGCGTTGAACACCAGGCCTTCCGTGCTCGAGTAGCCGACGCCCGCGAGCAGGTTGCCGGTGTTCTTCTCGGCCACCGTCATCTCGATGTCGACCTGGTCGTTGGTGCCCGGCACCGGCGGCGTCTCGACGTTGACGCTGCCTTCCTCGAAGTAGCCTAAGCGCCGCACGCGCACCTTCGAGCGCTCGATGCGGGTGCCGTCGTACCACGCGCTCTCGAGCTGGCGGAATTCGCGGCGGATGACCTCGTCGCGCGTCTTCGGGTTGCCGCTGATGTTGATCTTGCGCACGTACACGCGGCGCCCGGCGTCGACGTAGAACGTGAACGCGACCGTGTTGTTCTTGCGGTCGATCTCGGGCACGGCGTTGATGTTGGCGAACGCGTAGCCGTCGGCGCCCATGCGCTCGGACAGCGCCTTCACCGACGCCTGCATCTTCGCGCGCGAGAACGTGTCGCCGGGCTTCACCTGCACCAGCGAGCGCAGCTCGGGCTCGGACACCGCGAGGTCGCCGGCGATGTTGATGCCGCTGACCTTGAATTGCGGGCCCTCGCTGATGTTGATCGTGATGAAGACGTCTTCCTTGTCCGGCGAGATCGAGACCTGCGTGGACTCGATGTTGAACTCGAGGAAGCCGCGGTTCTGGTAGAAGCTGCGCAGCGATTCCAGGTCGGCCTGCAGCTTCTGCTTGCTGTACTGGTCGTCCTTCGTGTACCAGGACAGCCAGTTCGGCGTGGACAGCGTCATCTCGGAGCGCAGCTCGCGCTCGGAGAACGTGTTGGCACCGACGATGTTGATGCGCGCGATGTTCGCGGTCTCGCCTTCGACGATCGTGAAGTTGACGGCGACGCGGTTGCGCTCCTGCGGCGTGACCGTGGTCTGCACCGTGGCCGCGTACTTGCCGCGCGTGATGTACTGGCGCTTCAGCTCCTGCTCGGCGCGCTCGAGCGCGGAGCGGTCGAAGATGCGCGCCTCGGCGATGCCGACTTCCTTCAGCGCCTTCTTGATCGTGTCGGTGTCGAATTCCTTGTTGCCGACGAACGTGAGCGAGCTGATCGTCGGCCGCTCCTGCACCGACACCACCAGCACGTCGCCCTGCGCCTCGATGCGCACGTCGCGGAAGAAGCCCGTCGCGTACAACGCCTTCACCGCCTGCGCGACCTTCTCGTCGTCGACCTTCTCGCCGACCTTGATCGGCAGGTACGAGAAGATGGTGCCCGCCTCGGTGCGCTGCACGCCCTCGACGCGGATGTCCTTCACCGTGAACGGCTCGAACGCCCAGGCCGCGGTGGCGTTGACCGCACCCACGACCAGCGCGACGAGCGCGGGCAGCGCACGGCGCCGCCAGCCGGGATGCGCGGCAGCGGACGAGGAACGCGGCGCCGCGGTCACGGGCGCGCGGCGGTCGTCAGAACAGGCGGGAAACGTCATTGAACAGAGCAAGGGCCATCAGCACGGCAAGCATCGCCATCCCGATGCGCTGGCCGACCTCGAACGCGCGGTCGGAGACGGGACTGCCTTTGAATAATTCCGCGAAATAATACAGTAAATGCCCCCCATCCAGAAGCGGGACCGGGAGGAGGTTCAGCACGCCCAGGCTGATGCTGATGAGCGCCAGGTAGCCGACGAACACGAGCGGGCCGGCCTGCGCCGACTGCCCGGCGAAGTCGGCCATCGTCAGCGGGCCGCTGATGTTCTTGAGCGACGCCTCGCCGGTGACGATCCGGCCGAGCATCTTCAGCGTGAACACCGACAGCTCCCACGTCTTGCGCGCGCCCTGCGCGACCGCCTCGACCGGCCCGTAGCGCACGGTGAGCGCGAGCCGCTCGGCCGTCGCGGGATCGACCTTGAGGCGGATGCCGGCGATGCCGACCACGCGGCCGTTCTGCGGCGTGGCCTCGGGTGTGAGCGTGACCTCCTCCACCGCGCTGCCGCGCTCGACGCGGAACGTGATCGGCACGCCCGGCTTCGCGTTGGTCGCCGCGGCGACGTCGTTGGGCGAGCGGACGGGCACGCCGTCGATGGCGACGATGCGGTCGTTCGCGCGCAGGCCGGCGAGCTCGCCCGGCTTGCCGGCGACGAGGTCGGCGACGAGCGGCGGGCCGAGGTCGATGCGCAGGCCGAGCGTGGCGAGCGCGTTGCCTTCCCAATCGGCGGCGGTGAGCCCGCCGATCGCGAGCGCGCGCGTCACCGGCGGATCGCCCGCGTGCGGCCCGCCCTGCTCGATCGCGAGCGCGATGGATTCGTGGCCCTGCGCCTTGGTCAGGCGCCAGCGCAGGTCCTGGAAGCTCTTCACGGGCTCGCCGTCGACGGCGACGACGAGGTCGCCCGCCTGGATGCCGGCCGCGGCCGCGGCGGTGCCCGCGGGCGGCGCGGCGAGCAGCGCGCGCTGGCCCGGCACCCCGGCCATGTACGTGCCCGCGAACAGCAGCACCGCGAGCAGCAGGTTGGCGGCAGGTCCCGCGGCGACGATCGCGATGCGCTTCCACACGCTCTGCCGGTTGAACGCGCGCGGCAGGTCGGCGGCGGGCACGTCGGCCTCGCGCTCGTCGACCATCTTCACGTAGCCGCCGAGCGGGATGGCGGACAGCGCCCATTCGGTCTGGTCGCGCCCGAAGCGCCGCGCGGCCACCACGCGGCCGAAGCCGATGGAGAAACGCAGCACCTTCACGCCGGCGAGCCGCGCGACGACGTAGTGGCCGAGCTCGTGGAACACCACGAGCACGCCCAGCGTCACGAGGAAGCCCAGCACCTTGTAGCCGATCTCGATCATGCCGCTACTGTACCTTGAATGGGTCGCCGGGCGAGCCACTCCGCGGCGGCTTGCCGCGCCTCGCCGTCGGCGGCGTGCGCGTCGGCGAGCGACGACAGCGGACGCGCGGGCACCTTCGCCAGCGCGTGCTCGCACGCCACCGCGATGTCGGTGAAGCGGATGCGGCCCGCGAGGAACGCGGCCACCGCCACCTCGTTCGCCGCGTTGAGGACCGCGGGTGCGGTGCCGCCGGCCGCGAGCGCCGCGAACGCGAGTGCCAGGCACGGGAAGCGCGCGAGGTCCGGCGCCTCGAACGAGAATGCGGCGAGCCGCGCGAGGTCGAGCGACGGCACGCCGGTGTCGATGCGCTCCGGGAACGCGAGCGCCTGCGCGATCGGCGTGCGCATGTCCGGGTGGCCGAGCTGCGCGAGCACCGAGCCGTCGACGTACTCGACGAGCGAGTGGATCACGCTCTGCGGATGGATCACCACCTCGATCGCCTCGCGCGGCGCGCCGAACAGCCAGTGCGCCTCGATCACCTCGAGGCCCTTGT
Organism: Burkholderiales bacterium; assembly: GCA_046347855.1. Taxonomy (GTDB): domain Bacteria; phylum Pseudomonadota; class Gammaproteobacteria; order Burkholderiales; family Casimicrobiaceae; genus VBCG01. Next base: position 516,580 of record JAXMFJ010000006.1, read on the forward strand.
TCATCATCGTCGCCGAGTCGACGGAGATCTTGCGGCCCATCGACCAGTTGGGATGCGCGCACGCCTGGTCGGGGGTGACGTCCGCGAGGTCCGCGACGTCGCGCGTGCGGAACGGGCCGCCGGATGCAGTGAGCAGGATGCGGCGCACGCCCGCGCGGACCGGATCGCGCGCGTAGCCGGCGGGCAGGCTCTGGAAGATCGCGTTGTGCTCGCTGTCGATCGGCAGCAGCGTCGCGCCGCCGTCGGCCACCGCCTGCATGAACAGCGCCCCGCCCATCACGAGCGCTTCCTTGTTGGCGAGCAGGATGCGCTTGCCCGCGCGCGCCGCGGCGAGCGTGGGCACGAGGCCCGCGGCGCCGACGATCGCGGCGAGCACGGTGTCGGCCTCGGGCAGCGCCGCGACTTCGGCGAGCCCGGCGGGACCTGCCAGCACGCGCGTCGCGAGGCCTTCGCGCGCGAGCGACGCCTCGAGCTCGCGCGCGGCATCGACGTCGGACAGCGCGGCGAAGCGCGGGCGGAAGCGGCGGCACAGTTGCGCGAGCTTGCCCGCGTTGGAGTGCGCGGCGAGCGCCTCGACCGCGAAGCGATCGGGATGCCGCGCAATGACGTCGAGCGTCGAGTCACCGATCGAGCCGGTGGCGCCGAGGAGCGTGACGCGCCTCATCCCGCGCCCCTCATGCCCGCGCGAGGAACGCGTGCGCGGCGAGCGCCGCGAGCGGCATCGCGGCCAGCAGCGCGTCGATGCGGTCGAGGATCCCGCCGTGGCCCGGCAGCAGCGTGCCGCTGTCCTTCATGTTCGCGTGGCGCTTCAGCAGCGACTCGAAGAGATCGCCGACCACGGAGATCGACGCCAGCAGCAGCGCGAAGAGGATCCACAGCGCGATCGCGAGCGGCGTCACGGCGCCGCGGAAGCCCGCGTCCTGCGCGAAGAACGACAGCACCAACGCGTAGATCGCCACCGCGGCCCACGCGCCGTACACGCCCTCCCACGTCTTGCCGGGGCTCACCTGCGGCGCGAGCTTGCGCCGGCCGAATGCACGTCCGGAGAAATACGCGGCGGTGTCCGCGATCCACACGATGGCCATCGCGGCCAGCACGAGCCACGGCGAATGCGCCTGCAGCTCGACGAGCGCCATCCATGTGGCCCCGAGTACCAATATGCCAAGCGCCTCCATGCCCGGGCGCCCGCGCGTGGGCCAACGCTTGATCACCCACGCCGGCGCCACGAGCAGCCAGAAGGCGCTCGCGATGCCGCATACCCAGTAGATTGTCGATCCCGGCCAACCCTGCGCGAAGCCGGCCGCCGGCGCGAAGAGCAGGAAGAGCCCGAGCATCAGCAGGCTGAAGACCGACCACGCCCAGCGCGCACCCGCGTTGCCAATCAGCCGCCCCCATTCATGCGCGGCGAGCGCCACCACCACGAGCGCCACAACACCCCACGCGCGCGGCGGGAGCAGGAACAGCGCCGCGAGGACCGCCGGGACCAGGATCGCGGCAGTGAGGATGCGCGTCTTCAGCATGGCGCGGAACGGCCGGCTACGCGCGCTGCGTGGCCGCCTGCACCTGCTCGCTCGTGCGCCCGAAGCGGCGCTCGCGGCCCTGGTACGACGCGATCGCCGCGTCGAGGGCGTCGCCGTCGAAATCCGGCCACAGCATGTCCGTGAAGTAGAGCTCGGTGTACGCGAGCTGCCACAGCAGGAAGTTGCTGATGCGCTGCTCGCCGCCGGTGCGGATGAAGAGGTCGGGCTCGGGCGCGTAGCTCATCGCGAGATACGGCTCGAGCGCCTCAGGCGCCAGCGGCGCGTCGGCAGGCGTCACCGGATGCGCCGCGAAGTAGCGCTGCGCGGCCTGCATGATGTCGCGGCGCCCGCCGTAGTTGGCGGCGATGGTGAGGGTGAGCCGCGCGTTGTGCGCGGTGAGCGCCTCGCCCGCGGCGATGAGCTCGCGGATCTGCGCGGGAAAGCGCGCGACGTCGCCCACGACCTTGAAGCGGATGCCGTTCTCGTGCAGCTTCGCCACTTCCTGCTCGAGCGCGCGCAGGAAGAGATCCATCAGGATCGACACCTCGTCCGCGGGGCGCCGCCAGTTCTCGCTGGAGAACGCGAACAGCGTCAGGTACTCCACGCCATGCCGGATCGCGCCGCGCACGGTGGCGCGCACGCTCTCCACGCCCTTGCGATGGCCCGCGACGCGCGGCAGCAGGCGCTGCTTCGCCCAGCGCCCGTTGCCGTCCATGATGATCGCGATGTGCCGCGGCACGCCGCGGGTCGGCGGAATCTCCTGCGTCGAGCTCTTGAACACGCGCGGACGGTCAGATGGCCATCAGGTCCGCTTCCTTCGCCTGCATGACCTTGTCGATCTCGGCGATGAAGCGGTCGGTGAGCTTCTGCAGGTCCACCAGCGCGTGCCGCTCGTCGTCCTCCGAGCACTCCTTGTCCTTCAGGAGCTTCTTCAGGTGCTCGTTGGCGTCGCGGCGGATGTTGCGGATGGCCACGCGCGCGGCTTCCGCCTCCTTGTGCACGACCTTGGTGAGCTCCTTGCGGCGCTCCTCGGTCATCGCGGGCATCGGGATGCGGATGATGTCGCCGGACGTCGCCGGGTTGACGCCGAGGTCGGAGTCGCGGATCGCCTTCTCCACCACGGGGATCATCTTCTTCTCCCACGGCTGCACGGCGATCGTGCGCGCATCGGCGAGCGTGACGCCCGCGACCTGGCTCAGCGGCATCGACGAGCCGTAGTAATCGACGTGGATGTGGTCGAGCAGGCCGGTATGCGCGCGGCCCGTGCGAACCTTCGCCAGGTCGTGCTTCAGCGCCTCGACCGACTTGCCCATCTTCTGTTCGGCGGTTTTCTTGACGTCGTTGATCACTTGAATCCTCGCTTCGTCCTCGGTGGTACTAGCAATGCACGAGCGTGCCCTCGTCGTCGCCCATGACGACGCGCAGGAGCGCGCCCGGCACGAAGATCGAGAACACCTTGAGCAGCATGTTCTGGTCGCGGCACAGCGCGAGCGCCGTGGCGTCCATCACCTTCAGGTTCTTGACGATCGCCTCGTCGAAGGTGAGCGACGGGTAGCGTCGCGCGGCGGGGTCCTTCATCGGGTCGGCGGTGTAGACGCCGTCGACCTTGGTGGCCTTCAGCACCACGTCCACGCCCATCTCGCGCCCGCGCAGCGCGGCGGCGGTGTCGGTGGTGAAGAACGGGTTGCCGGTGCCGGCCGCGAAGATCACCACCTTGCCTTCCTCGAGGTGGCGCAGCGCGCGGCCGCGGATGTACGGCTCGGCGACCTGGTCGATGCGCAGCGCCGACTGCACGCGCGATTCGACGCCCGCGCGGCGCAGCGCGTCCTGCAGCGCGAGCGCGTTCATCAGCGTGGCGAGCATGCCCATGTAGTCGGCGGTGGCGCGGTCCATGCCGGCCGCGCCGACGGACACGCCGCGGAAGATGTTGCCGCCGCCGATCACGATGGCGATCGCGACCCCGGCGCGCAGCACGTCCGCGATCTCCTGCACGATGCGGTCGATCGTCTCGCGCTCGATGCCGTAGGACGTGTCGCCCATCAGCGCTTCGCCGGAGAGCTTAAGGAGAATCCGCTTGTAGGCCGGTCCGGGCGCCTTGGCCGCGGGGGATGCGGCGGTGGGCAGCGGCGCGGTGGCGGTGGGCGGATTCATGCCAGGGGCTCCTCGAATTGTTCTACACGTTCGGCGCGGGGAGCGCCATGCGTTACGTCACCGGCGGTGTGCTGCGCCCGGGACGCGCCGGCGGCTGCCGGCGTGTCCCCGGGAGTATTGCGTACGGCCGTCAGGCCTTCGCCATCGCGGCCACTTCCGCCGCGAAGTCGTCCTTCTTCTTCTCGATGCCCTCGCCCACCACGAAGAGCGCGAACGACTTCACCTGCGCGTTCTTCGCCTTGAGGTACTTCTCGACCGTGGTGTCCGGGTCCTTCACGAACGGCTGGCCGTGCAGCGTGACCTCCGACAGATACTTGTTGACGCGGCCTTCCACCATCTTGGCCACGATGTCGGCAGGCTTGCCCGACTCCGCGCCCTGCGCGGTGAAGATCGCGCGCTCCTTATCGATCATCTCCGCCGGCACCTGGTCGCGTGACACGCACACCGGGCGCACGTTGCCCGGCGCGGTGGTGGCGGCGACGTGCAGCGCCACGTCCTTGCCGGTGGCCTCGTCGCCCGTCGTCTCGACGGTGACGCCGACGCGGCCGCCGCCGTGCAGGTACTGCACGAGGCGGGCGTCCGTCGTGAAGCGCAGGAAGCGGCGGATCGACATGTTCTCACCGATCTTCTGCACCAGCGCCACGCGCACCGACTCCACGGTGCCGGCGTCGAGCGGCAGCGCCGACAGCGCCGCGACGTCGGCGGGATTCTTCTCGGCGACGAGCTGCGCGAGCCGGCCCGCGAACGCGCGGAAATCGTCGTTGCGCGAGACGAAGTCGGTCTCGCAGTTCACCTCGACCATCGCCGCGGTCTTCGCGTCCGGCGCGAGGTACGCGCCGACGATGCCTTCGGCCGCGATGCGGTCGGCGGCCTTCATGGCCTTGGCGCCGCTCTTGATGCGCAGCAGCTCCTCGGCCTTCGCGATGTCGCCACCGGCCTCGGTGAGCGCCTTCTTGCATTCCATCATGCCCAGCCCCGTGCGCTGGCGCAGGTCCATCACCATACTCGCGGAAATGTCCGCCATTTCGTTGCCTCGTGTTCGTTGTTGCCGCAGCACGCGCCGCACGCGCGGCGCGTCATCGATTCGGATTGCGCGGGCGTGGCCGGCACGCCAATGCCGGCCGCGCCGCGGCGCATTACGCCTGTGCTTCTTCCTTCACCTCGACGAACTCGTCGCCGGCGTCCACGATCTCCTGGATCACGGTGCTCTTGCCTTCGAGCACGGCGTCGGCGACGCCGCGCGCGTACAGGCGGATGGCACGGCTCGAGTCGTCGTTGCCCGGGATCACGTAGGCGATGCCGTCCGGCGAGTGGTTGGTGTCGACCACGCCGATGATGGGAATGCCGAGCTTCTTCGCTTCCGTCACGGCGATCTTGTGATAGCCGACGTCGACGACGAACATCGCGTCGGGCAGCGCGTTCATGTCCTTGATGCCGCCCAGGCTCTTCACGAGCTTGTCGAGCTCGCGCTGGTGCGACAGCGCCTCGCGCTTGGTCATGCGCTCGAACGTGCCGTCGGCGGCCATCGTCTCGAGGTCCTTCAGCCGCTTGATCGACGCCTTCACCGTCTTGAAGTTGGTGAGCATGCCGCCCAGCCAGCGGTGATCGACGAACGGCATGCCGGCCCGCAGCGCCTCTTCCTGCACGATCTCGCGCGCCTGGCGCTTGGTGCCGACGAAGAGGATGGTCCCGCGGTTGGCGGCCAGTTGGCGGACGTACTTCATCGCCTCCTGGTACATCTGCATCGTCTTCTCGAGGTTGACGATGTGGATCTTGTTGCGCTGGCCGAAGATGAAGTCGGCCATCTTCGGGTTCCAGTAACGGGTCTGGTGGCCGAAGTGCACGCCGGCTTCCAGCATCTGACGCATCGTGACGGACATCGAACTGCTCCTGTAGGGTTGGCCTCCACCCGCGGATGTGATCCCGGGCCGATGGCACGGGACACCCCAAGGACCGCGGGTGTGCGGATTGACCCCGGCCGTCCGGCGCCATCGACACCTGCGCGGACCCCGGGAACGGGGCGCAACGGGCGCGAACGCGGCGGATCTTGACACCGGGCGGGCATTCCCGCGGCCGGCGCGATCGGGATAACTTGCTATTCTAGCACGGGAAGGCCACCCGCCGCACCGTGCCAAGGCCCGCGCCGTTCCGGTGCGGGAACGCGGTCCGGGAACGCACCGCCGGCCCCGGCACGCCGTGCCGCATAACGGCACAATGGGCGGCTCTTGCCCCGAACCGCGTCCGCACCCATCGTAGCGTCATGAATTCCCCCGTCGCCGCCCTCGTGGCCCCCGCTCCCGGTTTCGGCCTCCTGACCGTCGAAGGTCCGGACGCCGCCTCGTTCCTGCACAACCAGCTCTCGGTCGACGTCCAGTCCATGGCCGACGGCGACGCGCGCTGGGCGACCTACAACTCGCCCAAGGGCCGCATGCTGGCCACGCTGCTCCTCTGGCGCCGCGGGCGCGAAGCGTTCGCCGCGCTGGCCGCCGCCGACCTCGCGGAGGCCCTCGCGAAGCGGCTGTCCATGTTCGTGCTGCGGGCCAAGGCCAAGGTGGCCGACCGCTCCGCGAGCGGCCGTCGCTTCGGCGTGGGCGGGGCCGCGGCGGCGGGCGCCGTGCGTGCCGCCCTCGGGGAGGCGCCGGCGCCGGGCCATGGGCAGGCGGCCGGCGAGGCATGGCTCTTCGGTGCCCCGGACGGCCGCGTGCTCGTGCATGCGCCCGACGCGCAGGCAGAGGACGTGCTGGCCCGCCTGACCGCGCACGCGACCCCCGTCGCCGCCGCGCAACTCGACTGGCTCGGGGTCGCCGCCGGCGTGCCGGTGGTGACGCGCGCCACGCAGGACCTCTTCATCCCGCAGACGGCCAACCTCGACCTCGTCGGCGGCGTCGACTTCAACAAGGGCTGCTATCCCGGCCAGGAGATCGTCGCCCGCATGCAGTATCTCGGCCGCCAGAAGGAGCGTCTCTTCGCCTATCACGCCGACGCCGAGGTGCCCGCTCCGGCCACGCCGCTCTTCAGCGCCGCGTTCGGCGAGCAGGCGTGCGGGCACGTGGTCAACGCCGCGCCGGCGCCGGACGGCGGCGTCGACTTCCTCGCCGTCGTACAGTGGGCGGCGCACGAAGCCGACGACCTCCGGCTCGGCACCGCCGTCGGCCCGCGTGCGGTGCCGCGCGCGCTGCCCTATGCGGTGCCCACGCCCACGCCGGCACAACGGCCGAAGCTCTGACCGCGGGGCACGGCGTGGTGCATTACTACGTCTGGTATCGCGTCGCCGGCGATCCGTCGGCGGCGCGCGCGGCGGTCGACGCGGCGCTGCACGACGTCTTCCGGCACGCGGGCGTGAAGGGCCGCGTGCTCGTGCGCCGCGACGATCCGCTTACGTGGATGGAGGTGTACGAGCACGTCGGCGACGCGCCGCTGTTCGAGCGCGAGCTCGCGGCGGCCGTGCTGCGCCACCGGCTCGCGGATCACGCCGTGGGCGGCGCGCGTCACCTCGAGCCCTTCGTCGCGCCCTGACGCCGCCGCCATGTGCCTCGCCGTCATCGCGCTCGACGCGCATCCGCGCTTCTCGCTCGTGCTCGCCGCCAATCGCGACGAATTCCACGCGCGCGCGGCCGTCCCCGCGGCGTGGGGCGACGCGCCGCCGTTCGCCGGCATCCTCGCCGGCCGCGACCTGGTCGCCGGCGGCACGTGGCTCGGCGTGCGCCGCGACGGCCGCTGGGCGTTCGTGACCAACGTGCGCGAAGGCGGCGTGCGCGACATGACGCGCGCCTCGCGCGGCGAGATCGTGCCGCGGATGCTCGGTGCGGACGTCGACGTGCACGCAACGCTGGCCGCCGTGGCCGCCGACGGCGAGCGCTACAACGGCTTCAACCTCGTCGCCGGCGACGCGGACGCCGCCGCGTGGATGTCCAACCGCACGGCGCAGCATCGCGATCTCGACCGCGGCGTGCACGGCCTGTCCAACGCCTTCCTCGACACGCCGTGGCCGAAGGTCGTGCGCACGCGCGAGCGGGTTCTTGCGTGGTGCGCCGGGGGCAGCGCCGACCTGTCGCCGCTGTTCGCCGCCCTCGCCGACCGCACGCAGGCCGCCGACGACGCGCTGCCCGACACCGGCGTGACCCGCGAATGGGAGCGCACGTTGTCCTCGCCGTTCATCGTCGGCGAGCGCTACGGGACGCGCTGCTCGACGATCTTCGCGATCGATCGCGACGGCCGTGCGCGGTTCGTCGAGCGCCGCTTCGCGCCCGACGGCACGGTGAGCGGCGAGGTCGACGAGGCGTTCGCGATTGTGCCGGGCGCGCGCTGCTAGAGAAAGCGTTCCATCGTCTGGTGCGGGATCCCGGCTTCGCCGAACGGCTCACCCACCGGCTCGTAACCGTAGCGCGCGTAGAACGGCATCGCCTGCACCTGCGCATTCAGCAGCACGCGCGTGTCGCCGCGCTCGCGCGCGAGCTCCGTCAGGCGCGCGAGCAGCGCCGCGCCCACGCCCTCCCCCCGCCAGTCCGACAGCACCGCGAGGCGGCCGATGTGGCCGTCGGGCAGCAGGCGCCCGCAGCCGACCGGCGTGCCCGCGGCGTCCTCGGCGATCACGTGCACGCTCACCGGGTCGTGCGCGTCCCACTCCAGCTCCTCGGGAATGTTCTGCTCGATGACGAACACCGCGATGCGCACGGCGCGCAGCTTCGCCGCTTCGTCGCCCCACGCGACCGTGCGCAGCGTGAACGCGTCAGCGGCCATAGGCGGAGAGCTCCAGCGTGGCCGCGCCCGCGCGCACGTCGAGCGCGCAGTGGCCGCCGACCGGCAGCGTGAGCTTGTCGTGCACGTGGCCGAACGGCAGGCCGGTGAGGATCGGCGTCGCGCACACGCTGCGCACCTGCGCGATCGCGGCGTCGAGGTCGTAGCCGCCGTCGTTGGCCGAGAGCGTGTACTCGGTGAACCGCCCGAGCACGATGGCGCGCTGCGCGGCGAGCACGCCCGCGTGATGGAGCTGGTAGAGCATGCGCTCGACGCGGTACGGCACCTCGCCGACATCCTCGAGGAACAGGATGCCGCCCTCGATCGTTGGGAAGTACGGCGTGCCCGCGAGGTGCGCGACCATCGCGAGGTTGCCGCCCCACAGCGTGCCCGCGCACGTGACGTCGGGCCCTGCGAGCGCGCATTCGATCGCGTAGCGCGGCTGGTCGAGGAGGCCGAAGCAGTGATCGAACGTGAACGCGGACGGCTCGGACGCGCCGAAGTCGGACACGACGGGCCCGGCGAACGTCACCATCCCGGCGCGCGCAAGTGCGGCGAGCTGGAACGCGGTGAAGTCGCTGTAGCCCAGCCACGACTTGCCCGCGCCGGCCAGCGCCGGGAAGTCGAGGCGAGGCAGCAGGCGCGTCAGGCCGTAGCCGCCGCGCAGGGCGATCGCGAGGTCGACGCACGGATCGTTCGCCATGCGCAGGATCGCCGCGATGCGCTCGTCGTCGGTGGCCGCGAAGCGCTGCCAGCGCATCGTGCACGTCGGGTCGACGATCACGCGCTCCCACATCGCAGTGAGGCGCGTGACCGCGCGGTCGATCGCCGCCGGATCGAGCGCGAAGCCCGAGGGCGCGTAGAGCCCGATGCCGTGCGGCCGGATCATGGCGCGGGCACCGTGCCGCGCCGCGCGGCGAAGAATTCCGAGAGCAACGCGCCGCACTCGTCCGCGCGCACGCCGCCCGTGACCGCCGCGTGATGGTTGAGGCGCGGCTCCGCGAAGAGGTCGAGCACCGAGCCGCACACGCCCGACTTGGGATCGCGTGCGCCGAACACCACGCGCGCGATCCGCGCATGGAAGATGGCGCCCGCGCACATCGCGCACGGCTCCAGCGTCACGTAGAGCTCGCAGCCGGGCAGCCGGTAGTTGCCGAGCGTGCGCGCGGCGTCGCGCAACGCCGCGATCTCCGCGTGCGCGGTGGGATCGCTGCCGGCGATCGGCGCGTTGCCGCCGCGGCCGATCACCACGCCGTCGCGCACGACGATCGCTCCCACCGGCACCTCGTGGCGCGCGGCGGCCGCGCGGGCGAGCGCCAGCGCCTCGCCCATCCAGATCTCGTCAGGGCTCGGCGGCATCTTCGAGGTGGTAACGGTGCAGCAGGCGATGGAGGGCCGGCGTGAGCAGGAGGCCGGTGGCGAAGATCAGCATCACGCCGCACAGGATCGCATACACGATCTCGAAGATGCGGCCGGCATCGTTGAGCTGCGTCTCCACCGGCCCCATCCCCGCGAGCAGCAGCGCAGCCTGGTGGACCGCCGGCAGCCACGCGAGGCCCGCGATCAGGTGATAGCAGACCGCACCCAGCACGAGCGTGACGGCGAGCAGCGCCACCGCGAGCAACGCCACCCGCGACATGCGCCGCCAGAAGCGCTCCATGGGCGCGAGCTGCGCGCCGACGGCGATCCGGCGGGTCATGGAACGCCCGCTCCGATCACCGCATCCGCCTCGATCTCCACCAGGATCTCGGGCGCGATGAGGCGCGACACCTCGACCATCGAGCACGCGGGACGAATGGACGTGAACACTTCGCCATGAGCGCGCCCGACGGCCTCCCACTGCGCAATGTCGGTCACGTAGATGCGCGTGCGCACCACGTCCTCGAGGCGCGCGCCGGCGCGGTCCAGGGCACGCGCGATGTTGGCGAGGCACTGCCGCGCCTGCGCGTAGGCGTCGCCGATGCCGACGATCGCGCCGGCCTCGTCGGTGGCGGTCGTGCCGGACACGAACACGTGATCGCCGACGCGCACCGCGCGCGAGTAGCCGACGATCGGCTCCCACGTCGTTCCCGACGCGATGTTCCGGCGCGTCATGCCGTCTCCGTGCGCCGCGCCCTGGACGCAATGGCGAGCGCCGCCTGCAGGGCGCGCGTCACTTCGTCGGTGGTGCCGTTCCGTTGGCAGCCCATGCCCATGGCGTGAGTGGATGGCAGCGAATGCGGCATTGTCGCACGCAGCAATGCCGATCCTGCACGGCAACCGGCGTGCGCCGGGGAATCCAAGGGCCCGACGCCAGATCCCGCCACCGGTTGGAGGTAGAATGTCGTTACATCGGGAATTGGGCCGACGCCCATGCCAACCTGCCTACCCGGGCAAGGTGGATCGCGAGAGCGGATGCGGCTCCTTCGGGAGCAACCAAGCGGGCAACGGCGTCGGCCCTTCCATTCAGGAGGGCTGCCTTGTTTCCAGATTCGGATATCGACGCCGGCCTCGTCCAGGCCTATCGCGAGACCCACTACCGGGTTCTCGGCACCGAGCCCTTCACGCTGCGCGTGGATGAACACAGCGCAGCGCTCGCTGCGGCGCACGAGCGCTTCCGGTCGGACTGCAGCGCCTTCGTCACCGCCTGCAACCCCTTCAGCGAGAACGTAGGCGCTGCGACCAACGCACGGCGTCATGCCGACCTCGGGCTGGAGCTCGCGCGCCGCAGGCTCGCCCACATCGAAGGCATCGGCCAGGACCCATCCCACCGATGGCCGGGCGAGCCGAGCTACCTCGTGTTCGGGTTGAAGCTGGACGCGGCCAGGACGTTGGGCCGCGAACTCGGGCAGAACGCCATCGTCTGGAGCGGCGACGATGCCGTGCCGCGGTTGATCCTGCTGCGTTGATGGCTCACGGGCCTGTGCGCAGTCGAAGCGACGAGCCCGTTCCAATGGATTCACTTCGGGAGAGAGCATGGACATGAGTGCCGAGATCGAACTGCACTACCGGCCGGACACCTACTTCCGGCCGCAGAAACTGGAGCGCTATTTGCTGGCGAAGGTCAAGGGCGCGGTGCTGCGCAAGCATCTGCAGGCCCTGTTCGACGCCGGCCGCCACGCCGAGGTGGGCACGCTGCTGACCGCCGAGGGCACCTCGGCTGCCGATCACAAAGCCCTCGAGTCGTTTCACCCGATGTTCATGGGAGGCAACTACCTCCCGGACACGGAGGACGGCGAGGTGGAGATCGCCCGCATCAGCATCCGGTCGACGACCTACGACGTGACGTGCGTCTACGCGCGTCCGGATGAGGGCGCGGTTCGATACCGGGTGGTCGACGAGTACGGCGGCGAAACCCTGCAAGGCACTGCCGAGGCACGGACCGACCGGCCGATGACCCTGGGCGAGTTCGCGGACTTCTTCCTCGGTGCGTGGCCGCTGATCGATGTGCTCGAGATGAACTTCGAGGACGACCGGGCCGCAAGCCTCGACTTCTTCACGGCCGAGTCCGAGTTCTACCCCGACTTCGACAGGCTATGCCGGCAGCGCGTGATCGAACGCTTTCCCGCGCCCAAGGAAGACGACGATGCGGAGGAGTGAGGCCGACTAAGATGCCTTCGCCGAGCATGCCTTGCGCTACCGCGCAATCGACAGCCGGCAAAGGTTGCCCTCGTGAGCTATCCGCCGTGGGTCGTTCTGCACGTGCCGCACGATTCAACTGCGGAACCTCGAGGGTCTGACCCCCAACCTTGAGGGTCTGACCCCGAACCTTAAGGGTCTGACCCCGGTCACTCCCACTCGATCGTCGCGGGAGGCTTGCTCGAGATGTCGTAGACGACGCGGTTGAAGCCGCGCACTTCGTTGGTGATGCGATTGCTGATGCGCGCGAGGAGGTCGGGCGGGAGGTGCGCCCAGTGCGCCGTCATGAAGTCGGTGGTCTGCACGGCGCGCAGCGCGACCGCGTTCTCGTACGTGCGCCCGTCGCCCATCACGCCGACCGAGCGCACCGGCAGGAACACCGCGAAGGCTTGCGCGGTCTTGTCGTACCACGACTGGCCGTCGGCATCGTGCGCCATGCGCAGCTCGTCGATGAAGATCGCGTCCGCGCGGCGCAGGAGGTCGGCGCGCTCGCGCGTGACCTCCCCCAGGATGCGCACGCCGAGGCCCGGCCCCGGGAACGGATGGCGCATCACCATCGCCCGCGGCAGCCCGAGCTCGAGCCCCAGCGCGCGCACCTCGTCCTTGAAGAGCTCGCGCAGCGGCTCGAGGAGCTTGAGGTGCAGCGTCTCCGGCAGGCCGCCCACGTTGTGGTGCGACTTGATGGTGTGCGCCTTCTTGGTCTTCGCCCCCGCCGACTCGATGACGTCGGGATAGATCGTGCCCTGCGCGAGCCACTTCACGTTGGTGAGCTTCGCCGCCTCGCGCTGGAACACCTCGACGAACAGGCGGCCGATGATCTTGCGCTTGGCCTCGGGATCGTCCACGCCCGCGAGCTCGCGCAGGAACTCCTCGCTCGCATCGACGTGGATCACGTGCACGCCGAGGTTCTGCGCGAACGTGTGCATCACCTGCTCCGCCTCGTTCAACCGCAGCAGGCCGTGGTCGACGAACACGCACGTGAGGCGGTCGCCGATCGCGCGATGGATGAGCGCCGCCGCCACGGACGAATCGACGCCGCCCGAGAGCCCGAGCAGCACCTCTTCGTCGCCGACCTGCCGCCGGATCGCCGCAACCGCCTCGGGCACGTAGTCGTGCATGTTCCAGTCGTAACCGCAGCCGCAGATGTCGTGCACGAAGCGCGCGAGGATCGCGGTGCCCTGCTTCGTGTGCGTCACTTCCGGATGGAACTGCACCGCGTAGAACCGCCGCGATTCGTCCGCCATCGCCGCGATCGCGCAGGTGGCCGACGAGCCGATCAGCGTGAAGCCCGGCGGCATCGCGGTGACCTTGTCGCCGTGGCTCATCCACACGTCGAGGAGGCCGTGCCCTTCCGCGTTGGCGCGGTCCTGCAGGTCGCGGAAGAGGTGCGAGTGGCCGCGCGCGCGCACTTCCGCGTAGCCGAACTCGCGCACGGTCCCGATCTCCACGGCACCGCCCAGCTGCGCGGCCATGGTCTGCATGCCGTAGCAGATGCCGAGCACCGGCACGCCCTGTGTCCACACCGCGGCAGGCGCGCGCGGCGTGTGCCCTTCGGTGACGCTGTTCGGGCCGCCCGAGAGCACGATGCCCTTGGGCGCGAACTCGCGCACGAAATCGTCGCTGACGTCGTACGGATGGATCTCGCAGTAGACGTTGGTCTCGCGCAGCCGGCGCGCGATGAGCTGCGTGTACTGCGCGCCGAAGTCGAGGATGAGGATGCGGGAGTGTGCGGCGGTCATTGACTGATTTTACAAAGAGACGCCGAGACGCAGAGGGAGACGAGAGACTCTCGGCGTCTCTGCGTCTCTTTGTGACAACCGGACTTGGTCACTGCACGCGATAGTTCGGCGCTTCCTTCACGATCTGCACGTCGTGCACGTGCGACTCGCGCACGCCGGCCGACGTGATCTCGACGAACTCGGCACGCGTGCGCAGTTCGTCGATGGTGGCGCAGCCGCAGTAGCCCATCGCCGCGCGCAGGCCGCCCATCAGCTGGTGGATCACCGGCGACAGTGCGCCCTTGTACGGCACGCGGCCCTCGATGCCTTCGGGCACGAGCTTCTCGGCCGCGCCCTCGCCTTCGCTGTCCTGGAAGTAGCGGTCGGAGCTGCCTTCCTGCATCGCGCCGAGCGAGCCCATGCCGCGATAGCTCTTGTACGAGCGGCCCTGGTAGAGCTCGATCTCGCCGGGCGCTTCCTCGGTGCCGGCGAAGAGGCTGCCGAGCATCACGCACGACGCGCCCGCGGCGATGGCCTTGGCGACGTCACCCGAGTAGCGGATGCCGCCGTCGGCGACGATGGGAACGCCCGCCGCGGCCGCGCCTTCGATCGCGAACTGGATGGCCGTGATCTGCGGCACGCCCACCCCCGCGACGATGCGCGTGGTGCAGATGGAGCCCGGTCCGATGCCGACCTTCACCGCATCCGCGCCGTGATCCGCGAGCGCCTTCGCGCCCGCCGCGGTGGCGACGTTGCCGCCGATCACCTGCACCTTCGGAAAGCGCTTCTTCACCGCGCTCACGCGATCGAGCACGCCCTGCGAATGACCGTGCGACGTGTCGACGACGATGACGTCCACCCCCGCGGCGACCAATGCCTCGACGCGCTCGTCGGTATCGGCGCCGGTGCCCACGGCCGCGCCGGTGCGCAGCCGGCCGAGCTCGTCCTTGCAGGCGTTGGGATGCTCGATGCCCTTCAGGATGTCCTTGACCGTGATGAGCCCGCGCAGCTCCATGCTGCCGTTGACGACCAGCACGCGCTCGAGGCGGTGCTGGTGCATGAGGCCCTTCGCATGCTCGAGCTCGGTGCCTTCGGGCACGGTGACGAGGCGGTCGCCGGGCGTCATGATCGCCGCGACCGGCTGGTCGAGGTTGGTCTCGAAGCGGAGGTCACGGTTGGTCACGATGCCGACTACGCGTCCGCGCTCGACCACCGGCAGGCCCGAGATGCGGTGCTGCTGCGTCAGCGCGAGCACCTGGCGCACCGTCATCGTCGGCGGGATGGTGATCGGATCCTTGACCACGCCGCTCTCGAAGCGCTTCACCTTCGCGACTTCGGCCGCCTGCTTCGCGGGCGACATGTTCTTGTGGATGATGCCCAAGCCGCCTTCCTGCGCGATGGCGATCGCGAGGCGCGCTTCGGTGACCGTGTCCATCGCCGCCGAGACGAGCGGGATGTTGAGGCCGATGGTGCGGGTGAGCTGGGTCTTGAGGGAGACGTCGCGGGGAACGACGAGGGAATGCGCGGGGACGAGCAGGACGTCGTCGAAGGTCAGCGCTTTGCGGACGACACGCATTGCAATTTCTCCAGTGCGCAAAAACCGATTATACCCGCGTCGCCGTATCGTCCCAAGGCGCGTATGCAACTTTACGTAGCGTGTGCAGCCACGCGGGAGCGGCAAATGCTCTCGTGGAATCAAACGTTTATTGACGGGGCATCAGCTTTCGGGGTACCGTGCCGATACCATGTTTGCGAAGCCACGCGGCGGCCGCCTGGCCGTCGCCAACGACGTCACGATGCCTGCCCCCATGCGCAACGACACGCCCACGCCGCGACTCCTCCGCACGCTGTGCGCGTTGGCGCTGTGCGCGGCCGCGCTGCCGGCGGCGGCCACGCTCTACAAGTGGACCGACGCCAACGGCCGCGTCGTCTATTCCGACCAGCCGCCGCCCGGCGACGTGAAGACGCAGATCGTGCAGGGTGCGCCGCCGCCGTCGAATCCGAACGCCGTGAAGGACATGGCGAACAAGGACCTCGAGCTCAAGAAGCGGGCCAAGGACGCGGCGGAAAAGGAGAAGAAGGAAGAGACCGCGCGCGCCGAGCAGGTCAGGCGCAACGAGCAGTGCGCGCGCGTCGAGGGCCAGATCCGCCAGCTCGCCGCCGAGCAGATCGCGCTGGTGCGCATGAACGAGAAGGGCGAGACCGTCTACGTCGACGACGCCACGCGCCGCAAGGAGCGCGAGGATCTCGCGACGTGGCAGAAGCAGAATTGCGGGCCCGCTGCGGCCCAGGGCGCCGCAACCACGAAGTAGCGCGCAGCACCGCACCGGCCAGGAAAACGGGGAGCGATTCGCTCCCCGTTTCGTTTACTTCTTGTCGAGATTCGCCTGGTTGACCTTCACGTCGGACTTCGACTTGAGGGTTGCGAGGTAGGCGGTCATGAGCTCGCGCCCCAACTGCTCGGACAGCCGCGCCGACGCCATGTCGATGCGCGCCGCCTCGGTGGGCGTGGGCGTGTTGACCTTGGTCACGCGCACGATCGAGTAGCCGCCCTTCTCGTTGGTGCCGCCCGCGTACGCCGGCAGCTTGTCGGGGTTCGCCTGGAACACCTTGGTCAGCACGTCCGGCGGCAGGCCCGGCCCGAACTGGCCGCGGTTGACCGTCTGCGTCTTCGCGAACGTGACGCCGGCTTCCTTGTCGGACTTGCCTTCCGCGAGCAGCTTCTGCTTCTCGGTGCCCGCCTTCACCGCCAGCTCGCTCGCGGCGCGCCGCACGAGCTGCGTGCGGATGTCGTTCTGCACTTCGGCGAACGGCCGCGGCGCGGCCGGCTTGTATTCGACGATGCGGCCGGCGATCAGCGTGTTCGGCGCGACCTCGATGGCCTCGGTGTTGCGCTTGCCCTGCACCGACTCCAACGCGAACAGCGCCTCGACGAACTTCGGATTGTTCATGCCGATGGCCTGCGCCTGCGCACGCGTGATGAGCGGCGTGCTCTCCACCTTGATGTCGAGCGCCTTGCCCACGCCCGCGAGGCTGTCGGCCTGCTCGTACACGAGGTTCTGGAACTGGTCGGCGGCGGTCGCGAACTTCTGCGTGGCCTTCTGGCGCTTGAGATCGGCCTCGATCTGCGCCTTCACCTCGTCGAACGGCTTCGTATGTGGCGCCTTGGCGCCCGTGACCTTGATCACGTGATAGCCGAAGTCCGAGCGCACCGGCGGCAGCAGATCGCCCTCCTTCGCCGCGAACACCGCGTCCTCGAACGGCTTCACCATCGTGCCGCGCCCGAAGCTGCCGAGGTCGCCGCCCTGCTGCGCCGAGCCCGGGTCCTTCGAGTATTCCTTCGCGAGCTCGCCGAATTTCGCGGGATTGGCCTTCGCCTTCGCGTACACGTCGTCGGCGAGTTTCTTCGCCGCCGCGAGCTCCTCCGGCTTCGCGTCCGGCTTCACCGGGATCAGGATGTGCGCGGCGGAGCGCTCCTCCTCGCTCGTGTACTGCTTCGCGTTGGCGTCGTACTGCTTCTTCACCTCGTCCGGCTCGACCTTCACCTGCGCGGACAGCGCCTCCGGGGTGAGGATCGCGTACTCGATGCGCGCCTGCTCGGGCGTCTGGAACGCGGTCGGGTTCTTGTCGTAGAACTCCTTCACCTGCGCCTCGTCGACCTTCACGTCCTTCATGAACGGCTCGATGTCGATCGTCGCGAGCTCGATGTCACGCTGCTGCTCGAGGAGGCCGAGGTACTTGAGCGTCGACGGCTTGGCGACGATGTTGGCGCCCGCCACCGGCTCCTGCACCGCGCCCACCAGCAGGTCCTGGCGCAGCCGCTGCTCGAACATCGGCGGCGACATGTTCTGCGTCTGCAGCACCTGCCGGTACTGGTCGACCGAGAACTTGCCGTCGGCCTGGAACGCCGGGATGCTTGCGATGAACTGCTGGAGCTGCGCGTCGGTGACGCGGAAGCGCTCGTCGCGCGCCTTGTTGGTGAGCAGGCGCTGGTTGACGAGCATGTCGAGCAGCGCGAAGCGGACCTCGGGATTGTCGAACATCGCCTGGTCGAAGTTCTTGCCCATCTGCCGGCGCATCTGGTCACTCTGCTCGCGCAGCGCGTCGTCGAATTCCTGGCGCGTGATCTTGTCGCTGCCGACGTTGGCCACCGCATCGTTGGGGCCGCCCCCGCGGAAGTAGTAGTCGACGCCGAAGAAGGCAAACGGCACCATCAGCAGGGCGAGGATGAACTGCGCGATGCGCTTGTGCTTGGCAACTAAGTCGAACATGCGAGACCTTCTCTTCGCGATCAAAAAGGGCGAACCGTGTGTTCGCCCTGGCAGTGGCCCGCGTGCGGCCGGTTAAGCGCTTGTTTTAGCGAAATTATACATTGGGGCCACCTTAAGCGGCGCTGAACGCGGCACCCTGCAAATGCGAACGGCCCCTCGTGCGAGGGGCCGTTCGACTGTTATTGGCGGAGTGGACGGGACTCGAACCCGCGACCCCCGGCGTGACAGGCCGGTATTCTAACCAACTGAACTACCACTCCAGTAACACGATCCGGTGCAGCGCGTGGTGGGTGCTGACGGGTTCGAACCGCCGACATTCGCCTTGTAAGGGCGACGCTCTACCAACTGAGCTAAGCACCCCTGCGGGCTACTGCCCCGACCACGGGTTGCCGCGTCATGCACGTACGGCCGCCCCCGGAAAGACCGCTAGTTTAACGCATCCTTCAACGCTTTTCCAGCGCGGAACTTCGGGACCTTCGCGGCGCGGATCTTGATCGTCGCGCCGGTGCGCGGATTGCGGCCGGCGCGCGGCGCGCGCTTGCCGACGTAGAACGAGCCGAAGCCCACCAGCGTGACCATCGTCCCCTTCTTGAGCGAGCCTGCGATGGCGTCGACGGTTGCATCGAGCGCGCGACCTGCGGCCGCCTTGGAGATGTCGGCGTGCTTCGCGATCGCGTCGATCAGTTCTGCCTTGTTCACGAAAGGTCCCCTTTTGCCATGAGAGTCGGGAGGATGGACTTGCGGTAGCTGCGGTGTCGGGTGCGCCGCTCGTGCGCGCTGCGTGCGCAGCGCGGCGGAAAGCGAGGGCCGGAGAATCTTTATACTGCCCGCGCGAATCGCGAGTCAAGACGCGCGGCGCCGCGATGAATACGTAGGTGCGCGACGTCGCCCGCGCCCTCTCGCGTGATGCGCGAGAAGCCGCGCGCACGTGATTGATGCCGCTCGTTGTGCGTGCGCGCACCGGTCGCGTCGTGCGCCTTCACCACGCGCGACGACGCTGCATCGATGCCTGGATGAACGAACGGGGCGACGCCCGGGCATGATCCATGCCCGCGCGCCGCCCCGCAGGACGTGCGTGTCGCGTCAGTGCTTGAGGAGCGCGCTCTTGTCCTCCGCCGAAGGCGCCGGCGGCACCGACTCGGAGGCGACCTTGTCGTCCGTCAGCGGCGTGGGCGCGCGCTCCAGCGCCTTCTCGAGCACCTGCTCGATCCAGCGCACCGGATGGATCTCGAGGCGGTTCTTGATCTCGTCGGGAATCTCGGCGAGATCCTTCACATTCTCTTCCGGGATCAGCACCGTCTTGATCCCGCCGCGGCCGGCCGCGAGCAGCTTCTCCTTCAGCCCGCCGATCGGCAGCACCTCGCCGCGCAGCGTGATCTCGCCCGTCATCGCGACGTCGCAGCGCACCGGGATGCCCGTGAGGATCGACACGATCGCGGTGACGATCGCCGCACCTGCAGAAGGCCCGTCCTTCGGGGTCGCGCCTTCCGGCAGGTGGATGTGCAGATCCGTCTTCTGGTAGAAGTCCGCCGGGATGCCGAGCTGCTGCGAGCGATGGCGCACCACGGAGAGCGCGGCCGCGATCGACTCGTTCATCACGTCGCCCAGCTTGCCGGTGGACGTGGTCTTGCCCTTGCCGGGCAGCGACACGGCTTCGATCGTGAGGAGATCGCCGCCGACTTCCGTCCACGCGAGGCCGGTGACCTGGCCTACCTGGTTCTTCTTCTCCGCGATGCCGTACGTGTAGCGGCGCACGCCGAGGTACTTGTCTAGGTTCTTCGACGTCACCTCGACCGGGCCCTTGCCCTTGCGCGCCTTGCCTTCCGATTCCTTCAGCAGCAGCGACTTCACCACCTTGCGGCAGATCTTGCTGATGTCGCGCTCGAGGCTGCGCACGCCCGCCTCGCGCGTGTAGTAGCGCACGATGTCGCGCAGCGCCGATTCCGCGACGTGCACTTCGTCGGGCTTGATGCCGTTGTTCTTCATCTGCTTCGGCAGCAGGTACTGCTTCGCGATCGCGATCTTCTCGTCTTCGGTGTAGCCCGAGAGGCGGATCACCTCCATGCGGTCGAGCAGCGGCGCCGGGATGTTCATCGTGTTGGCCGTGGCCACGAACATCACGTCGGAAAGGTCGTACTCCACCTCGACGTAGTGGTCGACGAACGTCGAGTTCTGCTCGGGATCGAGCACCTCGAGCAGCGCTGACGACGGATCGCCGCGGAAGTCCTGCCCCATCTTGTCGACCTCGTCGAGCAGGAAGAGCGGGTTGCGCACCGCGACCTTCGTCATGTTCTGCAGGATCTTGCCGGGCATCGAGCCGATGTACGTACGGCGGTGCCCACGGATTTCGGCCTCGTCGCGCACGCCGCCCAGCGACATGCGCACGAACTTTCGGCCGGTGGCCTTCGCGATCGACTGCCCGAGCGACGTCTTGCCGACACCCGGCGGCCCCACGAGGCACAGGATCGGGCCCTTCAAACGATCGACGCGCTGCTGCACCGCGAGGTACTCGACGATGCGCTCCTTCACCTTCTCGAGGCCGTAGTGATCGGCGTCGAGGATCTTCACGGCCTGCGCCAAATCCTTGCTGATCTTGCTCTTCTTGCGCCAGGGCAGCGACGTGAGCGTGTCGATGAACGTGCGCACCACGGTCGCTTCCGCGGACATGGGCGACATCATCTTGAGCTTCTTGAGCTCGTTCATCGCCTTCGCCTCCGCCTCCTTCGACATCTTGGCGGACTTGATCTTCTTCTCCATCTCCTCGAGGTCGGCGTTCTCGTCGCCCTCGCCCAACTCCTTCTGGATGGCCTTGACCTGCTCGTTGAGGTAGTACTCGCGCTGGCTCTTCTCCATCTGCCGCTTCACGCGGCCGCGGATGCGCTTCTCGACCTGCAGGATGTCGACCTCGCCCTCGATGACGCCGAGGAGGTGCTCCAGGCGCTTGCCGACCTCGCTCATCTCGAGGATCTGCTGCTTCTGCTCGAGCTTGAGCGGCAGGTGCGCCGCGATGGCGTCGGCGAGGCGGCCGCCGTCATCGATGCCCGACATCGACGTCAGGATCTCCGGCGGGATCTTCTTGTTGAGCTTCACGTACTGGTCGAACTGGCCGAGCAGCGCCCGGCGCATCGCCTCGACCTCGTTCGCGCTGCCCGGGTCGCCCGGCAGCGGCGTGGCTTCGGCGACGAGGTACTCGCCCTTGTCGATCACGCTGTTGATCTGCGCGCGCTGCGTGCCCTCGACCAGCACCTTCACGGTGCCATCGGGCAGCTTCAGCATCTGAAGCACGGTGGCGATGCTGCCGATCTCGTAGAGGTCGCCGGCGCCCGGGTCGTCCTTCGCCGCCTGCTTCTGCGCGACCAGCAGGATGTGCTTGCCCGCGTCCATCGCCATGTCGAGCGCCTTGATCGACTTCGGGCGCCCGACGAACAGCGGGATGACCATGTGCGGGAACACGACCACGTCGCGCAGCGGCAGCAGCGGGAGCGCGGAAAGGTCGCTGGGGAGAGTGCTGGCTTCAGGGGGCATGGGGATGCGTTCCAGTGAGGGGGTGCTGCAGGGAAAGTGGGGGCAGCGGGACGGCCTGTCAAGCCGCCCGTCGGTCTACCCTCGATTTCCCCTGTGAAACAGGAGGTTAGGAGTGCGCTGCCGCCATCTTGGGCGGATCGGCGAACATGAGCAGCGGCTTGCCGTCGTTGGCGATGGTCGATTCGTCGACGACCACCCGCGACAGGTTGGACAGCGATGGAAGATCGTACATCACGTCCAGCAGCACCTGCTCCAGGATGGACCGCAGGCCGCGGGCGCCCGTCTTGCGGGCGAGCGCCTTGCGCGCGATGGCGCGCAGCGCGGGCTCGCGGATCTCGAGCTCGACGCCTTCCATGCGGAACATCTTCTGGTATTGCTTGATGAGCGCGTTCTTGGGCTCGACCAGGATCTGGATCAGCGCCGCCTCGTCGAGCTCGTCGAGCGTGGCCGCCACCGGCAGGCGGCCGACGAACTCGGGGATGAGCCCGAACTTGATCAGGTCCTCGGGCTCCGTGTTGCGCAGGAGCAGCGTGATGTTCTTGCGGTCGTCCGGGCTTGCGACCTCCGCGCCGAAGCCGATGCCGGTCTTCGCCGTGCGCTGGCGGATGATCTTCTCGAGGCCGTCGAACGCGCCGCCGCAGATGAACAGGATGTTCGTCGTGTCGACCTGCACGAACTCCTGGTTCGGATGCTTGCGTCCGCCCTGCGGCGGCACCGACGCGATGGTGCCCTCGATGAGCTTCAGCAGCGCCTGCTGCACGCCCTCGCCCGACACGTCACGCGTGATGGACGGGTTGTCGCTCTTGCGCGAGATCTTGTCGATCTCGTCGATATACACGATGCCCCGCTGCGCCTTCTCGATGTCGTAGTCGCACTTCTGCAGGAGCTTCTGGATGATGTTCTCGACGTCCTCGCCCACGTAGCCCGCCTCGGTGAGCGTGGTGGCGTCGGCGATGACGAAGGGCACGTCCAGCAGGCGCGCGAGCGTCTGCGCGAGCAGCGTCTTCCCGGAGCCCGTGGGCCCGATCAGCAGGATGTTCGACTTGGCGAGCTCGACCTCGTCGTCCTTGTGGCCGGCGTCGAGGCGCTTGTAGTGGTTGTACACCGCCACCGACAGGATCTTCTTCGCCGGCTCCTGCCCGATCACGTACTGGTCGAGCGACTGGCGGATCTCGTGGGGCGTGGGGAGCTTGTTGCCGGCCGCGCGGGTGGCCTCCGCGCCGGCACCTTCCTCGCGGATGATGTCGTTGCAGAGCTCGATGCACTCGTCGCAGATGAACACCGACGGGCCCGCGATGAGCTTGCGCACCTCGTGCTGGCTCTTGCCGCAGAAGGAGCAGTACAGCAGCTTATCGCCGGAAGATTTTTCGGGCATTCAACGACCTGTGCGGGAAACCTGTGGATTGACGTTCAGTAATCTACGCGCCCGGCACCCGGTTCTGCAAGACCTTGTCCACGAGCCCGTACTCCTGGGCGGCCTCGGCCCACAGGAAGCGGTCGCGGTCGTGGTCGAGCTCGACCTGCTCCTTGGACCGGCCGGTAAACTTGGCCATCAGCCCGATGAAGCGGTGCTTGAGCTCGATCGCGTACTGGGCGTGGCGCTCGATGTCCGAGACCTGGCCCTGGAAGCCGCCGGACGGCTGGTGGATCATCACCGTCGAGTTGGGCAGCGCGAAGCGCTTGCCCTTGGCGCCGGCCGCCAGCAGGAATGCGCCCATCGACGCCGCCATCCCGACGCACAGCGTCGAGACGTCCGGCTTGATGAACTGCATGGTGTCGTAGATCGCCATCCCGGCCGACACCGACCCGCCCGGCGAGTTGATGTAGAAGTGGATGTCCTTGTCCGGGTTCTCGGACTCGAGGAACAGCATCTGGGCGACGATCAGGTTGGCCGTGGCGTCGTTCACCGGGCCGACCAGGAACACCACGCGCTCCTTCAGGAGCCGCGAATAGATGTCGTAGGCGCGCTCGCCGCGGCCGCTCTGCTCGATGACCATCGGCACCAGGCCGAGGTCGGTGGGTTCGGTGAACGTGGGTGGCATGGAGGAATGATAAGGCACGGTGGGCGAGTCCTGCGGGTTACGTTGAGGGGGCGGGGACGGAAGCCGTCCCGCGCCCCGCTTCCGGGCTACATGGGTGCGCCGGGGCGATCCGTCAAGCCGTCCGCGCCGGCCCCATCAGCGCCTCGAACGTCATCGGCGTGTCCTTGACCTGCGCCTTGGCGAGCACCCATTCGATCACGTTGTGCTCGACCGCCAGCGCCTCGAAGTCGGCCAGGCGTTCGGGCTTGTCGTAGTGCCAGCGCACGACGGCGTCCGGCTGCTCGTACGTCTGCGCCGTCTCCTGCACCATCGCCTTCACCTGCTCCGGCCTGGCCTGCAGGTTCTCGGTGCGCACGAGCTCGTTCAGCACGAGGCCCAGCGCGACGCGGTCCTCGGCCTGCGGGCGGAAGAGGTCGGGCGTGAGCTTGATGTCCTCCTGCTTCATGCCCTGCTGCTGCAGGTTCGCGGCCATGCGGCGCGCGAGCTGCAGCGATTCCATCTCGACCAGCGACTTCGGGAGCGCGAGCTGCGCCTTCTCGCGCAGACCCTTCATCACCTGGTCGTTCAGCACCGCCTCGAGCTTGCGCTTGAGCTCGAGCTTCAGGTTCGACTCGACCTCGGCGCGCAGGTCCTCGATCTTGCCGGACTTCATGCCGAAGGCGGTGGCGAACGCGGCATCGAGCGGCGGCAGCTGCGGCGCTTCCACCGACTTCATGGTGATCACGAACTGCGCCGTCTTGCCCGCGACGTCCTTGCCGTGATAGTCGGCGGGGAATGCGAGCGTGAACGTCTTCGTCTCGCCCGCCTTCATGCCGAGCGCGGCAGCGTCGAACTCGGGCAGCATGTTGCCCTCGCCCACCGGGAACGCGAAGTCCTTGGCCTGGCCGCCCGCGAACTCGACGCCGTCGATGGTGCCGGTGAAGTCGACCGTGGCCCGGTCGCCCTTCTCGGCTCCGCCGTCGCGCGGCGCGAACGTGGCGCGCTGGCGGCGCAGCACCTCGAGCGTGCGGTCGATGTCCGCGGCGGTCACCTCGACCACCGGGCGCTCGATCGCGAGGCTTCCGATGTCGCCCAGCTGGACCTCGGGGTACACCTCGAACACCGCCGAGAACTCGAGCGCGCCGGCGCTCGTCTCGCCGTCGGCCTTGGGCTCGATTCGCGGATAGCCCGCCACGCGCAGGTTCTGCTCGCGCACGGCGTCGTTGAAGCTCGACTGCACCGCGTCGGAGATGACGTCGGAGCGCACCTGCGGACCGTACTGCTGCGCGACCATCTTCATCGGCACGTGGCCCGGGCGGAAGCCCGGCACCTTGACGGTCTTGGCGAGGCGCGCGAGGCGCTTGCTGACCTCGCCCTCGATGGTGGCGAGCGGCACCGCGACGTTCAGTCGGCGCGTCAGCTGGTCTACGGTCTCCAACGTGCTTTGCATAGGGAATTCCAGGTCGTTTGCTTCGAAGGATTGGTGCGAAAGGGGGGACTCGAACCCCCACGGGTTGCCCCGCCAGCTCCTAAGGCTGGTGCGTCTACCGATTCCGCCACTTTCGCGGGTCGCGACGTCCGGACGGGGGGTAAGGCCGTTGGCGACGGGCAAATCCGCTTCCGCCGAACGGGTTAGTATAGCAGGAATCGAGCGCTCCCGCGTGCGCCCCCGCGTCGCGGCGGACGCGCCGCGGCGATGGAATCCTGCCGGAAATCGGCGCTTTGCCCCCAAAACCCGTGGCAGTCGGTCATTACGAAAACTTTCCCGTCGCCACGCGCCTGGTCCCGGCCCGCCTGCGGCCCGCGGTGGTCGCGCTCTACCGGTTCGCGCGCAGCGCCGACGACATCGCCGACGAGGGCGACGCCGCGCCGGCGCAGCGGCTTGCTGCACTCGCGGCCTACGACGCGGCGCTCGACGAGATCGCCCGCGGCGGGACGCCCGCGCAGCCGCCGTTCCCGGCGCTTGCCGAGGCCGTCCGCGCGCACGCCCTGCCCCTCGGGCTGCTGAACGACCTCGTGTCGGCGTTCCGGCAGGACGTGACCGTCGGCCGTTACTCGACGTACGGAGACCTCCTCGATTACTGCCGGCGCTCGGCGAATCCTGTCGGCCGCCTGCTGCTCGTGCTGTATCGCGCCGACAGCCCGGCGAACGTGGCCGCCAGCGACGCGATCTGCACCGGCCTGCAGCTCGTCAACTTCTGGCAGGACGTCGCGATCGACTGGCGCAAGGACCGCGTCTACCTGCCGCAGGAGGACCTCGACCGCTTCGGCGTGCCGATCGCGGCGATCGCCGCGGGGCGCGCCGACGACGCGTGGCGCGCGCTGCTCGCGTTCGAGGTGCAGCGGGCACGCGCGCTGCTTGAGGCCGGCCGCCCGCTGGCCGCCGCGCTGCCGTGGCGCCTCGGGCTCGAGCTCGCCGCGGTGATCGCCGGCGGCCTGCGCATCTGCGCGCGCATAGACGCGGTCGGCGGCGACGTCTTCGCGCGCCGGCCGACGCTGCGCACGCGGGACTGGTGGGCCGTCGCGTACCATGCGCTCTTCATGCGCCGCACCGCCCGCCGCGCGCCGACCCCGCGATGACGCCCGACGAATACTGCCAGCAGAAGGCCGCGCAAAGCGGCTCGAGCTTCTACTACAGCTTCCTGTTCCTGCCGCCCCCGCAGCGGCGCGCGATCACCGCGCTGTATGCCTTCTGCCGCGAGGTCGACGACGTCGTCGACGAGGTGAGCGACCCCGGCGTCGCGCGCACCAAGCTCGCGTGGTGGCGGCAGGAGATCGCGCGTGCGTTCGACGGCAGCGCGCAGCATCCGGTTGCGCAGGCGCTCACGCCGGTCGTGCGCGAATATGCGCTGCCGCTCGCGCACTTCGAGACCGTGATCGACGGCATGGCGATGGACCTGGAACAGGTACGCTACGTCGATTTCGCGGCGCTCGAGCTGTACTGCCATCGCGTGGCCGGCGTGGTCGGCCTCATGTCGGCGGAGATCTTCGGCTACACCGATCCCGCGACACGCGGCTACGCGCGCGACCTGGGCATCGCGTTCCAGCTCACCAACATCTGCCGCGACGTCGGCGAGGACGCGCGCCGCGGCCGCATCTACCTGCCGCAGGAGGACCTCGCGCGCTTCGGCGTCGCGCCCTCCTCGCTGTTGCGCGCCGAGGCCGGCGACGGCTTCCGCGCGCTGATGGCGTTCGAGGTCGAGCGCGCGCAGGCGTGGTACGCGAAGGCGTTCGACCAGCTGCCGGCCGCGGACCGCAAGGCGCAGCGCGCGGGCCTCGTGATGGCCGCGATCTATCGCCGGCTGCTCGCCGAGATCGCGCGCGACGGCTACCAGGTGCTCGACCGGCGCACGTCGCTCACGCCGCTGCGCAAGCTGTGGATCGCGTGGAAGACGGCGCGCGCGGCGTGAGCGCGGTGGCCGGGTAATGAGTTCTTTTACAAAGAGACGCAGAGACGCAGAGAAGTTGGGGTTTCTCGGCGTCTCGGCGTCTCTTTGTGAAAAAAGCCGTTCATGAGCCCCCCGACCGTCGCGATCATCGGCGGCGGCTGGGCCGGATGCGCCGCCGCCGCGACGCTCGCCGCGCAGGGCGTCGCGGTGGCGCTGTACGAGGCGGCGCCGGTGCTCGGCGGCCGCGCGCGACGCGTGGTGCGCGACGGCTTCGCGCTCGACAACGGCCAGCACCTGCTGCTCGGCGCGTACCGCGAGACGCTCGCGCTCGCGGCGCGCGTGCACGGCGCTGCGCCGTTCGTGCGGCGGCCCTTGGCGCTGGTCCCGCTCGCGGCGAACGCGCCGGGCGCGCTCGCGCTCACGGTGCCGCCGGCGCCCGGGCGACTCGGGTTGCTGCTCGGCCTGCTGACGGCGCGCGGGCTTTCGCTGCGCGAACGCCTCGCGAACCTTGCTTGGTTTCGCGCGCTGGAGCGCGACGGCTTCGTGCGCCCGGCCGGGGAAACGGTTTCGCGAATGCTGCGCCCGTTGCCGCCGCGCGTCACCGAGCGCCTGTGGGAGCCGCTGTGCATCGCCGCGCTCAACACGCCGCCTGCGCAGGCATCGGCGCAGGTGTTCGCCAACGTGTTGCGCGGGGCGTTCACCGGCGATCCGCACGCGAGCGATTTCGTGCTCGCGGCGACGGACCTGTCGTCTGCGCTGCCGGAGGCGGCCGCGCGCTTCGTCACCGAGCGCGGCGGGCAGGTGGTGACCGGTGCACCCGCGCGCGTCGTCGCCGCGCAGCGCGGCCGCTTGACGCTGCTCGCGCAGCAGCGTGCCGTGACGTGCGCGGCGGTGATCGTGGCGACGGGCCCGCACCAGCTCGCAACGGCGTTCGCGCCGGAGGCGCTGCGCGCGCATCCGCCGCTCGCCGCGGCGCTCGATGCGCTCGCGACGTTGCGCTACGAGCCGATCGTCACGGTGTGGCTCGGCCTGCCGGCGCAGGTGGCGCTGCCCGCGCCGATGGTGCGGCTCGACGATGCGCCCGGTCAGTGGCTGATCGAGCGGCCGGACATCGTCGCCGGCGCGCAGGGGGCAACGGCCGTGGTGCAGATGGTGGCCGTCGTCGTGAGCGCGAGCGGCCCGCATCTCGACCTCGCGCACGACGCGCTCGTCGCGGCCGTGGAGGCGCAGCTCGCGCGGCTCGTGCCGGGCTGGCCGCGCAGCGCGTGGTCGCAGGTGATCGCGGAGAAACGCGCGACGTACGCGTGCACGCCCGATCGCGTGCGGCCCCCCGGTCCCCGGCTCGCGCCCGGCGTCTACCTCGCCGGCGACTACGTCGACGCCGAGTATCCGGCGACGCTGGAAGCCGCGGTGAGGAGCGGCATCGCGGCAGCGGACGCGTGGCGCGCGGATGCCGCGTGACGCCCGGGCCGCGCGCCGCAAGTCGTCACAGCCACGCGAGCGAGTGCCCGCCGTCGACCGTGACCGTGGCGCCGGTCATGTAGCCGCCGGCACCGCTGACCAGCAGCAGCAGCGGCCCGTCGAGATCGGCCGGCGCGCCGAAGCGGCGCAATGCGACGCGCTTACCCAGCGACTCGCCGGCCGGCGAGCGCAGGAAGTCGCGGTTCAGCTCGGTCTCGATGTAGCCCGGCGCGAGCGCGTTGACGCGGATGCCGTGCGGCGCCCATTCGAGCGCCATCGCTTCCGACAGCTTGAGCAGCGCGGCCTTCGCGGCGATGTACGCGGGCAGCTGCTTCGCGACGCGCGTGCCGAGGATCGACGCGATGTTGACGATGGCGCCGCCGCGCTTCGCGTCGGCCATCGCCTGCGCCGCGGCGCGCGCGACGCGGAACGCGCCGTCGAGGTTGGTGTCGAGCACGCTGCGCCAGTCGTCCTCGGTGGTGAGCAGCGCGGGCTTGGTCATCGCCACGCCGGCGTTGTTGACGAGGATGTCGAGACTGCCGAGCGTGGCGACGGCCTCGCCCACGGCGCGCGTCACGCTGGCGGGATCGCGCACGTCGAGTGCAATGGGCACTGCGCGGCCGCCGTCGGCCGCGATCTCGCTGGCGAGCGACTGCAGCGCCTCGCTGCGGCGCGCGGCGATCGCGACCTGCGCGCCGTGGTGTGCGAGCAATCGCGCGAAGTGACGGCCGAGGCCGCTTGATGCGCCGGTGACGAGCGCGGTGCGCCCGGCCAGCACGTCGCGCGCGAAGAGGTCATTCATCGGCGGTCCCCTCGCGCACCTTCTCGCGCAGCACGAACTTCTGGATCTTCCCGGTCGCGGTCTTGGGCAGCGGTCCGAACACCACCGTCCTCGGCACCTTGTAGCGCGCGATGCGCTCGCGGCACCACGCGATGATCTCCTCGACGGAAGGCTCGGGTGCGCCGGGCTTCAGCGCGACGAACGCGCACGGCGTCTCGCCCCACTTCTCGTCGGGACGCGCAACCACCGCGGCTTCCATCACCGCCGGATGCCGGTACAGGCATTCCTCCACCTCGAGCGAGCTCACGTTCTCGCCGCCGGTGATGATGATGTCCTTGCTGCGGTCCTTGATCTCGATGTAGTTGTCCGGATGCCACACCGCGAGGTCGCCCGAGTGGTACCAGTCGTGGCGGAACGCGGCCTCGGTCGCGGCGGGATTGCGCAGGTAGCCCTTCATGATCGTGTTCCCGCGCAGCATCACTTCGCCGAGCGTCGCGCCGTCGCGCGGCACGGGCCTGCCGGTCTCCGGATCGCCCACCTGCATGCCCGCGAGCGTGGGCATGGGCGCGCCCTGGCGCGCCATGCGCTGCGCACGCTCGGTGAGCGCGTAGTCGTTCCAGTCGTCCTGCCACGCGCACAGCGTCGCGGGGCCGTAGGACTCGGTGAGGCCGTAGAGGTGCGTGACGCGGAAGCCCATGCCCTCCATCTTCTCGATCACCGCCGACGGCGGGGCCGCGCCGCCGGTGGCGACCTCCACGACGTGATCGAAGCGCAGCTTCACGGCGTCCGGCGCGTGGATCAGCAGGTTGAGCACGATGGGCGCGCCGCACAGGTGCGTGACGCGATGATCGCGGATCGCCGGAAAGATCACGGCAGGATCGACGCGCCGCAGGCACACGTGCGTCGCCCCCGCCGCGGTGACCGCCCACGTGTACGTCCAGCCGCAGCAGTGGAACATCGGCAGCGTCCACAGGTACACGCTGTCGGGCGAGAGGCGGAACGCGAGCGCGTTGCCGAGCGCGTTCAAATACGCGCCGCGATGGTGATACACGACGCCCTTCGGATCGCCGGTGGTGCCCGACGTGTACAGGAGCGCGAGCGAGTCCCACTCGTCGACGGGGCCGGGCCACCCGAACGCGGGATCGCCTTCCGCGAGCAGGTCCTCGTAGCGCACGGCACCCAAGTGTTCGCCGGTGGGGCCTTCCGGATCGTCGATGTCGACGACCAGCAGCGGCGAGTCGATGCCGGCGAGGGCGGCCTTCACGACCGGCGCGAACTCGGCGTCGGTGACGAGCACTTTCGCGGCGCCGTGACGCAGGCAGAACGCGATGGTCGCGGGGTCCAGCCGCACGTTGAGCGGATTGAGCACCGCGCCGAGCGCGGGCACCGCGTAGTGCAGCTCGAGCAGCGCGGGCACGTTGGGCGCCATCACCGCGACCGTATCGCCGCGGCCGATGCCGCGCCGTGCAAGCGCGCTCGCGAGCCGCCGGCAGCGCGCCTCCATCTCGCGGTACGTGCAGGCGAGCCGCCCGTGGCGCACCGCGACCTTGTCCGGGTACACGAGCGCGCTGCGCTCGAGGAAGCCGACCGGCGTCAGCGGCACGTGGTTGGCCGCGTTGCGCGGCAGGTCCGGTGCGAACGCGTCCATCGTCAATGCGTGCGCGCGGTCCCGGTGCGGTTGCGCAGCAGGCGCTGCTGCTCGCGGTTCCACTCGCGCTCCTTGATGCTGTCGCGCTTGTCGTGCTGCTTCTTGCCCTTGGCGAGGCCGATCTCGAGCTTGATGCGCCCGTTCTTGTAGTGCAGGTTGATCGGCGCCAGCGTGTAGCCCGCGCGCTCGACCTTGCCGACCAGGCGGTTGATCTCCTCGCGGTGCAGGAGCAGCTTGCGCGAGCGCGTGGGATCGGGGTGCACGTGCGTGGACGCGGTGGCGAGCGGCGTGATGTGCGCGCCGATCAGCATGATCTCGCTGCCCTTGACCACGACATAGGCTTCCTTGAGGTGCGCGCGCCCCGCCCGGATGGCCTTCACCTCCCAGCCTTCAAGGGCCATGCCGGCCTCGATGCGTTCCTCGATAAAATAGTCGTGGAACGCCTTCCGGTTCTCTACGATGCTCACTGTCCTGCCCTCCGCGACGCGGGCGCCATTCTAGCAACCCCACACCCCACCCGATGCAACGCGTCCAGAAGTCCGTCCTCGTGCCCTACAGCGCGCAGCAGATGTTCGCGCTGGTGGACGACGTGACGCGCTATCCCGAGTTCCTGCCGTGGTGCGCGGGCTGCGACGTGCTCGACGAGCACGAGGGCGGCCGCACGGCGCGCCTGCACATCAACTACCACGGCGTGAAGGCGCACTTCACCACCGACAACGTGAACACGCCGCCGGAGTCCATCGTGGTGACGCTGAACGACGGGCCGTTCCGGCACCTGCACGGCGAGTGGACGTTCAAGGCGCTGGCCGAGGACGCGTGCAAGGTCGAGCTGGCGCTCGCGTACGAGTTCAAGACCCATCTCCTCGAAACGCTGGTCGGGCCCGTGTTCAACCACATCGTGCACACGTTCATCGACGCGTTCGTGAAGCGCGCCGACGCGGTGTACGCAAAGACGTGACGGTGCGCGTGACGGTGCGCGTGACCGTCGCCTACGCGGCGCCGGGCGTGGAGGCGATCGTGCCGGTGGCGGTGCACGACGGCGCCACGGTGGCGGACGCGGTGGCCGCGAGCGGGTTGGTCGCGCGATGCGCGCTGGATCCGGGTGCCATTGCGTTCGCGATCCACGGGCAGCGTGCCGAAGCCGCGGTGCCGCTGCGCGACGGCGACCGCGTCGAGATCACGCGTGCGCTGGTGGCCGATCCGAAGGCGGTGCGCCACGCACGGGCCGCGGCACGGCCGTTGCCGCAATCGCGCAAGCCGCCGCGCCGCTAGCTGTTCTTGTTCTGGCTGTTACGCTGGGCGTGGCAGTGTCACATCCGGTACTGTACCGACTTTGCGCGGGCGCGCGAAATCGGCCACAATGCGGGAATGCCCACGCCGGTGACCCGACGTACTGCGGGACTTTGCGCGCTTTTCGTCGCGCTGTCCTGCACTTCCGCCGCTACCGCTGAGACCCGTTCCGTCCGCAATTCGTTCACTGCCTCCGCCGCGGAAGCCGCCGGCAAGGTGTGGAGCGGCGCGCAGGACGTGGCGATCTACGCACTCGGCCTGATCGGCGTCGACTACAAGTTCGGCGGCAACACGCCGGCGTCCGGCCTCGACTGCAGCGGCCTCGTGCGCTACGTGTTCCAGGAAGTCACGGGCGTCACCCTGCCGCGCACCGCCAAGGAGATGAGCGGCCTCGGCAGCAAGGTGCAGCTGGACGACTTGAAGCCCGGCGACCTCGTGTTCTTCAACACGCGCCGCTTCCAGTTCTCGCACGTCGGCATCTACCTCGGCGACAACCGTTTCATCCACGCGCCGTCGACCGGCAGCGAAGTGGAGATCGCGCGGCTGTCCGAGTCGTACTGGCAAAAGCACTTCAACGGCGCGCGCCGCCTCGTGGGCGTGCTGCCGTCGCTGGTCCCCAACGTGATCTCGCCGGCGATGGCGTCCACGCTGCCGCCGGACCTGATGACGCCGCTGCCGCCGCTGCCGGCGGTCACGCTCGCACCGGACGCCGAGCGCCCGGCCGCTACGCCCTAGCCCTCTCCGCTATTCCTTCGCGCCTGCGCGCTTCAGCGCGTCGGCCATCGCGCGCTCGTTGCCGCGCTGCGCCCACGCGAGCGCGGTCGCGCCGTTCTGGTTGCGGGCGTTGACGTCCGCGCCCTTCGCGAGCAGCAGCGTCACGGTCGATCCCTTCGCCTCACGCACGGCCATCATGAGCGCGGTCGTGCCGTTGGGCGAGGCCGCGTTGACGTTGGCGCCCTCGTTGAGCAGGTACGTGACCACCGCGTCGTGGCCGCCGGTCGCGGCGTAGATGAGCGGGGTCCAGCCCGGGCCGTCGATCTGCGCGCCGCGCGCGCGCAGCTTCTTCACGAGGTCGAGGTGGCCGCCGAGCGCCGCGGCCATGATCGCGGTGTCGCCGAACGTGCTCCTGGCGTTGACGTTCGCCTTGCCGGCGAGCAGCGCGTCCACCGTTGCCACGTAGTTGTTGCGCGCGGCGTTGACGAGCACCGGCTCGCCTTCCGGCGTGACGGAGTTGGGGTCCACACCCTTGGCGAGCAGCTCCTTCACGGTGGTCACGCGATCGTTGGCGACGGCGATGACGAAGTCCTCATACAGGTCGGCCCGCGCAGGCAGCGACGTGACGAGGGCGAGCGTGGCCACGGCGATGGCGGTGGCGAAGGGGCGGAGCGCGGCGTTAGGCATGGGCGTCGGGAATGGCGAAGAGGCGGAAGAAGTTGTTCGTGGTGGCCTGGGCGACGGCGGCGACGGGCAGCTCGCGCAGGCGCGCGATCTCCTCGCCGACGAAGCTCACCCACGCCGGCTGGTTCTGCTTGCCGCGATGCGGGACCGGCGCGAGATACGGGCTGTCGGTCTCGACGAGCATGCGGTCGAGCGGCACGCGGCGCGCGACGTCCTTCAGCGCGACCGCGTTTTTGAACGTGACGATGCCCGAGAACGAGACGTGGAAGCCGAGATCCACCGCCGCCGCCGCCACCTCCCACGTCTCGGTGAAGCAGTGCATGACGCCGCCCGCCTCGCCCGCACGCTCCTCGCGCATGATCCGCAGCGTGTCCTCGGCCGCGGCGCGCGTGTGGATCACGAGCGGCTTGCCGCACTCGCGCGCGGCGCGGATGTGGCGGCGGAAGCGCTCGCGCTGCCACTCGAGGTCGCCCGCGAGGCGGTAGTAGTCGAGGCCCGTCTCGCCGATCGCGATGACCTTGGGCGTGGCCGCTTTCGCGACCAGCTCGTCGACGGTCGGCTCGGGCGTGTCGGTGTAGTCGGGATGCACGCCGACCGACGCGTAGAGGTTCGGATGCGCCTGCGCGATCGCGACCACGTTCGGCCACGCCGGCAGGTCGACCGCGATGCACAGCGCATGCGTGACGTCGTGCTCGCGCATCGCCGCCAGCACGCCCGGCAGGTCGCCGGCGAGCTCGGGGAAGTCGAGGTGGCAGTGGCTGTCGACGAACACAGATGTCAGGAGTCAGGAGTCAGTTGACAGTGGCGGTGGTGTTTCGCGGGCGGCGCATCGGCCGGAAGCGAGCGGCTGGAAGCGTCGCGATGACGGTAAGGATTTCGGGATCGACGTCTTGGCAGGAGGTCACAACGGCGCTCGATGCGCCGCCCGGAAGACGCCGCGCCGCCGCCGCCACTGCCAACTGCCAACTGACTCCTGACCACTACATCGTATGCGTCGGCCGCGTCGACGCGAGCGTCTCGCCCAGGATCTTCTCGATGGTGGCGCGGGCGGCGGAACCGGTCTCGTCCTGCGTGAACTGCACGCCGATGCCCTGCGTGCGGTTGCCCTGCACGCCCTCGGGGGTGAGCCATACGACCTTGCCCTGCACCGCGAGGCGGTTGGGATCGTCCATCAGCGAGAGCAGCATGAACACTTCCTCGCCGAGCGCATACGGCCGCGACGTCGGGATGAAGATGCCGCCGCCCTTCAGGAACGGCATGTACGCGGCGTAGAGCGCGGCCTTCTCGCGGATGTTGAGCGACAGCACCCCGGGCCGCGCGGCGGCGGCGCCTGGGGCAGTCGGAGGACCCTTTTTCTCGAGCATGTCAGCGGAAGAGTTCGCGGTAGCCCAGCAGCAGGGACTCGGCCACGAGGCGCGGCTGCAGCGGATGGGCCACGAGGAGGCGCTGCCGCAGCAACGATCGATGATAGCGAAACAGGGCCACCGGCGCCACCGCGCCGGACAAGGAGGCGAGCGCCGCCGCGTAGTCGGGACTGCGGGCGGGAGAAACCCCGGCGGCAACCCGGGCGAGGTCGGCGGTCCAGGCGGCGAGCCAGTCGATGGCGAGCTCGAGGCGCGCCTTGCGCTCGTCCTTCGGCGCGGCCTCGATCCGGGCGGCGAGCATGAGCGCCGACAGTGCGCGCGGCTTGGCGAGCGCGTCGAGCCAGTGCGCGCGCTCGGCCTGCCACGACGGATCGGCGAGGCCCAGCGCGGCGATGGGCGCGCCGCCGGCCTGCGCGAGCACGCCGTCGGCGTCGCGCACGCCCTGCGCGGCGAGCCAGCGCCGCGCGAGATCGCCATCGGGCATCGGCGCGACGAAGCGCCGGCAGCGGCTGCGCAGCGTGGCCGGCACGCGTCCGGGCTGGTGCGCGACGAGCAGGAGGTAGGTCTCGGGCGGCGGCTCCTCCAGCGTCTTCAGGAGCGCGTTCGCCGCGGCCGGGTTCATGAGCTCGGCCGGGTAGATCACGGCGACCTTGGCGCGGCCGCGATGCGCGGTCACCTGCGCCCACTCGGTGAGATCGCGGATGAACTCGATCCTGATCTGGTCGAGGCGTTTCTCCTCGCCCTCCTCGTCGCGCTCGATCGGCTCGACCAGCCGCAGGTCGGGGTGCTGGCCGGCGTCGGCGTATCCACAGCCGGGGCACGCGCCGCAGGCCAGGCCGTCCGCGCGCGGCGCCTCGCACAGCAGCGCCTTCGCGAAGTTGAGCGCGAGCGTGCGCTTGCCGATGCCGCGCGGCCCCGCGATCAGCAGCGCATGCGGCCACGTGGCGCGCGCCGCTAGCGCGCTCGCGGCCGTCGCGACCTGCCAGGGGAGGAGCGGCGGGATGGCCGGCGTGCGCGCGACGGCGACGTCGTCGTCGTCGATGTCGGCCATCGTCACAGGCCCGCGAGCACTGCGGTGAGCTCCGCCCGCACGTCGGCGATCGGGCGCGTCGAGTCGATCACGCGAAAGCGCGCGGGCATCGCCGCCGCGCGCTCGAGGTACGCGGCGCGCACGCGCTCGAAGAAGTCCTGCCTCTCGGCCTCGAACTTGTCGAGCGTGCGGCCGTTGGCTTCGGCGCGCGTGAGGCGCGCCCGCGACACCGCGGTCGACACGTCGAACAGCAGCGTGAGGTCCGGCTGGCAATCGCCGTGCACCCACGTTTCAAGCTCCGCGATGCGCGCGAACGGCACGCCGTGGCCGCCGCCCTGGTACGCGTAGGTCGCGTCGGTGAAGCGGTCACACACGACCCAGTCGCCGCGCGCGAGCGCGGGCCGGATCACCTGCTCCACGTGCTCGCGCCGCGCGGCGAACATGAGCAGCGCCTCGGTGTCGTGCGTCATCGGCACGTGCAGGAGCATCTTGCGCAGCTCCTCGCCGAGCGGCGTGCCGCCGGGCTCGCGCGTCGCGGTCACCTTGCGTCCCTGCGCCGCCAGCTGCTCGGTGAGCCACACCGCATGCGTGCTCTTCCCGGCGCCGTCGACGCCTTCGAGCGTGATGAACCGGCCGCGCGTCATCAGCGCCCGCCTTTCTGGAAGCGCGACACCGCCCGGTTGTGCTCGGGCAGCGTCGTCGAGAACTTGGAGGTGCCGTCGCCGCGCGCGACGAAGTAGAGGTACTCGGTGGCCGGCGGATTGAGCACGGCGTCGAGCGCCGCCTGCGAGGGCAGCGCGATGGGCGTGGGCGGCAGGCCGTCGCGCGTGTACGTGTTGTACGGCGTGTCGGCCTCGAGGTCGCGGCGGCGCAGGTCGCCGTCGAACGTGGCGCCGAGGCCGTAGATCACCGTCGGGTCGGTCTGCAGGCGCATGCCTTTCTTCAGCCGGTTGACGAACACGGAGGCGATCAGCGGACGGTCGGCCGCGCGGCCGGTCTCCTTCTCGACGATCGAGGCGAGGATCAACGCTTCGTACGGCGACTTGAACGGCAGGTCGCTCGCCCGATGCTCCCATGCGGCCGCGAGCCGCGTGTCCATCGCGCGCATGGCGCGTGCGAGGATCGCGGCGTCGCTGCTGCCGGTCGCGAAGAAGTAGGTATCGGGGAAGAAGCGTCCCTCGGGCAGCGCCGCGGGCACGCCGAGCTTCGTCATGATCTCGCTGTCGGGCAGGTCGAGCAGCGTGTTGCGCACGGCGGGGTGCGCTTTCAGCGCGCGCCTGAGGTCGCCGAAGGTCGCCCCCTCGACGACGACGAGCGACGCCTGCGTGACGTCGCCCTGGGTGAGCTTGGCGAGCAGCTGCGGCAGCGTGATGCCCGCCTCGAACTCGTAGCTGCCGGCCTTGATCGTGCGGTCGACGTGGTGCCAGCGGGCGAGCGCCACCAGCGCGAGCGGCTGCGGCAGCACGCCGGCGTTCGCGAGCTCGCGCGCGACGCCGGACAGCGTGGCGCCGGTGCGCACGTCGTAGGGGTAAGGCGATGCGGGCAAGGGCAAGGGCTCGGTGTAGAGCCGCCATCCGTACCAGCCCGCCACGGCGGCGGCGAGCAGCAGCAGGGCGAGGATGCGGGCGACGCGGGCGATCATGGGCGCGGGACGTGGCCCGCCCTTCGCGTTCGCGCGACGCACGGGCGCGGAAAGACCGGCGGGAACCCGCGCATTATAATCGTCCGATGCAATGCTTCCGCCCTCGTGCGCACCCGCGCACCGCCGCCGGCTTCACGCTGATCGAGATCATGGTCGTGATCGTGATCCTCGGCGTGCTCGCCGCGCTCGTCGTCCCGCGCGTGCTCGAGCGTCCCGACGAGGCGCGCGCCATCGCCGCCAAGAGCGACGTCGCGGCGATCATGCAGGCGCTGAAGCTCTACCGCCTCGACAACCAGCGCTATCCGACCGCCGAGCAGGGCCTCACGGCGCTGGTCGCGAAGCCCGAGTCGCCGCCCGTGCCGCCCAACTGGAAGCCGGGCGGCTACCTCGAGAAGCTGCCGAAGGACCCGTGGGGACGCGCGTACGTCTACGTGAATCCCGGCGTGCGCGGCGAGATCGAGGTGTTCAGCTTCGGCGCCGACGGCCAGCCGGGCGGCAGCGGGATCGATGCCGATATCGGATCTTGGGATCTCTAGCGCTTCGTCCGCAAAAGGCGTCCGTGCGGTCCCCGGATGACATGACGCCTGCGTCGCGCCTTTTGCGGCCGGAAAATCATAGTCAGGCGGCCGCCTTGGGGCGGCCCGGCGTCGGCCGCTTGGTAACTGCACGTAAAGACGAGCGTCGTGCGTCGGGCTGTGGTCTTGTCGCGCGTCGTATTGGTGGCTTCACGCTGGTCGAAATTCTGGTGGTGGTGGTGATTCTCGCCATCGCGGCGAGCGTCGCCGTCGTCGCATTCGACGACGGCGACCGCGACCGCACAGCGCGCGAGGCGCGGCGCTTCGCCGATGCGCTCGAGCACGCGGCGGCGCGGGCGCAGGTGCGCGCCGAGACGCTCGGGGCGTCGGCCGACGGTGGCGCGTGGCGCTTCTGGCGCCGCGATGCCGCCGGGCAGTGGCAGCCGGTGGCCGACGACGACGTGCTCGCCGCGCACGCGCTGCCGTCCGGTCTCAACGCGACCGCGCTGACCTACGGCGGGGTGCAGCTCGAGGGCGACGCCATCGTGCCGCTGCGCCCGACGGGCCGCAACGAGCCGTTCGCATTCGCGCTCGCCGGCCGCGAGGCGCGACTCGTGCTGACCGGCGATCCGCTCAATCGCGTGAGCATCGCGCCGGTCGCGCCGTGATCCGCCGCCGCGGCTTCACGCTGGTCGAGATCCTGGTCGCGCTGGCGATCGTCGCCATCGCGCTCGCCGCCGGCATGCGCGCGCTCGCGCAGGCGACGGACTCCGCGTCCGCGCTCAAGGACCGCACGCTCGCGCTGTGGGTCGCGCAGAACCGCCTCGCCGCGGCGCAGGTCGCGAGCCCGTGGCCGGCGCTCGGCACGAGCAATGGCGAGGCGCTGCAGGCCGGCACGGCGTTCGTGTGGCAGGCCAGCGTCACCACGACGCCGAATCCCGCGTTCCGCCGCATCGACATCACCGTGGCCGCGCCCGGCGCTCCCGATTACGCGCTCGCGAAGCTGACCGGCTTCCTCGGCAACCCGGACCCGCGGCCATGAGCGCGAGGCGCCGTTCGGTGCGCAACCGGGGCTTCACGCTGGTCGAGGCGCTGCTGGCGCTCGCGATCTTCGGCGTGATCGCGGTGCTCGCGTATCGCGCGACCGCCTCGCTGACCGACGGCGAGGCGCGGCTGTCCGCCGAGGCCGCGCGCTGGCGCACGCTGGAGGCGCTCTTCACGCGCTTCGAGGCGGACATCCGGCAGGCGATCCCGCGTCCGGTGCGCGCCGGCAGCGCGCGGGAGCCGGCGTGGCTCGGCACGGTGTACGCCAACCAGGCGGCGCTCGTGTTCACGCGCGCGGGGTCGGAGTTCTCCGCGGAGCCCGCGCCCGCGGGGCAGCGCATCGGCTACCGGCTGCGCAACAGCACGCTGGAGCTCGCGTACTGGCCGCACCTCGACCACACGGACGGCGCCACGCCACGCGTGTATCCACTGGTGACCGACGTGACCGCGTTCGAGCTCGAGTACCTGACGCGCGACGGGAGCTGGCTGCGCGCGTGGCCACGCTTCGGCGAGGACGAGATTCCGCGCGCCGTGCGGCTCACGCTCACGCTCGCCGACGGCGTGCGCATCGACCGCTGGTTCACGCTGCGATGAGCCCGCAGGGCCGCCCCGAGGGCGAATCCCGCCCTGCAGCGCGAAGCGCGAAAGGCAACCCATGACCTCGCGCGCACGCGGCGCCGCGCTGGTCCTCGCGATGCTGGTCGCGGCGCTCGCCGCGACCGTCGCCGTCGCCCTCGCCGCGGGACAGCAGCGCTGGTTTGCCGACGTCGGCAACCGGCGCGACCAGGTGCAGGCGCAGTCGCTCGCGCTGGCCGGTGTGCAGTGGGCGCGGCAGATCCTGCAGGACGACGCGCGCGCAGGCACGCTCGATTTCCTGGGCGAGCCGTGGTCGTACCCATTGCCGCCGACGCCGATCGCCAACGGCTCGATCGAGGGCCGCATCGAGGACGCGCAGGGGCGCCTCAACGTCAACAACCTCGTGCAGGACGGCGCGGCCGGCGAGATGGAGCGCATGCGCTTCGCGCAGCTCTTCGCGCGCAAGGGCGTGCCGGGATCGGTCGCGGAGACGCTCGCCGACTGGATCGACGCCGACGCGCAGCGACGGCCCAACGGCGCGGAGGACGCCGATTACCTGCAGGCCTCGCCGACGTCGCTTGCCGCCAACGCGCCGCTCGTGCGCAGCGCGGAAGTGGCGCTCGTGCGCGGCGCCGGCGCGCGCACGTTCGCGGCACTCGCGCCCGACATCGCCGCGCTGCCCACCGGGACGCTCCTCAACGTGAACACCGCCGGCGCCGACGTGCTCGCGGCCGCCATTCCCGCCCTCGCGGGGGACAACCTCGCGGCGTTCCTCGCCGAGCGCGCGCGCAAGCCGTTCACCACGCTCCCGGAATTGCGCGAGCGGCTGCCGCGCGACGTGACGCTGCCGCCCGGCGCGACGTTCGCGTTCGCGAGCAGCTACTTCCTCGTCAGCGTGCGCTCGCAGCAAGGTGACGCGGTCGCACAGGCACGCGCGCTGCTTCATCGCGACGGCCGCAAGTGGCCGACGGTCGTGTGGCAGGTGCTCGAATAGTCGTCCGTCCGCCGGGCGCGGCGCCCCCGCGCCGACGGCATGACGGATAATGCCGGAGATCTTTCGCGTCTCCACCCATGCCCATCCTGCGCGTCCTCCTCAGTGAACTGCCCGCCGCCGGCGTCGCCGTGCCGTGGGCGCTGTTCGACGACCAGCAGCGGCATCAGCGGTCGGGTGCCGGGGTCCCGGCCGAGTGGCCGCGTGCGGAACGCCGCGAGGCCGTGCTCGCGGCCTCCGCGGTACGCATCGCGAGCGTCGCGCTGCCGCCGATGCCCGCCGACCGCGTGCCCGCCGCGGCCGCGTTCGCGCTCGAGGACCAGCTCGCGGGCGGCAGCAACACCCAGCACCTGACGGCGTCGCCGCGCCGTGCGGACGGGGCGGTCGAGGTGGCGATCGCCTCGCGTGCGCTGGTGGCGGCGCTGCAGCGCGATTTCGCACGCGTGATCGCGGAGCCCGCCGCGAGTCCCCTGCCCGGCGCCGGCGCGTGGCGCTGGTACCGCTCGCAGGCCGGCGGCGGCTTCGTGCGCAAGCCGGACGGCAGCGCGTTCGCGTTGAGTGCGCCCTCGCCCGGGCGCACGCCCGACGAGCTGGCCCTCGCGCTCGCGCACGCCGTGCGTGCCGGCACGCCGCCGCGCGTCGAGGTCGCGTTCCCGGTCGACGACAGCGAGCTCGCTGCGTGGTCGGCGCAGTGCGGTGCGCGATTCGAGCGCGCCGTCGCATGGCACTGGGACCAGGACGGCGCGCCCCTCGCGGCCGCGCCCGATCTCCTGCACGGCGAGTTCTCGCGCACACCGGCGGCACCTGCTCGCACGTTCGTGCAGCGGCTCGCGTGGCCGCTCGGCATCGCCGCCGCGGCGCTCGCGCTGCACGTCGCCGCGACGCTCGTCGAATGGGCCGTGCTGCGCTACGACACGTGGCAGGTCGAGCGTTCGTTGATCGAAGTGGCACGCGCCGCCGGTGCCGGTGATGCAGCCACCGGCGACGCCGCGAGTGCCGCCCTCGCGCGCCGCTTCGCCGACGCCCGTCATCGCGCACGACAGCCCGCGCCGGACGATGCGCTGCCGCTGCTCGCGCGCACCGCGCCCGCGCTCGCCGCCCTGCCCGCCGGCACGCTGAAGAGCGCGAGCTACGGCGCGGGCAGCTGGACGTTCGACTTGGGCAAGCTCGCGCCGCCCGCGATGGACGCGCTCGATCGCACGCTGACGCTCGCCGGCGTCGGCGTCCTCGCGGCCACCAGCGCCAGCGGCACGCGCGTGCGCGCGACGCTCGCCCGAGCGGCGGCCCTGCCATGATGGCGCTCGCCCTGCACCGGCTGTCGCCGCGCCTCGCGGCCACGTGGGAAGGCGCGTCGGCGCGCGAGCGCGCGCTGGTGCTGCTCGCGATCGCGGTGGTGGTCGGCGCAGCGCTCTACACGACCGTGTGGGTGCCGGTCACGCGCGACCGCGAGCGGCTCGCGCGCGACCT
Source organism: Burkholderiales bacterium (assembly GCA_046347855.1). GTDB lineage: Bacteria > Pseudomonadota > Gammaproteobacteria > Burkholderiales > Casimicrobiaceae > VBCG01. The sequence goes on from JAXMFJ010000006.1 coordinate 558,737, forward strand.
GCCCGTCGCGCGCGCGGCGCTCGCCACGGCGCGCGCGCAGGCCGATGCGTTGCTCGCATTGCAGCGTGCGCCGGCCACCACGCGCAGCGACGATCCGCGCGCGACCGTGGAACGCGTGCTCGCGGAACGCCGCCTGCGCCCGGCGGTGTCGCTGCTCGACGTGGCCGATGGCCGCGTGCGCCTCACGTTCGGCGCGGTGCGCTTCGATGCGCTGCCCGACCTGCTGGCCGCACTCGGCCGCGAGGGCGTGCGCACGGTCGAGGCCGTCGTCACCGCGCGCGTCGAGCCCGGCACCGTGCGCGCCGAATTCACCTTCGCTCCCTGACCCATGCGCATCCTCGCTATCGTCGTCCTCGTCGTCGGGCTGCTTGCCGGCGCCCTTGCGGTGTTCGCGCCCGCCTCGCTCGCGGACCGCGCGCTCGAGTCCAATTCGAAGGGCAGGCTGCGCCTCGCCGATGCGGGCGGCACGATCTGGAACGGCAGCGGCACGCTCACCGACGCCACCAACACGTGGCGCATGCCGCTGCGCTGGTCGATCCCGCCCCGCTCGCTGCTGACCGCGACGCACGAGCTCGTGCTGGAGCCCGCACCCGGGCTCGGCACGCCCACCGGCGTCGTCGGCATCGGCAAGGACAGCGGCAGCCTGCGCGACTTCGCGGTCGAGATTCCCGCGCAGGCGCTCGCAGGGATGCTCGGCGCGCGCGGCCTCGTCACGCTCGGCGGCACGATCGCGGTGCGCACGCCCGCGTTCGCGTGGGATGGCAACGGCGCGACGGGATCGGTCGCGGCGCAATGGCGCGACGCTCGGCTCGCGGTCGGCGCCGCGGTGGCGAACCTCGGGGCCGTCGCGGTGGATCTCGCGCCCGACGGCAATCGCCTCGCAGGTCCCGTGCGCAACGAAGGCGGCGACGTGCGCATCGCCGGCACCGTGAGCGTGGTGGGACGCGCGGTCGACGTGAGCGCGACGCTCGCGCCCGCGCCGGGCGCGCCGCCGCACATCGCGCTCGCGCTGGCGGCACTCGGCCCGCCGGACGCCGCCGGCAACGTGCGCGTGGCATGGCGCGGCATGGTGCAGTGACCGCCGCGCCGGTCGCGCGCGCGCCCGGCACGGCGGCCGCGGCCGGGCGCATCGCGGGCATCGACGCGCTGCGCGGCCTCGCGGTGATCGCGATGGTCGCCTTCCACTTCTGCTTCGACCTCGCGCACTTCGGCGTCATTGCGGCCAACTTCTACCGCGACGCATTCTGGCTGCACGCGCGCACCGCCATCCTGTCGTCGTTCCTGCTGCTCGCGGGCGTGAGCCTCGTGCTCGCGCAGCGCACCGCGCAGGGCCGCGCGGGCTTCTGGCGGCACGTCGCGACCATCGCCGCGTGCGCGCTGCTCGTCACCGCGGCCACGTTCGTCGCGTTCCCGCAGAGCTACGTCACGTTCGGCGTGCTGCACGCGATCGCGCTCTGCCTCGTGCTGCTGCGGCCGCTCGTCGCGCGGCCGTGGCTCGCGCTCGCGCTCGGCGTGGCGGTGATCGCCGCCGGCAACGCGTTCACCGCGACGGCGTTCGACGGCCCGCCGTGGGGCTTCGTGGGGTTCGCGACGGTGAAGCCGCGCACCGAGGATTACGTGCCGCTCTTCCCGTGGGCCGGCGTGATGCTGGCCGGCATCGCGCTCGGCCACGCGCTGCTGCGCCACGACTTCCGCGCGGTCGCGCCCTTCGGTATCCTGCCGCGCTTCGTGCGCTGGCTCGGGCGCCACAGCCTCCTCGTGTACATGCTGCACCAGCCGCTGCTGTTCGGCGCGCTGTGGCTCGCGGTCGGGCGCTGATAGGTCAGTGCGGACGCGGCGCGCGCGCTGCGTGCGGCCCGCTCGCGGTCTCCACCGCCTCGCCGCGCATCGCGGCGAGATAGCCGGCGGCGATGCGCGACCGCGTGTAGCGTGCGCGCTGCAACGCGCGCTGCGCCCCGTCGACGGGCGCGGGTGCGACGAGGAGCGATGCCAGTTCGTCTGCGGTACGGAAATAGCGCGCGCAATCGCCCGCCGTCGCGCGGTGGAACGGCACGTCGAAGCACAGCAGGTCCGACTCGTAGAACAGCATCTCGACCAGCGACGGGTTGGTGCCGCCGACGCTGTGGCCGTGGAGATAGTGCGTGCACCGCTCGCGCAACGCGGCGAGCGCGGCCGGATCGTAGACCGGATCGAGCAGTTCGAGGCGCGGATCGCCGGCGTAGCGCGCGCGCAGTGCGCGGCCCCAGGCGCTGTGCGCCCAGTTGCCGACGACGGTGTAGCGCGCGAGGCTGGAGCGCTGCGCGCCCTGCAGCAGCAGCTCGACGTTGTTCTCGGGCTCGATGCGGCAGATAGTGAGCGCCGTGCGCGGCTCGCGCTGGGCGCCGGTGCGCAGCACGTGATCGCCGGGATACGCGATCTCGACGGCCTTCGCGCGTGCGGCGGGCGCGATCCACGGCAGCAGCGCCGCGTTGTCGTACACCACGCCATGCGCGAAGCGCTGGGAGAGCGCGTCGAACCCCTGCAGCAGGCGCTGCTTCACGGGGCCGTGCTTGCCGCGGCGCGACTCGACGCCGTCGACGTTGACGAGCAGGCGGCGGCCGCCGAGATCGCACGCGAGCCGGAACAGCGGGAACCACACGCCGCCGGACACGCCGAGCACCACGACGTGCGACGCGCGCGGGAACACCGCGAGGAACGCCACGAGGTCGTGCAGCACGGAGAGCGCACCGTTGGCGCGCACGGGCAGGAACACGCGGCGCATGCCGCCCACGCGCGGGCTGCGGTCCACGTAGAGCGACGCGTCGCAGGTGACGATCACCTCGTCGCAGTGGCGCGCGATCTCGGGCCCGCAGTGCTCGAGGAAGGCCTCGAAGCCGCCATAGCGGTTGGGCACGCCGGCGGTGCCGATGAACGCGACGCGCATCGACTCGCGGGTCACGAACGCGGCGTCGCCGGGATGCCGACGACGAGCGGCACGACGGCCGGATCGAACGCGTTGCGCGCGTCGAGGCTGCCGTACGGCGGACTGTGGTCGCCGGTGATCATCACGACCGGCGGCACCGGCAGGCTGCGCAGCATCGCGGCGACGTCGGTCATCAGCGCCGCCTGCTCCGCGGTGAGCTGGCACACGTCGGCGGGCACGCGGTCGCGCTCGCACAGATCGGCGAGCGCGGGGTCGACGGTGGTGCGCGCATGCAGCGGCAGGTGCGTGTTGAGCGTGAGGAAGTAGACGAAGCGCGGCGGGCCCGCGAGCGCCGCGCGGACGACGGCAAGCGCCTCGCGGTCGCAGCTTCCCGCGAACGGGCCGCCGCAGCGCGGCACGCCGCGCGCGCTCAACTCCGGCTCGAACAGCGTCTCGCCGAAGCCGATGCGCGGCCACCACGTGGCGCGCTCGAACATGCCGCCGCGGAACGAATGCACCGCCACCGCGGGGCGCCCCTGCGCGGCCGACGCGGCCGGCGCGCACTCCGCCGGCACGGCGCCGGCGAGCAGCACGCGATAGTCGCCCACGAGTCCGCACAGCACGCGCAATTCCGCGGCCGTGGTCGCGCCCTTGAACTCGCGCGCGCCGACGCGGATCTCGTAGCCGTGGCCGTCGAGCGCGACCAGCGGCGCCGCCACGTAGCGCGTGAGCGCGGCGTCGCGGGCGTAGCCCCATGATTCGGCCAGCAGCACGAGGATGCTGCGTCCGGGATAGGCGTCACCGAGTGCGATCAGTTGGCGGTGCGGGCTGTCGGGCGCCGGATCCGGCGTGACCGTGCGCGACGCGCGCGCGTCGGCGACGACGCTGCGCGCGAGCTTCAGTGTGCCGCTGCCCGCGACGTCGACGCCGAACCGCAGGCGCGCGGTGCCGAGCGCGTCGAAGGAACCGTTGCCGATGTCGAGCCCGACGATCGCCACGCCGACCAGCACGACCGCCGCGGCCGCGATGCGCTGCCGGCCGAGGACGCGCGTGACGCCCGCGAACCACGCGCCGGCGAGCACTCGCCGTACCACTGTTCGGCGAAGGCGGCGAACAGGGGGGTTTCGCCGACGGCCGCGAACGGCGGCATGCCCGCCGCCGCCGGGCCCTTGACCGCCGTGGCAGCGCCGGCGATCAACTCGTCAGCCGAAGGCGGCGGTACGACCGTCGTAGCAGCCTCAAACATGGCGGCGCGCTTGCTGTTGGGGAAGTATTTCCGATAAGAGAACGTCCCCGCCGAGATCTCGCCCTCGATCTCGCGCAACACGCGCTGCATACGCTGTTCGTTGATCCTCGTCGCCGCGAGCGTGGAGAACTCCCGGCAGCGGACGCCCCGATACCGGAAATCGAAGTAGAGCGTGTCCGTCTCGGGACGCACGCGGACGCTACCCACGGCAGACTCCACCGTTGGCCATGGGGATCGCACGCGCGGCGCCGAGTCCCATGTCCGAGCAGATGGCCTCCCACACGTACAGCACCCGGCGGCAGCCCGGCAGGCGCACGTAGTGCACGCCCTCGAGGAAGACGCGATCCTTGAGGTACTCGTTTGATGTGACGATCCGTGTACGGGAGGTTCTGCGACAACTGCTTGGCACTCATGAACGTTGGCATCGGAAGCCTTTCTTGGTAGACAACACCGCATGTCATGCGTTGTTTCATGTTGTATCGTCTGACAACTTGACGACGTTGTCAACATGCCCGACAAGTGGGACGATCCGGCTTTCTGACAAACGTTTCCGCGAAGGCCTTCATGACGAGCGCCGGACAGAAGCAACTCGCCGTGCGAATCGACGACGAAACGATCCAGCGCATCGACCGCAAGCGCATGGAGCTCGCCGCTACTCAGGGCACCATTCCGAGCAGGTCCGACGTCGTGCGGATCGCGTTGGAGCGCTTCTTGGAGTCGGTGAAGGCGCCGGCGAAGCGGAAGTAGTTCGTCTGCCCGGCCGCGTTCGACGTGCGATCACATGGTCAAGATCGGGTTGTGTTCGTTCGGCCGTGGCATGGCCAAATTCCGTGGGCACATCGTGGGCACGGAATGGGCACAATTTGGGCACAGAGCCCAGCGAATCCGATTCGGACGCCTTCCCCACCGGCAGTGAATCGCGCGTCACCGCAAGCGCGCACGCCACTGCGGCATCCTGCTTTGTCCTGCTTTTCAGCGACTTACACGGCCCATGTTGCCGTGCACACGCCGATCGGCTAGAATCGCGGTCTCTTCGGAGGCGCGTAGCTCAGCTGGTTAGAGCACCACCTTGACATGGTGGGGGTCGTTGGTTCGAGTCCAATCGCGCCTACCAAACCGATCCCGATGAAAGCCTCGGCCCGCGCCGAGGCTTTTTTCATGGGCGCCCGCTCACGGCGCCGGCCACTGCCAGTCGACCTGCACGTTGCACGCGGCTTCCCCGCAGGTCGCGCCCACGCCCGGCACGTAGTTGCGCACGTTCACGTAGTAGGTGACGCCGGGCACGAGCTCGGTGCCGACGGCCCCGCCCACCTGCGCGGGATGGCCCACGCCCGCGGCGATCGGCCCGGCGACACCCGCGGGATCCACCGGCCGGAAGTCGCACTTCTCGCGCGACAGCGTCGCCTGCTGGGTGACCGGCAGGCTCTGCACGTTGGTGGCGCTCGCGAGCAGCGTGGAGACGGAGTACGTGCCCGCGACCGGGACCGTGAACCCAGCGGCCAGCACGCTGCCGCGCGTGAAGTTGCCGCCGTAGTCCGCCGGCAGCGTCGCGAGCCGGCCCCACGGCACCGTCACGATCCTGACCTCCGGAAACTGGATGCACCTGCCGGCGTCGGTGGGATCGCGCCAGGTCACGCTCGTGCTCGCCGGCGCGCCCGGGCCGAGTGCGTTGGCGGCGGCCACCGTATAGACCACGGTGCCGGGCGTCGTCGCGGTGTCGAGGCAAACGTTGTCCGCCGAGGCGCAGTTCTGCCACGTGTAAGAGACGGGGCCGTTCGTGCACGATGCCTGCACCAGCACCGTTTGCCCCAGCCACAGCGTCGTCGCGTTCGCCGTGACCGTGCACACCGGCGTCCCCGCGGCGGCCTGCCACGCGACAGACGTCGTCGCCGGCACGCCCGGACCCGCGTCGTTGCGCGCGATGACGGTATAGCTCTGCGGCCCCGCCGCAGTGCCGGTCGTCGTGCACGTCGCGCCGTCGCTGTCGCAGCCGATCCACGCATAGGAGACGGGCGCGCCGCTGCACTGCGCGGTCAGCACGATGCTCGTGCCGGCGGCGGGATTGGCGGCACTCGCGCTCAGCGTGCACACGGGCGGCATGCGCGGGCCAACCTGCAGCCACGTCACGTCGGCCGTCGCCTGCGCACTCGCGCCTGCGGCGTTGGCCGCGACCACGCCATAGGTGCGTGTCCCCGCCGCGCCGGCCGTGGCCACGCACGTCGCGAGCGTGCTCGCGCAACCGGTCCAGGTGTAGCTCGCCGGCGCGTCGCTGCAATCGGCGAACAGCGTGATGCTGGTGTCGACCGCAGGTGCCGCGTTCGACGGCGTCAGGCGGCACACGGGCGGCAGCAGCCCGCGCACCCACGTCACGTCGCGGACGACGCGCACGACGCCGGTCGCGTTGCGGACATCCACCGCGTACTGGACTGATCCCGCGCCCGATTGCGTCACCGCGCACGTCGCCGATCCCGGCGCGCAAACGGGCAGCGGCTGGCACGTGCCCCCGCCGGCCGTGCACGCGAGCCACGTGACGGACGCCGAGGCATCCGCGCACGCGAGGCTCAGCGCGAGCGTGGCACCGGTCGCCGGCGTGGCCGTGTCCGCCTCCAACGTGCAGCGCGGAAGCGCGCTGCCGCCGGTCGCCGTTCCCGCCGCCATCCACGTCACGTCCACGCTCGCCGACGCCCCGGGCCCCTGCGCATTGCTCGCCACGACGGTGTAGGTCACGGGACCCGGTGTCGTCGCGCCCGTGAGGCACGCGCTCAACGCGCCGTTGCAGCCGGTGGTTCCCCAGTCGAAGCGCGTGGGTGCGTTCGTGCAGCGCGCCGTGAGCACGATGCCGGTGTTGACGGCAGGCGCGGCCACGCTCGCATCCAGCATGCACTGCGGCGCGAGCGGCGACGCCGGCGCCGGCGGCGCGCAGAACACGACCGGCCGCGGGCCGCTGCCGTCGCCTTCGGGCACGTAGCCGCGGGCCGTCATCTGCGCATAGACCGCGGCGCTCGTGGTGTAGCGATGGTTGGCGTCGGCGCGGCCGTTGAAGAGTCGATAGACGGGCTCCGTGCCCGCAGGACAGGCCCCATCCGCGCTGAGCGGCGCCATGCGGAACACCGCGCTCGACTCGAGCAGCCACGCGTCGCCGAACCGCAACGGCAGCGCCGCGCATTCGCCGGCGTTCGCCGTGTAGAAATGGGAATCGAGCCCGCGCTGCGGATTGCCGTAGAAGCGGCAGACCGGCGACGCGCCCGCACGACCGTCGCCCGCGGGCCAGGCGCCGAATGCGTAGCCGGTGCGCACCCAGCCGGGATGCCGGCCGCCGTCGAGATCCGCGATCTCCGCGGCATCGCTGGTGATGAAGTAGTGATCGAGCCCGGGATGGTGGAACTCGACCACGGCGACCTGCGCGCACGCGCTGCCGGCGGTGAGCAGCGCGAGAACGAGCGCGAGGAACGCACCCAACGGTCCGCGCTCGCGCGGATGGCGGAATGTCTGTCGCATGAAGGCCTCTTGGCGCACGGGAGCACGTCCGGTGCGAGGCCACGCGGACCCCGTACCGGGCGCCCCGACTGTGCGCCGTCGAGCGGCCGTTCAAATGGGCGAGCAGCGGCGGTTTCGGGAGGCTGCTCCGTGCACGGCGCGCGGGCGGCGGCGGTGACCCGCCGCGTCATGGCTGTCGTCGCGTAACGACGTACGTAACAACCGCGCGCGCCGTGGGCGCGATGCGTGGTGGAAACCTGGGGAACCGCTTCCCGCAACCGCAATTGACCGCTCGCACTTGCACCGGTTGCACGCGGATCAGGTGTCCTGCCGGGAGGCGAGCTTCTAATCGTCCGACACGCGATTTCCGGAATCAATACGAGCGCGCGTCACGGCGCGGCACTGCCGCGCGAGTGTTGCAAACGCGCACGCCCCGTTGTGGACCCGCGTGCCCCATCGCGGCTCACGCATCCACGCGGCGGCGCACGCGCGCGGCCGCGTCGTCGCCGCCGCCCGACGGTCGCGCAGCGACGACGTCATCCGGCTTCGCCATCAACACGTTATTGCCACCCAATCGCCGCCATGGTTGCGCGTCGCGAAATCGGCGCGCAGCGCGTGGCGTGGCGGCGGTAGCGCACGGTTGCGCGACAGCGATGCGCGACCGCACGGACAGCATGGCAATCGACGCGGAGGATTGGCACTCGCCATGGGTCACTGCTAACGAACCCTTGGCATACGACTTGCGAAGCAGGAAGCGATCGCGGCGCGCACGGCACATCACGAAGGCCCAAGCTGCGAGCGATGGTCGGCAACACGATGGCGCGCGCGCCAGACAGGAGATGCACACGATGAGCACGCTGCTCGACACGTTCCGCTCGAACTACTCCGCCACGCAGGACGCGGAGATGTCCCTCGACGAATACCTCGACCTGTGCCGGCGCGACCCGGGCGCCTACGCGACCGCCGCGGAGCGCATGCTGGCGGGCATCGGCGAGCCGGAGCTCGTCGACACCCGCAACGACCAGCGCCTGTCGCGCCTCTTCGGCAACCGCACGATCCGCCGCTATCCCGCGTTCCGCGAGTTCTACGGCATGGAGGAGGCGATCGAGCAGATCGTCGCGTTCTTCAAGCACGCGGCGCAGGGACTCGAGGAGAAGAAGCAGATCCTCTACCTGCTGGGCCCGGTCGGCGGCGGCAAGTCGTCGATCTCGGAGCGCCTGAAGTCGGTGATGGAGGCGCGCCCGATCTACGCGATCAAGGGCTCGCCGGTGAACGAGTCGCCGCTCGGCCTCTTCGCGCCGGAGAAATACGGCGAGGCGCTCGAGCAGGAATACGGCATCCCGCGCCGCTACCTCACCGGCATCATGTCGCCGTGGGCGATCAAGCGGCTGCAGGAGTTCGACGGCGACCTCTCGAAGTTCCGCGTCGTGCGCATCAATCCGTCGGTGCTGCGGCAGGTGGCGATCACCAAGACCGAGCCGGGCGACGAGAACAACCAGGACATCTCCTCGCTGGTCGGCAAGGTCGACATCCGCAAGCTCGAGCGCTATTCGCAGAACGACCCGGACGCGTACAGCTACTCCGGCGGACTGTGCCTCGCCAACCAGGGCCTGCTCGAGTTCGTGGAAATGTTCAAGGCGCCGATCAAGATGCTGCACCCGCTGCTCACCGCGACGCAGGAAGGCAACTTCAAGGGCACCGAGGGCTTCTCCGCGATCCCGTTCAACGGCGTGATCGTCGCGCACAGCAACGAGTCGGAGTGGCACAGCTTCCGCAACAACAAGAACAACGAGGCGTTCCTCGACCGCATCTACATCGTCAAGGTGCCGTACTGCCTGCGCGTGTCCGACGAGGTGAAGATCTACGAGAAGCTGCTCGCGCACTCGTCGCTGTCGGCCGCGCCGTGCGCGCCCGGCACGCTCGAGATGATGGCGCAGTTCTCCGTGCTGTCGCGCCTCAAGGAGCCCGAGAACTCGAGCATCTACTCCAAGATGCGCGTGTACGACGGCGAGACGCTGAAGGACGTCGACCCGAAGGCGAAGACGCTGCAGGAGTACCGCGACTACGCGGGCCCGGACGAAGGCATGAACGGCCTCTCGACGCGCTTCGCGTACAAGATCCTGTCCGCGGTGTTCAACCACGACCACAACGAGATCGCCGCCAACCCGGTGCACCTCATGTACGTGCTCGAGCAGCGGCTCGCGCGCGAGGACCTGCCCGACGAGGTCCGCCGCCGCTACGTCGAGCACATCAAGGGCTACCTCGCCCCGCGCTACGCGGAATTCATCGGCAAGGAGATCCAGACCGCCTACCTCGAGTCGTACGCCGAGTACGGGCAAAACATCTTCGACCGCTACGTGACCTTCGCCGACTGCTGGATCCAGGAAGAGGACTACCGCGATCCGGAGACCGGCGAGAGCTTCGACCGCGCCGCCCTCAACGCCGAGCTCGAGAAGATCGAGAAGCCGGCCGGCATCGCGAACCCGAAGGACTTCCGCAACGAGATCGTGAACTTCGTGCTGCGCGCGCGCGCCAACAACGGCGGCAAGAATCCCGCGTGGAACAGCTACGAGAAGCTGCGCGAGGTCATCGAGAAGAAGATGTTCAGCAACACCGAGGACCTGCTGCCGGTGATCTCGTTCAACGCCAAGGGCTCGGCCGACGATCGCCACAAGCACGAGAGCTTCGTCGCGCGCATGACGCAGAAGGGCTACACGGAGAAGCAGGTGCGGCTGCTCGCCGAGTGGTACCTGCGCGTGCACAAGTCGAGTTAGGGACGCCAGCGCCATGGCTGCCCTCATCGACCGCCGGGCCAACGACCGCGGGAAGAGCGCGGTCAACCGGGAGCGCTTCCTGCGCCGCTACAAGTCGCAGATCCAGGACGCGGTGAAGAAGATGGTCGGCGAGCGCAAGCTCGCCGACATCGAGAACGGCGGGCAGGTGCGCGTCGCGCGCAAGGACGTGTCCGAGCCGTCGTTCTCGTTCGGGCGCGCGGGCGACCGCGAGTTCGTGCTGCCGGGCAACCGCGAATACGTCGCGGGCGACCGCATCCCGCGCCCCGAAGGACAGGGCCGCGGCAACGGTGCCGAGCAGGACGGCGGCGAAGGCGACAGCCAGGACGACTTCGTGTTCTCGCTGTCGCGCGAGGAGTTCATGCAGATCTTCTTCGACGATCTCGAGCTCCCGCGCCTCGTGCGCACCGAGATGGGCCGCACGCACCGCACGCGGACGATCCGGCTGGGCTACGCGAAGTCGGGCGTGCCCGCGAACCTCGCCGTGGTGCGCACGATGCGCGAGGCGCTGGCGCGCCGCATCGCGCTGCGCGGCGGCCTGGAGCGCGAGGCCGCGATGCTTTCCGACCAGTTCGCCACGGCCTCCGCGGCGGGGCACGCGGAGAGCGCGTTCGCGCTGCACGCCGAGCTCGATCGCGTGCAGGCGCGCCGCGACGCCCTGCCCTTCCTCGACGACACCGACCTGCGCTACCGCAACCGCGTGCTGCGGCCGGAGCCCGTCGCCCGTGCCGCGATGCTGTGTCTGATGGACGTCTCGGCATCGATGGACGAGGAGCGCAAGGACCTCGCCAAGCGCTTCTTCACGCTCCTCTACCTCTTCCTCACGCGCAAGTACGAGGAGGTGGAGCTGGTGTTCATCCGCCACACCGACGACGCCGAGGAAGTCGACGAGGAGACGTTCTTCCACGACCAGCGCTCCGGCGGCACGGTGGTGTACCCGGCGCTCGAACTCGCGGAGAAGATCCGCGGCGAGCGCTTCGGGCGCGGCTGGAACGTGTACGCGGCGCAAGCCTCCGACGGCGACGCGTTCGGCTCCGACCCGGCGCGCAGCGCGCGCTACCTGCGCGAGAAGCTGTTGCCGGAGCTCCGCTACTACACCTACCTCGAGTTGGGCTCGTCCGAGCCGTACGGTCGGCCGTCGTCGCTGTGGGCCGAGTACGAGCGCCTCGCCGAGGCCGGCGTGCCGTTCGCGATGAAGCGCGCGGACAGCCGCGAGCAGATCTATCCCGTGTTCCGCGAGCTGTTCAGGAAGGAGAACGCGGCATGAGCAGCGTCATCTCCACCGGCGCCGACTGGACGTTCGAGCTCCTCGAGCGCTACGACGAGGCCATCGGCGGCATCGCCGCCGAATACGGGCTCGACACCTATGCCAACCAGATCGAGGTGATCACCTCCGAGCAGATGCTCGACGCGTATGCGAGCAACGGCCTGCCGGTCGGCTACCCGCACTGGTCGTACGGCAAGGAGTTCATCCGCAACGAGCAGGCGTACAAGCGCGGCATGCAGGGCCTCGCGTACGAGATCGTGATCAACTCCGACCCGTGCATCGCATACCTCATGGAGGAGAACACGATGTGCACGCAGGCGCTGGTGATCGCGCACGCGTGCTACGGGCACAACTCGTTCTTCAAGGGCAACACGCTGTTCCGCCAGTGGACGCAGGCCGACGCGATCATCGACTACCTCGTGTTCGCGCGCCGCTACGTGATGGAGTGCGAGGAGCGCTACGGCAGCGAGGCGGTCGAGGAAGTGCTCGACGCGTGCCACGCGCTGATGCACCACGGCGTCGACCGCTACCGGCGTCCGGCCGCGCTCACGCTGCGCGCGGAGGCGGCGCGCCTGAAGGAGCGCGAGGCGCATCGCGAGCGGCAGTTCAACGACCTGTGGCGCACGCTGCCCGCCAAGGCCGAGAAGCCGGCCGCGGAAGAGAGCCGCACGTGGCCCGCCGAGCCGCAGGAGAACATCCTCTACTTCGTCGAGAAGTTCTCGCCGCGTCTGGAGCCGTGGGAGCGCGAGGTCGTGCGCATCGTGCGCAAGCTCTCGCAGTACTTCTACCCGCAGGCGCAGACCAAGGTGATGAACGAGGGCTGGGCGACGTTCTGGCACTACACGCTGCTCAACACGATGCACGAGCGGCGGCTGGTGGACGACGGCTTCATGATGGAGTTCCTGAAGAGCCACACCAACGTCGTGATGCAGCCGTCGTTCGACTCGAACTGGTACAGCGGCATCAACCCCTACGCGCTCGGCTTCGCGATGTTCTCCGACCTGCGCCGCATCTGCGAGAAGCCGACCGACGAGGATCGCCACTGGTTCCCCGAGATGGCGGGCAGCGACTGGAAGAAGTCGCTCGACTTCGCGATGCGCAACTTCAAGGACGAGTCGTTCATCGCGCAGTACCTCTCGCCCAAGCTCATCCGCGACTTCCGGCTGTTCGCGATCGCCGACCATCGCACCGACAGCATGCTGAAGGTCGACAGCATCCACGACGACGCCGGCTACCGGCGCGTGCGCAAGCTCCTCGCACAGCAGCACGCGCAGGAGGCGCGCGTCCCCGACGTGCAGATCGTGCAGTTCGATCGCGACGGCGACCGCTCGCTCACGCTGCGGCACATGCAGCGGCGCGGGCGGTCGCTGGGGGATGCGGCGGCGACCGTCGTCTCGCACCTGCGGCGGCTGTGGGGCTTCCCCGTGCGCCTGGAGACGTTCGAGGACGACCGGCGGTTGGCGGCGCTGGATCTCGTGGCGAGCTGAAAGTCGTTCACAAAGAGACGCCGAGACGCAGAGGAAGTCCTCTCGGAACTTTGGGGGTCAGACCCCGCAACTTTGCGACTTTGGACGCAGCGGGATCTGACCCCGATGAAACCGGGGTCAGACCCCTTTCGGTTGCGTAAGCTTCCTCGGCGTCTCTGCGTCTCTTTGTTGAATCAAGACCTTGACGTTGCCGCACCGCCGCATTCGCGCTATCATTCACGATCACCGAACCAACCTCGAACGCGGGATTGCGCATCATGGTTATGACACCGCTGACGTGCCCGGAGACCCCTGACCTCCCGAGGTAGCGTCCGCACGCCCGCTGTTCCCAAGCATTCCCCGAAAAAAGTGCGGCACTGCGTCCGCGCTTTTTTCGTTTCTGGAGTCCGCACAATGGTTTCGATCAAGCTCCCCGACGGCGCCGTCCGTCAGTACGACCAGCCCGTCTCGGTCCGCGACGTCGCGCTGTCCATCGGCCCGGGCCTCGCCAAGGCGGCGCTCGCCGGCAAGGTCGACGGCAAGGTGGTCGACACGTCGTACGTCATCGACCGCGATGCCGCGCTCGCCATCGTCACCGACAAGGACGCGGAAGGCCTCGACGTCATCCGCCACTCGACCGCGCACCTCCTCGCCTACGCCGTGAAGGAGCTCTTTCCCGAGGCGCAGGTGACGATCGGCCCGGTGATCGAGGACGGCTTCTACTACGACTTCAGCTACAAGCGCCCCTTCACGCCCGAGGACCTCGCGGCCATCGAGAAGCGCATGGCGGAGCTCGCGAAGAAGGACGAGCCGGTGGTGCGCAGCGAGATGCCGCGCGACGACGCGGTGAAGTTCTTCGAGGACATGGGCGAGCACTACAAGGCGGAGATCATCGCGTCGATCCCGAGCAACGAGCCCATCTCGCTGTACAAGGAAGGCGGCTTCATCGACCTGTGCCGCGGCCCGCACGTGCCGTCCACCGGCAAGCTCAAGGTGTTCAAGCTCATGAAGGTCGCGGGCGCGTACTGGCGCGGCGACTCGCGCAACGAGATGCTCCAGCGCATCTACGGCACCGCGTGGGCGAGGAAGGAGGACCTCGACGCCTACCTGCACCGCATCGAGGAAGCCGAAAAGCGCGACCACCGCAAGCTGGGCCGCGCGCTCGACCTCTTCCACCAGCAGGACGAGGCGCCGGGCATGGTGTTCTGGCACCCGAAGGGCTGGTCGATCTGGCAGCAGGTCGAGCAGTACATGCGCCGCGTGTACCAGGACAACGGCTACCAGGAGGTGAAGGCGCCGCAGATCCTCGACCGCTCGCTGTGGGAGAAATCGGGGCACTGGCAGAACTACAAGGACAACATGTTCACGACGGAGTCGGAGAAGCGCGACTACGCGATCAAGCCGATGAACTGTCCGGGCCACATCCTGATCTTCAACAGCGACCTGCGCAGCTACCGCGACCTGCCCCTGCGCTACGGCGAGTTCGGCAACTGCCACCGCAACGAGCCCTCGGGCGCGCTGCACGGGATCATGCGCGTGCGCGCGTTCACGCAGGACGACGGCCACATCTTCTGCTCACCCGCGCAGATCGAGCCCGAGTGCGTCGCCTTCCACCAGCTCGCGCAGAACGTCTACGCCGACTTCGGCTTCACCGACATCGCGGTCAAGCTCGCGCTGCGCCCCACACCCCGCATCGGCAGCGACGAGCAGTGGGACACCGCCGAGGAGGCGCTGCGCGGCGCGCTGCGCGCGTGCGGTGCGCAGTGGGAGGAGCTGCCGGGCGAAGGCGCGTTCTACGGCCCCAAGATCGAGTATCACCTCAAGGACTCGATCGGCCGCAGCTGGCAGGTCGGCACCATGCAGGTCGACTTCCAGATGCCGGGGCGCCTCGGCGCCGAATACGTGGACGAGGACAACACCCGCAAGACGCCGGTGATGCTGCATCGCGCTATCGTAGGGTCCATGGAGCGCTTCATCGGCATCCTGATCGAGCACCACGCGGGCGCCATGCCGCTGTGGCTCGCCCCGGTGCAGGCCGCCGTCCTCAGCATCACGGACCGCACGGCCCCCTACGCCGAGCGCCTGACGGGGGCCCTCCGGGCGGCCGGCTTCCGGGCGGTCGCCGATTTGCGCAACGAGAAAATAACCTATAAAATTCGGGAACATAGCTTGCAGAAGCTCCCCTACCAGCTCATCGTGGGCGACAAGGAGCAGCAAGCCGAGACGGTGGCCGTGCGTACCCGCGGCGGCGAGGACCTGGGGGCGATGCCCCTGGACACCTTGCTGGAACGCCTCCGCAAGGAGGCCGCGGCGCGCCAATAACGCATTGATCGGCCGGGGTTTTCCGGCGTCGATGCGGGCGCGCCCACCCGTGGAGCACGGCCCATTTTTATCGTCATTGGAGAATAGACAATAGCCCTCGACAAGCATCAGCGGATCAACGCGGAAATCACCGCTCCCGAAATCCGCTTGGTTGGTGAAGACGGTGAGCAGCTCGGAATTGTTTCCCTAGCGGACGCGCGCTCGCGTGCAGAGGCGGCGGAGCTCGACCTGGTCGAGATCGCCCCCATGGCGAAGCCGCCGGTTTGCCGGATCATGGATTTCGGCAAGTTCAAGTACCGCGAGGCCAAGAAGCAACACGAAGCCAAGCTCAAGCTGAAGCAGATCCAGGTCAAGGAAGTGAAGTTCCGGCCCGGCACTGACGAAGGCGATTACCAGATCAAGCTCCGGAACCTCGTGCGGTTCCTGACGGAAGGCGACAAGGCCAAGATCACGCTGCGTTTTCGCGGGCGCGAGATGGCGCACCAGGAGTTCGGGGTGCGACTTCTCGAGCGGATCAGGAACGATCTCGAGCCGTATGCAATCGTCGAGTCGTTCCCGAGGCTGGAAGGTCGGCAAATGGTGATGCTGCTGGCCCCGAAGAAGACCGTCGTGACCAAGCCGGTCGCGGCAAAGCATCCCGAAACCAAGCCGGAGGACGGTGCGGAGAAGCCCGCCAAAGCCTCTCCGCCGAAAGCGCCGGAGAGCACCGCCGAAAGCAGCAAATAGGAAGACCGCAATGCCGAAAATGAAGACCAAGTCGGGCGCGAAGAAGCGCTTCCGCGTGCGCGGGAGCGGTTCGATCAAGCGCTCGCAGGCGTTCAACCGCCACATCCTCACCAAGAAGACCACCAAGTCCAAGCGTCAGCGCCGCGGCTCGGCCGAGATCCACAGCACCAACATGGATTCCGTCCGCGCGATGATGCCGTTCGCGTAAGGGAGACGAGCCATGCCAAGAGTCAAACGTGGTGTGACCGCCCGCGCGCGGCACAAGAAGGTTCTGGAGCAAGCCAAGGGCTTCCGCGGCCGCCGGGGCAACGTCTACCGGATCGCCAAGGAAGCGGTGATGAAGGCGGGGCAGTACCAGTACCGCGACCGCCGCCAGAAGAAGCGCGAGTTCCGCGCGCTGTGGATCGCCCGCATCAACGCCGCCGTGCGCGAGCTCGGCATGACGTACAGCGGCTTCATCAACGGCTTGAACAAGGCGTCGATCGACATCGACCGCAAGGTGCTGGCCGACCTCGCCGTGCACGACAAGGCGGCGTTTACGAAGATCGCGGAGCAGGCCAAAGCCTCTCTGGCCTGATCGAACCCGCGAGAAAACGAGGGAGGCGAAGAGCGCCTCCCTTTTTTTTTGGTCCCGAAGAAAGGCTTCACAAGGAGACGCCGAGACGCAGAGAAAGACCCGATCGACCTCTGCGTCTCTTTGTGATTGCAATTCCCATGTCCGACCTAGCCACCATCGTCAGCAACGCCCGCGCGGAATTCGCAAGCTGCGCCGATGCCGCCGCCCTCGAGAACGCGAAGGCGAAGTACTTGGGCAAGTCCGGCGCGCTCACCGAGCTCCTGAAGGGCCTGGGCAAGCTCTCCGCCGCGGAACGACCCGCCGCGGGTGCGGCGATCAACGTCGCCAAGCAGGAGCTCGAGGCCGCGCTCAACGCGCGTCGCGACGCGCTCGCGGAAGCGAAGCTCGCCGCGCAGCTCGCGGCCGATGCGCTCGACGTGTCGCTGCCCGGCCGCGGCCGCGGCATGGGCACGCTGCATCCGCTGTCGCGCGTGCAGGAGCGCATCGAGGATCTCTTCCACTCGCTCGGCTTCACCGTCGCCGACGGCCCCGAGATCGAGGACGACTTCCACAACTTCACCGCGCTCAACACGCCGGAGAACCACCCGGCGCGCTCGATGCAGGACACGTTCTACGTCGAGGGCGGCATGGTGCTGCGCACGCACACCTCGCCGATCCAGGTGCGCTACATGGAAACGCACCAGCCGCCGATCAAGATCATCGCGCCGGGCCGCGTGTATCGCGTCGACAGCGATGCCACGCACTCGCCGATGTTCCACCAGGTCGAGGGGCTGTGGATCGACCGCGACGTGTCGTTCGCGGATTTGAAGGGCGTCATCACCGAGTTCCTGCGCCGCTTCTTCGAGCGCGACGACCTGAAGGTGCGCTTCCGTCCTTCGTTCTTCCCGTTCACCGAGCCCTCGGCCGAGATCGACATGGCGTTCGGCGACGGCGGCTGGCTGGAGATCGCGGGCTCGGGGCAGGTGCACCCGAACGTGCTGCGCGCCGTCGGCATCGATCCCGAGCAGTACCAGGGCTTTGCGTTCGGCATGGGGCCCGACCGCCTCGCGATGCTCCGCTACGGCGTGAACGACTTGCGCCTCTTCTACGAGAACGACCTGCGCTTCCTGTCGCAGTTCGCGTGAGCGTGCGCACGCATTGGGCAATGGCGTTTACATATGCGCTGTCGTTCCCGCGAAGGCGGGAACCCAGCGTCTTGCGCACAAACGCCGCTGGGTCCCCGCCCCCGACTACCCCACTCGAGGGCAGGCTCTGCGCGGGGACGACGATGGAAGCGGTGAACTGAACGAACTGCATCGAGAACCGTCATGAAATTCTCCGAACACTGGCTGCGCACGATGTGCAATCCGCCGCTCGCGAGCGCGGATCTTTGCGAACGGCTCACGATGTCGGGCCTCGAGGTCGAGGAGGCGGTGCCTGCAGCGCCGCCGTTCACCGGCGTCGTCGTCGGCCGCCTCGTCGAGGTGGCGCCGCATCCGAACGCCGATCGCCTGCGCGTGTGCAGCGTCGACGTCGGCGGCAGCGAGCGCCTGCAGATTGTGTGCGGCGCGCCCAACGCGGCCGCCGGCATGCTCGCGCCGTGCGCCACCGAAGGCGCGGTGCTGCCCGGCGACTTCCGCATCAAGCGCGCGACGATGCGCGGCGTCGAGTCGCGCGGCATGCTGTGCTCCGCGAAGGAGCTCGGCATCGACGACGACGCGAGCGGGCTGCTCGCGCTCGATCCGTCGCTAACACCCGGCACGCCGCTGCGCGACGCGCTCGCCCTCGACGACACGCTGATCACGCTCAAGATCACGCCCAACCGCGCCGACTGCCTGTCGATCGCCGGGCTTGCGCAGGACGTCGCGGCCGTGACCGGCGCGCCGCTCGCGCTGCCCGATGTCGGTGTCACGCCCGTGACCTTCGACGGTGTGCGGCCCGTGCGCGTCGAGGACCCGGAAGGCTGCCCGCGCTTCGCCGGCCGGCTGATCGAAGGCATCGATGCGAAAGCGCCCACGCCCGCATGGATGAAGCAGCGCCTGGAGCGCTGCGGCATCCGCTCGATATCCGCGGTCGTCGACGTCACCAACTACGTGATGCTCGAGCTGGGCCAGCCGCTGCACGCCTACGACGATCGCCTGCTCGACGGCGCGATCGTCGTGCGCTTCGCGCGCGAGGGCGAGAAGCTCACGCTGCTGAACGGCCAGGTGCTCGACCTCACGTCCGATCTCCTCATGGTGTGCGACGAGAAGAAGCCGCTGGGCCTCGCCGGCATCATGGGCGGCGAGCACTCGGGCATCGCCGACGACACCACGCGCGTGTACCTCGAAGGCGCGTTCTGGAGCCCCGCGGTCATCCAGGGCAAGATGCGGCGGCTGGGCTTCACGAGCGACGCGGGCTACCGCTTCGAGCGCGGCGTCGATTTCGGCGGCTGCGCACGGGCCGTTGAGCGCGCGACGCAGCTCATCCTCGAGATCTGCGGCGGGCGCGCGGGCCCGCTCACCGACGCCGTCGTCGCGGGCGACCTGCCGCCGCGCACGCCGGTGCGCGTGCGCACCGCGCGCATCGCGAAGCTCCTCGGCGTGCCGTTCGACGATGCCGCCATCGCGGAGGCGTTCACGCGCCTCGACCTGCCGTTCACGCGCGACGGGAGCGACTTCATCGTCACCCCGCCCTCGCGCCGCTTCGACCTCGCGATCGAGGAGGACTTCGTCGAGGAGGTCGCGCGCATCCACGGCTACGACCGCATCCCGGCCGCGCCGGCCGCGCACGTCCAGCACATGCTGCCGGACCCAGAAGGCACGCGTGCGCGCAACACGGTCAAGCGCGCGCTGGCGGCGCTCGACTGGCAGGAAGTGGTGACGTTCAGCTTCGTGTCGTCGGGCGTCGAGGCGGCGCTCGATGCAGGTGGCGCGCCGATCAAGGTGCTCAACCCGATCGCGGCGCAGCTCGACGTGATGCGCACCTCCCTGCTCCCTGGCCTCCTGGAGACGCTCAAGACCAACGTCAACCGCCGGATGCCGCGGGTGCGCGTGTTCGAGGTCGGGCGCACGTTCCATCGCGCCGGGCCGGGATACGACCAGCCGTTGCGGCTGGGCGGGCTGGCGTACGGACCCGTGGTGGCCGAGCAGTGGGGCACGCCGACGCGCGACGTCGACTTCTTCGACGTCAAGGGCGACCTCGAGGCGCTCGCTGTGCCGCGCCGGGTGACCACCGTCCGCGAGGCGCACCCGGCGCTGCATCCGGGGCGCAGTGCCGCCGTCCTGGTCGATGGCGGGAAGGCCGGCTGGATCGGGGAGCTGCACCCCCGCCTCGTCCGCCATTTCGACCTGCCGAAGGCGCCGGTCGTGTTCGAGCTGGCCCTGGACGCGCTGACCGCCCGGGCGGTCCCGGCGGGCCGGCCGGTGTCCCGGCTGCCCGTCGTGCGCCGCGACCTGGCGCTCGTCGTGGACGCCGCGGTGCCCGCGCAGGCGCTCCTCGACGCCCTGCACGCGGCCAAGCCGGCCCATGTCATCGACCTCGCGCTCTTCGACGTCTACCAGGGCCGCGGGCTGACGGAAGGTCGGAAAAGCCTTGCGATTCTGGTGCTTATGCAGGATACTTCCCGCACTTTGACGGACGCCGACATCGATGCGACCGAGGGTTTGCTCCTCTCCGTCGCGCAGGAGCGGTTCGGCGCCACGCTGCGCAGCTAGAGTTGTCCCCCATGACCCTCACCAAAGCCGAACTCGCCGACCTGCTGTTCGAGCAGCTCGGACTCAACAAGCGCGAAGCCAAGGACATGGTCGAGCGCTTCTTCGAGGAAGTCCGCATCGCGCTCGAAGCCGGCGAGTCCGTGAAGCTCTCCGGCTTCGGCAATTTCCAGCTGCGCGAGAAGCCGCAGCGGCCCGGGCGCAACCCGAAGACCGGCGAAGAGATCCCGATCACCGCGCGCCGGGTAGTGACATTCCACGCAAGCCAGAAACTGAAGGCCATGGTCGAAGCCGCGAACCATGCCGGAACCCAGCCGAGCTAACTCCGACCTGCCGCCGATCCCCGCCAAGCGCTATTTCACGATTGGCGAGGTGAGCGACCTTTGTGCGGTCAAGCCGCACGTGCTCCGTTACTGGGAGCAGGAGTTCGCGCAGTTGAAGCCCGTGAAGCGCCGCGGCAACCGCCGCTACTACCAGCACCACGAGGTGCTGCTGATCCGGCGCATCCGCGACCTCCTCTACGAGCAGGGCTTCACCATCAACGGCGCGCGCCATCGCCTGGAGAGCGAGGCCGCCGAGCCGCGCGCCGCCGCGCGTGCGCCGACGAGCAGCGCCACGGTCGTCGCCATCGCGCCGGACAGCATGCTCGAGCCCGCCGACATCCGGCAGGAACTCGCGGAGATTCGCGCACTCCTGTCGTCGTAAGGTCGTTGTCCCCGGTATAATCGCAAGCTCGGTCGGGGCGTAGCGCAGCCTGGTAGCGCACCTGCATGGGGTGCAGGGGGTCGGAAGTTCGAATCTTCTCGCCCCGACCATCGAATCAAGCACTTGCGAGCATGCGCAAAGGTTGATTTTCCAACTTCTTGCGTCAGCGACGACTGTTGCATTGGGAACGGTCCTCACGCTTCGCTCGTACCATCAACGCATGGCCGCTTCCGCCCACCTGCAGAATATGCAGGTGGGCGCGTTGTGCCTTGCTCGTCACCCTGTCAAGACACGATTTTCCGAATCACCCGAATGCTGCCTCTATGGAACACACCGCTGAAATCGTTGAATGCGTTGCTGAACCGATTTCGAGACGGAAGTCGAGAGCATTGAAGAAGACGCACTCGCGCTTCTTCGCGTGCGCGGTCATTGCCTGGGCTCTGCTCGGGCTTTCGCCGCCTGCGGCCGCCGTGTCGGTGAGTACGACGGGGCTTGGCCAGGTGCTGATCTTCCCCTACTACACGGTGCGACCGACCGGTTCGGGCGGGTCCTATAACACCCTGTTCACGGTGACCAACACGACCCCGGATACGAAGGTGATACGAGTCCGTTTCCGGGAAAGTCGCAACGGACGCGAAGTGGCGAGCCTCAACGTCTACTTGGGACCCTACGACTCGTGGGTCGGGGCGCTTTCGGCCACCTCGCAAGGAACCGTTCTGGCGACCGACGACAGATCCTGCGTCGATCCTCCGACGACTGCGATCCGCCGCGAAATAGCGTTCAGCAACGCGCAATACTCGGGAGCGTATGCCGACGGCGAAGACACGTCGCCAGCCCGGACGATGGAAGGCTACTTTGAAGTGTTCGACCTCGGCGTCGTCAAGGACCCGAACGTGAAAGCGTGGATTGCGCCGACGCCCAACTGTTTCGCCGCGTTAGGAACCCAACTCGACAATTCCATGTTCGCACCTCCGAGCGGCGGACTCCTCGGCACCGCGAACATCATCAGCGTCACCGATGGGACGCTCTACCCGTACGACCCGACGGCGCTTTCCGGCTTCTCGATGGTGCCGCTCTACAGCGTCCCGACGAGCTCGTCACCTACGCTCGCCGACGTGAACCCGAAGGAGAGCGTGACGCTCGACGATTCCGGCGCGCGCCGGGCGACATGGGAGGTCAGCAAGGGGGCTAACCCCGCCGATCCCGTATCGGCCGTGCTGATGGCCGACCAGCTCGTCAACTCGTTCGTGCTCGATGCTGCGACGGCATCCGCCACCGATTGGGTCGTGACGATGCCGACCAAACCGTTCTACGTGGCAGTCGGCGCGGCCACGAGCGGCTCCGCCCAGCCGCCGTTCGAATCGAACTTTGCCGCGGGCGGCGCCCCCGACTCCTTCGGCGAGATTTCCTTCGCTTGCAACACGGACATGAACCGAACCCTCGATTTCGATCGTGAGGGCAGGTTTGCCAGCGGCTGCTTTGTGCCACCGCCCAGCATCCCGGTGAAATTGCATTGGGCGGCGAACACGATTGCATTCAACGTCGCGCTCTTGAATGGCTACGCGCCGACCAGGTATTCGACAATATTTGCTAATGGCTGGCTCAAGCTCCTGCCTGCCCAGTTCCTTACCGGCCACCGTCATCAGCTCGCGTCCACCGACACGCCACCGGTCGTCTTCTACGGCCTGCCAATGATCGGATTCATGGCTAACGACTACGTGAACCGGCTCCTGCAGGTGGGTACCCAAACGGTACTTTCGAACTACAGCGCGACCGCGCAGCACAAGGTCGTACGGCGGATACAGCCGTAGCAGCAACGCGACGAAGGTCAGCAGCTTCCTGACCTTCGGTTCCACGGCCCTTCGGCGCCGTCGCACGCGACCCACGACCGCAAGCCTTGCCGACCGGCACCGCCGCTAGCCGACGGGGTCCGTGCCGCCGCCGCATAATCGCGCCAGGGGCGTTCCGCTGCGCGATGCGCATCGGCACACGAGGACCGGGCCCGGCGGATGGCTCAGATCTTTTCCCGGCGATGCACCCTGCTCCTGCGCGTAGCGGCGGCCGGCACCTGCATCGTCGTCGTCGCCGCGATCGTTGCCTATCGCGTGACCGCGCGCGCGGACGCTGCGCGCGACGAGCCGATCGCGCAGCCGATCCCCTTCAGCCACCAGCACCACGTCCGCGACGACGGCATCGACTGCCGCTACTGCCACACGTCTGTCGAGACCTCCGCGGTCGCGGGCATCCCGCCGCTCGCGACGTGCATGACCTGCCACTCGCAGCTCTTCGTCGACGCGCCGGTGCTGGCGCGGCTGCACGACGCCTACCGCGGGGATGCGACGCTCGCGTGGAATCGCGTGCACGACCTGCCCGACTTCGTCTTCTTCGATCACTCGATCCACGTCGCCAAGGGCGTCGGCTGCACGACGTGCCACGGCCCCGTCGACCGCATGCCGCTCGTGCGCCGCGTGCGGTCCCTCGACATGCAGTGGTGCCTCGCGTGCCATCGCGCCCCGGAGCGCGCGCTGCGTCCGCGTGACGAGGTCTTCAGCGTCGACTGGCGGCCGCCGTCCGACCAGGCCGCGCGCGGCGCCCGCCTGCGCGAGGCGTACGGGCTGCGCAGCACGCGCGAGCTCACGGACTGCTCGACATGCCATCGCTAGAAGGCGCCGCCCACGAGCGCTTCTGGCGCAGCCTCGCCGAGGCGAACGGCGAGCACGAAGCACCGCCATCGTTCGTGCAGCGCGAGCGCCGCCGCTTCGTGCAGACGCTCGGCGCCGCGATCGCGCTCGCGAGCGTGCCCGGCTGCTCACGCCCGCCGCTCGAGAAGATCGTGCCCTATCGCGACGGACCGCCGCAGTCGAGCTACGGCATCCCCGTGTTCTATGCGTCGACGCTCGTGCAGGACGGCTACGGCACCGGCGTGCTCGTCGAATGCAACATGGGACGCCCGACCAAGATCGAGGGCAATCCCGCGCATCCGGCGAGCCTCGGCGCGACGGACGTCTTCGCGCAGGCGGCCGTGCTCGACCTGTGGGACCCCGACCGCTCGCAGGGCGTCCGCCACGCCGGCGGCCCCGCGAGCTTCGCCGATTTCCTCGGCGCGTTGCGCGAGCGCCTGCGCGATGCAGGAGACCGGCATGGCGCGGGACTGCGCATCCTCACCGGCGCAGTGACCTCGCCGACGCTGCGCGCGCAGCTGGCGCGTGTCGCGGCGAAGTATCCGGACGCGCGCTGGCACGCGTGGCAACCGCTCCATCGCGACAACGTATACGGGGGGGCGCGTGCCGCGTACGGCGTGCCGTGCGAGCCCGTCTACCGGTTCGATCGCGCGCGGGTGATCGTCGCGCTCGATGCCGACTTCCTCGCCACGATGCCCGGGCAAGTGCGCTACGCGATGGACTTCGCGACCACGCGCAGCGCGCTCGCTTCGCCGTCGTCGCGGAGCCGAATGTACGCGATCGAGAGCGTGCCGACGCTGACCGGCGCGAATGCGGATCACCGCCTGCCGCTGCGCGCGAGCGCGATTGGGCAGGCGGCCGCGGCGATCCTGCGCGGGCTCGAAGGACGAGCGACGCAGGGCCCGCTGCCTGCGCCGCTGCTGCAGGCGATCGTCGCCGACCTGCAGCGTCATCGCGGCACGTCGGTGGTGATCGCCGGGGAGCGGCAGCCGCCCACGGTCCACGCGATGGCGCACGCGATCAACGAGGCGCTCGGCAACGTCGGCGCGACGATCGAGCTGCTGCCGCCGATCGTGGACGACGCATCCGGTCACGCGTCGTCGCTCGCGGCGCTCGTCGAGGACATGCGGGCGGGCCGGGTGACGACGCTGGTGACGATCGACGTCAATCCGGTGTACGCCGCGCCTGCCGATTTGGGCTTCGGCGACGCGCTACAAGGCGTTGCCTTCACGGTGCACGCGGGAACGCACGTCGACGAGACCGCCGCGCGCTGCGACTGGCACGTGCCGCTCGCGCACGATCTCGAATGCTGGGGCGATGCGCGCGCGTTCGACGGCACCGCATCGCTCCTGCAGCCCTGCATCGCGCCGCTCTACGGCGGGCACTCCGCCGTCGAGTTCGTCGCGCGGCTCGCGGGCGACGTCGACCCCGACGGCCGCGCGCTCGTGCGCCGGCAGTGGGAAGCGCTGCACGACGACGCGTTCGACGAAGCCCTGCGCAGCGGCATCGTCGCGGGCAGCGCGCCGTCGCCGATGCGTCCGCGGCTGCTTCACGCGGCCTACGAGCCGGCGCCGGTCACGGACGACGCGTCGCTCGAGCTGGTGCTGGTGCCGGACGCGCGCGTCGGCGATGGCCGCCACGCCAACAACGCGTGGCTGCAGGAGCTGCCGCAGCCGCTGACGCAGCTCACGTGGGACAACGCGGCGCTCGTGGCGCCGGCGCTGGCCGCACGGATGGGCATCGCGAGCGAGGACGTCGTCGTGTTGCACATCGGCGGGCGCACGCTGGAGTCGCCAGTGTGGATCACGCCGGGCATGCCGGATCGATCGGTCGCGCTGTCGCTCGGTCACGGCCGCACGCACGCCGGCCGCGTGGGGACGGGCAGCGGCGTGAATGCCTACGCCGTGCAGGCGAGCGACTCGCCGTGGTTCCGCGGCGGCCTCACGCTCGCCGCGACGGGCCGCCGCCAGCCGCTCGCGTGCACGCAGGCGCACGCCCGGATGGAGGGTCGCGATCTCGTGCGCACGTGCACGGCGGCGCAGGCCTGCACGTCCGCTGCGCCCGCGCACGCCTCGCTGTACGTTGCGCCCCCGCGCGGACCCTACGCGTGGGCGATGAGCGTCGATCTCTCCGCGTGCATCGGCTGCGTCGCATGCACCATCGCCTGCCAGGCCGAGAACAACATCCCGACCGTCGGCCGCGAGGAGGTGCGCAGGGGCCGCGAGATGCACTGGCTCCGCGTCGACCGCTACTACGAGGGAAGCGCCGACAACCCGCGCGCGGTGTTCCAGCCGGTGCCGTGCATGCAGTGCGAGCACGCGCCGTGCGAGGTGGTGTGCCCCGTCGAAGCGTCGGTGCACGACGCGCAGGGCATCAACGTGCAGGTCTACAACCGCTGCGTCGGCACCCGCTTCTGCTCGAACAACTGTCCGTACAAGGTGCGGCGCTTCAACTTCTTCCAGTACGCGGACGACGCGCCCACGCTTGCCGCGCAGCGCAATCCGCAGGTGACGGTGCGCATGCGCGGCGTCATGGAGAAGTGCAACTACTGCCTGCAGCGGATCACCACCGCGAAGATCGCCGCCGACCGCGACGGGCGCCGGCTGGCCGACGGCGACGTGGTCACGGCGTGCCAGGCCGCATGCCCCACGCGCGCGATCATGTTCGGCGATGGCAACGATCCGGACAGCGCGGTGAGCCGTCGCAAGCGATCGCCGCTCGACTACGCGCTGCTGGCGGAGCTCAACACGCGCCCGCGCACGACGTATCTCGCGCGGGTGACCAATCCTGCGGCGGGCCTCGCACCATGACGAGCGGCGCCGTCATCACCGATCGCATCGCGGGCATCGTCCTCGCGCGTCCGATGCATCGCGGTTTTGCCGCGGGCCTCGCCATCGCGGGCGCGCTCGCGCTGCTGTTCGCGATCGCGATCGGCTGGCTCTTCGCGCAAGGCGTGGGCATCTGGGGCGTGAACCAGCCGGTGGCGTGGGCGTTCGCGCTGACCAACTTCGTCTGGTGGGTGGGCATCGGGCACGCGGGAACGTTCATCTCCGCGTTCCTGCTCTTGCTTCGCCAATCATGGCGCACGTCGATCAACCGCTTCGCGGAGGCGATGACGATCTTCGCGGTGGCGATGGCGGGCCTGATGCCGATCCTGCATCTCGGGCGCCCGTGGTTCGCGTATTGGCTGCTCCCATACCCGGACGTGATGAACCTGTGGCCGCAATGGCGCAGCCCGCTCGTGTGGGACATCTTCGCGATCGGCACGTACATCGTGGTGTCGATCCTGTTCTGGTACATGGGCCTCGTGCCCGACCTTGCGACGCTGCGCGACCGCGCGCGCACGCGCACCGCGCAAATCGCGTACGGCCTGCTCGCGCTCGGCTGGCGCGGCGAGGCGCGGCAGTGGCGGCGCTACGAATCCGCGTACCTGTTGCTGGCGGGCCTCGCCACGCCGCTCGTCATCTCGGTGCACAGCGTCGTCGCGCTCGATTTCGCGTACGGGCTCGTCCCCGGCTGGCATTCCACGATCTTCCCGCCGTACTTCGTCGCTGGCGCGCTGTACTCCGGCTTCGCGATGGCGCTCGTGCTGGCGGTGCCGCTGCGCGCCGCGTTCGGCCTGCAGGACCTCATCTCGATCCGCCATCTCGCGAAGATGGGCACGCTGATGCTGGTGACGGGGCTGCTCGTGGCGTACAGCTACGCCATCGAGGCCTTCACGGCGTACTACAGCGCCGACCCGTTCGCGATCGCCGTCCTCGCCGACCGCTACACCGGGCACTATGCACTGCTGGCGTGGCTCGTCGTGCTGTGCAACGTGATCGTGCCGCAGGCGTTGTGGTCGGGACGCGTGCGACGGCGACCGCTCGCGCTGTTCGCCATCGCGCTGGTCGTGCTCGTGGGCATGTGGCTCGAGCGGTTCGTGATCATCGTGCAAAGTCTCGCGCACGACTTCCTGCCGTCCGCGTGGCATGCATTCGTGCCGACGCTCTGGGACTGGGCGACGCTCGCGGGCTCGATCGGGACGTTCGCGCTGCTGTTCCTCCTGTTCCTCCGCTTTTTGCCAGCGATCTCGATGGCGGAGCTGCGCAAGGAGGCGGCGGAAGGGACATGAAGCCGTACGCGCTCATGGCCGAGTTCCGCGACGAGTCGTCGCTGCTCGCCGCGGCGCGCGCCTGCGCCGCGGCGTATCGCGACGTCGACGCCTATGCCCCGTTCGCGGTCGACGGGCTCGCGGACGCCATCGGCTTTCGCCGCGACCGCGTGTCACTCGTGACGCTGCTCGGCGGGATTGCAGGCGGCGTGGGCGCGTACTTCCTGCAGTGGTACACCGCGGTCATCGACTATCCGATCGACGCGGGCGGCCGTCCGCTGCACAGCTGGCCCGCGTTCGTGCCGGCGACGTTCGAGCTCACGATCCTAGGGGCGGCGGTGGCCGCCTTCGCGGCGTTCCTCGTGCTGAACGGTCTGCCGCGCCTGCATCATCCGGTGTTCGGCGCGCCGGACTTCGACCTCGCGTCGCGCAACCGCTTCTTCCTCGCGATCCGCGCGAGCGACCCGCACTTCGACGCGGAGCGCACGCGCCGCGACCTCGAAGCGCTGCATCCGCTGCGCGTCGTCGAGGTGGCGCAGTGAGGGGCGCCTGCGCGCTCGCCCTCCTCCTCGCACTGTGCGGCTGCGAGCGCAGCCTGCGCGACATGTACGATCAGCCACGCCACAAGCCGCTCGCGGCGAGCACACTGTGGCCCGACGGCCGTGCATCGCGGCCGCCGGTGCCGGGCACGATCGCGCACGACGCGGCGCGCGAGCGCTATGCGATGCCGCCGCGCACGGCTGCGTTGCTCGCGCGCGGCCGCGACCGCTTCGACATCTTCTGCGCGCCCTGCCACAGCGTGACCGGCGACGGCGACGGCATGATCGTCCGCCGCGGCTTTCCTAGGCCGCCGTCCTTCCACACCGACGCGCTGCGCGCCGCCACCGACGAGCATCTCTACGACGTCATCACCCACGGCTACGGCGCGATGTATTCGTATGCGACGCGTGTCGACCCCGGCGACCGCGCGGCGATCGTCGCCTACGTCCGCGCGCTGCAGCTCTCGCAGCACGCAACGCTGGCGGATGTCCCGGCCGACGCTCGTACCCGATTGGAAGGCGCCGCGCGATGAGCGGGCGGGCACGCGGCGTGACGATCGCCATCGTCGTCGCACTCGGCGCCTGCATGCTCGCCGCGTTCACCGATCGCCGGGCGTTCTTCGCGGCGTGGCTCGTGTCGTGGCTGTTCCTGTTCGGCATCTCGCTCGCCGCGATGGCGCTGCTCTACCTTCATGTGCTGACTGGCGGCGAATGGGGGCAGGTGCTGCGCCCTTCGCTGCACGCCATCGCACGCGCGCTGCCGGTCACCGCACTGCTCGCGCTGCCGCTCGTGTTCGGCCTCGGCGATCTCTTCCCGTGGGCGCGCCCCGACGAGGTCGCGCGCAGCGAGCTTCTCGCGGCGAAGTCGTGGTACCTCGCCGTCCCGGCGTTCGTCGTGCGCAACGCCGCGTGGCTCGTCGCGTGGAGCGCGCTTGCCGCGAGCCTTCGCCGCGGCATCGGCCGGCGCGTCGCGGTCGCCGGCCTGCTGCTCTACCTCGTGACGGTGACGTTCGTCGCGGTCGACTGGGTCGCGTCGCTGGTGCCCGAATGGTATTCGACCGCAATCGGCATTCGCCTCGGCGCGAGCCAGTTCGTGGATGCGTTCGCCGCCACGGTGCTGCTCGCGCGCGCCGGCGGGCGCGACGCGACCGCGCGCGACCGGCAGGACTTCGGAAACCTGCTCCTCACGTTCTGCCTCACCGCCGCGTACTTCGCCTTCGCGCAGTACCTCGTCATCTGGGGCGCGGACCTGCCGCGCGAGACGAGCTGGTTCATGCCGCGCGTGCAGACAAGCTGGCGCTACCTCGGCGACCTCGTGATCGCGACCGCCTTCGTGCTGCCGGTGATCGCGATGCTGTTCCGGCCGCTTAAGCGCAATGCGTCGGTGTTGCGCGGCGTGTGCGCGCTGGTGCTCGCCGGCGGCTGGCTCGACGTCGCATGGCTCGTGTTCCCGTCGGTGCGGCCCGACGGACTCGCGCTGCACTGGATCGACGGCGCAGCGCTGGTGGCGCAGGGCGGATTGTGGCTCGGGGCCGTGCTTCTGCTCGCGCGTCGACCGTACCTGCATCCGCAGGCCGCAACGCAGGTCGCTCATGGCTGAACCACGCGCGCACATGCCCGACGCGGTGAGTCTGCGCGGCGTGACCGCCGGCGGGCTCGCGATCGCCGCGGGCGTGGGCGTCAGCATGGCGGTCGCGTTCGTGCTGGTGCGGGCTGCCGGCGTCACGAGCGCCGTGCCGCCGCCGCGCATGCCTCCCGCGCCGCGGCTGCAGGCCACACCGGCGCAGGACATGGCGACCTATCGCGCCGAGAAGCATAGGCAGCTCACCGAGTACGCGTGGGCAGACCGCGACCGCGGCATCGTGCGCATTCCGATCGAGCGCGCGATGGCGATCGTGGCGCAGGAGCCGTCGCGGTGATTGCGTTTATCCTCTCGATGTTCGTCGCGGTCATCGCGCATGCGCAGGCCTCGCCGGTGGCCGGCGTCGCGTTCTCGCCGCCCGAAGGCAGCGTCCTGCCGCGCGACGCCGCGTTCGTCGATGAGCAGGGTCGCCGGATCACGCTGGGTGATCTTCTCGACCACCGGCCCGCGATCGTCGTGCCCGCCTACTTCGCGTGCTCGAATCTGTGCGGCGTGATGGCGCGCGGGGTCGCGTCGGGACTGGCGGCGAGCGGGCTCGTCGCGGGACGCGACGTCGAGGTCGTGGTGGTCGGCATCGATCCCGCCGAGACGTCGGCGGATGCGCTCGCGAAGAAGCGCGACACCGTCGGCGCGGACGCGGCGGGATGGCACTTCCTCGTGGGCGGCGAATCCGCGGTCGCATTGGTGACCCGCGCCCTTGGCTATCGCTACGCGTACGACGCGCGCGAGCGCCAGTTCGCGCACGCCGCCGGCATCGCGCTCACGGCACCCGGCGGCCGGGTCACGCACGTGTTGTACGGCGTCGCCTATTCCGCGGACGCGCTTCGCGCGGCGATCCACGGTGCGGAGCCGGCGCCGACCACCACCGAGTGGCTGCTCTGCTTCCACTACGATCCCGCGACCGGCCGCTACACGATGGCGGCGATGGCCGCCGTGCGCCTCGCGGCGCTGGCGGCCCTTGCAGCGCTCGCCACGTTCATGTGGCGCACGCGAAGGCGATGAGCGGCGTGCTGCCCTCGCCTGCATCGTCGATCGCGCCGAAGGTGGACGCGCTCTTCTACGCGGTGACCGGCGTGACCGTGGGCGTCGCGGTCGCGATCTTCGCGGTGATCGCGATCTTCGCCATCCGCTATCGCGCGGGCGCGAACCGTGCAGCGGCGCCTGAGGTGGCGCCCGCGACGAGGACTGCGCTGGAAATTGCATGGACAGTCGTGCCGCTCGCGCTGTTCCTCGGCGCGTTCGCGTGGGCGGCAAGCCTCTACCTCGAGCGCGCGCAGCCGCCCGCCGGCGCCACCGACCTGTTCATCGTGGCCAAGCAGTGGATGTGGACCGCGCAGCATGGCACCGGCCAGCGCGAGATCGACGAGCTGCACGTGCCCGCGGGCCAGCCGCTGCGCCTCGTGATGACGTCGCAGGATGCGATCCACAGCTTCTTCGTGCCGGCGTTCCGGGTGAAGCAGGACGTGCTGCCGGGCCGGTACACGGAGCTCTGGTTCACGCCGACCGTGGCCGGGCGCTTCCACCTCTTCTGCGCCGAATACTGCGGCACCGACCACGCGCGCATGGGCGGCGACATCGTCGTGCTGTCGCCGGCGGAGTTCGCGCGCTGGCTCGCGACCGGCGCGCCGCGCGCCGGCATGGTCGCGCGCGGCGAGGCGCTGTTCCGCGCGCACGGCTGCAGCGGCTGCCATGGCGCGCAGGCGACGGTGCACGCGCCGGACCTCGCGGGCCTCTACGGCAGGCCGGTGCCACTTGCGGACGGCACGCTCGTCGTCGCCGACGAGCGTTACCTGCGCGATGCCATCCTGCTGCCGCAGCGCGAGATCGCCGCGGGCTACCCGCCCATCATGCCGTCGTACGCGGGGCGCATCGACGACGAGGACCTGTTCGACCTCATCGCCTACCTGCGCAGCCTCGGCGGAGCGCCGCGATGAGCACGCTCGCCTTCGCGCCCGGGCGCCCGAGCTACCTCGCGGCCGGCATGACGATGCGCGCATGGCTCACGACGCACGACCACAAGCGCATCGCGATCCTGTACGCGCTCTCGATCACCGCGTTCTTCTTCATCGGCGGCGCTGCCGCGACGCTGATGCGCATCGAGCTCGCGACGCCCGCCGGCGACCTCGTGAGCGCGGACGGCTACAACAAGCTCTTCACGATGCACGGCGTGATCATGGTCTGGTTCTTCCTCATCCCGTCGATCCCGGCCACGCTCGGCAACTTCCTCCTTCCGCTCATGATCGGCGCGCGCGACCTCGCGTTCCCGCGGCTCAACCTCGCGAGCTGGTACTTCTACGTGGGCGGCGGCCTGGTGACGCTCGCGGCGCTCGTCGCGGGCGGCGTCGACACCGGCTGGACCTTCTACACGCCGTTCTCGACGCTGTTCTCGAACACGCACGTGATCTACGCGCTGGCCGGCGTGTTCGTCGTCGGCTTCTCGTCGATTCTCACCGGCCTGAACTTCATCGTCACCGTGCACACCATGCGGACGCGCGGCATGACGTGGTTCCGGCTGCCGCTCTTCGTGTGGGCCCACTATGCGACGTCGCTGATCCTCGTGCTCGCGACGCCGGTGCTCGCGATGACGCTGCTGCTACTCACGGTCGAGCGCGCGGTCGGCATCGGGATCTTCGACCCCGCGCTCGGCGGCGATCCGCTGCTGTTCCAGCACCTGTTCTGGTTCTACTCGCATCCCGCGGTGTACATCATGGTGCTGCCGGCCATGGGCGTGGTGAGCGAGATCGTCGCGTGCTTCGCGCGCAATCGCGTGTTCGGCTACCGCACGATGGCGTACGCGATCCTCGCCATCGCCGTGATCGGCTTCCTCGTCTGGGGCCATCACATGTTCGTCTCCGGCCAGTCGGTGTACGCCGGGCTCGTGTTCTCGCTGCTGAGCTTCCTCGTGGCGGTGCCGTCCGCCATCAAGGTGTTCAACTGGACCGCGACGCTGTGGCGCGGCAGCATCACGTTCGAGGCGCCGATGCTGTACGCGCTGGGCTTCATCGGGCTCTTCACCATCGGCGGCATGACGGGCCTGTTCCTCGCCTCGCTCGCGCTCGACGTGCACCTCACCGACACGTACTTCGTCGTCGCGCACTTCCACTACATCATGGTCGGCGGCACGGTGTCGGCGTTCCTGGGCGGCGTGCACTTCTGGTGGCCCAAGGTCACCGGGCGGCTGTACTCGGACCGCTGGGCACGCGTCGCGGCAATTCTCCTGTTCTTCGGCTTCAACTTCACGTTCTTCCCGCAGTACCTGCTCGGCGTCGCCGGCATGCCGCGCCGCTACCACGAGTATCCGCCGGAGTTCGCGACGCTCAACGTCCTGTCGTCCGCCGGCGCCGCCGTGCTCGCGCTCGGGTACCTGCTGCCGCTCGTCTATCTCGGCTGGTCGCTGTGGCGCGGCGCACCCGCGCCCGCGAACCCGTGGGGAGCGACCGGGCTGGAATGGCAAGTCGCCTCGCCGCCGCCCGAGCACAACTTCGAGGCGCCGCCGGTGGTCACCGGCTCGCCGTATGCCTACCGCGTCCGCGATGACGATGCACGATGACGCGCTGCCGCCGCCCGCGGTCGCCACGCAATTCGACGACCTCGCGCAGCAGCGCGCGGCGGGCACGCTGGGCATGTGGACGTTCCTCACGACGGAGACGATGTTCTTCGGCGCGCTGCTCTTCGCCTACGCGGTGGCACGCGGGCACTTCCCCGTCGCCTTCGCCGCCGCGAGCCGCCACACCGATCTCCTCCTCGGCACGATCAATACCGCCGTGCTGCTGACGAGCAGCCTGTGCATGGCGCTCGCCGCGACGGCAGCGTCGGCCCGGGCACGCATCGCGACCGTCGGGTGGCTCGTCGCCACCACGCTGCTGGGCCTCGCGTTCTGCGGCATCAAGCTCGCCGAGTACGCGATCGACTATCGCGAGCACCTCGTCCCGGTGCTCGACTTCGCCTTCGACCCGCCGGCGCTGGCTGCCGGGGCCGAGACGTTCTTCTGGCTCTACTTCACGACCACGGGCCTGCACCTCGTGCACCTCGTCATCGGCATCGGCATGGTGCTGGTGCTCGCGGCCCGGGCGTACCGCGCGCGCGCCCGCAATCTCGACACCACCATCGATGCCGCGGGCCTGTACTGGCACTTCGTCGACGTCGTGTGGATCTTCCTCTACCCGCTGCTCTACCTGGTGGCGCTCGCATGACGACACGCACCCGCGCCTGCGTCCTGGCCTGGATCGGTCTCCTCCTGCTGTTGGCGGCGACCGTGGGCAGCGCATTCGTCGCCATGGGGCGCTGGAACCTCGTGGCCAACCTCGCGATCGCCGCGGCGAAGGCGGCGGTCGTGGTGGTCGTGTTCATGCAGTTGCGCACCGCTTCCACCACGACGAGGCTCGCGGCGGCCGCGGGCGTCGCGTGGCTCGCGCTGCTGGTCCTGCTCGCGGGCGTGGACTTCGCGGCGCGCTGAGCGGGCGACCCGGCGCTACGGCTTCGCGCCGCGCACGCGGCGGACCGGGGCCGGCTCGTCCTCCGGCGCGGTCGGCACCTTGCCGGCCTTGACGTCGTTGTACCAGTAGAGGTGGTGCTCCTTCGCCCACGTCTCGTCGACGTAGCCGTCGCGCATCGCGCGGTACGCGCCCTGCATGCCGATGGTGCCCATGTAGGTGTGCCCGAGCGCCGCGACGATGAACAGCGACGCGACGCCCAGGTGAATGATGTTCGCGACCTGCATCGTGAACCGCGTCTGGTCGAAGTTCGGGAAGTCGAGCACGAGGCCGCTGGCGCTGACCACGATTCCGCCGGCGACGACGCCGACCCAGAACCAGACCTTCTCGCCCGCGTTGAACTTGCCCGACGGCACGTCGTGCTTGCTCACGAGGCCGCCGAAGTGGCGGATCCAGATCCAGTCGTAGCGGTGCCAGAAGTTGTCGCGCACGTACGCGAAGAACATGAGCGCGATGCACACGATGAACAGCGGGCCGACGAAGTTGTGCAGCGTCTTCGACAACACGGTGAGCCAGGCGAAGATCGAGTAGCCCAGCACCGGCAGCAAAAAGCTCTTGCCGAACGCGATCACGATCCCGGACACCGCGAGCATCACGAACGCGAACGCGGTGATCCAGTGAATCGCCATCTGCCATTGCGTGAAGCGGCGGATCCGGCGCCCGGTCGGCGGCTCGTGCAGCCGCATCGTCCCCTTCCAGAGGTAGAAGGCGGTGATGACGACCAGCACGCCGACGATCGCCCATCCGCTCCACGGCGCGGCGAACGAGTTGCGCAGCGTCCGCCACGTCTGGCCTTCCGGCTGGATGAGGACGTCGGTCTCGCGCCCGCGCACCTGCGTGACCTGCGGCGTGCCCGATCGCACCTCGCTCCACACCGGCTCGTTGTTGAGCGGCTGGACGAGCTGCCGCGCCTGCTGCGCCGCGGCGGCGTCCTGCGCCGCGCGATCGACCGCAGGCGATTGCGCGGCCGCCGGCGCGACCAGCGCCAGCGCCAGCAGGGCCGCGATCCCGAATGCGAAGTTGCGCAGCGACGATCGCACGTCAGTCCTTCAGGCGTGCGTATTCGTTCTGCAGCTGGTTGCGCTCGCGCACGGCGTTCTCCCACTGCTGCCTGTTGCCGTTGAACGGCGCGTTGCTGTACGCGGGCGTATCCGGCTTGCCCTGATACTTGCCCTGGTGATAGTTGATAACCTGCGGGCGCTCGCCGCAGCCCGTCACGGCCAGCGCGCAGGCGAGCATCAGGAGCTTCGCGTTCATGATTTCGCTCCGCCCGCGGCAGGCGCCTGCGGTGCGCCGCCCGGTGGCGGCGACACGCCGTTGCTGCCCGGGACCTTGTACGCGGTCGCCCAGCCCCACACTTCCGCGCCCTTGCCGCGATGCGTCACGCGATCGCGATAGATGTTGGCGAGCACCTCGCCGTCGCCGCCCAGCAGCGCCTTGGTCGAGCACATCTCCGCGCACACCGGCAGCTTGCCCTCGGCCAGGCGGTTGCGGCCGTACTTCCGAAACTCGGCTTCGGAGTTGTCGGCCTCGGGACCGCCCGCGCAGAACGTGCACTTGTCCATCTTGCCCCGCACGCCGAAGGCGCCGGCCTGCGGGAACTGTGGCGCGCCGAACGGGCATGCATAGAAGCAGTAGCCGCAGCCGATGCACAGGTCCTTGTCGTGCAGCACCACGCCGTCCTCCGTCTTGTAGAAGCAGTCGACCGGGCACACGGCCATGCACGGCGCGTCGGAGCAGTGCATGCATGCGACCGAGATGGAGCGCTCGCCGGGGACGCCGTCGTTGAGCGTGACGACGCGCCGGCGGTTCACGCCCCACGGCACCTCGTGCTCCTGCTTGCAGGCCGCGACACAGCTGTTGCATTCGATGCAGCGCTCGGCATCGCACAGGAACTTCATCCGCGCCATCGCACGCTCCTTCCGGTCAGGCCACGATCTTCTCGACCTGGCACAGCGTCGTCTTCGTCTCCTGCATCATCGTCACCGAGTCGTAGCCATAGGTCGTCGCGGTGTTCACCGCCTCGCCCCGCACGATCGGTGCCGCGCCCTCCGGATAGAACTCGAGCATGTCCTTGCCCATCCACCAGCCCGAGAAGTGGAACGGGATGAACGTCGTCCCCCGGCCCACGCGGTCCGTGACCTGCGCCTTGACCTTGATGCGCGCGCCCGTCGGCGTCCGGACCCACACGTACTCGCCGTTGCGGACGTTGCGGTCGTTGGCGTCCGCCGGATTGATCTCGACGAAGTTCTCCTGCTGCAGCTCGGCGAGCCAGCGGTTCGAGCGCGTCTCCTCGCCGCCGCCTTCGTACTCGACCAGGCGGCCGCTGGTGAGGATGAGCGGGAACTTCTCGGCGACCTTCTCGCGCACGTTCGCCTCCTGCACCGACTTGTAGAGCGTCGGCAGCCGCCAGAACACCTTCTTGTCGTCGTGCGTCGGGTACTTCGCGACGAGGTCGGGCCGCGGCGAGTACAGCGGCTCGCGATGCTGCGGGATGCCGTCGGGGAAGTTCCAGACGACGGCGCGGGCCTTCGCGTTGCCGAACGGGTGGCAGCCGTGCTTCATGACCACGCGCTGGATGCCGCCCGACAGGTCGGTCTTCCAGTTGCGGCCGTCCGCCGCCTTCTTCTCGGCGTCGGTGAGCTCGTCCCACCAGCCCAACTTCTTCACGAGCACGTGGTCGAATTCGGGATAGCCCGTCGTGAGGTCGCTGTCCTTCGGATACGACCCGTCCTCCGCGAGGAGGCTCACGCCGTCGCGCTCGATGCCGAAGTTCGCGCGGAAGCAGCCGCCGCCGTCCATCATCGCGCGCGACTGGTCGTACAGGTTGGGCGACCCGGGATGCTTGATCTCGGGCGTGCCGTAGCACGGCCACGGCAGCCCGAAGTAGTCGCCGTCGCACGGGCCGCCGCGCGCGCGCAGCGTCTTCACGTCGAACGTGTGCATGTTCTTCATGTGCAGCTTCAGGCGCTCCGGCGACTGCCCCGTGTAGCCGATGGTCCACGACGCGCGGTTGATCTCGCGCAGGATCGACTCGGGCGTGGGCTCCTCGAACTTGGCGTCGCCGTCGGGCTTCCACAGCTCGTAGTTCTTCACGAGCTGCGGCCCGTAGCCGAACTTCTTCGCGAACGCGTACATGATCGCCTGGTCGGTCTGCGACTCGAACAGCGGCCGGATCACGCGCTCGCGCCACTGCACCGAGCGGTTCGACGCGGTCACGGAGCCGGAGGTCTCGAGCTGCGTGCACGCCGGCAGCAGGTACATGCCGTCCTTGCGCACCATCGCGCCCATCGCGGCGGTGGCGGACGGATAGGGATCGATCACGACCAGCAGGTCGAGCTTCTTCATCGCCTCGACCATCTCCTTGCCGCGCGTCTGGCTGTTCGGCGCGTGGCCCCAGTAGATGCACGCGCGCAGGTTGCTGTCCTGGTCGATGAGCTCGTTCTTCTCGAGCACGCCGTCGATCCAGCGCGACACCGTCATGCCCGGCTTCTCCATCATCGCCTGCGACGCGAACTGCTGCTTGATCCAGTCGTAGTCGACGCCCCAGACCTCCGCGAAGTGCTTCCACGCGCCCGCGGAAACGCCGTAGTACCCGGGCAGCGAATCCGGGTTCGGGCCGAGGTCGGTCGCGCCCTGCACGTTGTCGTGGCCGCGGAAGATGTTGGCGCCCCCGCCGGAAACGCCGATGTTGCCGAGCGCCAGCTGCACGATGCACGACGCGCGCACGAACGCGTTGCCGGTGGTGTGCTGCGTCTGGCCCATGCACCACACGAGCGTCGACGGCCGGTTCTTGGCCATCATCTCGGCGACCTTGAGCACCCTGGCCTCGGGTATGCCGGTGACCTCCTCCACCTTGTCCGGCGTCCACTTGGCGAGCACGTCCTCGCGCACCTTGTCCATGCCGTACACGCGGGCGCGGATATATTGGTCGTCCTGCCAGTTGTTGCGGAAGATGTGCCACAGCACGCCGAACAGGAACGCGATGTCGGTGCCCGAGCGGATGCGCACGTACTCGTCCGCCTTGGCGGCCGTGCGCGTGAAGCGCGGATCGACGACGATCATCTTCGCGCCGATCTCCTTCGCATGCAGCATGTGCACCAGCGACACCGGATGCGCCTCCGCGGCGTTGGAGCCGATGTACAGCGCGCACTTCGTGTTCTGCATGTCGTTGTACGAGTTCGTCATCGCGCCGTAGCCCCAGGTGTTCGCCACTCCGGACACGGTGGTCGAGTGGCAGATGCGCGCCTGGTGGTCCATGTTGTTGGTGCCGAAGAACGACACGAACTTGCGCAGCAGGTACGACTGCTCGTTGCTGTGCTTCGAGCTGCCGATCCAGAACACCGCATCGGGCCCCGCCTCCTTGCGGATCGCGAGCAGCCTGTCGCCGATCTCGTTGATCGCCTGCTCCCACGACAGCCTCTGCCACTTGCCGTCCACCAGCTTCATCGGCGTCTTCAGGCGATGCTCGCCGCTGCCGTGCTCGCGGATGGACGCGCCCTTCGCGCAGTGCGCGCCGAGGTTCAGCGGCGAATCGAACACCGGCTCCTGGCGCACCCACACGCCGTTCTCGACGACGGCGTCGATCGCGCAGCCCACGGAGCAGTGCGTGCATACGGTGCGGTGCACCTCGCGCTTGACGGCCGGCGCCTCGTCGGCGGCCTCGGCCGGGCGCATCGTGGTGAACGGAAGCTGGCTCGCGAACGCCCCGACGCCGGCCGCGACACCGGAACGCCGCAGGAACGTGCGCCGGTCCATCGTCGGGTTGACGCCCGCGCGCCGTGCCAGGCGGGGGCCGGTGAGCGGGGCGGATGGCGACTTGCGTGTCAGCATCGTCTGTCTCCTGCAGGGACCTTGCGGAGCCGCGCGAGGAGATCCGCGGGACCTCCTAGAGTCGCGCGGTCGCGTAGTACTTGCCGACGTGCTCCGTGTGGCGGTATCCGCGCGCCGCCGCATCGGCGTCGTCGGCGACGACCGGTGCCGCCGTCGCCGGCAGCGAAGGGGCGACGGTGGCGGCCGTTCCGGTGGCGAGCAACGCCAGGAACCGCCTGCGGTGCGCGGCGTGCCGTCGTGCGCTTGCGTCGTCGGCGGATTCGGAGGCGCGCAACGCGGAGGTGAACGAGGGATCCATGTCAGCCGATCGTATCGGCGCGCTCACGACACTCGCAATCGGCGTTCGTCTGATTCGCTGTAGTCGCAACGCGTACGCACGATGCGACGAGAGTTGCTGGGGGCGGTGTTCGCGGTAAAGATTGCGGGACGCGATTCGCCAGCGTGCGTTCATCCCTCGCGCTCGCCGCGCGTCTGCGTCGTTGCGGATGAATCGGTGTCAGTCTCCCCTTCGCTGCGCGCGCCGGCGACGTTCTCGTGTCCATCCTCTGCGCCGAAATCGAGCGCACGCCTCGCCTGCACCAGCGTGCGCGCGAGCGCAGGCGACATCGGCGAGGGCTGCGAGTAGTCGTCGATGTACACGTCGAGGCCGTCCATCACGTTGAAGCGCGGATCGCGCAGCAGCTTGCGCAGGGCGGCGCAACGCATGCCGTCGTCGACACCGGGACGCAGGAACGCCGTGAAGTCGGACTCGAACGTGAGCGTCTCCACGGGCGGCAGCGCGGCCGCGGCTTCGTCAGGCGTGGCCGCGGCCATCGGCGACGCGTTCGCTGCCGACGGCGAGCGCACCGGCGCCACGACGTCGTGCGTCACGGGCGCCGGCGGTGCCGACGCGCGCGCGGATGCAAGCTTGCGACGCGACCAGCGATGAAGGCTGAAGCCGCGGGCGTCGTCACTCACTCTTGCGCCCGGAGTCCGCTTCGAGCGCGGGGCTCGAGTGGTTGTTGACCTGGCCCGCCTTGGGCATCGCGTTGGATTCCTCGCCGGCCGTCAGCGCGCCGTGACGAGGCTGGTTGGCGGGCGTATCGCGCGCCGTCGCCGGCGCCACGGGATCCGCGCCCTGCGCAGGTGCGCTCGCGTCGAGGACGCGCTTCTTCGCGGCATCCGCAGACGCGGTATCCGGGGCCTGCGCCGCCGCTTCCTGCGCGCGGACGTTCGCCTCCTGGCGCTCGGGTGGCCCGCCCTTGCTCGGCGGCAGCGGACGATCCTGCCCCGCATCGGCGAGGGCCGTGCGCGCGTCCGTTCCCGGTGCGGCCGCGTTGGCGTCCGGCGCCACGGCACTCCGCTCGGCCGGTGCCGGCGGAGCGCTCGGGGTCACGATCGGCGCGACCAACGCGGTCGGTTGCGCGACGCCGGGCGGCGCCTGTGTCGTGCGGTCGCGATCCGCCCGATTGCACGCGGTGAGCGCCAGCGCGGTACTCGCGAGGCAGACGAGGGCGATGCGCGACGGACCTGCGGTCGCGACGGATGGGATGCGAGCCATGGAAGTCTCCTGCGTCGTGGCGAGTCGTGGAGACCGAGTGTAGGAAGCGTTCGCCCCGCGCGCTGTAGTCCGGTCGCGCGTCGTCCGTCGGAACCTGCCGCGTGCGATGGCCTACAGCCGCGCCGCGCGGCAGGTGTCGGCCCTGTCCGACGCGCAAATCCGCGCACGGCCGCTAACCGCCCCGTGCGCGCCGCGGCACCGTACGGTGACTCGCACCGCTCACGAGGAACACGCCATGCCGATCGGAACCATCCTCCTCATCATCCTGATCCTGATATTGGTGGGCGCGCTCCCGTCGTGGCCGTACAGCCGCGGCTGGGGCTACTACCCGAGCGGCATCGTCGGGATCATCGTCGTCGTGCTCATCGTCCTGTTGCTGATGGGAAGGCTGTAGCGCGCTCCGGACGCCGTCGTGGTTTCCCCCGGCGAGGCGCTCGTGTGCGCCTCGCTGCCCGCGCGGTAGGGATCGCCGGCCGATACGTCCGGTTGCGACATTGACGGTTCGGGACGGACTGCGGTAAATGTCGGCACGCGCCCGCCGCGTGCGGCCGACCCCGTGACCAAACGGCGGTTCTTGCGGCAGAATGCCGCACCCAGCTCAACTTCCACCCACGACGTGCTTCCGCTTTCGCCGGGCGAGTCCGCGAACTTCCTCTCGACCCGCGCGCCGACGCCCGGCGCGCGCCACGCGGCATTAGGTGCGGTCGCGACGTCCGCCGCCGTCTTCATCGCCGTCCTGCCCTTCGCGCAGGAGCAACTGCTCGTCGTGCCCGCGTTCGTCACGATGTACCAGACGGCGATCGTGATGACGGACCTCATCACCACCGCCCTGCTCTTCGGCCAGTTCGCGATCCTGGGCGGCGTCCCGCTCGCGGCGCTGGCGTGCGGCTACCTGCTCGCGTCGATGCTCGCGGGCATCCACCTGCTGACGTTTCCCGGCGTGTTCACGCCCACCGGCCTGCTCGGCGCCGGCCCGCAGACCACCGCGTGGCTCTACATGGGCTGGCACAGCGCGGTCGCGCTCGGGACGCTCGCCTACACGGCGCTCGGCCGCTCGGGGAACGCGCTGATCCTCCCGCACGCGCGGCGCGCCTGGCTCATCGCCGCCATCGTCACCGGCTGCGCGATCGTGTCCGTGCTCGCGGTGCTCGTCACCACGCTCGCGCACGACGCGCTGATGCCGCTGGTCGAGGGCGCCCGGTATACGCCGGCGATGGTCGCGATCGTGAGCGCCGTCTGCCTGCTCAACGTGACCGCGCTCGCCGTGCTGTGGCGGCGCCGGCCGCACACGGTGCTCGACCTGTGGATCCTGGTGGCCACCTTCGCCACGATCCTCGAGATCGCGCTCGCCGCCATCTTCAACGTGGGACGCTACGACCTGGGCTTCTACCTCGGCCGCATCTACGGCCTCGCGGCGTCGAGCTTCGTGCTCCTGATGCTGCTGCTCGAGAACAGCGTGCTC
The DNA here is from genome assembly GCA_046347855.1 of Burkholderiales bacterium. Lineage (GTDB taxonomy): Bacteria > Pseudomonadota > Gammaproteobacteria > Burkholderiales > Casimicrobiaceae > VBCG01. The sequence goes on from JAXMFJ010000006.1 coordinate 601,171, forward strand.
TACGCGCGCCTCGTGCGCGCCGTCGAGGGCGAGCGCCACGAGTTCCGGCGCGCGCAGGAGAAGTCGCGCGAGCTGAACGACCTCAACGAATCGCTCGAGCAGCGCGTGCTCGAGCGCACGACCGCGCTCGACGCGTCCAACCGCGAGCTGCGCCTCGAGGTCGCGCACCGCGAGGAAGCCGAGGCGCGCGCGCAGGCGATGCGCCGGCGCTTAGACGGCATCATCGACTCGGCAATGGATGCGATCATCACCGTCGACGACACGCAGCACGTCGTGCTCTTCAACTCCGCGGCCGAGCGCATGTTCGGCTATCCGCAGGCCGAGGCGATCGGCGCGCCGCTCGACCAGTTCGTGCCGGAGCGCTATCGCAGGATCCACGGCGCCCACGTGCGCCAGTTCGGCGAGGCGGGCGAGCGGTCGCGGCGGATGGCGCGCGCGCGCATCGTGATGGGCCTGCGCAGCAGCGGCCAGGAATTCCCGATCGACGCGTCGATCTCGCAGGTAGAGCAGGACGGCCGCCGCTACTACACGATCATCCTGCGCGACGTCACCGAGCGCCTCGAGGCGGAGGAGGCGCTGCGGCGCTCGAAGGACGAGCTGCACGAGATCGCGATGGTGAGCGCCACCGCCCGCGAGCAGGAGAAGCAGCGCATCGCGCGCGAGCTGCACGACGAGCTCGCGCAGAGCCTCGCGATGCTCGGCATGGACCTCAACTGGCTGAAGTCGCGCGCGGCGGATACCGCGGATACCGGCGCCAAGATCGCCTCGATGCAGAAGATCGTGTCGGGCGCGGTGGCCGCCACGCGGCGCATCGCGGCGGACCTGCGGCCGCTGGTGCTCGACGACCTGGGCCTCGTCGCGGCCTCGCAATGGCTGGTCGAGAAGTTCCGCGAGCGCAACGGCATCGAGTGCACGATCACCGTCGAGCCGGCGCGCATCGAGGTCAGCGACCCGTATGCGACCGCGGTGTTCCGCATCCTGCAGGAGGCGCTGCAGAACATCGCCAAGCACGCGCAGGCGACGAAGGTGGAAGTGACGCTGCGCCGCACCGGCGACCACATCACGCTGCGCGTGAAGGACAACGGGCGCGGCTTCGACCTCGCGACGCCGCGCAAGGCCTCGTCGTTCGGGCTCGTGGGCCTGCGCGAGCGTGCGCACCTCGTCGACGCCGACCTGCGCGTGCGCAGTGCGCCGGGGCTCGGCACGCAGATCGACCTCGACATCACGTTGCAGGCGCAAGCGGTCGATCCCTGATCCGCGCTTTGCAGGTGTTCATCGTCACGATGCGCCGAATCGACCATGCTCACCGCAGGCGGGCGATGTTGCACGAGTAGACAACTCAAGCGGTTACCATGGATACTTCGCGCAACGTCGCTTCGTGGCGATGCCTGTTGTGCGATACAATTGGACGCCTTCGTGGAACGCACTGACGCTCAGGAATCGGGACTGACCCGGCGCGTCCGGGCGAGGGTCGTGGCGCCGTGGCCCGCGGCGACGTCGTGCGGTCCCTGCTGCGGTCGCGTGCCCTCGTGAAATCCGCGTAGCCGACCCCAGACGCTGACCCATGGCATTTTTATTGCTCGGCCGGCTGTTCGCACACCCAAAACAAACCAGGGGCAAGCCCATGAACCGCGCCGAACCGCGCGCCGACGTGCGTTGCAGCCCCCGCGCGGCCGCCCACCGCGTCGCAGCCCCGGGCAAGGGAGGAGTCCGATGAACGCCCCACTCCGCTCGACCGTCGCCGGCTCCGGCGTCGTCTCCGAGCTCGCGTTCGCACGCGCCCAGCGCAACACCGTGCTGATCGTCGACGACCTCTTCAGCAGCCGCCTGCTGCTGGCCGAGATCGTCCGCCAGATCGACGGCAAGCTGAACCTCGAGCTCTTCGACACGCCGTCGCGCGCGCTCGAGTTCGCGCGCAACAACCGCGTCGACATCGTCCTCACCGACTACAAGCTGCCGGAGTTCGACGGCATCGAGCTCGTCAAGCAGATCCGCGCGCTGCCGCATTGCGTCGACGTGCCGATCGTGGTCATCACCGTCGTCGACGATCGCAAGATCCGCTACGACGCGCTCGAGGCCGGCGCCACCGATTTCCTCATCAAGCCGCTCGACGAGCACGAGACCCGCGCGCGCTGCGCCAACCTGCTCGAGCTGCGCCGGCACAAGATCGTCCTGTCCGACCAGGCGCGCGTGCTGCAGTACCAGGTCGACAAGTCGGTGTCGGAGATCCACGAGCGCGAGCTCGAGACGCTGGCCAAGCTCGCCAAGGCCGGCGAGTTCCGCGACAAGACGACCGGCAACCACCTCATGCGGATGGCGAAGTACTCGTCGCTCATCGGCATGCACCTGGGGCTCGGGGCCGAGACCGTGCATGTGCTCGAGGTGGCGGCGCCGATGCACGACATCGGCAAGATCGGCATCCCGGATGCCGTGCTGCTGAAGAGCGGCCCGCTGTCCGACGCGGAGGTCGACGTCATGAAGACGCATCCGCGCATCGGCTACGACATCCTGAAGGGCAGCCCGTCGAAGTACCTGTCGATGGGCGCGATCATCGCGCTCGGGCATCACGAGAAGTACGACGGCTCGGGCTATCCCAACGGGCTGCACGGCGACGACATCCCGCTCGTCGCGCGCGTGGTCGCGGTGGCCGACGTGTTCGACGCGCTGGTGAGCGAGCGCCCCTACAAGCACGCGTGGGCGATGGACGAGGGCATCGACTTCCTGAAGAGCCAGCGCGGCAAGCACTTCGATCCGTCGTGCGTCGACGCGTTCCTCGCCGACCGCGTGCGGGTGCAGGCGATCATCGACGAGTTCGGCGACTGAGCCGCTCCTTCGTCGCAACCGGGTCGCCGCCGAGCCGCAGGCAAGCGGTGGCGGCGGCGCCACCGGGCGGCGCGTCGTCGTCGGAGCCGGCCCCATGACCGCCTTTGCGCCCTACGGCGACACCGCCGCCAGTGCCATCTACCACCTGCTGTTCGCCGACGACCCGGCGGCGTTCGCGCCGCATGGCGATGCATCGCCGGCACCCTGGCAGGCGCTGCTCGGCGCCGCGCGTCCCGATGCCGCGGCGATCCGCGCGCTCGCGAACGATGCCGCGCAGGAGAGCCGCGTGCGCGCGCTCGCGTGCCTGTGGCTGCGCACGCACGGCGAGCCCGTGCCGGCGCGGGAGCTCTTCGGCGCGATCGTGGAAGTGCCGCTCGACGCCGGCCTCGACGTGCTCGCCGTGTACGCCGACGGCGGCGTGCGCTACCTGAACCACAGCGGCGCGATGTCGATCTTCGAGGGCACGGTGCCGGCGCTGCAGCAGGAGACGCAGGCGGTGCTCGCCGCCGCGCGCGCGGTGGTCGCGCGCATCGGCCCGTGGGACAAGCCGCGCCTGCCGCCGCCGGTCGCGGGCAACGTGCGCGTCAGCTTCGTCGTGTCCGACGGCCTCTATTTCGGCGAAGGTCCGTACCGCGCGCTCGCGCAGGATGGCCTCGCGGGGCCGCTGCTGCAGCACGCGACGGCGCTGCTGCAGGCCATCGTGAACGCCTAGGGCGCACCCTGCCCACGGCCGCCGGGCGCTGATGCCGCGCGCCTGTTGCTTCCCATGCCGGCGCGCATGCCGCACACTTCACGTCTCGCTCGTCACGTCCAGGGGATCCTCATGAAGCGCATCGTCGCCGCGTCGTGGCTCGCGCTCGCCGCCGCCAGCGCATTCGCGCAGACACCGCCGCCTGCCACCGCGACCGCGGACGCGTCCGCGCCGGACGCGGCCAAGCCGATGGCCGCGTACAAGTTCGTCGAGCCGCGGGTGATCGCCGATTACCCGTTGCCGTCGAAGGCGGACCCGCGCGTGTGCCTCGAATTCCCGACGCAGCAGCAGGTCATCGCGTGCGCCAACCGGTACCTGCCTCGGCGGAAGAGCTAGCCTCCGCGGGCCGGGTCCCGCCATCAGGAGCGTGCATGAAGAAAGTGGTGTGGGGCGTGATCAGCTCCGCCAAGATCGGGCGCGAGCGCGTGCTGCCCGGGATGCGCAAGAGCGGGCTCATCGAGCTGCGCGCGCTGGCTTCGCGCGACTACGCGCTCGCCCGCCGCACCGCCGATGCGCTCGGCATCCCGGTGACGTACGGGTCGTACGAGGACCTGCTGGCCGATCCCGAGATCGAGGCCGTCTACAACCCGCTGCCCAATCACCTGCACGTGCCGATGACGCTCGCCGCCGCGGCGGCCGGCAAGCACGTGCTGTGCGAGAAGCCGATCGCGCTCACCGCCGACGAGGCGCTGGCGCTGCGCGCGGCCGCGCGCGACGTGCTCATCGCGGAGGCGTTCATGGTGCGCTTCCATCCGCAATGGCAGCGTGCGCAGGCGCTGGTGCGCGAGGGCCGCATCGGCGCGCTGCGCGCCGTGCAGATGTTCTTCGGCTACCGCAACCTCGATCCCGCCAACGTGCGCAACCAGGCCGACATCGGCGGCGGCGGCCTGTACGACATCGGCTGCTACGCGGTGGTCGCGGGTCGCTACTTCTTCGGTGCCGAGCCCGTGCGCGCGATCGCGCTCGTCGATCGCGACCCGGGCTTTCGCACCGATCGCCTGACGAGCGGCCTCGTCGACTTCGGTGACGGCCGCCGCCTCGATTTCACGGTGTCGACGCAGATCGCGCCGCACCAGCGGCTGCAGCTGTGCGGAACGCAGGGCCGCATCGAGATCCCGATCCCGGTGAACGCGCCGCAAGGTGCGGCGACGCGCCTGCTGATCGACGACGGCTCGTCGCTCGAAGGCGCGGGCATCGTAACCGAGGTGATGCCGGCCGCCGATCAGTACCAGCTGCAGGGCGAGGCGTTCTCGCGCGCGGTGCGCGGCGAGGCGCCGCTCGCCTATGGCGTCGAGGACGCGATCGCCAACATGCGCGTGCTCGACGCGCTGTTCCGCTCGGAGCGCTCGGGCGCCTGGGAAGCGGTCGGCGGTGCCTGACGCGCGGCGCTGGCGCGGCTGTGCGCTCGCCGGTGTCCTGGCGGCGGCGACGTCGCTGCCGGCGACGAACGCGTTGACGCAGGGGCGGCCCGCCGCGCCACCCAGCGAGCGGCCAGCGGCCGAGGCCCCGGCACCGGCCGGGATCAAGCCCGCCATCCGCGGCCTCGTGTCGATGGGCGCATTCAAGTTCGTCGGCAGCGGCGGCGATCCCGTGAACACGCTGGCGCCGCTCGACGCGAAGGCCGGCATCTTCGGCGGGCTCGTGGTCATCTCGACGTGGCGCCAGTTGCAGCCCACGCCCGGCGGCGAGATCCCGCCCCACAATCCGATCGACCAGGCGATGGCGCAGGTGCGCGCGTACAACCAGCGCAACCCGCAGAAGCCGATCGCGGTGCGCCTGCGCGTGTGGGGCGGCTTCGAGGCGCCGGCGTGGGCGATGGCGCTCGGCGGACCGCCGATCGAGACCGTGCACAACGGCAAGCACCGGCAGCTCGGCCGCTTCTGGACGCCGGCGTACCGCGCGGCGTGGCGCGATTTCCAGGACAAGCTCGCCGCGAAGTACGACAGCTTCCCCCTGATCCGCGAGGTGGCGATGCTGTCGTGCATGTCGTTCACCGCCGAGCCGTTCTACCTGCCGACCGAGGACACGGTGCAGCAGCCGATCCGCGCCGCGGGCTTCGACGAGGCGCAGTACAGGCAGTGCCTGCAGAACGGCGTCGCGGACTATGGGGCATGGAAGCGCACGCGCATCGTGCTGTCGCTCAATCCGCTGCGCACCGCGCACAACCAGGGGAACGGCGACCCGCAGTTCACGATCGGCGTGATGCAGGACTGCCGGCACCAGCTCGGCGTGCGCTGCGTGTTCGACAATCACGACCTCGACACCGACCAGGGGCTAGCGAAGCCGCTCGTGCCGATCTACGCCGCGATGAAGCGCATGGGGCCGGAGATCGTGTTCCAGACCGCGCAGGAGACGCCCGCCGACTTCGACGGCGTGATCGCCAAGGGCGTGGCGATGGGCGCTACCGCGATCGAGCTGTGGCAGGACTACAAGGGCTTTCCGCTCGAGCCCGATGCGCGGCTGCGCAAGTGGGCCGCGATGATCGAAGCCGATCCGACGCGCTGACGCGCCTTTCCCCATGACGAGGCCCCTTGCCACCTGGCGCGGCAGCTGCCATTGCGGCGCGGTCGGGTTCGAGATCGAGACCGACTTTCCCGAGCTCACGACCTGCGACTGCTCGATATGCCGCCGGAAGAACGCGCTGATGGTGAAGGTGCACGAGTCGCGCTTCCGCCTGTTGCGCGGGGCGGAGGCGTTGCGCCGCTACCAGTTCCACACGATGACCGCGCAGCACTTCTTCTGCGGCACCTGCGGCATCTATCCTTTCCATCGCAAGCGCGTGACGCCGGACCACTACGGCGTCAACGTGTTCTGTCTCGACGGTTTCGATCCCGCGGGCATCCCGGTGCGCGCGACGGATGGCCGCGGCATGGGGTGATCGCGGGCGCGCGGCGCGGGTAGAATGCAACGCATGCGCCCTCGCCTCCTCTCTTCCTCCCTGCTCGCCGTGATGCTCGGCGGTGCCGTCGCGCACGCGAGCGCCGCGGTCACGCCCGTGAAGGTGCAGCAGCGCTGGACGGGACGCGTGCCGGCCGGTGTCGCGCCGCCGCCGCAGGCGTCGCTGGTGACCGCCGACGCGCTGCAGGTCGTGTGGACGCTGTGCCAGGTGCAGGCGCCCATGCCGGTCGTCGATTTCGACAGGCAGCTCGTGGTGCTGGCGGTGCGCCAGGGCACGACCGTGCGCTTCCAGAACGCCCAGCTCGTCGACGGCAACCTGCGCACCAACGTCGTAGTCGCGCCCGCGCCGGCCGCGCAGACGCACTGTGCGCTGGCGCTGGTGGATCGCGCGGGTGTTACGAGCGTGAACGGCTTGCCGCCCGGGCAGTAGAGCGTCGGTGCAGTGGGCGGAACGAGCAATCAGGGACGGCACATGGATGGCATCAGGAAGGTCTTGACCGCGCTCGTGATCCTCGCCGCGGGCATCTTCTGGGCGACGCACGCGCATGCGGCTCGGCCGGTCGTCGCGGACTGCGACGATGCCTGCGTGCGCACCCACGTCGCCTCCCCGCGCTGACGGCCCAAGCGTTCAGGAAACGGGGCCGCGATGCACGACATGCTCGTGCGGCTGTACGCGCTGCCGCCGCTTGCGCCGGCGCTCGCGGCCTGTGCACGCGACCACGTGACGGTGCGCCGCGCGATCGCGCCGGAGAAGCCGGTGGTGCTGGACTTCGTGCGCGCGCATTTCGCGAGCGCGCTCGCCGAGGTGGAGACGGCGTTCGCGACCACGCCCGTGCGCTGCTTCGTGGCGACGCGCGGCACGGGCGTGCTCGGCTTCGCGTGCCACGACGTCACCTGCCGTAACTTCTTCGGCCCCGAAGGCGTCGCGCCCGCCGAGCGTGGGCGCGGCATCGGCCGCGCGCTCCTGCTGTCCGCGCTGCATGCACAGCATGCCGCGGGCTACGCGTACGCGATCATCGGCGGCGTCGGCCCGGCGGCGTTCTATCGCAAGGCGGTGGACGCCGTCGACATCGCCGATTCCACGCCGGGCGTGTACGACGGGCTCTTGAAAGGCTGATCGTCGCGCGTGCTCACGCCGCGGCGCGCTCGCCGGCGGCCGGTGCGAGGTGCACGACGCGATCGGGAACGAGCTTGTCGGGCACGCGGTGCGTGATGAAGAGAATGGTCACCTTGCCCTTGAACCGCGCGATGGTCGCGGCGAAATGCTCGGCGACATTGGCGTCGAGGCCGCTGGTGGCCTCGTCGAAGATCAGGATGCGCGGCCGCTTAAGCAGCGCCCGCGCGATGGCGATACGCTGCTTCTGGCCGCCCGAAAGGCCCGCGCCGCGCTCCCCGACATCGGTCTTGTAGCCTTGCGGCATGGCCTCGATGGTCGCGTGGATCTCGGCGAGCCTTGCTGCCTGCACGGCCATCTCGAAGGTGGCGAGCGGGTTGGCGAGCAGCAGGTTGTCGAGGATGGTGCCGGAGAAGAGGATCGTCTCCTGCGGGACCACGCCGAAGTGCGCGCGCAGCTCGTTGGCGGCGAGATGGCGGGTGTCGCGGCCGTCGAGCAGCACCTGCCCCTCGGTGGGCCAGGCGAAGCCCTGCACGAGCCGCGCGAGCGTGCTCTTGCCCACGCCCGACGGGCCCATCACCACCACGCACTCGCCCGGCGCGATGCGCAGGTTGAAATCGCGCAGGACGTGCGGGCGATCGGCGGCGTAGCGGAAGCCCACCCCACGGAACTCGATGGCACCGGCGGCCGCGGACTCGCGCGCCGGGGCCACGGTCCACGGCTCCTCCGGCACGTCCATGATGTCGCCCAACCGGCGCACCGCGATCGCCGCCTGCTGGAACTGCTGCCACAATCCGACGAGCTTCAGCATCGGCTGCGACACGCGGCCTGCGAACATCTGGAACGCGACCAGCATGCCGATCGTGAAATTGGGGCCGCGCATGACGAGCCATGCGCCGAGGCAGAGGATGGCCATGCCGAGGAACTGCTCCAGCCCGGCGGCCGTGGTGTTGTACGCGTTGGCGAGCTGGCGCGTGGCGAAGTTGGCGCGCAGGTAGGTCGCGAGGTATTCCTCGTACCGCCGCTCGAGCTGCGGCTCCATCTGCAGCGACTTGACGGTCTCCATGCCCGCGACGTACTCGGTGACGAACGCCTGGTTGCGCGCGCCCAGCATGAACTGCTCGTTGAGGCGCGCCTGGAAGAGTGGCGCCACCGCCGCGCTGAGCGCCACCACCAGCGCGAGCAGCAGGAGCGTCAGCACCGACAGCCAGACGCTGTAGAAGAACATGAGGCCGAGGAACAGCAGCAGGAACGGGAGGTCGAGCAGCAGCGTGATGGCGGCGCCGGCGAGGAACTCGCGGATGGTCTCGACCCCGTTGAGGCGCGCGGCGAGGACGCCCGTGGGACGCCGCTCGAAATAGCGCAGCGGCAGTCGCAGCAGGTGCCGGAACACCGCGGCGCCGAGCACCGCATCCACGCGATTGCCGGTGTGCGTGACGAGGTACTGGCGCACCCACGTGAGCGCACTGCCGAACAGCAGGAAGATCGCGAGCGCGCAGGCGATGACGACGAGCGTGCTCGTGGTCTGGTGCACGATCACCTTGTCGATGATCACCTGGCTGCACAACGGCGTCGCCAGCGCGATCGCCTGGATCACGAGCGAGGCGAGCAGCACGTCCCGCCACACGGACCGGTGCCGCAGGAGCTCGCCGATGAACCAGCGGAAGCCGAATGCGGGCGCGGTCGCGGTTCCGGAGTCGGCGTCGCCGGCCGCGGCGGCCGTGGGCCGCGCGTCGAGCGCGATGCCCGCATACGTCTCGTTGAATTCGGCGAGCGGCATCACGCGCGGCTCGTTGCTGCCGGCCGGGAAGATCAGCACGCGGCCCGCCTCGACCTTCGCTAGGATCGCGGCGGTGCAGCGGGCGGGCGCGTCGCGGGTTGTCTCGAGCGCGTCGGCCGGCGCCGGTGCGTGCAGGAAGACGAGGCGCGGGAGCGGCCCCTGCACGACGCCTTGCGCGGTCTCGTCGACCAGCGTCGCGTCGAGCTCGAGCGCGCGCAGCGCCTCGACGATCGTGAGCGCCGTGTGCGGCGGCGGAAACTCGCGCTGGACCAGTGCGGGATCGAACGGCTTGCGCCGCAGGTTGCACAGGCTGCCGACGGCCCACAGGAAATCCGCCGGATCGAGCAGGGCTGTGCGGGCGCGTTTCAGGTCGGCGCTCACCGGACTACCTTCCGCGCTGGGCGCAGCAGGGGCAACTCGCGCCGGGGACGCCCGATCATCCCGGCCCTAGCGCTCGCGCGCCGCCTCGTGCCACGCCTTGCGCACGGGCGCCAGCAGGTACTCGAGAAGCGTGCGCTCGCCCAGGCGGATCTCCGCCTCGACCTGCATGCCGGCGGTGAGCGGCAACGACGCGCCGTCGAACGCGAGGCTTTGCCGCGCCAATGCGATGCGCACGCGGTAGCCGTTGGGCGCGGGCGCGGCGTCCTCCTCGCTCGCGCGGGGCGTGCTCACCGGCTCACTCGCGTCGGGGCTCACGTGGATCACGGTGCCGTCGACCAGCCCGTATTTCTGGAACGGATAGGTCGCGACCTTCACGCGGGCCGGCTGCCCTACGCGGACGAAGCCGACGTCGAGGTTGCGCACGAGCACGTCGGCCTGCAGCTCGTCGCCGGCGGGCACCAGCGTGAGCAGCACGGCGCCGGGCGCGACGACGGTGCCGACGGTGTGCGCCACGAGGTCCTTGATCGTGCCCGCCTGCGGGGCACGTAGCTCGACGCCGGCCGCACGATAGAGCGCCTTGGCGAGCTCCTCCTCGGCGCGCGCCCGCTGGGCGGCGGCCTGCGCGCGCTCCGCGTGCAGCTGCTGGCGGTAGGAGGAATCCACCTGCGCGAGCCGTCCCTGCGCCTGCACGAGGTTGGCGTGCAGGCTCGCCACGGCGTGATTCTGCGCGGCGAGGTCGTGCTCCTTCTCGATGCGGTCGCGGTGCCGCTCGAGTGCGTAGAGCTCGCTCACGAAGCCCTCGGCGCGCAGCGTCGCGTAGCGATCGGCCATCGTCTGGTAGATGGGAACCGTGCGCTCGAGCTTGGACTGCACCGCGCGCGCGGCGCGCAGGTCCTGCGCGATGCGCTCGACGGCCGCCGTTTCCTGCGCGCGTGCATCGGTGATGGCCGCGCGATTGGCGCGGAACTGCGCGAGGTTGCGCGCGAAGGCGTCGTCGCCGTCGTCGGGGAGGCGGTCGAAGGCACCGTCGGCGAGCTCCGCATCGATGCGCCGCAGTTGCAATACGCGCTGCGCGAGGTCCGCGCGCAGCGCGCGGGTCTCGGCCTCGTGCAGGTCGGCGTCCAGGCGCAGCAGCACCTGTCCCGCCACCACCGCATCGCCCTCGCGCACCGCGATCTCTGCGACGCGACCGGTATCGGCGGGCTGCACGATCTTGAGGCTCGTGCGCGGCACGAGCTTGCCGCCGGCGACCGCGACGATGTCGATGCGCCCGACCACGAGCCATGCCGCGCACGCCGCGACGAGCGCGCACAGCCAGTGCAGCAGCCGCCGGGGCAGCGGTGACGGCGCCGACGCCATCATCCGCAGCGGCGCCGGCATGAATTCGCCGGCGTCGCGCGCGGGTGGCGCGGGTCCGGCGCTCCGGATGAAGCCCAGCATGGCTCGGGCCCGGTGCCGAGACGCGCGCGGCGGCTAGTTGAGGCGGACGGCGCCGGCGTACAGCGTGGACGCCGCCTGCAGCGTCTGCGCCGTCGTCGCGAAGCCCGCATTGGCCACGATTGCGCCGGCCGCACCGGCGCCGATGCCGGTCAGCGCGTTGCGATGGCCGAAGTCGTACGCGAGGTCGCCGCCGATGGCCGCGGTATCGCTCGTCGACACCAGCGACGCTGACAGCGCATTGCTCACGTTCCAGCTCGTGAGCGTGGGCGTGGCGGCGAGCGCGGCATCGAACTGCGTGACGATCTTCGTGAAGTTGAAGTTCGCCACCTTGCGGTTGAGCAGCGGATCCGCGCCCGCCGGATTGAACGCGGCCATCGCGTCCACCACGATCTGCAGGTTGAGGAGGCTCTTGTTGTTGACGCCCGTCTGGTACCAGTTGCGGAACGTGATCTGGTCGCCGCCCGTGGTGTCGAGGACGAGGTCGAGCCCGGTCTTGCGCAGCGTGAGGTCGCCGTACGCGACGCCGCCGCCGAGCGTGAGCGTATCGTCGGTGCCCACGCTCGCCTGCACGATGTCGGCGCCGTCGCCCTTGTTGAAGGCGATGATGTCGGCGCCACCGCCGGTGACGAGGGTGTCGGCGCCCGCGCCGCCGGCCAGCATCTGCCGGCCGGTGCCGCCGGTGAGCGAATCGGTGCCCGCGCCCCCGTCGAGCAGGCCGTTGCCGACGGTGTCCGTGAGCGTGTCGTTGCCGCCGCCGCCCTGGACGAGGTCGTTGCCGTTGTTGCCGTCGAGCGTGTCGTTGCCGACGTCACCCCACAGCGTGTCGTTGCCGTCGGCGCCGGACAATGTGTTGGCCCCGGTGGTGCCGCGCAGCCCGTTGTCGAGCGCGTTGCCGGTGCCGTTGAGCGCAGCGGCGCCGGTGAGCGCGAGCTGCTCGACGTTGGCGGGCAGGACGTACGTGACCGAGGCATTGATGGCGTCGACGCCGGCGCCCGCGCCTTCGGTGACGACGTCGAGCGCGTTGTCGACGACGAACGTGTCGTTGCCTGCGCCGCCGGCCATGCTGTCGGCGCCCGCGCCGCCGTCGAGGACGTTGTCGGCCGCGTTGCCGGTGAGGGTGTTGGCGAGCGCATTGCCGGTGCCGTTGATGGCGGTGGTGCCGGTCAGCGTGAGGTTCTCGACGTTGGCGCCGAGCGTCAGCGTGACGGCGCTCTGGACCGTGTCGGTGCCTTCGCTCGCGAGCTCCGTCACCACGTCGGTCGCGACGTCGACGACGTAGGTGTCGTTGCCCGCGCCGCCCTTCATCGTGTCGTTGCCCGCACCGCCCGAGAGGACGTTGTCGGCGGCGTTGCCGGTGAGGACGTTGGCGAGCGTGTTGCCGGTGCCGTTGGCGGCCGCCGTGCCGAGCAGCGTGAGGTTCTCGACGTTGGCGCCGAGCGTGAGCGAGAGCGTGGTCTGCACGGTGTCGGTGCCCTCGTTCGCGAGCTCGGTGACGATGTCGCCCGCCGCGTCGACGACGTAGGTGTCGTTGCCCGCGCCGCCTTTCATCGTGTCGCTGCCGGCGCCGCCGTCGAGGACGTTGTTGCCGGCGTTGCCGTTCAGGACGTTGGCGAGCGCATTGCCGGTGCCGTTGATGGCACCCGTGCCGGTCAGCGTGAGCGTCTCCACATTGGCGCCCAGCGCGTACGAGAGGGCCGTCTGCACGACGTCCGTTCCCTCGTTCGCGTTCTCCGTGACGACGTCGCCCGCATTGTCGACGACGTAGGTGTCGTTGCCGGCCGCGCCGGCGAGCGCATCGGCGCCCGTGCCACCGTCGAGGACGTTGGCGGCGGCGTTGCCGGTGATGGTGTTCGCGAGCGCGTTGCCGGTGCCGTTGATGGCGCCGGTGCCGGCCAGCGTGAGGTTCTCGACGTTCGCGCCGAGCGTGTGGGTGACCGAGGACTGGACGCGATCGGTGCCCTCGTTCGCGAGCTCGGTGACGACGTCGCCCGTGCTGTCGACGATGTACACGTCGTTGCCGGTCCCGCCCTTGAGCGCATCGCCGCCGGCGCCGCCGTCGAGGCGGTCGTCGCCGGCGCCGCCAGTGAGCGTGTTGGCGGCGCCGTTGCCGGTGAGCTGGTTGGCGGCGGCGTTGCCGGTGCCGGCAAGCGCAGCACTGCCGGTGAGGACGAGGTTCTCGAGATCGGCGGCGAGCGTGAATGCCACGCTCGACTGCACGGTGTCGCTGCCTGCATTTGCGCCTTCCGTGATGGTGTCGCCGGCGTTGTCCACGACGTAGGTGTCGTCGCCCGCGCCGCCGGCCATCGCATCGCGTCCTGCCTTGCCGTCGAGGACGTTCGCCGCGGCATTGCCGGTCAGGCGATTGTCGAGCGCGTTGCCGGTGGCGTTGGCGGCGACGCCTGTGAGCGTAAGGTGCTCGACGTTCGCCGGCAGCACGTAGCTGATCGCGGACTGGACGAGGTCGATGCCCGCGGCCGCGGCTTCGATCACGGTATCACCCGCGTGATCGACGACGAACGTGTCGTCGCCCGCGCCGCCGTCCATCGTGTCGGCGTCGGTGCCGCCGTCGAGGAGGTCGTTGCCGTCGAGGCCGGTCAGCGCGTCGCTGCCCGCGTAGCCGTACAGGCGGTCGTCGCCGATGCTGCCCACCAGGGTGTCGGATCCGGCCGTGCCCTCGCGCACGTACAGGCGCTTCGCGACCTCGGCCGGCGTCCAGACCGTGCCGTCGGCGAAGCGGATCTCGAGCGGCATGTCGGTGACCGGATAGTGGAACTTGAGCTCGTCGGCGCCACCGTTGGTGCTGACGCTGAGGTAATCGGCCGTGTCGTCGCGTGCGCGGGTGACCTGCACGTCGGCGGGCGCGAGGCTCGCGTCGACGGCGACGATCGTGAGCTCGCCCAGCACCCAATAGTCGCCGACGAGGTCGCTGCCGATGCCGGTGGCGAGCACGTAGGTGTCCACCCCGGCGCCGCCGGACAGGATATCGGTGCCCGCGCCACCGTCCAGCACGTCGTTGCCCGCGAAGGCCTGCAGGCGATCGTCGCCATCCCCGCCGCGCAGCACGTTGTTGCCGCTGTCGTCGTACAGGTCGTCGTCGCTCGCGCCGCCGTCGAGCACGTCGTCGCCCGCTTCGCCGACGAGCTGGTCCGAGCCGTCGCCTCCCTGCAGGACGTCGTTGCCGGCGCCGCCGATCAGCGTGTTCGTCGTCCAGGCCACTTCGGCGCCCGCGTTCAGCGTGTCGTTGCCGTCGCCGCCGTAGAGCGTGTCGCGGTCCGCGCCACCGTCGAGGACGTCGTCGCCGGCATCGCCATAGAGCGTGTCGGCGCCCGTCCCGCCGTCGACATGGTCGTTGCCCTCGTCACCGTGGACGACGTCCACGTCGTCGCCGCCGTCCATGACGTCGTCGTCCGCGCCGCCGGCGAGCGTATCGCGTCCCGCGCCGCCCGCAAGGCGGTCGTTGCCCAAATCGCCGAAGACCTGGTCGTCGCCCTCGTCACCGGCGATGACGTCGTCGCCGTCATCACCGTGCAGCGTATCGTCGTCGAGGCCGCCCGCGAGCTGGTCGCCACCGCGTCCTCCCTGCAACTGATCGGCATCGGCGTCACCGGCCAGGCGGTCGTTGCCATCGCCGCCGAACAGCCAGTCACGGTGATCGCCGCCCACGAGCGTGTCGTCACCGCCCAGGCCATCGAGGACATCGGTCCCCGCGCCACCGTCGAGCATGTCGTTGCCCGCGCCGCCCTCGAGTCCGTCGGCAAGGTCGGTCCGGACATGCGAGAAGCTGGCGACCAGCCTCGCCGAGAGTTCGGCCGTTTCGAAGCGTGTGCCGTCGCTGAACTGCGCGGTGCCGTAGAAGTTCTCCTGCACCTGCGTGCCGTCGTAGCGGTTCGGATAGCCGCTTGGGACCGCCAGCGCAACGCTGCCACCGGCCTGGCGGAACGTGAGGTTGCCGGCGTCGAAGTAGACGTCCTCGCGCGCGAGGCCCGCTTCGAACACCAGCGCATTGACGTTCGTGTCGGTGGCCGTGGTCGGATCGGTCACCACGTCGTTGCCGAATCCCGCGGCGAAGACGTAGGTGTCCATGCCCGCGGCGCCGGCGAGCCGGTCGTTGCCGGCGTCGCCGCGCAGCGTGTCGTCGCCGCCGTTGCCGGCGAGCGTGTCGTTGCCGTCGCCGCCGGTGATGACGTTGGCGAACTCATTTCCGGTGAGGCCGTTGTCGTCGCCGTTCCCCGCAAGATCCGAGGCGCCGGCCGATTCGCCGAGGACCAGCGCCTCGACGTTCATCGGCAGGTCTGCCGCCGTGTAAAGCCGCGTGCCGGCGCCCTCGAGTTGGATCGTGTCCCAGCCTTCCCCGGCACGCTCGACGACGGTGTCGTTGCCGTTGACGACGTAGTAATCGTCGCCCGCGCCGCCCGCGAGCCGGTTGGCGGCCGGATTCATCGTGGCGTCCAGCCGGTTGCCGAGCGTGTTGCCGTAGCCGTCGATGGCGGCCGCACCCGTCAGCGTCAACTGGTCGACGTTGTCCGGCAGGGTGTACGAAACGCGCGTGCGAATCTCATCATGGAGCGAGGACTGTGCGCCCCCTCCGTAGACGCCGGTCTCCACGACACGGTCGAGCGGGTTGTCGACGATGTAGACGTCGTCGTCCGGCCCACCCTGCATGGTGTCGGCGCCGGGACCACCGTCGAGGTAAAAGGGTACGTGACCGATCGCGCTGCCCTTGTAGCCAATCCAGTTGTCGAGCGCGTTGCCCGAGATGCTGAAGCCGCCCTCCGCATCGGCATTGAGCGCGCCGTTGACGTCGATGGCGTTCTCGACATTCTCGGGCAGCGAATACCATCCGGCGCCGTGGGTCAGGATGACGGTGTCGTTGCCTTCGTCCGGGTTCTCGCTGATGCTCCCCCACTTGTAATAGTCGAGGTAGTAGGTGTCGTCGCCCTTGCCGCCCGCCATCACGGCATACGCGTTGAGGCGGCCTCCCACGGCGGCGTTGCTGGGACCGCCCGGTCCGTTGAAGACGTTGCTGCCGTCGTTACCGGTCAGGTAGCTGGTCGCGTTGCCGGCATTCGCCCATGCGTTGGCATCGAGGACACCGGTGAGCTCCAGGTGCTCGACGTTGGCCGGGAGCGCGTAACTCACGGTGCTTCGAATCGTGTCGTCGCCGCCGTTGGCGAGCTCGGTCACGGTGTCCTTGTCGTTGTCGACCAGGAACGTGTCGTTGCCCGACGTACCGGTCATCGCGTTGGCGGTGCCCTGCTCGATGCGTGCGGCGATCTGCGCCGCATCCCACACGGTGCCGTCGGCGAACTTCATGCGCTCGATCTTGCAGTCGAGATAACTGGTCCCGCCGGTCGTCGGCGCGGAGGTGGCGTAATAGCTGGCGATGGTCACCTGCGCCGGCCCGCCATTGAGCGCGATCACGAGATCGGTTCCGTTGCGGAGCAGCCGCGTTTGCGCCGCATTGATGCCGGGCGTGAACTCGACCGTGTCCAGCTCCGTCGTTGGCGTCGATGCGACGAGCCGCTCGACGATGCGCGTGCCGCCGTCCTGGAGCCCGATGACGTACGTGTCCTTGCCCGTCCCTCCGTCGAGCACGTTGCGGCCGCCGCCGCCGGTGAGGCGGTCGTCGCCGAAGCTGCCGGCCAGCGTGTCATCGAACGCGCCGCCGTCGAGTGCGTCGTTGCCATACCCCGCGTCGACCGTGACCGCATTCGACGTGAACGTGATGCGGTCGTCTTGCGCGCTGCCGATCACCGCACCATTGGAGGCCGGCAACGGCGTTTGCGGACGGGCGCCCGCGGCGTGTGCGCGTGCGGCCACGTCGCTGGCCGACAGCGTGGTGCCGTCGGCGAACCGGTACTGCGAGACCGCGCCGCCGAATGCGTTGACGACGGTCATCCTGCCGCCCGACGGCAAGCCGGTGACGACGAGGTGCTGGTCGTTGCCCAGCGCATCCACGGCAGCGGCGAATGAAAGTGCGTCGGCGACGATGCCCTCGGCGAACTCGATCACGTTGTTGCCGCTGGCATCCACGATGGTGAGGTCGCCCTCCTCGCCGCTGACGAGATAGCGATCGTCACCCGCGCCGCCATCGAGATAGCCGCGTCCCGTGCCGCTGGCGAGCGTGTCGTTGCCGTCGTCGCCGAACAGCACGTCGTCACCGCCGTCCCCTGCGAGCTCGTCGTCGCCGTCACCCCCCGAGAGCTGGTCGTTGCCGGCGCCGCCGACGAGGATGTCGATGCCGGCCTGGCCCCACGCATAATCGTCGCCATCGCCGCCGACGACGAGGTCGTCACCGTCGCCCGCCGACATGAACGACACGCCGCTTCCGCCTTCCATGACATCGTTGCCCGCCTCGCCGTACGCGGACACGCCGCCGCCGGGAAGCCGGATCACGTCGTCGCCATCGCCGCCCTGCGCGACCGATTGCCGTCCGACCACGTCGACGTAGCCACCACGGACGACGATCGTGTCGTTGCCCGCCTCGCCCCAGACGTGGCCTTCGCCGGTGATCGTGTCGTCACCGGTGCCGCCGACCAGGAAGTTCTCCTGGCCGAGGTAGCCGACGATCGTGTCGTTGCCGTCGCCACCGTAGGCGGTGTTGCGGGACACCACCCCGACCGCATCCTCGCCGACGTCGAGGTAGTCATCGCCGGCGTCGCCGGACAGCGTGTCGTTGCCCGCGCCGCCGAGGAGCGTATCGACCCCGCCGAAGCCGCGCATCGTATCGGCGCCCGCGCCACCTTCCATGTGGTCGTCGCCCTGGTAGGCGACCGGGGTCGCACTGGCGTCGCCCAGCATGTTGTCGTCACCGTCGTCGCCATACAGCGTGTCATGGCCCGAATCGCCGACCAGCAAGTCGTTGCCGGCGCCGCCGCTCAGGTAATCGTCGCCGTCGTCGGCCGCGTTGGGCGAGACGCCGCCTTCCGCGATGTCGTTGTCGCCGCGGATCGTGTCGTTGCCGTCGCCGCCAAACAGCATGTCGGTGCCGCCGTCCCCGAAGATCACGTCGTTGCCGGCGGCGCCGTCGATGAGATCGTTGCCAACCGGCGTGGTCTCCGTCGGCCCGATCAGCTGGCCGTAGTCGTCACCGGCCAGGCGATCGTTGCCGTTGCCGCCGTACAGCGTATCGTCGTCCTCGCCGCCTGACATCGTGTCGTTGCCGTCGTCGCCCCACGCAACGTCGTCGCCGAACTCGCCATAGACGGCGTCGTCGCCCGATCCCGCGTGGATCTCGTCCGCCTCACCCACGTCGAACGAAAAATCGTGGATGTAAACCGGTGAGTAGTAGGAGTTGAACGGCGCCCCCGCGCCGACGCCAGGCTCCGCGTAAGACGTGGCGAGATCGGCGGGCTCGAAGTCGTCGTCGCCGTTGATGAGATCGTGGCCGGCGCCGCCGACGATGAGATCCTTGCCGCCGCCGCCGAACATGACATCGTTCGTCGTTGCGCCGACGATGGTGTCGGCGCCCAGGCCACCACGCAGCCATTCGCCCACGTTGACGAATAGCTTGGCAGGCTGGGCACCGGGCGTTGGCGCGGTCGCGGATGTCGTGATGAGGTCACGCAACGCCGTTTCGCTGAGGGCGGTGTCCGCGAATACCGCGTCGTCGCCGGCATCGCCAGCCACGATGTCGAGCCCGGCGCCTCCCTCGACGACGTCGTTGCCGCCGCTGCCGAGCACCTCGTCGCGTCCGCCGAGGCCTTGCAGGCGCTCGGCACCGTTCGCGCCCTTGATGGCGAAGCGCGGGCCGGCAAGGCGGTTGTCGTCGCCGGCGGTGCCGAGGATGGTGTTGGTGGGGGATGGGATGTTGATGGGATCGGGTTGCGCCGGCCCGAGAACAATGCCGAGGTCACCGGACTTGAAGTTCTGGACGGTGATCGAGCCGGCCTTGGACGTGATGAAGAGATTGCCGCGTCCATTCGCGTCCGGCGCGAACGCGTATTGCAGGTCGAGGTCATCGACGGTTTCCTCCCACAGGCTGGAGGAAACCCACTCAGCCGCCCCGATGATGTGGCCATCGACAGTGATACGGCCATTCCCATCCGAATCGGAGACGATGTCCGAACCGTCACCCGATCGGAAGCGATACGTGTCGTTGCCGGCACCTCCTGCAAGGGAGTCATGGCCAACGCCACCATCCAGGATGTCGTTGTCGGCGCCACCTTCCAACTTGTCGTCCTGGCTTCCGCCCGACAGCGTGTCGTTGCCCTGGCCGCCGCGCAGGGTGTCGATGCCACTGTCGCCCTCGATCGTGTCATCGTCGAACTCGCCCTCGATGGTGTCGTCGCCGGCGTCGCCGTGGAGGTCGTCCGTCCCGTTGCCGCCGAAGATCTGGTCGTTGTCGCTACCACCGTGAACCGTGTCTTTCCCGCGACCGCCCTCCACCATGTCGTTGCCACCTGCGGCGTCGATCTGGTCGTCGCCTTCCATGCCGTACAGGCGATCTCCGGCGAACAATTCGCTGCCGGCGATCATCTCGCCGATCTTCGTCCCAAAGACAACCTTTGCCTGGCTAGAGGCGGTTTGTAACTGACGTCCGAAGACTGTGATCGGCGAACCGACAGTCGCATCCAGATCCTCGAACCGGTATGTCTCGAGCCGGTTCGATCGCTGCACACGACCGCCGCTGATGCCGGCAGCGTTCCTCCAGTCGAGAAACGCCGCACGATCCTCGATCCAATGGTCGCTCAGCATGCCTTCGCCGGTTTCGGGATCGTAGCGCTCGAGTTCGTGGGTTGCGTTGAAGCGATCGTAGTCGACGCCGATAGCAACGTAGGGATTCAGGCTGCTCAACGCATAGCGGGCGGCGACGCCCGACGCATCATTTGCGCCGGCCATCGCTCGTACGTCTGAGGCTCCCTTGCCAACGAGTGGAACGAGTGTCGCCGGCGAACGTGCGGCCGCGTCTCGTATCTCGCTTACGAAGGAATAAAGTGCGTCGGTGCGCTTCGCGTCAGCCGTAAGAAGCAGGGGATGATTCGGAAGCAGAAGCCGGCCAAGCGAATCGATGGCTCGTTCGAAGCGGCCTGTGACGTTTGCAGAACCCGCGGCGACAATCGGCGTGACGAGTTCCAAGGCTTCTGCGATGGTCTTCTTTCCGAGTCCCGGGTCCAGTCGCAAGAACAGATCGTGCACGGCGGCGGCGTCCGTCATCTGCTCGACGCCATGGCCCAATGAGTTCGTGAAGGAATCGTCTTCAGTCGTGATCGCGACATGCCGACCTTGCTGGACGAGCCCAAAGGGGTTGTCCATCGTCACAAGTTCGGGCGCGACCGAACCATACAAGTTGATGATTCTGTCGCGCGGGAAAGTGTCTGCGCCACCAAGCGTCTTGAAGACGTGGCTGATATTGGATGCAGCATTGCCACCTGCTCCGGGCACCGCACCCGTCGGGAAGCCGGCGCCATTAAAGGTGACGGCGGACGCGTTGAGCTCGGGAAACAGCCGCGTGAACGCCGCAGCAAGGTGCCCACCCAGACTGTGACCGGTGACCGAAACGCTTGCATCAGTCGGCAATGCGCCGCTTCCAGTCTTACGGGCTGCATCGTTGGCGAAGAGCACGCCGGAATCTTGGAAGCTGATCTTGCGGACGAGCCCTATGGGATCGTCGGTCACCAAATCGGTACGGCTACGCAGGTAAGCCAAGTATGCTTCGGCACCTGCTCCGAGGCGTGCGGCCTGATACGCCTGCGTTTCGACAGGCAGCGTTTCCAGATACGCGGCCCTGTAAGTTGCGCCGGCCGGAGTCTTCAGACGCTGCCACTCGTTGTACATATCGACCACTTGGTCGAGCGCGATGCCGTCGAAGACGATGTCGCCGATATCGGCGCCACCATCTGCAAACAAT
This sequence comes from Burkholderiales bacterium, assembly GCA_046347855.1. Taxonomy (GTDB): domain Bacteria; phylum Pseudomonadota; class Gammaproteobacteria; order Burkholderiales; family Casimicrobiaceae; genus VBCG01. The sequence goes on from JAXMFJ010000006.1 coordinate 622,208, forward strand.
TGCTCCGTACCCCTGATCGCAAAGACGTACTCAGAAGGATCATTCTTGCTGCGGAACAGCGTTGATGAATATCCTGACGAAGTATTTGCTTGATGTTCAACGACCGTCCATCCTTCGACAAGTCTCTTCGCCTGAGTCGTCATGAAGCGACCGTCGTAATCCGAGTCGGCAAGCGCCGCCTTGACACTATCGTCCGTATAGTTGTGTTTGAGCTTTGCGAAATTGACGTAGCTTGCCTCAGCCAATGAACTCAGATCGGCGACTCGATTCGACCAAGTGCTCATTTGTGGTCTCCGCCTATTGCGGTGTACAAACCTTCTTGCCTAGTAAACTGGTCGTAGTCTGTAAGACAGTCGTCCTGCCGCGCCCAGGCCCTTAAGTAGCCCAGCGTTAACCCGCCGCCATATGGCATCCGATACCCCGACGAAATCGAGATACTGCGAACCAACTCCGAGTTTGTTTGAGCATCTTGAATCAACTCGAAATTGACGTAAGAGGGAAGAACCAAGAGTTTTCGGCTGAAGCGCATTTTGTAAAAACGACTGTTCAGCCAATAGCCTTGCGGCCCGTCGTCGGTTCGAAAACTCGCCTCACCAGCAAACGGTCTGACGTGGGCAGCCTCTTCCGGATGCTCCGCCACCCACTCCTTCGCATCCTTGTAGACCGTCACGCCCGCCTCGCTCCTGCATAGGTACTCGTGCACCAGCGCCGTCGGGACGGCGTCCCAGAACACCAGCAGGTACGACCCGACGACGATGGGGAAGGTGACCTTCCATCCGGTCTTGCCGTAGCTTCGTGCGAGGTGAAGCAGCACCTTTGCGATCAATGCACCGACCACAACGTGGATGGCGAGAAAACCGATGAGGAGAAGGCTCAAAGGGTCGACCTCTCGTTCAGTTCACGTTCGCATCGGGCTCGATGCCATCGCGCGCTCGCGTCCGGCCAACCAGGCCTAGGAAATCACGCGCGTTCGTCGCCTACCCGGACCGCCGCTGCGCAACATCCGGCACGGCCAGGTGCGAGACTGACGGCGCCATCACGGCCTCCATCGCCGGGAATCCGCCGAGCGTTGCCATGTACGCACCCGCGTGCTCCGCGTCGAGGTCGCCGGACACGTCACCGGCCATTGCATCTGCAATATCTGCCGCAGTGAGCGCGTTCGGCGCCGCATCCGAGGACGTGCCCACGAAGGCACCGACGTCGGGCGGCGCGAGCGGTGCGGAGAACGCCTCCACGCCGCGTTGGAAGGCGACGGGATCGAGACCCTTTGCCGGGCTGACGCCGGAGTCGAGCAGTGTGTCGAGCGCGGCACTGAAGTCGAAGCCGTCGGCCATGTCGGCGAAGAGCCCCGCATCCGACGCGCTTGCATCGGCCGGCGCTGCCTCCGCGCTCATCGGGCCGATCGTGTCCGCGACGTCCGTCGACGTCGTCGCCACGACGGCGGACGACTCGTCCCCGGGCGCCATCGCGAGCGATGCGTCGGATGCCGGCACCGATCCGTTACTCGTCACGATCACGCCCTCCCCGGCAAACTCACCGCTGGTGACGGCCGCCTCCTCGCCTGCGGACGATCCCGCGACCTCCGTACCGTTGGACGACGTGGTGGTCGCCTGCCCGGCTGCCGAATCCTGGAGACCGCCGCCAAGCGTAATCCCGAGATCGCCGTTCTTCCAGTCCCTGATCCGGACGACGTTGTCGGGCGGACCGTCGTGATCCGCGCCTGCCGCGAAGGCGCGCATCGTCAGCGTGCCTGCCTCGCCTGCGGTGCCGTCGAACGTGAATTCGATCCGGCCGTCTGCGGACTTCCAGCCGCCGCCGTCTAGCGCCATCGAGCCCCCGACCGTTGTGCCATCGAGCTCGATCGCGCCGAGGCCGTCGCTGTCGACGATGGTGTCGTTGCCGTCGCCCGCGTCGAGCACGTACGTGTCGTGGCCGAGCCCTCCCTCCAGCTGGTCGTCGCCGCGTCCGCCGGTGACAGCGTCGTCGCCCGAGCCCGCCTGCAGCGTGTCGATGCCGGCACCGCCGTCGATCTCGTCGTCGCCCTGGTTGCCGACGAGCTCGTCGTTGCCGGCGCCGCCCATCACGACATCCGCACCGACGCCGCCTTCGAGATGATCGCCGCCGGCGCCGCCCAGGAGCACGTCGTCCCCGCTGCCGCCGTACATGCGGTCGGAGCCCCGCAGGCCCTTCATCACGTCGGTGTCTTCGGTGCCGAAGACCACCTGGTTGTGCCCGGCGTCGTCCGCGCCGGTGCGCAGTTGCAGTGTGAGCGGGTTTCCTTGCGCGTCGGCGGATGCGCGGTCGACGAACGTCCAATCCTCGCTGCCCGCGACCGCGAGCTCGCTGCCGTCGTCGTGCGCGAGCTTCCACGCGAGGAACTTGCCGCGATCCTCGAGCCACGCGTCGCTGACGAGCGATTCGCCGGTGTCGCGGTCGAAGCGGTCGAGCGCGCCGTCGGCGTTGCTCATGCCGAACAGCGCGCGGTTGCCGCCGAGCGCCACGCTATCCATGTGCGCGAGCGCATATCGCACGCCGACGTCCTTCGTACCCTGCGCCGCCAGTTCGGCGCCGTTCATCGACGCCAGGTCGACGACATGCGCGCGGTGCGCGGGATCGGCGAGGAACGCGTCGAGCGCTGCGCCTACGCCCGCGCTAGCGTCACCCTGCGCGTTCGTGGCCGCCGGCGACCCCAGCAACGTGCGCGCGAGGTACGACGTGAGGTTTCCCGCCCGCTGCGCATCCGTGCCGCCCGCGCGCTGCCAGATGGCGTCGAACGCCGTGGACGAGAGCGCCGGGTCGAGCGTGCCGAACCAGCGCGCGACGTCGTCAAGGCCCGCCGAGGCGGTCGCCATCGAGCTCTCTGCAGCAACCGCCGACGCCGGCGCATACGCCACCCCGACCGTGCCAGGCTGCGGCAGCCAGTCGGCGGCCGCGCCAGGCGGCGGCAGGATCGATCCGGCGTGCAGGCCGGCCACGATCGCGTCGTAGCTCATGCCGGACCATGCGGCGGTGAGGAAGGGAATCGGCATTCCCTGGGCGGAGGCGGTTTGCGAAGTCGGGTCCGGCATGGCGGGTCCTTTCGGCGTGATGACGGGACCACCGGCGCTGCCCGCAAACGTGCACAGGGGCGTCGGCTCGCGTGCAGCATGGCGCAACCGCGATGGGTGCGCATTCGTCCGTATGGACGACTTGCAAGTGCACGGCGGGGCTGTTATTCGAACCGCGGCGCGCGACGCGCGCACCTGTCGCAAATGCAGGGCCGCGCCGCGCCGTTCACGCACGCGGCCGGACGCGCGTCATGGCGCGCTATCATCGGCCCATGCATCCGGCTCGCCGACCTCGCCTGTCCGCCGCCGGCGCATTGCTCGTCGCCGCCACCTGGGCCCCGCTCGCGCACGCCGCGGGCGACGGCGCGTTCGACGGCGCGCGCCTGACGCTCCTGTGGGCGGCGCCGTTCGCCGGGCTCCTGCTCTCGATCGCGCTAATCCCGCTCTTCGCACAGCGCTTCTGGCATCACCATTACGGCAAGTTCGCGGCCGCGTGGTCGCTCACGCTGCTGGTCCCGATGGCGATGACGTTCGGACCCGGCGAGACGTGGCACCAGGTCGTGCACGCGATGCTGCTCGAGTACATCCCGTTCGTCGCGATCCTGTTCGCGCTCTACACGATCGCCGGCGGCATCTGCGTGCACGGGCCGGTGGCCGGCACGCCGGGACGCAACACGGCGCTCCTGGGCCTCGGCGCCGTGCTCGCGAGCCTCATGGGCACGACCGGCGCATCGATGCTGCTCATCCGCCCGCTCCTCGCCGGCAACGAGACGCGCACGCATCGCGTGCACGCGGTGGTGTTCTTCATCCTGCTCGTCGGCAACGTCGGCGGCGCGCTGTCGCCGCTCGGCGATCCGCCGCTCTTCATCGGCTACCTGAAAGGCGTGGACTTCTTCTGGACCACGTATCACCTCGCGTGGCCGACGTTCGTGATCACCGGCGCGCTGCTGATCGCCTTCTACGTCCTCGACCGCTGGTTCCAGCGCCATGATCCGCCGGCGGTGATGCCGGCCATCGCGCGCGGCCCCATCTACGTCGAGGGCAAGGGCAACTTCCTCCTGCTCGCGGGCGTGGTGGGCGCGGTGCTGATGTCCGGCATGTGGAAGCCGGGCATCGAGTTCGACGTCTTCGGCACGCCGCTCGCGCTGCAGGCGCTGCTGCGCGACGTCCTGCTCGTGGCGCTCGCGCTGGCCTCGCTCGCGCTGACGCCGCGCGGGGTGCGCGAGCGCAACGCATTCCACTGGGAGCCGATCGTCGAGGTGGCGAAGATCTTCGCCGGCATCTTCCTCACCATCATCCCGGCGCTCGCCATCCTGGCGGCCGGCCGCGAGGGTGCGCTCGGCGCCATCGTGGCGCTGATCGCGCGCCCCGACGGCACGCTCAGCAATCCGGTGGTGTTCTGGACGACGGGGATCCTCTCCGCCTTCCTCGACAACGCGCCGACCTACCTCGTGTTCTTCAACCTCGCCGGCGGCAACGCACAGGCGCTGATGGAGCCGCTCGCGGGCACGCTGGCGGCGATCTCGATGGGCGCGGTCTACTTCGGCGCGCTGACCTACGTCGGCAACGCGCCGAACTTCATGATCAAGGCGATCGCCGAGGATCGCGGCATCGCGATGCCGAGCTTCTTCGCGTATCTCGCGTACGCGTCGCTCGCGCTCCTGCCGCTGCTCGCGCTGGTGTCGTGGCGCCTGCTGTAGCCGCCGCGCGCCTCAGCCGACCACCAGGATGTGCACGCGATAGGGGCCGTGCGCGCCGAGCACGATGGTCTGCTCGATGTCCCCGGTGCGCGACGGGCCCGAGATCATGTTGACGCCGCGCGGCATCACGTCGTGCTCGTTGCGCACGAGCGCGAACGCCTCCTCCATGCCGGCGACGATGCGCTCGGCGCGCACGACGGCGACGTGCGTGTCCGGCAGCAGCGCCGTGGCGGTCGGCGTCGCGGCGCCGGTGACGAAGACGAGCGTTCCCGTCTCCGCGATCGCGCAGAACGAGCCCGTGATGCCGAGCCGGTCCTGCCCGACCGTCGGCCGCGCCTCGATCGCGAGCCCGGCGCTTGCCCAGTCGAGGCCCGCGAGCTCGGGCCAGCACACGCCCGCATGCGATTTCTGCGCGGCGAGCATCGGCGGCAGGTCGAGCGCGTCGAGGTAACGCGCCACGCACGCTGGCACGTCCGCCAGCGACGCGATGCGCTCCACCGTGCTCGCCATGTCGGTGGCGCGCGTCATGAAGCGCGCGACGAGATCGGCCTGCAGCGTCGGCCGCGGCCCCTGCCGGTGGGCCGCGATGTACGCCTTGGCCTCCGCGGCACGCTGCGCATCGGGCCCGGTCTTGCCGAGCGCCTTGCGCACGCGCGCGAGCACCGCTTCGCGCGACGCGCGGTTGTCGTCGATCGAGGTCGTCACGTCGCCACCCGATGCTTGCGCACGAAGTCCGCCAGCCGCCCGACGCCGCGCTGGATGGCGTCGGTCGATGCCGCATACGAGAAGCGGATGTGCTGCCCGTCGCCGGGGACGCGCCGCCCGAAGTGGATGTCGGCCAGCACCGCAATGCCCGCCTCGTGAAGCAGGCGCTTGCGGAACACTTCCGAATCGGCGCAGCCGGTGATCTTGCACGCCTCGGTCACGTTGGGCCACGCGTAGAACGCGCCGCCGGGTGTGGCGCACGTGATGCCGGGGATGTCGTTCAGCAGGCCGACGATGAGATCGCGCCGTTCGAGGAACGTGTCGCGCATCTGCTGCGCGGCGTCCTGCGGGCCGTCGATCGCGGCCACCGCGGCCCATTGCGAGATCTGCGACGCGCACGATTCCGTATTGGTGATCCAGCGCGTGAACACCGGCGCCAGCGTGCGGTTGGCGACATACCCGATGCGCCAGCCGGTCATCGCCCACGTCTTCGACGCGCCGTCGCTGATGACGGTGCGCTCGAGCATGCCGGGCCGCGTCGCGAGCGTGTCGAAGCGCCCGTCGTACACGAGCCGCGAGTAGATCTCGTCGGCGAACACCCACACCTGCGGATGCCGGCGCAGGATCTCCGCGATCGCGTCGAGGTCCTGCGGCCCGAGGATGCCGCCGGTGGGATTCTGAGGCGTGTTGAGGATCAGGAGCCGCGTCTTGGGCGTGATCTTCGCCTCGAGCTCGGCGGGATCGAACGCGAAGCCGCGCGACTCGCGCAGGAAGATCGGCACCGGCACGGCGCCGTTGGCGAGGATCTGCGATTCGTAGATCGGGAAGCCCGGCACCGGGTAGATCACCTCGTCGCCCACGCCGTAGTCGGTGACCGACGCAATCGTGTACGCGATGAACGGCTTGGCGCCTGCGCCTATCACGACGTCGTCGGCACGGATCGGAAGGCCGCGGCGCCCGCCGAGATCACGCGCGGCCGCGGCGCGCAGCTCGTCGATGCCGGCACTCGGCGTGTAGCCATGGCGGCCGCCGCGGATGGCGTCGATCGCGGCGTCCTGCACGTGCACGGGCGTCGGGAAGTCGGGCTGCCCGATGCAGAACGAGACGACGTCCTTGCCCTCGCGCAGCAGCGCGTTGACCTCCGCCAGCACGACGAACGCGTTCTCGGTGCCGAGGGAGTCCGCGCGCCGCGACAGGCGCGGCACGCTCGTCGTGCCCGCGCGAGTCGGTTCCGCTGCGGCATTCCGCGGCTCCCCCTCGGGACGTAACTTCGCATTCACCGGACGATCCTCCGCACTGCGCGCTGCGATGCGAATGCGCTCATGGGTTTCCCTTCGCAGCCTGGCGCTGCGCATAGAGCTCGCGGAACGTCTGCCCCGCGGGGGCGCGCATGTCGCGGCCGCCGGTCCAGCCGCGGCCCGCGAGCGGCAGCGCGTGGATCATGCCATCGGCGCCGGCGCGCTTGCGCAGCCAGCGCACGCCGATGCCGCTCGCCCACGCGTAGAGCTTGGGCCGTTGCGCGACCCACGCCCACATCCGCAGCGCCATCCGCTCCGTCCATGGCCGCATGTCCTCCGCGAACTCGCGCTCGCGCAGCTTGCGCTGCAGGTCGGGCAGCGGAATGCGCACGGGGCACACGACGCCGCACTGGTTGCACATGGTGGACGCCTGCGGCAGGTCGAGCGCGTTCTCGAGGCCGATGTACATCGGCGTCAGGATCGAGCCGATCGGGCCCGGGTACACCCAGCCGTACGAGTGCCCGCCGACGTTCTGGTAGACCGGGCAGTGGTTCATGCACGCGCCGCAGCGGATGCAGCGCAGCGCCTCGCGCACCTCGCTGCCGAGCACTTCCGAGCGCCCGCTGTCGACGATGATGAAGTACATGTGCTCGACGCCGTGGAACTCGCCCTCGCCCTTCGGCCCGGAGAGCACGTCGACGTAGTTCGAGATCGACTGCCCCGTCGCGGAGCGCGGCAGCAGGCGCATGAGCGTGGCGACGTCCTCGAGCGTGGGGACGATCTTCTCCATGCCGGAGATCGCGACGTGCACCTTGGGCAGCGTGGTGGCGAGCGTCGCGTTGCCCTCGTTGGTGACGAGCACCACCGAGCCCGTCTCGGCGACGAAGAAGTTGCCGCCGGAGATGCCCATGTCGGCGGTGAGATAGTGCTCGCGCAGCACGCCGCGCGCCTCGAAGCAGAGCTCCTCGATGACGTCCTTCTTCGGCGTGCCGTGCTTCTTGTGGAAGAGGTCGGCCACCTCCTCCTTCGTCTTGTGCAGCGCCGGCCCGATGATGTGCGACGGCGGCTCGTAGTCGTTGATCTGCAGGATGTACTCGCCGAGGTCGGTCTCGACCACCGTGAGCCCCGCGCCCTCGATGGCGTGGTCGAGCGCCGACTCCTCCGACACCATCGACTTCGACTTGATGATCTTGCGCACGCCGTGGCGCGCGGCGATGTCGAGGACGAGCTTGTTGATCTCGGCCGGCGTCTGCGCGTACAGGACCTTCGCGCCGCGCGCGGTGGCGGCCGCCTCGAACGTCTCGAGCCACACGTCGAGGTCGTCGAGCGCGCGCTGGCGGATGGCCTTGCCGGCGTCGCGCGTGGCCTCGAAGTCGTCGAGCTCGGAGAGCGAGTTGCGCCGGTTGGCGACGAACTTGCCCTGCATCTTGCGCATGTTCTTCTGCAGCACCTCGTCCGCCATCTTCTCGACGGCGCGTGCCTTGAAGTGCATCGACGCGACTTGCATGCGGTCTCCTAAAGCCTGTCACAAGGAGACGGCGAGACACAGAGATCGGATCGCCTTCTCTGCGCCTCTGCGTCTCTTGGTGATCAGGGGTTCTCTCCTGCCAGCACCTCGGCCACGTGCAGCACCTTCGTGCGCGTGTCGCCGCGGCGGCGCAGGCGGCCCTCGATGTTCAGCATGCAGCCGAGGTCCCCGAGCACCACCGCGTCGGCGCCCGCGTTCTCGATGTGCTGGCACTTGTTGTCGGCAAGCCGCGTGGAGATCTCGCCGAACTTGATCGAGAACGTGCCGCCGAAGCCGCAGCAGGTCTCCGGCTCGGCCATCTCCTTCAGCACCGCGCCCTCGACCTTGGCGAGCAGTGCGCGCGGCTGCGCCTTCACCTTCATCTCGCGCAGGCCGGCGCACGAGTCGTGATAGGTGATCGTGCCGTTGAAGGTGCCGGGCACCTTGGCGAGCTTCAGCACGTTGACCAGGAAATCGGTGAGCTCGTACGTGCGGGCCGCGAGCGCTTCCACGCGCGCGAGCATCGCCGCGTCGTCCGCGAACAGCGACGGATAGTGCGTGCGGATCATGCCGCTGCACGATCCCGACGGCGCGACGAGGTAGTCGCAGCGCTCGAACTCCGCGACCACCTTGCGCGCGAGCGCCTTGGTGTCGTCGCGGTCGCCGGAGTTGTACGCGGGCTGGCCGCAGCAGGTCTGCGTGGGCGGCACGTAGACGTCGGCGCCGCCGGCCTCGAGGAGCTTCAAGGCGGCGAAGCCGATGGACGGCCGCATCAAATCGACGAGGCAGGTGACGAAGAATCCGACGCGCATGACGGGCAATCCGTGAATCGGACGATGGTAGCACCGTCGTGGGTCACTCGGGGAGAGGTGGTCGATTGCATGCAGCGGGCCGCTGCGATGCACTCCGGCTTCTCAGTCAGGCAACGCGATCCGAACCGCGCTCGTCGTTGGGTGGCCTTTGTCCACGGCCGCCGCCGGGCCGCTCCCAAGGCGGCCGTCTGACCTGCAGTAAGAGCGCCCCTCACCCCAGCCCTCTCCCCGCAAGCGGGGCGAGGGAGTCGCGTCGGCGGCAGCAGAGGGTCCGGCCGCAAAAGGCGCGACGCCGGCATCACGCCATCCACCGGCCCCACGGACGCCTTTTGCGGACGAAGCGGTTAGTAATACTGAGACTGCGCGAGCGCGACGGCGCACAGCCCCATCAGCGCCTGCGGAAAGATCCCGAACAGCAGCAGCGCGAGGCCGTTGGCGGAGAGCAGCATGCGGGTGTCGCCGCGCGCCTCGATCGGCGCGCTGTCGGCCGGCTCCTCGAAGTACATGATCTTCACGATGCGCAGGTAGTAGAACGCGCCGATCAGCGCGGCCACCACGCCGACGATCGCGAGCCACACGTAGCCGGCCTTCACCGCCGCCTGCAGCACGAGGAGCTTGGCGTAGAAGCCGACGGTGGGCGGCAGCCCGGCCAGCGAGAACATCACGAGCAGCATCACGAACGCCCACCACGGTGAACGCGCGTTCAAGCCGCGCAGGTCCGAGAGCTGGTCGGCCTCGAAGCCGCGGCGCGACAGCAGCAGGATCATGCCGAAGGAGGCGAGGCTCGTGAGCACGTACGAGACCATGTAGAACATCGCCGCGGAATACCCGGTGTTGTCGGCCGCGAGGAAGCCCATGAGCACGTAGCCCATGTTGGCGATGGTCGAATAGGCCAGCATGCGCTTCAGGTTGGTCTGCGCGATGGCGACGATGTGGCCGAGCGTGACCGAGAGCACGGTGAGCACGACCAGCATGCCCTGCCAGTCGACCTCGGCGCCGCCCATCGCCCCGCCCAGCAGGCGCAGCATCATGGCGAACGCCGCGAACTCGGGCGCGGTGCCGATCAGCAGCGTGATCGCGGTGGGCGCGCCCTGGTACACGTCGGGCACCCACATGTGGTACGGCACGGTGCCGAGCTTGAATGCGATGGCCGACACCATGAACACGAGCCCGAAGATCAGCAGCACGCGGTTCGCGCTGCCGCCCAGCACCGCCGCCGCGACCTTGTCGATCTCGAGCGTGCCGGTGGCGCCGTACACCATCGACATGCCGTAGAGCAGGAAGCCCGACGCCAGCGCGCCCAGCACGAAGTACTTCATCGCGGCCTCGGCCGGCGCCTTCTCGTCCCGCTGCACGGCCACCAGCGCGTACAGCGACAGCGACATGAGCTCGAGGCCCAAGTAGAGCGTGAGGAAGCTGTTGGCGGTGATCAGCACCTGCATGCCGAGCAGCGCGAAGAGCATCAGCACGAACGTCTCGCCGCGGAACAGGCCGCGCAACGTGAGGTAGGTGCGCGAGTAGAACAGCACCAGCGACACGGCGACGAAGCTGAAGAAGCGCAGGACGTCCGCCACGAGGTCGACGACGACGAGGTTGTGCAGCGCGTGTGTGGCGTCGATGTTGACGTTGCGGAACGTCACGCAGGCGGCGACCAGCAGCGTGAACTGCGTGAGCCAGTAGCTCACGTACCGGCGCTCCTCGCGGATGAACAGGTCGGCGAGGAGGATGACGCACGCGCCCGTGAGGACGACGATCTCGGGCAGGACGGGATAGAGGCTGACGTTCATGTCGGGCGCCTGGGCATCAGATCTTGCTCTTGGCGACGTGCGCGAGCAGGTCGACCACCGACACGTGCATCACGTCGATGAAGGGCTTCGGCCACACCCCCATGGCCAGCACCGCCGCCGCCAGCGTGCCGAGCAGCCAGAACTCGCGGCGCGAGAGGTCCTGCAGCGCCGCGACGCGGGCGTTGGCGACGGCGCCGTAGATCACGCGCTTGTACATCCACAGCGTGTACGCGGCGCCGAGGATCAGCGACACCGCGGCGAGGAAGGCGATCCAGAAGTTCACCTTGACCGCGGCCAGGATGACGAGGAACTCGCCCACGAAGCCGGAGGTGGCGGGCAGGCCCGCGTTGGCCATCGAGAACAACATCACGAACGCGGCGAACTTGGGCATGGTGTTGGCCACGCCGCCGAAATCGGCGATCGCATGCGTGTGCATGCGGTCGTACAGCACGCCGACGCACAGGAACATCGCGGCCGACACGAAGCCGTGCGAGACCATCTGCGCGATCGCGCCCTCGCTGCCCTGCACGCTGAACAGGAAGAAGCCCAGCGTGACGAAGCCCATGTGCGAGATCGACGAGTAGGCGATCAGCCGCTTCATGTCGGCCTGCACCAGCGCGACGAAGCCGATGTAGACGACGGCGATGAGCGACAGCGTGATGACGAAGCCCGCAAGGTAGCGGCTCGCGTCCGGCAGGATCGGGAGGATGAAGCGCGCGAAGCCGTACGCGCCGATCTTCAGCGTGATGGCCGCCAGCACCACCGAGCCGCCGGTCGGTGCTTCCGGGTGCGCGTCGGGCAGCCACGTGTGCACCGGCCACATCGGCACCTTCACCGCGAACGCCGCGAAGAACGCCACGAAGATCAGGATCTGCGTGGACAGCGACAGCGGCAGGTCCATCCACTCCTGCAGCGAGAACGTGCCCGACCGCTGGTACAGGTAGATGAACGCGACCAGCATCAGCAGCGAGCCCAGCAGCGTGTACAGGAAGAACTTGATCGCCGCGTAGACCCGCCGCTCGCCGCCCCAGATGCCGATGATGAGGTACATCGGGATCAGCATCGCCTCGAAGAACACGTAGAAGAGGATGCCGTCGAGCGCCGCGAAGGCGCCGTTGATGAGCCCCGACATGATGAGGAACGCGGCCATGTACTGCGCCACGCGCACCTTGATCGCCTCCCACCCGGCCCACACGACGAGCAGCGTGGTGAACGCGTTCAGGATGACGAACAGCACCGAGATGCCGTCGACCCCAAGGTGGTAGAAGATGTCGAAGTACGGGATCCACTCGCGGCGCTCGACGAACTGCATCGCCGACGTCGTGGTGTCGAAGTGCGTGTACAGCGGGATGGTGACGAGGAACGCGGCGAGCGCGCCGACGAGCGCGGTCCAGCGCGCCTTCATCGCGTCGGAATCGCGCGACAGGCCGAGCACCGCCACGCCGGCGACGATCGGCACCCAGATCGACAGCGACAGGTAAGGTGTCATCGGCTTTCCCTCCGCGCTACGCGCTTCGGGGCGTATTCGCGCTTGAGACGGCTCCGCGCGCTCATGGCCGCACCACCCACCAGGTGAGGAGCGCGAACAGCCCGATGATCATCGTGAACGCGTAGTGGTACACGTAGCCCGACTGCATCTGCCGCAGCATCCGGCCCCACCAGCCGACCATCTTCGCCGAGCCGTTGACCACGCCCTCGATGATCCAGCCGTCACCGACGTTGGCGAACAGGGTGCCGACGCGTCGCGCGCCGGCCGCGAAGAACCAGTCGTTGAAGCGGTCGAAGTAGTAGTTGTTCATGAGGACCGTGTACAGCGGGCGCAGCGACTGCGCGACGCGCGCCGGGAGCGCCGTGTTGACGAGGTAGAGGTAGGCCGCGGACGCGATGCCGGCGATCGCCAGCCAGAGCGGCAGGCTGTACGCCCCATGCAGGATGAACGCGCCGATCCCGTGCCACTCGTCCTTCATCTCCGCGAGCGCCTTGTGCTCGACGCCGATCACGACGGAGTCGCCGAAGAAGTTGCCGAGCAGCATCGGCTCGACGTACGCCCAGCCGGTGTAGATGGAGGGGATCGCGAGCAGGATCAGCGGGACGGTCACCACCCACGGGCTCTCGTGCGGCGCGCCGCCGTGATGGTCGTCGTGGCCGTGGTCGCCGCTCGCATGCGCGTCGTGGGCCGGGAAGCGCTCCTTGCCGTGAAACGCGAGGAAGAACATCCGGAACGTGTAGAACGCGGTGACGAACACGCCGATCATCACGCAGGCGTAGGCGTACGTGTGGCCGGGAATCTCGGACAGGTGCGTCGCCTCGATGATCGCGTCCTTCGAGAAGAACCCGGCGAACGGCGGGATGCCGCACAGCGCCAGCGACCCGATCAGCATCGTCCAATAGGTGATGGGCATGTACTTGCGCAGGCCGCCCATGTTGCGCAGGTCCTGGTCGTGGTGCATCGCGATGATCACCGAGCCCGCGCCGAGGAACAGCAGCGCCTTGAAGAACGCGTGCGTCATCAGGTGGAACATCGCCGCCGGATACGCCGACACGCCGAGCGCGACGGTCATGTACCCGAGCTGCGACAGCGTGGAGTACGCCACCACGCGCTTGATGTCGTTCTGGACGATGCCGAGGATGCCGAGGAACAGCGCGCCGGTGGCGCCGATCACCGTGATGAACGACAGCGCCGTGTCCGAGAGCTCGAACAGCGGGCTCATCCGCGACACCATGAAGATGCCGGCAGTCACCATGGTGGCCGCGTGGATCAGCGCGGAGATCGGCGTCGGGCCTTCCATCGAGTCGGGCAGCCACACGTGCAGCGGCACCTGCGCGCTCTTGCCCATCGCGCCGACGAAGAGGCAGAGGCACGTCACCGTCATGAGCGACCACTCGGCCGCGCCCCACAGGTTGATCGTGGTCTTGGCGAGCTCGGGCGCCTTCCTGAACACCTCGGCGTAGTCCATCGAGCCGAAGTACGCGAGCACGAGGCCGATGCCGAGGATGAAGCCGAAGTCGCCGACGCGGTTGGCGAGGAACGCCTTCAGGTTCGCGTAGATGGCCGTGGGCCGGTCGAACCAGAAGCCGATCAGCAGGTACGACACGAGCCCCACCGCCTCCCAGCCGAAGAAGAGCTGGAGGAAGTTGTTGCTCATGACCAGCATGAGCATCGAGAACGTGAAGAGGCAGATGTACGAGAAGAACCGCGCGTAGCCGTCGTCGTCCGCCATGTACCCGATGGTGTAGACGTGCACCATCAGCGACACGAACGTGACCACCAGCAGCATCATCGCGGTCAGGGGGTCGATGAGGAAGCCGATGGCCATCTTGATGCCGCCGGTGTTCGCCCACACGTACACGTCGCCGTTGAACGTGTTGCCGGCCATCACGTCGCGGTAGACGAAGATCGACGCCACGAACGAGAACGCGACCGCGAGGATAGTGATCCAGTGCGCGGCCGCGCGCGGGAGCTGGCGCCGCCACAGTCCCACCACGATGGCCGCCGCCAGCGGCACCATCGGGATGGCGAGGTAGAGTTGCTGCATCGTCATCGCATCGCCCCTAGCCCTTGAGCTGGCCGAGGTCCTCCACGTCGATCGAGCCGGCGTTGCGGAAGAGCAGCACGAGGATCGCGAGGCCGATCGCCGACTCGGCGGCGGCCACGGTGAGGATGAAGAACACGAACACCTGGCCGCTCATGTCGCCCAGGTAGTGCGAGAACGCGACGAAGTTGAGGTTGACCGCGAGCAGCATGAGCTCGATGGCCATGAGCAGGATGATGACGTTCTTCCGGTTGAGGAAGATGCCGGCCATGCTGATCGCGAACAGGATCGCGCCCAGCACGAGGTAGTGCGCCAGCGTCGGCGCGGTCAGCAGTGACACGTCATTCTCCCTAGTTCTTTTTCACAAAGAGTCGCCGAGACGCAGAGAGGGGCCATGGCGAAGATCTCCTCGGCGTCTCTGCGCCTCTTTGTGAAGCCGTTTGTTGCCTATTTCTCGGTCTCCGCCTGCACCGGCACGATGCGCAGGCGGTCCGCCTTGCGCACCTTCACCTGCAGGCCGGGGTCCTGGTACTTCGATTCCTTCCGCTTGCGATGGGTGAGCGCGATGGCCGCGATGATGGCCACCAGCAGCAGCACGGCCGCGAGCTCGAACGGATACACGTAGTCGAGGTAGATGAGGCGGCCCAGCAGCGCGGTGTTGCTGCCCGCGGGCGTGGGCGGCGCGACGTCGGCGGACACGCTGCTGCCGAACACCACCAGCGCCATCTCCAGCAGCACCAGCAGGCCGACGGTGGCCCCCACCGGGATATAGCTCCTGAAGTGGCTGCGCAGGTTGTCGAAGTTGACGTCGAGCATCATCACGACGAACAGGAACAGCACCATCACCGCGCCGACGTAGACCAGCACCAGCGCGATGGCGAGGAACTCGGCGCGCAGCATCAGCCAGATCGCGGCCGCCGTGAAGAAGCAGAGCACGAGCCACAACGCCGCATGGACGGGGTTGCGGGTGGTGATGACGCGCAGCGCCGCGAAGATCAGGATCGCGGCGAAGACGTAGAAGGTCGCTGTGAGGAGGTTCATGAGATCGCCTTCACAGGAGACGCCGAGACGCAGAGAAAGGCGACCCCGGGCCGCGCATTGCCTGCGCGTTGTTGATCTTCTCGGCGTCTCTGCGTCTCATTGTGAAAGGTCTTCATCGATACTTCGCATCCGCGGCGCGATCCGCCGCGATCTGCTGCTCGTAGCGGTCGCCGACCGCCAGCAGCATTTCCTTCGTGTAGTAGAGGTCGCCGCGCTTCTCGCCGTGGTACTCGAGGATGCGGGTCTCGACGATCGAGTCGACCGGGCAGCTCTCCTCGCAGAAGCCGCAGAAGATGCACTTGGTGAGGTCGATGTCGTAGCGCATGGTGCGGCGCGTGCCGTCGGCGCGCTGCTCCGACTCGATGGTGATGGCGAGCGCCGGGCACACCGCCTCGCACAGCTTGCAGGCGATGCAGCGCTCCTCCCCGTTCGGATAGCGGCGCAGCGCGTGGAGGCCGCGGAAGCGCGGGCTCTGCGGCGTCTTCTCCTCGGGGAACTGCACGGTCACCTTGCGCGCGAAGAGGTAGCGGCCGGTCAGGGCCATGCCCTTCACGAGCTCCGCGAGGAGCCAGGTGTCGAAGAACTGCTTGACGCGAGCGAACATGAAAAGTCTCGGTCCCGTCAGTGGAAGAGGTAGGCCCAGCGGGTCTGCATCATCGCGCCCAGGAACACGATCCAGACCAGCGTGACGGGGATGAACACCTTCCATCCCAAGCGCATCACCTGGTCGTAGCGATAGCGCGGGAAGGTGGCGCGCACCCAGAGGAAGCACAGCAGCACGAACGACACCTTGAGCGCGAACCAGAGGAACCCGTCGCCCAGCGGCGTCATGCCGAGGATCTCGACGTCGTTCAGGCGCGGCCACGGCGCGAGCCAGCCGCCCAGGAACATGAGCGCGGTCAGCGCCGAGATCAGGATCATGTTCATGTACTCGGCGAGGAAGAACACCGCGAACGCGACGCCCGAGTACTCGACGTGGAAGCCGGCCACGATCTCCGACTCGCCTTCCGCCATGTCGAACGGGTGGCGGTTGGTCTCGGCCAAGCCCGACACGAAGTAGACGATGAAGAGCGGGAACAGCGGCCACACGTACCAGTACGCCGCGCCACCCTCCTGGCCGCGCACGATGTCGCTGAGGTTCAAGCTGTTGGCGCACATCAGCACGCCCACCAGCGCGAAGCCCATCGCGATCTCGTAG
Source organism: Burkholderiales bacterium (assembly GCA_046347855.1). Lineage (GTDB taxonomy): Bacteria > Pseudomonadota > Gammaproteobacteria > Burkholderiales > Casimicrobiaceae > VBCG01. The sequence continues at coordinate 638,776 of JAXMFJ010000006.1, forward strand.
CTCACGATCTGCGCCGCCGAGCGCAATGCGCCCAGGAACGCGTACTTCGAGTTCGACGCCCAGCCGGCGAGGATGATCCCGTAGACGCCGATCGACGACAGCGCGAGCACGTACAGGAGCCCCGCGTTGATGTTCGACAGCACCAGCGTGTCGGTGAACGGCACCACCGCCCACGCCGCGAGCGCAGGCCCGATCGACAGCAGCGGCGCGATGAAGAACAGGTAGCGGTTGGCGCCCGACGGGATCACGATCTCCTTGAACAGGAGCTTCGCGACGTCCGCGAACGGCTGCAGCAGGCCGAACGGGCCCACGCGGTTCGGCCCGATGCGCACCTGCATGTAGCCGATCACCTTGCGCTCGGCGAGCGTGAGGTAGGCCACGGTGAGGATCAGCGGCACCGCGATCGCGACGATCTTGAGGAGCGTCCAGATCACGGTCCACGCGGGGCCGAGGGTCTGCTGGACCTGCGCGAACATGTCCATCGTCTACGCCCTCTCGACCGTGACCGGGCCCGACAGCCCGTCGAGGCCGCAGGTGGATGGATGCGCGGCGCCGATGCGCACCACGCCGGGCGGCACCGCCGGATCGATCACGGCCGTCAGCACGGCCTCGCCGCTGCCCTGCTTCACCTTCACCTGGCCGCCTTCCGCCACGCCGAGCGTCTCGCACAGCGAGCGATGCATGCGCGCCTTCGGCGGCTTCGCGTCGGCGGTGAGCTGCAGCGGCGGCGAGCGGCGCACGAGCGGATCGGCGAAGTAGATCGGGATGTCCGCGACGCGCTCGACCTGCGCGGGCGCGGCGGCCGGCGCGGCGATCGCGACGCGCGTGGCATTGTCGAGCCGCGCAGCGATCGCATCCGCGTTCGGCGCGACGGAGGCACGCACCTCGGCCGCCGTATCGGCGTCGAAGCCGTCGAGCTTCAGCATCGTGCCGAGCACGCGCAGCACCTTCCACCCCGGGCGCGTCTCGCCCTGCGGCTTGGTGCAGCCGTGGAACTCCTGCAGCCGGCCTTCGCAGTTGACGAAGGAGCCGGCGGTCTCGGTGAACGGCGACACCGGCAGCAGCACGTCGGCGTACGACTGGCCGTGCTTCCACGGCGACAGCGCGACGACGATGTCGGCCTGCCCGAGCGCGCGCCGGGCGGCAGGCGCGCTCGCGAAATCGAATTCGGCTTCCGCGTGCGCCACGAGGTAGGCGCGGCGCGGCTCGGCGAGCATCGCCTGCGCGTTCATGCCGCCGTTCTGCGGCAATGCGCCGGCGAGGTACGCCCCGACGGTGTTGGCGGCCTCGGTGAGGAAGCCGAGCGTCGCGCCCGTGGCCTCGGCCACGAGCTGCGCGAGCGCATGGAGCTGCGCCGCGGCGGGATGCTGGACCGCATAGTTGCCGAGCAGCACGGCCTTGCGCGTGCCCGACGCAAGGCTCGTCGCGATGGCCTTCTGCGCGTCGTCGGGAACGACGTTGGCGAGCGCCTCGGGAACCGCCTTGCCGGCGGCGCCGAGCGCGGCGACCGCGATGCCGGCGAGCGCCGCGGCCATCTGCGACGGCGGCACGATGGCCTTGTGCGCGACGTTCATGAGCCAGTCGTCGGCGACCGAATGCAGCATCGAGACCTGCGTGCCCTTCTTCGCCGCCTGCCGCAGGCGCTGCGCAACGAGCGGGTGGTCCTTGCGCAGGAAGCTGCCGACGACCAGCACGCGCTCGAGCTGGTTGAGCGCCGCGACCGGCATGCCGAGCCACGGCACGCCGGCGGCCTTGCCGTCGCCGCTGAAATCGGATTGCCGCAGGCGGAAGTCGACGTTGTCGCTGCCGAGGCCGCGCACGAGGCGGGCCGCCAGCGCCGCTTCCTCGAGCGTGGCATGCGGCGAGACGAGCGCGCCCAGCGCGCCCGCGCCATGCTTCGCCACGATGTCGGTGAAGGCGTGCGCGACGAACTCGAGCGCGGTCTGCCAGTCGACCGTCTTCCACTCGCCGCCCTGCTTGATCATCGGCGCGGTGAGGCGGTCCGGCGCATTGAGGCCCTCGTACGAGAACCGGTCCTTGTCCGAGATCCAGCACTCGTTGACCGCCTCGTTCTCGAGCGGCAGCACGCGCAGCACGCGGTCGCCCTTCACCTGCACGATGAGGTTGCTGCCGAGCGAGTCGTGCGGCGCGATCGACTTGCGGCGCGCGAGCTCCCACGTGCGCGCGGCGTAGCGGAACGGCTTCGAGGTCAGCGCGCCCACCGGGCACACGTCGATCGAGTTGCCGGAGAGCTCGGAATCCACCGTGCGCCCGACGAACGACACGATCTCCGAGTGCTCGCCGCGGCCGATCATGCCGAGCTCCTGGATGCCGGCGATCTCCTGGCCGAAGCGCACGCACCGCGTGCACTGGATGCAGCGCGCCATCTCCTCGGCGGAGATGAGCGGCCCCAGGTCCTTGTGGAACACGACGCGCTTCGGCTCGTTGTAGCGCGAGTTCGACGGCCCGTAGCCGACCGCGAGGTCCTGCAGCTGGCACTCGCCGCCCTGGTCGCAGATCGGGCAGTCGAGCGGATGGTTGATGAGCAGGAACTCCATCACGCCCTTCTGCGCGGTGACCGCCTGCTCCGACTGCGTGAACACCTTCATGCCTTCCGTGACCGGCGTGGCGCACGCGGGCAGCGGCTTCGGCGCCTTCTCCACCTGCACGAGGCACATGCGGCAGTTGGCGGCGATCGACAGCTTCTTGTGATAGCAGAAGTGCGGGATGTAGATGCCGAGCTGGTGCGCGGCCTCGATGACCGAGCTCCCGGGCGCGACCTGCGTGGCGCGGCCGTCGATTTCGAGGTTCAGCGGGGGACGCGGATCAGACATACGTCGGCACCAGGCATTGCTTGTGATCGATGTGGTACTGGAACTCGTCGCGGAAGTTCTTGATGAAGCTCTTCACCGGCAGCGCCGCGGCGTCGCCCAGCGCGCAGATCGTGCGGCCTGCGATGTTGTCGGCGACCGAGTTCAGGACGTCCAGGTCTTCCTGCCGGCCCTTGCCGTGCTCGATGCGGTCGACCATGCGGTAGAGCCAGCCCGTGCCCTCGCGGCACGGCGTGCACTGGCCGCACGACTCCTCGTAGTAGAAGTACGACAGGCGCAGCAGCGAGCGCACCATGCAGCGCGTCTCGTCCATGCAGATGACGGCGCCGGAGCCCAGCATCGATCCCGCCTTGGCGATCGAGTCGTAGTCCATGTCGGTGGCCATCATCACGTCGCCGGTGAGCACCGGCATCGACGAGCCGCCCGGGATGCAGGCCTTGAGCTTGCGGCCGCCGCGCATGCCGCCCGCCATCTGCAGCAGCGTGGCGAACGGCGTGCCGAGCTTCACCTCGTAGTTGCCGGGGCGCTCGACGTCGCCGGACACCGAGAAGATCTTGGTGCCGCCGTTGTTGGGCTTGCCGAGGTTCAGGAACGCCTCGCCGCCGTTGCGCATGATCCACGGCACCGCGGCGAACGTCTCGGTGTTGTTGATCGTCGTCGGCTTGCCGTACACGCCGAACGATGCGGGGAACGGCGGCTTGAAGCGCGGCTGCCCCTTCTTGCCTTCCAGCGATTCCAGCAGCGCGGTCTCCTCGCCGCAGATGTACGCGCCGAACCCGTGGTGGTTGTACAGGTGGAACGAGAAGTCGGTGCCGAGGATGTTCTTGCCGAGCAGCCCCGCGGCGTACGCCTCCTCGATCGCCTCCTCGCAGCGCAGGTACGTCTCCCAGATCTCGCCGTGGATGTAGTTGTAGCCGCGGGTGGCGCCCATCGCGTAGGCGCCGATGGCCATGCCCTCGATCACCGCGTGCGGGTTGTAGCGCAGGAGGTCGCGGTCCTTGAACGTGCCGGGCTCGCCCTCGTCGGAATTGCACACGACGAACTTGTCGCCGACGTAGTTCTTCGGCATGAACGACCACTTCAGGCCCGTCGGGAAGCCCGCGCCGCCGCGCCCGCGCAGCGACGACTTCTTGATCTCGGCCACCACCTGCTCGGGCGGCATCTTCTCGCCGACGATGCGCTTGTACGCCTCGTAGCCGCCGCGCTGCACGTAATCCGCGAGCCGCCAGTTCTTGCCCGTGAGCCCGGCCATCAGGATGGCGTCGGGACCGTAGTCCAGGAATTCGGAGGGCGCGTTCATTTGGCGTCCGTCCCGGGCCAGCCCGGCCGGCCCTCGCCGCGCGCCGCGGCGCCCTTGAGGTCGTCGACCAGCTCGTCGAGCTTCGCGTCGCTCATGAAGCTGCACATGCGGCGGTCGTTCACGATCAGCACCGGCGCGTCGCCGCACGCGCCCATGCACTCGCCTTCCTTCAGCGTGATGGCGCCGTCGGGCGTGGTCTCGTTGAAGCCGATGCCGAGGCGCTCCTGCAGGTGCGCGGCCGCCTTGTTGGCGCCGGACAGCGCGCACGGCAGGTTGGTGCAGATCGACACCTTGAAGCGGCCCTGCGGCTTCGTGTTGTACATCGTGTAGAACGTCGCGACCTCGTACACCGCCACCGGCGGCATGCCGAGGTAGTGCGCGACCGCGTCCATCACGTCGGTGGAGAGCCAGCCGTGCTCGTCCTGCGCGAAGGCGAGCGCCGACATCACCGCCGACTGCTTCTGGTCCGGCGGATACTTCGCGAGCTCGCGGTCGATCTTGCTGCGTACTTCTGCGGATAACATCGTTGCGCGTCCGTCAGCGGATGTAGTAGCTGGCCATGCGCCAGACCCCATCCTTCTCGTAGACCATCGTCATCTCCTCCTCGGCCTCGCGCTTGCGCGCGAACGTGCCGCTGAAGAGGATCACCACCTTCGCCCCGGGGGCCAGCGCGACGTCCGGCTTCGGCGGCTCGCCCAGGAAGCCCATCTTCTCGGCGGTGCGCTTGTCGAGCTTGCCGAAATCGCGGCGGATGCCGCCGATGCCGGCCAGCCACTGCTCGCGCGTGACGCCCTTGCGGAACTCGTCCGACGCCATCGCATACGCGTCGGCGTAGCGCCCGGCGTCGACGGGCACCAGCCAGCGCTCCGCCGCGTCGAGCGCGGCGCGCTGCTCGGGCGACATCGACTGCGCCTGCACGCACGCGGCGAGCGCCGGCAGGAACGCCGCGGCACCGATCACGAGCAGGCGGGGGAGCTTCATCGGTCGACCGATCCGAACACGATGTCCTGCGTGCCGAGGATCGCCACCACGTCCGCGATCATGTGGCCGCGCGACATCTCGTCGAGGGCCGACAGGTGCACGTAGTCCGGCGCGCGCAGCTTGACGCGGTACGGCTTGTTGGCGCCGTCGGACACGATGTACACGCCGAACTCGCCCTTCGGATGCTCGACCGCCGCGTACGACTCGCCGGCGGGCACGTGCATGCCTTCGGTGAAGAGCTTGAAGTGATGGATCAGCTCTTCCATGTGCGCCTTCATGTCCTCGCGGGGCGGCGGCGCGATCTTGTGGTTGTCGATGATCACCGGGCCCGGGTTGCGCTGCAGCCACTCGACGCACTGCCGGATGATGCGGTTCGACTGGCGCATCTCCTCGACGCGCACGAGGTAGCGGTCGTAGCAGTCGCCGTTGACCCCCACCGGGATGTCGAACTCCATGCGGTCGTAGACCTCGTAGGGCTGCTTCTTGCGCAGGTCCCACGGGATGCCCGAGCCGCGGATCATCGGTCCGGTGAAGCCCAGCGCGATCGCGCGCTCCGGCGTGACGATGCCGATGTTCACCGTGCGCTGCTTCCAGATGCGGTTCTCGGTGAGGAGCTCCTCGTACTCATCCACGCGCGCGGGGAAGCGCGCCGCGAAGTCCGCGATGAAGTCGAGCAGGCTGCCCTGGCGGTTCTCGTTCAGCCGGTCGAGCGCCTTGGCGTTGCGCAGCTTGGAAGGCTGGTACTGCGGCATGCGGTCCGGCAGGTCGCGGTACACGCCACCCGGGCGGTAGTACGCGGCGTGCATGCGCGCGCCGGACACCGCCTCGTAGACGTCGAAGAGGTCCTCGCGCTCGCGGAACGCGTAGAGGAACGGCGTCATCGCGCCGACGTCGAGCGCGTGCGCGCCGAGCCACAGCAGGTGATTGAGGATGCGCGTGATCTCGTCGAACATCACGCGGATGTACTGCGCGCGGATCGGCACCTCGATGCCGAGCAGCCGCTCGATGGCCATGCAGTACGCGTGCTCGTTGCACATCATGGACACGTAGTCGAGGCGGTCCATGTACGGCAGCGACTGGAGGTACGTCTTGTGCTCGGCCAGCTTCTCGGTGGCGCGGTGCAGGAGGCCGACGTGCGGATCCGCGCGCTCGATCACCTCGCCGTCGAGCTCGAGAACGAGGCGAAGCACGCCGTGGGCCGCGGGATGCTGCGGCCCGAAGTTCATGGTGTAGTTGCGGATTTCAGCCACGGATCACGCCTGCCCAACGTTCAGCGAAAGACCTCGAACCCCAGCACCACCGACGACACGATCAGCGCCGCGTACGGCAGCGCACGGCTGCCTGCGACGACCCCGGTGGCCTCGCGGGCCACGTGCGAAGCGAGCTCCTGCGCGTTCATTTCGTGCCTCCGTATTGCTCTTCGCGGATGACGCGCGGCGTGTTCTCGCGCGGCTCGATGGTGACCGGCTGGTAGATGACGCGGCCCTGCTCCGGGTCGTAGCGCATCTCGACGTAACCCGAGAGCGGGAAATCCTTGCGGAACGGGTGCCCGACGAAGCCATAGTCGGTGAGCAGCCGGCGGAGGTCGGGGTGACCCTCGAACACGATGCCGTACAGGTCGAAGGCCTCGCGCTCGAACCAGTTGGCCGCCGGCCACACGTCGACCGCGCTCGGCAGCACCGGGAAATCGTCGTCGGGCGCGAAGGCGCGCACCCGCAGCCGCCAGTTGTGCGCGATGGACAGCAGGTGATAGACCGCGGCGAAACGCGGGCCTTCCCATGCGCCGTCGCCGTAGGCCGAGTAGTCGACGCCGCACACGTCGACCAGCATGTCGAAGCGCAGCTCGGGCCGGTCGCGGAGATCGCGCAGGGTGTCGAGCAGGATGGCGGCGGGCACCACGGCCGTGACCTCGCCGCGGTCGACCGTGACACTCCTGAAGGCGTCGCCGAACGCCGCGGCCAGCGCCGCGGTCAGGGTCTCGAGCTTGGTGGCCATCAGCGCGCGATCGTGTTGGTGCGCCAGATCTTGTTCTGGAGCTGCAGGATGCCGTAGAGCAGCGCCTCGGACGTCGGCGGGCAGCCCGGCACGTAGATGTCGACGGGGACGATGCGGTCGCAGCCGCGCACCACGGAATACGAGTAGTGGTAGTAGCCGCCGCCGTTCGCGCACGAGCCCATCGAGATGACCCAGCGCGGCTCGGCCATCTGGTCGTAGACCTTGCGCAGCGCGGGCGCCATCTTGTTGCACAGCGTGCCGGCGACGATCATCACGTCGGACTGGCGCGGGCTCGGCCGGAACACGACGCCGAAGCGGTCGAGGTCGTAGCGCGACGCGCCGGCGTGCATCATCTCCACCGCGCAGCACGCCAAGCCGAACGTCATCGGCCACATCGAGCCGTTGCGCGCCCAGTTGATCACGCTGTCGAGCGTGGTGGTGACGAAGCCTTTTTCCAGTACGCCTTCGATTGCCATGGTCCTATCCCATCACTCCCACTCGAGCGCGCCCTTCTTCCACTCGTAGACGAAGCCGACCACGAGGATCAGCAGGAACACCATCATCGCCCAGAAGCCGGCGAGGCCGATGTCCTGGATCACCACGGCCCACGGGAAGAGGAACGCGATCTCGAGGTCGAAGAGGATGAAGAGGATGGCGACGAGGTAGTAGCGCACGTCGAACTTCATCCGCGCGTCCTCGAAGGCCTCGAAGCCGCATTCGTAGGGCGAGTCCTTCTGCGGATCGGGCCGGAACGGCGAGAGGAGCTTGCCGAGCGAGAGCAGGACCACGCCGAGCCCGAGGCCCACGATGATGAAGAGGAGGATGGGGAAGTACTGTTCCAGCATCGCGAATGGGCCTTGGGTACCGCGCGGCACTTCTTACCTGCACTGCGTGGGAACTGCGTGGCTGCGGGTCATCCCTCGCGCATCGCGCCAGGGCCACCTGCAGGTGCTGCACGCGCCGCGGACGACCGCGCCGCGCTTCAAATCTGGTGCCGACGGGGAGACTCGAACTCCCACGGCTTGCGCCACTGCCCCCTCAAGACAGCGTGTCTACCAATTTCACCACGTCGGCATTTCAGTCATCAGAATCCAGGAACCAGAGGACAGATCCGTTTGCGATTCCGGTGGCGGCGCATTCAGCGCCGATGCCACCCGGCGCTCGACGCGCCGCCTGGAAAACGAAACCGCGTCTGTCCTCTGACTCCTGACTCCTGTCTTCCGTTACTTCGGTACGTCTCCCACCTTCGATCCCGTGCCCGACGGCGCGGCGCTTCCCGCCGGGGCCGCGGGGGCGGCCGGGGCGGGCGCAGGCGCTGCGTCCTTGGGTGCGGCCGGCGCGGCGGGCACGTCACCGGCCTTGCCGGCGGGTGCGTCGCCCATCACGCCCTGCTGCATCACGTCCTTCGGGGCGTGCGTCGTGCCGAGGTAGGTGAGCCCGAGGCTCGACACGAAGAACACCGCGGCCAGGATCGCCGTGCTGCGGGAAAGGAAATTGGCGGAGCCGGCGGCGCCGAACAGGCTGCCCGACGAGCCGCTGCCGAACGCCGCGCCCATGTCGGCGCCCTTGCCGTGCTGGAGCAGCACGAGGCCGCACACGGCCGCAGCCACCAGCAGGTGGATCACCAACAGGATCGATTCCAGGTATTGCATTGTCTTTCGCCTCGACGCCGTGAATGCTCAGGCATTCGCGATCGCCAGAAATTCCGTTGCATTGAGCGACGCCCCGCCGACGAGAGCCCCGTCGACATCGGGCATCGCGAACAGCGCGCCGGCGTTGCCCGCCTTCACGCTACCGCCGTACAGCACCTGCACCCCGGGCGCGCCGAGCGCCGCGAGCCGCGCGCGGAGGAACGCATGGACCTCCTGCGCCTGCTCCGGGGACGCCGTGCGCCCCGTGCCGATCGCCCAGACCGGCTCGTACGCCAGCACCGCCAGCGCGAGATCCGCCTTCAGCGCCGCGGCCACCGCGTCGAACTGCCGCCCCACCACCGCCGCCCAGCCGCCGGCGCCCTCGCGCTCGGCGAGCGTCTCGCCGACGCACACGATGGGCGTCAGCCCCTGCGCCAGCGCTGCGACGGCCTTGGCTGCCACTTCGCCGTCCGTCTCGCCGTGCAGCTGGCGGCGCTCCGAATGCCCGACCAGCACGTAGCGGCATCCGAACTCGGCCAGCATGCCCGCCGACACCTCGCCGGTGTACGCACCCGACGCATGCGCGCTCACGTCCTGCGCGCCCCATGCGATCGGCGTATCCGCGAGCGCATCGCGCGCCTGGCCGAGGTACGGAAAGGGCACGCACACCGCCAGCGTGCGGCTCGAGGGCGGCTTCCAGCCCCCCAGCAACGCCACCAGCAGCGCATCGTTGGCCGCGAGACCGCCGTTCATCTTCCAGTTGCCGACGACGAGCGTGTCACGCATTGCCTGCATTGCCCTCAATTGGCCTTTCGGCCTGCTTCCGCGTTGCCTGCCGACGCCGCCGCATTTCCCGGACGCCGCACAGCCTTTCCGGTACCGTGAAACGCACTGCCGGACCACCAAAACTCGTCGATTTTACCGCGCCGCGTCACGAGGGGTCAAACCGGATGCAACTTGGCGTTTTCGCCCGTGGCCGCGCGGGAGGGGGACGAGGCCCCGTGACTGGCGCTGGGGAGGCGGCGGCGGGGGCGGCCGGGCGCAGGGAAATCAGCCCCGCCGCGGGCGCGGCGGGGCCACGGCGGGTCAGGCGCCCGCGATCGTGCGCATGCGCCGCACGACCGGCGGCAGGAACCAGGCGAGCAGCGTGAGCCCGCCCAGCACGGCGGCCACCGGCCGCTCGAAGAACGCGAGGAGGCTGCCGTCGGACTTGATCATCGAGGTGACGAAGTTCTCCTCGAGCATCCCGCCCAGCACCACGCCCAGGATCGCGGGGGCGACCGGGAAGCCGTTCTCCTCGAGCACGTAGGCCGCCACGCCCGCGACCAGCATCACGCCGACGTCGAACGGCGTGTTGTTGATGGCGAAGGCGCCGACCACGCAGAAGAGGAGGATCACCGGCATCAGCACGTTGCGCGGCACCTTGAGGATCTGCTTGGCCGCCTTGATGCACGCGTAGCCCAGCGGGATCATGATCAGGTTGGCGATGATGAAGAGCAGGTACACCGCGTAGATGTTCTGCGGGTTCTGCGTGAAGAGCGTGGGCCCCGGGTTCATGTTCTTCATGTAGAGCACGCCGATCACGATGGCGGTGATCGAGTCGCCGGGAATGCCGAACACCAGCGCGGGGATCCACGCGCCGGCGAGCGCGCTGTTGTTGGCGGCGCCCGACTCCACGATGCCCTCGACGTGGCCGGTGCCGAACTTCTCGGGCTCCTTCGACATCTTCTTGCTGATCGCGTACGACATCCACGCCGCGATGTCGGCGCCGGCGCCGGGCAGCGCGCCGACCAGCGTGCCGAGCGCGCTGCCGCGCAGGATCTGCCACGGGTACTTCACCGTCAGCGCCCACATGCCCTTGAACACGTTGTGGATCGGCTGGTCGACGATCTTGAGCCCCGGCCCGGTGTCGACCGCGAAGCGGATGATCTCCGACACCGCGAACATGCCGATCATCAGGGGGATGAAGCCGACGCCGCCCATGAGCTCGGTGCTGCCGAACGTGAAGCGCTGGTAGCCGGCGGGATTGCCGAGGCCGATGCACGCGATGAAGAGGCCGATGAGGAGCGAGACCACGCCCTTCAGCGGTCGCTCGGACGTGATGACGATGGCGCACGTGAGGCCGAGCAGCACCAGCCAGAAGTACTCGAACGAGCTGAACTTGAGCGCGGCCTCGGCGAGCGCCGGCGCCGACACGATGAGCACCGCGGTGCCGAAGAGGCCGCCGATCGCGGAGAACACGAGCCCCGCGCCGAGCGCCGTCTCGGCCTGTCCCTTGCGCGTCATCGCGTACGCCTCGTCGGTGTACGCGGCGGACGCGGGCGTGCCCGGCATGCGCATGAGGCATCCGGGGATGTCGCCGGAGAAGATGGCCATCGCGGTGGCGGTCACGATGGTGGCGATCGCGGGGATCGGCTCCATGAAGAACGTGACCGGCACCAGCAGCGCGGTCGCCATCGTGGCGGTGAGCCCGGGCACCGCGCCGACGAAGAGCCCGAACAGCGAGGCGATGAACATCGGCCAGATGGTCTTCCAGCTGAAGACCAACCCGAATGCGGTCTCGAGGGCCTCCATCAGAACGCCGCCTTCGTCAGCACGCCCCACGGCAGCGGCACGCGCAGCAGCTTGTAGAACGCGTACCAGATGACCAGCGTGGCGCCGATCGCCACCACGAGCGCCGTGCCGCGCCGCACGCCGAGCACCGAGAACCAGATGAAGAGGAGCACGGGCGCGACGATGAGGAAGCCGACGCTCTCGGCCAGCAGCACGTAGGCGGCAATGCCGCCGACGATCGCGACGAACGCGATGCCGTGCCGGCCGGAGCGCATCCAGTCCGCGGTCTCGTACCACGGCTCGGTCTTGCGGTTGCGCACGCCGGAGACGATGAGCAGCACGCCGCAGACCGCGAGCGCGGCGGCGACGAGGCCGGGGAACAGCGCCGGCCCCACCTGCTGGCCGGGGATCTTCGGGAACGCCTGCACGTGCACGACCACGACGAGGCCGAAGAGCAGGAACAGCGCGCCGAAGATGGCGTCGTTGATCTTCATGTCGGATGCGCCGCGGGCCCGCTGCCGGGCCCGCGCCTTTGTGCCTTTGTTACCGGAGTGCTGTCCGATCCGCGACGGCGCGGACGTGATGCGAACGACGCTGGATCCCCGCTTTCGCGGGGATGACCCATTGCCCGCGCAGCGGGCAATGGGTCACTTCGCCAGTCCGACGGCCTTCATCGTCTTGCCCATGGCGGCATCCCCCTTCGCCATGAACGCGCCGAACTCCGCGCCCGGCGCCCACGCGGTGCCGTAGCCCTTGCTCGCCGCGAAGTCCTTCCACTCCTTGCTCTCGGCGATCTTCTTGATCGTCGCGATGAGCTTGTCCTGCACGTCCTTCGGCAGGTTCTTGGGACCGGCGATGCCGCGCCACGCGGCAACGCTGACGTTCACGCCGATCGCTTCCTGCATCGTCGGCACGTTCGGGAACAGCGCGGCACGCTTGTCGTCCATCACCGCGAGCGGCTTCGCCTTGCCGGCGTCGATCAGCGGACGCGCTTCCGGCAGCGATGCCGTGACGATGTCCACGCCGCCGGCGACCAGGTCCTGCATCGCGGGCGCGGCGCCGTTCGACGGCACCCAGGGCACCGCCGTCTGCGGGATCTTGAGGTCGTCGAGCAGGCCGGCGAGCGCGAGGTGCCAGATGCCGCCCTGCCCCGTGCCCGACGCCTTCATCTTGCCGGGGTTCGCCTTGATCGCGTCGATCACTTCCTTCACCGACTTGTACGGCGAGTCGGCGCGCACGGTGAAGCCCGCGGGATCGGAGTTCACGAGCGCGAGCGGCGTGTAGCTCGCCGGCCCGAGGTCGGTGAGGCCCTGCCAGTGCATCATCGTGATCTCGACCGTGATCATGCCGAGCGTGTAGCCGTCGGCGGGCGCCTGCGCGATGGCGCTGTGCCCCACCACGCCGCTGCCGCCCGTGCGGTTCACGACGTTCACCGGCTGCCCCAGCTCCTTCTCCATCATCGTGGCGAAGTAGCGGGCCGTGCCGTCGGTGCCGCCGCCCGCGCCCCAGGGCACGATGAACGTGATGGGCCGCTCGGGATACGCCGCCTGTGCGGCGGCCGCGCCGAACGCGATGAGCGCGACGAGCGCGCGTTGCAGCAACTTCATGGGATTCCTCCTTGCGCTTTTGTGGAACCGCGTCGTGGCCGTCTCCTTCTGCCGGGAGAGGGTCCGGTCATGCGTCGGGGAAGTTAGCAGCGCCCCCCGATCCGGTCAAGTGGTCCGACCAGTTGCGGGTGTCCGCCCGCGCACGAACGCCGCGAGCGTCGACGCGAGCTGCGCGAGGTCGCGGGCGAGGCGCGAATAGCCTTCGTGGGGCACGAGCGTCTCCTCGTCCATGTAGAGCGTGCGCTTGATCTCGATCTGCAGGCTGTGCCGGTTCTCGTGCGGCCGTCCGTGCCTGCGCACGATCTCGACACCCTTGTAGGGATCGTTGATCGCCACGCGATAGCCCATCGCGCGCACGGCATCCGCAACGCATTGCGTGAACGCCGGCTCGCACGTGGTGCCGTCGCGGTCGCCCAATACGAAGTCGGCGCGCTCGCGGCCCGCGTCGTCGGCCATCGCGTCGCCCACCGCCGGCATCGAGTGGCAGTCGACGTGCCACACGGCGCCGAACGCGCGATGCGTGGCATCGATGACATCGTCGAGCGCCGCATGGTAGGGCCGCCAGCAGCGCTCGATGCGCGCGCGCACCTCGGCGCTCGTGAGCTTGCGCCCGTACATCGGCATGCCGGTGCGCGCGACGCGCCATACGAGCCCGATGCCCTGCTTCGTCTTGCGTGACGGCGCCACCGGGTCGGGCCACGCGTCGGCCAGCAGCTCGGTGTCGATGTCGGCAAGGCTCCGGTTGGCGTCGATGTAGGCGCGCGGAAAGTGCGCCTCGACGAGCGTCGCGCCCACGGCCGGCGCGTGCGACCACAGGCGGGCGACGTGCGTGTCCTCGGCCTGGCGCACGATCGCGCGCGCCGGCAGGTGATCGAAGTCGTCGGGGTACCACTCGCCCGAATGCGGGCTGTCGAGCACCAGCGGGATCGGCGCCGCGGTCGGCGCATGCACGGTGAAGGCGGCGGTCATGACGGCATCGCGTTGAGATGGCAGGCGGACAGGTGGCCGGGCGCGATCTCGACGAGCGGCGGCGCGGCCGCGCGGCAGCGCTCCATCGCGTGCGGGCAGCGCGGGTGGAAGTGGCACCCGGACGGCGGATCGAGCGGCGACGGGATCTCGCCCTTGATCGGGACGAACGTGCGCTTCTTCGGTGTCACCTTGCCCACCTCCGCCAGCAGCGCCTGCGTGTACGGGTGGTTGGGTCGCGCGAAGAGCTCAGCGGTGGACGTACTCTCCACCACGCGGCCCAGGTACATCACCACCACGCGGTCGCTCAAGAAGCGCACGACGCCGAGATCGTGGCTGATGAAGAGGTAGGTGAGGTTGAGCGCGGTGCGCAGCTCGATGAAGAGGTTGAGCACCTGCGCCTGGATCGAGACGTCGAGCGCGGCCACCGACTCGTCGCACACCAGGAACTCGGGGCGCACCGCGAGCGCGCGCGCGATGCCGATGCGTGCGCGCTGGCCGCCCGAGAACTGGTGCGGGTAGCGGCGCATCAGCGTCGGGTCGAGACCCACGCGGTTCAGCATGAGGCCCACGTACTCGGTCTGCTGCTTGCGGTTGATGAAGCCGTGCGCGACGGGCGCCTCGCCGACGATGTCGATCACGCGCACGCGCGGATTGAGCGACGCGTACGGGTCCTGGAAGATCATCTGCATCTTGAGCTGCTGCCGGCGCGCGGCCGCGGGCGCGAGCCGCGACAGCGGTGCGCTGCGCCAGTAGCGCTCGCCTTCGCTCAACGGCAGCAGCCCGACGGCCAGGCGGCCGAGCGTGGACTTGCCGCATCCCGACTCGCCGACCAGCCCCACCACCTCGCCCGGCGCCACCGCGAGATCGACGCGATCCACGGCGTGCACGACCTCCTCGCGCACGTGCGCGCCGAGCAGGTTGCCGATCTTCGCGGCCGTGTCGAGCGACTTCACGAAGCGCTTCGACACACCGCGCAGCTCGACGAGCGCGCCGAAGTCGGCGGTCGGCCCGGTATCCATCAGTAGAGCGAGATGAGCGGGTGGAAGCAGCGCACCGTCTGCCCGTCGGCGCCCACCGCGCGCATCGCGGGCGACTCGTTGCAGGCGGGGCTCGCGAACGAGCAGCGGTCGCGGAACGGGCACCCCGGCGGCAGGTCGAGCAGCGACGGCGTCATGCCCGGGATCTGCCGCAGCTTGCGCCCGCGCTCGTTGTTCGACGGCACGGAATCGAGCAGGCCCTGCGTGTACGGATGCGCGGGGCTGCCGAGCACGTCGGCGCATGCGCCCTGCTCGACGATGCGCCCGGCATACATCACGCACACGCGGTCGGCGAGGCCGGCGATCACCGACAGGTCGTGCGTGATCCAGATCAGCGCAGTGCCCGTCTCGCGCGTGAGCTTCTGCATCTCGTAGAGGATCTGCCCCTGAATGGTCACGTCGAGCGCGGTGGTCGGCTCGTCGGCGATGATGAGGTCGGGGCGATTGAGGAGCGCGATGGCGATCGCCACGCGCTGGCGCATGCCGCCCGAGAACTGGTGCGGATACGCGGCGAGCCGCTCGTCGGGCGACGGGATGCCGACCGCGACCAGCGCCTCGCGCGCGCGCGCCCGTGCCGACGCCTTGCCGACGTCGTCGTGCGCGAGGATCGCCTCGATCATCTGCACGTCGATGCGCAGGACCGGGTTCAGCGTCATCATCGGGTCCTGGAAGATCATCGCGACGCGGTTGCCGCGCATCGCGCGCATGCGCTCCGCGTCGAGCGCTCGCAGGTCGATGCCGTCGAGCACGATGCGGCCGTCGACGACGCGCCCCGGCGGGTCGATGAGCCCCATCAGCGAGTAGCCGGTCATCGACTTGCCCGAGCCCGATTCGCCGACGAGGCCCAGCACCTCGCCGCGGTCGAGCGTGAACGACACGTCGTCCACCGCCTTCACCACCCCTGCCTTGGTGAAGAAGTGCGTGCGCAGGCCCTCGACGGTCAGGACGCGTTCGGTCATCGTCCTATTTCTGCAGGCGCGGGTTCAGCACGTCGCGCAGCTGGTCGGCGACGAGGTTGATGCTGACGATGGTGAGCAGCAGCGCGACACCCGGGAAGAAGCTGATCCAGTACTTGCCCGACAGCAGGTACTGGTAGCCGTTGGCGATCAGCAGGCCGAGCGACGGCTCGGTGATCGGCAGGCCCAATCCCAGGAAGGACAGCGTGGCCTCGAGCGCGATCGCGGCGGCGACCTGCACGGTGGCGACCACGATCATCGGCGGCAGGCAGTTGGGCAGCAGGTGCCGGAACACGATGCGCAGCGGCGAGAGCGCCAGGCAGCGCGCGGCCTCCATGTACTCCTTGCGCTTCTCGACGAGCGCGGCGCTGCGCACGGTGCGCGCGTAGTACGCCCACTGCACGGTGACGAGCGCCGCGATCACCTTGCCCACGCCCTGCCCCAGCACGGCGATGAGGATCAGCGCGATGAGGATCGCCGGGAACGAGAGCTGGATGTCGACGACGCGCATGACGAACGCCTCCAGCCGGCCACCGAAGTACGCGGCGAGGAGGCCGAGCGTGAGCCCGATGACGAGCGCGAGCGCGGTGCTGGCCGCGCCGACCACGAGCGAGATGCGCAGGCCGTAGAAGATCGCGGACAGCATGTCGCGGCCCTGGTCGTCGGTGCCGAGCCAGAACGTGCCGCCGGAGGGCGCCTTCGAGCCGGGCGGCAGCTTGCTGTCCATCACGTCGAGCTGCGCGAGGTCGTACGGATTCTGCGGCGAGATGAGCGGTGCGAAGATCGCGGCGAGCACGATCAGCACCAGCAGCACGAGCCCGACGACCGCCACCGGGTTGGACACGAAGTCGGAGGCGATGCGGCGCAGCGGCGATTCCGCCGCCTGCGGCGCCGTCGTGGCCGGGGAAACGGTTGCGCTCATGCCCGCTCAAATCCGTTCACAAAGAGACGCAGAGACGCAGAGAAACCCGCAGCTCCTCTGCGTCTCTGCGTCTCTTTGTGATCGATCTTTCTTTGCCATCACGCTACCCCTTCGCCTCGTGCAGCCGCACGCGCGGGTCGAGCGCCGAGTAGAGCACATCGACCGCGAGGTTGATGACGATGACCAGCGTCACGATGACGAGCAGGTAGGCGACGATCACCGGGCGATCGAGGAGGTTGATCGAGTCGATGAGGAGCTTGCCCATGCCGGGCCACGCGAACACGCTCTCGGTGACGATGGCGAAGCCGATCAGCGCGCCGAACTGCAGGCCGACCACCGTCACGATCGGGATCAGGATGTTGCGCAGCACGTGCACGCCGATCACGCGGCGGTTGGACAGTCCCTTCGCGCGCGCGAACTTCACGTAGTCCTGGAGCAGCGCCTCGTGGGCACCGGAGCGCGTGAGGCGGATCAGCAGCGCGATGTTGAAGAGCGCGAGGTTCGTGGCCGGCATCACGAGGTGCGAGAGGCCTTCCCACGACAGGAACGACACGGGCACCAGGCCGAACAGCAGCGTGGTCGGTCCGCGGCCGTTCGACGGCAGCCATCCCAGCATCACCGAGAACACCATGATCAGCATGAGGCCGACCCAGAAGGTGGGCAGCGAGAAGCCGAGGATCGATCCGGCCATGATGCTGCGGCCGGCGATGCCGTGCGGCTTCAATCCGGCCCACAGGCCGAGCGGGATGCCGAGGAGGATCGCCATGAGGATCGCCGCCACCGCGAGCTCGATCGTCGCGGGCATGCGCTCGAGGATGAGCCCGAGCGCGGAGGTCGCGTGCACGAACGACTTGCCGAGGTCGCCGGTGAGCGCGCCCTTCAGGAACACGAGGTACTGCTCCCACAGCGGCTTGTCGAGGCCGAGCGCCGCGATCGCGCGCTCGCGGTCGATCTGGTCGGCCTGCGGGTTGATGAGGATGTCGATCGGGTTGCCGATCGCGTACACGCCGATGAACACCAGCAGCGACATCACGAAGAGCACGACCACGCTCTGCATGCTGCGGCGGATGATGTAGACCAGCATCGGGGATCGGGTTCAGAAATCGGGAATCAGAAGTCGGTTATCGGGGATCGGCGGCCGGAGCGCCGCTCCCCGCATGCCACCACCCGGCTCCCTCGCCCCGCTTGCGGGGAGAGGGTTGGGGTGAGGGGCAACCGCCGCCAATCAACGCAACGTCCCCACCCTCACCCCAGCCCTCTCCCGCCGGGGCGGGAGAGGGAGCAGCTTCGTCCGGCCGGCTCCGCGAGCGCAAGCATACGACTTCGAGCGGACCGACCCCACACAGACCCGTTACGTCTTCGCCGGCCGAAACTGGAACGCCAGCGTGTACTCGTCGGTGCGCGGCGTGTACTGCACGTTCTTCTTGGTCGCCCACATCGTGAACTGGAAGTGGATCGGCATGATGCCGAGGTCCGCCATCGACAGCTCGGTCGCGCGCTGCAGCATGTTGAGGCGGTTGCCGTCGTCCACCTGCTGCAGCGCCTGCTCGATGAGGTAGTCGACCTTCGGGTTGCTGTAGCGGCCCCAGTTGACGGCCCCCAGCCCCTTGTCGCGGTTGAAGGTGGCGAGCAGCGCGCGCAGCGGCGACGACGCCTCGCCGGTCGACGCGCCCCAGCCCACCATGAAGAAGCTGAACTCCTGCTTCGACGCGCGCGACGAGTACGGCGCCATCGGCGCGGTCTCGACCTTCGACTGGATGCCGATGCGCGTGAGCATCTGCGCCACGGCCTGGACGATCTTCTCGTCGTTGACGTAGCGGCCGGACGGCCCGTGCAGCGTAAGGTTGAAGCCGTTCGGGTAGCCCGCTTCGGCAAGGAGCTTCTTCGCCCCTTCCGGATCGTAGGCGTCGGGTTTGAGGCCGGGCACGAAGCCGAAGAGCTTGTCGGACACGAGCTGCCCCGAGGGAATCGCCTGCCCCTCCATCACGCGATCCGCGATCGCGGGCCGGTTGATCGCCTTCGACATCGCGCGGCGCACGCGCGGGTCGAGCAGCGGGTTCTTGGCGAGCGGCTTGCCGTCCTTGTCGGTGACGAACGGGCTCGGGCGGTCGAGGTAGTCGAAGTTGAAGTAGATCACGCGGTGCGAGATCTTCGACGTCAGCGTGAAGCGCGGATCGCTCTTCAGGCGCGCGAGGTCGGCGGTGGGCGGCTGCTCGATCGCGTCGACGTCGCCTGAGAGCAGCGCCGCCATCCGCGCGGGCTCGTTCTTGATGATGCGGAAAGTCACCTTCGCGAACCCCGGCTTGTCACCCCAGTACGCGTCGTTGCGCGCAAGCTCGACGCGGTCGCCATTGACGTAGCGCACGAACTTGTAGCGCCCGCTGCCGATCGCGGCCTTGCCCGAGTTGAAGTCCTCGGTGGTGGCGCCGGTCGACACCTTCTTCGACACGATGTAGATCGTGGACAGGTCGTTGGGCGCGAGCGGGTACGGCGCGGCGTAGTGGAAGCGCAGCGTGTACGGGTCCACCACCTCGATCTTCTGGATGGCCTTCGTGTACGCCGTGAACGGGCCCGGGCTGTTCGGCACCTGCGGCACGCGCTCGAGGGAGAACACGACGTCGGCGGCCGTCACCTCGCTGCCGTCGTGGAACTTCGCACCCTTGCGCAGCTTGAATTCCCACGTCTTGTCGTCGACCGTCTTCCACGACGTCGCGAGCCCCGGGATCATGCGCGAATCGGGATCCATCTGCACGAGCTTGTCGAAGATGTGCTCGGCGATGTTGTTGTTCGGGAACAGGTTGAAGAAGTGCGGGTCGATCGACGTGACGTCGGCCGCGACCGCGATCTTGATCTCCTGCGCGTGGACGGGCGCCGGAGCGCCCGCAGCGAGCACGACGGCCAGGGCGGCAGCCGCGGCGAGGCGCGGCAGGAAATTGTGGCGCATGGAGACCTCGGGAAGGATTGAACGGGCCGGCAGGTGCGAGATATGCAATGCGCGGCAATCTAGCGTAGTTGCCAGGGGGCGTCAAAGCGCGATGCGCACACGCCGTCGTGGGGCGCTCGGGCCACCGCTCACCCCTTTTCGAGGCGATCGCTCGCAGGGTCGCAACGCGGCAGGTGCGAGCGCACCAGCGCCTCCAGCGTTTCGACGAAGCGCGCATCCGCGGCCTCGTCGCGCCGCGCGAGGGCGCGCGCGTCGGCCTCGGCGAGCGCGTTGCCGTTCTCCGCGAACGCCCGCGCCGCGGCAAGCGTCCCCGCGTCGTAGCGCAGGTCCGTGCGGTCGCGGCCGCTCGTGTACCACGAGCGCTTCGGGCCCGCGAGCGCGCCCTGCGCGTAATTGGCCTCGAGACGCTGCACCTGC
Source organism: Burkholderiales bacterium (assembly GCA_046347855.1). Taxonomy (GTDB): domain Bacteria; phylum Pseudomonadota; class Gammaproteobacteria; order Burkholderiales; family Casimicrobiaceae; genus VBCG01. Next base: position 658,919 of record JAXMFJ010000006.1, read on the forward strand.
TCCGCGCGGCGCGCCGCCGGCGCATACCACGCCGCGACGTTGCCGTTCAGGACATCCTCGTCGTAGGGCAGCTGCGCGAGGCGCGCGCCCGACTCGGTCCAGAACAGGAAGCTCCCCATCCGCTTGCCGCGGTTGAACGCGCCCACCGCGCGCACCTGGCCGCCGCCGCCTCGCAATTCGTACGCGCCGTGCGGCAGGCCGTCCCGGCAGTTGCCCGTCACGGTGAAGTCCTGCGCGCCGGCGCCCGCGGCCGCCAGCGCGAGGCACGCGCAGACCGCGCGAGCTACTTCCGCTGCGCCCACCATGCGCCGAGCTCGCCGACGATGCCGCGGCGAAACGCGAGCACGCAGATGACGAAGATGACACCGGTGATGACGGTGACCCACTGCCCGAAGGGCGCGAGGTAGCTCTCGAGCCCCACGATGGCGAAGGCGCCGACCACCGGTCCGAAGATCGTGCCCATGCCGCCCAGCAGCGTCATCAGCACCACCTCGCCCGACATCGTCCAGTGCACGTCGGTGAGCGACGCCAGCTGGAACACGATGGCCTTGGTCGCGCCGGCGAGGCCGGAGAGGCCGGCCGACAGGATGAACGCGAGGAGCTTGTAGCGCTCCGAGTCGTAGCCGAGCGAGATCGCGCGCGGCTCGTTCTCGCGGATCGCCTGCAGCACCTGCCCGAACGGCGAGTGCACGACGCGGTAGATGAACAGGAACGCCGCGAGGAAGATCGCGAGCACCGTGTAGTACATCACCAGCGTGCTGGAGAGGTCGATGAAGCCCAGGAGCTTGCCGCGCGGCACCGCCTGGATGCCGTCCTCGCCGTGCGTGAACGGCGCCTGCAGGTAGAAGAAGAAGATCATCTGCGCGAGCGCAAGCGTGATCATCGCGAAGTAGATGCCCTGCCGGCGGATCGCGAGCAGCCCGGTGATGCAGCCGAGCAGCGTCGCCGCGAGCGTGCCGCCGAGGATCGCGAGCTCCGGCGGCCAGCCCCACTCCTTCGCGGCGTGCGCGCAGACGTAGCCGGCGGTGCCGAGGAACATCGCGTGCCCGAACGACAGCAGGCCGCCGAAGCCGATGAGGAGGTTGAAGGCGCAGGCGAAGAGCGCGAAGCACAGGGCCTTCATCAGGAACACGGGATACACGCCGACGAATGGCGCGACGGCCAGCAGCACCGCCATCACGCCGGTGGCGAACAGGATGCCGCGCTTGCGCGGCGCGGTCGCGACCGGGACGGCGGCAGGCGTGGCGGCCATGTCAGCGCTCCTTGCCGAACAGGCCGGCCGGCTTGACGAGGAGCACCAGCACCATGATCACGAAGATCACGGTGTTCGAGGCCTCGGGATAGAACACCTTGGTCAGGCCCTCGACGATGCCGAGCCCGAAGCCGGTGAGGATCGCGCCCAGGATGGAGCCCATGCCGCCGATCACGACGACCGCGAATACCACGATGATGAGGTTGGCGCCCATCTGCGGGCTCACCTGGTAGATCGGGGCCGCCATCACGCCCGCGAGTGCAGCGAGGCCCACGCCGAAGCCGTAGGTGAGCGTGATCATGCGCGGGACGTTGATGCCGAACGCCTGCACGAGCGCGGGATTCTCGGTGGCCGCGCGCAGGTACGAGCCGAGCTTGGTGCGCTCGATCACGAACCAGGTGGCGAGGCACACCGCAAGCGACGCGACGATGACCCACGCGCGGTATTTCGGCAGGAACATGAAGCCGAGGTTGAACGCGCCCGCGAACTCCGGCGGCAGGCGATACGGCTGACCCGAGCTTCCGTAGTAGTTGGTGAACACGCCCTGGATGATGAGGGCGAGCCCGAAGGTCAGCAGGAGGCCGTACAGGTGATCGAGCTTGTAGAGGCGCGAGAGCATCGTGCGCTCGATCACGATGCCCGTGATGCCGACGGCGACCGGCGCGATGAGCAGCGACCACCAGTACCCGACGCCGGCCTGCTCGAGCAGGAACCACGCGCAGAACGCGCCCATCATGTACTGCGCGCCGTGCGTGAAGTTGATGATGTTGAGCAGGCCGAAGATGACGGCGAGCCCGAGGCTCAGCATCGCGTAGAACGCGCCGTTGATGAGCCCGATCAGCAACTGGCCGAACAGGGCTTGCGTCGGGATGCCGAAGATTTCCACGTGGCTTTCGTCTATTCGTTGTGGCGGGACTGCCCCTCACCCCAGCCCTCTCCCCGCGAGCGGGGAGAGGGAGCCTTGGGGGGCAGTCGTGAGACAGCGCCGACCCGCGACATCGAGGCGATCCCTGCACCGCTCCCTCGCCCCGCTTGCGGGGAGAGGGTGCCCGACAGGGCGGGTGAGGGGCGCGCGACTATTTGACGAGCGGACACTCCCCATCCTTCAACGGCCGGAACGCCTGCTCCGCAGGAATCGTCGCGCGCACCTTGTAGTAGTCCCACGGACCCTTCGATTCCGACGGCTTCTTCACCTCGACGAGGTATGCCGGATGGATCTTGCGGCCGTCGACGCGGATGCTGCCCTTGCCGAACAGCGGATCGTCGGTCGGCATCTCCTTCATCTTGGCCACCACCTTCGTGCCGTCGTCGCTCTTCAGCGCTTCCACGGCCTTCAGGTAATGCAGCACCGACGAGTACACGCCCGCGTGCACCATCGTCGGATGGATGCCCTTGTCGCGCTCGGCGAAGCGCTTGGCGAACGCGCGGGTCTGGTCGTTCTGGTCCCAGTAGAAGGTGTTGGTGACGATGAGCCCCTGCGCCGTCGGCAGGCCGAGCGCGTGCACGTCGGTGAGGAACACGAGCAGGCCCGCGAGGTTCTGGCCGCCCTTCACGATGCCGAACTCGGCCGCCTGCTTGATCGAGTTGGTGGTGTCGCCGCCCGCGTTGGCGAGGCCGACGATCTTCGCCTTCGACGCCTGCGCCTGCAGCAGGAACGAGCTGAAGTCCTGATTGTTGAGCGGCACCTTCACGCTGCCGACGACCTTGCCGCCGTTCTTGGTGACCACTGCCGCCGTGTCGCGCTCGAGCGCGTGGCCGAACGCGTAGTCGGCGGTGATGAAGAACCACGTGTCGCCGCCCGACTTCACGATCGCGCTGCCCGTGCCGTTGGCGAGCATCCACGTGTCGTAGGTCCAGTGCACGGTGTTCGGCGTGCAGGCCTTGCCGGTGAGGTCGGACGACGCGGGCCCGGAGGCGAGGAACGCCTTGCCCTTCTCCTTCGTGATCTGGTTCACCGCGAGCGCCACGCCGCTGTTCGGCACGTCGACGATGACGTCGACCTTGTCGGTGTCGTACCACTGGCGCGCGATCGCGCTGCCGACGTCCGGCTTGTTCTGGTGGTCGGCGGAGACGATCTCGACCTTGTAGCCGCGCTTCTCGATCCCCGAATCCTCGACCGCGAGGCGCGCCGCGGCCACCGAGCCCGCGCCCGCGAGGTCGGTGTAGAGGCTCGACATGTCGGACAGCACGCCGATCTTGATCATGTTGTCCGACACCTGCGCCTGCGCCGCGCCGGCGGCCAGCGCGGCCGCCACGGCAACGCCGATGGCCGTCCGTTTGAATGCGTTCATGGTCTCCTCCTTCGGGGTTGGTACCGCGTATCGCTACACGCCCAGGTACTCGTGCAGCTTGTCCATGTTGGCGTCGAGCTCGTCGTTGCGGATCATGTCCGCGACCTTGCCGTGCTCGATCACGTAATGCCGGTCTGCGACGGTGGCCGCGAACCGGAAATTCTGCTCGACCAGCAGGATGGTGAAGCCCTGCTGCTTCAGGCGCGCGATCGTGCGCCCGATCTGCTGCACGATCACCGGCGCGAGCCCTTCCGTCGGCTCGTCGAGCAGCAGCAGCCGCGCGCCGGTGCGCAGGATGCGGCCGATCGCGAGCATCTGCTGCTCGCCGCCCGAGAGCTTGGTGCCCTGGCTCGCGCGCCGCTCGCGCAGGTTGGGAAAGAGCTCGAAGATCTCGTCGACGGCGAGGCCGCCGTCGCGCACCACCGGCGGCAGCAGCAGGTTCTCGTAGACGTTGAGGCTCGCGAAGATGCCGCGCTCCTCCGGGCAGTACGCAATCCCGCGGCGTGCGATGCGGTTCGACGGCAGCGTCACCGTCTCGGTGCCCTCGAACACGATCGACCCCTCGCGGCGCGGGACGATGCCCATGATCGCGCGCAGCGTCGTGGTCTTGCCCGCACCGTTGCGCCCGAGCAGCGTCACCACCTCGCCGGGATGCACGTCGAAGTCGACGCCGTGCAGGATGTGCGACTCGCCGTACCACGCGTTGAGCCCGCGCACGGCGAGGAGCGGCGACGCGGCCGCCTGGGTCTTCGACGCGGCCTCAGGCATGTCCCGCTCCCAAATAGGCCTGCACGACGTCGGGGTTCTTCGACACGGTCGCGTAGTCACCCTGCGCGAGGATCTCGCCGCGCGCGAGCACCGTGATGTGATCGGACAGCGTCGAGACCACGGACAGGTTGTGCTCCACCATCAGCACCGTCCGGTTCTTCGCCACCTGCTTGATGAGCGCCGAGATGCGCTCGACGTCCTCGTGCGCCATCCCGGCCGTCGGCTCGTCGAGCAGCATCATCTCGGGATCCAGCGCCAGCGTGGTGGCGATCTCCAGCGCGCGCTTGCGGCCGTAGGCGAGCTCGCCCGCGGCGTGCCCGCGGAATTCCGCGAGCCCCACCGCGGCGATGAGCTCGTCGGCGCGCGCGTCGAGCGTGCGCAGCGTGTCTTCGGTGCGCCAGAAGTCGAACGAGTGGCCGCGCTTGCGCTGCAGCGCAATACGCACGTTCTGGAGCACCGTGAGGTGCGGGAACACCGCCGAGATCTGGAACGAGCGCACCAGCCCCATGCGCGCGATGGCGGCGGGCCGCTGGCCGGTGATCTCGCGCCCGTTGAAGTAGATGTGCCCGCGCGTCGGCGACAGGAAGTGCGTGAGCAGGTTGAAGCAGGTGGTCTTGCCGGCGCCGTTGGGCCCGATGAGCGCATGGATGGTGCCGCGACGGATCGACAGGCTCACGTTGCGCACCGCAACGAAGCCCTTGAACTCCTTGGTCAGCCCTCGCGTCTCCAGGATTACGTCGTCTGCCATCGTCCCTCGCGCGCCGGACGTCTGCCGCGTCCCATGCGCTCCTCGCCGGCCAGCATACCGAAAAACCGCGCGGATTATCGGTTGCGCCGCTTGGGCGCGCAACAGAATTCGCGCGGCCGGGGGGCCGCCGGGCGGCGCGCGGTCAGTACTCGATGCGCGCGAAATAGGTGCGCTGGGAGGCGGCGCGCGCCTCGCCGAGCGTGCGGATGCCCTGCTGCGCGAGCAGCGGGATCATGCGCAGGAAGACTTCCGCCGTCATGATGGCGTCGCCCAGCGCAGTGTGGCGCCCGATCGGATTGACGCCCATGCGCTCGGCGATCGCGGTGAGGCCGTGCGACGGGAGGTCCGGATGGATCACCGCCGACAGCAGCAGCGTGTCCAGCACCGGCTGGGTGAAGCGCACGCCGGTGGCGCGCTCCTTCAGGTTCAGGAAGCGCAGGTCGAACGCGGCGTTGTGCGCGACGAGCACGGTGTCCTCGCAGAACGTCGCGAACGCCGGCAGCACCTTGTCGATCGTCGGCTGGTTCTCGAGCATCGCGTCGTCGATGCCAGTGATCTTCGCCGCCTCCGGCGACATCGGCCGGCGCGGATCGACGAGCTGCTCGAACGCTTCCTGCTCCAGCAGCCGGCCGTTGACCACGCGCACCGCGCCGAGCGACACGATCTCGTCGCCCTTCGCGGGTTCGAGGCCGGTCGTCTCGGAATCGAACACCGTGTACGCGAGCGCGGTGAGCGGCATGCCGTCGAGCTCGGGCGTCTGCCCGGGCTGGTGGAAGAGGTCGAAGTCGTAGAACTCCGGCCGGCTCTCGGCCGCCGCCGTGAAGCTCCACGGCGTCTCCTCGGGCCGCGTCTTCGGCAGCGCGATGCGGAAGTACTCGCGCTGCGCCGGCTTGTCGATCTGGTACCACATCTCGCCGTCGTGGCGCGCGATGATCTGCGCGAGCGTGAGCGGGCACGCCTCGCCGCCCAGCGCCATCGAGTCGGTCTGCCACGCGGTCTGCGTCTCGAACGACAGCGGCGCGCCGGTCCACACGAGGTCGAGGTGTGCGAGCGTGCCGGCGTCGTGCAGCGCGAAGCGGATCTCGCGGATGCCGAACTCGTCGTGCAGCCGCGCGACGAGGTACGTAAGGCCCTGCATCAGCGAATAGCTGTCGACCTGCAGCCACACGGACTCGTCGACGGTTTCGAGCTTGGTCGGCAGCGGCAGCCGCCCCTCGATGCGCCGGCGTGCGGCGGCGATGAGATCGGCGCCGCGCATGTCCTCGAGCGGCCACTCGGTGCGCAGCGAGTCGGCGAAGTCGCGCACCGACGCGTCGAGGCGCGTGGACAGCGTGCGCGCCTCCTCGCCGATGATGCCGATGAAGCGCTCCTGCGCCGCGCGCTCCATGTCGGGGAACGCGGCGATCGTCTCCACCGCCGCGCGCATGTTGGCGAGCGGCGCGCGCGTGCCCTGCGTCAGCGCGTGCAGGAGCTGGTCGCGGCGGGCGCCGCTCTCGATGCGGCGCGTGATGTTGTCGAGCAGCAGCACGAAGCCGTCGACGGCGCCGCCGGCGTCCGCGCCGTCCTGGACCGCGCTCACCACGGGCGCGAGCTGCACCCGCACGAGCTGCCCGCCCGGGGCGGTGGTGACGAAGTTGGCCACCGGCGGGCGCGTGCCCTGCCGCATCCGGTCCTGGATGCTCTCCAGCGCGTGCACGATGAGGTTGCGGTCGAAGATCGCGAACACCGAGCGACCGAGGCCGACGAGGCTCACCGCCTTGCCCGTGTCGGCCGCGCTGTCGAGCGGCTTGCGCAAAAGCTGCATCGCCCGCGCGTTGTAGAGCAGGATGCGCCCTTCCGTGTTGCACATGAGCACGCTCTGTGCGAGCTCCGACATGAGCGCCGCGAGCCGGCTGCGCTCCTGCTCGATGCGCGCGTTGGCGTCGCGCACCTGCTGCGCCACGTCGGCCTTCAGCGCCGCGTTGGCGTCGGCCAGCGCGTTGATCGCCTGCGCGATGGTGCGCACCTCGCGCGCGCCGGCGGGCGTGGCGCGGTGCTGCGGATTGGCGATGCCGATGATCCGTGCGTCCTCGGCGAGATGCCGCAGCGACACGACGTAGCCGCGCCACACCGCGCGCACCACGAAGAACACGACCACCAGCATGAACAGCGCGGCGACCACGAGGCTCGGCACGCGGTCCGCCATGAGTGCCGCGAGCGCGGTGCGATCCGCGGCTGGCATGTCCGCCAGCACGAGCGCCACCGTGCCGGCGATAGCGAGCAGCAGCAGCACCCACGCGAGCGCGACGACCAGCGTGAAGCGCTTCTTGCCGCGCATGCTCACGACAACAGTGCGCGCACCTGCGCGATCAGGTCGGCGGTGGCGAACGGCTTGGTGACGTACGCGTCGGCGCCGACCGCAAGGCCCTTGCTGACCTCGATGTCGCGCCCCTTGGCCGACAGCATCACGATCTTCACGTGCGCCCACGCCGGGTTGGCGCGCACCTGCTGGCACACCTCGTAGCCGGACAGGCGCGGCATCATGACGTCGAGGAGCACGAGGTCGGGCGCGAACGCGGCCATCGCTGCGAGCGCCTCCTCGCCGTTGCCGACCGACTTCACCTCGAAGCCCAGCTGCTGCATCAGGAACTCCAGCGAGACGACGATGTTCGGCTCGTCGTCCGCGATCAGGATCCGCTTCGCCATGCCTCCTCCTCGCGCCGTGCGTGTGCGGCGCCTGTCGTTGTCATGCGGCCGCCGGCGGCTGCGGCTCGTTGCGCACCGCCGGCAGGCGGAACGCGAACGCCGCGCCCTGCCCCGGCACGCTCTCCACCCACAGCCGGCCGCCCAAATGCTCGACGATCTGGCGGCTGATCGGCAGCCCGAGGCCCGTGCCCTGCGGCTTCCCGGTGAGAGTATCGCCCGACTGCCGGAATTTCTCGAAGATCATCTGCTGGTCGGCGACCGGGATGCCGGGGCCGTTGTCGGCGACGCGCACCGTGACCGTCGCGCCGTCCGTGCCGGCGGTGACGCGCACGCGACCGGTCTGCGCGGGCGCGAACTTGACGGCGTTCGACAGCAGGTTGATGAGCACCTGCACGAGCCGGTCGCGGTCCGCGCGCACCGGCGGCAGGTCCGGCGCGAGATCGAGCGCGAGCACCACCTGCCGGCTGTCGAAGAGCTGGCTCGTCGCCGCCACCGAGGCGTCGACCACCGACGCGACGTCGACGTCCGCGGCATGCCACTCGGCGCGTCCCGACTCGAGCTTCGCGAGGTCGAGCACCTGGTTGATGAGCCGCGTGAGACGCTCGCTCTCCTGGATCACGATGCCGAGGAAGCGCCGCCGCTCCGCTGCCGGTAGGTCCGGATTGTCGTGCAGGATCTCCGAGAACGCGCGGATCGACGTCAGCGGCGTGCGCAGCTCGTGCGTCACGGTGGACACGAAGTCGTCCTTCATGCGGTCGAGCTCGGTCAGGCGCGCGTTGGCGGCGCGCAGCTCCGCGGTGGCGGCGAGCAGCGCCTGCGACTTCTGCTCGAGCTCGTGGCTGTGCGCGATCGCGTGCGAGGCTTCGTCGAGCATCGCGAGCACCTCGGGGACCGACAGCGCCTCCTCCTTCACCGCCGACGCCACCATGATGCGCGCCGACGCGCCGCCGATGGCGCCCGCGAGCGTGGTCTCCACGAACTGCACGAGCGCGGCGTCGGCCGGCAGCGCCTCGATCGCCGCGACGCCGCGGCGCCGCGCATAGGACACGAGCGCCGCATGCGCCCGCGTGCGGCCGAGGAACTGCCCGAGCAGCGCCTCGAGGTCCGACACCGCAGCGGTCCCCTTCCACGCGTGGACGCCGGGCTCGCCGGTGGCATGCCGGTACACGTCGACGAACTGCGCGGCCTGCGCCTGCTCCGCGGCCCCCTGCTCCGTCATCAACGAGACGCCCACGTAGGCGCCGACGTTGGCGAGCATGCTCCACAGCATCGCGTGCGTGATGTCCGACAGCCCCGCGAGGCCGAACAGCGCATAGGGCTTGAGCAGCGCGATGCCGAACGGCCCCGCGCTCACGAACGTCTCGGGCAGCCAGCCCGACTTCGCGAACGACGGCAGCAGCAGCGTGTAGAGCCACACCGCGAAGCCCGCGGACAGCCCCGCGAACGCGCCTGCGCGCGTGGCGCCCTTCCAGTACAGGCCGCCGAGCGTCGCCGGCGCGAACTGCGCCACCGCCGCGAACGAGATGAGACCGATCGCGACCAGCGCGTACGCCTCGCCGGCGAGCCGGTAATAGACGTAGCCCAGCAGCACGACGCCGACGATCGCGCCGCGCCGGATGGCAAGCAGCATGCCGGTCAGGTCCCGCCGCGCCGCGCCACGATGGTCGCGCAGGCGCAGGACGACGGGCATCACGAGGTCGTTGCACACCATGGTAGACAGCGCGATCGTCTCCACGATCACCATGCCGGTCGCCGCCGAGAGCCCGCCGATGAACACGAGCAGCGCGAGGCCGGCGTGCCCCTGCGCCAGCGGCAGCGTGAGCACGAAGGTGTCGGGGTCCGTCGCGGTGCCGGCGAAGTGCATGGCGCCGCCGAACGCCACCGGCACCACGAACACGTTCATCGCGAGCATGTACAGCGGGAACAGCCAGACGGCCTTCGTGAGGTGCCGCTCGTTGACGTTCTCGACCACCGCGACCTGGAACTGCCGCGGCAGGAACAGGATCGCGAGCATCGACAGCAGCGTGAGCCACGCCCAGTTGGCGTAGCTGCCGCCGGCGCCGCCGGCGAGCGGCGTGAAGAGGCGCGCGAGGTCGGCGTGACGCGCGGCGCGCGCGAAGACGTCGGCCATGCCGTCGTAGAGGCCGTAGGTGACCCACGCGCCGACTCCGAGGAAGGCGACGAGCTTGACGATCGACTCGAGCGCGATCGCCGCGACCATGCCCTCGTGGCGCTCGGCCGCGTCGAGGTGCCGCGTGCCGAACAGGATGGTGAAGAGCGCGAGCAAGAGCGCGATCCAGAACGCGGTGTCGGTGCCCCCTGCCACCGCGGGCGGCCCGGCGAGGATCGCGTAGCTGCCGGCGATCGCCTTCAGCTGCAGCGCGATGTAGGGCACGATGCCCACGACCGCGATCACCGTCACGAGTCCCGCGAGCAGCGCGCTCTTGCCGTAGCGCGACGACACGAAGTCGGCGAGCGAGGTGATGCGGTGCGCCTTGCTGATGCGCACGATCTTGCGCACCACGAGCCACCACAGCGCCATCATCAGCGTGGGCCCGATGTAGATCGGCAGGAAGCCCACGCCGTCGGCGGCCGCGCGCCCCACGCTGCCGTAGAAGGTCCACGCGGTGGCGTAGACGCCGAGCGACAGCGCGTAGACGTACGGCGTGGCGATCAGCGAGCGCCCGGCGTCCGCGCGCTTGTCCGCCACGTACGCGACCCCGAACAGCAGGCCGAGGTAGGCGAGCGCGGCGGGGACGACGACGTAGCCCGGCAGCATGGCGTGCCCGTTACCGCGGCCGCTCGATGGTGAGCGCGAGGAGCGCGATGAGCAGCGCCCACGCGCCGAAGATGTACGCGTAGAGCACCGGCACGCCGAGCACGGTGGCCGCGACGTCGAACAGCGCGAGCAGCGGGTAATTGAAGAGCGCGAGGCCCAGCGCGAAGAGCGCGACGAGCCGCGCGGCAAGGCCGGCCCGCGGCGTCATGGCCGCAACCTGCGCGAGGATCGAGGACACCTCTCCATTGCCACCGTCATCCCCGCGAACGCGGGGATCCAGCGTCGTATTGCTCGTGGACCGCAACGACGCTGGGTTCCCGCGTTCGCGGGAACGACGATCTGGAACATCGGCGTCGATCCGTTTGGCAATGGTGGGGTTGCCTACAGCCGGTAGGAAAGGCGCAGCCGGTCCTGGAGCTGCTTCGCCATGCGGAACGCCTCCTTCAGCATCCGCTGGTCGACCTCGTGCAGCGCATACGGGTCGAGGCGGTTCGGATGGCCCGGCACCGGCGGCTGCTCCTGCTGGCGCAGGCGCAGGAGCTGCAGGAAGTGGAACGCGTGCAGCGTCGCCTGCACGTGGCGCCGGTCGACGCCGAGCCGCTCGGCGGCGATGGCGAGGCGCGCGGCCGTGCCCGTCTCGGCGATCCCGTGCGCGAGCGCGAACACCCGGGCGCAATCCACGAAGATGCGCGTGCCGCGGGTCTTGAGATCGAGCGTGCCCTTCACGCCCGGCTCGTCGTCGACCGCGAACGCGCGGATGAGCCCGAGCGGCGGCTCGACGTCGAGCGCGTTCTGCGTCATGAGCCGCAGGAAGCTCGGGTTCGCCTGCGTGTACCCGAAGAGCCACGTGCGCAGCCGCTCCGCGAGCGGCGACGCGCCGTAGATCGGGCGGAAGTCGAACACGATGTTGGCGTTGAGCAGCGCGTGCGGGGTCGGCTCGCGGATCCACGCGAGGAACTTGGACTGCCACTCGTCGACGGTGAGGCACAGGTCCGGATTGCCCGCCATGACGTTGCCCGTGCACAGCGGGAAGCCCAGGCGGTCGAGCCCGGCGTTCACCTCGCGCGCGAACGCGAGCAGGTGCGCGCGGGCGGCGTCGACGCTGCGCGCGGCGGGCACGTCGAACACGAGCGCGTTGTCCTGGTCGGTGGCGAACGTCTGCTCGCCGCGGCCCTCGCTGCCCAGCGCGAGCCAGCACCACTCGATGTGCGCGAGGTCGTGGCGCACGGCGACGATCTCGATCAGCCGCCGCGTGAGCGCGTCGTTGAGCGAGGCGATCGTGCGGGTCAGCGGCTCCGCACCGACGCCCTGCGCGAGCAGGTTCTGCGTGAGGCGCCGGATGTCGTCGCCCGCGCGCTTCAGCGTCTCCACCGAGTCGGCGGCGTTGAGGCCCTCGATCACGTCGCGCATCGCGACGCGCTGCAGCGCGAAGAGGTCGCGCTCGTTGACCACGCCGGCGAGCCGCCCGCCTTCGACGACGATCACCTGCCGGATGCCCTGCTCGGCCATCACGTGCATCGCCTCGTACGCCGTGGCGCTGGCCGGCAGCGTCACCACCGGCGATGACATCACGTCGGCCACCGGCTCTTCGAGCGGACGGCCCGGCAGCAGCACGCGCTCGAGCAGGTCGACCAGCGTCAGCATGCCGACCGGATGGCCGTCGCCGTCCTTCACGATGATGGTGCGCACCTTCGCGTCGGCCATCGCCTGCGCGGCGGCGCGCAGCGTGGTGTCGGGCGCACAGGCGACGGGCGCGTGCCGCACGAGCTCGCCCAGCGTGCGGGTGAGCGTCTGCTGCTCGGCCGCGCGCTGGCGGTACTGGCTGTACAGGCTCTCGAGCGACTGGCGCAGCGTCTCGGTGATGGCCTGCGTGCAATAGCGCTCGAACTCCGGCGAGTCGCGGCGCAGCGCGAGGAAGTGCTCGCGCGGCAGCAGCAGGCACGTCGTGTCCTGCAGCGCGTGGAAGACCTTGGTCGTGGTCCCGCCGGCGGAGAGCGCGCCGACCGGAAAGAGCTCGCCCGGCCCCAGCGTGCGGTCGGGCTCGGCCTGCGTGTCGTCGGGGCGCCGGCCGACCAGGCCTTCGGTCACGATGTACAGCGCGTCGACCGGGCCGCTCTGCGCGGAGAGAATGGTCGCGTCGCGCGGGAACGTCGCCTGCGTGAGGCGCGGGACGATCGCGCGCACGATCGCCTCGGGCATCCCGGAGAACGGCGTGTACCCGCGCAGCAGTGCATAAGTCGCCTCGGCAGGCGGCGCGGCGGAGCCGTTGCGGTCGCGATTCATCGCGTGTCGATGCCGGCAAGCAAAAGCCCCTGCACGAGGCAGGGGCCGTTGCTTGTTGCCGCTGCGTGCGCGCCTAGTGCGCGCTCGCCTTGGCGGCGAGGAGGCCGGTGTTCTGGCGGACGTACAGCTCGTCCCACATGTCCTCCGCGCGCTTGTCGCGATACAGCAGCGACCCGATGATCACCGCGAGGAAGCCGAGCGGGATCGAGATGAGGCCCGGGTTGCGCAGGTCGAAGAGCGGCTTCTCGAGGCCGACGATCGACGTGCGGTCGTTGCCGATCTCCTTGATCTTCGCTTCCGCCGCGCCCTTCGCCTTCTCCGCCTTCGCGATGTCGGCCTTGAGCTTGTCCTGCACCGGCGCATCCGTCGCGGCCGCGAGGTCGGCGTTGAGCTTCGCGAGCGTCGCGGTCTGCGTCGCCACGATCTTCTCCTGCGCGCCCTTCACCGCCAGCGGGTAGGTGAGGTTCGGCGACACCATCACGAGGCCGATGGCCGCGGCGGTGCCGACGAGCATGCCGGCGACGATGCCGCCGGTGTTGCAGCGCTTCCAGAAGAGCGTCAGCAGCACGCACGGGAAGTTCGCCGAGGACGCCACCGCGAACGCGAGCGCGACGAGGTGCGCGACGTTCTGGCCCTTGGCGAGGATGCCGATGGTGATCGCGATCGCGCCGACGATGACCGTCGCGATGCGCGCCGCGCGCACCTGCTCCTGCGGCGTCACGTGGCCTTCGCGGATCACGCCGACGTACAGGTCGTGCGCCATCGCCGAGGCGGCCGCGAGCACGAGGCCCGCCACCACTGCGACGATCGTGGCGAACGCCACCGCCGCGACGAACGCGAGGAACAGGTTGCCGAGCATCGAGTCGGGGCCGCCGCCGACGAACTGCGCGAGCAGCGGGCCGGCCATGTTGCCGCCGGCGTCGATCGCGCGGATCTGCGCGGAGCCGACCTTGATCGCGGCGCCCATGCCGAGGAACAGCGTCAGCACGTAGAAGCCGCCGATGATCGCCATCGCCCAGATCACCGACTTGCGCGCGTCCTGCGCGGTCGGCACGGTGAAGAAGCGCATCAGGATGTGCGGCAGGCCGGCGGTGCCGAACACGAGCGCCATGCCGAGCGAGATCTGGTCGATCGGCGCCTTGAAGTACAGGCCCGGCTCGAGGAAGCGCTGGCCCAACTCGCCCGGCGTCATGTTCTTCGCCGCGTCACCGAGCAGCGACGCGACCTGCGTCTGCACCTTGGCGTCGCCGACGACGGCCGACAGGAACCCCGGCAGCGAGAAGCCGTACGGCGTCCACACGAACATCACGAGCAGGATCGACGCCGTGACGAGCAGGATCGCCTTGATGATCTGCACCCACGTGGTGGCCACCATGCCGCCGAACAGCACGTAGCCCAGCATCAGCACGCCGACGACCATCACCGAGATCTCGTAGTCGATGCCGATCAGCGTCTTCACCAGCACGCCGCCGCCGACCATCTGCGCGGTGAGGTAGAACGTGGACACGGTGATCGTCGACAGCGCGCCGACGATGCGGGTGGCCTTCGGGTTGTTGCGGTAGGCGAGGATGTCGGCCAGCGTGTACTTGCCGATGTTGCGGCACGGCTCGGCGATCACGAGCAGCACGGTGATGTACGCGACGAGCCAGCCCACCGAGTACATGAAGCCGTCGTAGCCGTAGAGCGAGATGAGGCCCGCGATGCCCAGGAACGACGCGGCCGACAGGTAGTCGCCCGCGATCGCCCAGCCGTTCTGCAGGCCCGACACGCCGCCGCCGGCGGTGTAGAAGTCCGAGACGCTCTTCACGCGCTTGGCGGCGATGTAGGTGACGAACATCGTCAGCGTGATGATCGCGCCGAAGACGACGAAGGTGAGCCAGCGCCATTGCTCGGCGACGGCGCCCTGCGCGAGGGCCGGGGTGGCGATGGCGGCGAGCGCGATGGCGCCCGCGGCGATGGCGAAGTTGCGGGAGCTCATCATTTCTTACCCCGCATCAGCTTCTCGGCGTCGCGCACGATGGCGGCGGCCATCGGGTCGAACTCGGAGTTGGCGCGCCGCGCGTAATACCAGGCGATGCCCCACGCCACCACGAACTGCAGGAGCGCGAAGAGGAGCCCCACGTTGACGGGACCCCAGACCTTGATCTTGTAGATGTCCTGGAAGTACGCCGCCCCGATCGGCAGCAGGAAGTAGAACACCAGCGAGATCACCATCAGGCTGGTCAGGAAGCGCACCTTCTTGCTGTGCAGCTCCTGGAAATCCGGTCGACTGTCGATTGCCTTCCAGTCGACTTGGTTGGTATCGCCCATCTCTCCTCCCAAGGATCAATGCGAATGCGCGGGCACGCGCGTTGGCGCAGGACGTGCGTCCGGCACCTGGCGCGGTCATTGTCGGGAGGGGGGCTTACAGGAGCCTTACGTCCGCAAAACGCGCGCCGTGCGTTTGGTGGATGATGTTTGGGCGGCGTTGCGCGTTTTGCGGCCGGATTAGTCAGCACGAAAACCTTCGGGCGGCCGGGCGGTTTTCGTGTAGCAAAACCTACGAAGCGCGCCGCTCATGAGCGCGCTACGCGCGCCGTTCGGTCGCGCGCTGCTGGTGGCGTGAATGCCTCTGCTTGCGGTTGCGTTTTGCTGCGATCCGGCCCCTCACCCCAGCCCTCTCCCCGCAAGCGGGGCGAGGGAGCTTCTGGGGCGCTGCGCGTTGGAGAGGGGAAGCTCCGGGGCGCTGCGCGGTCATGCTGACGTTCGTCGAAGGACCTGAGCGCTGTTGGGGCGCTGCGCGTTCACGCCACCGCAACAACGAAGACCTCCCTCGCCCCCGAAGGGGGAGAGGGTTGGGGTGAGGGGCGGGATCTCCGCAAGACGCCACTCTGTAACGCGCAGCGCCACAAAGGCTCCCTCGCCCCGCTTGCGGGGAGAGGGCCGGGTGAGGGGTCGGATCTCCGCAAGACGCCACTCTGTAACGCGCAGCGCCACAAAGGCTCCCTCGCCCCGCTTGCGGGGAGAGGGCTGGGGTGAGGGGCCGGATCTCCGCAGGACGCCACTCTGCAACGCGCAGCGCCCCAGAAGCTCCCTCGCCCCGCTTGCGGGGAGAGGGTTGGGGTGAGGGGCCGGAACGCCGCAAAACGCATTCGTGCGCAGAGGCATTCACGCCATATACGCGCGCGACCGAACGGCGCGCGTAGCGCGCTCATGAGCGGCGCGCTTCGTAGGTTTTGCTACGGGAAAAGCGCCCGGCCGACCCGAAGCTTTTCCCGCTGACTAATCCGGCCGCAAAACGCGCAACGCCGCCCCCACGTCATCCACCGAACGCCCAAAGCGCGTTTTGCGGACGTTCACCCTCTCCACCGCGGCAAACGCTTCGACAAAAACGCATCGATCCCCTCGCTGGCATCGGGATCGAGCATGTTGCAGGTCATCGTCTGCCCCGCGATGGCATAGGCGCCCGCGAGCCCCTGCTCCACCTGCTCGTAGAACGCGCGCTTGCCGAGTGCGACCGCCGCGGCGCTCTTCTTTGCGATCGCCTGCGCGAGCGCCGCGACAGCGGCATCGAGCTCGGCGCCGGGCACCACGCGATTGACGAGCCCCCAGTCGCGTGCGGTCGCGGCGTCGATCAGGTCGCCGGTCACGAGCATCTCGAACGCGCGCTTGCGCGACACGTTGCGCGCGACGCCCACCGCGGGGGTCGAGCAGAAGATCCCGGCGTTGATGCCGGAGAGGCCGAACTTCGCGGTGTCGGCAGCCACGGCCAGGTCGCACATCGACACGAGCTGGCAGCCCGCCGCCGCCGCCGCGCCGTGCACGCGCGCGATCACCGGCTGCGGAATGCGCGTGAGCTTCAGCATCATCGCCGTGCACGCGTCGAAGAGTCCCTGCTGCCACGCGGCGTCGATGTGCGCGCGCATCTCGGTCAGGTCGTGGCCCGCGCAGAACGCGCGGCCGGCACCCGCGAGCACCACGACGCGCACCCGGCCGTCGGCGGCGACGGCATCGAGCGCGCCGTCGAGCGCCGCGATCATCGCGGTCGACAGCCCGTTGAAGCGGTCGCCGCGGTTCAGCGTCAGCGTGGCGATCCCGTCGCGGGTTTCGGTCAGCACGAGGGGGGCGGCGGCGGCATCGAGCGGCGGGTTCATGGCGGTTCCTGCAGCGGGGCGAAACAATCGATTCTAGGCGCTCGCGGCGGGCGGCGGCAGGCAAGACGCGGCGGACACCTTCGGCGACCAGCCGCCGGCGCGGTCGCAATCACTGGTGAGCGATGAATTTCCAGTGATATCATTCGCCGCTTCTTCGTTTTTCAGGGTGTTCGCATGGAAGCAGCCGACAGCCTGCGGCACCTTGCCACGCTGCGGGAGCGCATCCGGGACGCCTATCGCGTGCCCGAGGCGGACGCGGTCGCGCCGCTGGTCGCGGAAGCGGCGTTCGCTCCCGCCGCGCTGTCCGCCACCCAGGCGCTGGCCGCCCGGCTCGCGCAGGGCGTGCGCAGCAACCGCACGCGCGCCGGCGGTGTGGACGCGCTCATGCTGGAGTTCTCGCTCGACTCGCGCGAGGGCGTGGCACTCATGTGCGTGGCGGAGGCGCTGCTGCGCATCCCCGATGCGGCGACGCGCGACCGCCTGATCCGCGACAAGATCGGCCACGGCGACTGGCGCGCGCACGTCGGCCGCAGCCCGTCGCTGTTCGTCAACGCGGCGGCGTGGGGCCTCTTCATCACCGGCACGCTGGTCGACACGCACAGCACGTCGACGCTGGAAGCCGCCTTCGCATCGCTGCTGCGCAAGGGCGGCGAGCCGCTGATCCGCGCGGGCGTCGACGTCGCGATGCGCCTGCTGGGCCGCCAGTTCGTGCTCGGCCGCACCATCGAGGAGGCGCTCGCCAACGCCGCCGAGCGCGCCGCGCGTGGCTATCGCTTCTCGTTCGACATGCTGGGCGAGGCGGCGCTCACCGCCGCGGACGCGCAGCGCTACGAGGCGGCGTACGCGCACGCGATCGACGTCATCGGCCACGCGGCGCGAAGCGCGGGCCCCCTCGCCGGTCCCGGCATCTCGATCAAGCTCTCCGCGCTGCATCCGCGCTACGTGCGCGCCCAGCGCGAGCGCGTGCACGCGGAGCTGCTGCCACGCCTCGTCGCGCTGTGCGCGGCCGCGAAGGCGCACGCCATCGGCCTCAACATCGACGCCGAGGAGGCGGACCGCCTCGAGCTCTCGCTCGATCTCTTCGCAGCACTCGCGGCGGAAACGTCGCTCGCCGGCTGGGACGGGCTCGGCTTCGTCGTGCAGGCCTACCAGAAGCGCTCGCGCGCCGTGATCGCGTGGCTCGTCGCGCTCGCGCGAATGCACCGGCGGCGGTTGATGGTGCGCCTGGTCAAGGGCGCCTACTGGGACGCCGAGATCAAGCGCGCGCAGGTCGACGGCCTGCCCGACTACCCCGTGTTCACGCGCAAGGCGCACACCGACGTCGCCTACCTCGCCTGCGCCCGCGCGATGCTCGCCGCGCCCGACGCGATCTACCCGCAGTTCGCGAGCCACAACGCCTTCACCATCGCCGCCATCCATACGCTGGCCGGCGACGCGCCGTACGAGTTCCAGTGCCTGCACGGCATGGGCGAGTCGATGTACGACCAGGTGGTGGGCCGCGAGAACCTCGCGCGCGAATGCCGCATCTACGCGCCGGTCGGCTCGCACGAGACGCTCCTCGCCTACCTCGTGCGCCGGCTGCTCGAGAACGGCGCCAACTCGTCGTTCGTCAACCGCGTCGTCGATCCGAACGTGCCGATCGCCGCGCTCGTCGCCGATCCCGTGGCCCGCGCGCGCGAAGACGCGGGCGCGCCGCACCCGCGCATCCCGCTGCCGCCGCAATTGTTTCCCGACCGCCCCAACTCCATCGGCGACGATCTCTCCGACGAGCGCGTGCTCGCGCGCTTCGCCGCACTGCTCGCGGACGTTCCCGCGCCCCTGCACGTGCAGCCGCTGCTGGCCGTCGACGCCGCGCGCGAGCGCGCCGCGACGGACATTCGCAACCCGGCCGATCGCCGCGAGCTCGTCGGCACCGTGCGCGAAGCGGATGCGGACGACGCGCGGGCCGCCGTCGCCGCGGCGGTCGCCGACGGCGGCGCGTGGTCGCGCACGCCGGTCGCCGAACGCGCCGCATGTCTCAACCGCGCCGCCGATCTTCTCGAAGCCGAGCGCGACCGCTTCGTCGCGCTGGCCGTGCGCGAGGCCGGCAAGACGCTGCCCAACGCAATAGGTGAAGTGCGCGAGGCGGTCGACTTCTGCCGCTACTACGCGGCGCAGGCGCAGCGCGAGATGGCCGCCACGACGCCGCGCGGCCCGCTGGTGTGCATCGCGCCGTGGAACTTCCCGCTCGCGATCTTCGTGGGCCAGGTGAGCGCGGCGCTGGTCACCGGCAATCCGGTGCTCGCCAAGCCCGCGGAGCAGACGCCGCTCATCGCCACTGCCGCCGTCGAGGTCTTCCATCGCGCCGGCGTGCCGCGCGCGGCGCTGCAGTGCCTGCCCGGCCGCGGCGAGATCGTCGGCGACGCGCTGGTGCGCGACCCGCGCATCGCGGGCGTGCTGTTCACCGGCTCGACGGAGGTCGCGCGCCTCATCGCGCGTGCGCTCGCGTCACGCCGTGACGACCCCGTGCTCATCGCGGAGACCGGCGGCCAGAACGCGCTGATCGCCGACAGCTCGTCGCTGCCCGAGCAGGTGGTGGCCGACGCGCTCGCCTCCGCCTTCGACAGCGCGGGCCAGCGCTGCTCCGCGCTGCGCGTGCTGTGCGTGCAGGAGGACGTCGCCGGGCGCACGTTCGCGATGCTGCGCGGCGCGCTGCGCGAGTGGCGCGTCGGCGATCCGCGCGCGCTCGCCACGGACATCGGCCCCGTCATCGACGCCGAGGCACGCGACCGGCTCGTCGCGTACGTCGAGGCCGCGCGCCTCCGCGGGGCCGCGGTGGAGTCATTGCCGCTGCCCGCCGGATGCGCGCACGGCACGTTCGTGGCGCCGACCCTCGTCGCGCTCGACGACGTGCGCGCGCTGGACCGCGAGGTGTTCGGGCCGGTGCTGCACCTCGTGCGCTATCGCGACGGCGAGCTCGACGCGCTGGTCGACGCGCTCAACGCGTGCGGCTACGGCCTCACGCACGGCATCCACTCGCGCATCGACGAGACCGTCGCGCGCATCGCGGGCCGCATCCGCGCCGGCAACGTGTACGTCAACCGCACGATCGTCGGCGCCGTGGTGGGCGTGCAGCCGTTCGGCGGCGAAGGCCTGTCCGGCACTGGCCCCAAGGCCGGCGGCCCGCATTACCTGTGGCGACTGGTGCGCGAGGCGACGCCGCTCGACCCGGCGACGATCGGCGTGCCGCTGCCGCTGCCCGGCCCCACCGGCGAGGCGAACACGCTGCAGCTCGCGCCGCGCGGCCGCGTCGCGTGCCTCGCGACGACGGAAGGCGAGCTCGCCGCGCAGGTCGCGCTCGCGTGCCGGCTCGGCAACGTCGCCGTCATCGCGACCGCCCCCTGGGCCGGGCGCATCCTCGCAACGGCCTCGGGACGCTGCGAGATCGTGGCGGATCCGCTGGCGGCGAATCCCGATGCCGTGCTGTTCGCGGGCAGCGACGACGCCGCCGCGCAAGTGCGCGCGACCCTCGCCGCGCGCGACGGGCCGCTGGTGCCGCTGGTGGTCGCGCACGCCGGCACGTACGACGTCGCGCGCCTTATTACCGAGCGCACGCTCTCCATCAACACGACGGCGTCGGGCGGCAACGCGTCGCTGCTGTCGCTCGAAGAACGGGAACCCGCATGAAGAAGCTCGACGCCATCGACGTCGCCATCCTCGACGCCCTGCAGCACGACGGGCGCCTGCCGAACGTCGCGCTGGCCAAGGCGGTAGGCCTGTCGGCCACGCCGTGCGCCGAGCGCGTGCGCGCGCTCGAAGGCGCCGGCATCATCGCGGGCTACCACGCCGACCTCGACGCCGAGCGCCTCGACCTCGGGCTCATGGTGTTCATCGAGATTGCGATCGACCGCACGTCCGAGGACGCGTTCAACGCGTTCCGCACCGCCGTGCAGGACGTCCCGCAGGTGTGCGAGTGCTACATGGTGGCGGGCGGCTTCGACTACCTGCTCAAGGTGCGCGTGCACGACATGGCCGCGTACCGCCGGTTCCTGGGCGACGTGCTCGCCAAGGTGCCGGGCATCCGCGAGACGCGCAGCTACGCGGTGATGGAGCGCGTGAAGGAGGCGCGGGAGATCGACCTGACGCACTTGGCCGCGCAGGGTTAGTCCGACCCCGCACCGGCAGACGCCACGACGCCGATGGTGCGAATGTCGTCCCCGCGCAGGCGGGGACCCAGCGGCGTTCGATGATCGACGCCGTCGCGCGAACGACACTGGGTCCCCGCCTGCGCGGGGACGACAGTGCCCACGGGAACCAGCCGACGAAGCGACGCCTGTCGGCTATTCGATGGCCTGCGCCGACTTCGCCCGCTGCCGCAGCACGTACTTCTGGATCTTTCCCGTCGACGTCTTCGGCAGCTCGCCGAACACGATCTTCTTCGGCACCTTGAAGCGCGCGACGAGCGCGCGGCAATGCTCGACGAGCTCGGCCTCGGTCACGCTCGATCCCGGCTTCACCTCGACGTACGCACATGGCGTCTCGCCCCACTTGGGATCGGGCTGCGCGACCACCGCGACCGCGATCACCGCGGGATGCCGGTACAGCGCGTCCTCGACTTCCAGCGAGCTGATGTTCTCGCCGCCGCTGATGATCACGTCCTTGCTGCGGTCCTTGATCTTCACGTAGCCGTCGGGCTGCAGCACCGCGAGGTCGCCGGAATGGAACCAGCCGCCGGCGAACGCCTCGTGCGTGGCGGCGGGATTCTTGAGATAGCCCTTCATCGTGATGTTGCCGCGGAACATGATCTCGCCCAGCGTCTCGCCGTCGGCGGGCACCTCGCGCATCGTCTCCGGGTCCATCACGGTCATGCCGTCCTGCGCGGTGTAGCGCACGCCCTGGCGGCCGTTGCGCTCCGTGCGCTCGCCGATGGAGAGCGCCTGCCACTCGTCGTGCTTCGCGCACACGGCCGCGGGACCGTAGGTCTCGGTGAGGCCGTACACGTGCGTGATGTCGAAGCCTAAGCGCTCCATGCCCTCGATCATCGCGGCCGGCGGCGCGGCCGCGGCCACCAGCGCCGATACCTTGTGCGTGATGCCGGCCTTCAGCTCGTCGGGGGCGTTGATGAGCATCGAGTGCACGATCGGCGCGCCGCAGTAGTGCGTCACGCGATGGGCGCGGATGGCGTCGAGGATCGCCTTCGCCTCGACGCGCCGCAGGCACACGTTCACGCCCGCGTTGGCCGCCATCGTCCACGGGAAGCACCAGCCGTTGCAGTGAAACATCGGCAGCGTCCACAGGTAGACCGAGTGCCGCGGCATGCCCCAGTCGATGATGTTCGACAGCGCGTTGAGGTACGCGCCGCGGTGGTGATACACGACCCCTTTCGGGTTGCCGGTGGTGCCCGACGTGTAGTTGAGCGCGATCGCCTGCCACTCGTCGGCGGGCGGCTGCCACGCGAACTCTGGATCGCCGGCCGCGATGAACGTCTCGTAGTCGACGTCGCCCAGGAGCTCGCCGCCCGGCCCTTCCATGTCGGCGACGTCGACGACGTACGGCCGCACCGCCACCTTCGCGAGCGCCGCGGCGACGACCGGCGCGAACTCGGTGTCGGTCAGCAGCACCTTCGCCTCGCCGTGGCCGAGCATGAACGCGAGCGCATCGGCGTCGAGCCGCGTGTTGAGCGTGTTGAGCACGCCGCCGGTCATCGGCACCCCGAAGTGCGCCTCGATCATCTCGGGCGTGTTGGCGAGCATCGCGGCCACCGTGTCGCCGGTGCCGATGCCGCGTGAGCGCAGCGCCGACGCGAGCCGCCTCGCGCGTGCGTAAGTCTCGCCCCACGTGTAGCGGCGCTCGCCGTGGATCACCGCGAGGCGCTGCGGCCAGACCGCGGCGGTGCGCGCGATGAGCGAGATCGGCGTCAGCGCCGCATAGTTGGCCTCGTTGCGGTCGAGGTCGCGTTCGTAGGCTTGCATGGCGAAGGGCTCCTGGCGGCCAATCGGGGTCGGCCCATCGTAGCACCGCGCATTGCTTGCCCGACCCCCGCGATTTCGCTACGCTGGCCGTCCTGCCACCGGATGGGTTTGCGATGGGTCACCGGCTGTCCAAGATCGTCACGCGCACCGGCGACGCCGGCACCACCGGCCTGGGCGACGGCTCGCGCGTGGCCAAGGATTCGCCGCGCATCGCCGCGATCGGTGCCGTCGACGAGCTCAACTCGACCCTCGGCGTGCTGCTCGCCGAAGACCTCCCCGACGACATCCGCGCCTGCCTCACCAGCGTCCAGCACGATCTCTTCGACCTGGGCGGCGAGCTGTCCATCCCCGGCTACACCGCCGTGACGGAGGCGCACGTCGCGCGCGCGGAAGCCGACGTCGAGCGCTTCAACGCCGACCTGCCGCCGCTCAAGGAGTTCATCCTGCCGGGCGGCACGCGTGCCGCGGCGCACGCGCACGTCGCGCGCACGGTCTGCCGGCGTGCGGAGCGCGCGCTGGTGAGCGCCGCGGCCACCGAGGCCATCGGCGAGCACGCCCGCGTGTACCTGAACCGCCTCTCGGACCTGCTGTTCGTGCTGGCCCGCGCCTTGAACCGCGCCGCCGGCCGCGCGGACGTGCTGTGGCGCAAGGACCGGGCCTAGGCCTGCGGATGGCCGGGCCGGCAACCGCCGAGCGCAGCGCGCGGCTTGCCCACCTCCTCTCCCGCGTCGCGCTGGGCGACCAGGCGGCGTTCGGCGAGTTCTACGGCGAGACGTCGCCGCATCTGTACGGCGTCGCGCTGCGTATCTTGAAGGACGCCGCCGCCGCGGAGGAGATCCTGCAGGAAGCGTACGTCAACGTGTGGCATCACGCGGGCGCGTACGAGGTCGCGAAGAGCCAGCCGCTCACGTGGCTCACCTCGATCGTCCGCAACCGCTGCCTCGACCAGCTCCGCCGGCGCGAGATCGACACTGTCTCCATGACGACCGACGATGACGACGCCCCGCCCTTCGACCTGCCCGCCGACGCGATGACGCCCGCGGAGATGCTGCTCGCGGGGGCCGAGGCGCGCTCGGTCCGCGAATGCGTCGACACGCTCGACGCGGGACCGAAGCAGGCGATCGCGCTCGCGTTCTACCAGGGACTCTCGCACTCCGAGCTCGCCGCGCACCTGCGCGAGCCGCTCGGCACCGTCAAGTCGTGGGTCCGGCGCGGCCTCGAGCGGCTCAAGAGCTGCCTCGACCGCACGGGCTACGTGCGCGCCGAATGAACCTCTCGCGCCCCGATCGCCTCGACCGCCTGGACGCGCTCGCCGCGGCCTACGTGCTCGGCACGCTGTCCGGCCGCGCCCGATCGCGGCTCACGCGCATCGCGCGCACCGACACCGTGGTCGCGTCCACGCTGCGCGCGTGGGAGCAGCGGCTGGCCCCGTTCGCCGAGGCCGCGCCGCCGATCAATCCCTCACCGCGGCTGTGGCGGCGCATCTCGCTGCGCCTCGGCCTCACGCCCGAGCGCAGCCGGCCCGGCCCGTGGTGGACGCGCGTCGGGTTCTGGCGCGGGTTCGCGGCGGCGAGCTTCGCGGCGGCGATCGTGCTCGGCGTGGCGCAGCTCATGCCAACGCCCGAGACGCCTGCGGCGCCGATCGTCGTGGTGCTCGCCGGCCCGGACGCGAAGCCCGCGCTGCTCGCCACGCTCGACCGCCGCGACCGCGCGATGTCCGTCAAGGTGGTGGGCGGCGCACCGGTGCCGCCGGACAAGTCGCTCGAGCTGTGGATGCTGCCGGACGGCGGCGCGCCCCGTTCGCTGGGCGTGATTCCGGCGAGCGGCACGGGCCGCGTCATGCTGCCCGCGCTGCCGGACGTCGCGCTCGCCAACGTGCCCGCGCTCGCGGTAAGCCTCGAGCAGGCCGGCGGCTCGCGCACCGGCGCGCCGCAGGGGCCGGTGCTCTACACCGGACGCGTGGAAAGGTTCTACTGATGGTTTTGCTCGAATTCACCATGTCGCCGCTCGGCCAGGGCGAGAGCGTCAGCGCCTACGTGGCGCGCATCCTGGACATCGTCGACAAGAGCGGCGTGCCCTACCAGCTCACGCCGATGGGCACGATCCTCGAAGGCGAGTGGGCGGAGGTGATGGCGGTGGTCACCGCCTGCTTCGACGCGCTGCGCGCCGACTGCGATCGCGTCAGCGTGCAGGTCCGCGTCGACTACCGCAAGGGCCCGGCCGGGCGCCTGCGCTCGAAGGTGGAGACGGTGGAGCGCAGGCTCGGCAGAAAACTTTCGACGTAGGCACCCCCCGCATGTCGTCCCCGCGCAGGCGGGGACCCAGTGTCGTTTGTTCGGAATGGGCGAAGGCGCGAAAGACACTGGGTCCCCGCTTTCGCGGGGACGACAAATTCGTAGCGGCGGCGCCAAGCGAAAGTCCAGAGCCCTTACGCCGAATTCAACCGCGCGGGTGATACGCCGCCGGCAGGTACGAGCTCGGCGCGCGCGCAGTGCGCGTACGCGTGCCGATCACCTGGATCGACGCCGGCTCGATCGCCACCTCGACGGCGGGCGCCTGGCGGACCGCGAGCTGCGTCGCGCGTTCGGGATCGGTGTGCGGCATCGCGGCCGGCGTGAGCACCGCAAGGGACAGCGTCGCGCAGGTGGCGGCGAGCGCCGCGAGTGCGATGGCCGGGCGGAACTGGGAGCGGGTGCGGCTCAGGTAGCGTTGCGTCGTCGTGTGCATGGCGTCCTCGTCTCGTCGGGTTGCGCACCGGATTTCCGTGCGCCTGACCCTTGGATGCCGTGACCGGCGGATCCGGATTCACGGGCCGGCGAATCTCGTCGTCGCCGGCGTCGAGTGCATCCTAGGCAGGCCCGGCGACGCGCGCCACGGGCTTGCGACGAAACGGCGCCGGGCGCGCCCGAAGTCTCCGGCCGCCCGACGAAACGATCAGGACTCCGCGCGACGCTTCAGCCGGTAGCCGCCCGGCTGGTCGTCCATGTCCCAGCCTTGCGCGGCCAATTCCGCGCGCAGGCGATCGGCCTCGGCCCACTGCTTCGCCTTGCGCGCGGCCGCACGCTGGTCGGCGAGCGCCGCGATCTCCGGCGGCACCACGTCCTGCTTCGGCGTCCACGTGGCGAGGCCCAACCCCAGCACCTCGTCGAACTTCACGAGCGTCGCGCGGCGGATCGCCGGCGGCAGGTCGCCGCGCAGCACTTCCCACGCCACCGCGAGCGCGCGCGGCACGTTGAGGTCGTCGTTGAGCTCGTCGCCGAAGCGCTCGACGTAGCCCGCGTCCGGCATCGCCGCCGCATCCGCCGGCAGCGCGTGCACGCCGTTGCGCATGCGGTCGAGCGCGGTGGCGGCCGCGTCCATCGCGTCCCACGTGAAGCTCATCTGCGTGCGGTAGTGCGCGGTGAGGCACAGGTACCGATAGACGAGCGGATCGTAGCCGCGCTCGACGAGCGACTGCACGCGCAGGAATTCGCCCGCCGACTTCGCCATCTTGGCGTCGTTCATCAGCAGGAAGTAGCCGTGCATCCAGAAGTTCGCGAGCCGCGTGCCGACGCGCGCCTCGGTCTGCGCAATCTCGTTGGTGTGATGGACCGAGATGTGGTCCTCGCCGCCGCAGTGGATGTCGAAGTAGTCGCCCAGGTACTTCTGCGCCATCGCCGAGCACTCGATGTGCCAGCCCGGGAAGCCGCGGCCCCACGGGCTGTCCCACTCCATCTGCCGGTGCTCGTCGGGCCTGCTGAACTTCCACAGCGCGAAGTCGGTGGGGGCGCGCTTCTCGCCGATGTCCACGCGGCGCCCGGCCTCCAGGCCATGCACGTCGAGTCGCGCGAGGTAGCCGTAGTCGGGCTGCTTCGCGGTGTCGAAGTACACGCCGTCGGACGTGACATAGGTGAAGCCGTTGCGCTCGAGGTCCGCGATGAAGTCGACCTGCTCGCGGATGTGGTCGGTGGCGCGGCACAGCACCGTCGCGGGCTCGATGTTGAGCAGCGCGAGGCAGGCGAGGAAGTCGTCGGTGTAGAGCTGCGCGATCTCCCACGCCGTGCGGCCTGTGCGGCGCGCGCCCTTCTCCATCTTGTCCTCGCCGGTGTCGGCGTCCGACGTGAGATGGCCGACGTCGGTGACGTTCATCACGTGCCGCACCGCGTACCCGTTCCAGCGCAGCGCGCGCTTCAGCACGTCCTCGAACAGGAACGTGCGGAAGTTGCCGATGTGCTGGAAGTCGTAGACCGTCGGGCCGCAGGTATACACGCCGACCGGACCGGCCGGCTCCAGCGGCTCGAAGCGGCGCAATGAGCGCGTGTAGTTGTCGTAGAACGCGAGAGGTGCAGGCATGGGGAATCCGGAAACGAAAAAGCCGCCGAAGGGACCGGCGGCTTTACTGGGACGGCCGCGCGCGACCGTCAGGCCCGCGACAGCGGGCGCCGCCTCGTGGGGATGGATCGACAGCGGCGGCGCAGGGCGGACATGAGGTCGATGGTATGCGCAAATGCCGCATGGGCGCAAGGCATGCGCCCCCGTCGCAGGCCCGGCGCAAGGGGCACGGTAGAATGCGCGGGCGCTGCGGCCGGCCTCCACCCCGATCCCGGCCGCCCTCACCCGCTTCCTGATGCCCGCCTCCCTTTCCCGCCGCGCCTGGTGGCTGCTGGCACTCGCGTTCGCCGTCGCGTGGTTCGCCGCGCTCGACGCGCGCCGCCTGCAGCACCCGGACGAGGGCCGCTATGCGGAGATCGCGCGCGAGATGGCGGCCACCGACGACTGGCTCACGCCGCGCCTCAACGGCCTCAAGTACTTCGAGAAGCCGCCGCTGCAGTACTGGCTCGGCGCCGCGACGTTCGACCTGCTTGGCGTGGACGAGTGGACCGCGCGCCTGCCCACGGCCGTCGCGGGCTTCCTCGCGGTGATCGCGGTCGGGTTCACGGCGGCGCGCCTCGCCACGCCGGAGGCCGGCGCGTATGCCGCGCTGGTCCTCGCCGGCACCGTGTGGCACATCGGCCTCGCGCAGATTTTGACCCTCGATTCGGTGCTCTCGGCAGGCCTCACCGCGACGCTGTGCGCGTTCCTGCTCGCGCAGCGGCCCGCGTTGTCGCCCCGGGAGCAGTGCGGCTGGATGCTCGCCGCGTACGCCGCGGCCGCGCTCGCCACGCTCACCAAGGGCCTCGTCGCGCTGGTCATCCCGGGCGGCGCGCTCGTCGCCTATACGCTCGCGACGCGCGACTGGGGCCCGTGGCGGCGGCTGCACCTGCTGCCCGGCCTCGCGCTCTACCTGCTCATCGCGGCGCCGTGGTTCGTGATGGTGTCGCGCGCGAATCCCGAGTTCGCGCAGTTCTTCTTCATCCACGAGCACGTCGAGCGCTTCCTCACCGAATCGCACAACCGCACCGGCGAGTGGTGGTACTTCGTGCCGTGGCTGCTGCTCGGGCTGCTGCCGTGGCTGCTCGTCTGGATCGTCACGCTGCCGCGCAGCTGGCGCGCAGCGGCCGTCGCCGCCAACGGCTTCGCGTGGGCGCGCTTCTGCCTCGCGTGGGCGGCGTTCGTGTTCCTGTTCTTCAGCGTGTCCGGCTCGAAGCTGCCGTCCTACATCCTGCCGCTCTTCCCCGCGCTCGCGCTGGTGCTGGGCTTCGAGCTGACGCGCACCGGCGCGCGCACGCTGATGTGGATCGCGCTGCCGCTCGCGGTGGGCGCGCCGGTCGTGCTCGCGGCGTTCGCGCTCGGCTTCGAGCGCATCGTCGCCGCGCTCGCCAGCGACATCACGCCGGCGTCGATCTACCGGCAGTTCGGGCCGTGGATCGTCGCGGGGCTGGTCGCGTTCTCCGTGGGCGGCCTCGCGACGTTCCTGCTGTTCCGCCGCGGGACGCCGGTGGCGAAGACGCTCGGCATCGCCGCATTGGCGCTGACGTCGCTCACCGGCTTCCAGCTCGCGCTCGTCGGCCACGATGCGTTCGCGCACGTGCGCTCGGCGTACTACCTGCTGGCCGACGCGCGGCTCGCGAGCGGCGGCACGCTCGCGCCCGATGCGGTCGTCTACCAGGTCGGCAGCTACGACCAGACGCTGCCGTTCTACCTCGGGCGCCCGACCCCGCTCGTCGACTACCGCGACGAGATGGCGCTCGGCCTCGACGCCGAGCCGGCGAAGGGCTTCGACCGCGAGCGCTGGATCCCGGTGTGGACCGCCGCGCCGCAGGCGTACGCGCTGATGGAGCCCGCCACCGCCGACGCGCTCGTGGCGCGCGGCGTTCCCCTGCGCGTCATCGCGCGCGACCCGCGGCGCGTGTTCGTCGCGCGCCGCTAGCCCCCACAACGAAGAACATCGTCCCATGACCTGGTCCGCCTTCGCCTTCCTCATCACGGGCGTCATCCTGAACGCCGGCGCGCAGCTCCTGCTCAAGGCCGGCACCAACGCGCTCGGCGTGATCACGCTGACGCCCGACAACTGGTTCCACACGTTCTGGCGCATGGCGACGCAAAGTCACTTCGTGATCGGCGTCGCGTGCTACATGGTGAGCCTCGTCGTGTGGATCATGGGACTGTCGCGCGTGCCGGTGTCGGTCGCCTACCCGATGCTCTCGCTGGGCTACGTGATCAACGCGGTTGCCGCCCACTACCTCTTCGGCGAGACGGTGAGCGCGACGCGCTGGCTCGGCATCGGCTTCATCGTGCTCGGCGTGTGGCTGGTCGCGCGCAACTAGAAGGTCTTCCGATGAGCTCGCTTCCCCATCTCCCCTTCGCGCGGCCGCAGATCGACGAGGCCACCATCGAGGACGTCGCGGCGGTGCTGCGCTCCGGCTGGATCACCAGCGGTCCGAAGGTCGCGGCGTTCGAGGCCGCGCTCTCGCAGCTGGCCCTCGGGCGCCCGGTGCGCGTGATGTCGTCGGCGACCGCCGCGCTCGAGATCGCGCTGCGCATCGCGGGCATCGGCCCCGGCGACGAGGTGATCACCGCCGCGATGACCTTCTTCGCCGCGCCCAACATGATCGTGAAGGTGGGCGCCACGCCGGTGTTCGTCGACGTCGAGCCGACCACGCGCAACCTCGACCTCGCCGCCGCGGAAGCGCGCATCGGGCCGCGCACCAAGGCGATCATGCCGACGCACTTCGCGGGCCTGCCGTGCGACATGGATGCGCTGTACGCGCTCGCCGCGCGCCACAACCTGCGCGTGATCGAGGACGCGGCGCTCGCCATCGGCTCGTCGTGGCGCGGCCGGCCCATCGGCAGCTTCGGCGACCTCGTGGTGTGGAGCTTCCATCCGAACAAGAACGTCACGTCGATCGAGGGCGGCGGGCTCGTTGTCAACGACGCGCGCGAGGCCGCACAGGCCGAGATGCTGCGCTTCCACGGCATCACGCGCCTGCCGGACGGCACGCGCGACGACGTCGAGGCCTCCGGCAAGGCCAACCTGCCCGACGTCAACGCCGCTGTCGGCCTGCGCCAGCTCGCGCAGCTCGCGGCGTTCAACGACCGTCGCCGCGCGCTGGTGGCGCGCTACTTCGAGCGCTTCCGCACCGATCCGGCCTGCGAGCTGCCGCACCCCGGCTATCCGGGCGACGAGGCCGGCCATAGCTGGAACATGTTCGCGCCGCTCCTGCCGCTTGCGGACCTCACGATCTCGCGCCAGCAATTCCGCGACGCGCTCGCCGCCCGCGGCATCGGCACCGGCATGTCGTACGAGGCGGCGCATCTCGCGACCGCCTTCCGCCGCTTCGGCTATCATCGCGGCGACCTCCCGCACACCGAGCGCATCGCCGACACCACCGTGACGCTGCCCCTGTTCCCCGCGATGACCGACGCCGACGTCGATCGCGTGTGCACGGCCTGCGCCGAGGTGCTGGCGGCGCACCGGCGCTGACCGCGGACCTCGACTCGTGACGCAGCCGCAGCTCTCCGTCGTCATCCCCGTCTTCAACGAGGAGGCCGGGCTGGCCGCGCTGTTCGCGCGCCTCTATCCCGCGCTCGACGCGCTCGGCGTGCCGTACGAGGTCATCTTCGTCAACGACGGCAGCCGCGACCGCTCCGCGGCGATCCTGAAGGACCAGTTCCTCGCGCGCCCCGACGTCACGCGCGTCGTGCTCTTCAACGCCAACTACGGCCAGCACACCGCGATCATCGCGGGCTTCGAGCGCGTCCGCGGCGAGCGCGTGGTGACGCTCGACGCGGACCTGCAGAACCCGCCGGAGGAGATCGCGCGCCTGTTGGCGTCGATGGACGCGGGCCACGACTACGTCGGGGGCGTGCGCCGCACGCGCGAGGACGTGTGGTGGCGGCGCGTCGCGTCGCGCGCGATGAATCGCCTGCGCGAGAAGATCACCCGCATCAAGATGACCGACCAGGGGTGCATGCTGCGCGCGTACAGCCGCGACGTCGTCGATGCCGTGGCGGCGAGCCGCGAGGTAAGCACGTACATCCCGGCGCTCGCGTACACCTATGCGCACAGCCCCGCCGAAGTCGAGGTCGCGCACGAGGAGCGCGCCGCCGGCGAATCGAAGTATTCGCTGTACCGGCTGATCCGGCTCAACTTCGACCTCGTCACCGGCTTCTCGCTGGTGCCGCTGCAGCTCTTCTCGCTGTTCGGCATGTTCGTGTCGGCGGCGAGCCTCATCCTCTACGCGATCGTGGTGATCGAGCGGCTGCTCGCCGGCGACGGGTATACCGCGCTGTGGGACCGCGACATCCTGCAGTTCTTCCTCACCGGCGTGGTGCTGTTCGGCGTCGGCATCGTCGGCGAGTACGTCGGGCGCATCTCGCAGCAGGTGCGCGAGCGGCCGCGCTACACGATCCGGGCGGTGCTCGAGGATCCCAACACCGCATCACAAAGAGACGCCGAGACGCAGAGGACGGCATGATGCGGGCGCGTTGTCCGGGGCGGTCTTCTCGGCGTCTCTGCGTCTCCTGTGGAATCTGAATTGGCCTCCGCCGTCGTCTTCGCCTACCACAACGTCGGCGTGCGCTGCCTGAAAGTGCTGCTCGCGCACGGCGTGGACGTGCCGCTGGTGGTCACGCACGACGACGATCCCGCGGAGACGCACTGGTTCGCGAGCGTGCGGGCTACCGCGAGCGAGTACGGCATCCCGTTCGTCACGCCGCGCGATCCCAACGTGCCCGAGGTCGTCGCGCGCATCGCCGCCCTCGCGCCTGACTTCCTCTTCAGCTTCTACTACCGCCAGATGCTGAAGCCGCCGCTGCTCGCGATTCCTTCGCGCGGCGCGCTCAACATGCACGGCTCGCTGCTGCCGCGCTATCGCGGCCGCGCGCCCGTGAACTGGGCGGTGCTGCACGGCGAGCGCGAGACCGGGGCGTCGCTGCACTACATGGTCGCGAAGCCCGACGCCGGCGACCTCGTCGACCAGATGGCGGTGCCCATCCTGCCCGACGACACCGCGCGCGAAGTCTTCGACAAGGTGACGCTGGCGGCGGAGATCACGCTCGACCGCGTGCTGCCGCGCCTTCTCGCCGGCACCGCGCCGCGCGTGCCGCTCGACCTCGCGGCCGGCGCCTACTTCGGCGGCCGCAAGCCCGAGGATGGGCGCATCGACTGGTCGCAGGACGTGAAGCAGATCCACGACCTCGTGCGCGCGGTGGCGCCGCCGTATCCGGGCGCGACCACCACGGTGGCGGGACGTCCCGCGCGAGTGCTGCGGACCCGAGTGCTCGTGCCGGGCGGCCCGGCGCAGGCGCCGCGGCTCGCCGTCGAGGGCGACACGCTCGTTGCCGATTGCGGCGGCGGCGGCCGCCTGCTCGTGCGCGAGCTGGAGGTCGACGGAGCGCCCGTCGCGCCGGCGCAGTTCGAGCAGGTCGCCGGCGCCGCGAGCGTCGCGTTGCCCGGCCCATCGTCGACCGCGGCCTGACCCGCCGCGCGCGGCACGCTAAAATAGGCGGTTATCACCGCCACGGCCTCTTCCATGAAACGCGTTCTCATCCTGGGCGTCAACGGCTTCATCGGCCATCACCTGTCGCAGGCGATCATCCGGTCGACGGACTGGGAGATCTACGGCATGGACATGCAGGCCGACCGCATCGGCGACCTGATGGGCGAGCCGCGCTTCCACTTCTTCGAAGGCGACATCACGATCAACCGCGAGTGGATCGAGTACCACGTCAAGAAGTGCGACGTCGTGCTGCCGCTCGTGGCGATCGCTACGCCCGCCACCTACGTGCGCGAGCCGCTGCGCGTGTTCGAGCTCGACTTCGAGGCGAACCTGCCGATCGTGCGCGCGTGCGTCCGCTACAAGAAGCGCATCGTGTTCCCGTCGACGTCCGAGGTGTACGGGATGTCGCGCGACGCGGAGTTCGACCCCGAGAGCTCGGAGCTCGTGCTCGGCCCCATCAACAAGCCGCGCTGGATCTACTCGTGCGCGAAGCAACTGATGGATCGCGTGATCCACGCCTACGGCCAGCAGGAAGGCCTCGACTACACGCTGTTCCGGCCGTTCAACTGGATCGGTGCGGGCCTCGACTCGATCAACACGCCGAAGGAAGGCAGCTCGCGCGTCATTACGCAGTTCCTCGGGCACATCGTGCGCGGCGAGCCGATCAAGCTCGTCGACGGCGGCACGCAGAAGCGCGCCTTCACCTACATCGACGACGGCATCGCGGCGCTCATGAAGATCGTCGCGAACCCGAACGGCGTGGCCACCGGCAAGATCTACAACATCGGCAATCCGGCCAACAACTGGTCGGTGCGCGACCTCGCCCACAAGATGCTCGCGCTCGCGAAGCACTACCCCGAGTACGCCGAGACGGCCGCGAAGGTGCAGATCGTGGACACCACCGCCGACGCGTACTACGGCAAGGGCTACCAGGACGTGCAGAACCGCGTGCCCAAGATCGCCAACACCTGCGCCGACCTCGACTGGCAGCCCACGGTCACGATGGACGACGCGCTGGCGCGCATCTTCGAGGCGTATCGCGGGCAGGTGGCGGAGGCGCGGGGGCTTGTGGATTGAGGTTTGAAACGCATTCTACAAAGAGACGCAGAGACGCCGAGAAAGACGAGGGTCGGGGTTCCTCTGCGTCTCTGCGTCTCTTTGTGAAGCGAAATTGACTGCATGCGCCTCGCGCTGAAGATCGACGTCGACACCCTGCGCGGCACGCGCGCCGGCGTGCCGGCGCTCGTGGCGCTCCTGCGCAAGCACGGCGTCACGGCAACCTTCCTGTTCTCGCTCGGCCCCGATCACACGGGTCGCGCGATCAAGCGCGTGTTCCGGCCGGGCTTCGTCGGCAAGGTGCGCCGCACGTCGGTGGTGCGGCACTACGGCGTGAAGACGCTGCTCTACGGCACGCTGCTGCCCGGACCCGACATCGGCCGCCGCGCCGCCGCGATCATGCAGGAAGTGCGCGACGCCGGTCACGAGACAGGCGTCCACACGTGGGACCACATCCGCTGGCAGGACGGCGTCGCGCAGGCGGATGCCGCGTGGACCTACGCCGAGATGCACCGTGCGTGCGAACGCTACACCGACATCTTCCGCGAGGCGCCGCGCACGCACGGGGCCGCCGGCTGGCAGATGAACGCGCACGCGCTGCGCCTCACGCAGCGGCTCGGCTTCGACTACTGCTCCGACGGCCGCGGCACGCATCCGCACCTGCCGATCTGGAACGCCGAGCCGATCCGCTGCCCGCAGTTCCCCACCACGCTGCCCACGCTCGACGAGCTGATCGGGCTCGACGGCGTCACCGAGGACAACGTCGCCGCGCACCTCCTCGAGCGCACCGGCGAGCCCGCCGCGCCGCAGGTCTTCACGCTGCACGCCGAGCTCGAGGGCATGCGCCTCATCGGCCAGTTCGAGCAGCTCATCCTCGGCTGGAAGGCGCAGGGCTGGCAGCTCGTGCCGACGCGCGCGCTGTACGAGGCGGTCGAGCCGATGGCGCTGCCGCGCTGCACGGTCGGCATGGGCACGATTGCCGGGCGCACCGGGACGCTGCTCGTGCAGGGCCCCGAGTTCCTCGGGGACGTCGACCTCGCGCTCGCCGCCTGAACGCCCACCCACGGAGGAGCCGCCATGGCCGCCACGAAAGTCGCCGATTTCACCGCCGAGTCCACCGGCGGTCCCTTTCGCCTGTCCGCCCACAAGGGCAAGACCGTCGTGCTGTATTTCTACCCGAAGGACAACACGCCGGGCTGCACCACCGAAGGCGAGCAGTTCCGCGACGCGCATGCGAAGTTCGTGAAGGCGAACGCGGTAGTCGTGGGCGTGTCGCGCGATTCGCTGAAGTCGCACGCGAACTTCAAGGCGAAGATGGGCTTCCCGTTCGAGCTCATCTCCGATCCCGACGAAAAGCTCTGCGCGCAGTTCGACGTCGTCAAGATGAAGAACATGTACGGCAGGCAGGTGCGCGGCATCGTGCGCAGCACGTTCGTGATCGACGGCGCGGGCAGGCTCGCGCACGAGTGGCGGGGCGTCAAGGTGCCGGGCCACGTGGCGGAAGTGCTGGCGGTCGTCGAAGCGCTGTAACCTGCACGCAACGTCGGCAACCGGCGCCCGTGGGGGCGCTGTCCCCTTTCCACCACAATACCTGCGACCGTTTCGAGCTTCCGACCACAAGGTCTTGTGTCTTGGGCCGAAACGGGTAACTATCGTCCCGAGGCCGCCTGACGGTCGGCCGCCGCTGCCCCTAGGAGGCCCATGGTCGAACGCAAGCTGCGCCCCGCCCCATCCACGCTGCACCTCCTGCCGTCCTCCCGCAAGACCGCCAAGACCGGCGGCTCGTCCGTGACGAAGCTCTTCGTCCTCGACACCAACGTCCTGATGCACGATCCCACGAGCCTGTTCCGGTTCGAGGAGCACGACATCTATCTCCCGATCTACACCCTGGAGGAGCTCGACAACCACAAGAAGGGCATGACGGAAGTCGCGCGCAACGCGCGGCAGGTGAGCCGGTTCTTAGACGAGCTGGTGACGGCGCAGGGCGAATCCGGCGACAGCATCGCGAAGGGCCTCACGCTGGAGGCGAAGTCGAACGGCGCCGCCACCGGCCGCCTCTTCCTGCAGACCGAGAACATCGCGACCACGCTGCCGCCGTCGCTCGCCGGCGGCAAGGCGGACAACCAGATCATCGCGGTGGTCATGCACCTCGCGCAGGTGCACCCCAAGCGCAGCGTCATCCTGGTGTCGAAGGATATCAACATGCGCATCAAGGCGCGTGCGCTCGGGATGGCCGCCGAGGACTACTTCAACGACAAGGTGCTCGAGGACACCGAGCTCCTGTACGCCGGCACGCGCGAGCTGCCGGCCGACTTCTGGGACAAGCACGGCAAGGGCATGGAGTCGTGGCAGCAGGGCGGCCACACCTACTACCGCCTGACGGGCCCGCTGATCCCGTCGCTGCTCACCAACGAGTTCGTCTACCAGGAGCAGAAGGACGAGGCGCCGTTCTACGCGATCGTCAAGGAGATCACGGGCAAGCAGGCGCTGCTCTCCACGCTCAAGGACTACACGCACCAGAAGAACAACGTGTGGGGCATCACCGCGCGCAACCGCGAGCAGAACTTCGCGCTCAACCTGCTCATGAATCCCGAGGTCGACTTCGTCACGTTGCTGGGGCAGGCGGGCACCGGCAAGACGCTGCTGACACTCGCCGCGGGCCTCATGCTCACGCTGGAGTTCAAGGTCTACACCGAGATCATCATGACGCGCGTGACGGTGCCCGTCGGCGAGGACATCGGCTTCCTGCCGGGCACCGAGGAAGAGAAGATGAACCCGTGGATGGGTGCGCTCGAGGACAACCTCGACGTGCTCAACAAGACCGACGACGAGGCCGGCGAGTGGGGCCGCGCGGCCACCCGCGACCTCATCCGCTCGCGCATCAAGGTGAAGAGCCTGAACTTCATGCGCGGGCGCACGTTCATCAACAAGTTCCTGGTGATCGACGAGGCGCAGAACCTCACCCCGAAGCAGATGAAGACCCTCATCACGCGGGCGGGCCCGGGCACCAAGGTCGTGTGCCTCGGCAACATCGCGCAGATCGACACGCCCTACCTCACCGAGGGATCCTCCGGGCTTACGTACGTAGTCGATCGCTTCAAGGGCTGGTCGCATTCCGGGCACGTGACGATGAAGCGTGGCGAGCGCTCGCGCCTCGCCGATCACGCCGCGGAAGTGTTGTAGTCCACGCGATCCGCCGCTCGGCGGATCGCACGCGCGCCGCGCGGAGCGCGGCCCTACAATCGGCGCTCACGTCCCTTGTGCAACGCCGCGCCACGGCGTTGCGCGGGCGCGTGCTCCTTCCCATGGATCCGCTCGCCGCCTTCGAGCAAGCCGTCGCCACCGCGCCCAGCGCGGCGGCCCGCACGCGCTCGCTCAATGCGCTCGCGCAGGAGCTCGCACGCGCGGGGGCGGGCGAGCGCGCCTACGCCGCCGCGCGCGAGGCCGGCGAGCTCGCGGCGCGCGAGAACGACCGGCAGCTCGCCGCGGAGGCGCGCAACGCGCTCGGCAGCTGCCACTTCTACCTGGGCGACCTCATGGGCGCGCTCGAGCACTTCCTGCAGGCGGAGCGGCTCTACCAGGAGGCCGGCGATCCGGCCGGCGCGGCCGCCGCCTACGTCAGCATCGGCATGTGCCAGCACCGGCTCGGCGCCAATGACGACGCGGTCGCGTCGATGCTGCGCGGGCTCGAGGCGGCGCGCGCGCAGAAGCTCGAGACGCTCGAGATCAACATCTACAACTCGCTCGGCTCGGCGCTCATCGCGGCGCAGCGCGCCGAGGAGGCCGCGGGCTATCTCGCGACCGGCGTCGAGCGGGCGCGCGCGACCGGCAATCGCGCGCAGCTCACCAAGCTCCTGCTCAACCAGTCGCTGCTCGCGAAGCAGCGCGGCGACGCCGCCACCGCCCAGGACGCCGCCACCGGCCAGGCGCTGTACGCGCATGCGCTCGCACTCGCCACGCAGGCGCTCGAGATCGCGCGCGAGCTCGAGAGTCCGTACGACGAGGCGTATTGCCTCGGCCAGACGGGCACGGTGCTGCGGCTCCTCGGCAGCCACGGCGAGGCGGCGGCGATCCTCGACGCGGCGCTCGACCTCGGCCGTCGCCTGAAGGACGTCCCGCTGCAGGCGCAGGCGCTGGTCGAGCGCGGAACGACGCTCGCGGCGCAGGGCCGCGGCGCGGAGGCCCAGCGCAACCTCACCGAGGCGATCGTGCTCGCGCGCCGCATCGGCGCCGGCTCGGCGCTGGCCGAGGCATGCGAGGCGTCGTCACGGCTCTTCGAGAAGGCGGGCGACTATCCGCGCGCGCTGGCGCTCTACAAGGAATTCCACGCGGTGCGCGAAGCGGAGCTCGCGGGCTCGCGCCGGCATGCGGCCACCGCGGCGCAGTTGTGGAAGGAGTTCCAGGAGGCGGCGAAGAGCGCGTCCGAATACCGCGCGCGTGCCGAGAGCCTCGCCGCCGACCACGCGGCGCTCACGCGCAAGGCGAAGGTGCTCACCGAGGCCTCGGAGCGCGATCCGCTGACGGGGCTCCTCAACCGGCGCGGGCTCGACGTGCACGTGGCCGCGCTGCTCGCGGCGAGCGACGCGAGCGAGCTGCCGCTCGCGGTCGCGCTGATCGACGTCGATCACTTCAAGCGGATCAACGACACGTTCTCGCACACGATCGGCGACAAGGTGCTGCGGCGGATCGCGGCCGTGATCCGCGCGCACTGCCGCCAGGACGACCTGCCCGTGCGCTACGGCGGCGACGAGTTCATGATCGTGCTGTCGGCCGCGGACGCCGAGCGCGGCCTGCGCGTCGTAGAGCGCCTGAAGCGCGCGGCCGACGCCTTGCCGTGGCACGACGATACGGCCGGCCTCAAGGTGACGCTGTCGATCGGCGTGACCGCGCGTATGCCGGGGACGACGTTCGCGACGGCGGTGGCCGCGGCGGACGAGGCGCTCTATGCGGCTAAGTCGGCGGGGAGGAATCGCATTCACACGTCCGCAAAACGCGCACCGTGAGTTCGGTGGATGACGTTGGGGCGGCGTTGCGCGTTTTGCGGCCGGTCTAGTCAGCAAGGAAAGCTTCGGAGCGGCCGGGCGCTTTCCTTGTAGAAAAGGCTGGAAGCGCGCCGCTCATGAGCGCGCTCTCGCGCGCCGTTCGGTCGCGCGCTGCTGGTGACGTGAATGCCTCTGCTTGCATTTGCGCTGTGCGACGTTCCTTCCCCTCACCCCAGCCCTCTCCCCGCAAGCGGGGCGAGGGAGCTTCTGGGGCGCTGCGCGTGGGAGAGTGAGGATTTGGGGCGCTGCGCATTCACGCCATCGCAACAACGAAGACCTCCCTCGCCCCCGAAGGGAGAGAGGGTTGGGGTGAGCGGTGCCGCAATTCACTCAACTCTCCCATTGAAGAGCTCCCTCGCCCCGCTTGCGGGGAGAGGGCTGGGGTGAGGGGCGCTGCGCACTCACACCACCGCAACAACGAAGGTCTCCCTCGCCCCGCATTCCCCCAAAAGCTCCCTCGCCCCGCTTGCGGGGAGAGGGCTGGGGTGAGGGGCAGCCGACTAAGCCCCCCGCACCGCCTCGAGCATCGCCCCCAACGTCTCCCCCAACGGCACATCGAGCAGCGGCCCGATCGTCGCCGTCAATCGCGCTGCCGATCCGGTGATGCGCGCAGGCTCGCCGGCGCGCACGAACGCGGGATTCACGCGAATCGTCATCGCGTGCCCCGTCATCGCCTCGAGCGTGGTGACGATCGATCGCACCGCGGTCGCGCGGCCGGAGCACACGTTGAACATCTGTCCCGCCGCTGCGGGCGTCTCCAGCAGCCGGCAGTACGCATCGACCACGACGCGCACGTCGGTGAAGTCGCGCTCGACGTCGACGTTGCCGAGCTCGATCGTGTCCGCGCGCTGCGCGAAGTGGCGCACGATCTTCGGCACCAGGAACGGCTCGCGCTGTCCCGGCCCCGTGTAGTTGAAGGGCCGCACGAGCACGATCGGCAGGCGCGCCGCGAAGAGCCGCGCCATGTGCTCCATCGCGAGCTTGCTCACCGCGTAGTGCGAGCCGGGCTGCAGCGGCGCGTCCTCGGTGAGCGGCACGCTCGCGGGCGCGTAGACCGTCGCGGTCGACGGCAGCAGCACGCCTTCGCGGCCGTGCCCGCCCGCGAGCAGCGCCTGCAGGAGCGCGAGCGTGCCGTCGAGGTTGACGCGATACATCGCGGCGGCATCCGCGTGGCCGGGGAACGAGATCGCGGCGAGATGCACCACCTGCGCGGGCGCCGCGTGCGCGACCGCCGCCGCGAGCGAGTCCGCGTCGCGCAGGTCGGCGACGACCGGCTCGACATCCTCGCCCAACGCCTCGCCGGCATGCTCCGTGAGCCCGAACACGCGCACGCCACGTGCGACGAGCGCGCGGGTCAGGTGGCGGCCCGTGAAGCCCGCCGCGCCGGTGACAAGAACGCGCCTAGAACGAGACACCGCGATCGACGCGCGCGAGGTCGGCTTCGACCATGCGCCGGCACAGTTCCGCGAGCGGCATCGTCGCGCTCCAGCCGAGCTGCGCCTTCGCCTTCGCCGGATTGCCGAGCAGCTTGTCGACTTCGGCCGGCCGGTAGAACGCGGGATTCACCTTCACCCGCACCTTGCCCGTGCGCTCGTCGACGCCCGTATCGTCGACGCCGCTGCCGCGCCACGCGAGCGTGATGCCTGCCGCCGCGAACGCGAGCTCGACGAAGTGCCGGACCGATTCCATGCGCCCGGTGGCGAGCACGAACGTGTCGGGCGTGTCGTGCTGGAGCATCCGCCACATGCCGTCGACGTACTCGCCCGCGAAGCCCCAGTCGCGCTGCGCCTCGAGGTTGCCGAGCTCCAGCACCTCCTGCGTGCCGCGCGCGATGCGCGCCACGGCGTCGGTGACCTTGCGCGTGACGAACTCGCGTCCGCGCAACGGCGACTCGTGGTTGAACAGGATGCCGCTCGCGCCGAAGATCCCGTACGACTCGCGATAGTTGACGGTCATCCAGTGACCGTAGAGCTTCGCGACGCCGTAGGGACTGCGCGGGTAGAAAGGCGTGGCCTCGTCCTGCGGCATCGCCTGCACGCGGCCGAACATCTCGGATGTGCTCGCCTGGTAGAAGCGGATCGACGGATCGATCGTGCGGATCGCCTCCAGCAGGTTGACCACGCCGATGCCGGTGGTGAGCCCCGTGTTCACCGGCTGGTCGAACGACACCGCGACGAAACTCTGCGCCGCGAGGTTGTACACCTCCTGCGGCCGCGCGCGCTCGAGCAGGCGCAGGCCCGACCCGAAGTCCGTGAGGTCGAACTCGATCAGCGTGAGGCGCTCGTGCTGCGCGATGCCGAGCTCCTCGATCCGCCAGAAGTTGACCGAGCTGCCCCGGCGAAAGGTGCCGTAGACGCGGTAGCCGCGCGCAAGGAGGTGC
Source organism: Burkholderiales bacterium (assembly GCA_046347855.1). Classification (GTDB taxonomy): domain Bacteria; phylum Pseudomonadota; class Gammaproteobacteria; order Burkholderiales; family Casimicrobiaceae; genus VBCG01. The sequence continues at coordinate 700,147 of JAXMFJ010000006.1, forward strand.
GCGGCGAGGTAGGCGCCGTCCTGGCCCGTGATGCCGGTGACGACGGCGGTGCGTTGCGTGGTGTCGATCATGTGCTGGTCGTTGTCGTTGTTCGCGCGCGGGCGCGGCCCGCGCCGCGCGGTGCCGTCAGTAGCTGCCGGGCGACGCGTAGTTCTCGAAGCGCGTGTGCTCGCCGAGGAACGTGAGGCGCACCATGCCGATCGGCCCGTTGCGCTGCTTGGCGATGATGATCTCCGCCACACCCTTGTCGGGCGAGTCCTCGTTGTAGACCTCGTCGCGATAGATGAAGAGGATCACGTCAGCGTCCTGCTCGATGGCACCGGAGTTGTGACTGACGAGGCCGTCCGCGAGCCAGCTGGCCGGGCCGGGAACCGTCAGGTCGAATACTTCCTCCTCGCCGTCCGGGGTGACGGCGACCACGCGGTCCCAGAAGAGATCGGACTCCGCCCACCGCGCCAGGCGCTCGTCGGCGAGCAGGTGCGCGTAGGATCCGAGCGTCGCGCGGCTCGGGGCGAAATTGAAGTGCGACGTGCCGCCATACGACGTGCCGCGCAGCGCGGCCATTCCACGCTGCGAGATGCCTTGCTCCGCCATCGCACGCCGCACTTCGGCGTAGACCGCGACCGGCAGCGTGTCGACGTTGGTATTGGCTCGCGTCGCGGCGAGATGTGCCGAAAGAAGCTCGGCCGGGCCGACGCGCGGGCCGAACGCGCCGACGCGATCGAGGAACCGCCGCTGGTCGTCGGCACCCGTGACATCCACCGTGTGCACCGCGCGCGCCTCGCCGGAACGCACGACCCGCAGCCGGGCAACGATGCCCATGCGAAGCAGCAAGCCCGCCACGTCCTGCGCGAGCCCTTCACTGCACGTCGCGAAATAAACGCGCGGCCCGCCGCGTTGCCCCGGCTTGCGCAGCGAGATGCAGCCGTCCGTGGCCCACAAGTGCCGCAGCAGGAGTGCCACTTGCCGGTTGGGCAGCCGGAACACGTCTGCAGGCAGGCGCTTGCCATGCGATCGCTGCCCGAAAATGCCAAGCGCCTTCAGCCACCCGCCCACACCTTGCGGATGCCACCGGTCGCCGTTGCCCGCGATGACGAGCTGGTGCCGCGCGCCGCGCCCTTCGTGCCGTGTCACCGTGCTGCCGAGGGCCACGGCGGCGTCGCGTACGGCATCGCTGTTGGCCTGCGACGCCGTCGTATAGCGCAGCGGCTGATGCGAAAGATAGCTGCCGTCGCCGACGAGGTGCCCGAGCAGTATGACCGCGTCGTCCGTCCACGACTTCGACGTTGCCGGCTCCGGAATCTCGCGGGCCAGCGCGACGCGGGTGCCGGGGGCGATTTCCGCGAGCGTTCGCCATCCGTCGCCGGTCAGTATGCGGTGCCCCGCGGTGGCACGCAGTGATCGGCCGCTCGCCAGGGCGACACGGAATACCGGCTTCACGCCCACCGACCATACGCGATCGCTGCGCGCGCGCAGAAGCTTCTGGTCATCGTCGACCGCCCACACCTCGGGTGTCGTGCCCACGAGCTCGCGGATCGGCACGCGCGCCCCGTCGCTCTGTACGACGAGCGTCTCGCCGGTCACGCATTCGCGCAGGTCCGACATCACGGGCCGCTTGTTCGGCCGCTGCTCGAGCGAGCGGTTGAGCTGCGACAGCGCGATCACCGGCACCTTGAGCTCCTTCGCGAGCCCCTTCAACGCGCGCGAGATCTCGGAGATCTCGGTCGCGCGGTTCTCGCCGGGGCTCGACGCCTGCATGAGCTGGATGTAGTCGACGATCACGAGGCCGAGCTGGCCGTACTGCTTGTGCAGCCGGCGCGCGCGGGAGCGCACCTCGATCGCGTTGAGCGCGGGCGTCTCGTCGATGAGGATCTGCGCTTCCGAGAGGCGGCCGAGCGCGCTGGACAGGCGCTCCCAGTCGTCGGGCACGAGGCGGCCGTTGCGCAGCTTCGTCTGGTCGAGCCGGCCGACGGAGCCGATGAGGCGCATCGCGAGCTGCGAGGCACCCATTTCCATCGAGAACACGACCACCGGCAGCCTGAGCTCCAGCGCGACGTGCTCGCCCATGTTCACCGCGAGCGACGTCTTGCCCATCGACGGCCGTCCCGCGACGATCACGAGGTCGCCGGGCTGCAGGCCCGACGTCATGCGGTCGAGATCGGTGTAGCCGGTGGCCACACCCGTGACATCCGAGGGATTGTCGCGGTTGTAGAGATTCTCGATGTTCTCGACGACCTTGTGCAGCACGTCCTTCAGCACCTGGAACGTGCGCTGGCCACGCGCGCCCTGCTCCGCGATGTGCAGCACCTTGGCCTCGGCCTCGTCGAGCACCGCCTTGGCGTTGCGACCGAGCGGGTTGTACGCCGTCTCCGCGATCTCGCCGGCCGTGGCCGCGAGCTGGCGCAGGATCGAGCGCTCGCGAACGATGTCTGCGTAATGCCGGATGTTCGCCGCGGTGGGCACGTTGTTGACCAGCGCGCCGAGGTACGCGAGCCCGCCGACGTAGTCGAGCTTCTGCGTCGACGCGAGCGCCTCGGACAGCGTGACCACGTCCACCGGCTTGCCCTCGCCCACGAGCGTGGCGATGTGGCGATAGATGACGCGGTGCGCGTCGGTGTAGAAATCGTCCTCGCCGATGACGTCGCCGATGCGGTCCGCCGCCTCGTTGTCGAGCAGCAGCCCACCCAGGATGGACTGCTCCGCCTCGAGCGAATGGGGAGGCAGCTTCAGCGCATCGAGTTGGGGATCGTCGGGCATGGCACTTCCGGGGAGCCTGTCATTTTACCCGGCAATGCACGCGTCCGCAGGCGATCGTGAGTGCTGCAAGCGCATCGCAACGCCACGCAACGCAACGCAACGCGCACAGCCCGGCGCACGACGCTCGTTGTTGCGTAGCCCTTTCCGGCGGCCGACGCCGGGCCGCCCCAAGGCGGCCGCCTGATCAGCTTTTCGCTGGCGCTGCCACGAAGCGCAAGGCCTGCCCCTCACCCCAACCCTCCCTTGCAGGGCGCGCGGTCGCTTGCATGCGACCGCCGCATTTCCGGCGGCGAGCATGCTCGCCGAATTCCCGGAAATGCCCCCGCAAGCGGGGCGAGGGAGCACTCCGATGTGGGGTTTGAGCTCCCGGCCGCAAAAGGCGCAACGCCGCCCTCACGCCATCCACCGGCCCCGCGGACGCCTTTTGCGGACGCCGCGAAGCGGACGCCTTTTGCGGACGACGACTATATCGGCGCACACATGATCACCCCCAGATCGCCGTAGCCCTCGGAGATCCAGCCGCGCTGGAGCATCACGGTGCGCAGCGCCGGGTCGATCGTGTAGCGGTGGTTCGGTGCCCCGCCCTGCCCGTTGTTGTAGTAGCGGTAGACGGGCGTGGTGCCCGCGACGCAGTTGCCCGCGAGGTCGGGGATGGGAATCGCGAACACGGATTCACTCTCGAGCATCCAGTTCGCGTTCTGCTTGACGATCGTGCATTCGGTGACGAACGGCGTGTAGAAGTGCGAGCTGCGCTCGCCGAACGACGTGCTGAAGAAGCGGCACACGTTGGCGCTGCCGGCCGTGCCCGCCCCATACGCCTTGAACTTCTGGCCGGTGCGCGCCCATCCGACGAACACGCCGGCGTCGAGCTTCGCGATCTCGTCGGCGATCGCCGTCACGAAGTAGTGGTCCCACGCGGCGTGGTAGTACTCGATGACGTCGACGGTCGCCGGGGGCTGCGCCGTGCTGCCCACGCCGTGCAGCACCGCGGACTGCGGGCTGCCGGTGCCGCTGCTCGCCACCGTCAGCGTGGCCGTGCGGTCGCCGGTGGCCACGGGCTGGAACGTGAGCGTCACACTGCAGGTGGCGCCGGGCGCCACGCTGCCGCAGGTGGATCCGGTGATCGCGAATTCGCCCGGCTGGCTGCTCGCCACGCTGCTCACCTGCACGGGCGAGCCGCCGACGTTGGTGATCACGAGCGCCTGCGGGGCGGACGTCGAGCCGACGAGCTGCGTGCCGAATTCGACGCTGGCCGCGAACGACAGCGCGCCCGGGCTCGCGGGCGCCACGCCCGTGCCGGTCAGCGCCACCGACTGCGGGCTGCCGGTGCCGTTGCTGGTCACCGTCAGCGAGCCGCTGCGCGCGCCGGCCTGCGCCGGCGTGAACGTCAGCGACACGGTGCACGAGGCGCCGGCGGCCACCACGCCGCAGCTGTTGGACGCGATCGCGAACTCGCCCGCGTTGGTGAGCGCGACGCCGCTGATCGACACCGGTGCGCCCCCCGTGTTGGTGATCGTGATGGTCGACGGCGCACTGGTGGTCCCGACGTTCTGCGCCGCGAAGTTGAGCGTCGCAGGCAGGCTCAGCACGCCGCTGGCCGGGGCCGATCCCGTGCCGCTCGCGGCGATCGCCTGCGGGCTGCCCACGCCGTTGCTGGTCACGGTGATCGTGGCGCTGCGCGCGCCCGTCGCCGCCGGCGAGAAGGCGACCGTGACGGTGCACGACGCACCCGCCGCCACCGACGTGCAGGTGTTCGCGGTGATCGCGAACTCCGCGGGCGCGCTGCTCGTCACGCCCGACACCGCGACCGCCGTGCCGCCGGTGTTGGTGAGCGTGAGCGTGTTGCCGGCGCTCGTCGCGCCGACCGTGACGGTGCCGAACGTCGTGGAGGCCGGCATCGTGAGCTGCCCCGGCGGCGGCGCGCCCGGCGTGCCGATGCCGCTCGCCGCGATCGACTGCGGACTGCCGATGCCGTTGCTGGTCACCGTGATCGTCGCCTGCCGCGTGCCGGTGTCGATGGGCTTGAAGGCAACGCTGATCGTGCACGTCGCGCCGGCCGCGACCGCGGCGCAGTTGGTGGTCACCGGAAACTCGGTCGCATTGCTGCTGGTCACGGCGCTGACGTTGACGGTGCTCGCGCTCGTGTTGGTGACGGTGAGCACGTTCGCAGCGCTGGTCGTGCCCACCGCCTGGTTGCCAAACGAAACCGTGGCCGGCAAGGCCAGCGACACGGCGCCCGTGCCGCTCGCCGCGACATTGACGCCGGCGCCGTACATCCGCTGCACGCGGAAAGCGCCCGCGCTGGGACCGCCCGCCGTCGGCGCGAACGAGCCCGCGAACGTGCAAGCCGCGCCGACCGCGAGCGAGCCGTTGCAGTTGTTGGCGCCAACCACGAAGTCGGCGTTGGTGGACGTGACCGTCACCGCGCTCGCATCGGCGGTGCCGTTGTTGGTGATGGTGAAGGTGGTGGCCGCCGACGTCGTGCCGACCGGCACCGATCCGAAGTTGATGCTGGCCGGCGACGCCTGCAGCACCGCCGCGCGCCCGGGCAGCGTGGTGATCGTGAAGTTGGTGTAGCCGCCCGCCGTGCAGGTGAACGAGACGGCCACGCCGTCGGTGTCGGCGTCCTCGGGCACCACGCGGTACTCGACGGCGTAGGGAAAGGGCGTGGGCGGGAACGCCACCGAGGTGACCGTGGGCAGCGGCTGCGGACTCGTGAATTGCGCGAGCGAGGACGCCGGCGTCGCATTGAGCAGCGCGTTGTTGAGGTAGGACGTGCCGGCGACCCGCTGCGCCGATCCCGGCTGGAAGTTCCACGACGCGGTCAGGCCCGTCACCAGGCCGTTGCCGAGCGTGAAGCCCGTGCTGGTGCACGTGATGCCGTTGGGTGTCCCGCTGAGCGTGATGTAGTACTGCGACGCGGCGTGGGCGCCGACGCTGGCGGCGGCGAGCAGGAGCGCGGCGAAGCCACGGCACAGGCGTTGCAGCAGGATCGTCATCGCGTCTCGCAGGTAGGGATGGAGGCCCGCGACGCCGCGCGTCGGGGGAGCGGCGATTGTACGTTGCGCCTGCGCACGCACCAAGCCGTTCGTGGGGCGCGCACGGCCGCTCGGCCGCCGGCGCATGCGCCAAGCAAAAAGGGGCGTCGCCGCCCCTTCTTGCTTGCACAGACGCACAACACCGGCACGCAGCCGGCGGCGCCTACCCCTGCGCCGTGTCGCCGACCACCGTGACGGTGATGTTCGCGACGACGTCGGTGTGCGGCGCGACCGACACCGGGAAGTCGCCGACGTGCTTCAGCGGACCTTCCGGCAGGCGAACCATCGCCTTCTCGATCTCGACGCCCTGCGCCTTCAGCGCCTCGACGATGTCGACGTTGCCGACCGAGCCGAACAGGCGGCCATCGACGCCGGCCTTTTGCGTGATGCGCAGCGTGGTGCCCTCGATCTTCTCGGCGAGCGCCTGCGCGGCGGTGAGCTTCGCGTTGGCCGCGGCCTCGAGCTCCGCGCGCTTGGCCTCGATGAGCTTCAGGTTCTCCGCCGTGGCGCGTTTCGCCTTGCCCTGCGGGATGAGGAAGTTGCGCGCGTAGCCGTTCTTGACCTTCACGACGTCGCCGAGATTGCCGACGTTCGCGATCTTTTCGAGCAGGATGATCTGCATGTCTGCTCTCCCTTAGTGGCGGTCGGTGAACGGCAGCAGCGCGAGGAACTGCGCGCGCTTGATGGCCGTGGACAGCTGGCGCTGGTAGCGGGCCTTGGTGCCCGTCACGCGCGCCGGCATGATCTTGCCGTTCTCCTGCACGAAGTCCTTCAGGACGTCGATGTCCTTGTAGTCGATCTCCGTGACCTTCTCCGCGGTGAAGCGGCAGAACTTGCGCCGCTTGAAGAGCGCATTGCCGCGGTCGCGCTTCTTCATGTCCTTCTTGCCTTTGCCTTTACCTCTTCCCATCGGGCGGGGCATGGTGATTCCTTTCAGCTATTCGATTCGATGTGCGTGATGTGGAGCGCGACGGTGATCCCGGTGCGGTAGCGGCGGGCGAGAAATCCCTCGCAGCGCAGCGCGCTTCCCACGGGCAGCCGGACGATCTTCCTGGCCACGTCCGCGAACGCCACCGCTGCGAGCTCGCAGTCGACCTTGCGCTGTCCGCCTGCCTCGTCCTGCACCGACTCGTGGGTCAGCGTGCAGTCGATCGCCGGGATGCCGGCGGGCGTGTAACGAAGGTCGCTGCGCGCAGCTAACGTGACGTCGAGCGTGAGCCGGTTGATGCCCGGCACGTCGGCGCTTCGTCGTCGTTCCGCGGTGACGCTTTAGGCCGCAGCCGGCGCGGCCGGCGCGCCTTCCGCAGGCGCCGCTTCCTTCGTGGCGTCGCGATGCGTGAGCGAGCGCGCCTTCTCCTCCTTCATCATCGGCGACGGGGCGACCTTCGCCTCCGTGGTCGCGACGATGAGGTGGCGCAGCACGGCGTCGTTGAACTTGAACGCGTGCTCGAGCTCGTTCAGCGTCTCCTGGTCGCACTCGATGTTCATGAGCACGTAGTGCGCCTTGTGCACCTTCTGGATCGGGTACGCGAGCTGGCGGCGGCCCCAGTCCTCGAGGCGGTGGATGAGGCCCTTGCGGCCCGTGACCATCGTGCGGTAGCGCTCGATCATCGCGGGCACCTGCTCGCTCTGATCGGGATGCACGATGAAGACCATTTCGTAGTGACGCATAGGCAGAGAACTCCTTTCGGTCATGGATGACGAGGCGCGAAGCGCCCCGTCGGCGGCCTCCCCGTCTGCGGCGGGTGAGGCAAGGGAATCGAACATTCTAGCGTATTTCGCGTTGCCGCTCAATGGGTTAACGCCCGTGCGCGGCGGGTTGTCCGCCCGGACGGCCCGCCCACGACGAATCAACGACTTACGCCTCGGGGTCTGACCCCGCCTGCACGTGGAATCAACGACTTAAGGCTCGGGGTCTGACCCCGAATTTCACTGCCGGGCGTGGACGGCGCCTTGCAGCGCGGCGGCCAGCGTCGCGTCGCGCTCGGCCTTGGCGAGCTGGCCGATCTCGCGCACGCGCTCGTAGAAGCGCGGCAGGTCGCCGTTCACCTCGGCGAGCACGGCGCGGAACGCGGGGACCTGCTTCGTGTACAGCGCGACCGACACGAGGCTCGCGTTGTTTGGGCCGGCGTTGTCGCGGCCCGCGAACCAGCGGTCGTAGCCCGCGAGGCCGGGCGCGCCGGCCTTCGCGCCCTCGTACTCGGTGCGCATCCGCGCGAGGATCTCCGCCTTGCCCGCGCGCTTGTCGGTGTCGGATGCGGGCGACGCGTAGAGCGCCTGCAGCTGCTCGCGCGCGCTCGCCGTGAGCGTGCGGAACACCTCGCGCAGCTTCTCGCTGCGCACGAACTGCGCGTCGAGCTTCGCGTCGTCCTGCGCCTTCAACCAGCGGCGCAGGCCCTCCTCCTCGACCGTCACTGCGAACGATTCGTTGAACGTCGAATCGTCCTTGACGTACACGACCTGGTGCGCGAGCTCGTGAAACACCATGCGCGCGACCTCGGTCTCCGGCCAGCGCACGAACGTCGACAGCACCGGGTCGTCGAAGTAGCCGAGCGTCGAGTAGGCCGGGACGCCGCTCACCCACACGTCGTCGCCGGCGGCGGCCATGCGCGCCGCCTCGGCCAGCGCATCCGCTTCATTGAAGTAGCCGCGGTAGTTGACGCAGCCCGCGACCGGGAAGCACCATTGTCGCGCGGTGAGCGAAAGCGGCGGCGCCGCGAACACGTTCCACACGACGAACGACCGCCCGAGGTCCGAGTAGCGCGTGTAGCTCGCGTTGTCCGGCAGCGCGAGCTCGCGGCTCGCGTAGTGGCGGATGTCCTGCACGCGGGTGAGGCGCGCGCGCAGCGCGGCGTCGTCGGAGCTGTCGATCACGTCCGCGATCGGCTTCGCGCGCGACAGGATCTCGAGCTGCCCCGCCGCGCCCTGCCAGTAGTAGTCGGCCGCCTCGAACGCGCTGCAGCCCGCAAGGAGCACCGTCGCGCAGAACGCGGCGACGACGCGCGCGCTCGCTGGACTCCCCTTGGCGCTCATCGCCCGAGGAAGCGCGCGAGCCGCGCGACGCCGTCTTCGAGCTTGTCCATGCCGATCGTGTACGCGAGGCGCACGTGCTGCGCCGCGCGATGCGTGCCGAAGTCGATGCCGGGCGTGAATGCGACGCCGCATCCCGCGAGCACGTCGCGGCAGAAGCGCTCGCTGTCGTCGCTGAACGCCGAGCAGTCGGCGTAGACGAAGAAGCCGCCGGTGGGCAGCACGGGAATGCGAAAGCCGATGTCGCGCAACGCCGGCACGAGGTAGTCGCGCCGCGCCTCGAACGCGCGCCGGCGCTCCTCGAGGATGCGCAGCGTCTCCGGGCGGAAGCACGCGAGCGCCGCGCGCTGCGACGGCGCGGCCGGCGAGATGTAGAGGTTCTGCGCGAGCTTCTCGAGGTCGCGCACGTGGCGCTCCGGCGCGACCAGCCAGCCCAGCCGCCACCCCGTCATGTTGAAGTACTTGGAGAAGCTCGACACGACGAACGCGTCCTCGGAAAGCGACAGCGCGCTCTGCGGCTTCTGCCCCGGTGCGAGGCCGTAGGTGAGGCCGAGGTAGATCTCGTCGACGATGAGCTGGCCCCCGCGCGCCGCGACGACGTTCGCGATGCGCCGCAGCTCGTCCGGCGGCACGACGGTGCCGGTGGGATTCGACGGTGTTGCGATGAGCGCGCCGCGCGTGCCGCGCGTCCAGTGCCGCTCGATGAGGTTCGCGGTGAGCTGGTAGTTCGATTCGGGTCCTACCGGGATGCCCACCGGCTGCCCTTCGAGCACGCGCACGAAGTGCCGGTTGCACGGATAGCCGGGATCGGAGAGCAGGATGCGCTCGTCGCGATTGACGAGCAGCGCCATTACGAGCAGCAACGCCGCGGAGGAGCCGGCGGTGACGATGATGCGCTCCGGCGCGACCGCCACGCCGTAGTGATCGCGATAGTGGCGCGCGATGGCGTCGCGCAGCGCGGGCAGGCCGAGCGCGGACGTGTAGTAGAGATCGCCGCCCGCGATGGCCGCCTGCGCCTCGGCAATGACCGGCGCGGGCGTGGGGAAATCGGGCTCGCCGATTTCCATGTGCACCACCGAGCGGCCGGCCGCCTCCAGCGCGCGCGCGGCGGTCTGCACCTCCATCACGTGGAACGGCGCGATGTCGGCGACGCGCAGGGCGGTGGCGAAACGGGACTCCATCGAAAGTCTTATGGTGGGGAAGCGAAGAGGGACGCTATCGTACCGCGTCGAACTCACCGGAGCCTTGGCATGGGGCAAGGTGCACTGCGCATCGCTTCGACCCTCCTGGTCGCCCTTGCGTTCCCCGCGCTGGCGGAGGTCTACAAGTGCGCGGACGCGGGCGGCCCGGTCTACCAGGACGCCCCGTGCGCGCCCGGGCGCGAGCTGCGCAATTTCACGACCGATCCTCCGCCGGTCTCGGTGGTGCCGATGCGTCCGCCGCCCGGCGCCACGACGCGCCTCACCGCTCCGCCCGCCCCGCGCGAAAAGCGCAGCGGCACGGCGGAGCGCAAGGCGAAGGCGGCGTTCGGCGATCCCAACGAGCGCCGCTACCTGCGGCCCGGCATGCACGAGGGCGAGGTGATGGCAAGGCTCGGTCCGCCCGACATGAAGAGCGGCGGCAACCGGCGGCAGTCGCGGTGGACCTACCTGCCCGTGCCGGGCGATCCGCAGACGCTCACCACGGTCGTCTTCGACGCCGGCAAGGTGATCGAGGTGGAGCGTAAGGTAGTCCGATGATCGGCCGCGAAAGGCGCCCGCACTGTCCCCGATGAAGTGGATGCAGCGTCGCGCCCTTTGGGGCCGGAAGTGCGAAAGGCGTCACACCGTGGCGCTCCCTCGCCCCGGGACGGGGAGAGGGTTGGGGTGAGGGGCGCATGGGCTGCAGGCAAGACGGCCGCCTTGGGAGCGGCCCGGCGGCGGCCGTTGGAAACGCAAGAACGAGCATCGTGCGACTGGCTGCCGGTTATCGTAGAACGCGAGCTTGCGCAGCGTCGACTGGCCGCGCACTCGTTGCGCTAGAGTGCCCCCATGCGCGCCCTCGTCCAACGCGTCAGCGAAGCCAGCGTCACCGTCGAAGACCGCGTTACCGGCGCCATCGGTGCGGGCCTCCTCGTGCTCGTGGGCATCACCGACGGCGACGGCGCGGAGGACCGCGACTGGCTCGTGCGCAAGATCGTGCAGCTGCGCGTGTTCGACGACGACGCCGGCGTCATGAACCGCTCGGTCGTCGACGTCGGCGGGGAAGTCCTCGCCGTCTCGCAGTTCACGCTGTACGCGTCGACGCGCAAGGGCAACCGCCCCTCCTACACCGCCGCCGCACGACCCGAAATCGCGGAGCCGGCGTTTAACGAGTTCGTGGCGGCGCTCGCCGCCGCGCTCGGCCGCCCGGTGCCGACCGGCGTATTCGGCGCACACATGGCCGTGCGCCTCACCAACGACGGCCCCGTCACGCTCTGGCTCGATTCGCGCGCCCGGGAGTAGGCGCGTCGTAGACGATGGGATGTCGTCGCGTGGGCGTGCGCACGCCATGCCTTCGGCACGCGCATGCGTCCTGCGGCGATCCGGCCCCTCACCCCAACCCTCTCCCCCTTCGGGGGCGAGGGAGGTCTTCGTTGTTGCGGTGGCGTGAATGCGCCGCGCCCCTCACCCCAGCCCTCTCCCCGCAAGCGGGGCGAGGGAGCTTTGGGGTTGATGCGGGGCGAGGGAGCTTTGGGGTTGATGCGGGGCGAGGGAGGTCTTCGTTGTTGCGGTGGCGTGAATGCGCAGCGCCCCAACAGCGCTCAAGTCCGTCGACGAATGTCACCGCAACCGCGCAGCGCCCCAGAAGCTCCCTCGCCCCGCTTGCGGGGAGAGGGTTGGGGTGAGGGGCCGGATCGCCGCACAACGCAGCCGCAAGCAGAGGCATTCACGCCACCAGCAGCGCGCGACCGAACGGCGCGCGTAGCGCGCTCATGAGCGGCGCGCTTCGTGCCCTTTCTACAAGGAAAGCGCCCGGCCGCTCCGAAGCTTTCCTTGCTGACCAGACCGGCCGCAAAACGCGCAACACCGAACCCACATCATCCACCGCACTCACGGTGCGCGTTTTGCGGACGAATCCAGCGCGTATCGTCCAGGCCCAAACGCCCACACCATGAGCATGCCCCCCATGATGGCGAGGTTCTTCAGGAAGTTGGTCCGCTGCGCGACGAGCTGCTCCGGCGGCGACGCCCAGAAGTTGTGGAAGACGAGCGTTGTCGGGATGAGGAACAGGAAGATCGCGAGCGCGGCCCAGCGCGCCTTCCAGCCGAGGAGCAGCAGCAGGCCGCCGCCCAGCTCGATCGCGATGGTGCACGCCGTGAGGAGCTCGGGCATCGGCAGGCCCTTGCCCGCGATGGCGCCCGCCGTGCCGGCGAAGGCGGTGATCTTGCCGAAGCCCGAGTAGATGAAGATCACGCTGAGCAGCACCCGGGCGACGAGGGCCGCGAAGTCACGTTGAGGCGTCATGGCGACGGTTCCTGTGGAGTGAAAACGCGGACGCGGAAAATGCGCCGCAGGAACGCCGATGATAGCCGCGCGCTGCGGCGCAGGTCGCTTGCCGGATTTCCGCCGCGCACCAATGCGCGCGGCCGGCAGCCGCGCGTCGCCTGCGCTACCAGCGGAACGTCGCGCCGGCCAGGATCACCGCGCGCGGCGCGCTCGCGTTGAGGCGCGCCTGGAAGCCGACGTCGAGGTCGAGCGACTCGCTGACCGTGTAGATGAAGCCCGTGCGCGCGATCACCGGCCAGCGGCGATTGTCCGGATCGGGATTCGAGTACGTGGCCATCTCGACGAAGGCCTGCCACGGCGCCATGTCCGTGCGCATGAGCGCCACCGAGAACGCGCCGAGATTCGATCGCGCCGCGCTGCCGCGCGCCCGCGCATAGCCCGCGTTCGCGTACAACGACCACGCGTCGCGCGTGACGCCGACGATCGCGATGACGTGCGCGCCGACCGCGCCGTTGCCGAGGCCGCTGTCGGGATCGCCGGTCGGCAGGTCGAGCCCGGCGCGCACGCCCCACGCGACGTCGTCGCTCTCGAGGAAGCGCCACTTGACGTCGGCCAGCACGTCGCCGCCGCCGAAGAGCGTCGGGACGCCCGCCTGCGTCTGCCGCGTCCACACGCCCTGCAGGATGAGGTCGAGCGTCGGCGTCGCGCCGATCGACAACTGCGGCGAGAAGAGCGCTGCGTTGCCGCCGGTCGCCGGATCGGCGGTCCCCGCGGCGAGCCCGAGCTCGACCTGGACGTGCCCGGTGCCCAGCGTGCCGGGATCCTCGGTGAGCAGCGGATGCGCGGCGAACGCGGTCGCGGCCGTCGCGAGCGCCGTCGCGGCGACGCACGCGCGCAGCCGACGCAACCCGGACGCGGTCACAGCTTGTACGCGGCCTTGGCGAAGTCGTGCGCGAGCTTCGGCGCGAGGTCGAACGCCTCGTCCTCGCCGAGCCGGTGCTCGGCGACGAGCGTCGCGAGGAAGCGGCAATCGATGCGGCGCGCGACGTCGTGGCGCGCGGGAATCGACAGGAACGCGCGCGTGTCGTCGTTGAAGCCGACGGTGTTGTAGAAGCCGGCAGTCTCGGTCGCCTGCTCGCGGAAGCGCAGCATGCCTTCGGGACTGTCGTGGAACCACCACGGCGGCCCGAGCTTCAGCGCCGGATAGTGGCCTGCGAGCGGCGCGAGCTCGCGCGAGTACACGGTCTCGTCGAGCGTGAACAGGATGATCGTGAGGTCGCGCTCGTTGCCGAACCTGTCGAGCAGCGGACGTAGCGCGCGCACGTAGTCGGTGCGCGTCGGGATGTCGGCGCCCTTGTCGCGGCCGAAGCGGCTCATCACCAGCGGGTTGTGGTTGCGCAGCGAGCCCGGGTGGATCTGCATCACGAGGCCGTCGTCGAGGCTCATGCGCGCCATCTCGGTCAGCACCTGGCCGCGGAACGCCTCCGCTTCCGCCGCCGTGATCGTGCCCGCGAGGGCGCGGTCGAGCAGGCGCTGGCATTCCGCGGGCGAGAGGTCGGACGTCTGCGCGGTGGGGTGCCCGTGGTCGGTGGACGTGGCGCCCATCGACTTGAAGAATGCGCGGCGGTTGCGGTGCGCGGCGAGGTAGCCGTCCCACGTCGCGGTGTCGCAGCCGGTGATCGCGGCGAACTGCGCGACGTTGCCCGCGAAACCCTCGAACTCCGGATCCGCGACAGGATCGGGCCGATACGCGGTGACGACGCGGCCCTTCCATCCCGATTCGCGAATCTTCCGGTGATGCGCCAAAGGATCGAGCGGCGACTCCGTGGTGGCGAGCACCTCGATGTTGAAGCGCTCGAACAGCGCGCGCGGCCGGAACTCGGGCTGCGCGAGGCACGCGTTGATGCGGTCGAAGTAGCGGTCCGCCGATTCGCGCGACAGCAGCTCGTCGATGCCGAACACGGTGTTGAATGCGTGGTCGAGCCACATGCGCGTGGGCGTGCCGCGGAAGAGGTAATAGTGCGCCGCGAACGTGCGCCAGATCTTGCGCATGTCGGTCTCGACCGCGCCACCGTCGCGGCGCGGCACGCCCAGGTCCTCCATCGCGATGCCCTGGCTGTAGAGCATGCGGAACGCGTAGTGGTCGGGCACGATGAAGAGCGACGTCGCATTCGCGAACGGCGTGTCGTCGGCGAACCACTGCGGATCGGTGTGGCCGTGCGGGCTCACGATCGGCAGGTCGGCGACGGTGGCGTAGAGCCGGCGCGCGATGGCGCGCACGGTCGGATCGGCGGGGAACAGGCGGTCGGGGTGGAGGTTCAGTGGGGTGGACATGTCGATTCACAAAGAGACGCAGAGACGCCGAGGAAAAACTACGCTACCCGGGGTCCTCTGCGTCTCTGCGTCTCCTGTAAAAAAGATGGTTTCACGCAACGCCCAGATGCCGCGCCACCGTGACCGCGACGCCGTCACGGAACAGCGCGACCACGTGCGCGCGCACGGCGGCGCGGAACCCGGCATTCGGCACGAGATCGCCGAACACCGGCGCGAGATCGAGGAAGCCGTCGGCGATGGCGCCGGCATCATCTTGCGCCGCCGCCGCGATCTGCCGGAACGTGGGCGCCAGCGGGTCCTGCACTTCGATGGCGCCACCCTTCTCGTCGGTGCCGCTCGCGTAGCGGATCCAGCCTGCGACGGCGAGCGGCAGGTGCGCGAGCGTCGCGCCGGCGGCAAGCCGGTCGCGCACGGTGCCGAGCATCCGCTGCGGCAGCTTCTGCGAGCCGTCCATCGCGATCTGGTACGTGCGATGCGGCAGCGCGCGATTGCGGAAGCGCGTCATGAGGTCGCCGCAGTATGCAGTGAGATCCATGCCGGGCGGATGCACGAGCGTGGGCACGATCTCCTCCGCCATCTGCCGCTCGACGAGCGTGGCGAGCAGCGGATCGGACGAGGCCTGCCACACGTACTCGTGGCCCATCAGCCAGCCGAGGTACGCGAGCGTGGAATGGCTGCCGTTGAGCAGCCGCAGCTTCATGAGCTCGAACGGCGCGACGTCCGCCACGAGCTGCGCACCGGCCTTCTCCCACGGCGGGCGCGGACCGGCGAAGCGGTCCTCGATGATCCACTGGCCGAACGGCTCGGCTTGCACCGGTGCCGCGTCGTGCAGGCCCAGCAGCCGCTCGGCGTCGGCGCGATCAACCTCCGTCGTGGCCGGCACGATGCGATCGACCATCGTCGACGGGAACGTGACGTTGTTGGCGATCCAGTGCGCGAGCGCCTCGTCGCGCTTTTCCGCGAACGCGTGCACGAGGCCCTCGACCATCCGCCCGTTGTGCGGGAGGTTGTCGCAGCAGACGAACGTCAGCGGGCCGGCATTTGCGGCACGGCGCGCGGCGAGGCCGGCGACGATGAGGCCGATCGCCGATTCGGGCGCCGCTGGGTGCGCGAGGTCGTGCACGATGTCCGGGTGCGCGAGGTTCAGCGCGCCGGTGGCGGGATCGTGGCAGTAGCCTTTCTCCGTGACCGTGGCACTAACGATCATGATGCGCGGATCCGCAAAGCGCGCGACGAGCGCGTCGCGCGCGCTGCCCGCGAAGATCGTTTCCCGCAGCGCGCCGATCACGCGCGGCGCCACGCCGTCGGAGGTGCGCGTCAGCAGCGTGTAGAGGCCGTCCTGCGCGGCGAGCGGCTCGA
This sequence comes from Burkholderiales bacterium, assembly GCA_046347855.1. Classification (GTDB taxonomy): domain Bacteria; phylum Pseudomonadota; class Gammaproteobacteria; order Burkholderiales; family Casimicrobiaceae; genus VBCG01. Next base: position 716,132 of record JAXMFJ010000006.1, read on the forward strand.
TGGCGCGCGGCGTCTTGAGCGACACGCCGCAGATGCCCCAGCGCGGATCGGCGGCGAGCACGTCGTCGGTGTACACGGCCTGGTGCGCGCGGTGGAACGCGCCGAGGCCAAGATGCAGGATGCCGACGGTGACGGCGGCGGGATCGTACGCGGGACGGGCGACGGCGCCCGGCACGCGGCCGAGCGTGGCTAGGGAGAGACGGTCAGGCATGCTGCGGATGCTCCTTCACGCGGGAGACGAGCTGGGTCGGGTTCACGAAGCGCAGCGCGATCAGCAGCCACACCAGCGTGACGGCCATGTAGATCATCGCCATCGCGTCCACCGATTGCGGCGCGCGCACGCCGGCCGCGAACACCGCATAGTAGAGCGCGACGACGAGCGTCTGCGAATCGGGCCCGGCCGTGAGAAAGGTGAGCTCGAAGAGCGCGATGGTGCGCACGAGCACGAGCAGCGACGCCGCGAGGATGCCGGGGGCCAGCAGCGGCACGAGGACGTGCCAGAACATGCGCCCGGTCGAGGCGCCGAACACGCGCGCGGCGGACTCGAGGTTGGCGTCGATCTGCTCGATGAACGGCGTCATCACTAGGATCACGAACGGCGCGGCGGGAATGAGGTTGGCGAGGATCACGCCCCAGATCGTGCCGGCGAGGTGCGCCTGGTAGAGCACGGTGGCGAGCGGGATGCCGTAGGTGATCGGCGGCACCATGAGCGGCAGCAGGAAGAGCAGCAGCAGCAGCTTCTTGCCCCGGAAGTCGCGGCGCGCGAGCGTGTACGCCGCGGGCACGCCGATCAGGAGCGCGAGGAACACCACCGACAGCACGACCTGCACCGTCACCCACAGCACGTCGCCGAGCTGGAACTCCTTCCACGCGGCGGTGTACCACGTGACGGTCCACCCGTCGGGCAGCCAGGTGCCGAGCCAGCGCCGCGCGAACGAGCTCGTCGCCACCGCGGCGATCATGAGCCCGATGTTGACGACGAAGAGCGTCATGAGGCCCAGCAGCAGGCCGCGCCAGACGCGATCGACCAGGCCGCCGCGGCTGCCCGTCGCCGCGCTCATCCCTTGCCTCCCGTCACCGGCCCGCGATAGAACAGGCCGCGCAGGCTGAGCGCGATGGCCACGATGACGAGCTGCACGAAGCCCATGATCATCGCGATGGCCGACGCGAGCGAGTAGTCGTACTGCTCGAACGCCGCCTCGTACGCGGCGATCGAGATGACGCGCGTCGGGCCGGCCGGCGACCCCAGCAGCACCGCGGACGGGAACACCGAGAACGCCTGCACGAACGCGAGGCAGAAGCACATCGCGAGGCCGGGTGCCAGCAGCGGCATGTAGATGTGCCGGAACTGCGCCTTCGGGTCCGCGCCGAGCGTGGCCGCCGCGCGCGCGAGCACCGGGTCGATGCCCGTGATGTACGAGAGGATCAGCAGGAACGCGAACGGGAACCCGGAGATCACGAGCGAGATCAGCACGCCCCAGTAGTTGTGCGTGAGGCGGATCGGGCCGTCGTACAGGTGCGTGAGCTGCAGGAACTGCGACAGCCATCCCTTCGGTCCGAAATAGATGAGCATGCCCTCGGCGATCAGCACCGTGCCGAGCGTGATGGGCACCACGAGGATCGTCGTCACCCAGCGCTGGTACGGCGTCTTCACGCGCATCTTGAACGCGATCGGCAGTGCTGCGCCGACGTTGATGAGCGTGGCCGGCAGCGCGAGCTTCAGCGTGATCCAGATCGTCGGCCACAGGTTGTCGGTGCTGAAGAAGTGCGCGTAGTTGGCGAGCGGGCCGCCCTCCTTCGGGTTGAACGACAGCGCGAGTCCGTACAGGAACGGATAGACGAACAGCAGCAGCATGAACGCCGCGGCCGGCAGCACCAGCAGCAGCGTGCGGTCGAACCGCGGGCGGGCGAGCGTGTCGGCGGCGGCGGCCATCGCGCTTTCCTAGCCGACCGGATACACGAGCGCGCGCTCGACCGGCACGTGCACGTGCACGCGGTCGCCGACGCGCACGCCCACCGGGCCGCGCACGTGCAGCCGCGTGCCGGCGTCGGAGACGACGTCGAGCAGCGCGTCGCGGCCGCTGTACTCGACGTTGTCCACGCGTCCCGCGATCGAGTTCTGCGCGGCGGGCTGGTCGCCCACGTGCAGCTCCTCAGGGCGCATCGCGACCATCGCGCGCTTCGCGCCGAGCGGCTGCTTGCGCACGCCGGTGAGCGCGAGCGACGGACCGGCGAGCGCCACGCGGTCGCCCGCCTCGCCGACGACGTCGAGCTCGAGCACGTTGCGGTAGCCCATGAAGCGCGCGACGTTGAGGTTCGCGGGCTGCCCGTACACCTCGGGCGGCGAGCCGATCTGCTGCACGACGCCGTCCTTCATCACCACGATGCGGTCGGCGAGCGACAGCGCCTCGTCCTGGTCGTGCGTGACGTAGATCGTCGCGCGGCCGAGCTCGCGATGGATGCGGCGGATCTCGGCGCGCGTCTCGATGCGCAGCTTCGCGTCGAGGTTCGACAGCGGCTCGTCCATCAGGATCAGCGGCGGCTCGATGACGATGGCGCGCGCGATGGCGACGCGCTGCTGCTGGCCGCCCGAGAGCTGGCCGGGCAGCTTGTGCGCCTGCCCCGCGAGCTGCACGAGGTTGAGCGCGTTCTCGACGCGGCGGTCGATCTGCGCGCTGTCGACCCCGCGCATCTTGAGGCCGAAGCCCACGTTGCGCGCGACGCTCATGTGCGGGAACAGCGCGTAGTTCTGGAACACCATGCCGAACCCGCGGCGCTCCGGCGGCAGCGTGTCGATGCGCGTGTCGTCGAGCCAGATGGTGCCGCCGGAGAGCTGCATCAGCCCGGCGATGCAGTTGAGCGCAGTGGACTTGCCGCATCCCGAGGGCCCGAGCAGCGCGATGAACTCGCCGCGCTTCACGGTGAGCGTGAGCTCGTCCAGCGCGTTGAACGCCTTGCCGCCCGCACCCGCGAAGCGGCGCGTGACGTGGTCGAGCCGCAGCTCGTGGAAGTCATGCTTCATGGCGAGAGGGGACGGAACCTGCGGCGAGCAATAGGGAGACACACTCACATCGTCGTCCCCGCGAAGGCGGGGACCCAGCGTCGTTGGGGCTGCGATGCGGCCTTACGACGCTGGATCCCCGCTTTCGCGGGGATGACCTTGCGGCCGGCAGTCGCCGGCCTGCAAGGTCACTTCGTCTTCTGCGCGCCGACCTGCTGGTCCCAGATGCGGAACGCCTCGACCTGCGCCTTGGGCTCGAGCGACTGCGTGTGCGGGAATTCCTTCAGCCACGCTTCGTACTCGGGCCGCCCGAATTCCTTCAGCGCGTCCTGGCTCTCCTTCGGCGCCATGCTGACCGGCACGTTCTTCACCGCGGGGCCCGGGTAGAAGTAGCCCTTGTCGTACGTGTAGGCCTGCGCTTCCGGCGTCAGCATGAACGCCATCACGTCGAGCACGACCGCCATCTTCTCCGCCGACACGCCCTTCGGGATCACCATGTAGTGCGCATCGTTCACCCAGGTCATGCCCTTGAACGGCTGCACCTTGTATTCCTTGGGCACGATGCCGAGCACGCGCGGGTTGATGTCCCAGCCCGTCATCGTCGGCGTCATGTCGCGCGAGCCCTCGCCCAGCTCCTTCATCACGGGGCCGGTGCCCGTCGGGTAGTACTCGATGCAGCTGTTGAGCTCCTTCAGGTACGCCCAGGTCTTCTCCCAGCCGTTGACCGGGTCCTTCGGATTCTTGTCGCCCAGCATGTACGGCAGGCCCATGATGAACGTGCGGCCCGGGCCGGAGTTCGCCGGCCGCGCGTAGATGAGGCGATTGGGATTCGCCTTGCACCACGCGAGGAGCTCCGCGGGCGTGGTTGGCGGCTGCTTCACCTTCGCGGGGTTGTACTCGAGGATCGGGCCGGCGGGCATGAACGTGACCGCGATGCCCTGGTCCTGCGCGAGCTTCTGCATCTCGGCCGCGGGCGGCTGGTAATTCGCCATCAGGTTCGGGAACTTGGCCGCGTTGTCCGGCAGGATCTTCACGAGCAGGCCCTGGTCGATGCCCGCCGCGAGGAAGTCGGTGCCCGTGAGCACGAGATCGATGTCGCTGCGGCCCGCGTTCTGCATCGCCTTCAGCTTGCCGGGCAGCTCGGGCGACGGCGCCTTCGTGAAGTTGAACTTTGCGACCATGTTCGGGTGCTTCTTCGCGTACAGCTCGAACGCGTCCTGCGTCAGCGCGAGATTGCCCGCGACGTCGACGACGTTGATCGTGACGGGGCTCTTCGGCGCCTGCGCGAGCACGGTGTGCGCGAGCGCGAGGGACACCGCCGCGACCGCGACCTTCAGGGCATTGCGGCGCAGCGGCCGCGGAACCTGCACATCCATGGCACTCCTCCTTCTCGTTGGGATCGTCACGAACGCCGTCGTCCGCCCATCTCCCGGACCGGCCAGCGTGCCAGTGTAATCACATTCGCCCCGGGCGGACGGCCCCGGGGCGGAGTGGCACTAAAGCACCTTGTGCCCGGTGATGAGCGTCGGCAGCCACGTCGAGAACGCGGGCACGTAGGTCACCACCGCCATCGCCGCGAACAGCGCGCCGTAGAACGGCCAGATCGTGCGCATCACCTGCCCGACGCTGATCTCGCCGATCGCGCAGCCGACGAACTGCGTCGTGCCCACCGGCGGCGTGTTGAGGCCGAGCGCGCAGTTGAGCAGCATCACCATCCCGAACTGCACCGGGCCCATGCCCATCTGGATCGCGAGCGGGAGGAAGAGCGGCGTGCAGATGAGGATCGTCGCCGCCATGTCCATGAACGTGCCGAGCAGGAACAGGATGACGTTGATCAGGAAGAACATCACCCACGGGTTGTCGGTCGCCGTGAGCAGCATGTTCGCGGTCGCCTCCGGCAGCTCGAGGTAGGCCATCTGCCACTGGAACATGTTGGACACGCCGATCAGCAGCAGCACCACGCCCGTGGTCTTGGCCGCCTTCGCCGCGGCCTTCATGAGCTTCGTCCAGTTCATCGTGCGATACGCGACGAACGTGAGCAGCAGCGAGTAGGTCACCGCGATTGCCGCCGCCTCGGTGGCGGTGGTCGCGCCGGCGATGATGCAGCCCAGGATCAGCACGACGACGAGCATGCCCGGCAGCGCCGCGACGAACGACACCAGCACCGCCTGCCAGCCCGGGAAGCGCTGGATGCCGACGTGGCCGTCGACGGACATCGGGAAGCCGTTCTTCTTGGCGACGAGGTAGGCGGCGACGAGCATGCTGATCGTCAGCGCGAGCACCGGCAGCAGGCCGGCGAACATGAGGTCGCCGATCGACACGCCCTTGATCGAGTAGTCGCCGATCTTGCCGGCCGCGCCCTGCGCGGCGAACGCGTAGATGATGAGGTTGTGCGACGTGGGCATCAGCGCACCCGCGAGCGCCGCGTGGGTCGTGACGTTGACCGCGTAGTCGGCGCTGTAGCCTTCCTTCTTCATCATCGGGATCATCACGCCGCCCATCGCCGACACGTCGGCGACCGGCGAGCCGGAGACGCCGCCGAAGATCGTGCAGGCGACGACGTTGGCCATGCCGAGTCCGCCCTTCCAGTGCCCGACGAGGTTGCGCGCGAAGGCGACGATCTTCTCCGCGATGCCGCCGTGCAGCATGAGCTCGCCGGAGAAGATGAAGAACGGGATCGCGAGGAACGAGAACACGTTCATCCCCGAGATCATGCTCTGGAACGCCGTGGCGAGCGGCAGGCCCTCCACGAGGTAGGTGGCGATGCAGGACAGCGCGATCGCGAACGCGACCGGGACGCCCAGCAGGAGCAGCAGCGTGAAGCTGATGCAGAGGACGGCGAGTGCGGAGCCTAGTACCATGACTTCACCACTTCCTGCTTGCGCACCAGCGCGATCAGGTGCTCGATCGAGAACAGGATGATCAGCACGCCGGCGATGATGCCGGGCAAGTAACGGAACGACTCCGAGATGCCGAGCGTGGGAATGATGTTGTCCGCGACCGAGCGGGCCATCGTGAGGCAGCCCCAGAACAGGAGCGCGCCGAACAGGATGGTGAGCAGGCCGACCGTGATGCCCACCCAGAACTGCATCCTCTCGGGCAGGAGTCCGACCAGCGACTCCATCCCGATGTGGCCTTCGTCGCGGACGCCGGCGGACGCGCCGAACATCGCGACGGTGATGACGAGCAGCAGCGCCACCTGCTCGACGTAGGGCCGCGCGTCGTTGAAGACGTAGCGGTTGACGACGCCCCAGTCGACGATCGCGACGATGCCGAGCAGCGCCGCGACGGCGATGTACATCGCCCAACGCGACAGCCGGGAGTTGAGCAGGGTCAGCGGATTCATTCGCATCCTCGTACGAATCCCGCGGCACCTTTGCAGGCACCGCGGGATGCGATCAGCCGATGGCGCGGCAGGGGTTGCCGGCTACTTCGTGTTGACGATCTCGGTGACGAGGCCCTTCAGCTCGGGCGTGTTGGCGAACTTCTCCCACGTGCCCTTCTCCGCCTCGACGAACGCCTTGCGGTCGATCTCGCTGGCCGGGACGATCTTGGCGCCGGCCTTGATCACCGCGTCCTTCGACGACTTCTCCTTGGCTTCCCACAGCTTCACGTAGTAGGGGATCGAGTCCTTCGCCGCCTTGCGCAGCGCGGCCTGCTCTTCCTTCGTGAGCTTGTCCCACTTCGCCTTCGAGAACACGACGACCTCGGGGGCCATCACGTGCATCGTCTCGCTGTACACGGGCGCCGATTCGTAGTGCTTGGCGGTCTCGTACGACGGGTAGTTGTTCTCGGCGGCGTCGATGAGGCCGGTCTTGAGGCCCGTGTAGACCTCGGCATACGGCACCGGCGTGGCGGACGCGCCGAGCGCGCCGATCGTCGCAACCCACAGGTCGGACGGCTGCACGCGCACCTTGAGGCCCTTGAGGTCGGCCAGGTTCTTGATCGGCTTCTTGGCGTACATCGAGCGCGCGCCGCTCTCGTACATCACGAGGCCCACGAAGCCCGCCTTCTCGAACGCGGCCAGCACCTTGTCGCCGACCGGCCCGTTGATCACCTTGCGATGATGTTCGATGTCGCGATAGAGGAACGGCAGCGACAGGATCATGGACTCGGGGACGATGCCGTGGAACGCCGCGGTGTTGACGCGCACCATGTCGAGCGCGCCGATCTTGACCTGCTCGACGGTGTCCTTCTCGGAGCCGAGCGAGCTGTCGGGGAAGACCTTGATCGTGTCCTTGCCGCCGGTCGCCTTCGAGAGCTCCTCGCCCATGTAGTTGACCGACATCACGGTCGGATAGTCCTTCGGATGCACGTCGGCGGAGCGGAACGTGGCCGCGGTCGCGACGGACGCGGTGAACCCGATCGCGGCGGCGGCGATCGCAAGGGCCAGCAACTTCGGCTTGTGTTTCATGGTTTCTCCTGGTGGCAAAGCGCGGCGGGTCGCCGGCGAACGGTCTCGCGCGCCGGAAGGGGCGCGTGGTGGTAAGGGGTCATGAGGCGAGGAAGTCGTCGCGCTGCGGCGTGAACGTGTCGAGCAGCACGCCGGCCTTGCGGCACGTGCAGCCGTGCACGATGCCCGGCCGCTTGTAGAGCGTGTCGCCGGCGCGCACGACACGCGTCTCGTCGCCGATGGTGAACTCGAACTCGCCGGACAGCACGTGGGTGAGCTGCTCGTGCGGGTGCGAGTGCAGCGGGCCGACGGCGCCCGCGTCGAAATGGACCTCGACCTGCATCAGGCCGCCGGCGTGCGCGAGGATGCGGCGGCGGACGCCGCTGCCCAGGTCCTCGAGGGGACAATCTTCGTGTCGGACGAACATCGGTTCCCTAGGTGGTGGTGGATGCGCCGGCGGTGCGCTTGCGCGGCACGGCGGTGCGGCGGACGCCGGCGCGCTGCTCCCCGAGCGGGACGATCACGTCCCACTGCCGCTGGAACTCACGCTCGACGCGCGCGAGATGCTTGTGCATCGCCTCGCGGGCGGCCTCGGCGTCGTGCTGCTCGAGCGCATCGATGATGGCGTTGTGGTCGAGCAGCGTGCCCTCGCGGATGCGCTTGGTGTGGAAGAACGCCTCGATGCGCGACCACAGCTTGCCGCGCCGCTGCTGCCACAGGCCCTCGACGACGAGCGCGAGCGAGCTGTTGCCGGTGGCGGCGGCGATGCGCACGTGGAACTCGCGGTCTGCGGCGTCGCGCTTGCCGAAGTCGTCGGCGTGCTCGCGCATGCGCACGACGGTCTGGCGCAGCGCGGCGATGTCGGCCTTGCGCGCGACGCGCGCGGCGCGGGCGACGATCTCGCCCTCGATCAGGCGGCGCGCGGCCAGGAGGTCGAACGGGCTCGGGCCCTCGTCGACGAGCCCCGCGATCTGCGCGGCGCCCGGCTCGGCGACGAAGATGCCGGCGCCGACGCGCACCTCGACGCGGCCCGCGATCTCGAGCGAGATGACGGCCTCGCGCACCGACGTGCGCGACACGCCCAGCAGGGTCGCGAGCTCGCGCTCGGCGGGCAGGCGCGAGCCGGCCGGGAATTCACCGCTGTCGATGAGGGCCGCGATCTGCCCCGCGATCTGGCGGTACAGGCGCAACGGCTCGACGGTGTGCAACGGCACTCGGTCTCCTCCGGGGATGGACGGCGTGATCTGGCGTCGCGCTTGCGTCCGCCGCACGGGCGCCGTTTCGTCGACGGCCGCCGCGGGGGTCGGCGTGGACTCTAAGGCGCGTGGAATGATTGGTCAAGTGGTCCAACCACTCAACCACGGACCACGTGCGCGCGCCTTGCGCGCCGTCAAGGTTCGTGCGGCGCGCTACTCCGCGCGGTAGTGCCCGGACTTCCCGCCGGCCTTCTCGAGGAGGCGCACGGCCTCGATCCGCATCCCGCGGTCCACCGCCTTGCACATGTCGTAGATGGTGAGGAGTCCCGCCGCCGCGGCGGTGAGCGCCTCCATCTCGACGCCCGTCTTGCCCTGCGTCTCGGCGGTGACCTCGATGGCGACCGCGGAGGCCGCCTCGTCGAGCGCGAAATCCACCGCCACGCGGGTGAGCGGCAGCGGATGGCACAGCGGGATCAGGTCCGCCGTGCGCTTGGCCGCCATGATCGCCGCGATCCGCGCCACGCCGAGCACGTCGCCCTTCGCAGCACTGCCGCCCGCGATGAGCGCCAGGGTCGCGGGCTGCATGGCGATGCGGCCGCCGGCGCGCGCCTTCCGGTGCGTGACGTCCTTGCCGGCGACGTCGACCATGTGCGCCTGCCCGGCGGCGTCGAAGTGGGTAAAATGGGCTTCGCCGGTCGTTGCGGCGCCGGCCGGGCCGGCGCTGCGACGGCGCGACGCGCCCCTGGCGGGTGCCGACGCTGCCTTGACCGTGCGGACGCGTGCCACGTGCGGGTTTCCAAATGAACTTGAACGAGCGGCGGGCATCTTAGCACCTTGAACATGCGCCTCCCGACCGTTCCCCGCTCCCCGGCTTTCCCCGACGCGCGCGCCCGCCCCTCCCGGGCGGTGGCGGCAGCGCTCGCCTTCGCGCTCGCCACCACCTCGGTGGCGCAGGCCCCGGCCGTGAACGGCACGCAGGCCAAGGCGGCGCCCGCGGCGAGCGTTCCCAACACCTGGACGCAGATCCCCGCCGCCGAGCCGCCGCAGGCGGTGCCGTACCCGAGCGCGTCGGTGCTGCGCGGCACGATCCTCGACGCGCCGCCGCCGTCGCTGCCCGACCTCGGCGACTCGTCGCAGGCGGCGATGTCGCCGGCGCAGGAGCGCAAGCTCGGCGACGCGATCATGCGGCAGATCCGCGCGCAGGGCGGCTACCTGCAGGACCCCGAGGTCAACGACTACCTGAACGAGCTCGGCCGCCGGCTGGTGCTCGCCCTGCCCGGCACCAAGCAGGACTTCGAGTTCTTCGGCGTCCCCGACGCGCAGATCAACGCGTTCGCGCTGCCGGGCGGCCACATCGGCGTGCACACCGGCCTCATCGTGCTCGCACAGAACGAGTCGGAGCTCGCGAGCGTGCTCGCGCACGAGATCTCGCACGTGACTCAGCATCACATGTCGCGCATGGTCGACAAGCAGAAGGACACAATGCTGATGACGCTCGCGGGGCTCGCCCTCGCGGTGCTCGCGTCGCGCGCCGGCGGCGCCAACGGCGCGCAGGGCGTGCAGGCGGCCATCGCCGGCAGCCAGGCGCTCGCCATGCAGACCCAGCTCAACTTCACGCGCGACAACGAGTACGAGGCGGACCGCATCGGCTTCTCGCGCCTCGTCGCCGGCGGCTTCGATCCCAACAGCGCCGCGACGTTCATGGAGAAGCTGCAGCGCTCGACGCGCTTCACCGACGGCAACACGCCGTCGTACCTGCGCACGCACCCCATCACCTACGAGCGCATCGCGGAGGCGCAGAGCCGCGCGCAGGGCCTGCCGTACCGGCAGATCCCCGATTCGCTCGAGTTCCACCTCGTGCGCGCGCTGCTGCGCAGCTACCAGGGCGACGCGCGCGAGCAGGTGAAGGTGTTCGAGGCCGCGCTGAAGGACAAGAAGTACAACAGCGAGATCGCCGAGCGCTACGGGCTCGTCGCGGCGCTCCTGCGCGCGCAGAACATCCCGCGCGCGAAGGAGGAGCTCGCCACGCTCGAGAAGATGGCGCCGCCCAACGCGATGTTCGACGCGATGGCCGGCAACGTGCTGATGGGCGGCGGCGAGTACGCGGCGGCCGCGAAGCGCTTCGAGGCCGCGCTCGCCAAGTATCCGAACAAGATGCAGCTCGTGTACGACTACCCGGAGGCGCTGCTGAAGGACAAGCGCGCGGCGGCCGCCTCCGCGTTCGTCGAGCAGCAGCTCGTGCGCTTTCCGGGCGACGGCCAGCTCCACCAGATCGCCGCGCGCGCGTACGCCGAGCAGAACATGCGCCTGAAGGAGCACGAGCACCAGGCCGAGTACTACGCGTGGATGGGCAACCTGCCGCTCGCGATCTCGCAGCTCGAGCTCGCCTCCAAGGCCGGCGACGGCGACTTCTACCAGATGTCCGTCGTCGAGACGAAGCTGCGCAAGTACCGCGCGGAGCAGGCGGATCTCGCCAAGACGGCGATGGCGCCGGAATCCTGACCCGCGAATCCTCGCAGCTGCAGCGACTTCCGCGCAGCCCGTCGCACGACGCTCGTTCTTGCGTCGCCTTTGCGAGCGGCCGCCGCCCGGCCGTCCCGAAGGCGGCCGCCTGACTGCGCCGTTGAAGTTTCGGCCGCAAAAGGCGCGACGCCGGCGAGACGTCATCCACCGATTTGACGGACGCCTTTTGCGGACGAGCTCATTCGCGCTGTCGGTACTAACAGTACGTTGCTTCGTCCGCCGCTCGCATAGTCCCTCCCACCGCGGCAGCCGTCGCGGCCCGCAGCCGCCGGGGGGACGCATGAAGCTGCTCGTCGTCGACGATCATCCGCTCATCCTGCATGCGCTGTCCGAGGTGCTGCCGGGCCTCGATCCGCGCATCGCCATCGAGGGCGCGGCCACCCGCGAGGAGACGATGACCGCGCTCGCGCGGCATCCCGACATCGCGCTCGTGCTGCTCGACCTCGCGCTGCCCGGCGCGCACGGCCTCGACCTCCTCGCCGACCTGCGCCGCGCGCGGCCGCGGCTGCCGGTGGTCGTGCTCTCCGCCACGCACGACCGCGCGACGGTGTCGGCAGCGCTCGCGGCCGGCGCGCGCGGCTTCGTCGCCAAGACCTCCGATCCCGAGGCGCTGCTCGCGGCGATCCGCACGGTGCTCGCCGGCGGCGCGCATGTCACGCGCGACATCGCGCCCACCCGCCCGACGGCGGTGGACGGCGTGTCGATCGAGGTGCTGGGCCTCACGCAGCGGCAGAGCGAGGTGATGCTGCTCCTCGCGCAGGGCAAGCCCAACAAGATGATCTGCCGCGACCTGCGCCTGTCGGAGGGCACGGTGAAGGTCCACGTGTCGGCGATCCTCAAGGCGCTCAACGTGCACACGCGCTCGCAGGTGATCGTCGAGCTCGCGCGCCGCGGCATCCACGTCGACCAGCCGCGCCTCGCGTAAGCCGCGGGCGCACGCATCCATGCCGGCGCCTCCGCTCGCCGACGGCGTGCTGGCGCGCGCGCGGGCCGACCAGGTCGCGCAGCTCTACGCGGGATGGCACCGCACGTCGGTGTCGATGCTGCTCGGCGCGGCGCTGCTGTGCCTCGTGCTATGGGACCAGACGTCGCCGTGGTACATCGCGGGCTGGATCGCGCTCATCGTCGCCAACCAGGCGTGGCGCGGGCGGCTCGCGCACGCATGGCACCGCCAGCGCCCGGGCCTCGCGGCGACGGTGCGCTGGGGCCGCTACTGGTCGGCGGGCTCCACGCTCGCGGGCGCGCTGTGGGGCCTGGCGGCGCTCGTGATGTACCCGTCCTCTGCGCCGCACGAGGCGCTGCTCATCGTGTGCCTGTTCGGTGTCGTGCTGGGCGGGCTCAACCTGACCGCGGTGTACCGCTCGTCGTTCTACGGCTTCGCGCTCGCGGCGCTCGTCCCGCTCATCGTGCGCGTGGCGCTCGCCGGCGACCAGGTGCACCTCTACACGGCGCTCGTGATGTCCGTGGTGCTGGGCTTCATCCTCGCCTTCGGCCACCAGTTGAACGACGTGCTGACCCGCTCGCTCGCGATGCGCTACGAGAACGTCGACCTCATCGCCGAGCTGCGCACCAAGTCCCGCGCCGCCGACGACGCGCGCGCCGCCGCGGAGCGCGCGAACCGCGCGAAGAGCCAGCTCCTCGCGGCCGCCAGCCACGACCTGCGCCAGCCGCTGCACGCGCTCGGGCTCTATGCCGCGGCGCTCGGCGCACGCGCGACCGACGCGACGCTGCGGCCGCTGGTAGGCAACGTGCAGCGCGCGGTGGCGGCGCTGGAGAGCCAGTTCGAGCAGCTCCTCGATCTCTCGCGCCTCGAGGCCGGCGCACTGCATCCGGCGCCGGTGCGCGTGGCGCTCGCGCCGCTGCTCGCACGCGTCGCCGCGGAGCAGCGCCCGCACGCGCGAGCCAAGGGACTGGCGCTGCGGGTGGCGGACACGTCGCTCGCCGTGGTCAGCGATCCCGCGCTGCTCGAGCGCGTCGTGCGCAACCTCGTCACCAACGCGATCCGCTACAGCGAAGCCGGCGGCGTGCTGCTCGGCGCGCGGCGGCGCGGCAGCGAGGTCGCCATCGACGTCGTCGACACCGGCATCGGCATCGCCCCGGAGCACCACGCACGCATCTTCGAGGAGTTCTACCAGGTGCGCACCTCGCGCAGCAGCCGCGCGCAGAGCGGGATGGGGCTCGGCCTCGCGATCGTGCGCCGGCTCGCGGCGCTGCTCGGGCACCGTGTCGACGTCGCGTCGCGCGTCGGCAGCGGGTCGCGCTTTCGCGTGCTTGCGCCGGCCGCGGCGCGCGGCTCGGGCCGCCGTGCGCCGCACCCCGCCACGCGCTGCGGGCCGCATCCGGGCGCGCACGGCATCGCCGGCGCGCTGGTCGCCGTGATCGACGACGATCCCGCGGCGGTCGACGCGATGACGGTGCTGTTCGAGACGTGGGGGGCACGCGTGGCCGGCGGCAGCGATGCGGACGTCGTGCTCGACGCGCTCGCCGCCGCGGACGGCTATCCCGACCTCGTGGTGGCCGACCTGCGCCTGGCCGACGGCGCGACCGGCATCGACGTCGTGCGCAAGCTGCGCGACGAGCTGGGCGTCACCATCCCGGCGCTGCTGGTGTCGGGCGACCTGAGCCCCGGCGCCGCGCGCGACGCACGCGCGGCGGGCCTCGTGCTGCTCGACAAGCCGGTGGTGCCCGCGGTGCTGCAGGCGACCGCGACGGCGCTCATCGCGGGCGGGTGATCCGCACGCCCGCATCGCGCAGCGACACCGAAAGCACGAAGGCCGGCATGCGCCGGCCTTCGTGCTCGCGTCGCGGCGAAATGCCCTAGCCCATGAACCCCAGGTCCGTCGTGGAGAAGTTCTTGAGATTGGGGAACACCTGCGCGATGTCGCTGCCCGGCATGCCGAACCACTTTCCGAGCGTGGCACCCACCTGGTCCACCGCGATGCCGGGGATCCACGCGCCATTGTTGCCCGAGTCCATCGTGCCGCCCTTGATGAGGTCGGGGAACGTGCCGTACATCTGGCCGCCCTTCACGCCGCCGCCGACGACGATCTGGTGCCCGCCCCACGCATGGTCGACGCCCTGGTTGGCGTTGCCGATGAACGTGCGGTTGAAGTCCGACATCGTGATCTGCACGACGTCGTTGCTGACGCCGGCGGCCACGGTCCAGTCGTAGAACGCCTTCATCGCCGGGAACAGCTGGTTGAAGAGGTTCGTCTGGTTGGTCACGGTGTTGACGTGCGTGTCGTAGCCGCCCATGCCGACGAAGAAGAACTGGCGCTTGACCCCCGTCTCGAAGCTGCGGTCGATGAGCCGCGCGACCTGCCGCAGCTGCTGCGCGATGCTCGTGTTGAGCAGGTTGCCGTTGACCCTGAACGCGGTGTCGATCGCCGCGGGCAGCCCGGCGGTGAGGATCGGGTTCGCGGTGTTGTTCGCGGTCAGCGCCTTGTTCATCACGCCGGCCGCGCCCTGCACCACCTGGTTGCCCGGCGTCGCGTTGTTGAGCAGCGAGACGAGCGCGTTGTAGCGCGCCGTCGACACGGGGTCCGTGGCCTGCCCGGACACCGTGACGCCGCCGTTCTGCGGGATCACGAGCGGCGCCGTGGTCACGCCGTTGGTGTACACCTGCGAGCCGGTCACGGACACGCACGCCGGGATGAGCCCGCTGGCGTTCACGCTGACGAGCAGGTCGGACATGCGGCCGCCCCAGCCGGTGCGCGTCGGTGAATTGGCGAGCAGCCCCGACCACTGGTCCTGCTGGTCCGCGTGCGAGAAGAGGTTGGGCGGCCGCAGGGACGGCGTCGACTGGTACGCCGCGCGGTTCGGGATCGGCGCGACCAGCGTGCCGGCGTTGGCGAGCACGGCCATCTTGCCGGCCGTGTACACCGGGGCCAGCGTCGCCATGCTCGGGTGGAAGCCGTACGTCTTGCCGCCGCCCGCGAACTGGACCAGGTTGGCCTGCGGGATGCCGACGCCCGACGCCGTGGTGCGCACGGTCGAGTACGCGCCGTAGTCGGTGTACGGGATGATCATGTTGTTCGAGTCGCTGCCCCCGAACAGGAACACGCACACGATCGCCTTGTAGCCCGGGTTGACGGCCGCGTTGGCGCTTTCGATGCCGAGCGTGCCGAGGCTTCCGGCCATGGCGCTCGCGGTGAGAGCGCCCGTGGAGGTGAGGAACTTCCGGCGAGAGTTGTTCATGTTAGCGCTGCACCTGGTAGTCGTAGGACGAGGCCATCAGGTAGACGGCCATGCGGGCTCGGTCCGTGCGCTGCTGGGCGGTGGGCGTGGCACTCATCGTCACCGCCTGGACCGCCGTGACGATGGTGGGCTCGAGCGACGCCGGGAACTGGCCGCCGGCCAGGTGCTTGTTGACGAGCGAGACCATCGCCGCCGGCTGGTCGGCGATCGCCTCGAACGGCGCGAGGAACAGCCGCGTGCCGGTCGCGTCGGGGACCGTGGTATCGGGCCCGTAGCCGCCGTAGACCAGCGTGTAGATGAGGTTGGCGCGACCCACCGCGGACACCGTCGTGTGGATGCCGAACTCCGGCCCGAGGATCGAGGTGCCCGGGATCTTGGCGTCGGGCATGAAGTAGTTGAACACCGTCGGCGAGAAGTACGGCTGCTGGCCGAGGTTGCCCGTGGCGCCCGCCAGGCGGTTGCCGTCCGTGACGCTGTTGAGCGCACGCAGCAGGCTGGTCACGGCGAGCACCGGCTCGCGCAGCTGGCCGAAGTCGGAGGCGGTCTTCGCCGCGCCGCGCGCCTCGGGATCGAGCAGGATGGCCTTCACCACCGCCGCCATGTCGCCGCGCACGCCCGCGCCGTTGTCGACGAACTTGGCGGCGACGCGCGAGACGTACCCCGGCGACGGATTGCCGGTCACGAGGCGCTGGATGAGCTGCTTGCCGACGTACACCGGCGTGTTCGGGTGCATGAACACGTTGCGCACGGCGGCGTCGATGTCCTGCTGCCCGGTCTGGCCGGCCGGCAGCACCGTGCCGTTCAGCAGCGTCTTCGCGTTCGGGTCGTGCCCGGCAGTCGCGGTGGTCGGGTACGGCACCATCGGCGCGCCGTAGTACCGGCCCTGCTTGCCCGTCGCCGTGGTCTGCGTCGGCGAGTTGGCGTAGGTGTAGCCCGTGAAGACGCGCGCGAACTCGGAGATGTCCGCCTGCGAGTACGTCTCGATCGGCTGGCCGGCGGCGTCGAGGAGCGGCGTGCCGTCGGAGTTGAGCTCGACCAGGTTGATCGAGAAGAGCTGCATGATCTCCCGGGCGTAGTTCTCGTTCGGCACGCGGGTGCCCGCCGGGCGGTCGTTGTTGACCATGTCGAGGTAGTTGCCCATGGCCGGGTTGTACGTGACCTTGCGCAGCAGCGTCTCGTAGTTGCCGAACGCCTCCTGGAACATGATGTTCTGGTAGCGCGACATCACGTGCGCGAACGAGAGGTCGGGCTCGTTGGCCGACGTCACGACGATCTGCGACAGCGCCCACGCCACGCGCTGGCGGAGCTGGTCCTGGCCGTAGAGCGCGTTGATGAAGAAGTCGCGCTGGAGCATCGCGAGCGTCAGGTGGTCGCGCGCGCACACGGCCTGCGGCGAGTCCGACGGATACGCGGTGCCGTTCGGCATCGTGGTCGTGCAATCCGCGGTCGTCGTGAGCTGGATGCGGTTGTACTTGGAATCGGGGTAGCCCGAGATCGGCTTCGCGATCTGGTCGTTGATCCAGCCCGCGATGCCCAGCGAGACCACGCGTGCGGCTTCGGCCTGCGAGGCGCCGAACGTCGCCTGGTTCAGGAGGCGCCACACGTCCGGGTCGGTGGAGGCCACCGCCGGCGCGTTCTGCACGACCACCTTCTGGTTCAGCGTCTGCACGGTCTGGCCGAGCGAGTCCTGCACCTCGGCGGAGAACAGGTAGCTGCCCGTGGCCGGCAGCGTGACGGTCGTCGAGTACGGCGTGGTGGTGTCGTCGACGAGCTTGGTGCCATTCATGAAGAACGACACGCGCGTCACCGTCGCGCCGGCCGCGGTGGCGGCTGCGGTGCCGTTCAGCGTGACCGTGGCGCCCGGCGTGAACAGCGTGTTTGACAACCCGAGCGTGATGCGCGGGAGCTGCGCGGCCGCCGGCGCGGCGGACGCGACGATCGACACGGCCGTCGAGACGGTGACGGCGCCGAGGTTGTCGTAGGCCCGCGCGGTGAACTGGTACGTGCCGGCGGCCGACGGCGTGAACGCATACGTGTACGGCGACGAGGTGTCCGTGGCGGCCACGGTTGCGCCGTTCAGGAACTCGACCTTGGTGACGGTGCCGTCGCTGTCGGCAGCGGTGGCGGTCAGCGAGACCGCGGTGCCGACCTGGACCGTCGTCGACGACGCGGCCAGCGTGATGGTGGGCGCCTTGTTGCGGCCGCCGCTCGCCGCGGTGACGGTGATGGGCACCGCCGGGGACGTCCCGGTGCCGCCCTTGTCGTCGGTGGCGACCGCGGTGAGCGAGATCGCGCCGAGCGACGACGGCGCGTAGTTGATCTGGTACGGGTACATCGTCGACTGGCCGATGAGCGCACCGTTGGCGTAGTACGCGACCTTGGCGATCGTGCCGTCGGCGTCCCGCGGGTTCGACTTCAGGATCGTCGACTCGCCCATGGTGAGGTTCGTCAGCGAGGAGGTCATCGTGACCGTCGGCGGGGAGTTCGCCGAGGCGTTGACGATCACCGGCGCCGACGTCGCCTGCGCGAGCACGTTGTCGGTGGCCACCGCGGTGAACGTGTAGTCCCCGGCGGTCGTGGTCGTGAACGTGTACGTGTACGGCGGCGACGTCAGCTGCGCCACCTGCACGCCGTTCTGGAGGATGGCCACGCGGACCACCGAGCCGTCCCGGTCGGATGCGGTCGCCGTCAGCACGGTGCTGCCGCCGATCCCGATCGCCGTCGTCGACGCCGCGAGCGTCACGGTCGGCGGGTAGTTGCGCTGCGCGTAGGCGCCGGCGCTCGTCATCGCGCCCACGAGGAACGCTGCCATCAACAGGGTGGCTGCGCGCCACCCGCCAAGCCACGACGTTCGCTTCGGTACTGCCCTGGTCTCGCCCTGCATCACCGGCCTCCCAACCTGGTCGATGTTTCTCGAAGGGGAGGTGCCGTGATGCGCGTCGTCCCTTGCTCCGCCGCGCCGGCCCGAATCTCCCCGTGCGGGCGGATTATTCCGCAGGAACTTTTTATTTACAACTGAAAACGAGCGCGAGGCGACAAACGGTAACCGCGGAAGTTCTTTTATGCGGATGCCATGTGAACACATTCATGCATGTCATTGATTCACATGTGTTCTGCAATTTCGCCGGCGCGCCGTCCGCGCCCGTCAAACGGAGCTTCATGACAACTGGATGGCCCCGGACAGGGAGAAAACCGCGGTTTCGAGCGCCCGATCGGTGACCTCGTCGGCACCGATTGCCACCGACGCGGACGATACCGCCGCAATCACCATCAATTATGACGTCGGAATGGCGGGGCGGACGTCGGCGGCGCCGCTTCGAACCCTGGAAACGCCACTGCCGCCCGGAGGCGGCAGTGGCAGGGAGCGGGCGTGCGGTCAGTTCGCCGCAGGACGATTGGCCCAGCGCTCCTGCATCCGGGCGCGGAACGACGCCATGCGGTCGACGCGCGCCTTCAGCGCGTCGCGCACCACCGCCTTCTGTGCCGGCGTGAACGTGGCGTAGAGCGCGAGCCACTGGTCGCGCACCTGCTTGCGCGCCGTCTGCGCGGTCGCCTGCGCCGCATCCCCGGCGGCCGCGACGGCAGCGAGGTCGGGCTCGGGCTTCGCGAGCTCGGCGGTGAGTGTGGCGTGCACCTGCTGCATCGCCGCGCGGCCGGCGTCGCGCGCCGTCTTCGTCGCGGCCGCGGCGTTGTCCCACATCACCTGCTGCGACGTGTTGAGGTTGAGCTGGCTCTTCACCGCGGCGAGCGTGCCCTCGATGGACATGCCGCCGGGGCCGCCGGCGCCGTGCATGCCTCCTCCCCCGTGCGGGCCGAAACCGGGACCGGGTTGCGCGAGGGCGGCGTGCGAGCCGAGGGCGATGAGGGCGCCGGCCATGACGGCGGCGAGTCGTGCGGTGCGGGTCTTCATGTGCATTCCTTTCCTGTCGGGCTTCGTGACGGCGACGGGCCGGAGGCGTCGATTGCGTCCGGGTCGTCCGTCAGAGCCTCCATTGTCGGCCGCCGTTCGCCGCGCGGGAGACCGTATTGCAACGGGACGTGTCCCGCTGCCGCCGCCGTTACAATCCCTTACAGATGACCCCATGCGCGCGGGCGCGGCGCCCGCTCTAATTGCATCATGGCCGTGAAGCCCGGACCCACGAAGATCCTCGTCGTCGACGACGACATGCGCCTGCGCGAGCTCCTGACGCGCTACCTGGGCGAGCAGGGATTCCAGGTGACCGCGCTGCCGGACGCGCGCGACCTCGATCGCAAGCTGCAGCGCGATCCGCCGCACCTCGTCGTGCTCGACCTCATGCTCCCCGGCGAGGACGGCCTGTCGGTGTGCCGCCGGCTGCGCGGCGCCGGCGAGACGGTGCCCATCATCATGCTGACCGCGAAGGGCGAGGACGTCGACCGCATCGTCGGCCTCGAGATGGGCGCCGACGACTACCTGCCCAAGCCCTTCAACCCGCGCGAGCTCGTCGCGCGCATCCACGCGGTGCTGCGGCGGCTGTCCGAGCATGCGGTGCCCGGCGCGCCGGCGGAGGAAGGCAGCGTGCCGTTCGGGCCGCACGTGCTCGACCTCGCGGCGCGCACGCTGGTGGTCGGCGGCAAGAGCGTCACGCTCACCACCGGCGAGTTCTCGCTCCTGCGCGTGTTCGCGCAGCATCCGCGGCAGCCGCTCGCGCGCGAGAAGCTCATGATGCTCGCGCGCGGCCGCGACCACGAGGTGTTCGACCGCGCGATCGACGTGCAGGTCTCGCGCCTGCGCAAGCTGGTCGAGCCCGATCCTGCGAACCCGCGCTACATCCAGACCGTGTGGGGCTTCGGCTACGTGTACGTGCCCGACTCGGCCGGCGCCGAGCCCGCGCCCGGCGGGGGCGACGCGGCGTGACACTCCTCCCGCGCTCGCTGTTCGGGCGCCTCGTGGCCTTGCTGCTCACCGTGGTGGCGCTGGCCGTGCTCGCGAGCGTGCTGCTGTTCCGCATCGAGCGCGAGAACCTCATCAACCGCCAGCTCTCCGAGACGAAGGTCGTGCAGCTCTTCGCGATCCGCGCCGCGCTCGCGAGCGCCGACGGCCCCGCGCGCCGCGAATACCTGGACGAGCTGTCGCGCGAGTACGGCGTGCGCATCTTTCCCGAGTCCGAGCGCCCGATGCGCGGGCAGCCGCCTGGCGGTCCGCTGATGCAGGACCTGGCCGAGCGGCTGCGCGAGCGGCTCGGGCCGGAGACCGAAATCCGCTTCGCGCCGCGCCTCAACCGGCTCTTCGTGCGCGTCGTCGCCGCGGACACGCCGTACTGGATCGGCGTGTCGGTGCCGCCGCGCCCGCCTCCCGACGAGCTGCCGACGCGTGCGCTGGTCTGGACCGCACTGACGCTCGCGCTGCTGCTGGTGGCGGCGTTCCTCTTCGCGCGCTACCTCGCGCGGCCGCTGCGCGAGCTGTCCGCCGCCGTCGCACGCGTAGGTCGCGGCGAGACGGTGCCGCCGCTGCCCGAGTCGGGGCCGTCGGAGATCGCGGCCGTCAACCGCGGCTTCAACGCGATGACCGCGAACCTGTCGCAGATCGAGCGCGATCGCGCCGTCCTCCTCGCCGGCGTGTCGCACGACCTGCGCACGCCGCTCGCGCGCCTGCGGCTCGGCGTGGAGATGGGGTTGGCGGACGAATCGCTGAAAGGCGGCATGGTCGCCGACATCGACGAGATGGACCGCATCATCGGCCAGTTCCTCGACTTCGCGCGCGGCGACGATGCGGCGCCGTTCGCGGCCACCGATCTCGATGCGGTGGTCGCTGCCGCCGTGGAGCGCTACTTGCGCGCGGGCAAGCCGGTCGCGTTCGCCGGCGGCCGCGTGCCGCCGCTGCCGGCCAAGCCGACGGCGTTGTCGCGCCTCGTTGCAAATCTCGTCGACAACGCGCTCGCGTACGGCGCGCCGCCGGTGGAGGTGGCCACGGCGGTAGAGGGCGGCGTCGCGGTGATCGAGGTGCGCGATCGCGGCACCGGCATTGCAGCGGCGGACGTCGCGCGCCTCAAGCAGCCGTTCACGCGCGCGAGCGAGGCGCGGGCGAGAGAGGACGGCGCGGCCGGCGCGGGGCTCGGGCTCGCGATCGTGGATCGGATCGCGCGGCTGCACGGCGGGCGCTTCGATTTGCTGCCGCGCGAGGGTGGAGGGTTGGTGGCGCGGGTGGAGTTGCCGCTCTCCTCACGCGAATAGGGCATGTTGGGGCGATTGCGCGAAGGACGCAGCCCCTCACCCCCAACCCTCTCCCCGCAAGCGGGGCGAGGGAGCATTCGGTGGTGATGCGCATCGTCCTGCTCGCGGCCGAAGGCCCTTCCCCTTTCGAGGGAGGTTCAAGTGAGACGCCGACCTGAAGTGCTCCCTCTCCCGCCGCGCGGGAGAGGGCTGGGGTGAGGGTGCGCGCGTTACTGCTGCGCGTTGCCCGCCGCCACCAGCAGCACCACCGCCTCCGCCGCGATGCCCTCCTCGCGTCCGGTGAAGCCCAGCCGCTCGGTCGTGGTCGCCTTCACCGACACCTGCTCCACCATGCAGCGCAGGTCCGCCGCGATATTCGCGCGCATCGCGGGCACGTGCGGTGCGAGCCGCGGCGCCTGCGCGATGACGGTCGCGTCGAGGTTGCCGACCGCGTAGCCGCGCCCGGCCACCAGCGACGCGACGTGGCGCAGCAGCACGCGGCTGTCGGCGCCGCGAAAGCGCGGATCGGTGTCGGGGAAATGCATGCCGATGTCGCCGAGCGCCAACGCGCCGAGCAGCGCGTCGGCCACCGCGTGCAGCAGCACATCGGCATCGGAGTGTCCGGCGAGGCCGCGCGGGTGCACGATGGTGACGCCGCCGATCACGAGCGCGCGGCCGTCGGCGAACGCGTGGACGTCGAAGCCGGTGCCGATGCGCATGGTCATGCCTCTTCCCGCGCCTGCGCGGCGAGGATCGCCGCGGCGAGCGCGAGGTCGTCGGGGAACGTGATCTTGAGGTTCGCGGGGCTGCCGCGCACCAGCCGCGGCGCGTAGCCGGCCGCCTCGACCGCCTGCGCCTCGTCGGTGCACGCGAGCGCGGCGTCGTCGGCCAGCGCACGCGCGAGCACGCCGTAGCGGAACATCTGCGGCGTCTGTGCCTGCCACAATCCGGCGCGCGGCACGGTGGCCGCCACGCGCGGCGCATCGGCGTCGGCGTCGCTGCGCTTCAGCGTATCGGCGACCGGCACCGCGAGCAGGCCACCGACGGGCTCGTCGCGCAGGTGCTCGACGAGGCGCGCGAGCGCGTCGCGCGGCACGCACGGGCGCGCGGCGTCGTGCACCAGCACCCAGTCGTCGTCGCCGCAGCGCGCGCGCAGCGCGTGGAGCGCGGCGCGCACCGTGTGCGCCCGCGTGGCGCCGCCGCAGCGCAGGATTTCAGCGTCGTGCGTGCGTCCCACCGTGCGCTCGTAATGCACGTCGTCGGGCGCGAGCGCGACGTACGTCGCGTCGGCCGCGAGGCATGCGAGCCGCGCGAGCGTGCGGCCGAGCACGGGCTCGCCCGCGAGCAGCGCGTACTGCTTGGGCGCGCTGCCGCCGAAGCGGCTGCCGCCGCCCGCGGCGGGGACGAGGACGATCAAGGCCATGTCAGAGCAGCCACGCGAGCCGCTCCTCGTCGAGCGGGCGGAAGCCCAGCCGCTCGTAGAAGCGCCACGCGCCTTCGTTGTCGCGATGGCAGCCGCAGTCGATGCGCGACATGCCTTCCTCCAGCAGGTGCGCGCGCAGTGCGCGCAGCATCGCGTTGCCCACGCCCCGGCCCTGCCAGCGCGCGGCCACCGTCACGTCGTCGAGCTTCGCGACGAGCGCGCCGCGCGACGTCGAGATCGCGCGGCACACCACGCACGCCGCGACGGGCCCGCGCGCGTCGCCGCGTCCCGCGTAGGCGAGCCACACGAAGCCGATCGCGGGCCGCGCGAGGAAGAGGTCGAGCGCGCATGCGAGCGCCTCGGGGCCGCCGTCGCCGTACGTCGCGGCGGACGCGCGGTAGTGATCGTCGTGCGCGAGGAACGCGGACAGCAGCGCGCGCGCGTCGTCGCGCGTCGCCGTGGTCATGCGCTCGCAGTGGACGTCGAGCGTCACGTCACGACCAGCGGTGCGAGCGCCGCGCGGACGGCGTCGGGAATCCCGACCGGCCGCTCGGTCGCGCGATCGACCCAGACGTGGACGAACCGGCCCGTCGCTGCCGGCGCATCGTCGTGGCGGCGGAAGAGCCCGATGTCGTACGTCACGGAGCTCGTGCCGAGGCGCGCGATGCGCAGGCCGGCGTCGACGACTTCGGGAAACGTGAGCGAGCGGTGGAAGCGGCACGCCGTCTCGACGACGTACGCAATGCACGGCCCCTGCCGGATGTCGAGGCCGCCCGCGCGGATGAGGTGCTCGTTCACCACGGTGTCGAAGTACGAGTAGTACGTCACGTTGTTCACGTGGCCGTACATGTCGTTGTCCATCCAGCGCGTCGGGATCGCGAGGAAGTGCCGGTAGTCGGCACGCGTGGCGGTGGGCTCCGGCATGGATCAGCGGCGCACGACGTTGAGCATGCGCTCGTCGAGGAGCTCGATCCAGTGGCGCACCGGCGTGCGCGTGCCCGATTCGAGGTGCGTGAGGCAGCCGATGTTGGCGGTGGCGATGACCTCGGGCCGCGGCGCCTCCAGCACCTTGAGCTTGTTGGCCTTGAGCTGCCCCGCGATGGCCGGCTGCAGCACGGAGTACGTGCCGGCGGAGCCGCAGCACACGTTGCTCTCCGCCGCGGGCAGCAGCGTGTGCCCGATCGCGAGCAGGATCTCCTCGACCTGGCCGCGGATCTTCATCCCGTGCTGCAGCGTGCACGGCGAGTGGAACACGATGCGCCGCGGGCCGTGGTCCATGGCGATGAGCGGCGCCACCTTCTTCCACTCGGCTGTGACGACCTCGATCGGGTCGCGCGCGAGACCCGCGATGGTCTTCGCCTTCGACGCGTAGGCCGCGTCGTGCGCGAGGAAGTGGCCGTAGTCCTTGACCATCACGCCGCAGCCGCTCGCGGTGACCACGATCGCCTCGAGGCCGCGATGCACCTGCGGCCACCAGGCGTCGATGTTGCGCTTGACGATGGCGACGGCCTCGCGTTCCGCGGACAGGTGATGCGGCATCGCCCCGCAACAGCCGCCGCCCGGGATGCGCAGCGGCGAGATCCCGGTGCGGTCGAGCACGCGCGCCATCGCGGCGTCGATGTTGGGCTTGAGCGAAGGCTGCACGCAGCCCTCGAGGATCAGCATCTTTCGCGCGTGCTGCGGCGCCGGCCACGTGCCGGCATGGGCGCCGTCGGGAATCTTGCTCGCGAGCTCGCGCGGCAAGAGGCCGCGGAATGCGCGGCCCACTGCGAGCGCGCCGCCGAACACGCTGCGCGACAGCAGCGTCTTGCGCAGCGTCCAGCGCTGCGCGCTCTCCGCGGCCGTGCGGCCGACCTTCTTCTCGACGATGCCGCGCCCGATGTCGAGCAGGCGCCCATACTGCACGCCCGATGGGCACGTCGTCTCGCAGTTGCGGCACGTGAGGCAGCGGTCGAGGTGGAGCTGCGTGCTCGCGGTGACCGGCTTGCCCTCCAGCACTTCCTTGATGAGGTAGATGCGCCCGCGCGGGCCGTCGAGCTCGTCGCCCAGGAGCTGGTACGTCGGGCACGTGGCCGTGCAAAAGCCGCAGTGCACGCACGAGCGCAGGATCGCGTCGGCCTCGCGGCCTTCGCGCGTGTCGCGGAACTCGGGGGCGAGGTGGGTCTGCATCAGGCGTCGGGCAGCAGGCGGCCGGGATTGAAGACGCCGTGCGGATCGAACACGGCCTTGAGCCTGCGATGCACGGTGGCGAGCGTCGCGTCGAGCGGCTGGAACACGGGCACGTCGGCCAGCGTGCCGCGGAAGAGCGTCGCGTGCCCGCCCTGCGCGGCGGCCCACGCGCGCAGCTTCGTTGCATTCGTCCGGTCGGTGGCACGCAGCCAGCGCAGCGCCCCGCCCCACTCGATCAATTGCTCGCCGCCGAGGTCGGTGTAGGGCGCGGTGGACTTCACCGACAGCCGCCACAGCGGCGCGCCGCCGGCCAGCGACGGCGCGAAGAACGGATGCTGGTGATCGCGCACCGTGGCCCAGAACGCGTCCGCCTCCGCGAGCACGCGGCCGCCGATCTTCGCGGCGGCCGCGCCGACCGCGGGCGGCGCGCCGGACAGCCGCACGTAGAAGTGGCCGTCGTGATAGCACGTGGCCGACAGCGGCAGCGGCTGCCCGCCCCATTCGTTGGCGAGATGGATCGACTGGTCGGCCGAGCATTCCTGCACGAGCGTCGTCTCCGCCTTCGGCAGCGGCAGGCACTTGAGCGACACCTCGGTGATGAGACCGAGCGTGCCGAGCGCCCCGGTCATGAGCCGCGCGACGTCGAACCCCGCGACGTTCTTCATCACGCGTCCGCCGAAGGTCAGGTCCTGGCCCGTGCCGTCGAGCACGCGCATGCCGAGCACGAAGTCGCGCGCCGCACCGGCATACGGTCGCCGCGGGCCCGACAGGCCGCTCGCGATCGCGCCGCCCAAGGTGCCGCCCTCGCCGTAGTGCGGCGGCTCGAACCCCAGCATCTGCCCGCGGGCGCGCATCGCGCGCTCCACCGCCGCGAGCGACGTGCCGGCGCGCGCGGTGATGACGAGCTCGGTCGGCTCGTACTCGACGATGCCCGCGTAACGCTGCGTGTCGAGCAGGTCGCCGTTGCGCGCAGCGCCGTAGAAATCCTTGGTGCCGCCGCCGCGCAGGCGCAGCGCAAGTGCCCGGGTGCCGGCCGCGCGGATGCGCGCCTGCCAGGCTTCGAGCGCGGGATCGAGCGTCACGGCGCCTGACGCTACCGCCGGGCGGTGGCCGCGAGCTTGTCGCGATAGAGGACGCGCGGCTCGTCGGCCTCGATGATCTCCTGCTCCGCGAGCGCCGCCTGCTCCCACTCGCGCACGAAAGGATGCGCGAGCAGCGCGGCAAGGTACTCGCCGGCCGCGCCCTGCGGCGTCACGCCGTACGTCCGGAAGCGGAACGCGACCGGCGCGTAGAACGCGTCGGCGAGGCTGAAGGCGCCGCACAGGAACGGACCCGCGTTCGCGTGCCGGCGGCGCGAGTCGGTCCAGATCTCCTCGACGCGGCGGATGTTGGCCGCGAGCGCATCGGACCACGGCCGGACGTCGAGGCGCTCGCGGATGCACATCGTCATCTCGTTGCGCAGCGTGGAGAAGCCGGAGTGCATCTCCGCCGCGATCGAGCGCGCCCACGCGCGCGCCACCCGGTCGGCGGGCCACATGCCCGGATGGCGCTCCGCGAGGTACTCGCCGATCGCGAGCGAATCCCACACCTGCACGTCGCCGTCGTGCAGCGCCGGCACCAGCGCGGTCGGCGAGAACGCGCGGTTGTCGGGGTTGTACGTGCCGCGCAGCTGCACGACCACCTCGCGGAACGGCGCGCCGGCGAGCTTGACCGCGAGCCAGCCACGCAGCGACCAGGACGAGTAGTTGCGATTGCCGATGTAGATCGTGTACATGGTCAGTAGGGCACCGTCTTGCCGGGATTCATGATGTCGTGCGGATCGAACGCGCGCTTCAGCGTCTTCATGAGGTCGACCGCCTCGCCGTGCTCGGCCACCAGCGCCTCGAGCTTGTGCACGCCGACGCCGTGCTCGCCGGTGCAGGTGCCGCCCATCGCGATCGCCCGCAGGCTCACGCTGCGCGCGATCTCGTCGGCCTTCGCGCGCTCGGCCGCGCTGGCGGGATCGAAGAGCACGAGCACGTGGAAATTGCCGTCGCCCACGTGGCCGACGATCGGCGCGATCACACCTTCGCGATCGAGCTCGGCGCGCGTTTCGAGGAGGCAGTCGGCGAGCCGCGAGATCGGCACGCAGGCATCGGTGGAGAACGCCTGCTTGCCGGGCGCGAGCGCCATCGCCGCGTAGTACGCGTTGTGCCGCGCCTTCCACAGGCGCGAGCGGTCTTCCGGCTGCGTGGCCCACTGGAACGCGCTGCCGCCGTGCTCGCCGGCGATGGCCTCCATCGTCTCGGCCTGCTCGCGCACGCCCTGCCCGCTGCCGTGGAACTCGAACAGCAGTGTGGGCAGCGCCGCGAAGCCCTCGAGCTTCGAATAACGTATGCACGCTTCCATCTGCAGCGCGTCGAGGAGCTCGATGCGCGCGACGGGAATGCCCACCTGCATCGCGGCGATCACCGTGCCGACCGCCGACTTGAGATCCGGGAACTGGCACACCGCGGCCGACACCGCCTCCGGCAGCCCGTACAGGCGCACCTGGATCTCGGTGATGACGCCGAGCGTGCCTTCGGCGCCGACGAAGAGGCGCGTGAGGTCGTACCCTGCCGCCGACTTGCGCGCGCGGCCGCCGGTGCGCACGATGCGCCCGTCCGCGGTGACGACGGTGAGGCCCAACACGTTCTCGCGCATCGTGCCGTAGCGCACGGCGTTGGTGCCCGACGCGCGCGTCGACGTCATGCCGCCGAGCGTGGCGTTGGCGCCCGGGTCGATCGGGAAGAAGAGACCGGTGCCCTTCAATTCCGCGTTGAGCTGCTCGCGCGTCACGCCCGCCTGCACGCGGCAGTCGAGATCCGCGGCGTTGACCTCGAGCACGCGGTTCATCTCCGACAGGTCGATGCACACGCCGCCGTAGAGCGCCGCGACGTGGCCCTCGAGCGACGTGCCCACGCCGAACGGGATCACCGGCACGCGCGCCGCGGCGCACAGGCGCACGATGGCCGCGACCTCCTCGTTGCTGTGCGGGTAGACGACGACGTCCGGCAGTGCGGCGTCGGCGAGGCCTTCGCCATGCGCGTGCTGCGCACGGATGGCCGCGGCCGTCTTCGCGCGCGCGCCGAAATCGCGCAGCAGCGCGTCGACCACGCCTTCCACCGCGGCTTCCGCGGGACGTGGGTGCAATGCATCGCGTGCGTTCATGGTGCCAAGATCCTCGTCAGAAGCGCGGCAGGTCCGGGTGCGGCAGCGCGCCGTGATGCACGTGCATCTTCCCCATCTCCGCGCAGCGGTGCAGCGTGGGCACCGCCTTGCCGGGGTTGAGCAATCGGTAGGCGTCGAACGCCTCCTTCACGCCGTGGAAGCGGGCGAGCTCCTCGGGCGCGAACTGCAGGCACATCGTGTTCAGTTTCTCCACGCCGACGCCGTGCTCGCCGGTCACCGTGCCGCCGACCTCGATGCAGAGCTCGAGGATGCGGTCGCCGAACGCGACGGTCTTCTCCGTCTCGCCGGGCTGGTTGGCATCGAACAGGATCAGCGGATGCAGGTTGCCGTCGCCGGCGTGGAAGACGTTCGCGCACGGCAGGCCATATTCCTGCGACCACTGCGCGATCGCGCGCAGCACGCGCGGCAGCGCCTTGCGCGGGATGGTGCCGTCGATGCAGTAGTAGTCGGGCGAGATGCGCCCCACGGCGGGAAACGCGGCCTTGCGCCCGGACCAGTACAGCAGGCGCTGCGCCTCGTCCTTCGACACGCGGATCTCGGTGGCGCCGCTCTCGGTGAGCACGCGCCTGATCTCCGCCATCTCGCTCGCGACTTCCTCGGGCGTGCCGTCCGACTCCACGAGCAGCACGGCGGCCGCCTCCAGCGGATAGTTGGCGTGCACGAACTGCTCGACCGCGCGCGTGGCCGGCTGGTCCATCATCTCGAGCCCGGCGGGGATGATGCCGGCGGCGATGATCGCGCCCACCGCGGCGCCCGCCTTCTCGACGTCGTCGAACGCGGCGAGCGCCACCTGCGCGAGCTGCGGCTTCGGCGTGAGCTTGACGGTGATCTCGGTGATGACCGCCAGCAAACCCTCGCTGCCGGTGATGAGCGCGAGCAGGTCGTAGCCCGGGCTGTCGAGCGCATCGCCGCCGAACTCCACCACCTCGCCGGTGATGAGCACGCCGCGCACGCGGCGCAGGTTGTGCCCGGTGAGCCCGTACTTGAGGCAGTGCACGCCGCCCGCGTTCTCGGCGACGTTGCCGCCGATCGTGCACGCGATCTGCGACGACGGATCGGGCGCGTAGTAGAGGCCGTGCGCCGCGGCGGCTTCCGAGATCGCGAGGTTGCGCACGCCCGGCTGCACGACGGCCGTGCGCGTCAGCGGATCGATGTGCAGGATGCGCTTGAACTTCGCGAGCGAGAGCACGACGCCCTTCGGATCGGGCAGCGCGCCGCCGGAGAGGCTGGTGCCGGCGCCGCGCGCCACCACCGGGATCTTCGCCGCGTGGCACGCCTTCAGGATCTCGACGACCTGCGCCTCGGTCTCGGGCAGCAGCACCGCGGCCGGCTGCTCGCGGTACAGCGTGAGGCCGTCGCATTCGTACGGCTTCGTCTCCTCCGCCGAGACGAGCAGCGCCGCCGGCGGCAGGATGGCCGCCAGTTGCGCTTGCAAAGCCGAATCGAGCATGGGGGCGAAGGTGGCGTCGCGCCGGCCGGGCGCGGGACGCGCGGGGTCGGAACGGCGATTATTTCACAAAGCGCCCCGCGGCCACCGGGGGCGTCTCGTACACGCGTGCAGCCTGCGTATACTGCGCGTCCGTCGTTGCCCTAGAATGGGCCGCGCCGCGCGCTGGACGCGGCTCGAGTGCCCGAATCCACGGAGGAAGACCATGCGCCTGTCGCGCCTTGCCCTGTCGATCGTCGCCGCCGCGCTGGCGGTCGTCCCTGCCCTGCCCGCCGCCGCGCAGCAGACGCTCAAGATGAACATCTCGCTCGCGCAGAACTCGTCGTACGGGGTCGCCATCGACACCTTCGCGAAGGAGGTGGAGAAGCGCACCAACGGCCGCTACAAGGTCCAGAACTTCTACGCGGGGGCGCTCGGCGCCGAGCGCGAGTCGATCGAGGGCGTGCAGCTCGGCACGCTCGACCTCACGCTCACCTCCACCGGGCCGGTGCCGAACTTCGTGCCGGAGATCGCGATCCTCGACATCCCGTTCCTGTTCCGCGACTACCAGCACGCGCGCGGCGTGCTCGACGGCCCCATCGGGCAGGAGATGCTCGTCAAGTTCGAGCCCAAGGGCATCCACGCGCTCGCGTGGGGCGAGAACGGCTTCCGGCACATGACGAACAACAAGCGGCCGGTGAACGCGCCGGACGACCTCAAGGGCCTCAAGATGCGGACGATGGAGAACCCCATCCACATCCAGGCGTACAAGCAGTTCGGCATCCTGCCGACGCCGATGGCGTTCACCGAGGTGTTCACCGCGTTGCAGCAGGGCACCGTCGACGGCCAGGAGAATCCGCTGTCCGTGATCACCGCTGCCAAGTTGGACCAGGTGCAGAAGTACATGACGCTGACGGGCCACGTGTACTCGCCGGCGGTGATCCTGATGAACAAGGGCAAGTGGGACGCGCTGTCCGCGGCCGACAAGCAGGCGTTCAACGAGGCCGCGAAGGAAGCGGTGAAGGCCAACCGCGCGCGCATCGACGACGACGAGAAGCGCGCCGTCGGCGATTTGCGCGGCAAGGGCATGACGGTCGTCGACAACGTCGACAAGGCCAAATTCCAGGCGACGCTGGCGCCGGTCTACGCGGACTTCGCCAAGCGCTTCGGCCAAGAGAACATCGACAAGATCAAGAACGCGAAGTAATCGGACGGCGGTGATCGGTGCGGCACTCGCCGCGCCGATCACCGGAAACCGAAGAAGGCCGGCAGTGCGGTACTGATTGCAGGCACGAGCGACAGCAGCAGCAGCACCGCGAGCTGTGCCCAGAGGAACGGCCACAGCTCCTTCACCATCCCCTGCAGCGTGACGCGCGCGACGATCGTGGTCACGAACAGCAGGCCGCCCACCGGCGGCGTGATCATGCCCATCGTGAGGTTGACGATCACGATGATGCCGAACTGCAGGTCGTTGATGCCGAGCGCGTGGGCGATCGGCGCGAGGATCGGCACCAGCACCACCACGCCCGGCAGCGGCTCGATGAAGATGCCGAAGACGAGCAGCAGCACGTTGACCGCCAGCAGGAACGCGATCGGCGAGAGCTGCATCGCCACGATCCACTCGGTGAACTGCTGCGGCACGCGCGAAACGGTGAGCACCCACGCGAACGCGGCGGACATCGCGACGATGATCAGCACCGACACCGTCATCAGCGCCGAGCGCGCGAGGATGCCCGGCAGCATCTTCCAGGTGAGCGTGCGGTAGATCACGCGGCCCGCGAACAGCGCGTAGAACACCGCGACCACGCTCGCCTCGGTCGGCGTGAAGGCGCCCGACGCGATGCCGCCCAGGATGATGACCGGCAGCACCAGCGCAGGGATCGCGTGCCAGGTGTTGCGCAGGTAGTCGCGCACCGACAGCGCCTCGTGCACGCCGCGGTAGTTGCGCCGGACCGAGACCACGTGGTTGATGAGCGCCATCGCGATCGCGATCACGAGGCCAGGCACCACGCCGGCGATCATCAGGCCCACGAGGTTGATCTCGGGGTACGCGAGCGCGTAGACGATCATGCTGATCGACGGCGGGATGATCGGGCCGAGGATCGATACCGCGGCCGTCAGCGCCGCGGCGTACTCGGCGCGATACCCGTCCTTCTTCATCATGCGGATCATGATCGCGCCGGGGCCGGCCGCGTCGGCGAGCGCCGAGCCGCTGATGCCCGAGAAGAACGTGATCGTCAGGATGTTGGTGTGGCCGAGGCCGCCGCGGAAGCGCCCGACGAACTGCGACGCGAAGCGCAGCAGCGCCTCCGACAGCGAGCCGCCGGTCATGAGCTCGGCCGCGAGGATGAAGAACGGCACCGCCATCAGCGCGAACACGTCGATGCCGCTGAAGAGATACTTCGGCAGCGCGATGAGCGGCAGCGTGCCGTTCCACAGGATCGCCGCCAGCGTCGCGCCGCCGAGCGCGAACGCCACCGGCACGCCCAGCACCAGCAGCACGATGCAGCCGATGAACAGCGTCGCGATCACAGCTGCGCCGCTTCCGGATCGAAGTCGGTGTCGACGAGGAACTGACGTCGCCGGATGTACGGCGCGGCCATCAGCAGCAGGTGCACGATCAGCAGCACGAAGCCCGCGGGCATCGCCGCGTACACGATGCCGACCGGGATCTGCAGCACGGGCGTGGTCTGGCTCCACGTGAGCATCGCGTAGCGCGTCCCGATCCACGCCATGAACGCGAAGAAGCCGAGCAGCAGCACGAAGATCAGGACGCGCAGGTACGGCGCCTGCGCGGGCAGCCGCTCCTGCAGCACGTCGATGCCGATGTGGCCGCCGTAGCGCAGCACCAGCCCCGCGCCGAGGAACGTGAGCCAGATCATGAGATAGCGCGAGACCTCCTCCACCCACAGGATCGAGTGGTCGGTGAGGAAGCGCAGCGCGACGTTGGCGAACACCATCAGCGCCATCGCCGCGAGCATGGCGATCACCAGCCACCGGTTGCACTGAAGGAGGATTCGGTCGAATGCAGCCACGCGCTTCTCGCTCCGCACACAGGTCGAGGTCGCCCGCGACGCACGAGCGTCCATCGGGGCACCGCAATGTAATATATTCCGGCGCGCCGCCTGCGGCGGCGTTGCACGCAACCCGCTCCGCATGTCATCCACCGCGCCCGTCGACCCCGCGCCCCCGGCGAATCCGGCGCGGCCGCTCGCCGGGCTGCGCGTGCTGGAGATGGGCGCGCTGATCGCCGGTCCGTTCTGCGCGAAGATCCTCGCCGAGTTCGGTGCCGACGTCGTCAAGATCGAGCCGCCCGGCCACGGCGATCCCTTGCGCAAGTGGCGCTACGTGAAGGACGGCACGTCGGTCTGGTGGCACGTGCAGTCGCGCAACAAGCGCTCGCTCACCGTCGACCTGCGCACGCCCGACGGCCAGGCGATCGCGCGTGCGCTGGCCGCGCGCGCCGACATCGTGGTCGAGAACTTCCGTCCCGGAACGCTCGAGGGCTGGGGCATGGGCTACGACGTGCTCGCGCAGACGAACCCGGGCCTCGTGCTGGTGCGCATCTCGGGTTATGGGCAGACCGGCCCGTACAGCGAGCGGCCGGGCTTCGGCGTGATCGGCGAGGCGATGGGCGGCCTGCGCCACGTCACGGGCACGCCCGATCGCCCGCCCGCACGCGCGGGCATCTCCATCGGCGATACGCTCGCCGCGCTGTACGGGGTGATCGGCGCCATGATGGCGCTCGAGCAGCGGCGCCGCACGGGCGTCGGGCAGGTGGTCGACGTCGCGCTGTACGAGGCGGTGTTCTCGGTGATGGAATCGCTGCTGCCGGAGTTCGACGCATTCGGTGCAGTGCGCGAGCGCACGGGGTCCATCCTGCCCGGCATCGCTCCGACGTCCGCGTATCGCTGTGCCGATGGCAGCTACGTCCTGATCGCGGGCAACGGCGATTCGATCTTCAGGCGGCTCGCGCTCGCGATGGGCCGCGAGGATCTCGCGAGCGATCCCGCGCTCGCCCACAACGACGGCCGCGCCGCGCGGCAAACGTGGCTCGACGAGCAGATCGAGGCGTGGACGATCACGCGCGCGCCCGACGAGGTGCTCACCGCGATGGCGAAGGCGGACGTGCCCGCGTCAAAGATCTACACGATCCGCGACATCGTCGCCGATGCGCAGTACCAGGCGCGCGAGATGATCCGCGAGGTCCGCACCGCGGACGGCGGCACGCTCAAGGTGCCGGGCGTGGTGCCGAAGCTGTCGCGCACGCCCGGTGGATTCGAGGGCGGCGGGCCCCGGTTGGGTGAGCACACCGATGCGGTGCTGCGGGAGTTGGGGTACGACGAGGCGAAGATTGCGGAATTGCGAGCTCGCAAGATCGTGTAGGCGCGTTCTGGAGTCGCTTGCACGGGCGTAGCGCGTGTCGGCGCAAGGTCCCCACCCTCACCCCAACCCTCTCCCGCCGGGGGCGGGAGAGGGAGGCCTTACAGTGAGCGGTCGCGTGACCGCGAAGCGCCCCAGAAAGCTCCCGCCCCGCTTGCGGGGAGAGGGTTGGGGTGAGGGGCTGCGTCAATCGCGCAACGTCCCCACCCTCACCCCAACCCTCTCCCGCCCGGGGCGGGAGAGGGAGGTCTTACGGTGAGCGGTGGCGTGAACGCGAAGCGCCCCAGAAAGCTCCCTCGCCCCGCTTGCGGGGGCATTTTCGGGAATTCGGCGAGCATGCTCGCCGCCGAAAATGCGGCGGTCGCATGCAAGCGACCGCGCGCCCTGCAAGGGAGGGTTGGGGTGAGGGGCTGCGTCAACGACCGCACCGATCAAACACACCTCCCCCCATCCACCTCCAGACACGCCCCGGTGATGAACGACGCCTCGTCCGAGGCGAAGAACACCGCGGCGGTCGCGATGTCCGTCGGCTGCGACAGCCGGCCGAGCGGAATGCTCGCCACGAACTGCGCGCGCCGCTCGGGCGTGTCCTGCCCCATGAAGTCCGCCAGCATCGCCGTCTCGCCCGCGACCGGGTTGATCACGTTGACGCGGATGTTGTCCTTCGCGAGCTCCGCGGCCATCGAGCGCGAGGTGACGATCGCCGCGCCCTTGCTGCCGTTGTACCAGGTGAGGCCGGGGCGCGGCCGCACGCCGGCGGTCGAGGCGATCGTGATGAACACGCCGCCCTTCTGCGCGCGCATCGGCGGCACCGCGTGCCGCGCGGTGAGGAAGAGGCTCTTCACGTTGACCTGGTAGATGCGGTCGAACTGCTCTTCCGTCACGTCGAGCATCGGCTGGTTGCGGTGCGTGGTGCCCGCGTTGTTGACCACGACGTCGAGCCGGCCGTAGGACGCCAGCGCGAATTCGACCAGCCGCTTCACGTCCGCATCGCGCGACACGTCGCCCGCGATGAAGCGCGCGTGGCCGCCCGCCGCGACGATGTCCTGCACCGTGTGCTCGCCGTTCTCTGCGTCGAGGTCGTTGACGACGACGCGCGCGCCTTCCTGCGCGAAGCGCTGCGCGATCCCGCGCCCGAAGCCCGAGCCCGCGCCGGTGACGATGGCGACCTTGTCCTTCAATCTCATGACGTGACTTTCCTCAATCGTTCTGGCCGTCGCGGCAGGCCTTCGGCTCCTTCGCGATCAGCGGCTTCACCGGCACGTCGGTCCACGTCCCCGCGCGCTGCTCCTGCAGCTTGCCGGCGCCCGCGAGCGAGACGCTCGTGTACTGGCCGAGCGCCTTCTGCTTCAGATACACCATCGTGCAGCCGTTCGGCGCGACGCCGACGGTGCCCTCGTGCCACCCGTTGCCGAAATCGGAGACCTGCACGCGCACCAGCGCGCCCTTGGCGAGCGCTTGCGCGTGCACCGGCAGCGAGACCATCGCCGCGCACGCGACGACGGCAAGCGCAACACGCTTATCCATGCCGCAGCACCACCGTCTTCACCGTCGTGAAGCCGTACAGCGCCTCGAAGCCCTTCTCGCGCCCGTGCCCCGAGTGCTTGACGCCGCCGAACGGCAGCTCGACGCCGCCGCCCGCGCCGTAGTTGTTGATGAACACCTGCCCGCTCTGCACGTTGCGCGCCATGCGCAGCTGCCGGCCACCGTCCTGCGTCCATACGCCGGCCACCAACCCGAAGTCGGTCGCGTTGGCGAGGCGCACGGCGTCGGCTTCATCCGTGAACGGCAGCGCCGCCAGCACCGGACCGAACACCTCGTCGCATGCGAGGCGATGCGTGATCGGCACGTCGCGCAGCAGCACCGGCGCGACGTAGTAGCCGCCCGCGGGCGCATCCGCGACGATCGCGCCGTGCGCGACGATCGCGATGCCGTCGCGCTGCGCATGCGTGAGGAACTCGCGCACACGTGTGCGCTGCGACTCGCGGATCAGCGGGCCGCAATCGAGGTCGGCGAGCGCCGGCCCCGTGCGCAACGCCGCGAAGCGCTCGCCCAGGCGCGCGAGCACTTCCTCGTAGCGCGACTGCTCGACGAGCAGCCGGCTGCCGGCGGAGCACGTCTGGCCGGCGTTCTGCACGATCGCGTTGACGAGTGCCGGCAGCGCGAGCTCGAGGTCCGCGTCGGCGAACACGATCTGCGGCGACTTGCCGCCGAGCTCGAGCGTGACCGGGCAGTGCCGCTTCGCCGCAGCCGCGCCGACCCACGCGCCCGTCTCCGGGGAGCCGGTGAACGAGATGTGCGCGATGCCCGGATGCTCGGCGAGCGCCGCGCCCGCCTCGCGCCCGAGGCCGGTCACGATGTTGAGCGCACCCGGCGGCAGGCCCACGTCCGCGGCGAGCTCGGCGACGCGCAGCAGCGACAGGCACGCGTCTTCCGCCGGCTTGACGACGCACGCATTGCCGGCCGCGAGCGACGCGCCCACCGAGCGCCCGAAGATTTGCAGCGGATAGTTCCACGGAATGATGTGGCCGGTGACGCCGTGCGGCTCGCGCCACGTGAGCACCGCGAAGCCCTCGGGATACGGAATGGTGGTGCCGTGCAGCTTGTCCGCCGCGCCACCGTAGAACTCGAAGTAGCGCGCGCACGCAGCGACGTCCGCGCGCGCCTGCTTGAGCGGCTTGCCGCAGTCGCGCGCCTCGACGAGCGCCAGCTCCTCCGCGTGATCGAGGATGGCGCGTCCGAGCGTGGCGAGCAGCCGCCCGCGCTCGGCCGGCGAGAGCTTCGCCCATGCGCCTTCGCGCGCGGCCTGCGCGGCGCGCACGGCGGCATCGATGTCGGCGGCGTTCCCGCGCGCGATTGCCGCGAACGGCGCGCCGTCGGACGGATCGAGCATCGGCAGCGTCGCGCCATCGTGCGCATCGACCCAGCGGTTGGCGGTGAAGTGCTTGGGCGGCGTCGTGATCGCCGGCCACTGGGGATGCGGCGCGTTCATGGCGGTGCTTCCTATTTCTTCGGCGGCTGGAACTTGTGGGCGAGCGTCTGCTCGTCGACGCGCGGCGCGTACGTGATGCCGTCGCGCGTAGCCCAGAGGCTGATCTGGAAGTGCAGCGGGATGATGCCGGTGTCGGCGATCGCGAGCTCGGTGGCACGCTGCAGGTACGCCTCGCGCTTGACGTCGTCGACGAGCTGCAGCGCGTCCTCGGTGAGCGCGTCGACCTTCGGGTTCGAGTAGCGGCCGCGGTTCGCGGTGCCGTAGCCCTTGTCCTTGTTGAACGTCATGAGCAGCGCCTTCAACGACGACGACGACTCGCCCGTGCCCGTGCTCCAGCCCACCAGCAGCACGCTGAACTTGAGGTCCGTGGCCTGCGGGAAGAACGTCGCCGACGGCATCGCGACGACCTTGGTCGGGATGCCATTGCGCGTCCACATCTGCGCGATGGCCTGCGCGATCTTGGCGTCGTTCACGTAGCGGTTGTTGGTCGCGTGGAGCGTGATCTCGAAGCCGTCCGGGTAGCCCGCCTCGGCGAGGAGCTTCTTCGCGCCTTCCGGGTCGTACGCCTCGACCTTGAGCGCCTTGGTGGCGCCGAACAGGAAGTCGGGCACGAGCTGGCCCGCGGGCACGGCCTCGTTCTCCATCACGCGCTCGACGATCGCCGGCCGGTTGATCATCTTCGACAGCGCCTTGCGCACGCGCGCATCCTTCAGCGGATTGCGGTCGAGCGGCTTGCCGTCCTTCGCCGTGACGGTGGGCGTGACCGCGCGGTCGCTGTCCATGTGCACGTACATCAGGCGATCGGAGGTCTGGCGGAACAGCGCGAGCCTCTTGTCGCCCTTGAGCCGCGCGACGTCGGCGGTCGGCACCGCCTCGATCACCTGCACGTCGCCCGCGAGCAGCGCCGCGACGCGCGCGGCGTCCTGCGTGATGATGCGCAGCGTGACCTTGTCCCAGGGCGTGCGCCCGCCCCAGTACGCGTCGTTGCGCGCGAGCTCGATGCGGTCGCCCTTCGTGAACTTCACGAGCTTGTACGGCCCGGTGCCGATCGCGGCCTTGCCCGAGTTGAAGTCGTCGGTGCTCGCGTTGGCGAACGCCTTGTTGATGATGGCGACCTGCGTCATGTCCGACGGCATCAGCGGATACGGCTGCGCGGTCTTGAAGCGGATCGTGTACGGGTCGACGACCTCGATCTTCGTGATCTGCTTCGTGTAGGCCGTGAACGGCGACGGGCTGTTCGGCACCTTCGGCACGCGCTCGATGGAGGCCACGACATCGGCCGCGGTGAAGTCGCTGCCGTCGTGGAACTTCACGCCGCGGCGCAGCTTGAATTCCCACGTCGTCGGGTCGATCGTCTTCCATTCGGTCGCGAGCCCCGGGATGGGCTGCGACTTCTCGTTGCGCTCGACGAGGTAGCCGAAGAGGTGCGACGCGACGTTGTTGTTCGGCGTGAGGTTGTGATAGTGCGGATCGACGGCGGTGACGTCGGTGCCCAGGGCCACGACGAGGTCGGCGGCCAGCACGGCGGCCGGCACGAGCGGCAGCAGCGTGGCCGCGAGGACGGCGCACAACCAGCGGACAGGGTGCATTTCGGGGGTCTCCAGGGGCGGGCGGCGGGACGCCGTCCGACGGCTCGCACGTTGCGCCGTCGCGTGGGCGATCCGGCAAGAATAGCGCAATGCGTTTCCATTTGTAACAGTGCGTGTCGGCGAAACCGCAGGCGTCAACGAACGGTCAGAGAAGTGCGTTCATTGGCAGCATGACCCGCCCGCCTCGCGCATCGCCGTCGGTGCGGGTCCTACAAGCAGAGGAGATCGATCCATGAAGAGCACCCGAATCATTCCCGCCCTGGTCGGCACGCTGCTCGTCGGCGCCGCCGCCGCATTCGCGCCTGCGGCTTCCGCGAACAACGTGGCCTGGAGCGTGTCGGTCGGCGTCCCCGGACTCGCGATCACGGCCGGCGAGCCCGCGTACTACGGCGCGCCCTATCGCCCGTACTACCGTCCGTACTATCGCCCCGTCGTGGTGGCGCCCCCGGTCGTGTACGCGCCCTACTACGCGCCGGTGGCAGCCCCGGTCTATCGCCCCTACCGCTACTACGCGCCGCGGCCCGTGGTCTACGGCCCGCCGGTGGTGGTGCACCACCGTCACTGACCCGTTTCGCTTCCCCACCTTTCGACGGCGCCCGCGTGGCGCCGTTTTCGTTTTCCGCGGGCCGCGTGCGCGCGCTGTCGTGCGCCGGCTACATCGCCCGCTTCCTACAGCACGCGGCGGCAAGGTCCGACGCCGCGTGCGGGCAGACGTGCGTTGAACGCACGGGACGCCGGTGCAAAGCTTGAACGCACGGCAACACGACGCCCGGGCGCGCGGGATGTCACGCGCGCAACCCATGACAACGGAGGTACACACGATGGTTTCCAAGCTCAAGATGGCAGTGGCGGTGGCGGCAGTGTGCGCGGCCGGCGCCGCGGCGGCGGACGTGCGCTTCTTCGAGCGCAACGGATTCGAGGGCCGCTCGTTCACCACCGATCGCCCGATCGGCAACCTCGAGCGCTTCGGCTTCAACGACCGCGCGTCGTCGGCAGTGGTGCGCGGCGGGCGCTGGGAGGTGTGCGAGGACGCGCGCTTCTCGGGCCGCTGCGTCGTGCTGCGCCCGGGTCGCTATCCGGACCTGCGCGCGATGGGCCTCAACAACCAGGTGTCCTCGGTGCGTCCGATGCACGGGCGCGACCGTGAATACCACTCGTACAACGATCGCTACGACGATTACGGCCGCTACTGATCGCGGCACGGACAGGAGGCATCACCATGAACACGAGACACAAGCTGGTGGTCGCCGTCGCGGCGGCCTGCGCCGCGATGGGCGCGTCCGCCGAGGTGACGTTCTACGCGGGAGAAGGCTTTCACGGGCCGTCGTTCGTCGCGGACGGGCCGGTGCGCAACTTCGAGCGCCAGGGCTTCAACGACCGCGCGTCGTCGGCCGTGGTGCGCGACGGCAGCTGGGAAGTGTGCGAGGACGCGCGCTTCGAGGGGCGGTGCAGGGTCCTGCATCCCGGCGACTATCCGAACCTGGCGTCGATGGGCCTCGGCAACAACATCTCGTCGGTGCGGCCGGTCAGCGTCGGCGCCGCGCGCGACGACCAGCGCTACGTGGCGGCCGCGCCGCCGCCTGCGTACGACTACCATCGCCGCCAGGGTGAGGCGCTGTTCGAGGCCGACGTCACCTCGGTGCGCGCGGTGGTCGGCCCGCCGGAGCAGCGCTGCTGGGTCGAGCAGCAGCAGGTGGTCACGAACAATCCCGGCAACGTCGGCAACGTGAACGTGCCGGGCGCGATCATCGGCGGCGTGCTGGGCGGCGTGCTCGGCCACCAGATCGGCGGCGGCCGCGGACGCGACGTCGCCACCGGCATCGGCGCCGTGGGCGGCGCGGTCGTCGGCTCCAACGTCGGCAACCAGTACAGCGGCGGCCAGACGGTGACCACGCAGGACGTGCAGCGCTGCGCGGCCGTCCCGCATTCGGGCGGCGTCGACTATTACGACGTCACGTACAACTTCCGCGGGTACGAGCATCGCGTGCAGCTCACGTCGCCGCCGGGGCGCACGATCACGGTGAATCGCGAAGGCGAGCCCAGGATGTGACGTCCGCAAAAGGCGTTCGTGCGGCCTGCGGATGACGTCGGGTCGGCGTGGCGCCTTTTGCGGCCGGAACTGCGAACGGCAAGTCACGCGGCCGCCTTCGGGCGGCCGGGCGGCGGCCGCTCGCAAGAGCTACGCAAGAACGAGCGTTTTGCGACGGACTGCGTGGCCGTCGTTACGATTTGCCTCGATAGCTGATGCGGTAGATCGCGCCCGCCGAATCGTCGGCGACGAGCAACGATCCGTCGGGCGCGACGAGCACGTCCGCCGGTCGCCCCCACGCCTGCTCGCCCTGCAGCCATCCGTCGGCGAACGGCTGGTACGAGATCGCCTTGCCGCCCGCGTCGAGGCGCACGAGGCTCACGCGATAGCCGATCTTCCTGCTGCGGTTCCACGAGCCGTGCTCGGCGATGAACACCTGGCCGCGGTACTCGGGCGGGAACTGCGTGCCCGTGTAGAAGCGCATGCCGAGCGGCGCGACGTGCGGGCCCAGGTTCTGCACCGGCGCGACGAACTCGCTGCACGCGCGCCGCGCGCCGAACTCGGGATCGGCGATCGTGCCGCCGTGGCAATACGGAAAGCCGAAGTGCTGCCCCGGCTGCGTGACGCGATCGAGCTCGCAAGGCGGCACGTCGTCGCCCAGCATGTCGCGGCCGTTGTCGGTGAAGTAGAGCTCGTGCGTGCGCGGATGCCAGTCGAAGCCGACGGTGTTGCGCACGCCGCGCGCCACGATCTCGCGGCCGCTGCCATCCGGGTTCATGCGCGCG
This sequence comes from Burkholderiales bacterium, assembly GCA_046347855.1. Classification (GTDB taxonomy): domain Bacteria; phylum Pseudomonadota; class Gammaproteobacteria; order Burkholderiales; family Casimicrobiaceae; genus VBCG01. The sequence continues at coordinate 757,619 of JAXMFJ010000006.1, forward strand.
ATGATCGCGTAGCGGTCCGCTTCCGGCAGGCAGACGTTGCACGGCGCGCCAACCGGCACGTACAGCTTGCCGTCGGGCCCGAAGGCGATGAACTTGCGGCCGTGATGGCCGTCGCTCGGAAGCGCGTCGGTCACCACCACCGGCGCGGGCGGCGCGTCGAGGCGCTTCTCGATGTCGTCGAAGCGCACGATGCGGCTCACCGCCGACACGTAGAGCGCGCCGTCGCGGAAGGCGACACCGCCCGGGTCGCGCAGGCCGCTCGCGATCGTGCGCACCTTCGCCGCGTCACGGCTACCCGCGGGCGCTGGCGTGATCGCGTAGACGTTGCCGTTGGTCGACCCCGCGAACAGCGTCCCTTGCGCACCCCACGTCATGGCGCGCACGTCGGGCGCGCGGGCCACGAGCTCGATGGCGAACCCGGGTGGCAGGCGGATGCGGTCGAGCGGCAGCGGCGACTGCGCGCCGGCCGCGCCCGCGGCGAGAACGACGGCGGCGCACGACGCACGAAGGCAACGGCGCGCGACGAATCGAAGGAAGGGCATGGCCATGGCGTCCTGCAGGCGAAGCGCCGCAGTGTCGCACGCCGCGCGCACGAGCGGCGCGCTGCGTTGGTGGGCGCCGGTGCCGGTGCTATTCTTCGCCTTTGCTTCGAGGCCCCCCCATGAACGCACCCGCCACGCTCGCGCAAGTGCGCCCCGCTCCCGCGACCCGCGCCGAGGACCTGGCCTCGCTCGAGCTCATCCGCACGCTCGTCGCGTTCGACACCACGAGCCGCGACTCGAACCTCGCGCTCATCGAGTGGGTGCGCGCGTACCTCGAGCGGCACGGCGTCGCGTCGACGCTGACGTTCGACGACGACCGGCGCAAGGCGAACCTCTTCGCGACGCTGCCCGCACACAACGGCAACGCGACGCACGGCGGCATCGTGCTCTCCGGCCACACCGACGTCGTGCCCGTCGACGGCCAGCCGTGGGACACGGATCCGTTCACGGTCACCGAGAAGGACGGCCGCCTGTACGGCCGCGGCGTCACCGACATGAAGAGCTTCTCGGCGGTGGGCCTTTCGTTCGTGCCCGAGCTCGTGCGCCGCGGCTTGCGCAAGCCGGTGCACTTCGCGCTGTCGTACGACGAGGAGGTCGGCTGCATCGGCGTGCGCCGCCTCATCGCCGACATCGTCGCGCGCGGCGTGCATCCGGCCGGCTGCATCGTCGGGGAGCCGACCGGCATGCAGCTCGTCGTCGCGCACAAGGGCAAGCAGGGATGGCGGTGCCGCGTGCGCGGCCACGAGGCGCATTCGTCGCTCACGCCGCTGGGCGTGAACGCGGTGCAGGTCGCGTGCGAGATCGTCGCGTACATCGCGCGCCGCGCCCGCGAGTTCCGCGATGCAGGCATGCGCGATGCCGCGTACGACGTCCCGTACACCACCGTCCACGTCGGCGTCATCTGCGGCGGCACGGCACTCAACATCGTGCCGCGCGACTGCACGTTCGACTTCGAGATCCGGCACCTGCCGTTCGACGATCCGGACGCGTTCATCGCCGACGTGAAGGCGTTCGCCGCCCAGTTCCTGCCGGAGATGCACGCCGTCGATCCCGCGACGTACATCGCGTTCGACCACCTCTCGACGCTGCCCGGCTTCGACACCCGCGACGACAGCGCGATCACGACGCTCGCGCACGCCTGCAACGGCGCGGGCGACGCCGGCAAGGTGTCGTTCGGCACCGAGGCGTCGCTGTTCCACAACGCCGGCGTGCCCACCGTGATCTGCGGGCCGGGCCACATCGCGCAGGCGCACCAGCCCAACGAGTGGGTCGCGATCGAGCAGGTCGCGCGCTGCGAGGCGTTCATGCAGCGGCTCGTCGCGCACGTGGCGCTGTCGTGACGCGCGAGCGCAGGGACACCTCGCGCGGCGCGCGGGCGCTGCCGCCGATCGAGATCGAGCCGCCGGACCTCGCGCGCTGGCGCGAGGGCAACACCGGCATTCCCTATGTGTGGCAGTTCACCGGGCCGCGGCCCGGCCCGCACGTGACGATCCAGTCGCTGACGCACGGCAACGAGGTGTGCGGCGCCATCTGCAACGACTGGCTGCTGCGCGAGGGCGTGCGCCCCGTGCGAGGCACGCTCACCGTCACCTTTGCCAACGTCGAGGCGTACCTCGCGTTCGATCCCGCCGACCCGTTCGCCTCGCGCTGCGTCGACGAGGACTTCAACCGCCTGTGGTCGAGCGAGGTGCTCGACGGCCCGCGCCAGTCGCGCGACCTCACGCGCGCACGGGCGCTGCGGCCGGTCTACGACGCCACCGATTACCTCCTCGACCTGCACTCGATGACCGATCCGTGCCCGCCGCTCGCGCTCGCCGGCCAGCAGCAGAAGGGGCTCGAGCTCGCGCAGGCCGTCGGCGTGCCGCAGCACATCGTGATCGACAAGGGCCACGCGGCGGGCACGCGGCTGCGCGACTACGGCCCGTTCGACGACCCGACGGATCCGCGCAACGCGCTGCTGGTCGAGTGCGGCCAGCACTGGGAGCGCGCCGCACCCGAGGTCGCGAAGCAGGCCGCGCTGCGTTTCCTGCGCCACTTCGGGCTCGTCGACGCGGCGTTCCTCGACGCGCACCTCGACCCGGCGCCGCCGCACCAGCGGGCGATCGAGGTCACGGACGTGGTGACCATCACCTCCGACCGGTTCAGCTTCGTGCAGCCGGTGGCCGGGCTCGCGGTCGTCCCGGCCGGCGGCTCGCTGCTCGCGCACGACGGCGAGCGCGCAATCTACACGCCGTACGACGACGCGGTGCTCATCATGCCGACGCGCAAGCCCAAGAAGGGCGAGACGGCGGTACGCATCGGGCGATTCGTCGACTGACGCCCACGCGTCCGCCGCGGGCGCGCCGTCCTCTTCCTACACGCGCTTCAGCCGGCGGCCCCTGCCGCGCGGCCACCCCGGCGCGCCATGATGGCAGTCACGGGCGCAATGTTTCGCGCCCCCGAGGAGACGATCATGGCCCAGTACGGAAAGAAGGCGCAGTCGAAGGTGAAGAAGACGATGCACGAGCGCAAGCACGGCACGCTGAAGTCGGGCTCGGGCAAGAAGGTGACGAGCAAGAAGCAGGCGATCGCCATCGGCCTGTCTGAGGCGCGGAAGGCCGGCGCCAAGGTGCCGAAGAAGAAGTAGTTGCGGGTGCGATGCCGGTTCCGCCGCCGTCGCGTTCACGCCGGGCGTGACCGGAACAGCTGCGCAGCTTCGCGGACCGTCATGCCGGATTCGGCGCCGCGTGCGTGCGCGCAAGCGTTGACGACCGACAGCAGCCCCGTATCCCACAGCGAGCGCGCGTCGCCGATGCGCGCGGTGCGGTAGTCCACGGCCGCGGCGGGTATCCCGCGCGACTCGAGCACCGGCAGGCGGCTGACGCCGGCGTCGTCGCGCCCGCGACCCGCGTCGTGGAAGAAGGCGCCCGCCGCGGCCACCGGCAGCGCCGTGGCGGGATCGCCGCCGTGCAGCGCGCCGTGCGAACCGATGACGAGCACCTGCCCCGCATCGGCGTCGTCGACGAGGCCGATCGAATCGAGGCCGATGATCGCAGGTGCCCCGACCGTGGCGGGGACGAGCACGACTCGGGTTTCCGCGGGCAGCTCGATCGTGCCGCGCACGAGGGTGGCCTGCGCGAGGCGATTGGCGGCGTCCGCGCAGGTCATGCCCGGTGTTACCCCGCAGCGGCGCGCGGCGTCGTTGCATGCCGAAATCACGCCGCGCGCGTACGTGTCGGTGGCATCGCCGATCCTGGCACTCGCATGCGACACCGCGGCGGCGGCGATGCCGATATGGTCGAGCGCGGCGAGCCCGGCCACGCCCGCATCGTCGGCTCCACGACCTGCATCGTGAACCACTGCCGCGCGTACGCCGGCCTGCGCGAGATACGCGGCCGCGATCAGACCGCCGTGCGAGCCGGTCACCACGACGGCGCCTGCGTGCGCGGGGCCGAGCCGGGTCACCGAATCGGCGAGCCGTGCCTGCGCCACCGCTACTTGTCCGCGGTCGCTGCGACGGCCGCCTCCGCCGCCTGCACGAGGTCGGTGCCGAGGGCGGCGGTCCACTTGACCCACACCGGCTGCACGGCCGCGCGGAACGCAGCGCGTTGCGCAGGCGCGGGCTTCACGATCGTGACGCCCTGCTTCACGAGCGCCGCGAGCGCCTCGTCCTCGCGGGTTGGTGCCGCGGCCTCGCGCGCCGCCTCGACGGCCGCGCTGCGTGCGCGCTCGCGCAAGCGCTCGTCCCATCCGTTCCACACCGCGCGTCGCACCGCGAACACCATCGCGTCCGCCTGCCCGCCCCAGCGCAGGACATAACGCTGGCCGAGCGCCGTGATGCGCGTCGCCGCCAGCGTTGTGGCCATGCCTTCCTGGCCATCGAGCGTGCCGCTCGCGAATGCCGCCTGCGCATCGGTGGCGCCCATCGCGGAGGCGCGGATGCCGAGCGCCGCGAGCGTCTCGAGGATCAGCGGCTGCGCGACGGTGCGCACATGCAGGCCCGAGACGTCCGCAGGCGCGGCGAGCGGCCCCTTGGCCGTGGCCAGGACGCGCTCGCCGAGCGGCGCGACCGCAACGACGACGACGTCCGCCAGCGCCGCGCGCGCGGCCACCTTGTCGCGCACGTCGGCGCTGTCGGCGAGCGCCGCCTGCTGGCGCGGCTCCGGCGCGAGCCACGGCAGCGCATACACAGCGAACGCCGGCAGCTCGGACGACCACATCAACGCGGATCCGACGCCGAGGTCGGCGCCGCCGTCGCGCAGGACACCGAACTCGCGCAGCGGATCGCGGCCCATCAGTACCGCGCCCGGGTAGAGCTTCACCGCGAAGGCGCCACCGCCAGCCTCGCCCAGCAGTGCGGCCCAGCGCTCCGCCGCCTTGCCGAGCGGAAAAGCCGGCGACTGTGCGAGCGTGAGCTTCAGCTCCGGCGCCTTGTCCTGCGCAGCTGCGTGGCCCGGTGCGAGCCCGGCAAGCGAAACCGACGCGAGGAGTGCGAGCGCGCAGGCGGCGTGCCGGCGCGAGTTCGCTCGCGCGATCGCCGAGGTGTCGCGCTTGGCCGCACGTGCATCGATCGACGTCGGCGCCGCGCGCGATGCGCCGCGCGTGAGAATGCGTTCGCCCATCGCGCGAGTCTAGCAGCCTCACTCGGCGGTCGCGGTCGCGGTCGCCGGCACCGGCGCCGGCGCATCGCGCCAGTAGCGCGCACGCTGCGCCCGCGCGCCCCGCGGCTCGCGCGCCGATTGCGCGTCGAACACGACCGTCACCGCACCCGCGACGTCGGTGCGGATCACATGCACGTCGCGCATCGTGTACCGCGCCACGATGTCCGCGCGCGGATGCCCGAACCGGTTGCGGTAGCCGGCCGGCACGATGGCGACCGACGGCGCGACCGCCCGGATGAACGCCGGCGTCGACGACGTGCGCGAGCCGTGATGCGGCACCAGCACGACGTCCGCGCGCAACGCCGCCGCCGACGCCCGCACGAGCGCGTTCTCGGAGCGCGCCTCGATGTCGCCGGTGAGGAGCGCGCTGCCGTGCGGCGAGTCGATGCGCACCACGCACGAGCGGTCGTTCGTCTTCGCATACGCGTCGGCGTACTCGCTCGCGGTGGGATGCAGCACGGTGAAGCGCACGTCGTCCCACGTCCACGTCTGCCCGGCGAGGCAGGCCTGCGCCGGCGCCCTCGCCTGCGCGTCCTCCACCACCGGATGCGTCGCCGGCAACGAGGATGCGAACCAGCCGACCGGAGTTACCTGCATGAGCGAGCGCGCCCCGCCGGAATGATCGAGGTCCTGGTGGCTCACGATCAGCCCGTCGGCGCGCGGATGGCGCAGCAGGCGCACGAACGGCGCGACGATCCGGCCGCCGGCATCCGCGGTATCGGTGAAGCGCCCGCCGGTGTCGTACACGAGCGTGTAGTGCCGCGTCTCGACGACGGCCGAAAGCCCCTGCCCGACGTCGAGCACCGTGAGGCGGAACGCACCCGCGGGCAACGGCGGCGGCCGCGCGAGGAACAGCGGCAGCAGCCACGCCCAGCCCCACGGCCGTCCCGGGACCGCACGCGGCGCGAGGAGCAGCACGACACCCGCGCAGCCCGTCGCGATGGCCCACGCGGGCGGCGCATGCTGCTGCCACACGGCGGCCGGAAGCTCGGCCAGCCGCTCGAGCAGCGCCATGAGCGGCACCAGCGCCGCATGCGCCGCCACGAACAGCCCGCCGTACGGCACGACGATACCGGTGAGCGCGAGCGGCACGACCACCAGCGTGACCAGCGGAATGGCGACCGCGTTCGCCACGGGCGCCACGAGCGACATCTGCTGGAAGAGCGCGAGTGTCAGCGGCGCGAGTCCCAGCGTGACCACCCACTGCGCATGCGCCCCCTCGCGCAGGACGGCCGCGGCACGCCCACGCCAACCGGATGCCGGCGTATCGTGCAGCCGACCCACGGACGCGTACAGCAGCAGCGCCACCGCGCCGTACGACAACCAGAATCCCGGGGTGAGCGGCGCCCACGGATCCCACGCCAACACCACCGCGAGCGCCCACAGCCAGACCAGCGCCGCCGTCCCCGGCCGCGCGAACGCGACGCCGAGCGCGGCCACCGCCAGCATCACGAACGTGCGCAGCGCGGGCACCTCCGCGCCCGCCAGGAGCACGTACGCGCCCGCCGCGACGACGCCGGTGAGCGCCGCGATGCGCCGCGCCGGCACCCGCGACGTCAGCCGCGCGCTGCGCCGCGCGAGCGCGAAGGCGAGGCCGCCCGCGAACGCGGCGAATACCGTGACGTGCAAGCCGCTGATGCTGACGAGATGGCCTATCCCCGTGCGGTTGAACACCGTCCACTGGGCCTCGGTGATCGCCCGCTGGTCGCCGATCGCCAGCGCGACGATGACGCCCGCGTAGCGCGCATCGCCCAACGCCGCGACGATGCGTTCGCGCACCGCCTCGCGGGCGCGCTGGACATAATCGCGCGGCCGGCCCGCGAAGGGCGCGATGCGCTCGTTGCGCGAGTCCTCGCGCACGGTTCCGGTGGCGCGCAACCCCTGCTGCAACAGCCACGCCTCGAGGTCGAAGCCGCCGGGATTGACGTTGCCGTGCGGCCGCTTGAGCCGCACGGTGAGCCGCCACCGCTCGCCCGGGTGCACCGCGGGCGGCGCGGCGGCCTCGGATTCATCGTCGTCGGCGACCGCGGGCGGGAACCACGCCAGCGACAGGCGCGAGGGCACCACGGCGCCTTGCGTGATCACGCGCTCGACCGCGAACGCGAAGCGCTCGCCGCGCGGACCCGCGGCGGGGAGATCGTCGATCACGCCGACGACGCCGATGTCGACGTCCTCCCACGCATGGGGCAGCGCATCCACGAGACGCACCTCGGCTCGCCATGCCGCGTAGCCGAAGCCGGCCACCGCGAACGCTGCGATCCAAAGTGAGCAACGCAACGTGCGCGAGGGCGTTCCGGTGCGCCATGCGACGAGCGCAGGCGCGAAGCCGGCGCCGATCCAGAGCAACGGCAGCGGCGGCAGCGCGGGCTGCACCTGCAGCACGCAGACGCCGGCCGCGAACGCGAGAAGGCAGAGGGCAGTGAGCGAGCGCATCGTGACGGCCGCGGGTTGCGGCGGGGTCACTTTGCGCTTGGGTTATCGCGGGCGCGATCGGCCGTTTGGCCGAGGCGCGTGGGATGCGGTGATCAGTGCGCGGAGATGGCTCTCGGATTCTCGGTCCGCGATGGTCGATTTCGGATGTGCGATGAACGCTTGTGCATTGGCGCGCGGCTGCCCCTCACCCCAGCCCTCCCTTGCAGGGCGCGCGGTCGCTTGCATGCGACCGCCGCATTTCCGGCGGCGAGCAGGCTCGCCGAATTCCCGGAAATGCCCCCGCAAGCGGGGCGAGGGAGCGTTCTAACGAAGCGATGTGGAACGTCAGGGTTTTGGCCACAGGATCAGCTGCGTGCAGCGGAACAGCGCCATCTGCCGCCCGTCCGCCTTGCGCTTCACCTCCGCGTCCCACACCTGCGTGGTGTTGCCCTGGTGCACGGGCCGCGCGGTCGCGACGATCGTGCCCTCGCGCGCGGTGCTGAAGAAGTTGGCCTTGAGCTCGACGGTCGTGAAGTTCTCGGCGCCCATGGGCAGGTGCGCGATGCAGCCGAAGCCGCACGCGGTGTCGGCCAGCGCGACCACGGTGGCGGCGTGCAGGAAGCCGTTGGGCGCGAGGAGCTCGGGACGGATGTCGAGCTCGGCGACGAGCAGACCATCGGCGATCGTCTCCACGCGAAAGCCGACCAGCCCGGGCAGGCGCCCGTCGCCGCGGCGGTTCAGGCCTTCGAGGGTGACGTCGGGACGCAACGGCATGGCGGAATTCCTTTAGAACTAAAGTACCTTGTACTTCGCGAACACATCGGCGAGCTTCGCGCCGGCGGCCAGCTCCTCGCGCGTGCGGTCCTCGCTCGTCACTTTCGCGAACGCGCGTCGCACCGCCTCCGCCTCGACCGCCTGCGGCACGACCACGACGCCGTCGGCATCGCCGACGACGAGGTCGCCCGGCGCGATGGCCACGCCCGCGCATTCGACGGGAATGTCGATCTCGGCGACCATGCCGCGGCCCTTCGAGTCGAGCGGCGCGATGCCGCCGTGGAACACGGGGAACTGCAGCGCGCGGATCTGCCGGATATCGCGCACGAACCCGTCGGTGATGCAACCCGCCGCGCCGCGCGCCCGCGACGCGGTGGTGAGGAGCTCGCCCCACGGCGCGATCCGGCGCGAGCCGCCGCACGCGAACACCGCGATCTCGTCGCGGTGCAGGCTGTCGATGAGCGCCATCTCGAGCTCGTACGGATTCTCGTCCGGCGTGACGCGATACACCTCGCGATAGAGCCCGGTGCGCGCGAAGCCGGCCATCACCAACGCGTCGTCGAGGGGGCGGATGGCCGGCGGCATCGCCTGCTGCCGGCAGCCCAGGTCGTCGAGCACGTCCGAGAGCACGGCGGTGTAGAGCCGCTCGCGGATCGCGGTGAGGTACTGCGGATCGCCTCGCTGCATCAATGTGCTCCCCGGGCCCGTCACAGCAGGCCCAACGTGACGAGCTCGCGGCGCAGGCCGGCTGCCGTCTGGAAATGAATGCCGTGGATGCCCAGCGCCGCCGCGGCCTGCGCGTTGACGGGGTTGTCGTCGATGAACACGGCGGTCGCCGGATCGATCGCGTAGCGCGCGAGCAGGATCTCGAAGATGCGGCGGTCGGGCTTCATCACGCGCTCCACGCCCGACACGACGATGCCGTCGAACCACGACAGGCACTCGAAGCGCTGCGCCTGCGCGGGAAACGTCTCGTGCGACCAGTTGGTGAGCGCATAGAGCGGCACGCCGCGCGCCTTGAGCTCGGCAGCGATCGCGACCGTCTCGTCGAGCGTGCCCGGGATCATCTCGCCGAAGCGGTCGCGCCACGCCTCGATCAGCTCGCGCTGCGCCGCGTGCCGGGGCATGAGCGCGGCCAGCGCGTCCGTAAACGGGCGGCCGGCGTCCTGCTGCGCGTTCCATTCGCCGCTGCACACCTCGGCGAGGAAATGCTCCATCGCGGCCTCGTCGCCGGCGAAGAGCTTGCGATACAGGTGCCGCGGGTTCCAGTCGAGCAGCACGCCGCCCAAGTCGAAGACGACGACGCTGCGCGCGGGCGGCGGCGCCGGAGCGTGGTCCGTCACGCGCCCGCGCCGGCGAGCTCGCGCGCGTCGGCGAGGAAGCCGTCCACGGCGGACATCGGCGTGTCCCAAGCACACATCAACCTGATGCCCGTCTCGCCGACGAACTCGTAGAAGTGCCAGCCGCGCTTGCGCAGCCCCTCGATCATGCGCAGGGGAAGGTCGACGAACACGCCGTTCGCCTGCGTGGGCGCGATGAGGCGCGCGCCCGGCACGCCGGCGATGCCCGCCGACAGCCGCGCGGCCATCGCGTTGGCGTGCGCGGCGTGCCGCAGCCACGCGCCGTCCTGCAACACGCCGAGCCACGGGGCGGCGAGGTAGCGCATCTTCGACGCGAGCTGCCCGCCCTGCATGCGCCGGCGGCCGAATTCCTCGGCGAGCTCGCGCTCGAAGAACACCACCGCCTCGCCGAACGGCAGGCCGTTCTTGGTGCCGCCGAACGACAGCACGTCGACCCCCGCGCGCCACGAGATCTCCGCGGGCGAGCAGCCGAGCGCCGCCACCGCGTTGGCGAAGCGCGCGCCGTCCACGTGCACGTGCATCGACATGCCGTGCGCGCACTCGGCGAGCTCCCACATCTCCATCGGCGTGTACAGCGTGCCCAACTCCGTCGACTGCGTGAGCGACAGTGCGCGCGGGCGCGCCGAGTGGACGTCGTGCGGCGTGACGGCGAGCCGCTCGAGCGCTTCGATCGTCACCTTCGCATTCGGCGTGTCGGCGGTCAGCAGGCGCACGCCGCCGCTGAAGAAGTGCGGGGCGCCGCACTCGTCGACGTTGATGTGCGCATTCGCGTGGCAGACCACGGCATCGGTGCTGCGGCAGAGCGCGGACAGCGCGAGTGAGTTGGCGGCGGTGCCGTTGAACACGAAGAACACGTCGCAGTCGGTCTCGAACACCTCCTGCACCGCCTTCACCGCGGCGGCCGTCCAGTCGTCGCCGCCGTAGCTCGGCGCGTGTCCGCGGTTCGCGCGGTCGAGCGCACGAAACGCCTCCGGGCAGATGCCCGACCAGTTGTCGCTCGCGAACTGCGGTGTGGCCGGCGCGGGCGAGTCGCTTGCGGTACTCATAGCTTCTGCTCGACGTACGCGCGCACCGACTGCAGCGCCGCCGGCAGGCCCGCGGGATCGGTCCCGCCCGCCTGCGCCATGTCCGGCCGCCCGCCGCCCTTGCCGCCGACCTGCTGCGCGACGTGGTTCACGAGCTCGCCCGCCTTGACCTTCGCGGTGAGGTCGCTCGTCACGCCCGCGATCAGCGTCACCTTGCCGTCGGCCACGCTGCCGAGCACGATCGCCGCCGACTTCAGCGTGTCCTTGAGCTTGTCCATCGTCTCGCGCAGCGCCTTCACGTCGGCCCCCTCGAGCGCCGCCGCGAGCACCTTCGCACCCTTGACGTCGACCGCGCCGGACGCGAGGTCGCTGCCCGCGGACGCGGCGGCCTTCGCCTTGAGGCGCGCGAGCTCCTTCTCCGTCGCACGGGCGCTCTCCAGGAGCTGCGCGAGGCGCGCACCGATCTCCGACACCGGCGCGCGCAGCGACGCCGCGGCCGCCGCGAGCTTCGCCTCCTGGTCCTGCACGAAGGCGAGCGCGCCGCGGCCCGTCACCGCCTCGATGCGGCGGATGCCGGCGGCCACGCCGCTCTCCGCGACGATCTTGAAGAAGCCGATGTCGCCGGTGCGCGCGACGTGCGTGCCGCCGCACAGCTCGCGCGAGGTGCCGATGTCGAGCACGCGCACCTCGTCGCCGTACTTCTCGCCGAACAGCATCATCGCGCCGAGCTTCTGCGCCTCGTCGATCGGCATCACGCGTGCGCTGGTCGCGTGGTTGTCGATGATCTCGGCGTTGACGAGCTCCTCCACGCGTCGGATCTCGTCGTCGGTCAGCGGCGCGTTGTGCGCGAAGTCGAAGCGCGTCTTGCCGGGATCGACCAGCGAGCCCTTCTGCTGCACGTGGCCGCCCAGCACCTGGCGCAGCGCCTTGTGCATGAGGTGCGTCGCCGAGTGATTGCGCATCGTGCGGCCGCGCGCATCGTGGTCGACCTGCGCGGCGACCGTGTCGCCGACGCGCAGCTCGCCGTTGACGACCTCGCCCACGTGGCCGTACACGTCCGGCTGCACCTTCTGCGTGTCGCGCACGGCGAAGAGCGTGAGGCACACGCCGCTCTTGGTGAGCTCGCCGCGGTCGCCCACCTGGCCGCCCGACTCGGCGTAGAACGGCGTGCGGTCGAGCACCACGATGCCGTGGTCGCCGGCGACGAGCGCATCGACCCTGGCGCCGTCCTTGTAGAGCGCGACCACGCGTCCTTCCTCGGACAGCGACTCGTAGCCGCGGAATGCCGTCTTCGGGCCCTCGTACTCGAGCTTGTCGCCCATCTTGAACGTCGACGCGGCGCGGGCGCGCTCGCGCTGCGCGTTCATCGCGGCGTCGAAGCCCGCCTCGTCGACGGTGACGCCGCGGCCGCGCGCGACGTCGGCGGTGAGGTCGAGCGGAAAGCCGAACGTGTCGTAGAGCGTGAACGCGGTCGCGCCGTCGAGCACCTGGCCGCCCTTCTTCGCGACGTCGTCGAGCGCGGCGGTGAGGATCTTCATGCCGTTCTCGATTGTCTCGCCGAAGCGCTCCTCCTCCGCCTTCAGCACCTGCGCGACACGCTCGCGCTCGCGGCGGAGCTCCGGATACGCATCGCCCATCAGGCGATCGAGATCGGCGACGAGCTTATGGAAGAACGGCTGCTTCTGGCCGAGCTGGTAGCCGTGGCGGATCGCGCGGCGGACGATCCGGCGCAGCACGTAGCCGCGGCCGTCGGACGACGGGATCACGCCGTCGACGATGAGGAACGAGCAGGCGCGGATGTGATCGGCGATCACCTTGAGCGACGGGCTGTCCAGGTCCTTCGCGTGCGTCTCGCGCGCGGCCGCCTTGATGAGGTCGACGAAGAGGTCGATCTCGTAGTTGGAGTGCACGTGCTGCAGCACCGCCGCGAGACGCTCGAGACCCATGCCCGTGTCCACGCAAGGCTTCGGCAGCGGCGTCATGGTGAACTCGCCGGCCGCGTTCTTCTGCCGGTCGAACTGCATGAACACGAGGTTCCAGATCTCGATGTAGCGGTCGCCGTCGGCGTCGGGCGATCCCGGCGGGCCGCCCCAGACGTCGGGTCCGTGGTCGTAGAAGATCTCCGAGCACGGTCCACAGGGCCCGTTGTCGGCCATCTGCCAGAAGTTGTCGCTGGCGTACTTCGCGCCCTTGTTGTCGCCGATGCGCACGACGCGCTCGGCCGGGACGCCGATCTCCTTCGTCCAGAGGTCGTAGGCCTCGTCGTCGTCGATGTAGACCGTCGTCCACAGCTTCTCGGGCGGCAGCTTGTAGACCTTGGTCAGGAGCTCCCACGCGAACCGGATGGCGTCGCGCTTGAAGTAGTCGCCGAAGCTGAAGTTGCCCAGCATCTCGAAGAACGTGTGATGGCGGGCGGTGTAGCCGACGTTCTCGAGGTCGTTGTGCTTGCCGCCCGCGCGCACGCTGCGCTGCGAGGACGTCGCCCGCTTGTACGGCCGCACGTCGGCGCCGAGGAACACGTCCTTGAACTGGACCATGCCCGAGTTGACGAAGAGCAGCGTCGGGTCGTTGGCCGGCACGAGCGAGGAGCTCGGCACGAGCGTGTGGCCGTGGGCGACGAAATAGTCGAGGAACTGGCGGCGGATGTCGGCGACTTGCATGGCGTTGGCGGCCCGGCCCGGCCGCGCCGGCCGGGGGTGAAGGCGCGCGAATCAAAAGGGTCGATTGTAACGCGAGCGGGTGGGCGGCTGGGCCGGTGCGCGGGGCCCGGTGTCCTGCGGTGCTGCGGTGGCGCGCCCCGCGCGGCGGAAGGCGCGCCCCGCGCGTCGCCGCAGCGCGGGCCGCAGCGACGGACGCCGGCGCGGCGTGGCGCTACATCGCACCTGCGGCCAGCGGCGTGCAGGTGGCCTTGCGCGCCGCGAGCGCGCACGCCGTGAGCAGGTTGCCGTGCTGGTCGAAGCCTTTCACGGTCCAGCCGGCGGCGGTGCGCTCCATCGTCATGAAGCCGAACGTCTCCGCCTGCAGGAACTGGCCCAGCGTCGCCTTGTGGTACGGCACCGGCGCGTCCTTGAAGTCGGTGAAGAGCGGCACGAGCTCGGTGCCGCCGTTGCCCGCGATGAACGTCGGCGGCTGCGCGGTGAGGTAGGACACGATCTGCATCATGTGCACGTGACCCGAGAGCACGGCCTCGACGCCGCCGGGGAAGAGCGCGTCGCCGTAGAGCGGCTCCAGCACGCCCTGCAGCATCCCGTTGCCGGGCTGCGCCTTCGGCGCGCCGTCGGAGTTGAAGCCCAGGATCGGCTGGTGGTTGAGGAAGAGCGCGTGCGGCCACGACGCGGCGAGGGTGAACGCCGCCTTCGCCTGTGCGGTGTACGTGTCGAACTGCGGCCCGGGCTTGGCCTTGTCGCCGACGCTCGCGGAGTCGTAGACGACGAGCGCCACGTCGTCGTCGACCGGCACGACGTAGGGATCGCTGTAGTTGCCGGTCTCGTCGTTGGCCGCGACGTTGCAGTCCTGCGCGGCGACGAGCGGCCGCGGGTCGAGCATGCGCCACCAGCCCTGCCCGCCGCGGTTGCAGGTCTCGTGATCGCCGCGCACCACCACCCACGGCGCGGCCGCGAGCAGCTTCGCCGCGGGTGCAAAGAAGTCCGGCTCCCAGCTCGCCCACCCGAAGCCGAACGTCGTGATCGTCGCGCACGCCGAGCCGACGGGGCACGACGTCTCGCGGTAGTGGTAGTCGCCGATGTGCACGACGAGGTCCGGCGCCATCGCCGCAGCCACGTCGGCGACCGGCTTGAACGGCCATTGCGCGACGTCGTTGCACGCCTGGTAGAGCGCTTCCGTGCTCTTCATGCGGCACCCGGTGTCGGCGATGAGCAGGATCTTCTGCACGTGGCGCTTCGGCAGCGGCAGCGTGCGCTCGCCGAGCGTCGCGCGCGCCGCTCCCGCCGGGACGACGAGGTCGCAGGTGGTGACCGGAAATGCGGCCGGCGCCGTGTTCGCGGGCTCGTAGGCCGTCGGCCGCGGCGGGATCGTCGCCGCCGGCGCGCGCAGCGACATCTGCACGGGGCCGCCGCCGTCGAAGGCGATCGCCGGGCACGTGGATGCGCTGGTGATCGCCCGCGCGATCGCCTGCCCGTTCGGTCCCATCACGACGTACGCGTAGCGCACCTCCGCCGGCGACGACACGGTGCTGCCGCCGCCGTCGCCGGTGCAGCCGGCGAGCAGCGCGAGCGCGCCGAGCGTGAGCGCGCAGGGAACGGTGAGCGAAGGCTTCGTGGACGTCATCGTGGTCATCGGCAGCGCGCGACGAGCGCGTCGGGGGTGGAGGTGGGGAGTGCCAGCGCGTCGAGCAGCGGATTGCCAGCGCGGAAGTCCTGCCCGTAGAGCGTCGACAGCGTGGTGATCGCGGCGCTCGTGGCGGGCACCGCGACCGCGGCGACCCGCGCGAGCGCCTCGTTGCACGCGAGGCCGTACGGCACGTCCTCCAGCACGAAGCGCGAATCGAGCGACGTCGGGCCGGGCGGACCGCCGCGCCGGCGATGCAGCTCCGCCGCGATCCCGGCCAGCGTCTGCTGCGGCACGTCGAACGAGCGCTGGAAGTGGGCGGCGATCGGCGCGAGGTCGTGGCCATACGCGGCCGCCACCGCACGCCGCTCGCCGTCCATCGCCTCGACGAGGCGCGCGACGGCGGGCGTGAGGTAGTGGTACTGCGGCCACGCCTCGCCGTACTCCATCCGCGTCAGGTTGCACAGCGCCATCGCGGCGTGCGCGACGGGGTTGATGTTGGCGAGCGTGACGGCGAGGACGTCGCCGGCCGCATCGAAGCGGTCGCCGAACAAGGCCGTGAGCGTGGCGAGCGCGGCGGGCAGCGCCGTCACCGGCCGGGTCGCGACGCCGACGCGCGTGCGCACGACGTTGACCGCGACGCCGCCGTCGCGCACGCGCGCCGTCGCGATGGTGGTCCCCGACGCGGCGATCACCGGCTGCGCACCGCGCGTCGCCGCGAGCTCGGCGAGCCACAGCGGCGCGAGCGACAGCGCACCGCTGACGAACACGAGCTGGCCGGTGCGCAGGTGCGGCGCGATGCGCGGCAGCGTCGTCGCGTAGGCGTTCGCCGGAATCGCCACCAGCACGACGTCGGCGGCAGCGATGGCGTCGGGTGATGCAAGGACCGAGGCGACGAGCTCGCCGGTGACGAGCCCTTCGGCCTTCAGGCGCACTGCGCTGCCCGACGGCCACGACGAGGTCGCATCCGCACGCGCGACGTCGCGCAGGCCGTCGCCGCGCGGCGACCACAGCGCGGCGTCATGCCCGTCGCGCGCGAGCAGCACCGCATAGGCGCGGGCGATGGCGCCCGCGCCGACGATCGCAACGCGCACCATCACTCGATCTTGACGTTGGCGCTCTTGACGATCTTCGCCCAGCGCTCGGCGTCGCTCTTCACGTAGCGGGTGAAATCGGCGCTGCTGCCGCCGACGGGATCGACGCCGAGCTGCGCCAAGCGCGCCTTCACGTCCGGCGCGGCGAGCGCCTTGTTGAACTCCGCGTTCAGGCGCTCGACGACCGGCGCCGGCGTGCCGGCCGGCACCGTGATGCCGATCCACACCGAGACGTCGAGCGGGACGCCCGCCTCGGCGAACGTCGGCACGTCCGGCATCATCGGCGACCGGCGCGCGCCGGTCACGGCGAGGGCGCGCAGGCGATTCGTCGAGGTGTAGGGCTGCGCGGACGCGGTGGTGGTGAACATGGTCTGCACCTGCCCGCCCAGCATGTCGTTGAACGCCGGCGACGCGCCCTTGTACGGCACGTGCGTGAGGTCTGCGCCCGACGCCTGCTTGAAGAGCTCGAGCGTCAGGTGCGTGTAGGTGCCGTTGCCCGTCGACGCCGTGTTGATCGTGCCGGGCTTCGCCTTCGACAGCGCGATCAGGTCCTTCAGCGTGGCCGCCGGCAGCGACGGCGTGGCGAGCAGCACCAGCGGCGCATCGGCGAGATGGATCACGTGCACGAAGTCCTTCTGCGGATCGTAGCCGGCCTTCGCGTTGAGCGCCGGCTCGATCGCCATCTGCGCGCCCGTCGACAGGAACAGCGTGTACCCGTCGGGCGCCGCGCGCGCGGTCTCCTGGGTGGCGATGAGCCCGCCTGCGCCGGGCTTGTTCTCGACCACGATCGTCTGCCCGAGCGCATCGCCCACCTTCTGCGCGAAGAGGCGACCGATCACGTCCTGCGAGCCGCCCGGGGTGAAGGGAACGAGGAGCCGCAACGGCTTGGCGGGATACGGCTGCGCGGCCGTCACGGCCGCGAACAGCAACGATCCCAGGGTCAGAAGGACGTGAGGCAACAGACGCAGGCGCATCCCAATCTCCGGAATGTGAGGCGCGCTGCCGTCACGGCGGGCGCAGGCGCATGGACAAGGCAAGGCCACGCGCGGCCCGCGCGACGCGCGCGAACGAGCAGCCGATTCTACGCGTCGTCGGGGTCACGGTGTCCTGCCGCGCGGAGCACGCGCAGCGCGACCGACAGCGAATAGCCGCGCGCCTGCAGGAAGCGGACCTGGCGGGCCTTCGCGCGCTCGTCGGCGGGCACGACACCGAAGCGCTGCTGCCACAGCGCCTGCGCGTCGGCGAGCTCGTCGGCCTCGGCGAGCGGCGCCATCGCGTGCGCGGCATCCGCCGGCGCGATGCCGCGCTCCTTCAGCGCATAGGCGATGGCCCGCTTGCCGTAACGGCCCGCGCGTTGCGCGACCACGGCCTGCGCATAGCGGGCGTCGGAGAGGTAGCCGGCCTCGGCGAGCGCCGACAGCGTGGCCTCGATGGCGTCGGCATCGACGCCGCGCCGGCGCAGGCGCTCCGCGAGCTCGGCGCGGCTGTAGTCACGCCGCGCGAGCCAGCGGATGGCGAGCGCCCGTGGCGTGGGCGCGGTGGGCCTGCCCGCGCCCTGCGCGTCGGGCGCATCGGCCGCGTCGGCCGCATCGAGGCCGTCGACCGCTTCGGCCGTGCTGCCCGCGTCATCCGCACCGGCCGCAGCCGACGCGGCGGACGCGCGTCCGCGTGCGCTACGTCGCGAGGCGTACTTCAGCGCGGCCGGCCCTTACTCGTCGCCGCCCGCGGCACCGGTACGGCCGGGCACGGGCACGCCGACCGCGGCGCGCACCTTGGCCTCGACCTCCTCGGCGATCTCGGGATGCTCGCGCAGGAACTCGCGGGCGTTGTCCTTGCCCTGGCCGATCTTCTCGCCGTTGTAGGCGTACCAGGCGCCGGACTTCTCGACGATCTTGTGGTTGACGCCGAGCTCGATGATCTCGCCCTCGCGGGAGATGCCCTCGCCGTACAGGATGTCGAACAGCGCCTCGCGGAACGGCGGCGCCACCTTGTTCTTCACCACCTTGACGCGGGTCTCGTTGCCGACGACCTCCTCGCCCTTCTTGATGGCGCCGATGCGGCGGATGTCGAGGCGCACGGAGGCGTAGAACTTGAGCGCGTTGCCGCCGGTGGTGGTTTCCGGGTTGCCGAACATCACGCCGATCTTCATCCGGATCTGGTTGATGAAGATGACGAGGGTGTTCGCCCGCTTGATGTTGCCGGCGAGCTTGCGCAGCGCCTGGCTCATGAGCCGCGCCTGCAGGCCGGGGAGCTGGTCGCCCATCTCGCCCTCGATCTCGGCCTTGGGCACCAGCGCCGCCACGGAGTCGATGACGATGATGTCCACGCCGCCCGAGCGCACCAGCATGTCCGCGATCTCGAGCGCCTGCTCGCCCGTATCCGGCTGCGAGATGAGGAGATCGCCGACGTTGACGCCGAGCTTGCCCGCGTAGACCGGATCGAGCGCGTTCTCGGCGTCGATGTAGGCCGCCACCCCGCCCTGCTTCTGCATCTGGGCGACCACCTGCAGGCACAGCGTGGTCTTGCCGGACGACTCCGGCCCGTAGATCTCGACCACCCGGCCGCGCGGCAGGCCGCCGACTCCGAGCGCGATGTCGAGGCCGAGCGAGCCCGTGGACACGACGGCGAGGTCGTTGGCGATCTGCGCCTCGCCCATCTTCATGATCGAACCCTTGCCGAACTGCTTCTCGATCTGGGCGAGAGCGGCAGTCAGGGCCTTGCTTTTCTGGTCTTCCATCGGGGAATCGAGCGGCATGTCTGGGATCTCCGGAGTATCGCCCGGCGGCCTGGCGGCCGGGAAGGCGGGCTTTACCTCGCGGCGATCATGGCACAGAACGATCGTTCGATGCAAGTCATCCGGATGGCCTAGGCGACGTCTGCAAAAGGCGTCCGTGGGGTCGGTGGATGACGCTGAGCCGGCGTTGCGCCTTTTGCAGCCGGAACGTCCACTGCAGGTCAGGCGGCCGCCTTGGGGCGGCCCGGCGCCGGCCGCTGGAAAATGCCACGCAACAACGAGTGTCGTGCGCCGGGCTGCGCACCACGGGAAGGCGGCAACCCCTATCCGCCCGCCGACCGCGACTCCGCCATCGCCACGAGTCCCTGCAGCGCCGCCTCCACCGCCGCCGCGCGCACGGCAGCACGGTCCCCGGCGAAGTGCCGCGTCTCGCTGCGCGTCGCGCCGCCACGCGCCGCCCACGCGAAGCACACGGTCCCTACCGGCTTGCTCGGCGTCGCGCCGCCCGGTCCGGCGATGCCGGTGACGGCCACCGCCACGTCGGCGCGACTGTGCAGGAGCGCGCCTTCCGCCATCGCCTGCGCCGTCGCCTCCGACACCGCGCCGTGCGCCGCGAGCGTGGCCGCCGGCACGCCGAGCGCCTCCTGCTTCGCCTCGTTGGAATAGGTGACGAAGCCGCGCTCGAACCATGCCGAGCTGCCGGCGACCCCCGTGATCGCCCCGGCGACCAGCCCGCCCGTGCACGATTCCGCGGTGGCCGCGGTCCAGCCGCGCTCGCGCAGCGCATCGCCGACGGCCTGCGCGAGGCGCGCCGTGACGTCGCTCACCGCGCCTCCCCCGGCACCGCGCAGTAGTGGTACGTGTAGGCGGTGGCGAAGCCGAACTTGCGGTACACGGCGAGCGCCGGCACGTTCTGCGCGTCCACCTGCAGGTAGGCCACGCGCGCGCCGCGCTCCCATGCCCACGCGAGGAGTCGCGCCACCAGCGCGCTCGCGACACCCCGCCCGCGCATCGCCGGCGCGGTCGCCATCGAGAAGAGGCCCGCGATGCCGTCCTCCAGCATCGCCGTGCCCACGCCGACCGGCTCGCCGTCCGCATGCGCGACCAGCGCGCGCGTCTGCTGCGGCGTGGCCGCCATCCGCTCGTAGTACGCGTCGCGCTGCGCCGGCGTCGCGTCCTGCAGCAGCGCGACCGCGTCGGCGAACGCGGCAGCGGGCGCGCTCGCGATGGCGACGCCATCGCATTCGCGCGCATCGGGCGGACGGTCGAGCGACGCGACCTGCACGAGCGTCGGGTCGAACGCCTCGTAGCCGCGCGCCGCGAGCGCGTCGGCGAGCCCCGCGGGCTGCACGAACGGCGTCATGCGGAACAGCACGGGCAGGTGATGCTCGCGGTACAGGCGCTCGCAGTACGCGATCTTGTCGGCGAGCGGCAGCGTCGAGCCGAAGTGCGCGTTGACGCTGCGCGCGCGCCGCGCCTTGCCGGGCGAGATACGCAGCAGCCAGCCGTCGTAGAAGAGCTGCCGCTGCGTCTGCAGCGCGTTGAGGCCCACCTCCTCCACGCGACGCAGGTCGACGCCCGCCATCACGCGCGCGTCGCTCATCGCGCCGCCATCCGCGTTGCTCACGCCAGCACCCGCTGCCCGATCGCGAACACGAGCAGGGCATACCCGGCCGCAAGGAGGTCGTCGAGCATCACGCCGAGGCCGCTCTTCAGTGCCGCGTCGAGCTGCCGGATCGGCGGCGGCTTCACGATGTCGAAGAAGCGGAACAGCGCGAATGCGACCACGATGCGCAGCCCGCCGGTGCCGGTGAAGAACAGCACGAGCAGGAACGCCACGACCTCGTCGATGACGATCGCGCCGTGATCGGGCACGCCGAGCGCGCGGCCGGTGACGCCGCTCGCCCACACGCCCACCGCGAAGAGGCCGGCGCAGGCCGCGAGGTACGCGATGTCGCCGCCGTGCGTGCGCAGGACGAGCGCGATCGGGATGGCCACCAGCGTGCCGAACGTCCCCGGCGCCCACGGCGACAGGCCCGCGCCGAACCCGAGCGCGATGAAATGCGCGGGATGATGCAGCAGGAAGCGCAGCGTCGGGCGCGTGCTCATCGCATCGTCCTTTCCGCCGCGCACCGCGTGGTCGTGCATGGAATCCGCATCCTCATCGGAAGTGATCGAACGCCTGCGGCAACGCGCCGAGCAGCGCGCCCGCTTCGTCGCGGATGCGCAGGCCCGCCTCCGCGGTCACGGTGCCGATGCGCGTGAGCGGCAGGTCGAGCTCGAGCGCCAGCGCCGCGAGCCGCGGCCGCGCGGCCGGCGGCGCGGTGAAGCAGAGCTCGTAGTCGTCGCCGCCCGCGAGCAGGGATTCGAGCGCGAGGTCACGCGCACCCGTCGAGAGCAACGCATCGAGCGCGGGCGCCCGCGGCACGGCCGCAAGATCGACGAGCGCGCCGGCGTGCGACGCATCGAGGATGTGCGCGAGGTCCCCGGTGAGCCCGTCCGAGACGTCGAGCGCGGCGCTCGCGAGGCCGCGCAGGCGCTCGCCCAGCGCGACACGCGGCTCCGGCCAGTCGAGCCGCATGCGCAGCGCGGCGAGCGCGTCCGCCGGCAGCGCGACGCGTCCCTGCAGCGCCGCGAGCGCGAGCGCAGCGTCGCCCAGGCGTCCCGACACGAGGATGTCGTCGCCCGCGCGCGCGCCGCCACGCGTGATCGCCGCGCCGGCGGGCACCTCGCCCACGATGGTGAGGCACAGGTTGCGCGGGCCGCGCGTGGTGTCGCCGCCGACGAGCGCCACGCGATGGCGCTGCGCCAGCGCGAAGAGCCCGCCGGCGAACGCCCCGAGCCACGCCTCGTCGTTGTCGGGCAGCGCGCCCGCGAGCAGCGCCCAGCGCGGCGTCGCGCCCATCGCGGCCATGTCCGAGAGATTCACCGCGAGCGTCTTGTGGCCGAGCGAAGCGGGGTCGACGTCCGGCAGGAAGTGCCGCCCTTCCACCAGCATGTCGACCGCGAGGGCCAACTCCATGCCGGGCGCGGGTGCCACGATCGCGGCGTCGTCGCCGATCGGCAGGCGCACCGCCGGATCGCGCACGGGCCGGTCGAAGAAGCGACGGATGAGCGCGAACTCGTCCATGGCGCGCGCCGCCGCAGCCACCGTCAGCGCACCGCGTCGCCGATCTCGCGCTGCCAGCGCGCGAGCAGGCGGCGCCGCTCGTCCGGCTGGCCGAACTTCAGCGGATCGACGTCGACCGTGGCGACGTTGGCGAAGCGCGCGGCTTCCGGGCGGATGGTCGCCGCGGCATTCGCCGGGATGATGAGGTTGCGCGTGCGGTTGGCGAGCTCCTGCGCGGACTTCGTGAGCGCCCAGTCGTAGAAGGCCTTCGCCTCGTCCGGGTGCGGCGCGCCGCTGACGATGCCCATGCCGCCCAGCGCTGCGCCCGTGCCCTCGCAGGGAATCGCGATGTCGACCGCGAAGCCCGCGAGCTGCTGGGTGACGAACTCATGCGCGAACGACACGCCCACGCCCACCTCGCCGCGCGCCACCGACGGCCCCTGCGCCGTGCCCGACTGCGTGTAGCGCACGACGTTCGGCGCGAGGCGCTTCAGGTACGCGAAGGCGCCATCCTCGCCGTAGAGCGCGATCAGCGTGGCGAGGATCGTGTAGCCGGTGCCGCTCGTCACCGGGTTCGAGAGCTCGATCTCCTTGCGGTACGCGGCGTTCGGCAGGTCCGCCCAGCACTTCGGCGCCGCCGCGCCGCGCTTGCGCAGCACTTCGGGATTGGTGCCGAACGCGATGATGATCCGGTAGATCGCCGCGACCTTGAAGCCGCTGCGCTCCGTCGTGCTGCGCGCCCACGGCGCGAGCTCGGCGAGCTTCGGCGACGTGTACGCCGCGAGCAGCCCTTCGGACGCCGCCTGCAGCAGCGGATCGATGGTGCCGCCGTACCACACGTCGGCGCGCGGGTTGTCGCGCTCGGCGCGGATCTGCGCGTAGTACTCGCCGGTGGCCTTGCGCGTGATGGTGGTGGCGATGCCGGTCTCGCGCTGGAACTCGCGGCCCGCGAGCTCGCACGCATCGGCGTCGTGGCTGCAGTAGACCACGAGCGAGCGCTGCGCGTGCGCCGGCACGGCACCCATGCAGGCGACGAACGCGGCGACCAGCAGCGCGCGGCGCGCGGCAGCCATCAGCGGTGCAGGGCCGCGATCTCGGTCGCGCGGAGATCGCCCGCGAGCTTGTCGAGCACGCCGTTGACGAAGCGGTGGCCGTCGGTGCCGCCGTACGACTTCGCGAGCTCCACGGCCTCGTTGATCACGACCTTGTACGGAATGTCGAGGCGCTCGCGCAGCTCCCACGCGCCGATCACGAGGATCGCGCGCTCCACCGGCGAGAGCTCGGACGCCTTGCGCGACAGGTGCGGCGCGACCGCTGCCTCCAGCGCATCGTAGTGCTCGACGACGCCGCGCCACAGCTCGTCGAAGTACGCGTGGTCGGCGCGCAGGTAGCCCGGGCTCGTGACGAGGTCCTCGCGCACCTCGCGCGGGCCGTTGCCGGAGAGCTGGCGCTGGTAGAGGCCCTGCAGCACGAGCTCGCGCGCGCGCCGCCGCTGGCTAGTCTGCGTCATCGATCGCCTGCAGCAGGTTGGCCATCTCGAGCGCCGCCAGCACGGCCTCGTAGCCCTTCTGGTCCATCCGCGCCTCCGCCTGCGCATCGGTGTCGCAGGTGAGGATGCCGTTGCCGACCGGGATGCCGAACTCGAGCCCGACGCTCGACACGCCGGCGGCCGACTCGTTGCACACGATCTCGAAGTGATACGTGTCGCCGCGGATGACCGCGCCCAGCGCGACCAGCGCCTCGTAGTCGCCGGTCTGCGCCATCCGCTGCAGCGCGAGCGGCGTCTCCAGCGCGCCCGGCACGGTGACGAGCGTGACGTCGTCGTCGGCCACGCCGCACTCGGCGAGCGCGCGCTGCGCGCCGGCGAGCAGGCCGTCGCCAATCGGCGCGTTGAAGCGCGAGAGCACGATGCCGACGCGGAAGCCGTCGCCGCGCGTGTTGGGCGCAATGCGCTTCGCCATCACGCGCTCCGCCGCGCCGGCGGCTCGGCCTCGTACCCCGTCACCTCGAGGTCGAAGCCCGCCATGCTCGGCATCTTGCGCGGCTTGGCGAGCAGGCGCATGCGCCCGACGTTGAGGTCGCGCAGGATCTGCGCGCCGATGCCGTAGTTGCGCAGGTCCAGCTTGGCGGGGACGGCCGGCGCGTCCGACAGCGCGCGGTCGCGAAGCTCCGCCGCGCTCTCCGGGCGATGCAGCAGCACCACCACGCCGCGGCCCGCGTTGGCGACCGCCGCCAGTGCGCCGGGGATCGTCCACGAGTGCGCGGCGCTGTCGGCGTCGAGGAGGTCCATGACCGACAGCGGCTCGTGCACGCGCACCAGCGTCTCCACGTCCGGCGCGAGCGGCCCGCGCACCAGCGCGAGGTGCGTCGCATCGGAAATCTTGTCGCGGTACACGACGAGGCGGAACGCGCCGTGCGGCGTGTTGAGCGGCCGCTCCGCGATGCGCTCGACGATGCGCTCGGTGCGGCTGCGGTAGTGGATGAGGTCCGAGATCGCGCCGATCTTCAAGCCGTGGGCCTGCGCGAAGAGCTCGAGGTCGGGCAGGCGCGCCATCGTGCCGTCCTCGCGCATGATCTCGCAGATCACGCTCGCCGGCGTGAGCCCCGCGAGCCGCGTGAGGTCGCAGCCGGCCTCGGTATGCCCCGCGCGCACGAGCACGCCGCCGGGCTGCGCCATCACCGGGAAGATGTGGCCCGGCTGCACGAGGTCCTCGGGCCGCGCGTTCGGCGCCACCGCCGCACGCACCGTGCGCGCGCGGTCGGCCGCCGAGATGCCGGTGGTCACGCCCTCCGCGGCCTCGATCGACACCGTGAAGTTGGTGCCCGTGCCCGAGCGGTTGTTCGACACCATCGGCGGCAGGCCGAGCTGCCGGCAGCGCGCCTCCTCGAGCGTCAGGCACACGAGGCCGCGCGCGTGGCGCGCCATGAAGTTGATGGTCTCGGCGGTGACGAAATCGGCGGCGACGACCACGTCGCCTTCGTTCTCGCGGTCTTCCTCGTCGACCAGCACGACGGCCCGGCCGGCCTTCAGCTCGGCGACGATGTCGGGGATGGGGGCAAGGGGCATGGCGTCTCCTTCGACGTGCGCGGGCATCGCGTGTGGCGCAAGCCGCAAGTTTACCGCAGCGGGTCGCGCCGGCCGGGTCACCCCGCGAGCAGCACTGTCTTGCGCAGGTACCCGCTGCGCTCGAGCTCCGTCACCAAGAACGCCGCGACGTCCGCGCGCGCAATGCGCGGCGCCCGCACCGTGTCCGGCTCGAGCACGCGGCACCGCCTCGTTGCCGGCGCCTGGGTGAGCGTCGCGGTACGCACCAGGGTCCAGTCGAGTGCGCTCGTGCGCACCGGCGCCTCGCGCAGGTCCTGACCCGGGTCGGCCATCGCCCTGCGGAACGTGAAGCGCCCGCGGGCGGACAGCGCAGGGCCGCAGCTCACGCATACCAGTCGGCGCACGCGGTGCTCGCGCATCGCGGCCACCACGAACGGGATGCCGGCCTCGAACGCATCGGCGCCATGGCGCACCGGCGCCGGGCGCACGGCCCACAGCACGGCGTCGTGACCCGCGATCGCGCGTTCGACGTCGACGGCATCCGTGACGTCGCCGATCACCATGCGCACGCCCATGGCCTGCGCTCCGAGGTCCGCCACGTGGCGCGCGAGCACGGTGAGCGTATGCCCGGCGCCGTGCGCGAGCAGCGCGACCGCACGGCCGAGCCCGCGCGTGCCGCCGAGCACGACGAGCCTCACGGGAGCGCGGCCGTCGCGGCCGGCAGCGACGGCGACTGCTGCGCGACCACCGCGGATGCCGCGGGCCGCACCCGGAACCACGTCGCGTACAGCGCGGGCAGGAACACGAGCGTCAGCAGCGTCGCGATCACGAGGCCGCCCATCATCGCCACCGCCATCGGCCCGAAGAAATCGCTGCGCACGAGCGGGATCAGCGCGAGGACCGCGGCCAGCGCGGTGAGCACGATCGGGCGGAAGCGGCGCACGGTGGCGCCGATGATCGCGTCCCACTTGGGCGCGCCGGCGGCAATGTCCTGGTCGATCTGGTCGACGAGGATCACCGAGTTGCGCATGATGATGCCGGCGAGCGCGATGGTGCCCAGCATCGCGACGAACCCGAACGGCTTGCCGAATGCGAGCAGCGCGGCGACGACGCCGATGAGCCCGAGCGGCGCGGTCAGCACCACCATGAACGTGCGTGCGAAGCTGCGCAGCTGCAGCATCAGCAGCGTGAGCACGGAGATGACGAGCAGCGGCACGCCGGCGGCGATCGACTTCTGGCCCTTCTGCGAATCCTCGATCGCCCCGCCCTTCTCGATCCGGTAGCCGAGCGGCAGGCCGGTGCGCAGCACCGCGAGGTCGCGCTCGATGCGCGCGGCGACGTCCGGCCCCTGCGCGTCGCCGCGCAGGTCGGCGCGCACGGTGATCGTCGGCAGGCGGTCGCGGCGCCACACGACGCCGTCCTCGAGCGCGTACTGGATGTCCGCGACCTGCGTGATCGGCACCGCGCGCCCGCCGCGCGTGGGGATCGCAAGGTCCTTGAGGAAGCTCATGCGCGCGCGCTCGTCAGCGGCGCCGCGCGACACCACCTCGATCAGCTTGTCCGCCTCGCGGTAGTAGGTCACCGATGTGCCGGACAGCGCGTTGTTGAGGAACTGCGCGAGGTCCTGCGACGTCAAGCCCAGCACGCGCGCCTTGTTCTGGTCGATCATCACCTTGATGACCTTCGACGGCTCGTCCCAGTCGAACTGCACCTGCTGCGTGTCCGGGTCGGCGCGCATGAGGCGCGCGACCTCGCGCGCGATGGTGCGCACGTTGTCGGCGTTGTCGCCCGACACGCGGAACTGCACGGGGAAGCCGACGGGCGGGCCGTTCTCGAGGCGCGAGATGCGGCCGCGCAGCTCCGGGAAGTCGTTCGCGAAGAGGTTCAGCAGCCGCGCGCGCACCTCCTCGCGCTCGACCGTGCCCCGGGTCACCAGCACCGCCTGCGCGAAGTTCGACTGCGCGAGCTGCTGGTCGAGCGGCAGGTAGAAGCGCGGGCTGCCTCCGCCGACGTACGTCACGTAGCTCTCGACGCCGGGATCCTTCGCCAGGATGCGCTCGAGGCGCTTCGCCGCATCGAGCGACGCGGCGAACGAGCTGCCTTCCGGCAGGCGCAGGTCCACCAGCAGCTCGACGCGCGATGACGCCGGGAAGAACTGCTGCGGCACCAGCCGGAACGCGGCGAGCGCGCCCGCGAAGAGCGCCAGCGTGGCGACCAGCACCACCGTGCGGTGGCCGACGCACCACGCCAGCAGCGCGCGCAGCCGGCGGTAGAACGGCGTGCCGTAGACGTCGAGGTGCCCGTCGGGCAGGCGCGCGAGCGCGGACTCCGGCGCGCGGCCGCGCAGCCGGGCCCACCACCGCCGCGCGAGCGAAGGCTGCGCCGCCTGCGCCGCATCGGGCAGCATGCGGAAGCCGAGGTACGGGATCACCACCACCGCGATCACCCACGACGCGACGAGCGCGATCGCCGACACCTCGAAGATCGAGCGCGTGTACTCGCCGGTGCTGCTCCTGGCCGTCGCGATCGGCAGGAAGCCTGCGACGGTGATGAGCGTGCCGGTGAGCATCGGGAACGCGGTGCTCGTGTACGCGAAGCTCGCCGCCTTGAAGCGGTCGAAGCCCTGCTCGAGCTTGATCGCCATCATCTCCACCGCGATGATCGCGTCGTCGACCAGCAGGCCGAGCGAGAGGATGAGCGCGCCGAGCGAGATCTTGTGCAGGCCGATGCCGAAGAGCCACATGCACACGAACGTGACCGCGAGCACCAGCGGGATCGACACCGCGACCACGAGCCCCGTGCGCAGGCCGAGGCTCACCAGCGACACCGCGAGCACGATGATCACCGCCTCCGCGAGCGAGCGCACGAACTGGTTGATCGAGCGCTGCACCGCGCGCGGCATGCTCGACACCTCCGCGAGCTCGACGCCGACCGGAAGCTGCTGCGCGACGCGGTCCACCTCGCGCTCGAGCGCACGGCCGAGCTCGATCACGTCGCCGCCCTTCACCATCGTGATGCCGAGGCCGAGCGCCTCGCGGCCCTGCCAGCGCATCTTCTGCTGCGGCGGGTCGGCGTAGCCGCGCGTCACCTTCGCGATGTCGCCCAAGCGCACCACGCGGTCGTTGGCGCGCAGCGTGAGGTCGCGGATCGACTCCACGCTGTCGAACGCGCCGCTCGGGCGGACGTAGATGCGGTCCGTGGGCGTATCGAACACGCCCGCCGCCGCGACGACGTTCTGCTGCGCGAGCGTGGCGATGATCTGCGCGGGCTCGATGCCGAGCAGCGCGAGCTTGCTGTTCGACATCTCGATGAAGATCTTCTCGTCCTGCGCGCCGATGAAGTCGACCTTCGCGACGCCGGGCACGCGCAGGAGCTCCGCGCGCACCTTGTCGCCGAAGTCCTTCAGGTCGCGGTAGCCGAAGCCGTCGCCGGTGATCGCGAAGATGTTGGTGTAGGTGTCGCCGAACTCGTCGTTGAAGTACGGCCCCTGCACGCCGGCCGGCAGCTGGCCGCGGATGTCGCCGATCTTCTTGCGGACCTGGTAGAAGGCGTCGGGCACCGAGGATGCGGGCGCCGAATCCTTGAACGCGAAGAACACCATCGACTCCGCGGGCTTGCTGTAGCTGCGCACCCAGTCGACGTTGGGCACGACCTGCAGCTCGCGCTCGATGCGGTCGGTCACCTGCTGCTCGACCTCCCGCGCGGTGGCGCCCGGCCAGTTGGTTTTCACGACCATCACGCGGAACGTGAACGGGGGGTCCTCCGACTGCCCGAGCTGGCCGTAGGCGAAGAAGCCCGCGACCGCGGCCACGAGGATGAAGTACAGCACGAGCGGGCGATTCGCGAGCGCCCACTCCGAGAGGTTGAAGCGCGAGACGCGCGCGTCCATCGCGGTCCGGCGCCTCGTCAGCCGCGCACCGCGGCGCGCTTGTCGACGCCCTCGTTGCGGGCGTCGCGCGGATCGGGCGGCGGCGGCGACTTCGACACGGGGCCCCCTTCGTAGGGACGCACGACCTGCCCCGGCACCAGCTTGTGCACGCCCGCGGCGACGATCCAGTCGCCGTGCGCCACGCCCGACGCCAGCACGATGCCGTCCTCGCGATACTGGCCGATCGTCACCGGCGCGAGCGAGACCTGCCCCGACGCGGGATCGAAGCGCCAGACCGCGGGCTGCCCGTCCTTGTGGTACATCGCGGTCAGCGGCACGACGGGCAGCGGCGTGCCCGTCGCGGTGAGGAGGCCCACGTTGGCGGTCATCCCCCATTGCACGGTCGCATCGGGATCGACGATGGACACGCGAACCGCGAACGTGCGCGTCGCCGGGTCGACCGCCGGCGCGATCTCGCGCACCCGGCCCTCGTACGTGCGGCCGGGCGCGGCCCACAGCCCGACGACCAGCTTCTGCGCGGCCTTCACTTCGCCGATGCGGTTCTCGGGCACGCTGATCGCCACCTCGCGCTCGTTCTCGCGCGCCATGCGCAGCACCGGCTGCCCGGCGGCGACGACCTGGCCCTGCTCGGCGGTGACCGCCGTGACGACGCCGTCCTCGGGCGCGACGAGCGTCGCGTAGCTCGCCTGGTTCTGCGCGACCGCGAGGTTCGCCTGCGCCTGCTCGTAGCGGGCGCGGGAGGCGTCGCGGGCGCTCTTCTTCGCGTCGAGCGCCGACGCGCTGATGAACTTCTCGCGGAACAGGTTCTGGTAGCGGTCGTACTCGGCCTGCGCGAACTTCGATTCGGTCTCGGTGGCGAGGACCTGCGCGCGCGCGGCTTCCGTCTGCAGCCCGACGTCCGCGTGATCGAGGCGCGCGAGCGGCTGGCCCTTGCGCACGCGGGTGCCGACGTCCACCTGCCGCGCGACGATCTTGCCGCCGATGCGGAAGCCGAGGTCCGCCTCGTGGCGCGGCTTCACCTCGCCCGCGAACACCGCGCTGTCGACGGCCGGGCCCGCGCTCACCTGCGCGAGGGCGACCGGGCGCACGACCTCGGGCGGCGGCGCCTTGGGCGCGCACGCGGCGAGCAGCGCCGCCAGGCCCGCGACGATCCACGCGCGGGCGTTCATCGCGTCTCTCCCGCGTCCTGCTGCACGGTGACCGGGCGGCCGACGGTGCCGCCCCACAGCGCGAGCAGCGCGCGATCGAGCTCCGCCGCGTAGTCGTAGTCGAAGGCCGCCGGCGCGCCGGGGCCCTGCGTCGGGCACGCCATGCCGTCGGCCTGCGCCGCCGGCGACATCTGCCACAGCCCGATGATGAGCGCGTAGCTGTGACGCAGCAGTGCGAGGCCGTGCCCCGGCTTGAGCTCGGCGAAGTGCCGCTCGAGGCCCGCGCCCGCCGCGGAGAGCCGCTCCGCCATCCGCTGCTTGAACGCGAGCGCGGCCTCCGCGGGCACGCCCTGCCCCATCATGCCGAAGCAGCGCGCGGCGAGCGGCAGGAACAGCGGCGGCTCGACGATGTGCCTGTGGGTGAGCGCGAGGATGTCGCCGACCGCCACCGGCGTGGCGTCCGCGAGGCGCTCGATGAGCGCGCGGAAGAAGCCGTCGATGTTCCGCTCGTGCACCGCGAGCAGCAGCTCTTCCTTGCTCGGGAAGTAAAGGTAGACCGTGCCCTTGGCGAGGCCCGCCTCGTCGGCCACCTCCGCGACGTTGGCGATGCGCTCGGGCGAACGCGCGAGGAGCCGCGCCGCCGCGTCGAGGATCGCCTGCTGCCGCTCCTGCTTGTCTTCGGCCTGGATGGCCCGCTGCCTGATCACCATGTCGCGCCCGCCCTTAAATGACCCACGGTCACTTGAAAGGGCAGCGTAAGTGACCGCTGGTCAGTTGTCAACAGGCGGGATGCGTCATTGGTGTCGGAGCCTCGAGGCCAGGTGCCAGACTTCCCCAGTTCGGGGTCAGACCCCGGAGATTGAGTTCGCCGTTTCGGGGTCAGACCCTTAAGTTTCTTAAGTTTCGGGGTCAGACCCTTAAGTTTCGGGGTCAGACCCTCAGGCTTCGGGGTCAGACCCTCGGGCTTCGGGGTCTGACCCCGATCCGGCCTTGCCGGCTAGAACAGCGCGAGCGTCGCCCGCATCAGCGCGCTGTCGGGATCGGTGTGATCGAGCACGACGTCGAAGTGATGGCGTCCCGGCACGAAGAGGGGCGCGGCGCGGGGCCGGCGCACGTTCGGCCACGCGTCCCAGATGAGCTGGCTCTGGCGCAGGAATTCCGACGTCTCGTCCGCGCCGCACGCCACCAGCAGCGGGGCGTCGGTGCGCAACGCGTGATGAGTCGGCGACAACCGCGCGGCTTCCTCCGCATCGAGCCGCAGGTCCACGTTGTACGAGAAGTGCACCAGCGGCGCGAGGTCGTGCACGCCCGAGAGCGTCAGCGCGCCCACGAACGGCGCGCGCCGTTCGCCGAGCGCCGCCCAGTCCGTCACGCACATCATGGCGGCGAGATGCCCGCCCGCGGAATGCCCGCCGACCACCACCGGCCCGCCCGCGCCGTGCCGCGCGCCCTCACGCGCCAGCCACAGCAGCGCACGCCGGCACTCGTCGACGATGGTCGCGATGCGGACGTCCGGGCACAGGTCGTAGTCCAGCACCGCCACCGCGATGCCCTGCTCGACGAACGCGGGCGCGACGAACGCGGAATCGTCCTTGCCGAACGCGCGCCAGTAGCCGCCGTGCACGAACACGAACGTGCCGCGCGGCGTGCCGGCCGGCACGAAGAGGTCGAGCGTCTCGCGCGGATTGGGGCCGTAGCGCAGCCCGCGCGTGGGCGCATAGCGCTCGACGGCGGCCTGCGACTGCGCGCGCCACGCTTCGACGAAGCGCGGATGATCGGGCACCGCCTCCCGGTTGTTGTAGCCGCGCTCGACGGCCTCCGGCGTGAGCGGTGCGACCGGCATCGCTACTCGATGCGGATCGAAAGCGGCGTCAACCCCGCGACGTTGCCGACCAGCGTGTCGCCAGCCACCACCGCGCCCACGCCCGCCGGCGTGCCCGTGAACACGAGGTCACCGGGCAGGAGCTCGTAGAACTGCGAGAGGAACGCGAGCGTGTGCGGCACGTCCCAGATGAGGTCGGCGAGATCGCCCTGCTGGCGGCGCTGGCCGTTGACGTCGAGCGTGATCGCGCCCGTCGTCAGGATGCCGGTGCGGCTCACCGGCGAGATCGGCGCGATCGGCGCCGCCTGCGCGAACGACTTGCCGATGTCCCACGGCCGCTTCTTCTCGCGCATGTCCGCCTGCAGGTCGCGCCGCGTCATGTCGAGGCCCACCGCGTAGCCGAACACGTGGTCGTTCGCCTTCTCGGGGGTGACGTTCGCGCCGGCCTTGCCGATGGCGACCACCAGCTCGATCTCGTGGTGGTAGTTCTTCGTCGCAAGCGGATAGCGGATGCGGCCGATCTCCGGCGGCACCACCGGCACCACGGCGTCGGCAGGCTTGGTGAAGAAGAACGGCGGCTCCTTGGTCGCGTCGCCGCCCATCTCCTTCGCGTGCTCCGCATAGTTGCGGCCGACGCAGTAGACGTGGCGCACGGGGAAGCGGTCGCTGCTGCCGACGATGGGGACGGTGGGGAGCTCCCACATCGGGAACGGATACGTCATCGGTGGCTCCTGCTAGGAAATTCGATCACAAAGAGACGCCGAGACGCCGAGAACGACCGCTCTTCTCTGCGTCTCTGCGTCTCTTTGTCAATTCGCCATTAGGCTTCCGCGTCCGGCTGCCGCGCCGGATCCGCCGCCGCGAACGCCGGCAGCGAGCGGCAATGCGCGTCGATGCGCACCAGCGTGGGATACGGCGTGAGGTCGAGGTTCACGCGCCGCGCGTTGGCGAGCTGCGGCACGAGGCAGATGTCGGCGAGCGTGGGCGTGTCGCCGTGGCAGCAGCGGCCCGTGGCCGGCTCGCTCGCGAGCCTGCGCTCCAGCGCCTCGAGGCCGACGTCGATCCAGTAGTTGTACCAGGCGTCCTTCTGCTGCTCCGACACGCCCATCGTGTGCACGAGGTAGCGCAGCACGCGCAGGTTGTCGATCGGGTGGATGTCGCAGGCGATGGCCAGCGCGATCGAGCGCACGCGGGCCCGCGCCACCGGGTCCGCCGGGAGGAGCGGCGGCTCGCGATGCGTCTCGTCCAGGTACTCGACGATCGCGAGCGACTGCGTGAGCACGTCGCCGCCGTCGGTGACGAGCGCGGGCACCAGCCCCTGCGGATTCACCGCCAAATAGCCTTCGTCCCGCTGCGCGCCGCGGCGCAGGTGCACGAACGCGCGCTCCGGCGCGAGGCCCTTCAGGGCGAGCGCGATGCGCACGCGGTACGCCGCCGAGGAGCGGAAGTAGTCGTAGAGCTTCATGGGCCGTCCTAGAACGCCGAGATGCCGGTCTGCGCGCGGCCGAGGATCAGCGCGTGCACGTCGTGCGTCCCTTCGTAGGTGTTGACCGTCTCCAGGTTCAGCACGTGGCGGATCACGTGGAAGTCGTCGACGATGCCGTTGCCGCCGTGCATGTCGCGCGCCATGCGCGCGATGTCGAGCGCCTTGCCGCACGAGTTGCGCTTCATGATCGACGTGATCTCCGGCGCCGCGATGCCCTCGTCCTTCATGCGCCCGAGGCGCAGGCAGCCCTGCAGCCCGAGCGTGATCTCCGTCTGCATGTCCGCGAGCTTCTTCTGCACGAGCTGGTTGGCGGCGAGCGGCCGCCCGAACTGCTGGCGGTCGAGCGTGTACTGCCGGGCCGCGTGCCAGCAGAACTCCGCGGCGCCGAGCGCGCCCCACGCGATGCCGTAGCGCGCGCTGTTGAGGCAGCCCATCGGACCCTTCAGCCCCTCGACGTTGGGCAGCACGTTCTCCTTCGGGATGAGCACGTCGTCCATGACGATTTCGCCGGTCACGGACGCGCGCAGCGAGAACTTGCCCTCGATCTTCGGCGCCGAAAGGCCCTTCATGCCCTTCTCGAGGAGATAGCCGCGCACGATGTTGTCGTCGTCCTTGGCCCACACCACGAACACGTCCGCGATGGGCGCATTGGAGATCCACATCTTGCTGCCGGAGAGCCGGAACCCGCCCGGCACGCTGCGCGCGCGCGTGACCATCCCCGCGGGATCGGAGCCGTGGTTGGGCTCGGTGAGGCCGAAGCAGCCGATCCACTCGCCGGACGCGAGCTTCGGCAAGTACTTCTGCCGCTGCTCCTCGCTGCCGTAGGTGTAGATCGGATGCATCACGAGCGAGCTCTGCACGCTCATCATCGAGCGGTAGCCGGAATCGACGCGCTCGACCTCGCGCGCGATGAGCCCGTAGCACACGTAGTTGAGGCCCGAGCCGCCGTACTCGGCCGGCAGCGTCGCGCCGAGCAGGCCGAGCGCGCCCATCTCCGGGAACACCGACGGATCGGTGGTCTCGTGCCGGAACGCGTCCTTGATCCGCGGCAGCAGCTTCTCCTGCGCATACGCATGCGCGCTGTCGCGCACCATGCGCTCCTCCTCGGTGAGCTGGGCATCGAGCAGCAGCGGATCGTCCCAGTGGAAGACCGGCTTCGCGCGGGCGACGGGTTCGGGGGCGTTCATGGGCGTGGGCTCCGGGAAGCGATGGGCGGCGCAGGCGACGCCGCGACGGCGAAGGCCGCTGCGGCGGGCGTCCGGACGCCGCCGCGGCACACGCCGCCAATTATGCCAGCCGCCCGCGGGTCGCGCCGCGCGCGGGCGTCAGCGATCGGGGACGACCGCCGTGACCTCGATCTCGACGCGTGCGCGGTCCTCCATCAGCGCGGTGACCTGCACGGCCGTCATCGCCGGGAAATGGCGGCCCATGACCTCGCGATAGGCCGCCCCGAGCGCAGCGGGCTGCGCGAGGTATTCGCGCTTGTCGACGACGTACCACGTCATGCGCACGACGTGCTCCGGCCCCGCCCCCGCCTCGCGCAGCACATCGATCACGTTGGCGAGCGCCTGCCGCGCCTGCGCGACGAAGTCGTCGGTCTCGAACTCCTGCCGGGCGTTCCAGCCGATCTGCCCGCCGACGAAGATCGTGACGCCGCGCGCCGCGACGCCGTTGGCGTACCCGCGCGGCCGCGTCCAGCCTTCCGGTTGCAGCACGCGATGCAGGGCCGCGCTCATGGCGCATCACCCCGCGCCATCTGCCGCAGCCGGAAGCGCTGCAGCTTGCCGGTCTCGGTGCGCGGCAGCGAAGGCACGAACGCGATGGCGCGCGGGTACTTGTACGGCGCGATCGCCTGCTTCACGAACTGCTGCAACTCACCCACCAGCGCCGCGTCGCCCTCGTGCCCGGGCTTCAGCACGACGTACGCCTTCACGATCTCGCCGCGCTCCTCGTCCGGCACCCCGACCACGCCGCACTCCGCGACCGCGGGATGCAGCAGCAGCGCGCCTTCCACTTCCGGGCCCGCGATGTTGTAGCCCGCGCTGATGATCATGTCGTCGGTGCGCGCCTGGTAGACGAAGTAGCCGTCGTCGTCGACGAGGTACGAATCGCCCGTGTAGTTCCACCCGTCGCGCACGTAGTTGCGCTGGCGGTCGTCGGCCAGGTAGCGGCACCCGGTGGGACCGCGCACCGCGAGGCGCCCGACCTGCCCGGTCGGCAGCGGGCGGCCCGCATCGTCCATCACGCACGCGGTGTAGCCGGGCACCGCGGTGCCGGTGGCGCCGGGCTTCGCGTGCGCCTCGTCGTGCGAGATGAAGATGTGCAGCATCTCGGTGGCGCCGATGCCGTCGATGATCTCGATGCCCGTCGCGTCCTTCCACAGCTTGCGCGTCGCCGCGGGCAGCGCTTCGCCGGCCGACACGCACTTGCGCAGGCTCGACAGGTCGTGCGCCGCGGCCTGCGGCGCCATCCCGCGATACGACGTCGGCGCGGTGAACAGCACCGTCGCGCGGTGCCGCGCGATGGCCGTGAGCAGCGCCTCCGGCGACGGCCGCTCGACGAGCAGCGTCGACGCGCCGGCGCGCAGCGGGAAATGCAGGAGCCCGCCGAGCCCGAACGTGAACGCGAGCGGCGGGCTGCCGGTGAAGACGTCGTCGGGTGTCGCGCGCAGCACCGAGCGCGGCCAGCAGTCGCACGCGGCGAGGACGTCGCGGTGGAAATGCATCGTGCCCTTCGGCGTGCCGGTGGTGCCCGAGGTGAACGCGATGAGCACCGTGTCGTCCGCCGCGGTGCGGACGTCGTCGAACGTCGCGGGCTTCGTCGCGGCGCGTGCCTCGAGCCCGTCGCGCGCGTCGGTCGCGAAGTGCACGATGCGCGTGAGCGTCGGGCACGCGGGCAGCGCGGCCGCGAGCTCGTCGGCGAGGCGCGCGTCGCACAGCGCGTGCGTGATCTCGGCCTTGCGCACGACGTCCGTGAGCTCCTTCGCGCGCAACAATGGCATCGTCGCCACCACGATGCCCCCGGCCTTCACCACCGCGAACCACGCGGCGGCCATCAGCGGCGTGTTCGGTCCGCGCAGCAGCACGCGATTGCCCGGGACCAGGCCCATCTCGTCGCGCAGCACGTGCGCGAAGCGGTTGGCCTGCGCGAGGAGATCGGCGTACGTCCAGCGCACGCCTTCCGGCGACAGCACGGCCGGGCGGTCGCCCCAGCCGCGCGCGACGGCGGCATCGAGGAGCTCCGTCGCGCAGTTGAGCGTGTCCGGATACTGCAGCTCGGGCAGCGTGAACTCGAGCACCGGCCACTGGTCGCGTGGCGGGAGATGGTCGCGGGCGAAGGTGTCCACGTGCGCGGTCATGGCGGCCTCGGCTGCAGTCAGGTGGGACGTCCGGCCGGCGCGTGCGACGCCCGCAGCGCCTCCCGGCCGACGATGAGCTTCTGTACTTCGGTGGCGCCTTCGTAGATGCGCAGCGCCCGGATCTCGCGATAGAGCCGCTCGGGCACGCTCCCGCGCTGCACGCCCATGCCGCCGTGCATCTGCAGCGCGGCGTCGATCACGCGCTGCGCCGATTCGGTGGCGGTGAGCTTGGCCATCGCGGCCTCCTGCGTCGTGCGCTGGCCGCGAACGTCGCGCAGCCATGCGGCGCGATACGTGAGCAGCGCCGCCGCATCCACGTCCGTGGCCATCTCGCCCAGCGTGGCCTGCGCGAGCTCGCGGTCGGCGAGCGTGCCGCCGAACATCCGGCGCGTGCCCGCATGCGCGAGCGCCTCGTCGAGCGCGCGCCGCGCGAAGCCGATCGCCGCCGCGGCCACCGACGCGCGGAAGATGTCGAGCGTGCGCATCGCGAGCTTGAACCCTTCGCCTGCCGCGCCGAGCAGCGCGTCGCTTGGCAGCCGGCAACCGCGGAACTCGAGGCGCGCGAGCGGATGCGGCGCGATCACCTCCAGCCGCTCGGCGATCGCGAGTCCCGGCGCATCGGCCGGCACGAGGAACGTCGAGATGCCCCGGGCGCCGCCCTCCGCCCCGGTGCGCGCGAACACGCAGTAGAAGTCGGCGATGCCGCCGTTGGAGATCCACGTCTTGCAGCCGTCGAGCACCCACGCGTCGCCGTCGCGCACCGCGCGCGTGCTCATCGCCGCGACGTCCGAGCCCGCGTCGGGCTCGGAGAGCGCGAACGCCGCGATCGCCTCGCCGCGCGCCACGCGCGGCAGCCAGCGCGCGCGCTGCGCGTCGGTGCCGGCGAGCGTGATCGCGCCGCTGCCCAGGCCCTGCATCGCGAACGCGAAATCGGCGAGCGCATCGTGGTACGCGAGCGTCTCGCGCGCGACGCACAACGCCCGTGAGTCGAGCGCGGGCAGCGCGCCGCCGTCCGCTGCGGGGACGCAGTAGCGCAGCCAGCCCGCGCTGCCGAGCGCCCGCACGCGCTGCCGGCACGCCGCATCGACCTCCTCGTCGTCGCGATGCGCCGGCAGCGACGCCGCGAATGCCGCGAGGCCGCGCGCGAGATCGCGATGCGCGTCGGCGAAGAACGGCAGGTCGAGGTGGGTGTCACGCATCACTTAGTTGCCCGCGAACCGCGGCTTCTCCTTCGCCGCGTACGCGTGGTACGCGCGATGGAAGTCCTGCGTGCGCATGCAGATCGCCTGCGCCTGCGCTTCCGCCTCGATGGCCGCGTCGAGGTCCATCGCCCATTCCTGGAACAGGAGCTTCTTGGTCATGCCGTGCGCGAACGTGGGGCCGTCGGCGAGCGAGCGCGCGAGCGCCTGCGCCTCGCCGAGCACCTGGCCGCCGTCGACGATGCGGTTGAAGAAGCCCCACGCGACGCCCTCGTCCGCCGTCATCGCGCGTCCCGTGAACAGCAGCTCGGCCGCGCGGCCCTGGCCGATCGTGCGCGGCAGCAGCGTGCACGCGCCCATGTCGCAGCCGGCGAGGCCCACGCGCACGAACAGGAACGCGGTGCGCGCGGCCGGCGTGCCGTAGCGCAGGTCGGACGCCAGCGCGACCATCGCGCCGGCGCCCGCGCACACGCCGTCGACGGCGGCGACGATCGGCTGCGGGCACTTGCGCATCGCGAGCACGAGGTCGCCCGTCATGCGCGTGAACGCGAGGAGCTGCGGCGTGTCCATGCGCGTCAGCGGCCCGATGATGTCGTGCACGTCGCCGCCCGAGCTGAAGTTGCCGCCGGCGCCGGTGACGACCACCGCCTTGACGTCGCTCGCGTACACGAGCCCGCGGAAGAGGTCGCGCAGCTCGGCGTACGACTCGAAGGTGAGCGGGTTCTTGCGCTCCGGGCGGTCGAGCGTGACGGTGGCGACCTTCCCGTCCTCGCTCGTCTCGTAGCGGAAGTGCGTGGCGCGGTAGTCGCGGTAGGCAACGGGCTGCATGGGCATCGCCGGGCGCGCCGTCAGGCGCGACCCGCCTCCTCGTCGTGGGTGCGCAGGTTGAGCTTCAGCGTGCCGAGCAGCGCGTGCAGGCGCTCCCGCTCGGCGCGCGGCATGCCGGCCATCAGCGCGACGATCCACCGCTCGTGCTCGACGGCCATCGCGTCGAACGCGCGCTTGCCCTTGGCGGTGAGGCGCACGGAGTACGAGCGCCGGTCGTCGCGCGCGACGGTGCGCCGGACGAGGCCCTCCTCGACCAGCTCGCGGGTGAGTCCCGTGACGTTGCCGCCGGTCACCATGAGGCGGCGCGAGAGCTCGCCCATCGTGAGGCCGGCCGGCGCGCGCTCGAGCTGCGCCATCAGGTCGAAGCGCGGCAGCGAGATCGCGAAGCGCTCGCGCAGCTTCGCGCGCACCGTGCGCTCGACCATCAGCGTGCACGTGAGCATCCGCAGCCACAGCCGCAGCGACTCGTGGTGGTCGTCGCCGGCGCGGCGCTCGGGATCGTCGACGACGGGTGCCGTGGCGGACATCAGCCGTTCGCCTCGGGGCGCTCGCCGGCGAGCTGTGCCGCGCGCGCGAGGTTGCGCTCGAGCTGCGCCTTGCCGGTGAGGTACTGCACCGGCCACTCGACGTCACTGACGCCGAGCTGCGCCGCCGCGTGCAGCGTCCAGTACGGGTCGGCGAGATGCGGCCGCGCGAGCGCGCAGAGGTCGGCGCGCCCCGCCATCAGGATGCTGTTGACGTGATCCGGCTCGAAGATCGCGCCGACCGCCATGGTCGCGATGCCCACCTCGTTGCGCACGCGGTCGGCGAACGGCGTCTGGTACATGCGGCCGTAGACCGGTCGCGCCTCGCGCGTGGTCTGCCCCGACGAGACATCCATGAGGTCGACGCCGGCGTCCTTGAACATCGCGGCCATCGCGACCGCGTCGTCCGGCGTGTTGCCGCCGGGCGCCCAGTCGTGCGCGGAGATGCGCACCGACATCGGGCGATCCTTGGGCCACGCCTCGCGCAGCGCGCGGAACACCTCGAGCGGATAGCGGCAGCGGTTGACGAGCGAGCCGCCGTACTCGTCCGTGCGCCGGTTGGTGAGCGGGCTTAAGAACGCGGCCAGCAGGTAACCGTGCGCGCAGTGCAGCTCGAGCCAGTCGAAGCCCGCCTCGGCGCCCCAGCGCGCGGCGCACACGAACGCGTCGCGCACGTGGTCCATGTCGGCGCGCGTCATCGCGCGCGGCACCTGGTTGTGCGGGCCGTAGGCGATCGGCGACGGCGCGAGCAGCGGCCAGTTGCCCGTGGCGAGCGGCATGTCCGCATCCTCCCAGCCGACCTGCGTCGAGCCCTTCGGCCCCGCGTGCCCGAGCTGCAGTGCGATCTTCGCGCTCGTGCGCTGGTGGACGTAGTCGACGATGCGCTTCCACGCCGGCACGTGCTCCGGCCGGTACAGGCCTGCGCATCCGGGCGAGATGCGCGCGTCGGCGTCGACGCACACCATCTCGGTGAACACGAGCCCCGCGCCGCCGTGCGCGCGGCTGCCGAGGTGGACGAGGTAGAAGTCGTCGGGCATGCCGTCGACGCACGAGTACTGCGCCATCGGCGACACGACCACGCGATTCCTGACCGTCACACCGCGCAGCGTGAACGGCGTGAACATCGGCGGCAGCGGCTTCGCCTGCGCGTCGTCGTGCGCGAACCACCGCTCCATGCCCGCGACGAACGCCGGATCGCGCAGCCGCAGGTTCTCGTGCGAGATGCGCTGGCTGCGCGTCAGCAGGCTGTAGGCGAACTGCGGCGCCTCGAGCACCGTGTAGCGGCGCACGTTCTCGAACCATTCGGTGGAGTTGCGCGCGGCATTCTGGATCTTCAGCACCTCGACGGAGCGCTCCGCCTCGTAGGTGGCGAGCGCGTCACGCAGCGGCGCGCCCGATTGCAGCGCGCGCGCCAGCGCGATGCCGTCCTCCAGCGCGAGCTTGGTGCCCGAGCCGACGGAGAAGTGCGCGGTGTGCGCGGCGTCGCCCGTCAGGATCACGGGCACGTCGCGGCCGTCGACGTCGTTCCAGTGCACCCACGTGCGGCATACGACGCGCGGGAACCGGATCCAGATCGCCGAGCCGCGCAAATGCGCCGCGTTCGACATCAGCGGGTGGCCGTCGAGCCACGGCGCGAACAGGCGCTCGCAGAACGCGATGCCTTCTTCCTGCGGCATCGTGTCGAGGCCGGCGGCGCGCCACGTCTCCTCCGGCGTCTCGACGATGAACGTCGACGTGTCGCCGTCGTACTGGTAGGCGTGCGCCTGGAACCAGCCGTGCGCCGTCTCGACGAACGCGAACGTGAAGGCGGAGAAGAGCTTGCGCGTGCCCAGCCAGACGAAGCGGCAGCGGCGGGTGTCGATGTCCGGCTGGTACGTTTCCGCGTAGCGCGTGCGGATGCGGCTGTTGAGGCCGTCGCTCGCCACGACGATGTCGGCGCCGAACTCGCGCGCGGCCTGCACGTCGTCCGCGACGTCGGTCTCGAACACCAGCTCGACGCCGAGCGCCTCCGCGCGCGCCTGCAGGATGTTGAGGAGGCGCTTGCGGCCGATGCCGCAGAAGCCGTGCCCGCCCGAGGTGATCGTGCGGCCGCGGAAGTGGACGTCGATGTCGTCCCAGTGGTTGAAGGCGCCGGCGATCTCGCCCGCCGTCTGCGCATCCGCGGCCGCGAGGTTGCCGAGCGTCTGGTCGGAGAAGACCACGCCCCAGCCGAAGGTGTCGTACGGCCGGTTGCGCTCGACCACGCGCACGACGTGCGCCGGGTCCGCCTTCTTCAGCAGCAGCGCGAGGTAGAGGCCGGCGGGACCGCCGCCGATGCACAGCACGCGCATGAGCGCCTTTCGTCGGGTGAGCCGAAATTAGTTTAGAACTAAAATAAATTCCGTCAAGCGGTTTCGGTGCGCCTGGGGGCACTGCCGAGGCCTCGATGCGCCGCGGCGGCGGTGACCACGCCGGCCTCGGCCGAACGGCCGATGGCGGGGTGCACCGGCGCGCCGGTAGCGTCGGCCTCGTCGATCCCGCCGCCGTCGCGCCATGAACCGCCGCCCGCTGGGCTTCACCCTGCTCGACCTCCTCGTCTCGCTCGCCATCGGCGGGTTGCTGCTGGGCCTCGGCGTCCCCGGCTACCGCGCCTGGATCGCCGACCTCGAGCTGCGCGACCGCGTCGAGGCGCTGGTCGAGGCGATGAGCCACGCGCGCGCCGAGGCCATCAAGCGCGGGGAGCGCGTGAACCTGTGCCCGACGCACGACGGCGCCCATTGCGCCGGGGACGGCCACTGGGAGGCCGGCTGGCTGCTGTTCGCGGATGCCAACCACGACGGCGACCGCGACGACGACGAGCCCGTGGTGCGCCGCGAGGGCCCGGCGCACGCGGGCATCACGGTTCGCGGCAACCGCCCGGTCGCCAACTACGTGTCGTACACCCCGCATGGCCAGACGCGCATGGCCAACGGCGCGCTGCAGATGGGCACGTTCACCGTCTGCCGCAGTGGCGCGAACGCGGTGGACGTCGTGCTCGCCAACGGCGGCCGGGTAAGGGTCAACCGTACGCGCGCCGCCTGTCCGTGAGCCGTTTCCGCCGCGCGTCGAAAGTGCAACAATCAGTGCGCAGCGCGGCCTTTGCGCCGGTCGTGGCCGATTTGCATCAGTTTTCGTCAGCGGCCCGAACCGTCCGTTCCCCCGTCCCCGCCTTTGGTCAGCCCCGTGATTC
Organism: Burkholderiales bacterium; assembly: GCA_046347855.1. GTDB lineage: Bacteria > Pseudomonadota > Gammaproteobacteria > Burkholderiales > Casimicrobiaceae > VBCG01. Next base: position 800,105 of record JAXMFJ010000006.1, read on the forward strand.
CCCGCGCGCGGCTTGCCCTACCATGGCATCGTACCCATGGGAGTTTCCATGCCGAACCCGCGCACTTCCGCCCGCCCGCCCGCGGGCTTCACGCTGATCGAGGTGATGATCGTCGTCGTGATCGTCGGCATCCTCGCCGCCATCGCGCTGCCGTCGTACAGCGAGTACATCACGCGCAGCAAGATCATCGACGGCACCACCAAGCTCGGCGATTTCCGGGCGCAGATGGAGAAGTACTTCATGGACAACCGGCGGTACGTGACCGTCGCCGGCGGCACGACGTGCGGGGTTGCCGACAAGCCGGCCGGCGCGGGCGACGCGTTCGACATCGGCTGCGTCGGCACCGACACCACGTACACGGTCACGGCGAGCGGTTCGGCGGCCAAGGGCATGAGCGGTTTCTCGTTCAGTGTCACGGAAACGGGCGCCAAGGCGTCCTCCGGCCCGGGGGGCCACTACACCAACGCCGCGTGCTGGGCCGTGCGCAAGGACAACAGCTGCCAATGACGCGTCGCGCGCACGCCGGCTTCACGCTGATCGAGCTGATGGTCGCGCTGGCCATCGCAGTGATCCTGCTCGTGCTCGCCGCGCCGGCCTACGTGCGGTGGATGGCCGACGCCGAGGTGCAGAGCGGTGCCGCTTCGGTTGCGGCCGGCATCCGGGGCGCCCAGGCAGAGGCGGTCAAGCGCAACGCGGTCGTCGAGTTCGTGATCACGCCAGGGTCCGGCTGGCAGACACAACTGCAGGGGACCACCACGCCGCTGGACCAGGGCCAGTTCGCGGCCGGCTCCGCGCAGAGCACCTTCACGGTGACGCCCGCGGGCGCCACCACGGTCACGTTCTCCCCGCTCGGCCGCATCTGGACGGACGACGGGACCGCGACCGGCAAGAACCTCGACGGGTCCGACTACGTGACCCAGATCGACGTCCAGAACACGAACGGCACCCGGGCGCTGCGCATCGTGTTCGGCGGCATGGGGGCGGCGGCGCGCGTATGCGACCCGGCATTCGACGGCCAGACCCCGCCGGACCCGAAGGGATGTTCCTGATGACCCGTCCACGCAACACTGCAGCACGCGTCGTCGGCCGGCGCCAGCGCGGCTCCTTCCTGCTCGAGGCGCTCATCGCCATCCTGATCGTGGCGCTCGGCGTCCTCGGCTCCGTCGGCCTCCTCGCGCGCTCGATGCAGCAGGTCGACGACTCGCACAACCGCGGCGAGGCCGCGTACCTCGCGAGCTGGCTCATCGGGCAGATGTGGGTGAGCAACCGCGACACCGCGACGCTCGACGCAACCTACGGCAGCGCCAGCGCCGGCGCGGGATACAACGACTTCAAGTCGATGGTCCAGCAGCGCCTGCCCAACGCGGGCGATCCGGTCATCACCGTGGCGGCCGGCCCGATCGCGGCCACCACCACGAACTCGCTCGTCACCATCACCATCACCTGGACGCCGCCGAGCGAGTCGACGCAGCACCAGTACAACGTCACCGCGTCGATCGGAGCGAACCAATGAACGCCGCGCGACCGACGCCTGCACGCCGTCGCCAGCGGGGCGCGGGCCTGATCGAGACGATGATCGGCATCCTGATCGGCCTGCTGGTCGTGCTGGTCGTGTACAACCTGCTCGCCGTCGCCGAGGATTACCGGCGCGCCACCACGGGCGCCTCCGATGCGCAGATCACCGGGCTCCTCTCCCAGTTCATCACGTCCCAGGACGCGGCGAGCGCCGGCAGCGGCATCCTGAGCGGCTTCTCGGACCTCGTCACCTGCAACAAGACGGAAGCCGACGGCGCGTTCACGACCGACATGGGCGCCGGCCCGGCGACCCTCAAGCCTTTCCCGGTCCTGATCTACAAGGGGGCCGCCGTCACGGATTCCGACAGCTTCGTCACGCGCACGAGCGGTTCGCCGCACGTGATCTGGCCGCTCGACTTCCGGGTCCCGAGCCCGCTGGCGGGGGAGAACATCACGGTGTCGTCGCCGCTGGGCTTCTCCACGGTCGCAAAGGCGTCGCTGCCTACCGCGACCAATCCTTTCTGGGCCATCGCCGTCGCCAACGACAACACGGGGCACTGCGCCCTCATCCGCATCACGAACGCCACCGCGCCGGACGCCGTCAGCGGCGAAACCTCGCTCACGCAGGGCGTCCCCGCGACCACGATCGCGTACACCGGCGTGCCGGTGACCGCGAGCGTGTCCGGCTCCCGGCTCTTGAGCCTCGGGCGCGACGCGGTGCGGCAGATGTACGACGTCGCCAACGACAGCCTGCGGGTGACCGACTGCCTGCCGACCCAGACCTGCCAGGGGGTCGCCGCCAATCCCATCGCCCAGAACGTCGTGCTGATGAAGGTGCAGTACGGCATCGACACCAACCCGCAGAACGCCAACGGCACGCTCGAGGGCATCGTCCGTTGCTGGACCGCGGCGGAGACCGGGACATGCACGGCGACCAACAACGACGCCGGATCTACGACGTTCGATGACTGGACGCCGGAGAAGCTCATCACCGCCGGCGACCCTGCGGCCATCCCGCTGGTCCGCGCCGACGTGATCAACCGCATCGTGGCCGTGCGGATCGCGCTGGTCGTGCGCAGCGACGAGCCGGACCTGCGCAATCCGTCGCTCTACGTGGCGACGTCCACCACCCCGGACGGGACCGCTGGTACCCGTGGGACCGAATACCTCTTCAACTGCGCCGCCAACACCGACGCGGGCTGCCAGGGCCGGATCCAGCTTCCGGCCGGGGCGCCGACCGCATTCGGGAAAGCCGACTGCTCGGCCAACGGGAAGGTGCTGTGCGACGGTTGGCGCTACCGGATCTACGAAGCGGTCATCCCCCTGCGCAACAGCATCTTCAACGCCACTCTCGCGCCATGACGCCCACTCCCCGCATCTCCGGTTCCCGGCCGCGCAGGCAGCGCGGCGTCGTGCTGTTCGTCGCGCTCATCTCGATGGTCATCCTCGCGCTGGCCGGGGTCGCCCTGATGCGGGCGGTGGACACCACGGCCGGCGTGGCGGGCAACCTCGCATTCCGCAACGCGTCGTTCCCGGCGGTCAACGAGGCGATCGAGGAATCGATCGACGCGATCTTCAAGGCCAGGACCATCGCCACGACGCTGGCCAACGACGCCAGCCAGAACTATTACGCGGCCATCCAGCCGAACGAGTCGAGCCACGGGGTGCCGTCGATCCTGCAGGGCAACTACCTCACGATGAGCACCGCCTTCGATGGTTTGGGGCACATCAAGTACACCGATGCGATCAGCGGCGTCGAGGTGCGCTGGGTGATCGAGCGCATCTGCAACGACGTCGGTGCGGTGTCGGTTCCGAAGTGCGACACCCTGCCTCCGAAAGTCTCCAAAGCCGGCACCGACAACAAGTGGGGCATCCCCCTGCCGCCGATCCCCCTCTTCCGCATCACCGTGCGCGCGGACATTCCGAACACGAATGCGGTGTCGTACGCCCAGACGTTCGTGAAGTAGCCATAACGACAAAGCCGTCCCAGGGAGTTACGCCATGCGTCCGACCACTCCATTGCGCCTCTTGGGCGCCCGTCTGCTCTCCGCGCTGATCGCGTGGACCATGACGTTCGGCCCCATCACCGCCGCCTACGGGGCGAACACGCCGCTCGCCGACCAGCCGATCGCGGCCAAGGTGAGCGCGAAGCCCAACATCATCTACACGCTGGATGACTCGGGGAGCATGCAGTACAACTTCCTTCCCGATTACGTCACGAGCAGCGCGGCGGCGATCAACATCGGCATCACGCGGGTGGGCACGACGGCCACGGCGTCCGGGGCCGGCGTCAGTGCATTGAGCGTCGGCGACTGGGTCAACATCATCGGCGCCAACCAGGCGCCGTACAACGGCTTCGTCCAGATCCTCACCAAGCCCAGCGCCACCACGTTCACGTACACGGTCGCCGGCGCGCCGGCCACGCCGGCGACGGTCGCGAGCGGCTACGGGTCGATACAGGTCGTCACCAGCGCGGCGTATTGCAAGGCTGGCAGCGGCACCACGCCGTGCGCGCAGCAGCCCGTCAACATCTCGTCCACGGGCAGCACCATCGCCACCACGTCGATCACGCGGGTGGGCCCGATCACGGTGGGCGGCCCGGTGACCGCGACGGCGACCGGCACCGCGGCGAATTTCCTGCCGCTCAACACTGGCGACACGGTCCTCATCCAGCACACCGCGGCCGGCGGGCCCCCGGGCACCTCGTCCGACCCGTACTACGGCGTCTTCGTCATCAACAAGATCAGTCCCACGCAGTTCACGTACACCATCAATGCCATCGCATCGCCCCCGGTGGCTGCGGCCACGCCGTTGTCTGCAGCCGGCAACCGGCAGGTGGTGATCCAGGGCGGCTCGACCTTCGCCGCGCCGCCGCTGCACGCCGCGGATTTCAACCGTCTCGCCTACAACCCGGCGGTGACGTACACGGCGCCCAAGAAGGAAGACGGGACGTACCTCACCAGCGGAACCAACACGGACGCCAACGGCAACTACGCCTACAACGCGCTCAAGTGGGGCACGCCTTCGGTGGACCGCGATCCGTACGGCTCCTATGAGCCGGCGGCGACCCGGATGTGGCCGGCGGGAACGCGGGACAACCTCAGCATCAAGGTCGGCGTGCCGCTCTACTGCAACACCGACTGGCCGACGCTCGTCAACGAGCCGAACGGTCCGGCGACGGCGCTCGACGCGGGCGACCAGAACGGGCAGTACCAGGCCACCAAGGGGGCGTGGTGCCGCATCAATGGCACCAAGTACGACGCCTCGCCCACCTCCGGCGCACCGGCCGCCGCGGCGGATTACAACTATCCGTGGCAATCGTCCTCCGGCGCCACCGGCCCGCAGTACTTCTACAAGCAGCTCAGCAACAAGATCATCTATTGCGACACGTCGTCGCCCTACTACCCGCGCAACACGGCATCCATCATCGGCTGCAACGGCGGCACGCCCAACTACACGGGCGGCGGCACGGTCACCCAGCAGAAGTGCAACCGCGACTCGAACATCTGCAACCCGTCGCTCGCGCTGCGCAACTACACGCCGGCGTCCTGCAAGACCGACCCGACCGCCATGTACTGCACGCCCGGCACCGGCGGCTCGAGCAGCTCGACGCCGGGGCTCGGCACGGGCGCGCTGCCGGAGTGCCTCGCGTGCAACTGCAACACCGACTACGTGCAGAACACGGGCCACTGCAGCGTCAACACCGGCACCGTCTGCGTCGGCAACTACGGCGTGCTCGGCGGGAACGCCTCGTGCCCCGACGTCGTGTCGACCGGCACCCTGACGAGCTGCACCGGCGGCAACCCGGTCTACGCGCAGGCGAGCGTGAACTGCGGCTCGCTCCTGTTCGACCCGTTCACCAACGCCAACCTGGTGCCGGCCACCACGCTGCTCGCCGACTCCAACGCGGCCGGCCTCGTCTGCCGCCACAACAACCAGACGTACACGATCACGGGCGTGCCGTCCGCCGGCGGCCTGTTCACCTACCCGCGCACCAACTCGGGCGACGTCGATCCCGCCAACAAGGTGGGCGGCACCACGCCCAAGGGGTACGCGTTGCTGCAAACGGGCGCGTTCACGCAAGCCGTTTCGTCGAGTTGCCCGACCGTCGGCCAGACGGTCCAGATTCCGCGCCACTACTACGTCGTCGATTCGATCCAGTTCTGCGACAACCGCATCGTCACCGCGGACGTCCAGTGGCGCGGCTTCGGCACCGGCGCGTGCCAGTCCCGCAACGACCTGGCCCGCTACAAGGAAGTGAAGTACGGCACGTTCACGCGCGTCGATCTCTTCCCGACCAACACGCTGCCGTTCCCGGGCAGCAGCGGTTTCGCGGCCACGGGTTCCGGCCAATACCCGAAGGGGCCACCGTCCAATCCGTCCTACCGCGTCTGGCTCGCCGCCACGAATCCGGGGCCGGACAACTCCGAGTCGATCAACTACGCGAACTGGTACGCGTACTACTCGACCCGGCTTCTCGCGGCCAAGACCACGTCGGCCACGGCCTTCTCGTACCTCACGAACATCCCGCCCGACCCCATCGGCTACCGTGTCGGATTCCACAACCTGGGCGAAGAGCCGTCCGGCTACGGCGGCGCCGGCACGCCGATCATCTGGCAGAACGTCGGCGACTGGGACCTTGCGCAGCGCACGGCGTGGTACGCCAAGCTCTTCGGCGTCGCGGTCAACAACTACAAGACGCCAACCCTCGACGCGATGTTGCGCATCGGCAACCTGGTCGAAACCGGCGGCGCCGGGGGACTTCCGGCGTCGATCAATCCCCTGCCGGCCGGCACGACCGACCCGTTCCCGACCAATCCTGCCACCGGGCAGCTCGTGAGCTGCACCAACAACTATCACATCCTGTTCACGGACGGTAAGACCAACCAGGTCACGCCCGTGACGACTCCGGGAGACCAGGACGCGACGGTGCCGAACACGCTTTCGTTGGCGGCCGGCAACCCGATCCAGCAGAATCCGCCGGACAACGTCCTCAACTCGCTGAAGCCGCTGGCGGTTTCCGGCACCGCCTGGCCGCGCCCGTTCGTCCAGGGCACGGCCATCCCGAACACGCTCGCGGACGTCGCCGCTTACTACTGGACGCGCGACCTGCGTCCCACGACGTCGATGCCCAATAACGTGCCCGCGTCGGCCAGCAAGGGCACCGCCGACCTCGATCCCACCAAGGATGTTGCGTGGTGGCAGCACGTCAACTTCAGCGCGATCTCGTTCGGCGCCGAGGGCACGCTCGACGCGACGCAGCAGCCGGCCACCATGGCCGCGCTCACGTCGGGCTCGCTTTCGTGGCCCGACCTCACGCAGCCGTACAACCCGATCTATCCGAAGGGGGCGGGCGCGGGCGCGGTCGCCGTCGACGACCTGTGGCACGCCACCGTGATGTCCCGCGGCTCGTTCGTGTACGCGCGCTCGCCGATCGAGGTGGCGTACGGCCTTGCGAACATCCTCGCGGGCATCCAGAACCAGCGCAAGTCGCGGTCAGGCGCCGCGTTCTCCGGCCAGGTGCTCGACTACAGCAGCAACGTCATCTTCGAGCCGACGATCGAGCCGGGGTGGGCCGGCGACCTGCTGAAAGTCGAGATCAATCCGTCGACAGGCGCCGAGATTCAGACCTGGTGGCAGGCGAGCCTCACGCTCGCCGCGCAGATCGACCCCGTGGCCACCGCCACCACCGAGCCCTGGATGGACCCGGCGCACCGGCGGATCGTCACGTCCACCGCGGCGACCGGTCCCGGCGTGGCGTTCCAGTGGGCGAATCTCACGTCGGCACAGAAGCTCTCGCTCGCGCCCGATGCCACCACGCAGAAGAAGATGGTCTCGTACCTGCGCGGCGGCAACACCTGGACCGACACCTCGACCACCCCGAGCACGGTGTACACCATCGAGGGCACCGCGGTCGGCCAGTTCCGCAAGCGCTTCGGCCCGCTGGGCGACCTCTCGAATGCGCAGCCGGTCATCGTGACCCCGCCGAAGCGCACCTATTCCGACGCCACGGATCCGGGCTACTCGTCGTACGTCTCGTCCAAGGCGGGCCGCGCGACGATGGTCGTCGCGCCGGCCAACGACGGCATGGTCCACGTGTTCGATGCCGGCCCGATGCCGAACGGCACCGCCAACTCGATCACGGCGGGCGGCGGCACGGAGCTCTTCGCGTACATCCCGAAGGCCCTGTTCAAGGGCGTCGCGGGTACCGCCTCCGAGGATGCGAGCGGCATCCAGGCGCTCACCTACCAGGACGGCGGCGTGCCGATCTACAAGCACCACATGTACGTCGACTCGTCTCCGCGCGTCGCGGACATCGACTTCGGCGGCGGCGACTGGCACACCATCGTCGTCGGCGGCATGGGCAAGGGTGGCAACAGCTACTACGCGCTCGATCTCACCAGCGAGACCGCGACCAACGAAACGCAGGCGGCCAGCAAGGTTCTGTGGGAGTGGAGCAACGCCGAGGTCAAGTACAGCTACGGGCGCCCCGTGATCGTCAAGGTGCGCGCGACCGGCTATCCGTACGGCCGTTGGGTCGCCATCGTGACCGGCGGCTACGACAACGCCAGCGGCTTGGGCAAGGTGTTCTTCCTCGATGCCAAGACGGGCACCCTGCTCTCCACGGTGACCACCACGGCCGGCCAGCCGCCGGGGTCGGGCCAGGCGGCGGGACTCGCGCAGATCCACGCCTTCGTGCACGACCAGAGCAACCAGATCGCCGAGCAGGTGTACGGCGGTGATCTCCTGGGTAACGTGTGGCGCATCGACGTCTCCGCCGTCGACTCGTACCTCACCGCTTCGGCCGTGCTCTTCGCCGAGCTCAAGGATCCCTCGAACAACCCGCAGCCGGTCACGGTGGCGCCGCAGATCGAGATCGACATCAACAACGGCATCGACCGGTACGTGTTCATCGGTACGGGCCGGCTGCTCGACTCGAGCGACCTCACGTCGCCGTCGCCGCCGCAAACGCAGACGATGTACGCGATCCGCGACGGGACGCTCACCAACTTCTCGACGACGGGCCTGCCGATCCAGCCGCGAAGCTCCATGACACCCATTAATCCGGATGGCGTGAGCGCCATCGCGACCGGCGCGCCGAACGGCTGGTACCACGACCTGCCCAACGTCGACGGCGACTCCGAGCGCGTCGTGGTCGACCCGCAGTCGAACGTGAACGTCGCCGCCTACGTGGGCACCATGGTCCAGTCCGACCCGTGCCTCATCTCGCTGCCGGCCAAGCTGTACGCACGCGATTACACGACCGGCGAATCGCTCGTCATGAACGGCGGAACGGTGCAGGCGTACATCGATTTCCCGCAAGGGCTCATCGACATCGCCACCGTCGGCCTGAAGCAGAGCGACGGCAGCCAGATCGTCGGCATCCTGGGCTCGCGCGAAGGCACGCCGGGCACCGAGCCGGTCTCGCTGGCCAACAAGTTCGTCGGCCAGGGCAGCCGCCTCTCGTGGCGCCTGCTGGGAGGACAGTGACGTTGCGCGACCGGGCGCCGCTGCAGCACGTGGGGCACGCGCCCGCGCCGGTCGCGGCGCGCGCCCGGTACGCCGGCGACGTCCTGCGGGGCCACGTGGCGTGCTAGAGCGATGTCGCTGTCTGCGCTTGCCCGGGCCACCCGGTCGCTGACCGATCGCTCGCTCGTCCTTCCCTGGGCGATCGCGGCGTCGGTCGCGGTGCACGGCGGGCTCCTCGCCGCTCACTTCGGCGGCGTCGAGGGGGGACCGCCCGTGGCGGCGAGTCCGCCGACGCTCTACGCCAGCCTGCAGCCGGCGACCGCCATGAACGATGCATCGGCGCCTTCCGTGGTGGCCGTCGCGTCGCCGGTGATCGCTCCGCTGCCGGAGCCGGCCCCGGCCAGCAGCGAGCCCGCCGCGCAGCCGCCCGCGCGCGCCGCCAAGGTGCGCGGCTCAGCGACGCCGACCGGTATCGCCCTCGAGGTGCCGCAGGTGCCCGCGCGAATCCTGAACGACCGCAATCGCCTCGGCGACAATTTCGCCCGCATGGGCGTGGAGTTCCCGATCGAGATCGACCACCCCGTGCGCATGCGGGAACCGATCCTCGCCCGCTATCCGCCGGTCGCCCTCGCGCAGGGCCGCGAGGATTCGGTCGGCGTGTGGGTGCTCGTCAATGCAGAGGGCATTGCCGAGGAAGTGCAGGTGCTCGACGGGTCGCCGGAATTCGCCGATGCAGTGATCGCCGCGGTCAATGCCGCGAAATTCATTCCCGCGGAAAACCGCCTGCACAAGATTCGCTTCCCGTTGGCGCTGGAGTTCCAGTTCCGCGCGGACACCGGCACGGCCGTCGCAACCGCGCCGGCCCGCTGAGTGCCCGGAAAAAATGGCGCCCGAAGGCGCCAGGCAGGCGGGGAAGACGACTCAACGCACGAGAATCGCTGCGACATTCCCGTGGAAGTCAGACAGGCGTCGTCGACGCGCCACCGAGGCGATGGCCGCCATGACGCCTTCGGCGGCGTTTCGCCGCCCGGACTCGTGGACCAACGACAGGTAGAGCTTCGAACCTACCCCATCATCGGCATGTGAAACCCCGGCGCCGCGCTGCCGTCGTCCGGCCAGCGCGACGTCACGGTCTTGCCGCGCGTGTAGAAGCGCACGCCGTCCATGCCGTGCACGTTGAGGTCGCCGAAGAGCGAGGCCTTCCAGCCGCCGAAGCTGAAGAACGCCATCGGCACCGGGATGGGCACGTTGATGCCGATCATCCCGACCTCGACCTCGTTCTGGAATCGCCGCGCGGCGTAGCCCGAGCGCGTGAAGATCGCGGTGCCGTTGGCGAACGGGCTCGCGTTGATCAGCGCAATCGCGTCGGCGAGCGACTCGGCGCGCACCACGGAAAGTACCGGCCCGAAGATCTCGTCGCGGTAGATGGCCATCCCAGGCGTCACGCGGTCGAAGAGCGTCGGACCCACGAAGAAGCCGTTGCCGTGCCCGTCGATCTTCGGCGCGCGGCCGTCGACGACGAGCGTGGCGCCCTCCTCGACCCCGCGATCGATGTAGCCCTGGATGCGGTCGCGCGCCGCGCACGTGATGACCGGGCCCATCTCGACCCCGGGCGCGGTGCCCGGGCCGACCTGCACGCGGCGCGCGCGCTCGGCAAGCCGCGCGACGAGCGCATCGCCCGCCTCGCCCACCGCGACCACGGCGGAGATCGCCATGCAGCGCTCGCCCGCGGAGCCGTAGCCGGCGCCGATGATCGCCTCGGTGGCGAACGCGAGATCCGCATCGGGCAGCACCACCGCGTGATTCTTGGCGCCGCCCAGCGCCTGCACGCGCTTGCCGTTGCGCGTGCCGGTCTCGTAGATGTGCTGCGCGATGGGCGTGGAGCCGACGAACGAGATCGCCTTCACCGTGGGATGCGCGAGCAGCGCGTCGACGGCTTCCTTGTCGCCGTGCACGACGTTGAACACGCCCGCCGGCAGCCCGGCTTCGGCGAGCAGCTCCGCCATGCGCAGGGAGAGCGTCGGATCGCGCTCGGACGGCTTCAGCACGAACGTGTTGCCGCACGCGAGCGCCACCGGGAACATCCACAGCGGCACCATCGCGGGAAAGTTGAACGGCGTGATACCCGCGCACACGCCCACGGCCTGGCGCAGTGAGAAGCTGTCCACCTCGGTGCCGACGTTCTCGCTGAACTCGCCCTTCATGAGATGCGGGATGCCGGTCGCGAACTCGATCACCTCGATGCCGCGCGTCACCTCGCCTTCCGCATCGGCGAGCGTCTTGCCGTGCTCCTGCGTGATGATCGCCGCCAGGTCCTTGCGCTGCGCTTCCATCAGCTCGCGGAAGCGCATCAGGATGCGCGCGCGGCGCAGCGACGGATACGCGCGCCACGCGGGCAGCGCCGCCGAGGCGGCCGCCACGGCCGCGTCGACATCATCCGCATCGCCGAGCGGCACGTGCCGCACGACTTCGCCGGTGGCCGGGTTGGTCACTTCGCCATAGCGGCGCGTGTGCGCGGCGACGGGCTTGCCGTTGATCCACAGCGGAAGGCGTTCGAGCGTGGTGAGGTCCATCGTCACTCCTTGTCTGCAGCCCACATGTTACCGGCCGCGCGCATCCGCCGGAACCAACGCCCCTGCCCGCGTCAGGGCTTCGCCTCGTCGTTGGCGGGCTCGTCGCGATTGAGCTGGTCCATGAGGGCGTCGCGACCGGCCTCCGGGCTGTCCGTTCCCTGCACCGCAGTCGGCAGCGCCAGCGGATTGCGCTGCCACACCAGCGCGGGCACCGCGAGCACCAGCGCGAACACGAGCCACTGCGCAGCGAGGTATGGCGCCAGCGACCGCATCAGCGGCCGCAGTGGCGGCCGTTGCGCCTGCATCTGCCGCGTCAGGAGGATCGCGTAACCGAGGGGCGGCAGCAGGAAGCTCGCCTGCAGGATGAGCAGCGCGAGGACCGCGATCCACGTCGGCTCGGGCACGATCGCCAACAGCGGCGGCATCACCACCGGGATGACCACGAAGATCATCTCGAACGCGTCGAGCACGAGCCCGCAGCCCGCGATGAGCGCGAGCACCACGGCCAGCGTCGCGGTCGCGCCGCCGGGCAGCGCCGCCAGCATGTCGGCGAGCCAGCGGTCGGTGCCATAGGCGCGCAGCACCAGCGTGAACATCGTCGCCGCCAGCAGCAGCGCGAACAGCGCGCCGGTGATGGCGATCGTGTCGCGCAGCACGGCCCGCAGCACCTCCCGCGACAGCGTGCGCGACGCAAGCCCGAACGCGAAGAGCGCGACGCCGCCCGCCGCCGCCGCCTCCACGGCGAACAGGTAGCCGAAGGTGACGCCCGCGAGCAGCGCCACGATGAAGAGCAGCGTCCCCACGGCGAGCATCCACTCGCCGGTGCGCACGGGCGCGGAGTGCGCGGCCTGCGCGCGCGGCCCGCGTCCACGGAACCATGCGATGGCGGCCACGAGCACGAACAGGACCAGCGCGGGCGGCAGCGCGCCGACGAAGATGTCCTGCGTGTTGAGGATGCGCGTCGCAGCGTGCGTCACGTTGAGCGCCTCGGTGTGCGCGCGCATCATCGCGTCGCCCAGCAGGATCAGCACCAGCGACGGCGGCACCACGACGCCGAGCGTGCTCGCCACGCACACCAGCGCCGCGCCGCGCTCGCGCGGCAGGCCGGTGGCGTCGAGACGCGGCTGCACCGCGCGCCCGAGCATCAGCGCGCTCGCGCCCACCGAGCCGTTCATCGGCGCGAGCAGCGCCGCGAGGCCGAGTGCGGCGAGCGACGGCCCCGCGCCCGTCCCGCGCAACGCGCGGCTGCTCGCGCGGAACACGATGCCCGCGAGCGGCAGGTGATTGAGCATCGCGCCCAGCAGGACGTAGAGCGGCAGCGCCTGCAGGATGTCGCTCTCGAGGAGGCCCTGCACGCGCGCCGGCATCGCGGTGAGCAGCGACGGCGACACGGCGCCGAGCACGACGCCGCCTGCGCCGAACATCAGGGTCACCGCCACCAGCACGAGCCACGACGGAAGGCCGGTGACGAGCAGCAGCATCGCCACCGTCGCGAACATCGCGATGCCGGGGGCGGCGCTCACGGGATCATGTCCGCGTCGTGGGCGTTCGCTGGCTTACTTCGCCGGCGGCTTGCGCGTGAGCCCGTCGCGCACCGCTTCCAACAACACGAGCGCGGCGAGGAGCACCAGCGCGACGCGGATCATGAAGTAGCCCGCGTTGAACGTCTCCGGGAAGCCCTCGAGCTGCAGCACCGATTGCACGGTCGTGGGCCACGCGGTGACGAGCACGAACGCCGCCCACGGGACCAGCACGAGGAGCGATGCGGCGCGCCCGATCGCGTGCCGCGCGCGCGTGGGGTAGCGGCCGGCGACGACGTCGGTGGCCACGTGCACGCCGCGGCGGGTCGCGGCGGTCACCGCCACGGCAACGTAGAGCGCGAACATGACCTGCGCCGCGTCGTTGGCCTCGCGCGACCACGCGCCGATCACCTCGCGCAGCGGCCACTGCAGGAACAGCAGGCACGCCATCGGCAGCGCGAGCCACATCGCGGCCCGGACGAGGAGGTCGAGGCCGCGATCAAGCGCGCGCAGCATCGGGCCCCGCCTCGGTCCGAAACTCGGCGAGCCGCGCCACGTACCGCGCGATGAGGTCGATCTCGAGGTTGACGCGCGTTCCCGGCGCGAGCGAGCGCAGCGTGGTGACGGCGAGCGTGTGCGGAATGAGGTTCACGGCGAAGCGGGTTCCGGCCACCTCGTTGACGGTGAGGCTCACGCCGCACACCGCGACCGAGCCCTTCGCTGCGATGAACCGCGCGATCGTCGGCGGCGCATCGACGTCGAGGCGCCAGCTGCCATACGCATCGCCCGGCACCGCCGCGAAGCCCGCCACGACGCCGATGCCGTCGACGTGCCCGGTCATGAGGTGGCCCCCAAGCCGGTCGGACAGGCGCAGCGCGCGCTCGAGGTTCACCTCGCCCGCGGCGTCGAGGCCCGTCGTGCAGCGCAGGCTCTCGGCGGACACGTCGAACGCGAGCTTCGTGTCGTCGATCGTTACCACGGTGAGGCAGCAGCCGCTCACCGCGATGCTGTCGCCGATCGTGACATCGTCAAAGCGCGGCGCACCGGTTTCGATGACGATGCGCAATCCGTCGCCCTGCGGCGCCGTGCGCACGATGCGCCCGACGCGTTCCACGATGCCCGTGAACATCCTCGTCCCCTTTTCAGGCGCGGCGCGCGACGAGGCGCAGGTCGCGGCCCACGCGCGTCGCTTCGTGCCAGTTGAAGTCGTGCCGGTCGGCGAGTCGCGCGAGCGGCTGCGCCCCCTCGAACATGCCGCGCGCCGGATCGCCCAGCACCGTCGGCGCGACATACATGAGAATTTCGTCGACGAGCCCCGCGGCGAGCAACGCGCCGTTGAGCCTCGCACCCGCCTCGACGTGCAGCTCGTTGATGCCGCGTGCGCCGAGCGCCTGCAGCATCGCGTGCAGGTCGACGCGACCGTTGCCGTCCGGCAGCGCGATCACCTCGACGTTCGCCGGCCACGCCGCGTTGCGCCCGCCTGCGGTCACCACGAGCGCGCCGCCGCCCGCGAGCACGCGCGCCGTGGGCGGCATCTGCGCATGGCGATCGACGACGATGCGCAGCGGCTGGCGCGGCGTCGCCACCTCGCGCACCGTCAGCGCGGGATCGTCGCGCCGCACCGTGCCGATGCCGGTCAGGATGGCGCAGGCGCGCGCGCGCCACGCATGGCCGTCGGCGCGCGCGTCGGCGCCGGTGATCCACTGGCTCTCGCCGCTCACGAGCGCGGTGCGGCCGTCGAGGCTCGCGGCGAGCTTGGTGCGCAGCCACGGCCGGCCGCGCGTGACGCGCGACACGAAGCCGATGTTCTGCTCGCGTGCCTCGTCCTCACGCAAGCCGAAATCGACCACGATGCCGGCGGCCTGCAGGCGCGCGGCGCCATCCGACGCGTCGGGATTGGGATCGCGCATTGCCGCGACCACGCGCGCCACGCCGGCCGCGATCAGCGCGTCGACGCACGGTGGCGTGCGCCCGTGATGGTTGCACGGCTCGAGCGTGACGTACGCGGTGGCGCCGCGCACGTCGTGACCCTGCTGCCCGGCGTGCCGGAGCGCCGCGACCTCCGCGTGCGGCCCGCCTGCCCGCTCGTGGAAGCCTTCGCCCACGACCACGCCGTCGCGGACGAGCACGCAGCCGACGCGCGGATTGGGGGTGGTGGTGTAGAGGCCGCGCGCGGCGAGCGCGAGCGCGGCCGCCATGTGCGCGCGGTCGTCGGCGCTGAACGCGGGCATGCGCAGGCGCTAGCGGCGCGGCCGCTTGGCGGCGGGCGGCGGCGCCTCCACCTCGCGCAGCGCGTCGCGGAAATCCGAGACGTCGGAGAACGACCGGTACACGGACGCGAAGCGGATGTACGCGACCTTGTCGAGCTTGTAGAGCTCCTGCATCACCATCTCGCCGATCTCGCGCGAACCGATCTCGCGCTCGCCCTGGGCCAGCACCTGCGCGACGATGCGGTCGATCGCCGCATCGACGAACTCGGTGGGCACCGGCCGCTTGTGCAGCGCGCGCGCGAAGCCGACGCGGATCTTCTCCTTGTCGAACTCGGAGCGGTTGCCGTTGGTCTTCACGACCTGCGGCAGGCGCAGCTCGACCGTCTCGTAGGTGGTGAACCGCTTCTGGCAATCGAGGCAGCGGCGCCGGCGGCGGATCGAGTCGCCCGCCTCCGACACGCGCGAATCGATGACCTGCGTGTCAGCGCTGGCGCAGAACGGGCACTTCACGTGCGCTCCATGGGCGGGACCGCGCGCCGGGGCTCAGTGATAGACGGGGAACCGCCTGGTGAGCGCGGCGACGCCGCCGCGCACGCGCTCGATCGTCCGCGCGTCGTTGGGCGCGTCGAGGAGGTCGGCGATGAGGTGCGCCAGCTCCTCGCACTCGAGCTCGGTGAAGCCGCGCGTCGTGACCGCCGGGCTGCCGATGCGGATGCCGGAGGTGATGAACGGCTTCTCCGGGTCGTTCGGGATCGCGTTCTTGTTCACCGTGATGTGCGCGCGCCCGAGCGCCGCTTCGGCGTCCTTGCCGGTGATCCGCTTGCTGCGCAGGTCGACGAGGAACATGTGGCAGTCGGTGCCGCCGGAGACGATGCGCAGGCCGCGGTCGGCGAGCACGCGGGCGAGCACGCGCGCGTTCTCGAGCACGCGCTCCTGGTACACGCGGAAGTCGTGGCCCAGCGCCTCGCCGAACGCGACCGCCTTGGCCGCGACGACGTGCATCAGCGGCCCGCCCTGCAGCCCGGGGAATACGGCCGAGTTCATCGCCTTCTCGTGCTCGGCGCGCGTGAGGATGATGCCGCCGCGCGGGCCGCGCAGCGTCTTGTGCGTGGTGCTGGTCACGTAGTCGGCGATGCCGACGGGCGTCGGGTACACGCCGGCCGCGACGAGCCCGGCGTAGTGCGCCATGTCGACCATGAGCTGCGCGCCGACGGCGTCCGCGATGTCGCGAAAGCGCTTCCAGTCGATGATGCGCGAATACGCCGACGCGCCGGCGACGATGAGCTTCGGCTTGTGCTCGTGCGCGAGGCGCTCGGCCGCGGCGTAGTCGATGAGCTCCGTCTCCGCGTCGAGGCCGTACGCGACCACGTTGAACCACTTGCCCGAGAGATTGACCGGCGAGCCGTGCGTCAAATGGCCGCCGTGAGGCAGGCTCATGCCGAGCACCGTGTCGCCGGGCTTCAGGGTCGCGAAGAACACGGCCTGGTTGGCCTGCGCACCGGAATGGGGCTGCACGTTGGCCGCTTCCGCGTGGAACAGCTTCTTCACGCGATCGATCGCGAGCTGCTCGACGACGTCGACGAACTCGCAGCCCCCGTAATACCGCTTGCCCGGATAGCCTTCCGCGTACTTGTTGGTGAGCTGCGACCCCTGCGCCGCCATCACGGCCGTGCTGGCGTAGTTCTCCGACGCGATGAGCTCGATGTGGTCTTCCTGGCGCTGGTTCTCGCCGGCGATGGCCTTCCAGACCTCCGGATCGGCGTTGGCAAGCTGGGTCGAGCGGCGGAACATGGCAGGCGCCCTTGCGACGGTGAAAGCGGTCCATTCTAGCATTCGGCCCTCGCGAGGCCGTGGCGCATCACAAGTAATCCACGCAGCGCAAGAGGGAAGGCCCTATAATCCCTGCGCCGCGGACGAGGCAGGGGCGAACGGGAGAACGTGGCGCGCCCCGGCCCGGCCGCACCGCTGCATCCGTACAGCACCCGGAGGTTCCGTGAATGCCCTCTTAGCGTTTTCGCGCGCCGTCGACGCGCTCTCGGAGCGCGTCGGCCGGACGGTCTACTGGCTCGTCCTCGCGGCCGTCGTCATCAGCACGGTCAACGCGATCGTGCGCAAGGTGTTCAACTGGAGCTCGAACTCGCTGCTCGAGATCCAGTGGTACCTCTTCTCCGCGGTCTTCCTGCTGTGCGCGGGCTACACGCTGCTGCGCAACGAGCACGTGCGCATCGACGTGATCGCCGGGCGCCTCTCCAAGCGCAAGCAGATCTGGATCGACATCCTCGGCACGGTCTTCTTCCTGATGCCGATGAGCCTGCTCATCATGTACCTGTCCTGGTTCACGTTCCTCAACGCGTACCACAGCAACGAGGTATCGACCAACGCCGGCGGCCTCATCCTGTGGCCCGCGCGCCTGCTGGTGCCCGTCGGCTTCTTCCTGCTGATCGTGCAGGCGCTCTCCGAGCTCGTGAAGCGCATCGCGTTCCTGCAGGGGCGCATACCCGACCCGACGGAGAAGAAGCTCGACAAGTCGGCCGAGGACGAGCTCGCCGAGGCGATCCGCCAGGCACGGGGAGAAGTGGAATGACCGCCTTCATCATCGCCAACATGGCGCCGCTGATGTTCGCGACGCTGGTGGTCGTGCTGCTGTTCGGCTACCCGGTCGCGTTCGCGCTCGGCGCCGTCGGCATCGCGTTCGGCCTGCTCGGCATCGAGTTGGGCCTCCTCGCGCCCTCGCTGTTCCAGGCGCTGCCCGAGCGCATCTGGGGCGTGATGTCGAACGACACGCTGCTCGCGGTGCCGTTCTTCACGTTCATGGGCCTGATCCTCGAGCGCAGCGGCATGGCCGAGGACCTGCTCGACACCATCGGCCAGCTCTTCGGCCCGATCCGCGGCGGCCTCGCATACGCGGTGATCTTCGTGGGCGCGCTGCTCGCGGCCACCACCGGCGTCGTCGCCGCGTCGGTGATCTCGATGGGCCTCATCTCGCTGCCGATCATGCTGCGCTACGGCTACGACCGCCGCCTCGCGTCGGGCGTGATCGCCGCCTCGGGCACGCTGGCGCAGATCATCCCGCCGTCGCTCGTGCTCATCATCATGGCCGACCAGCTCGGCAAGTCGGTGGGCGACATGTACGCCGGCGCGTTCATCCCGGGCATCATCCTCGCGGGCATCTACGCGACCTACGTGATGGGTGCCTCGCTGTTCAAGCCCAACTGGGCGCCCGCGCTGCCGATCGAGGCGCGCACGCTGCGCGAGCCGGACGGCTCGGCCGGCAACCGGTCGCTGCTCGTGCTGACCATCATTTCCGTGGTCGCGGCGGTGGGCTTCGCGCAGTGGTACTACCCGCCCGGCTCGCCGCTCGACGAGGTGATCGTGGTGGCCGCGTCGGTGGGCACCGGCGTCGCGTTCTTCGCCGCGGTGCTGAACAAGCTCTTCAAGTTCAACCTGCTCTCGAAGCTCGCCGAGCGCGTCGTGTTCGTGCTGATCCCGCCGCTCGCGCTCATCTTCCTCGTGCTCGGCACGATCTTCCTCGGCATCGCGACGCCGACGGAAGGCGGCGCCATGGGCGCGTCGGGCGCGCTCGTGATGGCCATCGCGCGCCGGCGCCTGCCGTTCAAGCTCCTGAAGCAGGCGATGGACACCACCGCGAAGCTCACGGCGTTCGTCGTGTTCATCCTGGTCGGCGCGCGCGTGTTCAGCCTCACGTTCTACGGCGTCGACGGCCACAAGTGGGTCGAGCACCTGCTCACCAGCCTGCCCGGCGGGCAGCTCGGCTTCCTCGTCGTCGTCAACATCATCGTCTTCCTGCTCGCGTTCTTCCTCGACTTCTTCGAGCTGTCGTTCATCATCGTGCCGCTGCTCGCCGCGCCGGCCGAGAAGCTCGGCATCGACCTCATCTGGTTCGGCGTGCTGCTCGGCGTGAACATGCAGACGTCGTTCATGCATCCGCCGTTCGGCTTCGCGCTCTTCTACCTGCGCAGCGTGGCGCCGGCGAAGGAATACGTCGACCGCGTGACCAAGAAGCTGATGCAGCCGGTCACCACGATGCAGATCTACTGGGGCGCCGTGCCGTTCGTGATCATCCAGGTCATCATGGTCGCGCTCGTGATCCTGTTCCCGCAGATGGTGATGGTCTACAAGAGCGACCAGTCGAACGTCGATCCGTCGAAGGTGCAGATCATCGTGCCGCCGGCCGACGACGGCGGCCAGCCGGGCGACCCCAATGCAGCGCCGTCCTCCGATCCGATGCAGCAGATGCTGCAGGAGCAGCAGAAGGAGGACAAGGAGAACGAGTCCCTCGAGGACCAGTTGAAGGGCGGCGCGGCGCCCGCGCCGGCGCCCGCACCGGGCGGCGCGGCACCGCCCAAGTAGCGCTCCCGCTTTTCCCGAAGCCCCGCCCCGCGCGGGGCTTCGCCGTTTCAGAAGAAGAGGAACGTGAGCAGCGCGAACACGGGCAGCAGGATCAGCGCCGACCACGCCATGTAGCCGAAGAAGCCCGGCATCCGCACGCCGCGCGCCTCGGCCACCGCCTTGACCATGAAGTTCGGCGCGTTGCCGATGTACGTGTTGGCACCCATGAACACGGCGCCTGCGGAGATCGCGACCAGCGTGCCCGCAAGCGACGTCATGAGCTTCCCGGCATCGCCGCCGGCGAGGTTGAAGAACACGAGGTAGGTCGGCGCATTGTCGAGGAAGCTCGACAGCAGGCCCGTCGCCCAGAAGTACAGCGCATCGCGCGGATGGCCGGCGGCATCGGTGAGCAGGGCCACGACCGGTGCGAACGCACCGCGCTCGCCGGCGCGCAGCATCGCGATGACCGGGATGATGGTGACGAAGATGCCCGCGAACACCTTCGCCACCTCGATCATCGGTCCCCATTCGAAGTGGTGCGCGCGCCGCAGCGCCTTCGGCGTGCAGGTCCACGACACCGCGATGATCGCCACCAGCACGGCGTCGCGCGCGACGTTCTGCAGCGCGAGGGTGGTGCCGAACAGTGCAATGTCCACACCCGGCTTCCACACGCCCGACACGTAGACCGAGAGCAGGATCAGCGGCCCCAGCACGAGGTAGTTCAGCATGCCCTCGACGTGCAGCGGCTTGTCGGGCGTCGGGTCGGGACGCCGCTCCCCCGCGCGCCGGTAGAACCACGCGTCGATGCAGAAGAACACCGCGAGCAGCACCGCGCACGCGACGACGGTCGGTGCGAGCATCGCGCGCGTCGTCCAGAAGAAGTCCACCCCCTTGAGGAAGCCGAGGAAGAGCGGCGGATCGCCGAGCGGGGTCAGCGCCCCGCCGATGTTGGCGACGAGGAAGATGAAGAACACCACGACGTGCGTCTTGTGGCGCCGGTCGTCGTTCATGCGCAGCAGCGGCCGGATGAGCAGCATCGAGGCGCCGGTGGTGCCCATCACGCTCGCGAGGCCGCACCCGATCGCGAGCACGACGGTGTTGGCGAGCGGCGAGCCGTGCAGGTTGCCCCGGATGTGGATGCCGCCCGTGACCGTGTAGAGCGCGAGCAGCAGGAGGATGAACGGGACGTACTCCGCGACGGCCATGTGCGCGAGCTCGTGCGCGGCCACCGGACCGCCGAACTGCACGGCGAAGGGCACCGCCACCGCGAGCGCCCAGCCCGCGGTCACCTTGCCGTAGTGGTGATGCCACAGCCTTGGCGCGACGATCGGGCCGAGCGCGATCGACAGCAGCATGCCGGCGAACGGCAGCGCCCACAGCGGCGACAGCGTCGCTCCGTCCACCGGCGACGCACCCGCGGCGGCCGCAGCGTGCGCGAAGCACGACAGCGCCACCCCGATCCCCTTCCGGGCGATGCCACGCATCCGGCCGGCCCCGCTACGCGACGATCACGCGATCGTTGCGCGGCGGACGCGCGAACGCGCGGCGCGCGAGCAGCGCGACGATCCATCGCTGCAGGCCGATGGCGACGACGTGCGCATCGGCATCGTCGCCCGCGAGCGCCGCCTGCAAAGCCTGACGGAGCGTTCCCACCTCGATGCGCGTGCGATATGCGATCCCGTCGCGCGCGAGCGTGTCGCCCAATTCGGCGAGCGCGCTGCGCGCCGCGGCGGTCGCGAGCTCGATGGCCGCGTCGGTGCCGAGATGCATGCGCACGCGGCCGGGCACGCGCGGCACGGCGAGGGCCACGAGCTCGATCGCGGCCGGTCGCGCCGGCCCGTCGTCGAGCAGGCGGGCGAGCGCCCGGCATCCGCGCTCGCGGCCCTCGAACACGAGGCGTACGCGGCCCTGCGCACCGGCGGTCGCCGGTGCATCGTGAGCGTCACGGGGAATTGGGCAAGGCGCGGCCAGCGGGCGGTTCGGCATCCAAAGCGCGCGGCGGGCGACGGTCGCCGCCACGTCGCGCGGGCGGCGCGTCACCGGTGCCGCAATCGGTGAGTCGTCCGCGCATGGTGAAGCCGCGCGCGCTCGCGCGTAATCCGGCCGCCGCGTGCGCCGATCCGCTAACGGCGGCCGCTAGAGCCAACCGCTATCGGCAGCCGCTATGGGGTGCCCGGATGCGCGGCCCGAAAAAAAAGCCCCGGCGCGGGCTGCGCCGGGGCCTTCTCGAAACTGCTGCCGGAGCCGCGTCCCGCGGCCTTCGCACTACGACTTCTTCGCGGCCGCGGCGCCCTGCGGCGCCGGCGTCGCGGTGGCGCGCGCCATGAAACTGTCGAACGCGTTCTCGCTCACGCGGAACCAGAGGATTTCCTCGTCGCGGAATTTCTTCCACGGCTCGTAGATCTTCTTGAACGCGGCGTTCTTCGCCATCGTCTCGTCGTACACCTCGTTCGCGGCCTTCCACGACGCCTGCATGATCTCCGCCGGGAATGGGCGCAGCTGCACGCCGCCCGCGATCAGCTTGCGCAGCGCCGGCGGGTTCAGCGCGTCGTACTTGGCGAGCATGTCGACGTTCGCCTCGTAGCACGCGGCCTCCAGCACCGACTGGTACTCCTTCGGCAGCCCGGCCCACGCCTTGGTGTTGACGAAGAGGTCGAGCTCGGGACCACCCTCCCACCAGCCCGGGTAGTAGTAGTACTTCGCGACCTTGTAGAGGCCGAGCTTCTCGTCGTCGTACGGGCCGACCCATTCCGCCGCGTCGATCGTGCCCTTCTCCAGCGCCGGGTAGATGTCGCCGCCCGCGATCTGCTGCGGCACGAGCCCCAGCTTCTGCAGCACCGCGCCGGCGAAGCCGCCGATGCGCATCTTGAGGCCCTTCATGTCGGCGACGGTCTTCAGCTCCTTGCGGAAGAAGCCGCCCATCTGCGCGCCCGTGTTGCCGGCCGGGAAGTTGATGATGTTGTAGTTGGCGAGGAACTCGCGGGTGAGCGCGAGGCCGCCGCCGTGGTACATCCACGCGTTCTGCTGGCGCGCGTTCATGCCGAACGGGATGGCGCACGCGAACGCGAACGTCGGGTCCTTGCCGAAGTAGTAGTACGGCGCCGTGTGGCAGCACTCGACGGTGCCGTTCTGCACGGCGTCGGCGGCCTGCAGGCCGGGCACGATCTCGCCGGCCGCGAACACCTGGATCTGGAACTTGCCGTTGGTCGAGGCCGCCACGCGCTTGGCGATGACCTCGGCCGCGCCGTAGATGGTGTCGAGGCTCTTGGGGAAGCTCGACGTCATGCGCCACTTCACTTCGCCGGTGCCTTGCGCGAACGCAGGCGCCGTGCCGGCCGCAAGGATCCCAGCCATGCCGCCGTGTTTCAGGAAGGAACGACGTTCCATGTACTCCTCCAATGGTGCAACCTTGTAGGGATTGGCCGGGAGCGCGGGAACTGCAGGAAGCGCCACCGGTGCCGGGTGCCGCAAATGCTGCGTCGGATTGTACGCATGGGCGTGGCAATAGGCGAGCGCCGCCGCGACGCCATGCGTGGCCCGTCCGACGGGTGCGCGCTGCGCCGCACAACCCGTCCTCCACAATGAAAACGGCCCGCACGCGGCGGGCCGTGAACGGCAGCGGCCGGGCGGCCGCACCGGGATCGCGCCTACTTCTTGGGCGCGGCCGCGGCCTTCGCCGACATCTGCTGCATGAAGTTGTCGAAGCGCGCCTCGGCGACCCGGAACCAGAGGATCTGCTCGTCGCGGAACGGACGCCACTGGTCGTAGACCTTCTTGAACTTCGCGTTCTTGGCCGACGTCTCGTCGTACAGCTCGTTGGCCGCCTTCCACGACGCCTCGAGGATCTCCTGCGGGAACGGGCGCAGCTGCGTGCCCTGCGCGATCAGCCTGCGCAGCGCGGGCGGATTGAGCACGTCGTACTTGGCGGTCATGTCGAGGTTCGCCGTCTCGCACGCGAGCTCGAGGATCGCCTGGTACTCCTTCGGCAGCGCGGCCCACGCCTTGGTGTTGACGAAGAGATCGATCTCGGGACCGCCTTCCCACCAGCCCGGGTAGTAGTAGTACTTCGCGACCTTGTAGAGCCCGAGCTTCTCGTCGTCGTACGGGCCGACCCACTCCGCCGCGTCGATCGTGCCCTTCTCCAGCGCCGGATAGATGTCGCCGCCCGCGATCTGCTGCGGCACGAGGCCCAGCTTCTGCAGCACCGCGCCGGCGAAGCCGCCGATGCGCATCTTGAGGCCCTTCATGTCCGCGACGGTCTTGATCTCCTTGCGGAAGAAGCCGCCCATCTGCGCGCCCGTGTTGCCCGCGGGGAAGCTGATGATGTTGTAGTCCTTGAAGAACTCGCGCATCACCTCGAGGCCGCCGCCGTGGTACATCCACGCGTTCTGCTGCCGCGTGTTGAGGCCGAACGGCACCGCGCCCGCGAACGCGAACGTCGGGTCCTTGCCGAAGTAGTAGTACGGCACGGTGTGGCAGCACTCGACGGTGCCGTTCTGCACGGCATCCATCGCCTGCAGGCCGGGGACGATCTCGCCGGCCGCGAACACCTGGATCTGGAACTTGTTGTTGGTCGCCGCGGCGACGCGCTTGCTGATCACTTCGGCGCCGCCGAAGATGGTGTCGAGGCTCTTCGGGAAGCTCGACGTGAGCCGCCACTTGACCTCGCCGGCGCCCTGCGCGAACGCAGGCGCGGTGCCGGCCGCGAGGATGCCCGCGAGACCGGTGTGCTTGATGAACGAACGACGCTTCATGTGCTCTCCTTCGGATGACCGGGCGCTGCCCGGCATGATGATGTCGGCCCTGTTCCGCGCATGACTCGCGCCGACCCGCGGCGTGGCCGCGCGACCGCTTCTTGTCAATCGATGAGTCTAGCGGAAAGGACGGTGGCACTGCCGGCGAAACGCCCCGCGGATGTCCCGCGCAACGCACTCGCCTTGCGTTAGGTCAAACGCGCGAGCCTCCCGCTACGACGACAGCTTGCGCACGGCATTGAACATCGCCCAGCTCCAGCCCGCCTGCTGCTCAAGCGTCTGCGTGAAGCGGATGAGGTAGCGGGCGTTGCCGGTGTCGAGCTCGACCATGCCGCCGGTGGCGAACTTGTCCTCGGGGCCGATCAAGCTGCGCTGCGACGACTGGCGATTGTCCGGGTGCGCGGGCAGGTAGAGCCCGAAGAACGGCCGCTCGGCATTGGTGCGTCCGCCGTCGGACGGCGTGACCCAGCTGCGCATCAGCACGCGCACGAGGCGGCGCGCGATGATCTCCGCGCCGACCGTCACCTCGTCGACCTGCAGCCGCTGCATGCGGCGCACGACGGCGAGGAGCCAGAGCTCGCCCTCCTTGATCGCGATGATCTCGCCTAAGCGGCTCGGGGCCTCCTTGGCGGGTGCGGTCAGGCGGCATCCCGTCTCGCTGCGGTCGATGAGGCGCCACGTGGTGCCGCGCACGCGCCGCGCCACCGACTCCGGATTGGGCTGCGGATTCACGATCTGCGTGACCTCGTCGAAGCTCGCCGCCACGCCGCGGGTGCGCACCTGGTCGGGCAGGCGGTCGATTTCCGCGACCGCGCGCGTGAGCGCGTGCAGGCCGACGACGACGCGCACCTCGGCCTCGCTCGCGAAGCGCGGCGCGCGCGGCGCCTGCGCGATCGCGTCGGGCCCGTACAGCGATGCGAGGCGCATGAGCAGCAGGCGCTGCTCGCGCACGGGCAGGTCGGGCGGCTTCACGGGCTCGCCTTCCTGCTCGGGCAGCCAGCGCAGGCGCTCGACGATGCGCGTGTACACCGGCGCCGCGTCGAGGAACATCACGCGGCCGCCGGCCTGCGCGCGATCGCGCCGGCGCATGCCCGCGGTGCCGGTGAGATCGATGAAGAACGGCGCGCCTTCCGACGGCGGCGGCGTGAGCGCGAGCGTCGGCGTCCAGTCCTCGAGCTGGCGCGCCACCCACTCGACCTGGTCGGGCGTGAAGTTGCCCGAGTCGAGGCGCATCAGCATCAGCGTCTTCAGGTATTCCTGCTCGAACGAGACGCCCGGCTTCGCGAACGAGCCCACGCCGACCACGAGCTGCTCGCGCTGCCAGCCGCGCATGCGCGCGAATTCATACAGCTCGTGGAACTCGCGCCACTGCGCGGGGATCCAGTGGCTGTAGCGGAACAGGCGGTACTTGCCGTCGAGGCCGCGGTAGTGCGCGAGGCGCACGATCACCCACGGCAGGATCGCGCGCCAGCGCTTGTTGTCGGCGCGCGGGTAGCCCGCCTTCAACGCGAGCTGGTACGCCGCGATGAACGCCTTCACAAGATCGAACACCGAGTGCCACAGCCGCGACTCGATGTTGGTGCTCTTCTGGTAGTTCTGCGTGTACTGGCGCGTGAGCTCGCCGATGATCGGCTCGACGCGCCCGTCGATGCGCAGCAGCGCCTCGACCTGCGCGGGCCCCGCCTCGCGGCGCGAGCCGGGAAAGCTCGCGACGAGCTCGAGCGCTTCCTTCTGCAGCGCCGCCGCGTCCTGCGCGGGCAGCTGCGCGATCCAGCGCGACGCGTTCGCCGCGCTCGCGAGCGGGTCCGAGAAGGATCGCAGCCAGCCCAGCATGGGCTGCACGACGCCGGAACGCGAACGCTCGGCCACGATCATGGCGCCTCGTCAGGCCCCGGCCACGGTCATCTTCGCGACGAGGATCGACCCCGTGTGCCGCGAGCCGCGACGATCGACGTCGCTGCCCACCGTCACGATGTCGCGGAACATCTCGCGCAGGTTGCCCGCGATGGTGATCTCCTCGACCGGATACGCGAGCTCGCCGCCTTCGACCCAGAAGCCCGCGACGCCGCGCGAGAAATCGCCGGTCACGGGATTGACGCCCTGCCCCAGCTGCTCGGTGACGAGCAGGCCGCGGCCCATCCGCCGCAGCAGCGCCGCGAAGTCGTCGTCGCCGTGCGAGAGCACGAGGTTGTGGCTGCCGCCGCCGTTGCCGGTGGTCTGCATGCCGAGCTTGCGCGCGGAATAGGAGCCCAGGAAGTAGCCCTGCACGACGCCGTCGCGCACGACGTCGCGCGGCGCGGTCGCGACCCCTTCGCTGTCGAATGGCGCGCTGCCGCGGCCGCGCAGCAGGTGCGGCTCCTCGCGCAGCTGGATGTGCGGCGCGAACACCTGCGTGCCGAGCGAATCGAGCAGGAACGACGACTTGCGGTACAGGCTGCCGCCCGACACCGCCTGCACGAAGAAGCCGACGAGGTCGGCGGCCTCGGGCGCCTCGAACAGCACCGGGCACTCGAGCGTGCCGAGCTTGCGCGCGCCCAGGCGCCGCAGCGTGCGCTGGCCGGCGGTGCGGCCGACGGCGTCGGCGGCCTCGAGGTCGTGCGGCGAGCGCGCGGACGAGTACCAGTAGTCGCGCTGCATCGCGCCGTCCTGCTCGCCGATCACCGCGCAGTCGATGTGATGGCGCGAGCTGCGATAGCCGCCGAGGAAGCGGTTGGAGTTCGCGTACACGAACTCGGATTCGCTGCGGGCGACGGTCGCGCCCTCGGAATTGGTGATGCGCTTGTCGACGGCGAGCGCCGCCGCTTCCGCGGCGCGGCCCATCGCGATCGCCGATTCGACCGGCAGGTCCCACGGATGGTAAAGGTCGAGGTCGGGCCAGCTCTGCGCGAGGCGATCGGGATCGGCGAGGCCGGCGGCAGGATCTTCCGCCGTGTAGCGCGCGATGGCGAGCGCCTTGTCGACGGTGGCCTGCACGGAGTCGGCGGAGAAATCGGCGGTGCTCGCGTGCCCGCGGCGCTGGCCGACGTACACGCTGACGCTGATGCCCTTGTCGCGGTTGTACGCGATGGTCTCGACCTGCGACTGGCGCACGGTCACGCTCTGGCCGATGCCCTGCGACACCTCGGTCTCCGCCGCGGTCGCGCCGCCGCGCCGCGCCGCATCCAGCACGGCGGCCGCGATGCGCTCGAGCTCGCCGGTGCTGACGGGGAAATGGCGGGCGTGCGCGCCCGCCTCGTGGGACGCGTGCGCGGTGGTGGCGGTCGGCAAGGACTCGGGCATCGGGAAAGGCGAAGTGGCCGGGAGCCGGACCGCAGGCGCGAGCCCGCGATCGGAACGGCCCATGGAGGCGGTCGGTTATCATAGCAAACGCCTCCTGCCGCCACCGGTAGCGGCGCCCCCTTTCTTCCCCACGATGCCCCGCCACCGCGAATCCGCGCCCGCCGACGCCGAGGCTCCGCCGTCGAAGACGCGCCGCAAGCACGAGATGCATGCGCGGCAGGACCTGGGGCAGGCACTCGTCGCGCAGGACCCGGCGCGCGTCGCCGAGCTCGGCCTGCCGGAGCTCCTGGCCGACGCCATCGCGCAGGCGCGCGGCATCCGCGCCCACGAGGGCCGGCGGCGCCAGCTGCAGTACATCGGCAAGCTGATGCGCGACGTCGATCCCGCGCCCATCGAGGCGGCGCTCGCGCGCTGGGCGGCGGGCGTGCCGGAGGATCGCGAGCGGTTCGCCGCGCTCGAGCGCTGGCGCGACGAGCTCGTGGCCGACGACGGCGCGCTCGACCGCTTCGTCGCCGGACATCCCGGCGCCGACCGCACGGCGCTCGCGACACTCGTGCGCGAGGCCCGCGCCGAGCGCGCGCGCGGCGGGCCCCCGCACCGCTACCGCGCGCTCTTCCGCGCGTTGCGCGCCCTCGAACCCACGCCCGCCGGCGAAGCGCCGCCGGCTGCAGAGCCATGACCTCCGACGCCACCCTCCTCATCGGCCTCGTCTCCATCTCCGACCGCGCCTCGGCCGGCGTCTATGTCGACAAGGGGCTGCCCGGGCTCACCGAGTGGTTCACGGGCGCGCTGCAGTCGCCGTGGCGGATGGCGCAGCGACTCATTCCCGACGAGCAGCCGGTCATCGAGCGCACGCTGATCGAGCTCGTGGACGTCGAGGGCTGCCACCTGGTGCTGACCACCGGCGGGACCGGGCCCGCGCCGCGCGACGTGACGCCCGAGGCCACGCTCGCCGTCGCGCACAAGGTGCTGCCCGGCTTCGGCGAGCAGATGCGGCAGGTGAGCCTCAAGTACGTGCCGACCGCGATCCTGTCGCGGCAGGTCGGTGTCATCCGCGGCAAGTCGCTGATCCTCAACCTGCCCGGCCAGCCGAAGGCGATCAAGGAGACGCTCGACGGGATCTTCCCGGCGGTGCCCTATTGCATCGACCTCATCGGTGGGCCGTACATCGAGACGAACGAAGCGGTGTGCAAGGCGTTTCGGCCGAAGAAGAAATAGGCGCGTTGCGTGGGCGCTATGGCACCGGCGCGCGAAGGACGCTGCCGCATCGCCGAAGGCTGCTCCCTCTCCCGCCCGCGGCGGGAGAGGGCTGGGGTGAGGGTGGGGACGTTGGCTTAGGAGACGCTGCCCCTCACCCCAGCCCTCTCCCCGCAAGCGGGGCGAGGGAGCCTTTGTGGCGGGTCGAAGGGCTGCGGTGCACGCCCTACGCCATCAACAACTCCGCCCGCGCCGCCGGCTCCTGCCGATAGAACTTCGCGAACTGCTGATACACCTGCGCGTACTCGAACCGCAGCAGCGCCGGCTCGACGAAGAACACCTCCGACAGCACCGCGAAGAACTCCGCGGGACTCTCCGCCGCATACGGGTCGATCGCCGTGCGATCGCCGCGTGCGGCGCGCTGCCGGAAATGCTCGTACGCGGCGAGCATCGTCTTCTTCCACACATGCGGCGGCATCTCGGCGGGCAGCGGCGGGCAGCCGTTGGCCACGCCGTTGCGCATGTCGATCTTGTGCGCGAACTCGTGGATCGCGAGGTTCATGCCGGAGGTGTCCCAGTCCTGGCTCGCCTCGACGTCGGCCCACGAGAGGATGACGGGCCCGTTGGGCATCGCCTCGCCGGCGAGCGGCTCGTCCTGCGTGTGCACGACACCCGCCTCGTCCTCCCACTGCCAGCCGGGCACGAACTCGTCGGGGTACACGACGATGTTCTCCCAGCCGTCGTAGTACGCGAGGTCGAGGTTCAGCACCAGCACGCACGCCTGCAGCGCGATCACCACGCGCTGCCGCGGCGTGACCACGTGGCCGCGCGCGCCGACGATGCTCTTGGCGTCGAGGAACAGCACGACCTTGTCGCGCAGGCGCGCGAGCTCGTCGTCGCGGTAGATCGCGAGGAACGGCAGCGACTCGAGCGCATCGCGCCACAATGCCTCCGGAATCGCGTGCGTCTCGAGGACGCGGCGCTGCCGCCATTGACGCAATGCGCGCAACATCGCTGCGTGCTACTTCGAGTCCTGGCCCGCGTCGTCGTCGCCGTCCAGCAGGAGCGACGAACCGAGGAGCTGCTGCGCGTCGTCGTCCGGCATCGCCTCGACCTCGCGCAACTGGCGGGCGATGGCGCGGCTGCGCACGCCGGTCTGGTCGAGCGTCTTGCTCGCCTGGTCGAGCTTTTCCTTGGCCTTCGCGATGACGTCGCCGAACTTCGCGAACTCCGTCTTCACCGCCCCGAGCACGCGCCACACCTCGCTCGAGCGCTGCTCGATCGCCAGCGTGCGGAAGCCCATCTGCAAACTGTTGAGGAGCGCCAGGAAATTGGTGGGGCCGCACAGCACGACGCGGCAGTCGCGCTGCAGCGTCTCCGCGAAGCCGGGCCGCGCCATCATCTCGGCGAACAGGCCCTCGGTCGGCACGAACAGGATCGCGAAATCGGTGGTGTGCGGCGGCGCGACGTACGCGGTGCGGATGGTCTTCGCCTGCGCGCGCAGGAAATCGGCGAGCGCCTTGCGCGCCGCGTCCGCGCCCGCGAGGTCGGCGTTCTCGAGCGCATCCTGCAGCCGCTGCCACTCCTCCAGCGGGAACTTGGCATCCACCGGCAGCCAGCACGGCACGCCGTCGTGGCCGCGCCCCGGCAGGCGGATCGCGAACTCGACGCGCTGGTTGCTGCCCGGCACCGTCTCGACGTTCGCGGCGTACTGCTGCGGCGTCAGCACTTCGGCGAGGAGTGCCGCGAGCTGCACCTCGCCCCACATGCCGCGCGTCTTCACGTTGGCCAGCACGCGCTTGAGATCGCCGACGCCGGTCGCGAGCGTCTGCATCTCACCCAAGCCGCGATGCACCTGCTCCAGGCGATCGGAGACGATCTTGAACGACTCGCCCAGCCGCTGCTCGAGCGTCGCGTGCAGCTTCTCGTCGACCGTCGCGCGCATCTGCTCGAGCTTGGCGGTGTTGTCGGTGCGCAACGCGTCGAGGCGCTGCTCGACCGTCGCGCGCATCGCATCGAGCCGCAGCTCGTTGCTCTGCGTGAGCTTCGCAAGATCCGTGGCGAACGCGGCGAGCTGGCGCTGCTGCACGGTGGCCATGTCGGTGAGCTGCTGCTGCGTGGCGTCGCGGAACCGCGCAAGCGCCGTGCCCACTTCCGTGCGCAGCCCGGTCGCCGCGTGGCCCTGCTCGCTGCGGGTGTTCGCGAGGTCCTGGCGCACGTCGCGCTCGCCGTTCGCGATCTGCGCAGCGAGCGCGTCGAGCCGCGTCCGCACCTCCGCGGCGTCGCGGATCGCGCCGCGCATCGCCTCCTCGCGCAGGCGCGCGAGCGACGACAGGCGCCACAGCGCGGCGCCGCCCAGCAGCGCGAGCACGACCAGCATCGCGGTGACGACGAGGACGAGGGTTTCCATGGACATGCGTGCAAGTCTAGCAGCGCTCGCCTGCGATGTTGCAGGCGCTGCAACCTATGCCGTCAGCGCGAGGACCGCGAAGCTCGCGAGCCAGTGCGCGCCGGCGTACTCCCCGCTTTCGAGCCCGTCGAGGCCGGCGGCGAGATGGGCGTCGGCGGCCGCGAGCAGCCGCGGGCGCCGCGGATCCGCCGGAGGCAGCGCGCCGGCGATCCCGCGCAGCGTCCAGGCGCGCGAGAGGTTGAGGCCGTCGAGGTGCACGAGCAGCGGATCGGCGCGCTCGTCGACGGGCACGGGCGCCATGAGCGCGGCCGGGATGCCGCGCGCGAGCCCCGGCAGGAAGCCGTCGAGCCACGCGGCGAACGCGGCCGTGTCGAGCACGCGGCGCATGAGGTCGGCTTCCATCAGCGCGGGCGAGAGGAAGTCGCTGCCGGACGGCTCCCACGCGGCGGGGGCGTCGCGGTCGGCGGCGAACCATCGGAAGGCCGCCGAGCGACAGCGCGCGGCGAGCTCGACGTCGTCGGCCGCGTTGGCGTAGTCGAGCGCCAGCGCGAGGCCAAACGCGCTGTTCGCGTGCAGGCCGTAGCGCAGCGGGTAGCGCTGCCGCGGCAGGTAATCGTGATAACGCGCCACAATGGTCGCGGTGAGCGGCGCGAGCGCGCGTGACCAGCGCAGCGCCGCCGGATCGGCGGCGAGCTCCGTCGCGAGCTGCAGCAGCCACGCCCAGCCATACGTCCGCTCGAACGTGCGCGCCTCGGGCCGCGCGAAGTAGGCGGCTTCGATCGCGACGTTGCCGAGCGTGAGGTGCGCGTCGAAGACCTGCGCGATGGCGGCCGCTTCGGGCACCTCCGGGAAGCGGCGAAGCACCCGCGCGAGGAGCCAGTGCATGTGCACGCACGAGTGCCAGTCGTAGCTCCCGTAGAACGCGGGATGCAGCGCGCGCGTGGGCACCAGGTCGCCGGCGCCGGCCAGCACGTGCTGCGGATGGTTCGGATACTCGCGCACGACGTTGGCGAGCGCGATGCGCGCGAGCGACGATGCAAGTGCCGGCGTCAGCGTGCAGTCCATGGTCTCACGCGGCCGCAACGGGGCGCGCGGCGAGAATCGTCCGCACGGCGTCGTGCGCGGGCGCGAGGCTCGTCAGCACGCGGACGCCGTCGCGCTCGGCGCCGCCGCCGTCGCGGTCGAGCCACACCGCGGCGATGCCCGCCGCCTGCGCGCCCTCGACGTCGTGCGCCCACGAATCGCCGACCATCACGGCGTCGCGCGCGCGGCACGCGACGCGTTCGAGCGCGGCCGCGAAGATGCGGCCGTCGGGCTTCGCGGCACCGATCTCCTCCGAGGTGACGAGCGCCGCGACGTGCGGCGCGAGTCCGAACGTCGCGAGCTTCTCCGCCTGCTCGGCGCGCGTGTTGTTGGTCACGACCGCCACCGGGCGCTCGCGCGCGATCAGCGCCACGACCTCGAGCGCGCCCTCGACGCAGCGGCGGCTCGCCTGGTACACGCGCCGGTGCAATTCGGCCGCCGCGCTCGCGTGGCGATCGTCGGCGCCCACGAACGCGAGCAGCCGGCGATAGCGCTCGATGCGCGCGTGCGCCACGTCGAGGCGGCCGAGCGCCACCTCGCGATGCAGCAGCTCGAGGATGCGGTGATGCTCCGCGGCGAGCGCCGCAAAGGGAACCGCCGCGAAGACCGGGAAACGCTCGCACACGCCCATCATCGCCGCGTGCGCGGCGTGGCGGTGGTCGACCAGCGTGTCGTCGAGGTCGAAGAGCACCGCGCGGCATGCGTTCGCGCAGTCGATGGAGGCAGCACTGGAATCACCGGACATCGTCGCCCACCTCGATCTGCGCACAGCCCGCCGCACGATCCTCGAGCCTACCTCGAAATCGCCGAACCGATCGACGCCGATGCTGGAATTCGTCGTTCCCGCGAACGCGGCAACCCAGTGTCTTTGGCATTAAAGAACTTAACGACACTGGGTGCCCGCTTTCGCGGGGACGACAATGGAAATGGTGGTGCCCTATCGATTCTGAGATAGGTTCTCGTCGTTGCGTGGCCCTTTCCGGCGGCCGTCGCCGGGCCGCCCCAAGGCGGCCGCCTGACTATGCATTTGACGTTCCGGCCACGAAAGGCGCAACGCCGGCGCCACGTCATCCACAGCCAGAACGGACGCCGTTTGTGGACGACGCGTCAAGCCGCTTCGCGCGCCGCCTTCTTGCGCTCGTGCTCCTTGAGGAAGCGCTTGCGGATGCGGATGGACTTCGGCGTGACCTCGACCAGCTCGTCGTCGGCGATGAACTCGACCGCGTACTCGAGCGTGAGCTCGATCGGCGGCGTCAGCGCGATGGCCTCGTCCTTGCCGGCGGCGCGGATGTTGGTGAGCTGCTTGGTCTTGATCGGATTGACGACGAGGTCGTTGTCGCGGCTGTGGATGCCGATGACCATGCCCTCGTAGAGCATGTCGCCGGGCACCACGAACATGCGCCCGCGCTCCTGCAGCTTCCACAACGCGTACGCGACCGCGGCGCCGTCCTCGGCGGACACCAGCACGCCGTTGCGGCGCTCGGGAATGTCGCCCTTCACCGGCGCGTAGTTGTCGAACACGTGGCCCATGAGGCCCGTGCCGCGCGTGAGGTTCATGAACTCGCCCTGGAAGCCGATGAGGCCGCGCGCCGGCACGCGGTACTCGAGGCGCGCGCGGCCCTGGCCGTCGGACTCCATGTGCGTGAGATCGGCGCGGCGCGTGCCGAGCGCTTCCATCACCGCGCCCTGGTGCTGCTCCTCGACGTCCACCGACAGCGACTCGTACGGCTCGCACATCTCGCCGCCGATCTCGCGCATCACGACGCGCGGGCGGGACACCGCGAGCTCGTAGCCTTCGCGCCGCATGTTCTCGATGAGGATCGTGAGGTGCAGCTCGCCGCGGCCCGACACGAGGAAGACGTCGGTGTCGGCCGTATCCTCGACGCGCAGCGCCATGTTGGTGAGCAGCTCCTTGGTGAGCCGCTCGCGCAGGTTGCGCGACGTCACGTACTTGCCTTCGCGGCCCGCGAGCGGCGACGTGTTCACCTGGAAGTACATCGACAGCGTCGGCTCGTCGACCTGGATCGGCGGCAGCGCCTCGGGCGTGTCGACCGCCGCGAGCGTGGTGCCGATCGCGAGGTCCTCCACCCCTGTGACGAGCACGATGTCGCCCGCCATCGCCTCCTCGACCGGCGCGCGCTCGAGGCCGTGGAAGCCCAGCACCGTGCCGATCTTGGCGATCTTCGGCAGCGCGCCCTCGGCGAGCGGGCCATTGAGGATCGCGACCTGCTGGCCGGGCTTCAGCTTGCCGCGGCGGATGCGGCCGATGCCGAGGCGCCCGAGGTAGCTCGAGTAGTCGAGCGCGCTCACCTGGAACTGCAACGCGCCGTCGACGTCGCCCGCGGGCTCCGGCACGGATTTCAGGATCGTCTCGAACAGCGGACGCATCGACGCGTCGTCGCCGGGCTGGCCGGTCTTCGCGACCTTGGCGTCGAGCGTCGCCCAGCCGTTCAGCGCGGACGCGTAGACGACCGGGAAGTCGAGCTGCTCGTCGTTGGCGCCCAGCTTGTCGAAGAGGTCGAACGTGGCGTTCACCACCCACTCGGGCCGCGCGCCGGGGCGGTCGACCTTGTTGACGACCACGATGGGCTTCAGGCCCTGCTGCAGCGCCTTCATGGTGACGAAGCGCGTCTGCGGCATCGGACCTTCGACGGCGTCGACCAGCAGCAGCACGCCGTCGACCATGCCGAGCACCCGCTCGACCTCGCCGCCGAAGTCCGCGTGACCCGGGGTGTCGACGATGTTGATGTGATGATCGTCGTAGTCGATCGAGCAGTTCTTGGCGAGGATGGTGATGCCGCGCTCGCGCTCGATGTCGTTGCTGTCCATCACCCGCTCGGCGACGTGCTGGTGCTTGGCGAAGGTGCCGGCCTGCACGAGCAGCTTGTCGACCAGCGTGGTCTTGCCGTGGTCGACGTGCGCGATGATCGCGATGTTGCGAAGGTCGGGGCGGGTGGGCGTCATGGGGTTCACGGTAGGCATTCTCGCGCCGGGCGGGGGCGGCGCCCTGTAACGGGACCCGGCGCAGCGAAAAGCCTTTGATTATACGATGGAACCGGGTTGCTGCGCCACAATAATTTTGAAAAATCCAAGACTTAGGCTACAATGTCGCTTCGGGCGGCCGTTCCGGTCACCGCCCACCATGCGATAGGGTCCGGACGCGGTTGCCTGGGTTTCCCAGCCGCTTCCCGCCTGCCTCGCCATCCCACGCAACGTCTTTCGCAACGCTGCCTGGACCGGAAGCCGCGCTACGCGCGGTAGGCCGCGCCAGGAGTGTTATCAATGAGTGCTTCGTTCGAAGCGCTCGGCTTGAGCCCGGAGATCCTCCGGGCCGTCGCCGAGAGCGGTTACACCACACCCACCCCCATCCAGGCGCAGGCGATCCCCGTCGTGCTCGCCGGCCGCGATGTCATGGGCGGCGCCCAGACCGGCACCGGCAAGACCGCCGGCTTCGGCCTGCCGATCCTGCACCGCCTGCAGCCGCAGGCGAACACGAGCCCCTCGCCCGCCCGGCATCCGGTGCGCGCGCTGATCCTCGCGCCGACGCGCGAGCTCGCGATCCAGGTCGAGGAATCGATCAAGGAGTACGGCAAGTACACCGGGCTGCGCTCCACGTGCGTGTTCGGCGGCATCGACATCAAGACGCAGCTGCCCATCGTGCGCGCGGGCGTGGAGATCCTCGTCGCCACGCCGGGCCGCCTGCTCGACCACGTCGAGCAGAAGAGCGTGAGCCTGTCGCAGGTCGAGATCTTCGTGCTCGACGAAGCCGATCGCATGCTCGACATGGGCTTCATCCCGGACATCAAGCGGATCATGGCGCTGATGCCCGCGGCGGCGAAGCGGCAGAACCTGCTGTTCTCCGCCACGTTCTCGGGCGAGATCAAGAAGCTCGCCGACCAGCTCCTCAATCAGCCGCAGCTGATCGAGGTCGCGCGCCGCAATACGGCCGCCGAGACGGTCACGCAGAGCGTGTACAAGGTTCCGCAGGATGGCAAGCGCGCGCTGCTCGCGCACATCGTGAAGTCGCGCGGCCTGCGCCAGGTGCTGTGCTTCGTGCGCACCAAGCACGGCGCGTCGCGCCTCGCGCGGCAGCTCGAGAAGGACGGCCTCGAGACCTCCGCCATCCACGGCGACAAGACGCAGGGCGCGCGCATCGAGGCGCTCGACGCGTTCAAGGAAGGCAAGCTCGAGATCCTCGTGGCCACCGACGTCGCCGCGCGCGGCTTGGACGTCGACGACCTGCCGCTGGTCGTGAACTACGAGCTGCCGCACGTGCCCGAGGACTACATCCACCGCATCGGCCGCACCGGCCGCGCGGGCGCCATCGGCGAGGCGATCTCGTTCGTCGCGTCCGAGGAAGAGAAGTACCTCGCGGACATCGAGCGGCTGCTCAAGAAGAAGATCGACGTGCTGCCGCTGACCATCGATCCGATGGCGGTGCGCACCGCCGCGCCGCGCTCGCGCAGCACGCACGGCAGCCGCAGCGAGACGGCCGGCGCGCCGGTCCGCGAGCGGCGCGTCGCGCGTCACGAGCCGCGCAGCGACACGCCGCGCAGCGCGCGCGA
Source organism: Burkholderiales bacterium (assembly GCA_046347855.1). GTDB lineage: Bacteria > Pseudomonadota > Gammaproteobacteria > Burkholderiales > Casimicrobiaceae > VBCG01. The sequence continues at coordinate 837,031 of JAXMFJ010000006.1, forward strand.
GCAGGAGCGCGAAGAGGCCTACGCCCGCAATCCGGACCAGCCGCTGCCGCAGGCGCGGGCGCATGCCAAGGGCGACGCGCCCTCCGCGCTCGTGCACCACGCGGCCGGCCACGGGCATCGTGCGCATAAGGCGCGCCCCGTGCCCGCGCTGCTCATGAAGCGCAAGGCGCCCGAGACGCAAGGCGCCTGACGCGTCGTTCACGGCGACGATGCAGCACGCGGTCGTCGCTTATTGCCGCGCCGGCTTCGAGGACGAGGCCGCCGCGGACCTCCGCCGCATCGCGGCGTCCGCCGGTGTCGCGCTGAACGTCGCGCGCGCACCCAATGCCGCGTTCGTCGTCGCGCATGCCGATTCTCTCTCGCTTCCCGCATGGGAACGCGCGTGCGTGGCCGTTCCCCCGATCTTCGCGCGCGCGGTGTTCGCGGGGCATGGGCCCGTTGCGTTGCTCGATGCGCAACGTGCCGGCGCGCCGGATCGCGTTACCCCCCTGCTCGCTGCGATCGATGACGTCGCCGGCACCGCGCCGTGGCGCAGCGCATGGATCGAGTATCCCGACACCAACGACGGCAAGGCGCTGTCGCCGCTGTCGCGCGCGCTCGCGGCGCGCATCGACGGCGCGCTGCGCGAGCGCGGGCGCGTCGCGGCCGACGCTTCGCGGCGATTGCACGTGTTTCTCGTGGATGGCGCCACCGCCTTCGTCGGCACCAGCATCGCAAGCGAGCGCGACTGGCCGCTCGGCATCCCGCGTCTGCGCATGCCGCCCGGCGCGCCGTCGCGCTCCACACTCAAGCTCGCCGAGGCGTTCGGCGCGTTCCTCGGGGATGCGGAGGCGCGCCTGTTGCGTCCGGGCTTGCGCGCCGTCGATTTAGGCGCCGCGCCCGGCGGGTGGACGTGGCAGCTCGCGCAGCGCGGTTTGAAAGTGATCGCGGTCGACAACGGCCCACTGAAAGGCGCGATCGCGCAGGACGCGCTGGTCACGCACCTGCGCGAGGACGGCCTGCGCTGGCGGCCGAAGCGCCCGGTCGACTGGCTGGTGTGCGACATCGTGGAGCAGCCGATCCGCATCGCGGACCTGGTCGCGCACTGGATCGCCGACGGCATGGCGCGGCGCGCGATCTTCAACCTGAAGCTGCCGATGAAGAAGCGCTACGACGAGGTGCGCCGCTGCGAGCAGCGCATCGCGCAGGTCATGGATGCAGCCGGCGTGCGACACACGCTGGCCGTGCGCCAGCTCTATCACGACCGCGAAGAAGTGACGGCGTACCTCGCGCGGGTCGATTGATGTGCGCGCGTGTGCGCATCGCGGCCAGGCCTCCGTCGTCCCCGCGAAGGCGGGGACCCAGTGGCGTTGAAACGCGTCGATCCTCTCCGGCGACCTAACGACGCTGGGTCCCCGCCTTCGCGGGGACGACAGTGAACGATGGTGGCGTCACTTGCAGAGCGATTCCAACGACGATGGACATCGGCACCGCCCTTTCCATCGTCGTCCGCGCGAAAGCGGGGATCCAGCGGCGTTCGTCGCACCGCCGCTGGGTCCCCGCCATCGGGGACGACGCCGCACATTTGTGTCCGCGCTCGCGGGTAGGTCTCCGCGCATCGCGCGCAGTGCGTCCTAGAACCGCGCCACCACCACGCGCCGCCCGTCCTCGCCGACGACGCGCATCGGCAATGCCGTCGCCTTCAGGAACTCGTACGTCGACGTGCGCATCACCGCATATCCATCGCCGCCGTCGCGCCAGCGCTGCGCGAACGTCGCGACGTCCTCGATGTAGTTCGCCGGCGCGCGCGCGATGCCCCATTCGACCTCGCTCTTCTCCTTGACGAGGATCACCGTGCGCCCAAGGTAGAACGGCACGGTCTGGTCGAAGAGGTCGACGCTGTAGAACGGCAGCTCCGGCCGGAATGGCCGCACGCCGTTGGTCACCGGCGCCAGCACGCGCTTGGCGGAGAAATAAGCGTCCACCTCGTACGCCACCACGAGTCCGGCCTGGCAGGCGGCCAGCACGCCGACGACGAGGACCGCGAGCGCGGGCACCCGCCGCCGCGCACGCAGCGCCGCGAGCGCGAGTGCGCCGGCGACCACCAGCACCGCGCCGGCCGCGAGCATCCAGCCCACGCTGCCTTCGTACCGCTCCTGCACCAGCTCGACCTTGATCGCGTCGGCGGCCGGCACCGCGAACGCCGCCACCGTGATGCCGAGCAGGATGATGGTCCACGCCGTGATCCGCACCGAGCGCGACCAGTGCGCGGCGAGCGCGACGCCCCCCGCCACCGCGGCGCCGGCGAGCGCCGGCATCACGTACGCCGGCAGCTTCGACGACGACACGCTGAAGAACACGAAGATCGCGCCGGCCCAGCACCAGCCGAAGAGCGACGGCGAGAACGTGCGCGAACCCGCGGCGCGCGCACGCCCGCGGACGAGCGCGGCAACCAGCGCAGGCAGCCACGGCGAAAGGTAGCCGATGGCGATCGGCACGAAGTATAGGAGCGGCCCCGTGCGCCGGTGCCCGGGCTGCGTGAAGCGCTGCCAGTGCTCGTGGATGAAGAAGAACTCCGCGAAGCCCGGGTTGCGCGTGCCGACCAGCACGAACCACGGTGCCGTGATCAGCAGCACGATGACGATGCCCGCGCCGATCTCGAGACGGCGCAGCAGCGCCCAGTCTCGCGCAACGACGACGTAGACGCCGACGGCGAGCATCGGCAGCACGAGCCCGATGAGCCCCTTGGTGAGCACCGCGAGCGCGCACAGCGCCCACGCGACGCGCATCCACTGCCGCTGCTCGGCCGCCGTCACCCGCGCGTGCTGCGCGAGCAGGAACGCGCACAGCGCCGCCGCGAGCAGCGCGGAGAGCAGCATGTCGAGCGTGACGAACTGCGCGGACAGGAAGAAGCCGATGCTGCCCGCCATCATCGCGCCCGCCATCCATCCGGAGCGGCGGCCCGCGATGCGGCGCACGGTCAGCAGCACCGCGAGCGCGGCGGCCAGGCCGGCCAGCGCCGGCGCGACACGCGCCGTGAACTCGCCTTCGCCGAGGACCGCGAACGTTGCTGCGGTCAGCCAGTACTGCAGCGGCGGCTTCTCGAAGTAGGGAAACCCGTTGAGCCGCGGCGTGACGAAGTCGCCGGAGGCGAGCATCTCGCGCGGGATCTCGGCGTACCGGCCCTCGTCGGGGAAGTAGAGCGCCCGCAGTCCCAGGAAGCCGAGCCACAGGACGACGATCGCGGCCAGCGCGGCGAGGGCGCCCCAGCGCATGCGGGGCCCGAGGCCGCGCGAGGACGACGCCGGCGGGGCGTCCTGCACGGTGCGCATTGCCCTCGCGCTAGCCGAGCCGCTGGACCTGCTGGTCGAGCTTGGCGAGGGTGGCCTCGAACGTCGCGAGCCGCGCGCGCTCCTGCTCCACGACCGCGGCCGGTGCGCGCGCGACGAACGATTCGTTGCCGAGCTTCGCGCGGGCCTTCACGATCTCGCCCTCGATGCGCGCCTTCTCCTTGCCGATGCGCTCGCGCTCGGCGGCGGGATCGACCTCGATGTGCAGCATCAGGCGGAAATCGCCGACGATCTCGACCGGCGCATCGCCCGCGGGCAGCTCGTCGACGATGCGCACGTCGGCCACCTTCGCGAGCGGCTTGAGATACCGCGTGAACTCGCCGAGCAGCGCCGCGTCGCCGGTAACGAACAGCGGCGGACGCGCGGCCGGCGACACCTTCATCTCGCCGCGCAGCGCGCGGCAGGCGTTCACCAGCGCCTTCAGCGTGGCCATCTTCGCGTCGGCGGCGGCGTCCACGCGCTCCATGTGCGCGGTGGGGAACGGCTGCGTCGAGATGGATTCGCCGGACTTGCCCGCGAGCGGCGCCACGGTCTGCCACAGTTCCTCGGTGATGAACGGCACGAACGGATGCGCGAGGCGCAGCGTGGCCTCGAGCTCGCGCACGAGCATCGCGCGCGTGCCGCGCGCCGCCGCGGCATCACCCGCAGCGTCGGCGTCGGCCATCTGCACTTTCGCGAGCTCCACGTACCAGTCGCAATACTCGTCCCACACGAACTCGTAGAGCGCCTTGGCGGCGAGGTCGAAGCGGAACTGCTCGATGTTGTTCGCGATGTCGTGCTTCGCCTGCTGCAGGCGGCCCAGGAGCCAGCGGTCGACGAACGTGTGCGTCTGCGGCGCGGTCGCGTCCTGCCCGCAGTCCTTGCCCTCGAGGTTCATCAGCACGAAGCGCGTCGCGTTCCACAGCTTGTTGCAGAAGTTGCGATAGCCTTCGCAGCGGTTCAAGTCGAAGTTGAGCGTGCGGTTGAACGTCGCGAGCGACGCGAACGTGAAGCGCACGGCGTCCGCGCCGAATGCGGGAATGCCTTCCGGATAGTTCCTGCGCGTGCGCGCCGCGATCTTCTCGGCCTGCCGCGGGTCCATCATGTTGCTGGTGGCCTTGGTCACCAGCGTCTCGACGTCCACGCCGTCGATGAGGTCGAGCGGGTCGAGGACGTTGCCCTTCGACTTCGACATCTTCTGCCCTTCCTCGTCGCGTACGATGGCATTGATGTAGACGTCGCGGAACGGCACGTGGCCCGTGAAGTAGGTCGTCGTCATGATCATGCGCGCGACCCAGAAGAAGATGATGTCGAAGCCGGTCACGAGCACCGACGACGGCAGGAACGTGCGCAGCTCCGGCGTGTCGGCCGGCCAGCCGAGCGTCGAGTGGCACCACAGCGCGGACGAGAACCACGTGTCGAGGACGTCCTCGTCGCGCAAGAAGCTCTGCGGCTCGCGCCCGAGCTTCGCCTTCGCGGCGGCGCGTGCGTCGGCTTCGCTGCGCGCGACGTAGACGTTCCCCGCCTCGTCGTACCACGCCGGAATCTGGTGGCCCCACCAGAGCTGGCGCGAGATGCACCAGTCCTGGATGTTGTTGATCCAGTTGTAGTACGTGGAGAGCCACTCGCCCGGCACGAAGCGCAGGTTCTCGCCGCTGCCGGGCGCGCCGGGCGGCAGGCCGGCCTCGCTCACCGCCGCGAGGCACAGGTCCTGGATCGACTTGCCGGGGAAGAACGGATGCGACGCCGGCGCCGGCTGGCGCATGTTCACGAACCACTGATCCGTCAGCATCGGCTCGACGACCACGCCGGTGCGCCCGCAGCGAGGCACCACCATCGTGTGCGCCTTCTCGGAGACCAGCAGTCCCGCCGCCTCGAGATCCGCGAGCACCGCCTTGCGCGCGGCGTAGCGGTCCATGCCGCGATATTTCGCGGGCGCGTTGTCGTTGACCTTCGCGGTGAGGTCGAGGATCGACAGCGGCGCGAGGCCGTGCCGCTGCCCGATCTGCCAGTCGTTGAAGTCGTGCGCGGGCGTGATCTTCACCGCGCCCGTGCCGAACTCGCGGTCGACGTAGTCGTCGGCGATGATCGGGATCGTGCGACCGGTGAGCGGCAGCGTCACCTGCTTGCCGATGAGGCCCGCGTAGCGCTCGTCGGCGGGATTCACGGCCACCGCCGCGTCGCCCAGCATCGTCTCCGGGCGCGTGGTGGCGACCACCACCGACCCACTGCCATCCGCGAACGGATAGCGGATCTGCCACAGCTTGCCCTGCTCCTCCTCGCTGTCGACCTCGAGGTCGGAGACCGCAGTGCCGAGGGTCGGGTCCCAGTTGACGAGGCGCTTGCCGCGATAGATGAGGCCGTCGTCGTACAGGCGCACGAAGGTCTCCAGCACGGCCGCCGACAGGCCCTCGTCCATCGTGAAGCGCTCGCGCGACCAGTCGGCCGAGGTGCCGAGGCGGCGCATCTGCTGCGTGATCGCGGACCCCGACTCCTCCTTCCACGCCCACACGCGCTCGACGAACTTCGCGCGCCCGAGGTCGTGCCGCGACTGCCCGGCCGCCTTCAACTGCTGCTCGACGATGATCTGCGTGGCGATGCCCGCGTGGTCGGTGCCCACCTGCCACAGCGTGTTGTCGCCGCGCATCCGGTGGTAGCGGATCATGAGGTCCATCAGCGTCTGCTGGAACGCGTGGCCCATGTGCAGCGTGCCCGTGACGTTGGGCGGGGGGAGCTGGATGCAGAACGGCTTGGCGCCGGGCTTTCCCGACGGACGGAACAGTCCGTGGGATTCCCAGAACGGGTACCACTTCGCCTCGATGGCGCGCGGTTCGAAGCTCTTGGCGAGTTCCATGGTCGAGCCGCGCACGTTGGGCGCGGGCAGCGGCGGCAAAACGAATATTGTAACGGACGAGGGCGTCGGACCCCGGGGCTAGGAGCTAGGGACTTGGGGCTAGGGGGCGGCAGAGTCCTGCGGACATTGTGCAGACCGTCAGCCACCGCGCGCGCACAAGCCTCTGCCGCTCCCCAGCCCCGAGCCCCCAGTCCCGAGCCCCGCTCCTACCTCTTCAACTCCTTGCGCGCCTGCGCCCGCTCGGCCTCCTGCTGCTCGAGGAGCTTGTAGGCCGTGTAGTACTTGTAGATGTTGGCGACGTAGGTCACGGTCTCCGGCCCGATCTTGTCGGCGGCGACGAGCTCGACGTTGTGGAACCAGCGATTGGGGTCGAGGCCGCGCTTCGCCGCCTCCTTGCGCAGCGACGCGATGCGCGCCGGCCCTGCGTTGTACGAGGCGAACGTGAAGAGGCCCTTGTTGAGCGGCGTCATCGGCTCGTCCTTGAAGTAGCGGTCCATCATGAAGCGGATGTACTTCACGCCCGCGTGCACGTTCGCCTCCGCCTGCGTGACGTCGCCGACCGCGAGATCCTTCGCGGTGGCGGGCATCACCTGCATGATGCCGATGGCGCCGACGCGGCTCTTCACGGACTGGTCAAGCGTGGACTCCTGGAAGCCCTGCGCCATCATGAGGAGATAGTCGAGGTCGTACTGCTGGCCGTACTTGCGGAAGAACGCGACCACCTCGCCGAAGCGCCGCTGCTCCTCCGCGCCCGCGGCGTTCTTCACGAATTTCGGGTCCTTCACGTAGCGGTTGATGATCGTGTTGCCGAACGCCGTGCCGCGCGCGTGACCGGTGACGAACCTGTCGAGCACCGCCTTCCACTGCGGGCTGTCCTTGCGCAGCATGAACGCGTAGGCGTTGCCCTCGGCCACGCGCGCGTTCTCGCGGATGGAGAGCGACTTCATCACCGGCTGCCACATGCGCACCTTGTAGCGGTCCATGACCGTGACGGGCACGAGTCCGGCGTTCACCATCTCGAGGATGTCCTCCGCCTCGAACTCGTCCGGCGCCGCGCGCAGCGTGACCGGCAGCTTGCCCTCGGCCGCGAAGCGCTGGTTGAGCGCCGTCAGGTGCTCCCAGTAGCTCGTGTCGCGGCGGACGTACACCTCCTTGCCGGCGAGGTCGTCGAGCCTGTCGATCGCAGGCGCGTTCGGCCCGGTGACGGTGACCTCCGGGATGCCGGGGAACATCGGCTTCGCGAAGTCGACCTTCGCCTGCCGCTCGGGCGTGATCGACGTGTCGGCGATCACGACGTCGCCGTAGCCGGCCACGAGCTTCGGGAGCATCTCGTCGCGCGCGACCGGCAGCGCGATGACCTTGACCTTGAGCGTCCTGCTCTTGAGGTCCTTGTTGATCTCGGCCTCGAGCGCCTCGATGATCTCCGCGGACACGCCGCGGGCGCGGCCCTTCTCGACGTAGTAGAACGTCTTCGAGTGCGGTACCAGCACGCGGATCACGCGGCGCTTGACCATGCCGTCGAAGTCGCCGGTCCACGGCCGCATGCCGACCGGCGCGCCGAGGCCCGCGCCGATCGGTGCGTCGCCGCCGGGCTCGGCCGCCGTCGCCGCCACCACCAGCGGCACCATGCACGACAGCGCGAGCAGCGCCCGCGCGACGAAACGCCTGCGCGTCATTGCCATTCCTCGTTCGGGATCATTCCGTCGACCGGTCATCGCGCAAACCCGGCGCACGACGCTCGTCGTCGCGTTGCCGTCTCGCGCGGCCGGCGCCGGGCCGCCCCAAGGCGGACGCCCTTTGCAGACGCAGATCTTACTGCGGAGGCGGCAATGCCTTCCACGACGAATCCGGGTCGAAGCGCGTCATCGCCTTCGCAATGGCATCGCCTCCGGGGCCGAGGTTCTTCTCGTAGGCCACGCCGTCCTGGTTGACGATGAACGACATGACGCCGGTCTCGCCGAACTTCGCGGGCCACGCGACGAGCGCGAAGCCGCGCGTCATCTTGCCGCTCTTCACGTAGTCGCGCGCGCCGCCCTTGGCGTGCGTGCCCTGCGCCTTGAGGATCTTGAAGCGATACCCGTGATAGCCGTCCTCGACCTTCTCGGTGTCGAGCAGCGGCCCGAGCGGGCTCACCGCCTCGCCTTCCTTGTTGGCCCAGAACAGGCCGTCCTTCTGGCCGGGCGTGCTCAGGATCTTCTGCGCGTACTCGAGCACGCCGTCGCCGTTGCGGTCGGCCTCCGCGTACTCGCGCTGCGCGTCGACGTAGCCGTACATCGCCTGGATCGCGGCGAGCTCGTTGCGCCCGATGCGCCGCGTGCGCATCTCGTCGGCCGCGCCGACGGTGTCGAAGCTCCAGCCCTTGGCCGACTTCACCATCGGCACCGGCAATCGCCAGCCGTTGGCGAGCTCGAGGTGCGCGCGATCGGCGCCCTCGGTGACGATCTTGTGGCCCTTGCTCCAGCCGGCGAGGAAGTTGGTGACGTCGTCGGCCGAGACGCTGCCGACCGGCACGAGCTTGCGGTACTGCGGCCCGAGCGTGGCCTTGACCTGCTCCCAGTCATGACGGGCGAGGCCGTCGACCAGGCTTTCCGCCGCCGCTTCGGGCGACGGATACGCGGTCTGGGCGTGAGTGGGCAGCGCCAGCGCGAGACCGGCGACGAGGAGGCCCGCGAAGGCGAGGCGCATGGTGGTGGTCCTTGTGTTGTTCATGGCAGGGTCTCCTTAGCGTCGTCCGCCACCGCCTGCCCGTCCGCCGCCGCCGCCACCGCCGCCACCACCACCGGCGCGCGCACCACCGCCACCGCCCGGGCGCTCGCCGCCGCCGCGGTTCATCTGCTGCGGGCGCTCGGCCTGGCGATTCATCTGCTGCGGACGCTCGGCCTGGCGATTCATTTGCGGCTGCGGCCGCTGCTGCATCGCCTGCCGGCTCTGCGCGCCGCGATCGGCCTGCTGGCGCGTCGCCGCGCCGTCGCCCGCGCCGCGGAACGCGTTGTCGGCATTGCCGCGCGCGTTCTGCTGCTGCTGCATGCGATTCATGTCGACGTTGCCGCCGCGGTTGGCGGAGAGGTTGTCGCGCGCGCCGCCACCGAACTCGCCGCCGCCGCCGCGGTTCTGCAGCGTGCTGCGGTCGACGTTCTGCAACGCCTGCCGGTTCATGTTCTCTGAGCCGACGCGGTTCGACAACGCGGATTCGGCCTGCGCGCGCTGCGCATCGCGGCCGCGGTAGTCCTGGCGGTTCTGTGTGCCGTTGACCGGCCGGTTGTACTGGTTGCGCGAGTTGGCGTCGCGGTACGGCACGCCGCCGCGATTGTCGGCGTTGTGCCGCCAATTCACGTTGTTGGTGTTGGCGTTGATGCGGTTGTTGACGTTGATGTTGTTGTAGCGGTTGACGTTGATGTTGACGTCGCCGCGACCCCAGTTCATGCCGCCCCACAGCGCGTTGCTCACGCCGGCCGCGACGCCCCACGCGATGCCCGCGGAGACCGCGCCCGCGACGAAGCCCCAGCCGGGCGGCGGCGGGATGTACACGGGCGGATACGACGGGTACCACCACGGCCCGAACACGACGGTCGGGTTGTACGTGGGCACGTACACGACCTGCGGATTCGCGGGCTGGATCACGATGATCTGCTGCGGCGGCGGTGGCGCGCCTGCGGCGACGGGCTGCGTCGGCGGCGGCGCGGGCTCGGTGGTGACGCTGACCTGGTCGCTCGACTTCAGGTTGCCGGCGGCCTGCGCCTTCTGCCGCAACCGCTGCACGGAATCCATGACGGCATTCGGATCGGCGAGGAACGCATCGCCGACGTCCTGCACCCACGACGGCTTCTCGCCCATGATCGCGAGCACCTGCGGGAACGCGACCAGCGACTGCACCGACGGATCCCACGGCTTGTCCTGCACCGCCTTCACCGCGGCGTCGCCCTTGATGCTCTGGTTGGCCTTGGCCCAGACGACGGCGTCGGCGACGTCCGTCGGATACGTCGATGCCATCAGCACCTGCGACAGCAGCGCGTCCGGGTACAGCGCGATCGGCGCGAGCATCTGGTCGAGCTGCTGCGTGGAGAACGTCGGCGCGTTCTGCGCGCCCGCGGCGAGCGGCGCGGCGAAGAGCAGCGCGAGCACGACGCGTGCGGCGCGATGGAGCATCAGGCTCATGGCGGTGGCCGGGAGGGCAAGTCCCGGGGTTGTCGTTGTTGACCGCGCAGTATAGACGGTCGGTGCCGCGCCCGCCCGCGCGGCACCGTTTATGTCCGGTATTCGCTACGCCACCGCGAGCTCGCGCGCGAGGCGCGGGTCCACACGCGGCACACGCGCATGCAACGTGCGGCCGATCGCCGCGGCGACCGCGCCCACGCGCTGCATCAGCGAGCGGAACTCCGCGGGCGTGAGGGCCTGGTCGGCGTCGCACCACGCCTCGGGCGGATTGGGATGCACTTCCACCAGCAGCCCGTCGGCGCCGGCCGCCACCGCGGCGCAGGACAGCGCAGGCACCATCCACGCCTTGCCGCCTGCGTGCGACGGATCGACGATCACCGGCAGGTGCGTCTCGCGCTTCGCCACGGCGATCGCGGTGACGTCGAGCACGTTGCGATACGCCGTCTCGAACGTGCGGATGCCGCGCTCGCACAGCACGATGCGATGGTTGCCGCCGGCGGCGATGTACTCGGCCGCCATCAGCCACTCGCTGATCGTGGCACTCATCCCGCGTTTCAGCACCACCGGCACGTCGACGCGGCCGACCGCCTTCAGCAGGTCGAAGTTCTGCATGTTGCGGGTGCCGATCTGGATGACGTCCACGCCTTCGCGCAGGAAGGTGTCGAGCATGCGCACGTCCATGAGCTCGGTGACGATCGGCAGGTCGTGGCGTGCTGCGGCATCGCGCAGGAGCTTCAGGCCGTCGACACCCGCGCCCTGGAACGCGTAGGGGCTGGTGCGCGGCTTGAACGCGCCGCCGCGCATCAGCGCCGCGCCGCCGTGCGCGACGGCGTCGGCGGCCGCCGCCATCTGCGCCGCGGTCTCGACGGAGCACGGGCCTGCGATCATCTGCACGGCGTCGCCGCCGATCGCGATGCCGCGCACGCGCACGACGGTGTTCGCCGGATGGCACTCGCGCGCGACGAGCTTGTACGGCTTCAGGATGTGCAGCGCGCGCTCGACGCCGGGCAGCGTCTCGAACATCGCCGGCGACAGCTTGCGCTCGTCGCCGATGGCGCCGATCAGCGTGCGCTCGGTGCCGCGCGACACGTGCACGGCGAGGCCCTCGGCGTGGATCCTGTGCTCGACGGCGGCGATCTCGGCCGCGCCGGCTCCCGGTTGCATGACGACGATCATGGTGCGACTCCTCGGTGTGTGGCGAAGCGAAGGTGCAAAAACGAACCGGGCGACCCTTTTGGGGCCGCCCGGCTCGTGGATTCCTGGAAGTTCGTCGGAAGTCTACGGTCGCGTGCGCCCCTCTGGCAGCGGGTACCAGAACGCAAACGCGAACGCATACGCGCGCACGGCGTGCGCAGGTGCGGTGATGCGTTGGCAGGTGACCGGGGACTTCATGCGCTGCAGTCTAGCACAGGGATTCGCCTGCCATGCAAGCGCGCACGCGACGCGCATCACGGCTGCGAGGATCGCCAGCGCTCGATCTCGCGCTCGATCGCCTCGGCGACGTACGCGCGCAACAATTCGCCGACGTGCTGGTTGATGGTGCGCACGAGATCCGCACTCGCGCGATCGACGATCGGCTGCAGGCGCAGGCCCAGCTGCTCGCGCAAGCCGGTGTCGGTGAAGAGATCGATCCGCTGCAGCACCTGCATGCGGATCTCCTCGGCCATCGCTTCCCAGCGGGCGTCGTCGGCCGGTGCCGCGGAAACGGGCGCGGCGGCAGCAACGAGCGGCGATGCGTCGGCCACCGCGGCGTGCGGAATTGCGCCGGGCTCGACTTCGGGTGCTTCCGGTTCCACCACGGCGGCAGCCGGCGCCGCTTCGAGCATCACGGGCTCGGCCGCCGGCATTATCGGCTCGACTCCGGTTGCCGATGCGTCGTCCGCCGTCGAATCCGTGACTTCCACGGCGCGGACGACCGGCGCGGCGGCAAAGGCTTCCGCCGGTGACGGCAGCAGCGAGATCTCGTCTTCCAGCAACGGGGGTTCCGGCAGCGGCGCAGCGGCGACGGGCGCGTCCAGCGCCGGCTCGTCCGCTTCCGTCGCGGGCGTCGCGGCGAAGGGCGTCGGCGTCGAGGCGGCCGCGACGCTTTCGGCCGTCGCGCTGGCTTCGGCAGGCGCGGGTGCCTTCGCCTCGTCCTCCGGCCCGGCGAGCACGGCCTCGACGTTCCAGCTGACCGACGACGGCGAATCGAACACCATCTCCGCTTCCGCGGCGAGCGCCGGCATCGCGTCCACTTCGGGCGGGAGCTCGGATTCGGTCCACGGCGAGCGCGCCGCGGGCGTGACGTCCGCCGGCGTCGGCGCGGTTTCCTCGGACGTCGCATCGGCGGGCATCGCATCGGCGGGCATCGCCTCAGCGGGCATCGCCTCCGCGGACATTGCCTCGCCCGGCTCGGCGGCCGCCGGCGGCCCACCGCCCAGCTCCGCCTCGAAGTCCGCTTCCGCGGCCGGCGCGAGCTCGATCTCCTCGGTGACCTGCGCTTCGGGCGCCTCGGCATCCGCGGCCTCGCGCAGCGCCTCGGCCGTGACGACCTCGGGAACGCTCAGCACCGAGCTCGGTGCCCGGCCGGTGATCGACGGCTCGCCTTCGTCGAACTCGAGCCAGTCGGAAGGCTCGCCTTCGGCCAGCACCGCGCCTTCGCGTGGCGGCTCGCCGGCCGGCACCTTCTCGGTCAGCGTGGGGATGACGTCGGGCGCGGCCTCGACGTCGTCTGCGGGCAACTCCGGAGGCGGTGATTCGGGCGACGGGCGCAGCGGCACGCGCAGCACGGGCTGCGGCGAGACCGCTTCGGTGAGCACCGGAATGTCGTCGGCCGCGGCGCTGCGGTTGCGGCGCATCAGCGCGTCGGCCTGCTCCAGCAACTCGCGCGCGGTGGGCATCGGCTACGTGCTGCGCCGGGACAGGTCGTGCGTGCGCAGCTCGTAGCCGCGCTCGCGATAGAAGCGGAAGCGCTCGCGCGCCGCGGCCGCATCGTCGAGGCCGACGATTTCGGCCAAACGCTCGAAGCGGCTGAAGAACGGCGGCGGCTCGGGGTGCAGGTTGACGAGCACCGCGGCGGGGCCGCGATGCTCGAGGCGATGGTCGATCCACGCCGGCGTGTCCGCAGCGAGCGGGCTGTCCATCCGGCAGTGCGGCACGAAGGCCGTGGGCGGCGTGGTCCACAGCAGGACGTCGAGGCGCTCCGTGGTCTCGGCGTCGGGGGTCAGCACGCGCACGCTGCCGTGCGCGGCGATCGCCTTCATCACCAGCCGCGACGCCACCGCCAGGCGATCGGTCACATGCGAGTAGAAATCGATCGTGGTCATGCGCGGCCCGCGGCCAGCGTCAGGCGGCGGCGGCTTCCTGCGACAGGAGCCACGTGGTCAGCAGCGGGACCGGCCGCCCGGTGGCGCCCTTCTCCTTGCCTTCCTTCCACGCGGTGCCCGCGATGTCGAGGTGCGCCCAATCGTACTTCTTCGTGAAGCGCGACAGGAAACACGCGGCGGTGATGCTGCCGCCGGCGCGGCCCGCGATGTTCGCGAAGTCCGCGAAGTTCGACGAGAGCCCGTCCTGGTAGTCCTCCCACAGCGGCATCTGCCACGCGCGGTCATACGATTCGTCGCCGGCGGCGAGCAGCGTGCGCGCCAGCGTCTCGTTGTTCGAGAAGAGGCCGCTCGCGACGTGGCCGAGCGCGATCACCATCGCGCCGGTGAGCGTGGCGATGTCGACCACCGCCTCGGGCTCGTAGCGCTCCGCGTACGTCAGCGCATCGGCGAGGATCAGGCGCCCTTCCGCGTCGGTGTTGAGGATCTCGATGGTCTGGCCCGACATGCTGGTGACGATGTCGCCCGGCTTGGTCGCGCGGCCCGACGGCATGTTCTCGCACGCGGCGACGATGCCGACGACGTTGACCTGCGCCTTCATCTCCGCGACGGCGCGCATCGTGCCGAACACCGAGGCCGCGCCGCACATGTCGAACTTCATCTGGTCCATGTCGAGGCCGGGCTTGAGCGAGATGCCGCCGGTGTCGAACGTGATGCCCTTGCCGACCAGCACGTTGGGCTTCGCGCCCTTGCGCTGCGACTGCATGTATTCCATGACGATGAAGCGCGGCGGCTGGTCGCTGCCGTTGGTCACCGACAGGAACGAGCCCATGCCGAGCTCCTCGCATTCCTTGCGCTCGAGGACCGTGACCTTGATGTCGGGGAACTCGGTGCCGAGCTGCTTCGCGCGCTCGCCGAGATAAGTGGGCGTGCACACGTTGCCCGGCAGGTTGCCCAGGTCGCGCGCGAGGTCCATGCCGTGCGAGATGGCGAGGCCGCGCGCCGCGGCCTTCTCGCCCGCGGCGAGGTCCGAGCGCTGCGGCACCGACAGCGTGAGCTTGCGCAGCGGCCGCCGCACCTCGGTGGGCTGGCTCTTCATCTGCTCGAAGCGATACACGGCCTCCATGGCCACGACCACCGCGTGCTCGACGCGCCAGATGACCTCGCGCCGCTTCACCTTCTCCTCGGTGAGGTAGAGCACCGCCTCGTAGCTGCCCGTCTCGTTCAGGAGCTTCACCGCCGAGCGGATCGCCGAGCGGAACTCGCGGTCGCGGAAGTCGCGCTCCTTGCCGAGCCCCACCAGCAGCACGCGGTCGGCGAGCGTGCCGCGCACGTTGTGCAGCAGGAGCGTCGCGCCGAGCTTGCCCTCCATGTCGCCGCGACGGATGATTTCGCTGATGTAGCCGTTGCTCGCGCGGTCGATCAATTCCGCCGACAGCGAGAGCTTGCGGTTGTCGAACACCCCGACCACCACGCAGGCGCTGCGCTGCTTCTCGGGGCTGCCACTTTTTATGGTAAATTCCATTGCGTTCCCTCGTCTCCCCCTGTACCGTTTTGTTAGCGTTACAGGGCGTGCCGAGCATTATCGGCAATTCCCCCCGAAAAAGTCAAAACTTTTCCCGGCGTCATGATTTTCCGCCGCAGCCTGGTACGCGAGCTCACGGCGACGGCCATCGGGCTGTTCCTCGTCCTGCTGGCGATCCTCTTCACGCAGTCGGTGATCCGCATCCTCGCCCGCGCCGCCGGCGGCGCGGTGGCGGCGGACGGCGTGCTGGCGCTGATCGGCTTCAACGCTATGTTCTACCTCAACCTGCTGCTGGCGGTCGCGCTGTTCCTGACCGTGCTGCTGACGCTGTCGCGCTGGTACCGCGACAGCGAGATGGTGGTGTGGTTCACCTCGGGCCAGTCGCTGACGGCATGCCTGAAACCGATCCTGCTGTTTTCGGCGCCGTTCCTGGTCGCCATCGTGCTCCTGTCGCTGTTCCTCTCGCCGTGGGCCGAGCAGCGCAAGATCGAGTACGAGCGGCAACTCGAATCGCGCGACGAGATCGCGGTCCTCGCGCCCGGCCTCTTCCGCGAGTTCCGCCGCGCGGGGCTCGTCGTGTACGTCGAGAGCATCAACCCGATCGACGGGCGCATCCGCAACGTGTTCCTGCACTCGATCGAGGAAGGCAAGGACGCCACCACCGTCGCGCGCCTCGGGCACCTCGTCGAGGAGCCGAACGGCGACCGCTTCGTCGTGCTGGAGGACGGGCGCCGGTACGAGGGCAAGCCCGGATCCGCCGACTTCCGCCTGATCGAGTTCGACAAGCTCGGCCGGCGCATCGAGCCCGCCGAGGCGCGCGCGCTGCCGGTGTCCAACAAGGCCATCCCCACCGCCGCGCTGCTGGTCGCCGACGGCAGGAGCGAGCGTGGCGAGCTCTTCTGGCGGCTGTCGATCCCGATCCTCGCGTTCGTGCTGGTGCTGCTCGCGATCCCGCTCGCGTACGTGAACCCGCGCATGGGCCGCTCGTTCAACCTCATCGCGGCGGCGTTCCTCTACATGCTCTACACCAACTGCATCAACATCGTGCAGAGCATGATCGTGCAGGGCACGGTGGACCTCTGGCTCGGCCTCGTGTTGCCGCACGCCATCGCGCTGGTCGTCGTGGTCCTGCTGTTCCGCAACCAGCTCTCGATCACCGGCCTCTTCGGCTGGCGCAAGCGGATCTAGCGTCCCCTCCCGCATGCGCACCCTCACCCGCTACATCGGGCGCGACGTCCTGTTCTCGACGCTGCTGATCTTCGTCGCGCTGATCGGGCTGTTCCTCTTCTTCGACCTCATCAACGAGATGCGCGACGTCGGCAAGGGCGGCTACACGCTCGTGTCGGCGGTGCTGTTCGTCGCGCTGCACATCCCGTCGCGCCTCTACGAGCTCTTCCCCGTCGCGGCGCTGATCGGCACGCTGTTCGCGATCTCGCAGCTCGTCTCGACGTCCGAGTTCACCGTGATGCGCGCGTCGGGTGCCTCGGTGATGCAGATCGGGTGGGCGGTGATCCGCGTCGGCATCCCGCTCGCGATCGCCACTTTCCTCGCGGGTGAATACGTGGCGCCGCCGGCCGAGCGCCTCGCGCAGACGGTGCGCGCGGCGGCGATGGGCAATGCCACCGGCGTCGTGGCGCAGCAGTTCGAGTCGGGCTTCTGGTTCAAGCAGGACCTCACGTTCGTCAACATCCGCACCGTGCTCTCGGACATGACGCTGGTCGGCGTGCGCATCTACGAGTTCGACCGCGACCTGCGGCTCACCGCGGTGCGCAGCGCGGAGTCCGGGCGCTTCCAGGGCGAGGGCCGCTGGAACCTGGAGCAGGTGAAGGTCACCGAGATCGGCCGCGACTCCGCGCAGACGTCGTCCATGCCGAGCTGGACCTGGACGACGGTGCTGCAGCCGTCCATCCTCACCGTGTACCAGGTGGCGCCCGAGCGCCTCGCGCTCTCCACGCTCTACGACAACATCCGCGTGCTCGGCACCAACGCGCAGAAGACGTCGCGCTTCGAGATCGCGTTCTGGTCGAAGGTGCTCTACCCGGTGGCCGTGCTGGTGATGATGGTGCTCGCACTGCCGTTCGCGCAGTTCCAGCGGCGCGCGGGCGGCGTCGGCTTCCGCATCTTCGCGGGCACGATGCTCGGCCTCGCGTTCTGGCTGATCCAGCAGCTCTTCGCCTACCTGGGCGTGCTCAACGACTGGGCGCCGCTCTTCTCGGCCGCGTTCCCGCTGGTCGCGTTCTGCACGCTGGCGCTCGGCATCCAGTACTGGATCGAGCGGCGATGAGGCGTGCGCTCGCGCTCCTCGCGCTGGTCGCGGCGCTCGACGCGGCCGCGGGCGGCTATCCCGATCGCCCGGTGCACTTCGTGGTCGGCGCGCCGCCGGGCTCGGGCATGGACCTCGCCACGCGCATCGTCACCGAGCGCATGCGCGAGGACCTGCAGCAGTCGATGGTGGTCGAGAACCGCATCGGCGCGGACGGCGCGATCGCCGCGCGCACGGTCGCCACCGCCGCGCCCGACGGCTACACGCTGCTGCCGTCGACCGGCTCGCAGATGACGGTGAACCCCGCGCTGCAGAAGGAGCTGCCGTACGATCCGCTGCGCGACTTCGAGGCCATCGGGCTCTTCGCGCGCGTCCCGCTCGTGCTGGTCGTGAATCCCGCGGTGCCGGCCGTTACGGTGCGCGAGCTGGCCGCGTACGCGCAGGCGCATCCGGACGCGCTCAACTACGGCAGCGGCGGCAGCATCTTCATGCTCGCGACGGAGAAGTTGAAGAAGCTCGCCGGAATGCCGCTGCACCACATCCCGTTCAACGGCGTGCCGCCTGCGGTCAACGCCATCCTGGCCGGCGACGTGCAGGTCGGCGTGGTCAACGTCGCGCCCTCGCTCGCGCACATCAGGGCGGGCAAGCTGCGTGCGCTCGCGGTGCTGGGGCCGGCGCGCGATCCGCTGCTGCCCGACGTGCCGACGCTCACGGAAGCCGGCGTGCGTGGCTTCGATATCAGCGTGTGGCTCGGCCTCTTCGCGCCCGCGGGCACGCCGCCGGACGTCACGCAGCGGTTGAGCACGGCGCTCGTCCGCGCCGTGCAGGCCCCCGAGGTGAGCGAGCGGCTGCTCGCGGCGGGTGCGCAGCCGGCGACGAGCAGCGGACCCGAGCTCGCGCGCCTCGTGCGCCGCGAGCTCGTCGACTACGACGCCCTCGCCCGCGAGGTCGGCGTGGCGGCCGGCGCCGCCTCCTCGAAGTAGCCGGGATTGCGGCGGGCGATGGCCCGCGCGAGCGCGAGGTTGCGCGCGAGGTGCGCGGCCATCCGCGCGATTGCGGCCGCGCCGTCGCCCGCGCGCAGGGCGCGGACGATCGCGCGATGATCGGCGATCGCGCGCCGCGCGCTGTCCGCCTGCGGCAGCGCGATCGCGCGCAGGCGGTGATGCAGGTCGCGCGCCCTCGCCACGACGTCCCACACGCCGGGCAGGCCGCTCGCCTCCACCAGCGCGCGATGGAACGCGGTGTCCGCGTCGAGCGCCGCGGGCGTGTCGCGCGCGTCCACGGCGTGCGCCTGCGCGTCGACGATCGCCGCGAGCGCGCGGGCGAGCGGCGCCATGTCCTCGCGCGCCGCGATCCGCTGCAGCACCGCGCCCTCGACCGCCGCGCGCACGAACAGCGCCTCCTCGATGCGCGCGAGCGACATGCGCGCGACGTAGGTGCCGCGCTGCGGGCGGATCTCGACCAGCCCTTCGTCGGCGAGCCGCAGCAGCGCCTCGCGCACCGGCGTGCGGCTGGTGCCGAAGCGCGCGGCGATCTCGCTTTCCGCGATCATCGCGCCGGGCTGCAACTCGACGGCGAGAATCGCGGCGCGCAGCCACCCGTGCACGCGCGTGCTCTCGAACGTGCGGTCGCGCGCCGCCGCGCCCATCGCGGTCAGTGCCGGCCGGCGGCGAGCGCCGCGAGCTTCGCGTCGGACAGGTAGCCGTAGCGGTTGATCCACAGCGGCAATCCGGTGGCGCGCGCAAGATCGAAGCGCGCGACGACGTCGGCGAGCGGGCCGTAGCTGTGCACGAAGGCGATCACCGGAACAGTGTCCGCGAGCTCGCGCGCGGCCGCGAGCTTCGCCTGCTGCGCACGTGCGCCGACGGGATGCGCTTCGTGCGGCTCGGGATAACGCAGGCGCGCGCCGTCGCCCAGCGCGTCGGTGAAGCCGAAGCGCAGCGCGATGGCGGCGGTCAGCGCATCGAGCGTGGCGGGCGCCGCGGCATCGCCGGCGAGATCGCGCGCCCAGTAGCGCGCGATCATCGGCCAGTGCATCGTGTAGAGCTTGATGCCGACGGCGTCCGCGATGCCGTCTAGCGCGCCGAGCGGGAATCCCGACATCGTGGAAAAAGGCGGCGGGAACGCCTGCAATTCGAGGCGCCGGCGCGGGCCGGGCACCGCATCGAGCGCGGCGCGCACGGCGGCGAGGAGCTCGCGCGTGGCGCTGCGCTTCGCGCGGAACAGCGGCGCGAGCGGGCCGTCGTCACACGTGAGCGCCGCGAAATCGTGCGCGTCGAGGATTGCGCCGTACGCCTGCGCGTCCCCTTGCGCGGCGGCACGAACGGCATCGACGAGGCCGTCGCGCCAGTGCCGCACCTCGCCCGCAACGGCGTCGGGCGCGTGTCCGGCGGCCGCGAAATGCGGCGCCATCGCCGGGTTGAAGTCGAAGAGCGCGCTCGTGAAATCGTACGGCGGGTACTCGGGCCAGTCGAGGCGGAAGCCCGCCACGCCCGGATAACGCGCGGCGAGCTCGCTCACGAGCGCGGCGGTGTATCGCTGCACGTCGCGGCTCGCGAGCGACGCGTTGCGATCGACGCGCGCGGTATGCAGCGTGCCGTCGGGCGTGCGGCACTGGTCGGCCTCGACGGCGCCCGAGAACTGCACGCGATAGCCGGGCGGGCTCGCCGCCATCACCTGCAGATACACGGCGATGCCGCGCTCGCGTGCAGCGTCGAGCACGCGATCGAGGAGGCCCGCGTGACGCTGCGTGAGCGGCGACGGCGGCGACGGCTGGTAGCGCAGTCCCGCATAGCGCGCCCGGTCGTGCGCGAAGGCCGGCGCCGTGCGCACCCAGAGCTCGGTCGCGCCGAAGAGCGGTCGGTCGAGCGGCCGCACGCGGCCGGCCTCGCCATCGGGCGGCGGCTCGCGCGCGCCCTCGCACTGCGGCGCACGCTCGAGGACGTAGGGGCTGGTCGCGATCGCCGTCGCGCCGAGCGCGGCGATGCGGTCCAGCACCGGCACGATGCCTTCGTGCTGGAACCATTCGGGCATCACGGTGACGCCGAGCGGGGCGGGAAGCGATAGGGGCACAGTGGGGTCGGGGGCGTTGCGCGGACGGCTTGTCGACTAGTATATTAGCTCGTCCCCGTCCGCCGGAAGTCCCGCCATGCGCCCGCTCCGTTCCCTGCTCCACCTGCTCATGCCCGTCGCCGCGGGACTCGCGCTCGCCTGCGCGCCCGTGCACGCGCAGGAGGCCTTCCCCGCGCATCCGGTGAAGCTCATCGTGCCCGTCGCGGCCGGCGGCGGCATCGACACCGCCTTCCGCGCGATCGCGCCCGTTTGGTCCGAGCACCTCGGCGCGCAGGTGGTGATCGAGAACAAGCCCGGCGGCGGCCAGGTGCTGGGCAGCGACCTCGTCGCGAAGGCGAAGCCCGACGGCTACACGCTGCTCGCGGCCGGCGTGCCGATCGCGTTCAACACCGCGCTCGGGCGCAAGCTGCCGTACGACGCGGTGAAGGACTTCACGCCGCTGTCGCTCGTGGTGTCGCAGCCGCTGCTCATCGTGGTCAATCCCAGCGTGCCCGCGAAGACGATGGCGGAGCTCGTCACCTACGCCAAGGCGCAGAAGCAGCCGCTGCAGTACACGTCGGGCGGCATCGGCAGCTACGGGCACCTGTGGTGGGAGATGTTCCGCTCGCGGCAGGGCATCGCGGGCGAGCACGTCGCGTACAACGGCATCGCGCCGGCGCTGAAGGACGTGATGGGCGGGCAGGTGCCGCTGCTGATCGACGCCATCGTGCCGTCCGGCGCGCAGGTGCAGGCGGGGACGGTGCGCGGCCTCGCGATCGTCTCGGCGCAACGCGCGAGGTCGCTGCCGAACCTGCCGACCCTGCGCGAGCAGGGCTTTGCCGGGTTCGACGCCGCGCCGTTCTACGGCGTGCTCGGGCCCGCGGGCATGGACCCCGCGGTGACGCAGAAGCTCAACGCGACGCTCGTAAAGGCGCTGCAGGTGCCGGCGTTGCGCGACAAGCTGCAGGAGCTGGGCTTCGACGTGATCGCGAGCACGCCCGACGCGTACGCGAAGCTCATCCGCGACGAGATCGACCGCTGGTCCGCGGTGGTGCGCGAGCAGAACATCAAGGTCGAGTAGCGGCTTGCGTGACACCGTCGTCCCTGCGAACGCGGGGACCCAGCGTCGTTGGCTGCGGCCGACCGAAATGCACGCCACTGGGTTCCCGCCTGCGCGGGAACGACAACTTCACATGGAAGCGCGAATACGCAGGAATTGCGATCACGGATTGTCTCAAGGCGCCTGCACGCCGCGCGTGCGCAGCGCGATGCGATACAGCGACGTCGACGCCGCGATGTAGAGCTGGTCGCGGCCGGGCCCGCCGAACGTGACGTTGCCCACCTTCTCCGGCACGTGGATCTTGCCGAGCAGCGTGCCGTCGGGATGCAGCACCTGCACGCTGTCCTCGGAGCTCGTGTAGATCCAGCCCTGCGCGTCGACGCGAAAGCCGTCGGGCACGCCCGGCGACACGTCGGCGAACTTGCGCCCGTTGGCGAGGCGCCTGCCGGCCACGACGTCGAACACGAAGATGCAGTGGTTGCCGGTGGCCTCGCGGCCGAGCGCCGCGGACGTGTCCGACACGTACAGCAGCGACTCGTCCGGCGAGAACGCGAGGCCGTTGGGCTCGATCGGGAGGTCGGTCACCGGATCGAGATCGCCGGTGGCAGGATCGAAGCGGAACACGCAGCAGTCGCCGATCTCCGACTCGCCGCCATGCCCTTCCTCGGGAATGATGAGGCCGTACGACGGGTCGGTGAACCAGATCGTGCCGTCGGACTTCACGACGATGTCGTTGGGGGCATTGAAGCGCTTGCCCTGCCAGCGGTCGACGACGATGCGTTGCGCGCTGCCGTCCGGCGCGGTGCGGAAGACCGCGCGCAAGCCGTGAGAGCAATGCAGCAGCGTGCCGTCGCGGTCGCGCGTGTGGCCGTTGGTGAACTCGACGCGCTCGCGCCACACGGTCATGCCGTCGCGCGCCGACCAGCGCAGCATGCGGTCGTTCGGGATGTCGCTCCACAGCACGCTGTCGTCCTCGGCCATCCACACCGGGCCCTCGCTCCAGCGCGCCCCGGTGGCGAGGCGCGCGAGCCGGGCGCCAGCCACCACCGGCGCGAGCCGGGCGTCCAGCACCTCGATGCGTGTTGCGATTTCCTCGGTCATCGCGCCTCCCGCATCACATTCTAGCGGCGCGCACGGAACCTCGTGCCGATAGCCAGCCTCCAAGCGACTCCTGGTCCCTGACTGGAGCCCGCCATGGTCGTTCATTCGATGCCGACGGTGTTGCGAATCGAGCCGCCGTTTCCCGTGGAACAGGCGATCACCGTCGACGACGCGGCGCTGCGCGTCGCCCTCGAGTGGCCGGTGATCGAGCACTTGGCCGGCATGCGCAACCCGGATGCGGACACGGTGCGCACGACGCTTCACGACCGACGGCTCGACATCGAGCGCACGATCAAGGCCCACCTCTTCGCCCACGGGTTCCCGCTGTCGGGCGAGCTCGCGCTCTCGCTCGCCGACTTCAGCCCGCGCCCGTCCTGACGACCGGCCGGGCCTGAGGGTCTGACCCCGAAGCTTAAGGGTCTGACCCCGAAGCTTAAGGGTCTGACCCCGAAACTTAGGGGTCTGACCCCGAAACTTAAGGGTCTGACCCCGAAACTTAGGGGTCTGACCCCGAAACTTAAGGGTCTGACCCCGAAGCTTAAGGGTCTGACCCCGGCTACCCCAGCGGCAGCGTGAACCAGAACGTGCTGCCCTGCCCGACCGCGCTCGCGAGGCCCATGCTGCCGCCGTGCAGCTCGACGAACTTGCGGGCGATGGCGAGGCCGAGGCCGGTGCCTTCCGCCTTCTGCGACGACGCGCCGACCTGCCGGAACTCCTCGAACACCGCATCCTGGTCGGCCGGCGCGATGCCCACGCCGGTGTCGGCGACGCTGATGCGCGCGTAGCGCCCGTCGATCTCGCCGCGCACGTCGACGCGCCCGCCCTCGGGCGTGAACTTGAGCGCGTTCGACAGGAGGTTGAGCAGCACCTGCTTCACCTTGCGCTCGTCGGCCTGCAGCAGGCCGAGGCGCGGATCGCATGTGTAGGTCAGCGTCACGCCGCGCCGCTGCGCACGCTCGCGCACGAGCGCCAGCGCGGCCTCGAGCGCACGCTTGACGTCGAACGGCGCGATCTCGACCTCCATGCGCCCCGCCTCGATCTTCGAGAGGTCGAGCACCTCGTTGATGAGCGCCAGCAGGTGCTGGCCCGACTCCATGATGTCCGCGAGGTATTCCGCCTGCTTCTCGTTGACCTCGCCGAACAGCCGCTGCGCGAGCACGTCGGAGAACCCGATGATCGCGTTGAGCGGCGTGCGCAGCTCGTGCGACATGTTGGCGAGGAACTCGCTCTTGTGGCGGCTCGCGGTCTCGAGCTGCCGGCCCTTCTCCTCCACCTCGCGGAAGAGGCGCGCGTTCTGGATCGCGAGCGCCGACTGCGCGGCGAACGTCTCGAGCAGCGCGATCGTCTCCGGCGCGAACTCGCCCGCACGCGCACTGTTGACGACGAGGCCGCCCAGCAGCCGCTCGTCGCGGCGCAGCGGCACTGCGAGGAGCGACCGGAAGCCGAGGCGCAGCAGCAGGTCGCGCACGCGGCTCTGGTATTCCGCGGCATCGGCGACGTCGTGGATCTGCACCGGCCGGCCGGTGACGGCCATGCGCCCGAGCGCACCCTCGCCGCGCCGCATCCGCGCCTCGCGCAGCGCCTCGACGAGCTCCTGCGGCAGGTGGTCGGCCGCGTGCAGGTGGAACTCGCCCGCCGCCGTGTCGTACTCGTAGATCGACCCGCCGTCCATGCCGGTGAGCTCGCGCGCGCGGGCGACGATCGTGCGCAGCACCGTCCCCAGGTCGAGCGACGAGTTCACCGCCTGCCCCACCTCCGACAGCGCGCGCAGCTCGTCGACCGAGCGCACGAGCTGCGCGCCGCGCGCCTCGAGCTCGCGGAAGAGGCGCGCGTTCTCGATCGCGATCACCGCCTGGTCGGCGAACGTCTGCAGCAGCGCCACCTGCTTGTCGGGGAACGACCCCGGCACTGGCCGGCCCACGGTGATGCAGCCGATGGTCTCCTCGCCGCGCTTCAACGGCACCGCGAGCACGCTGCGAAAGCCCGCTTCCAGCGACGCCTGCGTCGTGCTGAACGCGGGGTCCGCGGTGACGTCCGGGATCATCACCGTGCCCGCGGTCTGGATCGCGCGCGTGGTGCCGTTGTCGGGGCTCGGGGGCCGCGGGAAGATCGAGCGGACCGCGTCGACGCCCGCCGCCGAAGTGCTGGTGACCGTCGCGACGTGGACCAGCGTGCCGTCGTAGGTCGCGACCAGCGCGGTGTTGGCCGCGCACAGCGACAGCGCCGCGCGCGCGATGGTGTCGAACACCGGCTGCGTGTCGCGCGGCGAGCGGCTGATCACGCGCAGGATCTCGCTGGTGGCGGTCTGCTGCTCCAGCGCCTCGGTCAGCGCCGCATTGCGGTGGGCGAGCTCGTTGAAGAGCCGCACGTTCTCGATCGCGATGCCGGCCTGGTCGGCGAAGGTCTGTACGATCGCGACCTGGGAGTCCGAGAAGCGGCCCGGCGTGCCGCGTCCGACGAACACGACGCCGACCACGCGTCCGTCGCGCACGATCGGCACGCCGAGCGCGCCGCGGTAGCCGGCCGCGATCGCGAACTCCCGGATGCCGTACTCCGTCTCCTCGAGGATGTCCGCGAAGTGCACGGCGGTGCCACGGCGCACGACCCACGCCGTCATCGTCTGCGCATCGGGGCGCATCGGGAAGAGCTGCCGCACGATGCGGATCGCCTCGGGCTTGAGACCATCGATGGCGGCGAGCTCGATGAGATCGCCGTCGTAGCGCGAGATCACCGCGACGTCCGCCTCGCACAGGCTGCCGGCGCGCTTGGCGAGGAGATCGAACACCGGCTGCGTGTCCGCGTGCGAGCTCGCGATCACGCGCAGGATCTCGCTGGTGGCCGTCTTCTGCTCCAGCGCCTCGGACGTCTCGCGGAACAGGCGCTGGGCGAGGAGCGCGAGCGCGGCCTGCCGCGCGAAGGTCTCGATCAGCGCGACCTGGTCGTCGCGAAAGTGCCCGGGCTCACGCCGCCACAGGAAGAGCGCGCCGTGCACGACGCCCTGCGCGACGAGCGGCACGGCCAGCGCTGCGCGGAAGCCCATTTTCTCGAAGTTCTCGCGCGCGTCCGGGTATTCCGTCGCGATGAGCGGCGCGACGTCCGCGAGATGAATCGTGCGCGCCTCGGCGATCGCGCGCCCCGACACGGAGCGGCGGCCCGCCGGCATCGGCAGCATGATGCCGAGCGTGGGATCGGTCGTGAATTGCGCGAGCTCGTGCAGCGTTCCCTCGCGCGCGACGATCACCCGCGCGAACGGCGCGCGGCAGAGGATCGCGGCGTGGCGGGCGATGGCCTGCGCCATCGGCACCGGATCGGCGGGCGACAGCGCGGACAGGCGCAGGATGTCGGCGATGGCGTCGCGCTGCGCGACGGCGTCGGCCAGCGCATCGGGCGCGGCGGGCGCCGCCGCGCCGGCCGCTGCTGCAGGCATGTCGCGTTGCGCGCCGGCTTTCCTCTTGCCCGCCTGCCGCTCCATCGCTTCCCTCCGTCGAGAGTGCGGGATGCCTGCGGGCGACAGGCTACGCCGGCGGCGGCGGCGATGCCACCCTTTTTCCGGGCGCCGCAAAGCAAAAGGCCCGGCGGATGGCCGGGCCTTTCGCGAACTGCGACGTGCGTGCGGTTACGCGGCTTCGGGCTCGCGGGCCACGACGTTCGCGTACTTGTTCTGCTTCGGTCCCTTGGTGCGGAACTCGACCTTGCCGTCGACCAGCGAGAACAGCGTGAAGTCCTTGCCCATGCCGACGTTGACGCCGGGATGGATGAGCGTGCCGCGCTGGCGGACGATGATGCCGCCGGCGCGGATCGCCTCGCCGCCGTACACCTTCGTGCCCAGACGCTTCGAGTGGGAGTCGCGCCCGTTGCGCGAGCTGCCACCGGCCTTTTTATGTGCCATGGTGAGTGGTCCTTACCCTTGGATCGCTTCGATCTTGAGCTCGGTGTAGTTCTGCCGATGCCCCTGGTGCTTCTGGTAGTGCTTGCGGCGGCGCATCTTGAAGATCTTCACCTTCTCGCCGCGGCCGTGCGACACGACCGTTGCCTTCACCGTCGCACCGGCGACGATGGGTTGACCCAGACGGACGCTTTCGCCTTCGCCGACCAGCAACACCTGATCGAGGATCACTTCTGCGCCCACATCCGCCGGTATCTGTTCTACTTTGAGTTTTTCGCCGGGGGCAACCTTGTACTGCTTGCCGCCGGTTTTTATGACCGCGTACATGAGGGACTCCGATTCGTTTCTGCGAGGATCTTCCCGGCGGCGGCTCGTCGTGTGAATGCCCGGGCCGATTTCGGGAAAGCCTTGAATTATAAGGCACTCGCGCCGTGCGTGTCAAAAGGTGGGGCGCCGGCCGCCGGCGGCGGCGCAGGGAGCCGGAGGCAAGGCGCCGCCGGTCGGTTAGAATGCCCCGCTTGCCGCCGCGCGGTGCGCTTGGGGGCTGCCGGGGACTTTCCGGCCCGCCTGCGGCATTCTCGCGCAGGGCGGGCCAAAGACCACGTTATCCGGCGCTCCGCCCGCCGCGGACGCCCCCTTTCGCCGCCTGAAACACTAACTTCCAGCTCCGTTTCGTGACCATCGACTTCCTGAAGCCGGTCATCGGTGCCGACATGGCCGCCGTCGACCGCGTGCTGCGCGCGTCGCTCGACTCCGACGTCGTCCTCGTCCGGCAGGTCGCCGAGTACATCGTGGGCGGCGGCGGCAAGCGCCTGCGGCCGGCGCTGCTGCTCCTCACGGCAGGCGCGACGGGCTACCAGGGCACCGAGCACCACACGCTCGCGGCGGTGGTCGAGATGATCCACACCGCGACGCTGCTGCACGACGACGTGGTCGACGAATCGTCGCTGCGGCGCGGCTCGCCCACCGCCAACGCGGAGTTCGGCAATGCCGCGTCGGTGCTGGTCGGCGATTTCCTCTACTCGCGCTCGTTCCAGATGATGGTGCGGCTGAACCGCCTGCGCGTGCTCGAGATCCTCGCCGAGACCACGAACGCCATCGCCGAAGGCGAGGTGCTGCAGCTCATGAACGCGGGCGACGCCGACCTGGACGAGACCGCGTACCTCGAGGTCATCCAGCGCAAGACCGCGCGCCTCTTCGAGGCCGCGGCGCGCCTGGGCGCCGTGCTGGGCGACGCGCCGCGGCCCGTCGAGGACGCGCTCGCGCGCTACGGCATGCACCTGGGCACCGCGTTCCAGCTGGTCGACGACGTGCTCGACTACTCGGGTGACGCGCAGACCATCGGCAAGAACCTGGGCGACGACCTCGCCGAGGGCAAGATGACGCTGCCCCTCATCCGCGCGCTCGCCACCGGCAACGCGCAGGAAGCGGCCGTCATCCGGCACGCGATCGGCGGCGGCGGCCTCACCGACTTCGCGCCCGTGGTCGCGGCGCTCGAGAGCACCGGTGCGCTCGCCTACACGCGGGCACGCGCCGCCGAGGAAGTGGGCCGCGCCGAGAAGTGCCTCGTCGACGTCGCGCCTTCGCCGCACCGGAAAATTCTGCTAGAATTGACGTCCTTCGCCGCGCACCGGACGTACTGATCCGGAAAAGCGCGACAGCGAACGGGCCGCGGATGCATCACCACCTTCCCGCCGCGGCCGGCAGCACCAACACACGCAACACCATCGGGGTGTAGCTTAGCCTGGTAGAGCGCTACGTTCGGGACGTAGAGGCCGGAGGTTCAAATCCTCTCACCCCGACCAGTTCCTGTTTCCCCACCTCCGCTTCTTCGTCGTTTCTTCCCCGCGTCACCCGTCGGCATCGCCAGCCGCGGCCCCGCGCGCGCGTCACGCTTGCTCCAATAAAGAAAAACCGGGACGGCGCATCGCGCCGCCCCGGTCGTTGCCTTGCCCGCGCGTGTCAGATGGGGCAGCCGCGCGCCAGCGTGCAGGGGTTGACCGTCTGCACCAGGTTGCCGTTCGACGTCGTGTTGGCCGCGTCGCCCGAGTAGGTGGCCGTCACGGTGTGCGCGCCCAGTGCGCCGAGGCTCGCCGTGCAGCTCGCCACGCGCGTGTCGCCGGTGCCCTGGAGCGCCACCGCGCTGCAGCCCGGCAGCACCGCGGCCGTGACCGAGTCGGTGAATGCCACGGTGCCGGTCGGCGCGCTGCCCGCCACGGAGACGTTGAAGATCACCGGCCGCCCGGAGAGCGACGGATTCGGCGAGCTCGTGACCGTCGTGGTGGTGACCACCAGCGCGTTCACGTTCTGCACGAGCACCGGGCTCGTCACCGGATTGGACGTGCGCGGATTGCCGAGATACGTGGCGGTGATGTTGTGGGCGCCCGGCGCGAACTGCGTGACGCAGGTCGCGGTCTTGCTGAGCCCGGAGCCCGTCAGCGCGACGCCGCCGCAACCCGCGATCACCGCCGCGCCGTCGTTGAAGCGCACGCTACCCTGCGGCGGCGTGGTGTCGGTCACCGTGGCCGTCAGCGTGACGTTGCGCCCCGCGGCGGCCGGGTTCGCGCTGCTCGCGACCGACACCGTCGTGTTGGCGCTGGCGGTCA
Source organism: Burkholderiales bacterium (assembly GCA_046347855.1). Lineage (GTDB taxonomy): Bacteria > Pseudomonadota > Gammaproteobacteria > Burkholderiales > Casimicrobiaceae > VBCG01. The sequence continues at coordinate 866,142 of JAXMFJ010000006.1, forward strand.
CGCCGAAGACGCGATCCGTGAAGCCCTCGACGAGCAGGTTGTACGGCTGGCCCACGCCGGCACCGGGCGTCGTCTCCGCAATCACGACGACGATGGTGCTGTTCGGCGGCACCTGCACGCCGAAGAACACCGGGTCGACGCCGAACACGTTGCCGGAGAAACCGGCGTCGCCGAGCCACGTCGTGTCGAACCCGTAGCCCGGGGCGCCCGCCGAGTTCGGCGCGTAGCTGCCGAGGTAGGCGGCGACGAACGTGGTGGTGGCCGTGGAATCCAGGCTGACCTGCACGAACGGCGTCAGGCCGACGTTGATGGTGTAGGCCCGGTAGCGGTACGTGGACGCCGCATTGATGACGCCGGGGAACGGCTCCGACTGCCCCCAGTCCTGCGGGACGTTGTTGCGGCTCAGGCGCCCGAGTTGCGTGGGATCGGTGCCGGAGATCTGGTCGCTGACGGAGAAGAGCGTGTCGGCGGTCGCGGTGAGCGTCGCGAACGACAGCGCCAGGGCAAGCAATCGGACGAGCGCGCTAGTGATCTTCATGGTCATCTCTCGTTTTCCGCGTGCCGCATCAATGGGTCAACGCATACTGGACGGCGGCATCGGCCATCGGGATGCCGTAGCCCGCGTCGCGGTTGCCGGGGGCGCCCATGGAGGGCAGCGCGGTGGCCGTCATCGCCTGCTTCACCTGCGCCGGCGTGTAGTCGGGGCGCGCCTGCCGGATCAATGCCGCGATCGCCGCCGCGTGCGGCGCCGAGGCCGAGGTGCCGAAGAACGGGCTGAAGCCGGGCGTGAGCGTGGTGGTGCCGTTCGCCGCGGACAGGTCGGGCTTCTGCAGCGTGGTGCCGCCGTTGGTGCCGAACAGGAAGTTGCCGGGCGTGATCGGCGTGCCGTTCGGCTGGTAGAAGATCTTGCGCGGGCCGTCGGAGCTGAACGTCTCCGTCGGATTGGCGGCGCCGGTGAACGGCTTGGTGCCGGTCTTGGCGCTGTTCCAGAACGTGGCGGCCATCGACACCGTGTTCTGGCCGGCGTTGTGGCCGGTGGTGGCGCCGGTGGTCGGGATCGACAGGATCGACGTGCCGAACGTCTCCATGTGCATCGCACGCGCGGCGCCGCTGAACTTCACCACGACGAGGCGCGCGTTGACCGGCAGCGCGCTGTTCGGGAAGATCTCCTCGTACGGATCCTGGGTGCCGTTCTGCACGGCGGCGGAGAACGCGAGCAGCGTGGTGCCCGCGGCGTTGAGCACGAAGAGGTCGTAGTCGTTGCTGCTCGCGCCGAGCGGGTCGGACCAGCGCAGCGTGACCGCGCCCGCGCTTTGCAGCGAGACGTTGTACGTCTGCGGGCTGCCGACGGTGCCGAAGTTGTGGAAGTTGCCGGTCTCGCCGGCGGCGGCGATCGGGCCGCTCACCGGACCGCCGTCGAGAAAGTCGCCTTCGTACGTGGTGCTGGTGCCGTGCGTGAGGCTGCCGCTGTTGGCGGCCGACGAGAAGTAGATGACGCCCTGCGCGGTCACCTGGTTCACCGCCTGCGCGATGCTGCTGTCCTGGAACGCGCCTTCGTCGGACCACGACACGTCGTCGACGATCACCGTGCAGCCGGCCGCGGCCAGCGCGATGATGTTGTCGGCGAAGCTCGCCGGGCTCGTGAACGCCGTGGCGAACAGGAGCTGCGCGCCGGGGGCGAGGTCGTGCACGATCTCCATCATCGCCGTGCCTTCGTCGGTGCCGGGTGCGCCCGACTGCCCCGGCAGGAACGTGGCGCCGGCCGGCAGGTCCCCGGTGGCGATGAGCGCCGCGATCGTGGCCGCGGAGGCGCTGTCGGACAGCACGCCCACCTTCACGCCGGCCCCGGTGTAGCCCATCGTGGCGGCCTTGTTGGCCTGGTGCGGCACGTAACCCTGCGACGTGACGAGGCCCGCGTGGGTGCGCGCGCGCGCCGGCGTGCGGATCTGCGCGACGTCGGAACGCGAGGCGATCGCCTCGAGCGAGGCGGGCGGCAGCGTCGCGGAGATCGAGCCCCAGCGCGCCGACTGGTACTGGATGCTGCCGCCGGCCGCGACGATGGCGTCCACGAGCTCCGGGGTGACGGTGCCGCGGATTTCCACGGCCACGCCGGTGGCGGCGAGCGGCTTCACGACGCCGCCGAGCCCGCTCACGCGCGCGTCGTTGGCGGTGGCCAGCGCTCCGTACACCAGCGACGAGCCCATCTTCTTCTGCGCCGGCGTGAGGCTCGCCTTGATGGACGATATGGCGGAGATCTGGTTCATCACCTCGGGAGAAACCGATGGCTGCGCCCACGCCGACACCCCGAACGACAGGGCGGCGATCGCGGCGCCGAGGATACGCAGGAGCTTGCTGTTCATGTGGAACCTTTCGAGGCTCGTTGGGCAACGGCAGCCAGGCGAGGCTTGCGGGGACGGCGAAGCCCGCGCTCGCGCGCGGGAGTCGTGCTGACGCATTGGATGCACCGCGGGCCGGTACGGCACGGCGGGCGGCACCGCGCGATTAGCGCACAGTCGCGACAAAACTACAAGTACCCGCGATCGGCAGGATGCGGCTGCGGAGGCGGCGGCGTGCGCCGCTAGAAGATCACGACCGAGCGGATCGACTCGCCGCGCTCCATGAGGTCGAAGCCCTCGTTGATGCGCTCGAGCGGCAGGCGATGCGTGAAGAGCTCGTCGATGGCGATGCGCTTGTCCATGTACCAGTCGACGATGCGCGGCACGTCGGTGCGCCCGCGCGCGCCGCCGAACGCCGAGCCCTTCCACACGCGGCCCGTGACGAGCTGGAACGGCCGCGTGCTGATTTCCTGCCCGGCCGCGGCGACGCCGATGACGATGCTCTGGCCCCACCCCTTGTGACAGCACTCGAGCGCCTGGCGCATCGTCGTCGTGTTGCCGATGCACTCGAAGCTGTAGTCGGCGCCGCCGTCGGTGAGCTGGATCACCGCATCCACGACGTTGGGCACGTCCTTCGGGTTGATGAAGTGCGTCATGCCGAAGCGGCGCGCCATCGCCTCCCGCGCCGGGTTGACATCGATGCCGACGATGCGCGCCGCGCCGACCATCCGCGCGCCCTGGATCACGTTGAGGCCAATGCCGCCCAGCCCGAACACGACGACATTGGCGCCGGCCTCGACCTTCGCGGTGAAGATAACCGCGCCCACGCCGGTGGTGACGCCGCAGCCGATGTAGCAGGCGGTGTCGAACGGCGCGTCGGGACGGATCTTCGCGAGCGCGATCTCCGGCACCACGATGTGATTGGCGAACGTGCTCGTGCCCATGTAGTGCAGGATCGGCTTGCCGCGCAGCGAGAAGCGCGACGTGCCGTCGGGCATGAGGCCCCTGCCCTGCGTCGCGCGGATCTGCTGGCAGAGGTTCGTCTTGCGCGACAGGCAGAACTTGCACTGCCGGCATTCGGGCGTGTAGAGCGGGATGACGTGGTCGCCGGGCGCAACCGACGTGACGCCGGCGCCGGTCTCGAGCACCACGCCGGCGCCCTCGTGGCCGAGCACCGCGGGGAACAGGCCTTCAGGATCGGCGCCGGACAGCGTGTAGTGGTCGGTGTGGCAGATGCCGCTGGCCTTCACCTCGACCAGCACTTCCCCGGCGTGGGGACCTTCGAGGTCGAGCTCCTCGATCGTGAGCGGCTGGCCTGCTTGCCAGGCCACGGCGGCACGGGTCTTCATCGTTCGCAACTTCCGTTGGAGTCGACGCGGTCGACGACGGAGCCGATGTTACCCGGCGGGCACTTCTACCGCGAATCGTCGTTCCCGCGTTCGCGGGAACGACATGCGAGGGCCCCTCTGGCGGGCGCCGATTACTTCGTGGCCTGCGCGACCTCGGTCAGCAACGGCGATGCCTTCGGGCTCGTGACCGCGCGGCGCATCACGATGTCGGGCGGCAGCACGTTGCTGCGCCCGAAGTAGGCGTCGTTCCACGGGATGTTGGTGTGCACCACCGTGCCGTCGAGGTTCAAGCCGCCGTAAACGCCCTTGGCGCGCGTGAACGAGATGAGGTCCGCGGTCACCGTCGACTTGGCGCCCGCGCCGACCGGGCCCGCCGCGATGCTCGCGTCGCCGCCGATCTTGAACGAGTTCGACATGAGCGAGTTGAGGCCCTTGTCGGTCATGACGACGATGACCGCCTCGGAGACCTCGAGGCCGGCCTGGAAGCCGACGCTCGCGGTGGCGAGGTCGTAGAACGCGGGGCCCGCCCACGTGCGCCCGTCGCGCGCGACGAGCACCGCGCGGCCGCCGGAGCCGCCGAAGATGAAGCCGGCCTTCACGATCTGCGGGGCGATCAGCACCGCCTTCGCGCGGTTGAGGTTGTCCTGGATCCAGGTCTGGTCGGGATCGCGCAGGAAGTTGCGCAGCGTGACCTGCGCGTCCGCGACGAGCTTCTCGGGCTCGGACGACGGCGGCGGCGTGGTCGCGCACGCGGCGAGCAGCGATGCGATCAGCAGGAGGGACGCGTAGCGCAGGCAGCGCAGGCCTTGGATGGCATTCATCGAGTTTCCTTCTTCGTTGGTCCGCGACGCGCGGACGGGCGAACCCATGCGGGACGTGCGCCACGACTGGCCACGCGACCCGCGTGTCGCCGATACTAACGCGGTGTCCGGCACCCTCCCGCTTAGTACCCGTGCGCACCCTCGGACGGGCGGCGCAGGTCGCGGCGCCGCGCGATGAGGCGGCGTGCGCACTACCGCGTCTACGTGGTCGAGCTCGCGCGCGGCGTGCTCGACGAGCCGCGCTTCCGCCGCGCGAATCCGGGCTACGTCGAGGGCATGGCGTGCTACTACGTCGGGATGACCGGCCTCGACCCCGACGTGCGCTTCGACAAGCACAAGGCCGGCCTGCAGGCGAACCGCTTCGTGCAGCGCTACGGCGTGCGCCTGCGGCCGGACCTGTACGCGCTGTACGGCGCGCTCACCTACGACGAGGCGCGCTCACTCGAAGTCGAGCTCGGCATCGACTTCCGCGAGGCGGGGCACGGCGTCTGGCAGGCATAGGGACGTCTGCAAAAGGCGTCCGTGCGGTCGGTGGATGACGCGAGGCCGGCCGAGCCCCCTTAACGCGACGTGCGTGCCGGACAGCGCACAATGCACGCCCCGGCGATTGCGTGCTGTTCCTTCCCTTCCCCCTGCTCATCGAAGCAATGGTCGACTCCCTGCTCCTCGCTGCCGCACGCGTCGCGACGTTCGAGGAGACGCGGCTCCTCACCAACGCGAGCGGATTCTTCTTCGCGCGCGATGCGCGGCTGTTCTTCGTCACGAGCCGGCACGTGATGCACGACGAACCGAGCGGCCATGCGCCCGACCGCATCGAGATCGAGCTGCACGTCGACGCCGGCAACCTCGCGCGCTCGACGGGATACTCGATCCCGCTGTACCGCGACGGCACGGCCCTGTGGCGCCAGGGCATCGACGGCGGAGGCGCGGTCGACGTCGCGGTGATCGAGATCGACAAGAGCGCGTTTCCGCAGGACACGGTGTATCGCCCGTTCACGCCGGAGCACCTGCCCGATCCGAAGGCGTCCATCGACGTCGGCAGCGCGCTGCTGGTCGTCGGCTTTCCACTTGGATTCCACGACACGCTGCACCACATGCCGGTGGTGCGGCACGCGGTGCTCGCCTCCGCGTTCGGCCTGCGCTTCCAGGGCGAAGGCTTCTTCCTCACCGACGCGCGCACGGATCGCGGCACCAGCGGCGCCCCGGTCGTGCTGCGCGACCGCACCCGGGACGCGCGGCACGGTGAACTGCCGTGGACGCTGCTCGGCATCCACTCGACGCGCATCGACGTCGGCACGCGCGACCAGGCGCAGGACGAGGCGCTCGGCCTCAACGGCGCGTGGTATGCCGACATCCTGCTGACGCTGACGAAGGCGTGAGCGCGGCGCCGGCTGCGCGCCCGCGATATCGCGGGTGAGCACCGGCCACGCACGCGCGACGGGTTGCGCGAGCGCAAACGGCGCACCGCACCAGCGTGATAGTTTCGCGGGCGCCGTCCGTTGCGCCCGGCACGCCCTACCCCGCCCACGATGACGTCCGCCCATCCTTCGCTGCACGCCGCGCCCACCTACGCCCTTTCGGGCTGGCTCGAGGCGCTCGCCTACACGATCGCCATCGGGCTCCTGAGCCTCACCTACGCCGTCGGCCACACGTTCGGCGCGCATCCGGGCGCGTTCATCCTGTACGCGATGGCGGCCTCCGCGCTCGCGATGCTCGCCGTCACCGGCATCGGGCCGGATGCGCGCGCGATCATGCTGCATCCGGCGAGCTGGGTGGTGGGCTTCGCGATCATCTTCGTCGAGGTGTTCTACTACCTGCTGCTGGGCCACGTGTCGCCCGCGCACGGCAACCTCGTCGTGCGCATCGGCGTGCCGCTCGCGATGGTCGCGGGCTTCGTGCTCCTCCGGCGCAGGCCGCCGCCGCTCGCGATCGCTGCCGCGGTCGTCATCGTCATGGCGACGGTGTTCGTCATCACGCTCACCGCGCCCGAGGCGCGCGTGCCGGTGGCGGTGTGGGGCACGCTCGCCGCGATCGGCATGGTCGTGCGCGGCTTCGCCGGCGAATTCCATCCGTGGAACCGCGCGGCACGCAGCGTGCGCGAGAAGGTCCGCATCACGGGACTCGTGGTGCTCGTGACGTCGCTTTTGAGCCTCGCGCTCACCGCGCTCGCGTCCGCGGCGATGGCGGCCGGCCTCATGCCGCACACCGCGCTCGTGCCCGACGCTGCGCAGCTCCTGCACATGCCGACGATCCTGCTCGGCACGCTGGCCGGTGGCGCGCTGCTGACCGCGATGGCCTACCTGTCGTTCTCGTCGGTGGTCAAGATCACGACCGAGAACCTGACCGCGATGATGGCGCTCTCGCCGGTGACGACGTGGCTCTTCCAGTCGATCGGCGTCGCGCTGGGGCTCATCGCGGTGGCGCCGCTGACGCCGCCGCTCATCTTCGCGATGGGAGTGTTCGTCGCGGCGGTGCTGACGATCTTCTGGGCGGGGCGGCACGCGCGGCGCCGGCGTTGACGCCGGCGGGGTTCGCCTCGCGTTCGATCAGCGGCGCGTGCGGACGCGGCGCAGCGCTGGTGCTCCGGCGCCGAGCAGCAGCACGCACATGACGGCCAGCATCCACTCGGACAGCGTCGGGATCGGCTCGCCCGGCGGCAGCGGCCCGGGACCCGGCAGCGGCGCGAAGGTCGCGCCCACCGTTGCGATGTCGTCCACGTAGATCGAGCACGCACCCGTGCCGGCGCACGCGCCCGACCAGCCCGCGAACTGGTAGCCCGGCTTCGCGGTGGCGAGCAGCGTGAGCGTCGTGTTCGCAGGGAACGCGACGCTGCACGTGGCACCGCAGTCGATGCCGGCGGGCACGCTCTGCACCGTGCCGCCACCGCTCGCCTGCACGGTCACCGCGGACTGGCCCGCGGCGACGGCGGCGAACGATGCTTGCACGCTCACATCGTCGGCGAGCGTCAGCGTGCAGGGCGCGCTGCCGCTGCACGCCCCACTCCAACCGCTGAAGCGGTAACCGGGCTGCGGGCGCGCGGTGAGCGTCACATGGGCGCCCGCGGCGAACGCGGCGATGCACCGTGTGCCGCAATCGATGCCCTGCGGATCGCTGGTGATCACGCCGCCGGTGCCGGCAGTGACCGTGAGCTTCTTCTGCGCGGCGGTCGCGAACGTCGCGCCGGCGGTGCGCGACTGCGTCATCGTGAGCGCGCACGTCGGCGCCGTGCCCGTGCACGCGCCGGTCCAGCCGGTGAACGTGGCACCCGCTGCCGGCGTCGCGGTCAGCGTCACCGCCGCGTTCGCCGCGACCGCCGTGCTGCACGCGCTGCCGCACGCGATGCCCGCCGGTGCGCTCGCCACGCTGCCGTTGCCGCTCACGATCACGTGCAGGCCGTATTGCGACGGCATCGCGGCGATCATGCCGAACACCGCGGTGACGGTGGTCGTGGTGGACAGCGTGAGTGCGCACGTCGTGCTGCTGCCGGTGCAGCCGCCTTCCCACCGGACGAAGATCGCGCTCGGGTCGGGCTGCGCGGTCAGCGTGATGGCCGTGTTGGCGGGATACGACTGGCTGCAGTCGCTGCCGCAGTCGATGCCCGCGGGCGAGCTCGTCACCGTGCCGCCCTTCGCGCGCACGTGGAGCGTCGGGTTCGGCGTGGGCGGCGTGACCCACGGCCCGAACACGATCCGGTAGGCGGTCGCCGTGGTGTTGCCGTAGACCACCGTCTGGTCGAACTTGGACGGCACCTCCGGCTGCGGCGACATCGCGGCGGGCGGCGCGGGCACGGTCGGCGTGGGCATCTCGTCGTTGGAGAAGCCGTACGCCATGCCCATCGTCCTGCCGGTGCCCGCGGTCGAGCTCGCGCCCTTCACCGCCGACGGCGGGCGCACGAACATCGGCGTGCCGCCGATCGTCGCCTGGTGCATCCAGCGCGAGAAGAGGTTCTGCGTGATGTCGGGGAACGTGCTCGATACCGCGGTGGGATACCAGTAGGTCTCGTCCTGCCAGCACTGCCACGTCGCGTTGCCGGTGCACGGCACCATCGCCACGCCGCGGTTCATCGCGCCCGAGACGAGGAAGCCCAGGCGCGCCACGACCTGGCTCCAGTCGGCGTACGCGTAGGTGCTCGGCAGCAGGCCCGCGGTCTGCAGGCCGGTGAAGTAATCGGTGTTGGGCGTGCCGAACACGCCTGCGCCCGCGAACACCTGGTACGCCGTCGACGTCGGGGCGGGGCAGTACTCGGCCGCGATCGCGCCGGCGTTGCAGCCGCTGGCGAGGTCCTTCGGGCTCACGAGGTACGCGACGTAGTTGCCGGACTTCGCGGTGCCGGTGAACTTCATCGCGCTCACGGTCGTCGCGGGGCTGGAGCCGGGGAACGTGAACGACGTCATCGTGCTGGTGAACACGTCCTCCGGGACGGACCCGAGCGCGCCGCCCGTGTCGATGGTGAGCGTGGGTGCGCCGCTGCCCGCCCACAGCTTCGCGATGAGGCCGTCGAACACGGTGTTCAGCGCGCTGGCCTGCGTCGTCGCGGAGTTCTGCGCGAGGTAGCCGCCGGGGTTCTGGATGACGTACTGCGTCGCCGTGCTGTTGGGCGTGGTCACGTCCTGCAGCAGATCGAGATACGCGCAGACCGGCGGCGTCGCGTCCGCGCTGCACGGCTTGCCATGGTTCGCGGCCTCGGCGAGCGCGTCGACGAAGCGCTGGTAGCTGTCGCGGATGGCGAGGTGGTTGACGGCGTCGCCCGGATTGGCGTTGGGATCGGCCGTCGAGTTGACGGGATTGCCCATCACGGACGGATTGGGCGGCACGCCGGTCCCGACCGCGGTGACGGCGGCCGACGTGCTCATCGGGAACGCGAAGAAGTCGACCTGCGACAGATCGATGGTGCCGGCGGCCGCGCTCGCGCCGATCTCCGAGAACGTCCACGCCGGGAACTGCTTCGCGCCGACCGCGGACGTGGGCGGCTCGCTCAGGTTCATCGGGCTGATGCTCGAGTACGTGAACGCGGTGGTGAGGCCCGCCTGGTTGAAGAGGCCGTTGGTGCCCGTCGCCGGCGCGCACGACGGGAACAGCGTCGCGTCGGTGACGACGAAGTAGTAGACGCGCGCGCTGATGTCGGTCTGGCTGCCGTCGATCTGCACGTACTTGAGGTCCTGCGGAAAGCGGTAGCACGGCAGCGTCGTGGTCGCGGTAGGCGCGGTCGTCTGCTTCTGCCACGAGCCGTCCTGCTGCAGGATGTACGGCCCGGCGGTCGAGAAGCCCGTCACGTAGATCTGGTACGTGCCGGGCGTGAGGTTCGTGCGGTCGTGCAGCTCGAAATACGCGACGCCGGCATGCGCCGCGGCGCTCGCGCACGCGATCGCGAGGAAGGCGACGAGCGCGCGCCACGCGGGCATGCAGCACGTGGGCAGGGATGGCAGCGACATGGGCGGTGTCCTTGGAGTCCGGGCCGTGACCGGGGATGGCCGTGCGCGACGCATCGCGCGCGACGATCCGGTCGCGTCAGCAAGTTCCGTACCGACGTCGCGCCGGGTCGAGGCGCGGCGCACCGCTGCGTGGCCGTCGCGTCCGCTTCCGCTGCTGGAGGCGCCGGTCATCCGGCGCACGGTGCGCGCGTCCGCCACGGACGCGCCGCGGCCGTCAACTGCCGTGCATCGGCATGCGCAGGCCGTGCTGCTGCGCGACGGCCTGCGCGTCCTCGTAGCCGGCATCGGCGTGGCGCACGACGCCGAGCGCCGGGTCGTTCCACAGCACGCGCGCGATGCGCTTCGCCGCGGCCTCGGTGCCGTCGCACACGATCACCACGCCGGCGTGCTGCGAGTAGCCCATGCCGACGCCGCCGCCGTGATGCAGCGACACCCACGTCGCGCCGCTGCTCGTCGACAGCAGCGCGTTGAGGAGCGGCCAGTCGGACACCGCGTCGCTGCCGTCGCGCATCGCTTCCGTCTCGCGGTTGGGGCTCGCCACGCTGCCGGTGTCCAAGTGATCGCGGCCGATGACGATCGGCGCCTTCAGCTCGCCGCGCGCCACCATCGCGTTGAACGCGAGGCCCGCGCGGTCGCGCTCGCCCAAGCCCAGCCAGCAGATGCGCGCGGGCAGGCCCTGGAACGCGATGCGCGCGCCGGCCATGTCGAGCCAGCGATGGAGGTGCGCGTTATCGGGGAAGAGCTCCTTCACCTTGCGGTCGGTCTTCGCGATGTCCTCCGGATCGCCGGACAACGCGACCCAGCGGAACGGCCCCTTGCCCTGGCAGAACAGCGGACGGATGTACGCGGGCACGAAGCCGGGAAACGCGAACGCGTCGCGCACGCCCTCGTCCTGCGCGACCTGCCGGATGTTGTTGCCGTAGTCGAACGTCGGCACGCCCTGCGCGTGGAACGCGAGCATCGCCTCGACGTGCGCCGTGATCGACTGCTTCGCGGCGCTCACCAGCGCTGCGTGCTGCGCCGGATCGGCTTGCGCAGCCTGCCATCGCTCGACGCTCCAGCCCGCCGGCAGGTAGCCATGCACGAGGTCGTGCGCGGACGTCTGGTCGGTGACCATGTGCGGGCGCACGCCGCGCCGCACGAGCTCTGGCAGGACGTCGGCCGCATTGGCGACGAGGCCCACGCTCACCGGCTTGCGCGCGCGGCACGCGTCGTCGATGAGCGCAAGCGCGTGGTCGAGGTCGCGCGCCTCGACGTCGAGGTAGCGCGTCGCGAGCCGCATCGCGATGCGCGAGGGCTGGCATTCGATCGCGAGCATCGACGCGCCCGCCATTGTCGCCGCGAGCGGCTGCGCGCCGCCCATGCCGCCCAACCCGGCGGTGAGGATCCACTTGTCCGCGAGGTCGCCGCCGTAGTGCTGGCGGCCCGCTTCCGCGAACGTCTCGTACGTGCCCTGCACGATGCCCTGGCTGCCGATGTAGATCCACGAACCCGCGGTCATCTGGCCGAACATCATGAGGCCCTTGCGGTCGAGCTCGTTGAAGTGCTCCCACGTCGCCCACTTCGGCACGAGGTTCGAGTTCGCGATCAGCACGCGCGGCGCATCGGCGTGCGTGCGGAACACGGCCACCGGCTTGCCGGACTGGATCAGCAGCGACTCGTCGTCGCCCAGCGTGCGCAAGGTCTCGACGATCCTGTCGAAGCACTCCCAGTTGCGCGCCGCGCGGCCGATGCCGCCGTACACGACGAGCGCGCGCGGGTTCTCGGCCACCTCGGGATCGAGGTTGTTCATCAGCATGCGCAGCGGCGCCTCGGTGAGCCAGGTCCTCGCGGTGCGCTCGGTGCCGCACGGTGCGCGCACGACGCGCTCGGCGAAGCGGGTGCCGGGCGCGGCCGCAGGGAAAGTGTCGTCGCGATGCATGAAGTGCCTCCGTCAGAGCGGTGCGAGCCACGGCGCGATGAGCGCCACGAAGTCCCCGGCCTCGACGCGCGCGCGGATCGCCGCGAGGTCCGGCGCGAACGCGCGGTCGACGTCCCAGTAGGCCACGGACTCGCGAACGAGCGCATGCGCACGCTGCAGCACGGGCGACGTCGCGAGCGGGCGGCGCATGTCGACACCCTGCGCCGCGGCGAGGAGCTCGATGGCCGCGATGGCGGCGGTGTTGCCCGCCATCGGCGCGAGACGCCGCGCGGCGTACGTCGCCATGCTGACGTGGTCTTCCTGGTTGGCGGAGGTCGGCAGCGAGTCCACCGAGGAAGGATGCGCGAGGACCTTGTTCTCCGACGCGAGCGCGGCGGCCGTCACCTGCGCGATCATGAAGCCCGAGTTGACGCCGCCGTCCTCGACCAGGAACGGCGGCAGGCCGGAGAGATTCGTGTCCATCAGGAGCGCGATGCGCCGCTCCGACAGCGCACCGATCTCCGCGATGGCGAGTGCCGCGTTGTCGGCGGCGAACGCGACCGGCTCGGCGTGGAAGTTGCCGCCGGAGAGGATCTCGCCGTCCGCCGCGAACACCAGTGGATTGTCGGAGACCGCGTTCGCTTCGACGAGCAGCACGCCGGCGGCGTGGCGCAGTTGGTCGAGGCACGCGCCCATCACCTGCGGCTGGCAGCGCAGGCTGTACGGGTCCTGCACGCGATGGCAGTGCGCGTGCGACGCGCGGATGCCGCTGCCGGCGAGAAGCTCGCGATAGACGCGTGCGGCGTCGCGCTGGCCCGCGTGGCCGCGCACGTCGTGGATGCGCGCGTCGAACGGCGTGTCGCTGCCGAGGCACGCGTCGACACTCAGCGCCCCCGCGACGAACGCGGCGGCGAGCGCGCGCTCGGCCGCGAACAGGCCCGCGAGGGCCAGCGCGGTCGACACCTGCGTGCCGTTGAGGAGCGCGAGTCCTTCCTTAGGCGCAAGGTCGATCGGCGCGAGGCCCGCGGCCGCGAGCGCGTCGCGGCCCGGCAGCACGCGCTCGCCGATGCGTGCCGTGCCCTCGCCGATCAGCACCGCGGAAAGATGCGCGAGCGGCGCCAAGTCGCCCGACGCGCCCACCGACCCTTGCGCCGGGATGCACGGGACGATGCCCGCGTTCGTCATCGCGACCAGCGCCTCGATGACCTCCCAGCGCACGCCGGAGTAGCCGCACGCGAGCGAGGCGGCCTTGAGCGCGACGACGAGGCGCACGACGGCGTCGTCGAGCAGCGGGCCCGTGCCGGCGCTGTGCGAGCGGACGAGCGCGCGCTGCAAGTCTGAGAGGCGCGCGTCGTCGATGCGCGTGCGGGCCAGGAGGCCGAAGCCGGTGTTGACGCCGTACACCGTCTCGCCGCGCGCGATGACGCCGGCGACCGTCGCGGCGGCGGCGTCGACCCCGGCGCGAGCGGTGTCGTCGAGCGCGAGCGTGGCGGGTGCGCCCCACAGCCGGCGCAAGTCGGCGAGGGTCAGGCGCGCGGGCGTGAGCAGCAGGCGATCCATCGCGTCGTCTTCAGAAGCCACCGAAAGCGCGAGCGTGCCACGCGCAGCGCGCGCGGACAACGTCTTACGTCAGCAGCACGTTCACGATCGCGTTGCCGATGCCCATCAGCGCCGCGCCCGAGATGAGGCCGGCGCAGACCGCTTCCATCGCGTCCACCCAGAACGCGTGGCCCTTCGTGCCGGCGGTGCGATAGCGCCGCGCCATCCCCCAGAAGAGGAGCGCGCCGATCCACATGTCGAACGTCGCTTCGGGCGGCAGCACCACACCGAGGCCGATGGCCACCGACGACAGCGGGAAGCGGCCCCGCGTCACGATGCGCGCGATCTCGATCGCCGCCGCGGCCACCGCCGCCACCGCCATCGACACCAGCGCCGAGTGCTGCAGCGCCGAGAAGCCCTTGGCGATGAGCTCGGCCACGCCCTTCCACTGCAGCGCGGCGGGGAATGCGAAGTTGTCGGACACCATCGTCGTCACCGAGCGCACGCCGTTGGCGTCGGGCGGCAGGAACAGCACGAAGAAGAGCGGCACGCACGCGATGGCGCCGGCGAAGATGCCGATCACGTGGCCCATCGCCTGGTGCCGCGGCTTGCCGCCCAGCATGTAGCCGGGCTTGATGTCGGAGAGCAGGTTCGCGGCGTTGTTCGAGATCTCGGAGGTCATGCCCGCGGGCAGCAGGTTGCTCGCGGGATTGGTGCGATCGATCGCGCCGATCGTGAACTGCGTGATCTTGGACAGCGCGCCGGTCGGCGTCCACGAGGTGAGCGCCATCGAGTTCGTGCAGATCACGGCGAGGACAAAGATCAGCGGCAGGCTGATGAACGCCAGCAGCCACGGCACGCCGAAGAACTGGTGCGTGACCCACGCGCCGAGCACGCTCAGGATCGGCACGCCGATCGCCGAGATCCACAGCGGCAGCTCGATATGCCGCAGCACGTCCTGCTCAGGCGCGGCGCGCCCGAAGCGGAAGAGGCCGCGGAAGATCTCGGGCCGCCCGACGAGGCTCACCAGCGAGCCGACCACCATCATCGTCACGCCCCACCACAGCGACCACTGGTTGACGATCTCCACGCGCGACAGCGGCACCACCGCGCCCGAGGGCGCGATGCGCGGCGCGATGTCGCCGACGCTGATCATGATCGGCGCGAGGATCACGAAGTTGACGAACGCGCCGATGAGGCAGCTCGTCGCCACCGCGAGGCCCATGAGGCCGCCGACGCCGAGCATCGCGACGTCGAGCGACAGGCGCAGGCCGAGGGTGCGGAAATCGGTGCCGAGGATGGACGGCACGTACGCGCTCGCCTTGCCAATCGCCGCGTAGTAGTAGTCGTCGAGGCGCTCGTGGAAGACCCACGGCTCCTTCATGCCCGCCCACTCGTGCATGCGCAGGATCTTGAACTGCAGCAGGCGCATCCAGCCGTCGCCGACGATGGCCTGGTACGTCGCCGCGACGAGCGCGGTGTACGCGAGCACGCGTGCCTTGAACATGCCGGCCGCGGCGGCGCCGGAATACAGCGCGTCGAGCACGACGCCACTCGCGCGCCCTTCGGGGAACGGCAGCTGCTCGTCGTTGATGAAGCGCCGCTTCATCGGGAACGCGAGCAGCACGCCGATGAGCGAGATGATCGTCATCCACGCCACCATCTGCCAGCCGGGGATCACCTGCCCCGTGACCAGCATGTACGCGGCGAGGCTCGAGATGAGCGGCGACACCATGTACCCGGCCGCGGTGGCGATCGACTGCGTGCAGTTGTTCTCGAGGATCGTGAAGTCGGTCGCGAGGCCCGTGCCGGCCATGATCCGGTACATCGCGAACGCGAGGATCACCGACGTAAGGCCGACGCCGATCGTGATGCCGGTCTTCGCCGCGATGTAGAGCGCCGTCGCGGCGAGCACGCCGCCCAGCAGGAAGCCGGTGATGCCGGAGCGCAGCGTGAGCTGCGGCATGTCGCCGCGGAAGACGTGGTCGAGCCACCAGCGGTCCTTCTCTGCACGCGTCCACGTGCGGACCTCGGTCTCGGTCAGTTGCTGGAGAGCCATCGGGAAGCCTGCGGGAATCTCGCCG
This sequence comes from Burkholderiales bacterium, assembly GCA_046347855.1. Classification (GTDB taxonomy): domain Bacteria; phylum Pseudomonadota; class Gammaproteobacteria; order Burkholderiales; family Casimicrobiaceae; genus VBCG01. Next base: position 881,603 of record JAXMFJ010000006.1, read on the forward strand.
GCGGGCACCGGCGCTCGATGGACCGCTATCCTACGCTACCCGCCCTTGCCCCCGGGACGATCGTGCCCATGGTCCGGCCGCCCTCCGACGCGGGATAATGCGCGCTTTCGCCGCCGTCCTTCGCACACCCGTTTGCCCATGCGCCCGCCATCGACCCGCCCGGACCCCGGGCTGGACAAGCACACCCCGATGATGCAGCAGTACCTGCGGGTGAAGGCGGAGCATCCGGACAAGCTCGTCTTCTACCGGATGGGCGACTTCTACGAGCTCTTCTTCGCCGATGCCGAGCGTGCGTCGCGTGCGCTCGACATCACGTTGACGGCGCGCGGGCAGTCGGCGGGCGCGCCGATCCCGATGGCGGGCGTGCCGCACCATGCGCTCGAGCCGTACCTCGCGAAGCTGATGCGGCAGGGCGAGTCGGTGGTGATCGTCGAGCAGTTCGGCGATCCCGCGACGAGCAAGGGTCCCGTCGAGCGCAAGGTCGCGCGCATCGTCACGCCGGGAACGCTCACCGACGCCAACCTGCTCGACGCGAAGCGCGACTGCCTGCTCGCCGCCTTCGTGCCGCAGGGCAAGCGCGCGGGGCTCGCGTGGTTGAACCTCGCCTCCGGCGCGTTCACGCTGACCGAGGTGCCGCTCGCCGAAATCGCGGGCGTGCTCGAGCGCGTCGCGCCGGCCGAGATCCTGCTGCCGGAGGACGTCGAGCTGCCCGCGCTGCGCATCCGCACGCCGGCGACGCGCACGCTGCCCGGCTGGCACTTCGACCGCGAGGGCGCGCAGCGGGCGCTCGCGAAGCACCTCGGCACGCACGACCTCGCGGGCTTCGGCGCGCAGGACGTGCCGCTCGCGATCGGTGCGGCCGGCGCGCTGCTCGCGTACGCGAGCTCGACGCAGCAGGCGGCGCTCGCGCACGTTCGTGCACTCGAGGTCGAGGTCGAGAGCGCGTTCCTGGCCCTCGACCCGGCGACGCGCCGCAACCTCGAGATCACCGCCACGCTCGCGGGCGACGACGCGCCCACCCTCCAGTCGATGCTCGACGGCTGCTGCACGGCGGCGGGCAGCCGGCTGCTGCGCCAGTGGCTGCTGCATCCGCTGCGCGATCACGGGCGGCTCGCCGAGCGCCACGATGCGATCGCGGCGTTCATCGCGGCGCCGGCCGCGGGGCGCGGCGTCGCGGAGGCGCTGAAGCGCACGGTGGACGTCGACCGCATCGTCGGCCGCATCGCGCTGCGCAACGCGCGGCCGCGCGATCTCGCCGGCCTGCGCGACACGCTGCTGCGGCTGCCCGCCGTGCAGGAGGCGCTGCACCCGCTCGCCGCGCCGCTCGTGGCAGACGCGCAAGCGCGCCTCGCGCTCGACCCGCAATGGGCCGCGCTGCTCACCCGCGCGATCGCGCCCGAGCTGTCGGCGATGGTGCGCGACGGCAACGTGATCGCCGCCGGCTACGACGCGGAGCTCGACGAGCTGCGCGCCATCGATGCCAACTGCGGCGCGTTCCTCGTCGACCTCGAGGCGCGCGAGCGCGAGCGCACCGGCATCCACTCGCTCAAGGTCGAGTACAACCGCGTGCACGGCTTCTACATCGAGGTCACGCACGCGCACGTCGAGCGCATTCCCGACGACTACCGGCGGCGGCAGACGCTCAAGAACGCCGAGCGCTACATCACGCCGGAGCTGAAGGCGTTCGAGGATCGCGCGCTCTCGGCGCAGGAGCGGGCGCTGGCGCGCGAGAAGCTCCTCTACGACGAGCTGCTCACGGCCCTCGCGCCGGCGATCGCGCCGCTGCAGGCGCTGGCGTCGGCGCTCGCCACGATCGACCTGATCGCCACCCTCGCGGAACGCGCGCATGCACTGAACCTCGCGCGGCCGACGCTCGTCGGCGAGCCGGGCATCACGATCCGCGGCGGCCGCCATCCGGTGGTCGAGCGGCAGGTCGAGCATTACGTGCCCAACGACGTCGTGCTGGGTGGCGAGCGGCGGTTGCTGATCGTCACCGGCCCCAACATGGGCGGCAAGTCGACGTACATGCGGCAGACGGCGATCGTCGCGCTGCTCGCGCATTGCGGGATGTACGTCCCGGCCGCCGAGGCGATCCTCGGCCCGCTCGACGCGATCTACACGCGCATCGGCGCCGCCGACGACCTGGCGGGCGGGCGCTCGACGTTCATGGTCGAGATGACGGAGGCTGCGTACATCCTCAATCGCGCGACGCCGTCGAGCCTCGTGCTGATCGACGAGATCGGACGTGGCACGTCGACGTTCGACGGCCTCGCGCTCGCGTGGGCGATCGCGCATCGACTGGCGGAGCGCAACCGCTGCCTCGCGCTGTTTGCCACGCACTATTTCGAGCTGACCGCGCTCGCGGCCGAACTCGCGGGCTGCGCCAACATCCACTTCGACGCCGCGGAGCATCGCAACGGCATCGTGTTCCTGCACGCCGTGGCGGACGGGCCCGCCAATCGCAGCTACGGGCTGTCGGTGGCGAAGCTCGCGGGCGTGCCGGCGGAGACGATCAAGCTTGCGAAGGCGTATCTCGCGCGGCTCGACCAGTTCTCGGTGCGCGACGAGGCGCAGGGCGATCTCTTCAGCGCGCCGGCGGCGGTGATCGCGAGCGACGCGGATCCGGTAGCGGGCGCGGTGGCGGAGCGCCTGCGGGCGCTGGATCCGGATGCGCTGTCGCCGCGGGAGGCGCTGGATGCGTTGTATGCGTTGAAGAAGTTGTTGTAGGGCTGGGGGGGTCGCCCCTCACCCCAGCCCTCTTCCCGCACGCGGGGCGAGGGAGCTTTGGGGCGCTGCGCGGGTGAAATTTTCATGCACGAGGCGCTCGCCCCTCACCCCAACCCTCTCCCCCTTCGGGGGCGAGGGAGGTCTTCGTTGTTGCGGTGGCGTGAACGTGCAGCGCCCCAACAGCGCTCAAGCCCTTCGACGAACGTCAGCGTTACCGCGCAGCGCCCCAGAGGCTCCCTCGCCCCCGAAGGGGGAGAGGGTTGGGGTGAGGGGGCTCTTCGACGACGCGAAAATCAGTGGTGATGCCCGCCGTGCCCGTGGATGTGCCCGTGGGAGATCTCCTCCTGCGTCGCCGGCCGCACATCGACCACCGTCGCATCGAACCGCAGCCGCTGCCCCGCGAGCTCGTGGTTGCCGTCGAGCACCGCCTTGCCGTCCGCGATGTCGGTGACGCGGAACACCACTTCGTTCCCGTCCTGCTCCGCGACGAGGTAGCCGCCGACCGTCACGTCGGGCGGCAGGTCGCTCACCGCTTCCATGCGCACGCGCTTCGCGTCGTATTCACCGAACGCGTCGTCGGGATCGAGCGTGACCGAGATCGTGTCGCCCACCGCCTTGCCGTTCAGCACCTCCTCGATCTTCGGGAAGATGCCGGAGTGCCCGCCGTGCAGGTAGACGATCGGCTCGGGCGATTCCTCGATCAGCTTGTTGTCGGCGTCGTAGAGCTTGAACGACAGGGTGACCGCGGTGTTGGCGAAGATGTTCATGGGGCCGGAGGAAGGAAGGAGATGGGCCGCGGCGTGCAATCGTCTCGGCCCGGCCATTGTACAAGGCCGGCGCGGGCATCCCCGGTGGCGGTGCTACCCTCTTCCGATGACCTACGCTTCCGCACGCCTCCCGCTGCTCGGCGGCCACACCGCCACCGCGTTCCTCCGCCGCTTCTGGCACAAGGAGGCCCTGCGCGTGACCGGCGCGCTGCCCGGCTTCCGCGGCCTGCATTCGCTCGCGGAACTGAAGTCGCTCGCCGCGCGCGACGACGTCGAGTCGCGCCTCGTCGTGCGCAGCGGCCGCGAGTACACGCTGGCGCACGGGCCGCTGCGCAAGTCCGACTTCCGCGGGCTGCCGGACAAGGACTGGACGCTCCTCGTGCAGGGCATCAACCTGCACGACGCGCCCTCCGACGCGCTGCTGCGCAGGTTCTCGTTCCTGCCGTCCGCGCGCTTGGACGACCTCATGGTGAGTTACGCGGTCACCGGCGGCGGCGTCGGCCCGCACTTCGATTCGTACGACGTGTTCCTGCTGCAGGGCTTCGGCCGCCGCCGCTGGCGCTACGGGCGGCAGGACGATCTCGCGCTGCGGCCGAACCTGCCGGTGAAGATCCTGAAGTCGTTCACGCCGGAGCACGACCACGTCTTCGCGCCCGGCGACCTCCTCTACCTGCCGCCCGCGTACGCGCACGACGGCGTGGCGCTCGAGCCGTGCACCACCTACTCGATCGGCTTCCGCGCCGCGGCGAACACCGAGCTCGCGCAGCAGTTCCTCGATTTCCTGCGCGACCGCATCGAGCTGCCGGGTCGGTACGCCGATCCGGACCTGCGCCTGCCGCGCGAGACGGCGCGCATCGACGCGGTGATGCAGCGGCGGATCGCGCGCACGCTGGCCGGCATCCGCTGGGATGCGGCGACCGTGAATCGCTTCCTGGGCTGCCTGCTGACCGAGCCGAAGCCGAGCGTGTTCTTCTCGCCGCCTGAGGCTCCGCTCTCGCGTGCCGCTTTCGCAGCTGCGCTGCGCAAGCGAGGCGTGGCGCTCGACCGCCGCACGCAATGGCTGTTCGACGACGACGCGCTGTACGTCAACGGCGAGGCGCACGACTGGCCCGCCGGTGACCGCGCGGCGCTGGTCGCGCTCGCCAACGCGCGTGCGCTGCCGGCGGCGCAATGCGCGTCGCTCGCGCCCGCGACGCTCGCGTTCCTGCACCAGGCCTACCGCGATGGCTACCTCGCCCCCGCCTGAGCCGCGCGAAACGCAGCTCGACACGGTCGCGGCGCAGGTGCAGGCGATCGACGAGCTCGTCGACCTCGCGCAGCACCACCTGCAGGTGTTCGACGTGGACCTCGCGCAGGGCGGATGGCAGACCGCCGCACGCAGCGAGCGCCTGACCGCGTTCCTGCGGCGCACGCCGAAGGCGCGCCTCGACGTCATCGTCCACGACACCCGCTGGCTCGAAGCCTCGTGCCCGCGGCTGGTCGCGCTGCTGCGCTTCTACTCGCACGCCATGACGGTTTACCGTACGGGTCCCGAGGCGCGCGCCGCGATGGACCCGCTGGTGATCGCCGACGGCCGCCACTTCCTCCACCGCTTCCACGTCGACCAGCCGCGCGCCGTGCTCGCCGTCGAATCGCCGCTGCGGGCGCGCCCGCTCGTGATGCGGTTCGAGGAAATCTGGGCCACCGGCGAGCCCGGGCTCAACGCGAGCGTGCTCGGACTTTGATCCGGCGCAGGGAAAGGCGTCGCCGTTCCTACAGCGATGCCTTTGATTCTTATGGGAATATGGTGTAAGATAAGCGCTTCGGTTGCCGCCGCGCGCTCCGGTTCGCACAAGGGAGTCGCACCGTCTTCGCGCACATTGCCCCCGGCCCCGAAGTCCGCCCACCTTCCCGAACCACACTAGGACCTTCCATGAACAAGTCGCTCATCATCGTCGCTGCCGCGGCGCTCGCGCTGGCCGCCTGCAGCAAGTCCGAACCGCCGAAGCCCGCGCCCGCCCCGGCGCCTGCTGCCGCCCCCGCGCCGGCGCCGGCGCCCGCGCCCGCCCCGGCCCCCGCGACGGACGCGAAGCCGGCCGACGCCGCCGCGCCTGCGGCTGCTGCGCCTGCCGCCGCCCCGGCGCCCGCCGCTGCCGCGCCCGCCCCGGCCGCCGACGCCGCCAAGGACGCGAGCAAGGAAGCGCCCAAGAAGTAATCGCGTCATCGCGAACGAAAAAAGGCCGGCGGATGCCGGCCTTTTTCATTTGCTGCGTGAAGAACGACAAGCCGCGGCATGACGCTCGTTGTTGCGTAGCATTTTCCAGCGGCCGACGCCGGGCCGCCCCAAGGCGGCCGCCTGATCAGCTTTTCGCTGGCGTTGCCACGAAGCGCAGGACTTGCCCCTCACCCCAACCCTCTCCCCGCAAGCGGGGCGAGGGAGCGCTACGATGGGGTGCGGAGTTCCGGCCGCAAAAGGCGCAACGCCGGCGTCACGTCATCCACCGCCCCCACGGACGCCTTTTGCGGACGTTCGCTATAAAGGCGCCCCAATCCTCTGCGCCACCTCTCGGTAGTGCTCGATGACCTCGCCCAGGTCGCGGCGGAAGCGGTCCTTGTCGAGCTTCTCGCCGGTCTTCGCGTCCCACAGGCGGCAGCCGTCGGGCGTGAACTCGTCGCCCAGCACCAGCGGGCCGTCGGGATCGTCGGTGGGATGGCCGAACTCGAGCTTGTAATCGACGAGATCGATGCCGGCGTTCGCGAACATCGGCTTCAGCACCGCGTTGACCTTGTGCGTGATCGCGCGCATCTGCGCGATCTCGTCGGCCGTGGCCCAGCCGAGCACGCGGATGTGGTCGTCGTTGCACAGCGGGTCGTGCAGCGCGTCGCTCTTCAGGAAGAACTCGAAGATCGGCTCCGCGAGCTTGCGCCCCTCCTCGATGCCGTAGCGCTTGGCCATCGAGCCGGCGCACACGTTGCGCACGACGCACTCGACGGGAACCATCTTCATCGCCTTCACGAGCGACTCGCGCTCGTTCAGCACCTTCACGAAGTGCGTCGGCACGCCGGCCGCCGCGAGCTTCGTCATCACGTACGCGTTGATCTTGTTGTTGGTCTCGCCTTTGAGCGGGAGCTTGGCGAGCTTCACGCCGTCGAAGGCCGACACGTCGTCGCGGTAGTGCATGACGAGGCGATGCGCGTCGTCGGTGGCGTACACCGTCTTGGCCTTGCCCTTGTAGAGCTCCTGTCGCTTGTCCACTGCGGTCCCCTTGGTCGTAGATCAGGTGAAGGCGCGCCACGCGAAGCCGTCGGCCTGGTCGGCGATGCCGATCCAGTCGGCGGCGCAGGCGAGCGCGCCGGCGAGCGCGGCGCGCGCGCGGTCGGGCGTGTTGTTCTGCTGCGAGAGGTGCGCGGCGATCACGTGCTGCAGGCGGCTCGTGTCGAGCGACGCCAGCAAGTCCGCCGCGGCCTCGTTGTGGAGATGGCCGAAGCGCCCCGCGATGCGCTGCTTCAGCGAATGCGGATACGACGAGCCGCGGAGCATGTCGGGGTCGTGGTTGCACTCGAGCACCAGCGCATCGCAGTGATCGAGGCTCGCCTGCACGCAGGGCGTGATGACGCCGATGTCGGTGAGGACGCCGAGGCGATGCTCGCCGTCCGACACCACGAACTGCACCGGCTCGCGCGCGTCGTGCGGCACGGGGAACGGCAGCACCTCGAGGTCGCCGATGGCGAACGCGTCGTGGCTGTCGAAGCCGTAGACGTGCGGGCATTCCAGCATGCGGTCGGCCACCACGGAGAGCGTGCCGAACGTGAGCCACACGGGAATGCCGTGCTTCGCCGCGAACGCCGGCACCCCGCCCACGTGGTCGGAGTGCTCGTGCGTGACGATGATGGCGGACAGCGAGTCGGGCGTGACGCCGATGCGCGCGAGCCGCTTCGCGGTCTCGCGCACGCCGAACCCGCAGTCGATGAGGATGCGGGTGCCGCCTGCCTCGACGACGAGGCCGTTGCCTTCGCTGCCGCTGCCGATGGACGCGAAGCGCACCGGGGTCCCGAGGCCGGCGTTACTTGAGCTGGTCCTTGAGGAGCGCCAGGATCTTCTCGCTGGTCGGCGTGCGGTCGGGCGCGCCGCCCGGGTCCTGCACGACGACGACGCTGTTCTGCTGCGCCTCGGCGACGACGATCTGGTACTGCTCCGGCTTGTCCTTCTCGTCGCTCTTCCAGAACTGCAGCTTCTCGAGGATGCCCGCGTTGTTGGCCTTGGCCGCGAGCGCGTCGGGATCGCCGTAGCGCACGAAGTACACGCCACGCGAGCGATCGCGGTCGATCACCGTGAAGCCGGCGCGGTCGAGGGCCAAGCCCACGCGCCGCCACGTGCGATCGAACTGGTCGTCGACCGTGAGCTTGAACGAGCCGTCGGCCTGCTTGTCGATGCGCGCCTTCTCGGGCGCGATCGCCGCCTGCACCACGGCCGCGCGCGCGGCGGGCTCGGGCGTGCCGAACTTGGTCATGAGCCGCGTGAGCATCTCCGCTTCCAGCGACGGATTGGGCGGCATCACTGCCCACGCGAAGGCCGCCGGCGACGAGTTGTCGATCTTGCCGGTGGGCACCTGCTCCATGCCGCGATGCGAAACGTAGATCTCGACCGTGCCCGGCTCCGCGCCGCGCTCGATGCGCGTCTTGAACTGGTCCTGGCGATACGTCGAGAAGAACACGTCGAGGTACTTGCCGACGGTGCGGCGAAGGAAGTCGGCGGGAATGTCCGCGCGGTTCTCCGCGAAGTCCGTTTGCATGACGCCGATCTGCGGGTTCTCCTGCGCGAGCACGAAGCCCTGCTCCTGCCAGAACTCGCGCGTCGTGTTCCACGCCTGCTCCGGCGTGGCCTTCACGACCAGCCACCGCTCGTTGCCCGCGCGCACGATCTTGGCGTCGGCGGTCTGCGGCAGGAACTCCGACTTGGTGCCCTTGTTGGCGCCCGCCGCGGCGAGGCCGGTGGCGGTGGTGACCTGGTAGCGATCGTCGTAGCGCGGCGTCGTGAGGTCGGGCGGCAGCTCGAGCGCCGGCGCGGAGGCCGACGACTTGTAATCGATGCGCTTGGTGGGCGCGACGCTGGTGAGCGATTCGCAGCCGGCGAGCGAGAACGCCAGCGCGGCCAGCGCGACGACCCCGGCGAGCGGGTGACGGAACGGATTCTTCATGGACTTCAACCTCGATGGCTTACGCGACACAACCGGCCGCGCGCAGCGCCGCGCGCACCGTTTCGTGATACTGCGACGACAGCGGGACGAGCGGCAGTCGCAGCGCATTGTGGATGAGGCCCATCTCGGCGAGCGCCCACTTGGTCGGTATTGGATTCGCCTCGACGAACAGCTTGCGATGGAGCGGCAGCAGGCGGTCGTTGAACCCGCGCGCCGCGGCGACGTCGCCGGCGAGCGCGGCCTTGCACATCTGTGCCATGAGCTTCGGCGCGACGTTGGCGGTGACCGAGATGACGCCGTGGCCGCCGACCAGCATGAGCGCGAGGCCGGTGAGGTCGTCGCCGGAGAGCACGACGAAGTCGCGCTTGCCGGCGGCGGCGAGTGCGGCCAGCAGCTCGCTCCCGCGCCCTAAGTCGCCGGTGGCGTCCTTGATGCCGACGATGTTCGGCACCTGCGCCAGGCGCAGTGTGGTCTCGGTCGCGAGGTCGGCCACCGTGCGGCCGGGCACGTTGTACACGATCATCGGCAGCGCCACGCTCTCCGCGATGGTGCGGAAGTGGCGGTACAGGCCTTCCTGCGTCGGCTTGTTGTAGTAGGGGACCACCGACAGGTGCGCAACCGCGCCCGCTTCCTTCGCGAATCTGCCGAGGGCGATGGCTTCGCGGGTGGCGTTGGCGCCGGTGCCCGCGACGATGGGGATGCGGCCCGCGGCGTGCTCGACGGCCGTCTTGATGAGCAGGCAGTGCTCGTCGACGTCGACGGTGGGCGATTCGCCGGTGGTGCCGACGATCACGATCCCGTCGGTACCCTGCTCGACGTGGAAGTCGATCAGCTTGCGCAGCGCGGGGAGATCGAGCGCGCCGTCCTGTTGCATCGGCGTCGCGATGGCGACGAGGCTTCCGGTCAGCATGTAAGCACTTGAGCCAAATAGTGCATTTTACTCTATTCGTCCGCAAAAGGCGCGCCGTGCGGGCGGTGGATGACGTGAGGGCGGCGTTGCGCCTTTTGCGGCCGGAACTGCCACAGCCCGTGGGCTCCCTCGCCCCGCTTGCGGGGGCATTTCCGGGAATTCGGCGAGCCTGCTCGCCGCCGGAAATGCGGCGGTCGCATGCAAGCGACCGCGCGCCCTGCAAGGGAGGGTTGGGGTGAGGGGCGCCTTTACGGCAGGTCAGGCGGCCGCCTTGGGGCGGCCCGGCGTCGGCCGCTCGAAACTGCTACGAAACAACGTGCGTCATGCGCCGGACTGTGCGTCGTTTGATCTTCTAGAACACCATTGATCCCAGCACCGGCGGCCACGCCCTGCCGCGTCCTACCGCGGCGAGGCGTTGGACAACCGCCGGTCGCGTGGCGTTCGCGACGAGTCCCTGCTCGAACGCGACCACCGTCATCGGCGCTGGGGGAAGCCCTGCAAGCGTCAACAGCTCGCCCTCGCACAGCAGGTGATCGGGATTCGCCGGGCGGCCGTAGACCTCGTTGCCCATCGCGAAAGTCTCGTAGAGCAGCGCACCGTCGTCCTCGAGCGCCGCGCGCAGGTGCGCGAAGTGCGGGCGGTGCAGGTAGTTGGTCACTACGATCGCATCGAAGCGCTCGCCCGCCAGCGGCCACGCCGCGCCTTCGAGATCGAGCACGCGCGTGGTGACGCCCGCGATGCCGGCGAGCGCCTGCAGCGCGTCCGCGTCGCGATCGACCGCGAGGACCTGTGCGCCGCGCGCGGCGAAGAAGCGCGCGTGCCGGCCGCGGCCCGCGGCGAGGTCGAGCACACGCGCGCCGGGCGGCACGAGGTGCGCGAAGCGGACGATCCAGGGCGAAGGGGTCGGGTCCTCGTGGGCGTTCATCGTGCGGGCTCCTTGCGGCGCGCGGTGCGACGCGGTGGCGATGGGCTGGCGCGGCCCTGCGTTTCCTCGCGCAGCCACGCGATGAACGCCGCGGTCTCGGGACGCGCGCCGGCGTGCGGCGCGACGAGCGCGAAGTAGCCGCGCGGGGAATCGTAGCGCTTGGGGAACGGCGCCACGAGCTTGCCGCGCTCGAGCAGGCCCGCGATCAGCGGAATGCGGCCCAGCGCCACGCCCTGTCCGTCGACCGTCGCCTGGATGAGCTGGTCGTAGAGCGAGAAGCGGATCGCGCCGGCGGGCTTCAATCCGCTCGCGCCGTTGGAGTTGAGCCACGCGGGCCAGTTGAGCCACGGCATCGCGCCGGTGGGATCATCGAGGTTGAGCAGCACGTGATGCGCGAGGTCCTGCGGCTTGGTGAGCGGCGGCCCGCGCTTGACGAGGCGCGGGCTCGCGACCGGCAGCAGGCGCTCGCCGAAGAGCTTCACGGCCGTGCGCGGCGCATCCGCGTCGCTCAGGTAGCGCACCGCGATGTCGACGTCGGCGCGCGCGAGATCGATCACGCGGTCGTCGGCGGACACGTAGACGTCCATGCCCGGATGCCGCGCGCGGAACGACGGCAGGCGCGGGATCAGCCACAGCGATGCGAACGACACCGTCGTCGACACCGTGAGCCCCGGCTCGCGCTCGGGCGCGCGCAGCGCGTCGGCGGCGTCGGCGAGCCGTTGCAGCTGCTCCGTGACGTCGCGATGGAAGGCGCGGCCCGCAGGCGTGAGCGCGAGCGCGCGATGCCGCCGCTCGAACAGCGGCACGCCGAGCGCGTCCTCGAGCGCCTTCACCTGCCGCGAGAGCGCCGACTGCGTGAGGAAGAGCTCGCGCGCGGCGAGCGTGAACGACTGGTGCCGGCCCGCCGCCTCGAAGCCGCGGAGGAAGTCGAGCGAGGGCAGGCGGCGGAGCGTCTTATGCATGCGTAGGATTCATGCAAGTCATGCGCATTCGTCGTTTGCGGGCGTGCGGCGCGGGCGCGCACACTGCGTCTCATGCCAGAGGGAGAAACGGCCCTCCGGCGGGCCGGCCACCGCGTCCGGGGCGGCCGTCCAGCGATGCATTGTACGCATCCGACAGGAGAACGCCATGGCCTTACTGAAGCAGGGAACGATCATCGACCTCGCGGTGCGGGAATCCGTCCCGCTCACCGACCTGCGCGGCACGACGCTGCGCGTGACGCGCGGCACGCTGTGGGTCACGCAGCAGGACGACACGCAGGACATCGTGCTGCGCGCGGGGGACAACTGGACCGTCGAGCGCAACGGGCTGACGCTGGTCGAGGCGCAGCAGGACGCGACGTTCTGCGTGCTCGGCCGCTACCTCGAGGCGGCCGTCCTGCCGGCGCCGCGGATGCGCGGCACGTGGACGAGCGCGTGGCGCCAGCTGCGTGCGTTCGCGATCGCGCAGTTCGTCGCGCCCATGCGGCGCTCGGTTCCGCACTACTGACGGACGCGCCGCGATGCCGCTCGTCACCGTGACGCTGCGCGCCGGCAAGCCGGGGTCAGACCCTCGAGCTTTGAGACTTAAGCCTAAGGGTCTGACCCCGATCAGCTGCGGCCCCACATCCGCGCCAGCGTGTTGTCGCGGCGCACGACGCGGTGAAAGAGCGTGGCGAGCACGTGCAGGCCGATGAGCCACATCATCGCGGTGCCGAGCCACTCGTGGATGTCCTCGAGCTTGTGCGACCAATCCTTGTCGACGCCGACGAAGATCGGCAGCTGCCAGCCGAGCAGCGCGGGCGGGCGGCCTTCCGCCTGCATCGACAGCACGCCGAGGATGGGCAGCAGCACCATCAGGAAGTAGAACGCGTACTCGACCACGTGCGACGCCGCGCGCTGCCACGCGGGCAGCGGCGGCATCACCGGCGGCTCGACGTTGGCGAACCGCCAGAACAGCCGGAACCACACGAGCGCGAAGACCACGATGCCGATCTGCGCGTGCCAGTCGCGGAACGCGCCGCGGAAGTACGTGCCGCGCGGAAAGGCGCCGCGGAACTCGATGAACGCGAGGGAGGCGAGGATCAGGATGGCCATCGTCCAGTGGAGCGTGCGGGCGACGGTGCCGTAGGCGGCGGGGGTGTTGCGCAGGGGCATGCGGATCGGTGCGGACGTAGGGACGACGATGCGCCGATTCTAGCGGGGCGCTGCGTTACGGGACGTGAGGAGTTGCAATGAAGTGTTGCGGCCCCTCACCCCAACCCTCTCCCCGCAAGCGGGGCGAGGGAGGTCTTCGGTAAACGCCGACGGTACCGCGAAGCGCCCCAGAAGCTCCCTCGCCCCGCCTGCGGGGAGAGGGTTGGGGTGAGGGGAACCTTGCAACCAATTCCCACCCCTCGCGCGACACGCATGCCGATCCGGCATGTCGTGCCGCGCGGTGGCGTTCACGCCACCTGGAGCCGCATCCTGTCTGAGTCTCGTTACGCTTTGGTGAAAACGATCTCGCCGTTCTTCTCGCGGACATGGACCGTGTCGCCGGGCCCATAGTTCCCCGACAGGATTTCCTTCGCCAGCGGATTCTCGACCTGCTGCTGGATCGCGCGCTTCAGCGGCCGCGCGCCGTACACCGGGTCGAAGCCCGCCTGCGCCACCACCTGCAGCGCCTTGTCGGTGACGTCGAGCTTCACGTCGAGCTTGCGCAGGCGCTCCTCGAGCCCCTTCAGCTGGATGCGCGCGATGCTGGCGATGTTCGCCTCGTCGAGCGGATGGAACACGACGATCTCGTCGATGCGGTTCACGAACTCCGGCCGGAAGTGCTGCTTCACCTCGGCCATGACCGCGATCTTGATCACGCCCTGGTCCTTGCCTTCGTCGGTGAGCTGCTGGATCTTGTGCGAGCCCAAGTTCGACGTCATCACGATGACCGTGTTCTTGAAGTCGACCGTGCGCCCCTGCCCGTCCGTCATGCGGCCGTCGTCGAGCACCTGCAGCAGCACGTTGAACACGTCCGGGTGCGCCTTCTCGATCTCGTCGAGCAGGATCACCGAGTACGGCTTGCGGCGCACGGCTTCCGTGAGGTAGCCGCCCTCCTCGTAGCCCACGTACCCCGGCGGCGCGCCGATCAGCCGCGCGACCGAGTGCTTCTCCATGAACTCGCTCATGTCGATGCGGATCATCATGTGGTCCGAATCGAACAGGAACTCGGCGAGCGCCTTGGTGAGCTCCGTCTTGCCGACCCCGGTCGGGCCGAGGAACAGGAACGAGCCGTACGGCCGGTTGGGATCGGACAGGCCCGAGCGCGAGCGGCGGATCGCGTCGGACACGAGCCGCACCGCCTCGTCCTGGCCGATCACGCGCGCGTGCAGCTTCTCTTCCATGTGCAGGAGCTTCTCGCGCTCGCCCTGCATCATCTTCGACACCGGGATGCCGGTCGCGCGCGAGACCACCTCGGCGATCTCCTCCGCGCCGACCTGCGTGCGCAGCAGGCGCGGCTTCTTCGCTTCCTGCGTGTGCAGGTCGCTGTCGATCTTCTTCAGCTGCGCCTCGAGCTGCGGCAGCTTGCCGTACTGCAGCTCGGACACCTTCTGCCAGTCGCCGCGGCGCTTGGCCTCCTCCATCGCGAGGCGCACCTTGTCGATCTCTTCCTTCACGTGCTGCGTGCCGGCGACGTCGGACTTCTCGGCCTTCCACACTTCCTCGAGGTCGGCATACTCGCGCGACAGCCGCGCGATCTCGTCCTCGATGTGCTCCAGGCGCTTGCGCGACGCCTCGTCCTTCTCCTTCTTCACCGCCTCGCGCTCGATCTTGAGCTGGATCAGCCGGCGCTCGAGCTTGTCCATCGCCTCCGGCTTGGAGTCGATTTCCATCTTGATGCGCGCGGCCGCCTCGTCGATGAGGTCGATCGCCTTGTCGGGCAGGAAGCGGTCGGTGATGTAGCGCGCGGACAGCTCCGCCGCCGCGACGATCGCCGGATCGGTGATCTCCACGCCGTGGTGGATCTCGTAGCGCTCCTGCAGGCCCCGCAGGATCGCGATGGTCGATTCCACCGACGGCTCGTCGACCAGCACCTTCTGGAAGCGGCGCTCCAGCGCGGCGTCCTTCTCGACGTACTTGCGGTACTCGTCGAGCGTGGTCGCGCCCACGCAGTGCAGCTCGCCGCGCGCGAGCGCGGGCTTCAGCATGTTGCCGGCGTCGATGGCGCCTTCCGCCTTGCCGGCGCCGACCATCGTGTGCAGCTCGTCGATGAAGACGATGGTGCGGCCCTCGTCTGCCGCGATGTCCTTCAGCACGGCCTTCAGGCGCTCCTCGAACTCGCCGCGGTACTTCGCACCCGCGAGCAGCGCCGCCATGTCGAGCGACAGCACGCGCTTGTTCTTGAGCGTCTCGGGCACCTCGCCGTCGACGATGCGCTGAGCCAAGCCCTCGACGATCGCGGTCTTGCCCACGCCCGGCTCGCCGATCAGAACCGGGTTGTTCTTGCTCCGCCGTTGAAGAATTTGAATCGTGCGGCGGATCTCGTCGTCGCGGCCGATGACGGGGTCGAGCTTGCCGTCGCGGGCGCGCTTGGTGAGGTCGATCGTGTACTTCTCGAGCGCCTGGCGCTGGCCTTCCGCCTCCTGCGTGTCCACGCCGGCGCCGCCGCGCACCGTCTCGATCGCCGCTTCGAGCGCCTTGCGCGTGAGCCCCGCGTCCTTCAGCAGGCGGCCGGTGTCGTCCTTGGCGTCTGAAAGCGCGAGCAGGAACAGCTCGCTCGCGATGAACTGGTCACCGCGCTTGGTGGCTTCCTTGTCGGTAAGGTTCAGCAGGTTGTTGAGGTCGCGCGAGACGGTGATCTCCCCGCCCTGGCCCTCGACCTTCGGCAGCCGCTCGATCGAGCCTTTCAGCGCCGCCTGCAGCTTGGGCAGCGCGACGCCCGCACGGGCGAGCAGCGACGTGGTGCCGCCGTCCTCCTGCGCGAGCAGCGCCGCGAGCAGGTGCTGCGGCTCGATGAAGCCGTTGTCGTTGGCGAGCGCGAGGCTCTGGGCGTCCGCGAACGCCTGCTGGAACTTGGTCGTCAGTTTGTCGAAACGCATGGCAAAGCCCTCGGAATGAGCGATTTCTCCCCATATGGGGGGAAAGCCTGCTTTTTCAACAGGGTCTCACGCGCCGCGCAAGGCATCTGGACGTGCCGGGGCGCACGGGGACGCGTGCTAGGATCGTCGTTCCTTCCGCAGTCGACGCTGTCCGCATGCAAGATCCCTCTCCCGACGCGCCCCGCCCCCGCGACGTCCCGCCGCCACCGCGCAACGCGTCCCTGCTCGAAGTCGCCGGCGCCGTCGTCTGGAGCTTCCTCGGCATCCGCAAGGGCCAGGCGATGCGCAAGGACGCCGTGACGATCCGCCCGCATCAGGTGGTGCTGGTCGGCCTGGGCCTCGGCGCCGTGTTCGTGATCAGCCTGCTGCTCCTCGTGCGGCTCGTCATCCGGCTCGCGGGCGCCTGACTTCGCCGCGTCAGCGGGCGAGCGCGCACACCGCGTCCGCGGCCGCGGTGAGCTCGGCCTCCGTGGTCAGGATGTCCGGGCACAGCCGCAGATAGGGGCCGCGCGCGTCCGTCACCACGCCGCGTTCTTGCAGTGCCTCCGCCCACTCGCGCGCCCGCGCATCCACGACCGAGACGAACGCGCCGCGATCCTCGCTGCCGCCGTGGGCCTTCACGCCGCCCTTCGCGAGCGCCTCCACCAGCCGCCGCTGATGCGCGAGCGAATACGCGCGCACGCGATCAACTCCGAGCGCCAGCAGCAGCACCTGCCCCGCGCGTGCCTGGTAGAACGGGAGCACCGCAGGCGTGGATTCGAGGAACGCGTCGCCGCCTTCGCCGTACTGCGGCGGATCGGGCCGCGCGTAGCTGAACGGATCGCGCTTGGCGAACCAGCCGGTGTCGAGCGTGCGCAGGCTGCCCGCGAGATGCCGCGGGTGCAGGTACAGGAAGCACGCACCCGGCCCGCCGCGCAGGTACTTGTACGAGCCGCCAACCGCGAAGTCGACCTCGAGCGCCTGGACATCCACCGAGTGCACGCCGAGCGAGTGGTAGACGTCGAGCAGCACGCGGCCGCCCGTCTCCTGCGCCGCACGCACGAGCAGCGGCAGCTCGGGCACGCGCTGGCCCGTGTTGAACATCACCGACGACACGACGAGGAGGTCGACCGCCTTGCCGATCGCGGCGTCGATGTCGGCCGCGGCGAACAGGCCGTCGGCGCGCGGCTCGACCAGCGTGAGCGCGATGCGCCCACGCCGCGCGTACTCGCGCAGGATCACGTCGAGCGAATCGAACTCGCCGCGCGTGGCCACCACGCGCGGCACGCCATCGAACGTGTTGAGGATGGCGCGCAGGCCCGCACCCGCGCTCGTCTTCGGCACCACGCAGTCCGCGCGCGGCGCATTCATCAGCCGCGCGAGGCGCGCGCGGAATGCCTGCGCTTCGGCCATCCACGCGTCCCACGCGCCGCCCATCTGCGCGTACCACGCGGCCATGCCTTCGCGCACGTCGTCGTCGGTGGCGTCGAGCGGGCGGCCGAGCGAGTGGTTGGCGAGGTAGATGCGGTCCGCGAACGCGGCGCGCACGCGCGCGAACAGCGGCGCGACGTGCGCCTGCAGTGCTGCTTCCGTCAGCGGGCCGGGCGGCAGCGCCGCGACGGCGGCGTCGATGCGTGCCTGCGTCGTCACGTCCGGCCGATCACTGTGCGCACGTCGATGAGCTCGGGAAAGAACGCGTGGTCGAGCGTGCGCTTGAGATACGACACGCCCGACGAGCCGCCGGTGCCGGTCTTGTGGCCGATGATGCGCTCGACCGTCTTCATGTGGCGGAAGCGCCAGAGCTGGAAGCCCTCCTCGACGTCGACCAGCTTCTCGCACATGTCGTAGGCGTCCCACCACTGGCGCGGATCGTCGTAGATGGTCTTGAACACCGGCACGAGATCCGGGTGCCGCGCGTACGGCTGCGTGAAGTCGCGCTCGAGGCACGCGGCGGGCACGGGCAGGCCGCGGCGCGCGAGATGGCGCAGGAACTCGTCGTAGAGCGAGGGCGCGTGCAGCAGCGACGTCAACTCGGCGTGCACGGCCTCGTCGTGGCGGAACACGTCGAGCGCGCGCGCGTGCTTGGCGCCGAACAGGAATTCCAGCGCGCGGAACTGCGCCGACTGGAAGCCCGACGACGCGCCGAGCGACGGCCGGAACGCGTCGTACTCCGACGGCGTGAGCGTCTCCAGCACCGCCCACTGCTCGAAGAGCTGCTTCTGGATGAGCTTCACGCGCGCGAGGATCTTGAAGCACGGCTCGAGCGCGTCGGTGCGCACGAACGCGATCGCCGCCTTGAGCTCGTGGATCATGAGCTTCATCCAGAGCTCGGACACCTGGTGCTGGATGATGAACAGCATCTCGTCGTGGCGCGCGGGCGCGGCGTCGCCGCCGGACAGCGGCGACTGCGCGGCGAGCAGGCGATCGAGCTGCAGGTAGCCGCCGTAGGTCAGGCGGTCGCGCAGGTCGGTGACGATGCCGGGCTCGAGCTCGTGCGTGGACAAGGGGTTCCTCCTGCTGCGCGCCGCATCGGCAGTACACGAGGCTTGCCGCCGATGTGCGTCCGAGTATACGCGGGCGCATGCAACGACCACGGCAGCGGCGGCGTCGCTGCGCGCCTTTGATACCATCCGGGCCCATGTCGCGCCCGCTCTCGTTGCTGATCCTCACCGCCCTCGCCGTGCTCGCCGCGTCGCTCGCCGGCTGCGGCAGCGACGCCGCCGGCAAGCGCAGCCTCGCGCTCTCCGAATGCCGGCTGCAGGGCGTGGCGCAGGCCGCGCAGTGCGGCCGCCTCGACGTCCCCGAGGACCGCCGCAAGCCGGAGGGCCGCAAGGTGTCGCTGTTCGTCGCGGTGCTGCCGGCCAACACGGTGACGCCGAAGGACGATCCGCTCGTGATCCTCGCCGGCGGCCCGGGCCAGGCCGCCTCGTTCCTCGGCCCCTTTGCGGCGCGCCTCACCGAGCTGCGACGCACGCGCGACGTCGTGCTCGTCGACCAGCGCGGGACGGGACGCTCGTCGCCGCTCACGTGCGCGGCGCTGCGGCCGCGCGAGCAGGACGTGTTCGAGCTCGACGTGCTGCCGCGCGCCCGCGAGTGCGTCGCGGAGCTCGGCGGCAAGGGCGTCGACCTCGCGCAGTACACGACGAGCGCGTGGATCGACGACCTCGAGGCCATGCGCGCCGCGCTGGGCTACGCGCGCTGGAACGTGTGGGGCGGCAGCTACGGCACGCGGGTCGCGCAGGAATACTTGCGCCGGCACCCCGAGCGCGTGCGCACGCTGATCCTCGACGGCGTCGCGCCGCCGGCGATGATCGTCCCGCTCGACGTGTGGAAGACGCGCGCCGCCGCGCTCGACGCGATCTTCGCGGCGTGCGCCGCGTCGGCCGCGTGCGCGAAGGCGCATCCCGACGTGCAGGGGACGCTCGGCCGCATCGAGCGCTTCCTCGGGCCGCAGGGTCGCAACCTCGTCCTCGTCGATCCGCGCACCGGCACGCAGGAGAACGTCCACGTCACGTTCGACCTCGTGCTCGGCGCGCTGCAGCCCATGACCTACACGCCGGAGACGGCGACGCTGCTGCCGGAGATGCTGCGCCTCGCGGCAGCGGGCGATCTCGCGCCGCTCTTCGCGGCCAACCCGTCGCTGGCCGGCAAGTTCGAGGAACAGATGAATCCCGCGCTGCACTTCTCCGTCGTCTGCGCCGAGGACGCGCCGCGCATCTCCTCCGTCGCCGCGCAGGCCGCGCTCGCGGGCCTTCCCACCGCGCGGCTCGCGCTGCAGACGCTGGCCGTCTGCGACGTGTGGCCGCGCGGAACGATGCCGGCCGATTTCGCGACGCCGGTCAAGAGCGACAGGCCCGTGCTGCTGCTGTCGGGCGGCATGGATCCCGTCACGCCGCCCGCCTACGGCACCGAGGTGGCGCGCGCGTTGCCCAACAGCCGTCACGTGATCGCACCGGGATACGGGCACATCGTGTCGCCGCACGCGTGCGGCCCGCGCCTCATCGCGGCGTTCGTCGATGCCGCAAGCGTCGCGGCGCTGCCCGCCAATTGCATCGGCTTCCTCGAGAAGAGCGTCCCGCCCCCGCCGTGGCCGGACCGCCTTTCTGCGCAGCCATGATCCGCGTCGACGGCCTCACGAAGTCGTTCGGCAAGCGCGGCGAGGTGCACGCGGTGCGCGAGGTGTCGTTCGTCGCGCCCGACGGCCAGATCACCGGGCTCCTCGGGCCCAACGGCGCCGGCAAGACGACGCTGCTGCGCATGCTCGCCACGCTGGTGATTCCCGACGGCGGCTCGGCGCAGGTGGCGGGCCACGACGTCGTGCGCGAGCGTTACGCGGTGCGCGAGAAGATCGGCGTGCTCTCCGACGCCCGCGGCCTCTATCCGCGCCTGACCGCGCGCGAGAACATCCGCTATTACGGTGCGCTGCACGGGCTGTCGGGCGCGACGCTCGCCGCGCGCTGCGACGCGCTTATCGCGACGCTCGGGCTCGGTGCCCTTGCCGACCGCCGCGCGCAGGGCTTCTCGCAGGGCGAGAGGATGAAGGTGGCGATCGCGCGTGCGCTGATCCACGATCCGCCCGTGATGATGCTCGACGAGCCGACCAACGGGCTCGACATCATGAGCGTGCGCGCGCTGCGCGACCAGTTGCGCGCGCTGCGCGGCGCGGGCAAGTGCCTGCTGTTCTCGTCGCACGTGATGCAGGAAGTGGCCGCGCTGTGCGACCGCATCGTGATCCTCGGCGCCGGCCGCGTGGTCGCCGAGGGCACCGCCGCCGAGCTCATCGCGCAGGCAGGCGCGGCCACGCTCGAGGACGCGTTCGTCGCGCTGCTCGGGACCGGCGAGGGGCTGGCGGCATGAGCGGTACTTTCCTTCGCATCCTCGCCGTCGTCCGCAAGGAGATCGTCGACACGCTGCGCGACCGCCGCACGCTGGCGGTGTCGTTCATCACGGCCGCCGCCGCGGGTCCCATCTTCCTGCTGCTGATCTTCAACCTGATGGCGCGCGAGGCGGACCGCGCGCGCGAGTTGAAGCTGCCCGCGACCGGCATCGCGCAGGCGCCGGCGCTCGCCGCGTTCCTCGCGCGCAACCAGGTGACGCTCACGCCCGCGCCCGACGACTACGAGGCGAAGCTGCGCACCGGCGACCTCGACGTCGTGCTGGTCGTCGATCCCGGCTTCGCCGAGGACGTCGCGCAGGGGCGCCAGGGTATCGTGCGCGTGGTGGCCGATCGCTCGCGCGACCGCGCGGGCGCGGCGATCCGGCAAACGGAGAACCTGCTGCGCATCTACAACCGGCAATGGGGCACGCAGCGTCTGCTGCTGCGCGGCGTCGCGCCGTCGGTGGGCAATCCGCTGCAGGTCGAGGACATCGACCTCGCCACGCCGCAGCAGTCCGGCGCGCTCATCCTGTTCCTGGTCGCGTTCTACGCGCTCCTGTCGTCGGTGATGGGCGGCATGGCCGTCGCGCTCGACAGCACGGCCGGCGAGCGCGAGCGGCAGTCGCTCGAGCCGCTGCTGATGACGCCCGCGCGGCCGCTCGAGCTCGTCGCCGGCAAGTGGCTCGCGGTCGTGTTCTTCAACGCGCTCGTGGTGCTGGTGACGCTCGCCGGCTTCTGGGCGACGCTGTCGTTCGCGCCGCTGCCGCCGGTCGGCGTGCCGTTCCTGTTCAGCGTGCGCGAGCTCGCGCGCTTCCTCGTCGTGCTGCTGCCGATGGTGCTCATGATTCCCGCGATCCTGCTCTACTTCGGCAGCCGCGCGCGGACGTTCAAGGAAGCACAGGCGAACGTGTCGGTGCTGATGTTCGTGGTGTCGCTGGTGCCCGCGGTGCAGCTCTTCCTGCAGCAGAAGGAGCCGTGGTGGCTCGTGTTCGTGCCCGTCTCCGGCCAGTACACGCTGCTCAAGCTCGCGCTCCGCGGCGAGCCGATCCCGCTCCTGCAGCTCGCCGAGTCGTATCTCGTGCCGCTGGCCATCGTAGCGCTGTCGCTGGTGGCCGTCGCGCGGCTCTATTCGCGCGAGTCGACACTGGCTGGTCGCTAGGGGTCCCGTCGTCCGCTCGCGCCGTGCGAGAATTCCGCGCCATGCCGCGCCAACGCAAGCCCCCCGAGCCGCCGCCCGCCGCGTCCGCGATGATGGACACGCAGGAGGTGGCCGCGTACCTGCGCCTCAAGACGCGCCGCGTGTACGACCTCGTGCGCCAGCGCGCGATCCCGCACGTGCGCGCGACCGGCAAGCTCTTGTTCCCGCGCGCGCAGATCGACGCGTGGCTGGCGGCGAAGTCGGCGCCCGCCGCCCTGGCCGTCGCCCCCGTGACGGCGCCGCCGATCGTCGCCGGCAGCCACGATCCGCTGCTCGAGTGGGCCGCGCGCGAATCGGGCAGCGGCCTCGCGGTGCTCGCCTGCGGCAGCCGCGCGGGCCTCGCGCGCTTCGCCGATGGCGCCGCGCTGGTCGCGGCGATGCACTGGCGCGATCCGGCGAGCGGCGAGTACAACGTGCCGCTGGTGCGCGCGCAAATGCCGGGCGCGGACGTGGTCGTCATCGAGTGGGCGAAGCGGACGCAGGGATTACTGCTCGCCGCCGGCAATCCGCTGCGCATCCGCGGGCTCGCGGATCTCGCGCGGCGCCGTGTGCGCGTCGTCGACCGCCAGCCGGATGCGGGCAGCCATCAGCTGCTCGCGCACCTGCTCGCGGACGCCGGCGTCCGGCGCAGCGACCTCACCGTGCTCGCGCGCCCCGCGCTCGCCGAGACCGACCTCGCCGCCGCCATCCACGAAGGCAAGGCCGATGCCGGCGTGGCGATCGAGGCGGCGGCACGCGCGCACGGGCTCGCGTTCATCGCGCTCGCCACCGAGCGCCTCGACCTCGTCGTGCGCCGGCGAGATTACTTCGAGCCGAACGTGCAGGCCCTGCTCGCGTTCGCGCGCTCCGCCGAGATGCGCGAGCACGCGGAGGCACTCGGCGGCTACGACGTGAGCGCGACCGGTCGCGTCGTGTTCAACGGTTGACGGGCAGCACGCGGCGCACGCCGTCCACCGCGACGACGCGCACCGGCGTGCCGTAGAGCTCGGTCAGCGACGCGGCGGTCAGCGCCTCGGCGACCGGCGCGAGCGCCAGCGGCGCGCCGCGCGCCAGCAGCAGCGCGCGGTCGGCATGCGCGAGCGCGTGCTCGGGATCGTGCGTCGTGAACACGATCGTGCGGCCCTCCGCGCGCAGCCGCTCGATCTCGCGCAGCACGCGCAGCTTGTTGCCGAAGTCGAGGCTCGCGGTCGGCTCGTCGAGCGCCAGCAGGTCCGCGTCCTGGGCGAGCGCGCGCGCGATCAGCGCGAGCTGGCGCTCGCCGCCGGGCACCTCCGTGACGGGCCGCTGCGCGAGCCCCGCGATGCCGACGCGCGCCATCGCCGCGTGCGCGGCCGCGCGATCCGCAGCGCGCGGCTGCTCGATCCAGCCGACGTGCGCCGCGCGCCCCATCAGCACCGCCTGCGCGACGGTGAACGCGAACACGCTCGCCTGCTGCTGCGGCACGTAGGCGAGCCGGCGCGCGCGCGCCGCGTCCGACATCGCGCCGAGCGCAACGCCGTCGACCTCGACGCTCCCGGCGAGCGGGGGCAGGAGACCCAGCAGCGTGCGCAGCAGCGTCGTCTTGCCGCAGCCGTTGCCGCCGAGCACCGCGAGCGTCTCCCCGCGGGCCAGCGCGAACGACACGTCGCGCGCGACCACGCGCGTTCCATAGCCGACCGCGAGATTCGTCGCCGCGAGCATCAGTCGCTCCGCCGCACGCGCGCCAGCAGGTACACGAACACCGGCGAGCCGACGAGCGCGGTGAGCACGCCCGGCGGGACCTCGATCGCGGCCAGCGTGCGTCCCAGCGTGTCGACCGCGAGCATGAACGCGGCGCCGGACAATACCGACACCGGCAGCAGCCGCCCGAAGTCGGGACCCACGAGCAGGCGGACGATGTGCGGGACGACGAGCCCGATCCAGCCGACGATGCCGGCGAACGCCACCGCGGTGGCCGTCGCGAGCGTCGCCGCGCACACGAGCAGCGCGCGCAGCGCGCGCACCGGCACGCCGAGCGCGTGCGCCTCGTCGTCGTCGAGCGCGGCGAGGTTCACGCGCCAGCGCACGAGCCACAGCACGACGAGCGCGGCGCCGATGGGGAGCGCGGCGCCGGGCACGTCGGCGCTCGCGAAACCCGCGAGGCTGCCGAGCAGCCAGAACGTGATCGCGGGCAGCGTGTTGTAGGGATCCGCGAGGTATTTCAGCAGCGAGATCGCGGCACCGATGAGGCCCGAGACGACGATGCCGGTGAGAATCAGCGTCACCAGCGGATCGAGCGCGCGCATCCGCGACGCGATCAGCCATACGAGCGCCACCGCGAGCAGGCCGCCCGCGAAGGCGAGCACCTGGATCGCGACGACACCGGCGCCGAGAAAGATGCCGCCAACCGCGCCGAGCGCCGCGCCCGCCGACACGCCGAGCGTATCGGGCGCGACCAGCGGATTGCGGAACATCTGCTGGAACGTCGCGCCCGCCGCCGCCAGCGCCGCGCCGACGAGCAGCGCGCCCGCGATGCGCGGCAGGCGCACGTTGAAGACGACGAGCGTCGCCGGCGTGGCGGTGCGCTCGCCGCCTGCCAGCACGGACCACAGGTCGGCAAGCGACAGCGGATAGCGGCCGAGCGTCAGCGCGACGAGCGCGAGGGCCGCGACGGCGAGCGCGCCGACGAGAAGCGCGGCCGCGAACCGCGCACTGCCCGCGCTCGCGGCGCTCACCGTCAGCGCACGAGGCCCGCCGACTTCACGAGCGCCGCCACCTGCTCGTCCGTCGGCGTGCGATGGTAGAAGAGGCGGTGGAACTCGCGGATGCGCGGGCCGAGCGGCTCGGGGAACGCGTCCGGATGCAGGATGCGCACCAGCCACTCGACGCCGAGCAGGCGATTCAGCGCGGGCGGCGCATCGACCCAACCGAACGGTAACTCCGGCGCCACGTACACGCGCCTGTCGCGCACCGCCGGTACCGCCTGCCATTCGGCGCGCGTGCGCACCTGCGCGGCAAATGCGGGGTCGAGCGTGACGATGACGTCCGGCTGCCAGCGCAGCACCTGCTCGATCGACACCGTGAAGAGATTGGCGGCGAAGCCCGGCGGCGGCTCGGCGACGTTGCGTGCGCCGGCGATCTCGAACACCTCGGCCTGCAGCGAGCCGCGCGGCGCGGTGGCGAGGCCGTTGGGGCCGCGCGCGTAGAACACGCGCGGGCGTTTCTCCATCGGGATCGCCGCGACCTTGGCGTCGATGCGCGCGAGCGAGCCCTCGACGTCGCGCGCGAGCACCTCGCCGGCGGCGCGCTCGCCGATCGCGGCGCCCAATTCGCGCAGCAGCCGCGCGGTGTCGCGCAGGCGGCCGTCGAACAGCAGGTAGGGCACGCCCGTTGTCGCCTGCACGCGCTCCGCGAGCGACACGTACGTTGCATTGGTGGCGCCGATGTCGACGATGAGGTCCGGCTTCGCGGCCATGACCACCTCGACGTTGGCCGTGTTGCCGCGGCGCGTCAGGCGGCCGAGCTCCGGCAGGCGCGCGACCTCCGGCGGCAGGAACGGCACTTCGTCCGGCCGCAGCGCACGCGTCCAGCCCGCGAGCTTTCCGGGCGCCAGCGCGAGCACGAACACCGACGCGGGCGGACCAGCGGCGTAGACCTTGCCGATGGTGGCCGGCACCTGCAGCGTGCGGCCGGTGGCGTCGGTGACCGTGGTGTCGCACCACGCGCTCGCCGCGCCGAGCAGCGCAGCCGCCGCGACCGCCACCGCGCGCCGGCGCATCACGGCGGCGCGAAGCCGAACGACGCCAGCTGCTGCTGGCCCGCGGGCGACAGCAGGTAGGCGACGAACGCCGCCGCCTGCGGCGACGCATCGCGGCGCGCCGCGACGCCATACGTCGCGCCGACCCGCAGCGCGTCGGGCAGCGCGACGCTGCGCAGCCCCTGCGTCTCGCGCTCGGCTTGCCGCGCGTTGGTGCAATAGGTGAGGAACACGTCCGCCTCGCCGTTCGCCACCAGCATTGCGTACACCGAGCGATCGGCGGGCGGCGGCGGCGACTGCGGACCGCCGGTCAGCTTGCGCGCCTTGGCATCGAGCGTCGCGTAGGCGCCTTTCTGCACCGCGTCGGCGCGCGTGAACACGTCCCACGCGTAATCGCCCGAGGGATCGGCCTTGGGCGTCGACGTGCCGAGCTTCCAGCGCGGATCGAGCAGCGTGGCGAGCGCCGTGTCCGTCGTGACGGGCACGCCCGCCGCCGCGAGCACGCACATCTCGTTGCGCGCGAACGGCTGCACCGCGCCCGCCCATCCCTTCTGCACGAGCGCGGCGGGATGCTCCATGTTGGCGGACGCGAACACGTCGGCGCGCTCGCCGCCGGCGATGCGGTCGCGCAGCAGGCCGGATGCGCCGAACGTGAGGATCACCTTGTTCCCGGTGGCGCGCGTGAACGCGCCGGCGATGTCGGTCAGCGGCGCGCGCAGGCTGCCGGCCGCGAACACCTGCACGGGATCGGCGTCCTGTCCCATGGCCGCGAGCGACAGCACGGTCATCGCCAGCGCCGCCAGCGCGCGCTGCGCAGGCGCGCGCATCAGCCGTTCGCGTTCGGGAAGAAGAGCTGCTCGCCGCCGATCCTGTAGCCGGCGATCGCCGTCTGTCCCTTCGGCGACACGACCCAGTCGACGAACTGCTGGCCGAGGTCCTTCTTGACCTGCGGATGCTTCGCCGGATTGACGAGCATCACGCCGTACTGGTTGAAAAGGCGCTTGTCGCCTTCGACCAGCACCACGAGGTCGCCACGGTTCCTGAACGACAGCCACGTGCCGCGGTCGGTGAGCGCGTAGCCGTTCATCCCGGAGGCGGTGTTGAGCGTCGGGCCCATGCCGGAGCCCGTGTCCTTGTACCACGGCCCCTTCTTCGCCTCGAGATCGATGCCCGCGTCCTTCCAGTAGCGCAGCTCGGCCGCGTGCGTGCCGCTCTTGTCGCCGCGCGACACGAACGTCGCCTGCGAGGCCGCGATCCTGCGCAGCGCTTCGAGCACGTCCTTGCCGCCGCCGACCTTCGCCGGATCGGCCTTCGGGCCCACGATCACGAAGTCGTTGTACATGACCGGGAAGCGCTTCACGCCGAAGCCCTCGGCCAGGAATTTCTCCTCCGCCGCCTGGTCGTGCACGAACACGACGTCGGCGTCGCCGCGGCGCGCGAGGTCGAGCGCCTGCCCGGTGCCGAGCGCGACCACGCGCACCTTGGTGCCGGTGTCCTTCTCGAAGATCGGCAGCAGGTAGCCGAAGAGCCCCGACTGCTCGGTGGACGTGGTCGATGCCACGGTGATGAATTTGTCCTGCGCGACCGCAGGGCCCATGACGAGCGCGAGTGCCAGGCCCGCGAGCGTCGACAGCAGGTGACGTCGATTCACAGTCGTTCTCCTTCCAGGAATGCCGCGGCCTCGGCGGTGCGCGGCGTTGCGAAAAAGACATCGGCGGGCGAGCGCTCGACCAAGCGGCCCTCCGCCAGGAATACGATGTCGCGGGCCATGCGGCGGGCCTGCGCGAGGTTGTGGGTGGCCATCACGATCGTGGTGCCCTGCGCGTGGATGTCGCGGACGATGTCCTCGACGGCGCGCGTCGCCTTGGGATCGAGGCTCGCGGTGGGCTCGTCGAGGAAGAGCACGGCGGGACGCAGCGCCCACGCGCGCGCGAGCGCGAGCCGCTGCTGCTCGCCGCCGGAGAGCACGCGCGCCGAGCGCGCGGCGAGCTGCGCGAGGCCGACCATCGCGAGCGCGTCGGCGATGCGCTCGTCGGCGGCGCGGCCCTCGATGCCGGCGAGGCGCAGCGCGTAGCGGATGTTCGCCGCCGCCGAGCGGCGCAGCAGCACCGCGCGCTGGAACACCATCGCCTGACCGCGCTGCGGCTGCGGCGAGCCCGCCCACGAGACGCTGCCGGCCGATGGCCGCACGAGCCCGTGCAGGAGGCGCAGCAGCGTCGACTTGCCCGAGCCGTTCGGCCCGAGCACGAACGTGCAGTCGCCGGGACGCACCTCGAGGTCGACGTCGCACAGCACGCGCGTGGCGCCGTGCACGACCGCCGCGCCCACGCCGACGATGGGCAGCGGCACGCGGGCAGCGTCAGCCATAGCGGACGCGCGCCCATTCGCGCAAGCCCTGCGCCGCGGCGTTGAGCAGCAGCACGATCGCGATCAGCAGGAGGCCGAGCGCGAGTGCCAACGGCAGGTCGCCCTTGCTGGTCTCGAGCGCGATGGTGGTGGTCATCACGCGCGTGACGCCGTCGATGTTGCCGCCGACGATCATCACCGCGCCCACCTCCGCGATCGCGCGCCCGAAGCCCGCGAGCAGCACCGTCGCGAGCGAGAAGCGCGTGTCCCACAGCAGCGTCAGCGCTGCGCTCGCGGTGCCGGCGCCGAGCGAGGCCAGCTGCTCGCGGTATTCGCCCCACGCATCGGCGACGATCTGCCGCGACAGCGCCGCGATGATCGGCGTGATGAGGATCGTCTGCGCGACGACCATCGCCGCCGGCGAGAACAGGATGCCGAAGGCGCCGAGCGGCCCCGCGCGCGACAGCAGCAGGTACACGACGAGGCCGACGACCACCGGCGGCAGCCCCATCATCGCGTTGAGCAGCACGGTGAGCGCCTGCCGTCCCGGGAAGCGCCCGACCGCGATGGCCGCGCCGAGCGGAAGGCCCAGGCACGCCGACAGCGCGGTCGCCGTGAGGCTCACGCGCAACGACAGCTCGACGATGGCGACGAGCTTGAGATCGAGGTGCGTGACGAGGGCGAGCGCGGTCGTCAGGCTGTCGGCGAACGTCCCCATCCCCTCTCTCAGTGCAGTCTTTGCGAAGAAAGTGCAATTATAGGCATTTTTTGCAGAACGACCGCCCTGCCGCCGACGGTGCGGCGCTGTTTAGCCGCGGTTTGCCCGGGCGCCGCCGGTTAGGTAAGGTGCCGGAGCACCCCTTGCCCGCCACCTCCCCCAGGAACCTCCATGCTTCGCACCTGCCTCGCGCTTTGCGCCGCCCTCGCGCTCACCACGGCCACCGCCCAGGGACTCGACGGGCGCCTGAAGAAGATCGCCGACACCAAGACGATCACGATCGCGCACCGCACCGACGCGGCGCCGTTCAGCTTCGTCGACGCCGACAAGAACGTCACCGGCTTCTCGGTCGACCTGTGCCGCCGCGTGGTGGCTTCGCTCGAGAAGCAGCTCAAGGTCGACAAGCTCGCGGTGAAGTGGGTGCCGGTCACGACGCAGACCCGCTTCGACGCGGTCGCCAAGGGACAGGCCGACCTCGAGTGCGGGGCGAGCACGGTGACCCTGTCGCGGTTGAAGACCGTCGACTTCTCGAGCTTCATCTTCATCGAGACCACCGGCCTCATGGCGAAGGCCGTGGCCGACTTCAAGTCGCTCGCGGACATGGGCGGCAAGAAGATCGCCGTGATCGGCGGCACCACCAACGAGCGCGCGGTGCGCGCGCAGCTCGAGCGGCGCAAGGTGAACGCCACGGTCGTCACCGTGAAATCGAACGAGGAAGGCATCGCCGCGGTCGAGGCCGGCACCGCCGACGCGTTCGCGAGCGACGCGCTGCTGCTGATCGGCGGCGCGGTTCGCGCGAAGGACCCGAAGGCGCTCGCGCTCCTCAACGACCGCCTGTCGTACGAGCCGTACGGCCTCGTGCTGCCGCGCGGCGACTACAACTTCCGGCTCGCGGTCAACACCGCGCTGTCGCAGATCTACAGCAGCGAGCAGATCGACGACGTGTTCTCGCGCTGGTTCTCCGCGTTCGGCAAGCCGACGCCGCTCACCGAGGCGGTGTACATCCTCGGAGCGATTCCGGAATGAATACGCTGCGACAGCTCGGTGGTGCGGCGGCAGCATTCGCCGTGATCAATCTCGTTGCCTGCGCAGCACCCGACACGCCGCGCGCCGAACGCAACGACGCGAAGCAGCAGCAGCTCGAGCAGATGGAGAAAGCCGGCCAGCGCAACGACGATCGGGCGGTGCGGGTGCAGTAACCGGTTACCCGCAGTCGCCCAGGGGTCTGATACCGGCGCGAATGACGTTCTCGCGCCGGTGTCAGATCCCGGGTTACAGATTGAAAATGCGCCGCGCGTTGAACCCGCGCACCTTCTCGCGCGACACCGCCGGCAAGCCGTTCACGCGTGCCAAGCACCCCGGCATGTCGCCGATGGTGTGCGGATAGTCGGAGCCGTAGAGCACGTTGTCGGCGCCGAACACGTCGACGCACAGCGCGAGCGCCTGCGACGAGAACAGCACCGAGTCGCAGTAGATGCGCGACATGTACTCCTGCGGCCGGATGTCGGTCTTCTCGCGGCACGCCGGGATGTTGTCGAAGCACTGGTCCATGCGTGCGATGAGGTACGGCAGCGCGCCGCCGCCGTGGCCGCCGATGATCTTGAGCTTGCGGTAGCGGTCGAAGAAGCCGTCGTAGATCATCCGCGCGAGGGCGAGCGTGGTGTCGAACGTGAAGCCGATCGACGCGGTGAGCTGGAAGCGCGACATGTCCATCTCGGCGACCCCCGGCGGCGCCGTGGGGTGCACGAGCACCGGCAGGCCCTTGGCATCGATCGCCGCCCAGATCGACGCGAACTGCGGATCGGTCAGCGGCACGCCGCCGATGTTGGCGAGCACCATCACGCCCGACGCGCCGGCGGCGCACGCGCGCTCGAGCTCGGGCAGCGCGAGCTCGGGGTATTGCCACGGCAGCGACGCGAACCAGCGCAGCCGCGACGGATGCGCGGTCTGCGCCTCACGCATGTCGTCGTTCATGATGCGCGCCGCCTGCAGGCTGATCTCGGGCCCGCCCCAGAACACGTTCGGGCACGTGAGCGAGATCACGCACACGTCGACCTTGCACGCGTCCATCGTCTTCAGGCGCAGCCCGTAGTCGAACATCGGCGGCACCGGCGTCATGAACGGCGCGCCGTCGAGGTGGATGGCGCGCAGGCCCCCCGTAACCTCCTTCACGGTGTAGCGGGGGCCGCCGTGCTGCTTCAACAGTGCGAACCACGCCTCGGTGAGGACGTGGGTGTGGACATCGATGACGGGGGCTTGCACGAAACGTCTCCTCGGATGCGGCCGCCTCGCGCGGCCTCGTGTGGGCGCGCGGTCAGTCGACCTTCGCGCCGGAATCCCTGATCGCCTTCGCCCACAGCGGCTGCTCGCTCGCGATCATCGCGGCGAACTGCTCGGGCGTCTGCGCCGGCATCGGCTCCATGCCGAACTTGCGCAGCTGCTCGCGGAACTCGGGCGTCGCCTGGATCTTGCGCAGCTCTTCCGACAGGCGCGCGACGATCTCCTTCGGCGTGCCGGCCGGCGCGACGATGCCCTGCCACGCCTGCCAGTCGAAGCCCTTCAGCGTCGCGGCGATCGGCGGCACCGACGGCACCAGCGTCGTCTGCTTGGCGGCGGACGTGCCGAGCGCCACGACCTTGCTCGACTCGATGTTGGGCACCGCGACGGTGGCGTCGGAGAACATCACCTGCAGGTTGCCGGCGAGGAGATCGGTGAGCGCCGCGGGCGTGCCCTTGTACGGCACGTGCTGCAGCACGAGGCCGTTGTCGTTCTTGATCGTCTCCATGAACAGGTGATGCGGGCTGCCGCTGCCCACCGAGCCGTAGTTGTACTTGCCCGGGTTCTTCTTCACGACGTCGACGAACTCGGCGACGTTCTTCGCGGGGAAATCCTTGTTCGCGATCAGGAAGAAGTTGACGGTGCCCACCGGCGCGACCGGCGCGAAGTCCTTCACCGGGTTCACCGGCGACGGCTGGTAGAGCGCCGGCGAGATGCCGAGCGTCGTGCTCGTCGCCATCAGCAGCGTGTAGCCGTCCGGCGCCGCCTTGGCCACCGCCTCGGCGCCGACCAGCGTGCCTGCGCCGGGGCGGTTCTCGATCACCACCGGCTGCTTCAGCGCCGCGCCGAGGCGCTCGCCGATCGCGCGCGCGAGGAGATCCGTGAGCGCCGCGGGCGGATACGGCACGACGAGCTTGATGGGACGCGTCGGGTAGTTCGCCGCGGCGCCGGTCTGCGCCAGGACCGGCGCGGCGAACGCGCACGCGAGCGCCGCGAGGGAGAGCCACGTTGCGACAGGACGTCTCATCGGATTCTTCGATCCCTAAGGACAAGGACCTCGAAAGTACGGGAGCGGCGCGCGCGGTGTCAAGCCGCGGCGCGAGGCGGCCGCTATACTGCGGCGATCGCTCACGGTCCCGCCGCCGCATGCCTACGCCAACCTCCCCGCGCGATCCGGCCGAGTGGGCCGTGCGCGTCGATCTCGCCGCCTGCTACCGGCTCGCCGCGCACTTCCGCCTCACCGATCTCATCTACACGCACATCTCCGCGCGCCTGCCGGGGAGCGAGCCGCGCTTCCTCATCAATCCCTACGGGCTGCTGTTCGACGAGATCACGGCGTCCTCGCTCGCCACCGTGACGCTCGCCGGCGACGTGCTCGACGATCCCACCGGCCTCGGCATCAATCCCGCCGGCTTCGTGATCCACGCCGCGGTGCACGGCGCGCGCCACGACGTCGGCTGCGTGATGCACACGCACACCACCGCGGGGCTCGCGGTCGCCGCGCAGAAGCACGGCCTGCTGCCGCTCACGCAGCACGCGATGCGCTTCACCGGCACGCTGGCGTATCACGACTACGAGGGCATCGCGCTCGACGTCGACGAGCAGGTGCGGCTGGTCGCCGACCTCGGCACGTGCAACGCGATGATCCTGCGCAACCACGGCCTGCTCGCGTGCGCGCCCACCGTGCACGACACGTTCGACCTCATGATCCACCTGCAGCGCGCATGCGAGGCGCAGGTGGCCGCACTCGCGGGCGGCGCCGAGCTCGAGATTCCGCCGCCCGCCGTGGCGGCCAAGGTCGCGGCGCAGTTCGCGCGTCCCGGGCGCACCGCGCCGCGCAATGCGTGGAGCGCGCTGCTGCGCATGCTGGACAAGGTCGACCCGTCGTTCCGCGAGTAGCTATACTCGCTGCACGGACGCGCACGAGACGCGGCCGCCAAGGGAGGAAACGTCATGAAGGCACGCATCGCGGCGCTCGTCGCCGGCCTCGTCCTAGGCGCGGCAGCTGCCGCGCCGTCGCTCGCGCAGGACGTGAAGTTCGACAAGCCGATCCGCATCCTCGTCGGCTTCGCACCGGGCGGCACCGCCGACATCATCGCGCGCGTCGTCGCCGACAAGATGGGCGCGTCGCTCGGCCAGCCCGTGATCGTCGAGAACCGCCCCGGCGCCATCGGCCGCATCGCCGCGGATGCGGTGAAGGCGGCCCCGCCGGACGGCACGGTGCTGATGGTGCAGCCGATCGGACCGATGGCCGTGGTGCCGCACGTGTACAAGGACATCACCTACGATCCGCTCAAGGACTTCACGCCGGTCGCGATCGGCGCGACGTTCCAGTTCGCGATCGCCGCGGGCCCGATGAGCGGCGCGAAGACATGGAGCGAGTTCGCCGCGTGGGCGAAGGCCAATCCCGGCAAGGCGGGCTACGCGACGTCGGGCGCGGGCAGCCTGCCGCACTTCTTCGGCGTGCTGCTCGGCAGGGGCATCGGCGTCGAGATGACGCACGTGCCGTACAAGGGCTCGGCCGCGTATGCGAACGACCTCCTTGGCGGGCAGGTCGCGACGGCCGTCGACGCGATCGCCGACCTCACCGAGCTGCATCGCGCGGGCAAGGTGAAGATCCTCGCGAGCTCCGGTGCGAAGCGCTCAACGGCCGTGCCCGACGTGCCGACGTTCAACGAGCTCGGCGTGACCGGCGTGGAAGCGATGGGCTGGTTCGGCTTCTTCGCGCCCGCGAAGACGCCGAAGCCGATCGTCGATGCGCTGAACAGCGCGATCAACAAGGCGCTGCAGTCGCCCGACGTCGCCGCGAAGCTCTCGGGCCTCGGGATGGATCCCGCGACCGGCACGCCGGAGCAGTTCGCGAAGGTGCTCGCGGATGATTACAACAAGTGGGGACCGATCGTGAAGGCGTCGGGGTTCAAGGCGGAGTAGGTATCGAAACGGCTTCCTCCACCGACGCCGACCAGTCCCCTCTCCCCGCTTGCGGGGAGAGGGTTAGGGTGAGGGGTGCTCGGATCGGCGAAAACCGCCCCTCACCCCAGCCCTCTCCCCGCGAGCGGGGAGAGGGAGCCTTTGAGATTCTTCCAGGCGCTTGGCAAGCGGGGAGAGGGAGCCTCGGAGATTCTTCCAGACGCGTGCAAGCGGCGAGAGGGAGCCTCTGAGATTCTTCCAGGCGCGTGCAAACCGGGAGAGGGAGCTTTCGGTGGCAAGCGGGAGCACAGCGCCATTCGCCGGCGCGGCATTTCCTTCTTACTCCCGATTCCGCATCCAATCCGCCACCCCCGCCATCGCCTCCATCAGCGCCGTCGCGATCGCCGGGTCCAGCGCGACGTCGTCCATCGCCATCCGCATGCACGCGAGCCACTGGTCGCGCTCCTTCTCGGCAATCGGAAACGGCAGGTGCCGCGCGCGCAGGCGCGGATGCCCGAAGCGATCGATGTACAGCGACGGCCCGCCCAACCAGCCGCTGAGATACCAGTACAGCTTGTCGCGCGAGCCGTCGAGCGACGCCGGATGCAGCTTGCGGATGTCGGCGAACGCCTCCTCGAGGTCCATGCGATCGTAGAACGCGTCGACGAGCGCGCGCACCGCGGCGTCGCCGCCCATGAGCGCGTACGCCGTCGCCTGTTGCGGCTGCTGCTCTTCCATGCGCGTCATCCGAGTTGGCGAATCACCGCGAGCGGCGGCAGGCGTCCGGTGGCGCGCGTGCCGAGCCAGCCTGCGACCGCCACCGCCGCGGCGCCGCCCACCACGCCGTACAGCGCGACCAGCGGATTCGGCGTGAACGGGATCTTGAACACGTAGGTCGCGAGCGCCCAACCCGTCGCGGTTGCGCCCACTGCAGCGACGAGGCCCGCGAGCGCACCGAGCAGCAGGAACTCCGCGACCTGCGCCGCCGCGAGCTGTCGCTGCGACGCGCCGAGCGTGCGCAGGATGGCGGCGTCGAACTTGCGCTCGTCCTGGGTCGACGCGATGGCGGCCTGCAGCACGAGCAGGCCTCCGGCGAGCGTGAACAGGAACACGAACTCGATCGCGCGCGACACGCTGTCCATGATGCCCTGCACCTGGCGCACGATCTCGCCGATGTCGATCGCGAGGATGTTGGGATTACGCTGCACGAGCGGCGCGAGCCACGCGTTGCCCGTGTCGGGCGCGCGGAACGCGGCGATGTACGTCGCCGGCATCGCGTCGAGCGGGCCGGGCGGGAACAGCGCGAAGAAGTTCACGCGGAAGCTGTCCCAGTCGACCTTGCGCAGGCTCGTCACCTTCGCCGTCACGCGATTGCCGGCGATGTCGAACGTGAGCGAGTCGCCGAGCTTCACACCGAGGGTCTCCGCGATGCCGTCCTCGAGCGACATGCCGGCCGCGCCGGGCGCGGTCTGCGGCGTCCAGAACGTGCCCTGCGACACCACGTTGCCCTTCGGCAGCGCGTCGGCCCACGAGAGGTTGAACTCGCGCTCCGCGAGGCGGCGCGCGCGCGTGTCGGCGTAGCGCGACGTGTCGACGTCCGCACCGTTCACCTGCACGAGGCGCCCGCGCACCATCGGGCGGAACGTCACGTCGGCGCCGATGCCCTGCGCGAGCTGCGCCTTCGCGTCCTGCACCTGCTCGGGCAGCACGTTGATGAGGAACTGGTTCGGCGCGTCCGGCGGCAGGCTCGCGCGCCAGTTGTGCAGGAGATCGCCGCGCACCACGGTGAGCAGCAGGAGCGCCATCAGGCCCAGCGCCAGCGCGCCGATCTGCAGGCTCGACGCGAACGCGCGCCGGCGCAGGTTGGCGAGCCCGAAGCGCCACGTGACGCCGCGCTGCGGCAGCCGCTTCAGCAGCATGAGAAGCGCCCACGCGACGAGCGCCGCCGCCACCAGCAACCCCGCGACGCCGCCGACCATGATGAGCCCGGCCTGCGCCTCGCGCGCCTGCACGCCGATGAGCACCGCGATGGTGAGCGCGCCCAGCGCGTACGCGAGCACGCCGCCCGCGCGCGGTCGCGGCAGGTCGCGGCGCAGGACGCGCAGCGGCGGCACCTGCGCGAGCGCCACGAGCGGCGGCACCGCGAAGCCGAACAGCAGCAGCATGCCCGTCGCGAACGACGTCGCGCCGGGAATCCACGACGGCGGCGGCAAGTCGCCCGCGATCACCGCGCCGAGCAGGCCCGCGAGCAGTTGCTGGCCGCCGAGCGCGACCACCACGCCGAGCGCGCAGGCCGCGAGCCCCAGCACGACGAACTGCAGCAGGAACAGCGTCAGCGTCTGCGCGACGCGCGCGCCGAAGCAGCGGAACATCGCGGCCGCATCGAGATGCCGGCGCAGGTAGCGCGACGCGGCGAGCGCCACCGCCACCGCCGCGAGCAGCACCGCGACCAGCGCCGCGAGGCCCAGGAATTTCTCCGCGCGCTCGAGCGTCTGCCGCACCTCGGGGCGCAGGTCGCGCACCGTCTCCAGACGCTGTCCCGGCTTCAATTCCCCGTTGAGCCACGTGCGGTACGCGGCGAGCGCTTCGCCGCCGGTGCGATCCGCGACCAGCAGCCGCCACGTCGCGCGATTGCCGGGCTGCAGCAGGTTGGTCGCGGGCACGTCGTCGATGTTGAGCAGGAGCTTCGGCCCGAGCGAGAACACGATGCCCTGCACCTCGGGTTCCTGCTGCACGATGGCCGCCACCTTGAGCGTCGCTTCGCCGACCGTGATCGTATCGCCCACGCCGACGCCGAGACGCTGCGCGAGCCGCGTGTCGGGCCACGCCTCGCCGCGTGCGGGAATCGCGTGCGTGACCACGCCTTCGGGACGCGCGGGATCGGCGAGCAGCATCTCGCCGCGCAGCGGATAGCCGCTTCCCACGGCCTTCACGTCGGCGAGCACCGCGGCCGCGTCCGCAGGCGCGGTAGCGCCGGGCGGAATCATGCTGTTGAAGCGGATCACCGGCGTGATCGCGAGCCCGCGTGCGCTCGCATTCTCGCCGAAGCTCGCCGGCAGCGGGCGGTCGCCCGACACCATGAGGTCGGCGCCGAGCAGCAGGTTGGCCTGCGTGGTCAGCGACGTCTTCACGCGATCCGCGAAGAACGCCACGGTTCCCACGCTGCCGACGGCGAGGATCAGCGCGGCCGCGAGCACGCGCAGCTCGCCCGCGCGCCAGTCGCGGCGCAGGAGGCGCAGCGCGAGGACGAAGGTGCGCATCGGATTCACCGCGTCATGCCGCGACGCGCTCGTCGGCGATCACGCGACCGGCGGCGAGCGAGAGCCGGCGGCCGCAGCGCGCGGCGAGCTTCTCGTCGTGCGTCACGAGCACGAGCGTGGTCCCGTGCTCGCGGTTGAGGCGGAACATGAGGTCGGCGATCTCGACGCCGGTCGCGACGTCGAGGTTGCCGGTCGGCTCGTCGGCCATGAGGAGCTTGGGCTCGCCCGCGAACGCGCGCGCGATCGCCACGCGCTGCTGCTCGCCGCCTGACAATTGCCGCGGGTAGTGCGTGACGCGCCGCGCGAGGCCGACGCGCTCGAGCCACGACAGCGCGCGCGCTTGCGCGTCGTCGGCGCCCGCGAGCTCGAGCGGCAGCATCACGTTCTCCAGCGCAGTCAGCGCCGGCAGGAGCTGGAACGACTGGAACACGAACCCCAGCAGCCGCTGGCGCAGCGCCGCGCGCGCGTCCTCGTCGAGCGTCGACAGCGCCTGGCCGTCGACGTGGATCTCCCCCGACGTCGGGCGGTCGAGCCCGGCCAGCAGGCCGAGGAGCGTGGTCTTGCCCGACCCTGAAGCGCCGACGATGGCGATCGAGGCGCCCGGCTCGACGGCGAACGAAACGCCGTCGAGGATGGTCAACGGATCGTCGCCGCTGGTGACGATCTTGGTGAGCGCCTCGGCGCGGATGATGGCATCGGTCATGGGGTCGGCGGGGATCCGGCAGGCGACATTTTCACATGCGGACCGCCCGCGCCGTTTGCAAGATGCCGCGCCGGCATCGGGTGCGTCCGCGAACCCCGGCAGGGCGTCCCGCAGCCCACGGTTACAATTCGCAACGATGAAAGTGCCTGTCGCCATGAACGCCGCCCGCCGTCGCGCCCTAGCCGCCCTGCTCCTGTTGCCCATGGCCGGTGTGCCGGCGCTCGCGCAGGACAAATCGAAAATCGTGCTCGTGGTCGGCGATTCCGTGTCCGCGGGCTACGGCCTCGGCAACGGCGAAGGCTGGGTCGCGCTGCTCGCGGAGAAGCTCAAGCAGGCGAAGAGCCCCTACACCGTGGTCAACGCCTCGATCAGCGGCGACACCACGTCGGGCGGACGCGCGCGCCTCCCCGCGCTGCTCGCGCAGCACAAGCCGGCGGTGGTGATCATCGAGCTCGGCGGCAACGACGCGCTGCGCGGCGGCCGCCTGCAGACGACGCGCGAGAACCTCGACGCGATGGTGAAGGACGCGCAGGCCGCGGGGGCGAAGGTGCTGCTGGTCGGCATGGACATCCCGCCCAACTACGGCCCCGCCTACGTGAAGGAGTTCAACGCGCTGTTTGCCGACGTCGCGAAGGCGCGCAAGGTGCCGCTGGTGCCATCCTTCTTCGCGGGCTTCGGCGAGGACCTCGGCTCCTTCCAGGGCGACCGCATCCATCCGACGCTCGCCGCGCAGCCGAAGCTCCTCGCCAACGTGTGGCCGTCGCTGGAGCCGCTGCTGCGACCGTGAGACACGTGTCATGAGCGACGACGACGCGCTGCCGATGCCGCCCCGCGTATCCGCCGCGGGGAAGGTCGGCATCGACGCGCTCGCGCGTCATCCGTTCCGCATCGACGTGCGCAGCCCGTCCGAGTTCGCGGAGGATCACCTCCCCGGTGCCGTGAACTGGCCGGTGCTCGACGATGCGCAACGCGCCGAGATCGGCACGCTGCATGCGCAGGTGTCGGCGTTCGCGGCCAAGCAGCGGGGCGCTGCGATCGTCGCGCGCAACATCGCCGACATGCTCGACGCGCACTGCCAGGGCCGCCCGCGCGAGTGGGCGCCGCTCGTGTACTGCTGGCGCGGCGGCAAGCGCAGCGGCTCGCTCGCGCACATCCTGCGCGAGATCGGGTGGAAGGCCGTGCAGCTCGACGGCGGCTATCGCACGTACCGGCGCCACGTGGTGACCGCGCTCGGCGAGCTGCCGCAGCGCTTCCGCTTCGTCGTGATCTGCGGCCTCACCGGCTCGGGCAAGAGCCGTCTCCTCGGCGCGCTCGCCAACGCAGGCGAGCAGGTGCTCGACCTCGAGGGCCTTGCCAAGCATCGCGGCTCGCTGCTGGGCGACCTCCCCGGCGATCCGCAGCCGTCGCAGAAGGCGTTCGACAGCGCGGTGCTCGCCACGCTCGAGACGCTCGATCCCGCGCGGCCGGTGTTCGTCGAATCGGAGAGCCGCAAGATTGGCACCGTGCAGGTCGGCGACGCGCTGCTCGCGGCGATGCGCGACGCGCGCTGCGTGCGCGTGAACACGCCGCAACCGCTGCGCGTGGCGCTGCTGAAGGAGGAATACGCGCACTTCCTCGCCGATCCGGTCGCGCTCAACGCGCGGCTCGCGCATCTCGTGCCGCTGCACGGCCGCAAGACCGTCGACCGCTGGGCGAGCGCGGCGCTGGCCGGCGACTTCGACCCGCTCGTCACGGAGCTGTTGGTCGCGCACTACGATCCCACGTACTCGCGCTCGATCGTGCGCAATTTCCCCGCGAGCGTGCACGCCCTCGACGTCGCGCCCGCGGGCATCGGGCCGGAGGCGTTCGGCGCGCTCGCGCGCGAGATCGCGGCCGCGGTGCATGCGCCGGCAGTCGCCGAGTCGTAACGAAACCCGCATCACGGAGCCCTTCATGCCCGGCCACGCCTTCCGCCTCGTCAACGTGTTCGCCGAGCATCCGCTCGCCGGCAATCCGCTGTGCGTGTTCGAGGACGCGCAGGGCATCGACGGCGCGACGATGCAGGCGCTCGCGCTGCAGTTCAACCTGTCGGAGACGACGTTCGTGCTGCCGTCGCAGCGCGCGACGGCGCACGTGCGCATCTTCACGCCGTCGTTCGAGATGCCGTTCGCGGGCCATCCGACGCTCGGCACCGCGCACGTCGTGCGCGAGCTGCGCGCAGCGGGCGACAGCGTCACGCTGGAGATGAAGGCAGGCATCATCCCGGTGCGTGCGGAAGGCGACGTGTGGACGCTCTCGGCCAACGCGCCGAAGCACCGCGCCCCCGACGCGCGGCCCGAGGACCTCGCGCGCATGCTCGGGCTGCACACGGCGGACATCGGCGCGTCGCCGTTGTGGGTCGATACGGGCTCGGAGCAACTCATCATCCCGCTCGCCTCGTTCGCCGCGGTGCGCCGTGCGGCGCCCACCGCCGAGGCATTGCTCGCGCACGGCAGCAACGGCCAGCGCGCGATGGCGTACGTGTTCGCGCGCGAAGGCGACGACGTGCTCGCGCGCTTCTTCTTCCCCAAGCACGGCTCGGTGATCGAGGATCCGGGCACCGGCTCCGCCTGCGCGAACCTGGGCGGCTGGCTGCTCGCGACGGGATCGACGCTGCCGCAGCGCCTCGCGATCTCGCAGGGTGAAGCCGTCGGCCGACCCTGCCGCCTGGGGCTCGAGGTGACGGCGCAACGCGAGATCCGCGTATCCGGCCGCGTGATCGAGATCGGGCGCGGCACGATCCGCCTGTAGCGCAGGCGGAAGGCCGCCGGACGCCCGGCCGCGCAACAAAGCGTTACAGCTTGGGGGCTGTGCGCGCGTCAACAGCGGCGCAGACTGCGGCGTTATCACCGGACGCGCCGCCAGGAGCCGCCATGCACCGTCGATCGACCGGGATAGCCTTAGCCTTCGCTGTTGCCGTCGCCAGTGCCACGCCCATGGCGGCGCCGTCCGCGGCCGCGCCCATGGGGTACGACGATGCGCGGCACCTTCTCGCGCGCACGGGCTTCGGCCCGACCGACGCCGAGGCCCGCACCTTCGCCGCGATGTCGCGTGCCGATGCCGTCGACGCGCTGCTGCGCGACACGCGCACCGTCGCCGTCACGCCGCCGCCCGCCTTCGTCGCGTCCGGCGAGCCGCTGCGCGCGCCGCGCGGCGACTCGGCAACGCCCGAGGAGCGGCGCGCATTCCAGCAGCGCAACGTGCGCGAGGGCATCGCGCTGCGCGGCTGGTGGATGCAGGAGATGCTCGCGACACCGTCGCCGCTGACCGAGCGGATGACGCTCTTCTGGCACAACCACTTCGTGTCGAGCCAGCAGAAGGTGCGCTTCGCGCGCCTCATGTACGACCAGAACGCCGTGCTGCGCGCGAATGCGCTCGGCAACTTCGGCACGCTGCTGCACGCGGCCGCGAAGTCGCCGGCGATGCTCGTGTACCTCGACGTCGCGCAGAGCCGGCGCGGCCAGCCGAACGAGAACTTCGCGCGCGAGGTGATGGAGCTCTTCACGCTCGGCGAGGGCCGTTACACCGAGCAGGACGTCAAGGAGGCGGCGCGCGCGTTCACCGGGTGGAGCATCGATCGCGACACGGGCACGTACCGCTTCCGGCCGCTGCTGCACGACCCGGGCACCAAGACCGTGCTCGGGCGCACCGGCGCGTTCGACGGCGACGCGGTGCTCGACGTCATCCTCGCGCAACGGGAGACGGCGCCGTTCATCGTCGCGAAGCTGTGGCGCGAGTTCGTCTCGCCGGAGCCCGATCCGCGCGAGGTGCAGCGCGTCGCGCAAGTCTTCAAGGGACGCGATTACGACATCAAAGCCGCGATGCGCGCGCTGCTGCTGTCCGATGCGTTCTGGGCGACCGCCAACCGCGGCACGCTGCTGAAGAGTCCCGCCGAGCTCGTGGTCGGCACCATGCGCCAGCTCGAGATCGCCGGTGCGCCGGGCGTGCCGCTGGCCGTGGCCACCGCGGGCATGGGCGAGAACCTCTTCGCGCCGCCCAACGTCAAGGGCTGGCCTGGCGGCGAGGCGTGGATCAACCGCACGACGCTGCTCGCGCGCAAGCAGTTCCTCGATCGCGTCGCGCGCGGCGGCGAGATGCCGCCGAATGCGATGGCAGCCGTGGCGACGACGGCGCAACGCGACGAGCCGGCGTCCGCGCAGGACGACGACAAGGTGCGCGCGCGCCGCTTCGCGCAGGCGATGGATCGTGCGCTCGCCGCGGTGCGCTTCGATGCCGACGCGTGGCTCGCGCGGCGGCCGGGCACGACGCCCGAGGCGAAGGCCGCCAGCGCGCAGGCGTTGCTGCTGCCGCTGCCCGCGGTGATCGCGGAAGCACCGACCGGCGATGCCGAGGCCACGGCCTTCGTGCGGGCGACGCTCCTCGATCCCGCGTACGAGCTCAAGTGAGCGGGCGGACCCGCATCGGGCGCGCGACGTCGCGGCCCGGCACGACGTGGAGAGCATCATGGAGGCATACGCGATGAAGCGCCGCAACTTCCTGCGTTCGATGGCCGCGTGGCCGCTGGCCCGCGCGGCCTCCGCGCTGATCCCGTTCGGCGCGGCGAGCGTGGCCGTTGCCGCTGCGCCTGCCGAATCGGCGTACCGCCGGCCGCTGGTGCTCGTCGAGCTGAAGGGCGGCAACGACGGGCTCAACACGCTCGTGCCCTACGCCGACCCCGCGTACTACGCGCTGCGGCCGAAGATCGCGATCGCGCGCGACCAGGTGCAGCAGCTGTCGGACAGCGTGGGCCTGCATCCGGCGATGGCGCCGCTGCTGCCCGCATGGCGCGACGGGACGCTCGCGGTGCTGCAGGGCGTCGGCTATCCGCAGCCCAACCTCTCGCACTTCCGCTCCATCGAGATCTGGGACACCGCGAGCAGCAGCGCCGACTACCTGCAGGAAGGCTGGCTCACGCGCACGTTCGAGGCACGGCCGGTGCCCGGCACGTTCGCGGCCGACGGCGTGATCATCGGCTCGCAGGACTTGGGCCCGCTCGCCGGCGGCGGCACGCGCGCCATCGCGCTCGCGGATACCGAGCAGTTCCTGCGCCGCGCGCGGCTCGCGCAGCCCGGACTGGCCGGCGGCAACCGCGCGCTCGCGCACGTGCTGAAGGTCGAGGGCGACATCGTGCAGGCCGCGGCGCACCTCGCGGGCCGCACGACGTTCGCGACCGCGTTCCCGTCCGGCGCATTCGGCAACGCGGTGCGCACCGCGTGCCAGATCCTCGCCAATCCGTCGGGCGTGGCGGCCGTGCGCATCTCGCTGTCGGGATTCGACACGCACGCGGGGCAACCCGCGACGCAGGCAAGGTTGCTGGGCGAGGTGGCGGCGGGCCTCGTTGCGATGCGCGCGGCGCTGACCGAGATCGGCCAGTGGCAGGACACGCTCGTGCTGACCTATGCGGAATTCGGCCGCCGCCCGAAAGAAAACCAGAACTCGGGCACCGACCACGGCACCGCCAACGCGCACTTCGCGTTCGGCGGCCGCGTCAAGGGCGGGCTCTACGGCGCCGCGCCCGATCTCACGCGGCTGTCCGGCGACGGCAACGTGCAGCACGCGCTCGATTTCCGCGAGGTGTATGCGACGGTGCTCGAGCGGTGGTGGGGTGTGGATGCGCGAGCGACGTTAGGCGGTCGTTTCCGACCGGTGGAATTCCTCTAGAACTTGTCTCGAGATTGCCGAAGTTTCGCCTTATCCACCGTCGTTCCCGCGAAAGCGGGAACCCACTGTCCTAAGGGGTCGAGCAGCAACGCCGCTGGGTCCCCGCCTTCGCGGGGACGACAATTTCCAGCATCGGCGTCGGTCACTTTGGGAATTCCGAGATAGGTTGCAGTCTGCGCGGCGATGGCGCGGCTGCGAGTACGCAAGGAACCGATGCAACAGGAGACGCAGAGACGCCGCGAGCGCGAAGGCCTTCTCGGCGTCTCTGCGTCTCGTTGTGAATGGCTTCCGCCGCCTTACGCCACAGACCAAGCCGCCGCGAACGCCTTCCAGTGCGGCGCGTCCGAGGACGTCACCTTCTCGCGCGCGAACGCGATCTCCTGCGCGTACTCGCCCGCCGACAATTCGCCGCGCAGGAGGCGGAAGCGCTGGTACACGAGGTACGTGTTGAGGACGTCGGTCTCGCAGTAGTTGCGCACGTCGTCGAGGTCGCCGCGCGCGACCGCCGCCGCGACCTCGCTGCCGTCCATGCCGAGCTTGCCCGGGAAACCGCACAGGCGCGCGATGGCGTCGAGCGGCGCGTTGGCGCGCGGCTGGAACATCGCGAGCACGTCCATGAGGTCGAGGTGCCGCGTGTGGTAGCGGTTGAGATAGCTGTTGAACTTGAAGTCGCGGTCCTGGTCGCCCCAGTCCCAGTACTTCTCGGCGACGATGCCGTGGATCAGCGCGCGATGGTTGAGCACGGGCAGGTCGAAGCCGCCGCCGTTCCACGACACGAGCTGCGGCGTGAAGCGCTCGAGGCCGTCGAAGAAGCGGCGGATGAGTTCCGGCTCGGGATCGTCGAGCTCGCCGATCGACCAGATCTTGAGATCGGTGGCGGTGCGCAGCGCGCAGCCGATGGCGACCACCTGCTGCAGGTAATGC
Source organism: Burkholderiales bacterium (assembly GCA_046347855.1). GTDB lineage: Bacteria > Pseudomonadota > Gammaproteobacteria > Burkholderiales > Casimicrobiaceae > VBCG01. Next base: position 925,744 of record JAXMFJ010000006.1, read on the forward strand.
GGCGCGAAGTCGCTGCCGGTGGCCGCGCGCCGGCGCTGCGCGAACCAGTCGATGACGCCCGCGTCGTCGAGCTCCGCCGGCAGATCGGACACGCGACGGATGCCCGCGACATCGGGAATCGTCTCGATGTCGAAGACGAGGATGGGCGTCATGGACTCGGGTGACGGATGTGCCGCGTGTCAGCCGCCGAACACGCCAGTGGACAGGTAGCGATCGCCGCGATCGCACACCACGAAGGCGATGGTGGCGTTCTCCACCTCGCGCGCGATGCGCAGCGCCACCGCGCACGCCCCGCCGCTGGACACGCCGCCGAAGATGCCCTCCTCCCGCGCGAGCCGGCGCATCGTGTCCTCCGCCTCGTGCTGCGTGACGGACTCGATGCGGTCGATGCGCGACGCATCGAAGATCTTCGGCAGGTACGCCTCCGGCCACTTGCGGATGCCCGGGATGGAGGCGCCCTCCGCCGGCTGCGCGCCGACGATGGTGATGGCGCGATTCATCTCCTTGAGGTACTTCGAGACGCCCATGATGGTGCCGGTGGTGCCCATGGCGGACACGAAGTGCGTGATGCGTCCCTGCGTGTCACGCCACAGCTCGGGGCCGGTGGTGCGGTAGTGCGCCAGCGGGTTGTCCGGGTTCGCGAACTGGTCGAGGATCACGCCCTTGCCTTCGGCGCGCATCGACGCCGCGAGATCGCGCGCCCCCTCCATGCCCTGCGCCTTGGTGACGAGGATGAGCTCCGCGCCGAACGCGGTCATCGCATGCCGACGCTCCTGCGAAAGGTTGTCCGGCATGATGAGGACCATGCGGTAGCCCTTCATCGCCGCCACCATGGCGAGCGCGATGCCGGTATTGCCGGACGTGGCCTCGATGAGCGTGTCGCCCGGCCGGATGTCGCCGCGCTTCTCCGCCTCGACGATCATCGACAGCGCCGGGCGGTCCTTCACCGATCCCGCGGGATTGTTGCCCTCCAGCTTGGCGAGAACGACGTTGCTGCCGGCCCCCGGCAGGCGCTGCAGGCGGACGAGCGGCGTGTTGCCGACGGTATTCTGGAGCGTGGGATACGTCACGAAGGCGGTCGCGGAAACGTGCGACGGCCATTGTAACCTTCGGCCCCGAGTGCGACGCGCGGCCGCAGCACGCATCGCGCGCACCGCGCCCGCGCGTTCGCTGTTCGTGCCGGGGCTGCGCATCCGACACGCGTAACGCATGTGCGCGGCGTCCGCCGCGCATGCGTCGATGCCGCCACCTCCGCGATCGCCGCCGCGCGGACCCGTCAGGGCCCGCGCGCCGCCGATCGTTGGCCGACGCTATTACTTCTTCGGCGCTTCTTCCTTCGCCTTCGCGTCCTTCGCCGGCGCGGCGGCGGCCTTGTCGGCCTTGGCCTTCGCCTTGGCATCGGCGTCCGCCTTGGCCTTCGCTTCCTTGTCGGCCTTCGCCTTCGCCTTGGCATCCGCGTCGGCCTTCGCCTTGGCTTCCTTGTCCGCCTTGGCCTTGTCGGCCTTCACCTTGGCCGCGGCTTCCTTGTCCGCCTTGGCCTTCGCCTTGGCGTCCTGCTCGGCCTTCGCCTTGTCCGCCTTCTCCTTGGCCGCGGCTTCCTTGTCGGCCTTGTCCTTGGCGGCCTTCTCGGCCTTCGCGTCCTTGGCCGTGCTCGCGTCGGCCTTGGCGTCCTTGGCGGGCGCCGCTGCGTCCTTGGCAGGCGCCTTCGCGGCTTCCGCCGGGGCCTTCGCCGCGTCCGCCTTGGCAGGCGCCGCTGCCGGAGCTGCCGCAGGCGCGGCCGGGGCCGCGGCCTTCGCAGGCTCCGCCTTCGCCGCAGGCGCCGGGGCAGCCGCCGGTGCAGGCGCGGCCGGCGCGGCCATCTTCGCGGGCTCCGCCTTCGCGGGCGCGGGCGCGGGCGCGGGCGTAGCCGCAGGCGCGGGCGCCGGCGCAGGTGCCGCCGCCGCAGCCTTGGGCGCCTCCGCCTTCGCGGGCGCCGCCGCCTTGGCCGGCGCGACCGGCGTGGTGGCGCCGCTGATCGAGACGTCGCTCTTCAGCTTGTCGTACGTCGCGTCGCCGATGCCCTTCACCTTCTTCAGGTCCTCGGTGGACTTGAAGGGGCCGTTGGCATTGCGATAGTCGATGATGGCCTGCGCCTTCACCGGTCCGATGCCCGGCAGGGCGTCGAGCTCGTCCTTGGTGGCGGTATTGATGTTGACGGCCGCGGCCGCGAGGCCCGCGAACACCAGCAGCATCAACGCTACGAACAGTCGCTTGATCACGTCGGTTTCCCCCTATGAACGAAAGGCGCGAAGCGCCGCCGTCCCGGCAGGACGACGGCCCCCCAACGCCGCAGCGATCGTACGGGTTGACCGGCAGGCCGACCATGATCTTGCGCAACCGCCCTTGCACGCGCGTGCTATTTGGCCGGCTTGCCGTCGCCCGCGCGGACCTCGCCCTTGACCGCCGGGCCCGCGGGCTTCGCGTCCGGCTTGGCCGGGGCGGCCGCCGCCACCTTGGCGGGCGGCCCGCCGACGGTCAGGTCGGCGCGCAGCTTCTCGAGCCGCTTGGCGCCGATGCCCTTCACGCTCTTCAGGTCGTCGACCGACTTGAACGGGCCGTTCTGCTTGCGATAGTCGAGGATGGCCTGGGCCTTGGCCGGCCCGATGCCCGGCAGTGCGATCAGCTCGTCCTTGGTGGCGGTGTTGATGTTGACGGCGGCGCCGGCGCCCGTGACGAGCGCGAGCTGCAGCACCAGCGCCGCAGCGAGCGCCTTCCAGAATCGATTCATGCGAACCTCCCGTGGAGCATGCGAAGCGCCGCACCGCGCCGGGCCTTCACTGCATCCGGCACCGCGGCGTCCACGCACGTTACGGGGGACGCTCAGGCCTGCGAAATCATCCGTTCGACGTAGTCGCGGACCCCGGCCTCGACCGGCGTCATCGGCGCGTCGTACCCCGCGGCGCGCAGCGCCGTCAGGTCCGCCTGCGTGAAGCTCTGGTACTTGCCGACGAGCTGCGGCGGGAACGCGATGTACTCGATCGCCCCGGCGCGCACGAGCTCCACCAGCGACAGCGGAGGCTCGCCCGCGTGCATGCGACACGCGTTGACCACCGCGACGGCGACGTCGTTGAAGCTCTGCGCGCGTCCCGAGCCCAGGTTGAAGATGCCCGACCGCCGCGCGTCGCCGAGGAAGTGCAGGTTCACGCGCACGACGTCGCTCACCGCCACGAAGTCGCGCTGCTGCTCGCCCGCCGCGTAGCCGTCGCAGCCCTCGAACAGCCGCACCTGCCTGTTCGCGCGGTACTGGTTGAAGAAGTGGAACGCGACCGACGCCATGCGGCCCTTGTGCGCCTCGCGCGGGCCGTACACGTTGAAGTAGCGGAAGCCGACGATGGGCGCGGTGCGCTCGGGCAGCACGCGGCGCACATACTCGTCGAACAAAAACTTGGAATAGCCGTAGACGTTGAGCGGCGCCTCGTGCTCGCGCTTCTCGACGAACACCTTGCCGCCGCCGTACACCGACGCGCTCGACGCGTACAGAAACGGGATGTCGTTGTTCTGGCAGTGGTCGAGCAGCGTCACCGAGTACCGGTAGTTGTTGCGCATCATGTACCGGCCGTCGCTCTCCATCGTGTCGGAGCACGCGCCCTCGTGCAGGATCGCCGCGACGTCGTCGTCGAAATCGCCGGCCGCGATGCGCGCGAGGAATTCCTCCTTGTCGAGGTAGTCGGCGATCGTGCAGTCCGCGAGGTTGCGGAACTTGTCCGCGTTGGCGAGGTTGTCGACGGCGATGATGTCCGTCTCGCCGCGCTCGTTCAGCGCGCGGACGAGGTTCGCGCCGATGAAGCCCGCGGCGCCGGTGACGACGATGTACACGATCTTCCTTTCCTTCTTCAGAGCTCGAGATCGATGCCGCCGACCTCGCTCACGACGTGCGGCACCCGCGGCGCCACCGCGCACAGGAGCTCGTAGCCGACGGTGGATGCGGCGTTCGCGACGTCGTCCACCGGCAGGCCCTCGCCCCACAGCACCACCGGGCTGCCCACGCGCGCCTCCGGCACGTCGCTCAAGTCCACGGTGAGCATGTCCATCGACGGCCGCCCCGCGAGGCGCGCCTTGCGCCCGCACACCAGCACCGGCGTGCCGTTGGGCGCGTGCCGCGGATAGCCGTCGGCGTAGCCGCACGCGATGATGCCAATGCGGTGCGCGCGCGCGGCGGTGTAGGTCGCGCCGTAGCCGACGCTCTCGTTGGCCTTGAGCTCCTGCACCGCGATGAGCTGCGAGCGCAGCGTCATCACCGGCGTGAGGCCGAGCATCGTGGCGGTGTCGTAGGGAAACGGTGTTGCACCGTACAACATGATGCCGGGCCGCACGAAATCGCCGCCGACATCCGCGAAGCGCACCACGCCCGCCGAGTTGGCGAGCGAGCGCGGGTACGGCAGTCCCTTGCACGCCTTCTCGAACGCCGCGAGCTGCTCGGGCAGCCCGTCGTCCTCGTCGGCGCGTGCGAAGTGCATCATGAGGCGCAGCGCGGCCACCGACGGCGACGACGACAGGCGCTGGCACACCGCCGCCACGTCGGCGGGCCGGAAGCCCAGTCGGTTCATGCCGGTGTTCACCTTCACGAACACCTCGAGCGGCCGCGGCAGCACCGCGAGCTCCAGCATGCGCACCTGCTCCATGTCGTGCACGACCGTCGCGAGCCGGCGCTGCGCGAGCTCGGGCAGCTCGTCGGCGGCGAAGAAGCCCTCGATCAGGAGCAGGCGGCGGCTGTAGCGCCGCTCGCGCAGCTCGATGGCCGCCTCGAGCTCGACCAGCGCGAGGCCGTCGGCGTCCTCGAGCGCGGGCAGGACGTCGAACAGCCCATGCCCGTACGCGTTCGCCTTCACGACGGCCAGTACCTGCGTCCCGGGGGCCAGCGCGCGCACGCGCGCCAGGTTGGCGCGCACGGCGGCGAGATTGATCTGGGCGTACAGCGGACGGGCCATGCGGGACAACGACGCCGATGCGTGAAGGGAACGTTCGCTGCGGTGCCGAAAGCGCTCGGTGCCGCCGCGAAGCACTAGGCGAAGCCGGCAAACATGGTATAAAGCCCGGGCCGCGCGTCGAGAACCATTATAACGAGCCCGCGTCAGACGGTCGCGACGCAGTACGCCGCAACGCCCTCCACCGGGACCTTCCCGCCGCGCGCGGCCCACGCACATTCGAGGACATGAAGCCGGGCTTCTACACGATCATGGCGGCGCAGTTCTTCTCGTCGCTCGCCGATAACGCGCTGTTGATCGCCGCCATCGCGCTGTTGACGGAACTGCAGGCGCCCGACTGGATGACGCCCGCGCTGCAGCAGTGCTTCGTCGTGTCGTACGTGGTGCTGGCCCCGCTCGTCGGCGCGTTCGCCGATTCGATGCCGAAGGGCAAGGTGATGCTCATCACCAACGCCATCAAGGTGGTCGGCTGCGCGATGATGCTGGCGTCGGTGCATCCGCTCGTGGCCTACGCCGTGGTGGGCCTGGGCGCAGCGGCGTACTCGCCCGCCAAGTACGGCATCCTCACCGAGCTCCTGCCGGCGCGCCAGCTCGTCGCGGCCAACGGCTGGATCGAGGGCACGACCGTCGGCTCCATCGTGCTCGGCGTCGTGCTCGGCGGCGCGCTCATCAGCAAGAAGGTGTCGACGATGCTGCTGGGCTTCGACGTGCCGATGATCGACACCGGCATAAACACACCGCCCGAGGCCGCGATCTGCGTCATCGCGCTGATCTACGTGATCGCGGCGATCTTCAACTGGTACATCCCCGACACCGGCGTCGACCACCGCGTGCCGTCCAAGAACCCGTTCTTCCTGATCCGCGAGTTCTCGCACTGCGTGACGCTGCTGTGGCGCGACAAGCTCGGCCAGATCTCGCTCGCGACCACCACGCTGTTCTGGGGCGCGGGCGCGACGCTCAAGTTCATCGTGCTCGCGTGGGCCGCGAAGGCGCTGGGCTTCGACCTCTCGCAGGGTTCGTACCTCACCGGCGTGGTGGCCGTGGGCATCGCGCTCGGCGCGGTGGTGGCGGCGCGCTACATCGCGCTGCGCCAGTCGGTGACCGTGCTGCCGGTGGGCGTGGCGATGGGCCTCATCGTCATCATCATGATCTTCGTCACCAGCCTGCCGGTCGCGGTGGTGCTGATGGTCGGCATCGGCGCGTGCGCGGGCTTCTTCGTGGTGCCGATGAACGCGCTGCTGCAGCATCGCGGGCACGTGCTGATGGGCGCCGGCCACTCGATCGCGGTGCAGAACTTCAACGAGAACATCGGCATCCTCGTGATGGTCGGCCTCTACCAGTTCATGATCCGCGCCGGCTTCTCGATCAACCGCGCGATCGTGATGTTCGGCGTGTTCATGTCGGCGGCCATGCTCCTCGTGCTGTGGCGGCACATGTACAACCAGTCGAAGGTCGATTCGCTGCGCCTGATTGCGGAAGAAGGCGACGGGCGGCACCACTAGTTGCGGCGTCCGCTAACTACCACAGTCGTCCCGCAAAGGTGCTCCCTCGCCCCGCTTGCGGGGAGAGGGCTGGGGTGAGGGGCAAGCGCGTCCTTGCCACCGCCGCCCACCACCCCAGCGTCAAAGAATAATCGGCCGATCCGACAGCTCGTTCCCGCCCGGCCCCGTGCGCGGCGAATGCGTCGCGAGGAGATCCGAGATCGCGGCGATGCCCGCGGCCACGCCCTCGGCGTAGCGCCCATCGCGGAACGCCGCCTCCATCGTGCGGCAGATCGCCTCCCACGCCTCGGCGCCGACCTTCGCGTGGATGCCGCGGTCCGCGACGATCTCCACGTCGCGGTCGGCCAGCAGCAGGTAGACGAGCACGCCGTCGTTATGCTCGGTGTCCCACACGCGCGTCAAGCCGAACACCTCGAGCGCGCGCTCGCGCGGCGACAAGCCCTGCCACACGCGCGACGCCGGCAGCGCCGGCTCGACGACGAAGCAGACCTGCCCCGCGTGCCGCCGCTCGCCTTCCGCGATGGCGTTCTCGACGCGCACCATCTCCTCGGGCGGGAAGTGCCGGCGCACGTCCGCGCGATCGGTCAGCGCGTGACGGCACAGGCGAGCGATGCGTGACGGGCGCGCGGCGGCCATCACCAGTCTCCCGACGCGCCGCCGCCGCCGAAGCTGCCGCCGCCGCCCGAGAATCCGCCGCCGCCGCCACCGCCCCAGCTGCCGCCCCCGCCGCCGAACCCGCCCGGCACCCACACGCCGCCGCCGCGATGCGTGAGGCCGGAGCCGATGCCCGCGAACAGCATGATCAGCAGCGCGACCACCGCCGCGACGATCGCGATGAGCAGCGATCCCGCGACCACCCACGCGCCCGCGCCGACGATGCCGGCGCCGACCGCCGAGCCCAGCGCGCGCCCGAAGATGCGGCGCAGGATGCTGCCCATGATCGGCACCACCACGAACACGATGATGAGCATCATCTCGATCGGGAACCCTCCGCCGCGCGACTGCGGCTTCGCGGCGGGCTTCGCGGCCAGCGGCTCGCCCTTGTCCACCACCGCGATGATCTGGTCGACGCCCGCGTTGATGCCCTGCGCGAACTGGTTGTTGCGCAGGTACGGCGCGATGGTGTCGCCGATGATGCGGCGCGCGGTGACGTCGGTGAGCACGCCCTCGAGGCCATAGCCGACCTCGATGCGCAGCTTGCGGTCGTTCTTGGCGACGATCAGCAGCGCACCGTTGTCCTGGCCCTTGCGGCCGATCTTCCACGCCTCGGCGACGCGGATCGAGTATGCCTCGATGGGCTCCGGCTGCGTCGTCGGCAGCATGAGCACGGCGAGCTGGTTGCCGGTCTTCTGCTCCCAGGCCGCGAGCTTGGCGTCGAGCGCCTGCACGTCGGAGGCGCCCAGCGTGCCCGTGAGGTCCGTCACGCGCGCGGTGAGCGGCGGGATGGGCACGAGCCCTTCCGTGCTGCTGTGCCACTGCGCCTGCTGCGCGAGCGCGTGCGCGGTGACGCACGCCAGCACGAGCAGCAGCAGCGCACGCAACGCACGCGGCCAGGCGACCAGCGTCATCGGGCGTTCCTCGGAAGACGGCGGAAGTGGAAGCGCCGCGCGGCCGGCCCTGCGACCGGGCGCGCGCGACGCTCGCCTGTGCGCGCTACGCCGGCGCGAACGCGGCCGGCAGCGCCGACGTCTTCGCCGGTGCGGGGGCCGGGGCCGGCGCCGCCGGGTTCTTGCCGAAGTCCACCGTCGGCGGCTTGCTGATCGCGGCCTCGTTCTCGACCGTGAAGTTGGGCTTCACGTCCATCTTGAACAGCATGGCCGTGAGGTTGGTCGGGAACGAGCGCACCGTCGTGTTGTACTGCTGCACGGCGTCGATGTAGCGCTTGCGCGCGACCGTGATGCGGTTCTCGGTGCCCTCGAGCTGCGACTGCAAATCGCGGAACAGCGCGTCCGACTTGAGGTTCGGATAATTCTCCGCGACGACGAGCAGGCGCGACAGCGCGCTCGTGAGCTGCGCCTGCGCCGCCTGGAACTTGGCGAACGCGGCCGGATCGTTGACGAGCTCCGGCGTGGCCTTGATCGCGCCGACGTTGGCGCGCGCGTTGGTCACCGCGGTGAGCACGTCCGCTTCCTGCGCGGCGTAGCCCTTCACGGTGTTCACGAGGTTCGGCACGAGGTCGGCGCGACGCTGGTACTGGTTCACGACTTCCGACCAGGCGGCCTTGATGCCTTCGTCCTGCCGTTGCAGGTCGTTGTAGCCGCAGCCCGAGAGCGTGGCGACGGCGACGGCAGCGAGCAGGGCGGCGATGGTTCTCAGCATGTTCCCTCCGGGCAATGGCGCGCGAGCCGGGTGCGGCCCGCGCTTGGCAATATGGGGCAACGGTGCATCGGGGCAAGCGTGTTGCGACGAACGGCGTCAGGCGTCGACGCGGGGCGGTGCGGCAGCGACGGTCGCCCGCGCCAGCAGCAGATCTTCCCACGCCTTGGCCTTGTCGGGCAGGTTCCGCAGCAGGTACGCGGGATGGTAGGTCACGACGAGCGGCGTGCCGTGGAAGTCGTGCACGCGGCGGCGCAGGCTCGCGATGGTGGCGTCGGTGCCGAGGAGCGAGGCGGCCGCGCTCTTGCCCAGCGCCACGATGAGCTTCGGCCGCAGGAGCGCGATCTGCCGCGCGAGGTACGGCCGGCAGGCGTCGACTTCCGCGGGCTCCGGCGTGCGGTTGTTGGGCGGCCGGCACTTCAGCACGTTGGCGATGTAAACGTTGCGCGTGCGCGAGATCCCGAGCGCCGCCAGCATGTTGTCGAGGAGCTTGCCCGCCTGGCCCACGAACGGCTCGCCGCGCGCATCCTCTTCCGCGCCCGGCGCCTCGCCGACGAACAGCCACTCGGCGCGCGCGTCGCCGACACCAGGAACGGTCCGGTGCCGCGTCCGGCACAGGCCGCAGGACGTGCAGGCCGCGATGTCGGCGGCGAGGCCGTCCCAGTCGAGCGCGGCGATGCGCGCGCTGCGTACATCGTCCGTGACGTCGCCGTCACTCGCGCGCGCCACCGGCGCCTCGCCGACCTCGACGTCATGATGCGCGATCCCCACGCCGGCCGGGGCAGATGCTGGCGTCGCGGCGACCGCAAACTCCGCGCGCAGCTGCCAGCGCGGGAGCAGGCCGAGCTCGGCCAGGACGTCGTCGCGGGTGGCCATGGTCAGGCGGTCAGGTCGGCGGCGGTCAGCGCGCGGCGCATCACCAGCGCGTCCTCGCGCGTGCCGTCCCTGCCCGGCGGGTAATACGCGGTGCGCCGCCCGACGCGCACGAAGCGCTCGCGCTCGTACAGCGCGATCGCCGGCGCATTGCTCACCCGCACCTCGAGGAAGATCTGCTCGGCGCCGAGGCGCACGGCCTCGACGAGGAAGCGGCGCAGGAGCTCGCCGCCCAGGCCCTCGCGGCGCGCATCCGGCACTACGGACAGGTTGAGGAGCTGCGCCTCGCCCGGCGCCAGCATCATCACGCCGAACGCGACGATGCGTCCCTCGCGCTCCGCCACCAGCGCGCTGTAGCCCGCGGCGAGCGCATCGAAGAAGTTGCGCACGCTCCACGGCGCCGCGTGGATCTGCGCCTCGAGCGCGCCGACGTAGGTGACGTCGGCGAGCCGCATCGGTCGCCATTGGACCGCAGCGAGCGCACGGGCGCGGGGAAGCGTCGCCATGACGTGCCCGCTACAGCCGCGCACCCGCCGCCCGCTCGGCGGTGGTGAGCGCCACGCGATGGCGGACGTAGAGCGGCAGCGCGTCGGCGGCGTCCACCGCCTCCCCGGCGGCCACGCGCGGCCGCGCGAGGGCAAGGAGCGCGCGCGCGTCGGGTGCGATGCCGGCGTCGTGGCGCGCGAGCGCGAGCTGCGCGACGAGATCCGGATACGCAGCGAAGCCGTCGCCGGCGCCGAACCACTCGCCGCCGTCGGGCGCGTGCAGCGCCGCGGGCGGCAGCACCGCCGGCTCCGTCACCGTGCGCCAGCCGTCGCCGTCGCGCTCGTAGGCGGCGACGTAGACCTCGCGCATGCGGGCGTCGAGGCACGTGAGCACGCGCCGCGCACCGTGGCGCTCGAACGCGGTCTGCGCGAGCGCCGCGAGCGTGGGCACCGGCACCAGCGGCACGCCGGCGCCCAGGCCCAAGCCTTGCGCGACGCCGCACGCGATGCGCACGCCGGTGAACGACCCGGGCCCGGCGCCGAAGGCGATGGCGTCGAGGTCCGCGAGCGCCACGCCCGCTTCGTGCAGCACCTCGTCGACGAGCGGCAGCAGGCGCTCCGAGTGCCCCTGTCCCACGTGCTCCGCGCGCTGCGCAACGCGGTCGCCGGCGGCGCAGGCGACGGACAGCGCGAGGGTCGACGAGTCGAAGGCCAGGAGGTTCATCGCCGGCAGTTTACCGCCGCGGGCCGGCCCCCTGCCCTCCCTGCGTACAATGCGCGGTTCCGCCTCACCCTTTCCCCGCCGCGGCGCGCTGTCCGCGGCCCCCGCAATGCCGCCCGCCGCACCATCCTCCGTCGACGTCGTCATCGAATCCCTGGACCAGGAAGGCCGCGGCGTTGCGCACGTCGACGGCAAGGCCACGTTCGTCGAGGGCGCGCTGCCCGGCGAGGAAGTGACCGCCGAGATCGTGAAGGCCAAGCCGTCGTACGCGCTCGCGCGCACGACGCGGGTGCTGCGCGCGAGCTCGTCGCGCGTGACGCCGCGCTGCCCGCACTTCGGCGTGTGCGGCGGCTGCACGCTGCAGCACGCCGATCCGGCGCTGCAGGTCGCGGCCAAGCAGCGGGCGCTCGAGGACGCGCTCGCGCGCATCGGTCGCGTGCGGCCGGAGACGATCCTGCCGCCGATCGCCGGCCCCGCGTGGGGCTACCGCGGGCGCGCGCGGCTGTCGGTGCGTCACGTCGTGAAGAAGGGCGGCGTGCTCGTGGGCTTCCACGAGCGCAAGTCGAGCTTCGTCGCCGACATGACCGAATGCCACGTGGTGCCGCCCGCGTTCTCGGCGCTGCTGGTGCCGCTGCGGCACCTGGTGGCGAGCCTGACGCTGCGCGACCGCCTGCCGCAGATCGAGATGGCGATCGGCGAGCGCGAGTCAGGCGACGTGATCGCGCTGGTGCTGCGCGTGCTCGAGCCGCCCACGCCCGAGGACGAGGAGAAGCTCGTGGCGTTCGCGGAGCGGCACGGCGTCGAGCTGTGGCTGCAGCCCGGCGGACCCGCGACCGTGACGCCGTTCCACCCGCGCAACGCGTCGCTCGCCTACGCGCTGCCCGAGTTCTCGGTGACGATGCCGTTCGCGCCGACCGAGTTCACGCAGGTCAACTACGCGGTGAACCGCGCGCTGGTGCGGCGGGCGATGGCACTGCTCGCGCCGCAGCCGGGCGAGCGCGTGGCCGACTTCTTCTGCGGGCTCGGCAACTTCACGCTGCCGATCGCGCGCCGCGGTGCGTTCGCGCACGGCTTCGAGGGCAGCGCGGCGCTCGTCGCGCGCGCCGGCGAGAACGCCGCGCACAACGGCCTCGCCGCCCGCACGCGATTCTCCGCGGTCAACCTCTTCACCGTCACGCCGGAGAGCCTGGCCGCGTTCGGGAAGTTCGACCGCGCGCTCATCGACCCGCCGCGCGAGGGCGCGGTCGAGCTCGTGAAGGCGCTGCCGCATCGCAGCGACGCCAACGCCATTCAGCGAATCGTGTACGTGTCGTGCGCACCGGGCACGCTCGCCCGCGACGCGTCGGTGCTCGTGCACGACCGCGGCTATCGCCTCGAGGCGGCGGGCGTGGTCAACATGTTCCCGCACACGGCGCACGTCGAGTCGATCGCGGTGTTTGCCTGATCGCGCGAACTGATTCGTGATTGGGTAGACGCCTCCTACGCGAAGCGCGTCATCGGCGGAACGAATTCGGCAGCGGGTCGACCTCGATTCCCTCGAAAGCCTCGTCGATGACGCCCTGGATATGGGCGGTCTCGTCGTGCAGGCGCCGCAGTTTGCCGAATCCGTCCATGTGCTTCGGCTCACCGATCGTAGCGTCGCCGTCGATGGTTGCGACACGCACTTCCAGCAAGTCTACGATCAACTCGTCCAGCGACTGCCCACGCTCGGCCGCCAGCGATTCCGCGCGGCGCAACAGGGCATCGGGGATTTCGATGCTCGATTTCATGGCGCCTCCTCGTTCACGGTAGACGGCGATGCGACTGTGCCAATTCAACGCATTGAAAAAAAGGGCGCCTTGCGGGCGCCCTCAATCGCTGTTGGTGCTAAATCAAATACGGTCAGTCACGCTGGCCCGAGAAAGCCATCAGCAGGTTCAGCAGGCTGACGAAGATATTGTACACATCCAGGAACAGCGCGAGCGTGGCCATGATGTAGTTCGTCTCGCCGCCGTGGATGATGCGCGACAGGTCGAACAGGATGTACGCGGAGAAGATCAGCACCGCGATGGCCGAGATCGTGACCGACAGCGCCGGGATCTGGAAGAAGATGTTGGCGAGCGACGCCACGATCAGCAGCACGAGGCCGATGAACAGGAACTTGCCCATGAAGGAGAAGTCCTTCTTCGTGACCGTCGCGACCGCCGCCAGCGTGAAGAAGATCGCCGCGGTCATGCCGCCCGCGAGGCCGATCAGCTGGCCGCCGTTGCGCAGGCCGAGCGCGACCGTGAGGATCGGCGTCAGGCACAGGCCCGCGATGAACGTGAACGCGAAGAGCGCGAGCACGCCCCAGCCGCTGTTGCGCAGGCGGGTGACGATGAACAGCGAGCCCAGCATCACGCCGAACATCACGAGCGGCGCCATCACCGGCGACGCGCGGAAGAACGCGAAGAAGTTGAGCTGCATGCCGACGAACGCGCCGGCGATCGTCGGCAGCATCGACAGCGCGAGCAGCCAGTACGTGTTGCGCAGGACGGTGTTCTGCGAAATCGGAACGACGACGCGCTCTTCCGCGACCGCCGGACCCGAGGCCGGCAGCGGCGAGAGAGGCGATTGACGACCCGGCATGACCGGCTCGAACTTGGGATCCATAAGCCCTCCAGAAGCGGCCCGACGACGGGCCGAACGTCGCTAAGACTAGCAGAAAGCCGGGGCGGTTCAATTGCGGAAGCCCTTACCCCCGGCTGTCCAACCGCGCCTGTTAAGATGCGGCCGGTCACCCGGAAATCAAGGGGTTACGGGTGCAGCGGAGGCGTGGCCGAGCGGTTTAAGGCACGGGTCTTGAAAACCCGCGAAGGGGCAACCCTTCCGTGAGTTCGAATCTCACCGCCTCCGCCAAGACCCCCAATATCCACGCCCTATTCGCGGGGTCTCGATGGTTTACCCATCTGATCCCGACGCATTCATCGGCCAACGACGGCGAGAGCGGACGCCGTCCAAAGTCGACCTCGAGGGTGCTGTTCGACTCGATCGCTGTCATCGCCTGATCGATCCTTCGATCAGTCAGGGAGCCGCTTCGTCTCCTGCTGATCGTGCCAATCCGTCGATGGTGGCGCCGCGAATGCCTATGGGGTTTCCGCAGGACTTGCACTGCGTTCCTTCTTCGTCGACGTCAGTCGCTCGGTACTTGTGAACTTCGTAGCATTGCCGGCACCGCGCAAGAAACCAGACGACACCCTTGCCATCGATGTGAATCCTGACCGACGACATCGCTCAGTCCTCCCAAGACGTGAACGACCGCGAAATTTGGGATGACCGCCAGCGGGTTCAAGACCTTCCTTTCGGATTGATTGAAGGGTCTCGCCGCCGTCGCTACGAATTGCTGCCTTCCTGCGGCAATGCCTCGTCCAGGATGCGCTGGAGGCGCGATCGGCTGACCGGCTTGGGCAATACGAGCGCCCCGGCCTCCAGCGCCTGATGGATAGCAACTGGATGTCCGGACACATAGACGACAGGCGGTTCCAGGTTTAGCTCTCGCACTTGCCTCACGAGATCCAAGCCGGAACTCCCCGCGAGGTCGATGTCGACGATCATGGCGTCGATCCGCCGACCGTGCCGCACCAAGACTCCGCCGCACGCCGCGCCGGGAAGAAGCCGAACACCACGCCGATCAGCGCCGACACGGCGAACGACAGCGCGTTGAACCGACCGACTCGATCAGGCTCCAAGCATCGCCATGCCCCGCCTTCGCCCGCGTCGACTTGGTCACGTTGCCGTTGCAGCGGCGGGCGCGCTCGCCCTCACAGCCTGCGCCGCAGGCACCGCACGACCCGGCGACGACGCGTACGCGCAACGCCTGGTGACGCTGGTGAACGACTATCGCGCGCATCAATCGGCGAAGTCGCTTACCGTCGATCCCATGCTCACGCGCCTCGCCCGCGAGCACAGCGCCGCGATGGCGCGCGCGGGCGCGCTGTCGCACGACGGGTTTGCGGGACGCGCGGAGCGCTCGGGCTACGCGATCTGCGTGGAGAACGTCGGGTGGAATTACGCGACGCCGGCCGACCAGCTCGACGGCTGGCGCCATTCGCCGGGACACGATCGCAACCTGGTCGACCGTCGCGTCGAACGCGTCGGCATCGCGGTCGCCGGCGGCTACGCGACGATGCTGGCCTGCGGGCGCTGACGGGCCTGCACGCTGCCGCATGGGCAACGCGCAGCCCCGGCGCCATTGCCTACTGCTTCTTCTGCGTGCCCATGAGCTCCGCCGCGGGCTCGTTGCGGCTCGGCGGCGAGGTGGCCGTTCCCGACGGCGAGTGCGCGCCCGAGGACTCGAGCGGCTTCTGCTGCTCGGGCGTCGCATACGGGCCCGGGTCGACGCACGGCGTGGTGGTCGCCGGCGCCGGCACAGGATTGCCGCTGCCCTTCGCCTCGTTGCGATACGTCTCCGCCACTCGATCCTGCGACCGGCAGAGCTGGTACGCCGCGACCTTGTCCGACCACTCGGCCTTGGCCTTCGCTTCCTGTGCCTGCGCCTGCGCGGCCGGCGACGCGGGCGGCAGCGTCGCGAATGCGCTGGTGGTCACGAGTGCGGCAGCCATGACGACGACGTTACGCATCACACCCTCCTGTGTGTTGGAATGTGTGCGCACGATGCCCGTGCGTGCGCGCTCGCGCAGCTACACGGACACGGACTTCGCGGTCAGTCGCATCCTACGGCCGCTGAAGCATTGCCGTTCACGCCTGCGCATCCGCGCAGCGCAGCGTGGCGCACGCAGCACATTCTTGCACACCGCCGCGCCGGCGTAGGACGCCTCCTACGACGTACGTGCCGGGCCGCCGATGCCGCTCCCCGCCGGCGCACGCAACCATCACGAACGCGGCGGGGACATCCCTCGCCGCTTCGGGTCGCAGCCACGGCGCGATGGGCTCCGGTGCCGCGCGCGACGCCACGAGGGAGAACAACATGCATCGCGCGCACGCGCTGCGGCGCACCCGGGGGACCGTGCGCCGGCTCGTCGCGGCCGGCGCGTTGGCGACCTGCACAGGCGCGGCGAACGCGCAGGCGATCGCGGATGCAGGCAGCCTCGCGGACCTGTCGCTCGAGCAGCTCACCAACATCGTGGTCACGTCGGTGTCGCGGCGCGCGCAGTCGCTCGCCGACGCGCCGGCCTCCGTCTACGTCATCACCCACGACGAGATCCACCGCTCGGGCGTGACGAGCCTGCCGGAGGCGCTGCGCCTCGCGCCCAACCTGCAGGTCGCGCGCGCCGACACCAACCAGTACGCGATCACCGCGCGCGGGTTCAACAACGTGCTCGCCAACAAGCTGCTGGTGATGATCGACGGGCGCACCGTCTACTCGCCGCTCTTCTCGGGCACGTTCTGGGAGGCGCAGGACGTGCTCCTCGAGGACATCGACCGCATCGAGGTGATCAGCGGCCCCGGCGCCACGCTGTGGGGCGCCAACGCGGTCAACGGCGTCATCAACATCCTGACCCGCGACGCGGACCAGACCCAGGGCACGCTCCTCGCCGCCGGCGGCGGCAACACCGAATACGGCGGCGTCGCGCGCTACGGCGGCAAAGGCGGGAACGGAGTGGCGTGGCGCGCCTACGCGAAGTCCGTCCGGCGCGACAACAGCGAGTTCGCGAACGGCACGCCGATCACGGACGCGTCGACCCACACGCAGGCGGGCTTCCGCATCGACCACGACGACGCCACGCAGGAGCGCACGCTGCAGGGCGACGCCTACACGTCCGACATCGACCAGGTGCCGTCGTCGCGCACGGTGCGCGGCGCGAACCTGCTCGCGCGGTGGTCGGCGCGCCTGCGCGACGGCGCGCTCGCACGCGTGCAGGCCTACTACGACTACACGTACCGCGATCATCCGGGGACGTTCCGCGAGTCGCTCTCGACGTTCGACCTCGAGGCGCAGTACGGCACGCGCGTCGCGGCCATCCACGAGATCGTCGCGGGCGCCGGCTACCGCGTCGCGCGCGACCGGGTCACGAACAGCCGCCAGCAGGCCTTCCTCCCCGCCGACCGCACGCTCGCGTGGGCGAACCTCTTCGCGCAGGACCAGGTCGCGCTCGCCACGGACGTCGACCTCGTCGTCGGCGCCAAGCTCGAGACCAACGTCTACACGGACGTCGAGTTCCTGCCCAACGTCCGCCTCGCGTGGCGTCCCGCGCCGAACCACATCGTGTGGGCGGCGGCGTCGCGCGCGGTGCGCTCGCCGGCGCGCATCGACCGCGACCTCTACCTGCCCGGCGTGCCGCCGTACGTGATCGCGGGCAACGAGACGTTCGACGCGGAGATCGCGAACGTCTACGAGCTCGGGTACCGCGCGCAGCTCGCGTCCACCTTCTCGCTGACGGTGACGATCTTCACCACCGACTACGACCGCCTGCGCAGCCTGCATCCGCAAGCAGGCGGCGCGGTGTGGGCGAACGACATCGAGGGCACCAACACCGGCGTCGAGGCGTGGGCGTCGTGGCGCGTGCTGCCGGCATGGCTCCTCACCGGCGGCATCACCGGCCTGCGCGAGCGCTGGAAGGTGAAGCCGGGCGCGGTGGATATCGGCGGGTTCGGCCAGCTCGGCAACGATCCCGCGATGCAGTGGAACGCGCGCTCGTCGTGGGACATCACGCCCACGCTCGCGCTCGACGTCATGGCGCGCGGCGTGAGCGCGCTGCCGGCGCCGGCGGTGCCCGCGTATACCGCGGTCGACGCGCGGCTCGCGTGGCGACCGACGCGCAGCTTCGAGGTGTCGCTCACCGGCCAGAACCTCTGCGACCCGCGGCACGCCGAATGGGGCGCGGCGCCCAACCGCGCCGAGTTCGGGCGCGCGTTCTTCCTGGCGTTCCAGTGGACCCCGCAGTAGCGCTTCTCCGGGGCACGGCGCGGCCCGCGCTCGCGCGCGCGGCGGTCGCCTGCATGCTCGCCGTGTTGCTGGCGGGCGGGACGTTCGCGCAGCCGTTGCGCGCGCCGGCCGATGCAGCGCCCGCGCTCGACCGCGTCGTGAAGGCGGTGTTCCTCTTCAAGTTCATCGATTACGTCGACTGGCCGGCGAGCGCCTTTGCCGATGCGACGTCGCCGTACGTGATCGGCGTGGTCGGCGCCGACGACATCGCGCGCGAGCTCGTGCAGGCCGTCGCGGGGCGCAGGGTCGGCGACCGCGCGATCGACGTCCGCCGCTTGCGACGCGGCGATCCGCTCGCGGGCCTGCACATGCTGTTCGTCGGCGCCGGGGAGTCGGCGCAACTGCCCGCGTTCGTGCGCGCTGCGCAGGGCCTGCCGCTGCTCATCGTAACCGAGGAGCCGAACGGCCTTCCGCCGGGCAGCGCGATCAACCTCGCCGTCGTCGACGGCAAGGTCCGCTTCGACGTCGCGCTCGAGTCGGCGGAGCGGGCGGGCATCCGGCTGTCGTCGCGTCTCCTGTCGGTGGCGCGCAGCGTGCGCACGGGGCCGGCATCGTGAGGCTGTGGCCGCAGTCGCTGCGCGCGCAGGTCGTCACCATCGTCCTGCTCGCGACCTTCATCGCGCTCACCGTCGCCACCGCCGCGCTGGTCCTCTACGACACGCATGCCTACCGCGAGGCGCTCACCGCCGACCTCGCGACGCAGGCCGAGATCCTGGGCCGCAGCACCGCGCCGGCGCTCGCGTTCGACGATCCGCAGGCAGCGCAGGAGAATCTCGCGCTGATGCAGTCGCGCCCGGACATCCTGCTCGCCGCCGTCTACCGCGCGGGCGGCGACGTGTTCGCGATCTACCGCCGGCCGGGCATCGACGTCGCGGTACCTGCGCGCTCCGGCGAAGGCGGCGCACGCGTCGAGGGCGAGACGATGACGCTGGTGCGGCCGATCGTCGAGAAGGGCGAGACGCTCGGCATGGTCGTGCTGCGCGCGCGCTACGAGGCGCGTGGCCGGCTCACGAGCTACGTCGTGATCCTGATCGCGGTGATGGCCGCGAGCCTCGTGGTGGCGGTGCTCGCGTCCGTGCTGCTGCAGCGGCGGATCACGCGGCCGATCCTCGCGGTCAGCGACGTCGCGCGCGAGGTGATGACGCGGCGCGACTTCTCGCTGCGCGCCGCGCGCACGCAGTCGCAGGAGACTGACGTCCTGGTCGACGCCTTCAACGCGATGCTGGCCGAGATCGGCCGCCAGGCCGACGCGCTCGCGCAGAGCAACCGCTCGCTGCAGAGCGAGATGGTCGAGCGGCGCGCGGTCGAGGACGCGCTGCGCACCGCCGATCAGAACAAGGACCGCTTCCTCGCCACGCTCGCCCACGAGCTGCGCAATCCGCTGGCGCCGCTCGTCAACGGGCTCGCGCTGCTGCGCATGCCGCCGCAGCCGGGGCTCGATCCGCAGGAAGTGCTCGCCACCATGGACCGCCAGCTGCGGCAGATGGTGCGGCTCATCGACGACCTCCTCGACGTCTCGCGCATCGCCACCGACAAGCTCGTGCTGCGGCGTGCGGTGGTCGACCTGCGCACGGCCGTGTCGTCCGCGCTGGAGACGGTGGGGCCGTTCCTCGCGCAGGCCGGCCACCGCGTCGACGTGCAGCTGCCCGCGGAGCCGATGCCGGTCGACGGCGACGTCACGCGCCTCGCGCAGGTGTTCGCGAACCTGCTGCACAACGCCGGCAAGTTCACGCCCGCCGGCGGCCGCATCGCGGTGCGCATGCGCCGCGACGGCGCGCGCATCGTCGCCACGGTGACGGACAACGGGGTGGGCATCGCGCCCGCGATGCGCGAGCGCGTGTTCGACCTCTTCGAGCAGGCGGACACGTCGCTCGAGCGCACGCAGTCGGGGCTCGGGGTCGGGCTCTCGCTCGCGCGCCGCCTGCTCGAGCTGCACGGCGGCACGCTCACCGCGCGCAGCGAAGGCGCCGGCCAGGGCAGCGAGTTCGAGGTCGCGTTGCCGGCGGCGGCGGTCGCCGCGTTGCCGGCCGCACGTCCGGACACGACCGCGATGCCCGGGCAGCGGGCCGCCGCGGGACGCCGCATCCTGATCGTCGACGACAACCGCGACTTCGCCACGACGCTCGCCGCGATCTTAGGCTCGCACGGCTACGACGTGCGCGTCGCCAACGACGGCGACGAAGGCTTGCGCACGGCTGCCGCGTTCACGCCCGACGTCGCGTTCGTCGACATCGGCATGCCGAAGCGCAACGGCTACGACCTCGCGGCCGAGATCCGCAGGAGCCCGGGACTCGCAGGCGCGTACCTGGTCGCGGTGACCGGCTGGGGACAGGAGAAGGATCGCGAGCGCGCCCGCGATGCGGGCTTCGACCGGCACCTCATGAAGCCGGTCGAGCCGCGCGACATCCTCGCCATCGTCGAGTCGCGCCCGGCATGAGGCAGCGCGTCCGCTACCATGGCAGCCGCGCATTGCCGTAAGGAATCGCGATGTTCGCGCGACCTACGGAACCGGAACTCGTTCACCGCCTCCAACACGCCATGAACCGCCGCTCGCTCCTCACCCGCTTCGTTGCCGCCCTCGCCGGCGCCGCGCTGCCCGCCGCGCGCGCGGCCGATCCCGACCGCATCGAGAAGTCCGCCGACGAATGGCGACGCCTCCTCACGCCGGAGCAGTTCCACGTGCTGCGCGAGGAAGGCACCGAGCGCGCGTACACGAGCCCGCTCAACGCCGAGAAGCGCAAGGGCACGTTCGTGTGCGCGGGATGCGCGCTGCCGCTCTTCAAGTCGGAGACCAAGTTCGAGAGCGGCACCGGCTGGCCGAGCTTCTACGCGCCCATCCCCGGCGCGGTCGCCACCAAGGTCGACTACAAGATCATCGTTGCGCGCACCGAGTACCACTGCCGCCGCTGCGGCGGCCACCAGGGCCACGTGTTCGACGACGGCCCGCAGCCCACCGGCCTGCGCTACTGCAACAACGGTGTCGCGCTGAAGTTCGTTCCCGCCTGACGCGCGTTGCGCGTTGCGCGTCGCGTGTGCCGCGCTCGCACGCGCCGCGCGCTCGTCGGCGCATGAAGACATGCATGCATTCCGCGTGCTGCCTTCGCGCATGCGCGCATCGCTGATGAAAACAGCAGTGCTGTAGACCACTGCGTGCCTCACGATGTCGCACGCATTGCGCGATTGACGATCGTCATGGCGCAGCGTCCTTCGCACGGCGCCCAATGAAGCTGTCGACACGCCGCGCAGCGAAGTTCGGCGCGACACGCGCCGACACCTCTTCGAACAACATTGGGAGGTTCTCATGCGCACCTTCACGCGCCGATTCCTCGTCATCGCGATGCTCGCCGCCCTTCCGGCGATCCCCGCGACGGCCGCGATCATCACCGACATGACGGTCAATCTCGCCGATCCGCCGACGCTGGTCATCAACGGGAGCAAGCTCGCCGACGGCTCAGCGACGGTGACCATGGGTGCCTTCCCCACGCTGGCCATCGTCACGCAGTCCGCGAACCAGGTCACCGCGCTGCTGCCGACGCTTGTCACGCTGCAGGGCGACTACCTCGTCACCCTCAATCTCACGACGACCAGTCCGCGCGGCCCGGTGCAGGTGGGCTACGACGAGGCCTGGCTCACCGTCGGCGCCACGGGTCCGGCGGGACCGCAGGGACCGGACGGCCCCGTCGGGCCGCAAGGCGTCCCGGGCGTGGCGGGTCCGCAGGGTGTGCCCGGGCCGGTCGGGCCGACCGGACCGCAGGGCCTCACCGGACCGCAGGGCCTCACCGGAGCGATGGGCCCCGTCGGGCCGATGGGTCCGCAGGGCGCACCGGGAGTGCAAGGCATCCAGGGTCCGCAGGGACCGGCAGGTCCACAGGGCGCGACGGGCCCGGCGGGTACGACGGGCCAGGGCTTTGCAGTCCAGGTCGGCGACACGAGCTCTCACGCGCTGACCCAGAACGTGGACACCACGATCCTCACCCGTAACGTGACCTCGACCGGCAACGAGGTGTACCTCGTCACCTATCAGGTGAGCCTGCAGGCGGGAATCATCGCGAACACGTACTACACGCGCGTGTACGTGGACGGCGTCGAGCGGAGCAACCTGTACGGAAGCGGAGGTTCGGGGTGGCGTGCGGTCACCGGCTCGGCCGCCTTCGGCCCGCTGGCGGCGGGCGCGCACACGATCGACCTTCGCGTGCAGGGGACCGACCTCACCGGCGGGGCGTATCAACGGCCGCAGATGATCGTCGTGACGTTGAAGCAATAGCCACGCAGCGCGCGGGGCGCCGCACGGCGGCGTCCCGCGCCCTCCCCGAAGGAGGCTTTCCATGCGTCGAATTCCAGCCCGCGCCGCGCTCGCAGCGCTGGCGGCTTTCGCCATCGTCACGCCGGCGCCAGCCGCCATCATCACCGACACCGCAATCGGCCTCGGCACACCGCCGACGCTGATCATCAACGGCAGCCAGCTCACCGGCGGCACACCGACGGTGACGCTCGCCGGCTTCCCGCCGCTGGCCGTCGTCACGCAGAGCGCGACGCAGATCACCGCGCTGCTGCCCAACGTGACGCTGCAGGGGACGTATCTCGTCACGGTCGATCTCACGGTGCCGTCGCCGCGCGGCGCCATGTCGGTCGGCTACGACGAGGCGTGGATCACGGTGGGCGCAGCGGGGCCCGCGGGGCCGCCGGGGCCCGTCGGCGCGACCGGCCCGGCCGGGCCGCAGGGCACGCCGGGCATCAACGGAGCGCCGGGCGCGACCGGTCCGCAGGGGCCGCAAGGTCCGATGGGGCCGCAGGGCGTCGCGGGCCCGAAGAGCACCACGGGACAAGGGGGGCTGTGGGTCAGCGACGACCAGACGCACGTTCTCCCGCCCGGCGTCGGCACCACCATCATTTCCGGAACCGTTACGGGCGTCGCGAACCAGATTTTCCTCGTGAACTACGAGGTCGATGTCCAGGGCGACCCCGGCCTGGCGTACACCTACAGCCTGTCGCTCTACGTGGACGGCTACTACTTTCCCGGACCACAGTTGTACGGGCGCTTCGACGGCTGGCGCCCCATCAGCGGCACGGTGCTCGCCGCGCAGCTTTCCGCAGGCGACCACCTGTTCGAGGTGCACATGTTCGGCAACGGTCCGCTGTACCACGCGCCGCGGCTGTCCATCGTCGCCATCAACAAGTGAGCGACATCATGCGTGAGATCCTGCACCGCATCCTGCAGTCGGTGGGCGGCGTAACTGTCTGCGGCCCGCTCGGCGCTGGCGACCACGTAATCGACCTGCGCGTCGTCGGCACGCTTGGCAACAATCCTGCTTATCGGATGCCGCAGCTGACCGTCGTCACGCTGAAACAGTGATCGACTTCGCTCGGGGAATGCGGCCGACCAAGATGGCGCCGCCGCTCACGCGAGCGGCGCCACCTTCATCACCTCTTCCGCGGTCGTGATGCCGGCTGCGACCTTCATCGCGCCGGACACGCGCAGCGGCTTCATGCCGTCCTTGTACGCCTGCTCGCGCAGCGCGCGGTCGTCGGCGTCGTGGGTCATGAGGCGCCGGACGGCCGGCGTGATGTGCATGATCTCGTAGAGGCCGATGCGCCCATAGTAGCCGGTCATCCGGCACTCGAGGCAGCCGACCGGCGCCATCGTGCCGGCGGGCTTGTCGGCGCGCCACGGCGAGGTGAGCGCCTTCCACGATTCGTCGTCGGGCGCCTCGGCGGGCTTGCGGCAATGCGGGCACAGCGTGCGCACGAGGCGCTGCGCCATCACGCCGAGCAGCGTCGACGACAGGAGGTACGGCGGCACGCCGAGGTCGAGCAGGCGCGTGACCGCGGTGGGCGCGTCGTTGGTGTGCAGCGTGGACAGCACGAGGTGCCCGGTGAGCGCAGCCTGCACCGCCATCTCCGCCGTGTCGCGGTCGCGCACCTCGCCGACCATGATGATGTCCGGGTCCTGCCGCATCAGCGTGCGCACGCCGGACGCGAAGTCGACGCCGATGGTCGGCTGCACCTGCATCTGGTTGAAGAGCGGCTCGATCATCTCGATCGGGTCCTCGATCGTGCAGACGTTCACCTCGGGCGTGGCGAGCGACTTCAGCGACGAGTAGAGCGTCGTCGTCTTGCCGGAGCCGGTCGGACCCGTCACCAGAATGATCCCGTTCGGCTGCTTGATCATGTGCTCCCAGCGCACGACGTCGTCCGCCGTGAAGCCGAGATCGTTGTAGTCGCGCACCAGCACTTCCGGCGTGAAGATGCGCATCACGAGCTTCTCGCCGAACGCGGTCGGCATGGTCGAGATGCGCAGCTCGACCTCCTTGCCCTCGGGCGAGATCGTCTTGATGCGCCCGTCCTGCGGCCGCCGCTTCTCGACGATCTCCATGCGCGCGAGGAGCTTGATGCGCGACGTCATCGCGATGAGCACCGGCTGCGGGATCGCGTACACCTGGTGCAGCACGCCGTCGATCCGGAAGCGCACCACGCCGACGTCGCGGCGCGGCTCGATGTGGATGTCGGACGCGCGCTGCTCGAACGCGTACTGCCAGAGCCAGTCGACGATGTGGACGACGTGCTGGTCGTTGGCGTCGAGGTGGCCGTGCTTGCCCAGCTCGACCAGCTGCTCGAAGTTGCCGGTGAGCGCGAGCTGCCCCTTGCTCGTCTCCTGCGCCTTCTTCATCGAGCGGGCGAGGTTGTAGAACTCGCCGAGATAGCGCTTGATGTCGGCCGGGTTGGCGAAGACGAACTTCACCTCCCGCTTGATCATCTCCTCGAGGTCGTCGGCCCACGCGCGCACGAACGGCTCCGCGGTGGCCACCGTGACCGTCAGGCGGTCGACCGCGACCGGCAGGATGTGGAAGCGCTCGGCGTACGCGTTCGACATCGTCGCGGTCACCGCCGCGAGGTCGATCTTCAGCGGGTCGATGTGCAGGTACGGGACCTTGAGCTTGGCGGCGAGCCATTCGACCAGCCACTCGAGGGTCATCGGCTTGCCGGGCGCCTTCGCCATCCGCCACTGCTGCGCGGCGATGAGCTCCAGCGGGTGCTGGGCCGCGCGCGGGCGCATGTGCCCGACGGTCTCCGCCGCGGCGTGGTCGACGAGCCCGTCGGCCACCATGAGGCGCAGGATGTCGTCGAGGCGCAGCCGACGGTCCGGCTGCTTCGGTGCGCGCGGCGACGGGCGCGCGCCGGCCTTCGCGTCGGAAGCGGGGGTAGCCATGCGGCAATGCTACCGCGAAAGGCGGGGCTGGGGGCTCGGGGCTCGGGGCTCGGGAGCAACGCGCCGTGCGCACGCAACGGGCTGCGGCGAAGGTTCGGGGTCAGACCCTCAAGGTTCGGGGTCAGACCCTAAAGGTTAAGGTTCCAGCCCCGAGCCCCCAGACCCGAACCCCGCTTCTCGCAACTCCCTACACCGACAGCGGCGTCCGCTTCGGCGGCTGCGGCAGCCCGGCCGGGTCGGGAACCTGGAACACCTCGCGCAGGTAGGCGACGTACGAGGGGTCGTAGCCCATGGTCTTCGACGGCTCGTCGCTGATCTTCGCCACCGGCTGCCCGTTGCAGCGGGTCATCTTGATCACGATCTGCAGCGACTCGTACCCCAGGTCGTTGGTGAGGTTGGTGCCGATGCCGAACGACGTCTGCGCGCGCCCGCGGAAGTAGTCGTAGAGCCGCATCGCGAGCGGGATGTTGAGGCTGTCGCTGAACACCATCGTCTTGCTGCGCGGGTCGATGCGCATCTTCTGGTAGTGCGCGATGAGCTTCTCGCCCCACTCGAACGGGTCGCCGGAATCGTGGCGCACGCCGTCGAAGAGCTTGCAGAAGAAGAGGTCGAAGTCACGCAGGAACGCGGAGAGCCCCACGACGTCGGAGAGCGCGATCCCCAGGTCGCCGCGGTACTCCTTCGCCCACATGTTGAACGCGAACACCTGCGAGTCGCGCAGCCGCGGGCCCACCGCCTGGCAGGCCTGCAGGTACTCGTGCGCCATCGTGCCGAGCGGGGTCAGGCCCTGCTCCATCGCGAACTTGACGTTGCTGGTGCCGACGAAGTGCGTGCCCATGTCGGCCTTGAGCGTGCGCAGCACCTCGCCGTGCCACGCGCGCGAGAAGCGGCGGCGCGTCCCGTAGTCGGCGATGCGGAAGTCGGCGCCGGTCACCGTGTTCGCCTGCGCGATCTTGGCCGCCAGCCGCTGGCGCCCCTCGGCGAAGTCGGGCGCGGGGACGTTGTTGCGGTAGTACACCTCCGACACGATCGCGAGCACCGGCACCTCGAACAGGATCGTGTGCAGCCACGGGCCCTTGATCGTGATGTCGATCTCGCGCGCCGATCCTTCGAGCCGGCGCACGGTGATGAACCGCTCGTCGAGGCGGAAGAGGCCCAGCAGGTCGACGAAGTCGCTCTTGAAGAAGCGCCAGCTGCGCAGGTATTCGAGCTCCGCGCTGGTGAACCGCAGGTCGCACAGCGCGCGGATCTCGCGCTGGATCTCGTCGACGTAAGGCGTCAGGTCGACCGCCGGGTTGCGGCACTTGAACCGGTACTCGACCTGCGCGGTCGGGAACTCGTGCAGGACGACCTGCATCATCGTGAACTTGTACAGGTCGGTGTCGAGCAGCGACGGAATGATCATCGGGCCGAGCGGTGGGCAGGCGGAGCGCGCATGTTACTCCCCGGCGCCCGGCACCCCATGCGACGCGTTCCGCAGCCCCGGCATGCGCCCCCTGCCCGTCCTCGTGCGCGACGGCTTGGCCGCGTCGTGCATGCCCCGCTATGATGCAAGGATTCCCGTACGGCCCGACTGCCGGGCGCGTCTCCATGCTCATCAGCTGCGTCGCCTACCAGAACGGGCACAAGCTCGCCGACATCCCCGCCGCCGACATCAGCGAGTACGTGAGCCGGCCCGACTGCTTCGTGTGGGTCGCGCTGTTCGAGCCGTCGATGGAGGAGCTGGAGGAGATGGCCGACGAGTTCGGCTTGCACGAGCTCGCCGTCGACGACGCGCGCCACGGCCACCAGCGCCCGAAGATCGAGGAGTACGGCGACTCGCTGTTCGCCGTGCTGCACACCATCGAGCGCGAGAAGGACGAGAACGGCGACGAGGTCTACGCCACCGGCGAGGTCGACATCTTCGTCGGCCCCAACTACGTGCTGACCGTGCGCCACCGCACGCAGGTGGGCTTCGCCGCGGTGCGCGCGCGCTCCGAGCGCGAGCCGGAGCTCCTCGCGCACGGCTCGGGCTACGTGTTCTACGCGGTGATGGACAACGTGGTCGACCGCTACTTCCCGATCATCGACAGCCTGGAGACCGAGCTCGAGTCGATCGAGGAGCAGATCTTCGAGCGCAACGCGGCGCGCTCGAACATCCAGTCGCTGTACGCGCTGAAGCAGCGCCTGATGCGCCTGAAGCACGCCGTCGATCCGCTGATGGAGGCCACCGGCCGGCTCTACGGCGGCCGGGTCCCGCAGGTCTGCGCCGGCATGGGCGAGTACTTCCGCGACGTGTACGACCACCTGCACCGCATCCACGCGTCGATCGAGGGCATCCGCGAAATGCTGACCACCGCGATCCAGGTGAACCTTGGCATGATCTCGCTCGCGGAGAGCGAGGTGACCAAGCGCCTCGCCGCGTGGGCCGCCATCATCGCCGTGCCCACGATGGTCGCGGGCATCTACGGCATGAACTTCAAGAACATGCCCGAGCTCGAGTGGAGCTTCGGGTATCCGCTGGTGGTGACGGTGATGCTGCTGGCGGATGTGTATCTCTACTTCCACTTCCGCAAGTTGAAGTGGTTGTGACCGTCGGACCTCAAGCCTATCTCTGAATTGGCCTACGAAAGGCCGCCGACGTTGGAGGTTGTCGTTCCCGCGAAGGCGGGAACCTGGTGGCGTTGCAGTTCAGGAAGAAGACGACACTGGGACCCCGCCTTCGCGGGGACGACAATGGAAAGGGTGATCCAATACCGAATTGGCCTACGAAAGGCCGCCGACGTTGGAGGTTGTCGTTCCCGCGGAGGCGGGAACCTGGTGCGTTGCAGTTCAGGAAGAAGACACTGGGACCCCGCCTTCGCGGGGACGACAATGGAAAGGGTGATCCAATACCGAATTGGCCTACGAAAGGCCGCCGACGTTGGAGGTTGTCGTTCCCGCTAATGCAGGAACCTAGTGGCGTTGCAGTTCGGGAAGAAGACGACACTGGGTCCCCGCCTTCGCGGGGACGACAATGGAAAGGGTGATCCAATACCGAATTGGCCTACGAAAGGCCGCCGACGTTGGAGGTTGTCGTTCCCGTGGAGGCGGGAACCTGTTGGCGTTGCAGTGCAGGAAGAAGACACTGGGTCCCCGCCTTCGCGGGGACGACAATGGAAAGGGTGATCCAATGCCGAATGGCCTACGAAAGGCCGCCGACGTTGGAGGTTGTCGTTCCCGCGAAGGCGGGAACCCAGTGGCGTTGCAGTTCAGGAAGAAGACGACACTGGGTCCCCGCCTTCGCGGGACGACAATGGAAAGGGTGATCCCATACCGATTGGTAGGTCCTACTCCCGCTTCTCCACCACCTCGATCACCCGCCCGGGCACCGCCGCGTTCACCGCCCACGTCGGCTGCAGCGTCGCGTGCCTGATGCCGAACTCGCTGGCGAGGATCCGCTTCGCCTGCGCGAGCACCGCGAGCCAGTCGTCGCCGTGGTCGAGCGACACGTGCGCCGACAGCGCCACGCCTTCGGCGGCGATGTGCCACACGTGCAGGTCGTGCACGTCGGCCACGCCGGGGATGCGCGCGAGCGCGCGGCCGATCGACTCGTAGTCGAGGTGCGCGGGCACGCCTTCCATCAGCACGCCGGTGGACTGTTTCAGGAGCTGCCACGTCGAGCGGAGGATGAGCAGCGCGACCGCGATCGACAAGATCGGATCGATCGGCGTCCAGCCGGTCGCCATGATCACGCCGCCCGCGACGATCGCCGCGAGCGAGCCCAGGAGATCGCCCAGCACGTGCAGCAGCGCGCCGCGCGTGTTGAGCGAGCCGGTGGCACGCGAGAGCACCCACGCCGCGGCGATGTTGACGAGCAGCCCCGCGACCGCGATCGCGACCACCGCCTCGCCCGCCACCGGTGACGGCGCCAGCAACCGCCGGACGGCCTCGATGCCGATCGCCGCGACGACGGCGAGCATCGCGAGCGCGTTGACGAACGCGGCCAGCACTTCCGCACGGCCGTAGCCGTACGTTGCGTGCCGCGACGGCGGCCGGCGCGCGATCGCGTCGGCGAAGAGCGCGAGCCCAAGTGCCGCGCCGTCGGTGACCATGTGGCCCGCGTCGGAGAGCAGCGCGAGCGAGCCCGACAGCCAGCCGCCGATCGCCTCGACGACCGCGAAGCCGACGGTGAGTGCCAGCGCGATCGCGAGCGCGCGCCGATTGCCGCCCGCGCCGTGCACGTGCGGGCCGTGGGCGTGGCCGTGCGCGGCGTGGTCGTGGTCGTGCGCGTGGTCGTGCGCGTGCGAATGCGAAGTGTCCATGGCGGCGTGCGGCGTCCCCCGCCATTGTGCCGGTCGCTGCCGGCGGTCGCTACATCTGGCGGAACAGGTGCGCGTAGGCGCGCGACACGGCCACCGGCTCGGGCCTGCGCTTCATCGTGAGCGTCACGCGGCCGGTGAGGTCGCGCGTCGTGGTCGCGATGTCGCGCACGTTGACGATGGTCCCGCGGTGCACCTGCCAGAACGTACGCGGGTCGAGCTGCTCGTAGAGCTCTTTGAGCGGCGTACGGATCAGCGCCTCGCCCTCGGCGGTGAACACGCTCGTGTACTTGTCGTTGGCCTGGAAGTACGACACGTCCTCGACGGCGATGAGCTGCACCTGCGGCCCGCGCGACGCGCGGATCCACGCGAGGCGCTCCGAGGCCGCGCCCGGCGCGAGCTTCGCGATCGCCGCGAGCACTTCCTGCACGCCCGCGGCCGGCGGCGCGACGCCGGCCTTCAGGCGCGCCACCGTCTCGGCGAGGCGCTCGTCGGGCACCGGCTTCAGCAGGTAGTCGACCGCCGCGCGCTCGAACGCCGCCACCGCGTACTGGTCGTAGGCGGTGACGAACACGATGCGCAGGTCGGGCCGCGCAGCGCGCGCCACCTCGAGCCCGGTGAGCCCCGGCATGCGGATGTCGAGGAACGCGATGTCCGGCGCTTCGGATGCGAGCAGCGCCTGCGCCTCCGGGCCGTTGTGCGCGACGCCGGCGATCACGAGCTCCGGCCACAGCACCGCGAGGCGCTCGCGCAGGTACGCGGCGAGCCGCGGCTCGTCGTCGGCGATGACCGCCGTCACGCGCGCGCCGCTCATTGCGGCCCCGCGCCCGCGGTGGCGAGCGGCAGCACGATCGTGACCTCCGTGCCCGCCGGCGCGTGATCGGCCAGCGTTACCGACGCGGCCGGACCGTACAGCGCCGCGAGCCGCGCCTTGAGGTTCGCGAGGCCGATGCCGGTCGATGCGCTGTCGCGCGCGGCCGCCACGCCCACGCCGGTGTCGGCGACGCGCAGCACGAGCCGCTCGCCCTCGCGCCGCGCGACCACGTCGACGCGCCCGCCTTCGAGCTTGGGCTCGAGCCCGTGCTTGATTGCATTCTCGACCACCGGCTGCAGCAGCATCGGCGGCACCGCGAGATCGAGCAACTCCTGCGGCGCCGTCACCGACCACGCGAGGCGATCGCCCATGCGCATCGCGATGAGGTCGAGGTACGCGCGCAGGAGGTCGAGCTGCCGCCCGAGGGTGGTCTCGCGCTCGCCCGACGCCGCGGTGGCACGCAGGAGATCGATCAGCCGGTGCAGCATCCGCTTGGCCTGCGCGGGCTCGCCGTCGACGAGGCTCACGACGTGCGCGAGCGTGTTGAACAGGAAGTGCGGCTCGACCTGCGCCTCGAGAAGCTGCAGGCGCGCGACGGTGACCTCGCGCTCGGCCGCCTTCGCCCGCGCGTCGTCCTGCGCGGCGCGCGCCTCGGCCCGCGCCGCGCGCTCGCGCGGCACGAAGATCGCGAGCAGCATGCCGGTGATGATGCCGGCCACCGCGAGGATCGAGAGCGCGCCGCGCCAGGTGAACATCGCGGCGCGCGCGTCGGGATCGAGGATCGAGCTCGCGAGCCAGAAGCCCACGAACGCCCCGGCGATGGGGACCACGACGAACTGCAGCCAGCGCATGCCGGCCGTGCGCTCGCCGGGCAGCAGCTTGCCGGTGGCGAGGATCAACGCCCAGACGATGTAGCCGATGAGCTGCGAGTAGACGAAGCAGACCGCGAACTGCCGCACGAGGTCGACGTGCTGCACGAAGAGCGTGGCGAGCGCCGTGAACCCCACCGCGATCAGCGTGTTGAACAGGAACGTGTAAAGGACGTCGCGCGGCAGCGACGGCGCCCATCGCGCGAAGAACGGGAAGATCTCGAGCGGGTGGTGGCCGCGCCGGGCGGAGGCGGGCATGGTGGTGGCCTGTGCGTTCATCGCGAAACACCTTGCACAAAGAGACGCAGAGACGCCGAGGACTTCTCTGTGTCTCTGCGTCTCTTTGTGGAAACAGCCTTGAATCGGGTCATGGCGGACTCGCGGGGGGCGGACAATGGCCGCATCGTCCGCGCCCGCCGGCAGCACGGGAACCGGCGTGCGACGAAGGGCCTGCGCACGCCGCCAGCGGTCGCCGGGCGGCGCCAACGGAAGGCGCCTGGAACTTTTCGGGCCGCCGGCGCGAATATACGCCGAGGACCGCCCGTTGACCGACGCCGCCATGCCCGCCGAGCTCTCCGACCGCCTGCAGGCCACCGACGCCGCGCTCGCCGCGCGGGTCGCGCTGGGCGACGCCGCGGCGCTCGCGCCCCTCTACCAGCGCTACCGCGCGCCGGTGTACCGCTTCGCGCTGCTGTGGTCGGGACAGGCCGCGGTGGCGGCCGACGTTACGCAGGACGTGTTCCTGCACCTCCTCGGGCACGCCGGCGACTTCGACGCGGCGCGCGGTCCGCTGCAGCCGTGGCTGCTCGGCATCGCGCGCAACTTCGTCCATCGCCGCACCGGCGCCGACGCCCGCTTCGTCGCCAACGACGACGACGCCGAGCCGGCCGCGCCCGATCTCGACGCGCCCACGCCCGAGTCCGCGCTCGCGCTGCAGCGCGACGTCGCGCGCCTGCGCGCGGCCATCGCGGCGCTGCCGCCGCACTACCGCGACGTGCTGGTGCTCGTCGAGCTCGCCGAGCGCTCGTACGCGGAAGCCGCCGCGATCTGCGGCTGCGAGCTCAACACCGTGCGCTCGCGCCTGTCGCGGGCGCGCGGCCTCGTCGCCCGCTGGCTGGAGGCCACCCCCGCCTCCGACCGCGCGGCCAAGGGATGACCATGATGCAATCTGGCTCCACCGACGATCTCGACCGCGGCTTCGCCGCGCTCAAGGCTGCCGTCGCCGATGCGCTGCCGCCGCCCGCGGTCGACCGCGCGATCGCGCACGCCATCGAGCGCGCGCAGCGCCAGCCGCTGCCCGCCACCGCGCCGGCGCGCGGCAACGACCGCTGGCTCGCGTGGCCGCTCGCGCTGGCCGCGTCCATCGCCGTGCTCTCGTTCGTCGTGCGCTCGCTGCCGCCCGAGGCGGTGCTCGCCGAGCCCGCGCCGCTCGCCGTGCAGCGCGAGGCCGGCCGCGACTTCATGCCGGTGGTGCCCATCGCCGACATCGAGGCGGCGGGCGACACGGTCGTCGTCCCGGCCCGCGTGCCGCGCATGACGCTCGCGCAGCTCGGCCTGCCGGTCAACCCGGCGCGCGCCGCCGACGCCATCGACACCGAGCTCCTCGTTCGCCGCGACGGCTCCGTGCTCGCCGTCCGCTTCGTCTACTGATCCCCCTTCCCTCCGAGGCCCTGCCATGCGTCCTGTCCTGCGTCCTGTCCACGCCGCCCTCGCGGCCGCTGCCTTCGTTAGCGCCGGCATCGCCGCCGCCGCCACGACCGGCGAGCCGCCCACCCCGCCCGACGTGCCCGACGTGAAGGCGCTCGTCGCGCAGGCGAAGGAGATCGCCATCCGGCAGAAGGAGCTCGTCGTCGACGGCGAGCGCATGCGCGTCGCGCTCGAGGACGAACTGCTGGGACTGCCGCCCGCGATGGCCTTCGCGGGCAGCGAGCTGGGGCAACCGCGCGAGATCGTGAAGAACGCGCCGTACACCGCGGAAGCGGTGACCGAGACGATCCAGGTGCTGCAGGACGGCAACCGCATCGTGCGCAAGTCGACGTCGCTGCTCGCGCGCGACACGCAGGGCCGCACGCGCCAGGAGCGCAAGGGCGAGGGCCGCGGCGGCGTGTTCATCTACGACCCGATGGAGGGCCGCACGATCGTGCTCAACGAATCGTCGCGCACGGCGATGCGCCTGCCGCGCATCTCCGAGCCGCCCGCGCCGCCGGCTCCGCCTGCCGGTGTCATGCCACCGGCGCCGCCAGCGCCGCCCGCGGCCTTCCGCGAGGGCGACGCACAGCCCGGCCGCGTGGTGGTGAAGCGCAACCGCACCACCGAAGGCGGCGAGGACGTGCGCGTCGAGGTGGTCCGCATCAACCGCGGCGACGGCGCCGAGGCGCTGCCGCCCGCGCCGCCGCTGCCGCCGCTCGCGCTGCCCGTGGTGCCGCGCGGCAAGGGCGAGTCGAAGAGCCTCGGCACGCGCGAGTTCGACGGCATCAAGGCCGAAGGCACGCTCACCACGCACACGATCCCCGCGGGGCAGATCGGCAACGAGAAGCCCATCGTGGTGACGAGCGAGCGCTGGTTCTCGCCGGAGCTCTTCGTCGTCGTCTACGCGAAGACCAGCGATCCGCGCGCCGGCGACACGATCTATCGCCTCACCAACGTGAAGCGCGGCGAGCCCTCGCCCGATCTCTTCAAGGTGCCCGCCGACTATCGCGATCGCGCATCGCGCAAGTCGTAGTCGCGCGCAACGCGCCGGCCGCCGCGCGCGGGCCTCGTCAGCGCTCGCGCGCGAGCTGGATCCTGCCCGCGAGCTCCGGCCGACGGCCGCGGCGGTCGGCGTAGAACGCGGCGATGCGCGCCATGTCGGCGTCGACGTCGCCGGTCAGGTCGAAGTAGCCGCCGATGCCGCACTCGCGCCGGCCGTAGTCGATGAAGCCGAGACCCACCGGCACGTTCGCGGCGCGCGCGAGGTGATAGAAGCCGCTCTTCCACGTCTCGGTATGCGACCGCGTGCCTTCGGGCGTGATCACGAGCTTGCAGTCGGTCTCCTGCGCGAAGCGCTGCGCGAGGCCGCCGATCACCCCGTGCGACGAGCGCCGGTCGATCGGCAGGCCGCCCCACCGCCGCAGGAACACGCCGAACGGCCAGCGGAACAGCGTGTCCTTGGCGAGGAAGCGGAAGTGCATCCCGAAATACCACTTCGCCGCGAGGCCGATGACGAAATCCCAGTTCGACGTGTGCGGATACACGACGATCACGCAGCGATCGGGCACCGGCTGCGCGAGGCGCATCTGCCAGCCGAGCGCGCGCAGCACCGCGGCGCCCAGGCGCGCGTGGCCGTCGCGGACGAGCGGCTCGGGCACGAGCGGCGCCGGAGGAAAGGGAGACGAGGTCACGACAGGCGGAAGGGCACGGAAAGGCGAGCATCCGGCCGCCGGCAAGTCTAGCAAACCGTCGCGCTAAAATTGCGCGATGGACGAACCCGCCGCCCCGCTCGCCGTCGCGCTCGACGCCGCGCTGCCGCAGACGCAATGCACACGCTGCGGCTACGACGGCTGCGCGCCGTACGCGCAGGCGATGGCGCGCGGCGAGGCCGGCATCGACCGCTGCCCGCCCGGCGGCGATGCGGTCGTCGCGATCCTCGCGCGCCTCACGGGCCGCCCGGTGAAGCCCGTCGATCCTGCGTGCGGCACGCCGGGTCCGCTGCTGGTCGCGGTGATCGACGAGGCGCGCTGCATCGGCTGCACGCTGTGCATCCAGGCGTGCCCGGTCGACGCGATCATCGGCGCGCAGAAGCGCATGCACGCGATCCTGCCGTCGCTGTGCTCCGGCTGCGAGCTCTGCTTGCCGCCGTGCCCCGTCGACTGCATCGCGATGGTCCCTGCGCGCCGCACGTGGATGCCCGACGACGCTGCCGCCGCGCGCATGCGCCATCGCGAGCGCGCGGACCGCGTCGCGCGCCGCGAGCGCATCGCCGATCGGCTGCGCGCACCCGCGGCGGTGGACGACGCGGTCGCGCAACGGCGCGCGACGGTCGCGGCGGCCCTCGCCCGCGCCCGGGCGCGAAGGGCCGGGGCATGACGATGCACGTGCTTCGCATGCTCATCGTAGTCGCCCTCGCGTCCATGGCGTCGCCATCGCACGCGGCCGACGACTTTTCGGCCCAGCTCGATGCGCTCTGGAACTACGACCAGCCCGCGGATTCCGAAGCGCGCTTCCGCGCCGAGGCCGCGCGCCATGGCGCCGGCTCGCGCGAGGCGCTCGAAGCGGCCACGCAGGTCGCGCGTGCGCAGGGGTTGCAGCGCCGCTTCGTTGACGCGGACGCGACGCTCGATGCGGTGGCGCGGCTGCTGCCCGCGCTCGAGCCTGCGCCGGCGCTGGCCCGCGTGCGCACGCGCTATCTGCTCGAGCGCGGCCGCGTGCGCAACTCCGCCGGCGATCCGGCCGCTGCAGTGCCGCGCTTCAAGGAGGCGCTCGTGGTCGCGCGCGACGACACGCTGCCCGGCGCCGACTACTACCGCGTCGACGCGCTGCACATGCTCGGCATCGCGGCGCCGAAGGGCGGGCAGATCGCGTGGAACCTGAAGGCCGCCGCGACTGCGCAGGCGAGCAGCGACCCGCGGGCGCGCGGCTGGGCCGCCTCGCTCGAGAACAACATCGGCTGGACGTATTTCGAGGCGGGCGATGCCAACGAAGCGCTCGCGCACTGGCAGCGCGCGCTCGCGTTGCGCGAGGCGGCCGGCAAGGCGGGGCCCATTCGCATCGCGCGCTGGACGGTCGCGCGCGGCTATCGCGCGCTCAGCAGGCTCGACGACGCGCAGCGCGTCCAGCTCGCGCTCGTCGCCGAGACCGAGAAGGCCGGCGAGCCCGACGGCTACGTGTACGAGGAGCTGGCCGAGATCGAGGCCGCGCGCGGCAACGCGAAGGCCGCCGCCGCGTGGGCCGCGAAGGCGCACGCGCTGCTGCAGCCGGATGCGGACTTCGTGGCGACCGAGCCCGCGCGTCTCGCGCGCCTCGCCGCGCTTGCGCAGGAGGCACGGTGAATCCCGCGAAGCGCCGCGCGATCTTCGAGCGCCTGCGCGCGGCCAATCCCGATCCGCGCACGGAGCTCGAATACTCGACGCCGTTCGAGCTCCTCGTCGCGGTCGTGCTGTCGGCGCAGTCCACCGACAAGGGCGTCAACAAGGCGACCGCGCGCCTCTACCGGGACGCGAACACGCCGCAGGCCATCGCGCGCCTGGGCGTCGACGGCCTCATTCCCTATATCGGCTCGCTCGGGCTCTTCCGCAACAAGGCGAAGAACGTGGTGGCACTGTCCGAGATCCTCGTGCGCGAGCACGGCGGCGAGGTGCCGCGCAATCGCGAGGCACTGGAGGCGCTGCCCGGCGTGGGACGCAAGACCGCCAACGTCGTGCTCAACACCGCGTTCGGTCACCCGACGATCGCGGTGGACACGCACATCTTCCGCGTGGCGAACCGCACCAACCTCGCACCGGGCAAGGACGTCGTGGAAGTCGAGCAGCGCCTCGAGAAATTCACGCCCGACGAGTTCAAGCACGGCGCGCATCACTGGCTGATCCTGCACGGCCGCTACACCTGCGTCGCGCGCACGCCGAAGTGCCCCGAATGCATCATCCGCGACCTGTGCGAATACCGCCACAAGACGCCGGGGCCGGCACCGGCGCTACCGCTCGGAGCGTGACGCGATGTTCAATCCTTCCCGCGACGAGGCCCGCCGCTTCCTCACCGATGCGTGGGCTAAGTACCGCGCGCAGCAGCCGCTGACGGACCTCGAGGAGATCGCCGCCGGCCTGATCGCGATGCATCCCGAGTACCACGCGACGTTCGAGGCGGCGGAGCAGCACGTCGACCGCGATTACCTGCCCGAGACGGGCGCCATCAATCCGTTCCTGCACCTGTCGCTGCACCTCGCGGTGGCCGAGCAGCTCGCGATCGACCAGCCGCCGGGCATCAGGGCGCAGTACGAGCGGCTGCGCGCGGCGCGCGGCAGCGAGCACGAGGCGCTGCACGCGATCCTCGAATGCCTGGGCGAGGTGATCTGGCAGGCGCAGCGCACGCGCACGCCGCCGGACGGGCAGCTCTACCTCGACTGCCTCGCCCGGCAGGCGTGAGTCGTGCTTACGCCGTCGCGCGGCGCTCGAGCATCTTGTAGAGGTACGCCCAGAGGCCGCCCTGCACGACGTGCGTGAGGATGCTGATCCAGTCGCGTGCATCGGCGAACCACGGGAACCACCTCGTGAACACGTAGAAGTTGAGGAGGTACAGCGCGAAGCCGTACACCGCGCCGACGAGCGTGGCGGTTCCGACCTCGAGCCGAGCGACGATGAACGCGAGCACGACGGCATAGACGACGGCGAGCACGAGGTGGACGACCACGGCGGCGCTGATCACCTTCAGGTCGAACACGTCGGGGGTCGCCATCGCGCCCGGGCCGAGCACGATCGCGCCGATCATGTGCAGCGGCGCCCAGGGCGACATGCCCTGCAGGAGCGGCCGCAGCGTGACTTCCAGGACCGCGAACACGAGACCGCCGATGATGCCGGCGCCGATGGCGGCATACCAGCCGATGGCGTGCGCGGAAACGACCGGTTTGTCCGGATGAACGTCGATGTTGGCCATTGCGGCCTCCTGTGGTGAGGTGGCGCCGGCGCACGTTGCGCGCCTTTGCCGGTCCATGCGCCAAGGATGCACAGCGTGGCGGTGGCGCGCCATGGGCCAAACGCCGATAGCGTCGTCGGACGCCGTCTCACTCCCAAATGAAAACGGGCGCCCGCGGCGCCCGTCGTCACGTCGTCCTGCGTTCGCGCGCTAGTAGCGGCTGGCGAGGTTCGACGGCTGGCTCGAGAAATACGCGACCAGGTTCTCGATGTCCTTGTCCGTCAGCGGCGCGGCCATGCCGGCCATGATGGGGTTCTTGCGCATGCCGGTCTTGTAGTCGCGCAGCGCCTTGGTGAGGTAGTCCGGGTACTGGCCGGCGAGCTTCGGATAATCGGGCGCGGTGGGCGTGGCGCCGTCGATGCCGTGGCATGCGGCGCAGACTTCCTGCACCTTCTTCTTGCCGGCGTCGATGTCGGCCGCGGAGGCGGTGAGCGAGGCGGCGGCGAATGCGGCCGCGACGAGGAGCGGGGAGAAGGTCTTCATCACTTGGCCGCCGTGGTGAGAGGCACTTGCGCGTAATAGGCGGCGATGTCCGCCATGTCGGCGTCCGAGAGCGGGCCCGCGATCGCCTTCATCGTCGGGTGCGCGCGATCGCCGCTCTTGTATTGCCTGAGCGCCGCGACGATGTACGGCGCCGCCTGGCCGGAGAGCTTCGGCACGCGATACACCTCGGGAAAGGCCGTGCGCCAGCCCGGGATGCCGTGGCAGCCCTGGCACATCGACACCTTCTGCGCGCCGCGGTTCGGATCGCCGGTGGGAGCAGCGGCGGCCGGCGCCGGCGCCTGCGCGCTGGCCAGCGGAACCGCGAGGAAAATCGCGACGAGCGCGGGATAGACGAGTCGGGTCATGGAAGTGGTTTGGGGAGTCGATCGAGCGCGCTTCCGCTTTGACGGCGCGCAAGAAACCTCGAGATTCTATCGTAACGAAGCCGGTTCGGGGCAAACGGTCGCACGAGATCGGCGCGGAACGCATGCCAATGTGCAACCGCGACGAGCGCATGCGTGCAATCGGCCGCATGCGTGCAACGGCCGCATGCGCGCCATCGGCGCACAGTCCGTCGCACGACACTCGTTGTTTAGTAGCAGTTTCCGGCGGCCGACGCCGGGCCGCCCCAAGGCGGCTGACTGGCCCGCAGTGAAACGCCCCTCACCCCAACCCTCTCCCCGCAAGCGGGGCGAGGGAGGTCACTTGGCGACGGTTGTGGTGTTCCGGTGTTCCGGCTGAAAAAGGCGCCACGCCGGCGCGGCGTCATCCACCGGCCGCACGGACGCCTTTTTCAGACGTTACTTTTGCAGATGCTGCAGCTTGTCCCGAACGTCCTTCCACTCCTCGGCGTCGGGCGGCGCGGGCTTGCGCTCGATGATGGGCTTCCAGACCTTGGAGAGCTCGGCGTTGATCGCCTTGAACTGCTGCTGGTCGTCGGGGACGTCGTCCTCGGCGTAGATCGCCTCGACCGGGCACTCGGCCACGCACAGCGTGCAATCGATGCACTCGTCGGGATCGATGACGAGGAAGTTGGGGCCTTCCCGGAAGCAGTCGACCGGGCAGACGTCGACGCAATCGGTGTATTTGCAGCGGATGCAGGCTTCGGTGACGACGTAGGTCATGACGGGATGCGCGAATGAAAAACACCCGCGGCGAACGCGGGGAAAGGGGTTGAATTTTAGCAGATCGGACCCATATCCGCCGCATCCCGGGCAAACTTGCGCCGCCGGATGCGATCCGCTACCGTAACCCCGAACGACCGGCGCCGACAGCACATGCACTGCCCCGGCGCCCCTGCGAAAGGATCCTTATGAGTGAAGCCATCAAGCACGTCTCCGACGCGACCTTCGACAAGGACGTGCTGCAGGCGGGCAACCCCGTGCTCGTCGATTTCTGGGCCGAGTGGTGCGGGCCGTGCAAGATGTTCGCGCCGGTGCTGGACGAGGTCGCCAAGGAATACGGCGGCAAGCTGACCATCGCGAAGCTCGACATCGACTCCAATCCGAGCACGCCCGGCAAGTACGGCATCCGCGGCATCCCCACGGTCATCCTCTACAAGGACGGCCAGGCGCACGCGCAGAAGGTCGGCGCGCTCACCAAGTCGCAGCTCACGGCGTTCCTCGACAGCCACCTGTAAGCCGTAGTTGTGCGCGAGGCGCGGCTGTCCCGCGATGGTTGACAGCCGCAGCCAACCTCTATACGCTCATTGGCCGTACGCGTAGGAACCGGCCGCCGCCAAGCCGCCACCGTACAGCCTGAATCGAGTTGTGCCGGTCCGGAAATCCTCCGGCGGCGTCCCGATCCCAATCCGTCCCTTACGTCTTCGCGGCCGCCCGGCGGCCTCGCTTTGCGGTACCCCATCCGGCTTCCCGCCCGCGTCCTCCCCGGCACGCCTCACTTTCCATGCATCTATCCGATCTCAAGTCCAAGCATGTCTCCGAGCTGATCGAGTTCGCCAACTCGAATGAAATCGAGGGCGCGAACCGGATGCGCAAGCACGACCTCATCTTCGCGCTCTTGAAGCAGCAGGCGAAGAAGGGCGAGTCGATCTTCGGCGGCGGCGTGCTCGAGGTGCTGCCCGACGGCTTCGGCTTCCTGCGCTCGCCGGACACGAGCTATCTCGCGAACACCGACGACATCTACATCTCGCCGTCGCAGATCCGCCGCTTCAACCTGCACACCGGCGACACCATCGAGGGCGAGATCCGCACGCCCAAGGACGGCGAGCGCTATTTCGCGCTGGTCAAGGTCGACAAGGTCAACTTCGAGCCGCCCGAGAACGCGAAGTCGAAGATCCTGTTCGAGAACCTGACGCCGCTCTTTCCGGACCGCACGCTGGTGCTGGAGCGCGACATCAAGGCCGAGGAGAACATCACC
Source organism: Burkholderiales bacterium (assembly GCA_046347855.1). Taxonomy (GTDB): domain Bacteria; phylum Pseudomonadota; class Gammaproteobacteria; order Burkholderiales; family Casimicrobiaceae; genus VBCG01. The sequence continues at coordinate 966,204 of JAXMFJ010000006.1, forward strand.
GGCCGCATCATCGACATCATCGCGCCCATCGGCAAGGGCCAGCGCGGCCTGCTGGTCGCCTCCCCGAAGTCCGGCAAGACCGTGATGCTGCAGCACATCGCGCACTCGATCGCGGCCAACCATCCCGACGTGATGCTGATCGTGCTGCTGATCGACGAGCGTCCCGAGGAAGTGACGGAGATGCAGCGCTCGGTGCGCGGCGAGGTCGTGTCCTCGACGTTCGACGAGCCCGCGACGCGCCACGTGCAGGTCGCGGAAATGGTGATCGAGAAGGCGAAGCGCCTCGTCGAGCACAAGAAGGACGTCGTGATCCTGCTCGACTCGATCACGCGCCTCGCGCGCGCCTACAACACCGTGGTGCCGGCGTCCGGCAAGGTGCTCACCGGCGGCGTCGACGCCAACGCCCTGCAGCGCCCGAAGCGCTTCTTCGGCGCCGCGCGCAACATCGAGGAAGGCGGCTCGCTCACGATCATCGCCACCGCGCTCATCGACACCGGGTCGCGGATGGACGACGTGATCTACGAGGAGTTCAAGGGCACGGGCAACATGGAAATCCACCTCGACCGCCGCATGGCCGAGAAGCGGATCTACCCGTCGATCAACGTGAACCGCTCCGGCACGCGCCGCGAGGAGCTGCTGCTCAAGCCCGACATCCTGCAGAAGGTGTGGATCCTGCGGAAGCTCCTCTATCCGATGGACGAGCTCGAGGCGATGGAGTTCCTGCTCGACAAGGTGAAGGCGACGAAGTCGAATTCGGAGTTCTTCGATTCGATGCGGCGTGGTTGAATCGCGTGGCGCGGGGCTTCGCCCCGGCGCGACGCGATTCAACCCCGAATGCGATCAGCACGGAAAGCTCCGGGCGGCCGAGCGCTTTCCGTGTAGCAAGAACACGAAGCGCGCAACTCGTAGGCGCTACGCGCCCGCTCGGTCGCGCGCGGCATGCGGCGTGACAGCCTGCGGCGATGCGGCTCAGGCTCGCGGCCATCCTGCCCCTCACCCCAACCCTCTCCCAGCAAGCGGGGAGAGGTAGCTTTTGGGGCCTGCGGGGTAACGCCGCCGCCCGGCCGAAGAGTTCCCTCTTCCCGCAAGCGGGGCGAGGGAGCTTTTGGGGCGCTGCGCGTTAGCGCCGCCGCCCGGCCGAAGACCTCCCTCGCCCCGCTTGCGGGGAGAGGGTTGGGGTGAGGGGCGGTGTCCATCGGCAAGGCCCTAACGCCCCCGCACTTGCCTTCCCCAATCCCACCCCCACCTTGCCAACTCCCCCGAAACCGTGAATAATGTCAGGTTTTCCGCCCCCACCCGGGCGGTCCCACGGGACAGCGCGCTTGCGAGCGTCATCACCGCGAGCCAGCGGGTCCGGAGCACACGAGAGGACGTCATGAAAGAGAACATCCATCCGAAGTACGCCGAAGTGCAGGTCACGTGCAGCTGCGGCAACCAGTTCACCACGCGCTCGACGTCCGCGGGCAAGCCGCTGCACATCGAAGTCTGCGCGCAATGCCACCCGTTCTACACCGGCAAGCAGAAGGTGATGGACACCGCGGGCCGCATCGACAAGTTCCGCCAGCGCTACGGCGCCAAGGGCACTGCGCAGAAGACCGCCTGATCGCCGTCACGCCGCATTCCGAAAAAGGCAGCCGAGGCTGCCTTTTTCTTTCGGGGTGTAGCATTCTTGCAGTCTTGCGCCGTTTCGTAATGCGTCCCCCTCGCCCCTACATCCCGGAGCCGGTCGATCCGGAGGCCGTCAGCCCGGCCGCGCCCTTCCGCGCGTGGAAGCAGCTCGGCCTCGCGCTGCTGTGCGCGGCGTGGGTGGCGCTCGGGCTCGCGGGCCACGATCCCTGGAAATCCGAGGACGCGATCTCGATCGGCGTCGCGGCGGAGATGGCGGCGCGCCACGACTACGTCGTGCCCACGCTCGGCGGCGAGACGTACCTGCCGCGCCCGCCGCTCGCCTACATGGGCGGCGCGCTCGCGATCGACGCCTTCTCGCCGCCGCTGCAGGTCCACAACGCCGCGCGCATGATCGTGGGCCTCGCCCTCGCGCTGATCCTGCTCGCCACCGGCGGCGCGAGCCGCGAGCTCTCGGGCCGCGCGTTCCGCTGGCTGCCGGTGCTGATCCTCGTCGGCAGCATCGGGTTCTGGGACCGCGCGCACGTGCTCTCGCCGGAGCTGTTCCTGACCCTCGGCGTCGCGGCGTCGCTCTACGGCTTCGCGTTGGCACTGCGCCGTCCTCTCCTGGGCGGCCTTGCGCTCGGCGCGGGCGTGGCCGTCGCGTTCATGGGGCGCGGCTTCTTAGGGCCCCTCTGGATCGCGCTCACCGCGCTCGTGCTGCCGCTCGCCGGCGCCGAATGGCGCAACCGCGCATACGTCGCGACGCTCGCGGTCGGCCTCGTCGCGGCGGTCGCGCTGGCGCTGCCGTGGCCCCTGCTCCTGCACGCCCGCGATCCCGCGCTCTTCACGCAATGGTGGGAGCACGAGTCGCTCGGCAACTACATCGCGCTGACCGGCGGCGCCGGCGCGGAGCCCATCTACTACCTGCGCAACTTCCTGTGGTTCGCGTGGCCGTCGCTGCCGCTCGTCCTGTGGCTGCTGTGGCTGCGTGGCCGCGGGTTCAACGGCGGCCTGCGCGAGCCCAACGTCGTCATCCCCGGCGTGCTGGCGCTCGTGATGTTCGCGAGCCTCCTCGCGATGCCCGAGGCGCGGCTCGCCAATGCGCTGCCGCTCCTCGTGCCGTTGGCGCTCCTCGCGGCGCTCGAGGTCGATTCGCTGAAGCGCGGCTTCTCCGGCGCGCTGGACTGGTTCGGCATCCTCACCTTCGGCCTCCTCGCGATCGTCATGTGGGCGTTCTGGATCGACGCCTACGTGCACGGGATGCCCGCGACCGTCGCGCGCCTCTTCCGCGACACCGAGGTGGGCTACCACCCGTCGTTCCACCTGGGCACCATGCTCGCGGCGGTGAGCCTCACCGCGCTGTGGGTCGTGCTCGTGCGGCCGGCGCGCCGCAGCAACCGCCGCGCGATCCTCAACTGGGCCGCGGGCGTCACGCTGATCTGGGGCCTCGTCACCACCATCTGGCTGCCGTATCTCGATTCACGCCGCAGCTACCGCTGGACGGTGGAGAATGTCGCCATGCGAATGCCGCGCGGCGCGTGCCTCGCGAGCCGCAACCTAGGCGAGCCGCAGCGCGCGCTGTTCCGCTATTTCGCGAACATCGACACCGTGCGCGAGGAAGTGAAACCGGTCCACGACTGCACGCTGCTGCTCGTGCAGTACGGGCGCCTCGCCGCCGAGCCGGAAGCGCCGGACGGCTGGCAGCCCATCTGGAGCGGCGCGCGCAAGGGCGACGACACCGAGCGCTTCGTTCTCTACAAGAGGATCACGTGAAGTTCTTCGACGAAGCGACCATCGAGGTGATCGCGGGCGACGGCGGCAACGGCCTCGCCTCGTTCCGCCGCGAGAAATACATCCCGCGCGGTGGCCCCGACGGCGGCGACGGCGGACGCGGCGGCAGCATCTATGCCGTCGCCGACCGCAACATCAACACGCTGATCGACTACCGCTACGCGCGCATCCATCGCGCGAAGCGCGGCGAGAACGGACGCGGCGCCGACCAGTACGGGCGCGGCGCGGAGGACGTCGTGCTGCGCATGCCGGTGGGCACGGTCATCACCGACGCCGACACCGGCGAGCGCATCGCCGACCTCGCGCGCGACGGCATGAAGGCGCTGGTCGCGCAGGGCGGCAAGGGCGGGCTCGGCAACATCCATTTCAAGTCGAGCACCAACCGCGCGCCGCGCCAGTTCACCAAGGGCGAGGAAGGCCAGAAGCGGCGCCTGAGCCTCGAGCTCAAGGTGCTCGCCGACGTCGGCCTGCTCGGCCTGCCGAACGCCGGCAAGTCGACGTTCATCCGCGCGATCTCCGCCGCGCGGCCGAAGGTCGCCGACTATCCGTTCACCACGCTCGCGCCCAACCTGGGCGTCGTGCGCACCGGCGAGGCGAAGAGCTTCGTGGTCGCGGACATTCCCGGCCTCATCGAAGGTGCCGCCGAAGGCGCGGGCCTCGGCCATCGCTTCCTGCGCCACCTGCAGCGCACGCGGCTGCTGCTGCACATCGTCGACGTCGCGCCGCTCGACGAGGACGCGGATCCGGTCAGGGACGCGCGCGCGATCGTGAAGGAACTGCAGCGCTACGACGAGGCGCTCTACGAGAAGCCGCGCTGGCTGGTGCTGAACAAGCTCGACCTCGTGCCGGAGGACGAGCGCAAGAAGAAGGTGGCGGCGTTCGTGAAGGCGTACCGCTGGAAGGGACCGGTGTTCCCGATCGCCGCCATCGACGGCGAAGGCTGCCGCGAGCTCACGTATGCGATCCAGGCGTGGCTCGACGAGCATCCTGCGGAGCCGCTCGCGGAAGCCGAGGAGGCGCCGCTCGCGACGCCGCACGAAGCGGGCGGCGCACAAAGCCAGCCGGTCGCCGACGCCGCCCCCGTGGTGGTCACGCCGGCGCCCGTGCGCGCACGCCGCCGGCGCACGCCCGCGGCGGACGAGTGAGCGAGCGCATGGCTACGCCGGTTGCAACCGCGAAGCGCATCGTCGTCAAGGTCGGGTCGAGCCTCGTCACCAACGAGGGACGCGGGCTCGACCACGACGCCGTCGCGCGCTGGGCCGAGGAGATCGCCGCCCTCGCGCGCAACGGGCGCGAGGTGGTGCTGGTGTCGTCGGGCGCCATTGCCGAAGGCGTGAAGCGGCTCGGCTGGTCGGCGCGCCCGCGCGCGATCCACGAGCTGCAGGCCGCGGCCGCCGTGGGCCAGATGGGGCTCGCGCAGGCATACGAGCGCGCGTTCGCGGCATTCGGGCTGCAGACCGCGCAGATCCTGCTCACGCACGAGGATCTCGCGGACCGCCGGCGCTACCTCAACGCGCGCACCACGCTGCGCACGCTGCTCGACCTCGCGGTGATCCCGATCATCAACGAGAACGACACGGTCACCACGGACGAGATCAAGGTCGGCGACAACGACACGCTGGGCGCGCTCGTCGCCAACCTGATCGAGGCCGACGTGCTCGTGCTGCTGACCGACCAGCAGGGGCTGTTCACCGCCGATCCGCGCCGCGATCCGTCCGCGACGCTGGTGGCCGAGGCGCGCGCCGGCGATCCCGCGCTGGAGGCGATGGCCGGCGGCGCCGGCTCGTCGCTCGGCAAGGGCGGCATGCTGACCAAGGTGCTCGCGGCGCGGCGCGCGGCGCGCTCGGGGGCGTCGACGATCATCGCGTGCGGCCGCGAGGCCGGCGTCCTCACGCGGCTCGCGCAGGGCGAATCGGTGGGCACCGCGCTGGTCGCGCCCGCGGCGTCGCTCGCGGCCCGCAAGCAATGGCTCGCCGATCACGTGCAGCTCGCGGGCAAGCTGCATCTCGACGCGGGTGCCGTGCGCGTGCTGACCGCCGAGGGCAAGAGCCTGCTGCCGATCGGCGTCGTCGCGGTGGAAGGCGCGTTCGGCCGCGGCGAGGTCGTGGGCTGCTACGCGCCCGACGGCCGCGAGATCGCGCGCGGGCTCGTCAACTACGGCGCGCAGGACGCCGCGCGCATCGTGCGCCGGCCGTCCGCGGAGATCGAGTCCGTGCTGGGCTATGTCGACGAGGCGGAGCTCATCCACCGCGACAACCTGGTCCTCCTCGCCTGAACGCCGCATGTCGGGAACGAGCGGCGCACGCATGGAGGCTCGCTATCATCCGCGCATGCGCCTGACCCCCCTCTCCGCCTGCGCCGCGCTGGCGCTCGTCGCCGGCTGCGCGACCAACCCCATGCGGCCCGGGCAGTGGGAGATGAAGCTCACCGCGACCGTCGACGGCATCCCGCAGACGACGCCCGTGGCGCGCGCCTGCGTCACGCGCCAGGACATCGACGACCCGATCCGCACGCTGCCGCGTCCCGAAGGCACCTGCACGCTCGCCAACGTCACGCGCGAGTACGGCGGCAAGGCGAGCTACGACATCGAATGCAGGTCCGGCGAGCGCGTCATGAAGGGGCGCGCGCAGATCACCTACGCCGGCGACCGCTACGACGGGACCGCCACGCTGGACGTGACCGACAAGGGCGTGCGCGGCGCGCCGCTGGCGATGCGCATCGACGCCCGGCGCACCGGCGACTGCACGAAATAGCGGCTACTTGGGGCGCGGCGGCACGAGCGCCTTGCCCGGCATCGACAGGCGCCCGCCGCGCAGCGCGTTCACCGCCTCGCTGACGGCGCGCGCGACGTTGCGCACCTCCTCCTGCACACCGTGGTCGGCATCGAGCGCATCGTGGCTCGTCGCGTACGGCTCGTAGTAGCCGATGAAGCGGTCGAGCCGCGCGCGATCGCCCGCGGGCACGAGTCCCATCCAGTCGAGCCAGTCGGAGAGCTCGCGGCGCAGCGACTCGATGCCCGAGACGTCGCCGTGGACGACCACGCCGTACACGCGGCCGGCGAGATGCTTGGGATAGGGCCAGCCGGCGAGCTCGACCTCCTTCGCCTTCGCCGCGTCCTTGCCGTGCGTCAGCGTGGGATCGGCATTGCCGCCGTCCGCGCACACCAGCCGGTCGATCATGAGCTTCAGGCCGCTCGGGGCGCCGTACCAGTACACCGGCGCGACGAGGATCACGCCGTGCGCGAGCGTCCACCGCTCGTAGATCTCGTTCATCCAGTCGTGCACCTGGTTCAGCGAATGGTTGGGATAGCAGCTGCACGGCCAGTGGCACAGCGGCTGCGCCGTGGACACGCAGCCCTTGCACGGATGGATCTGCCGCCCGTACTCGGAGCAGAGGAGGCTCAAATCGAGGAGATCGGGCTCGATGCCCTCGGCGGTCAGCGTGTCGCAGACGATGCGCGCGAGCCGCCACGTCTTCGAGACCTCGCCCGGGCAGGTGCCGTCGTTGCGCGACGCGCCGGCGACCACCAGCACGCGCGAGCGCGTGTCCTTGCGCTGCTGGTGCGCGGCCGCGGCCTGCACGCGCTCGCGCGCGGCGAGCCAGTCGACGGACAGGTCGTAGTCGGGATCGGCGAAGCCCGGGCCGGCCTTGCGCGTGCGCGGCGCCTTGCGGCCCGCGTCGTAGGCTTCCCACGCGATCGCCTCGAGGCGCGCGATCGCGTCTTCGGCGACGTCGAACGCGGGATCCTGGAACGATTCACGGAAGCGCGCGCCGAACGTCGCGCGATCGAGGTGGCCGGGCGCCTGGCCTTTGCGTACGGTGGTCATGGGCGTCTCCGGCGTGGGAAGGCTGCCACGCTAAGCCATGCGTCTCGCATCCGTGAATCGGACGAATGCGCGTCGGCGGATCAGACGAGGCCGGACAGGGGAAACTTGGAGGATTGCAGCAAGCGAGCCGCAGTTCCCCTCACCCCAGCCCTCTCCCCGCAAGCGGGGAGAGGGAGACCTTCATCGGAGCGATGGCGCGGCCGCGTAGCGCCCCAAACGCTCCCTCTCCCCGCTTGCGGGGAGAGGGCTGGGGTGAGGGGCAGGCCTTACGTCGGATCGGCGTACGACGCGGGCATTTCCGGGTGCGGCACGCCGTACAGCCGCTGGCGCCGCGTCTGCGGCCGCGAATGCAGGAAGCGCTCGAGCTCGAGCAGCGCGCGCCGGTAGGACTCGCGCTTGAACTCGATCACCGTCTCGAGCGGGATCCAGTAGTCATGCCAGCGCCAGGCGTCGAACTCCGGATGCTCCGACGCGCGCAGGCTCACGTCGTTGTCGCGGCCGACGAGGCGCAGCAGGTACCAGATCTGCTTCTGGCCCCGGTAGCTGCCCCGCCATTCGCGCTTGATCCAGTGTTGCGGTACGTCGTAACGCAGCCATTCCCGTGTGCGGCCGAGAACCCTGACGTGCTGCGGCTCGAGCCCGACTTCCTCGCGCAACTCCCGGTACATCGCCTGCTCGGGCGTTTCACCGGGATTGATGCCACCTTGCGGAAATTGCCACGAGTGTTCGCGGATCCGTTTGCCCCAGAAGACCTGGTTCCTGGCGTTGACGATGACGATGGCGACGTTCGGGCGGTAGCCGTCACGGTCCAGCATCGTGGTCACCCTGATGCCCAATGAAGTTGCGACGATTGTTGCACACGTGCAACAAAACTGCCACGTCCGCAAAAGGCGTGCGCAGGCGCGTCCGCAAAAGGCGTCCGTGGGGCCGGGGGATGACGTGAGGTCGGCGTCGCGCCTTTTGCGGCCGGAAAATCATGGTCAGGCGGCCGCCTTGGGGCGGCCCGGCGGCGGCCGCTGGAAAGGGCGACGCAAGAACGAGCGTCATGCGCCGGGTGATGTGCGGTTCGCACGTTGGCGATTCTGCGAACCTCGCTAGCGCGGCGTCGATTCCACGGGCGTGACGTCGAGCGTGAGCGTGCGGTCGCGGCGCACGATGTGCACCGCGAGCGCACGGCCGATGGCCTCCGCGGCGAGCAGGCGCTGTAGCGCGTCGATGTCCGGCACCGGAACGCCATCCAGCGCGACGATCACGTCGCCGCGCGCGAGGCCCGCGCGTGCCGCCGGCGACCCGGGCTCGACGGTCTCGACGCGCACGCCCGACTCGCGCGGCAGGTCGAAGTGGCGCACGACGCGCCGCGGCAGCGGCAGCGTCTGCCCGCCGACGCCCAGGCGCGCGCGGCGCACGCGGCCGTCGCGGATCAGTGCGCTCGCCACGCGCTCGGCGGTCGACGCGGCGATGGCGAACGAGAGGCCCTGCGCGCCGCGGATGACCGCGGTGTTCACGCCGATGACCTCGCCGCGCGCGTCGACGAGCGGGCCGCCGGAATTGCCGGGGTTGAGCGACGTGTCCGTCTGCAGCACGTTGTCGAGCAGGCGACCCGTGGTGCCGCGCATCGAGCGGCCGAGCGCGCTCACGATGCCGGCGGTCACCGAATGCTGGAAGCCGAACGGGCTGCCGATCGCGATCGCGACCTGCCCGACGCGCACGTCGGCGGCGGCCGCGAACCGGATCCACGCGAGGTCGCCGGCCTGCACCTTCAGCACCGCGAGGTCGGAATCGGGGTCGTCGCCGACCATGGTGGCGTCGGCGACGCGGCCGTCGGCCAGCGTGACCTCGAGCGCCGAGGCCCCGCTCACCACGTGGCTATTGGTGACGAGATAGCCGTCGGGCGTGATGAGGAAGCCGGAGCCCGCCCCGCCGCGCCGGCGGCCAAGATGCACGTCCACGTGCGCGACGGCGGGCGCGACGCGCGCGACCGCGCCCGCCACGGCCTCGGAATAGGCGTCGAGGAGCGCGGCGTCGGGGGCGCGGCCGGAGGCGGCGCGCGGCAGGTCGAGGGGCATGCGGCGAAGATGGCGCCGCCGTGCCACCCTTTCAACCGGCGACGGGCGGCAGGCTGGACACGCACGGAGACGTTGATACGCATCAACGGCTGCGGCCACCGCACCCCGCACCATGCATTCCGTCGCAAACGGAAAAGCAGGCATGCAGGCGCTGTCCATCATCCGCGACGAGCACGACTCGATCGCTGCAATGCTGCAGAGGCTGTCCGACCTCGTCCACGGGATTCGCGACTACCGGATGGCGCCCAACTTCGAGCTGCTGCGGGCGATGCTCTACTACATCCAGTCGTTCCCGGAGCGACTGCATCATCCGAAGGAAGAGCGCTGGGTTTTCCGGCTGCTCGCGGAGCGGCATCCGCCCGCGCTGCCGCTGGTCGAGCACCTGTGCCACGAGCACCGCATGGGCAGCGAGCACGTCGCGATGCTGGACGAATACCTGCGACGCTGGGAGCGCCACGGGCACCCGGCCTTCGCGGCGTTCGCCGCCGCGGTCGACAGCTTCGTCGCGCACGAGCGCGCGCACATGGGCCGCGAGGAGCGCGAGGCGTTCCCGCTCGCCGAGCAGCACCTCACCGCGGAAGACTGGGAAGACATCGACGAGGCGTTCGCCGCGCACGCCGACCCTATGCACGGCATGGACACCGCGGACGACTTCGCAGAGATCCAGCGGCGGCTGTCGCGCATGCAGGGGCAGGTGCCGGGCGCCTAGGATGCGTCCTGCACGGGCCAGTTGATTTGCCGCAATGGCAGCGGCCCCTGCGCGGTGGCATCATCGCGCCTATGGACTCCACTGTTACGCACTCCGTGCCACACCTCGCGTTCGACGCGGGGCTCGTCACCAAGTACGACGGCTTCGGCCCGCGGTACACCTCGTATCCGACGGCCGACCGTTTCCACGACGGCTTCACCGCGGCGGATTACGTCGAGGCGATCGCGCAGCGCAACGTGTCGCGCGCGGACCAGCCGCTGTCGCTGTACGTCCACATCCCGTTCTGCAACACGATCTGCTACTACTGCGCGTGCAACAAGGTCCTGACCAAGGACCACGGGCGGTCGGCGAAGTACATCCGCTACGTCGAGCGCGAGATCGAGAAGGTGAGCGCGCTGATCGAAGGCAGGCCGCCCGTCACGCAGCTCCACTGGGGCGGCGGCACGCCGACGTTCCTCTCGCGCGAGGAGATGACGAACCTCATGAGCGCGCTCAAGCGCAACTTCGCGTTCGCGCCCGACGCCGAGGTCTCGATCGAGGTCGACCCGCGCAAGGTGGGCGCCGACACCATCGAATTCCTGGGCACGCTCGGCTTCAACCGCATCTCGGTGGGCGTGCAGGACTTCGACCCGGCCGTGCAGCAGGCGGTGAACCGCGTGCAGACGGAGGAAGAGACGCGCACGGTGATCGACACCGCGCGCCGCGTCGGCTTCGTGTCGGTGAACTGCGACCTCATCTACGGGCTGCCGAAGCAGACCGTGCAGGGCTTCTCGGCCACGCTCGACAAGATCATCGCCGCTTCGCCCGACCGCATCGCGCTCTACAGCTACGCGCACGTGCCGCATCTCTTCAAGCCGCAGCGGCGCATCGAGATCGCCGACCTGCCGGTGCCCGCCGACAAGCTCGCGATCCTCGCGCTCGCGATCGAGAAGCTCGCCGCGGCCGGCTACGTGTACATCGGCATGGATCACTTCGCGAAGCCCACCGACGAGCTCGCCGCCGCGCAGCGCGCGCGCAAGCTGCACCGCAATTTCCAGGGCTACTCGACGCAGCCCGACCGCGACCTCTTCGCGTTCGGCATCTCGGCCATCGGCAAGGTCGGCGGCGCGTACATCCAGAACGTGAAGACGCTCGACGAGTACTACGTGAAGCTCGACGCCGAGGCGCTGCCCGTCCTGCGCGGCGTGGAGATGGCCGGCGACGACTTCCTGCGCCGCGACGTCATCCAGAAGCTGATGTGCAACTTCGACCTCGACTTCGCCGAGATCGAGCGGCTGTACGGCATCGACTTCCACCAGACGTTCGCACCCGAGCTCGCGGCGCTGGCGCCGCTGGCGGCGGACGGATTGCTCGAGATCGGTCCCGACCGCCTGCAGGTCACCGCGCGCGGCCGGCTGCTGGTGCGCACGATCGCGATGAACTTCGACCGCTACCTGCGCGAGGCGCAGCAGAAGGCGAAATACTCCCGCGTCATCTGACGCCGCACGCGCCGCCGCGCGCGGCGCGATTGCCGGCATGCCCGCGAACCTTCCACGCCACGAGGTGACGCGCATGCCGCTCATCCTGTCGACCGTCGAGAGCGACGTCGGCTACCTGACGCTCAACTGCCCGGAGAAGCACAACGCGCTCTCCGCGGCGCTGGTCAACGAGCTGATCGCGCAGTTGGCCGTGCTCGGGAAGCATTCCGTGCGCGCCGTCGTGCTGCGCTCGCAGCCGGGCGCCAAAGTGTGGTCCGCCGGGCACGACGTCACCGAGTTGCCCACCGACGGCCGCGATCCGCTCGGCTGGGACGATCCGCTGCGCCACGTGATCCGCGAGATCGAGAATTTTCCCGCACCGGTGATCGCGATGATCGAGGGCACCGTGTGGGGCGGCGCGTGCGAGATGAGCTTCGCGTGCGACGTCATCGTCGCCACGCCGGCCACCACGTTCGCCATCACGCCCGCGAAGCTCGGCGTGCCCTACAACGTGTCGGGCATGGTGACGTTCATGAACTCCGCCAACCTGCGCATCGTGAAGGAGATGGCGTTCACCGCTGCGCCGATCAAGGCGACGCGCGCCGAGCAGCTCGGCATGATCAACTACGTGGTGCCGGTGGAGGAGCTCGAGTCGTTCACGCGCGGGCTCGCGGGGCAGATCGCGGCCAATGCGCCGCTGTCGATCGCGGTGATGAAGGAGCAGCTGCGCATCCTCGCCGGCGCGCGTCCGATGTCGCCGCAGGGCTTCGAGCGCGTGCAGGGATTGCGGCGCGTGGTGTACGACAGCGAGGATTACCGGGAAGGGATTCGCGCGTTCAAGGAGAAGCGTAAGCCGGTGTTCAAGGGGAAATAGCGTCGATTGCGGACGCATCGAATTCGCACCGAAGTATCCATGGGACTCCCTCTCCCGCCCGCGGCGGGAGAGGGTTGGGGTGAGGGTGGGGACGTTCGCACGAATCGACGCAGCCCCTCACCCCAACCCTCTCCCCGTTCCGGGGAGAGGGAGCCCTAACTGCAGGGGAGGAGTGAATCGTGGCATTCAAGACAATCGCAGTCGCAGTCGCTGCTCTTACGTTGGCTGGCGCAGCATCGGCCGAAAAGCTGCTCGTCACCACCTCATCGATGACCACCGCCGCCGCCCTGACCGCGGCACAGGCCGCCCTCGCGCTGTGCCAGAAGAACGGCCACACGGTGACCGTCGCCGTCGTCGATCGTGCGGGCGTCCCGCTCGCGCTGCTGCGCGACAACCTGGCGGGCGCGCACACGCCGCCCACAGCCATCGACAAGGCGTGGACGGCGGCGAGCTTTCGCATGGACACCGCGGAACTCGCCGACAGCACGCAGGCCGGGAAGCCGGCGAGCGGCATCCGCGCCCTGCCCCACGTCATCGCGATGGGCGGCGGCATGCCGATCCGCGCCAAAGGGGCGATCGTCGGCGGCATCGGCGTGTCGGGGGCGCCGGGCGGCGACGCCGACGATGCCTGCGCGCGCGCCGGCATCCGGGCCGTGAGCGACGCGTTGGAGCTCGAGTAGCCGCCCCGCCGCGGCACGGGGGCATTTCCTTGATCCATGTGGGGTTTTCGGCGCCTGCCGGACCGACCCCCGGACCGGCGTTGATTCGGGTCAACGGCGGCGCATTCAGCACACCCTGCGCGCGCGCGCGTCGCTAGACTGGTGCGGTAGCAGTCCCATCAATTCGTGTCGCTCGGGGAGAGCTTCGTGAACGTCCATGCATCCATCCTGCGCACGCTCGCGCGCGCCGCCATGACGGCGGCCGTCGCGGCGCTGGCGCTGACCGGCGGCTACGCCGCCGCCCAAACCAAGACCGCGGCCGCGGCGCCCGCCAAGGCGACCAAGGCCTTCGACTCGGGGACCTGCCTCGCCTGCCATGCGCCGGTGAAGGCGTTCTACGACAGCGGCAAGCACAAGACCGTCGGCTGCAACGCGTGCCACGACGGCACGAGCGAGCACCTCGCGGATGCGTCCAAGCGCCCGGTCACCAAGACCGACCTCGCGACCTGCGGCGGCTGCCACCAGAACCAGTACAAGTCGTACGCGACGATGGACTGGCACCGCACCGCGCGCTACGAGAAGAAGCAGATGAGCGGCCCGGCGCCGGACCCGTCGTACGACCTCCTCATGACGCCGCACGGCTTCACCAAGGAGCACAACCTGCCGCGCGGCCACACGTTCGCGCTGCTCGACCAGTACGTGGTCGACCGGGCGTTCGGCGGCCGCTTCGCGCCCAAGGACGGCTGGCGCTACATGGCCGGCACCGGCGACTTCAAGGCCAACGACCTCGTCGTCGACCTCTTCCCGGACAACACCGAGCAGAAGGTGTTCAAGCCCGGCACCGCCGCCGCCGCCAACCCGGTGTGCCTGTCGTGCAAGACGCAGGACCACATCCTCGAGTGGGCGTACATGGGCGACCCGGTCCCGCAGGCGAAGTGGAGCCGCACGTCGAAGGTGGTCGAGCTCGCGAAGTCGATGAACCACGCGTTGAACTGCATCTTCTGCCACGACCCGCACGCCGCGAAGCCGCGCATCGTGCGCGACGCGCTGATCGACGCCGTCACCCGCACCGACTTCCCGACCCTGTACTCGCAGGACCCCAAGAAGACCAAGGTCGAGGTCAAGGACATGGGCGTGCGCGGCTTCACGCGCAAGATCGGCATGCTCGAGCGCTACGACGGCAAGCTGCAGTGCGCGCAATGCCACGTCGAATACAACTGCAACCCGGGCTTCGATCCGAACACCGGCGCCGCGATCCCGATGACCGACAAGCGCACGAACTACTTCCCGTTCGTGGGCCCGGCCGACATCCTGAAGGCCTACGACCACATCCAGTTCCGCGACTTCCGCAACCAGTTCACCGGCGCCGCGCTGTGGAAGGCGCAGCATCCGGACGTCGAGACGTACTACAACAGCACGCACGAGAAGCTCGGCATCGACTGCGCCGCGTGCCACATGCCGCGCGTCAAGGACGAGAAGACCGGCAAGTTCTACACGTCGCACTGGCAGACCAACCCGAAGAACTACCTCAAGGAAACCTGCCTGCGCTGCCACAGCGCGTGGGACGAGAAGCAGGCCCGCTACGTGATCGAGTCGATGGCCTCGCACTACCAGGGCAAGGTGCGCAATGCCGAGTTCTGGCTGTCGCAGCTCATCAACAAGTTCGCGCCCGCGGTGCAGGCCGGCGTGCCCGAGGACGTGCTGAAGCAGGCGCGCGCCAAGCACGGCGAAGCGCATGCCAACTGGGAATGGTGGACGGCCGTCAACGGCGCATCGTTCCACAACCTCGCGCTCGCGAAGGAATCGCTCGCGAAGTCGGTCGCGGCCTCGCAGGACGGCATCAAGATCCTCGACGACGCGATGAAGGCCCGCATCGCCGGCGCGAGCCCGACGGTGGCGAGCGCAGCACCTGCCCCCGCCGCGCCCGCGGCGCCGGCACCGGCCGCGAAGTAAGGCCGGCGGATGGGGTCGTACGCCTTCGCCGCGGCGGCCGTCGTGATGACGGCGGCCGTCGCGGCCTGGCTCGCGTGGTCGCTGCGGCGGCGCGCGGTGCCGGGCACCGCGGAAGGCAGCGATGCGGACGTCCCGCCGGCGCCGTCGCCGCTGCGCCGGCGCAGCATCGCCGTGGTGGTGGTGACGCTGCCGCTCCTCGCCGGCGCGCTCTACGCGTGGCTGGGCGAGCCGGCGGCGGTGGCCGAGGCGCCCGCGCTCGACGCGCAGGCGGCGTTCGCCACGCTGCCGGGCAACGCCGTGCGCGAGGAGCTCGTCGCGCACGTCGCGAAGAATCCGAAGGACGCCCGCGGCTACGTGCTGCTGGCGCGGCTGGAAGCCGGGCACGACGACTTCCCGGCGGCGGTCGCAGCGTACCAGCGCGCGATCGCGGTCAGCGCGAAGGTGGCCGGCGATCCGGAGATCCTGTGCGAATACGCCGACGCGCTCGGCATGGCGCACGGCGGCACGCTCGCCGGCGCGCCGGCGGAGCTCGTGCAGAAGGCGCTGGCGATCGCGCCGGCGCATCCGCGCGCGCTGGAGATGGCGGGCAGCGCCGCGTTCGAGCAGCGCGATTACGCGCGCGCGGTGCAGCAGTGGCGCGCGCTCCTCGCGCAGCTTCCCGCGGACGACCCGCAGGCGCGCGAGCTCGCGGGCGCGATCGCCCGCGCCGAGCTCCTGGCCGGCAACGCCAAACCTTGACCGTCGTCGTGCCGCGCGCATTCGGCTGCGCGGCACAATAGGGGCTGTCCCACGCCGGACCAGGATGCCCCCCATGCGCACGCCGTTCCGGAAAGGCCTCGCCGCGATCGCGGTGCTGCTCGTCGCCTGCCTCGCGTGCGCGCAGCCGGCCGCGCCCACGCGCGGCGAGCTCCTCTACCAGACGCATTGCGTCGCCTGCCACGACAAGCAGGTGCATTGGCGCGCGCGCAAGATCGTAGGCGATTGGCCGGGCCTCGTCGCGGAAGTGCGGCGCTGGGATGCGAACCTCGGCCTGCGCTGGAACGACGACGCGGTGATCGAGGTCACGCGCTATCTCAACCGCCTGTTCTACCGCTTCCCCGAGCCTGCGGAGCGGCAGCTGGGGTGAGCGCGGCGGACGCGCCGCTGGCCGTGCGGCTCGCGCAGGCGGGCGTGTTCCCGCATCCGGCCGGCGCGATCGAGTGCGTGGAGACGCACATCTCGTGGGTGATCCTCGCCGGCGAGTTCGCCTACAAGTTCAAGAAGCCGGTCGACCTCGGGTTCGTGGATTTCTCGACGCTCGCGAAACGACGCCATGCGTGTGAGGAGGAAGTGCGTCTCAACGCGCGGCTTGCGCCCTCGCTCTACCTCGACGTGGTCGCGGTCACCGACGGCCCGGAGGGTCCACGCATCCGCGGCAGCGGACCGACGGCCGAATACGCGGTGCGCATGCGCCGGTTCGATCGCACGCAGGAGCTCGACCGCCTGCTGCGCGACGACGCGTTGCCCGCCGAGCGCATCGACGAGCTCGCGCGGCAAGTCGCGCGCTTCCACGCCGAGGTCGCGCGGGCGACGGCGGACGACGCGTGGGGCCATCCGGACGTGGTGCTCGCCAATGCGCGCGCGAACTTCACGCACGCGCAGGCGCTCGAGCACGATCCCGCCGTCGCCGCGCGCCTCGCCGACCTGCTCGCATGGACGGTCGCGCAGCACGCACGGATCGCGCCGTTCCTCCTCGCGCGCAAGCGCGACGGCTTCGTGCGCGAGGGACACGGCGACCTGCATCTCGCCAACATGGTGGTGCACGAGGGTCGCGTCACGGTGTTCGACTGCATCGAGTTCAATCCGGCCCTGCGCTGGAACGACGTCATGTCCGAGATCGCCTTCACGACGATGGACCTGCGCCATCGCGGGCGGCCCGACTTCGCGCAGCGCTTCGTCAACGACTACCTCGAAGAGACCGGCGACTACGCGGGGCTCGCGGTGCTGCCGTGGTTCTTCGTCTACCGCGCGATGGTCCGCGCGAAGATCGCGGCGATCCGCGCCGCGCAGGCGGACGCTGCGACGGCCGCGCGCGAGCATCGCGACTTCCTCGCCCACCTCGCACTCGCGGAGGCGTTCGCGCAGCCGCGGCAACGCGCGGTGGTGATCACCTGCGGCGCCTCGGGATCGGGGAAGAGCCATCTCGCCGCCGCACTGGCCGCGAGCGGCGACTGGATCCGCGTCCGCACCGACGTCGAGCGCAAGCGGTTGGCGGGCCTCGCGCGCCTCGCGTCGTCGCAGTCCGGCGTGCAGGACGGGCTGTACGCGGCCGAGCGCAGCGCGCAGACCTATGCGCACCTCGCAACGCTCGCGCGCGACGTGCTCGCCGCGGGATGGCCGGTGATCCTCGACGGCACGTTCCTGCATCGCGCGCAGCGGCAGGCGATGCGCGCGCTCGCCGACGCGGCCGGCGTGCCGTTCGCGATCCTGTGGCCGGACAGCCCGGCGGACGTCATGCGCGAGCGCATCGCGCAGCGCGCGACCGCGGGCGGGGATCCGTCGGAGGCGACGGTGGATGTTCTCGCGCGGCAGCTCGTGGCGCAGGAGGCGTTGACGGAGGACGAAGTGGCGTGCGCGGTGCGCGTACGGGCCGGCGACGCGATGGAGGGAGCGGCGCTGGCGCGGCGCGTGGCGGAGGTGCTGGGGCAACGGTGACGCTGCCCTCACCCCAACCCTCTCCCGCGCTGCGGGAGAGGGAGGTCAAGGGACGCGCCGGCGCTTGCTCATCGAGCGCGCGGCGGCGCAGCGTCGTTCAGCGTGAGTGCTTGAGCTTCTCGTCGATCGTGATCGCGAGCTCGCCGCCCTTGACGATGCGATCGCTGACGGACACGCCGCCGCGATAATTGGCGAAGAACCAGAAGTCCTGCAACGCCGCCTCGGTGCGGTCGACGTGCGCGAGACGGTCGAGGTGGCCGAGGTCGTACTGGGGGATGGCCTGCGGCCAGCGCACGATCTCCTGCCACAGCGGCGCCGCGCTGGCGGCGACGAGGCCGCGCATCTCGCCCTGCACCATCGCGCCCATGTCGGCATCGGAGAGTGCGTAGCGATCCGGGTTGCGCCTTCCACCGACGAACGTGGTCAGGAGCACGGTGTCGCCCGTCGTGCGGCCGCGGAACATGCTGCTCGAGAAGAGCGTGCCCAGGATGCCGCGACCTTCGACGCGGGGCACGAGGAAGCCGAAGCCGCGCAGCGAGTGGCCGACGTCGGCGCGACGGTAGAGGCTCGCGACGATCGCGACCGCGGCGTAGTCGATCGCCGCCAGCGCGCCCGCGGCCTCCGGCGCGAGGCCGCGCACGAGTCCGCTCGCCTGCGGCGCGGGCGTGGCGAGCACCACGACGCGCGCCCGCACTTCGCGCGGCGCGCCGTCGCGCGTGCCGCCGATCACGTACTCGCCGCCCTCGCGCGCGATGCGCTCGACGCGCACGTTGCATTCGAGGCCCGGCAGCGTGCGCGCGAGGCCGTCGGTCAGCGTCTGCATGCCCTTCTTGAACGAGAAGCTCGGCGCGGTGTTCTTCGCGACTTCGCCGCTCTTCTTGCGCTCGCGCGCGCCCTGGATCTGGCCCTTGATGAGGCTGCCGTACTTCTTCTCGAGCGCGAGCAGCTTCGGGAACGCGGCGGCCACCGACACGCGCTCGGGATCGCCGGCATAGATGCCCGCGACCAGCGGGTCGATCGCGTAATTGAGGAACTCGCTGCCGAGACGCCGGCGCACGAACTGCGCGATCGATTCCTCGACGCCGTCGGGTGTCGGCGGCACGAACGGCTCGCGCAGGAGCGCGAGCTTGGCACCCATCGAGAACGCGTGGGTGGTGAAGAACTTGGGCGGCGACGTGGGCAGCGCGACCAGCGCGCCGTCGCGCACGATGTAGCGGATCGCGGCGTCCTCGCTCGCGTTCTCGCGCTCGCCGTCGAGGCCGGCGTCGCGCAGCAGTACCCCGACCTTGGGCGACGTGTCGAGCGTGCTGTTGGGTCCGCGCTCGTAGAATGCACCGTCGCGGCGCGCGGTGCCGATCACGCCGCCTGCCACGGGCGCTTCTTCGAGCACCGTGACGGTGCGACCGCGCCGGACGAGTCCATGCGCGACGGCGAGGCCGGAAA
Source organism: Burkholderiales bacterium (assembly GCA_046347855.1). Classification (GTDB taxonomy): domain Bacteria; phylum Pseudomonadota; class Gammaproteobacteria; order Burkholderiales; family Casimicrobiaceae; genus VBCG01. The sequence continues at coordinate 985,285 of JAXMFJ010000006.1, forward strand.
TGCCAGCGCCGATGACGACGACATCGGAAGTCATGATACGGGGGAAGGAAGTGGAGGAAGGGAGCGACGGCGATGCGACCGAGCCGCCGGACTCATTGTCCCTGCGCTGCGCGCGGCAATCCCTGACCTAGGTCATCAATGGCCGCCCTGCTCGGGCGCATGCGTCTCGACGCCGTAGGGAAGTGCGGCAAGTTGTGCCTCCAGGCGGTCCACGTTGCCGGCGAGGCGCCTCGCGACCAGGCTCACGAGATGGAAGCCGAACTCCGGGTTCTGGTAGTAGAGCTCCTTCAACGTCGCCTCGTCGATGGTCATCACCGTGCTGTCGACCGTGCAGCGCGCCGTCTGCGTGCGCTTGCGCTCGTGCGTGAAGAACGCGATCTCGCCGAAGATGCGCCCCGGCGGCAGGCTGACGCCGATCTCGGGGAAATCGATGCCGCCCTCGACGAGGTAATACACCTCGGCGGCGGGATCGCCCTTGCGGAACAGGATGGCGCCCGCCTTGAACTTGCGCGTGCGCATGTACGGACGCAGCCACACGCCCGAAGGATCGCCGGTCGCCGACGCGGCGCGCACGCGACGCGTGAGCTTCATCATCGCGAGCGTGCGCCAGCAGTTGAGCGGGAACAGCGCGGCGTTCAGCCCGAACACCGCCCACGACTGCATGATCACCGCGTACACGACGAACGCGAGGTTCGCGGCCGCGCTCACCACGCGCAGCGGGATGATCGTCTTCATGAAGAAGCTGACGCACGTGAGGACGCCGCCGACGACGGCGGCGGCATAGGCGGCGATCTGCAGCGGGGTCAGGTCCATGGCGGTCGATGGTGGCGGCGGCTTCGACGTGGGGCGTGCAGCGCGTCAGCCGGGCGGCCGCGCGAGCATGTCGTTCACGGCCTGCAGGAACTCGGCCAGCGTGATCGGCTTGCCGACGTAGGCGTCGAACCCGGCCTCGGTGATGAGCTTGCGGTCCTGCTGCATCACCGACGCGGTGACCGCGATCACGGGAATGTGCAGCGTCGCGGCGTCGGCGCGCAGCACGCGTAGCGCATCGATGCCGTTCATGCCGGGAAGCTGGATGTCCATCAGGATGAGGTCGGGCTGCCTCTCGCGCGCGAGCACGATGCCGTCCTCGGCGGTGGTGGCCTCGAGCGTCGCGTGGCCCTTCACCTGCAGCACGTCGCGCACGAGCTTCATGTTGCGGGGGTTGTCCTCGACGATCAGGATCGTGCTCATGGGCGATGGTCTCCTGGGGCGGGCCGGTCGAGGGGCAGCGTCTCCTGCTGCGCGGGCGCGCGGCCGGGCAGCGTGAACCAGAACGTCGAGCCGCGTCCCACCTCGCTGGTGACGCCGATGCGCCCGCCGTGCAGCTCGACGAAGCGCCGGGTCAGCGCGAGGCCGAGCCCGGTGCCTTCCTGCTTGCGCGTGTAGTCGTTGCCCACCTGCCGGAACTCCTCGAACACCGCCGCCTGGTCTTCGGGCGCGATGCCGATGCCCGTGTCGCGCACCGCGACGCGCACGCCGTCGCCGTCGCGCTGCGCCTCCACGTCGACGCGGCCGCCGTCGGGCGTGAACTTGACGGCGTTGGACAGGAGGTTCAGCACGATCTGCTTCAGCTTGCGCTCGTCCGCCAGCACGGTGCCCACACCTTCGGCCACCGCGAGGTCGAGCGCGATGCCGTGCTTCATCGCACGCTCGCGCACCAGCGTCATCGCGTCGGCGAGCGCGGTCGGCAGGTCGAAGGGCGCGAGGTCGAGGTCCATCCTGCCGGCCTCGACCTTGGAGAGATCGAGCACGTCGTTGATGAGCGCGAGGAGGTGCCGGCCGGAGCTGTGGATGTCCTTCAGGTAGTCGTCCTGCTTCTCGTTGAGCTCGCCGAAGTAGCGTGCGAGCAGCACTTCCGAGAAGCCGATGATCGCGTTGAGCGGCGTGCGCAGCTCGTGCGACATCGAGGCCAGGAACGCCGACTTGTGCTGGTTCGCGACCTTGAGCTCGCGGCTCTTGTCGGCGATCTCGTGGAACAGCCGCACGTTGTCGATGGCGATGGCCGCCTGGCGCGCGAAGGTCTCGACCAGCGCCACCTGGTCCGGCGCGAAGAGGCCGGGATCGTGCCGCGCGAGGAAGATGCCGCCGTAGGCGCCGCCTTCGCGCATCAGCGGCACCGCGAGCACGGCACGGCAGTCGAAGCGCAGCATGTTCTCGCGCGCACCCGTGAATTCCGTGTCGATGAGGCCGCGGATGTCGGCGATGTGCACCGTCTGCCGGTCGGTGACGGCGCGACCCGTGACCGAGGTCCGGTCCAGCACCACGTCCGTCGTGCGCTCCCACTGCGAGCGCTCGCTGAGACGCCCCTGCCAGTACTCGGCCGCCGACACGAGCTGCGCACCGTCGACCAGCATGATGCGCGCGAACGGCGCGTGGCACAGCAGCGCCGCGCGCTCGGCCACGGCGTCGAGCACCGGCTGCACGTCGGTGGGCGAGCTCGAGATCACGCGCAGGATCTCGCTGATCGCGGTCTGCTGCTCGAGCGAGTTGGTGAGCTCGCGCGTGCGCTCCTCGACCTTGCGCTCGAGGTCCGCGTACGACTCGCGCAGCTGCGCCGACATGCGGTTGAAGCGGTCGGCGAGCGCTTCCAGCTCGTCGCCGGTGCGCACCTCGATGCGCTGGTCGAGGTTGCCCTGCCCGATGCGCTGCGCGCCTTCGGACAGCGTGCGGATCGGGCGCGCCATGCCGCGCGCCAGCGCGAGCGCGCCGAGCGCCGAGATCACGAGGCCCGCGAGCAGCAGCAGCCCGGTGCGCAGGATGGACGCGTTGAGCTTCGCGGTGACCTCGGCCACCGGCTGCTCGACGAACACGCGCCAGTCGAGCGACTCGATCGGCGCCATCGAGGCCAGCACCGCGTGGCCCGCGAGGTCGCGCGACGCCATCGCCGCCTCGACCGGCGCGCGCACGTCGTTGGTCTCGTGCACGTGCGCGAGGTTCGAGAGGTTGGTCTTGCGCAGCACGAGGCCGATGTCCGGGTCGGCGACCAAATAGCCGCTGCGGTCGACGACGTACGCCTTGCCCTTGTCGCCGATCTTGATGCGCGACACCACGTCCCAGATGAACTTGAGGTTCACGTCCGCGATGGTGACGGGGCCGTTGTCCGCGCCCGAGCGGATGCCGATGGTCATGTACGGCTCGGTCTCCTTGCGGAAGTAGACCGGCCCGACCCACGGCTGTCCCTTGCGCGCGTTGCGGAACGCGGGCTCGGCCGAGCGGTCCTTCATCGAGCTCAGCTGGTCCATGCCGAGGCGCGACACGTACACGCGCTCGCGGCCGTCGCGGTCGACCTGCGCGATGTCGGTCACCTCCGGCACCTGGCGCAGGAGCTTCAGGAACTCGATGCGGCGCAGCTCGACGTCGCCGGCGTCGAGCTGCGGCAGCGCGGCGTACGCGAGCTGCTGCTGGATCTGCCGGATGTACTGCTCGATGCGCGACGCGGCCGCGATGGCCTTCTCGCGCTGCAGGTCGGAGAGCGCCGACTTGTGCTCCTCGTAGCTGAAGTAGACGCTGATCGCGCCCGAGGCCAGCAGCGCGCCGCTGACGAGCGTGAGGATCAGCAGCAGGTACTTGCGGAACAGGCGCCCCTGGCGCGAGCGGCGGCCGGCCTCGGCGGCCTGCGCGGCGGGTGCCGCGTCCGCCGGCAGTGCGGGCGCGCCGTTGCGCATCAGGCGATCCTCGTCGTGCAGGCGCAGCGGCGCGAACGTGCGCGGAGGCACGCGGAAGCCTGGCGGGATACGTGGTGTTCGCGCATGACGGAACCCGGCAGCCGCGCGAAGGCGATGCGATCGCGGATGCCGGCACGATGGTAACCCCGACGGCACGCGGTGCCATGGCCAGACGTGAGGCAGCCCGTGACCGCAATGGCAACGGCACCCGGGCGCGTCACTCGAACACCCGGTCGGCGCGCACCAGCAGCGACTGTGGCACCACGAGCCCCAGCGCGCGCGCGGTGGCGAGGTTGAACACGAGCTCGTAGCTCGTCGGCTGCTCGATCGGCATGGTTGCGGGATCGGCCCCGCGGCCCAAGCGCATCGCGTAGTCGGCGACGCGGCGGTAGATGCGCATCACGCTCGCCCCGTACGCCATGAATCCGCCCTCCTCCGCCTGCTCCGGCCATTCGAAGCTCGTCGGCAGCCGGTGCTTTCGCGCCTGCGCGATCACCTCGTGCCGGTCGCGCACGAAGAACGTGGTGGCGCCGACGAAGAGCGCCTGCGCGCGTTGCGCGGCGATCGCCGCGAACGCGTCCTCGTAACGCCCGCGCACCTCGATCACCGGCATCGCGATGCCCAGCGCCGCGGCCGCCTTCGCCGCCTCGTCGATCTGCGGCCGGAAGCCGGGATCGTCGGGCACCAGCATCGCGATGCGCGACGCGCCGGGCACCGCCTCGCGCAGCAGCTCGAGGCGCTTCGCGGCGAGCGTGCCGCCGGCGGCGATCAGCACGCCGGTGAGGTTGCCGCCGGGGCGCGAGAGGCTCGCCACCAGCCCGCTGCGCAGCGGGTCGAGGTTGCCGAAGATGACCACGGGGATCGAGCGGGTGGCGTCGCGCACCGCGAGGGCGGCGGAGCTGCCCACCGCCACGATGACGTCGCAGGGCATCGCGACCAGCTCGCGCGCGAGCGCCGGCAGGCGCGCCACGTCGCGACCGGCGTGGCGCGACTCGATGGTCACCGCGTGACCGTCGGCCGCCGCCGCCTCCTGCAGCGCCGCCTCCAGGCCGCGCTCGAACGGCGACGTGTCGCCGGCAGCGGGCGCCTTCGACGGCCGCAGGATGCCGACGCGCAGCGCGCGCTTCGGCTGCGCGCGCGCAGCACCCGCCACCACGAGCGCGCCCGCGAGCGCCAGCACGCGCCTGCGGCTGATCACTCGATCACCTCGTCCACCCACGACAGCAGCGCCTGCGGAAAGGCGATGCCCAGCGCCTGGGCCGTGCGCTTGTTGACCACGAGCTGGAAGCGCGCCGGCTGCAGGATGGGCAGCTCGCCGGGGCGCGCGCCTTTCAGGATGCGGTCGACGTAGGTGGCGGAGAAGCGGCGGAAGGCGACGAGGTCGGGGCCGTACGACATGAGGCCGCCGGCGTCGGTGAACGCGCGAAACGGCGAGATGGCGGGCATGCGCCGCGCCGTCGTCCACTCCGCGAGCCGGCGCGAGTGCGTGCTGATCATCGGCGAGGTCAGCATCACGAGCGCCTGCGCGCCGCCTTCGGCGGCGGCGTCGAGGCCCGCGAACATGCCATCGGCGCTGTCGACGTCGATCACGCGCAGGGTGAATCCCAGGCGCTTGCCCGACGCCCGCGCCGCGTCGAGCTGCGCGGTGCCGGCCGCCTTCTCCCACAACAGCGCAAGCCGCTTGCGGCCCGGCAGCACCTGCGCCACGAGCTCCAGCCACTTGCCCGCGAGCAGCGGCTGGTCGAGGAAGAGACCGGTCACGTTGCCGCCCGGCCGGGCGAGGCTCGCGACCAGGCCCGCCGCCACCGGATCGGTCTCGAGGTCGAGCACCACGATCGGGATCACGGACGTCGCGCTGCGCGCCGCGCGCACCGCCGCCGGGCCCGTCGCGTAGATCACGTCGGGCCGCAGGCGCACGAGCTCGTCGGCGAGTGCCGCCAGCCCCTCGCCGCGGTCCACGGTCGAGCGGCGCTCGATCGTGATGTCGCGGCCCTCCTCGTAACCGAGATCGCGCATCGCGTCGCGAAACTGCGCGAGCGAATCGACGCCGCCCGTCGAGAGAAAACCGATCAGGGGAATCCTGCGCGCCGGCTGGGCGACCGCGATGCGCGGTCGCGCCAGCAGCACTGCCATGCCGGCCAGCGCGCGACGGCGGCCGCGCGAGGCGATCGTCACGCGATCACCCGGTCCGCGCGCGCGAGCACCGCCGCCGGCACCTCGATGCCCATCGCCTTCGCCGCGCCGGCGTTGATGACGAGCTCGACCTTGGTGGGCAGCTCGATCGGCAGGTCGGCAGGCGCTGCGCCCTTCGCGATGCGATCGACGTACTGCGCGAGACGGCGGTACACGTCGGCGATGACGGGGCCGTAAATCATGAGGTTGCCCGCTTCCGCGAACGGTGCCCAGCCGTCGACGGCCGGGATGCGGGTCCTGCGCGAGAACTCGGCGAAGCGCTTCGCGTGCCCCAGCGTGAAGCCGTCGGCGAACGCGATGATGGCGTCGTCGCGCGCGCGGACGATGTCGGCGAATGCGACGTCGAGCTGCGCACTGCTGCTCACGGGCAGGTAATGCACCGACAACCCGAGGCGTTGCGCGGCGGCCTGCGCGACGTCGTACTCCTTGCGCTCGCCGGGGTGCTGCGGATTGGTGACGACTGCGATCCGCTTCGCGCGCGGCAGCACGTCGCGGACGAGCTCGAGCTTCTTGCCGACGAGCTCGAGCGTGAAGAGGCTGATGCCGGTGACGTTGCCGCCCGGCCGCGCGTAGCTTTCCACGATGCGCGCCTCGACCGGGTCGGCGCTGATGCTGAACACCAGCGGTATCTTCACGCCGTTGCGCAGCAGCGGGAACAAGGAGAGGCCCCCGGCCGCCAGGATCACGTTCGGCCGCGAGCCCACGATGTCGGGGATCATCTTCGTCACGCGCTCGGCAGTGCCGTCGCCCCACCACGCATCGAGCACGAGATTCTGGCCTTCGACGTAGCCCAGGCTGCGCATGCCCTCGCGGAACGCCGCGAAGTTGGGCGACGGCGCGTCCTTGCTGTCGGTGGATACGAACGCGACGCGCAGCGGCGCCGCCTGCGCCGATGCGCGGGTGGCGAGCACGACGCCGGTGGCGGCGAGCGCCCGGCAGAAATCCCTGCGTTGCATGGCTTACCTTTCCTCGTGCGAACCGGCGACGCCGTGCGCGTGCCGCATGGTCATGCCTGCGAGGCGGCGGCGACGGTGCCCGTCCACCGCCACGCGCGCTGCGGCCGCGCGAAGCCGTGCAGCGCGAGCTCGCCCAGGTCGTCCGCGGTGATGTCGTCGCTCACTTCCGCGTACACGCGCTGCGACAGGATGATCTCGCCGGCCTTCGCCTGCTGGCACAGGCGCGCGGCGAGGTTGGTCACGGTGCCGATGGCGCCGTAGTCGATGCGGCCCTCGAAGCCGATCGCGCCGACGGTGGCGAAGCCCTGCGCGATGCCGATGCCGAGGCCAAGGTCGACGCCGCGCTTGCGCCACTTCTCCGACAGCTCGAGCGCCGCGGCGCGCATTTCCACCGCGAGGCGCACGCCGCGCCCGGCGGCGTCCTCCACCGGCACCGGGTCGCCGAGGAACACCATCATGCCGTCGCCGGTGAAACGCTCGAGCGTGGCCTCGTGCGCGAGAACGATGCGCCCCATCGCCGCGTGATAGGCGCCGAGCGTGCGCATCAGCTCCTCCGGCTCGGAGGACTCGGCGAACGCGGTGAAGCCGCGCAGGTCGGTGTAGACGACGACGATCTCGCGCCGCCGGCTCTTCAGCGGATCCTCGCCGCTGCCGTCGACGATCAGTTCCGCGAGCTTCGGCGAGAAGAAGCGCTTCAGGCGCGCGAGCCGCTCGTTCTCCGCGATGGCGTCCGCGACGCGCCGCTCCAGCGTCGCGCTCCACTGCGCGAGCTGGGCCGCCTGCCGTTGCGTCTCCTCGTGCAGCCGGCGGATGCGCAGCAGCGACTGCACGCGGGCGAAGAGCTCGGGCTGGTTGATCGGCTTGCCGAGGAAATCGTCCGCGCCCGCGGCGATGCCGTTGATGCGCTCCTGCTGCGGGTCGAGCGACGTGCACAGCACGACCGGCAGCAGCGCCGTCCCGGGCTGCGCGCGCAGCGCCCGGCACACGTCGTACCCCGACATGCCGGGCATCATCACGTCGAGCAGCACGAGGTCGGGATTCTCGCTCGCGACCCTGGCGAGCGCTTCCTCGCCATTGCTGGCCGTGACCACGGCGTAGCCCTTCACCGCCAGCAGGTCCGCCAGCAGCTTCACGTTCTGCGCGATGTCGTCGACGACCAGGATCTTCGCCTGCTGCGCTTCCACCGCCCGACTCCCCGTGCTGACGATAGGCGGCATGTTACCGAAATCGTCCCGCCGGCGGCGACCTCACGGCGGCGCACTGCGCGCGAGCTCGCACAGCTCGAGCGGACTCACGCGCAGGTTGGTGCGCACGACGGCGCACTGCACCTGCCGCAGCCCCATGCGCGCGAGCGCGGCGGCGCCCTCCCCGCGGCCCGGCGGCACCGCGAGCGAATACAGCGCGCCGCGGTGCCCGGCGATCGTGCGCGCGATCGTCTCCTGCAGGCGGTTGTGGCGGCCGGGGTCGTTGAAGTTGCTGACCAGCCCGGCGAAGCGCGCGTCGGCCGGGAATGCGGGCAACACGTACGACATGGGCTCGGCGCTGACCAGCAGCACGAGCGCGTCGGCCTTCACGGGCGGCAGGTCGACGGCGAGGAAATGCTCGCCGAACGGCTGCCGCCACCACGTCGGGAACTTCGCGGTGACGACGACGAGGGCCAGCGCCGCCGCCAGCGCGAGCGTGGCGCGCCGCGCAGGCACGAGGCGCACGACGAGCGCGGCCGTGAACGCGCCGGCGAGGAGCTCGAGCGGCACGAGGTAGCGCGCGATGCGGTAGACGAGCGCCCAGGCAACGAACGACGCGACCGCGAATACGGCGAGGAAGCGCCACGCGGGCCGCGCCGGGCTCGCGGGCGGCGGCGCGCCGCCGCGCGCGCGGCGCACGGCGACGAGCGCGAGCGCCGCGAGCACCAGCGTGTAGAGCAGTGCGAGGCGCGCGTCGCGGAACTCGGGCTCCGCCACGTACCCTTCGAGCTTCACGAGCAGCAGGTACGGGAACACCAGCCACTCGACCGCCGTCTGCGGCCCGAAGCGCGTGGCCGAGAACGACACCGGATCGGCCCACGGCGAGCGGAACACGTCGTTGAAGTACGGAAAGAGCGGATTGCCGTAGCGCGCGGCCATCGTCGCGAGCCACGGCCCGGCGGTCAGCGCGAACGCCGCGCTCATCGCGAGGCCGGCGGCGAGCACGGCGCGCCAGCGGCCGAGGCTCAGCACGGCAACGCCCAATCCGACCGCGTAGATACTGCCGGTGAGCTTGAGCCCCGCCGCGGCGCCCACCAGCGCGCCGGCCACAAGCCACGTGCGCGTCGACGCTGCGGCCGGATCGCCCTTCCGCACGACGAGCCACAGCGCGCCCACCACGCACGCGGCGACGTACCAGTCGTTCATCGTGGTGCCGATGAGGCTGATCGGCATCGGCGCGGTGACGCCTAAGGCGAACGCCGCGAGCGCCGCGCGCGTGCGCAGCGGCTGCGCCTCGTGCGCGAACAGCACCTGCACGATGCGCGCGAAGCAGTACCACGCGATGCCGGTGGGAATCGCGAGCGCGAACGCGATCAGGCGCGGCGGCGCGTCGGCGGCGAACAGCGCGTAGAACGGCAGGTCGAGGTAGGGGCTGTAGAACGACTGCAGCTGCGCCGGCGCCCAGTCGAGCCCGAAGCGGCCGTGCACGAACGCCCACGCGTTGTAGAGGTGGTAGTTCTGCAGGTCCCAGCTCGAATCCTGCCGCAGGCCGATCGACGCGAGCCCGGCCAGCACGACGGCGAGCGCGAGGCCGGCCCAAGGCTGCCAGCGTTCGGGGATCCGAGGGAGGTGCGGCACGCGTGACGCGGGAAGGGACGCCGGGAGACGAGGCGGGTGCATTGTCCGTGAAGCGCGCGCCGCGTGCACCGCAGCGCGGCGTTGCGCGTGGGTCACTTCGCCGCGGGCGTCGCGTCGCGCATCCGCTGCATCCATTCGGTCCAGTCCACCGGACCGGTCTCGAAGCGCTTGCGCAGGTTGGCGAGCACGTTGCCCCACGCGCGGTCGAAGTAGGCGTACGTGCGGTCCCACTCGCCGCCGGTGCCCCAGCCGGTGTGGTGCAGCGTGACGCGCGATGTCCGCTCACCCGTGGGCTCGATGCGCACGATCACGAACGTACGCTGGCGGCGGATCTCGGGGACCGAGGGTGGCGCGCTCCAGTCGAACGACAGCATCGACGGCGGCTGCAGCGCCATGTAGCGCATGTCGTCGGCGCCCTTCATCCCCGGCTCGGCCAGCGGATTGATGTAGACGTGGAACGCGCCCCCGGGGCGCGCGTCGATCTCGGCGTCCGGCGCGAAGAAGCCGACGATGCCCTCGCGCGTCGTCCACGCCCGGTACACCTCCTCCGGGGCGGCCGGCACGATGATTTCCTTGTCGATGGCGCGCTCGGCGGCCGTGGCCGCAGCGCTCGCGGCCAGCAGCAGGGCCATCAGCAATACACGATTCACGACGGGCATGCGCATCTCCATGCGTCACGGGGTGGCGGATGCAGGCACTGTAGCGGAGGCGGCGGTGGTTGGGGCGGCGGATCCCGCGCCGGCATCCGGTCCGGCCATGGCCGTGCATGAGACCATGCGTCCTGTCGTCGCGTGACGATCCCCGCGAAGCCCCCATGAGCACCGTTGCCCCACCCGCCTCCGCCCCGGCGGACGCCGCCGACTATTTCGCGCGCCTCAAGGCGCATTCCTCCGCCATCGAGTCGGCCTACGCCGCGCGCACGCCGGCGTCCATCGCAGCGTTCCGGCGTGCGGCGCACGTGTTCCCCGGCGGCTACACGCGCGACGCGATCATGCGCGGGCCGCATCCGACGTTCGTCGCCCACGCGAGCGGTGCGCGCATGACCGACCTCGACGGCCACGCGCTCACCGACTTCTGGTTCAACGCGACGTCGCTGCCGGTCGGCCACGCCCACCCGGCGGTGGTGGCGGCGATCGAGGCGCAGGCCGCGCGCGGCACCGCGTACTTCGCGCCCACGCTCGCGGAAGTCGCGCTCGCCGAGCTGATCCTCGGGCGCCTGCCGGCCGCGCAGCGCATCCGCTTCGCGAACTCCGGCAGCGAGGCCGTGATGATGGCGGTGCGCTTCGCACGCGCGCACAGCATGGCGACGCGCGGCCCCGGCTGCACCACGCTCGTCAAGTTCGAGGGCAGCTACCACGGCTCGTACGACGACGTGAGCTGGTCGGTGAGCCCGCCGCCCGCGCAGGCGGGCGCGCGCGAGGCGCCGGTGGCGGTCGCCGAATCGTCGGGCCTCGCCGGCACGCAGGGGCGCGTCGCGGTGCTGCCGTTCAACGACGTCGCGGTGCTCACGCGCTACGTCGAGGCGCATCACCGCGAGATCGCGGGCCTGCTGGTCGAGCCGATGGCCAACCGCATCGGGCTCCTGATGCCAGAGCGCGAGTTCCTGCTCGCAGCGCGCGCGCTCGCCGACCGCTTCGGCCTCGTGCTGGTGTTCGACGAGGTGATCTCGTTCCGCGTCGGCTACGGGGGCGTGCAGGGCGAGATCGGCATCGCGCCGGATCTCACGACGCTCGGCAAGATCATCGGCGGCGGCTTCGCGGTGGGCGCCATCGCGGGCCGCGCCGACATCCTCGGCCTGTCGGTGCCCGACCTCACGGGCCGCGTCAGCCACGCGGGCACGTTCAACGGCAACCCGATGATGGCCAACGCCGGCCGCGCGACGATGGAGCTGCTGACCCGCGACGCCTTCGCGCAGCTCGCGGCGCTGGGCGCGTACGCGCGCGAGCGGCTGGCGGACGCGTGCACGGGCCTGCCGCTGCAGGTGACCGGCGCGGGCTCGCTGTTCAAGGTCACCGCCACGCCGCACCGGCTGCGCGATTACCGCGACGCGGTGACGGCGGATCGCCGCTGGGAGGCGCTGTGCTCGCTCGCGCTGCTCAACGCCGGGTTCGTGCTCACGCCGACGCTGTCGGGATGCGTGTCGCTCGTCAGCACGCGCGACGACGTCGACGCGCTGGCCGATGCATTCGCGCGCATCGTGCGTGGAGGCTGAAAGCGCGCACCGCCATGCGCGCGGTTCCCGATTGAACCGTGCTGCATCCTGTGTGAACATCGAACGATGACGACGGATGCAGTGAGCAGGACGCAGGCACCGGGCGACGACCTGCGGATCAGGGAAGGCGTGGTGCGCGGCGCATCGTTCACGTTTCGCTTCGACGGCCGCGACATCGTGGCGCACGAGGGCGAGAGCGTGGCGGCCGCGCTGTGGGCCGCCGGCGTGCGCACGTGGCCGAATGCGGTTCCACCCATGCCGCCCGCGCGCACGCTGTTCTGCGCGACGGGCGCGTGCCGGCAATGCGCGCTGTGGATCGACGGCGTGCGCACCGAGGCGTGCCGCGCGCCGGCCGCGGCGGGGCTCGACGTGCGGTCGCAGCCGTGACGCCTTCCCTGCGGAACGCCCGATGACCGTCGCACCGGCCCCCGTTCCTCCCAACCTCGCGCGCTTCCTCGCGCGCGACGACTTCGACGTCGCGGTCGTCGGCGCGGGCCCCGCGGGCGCGGCCGCCGCGATCGAGGCGGCGGAGTTGAAGCTGCGCGTGGCGATCGTCGACGAGCAGGCGCTCGCCGGCGGCCAGGTCTATCGCGCGGTGCCCGGCATCGCGCCGGCGCGTCCCGATGCCGAGCGCACCGAGGGCGATCGCGTGCGCGCGCAGCTCGGCGCGGCGAACGTCGAGCGGCTGCTCGCGCATCGCGTGGCGCACGTCGAGCGCCGCGACGACGCGTGGCACGTGCACACGCAGGGCCCCGACGGGCCGCGCACGGTGGAGGCGCGCACGCTGGTGCTGGCCACCGGCGCGCAGGAGCGGCACCTGCCGTTCACCGGATGGGACCGCCCGGGCGTGCTCGGCCTCGCCGCGGCGACCGTGCTCCTGAAGGCACAGCGCGTGCTGCCGGGGCGCAACGTCGTGGTCGCGGGCGCGGGGCCGTTGTTGCTGCTGGTGGCGAAGGCGATCCTCGACGGCGGCGGGCGCGTGGCCGCGGTGATCGACGCGCATCCGCGCACGGCGTGGTTCGCGAGCGCCGCGGAGATTCTCTCGCGCCCCGACCTCGCGACGCGCGGCATGGGCTGGTACCGCGCGCTGCTCGCGAAGGGCGTGCCGCTGCACCACGGCGCGCTGCTGCGCGCGGTCGACGGCGACGCGCCGCACCTGCGCGCCACCATGGTCCCCGTCAACCGCGACGGGCATCCGCTGCCCGACGCGCCGATGACGACGTTCGCCTGCGACGCCGTGTGCGTGGGCTACGGCCTCATGCCCGCGACCGAGCTGACGCGCCTCCTGGGCGCGGCGCACGCGTTCGACCCGGCGCTCGGCGGCTGGCACGTCGTGGTCGACCACGACCAGCGCAGCACCGTGCCGCGGCTCTACGTCGCCGGCGACGCCGCGGGCATCACGGGTGCGGCGGCCGCGCCGTGGACCGGGCGCGTGGCCGCGATGGCCGCGGCGCACGACTTGGGCGAGCTCGACACCGCCGAGCACGCGGCGCGCGCCGCGCCGGCCCGGCGCGAGGCGCTGCGGGCGATCCGCTTCGGCGGCGTGATGACGCGCATCGCGAACGTCGGCGACGGCGCGGTGGCGGCGGTGCCGCCGGACGTCGTCGTGTGCCCGTGCGAGGGCGTCACGCGCGCGACGCTCGAGGCCGCGATCGCAGCCGGCGCCGCCACGCCGGACGACCTCGCGGCCACCACGCGCTGCGGCGCGGGATCGTGCGGCGGCCGCGTGTGCGGCGAGGCGGCCGCGCGGCTCATCGCGCTGCGCACGGGCAAGCCGCGCGCGGCCATCGGGCAGCCGACGGCGCGCCTGCTGCGGCCGATGGACCTCGACACGCGCGCGGGCGAGCGCGACGACGACGCCCGGCCGATCCCGGCCCCTGCGCCCCGCTGACCGCGGGCGGCCTCGCCGCGCCGCCCGTCCCTCCGCGCCGGCGCCTGCCGCGTCGACGCGTGCGGCCGGCGCGCACGAAGATTGACCTTGCGCAACCTTTGGCCACTTGCCCGTCCGGCACCCTTGGCAGCCAGTTGTCGCCCGCCGGCATACGGCTATAATTAAGAATCATTCGCATTTTGATCCACGCGGGCAGCCATGCGACCCGAATACCGCCTTCCGCTTCCTCCCGTCACCGTGCATTCACCTGCCGCCGCGCGCGCCGTTGCCGCCACCGTCACGCTCTCCGAGCTTCCGCTGGGCGTCCCCGCGCACGTCGTCGGCCTGCGTCCCGCCAGGGACAGCGCCGAGGCGAAGGAGCTCGCGCTGCGCCTGCTCGAGATCGGCTTCATGGCCGGCGAGCCGGTGCGCGTGATCGCGCAGGGCCACCCGGGCCGCGAGCCGATCGCCGTGCGCATCGGCGGCACGACGTTCGCGCTGCGCCGCTTCGAGGCCGAGCAGGTGCTGGTCGCCGCGTCGCGCGGCGCCTAGCGCGGGAGACGCCGTCGTGAACCAGGCCACGGCCGCGCTGCGCATCGCGCTCCTCGGCAATCCGAACTGCGGCAAGACCGCCCTCTTCAACCTGCTGACCGGCAGCCGGCAGAAGGTCGCCAACTTCGCGGGCGTCACCGTCGAGCGCAAGGAGGGCCGCCTCACGCTGCCCGACGGGCGCACGGCCACGGTGCTCGACCTGCCGGGCGCGTACAGCCTCAACCCCACGAGCGCCGACGAGGCCATCACGCGCGACGTGATCCTCGGCCGCGCCACCGGCGAGACGCCGCCGGACCTCATCGTGTGCGTCACCGACGCCACCAACCTCAACCTCAACCTGCGCATGGTGCTCGAGGTGCGGCGCTTCGGCGTCCCGCTCGTGCTCGCGCTCAACATGGCCGACGTCGCCAAGCGCCGCGGCATCCACATCGACACCGCGGCGCTCGCGCGCGAGCTCGGCGTGCCGGTGGTCACCACCGTGGCCGTGCAGCGCGACGGCGCCGACGCGCTCGTGACCGCGCTCGCCGATGCGCAGCCGATGCCGGCGCACGCAGCGCTCGAATGGCACGCGCCCGACAGCGCGGAGATCGAGGCGACGCACCGCGAGGTGCGGCGCATCCTGAGCGCGTGCGTGCGCCAGCCCGAAGGCGACCTGCGCCTCGACGACGCGCTCGACCGCGTGGTGCTGCACCCCGTGCTCGGCATGCTGATCCTCGCGGGCACGCTGTTCCTCGTGTTCCAGGCGGTGTTTAGCTGGGCCGGCCCGCCGATGGACGCGATCAAGGAAGGGATGGGCGCGCTCGGCGAGTTCGGCAGGGCGCACATGGCCGAGGGGCCGCTGCGCAGCCTGCTGGTCGACGGCATCGTCGCCGGCGTGGGCAGCGTGCTCGTATTCCTGCCGCAGATCCTCATCCTGTTCTTCTTCCTGCTGTTCCTCGAGGACTCGGGCTACCTGCCGCGCGCGGCGTTCCTGCTCGACCGCGTGATGAGCACGGTGGGCCTGAGCGGCCGCTCGTTCATCCCGCTGCTGTCGAGCTTCGCGTGCGCGGTGCCCGGGATCATGGCCACGCGCACGATCAGCAATCCGCGCGACCGCCTCACCACCATCCTCATCGCGCCGCTGATGACGTGCTCGGCGCGCCTGCCCGTGTACGCGCTGGTGATCGGGGCGTTCATCCCCGAGCGCACGGTGTGGCGGGTGTTCAACCTGCAGGGCCTCGTGCTGTTCGTGCTGTACGTCGCCGGCATCCTGGGCGCGATGGCGGTCGCCTACGTCGTGCAGCGCGCCACCGCGCGTCGCGCGCACCATCCGCTGCTGATGGAGCTGCCCTCGTACCGCTGGCCCAACGTGCGCAACCTCCTCCTCGGCCTGTGGGAGCGCACGCGCATCTTCCTCGAGCGCGTCGGCACCATCATCCTCGCGCTGATGATCGTGCTGTGGTTCCTGTCGTCGTACCCCGCGGCGCCCGTGGGTGCGCCGGGCCCCGCGATCCAGTACAGCTACGCCGGCATGCTCGGCCGGGCGCTGCAGCACGTGTTCGCGCCGATCGGCTTCAACTGGCAGATCTCGATCGCGCTCGTGCCCGGCCTCGCGGCGCGGGAAGTGGCCGTGGGCGCGCTCGGCACCGTGTACGCGCTGTCGAGCGTCGACAACGAGCTCTCCTCGCAGCTGTCGCCGATCCTCGCCGAGGGCTGGCCGCTCGCCACCGCGTTCTCGCTGCTCGCGTGGTACGTGTTCGCGCCGCAGTGCATCTCCACGCTCGCGATCACCAGGCGCGAGACCAACTCGTGGCGCTATCCGCTGATCATGGCGGGCTACCTGTTCGCGCTCGCGTACGCCGCGGCGTTCGTCACCTACCGCGTCGCGCTGCTGTTCACGTAGGAGCCGCCATGCAATCGCTCGCCGTCGCGCTGATCGTCCTCGCCGCCGCCGTGTTCGCGTGCTGGCGGCTCATGCCGCGCGCGTGGCGGGTCGCGCTCGCGTCGCGGGTCGCGACGGGCGCGCGGCGGCACGCGCACCTGTCGCAGGCGAGCGCCGACGCGCTGGCGCGCAAGCTCGCGACCGGCGCGTGCGGCAGCTGCGACAGTTGCGGGACGTGCGCGCCGACGCCGGTGACGCCGGCCGGGCAGAAGGTCGTGGCCATCGTGCCGCGGCCGGGCGAGCGCTAGCGTCCGACTCCGATCAGCGGCGGACGACCGCCGGATTCGAGGCCGACGTCGTGACCGTGGCCTCCGGCGTTCCCGTGGCGTTGCGCAGGTCGACGAGGACGCTGTTGCCGCTGCCCGAGACATCGGGCACCGCACCGGCCGCGACGAGGTCCTTCTGCGGTGGATTGTCGTCGAGCAGCGTCGTCTTCAGCGTGACGCTCACCGCGTTGCGCGACGCGCCGTACACCGGCGAGTTCGACTGCCCGCCGATGACCACGAGCCCGCCGGGCGACGGCGACGCCGCACCGGGCGGCCGGTTGTTGCCCTCGACGCTGCCGCCGTTGAACGTCACGCTGACCGCGTTGCCGCTCGCGTTCGCGGGGGCCGGGATGAGGCTCGTGCCGTCGACGATGCCGCCGTTGACGAGGCAACCGTTGCCGTTGTCGTAGATCGCGTCGCCGGTCGAGGTGACGGCGATGGCGGAGCCCGAGCCGTTGAGGTTCGCGACGAGGCAGCCGACGACGTTGGCGTAGATCGCATTGCCGGACATCGTGACGCGGATGCTCGACGCGGGCGATCCGATGTTGGCGATGCGCAGGCCCTGGCCGGGCTTGCCCAGGTTGGCGTGCAGCACGTTGTCGACGAGCGTGACGTCGAGGGCGCGCGCCGAGGTGAGGAAGTTGCGCACGTCGATGCCGCGTGCGCTGTTGGTGACGATCACGTTGGCGATGCGCACGCGCGCGGCGCTGCCGTCGAGATCGGTGCCGATCGCCGCGGCAGCACTACTGGCACCGGTGACCGTCAGCGATTCGAGCGAGTTGCTGCCGCGACCCATGCGCACGGCGGCGAACTTGGCCGGCTCGTTGCAATAATTGGGTTGGTCCGGCTTGGCGAGATACAGCGCCGACGCGTCGATCACGACCTGCTCCGGCGCGCCCGCGACGCCGGTGATCGACATGCCGGGCCGCAGCTCGAGGCGGCCGCAGTTCGGGCGCGCCGGATCGAGGGGATACGGCCCGGGCGCGAGGACGAGCAGCGCACCGTCGTAGGCAGAATTGGCGAGGTGGTCGTAGAGATCGGGCGCATCCCGGATGGGGACGGGCGTGCGCGACGCGGCGGGCAGCGACACGAGCGCCGCAAGCGCGGCGACGACCAGGTTACGGCGATGGCGACATTGCTGCGGATGCTGCGCGGCAAGGCAGGAAGACGGGCGCATGGTTGCCTCCGGGGACGCCGCGGTGCGGCGGAGGCGACGAACATTACGCACGCGGTGCGCGTTCGCCAGCAGGAATCCATGAGTACGCCGGAGAGGCCGCGAAAGGGGCCAGGCGGGCGTTGAATCGGCGTCGGGAGCGCGGGTCGCCCCTCACCCCAGCCCTCTCCCCGCGAGCGGGGAGCGGGAGCCTTCGTGCGTGACGCCGCGGCAGCCGGGACCGGGCCTCACTCGCCGAGTGCGCTACGCGGCGCCCTGCATCTTCGACGCCTCCTGCGCCATCTCCCGCATGACGGGCTGGCGCGCCATCAGCTCGGCGAGCGTCCCCTGGTCGAGGACGCGGCCGTCCTGCATCAGGATGATCGTGTCGAACTGCGAGAGCGCGCTCATGCGGTGGATCGAGGCGACCACGCAGGCGTCGGGCATCGTCTCGCGCAGCCGCTTGAAGACGCGCGCCTCGGTCATCGGGTCGAGCGCGCTGGTGGGCTCGTCCAGGAGCAGCAGCGAGCCGGGGCGGCCGAGCATCGGGTCGGCGGCCAGGAAGCCGCGGGCGAGTGCCAAGCGCTGCCGCTGGCCGCCGGAGAGGTTGAAGCCGCGCTCGGAGATCGGCGTCTCGAGGCCGGCGGGCAGCGATGCCACGACGACGTCGAGATTGCTCACGTACATCGCGCGGTCGAGCGCTGCCTGCGGCACGGTCGTGCCGAACGCGAGGTTGTCGCGCAGGGTCGCCTCGAACACCTCGGCCTCCTGCGGCACGAGCGTGGACAGCGTGGCGAGGCTCTTCACGCCGAAGCCGATCTCGCCGTCGATCTGGTAGAAGCCGTGCGCAGGCGTGTACAGGCCCGCGAGCAGGCGCAGGAGCGTGCTCTTGCCCGCGCCGCTCGGCCCCACCAGCGCGATGCGCTCGCCGCGCCGCAGCGTGAGCGAGGCGTCGAGCACCCCGCCCAGCTCGCCGTTGCCGCGCACGTAGGTGTGCGTGACGCCGCGCACCTCGATGGTCTTCCACAGCGGCGGGACCTCGTGCACCGGCGCGGGCGCGGGCGTGGCCGCGAAGATCGGGTCGGCGCTCGCGAAGTCGGTGCGCATCCGCGCGAAGCCCTGGAAGTTCGCGGCCATCGAGCCGATCACGCCCCCCGCCTGCTGCGCGTACTGGTAGACCATGAAGAGGCCGCCGAGCAGCACGGGAACGCCGGCCGCCGTGCTCTCGCGCTGCGTCTGCCACGCGTACACGGCGACCAGCGCCCAGGTGAGGCCGACCGAGAGGAGATCGACCGCGCACCACTTGCCCTCGTTCAGGATGATGCTGCGGCGGAGCGGCGCGAACACGTGCTGCAGGCGGCCGTCGAGCAGCTTGCGCGACGCGGACTGCAGCCGCAGGCTCAGCACCGTGCCGATGTTGCCGAGGAAGTCGAGCAGCATCGCGGCGTAGCGGCGCTGCGCGTCGTTCTCCTGCGCGGCGAGGCGCATCAGCGCGCGGTCGAAGCGCAGGATGATGAACGCGATGACGACGAACCCGGCGAGCGCGGCGCCGCCGACCCACGCGGACACGATCCACAGCGCGACCAGCGGCCCCGCGATGTTGACGAAGCTCTGCACGTAGAGGAACTGGTTCTGCGTGAAGTCGAACAGCGCCTGGCTCGCCTGCTGCGCGCGCTGCTCGGTGTCGCCCGAGTGGCGGCCCTCGTGCCACGACAGCGGCAGCGACGCGAGCTTCGCATACAGCGTGTCGGCGACCTGCCGCCGCACCTGCAGGCCGACGTTGCGCTCGAGGATGCGGCCCGGCCCGTGCATCGCCCACGAGCCGACGTAGACGAGGAAGATCATGCCGACGTACCACGCGGCGAGCGGCAGCTGCGTGGCGCCCTGCACCTGCACGGTGTTGATCGCCTGTGCAGCGAGCCAGGGGATCAGCAGCTTCACGACCATCGACGCCGCGAGCAGGAACATCGCGGCGGCGTATTGCACGCGCGCGCCGTGGGCGAAATCCCACACCCGCCGATAGAGGCCAAGGATGGTGGTGGAGCTGCCGGGACCGGGCCGGCCCGCGAGGGCGATCAAGGTAGCGATGTGGGACTCCGTGAAGCGATACGTAGGAAGTGGCTTACAACGCCACGCTCTGATCCACGGTTGACAGGTGCGTTTCCGATGCGGTTCCACCCGAATGCGTGTAGGACGCACCCCTACGGTGGCCTCGCTTGATCCATCGCAAACGGCGGAGCGCGTAGGGGTCTGACCCCAACCTTAAGGGTCTGACCCCCCGCCGATCAGGAGCGCAGCGCGCGGGCGCCCGCGGCCTCCGGGGTCGCCCGGCGACGCGGCGGATGACTGACGCCCAGGAGCTGCGCGAAGTAGTCGGCGGTCTTGCCGAGGCCATCGGCGAACGACGTGGTCGGGGTCCACCCGAGGAGGTCGCGCGCCTTCGCGATGTCGGGACAGCGCTGCACCGGGTCGTCGGCCGGCAGCGGCCGGAACACGAGCGGCGAGCGCTGCCCGCTGCGCCGCGCCGCGGCCTCGATCACCGCCTGCGCGGTGTCGAGGATCGACATCTCGACCGGGTTGCCGAGGTTGAGCGGGCCGGTCACGTCGCTGGGTGTGGCCATGAAGCGGACGAACGCCTCGATCATGTCGTCGACGTAGCAGAACGCGCGCGTCTGCCGCCCGTCGCCGTAGATCGTGATCGGCTCGCCCGCGAGCGCCTGCACGAGGAAGTTGGAGACGACGCGGCCGTCGTCGGGCCGCATCCGCGGGCCGTAGGTGTTGAAGATGCGTGCGATCTTCACCGCGAGCCCGTGCTGCCGGCGGTAGTCCATGAACAGCGTCTCGGCGCAGCGCTTGCCCTCGTCGTAGCAGGAGCGCACGCCCACCGGATTCACGTGGCCCCAGTAGGCTTCCGTCTGCGGATGCTCGACCGGATCGCCGTACACCTCGGACGTCGACGCCTGCAGGATTCGCGCCTTCACGCGCTTCGCGAGCCCCAGCATGTTGATCGCGCCGTGCACGCTCGTCTTGGTGGTCTGCACGGGATCGTACTGGTAGTGGATCGGCGAGGCGGGGCACGCGAGGTTGTAGATCTCGTCGACCTCCACGTACAGCGGGAACGTCACGTCGTGGCGCAGCAGCTCGAAGCGCGGCGACGACAGGAGGTGCGCGATGTTGTCCTTGCTGCCCGTGAAGAAGTTGTCGACGCACAGCACGTCGTGGCCGTCGCGCACGAGGCGCTCGCACAGGTGCGACCCCAGGAATCCTGCGCCGCCCGTCACCATCACCCGCCGCCGCCGTGCCACGCCCGCCATCGCCTGCTCCTTCCTATGCCGTCACGTCCGCGAGCAGCCGCGTCCAGTCCGCGACGAACCGCTCGATCGAATACCGCTCGCGCGCGGTGCGCCGCGCGCCCTCCCCCCATGACTCGGCGAGCCGCTGGTCGCGCAGGAGCCGCAGCATCGCGTCGCGCAGCGCGGCGGGATCCGCGTGGATGAAGCCGCTGTCGCCGTTGCGGATCACCGTCGAAAGCTCGGTGGTCGCGAGGCCGACGACCGGCATCCCGATCATCATCGCCTCCACCACGGCGAGGCCTAAGCTCGTCCAGCGGATCGGATTGAACAGGAACCGGTAAGGGGCCGAGAACGCCGCGAGGTCGAGGTTGCCGATCTCGCCGATGCCGCCCATCGCCTCCGCGTTCATGCCGACGAGGTCGAGCGGCACGTCGCGGCGCATCGCCTCGAACACGTCGGCGCCGAGCCGCCGCCCGCGCTCCTGCAGGTGATTGACGATCACGAGGCCGCGCGCGAGGTCGCCGGTGTAGCGCACGCCGTCCGGCACCAGCACGCCGTGCTCGATCACGGTGGTGGGCGTGCGCCCGCTGTCCCACATGAGGCGGTTGAAGTGCGTGACGTGCACGAGCACGAGCCCCGGGTCCTGCGCCCAGTGGAGCTGCGCGAACGGGTCCTCCTGCGGCGGATCGTGCTCGAGGTAGAGGCGCGGCAGCGCGCGCTGCGTTGGCGTCAGCACGTGCAGCCGGTCGTGCATGTAGTGCGCGCGGTGCTGGTAGAGCACGACGTCGAACTGCCGCCCCGCGACCTTCTCGACCGGCACCTCCTGCACGTTGTCACCGAACGGCAGCCGTCCCGCCTTGCCCGCGTAGCCGGGCGGATTGCCCGCCTTGGTCACGATGAAGAAGTCGTGCGGCACCTGCGACAGGTAATAGAGGTAGTTGCCGTGCACGTGCCACGTCAGGATCGACAGCCGCTTGCCGGGCGCGGCCATGGCTAGCTCACACCCGCGTGCAAGGCACCGGCTTCCGCGCGCGCCGCGAGCAGTTGTCCGCGTGCGGTATCCAGCACCTGCGCCGGCACGATCGCCCGCGCGCACGCATGGCCGGTCGGGCACTCCGCATACGCGCACGGGCGGCACGGCGGATGATCGGCGAGCACGCGATGCCGGCGCCGGTCGCCCGGCGCCCAGCGGCGCGTGTCGCTGCCCGACGCGACGACCACGCTGTGCGTGCGCATCGCCGCCGCGACGTGCGACACGCCGGTGTCGTTGCACACCACCAGCGGCACGCGGCGGATCAGCGCGGCCAGCGCCCCCAGCGACGTGCGGCCCGCGAGGATCACCGCGGGCTCGCGCATCCACGCGGCGACGCGGTCGACGAGCGTCGCCTCGCGTTGCGTGCCGGTGAGCAGCACCTGCAGGCCGGACGCGGCCAGCGCATCGGCGACGGCCGCGAAGCGCTCGACCGGCCACCGCCGCGACGCCCACTGCGCGCCCGGATGCACGATCACCGCGCGGTCCGGCACGATGCCATGCCGCGCGCACAGCGCGTCGGCCTCGCGCTCGTCGGCCTCGTGCAGCGGGAACCACAGCGACGCGTCGTCGGCCGCGATGCCCAGCGCGCGCATCAGCGCGAGATAGCGCTCCGGCTCGCGCAGCGTGTCCGGCCACGCGATGAAGCACCCGTCACGCGCGCCTTCCTCCGGCTGCACGAAGCCCGCGCAGCGCGCCGCCCCCATGCGCGCGACGATGTCGTTGGCCACGCCGCCGCTGCCGTGGAGCTGGATCGCGAGGTCGTACCCGCATGCGCGGCACGCCGCGTAGAACGCCGGCAGTCCCGCGTCCGTCTCCGGCTGCTCGGGAAACCCGCGCGCGCCGGGGAACACCACGAGCGCGTCGACGAGCATCGGGTAGCGGTCGACGAACGCCTGCGCCCATGGCAGCCCGACGAGCGTGACGTGGGCATGCGGCCACGCCGCGCGCAGCGCGCGCAGCGCCGGCACCGCGCACAGCATGTCGCCCAGCTGCAGCGCACGGAAGACCGCCACGCGCCGCGGCGCTTCCTTCGGCGTCCCCTGCATCGCGTCCGCCGTCACAGGAAGACCACCCTGAACTTGAGCGCGCCGTAGAGACGCCAGAACACCGAGAGGAACGGGATCGCCACCGAGGTCACGACCATCTCCGCGACGTGTTGCGGCGTGCGTGCCGTGCGCCGCAGCCGCCTGCGCACGAAGCCGAGTGTCAGCAGGGCCCACGACGCCCCCGCCGCCAGCGCGACGTGCGGCGCGCCGCCGAGTGCCGCCCCGCACGCGACGGCGGCGCTGGCGATGATCGCGTAGTAGCGCCACGGCGGCGCGCGCGCCACGCGCGTGCGGTAGAGCTTGCGGTGGTTCTTGCAGAGCAGCGCGTCGAACTGGCTCTTGCGCTGCTGCGCGAGCGACACGCCGAAGCGCGCGGGCCGCACCGGATGCAGCACCACGGCGTCCTCGGCGCGCCCGATCGTGCCGCCCGCGCGCAGGATCGCGAACTGCAGGTCGGAGTCCTCGCGCCACGCGGACGTGTAGCGCGCATCGAAGCCGCCCACCTGCTCCAGCATCGCGCGGTGCACGAAGCAGTTGGCGGTCGCGAATTCCGCGCGCGCGAGGCCCGCGGCGTCGAGCTCGTAGTCGGTCGGCCGCGATGGCAGCGGCACCTGGATGCGGCCCGCGACCGCGGCGGCGCCGCCACGCAGCGCCGCGAGCCCGCGCTCGAGCCAGTGGCGGTCGGGAATCGTGTCGTCGTCGGTGAACGCGATGACGTCGCTGCGCGCGACGCGCCAGCCGCGGTTGCGCGCCCCTGCCGGCCCCTGCGTGTCGGCGACCGGCACGTACACGATGCGCCACCCGCCGGCATGGAAGCGCGCGGCATACGACGCGACCATCTCGTGCGTGTCGGCGTCGCAGCCGTCGTCGCACACGATGATCTCGTAGGCGTGCGGCGGCAGCGACTGCATCACCAGCGCGGCGAGGCAGCGGCCGAGCAGGCGCGGCCGCCGGTAAGTCGGCACCACCACCGACACCCGCGACGGCACGCCGAGCGTGCGCATCAGCGCGGGCAGCGGCATGACGTCGGTGGCCGCGCCGGGCGTGACCTTCGCGCTCACCGGTTCGCCCTCCTCGCCATGCGCCGGGAAGCGTCTCTCGATCCGCTCATGGCGCTTTCTCCAGCACGAAGGAGCCGATGACGAGCGCGTCGAGCGGCGACGTCCAGAACGACTCGACGGCATCGCGCGGCGTGCACACGATCGGCTCGCCGCGCGTGTTGAACGACGTGTTGACGAGCACCGGCACGCCGGTGCGCTCGTTGAACGCGGCGAGCAGGTCGTAGTACAGCGGATGCTGGCCGCGGTTCACCGTCTGCACGCGCGCGGTGCCATCGACGTGCCGCACCGCCGGGATCAGCGCCTCCTTCTCCGGCCGCACGCTGAACACGAACAGCATGAACGGTGCGACGTCGGCACCGGCGAACCACTCGCCCGCATGCTCCTCCATCACGACGGGTGCCACCGGGCGAAAGTCCTCGCGGTCCTTGATCTCGTTCAGGCGCGCCTGCATCCCCGCATCGATGGGCGAGGCGAGGATCGAGCGCGCGCCCAGCGCGCGGGGACCGAACTCCATGCGTCCCTGGAACCAGCCGATGACTTTGCCGGCGGCGAGAAGGTCCGCCGTCTCGCCCGCGATGTCGGCGAGGCGGCGATACGGCAGCTTGGACCAGCGGAGGAACGTCTCGATCTCCGCATCGGAGAACGCCGGCCCGAGATAGGCGTGGTCCATGTGCCAGCGCGGCGCCGCGGGCGCGCCCGCACCGCGCTCGACGTGGTCGATCCACAGCGCCGCGCCGAGCGAGGTGCCCGCATCACCGGCCGCGGGCTGCACCCAGACCTGCGCGAACGGGCCGTGGTCGC
This sequence comes from Burkholderiales bacterium, assembly GCA_046347855.1. GTDB lineage: Bacteria > Pseudomonadota > Gammaproteobacteria > Burkholderiales > Casimicrobiaceae > VBCG01. Next base: position 1,010,171 of record JAXMFJ010000006.1, read on the forward strand.
GGATGCGCGCGTTCATCACGCAGTTGAGCGCGACGCCGCCGGCCATCGCGAGGTTGCGCATGCCGGTCGTGCGCCCGAGCCAGTGCGCGATGCCGATCGCGGTGTCCTCCAGCACGCGCTGCAGCGAGTGCGCGATGTCGAGCTCGCGCGCCGTCACCGGGCCGCCGCGGGCGCGCGGTGCGCCGAAGCGCTCGGCGAGGCGCGGCGCGGTGATCCGGTAGTGGCCGTCGCCGTCGTAGCGCACGATGTCGCGGAAGTCGTCGAGGTACGCCGGCTTCCCGAAGCTCGCGAGCGCCATCACCTTGTATTCGTCCGACGAGCGCAGGAAGCCCAGGAAATCCGTGACCTCCTCGTAGAGCAGCCCGAGCGAATGCGGCAGCGCCACCTGCCGGATGCGCTCGTAACGCCCGTCGCGGAACACGCCGTAGCTCGTGCTCGTGTTCTCGCCGCGGCCGTCCATCGTGAGCACCGCGCACTCCGCGAACGGTGCGGCGAGGAACGCGCTCGCCTCGTGCGCGAGGTGATGCTCGACGTAGTGCCAGCGGAACGGTGCGCCGGCGCCGACCTTGCGCAGGCGCTGCTGCAGGTGGTGCGGCGGCCCGTCGATGAGCTGCTCGCGCGCGTTCATCACGTGGCACAGGAAGAGCGGATCCCACGGCGACGCCATGCCGGTCGCGTCCGCCGTCGGGCGCACCGGCAGCTCGAGTGTCGACTGCCCGGGCTTGATGCCGCCGCCGAGATCGGGACGGTACGAGTACGCGACGTGGTCGAGGTCGCCCAGCGTGGCGCCCGCCTCCTTGAGGCAATAGTCGATCGCGTGGAACGGCAGCTCCCACGCGGAGAATGGCAGCGGCCGCTTCGCGTGCTTCACGTGCGTGAAGCGCTCCTCCTCCGCGGCCGCGATCACCGCGCCGTCGCGCACCAGTGCGGCGGCGCTGTCGTGGTAGGCGGCGTTGATGCCCAGCGTCAGCATGGCGGCTCCCGGTCAGTGGCTGTGCGCGGCGGCCACGCGGATCTCGCGCATGCGCGGCGCGACGTCCGGCATCGCTTCGCCGGCCTGCGCGGGCGTGCCGGTGAGGAAGAACAGCGCGGCGGCCACCACCTCGCTCGCGTCGACGCCGGTAAGGCAGAGGTTGTGCCCGTGCGGGCACACGCTCTTGTAGCAGTAGCGGCACGGCACGTCGTGGAAGAGCACGCGATGCGGCACGTTCCACGGCGTGTGCTGCGGGTTGGTGAGCGCGTAGAGGTCGACCACGGGCGTGCCCACGCAGGCGGCGAGGTGCGCCGGCCCGCTGTTGTTGGAGATCACGAGGTGCGCGCGCTCGATCAGCGCGGCGAGCTCGGGCAGGTCGAGGCGCCCCGCGACGCCGTGGATGCGGCCCGTCGCCGCGGCCGGGCGCACGACCGTGTCCACGAGCGCCGCTTCGTCCGCGCTGCCGGTCACCACGATGTGCCCGTCCCACGCGTCGAGCAGGCGGCGCGCGACTTCCGCAAAGCGGTCGGCCGGATACCGGCGCGACGCGGCCGAGGCGCCCGGATGCAGCACGAGCAGCGGCGTGGCGTGCGCGATGCCCGCGCCGGCGACGCGATCATCGACCGCCATGCGCGCGTGCTCGGGCACGGCGATGCGCATGTTGGCGTGGATCGTCGACGCGCCGACGGTGCGCACGAGATCGAGCTGCCGCTGCACCTCGTGGCGGGTGGCGGGGCCGGGCTCGGACTCGGGCACCCAGTCGGTCAGGAGGCCGTACGGATTCTCGCGGCAGTGCGCGACGCGCAGGGGGATGTCGGCGAGGTGGCACAGCAGCGCCGCCGGCAGCGCGCTCTGGCTGTAGACGGTGAACACGACGGCCGCGTCGTAGCGCCCTTCGGCGAGCGTGTCGCGCATCTCGAGGTCGCGCGTGGGCATCGGCAGCGCGCCCTTCATCCACGGGGCGTCGTAGGCGATCGCCGCGTCGATCTCCGGCATCAGCGCGGCCGCCTCGACGCCCGCGCGCGACGACAGCAGCGTTATGCGCCGGTGCGGATTGGCGAAGCGCAGCGCGCGGATCGCGGGGCCGGTCATCAGCACGTCGCCCATGCTGTCGAGCCGCACGCACAGCACGTTGCGAGCCGCGCGCCAGGCGTGCAGGCGTTCATGCGATCGCATCACGCACGCTCTCCCTCTCCTGCGCCGCGGCGCACGCGAAGTCCGCCGCGACGATGCGTGCCGCGGCGGCGAGCCCGGGCACGCGGTGGTCGGGCACGCGCCACGGCCCGCGCTGCCACAGCGTCTCGTTGCCGTTGTCGATGAGGATCGCGCGGCAACCCGCGCGCCGGCCCGCGTCGACGTCGTCCAGGATGTCGCCGATCATCCACGACCGCGCGAGGTCGACATCCTGCGCCTTCGCGGCGGCGCGCAGCAGCCCGGGCGCCGGCTTGCGGCACGTGCATCCCGCGAGCGCGCTGCCCGCGGCGGGCGGCTCGTGCGGGCAGAAGTAGAACGCGGCGAGCGTCGCGCCGTGCAGCGCGAACAGGCGCGCGAGCTCGCGCTCGATGACGACCATGTCGCGGCCCCGCAGCCGGCCGCGCGCGAGGCCGCCCTCGTTGCTCACCACGACGAGCGGCACGCCGAGGCCGCCGAAGGTCGCGAGCGCCTCGGCCGCGCCGGGCGCGAGGCGCATGCGCGCCGGGTCGGCGTTGTACGGCACGTCGACCAGCAGTGTGCCATCCTTGTCGAGGAAGATGCCGGCGGTCGCCATCGCGTCACCGTCCGCGGCGCGGCCGCAGCGGGGTCACCGTGTCGCCGGTGCGAAAGCGCCGCGTGCCGGCGACCGCCGCGCGCCGGACGCGCGCCGCCGCGAGCGGAGTCGCCGCCCGCTCGGCCAGCACGTCCTCGTACACGCGCACGAGCTGCCGCGCGACGCCTTCCCAGCCGAAGCTCGCGAGCGCGCGCCGGCGCCCGGCGGCGCCCATCGCGGCGCGCAGCGTCGGCCGCGCCGCGAGCTCGGCTAAGCGCGCCGCGACGGCGTTGGGATCGCGCGGGGCACGAGGAAGCCGGTGACGCCGTCGATCACGGTCGAGCGGATGCCGCCGACGTTGGCGCCGATCACCGGGCGCGCGCACGCCATCGCTTCCACCGGCGTGATGCCGAACGGCTCGTACCACGGCGTCGTCACGAACACGTCCGCCGCGGCGTAGTAGAGATGCAGCACGTCGCGATCGCGCCGGCCGTCGAAGATCACGCGATCCTCGACGCCGGCCTCGCGCGCCACCGCGCGCAGCCGCGCGATCTCGGGCGTCGCCTGCTCGTCGGGCTGCTCGGTGCTGCCGCCGACGATGTGCAGCGTGGCCTCGCGGCCGTGCCGTTCGCGCAGCACGCCGATCGCGCGGATGACGTTGTCGATGCCCTTGCGCGGGACGAGGCGCCCGAGCTGCAGCACCGTGAACGCGTCGGCGTCCCACCCGAGGCAGCGGCGCGCGTGCACGAGGTCGACCGGGCGGAATTCCGCGGCGTCGAAGCCGCACGGCACGATCGCGATGCGCGCAGGATCGCCGTCGTACAGGTGCACGAGGTCGTCGCGGTCCTGCACGCACTCCGCGATGACGCGCTCGCAATTGCGCACGAGCGCCTCCTCGATGCCGAAGCGCTCGTCGGGAAAGCCGTCGCTGTCGCCCTGGTGCAGCCGGCGCACGCGCCCGAGCGCGTGGAAGGTGGTCACCATCGGCACCTGCAGCGCGCGCCGCACGACCATCGCCGCGAGGCCCGACATGAAGAAGTTCGCGTGCAGGATCTCGTAGCAGCCGTCGCGGCCGCGCCGCGCGGCCTCGCAGAAGCGCAGCAGGAACGCCGCGAACTCGCCCATGTAGGGCAGCAGCGCCTCCTTCGGCAGCGTGCACGCCGGCCCCGCGGGGACGTGCACGACGCGTACGCCCGGCTCCACCGCCACGACCTCGGGCGCGTTGGCCGCCTCCGAGCGCGTGAACACGTCGACGCAGTGACCCATGCGCGCGAGCTGGCGCGCGACGTGCGCGACGTAGATGTTCTGGCCGCCCGCGTCGACGCCGCCGGCCACGGCGAGCGGCGAGGCATGCTCGCTGATCATCGCGATCTTCATGCCGCACCCGTCGCCGCGAGGCACTGCGCATGCGCCTGTCGTTGCGGTGCGGCCACGCGCGACGCTCCTTTCGTTTGCCGGCCCCGGCGCGCTGCACGCGACGCAACCTGATGCAACACGGACTGCAAGCCACATGCCATGGGATTTCACCCGCGTGTCGGACGCAGCAGCGCCACCGCGCGGCGGCGCGTGCGTGGTTGCTGCGAGGGGAAGAGGCGGCGCGTGGCGCGCCGCACAGAGGAAGGACGTGCGGAGCGAGTGCGCCGCGACCGGCTAGCGGCCGGCCTTCGCGGTGCGCTCCTTCTTGACCGTGCTCTCCATGTCCTGCGCCATCTTGAGGTGCTCCTCCAGCGTGGGCAGCGTGGTGGCCGCGAAGTTGCGCACGTCCGGATCCTTCGCCGACTTCGCCTGCTTGCGGAACTCGCTCACGTCCTTCTTGTGGTCGCTCACCATCTGCTTCGCGTATTCGCGATCGAAGTCGTTGCCGGAGAGTTTCTCGAGCTTGGCCGCGTCGCGCTGGTGCGCCTTCGACGGCTCGGTCGGCACCGTCACGCCCTTGCTGCTCGCGATCTGCGAGAGCTGGTCGTACGCCTTCTGGTGATCGGTCGCCATGCGCTGCCCGAACTGCTTGACGCTGTCCGAGCTGCCCTTCGACTGCGCCATCTGGCCGCCGCTGACCTCGGCCTTGCTGCCTTCGGCGGCTTCCTGCACGAACTTGCGATCGCCCGAGCTCAACGCGCCGGCCTTCGCCATCGTGTTCGCGTCCGTCGCGTTCGTGCTCTGGCCGCCCTTGCTCGACGCGCCGGTGCCCATGCCCTTGTCCATGCCGGTGGAGCCCGGTGCCGGCGGCGACGGCGTTGCCGGCGACATCGCGGAGGGCGCGGTGCCGCCCTTGCTCGCGTTGCTGCCGCTCGCGGATGGGGCCGTGCCCTGCGCGAAGGCGCTGCTGCACGCGAGCGCTGCGCCCGCGACGATGAAGGTGACGAGCGCGAATCGATGCTGCATGGCGTACTCCTCGGGACCGATGGATGCCCACCCCTCGTGCAAAACACGGACCGCTTCACCTCCATGCAACGAATCAGTCGCTTGCGAACTTCGCGCGACCGCACCGAGGTCATATTTACCGGACCAATTTGCGAGCGGTTCGGATCTTGCAGCGCGACGAGCGCACGACGCGCGACGAAGGCGGCGACGTGCGGGGCCGCAGGCGATGCATCCGGCTGCGCCTCTGCGTGCGGCAGCGATGGCACGCAGGTGCGCTGCGCCGGGCAACGTGTTGCCGCGGCGTCGCGACGCAAAGTTTTCCGGTAACTCCTGCGCTGGCCTTCGCGCGGCAATCGCCGCGCGCCTAGCACGGGCACGCGGCACGATGCTTGCGCTACGCAGCGTCGCGGTCGTCGGATCGTAGAACGCAACACACAGTCACGAGGAGCAATTCCATGTCAGATCGAAACAACCAGCAGTCGCGAAGCGGTGGACAGGGTCACGACTACGACGAGGGACGTTTCCAGCAGCGCAGTCAGGGCGAGCAGCAGCACATGCAGGCGGGCGGCGGCAGCGGGCAGTATGGCCAGGGCGGCCAAGGCGGCCAGGGCGGCTACGGCGGCTCGACGCAGGGCTACGAGGGCGGCTCGGGCTCGCAATGGGGCCAGGGCTCGCAGGGCGGCTGGCAGGGTCATGGCAGCGGCTCGCAGTCGGGTCACCAGTCGTGGGGCGGCCGCAGCCAGGGCGGCGGCGGCTCGTACGGCGGCGGCGACTACACCGGCGGCTACGGCGGCAGCCAGGGCGGCATGGGCGGCAGCAGCAGCTACGGCGGCTTCACGGGCCAGGGCAGCCAGGGTTACGGCGGCCAAGGCTATGGCGGCAGCCAGGGTGGCTACGGCGGTCAAGGCGGTTACGGCGGCAGCCAGGGTGGCTACAGCGGCAGCCAAGGCGGCTACGGCGGCAGTCAGGGCGGTTACGGCGGCAGCCAGGGCGGTTACGGCGGTCAGGGTGGCTACGGTGGCCAGGGCGGCTACGGCGGCAGCCAAGGTGGCTACGGCGGTCAGGGCGGCTACGGCGGCGGCCAGAGCTTCCAGTCGCACGGCGGCTACGGCGGCGAGCAGTTCGGCGGCGGCGGCTACGGCGGCAGCTCGGGTCACCAGCACCAGCGCGGCTTCGGGGCCGGGCAGCAAGGAAGCTCCTACGGCGGCATGGGCGGCTCGTCGGGGCAGTGGGGCGGCGGCTACGGCTCGCAGGGCGGCTATGGATCGCAGGGCGGCATGGGTGGCTACGGCTCGCAGGGCGGCTACGGCACGCAAGGCGGGATGGGCTCGTCGTCCTACGGCTCGCAGGGCGGGATGGGCTCGTCGTCTTACGGCTCGCAGGGCGGCATGGGCTCGTCGTCGTACGGATCGCAAGGCGGCATGGGCTACGGCTCCCAGGGCGGGATGGGCTCATCGTCCTACGGCTCGCAGGGCGGCATGGGATCGTCGTACGGCTCGCAGGGCGGCATGGGCTACGGCACCCAAGGCGGCATGAGCTCCGGCTACGGCTCGCAGGGCGGGATGGGCGGCTCGATGGGACGCGGCATGTCCGGACGGCGCGGCCCCAAGGGCTGGCAACGCTCCGACGAGCGCCTGAAGGAAGACATCTGCGAGCGGCTGTATCACACGCACAACATCGATTCGTCGGAGGTGACCGTCGAGGTGAAGGACGGCAAGGTCTCGCTCGACGGCACGGTGCCCGATCGCTCGATGAAGCACCAGCTGGAAGACATGATCGAGCAGTGTCCCGGCGTGAAGGACATCGAGAACCACGTGCGCGTGAGCCGCGACGGGCAGTCGGGCGGCATGGGTGCGACGGGCACGTCCGGCAGCCAGCAGGGAACGTCGGCGCACTCCACGTCCGGCACGACCGGCACGGGCAGTTCCGGCAGCAGCAGCGGCACGTCGGGCTCGTACGGCGCCTCGGGCAGCAGCTCGGGCACGTCCGGAACGTCGGGCTCCGGCAGCGAATCCGGCACGGGCTCGTCGTCGTCGAGCAAGGGACGCAAGGAGTAAGGCAGCACCGGCCGCGGCATCGTCCGCGGCCGGAGGGCGCCCATCGCCATCCCGGGCGATGGGCGCTCGCACATGGGCCGTCGACCGCAAGGCGAAGTCGGACAGGTCCTACAGTGCGTCGCGCCTCGGCGCGACTGTCGCGCACCGGCGCCGGCCGCACAATGGCCGCTCGCCGCAAGCTTCATCCGCAGCGGCGACGAGAGGCCCGGCGCAAGCATCGCGCACGTGCCGACGGAACGACTCCGATGCCGACCGACGATTACCAGATCCGCCCTTCCTCCGCCGCCAGCGTGCTCGACGACGTGCCGCTGAAGGAGCGCGCGATGCACGAGCTCCTGCACCGCGCGAACGGCGGCATGAACAACGCGGCGATCTCGCTCGAACTGCTGGGCGCGAGCCTGCCGGTCGGGCCGGCGCAGGCGCAGGACGCGGGCTGGCTCGTCGCCGCCGCTCTGCGCGGCCTCACGCAGGCCGTGCGCAGCCTCGAGATGGTCGGCGCGAGCATCGGCCTCACCGCGCGGCCTGCCTCCGATCCGCTCGCGCCGTACGTCGCGGACATCGTGCACATGCTGGGCGCCGTCTCGCGCCGCAACGATGTCTTCCTCGAGGCCGCGAGCCCCACCATGGAGCGCCATGCCGATCCGCTCGACGCCGCGGCGCTCGCGTCGGTGCTGATGCAGGGCATCGCCGCCATCGAAGAGGCCGGCCCCGGCGCGCGCGTGCACATGCGCCGCGACGGGCAGCCGCTGTCCTTTCGCTTCGAAGCGCAGCCGCCGGCCACGGCGGCCTGATTCCACTTCCTTTCCGATTCCATCATGACGACGACCGAGATCGCCCGCGCACCCATCACCGAGCCCAAGCCGCCGTTCCCCAAGCAGCACCAGGCGGGCACCGGCCTCGAATCGAAGATCGACCCGCGTCCGCGCTTCGCGGCGGAGGCGTATCGCCCCGCCGGCAAGCTCACCGACAGGGTGGCGCTCATCACCGGCGGCGATTCCGGCATCGGCCGCGCCGTCGCGGTGCTGTACGCACGCGAGGGCGCCGACGTCGCGATTTCGTTCCTGCCCGACGAACTGTCCGATGCCGAGGAAACCGCGCAGCACGTGCGCGCCGCCGGCCGCGAGTGCCTGCTGCTGCCCGCCGACCTCGCGGACGCGAAGGAGTGCGACCGCATCGTGCAGGACACCCATCGTCACTTCGGCAAGCTCGACATCCTCGTGTCGAACGCCGCGCACCAGAACCGCAAGGCCTCGCTCGACAAGGTGACGGACGAGGAGTTCGACCTCACGTTCAAGGTGAACATCTACGCGTACTTCCGCCTATGCCGCGCCGCGCTGCGCGTCATGCAGGAAGGCGCGGCGATCGTCGTGACGAGCTCCGAGACCGGCATCATGGGCGCGCACCAGCTGCCCGACTACTCGGCCACCAAGGGCGCGATCAACGCGTTCACCAAGACGCTCGCGAAGGACCTCATCGCGCGCCGCATCCGCGTGAACGCCGTCGCGCCCGGCCCCGTGTGGACGCCGCTCAACATCGCCGACGACGGCGCCTCGCCCGAGAAGGTCGCGAAGTTCGGCTCCGACAGCCCGATGGGTCGTCCGGCGCAGCCCGAGGAGCTCGCGCCGGCGTACGTGTTCCTCGCGTCGAACGCGGACTCGTCGTACATCACGGGCATCGTGCTGCAGGTGATGGGCGGCGAGACCACCGGCGGCTGAGCCTCACGCCGGCGATCGCGCGTCGCTTGCACCGCGCGGGGACGGGGCCGACAATCGAAAGTCCCCCTTCCCCGCCGCAAGCGAGCGCGTGCACGATCCCACGCCGTCCCCTCCCGCATCGACTTCAGCCGCCCCCGCGAGTGCGGCCGGCAGCGACGCGTCGTTGCTGCTGCGCACGCTCGCGCACGACCTGCGCAACCCGCTGGCCGGCCTGCGCAACGCGGTGCAGCTCGCACGCACCGCGCGCGATCCGAAGGTGGCGGCGCAGGCGCTCGCGATCGTCGAGCGGCAGACGGCGCAGCTCTGCGAGGTGGTCGAGGATGTCGTCGACATCGCGACGCTCGCGTCCGGCGTCGACGAGTTGGCGCTCGTCGCGCTCGACGTCGCTGCGCTTGCGACGGCGTCGGTCGCCATGACCGCCGACGCGCGTGCGCGGCGCGGACAGTCGCTCGCCGTCAGCAGCGCACCGCATCCGCTCGCGATCGTCGGCGACGAGGCCCGGCTCGTGCGTGCCCTCGCGCGCGTCCTCGAACGCGCGGGTGCGGGAACGCCGGCCGGCGCGAACGTCACGCTCGCCGTGACGAGTGAAGACGGTCGCGCGGTGCTGCGCGTGCGCACCGGCAGCGCGCCGGGCGCCGCGTCGTCGCACGCGCTCGCACCGTCGTCGGAGGCAGGTCAGGACGTCGCGCAGGATCCGTCCGGTACGGCGCTCCCGCTCGCCGCACGCGTGGTCGACCTGCATGGCGGGACGCTCACCACCGCCCGCGTGCCGGGCGGCATGGAGATCGCCATGTCGCTGCCGCTCGCGCGGCGGACACCCGGCCGGCGCGCCTGAATCGCCTGCGCGCTTCTGCGCATCGCGAGCCCACGCGCGATGGCACGCTGCTTGCGACTGCATGCGGACTCGTCCGATTGGGACCACCACGCCATGACCGACACTGCCAGCGACCACGCCGACGACCGGCACGGCGACCGTGCGGCGCAGGCGCGCCTCACGGGACGACCGCTTCCCGACGTGACGCTGCGCCTCGCCGATCCGCCGCACGAAAAGATTGGCAGCCGCGCATTCGTGGGCAGCGGGCGCGTGGCGCTCATCGGGCTCCCCGGCGCCTTCACGCCGACGTGCACCGGCCTCCACGTGCCGCGCTTCGAGGAGCTGGCCGACGACCTCGCGCAGGCCGGCGTGTCGCGCATCCTGTGCACGGCCGTCAACGACGCGTTCGTGATGGATGCGTGGCGGCATTCGCTGCGCACGACGCGCATCGAGTATGCGGGCGACGGCAACGGCGACCTCCACCGCGCGCTCGGCCTGCTGCGCGACATGCGCGACGAGGGCATGGGCGAGCGCGCGCGGCGCTACACGATGCTGGTCCGCGACGGCACGATCGAGAAGGCGTGGGTCGAGGCGGACGAGGCCGGCGATCCGTTCGCGGTGACGACGGCGGACGTGATGCTGCATCACCTGCGTCCCGACGCGCACCCGCTCGACGTGATGGTGTTCACGCGCCCGAACTGCGGCTGGTCGCGGCGCGCGCTGCAGGCGCTCGACGCGGCGCACATTCCCTATCGCACAGCGGAAGTCGGGCCGCGCGGCCTGCGCGGCGTCGCCGGCAGGCAGACGACGCCGCAGGTGTTCGTCGACGGCGAGCACATCGGCGGCTGCGAGGATCTCGAGGCGTGGCTGCGCCGACGCGGCGCGCAGGATTCGCGTGCTCCGCAATAGCTCCGGCACCGGCGTTGCCGACGTTCCGCGCTACTTCTCCGGCACGACGCCTTCGGCCCGCCACGTCGCGAGCACGTCGTCGAGCCCCGCCGCATAGCGCGCGAAGCGCGGCTTCCATCCCGGCACCGCCGGCCGCGGCGCCGTGCGCGGCATCGCGAGCGCGGTCTGCTGCATGTGCTCTTCCGCGATGATCGCCCGCGCGAGCAGGCGCGAGACCCGCGGCAGGTGCAGCGGATGCGCCCTGCCGACGCGATGCGCGAACGCGTCCATGAAGCGCTCGAACGAAACGGGATGGCCATCGGTGGCGTAGTACACGCGTCCGGCGGTCCGCCCGCGCGCGGCCGCGACCAGCGCCGACGCGGCATCGTGCTGGTGCAGGTGATACTGCCGCGCCGCGGATGCGCCGGACCAGTAGGGCCGCCCGAGCCGGAAGGCCGTGCGATACGCGAGGAGATCGGCACTCGCGGGACCGTACAGGTAGCCCAAGCGCACCATGCACGCCGGCACCGGTCCTTCCAGCACGCGCGCCTCGCATTCCAGGATGGCCTCGACGCACGAGCGCAGCGGCGGCGCGACCGGCACGCCCGATTCGAACGCGTGTACGAACGCGAAGCTCGCGTGCACGAAGCGCGCCGCCCGTGCCGCCTGCGCGGCCTGCAGCGCACGGCGCGTCCCCGCCACCAGCGTGCGCGGAAAATCGCGCCACGCATGCCCGTCGTGCAGCAGCGTGTTCGCCTGCTGGCCCGTGAGATTGACGTGGATCGGCGCAGCGCGAGCGAATGCCGCGCGCTGCGCGAGGACGCGCCCCAACTCGAGGCGGGCGCCGGTGACGCGAAGTTCCATGCCGGGGACAGGTGGCGTGACGGGATGCGTGACTATAGCGGCGATCGGCCGTGCAAGACCGCACCCACCGCCGCGAGCCGGCCCGTCTTTAGGTAACATCGTGGGTTCGGCGCCGCGATGGCGCCCGGCCCCGCCTACTGCCCGCCTCACCATGATCGCCAAATACCTGTTCCGTCCGCTGCACGAGCACGCCGACCCTGCGCAACGCGTGCAGGGTGTGGCGGCGCTGCCGGCCGACGCCGAAGCGCTCGCGCAACTCCTCGCCTCCGATTCCGCGCCCGAGGTGCGCGCCGCTGCGGCCGCACGCACCACGAACGTCGACGCGCTCGCCGCCGCGTGGCAGGCCGAGGCCGACGGCGGCGTCCGTGCCGCGCTCGCGATGGCGCTCGGCGCGGCATTCGCGGCCACGCCCGATGCGACGCGCGCGAGCGCATGGCTCGAGTCCGACGCCTGCACCGACGCCATTCGCGCCGACGTCGCGCGCCGCGCGCCGGATGCGGAGCGCCGTCGTGCCGCCGTCGCCGCGCTGCGCGCGGAGGACGCGCTGGTCGAGGTGGCGCTCGGCGCCGAGCACGCCGAGACGCGCCTCGCCGCCGCGCTGCGCGTGCACGATCCCGCCGCGCTGCGCAGGCTCGCCGACGCCGCGCGCAACAAGGACAACGGCGTCGCGCGCCTCGCGCGCAAGCAGCTCGACGCGCTCGCGCACCATGAGAGCCAGGCCGCCGAGGCCGACGCGATCCTCGCGGAGCTCGAAGCGCTCGCCACGGCGCCCGGCGCGATCCTCTCCCCGCTGGTCGAGCTCGACCGTCGCTGGCATGCGCTCGACGTCGAGATCGATGCGGCGCGGCTCGCGCGCGCCGACGCGGCGCGGCAGGTGCTGCAGGCGCGCCTCGATCGCGAGCGCGACGAGGAGCGCGCGCACACGCGGCTCGCGAAGCGCCTCGATGCGCTCGCCGCGCAGCCGTCGCCGGCAAGCCCTGACGAGCTTGCGCCACTGCACGCCGAGGTCGCAGCCCTGCGCACCGAGCTCGCCGACGACGCCGCAGCCACCGCGCGGCTCGACGAGATCGCGCAGCGCATCGCGGGCTGGGAAGAAGGGTTCCGGCTGCGCGCCGATGCGCTGGCGCTGGTCGATGAAGCGGAGCAGCTCGCGGCCAGCACGTCGATCGACGACGCCAAGCTGCCCGTGCGCTGGCAGGCGCTCGACCGTGCGCTGCGCACACCCGACCTCACGCGGCGCTTCGAGGCCGCGCTGATCGTCGTCGAGCAGCGCCGGCTCGCGCAAGTGCAGGCGGCAGAGCAGACCACCAAGGCCGCGCGCCAGCACGTGCACACGCTGCTGCACGCCGCCGAGCAGGCGCTCGCGGCAGGCGAGCTCAAGGGTGCGCGCGCGGCGGCCGACGAGATCAAGGCGCGCAAGGCGGAGGCCGGCGTGCTGCCCAAGCCCACGCTGCAGCGGATGAGCCGCCTGCAGCAGCAGTTGGGCGAGCTCGAGCGCTGGGAGTCGTTCGGGCAGCAGCACGCGCGCGTGCAGCTGTGCGAGCGCGCGGAAGCGCTCGCCACCGCGACGCTCGACGCGCCGCGCGTCGCGGCCGAGGTGAAGAAGCTGCGCGAGGAGTGGAAGGCGCTCGATGCGCAGCACGCCGGCGTGCCGAAGGCGCTGTGGGAGCGCTTCGACCGCGCGTGCGAGAAGGCGTACGCGCCCGCCGCGCGCCACTTCGCGCAGGTCGCCGCGCAGAAGAAGGAAGCGCGCCAGCGCCGCGACGAGTTCATCGATGCCGCGGCGGCGCACGTGCCGACGCTGCTCGCCGAGCCCCACGACTGGCGCGCCATCGAGCACTGGCTGCGCGACACCGACCGCAAGTGGCGCGAGGGCGACCTCGGCAGCGTCGATCCTAAAGCGTGGAAGACGTTCGACAACCGCCTGCGCGCCACGCTCGCGCCGCTGCGCGACGCGCTCGGCGCCGCGCGCACGCAGGCCAAGGCCGCGCGGCAGGCACTGATCGACGCGGCCGTCGCGCTCGCCGCGAAGGCGATGGATCGCGACGCGCCCACGCAGGTCAAGGAATTGCAGGCGCAGTGGCAGGCGAAGGCGAAGGAGGTCGGGCTGCCGCAGCGCGACGAGCGCGCGCTGTGGGAGCAGTTCCGCGCGGCGTGCAACGCCGTGTTCGACGCGCGCAAGGCGAAGCGCAAGGAGGCCGACGGCGCGCGGCACGAGCACCAGCGCGCGCTGGAGGCGCTGTGCGCGGAGGTCGAGCAGTTCGCCGCGGCAGGCGACCGTCCGGAAGGCGACCTGCGCCGCGCGCTGCGCGATGCGAGCGACCGCTGGCGCAAGCAGGCGGGCGGCAACGATCCCGCGCTGCGCGGCGTCGAGTCGCGCTTCCGCAGCGCGGTGTCCGCCGTCGAGGCGGCGCTCACCGCGCGTGCCCGGTCGCGCGAAGCCGCCGTGTGGCAGGCGCTCGCGGCGAAGGAGCGCGCGTGCGAGGCGCTCGATGCGCGTGTGCGCGCCGGCGAGGCGTTCGACGAAGCAGGTGCGGCCGCGGAGCGCGAGCGGTGGGCGGCGTTGCCGTCGTTGCCGCCGGCGTGGGACAAGAGGATGCTCGCGCGCTGCGACGCCGCGCTGCACGCGCTCACGGATGCGACGGCGGCTGCGGCCTACGCATCGCGCATGGACAAGGCGGCAGGCGCACGCGCCGAAATGCTGCTCGAGCTCGAGATCGCGCTCGGCCTCGACTCGCCGCCCGCGCTGCAGGCACAGCGGCTCGCGCTGCAGGTGAAGCAGTTGAAGCAGCGCTTCGAGAGCGCGGGGACGCCGGGTGCCGGCTCCGCCGGCGAGCGCCTGCTCGCGTGGTGTGCGGAGCCCGGTGTGGTCGACGCCGGCGATCGGGAGCGCGTTGCGCGCGTGTTCGCGGCGATCGAAAAGGCGCGCTGACGGCGATCAGCGCGGGTTCAATCCGCCGCCGCGAGCCTCCACAGCGACGTCACTTCCAGCGACCGCGCTGCGTGCAGCGGATCGTCTGCGGCGGATGCCTTCGCGTGCACCGGCCGCACGTCGAGGCGATCGACCACGCGCAGCTGCGCGGCGGCGAACGCGGCGAGGAGATCCGCGCGCGTGCGCAGCGCGAGGTGCTCGGCGAGGTCGGAGAGCACGAGCCACCCCTCGCCCGCAGGCTCTAGATGCGCGGTGAGTCCCGCGAGGAAGCCGCGCAGCATGCGGCCCTCCGCATCGTAGATCGCGTGCTCCAGCGGTGAGCCCGGCCGCGCGGGAATCCACGGCGGATTGCACACCACGAGCGCGGCGCGGCCGTCGGGAAAGAGATCGGCGTCGACCACTTCCACCCGGTCGCGCAGGCCGAGCCGTTCGCAATTTTCGCGCGCGCAGGCCAGCGCCCGCGGATCGTGATCGGTGGCCACCACGTGCGCGACGCCGCGCTGCGCGAGCACCGCGGCGAGCAAGCCGGTGCCGGTGCCGATGTCGAATGCGCGCCCCTGCCCTGCGCCCGCGGGCAGCGGCGCCGAAGCGACGAGATCGACGTACTCGCGACGCACCGGCGCGAACACGCCGTAGTGCGGATGGATGCGCCCGCCCGCGGCGGGAACGTCGATGCCCTTCACGCGCCACTCGTGCGCGCCGACGATGCCCAGCAGCTCGCGCAGCGCGACGAGCGACCGCTCCTCGCCGGGACCGTAGGCCTCGACGCACGCCTGACGCCAGTCCGGCGCACGACGCAACGCGATCGCGTAATCCGGCTCGAGCTCGATCAGCAGCATGCCGAGCGTGCGCGCGCGTTGCGAGCGCGCCTGGCGCATCGCGTGGAACGCGGTCGCCATCGCAGGTGAGCCCGGCGACGGTGATGCGGCGCGCTTCGCCTTGCGCGCGGGGCGATCGGCACGCGCGGCGAGCGCGTTGAGCATCTGCCGCGCGTTCTGGAAATCGCCGCGCCACAGGAGGCCGGTGCCCTGGCACGCGAGGCCGTACGCCGCGTCTGCGGTGGTGCCGTCGTCGACGATCTCGATGCGGTGCGGCGGCGGTGCGCCACGCTCGGAGCGCCAGCGCACCTCGCGCGGCTCGCCGGCTTCCGTCCACTGCACGGTTGCGGGCGTCGCCACGTCAGAGCTCGGTGTACTTGCGGCTCGTGCCGCGCGCCTTGTCCGCCGGATACTTCTGCGCGTTCGCGCGCATCTTCCGCTCCGCCGCGGCCAGCGGGTCGATGCCCAGCGCATCCGCGAGCCGCACGAGGTACAGCAGCACGTCCGCGATCTCGTCGGCCGCCGCCGCGTGCGCGGCCGGCGCGAGTGCGCGGCTCTCCGCTTCCGTCAGCCACTGGAAGACCTCGAGCAGCTCCGCCGACTCGACCGACAGCGCCATCGCGAGGTTCTTCGGCGAGTGGAACTGCTCCCAGTCGCGCTCGGCCGCGAACGCGCGCAGCGCGTCGCGTAGTGCATCGAGGCTCGTGCTCTGCATCAGAACGACTCGTCGGCGCGCAGGTAGCGCCACTGCCCCGGCGGCAGCGGCCCGAGCGACACGCTGCCGGTGCGCACGCGCTTCAATCCCGTGACGATCAGGCCGACAAGCTCGCACATCCGCCGGATCTGCCGCTTGCGCCCTTCGCGCAGCACGAAGCGGAGCTGGTGCTCGTTCTGCCACGACACCTTCGCGGGCTTCAGCTTCACGCCGTCGAGCTGCAGGCCGTGGCGCAGGCGCGCGAGCCCCGCGTCGTCGAGCGTGCCCTCGACGCGCACGAGGTATTCCTTCTCCACTTCCGAGTCGTGGCCGATCAGGCGCTTCGCGACGCGGCCGTCCTGCGTGAAGACGAGGAGCCCGGTGGAGTCGATGTCGAGGCGTCCTGCGGGCGCGATCCCGCGCAAATGCGCAGGCTTGAACTCGATGCGCGACGCATCGTCCGCCCAGCGGTTCGCGGGCACGAGCAGGACCGACGCCGGCTTGTAGCCGTCCTCCGCCTGCCCCGACACGTAGCCCACCGGCTTGTTGAGCAGGATCGTCACCTGCTCGCCCTGCTGCCGCGCGGCGGCCTTGGTGATCTCGATGCGCGCAGTGGGCGCGACACGCGTGCCGAGGGTGGCGACCACTTCGCCGTCGACCGTCACCCAACCGCGCTCGATCCACTCGTCCGCTTCGCGGCGCGAGCAGAGACCGAGCTCGCTCATGCGCTTCGACAACCGGGGCAGGTCCGGAGTGTCGGGATGCCGCGCCGCGCGGGCGACGGCTTGCGCAGGATGAGGCGGCGGTTCGGCGCGCGCCGGCGTGCGGCGTTCGTTGCGGATGCGGCGCTCATCTTTCACAGCCGCGTGTTTGGACGATGGGCGAGCGACGGCGTTACCCGGCGCGGCACCCGGCTTCGCACGCGACCGCGTGCGCTTGCCCGGCCGCGCGACCGCGGCATCGCTCGCCGCGACAGACGGCGCTGGCGTAGCGGGAACGGGGGCGGCGGGTGCCGCAATGTCGGTAGCGGGCGGCCGCGGCGCATTGCGCTTCGCCTGCAGGTGCGCGCGGATCGCGCGCGACGACGGCGCCCGCGCGGTCGTGCCTGCGGGCGGCTTGGTGATCTTGAGCGTGGGTCGAGCCATGGTGCGGGCACATTGCGGACGGCGGCAACGTGAGCATCATAGCGGAGTCGGGTGCGGCGTCCCGCGCCCGCACAAGGCGCAGGCCGCGGCTCGCCGGAAAGGCGGACGAGGGATCCCTGGCCGGAATCCCTCGCCACGTCACCCGTGAAGGCTAGCGTTCGCTGCGCGCGGCCGCGTGCAGATCGAAGCGATCGAGGTTCATCACCTTCGCCCACGCCGCGACGAAGTCGCGCACGAACTTCTCCTTCGCGTCAGCGCTCGCGTACACCTCCGCCAACGCCCGCAGCTGCGAGTGCGAGCCGAAGATGAGGTCGACGCGCGTGGCGGTCCACTTCGCTGCGTTCGACTTGCGATCGCGGCCCTCGAAGAGGTTGTCGGCACCCGCGACCGTCTGCCACTGCGTCCGCATGTCGAGCAGGTTGACGAAGAAGTCGTTGGTCAGCGTGCCCGGCCGCGCGGTGAGCACACCGTGCGCGGACGCATCGGCGTTCGCGCCCAGCACGCGCAGGCCACCGACCAGCACCGTCATTTCGGGCGCCGTGAGCGTCAGGAGTTGCGCCTTGTCGACCAGCGCTTCCTCGGGCGCCATGAGCTGACGGCGCGCGTAGTAGTTGCGGAAGCCGTCGGCGGCGGGCTCGAGCGCGCGGAATGATTCGACGTCCGTCTGCGCCTGCGACGCGTCCATGCGTCCGGGCGCGAACGGCACCACGACGTCGACGCCCGCGGTCTTCGCGGCGTGCTCGATGCCGACGCCGCCCGCAAGCACGATCAGGTCGGCGAGCGACACCTTGCGGCCGCCGTGCGCGGAGGCGTTGAACGCGTCCTGGATCGCGGCGAGCTTCGTCAGGACGCCGGCGAGCCGCTGCGGATCGTTCGCCTGCCAGTCCTTCTGCGGCGCGAGGCGGATGCGCGCACCGTTGGCGCCGCCGCGCTTGTCCGATCCGCGGAACGTCGAAGCGGATGCCCATGCCGTCGTCACGAGCTCCGCGACCGACAATCCGGATGCGCGAACGCGCGCCTTCAGGTCCGCCACCTCGGCGGCACCGATCACCGGATGATCGAGCGCCGGGATCGGGTCCTGCCAGGACAACGTTTCCTTCGGCACCAGCGGACCGAGATAGCGCGCGACCGGACCCATGTCGCGATGCGTGAGCTTGAACCACGCGCGCGCGAACGCGTCGGCGAACTGCTCCGGGTGCTCGTGGAAGCGGCGCGAAATCTTCGCGTACGCAGGGTCGTAGCGGAGCGAGAGGTCCGTGGTGAGCATCGTCGGCACGTGCTTCCGCGCCGCATCGAACGCGTCGGGGATCGTCGCGTCAGCGGTCTTCGCGCGCCACTGCTTCGCGCCCGCGGGGCTCGTCGTGAGCTCCCACTCGTTGCCGAAGAGATTGTCGAAGAAGTGATTGCTCCACCTGGTCGGCGTCTGCGTCCACGTCACTTCCGGGCCGCCGGTGATCGTGTCGGCGCCGATGCCCGTGCCGTGCCGGCTCTTCCAGCCGAGGCCCTGGTCCTCGATCGCCGCGCCTTCCGGCTCCGGGCCGACGAGCGACGGATCGCCCGCGCCGTGCGTCTTGCCGAACGTGTGGCCGCCCGCGATCAGCGCGACCGTCTCCTCGTCGTTCATCGCCATGCGGTAGAACGTGTCGCGGATGTCGCGCGCCGCGGCGAGCGGATCGGGATTGCCGTTCGGCCCTTCCGGGTTCACGTAGATGAGGCCCATCTGCACGGCCGCGAGCGGCCGCTCGAGCTCGCGCTCGCCGCTGTAGCGCTCGTCGCCGAGCCACGTGCCTTCCGGTCCCCAGTAGAGTTCCTCCGGCTCCCACACGTCGCGGCGGCCACCCGCGAAGCCGAACGTCTTGAAGCCCATGGACTCGAGCGCGACGTTGCCCGTCAGGATGAGCAGATCGGCCCACGAGATGTTGCGGCCGTACTTCTGCTTGATCGGCCACAGCAGTCGCCGCGCCTTGTCGAGGTTCGCGTTGTCGGGCCAGCTGTTGAGCGGCGCGAAGCGCTGCTGTCCCGCGCCCGCGCCGCCGCGGCCGTCGGTGATGCGATACGTGCCCGCGCTGTGCCACGCCATGCGGACGAAGAGCGGGCCGTAGTGCCCGAAGTCCGCCGGCCACCAGTCCTGCGAGTCCGTCATCAGCGCGCGCAGGTCGCGGATGACTGCGTCGAGGTCGAGCGCCGCGAACGCCTTCGCGTAGTCGAAGTCCGCGTCCATCGGATCCGACAGGCGCGAGTGCCGGTGCAGCACGTCGACGTTGAGCCGCTCGGGCCACCAGTCACGGTTCGACCGTGCAACCTTGCCGTGCATCACGGGGCATTGGCCCGCCGTCTTGCCTTCGCTCTTCGTTTCCATTCCGCCTCCCTTTGCAGTGGTTACGGGATGGATTGAACGCTCGTAGTAGCCATTTGTGAAATTGATTTTTGTTTAGCGTTCGATAACCTAGTCAAATGGATGCGGCGGGTGCACGCGCCTGCACGCCCGGCACGCTTGCGCGCTGCTTCCAGCGCGTGGGTAGAATTCGCGCCCATCGCATTGTCGCGTGCGCTCCCGGCGACACTGTTCACGGGCAAGTCGATTGCGCGAGTGCATCGAGATGAGACATCCGACGTGACTTCATTGCGAAGTGGCACCGCAGGCGACGCGGCACAACTCGCGACGCTCCGGTGGGAGTCACGCAGCGACGACGAGCGCGCGCGCGAGCCGGCCGCCGCGTTCGAGGCCCGCTTCACGGCGTGGCTGGTCGATGCGCTGGCATCGAGCGAGTGGCGCGTTGCAGTCGCCGCAGATGGTACCCGACTGGTGGGATGCATGTACCTGCGGCGAGTGGACACCGTACCGGTCCCGGGGCTGGAGCGGCGCGCGTGGGGCTATGTCACGCACGCATACGTGATCGCCAGCCGGCGCAATCGCGGCATCGGACACGGCTTGCTCGCGCACCTGATTGCCGAGGCCTCGGCCATGGAACTCGTCGAGCTGCACGTGTGGCCGAGCCAGGGTGCGATCTCGCTGTACACGCGAGCCGGCTTCCGATCGCCCGAGGTGCAGCGCGCCGGCGATGCGCCGGACGAGCCTTCGTACGTGTTGCCGCTGGGCGGGAGGCTTGGTTAGCGGCTCGGGGCGATGACCGCTGCGCAAAACCTCTCGTAGCGGCTTCCGTTAACCGACATCAGAGATGTGCAGTCAGCGCTCGTCGAAAAGCGCGACGCCGATTGACATCCCATCGTCGTTTGCAAGACTTAAGCGGTGACTTCCGTCGACCAAGCAGTATTGGTGTGACTTGCGGCGAACAACAATGATCGGCGGTATTCGACGCAGGGAGTACACGATCGCCAGACGCTCCTCATCCGTTCCTTTGGGCTGACGGCCGAGTTCGTCTACATTTACAGAGTATCCGTGCCGATACGACCATTCATCCGGTGCATTTTCCAGTCTTCCACCGAGAAAGCTTCGAAAAGCGGCCGAGTCGTCAAATTCCAGGTACTGATAAGGGCAAGAAAACGTTTCATAGGAGATACCCATGTGCAATGCCGTGGAACGGGCGTCCTCAAGATCCGCTTCCAGCACAAACGGCACCCAACTTCGCCTGTCGGGACGACGCTCCTGCAAAGCCTTAAAGGTGAGTATCAAGCTATATCGAGGGCGCTTACCGATGACAGGCGTTACCGCGTGAAACGAGCGCTCTGATACTTCGAATAGAAATCCATTGTTCGCCGTTGGAAGCCAAGCGTCCCGAATGCTGCGAAGATCTCCGCCGTTCAATGCAAGAAGAACGCCGCCTTCATCAACTGACCAGTTGTCGTTCAGCGTTATAGTCATCCGGTGGGTTTCACGGAAGGTATTTGCATCTGTATGAACTCCAATGAAATCGCCGGGGATCATCTTGTGCGCAGCCACGTCGAAATCCGGGCTAATCGGCATTCCAAAGAATCGTCCCACCGCGCCTGCAATGACTGCGCGCGTGTATTCGTTAAACAGCTCGTCGTAACAGGTGATTCCGCGGAGATCAGCCTCGCGCTGCCGATAGAATTCTTGGACCGCCTCTGACCATGTTATTGACGCGAGCCCCTGCACAAGCTGGCCATAAAACGAATCCGAAAATACGTTCGCAATGGCCGCGCATGCCCAGTCGTCTTGTGACAACCGGGCGATTTGGGCAGTTATTGGCAAAGCGCTTGCTCCATGCGTTCGAACAGATGTAAATAGTCCGAGCAATATATTGAGGGACGCATAAAATTGCGCCTTCTTGCACGATGGGAAGGATAGCCGCCCCCACAAGTGTCCAGAAATTTGCAAGCCATGCAACGTTCGCAGAGCGTCTCGGTCGCCTCAACGATCTCCCTGTTGGCGGTCGAATTTGCAAGTTCTAGAAGTTGCGCATTCAGAATCGACTGTCCGATTAGATTGTCCGCACCTTGTCCGTTTATCCGGAAGGTGTCGGCCTGCTTTACCTCACCATTGGTGTCTACTGTCAAAGTGCAAAGAGAGTACGTTGCGGCCGGGCCACGTAGGCCTCGCGCCCTCTTTAAAAGGGATCCTGCGACATCGTCAAAGAATGTGATGCGGATGTCTTGTGGCCCCGACGCGTAAAGGCAAAATAGCTCCCACAGCCATTCGCCAACACTCGTGCTGTCATGGTCTTGCTTCCCCGGCGGTGGATGATCGTAGTCCCCGTCCCGCAACAGCACGTTATACCGACGCGCACCGGTTGCGCGCATGAATTCATAGATTCGGGCAGGATCATTGTCAGGATCTACGACAATTAGGACGCCGTCCAGCACGCCCGCCTGCCGCGCTCTCTTGAGGGTACCTTCAATCTGATCGTAAACGCTTCGGTTGCGTAGCCCCTTACGATGCTTGTCGTTCTCCGCGGCGAAGCCATCAACTGATACTGAGAACGTCAGGTTCGTCCGAAATCGGAGTAGCAGATTCTCAAGTTCGGCATTGAAGATGGTGCCATTCGTCTGGATGCTGAGCGCCACATCGGGAACCTTGCGCACGATTTCGGCGATGCATTCGTGTAGCCGCGCAATGCCGAACAATAGTGGCTCGCCGCCGTGAAAGACCACTTTGACCTTCGTTCGCTGCGACTTGTACAGCGAAACGATGTTCTCTGTAAGCGCGCGGAGAACGTCCTGCGACATCCTGCGGGGCATCTGCTTCCACGAGGTATCTTGCCCGTGGAAAATGTAGCAATAGCTGCAATCCATGTTGCATCGGCTTGCAACCTTGACTACTAAAGTGGCGACCTCAATACGTCTCGCCATGCCATTATCGGGGGTTACGACTTCGTCTGTTCACCGTGTACTTGGCTGTCGCCACCAGTGCTCTTGTCGTAGTGCCGGTCATAGTTGCCACCAGGCCCCCCGCCACGGTTGTAATCCGTGAAGGCGTTCTCCGAGGCCAGCATTTTCATTCCGGCGCGCAAGTCTGCTTCAATCTTTGCCAAGTATTCGGGGGATACTTGCACTTCGAACTTAGGTTTCATGGCGTACGGTTCACTCCTCTTAGGTTCCGTCGTCGCGGCGGGTCAATTTGCCGCACCGTTTGTCCCAATTAATGATCCCAAAATCGTCCGCCACATACAACCTGAATCGACGGAAGCCCCAACCGGCGGACGCTGCATCACCGCCGTAGCGGACTCGAACCAGAGCTGAAGTGTCCTAGTACTGGCCACCCAGGGCGAACCGGCCCGAGTAGCGGTGGAGTTGCCTGCGGCGCAGGCCAACGGCCGCGAGGTGACTTGGCCGTCCGTGGTGTTCCTGCGGCGCACTGGTGTGCGCCCCACGTGCCTGCAATCAGATGGCAGTCATTCCGGTCGCCCACAAGATGGCGGTCAAGATGATCTGGAGGGCGCTACCCCTCGCGCCACTGGTCACGGCGTTGAAACAAACAGCTGCCACGCGCAAATTTGTGGTCAGAACGAACCAACCGGTTCCGGCTGGCGAAGTCTGACGGGACCAGAAAAACCGAGCTATACCTCTAGATCGATCAGGCGTGGACAATCCGCCTAGGCAAGTTCCGCGCTCGGCTCGACTTACCGGCGTCCCAAGTTGAAGGTTTAGCTGGTGACCGGCATGATCGTTAGGGCCATCTGTTCTGCGGAGAATTCGCTGCGCTCTACGCCAGAACGGTTGTCGTACGGCCGGCCCTTTGCCGGAATTTCTACCTCAGGTCGATACCAAATCCTAGGTTAAGGGGACAATATGCAAACCGCAATTGGCACAGCTCAAGCCCAAGGCAAGCGTTGGCTTCTACCCGATGCCGTGCCGCCTTTCGGCCATTAGGGAAGATTCGCCCGTTTGCCGGCAATCGCAGTCGATGCGTCCGTACCACGACGCAATGTGGCAGGTCGCTTTGAGTCTTCGAAACTAATGCGATTTCTGCACTTCTAGCTCCGACCTGCCTAGCCTCATCCAATCAAGTCTTCGTGCAGTGCAAGCCAAGCCGAAAGCGGCTGCAAGTGAGCAAGAAGATTCCGCGCTTCCCGCAGGCGCTCAATGGTTCTTCGAGTCCGCGCATCTATACCAGCCCCTCGTAGCACAAAGGCTAGTTGGCCAATGCTTAGATCTTGCAGTCGCTCAAACTTGCCGTCGTCGAGTTCGACGGGCAGGCTGACGAACGCCTGGAGTCTGGGAAGCAATTGGACTCGCCGCTCTTCAATCCATGGAAGATAGATGCCCGCTTGTGCTGACCAAACGCGCCGATCAAGCGCTTCTGCATCACGGACGGCCAAGTACGCCGAATGCAAGACCCGGTTACCATCCATTCCATAGACTGCGCCGGATTCCCATCCCAGTTCTGCACATGTGTCCCACCCTCGCTTGCAGGCCCAAGTTCGCAGGAACTCCTGGGGTGCCGCGACGGTTGCCTCGTCGACACCGCACATCGCTTCGACAAGTTCCAAGTCCCATAGTGCCAATCGCGAAACAACCTCCGCCACGAACGCACGCTTCTTGGGCGAAGTAGTCTTGCCTCGAAGAATAAGGGTAGCGAGGATGTAGGCGTCGCACTCGTCGGCACAGTCGTCCCATTTCATCACATCCAACGTGACATCAGGCGTCGGTGCGAACGGGACCTGACCCGAGGCCATCTCCAAGATGATACCCATCCGTTCACCCACGTCCACCGACCGTACCGCTTCCGCGTAATCCTGTAAGAACCGGCGCCATAAACCAGTGTTCGTGTCACAAACCCGGGGCGCATGAACGAGCGCCCCGCGGAGCCGCTCGTCCTGCGCTAGAGACCTCGCTGTCGTTGCCGCGTCCACGGGTACTGAACCAAGGACCGCTGTATAGATGGAGTCAATTGGCGTACGGTCATCGTTTGCGCGAGTCTCACAGTAATACCTTCCACACAGTTCCACTGTACGCAAGGCGTCATCGAAGCCTTGGGGTGCATTGGCCGGCCAAAGGATGACGACGTTCGATCCCGAGATGACGCGGTTGGCGACCGTTTGGACGAACGTATGGGGCCCTGGCAGCCTCCAAAGATCGACAGCCATCGGAAGCTATGCAAGCAGACGGGACACGACGGGATCCACCTTCCAACCGCTCGCGGAAGCCCCAATAAGCTGCAACATCTCTGCCCACTCGACCCACGCTCTTAGAGCTTCCGGACGGAGCCCTTCGTATTCGTCACCGCTCGCAAAACTCTCTAGGACATCAAGAGGTTCCCCCTGCAGTTCGTTTACAAGCCGGAGGGCACTTCTCGCCTCCACGGAATCGAGGCCAAACTCCACACGGAGAGCATCGACATGGTCCCCGGAGCTGACGTACCGCTCGATAGCTTCGCAAAGCTGACCAACCTCATGGCATTGTGGTGGAAGTCGGTAAAGCAGCGTTGGCCAATAGCCGCTCGCATTTCGCAAACGCGCTCGCGTATTCGGATTCCCTCCGACGATCTGCATGTCCTCGAGCCACCGCTGCACGAAGGACTCGCCCCAAGGGCGTATCGGAGCCACCTCGACGCCGCCCCTTTGGAGCGGCTTCAAATCCTGCACAATCCGGCGCAGGCTATGGTGATCCGCTACAAACGCGACACGCATGTGACGGTCCGCCGCCTTGAGGTTCTCTGTCTTCTGGATGGCCTCTTTCACCCAAGCTTCCGACCACGGCACTTCCGGCGGCACCACTACGACAACCGTTCCTTCTCTTCGACGTTCCGCCTCCTTATGGAGTCGCTTCGAGAATGCCGAACGGTCGAGCGCCGAATCGACCCAGATAACGTCGACGCTCGCCGACTCGAGACCGGCCTTGAGGTCTTTGACGCCACTGGCCGGCAGC
Source organism: Burkholderiales bacterium (assembly GCA_046347855.1). Lineage (GTDB taxonomy): Bacteria > Pseudomonadota > Gammaproteobacteria > Burkholderiales > Casimicrobiaceae > VBCG01. Next base: position 1,035,468 of record JAXMFJ010000006.1, read on the forward strand.
GCCGCGATCAGGGAAACACCGTTCCGCGCTCGAACGAGTTCGTTAACCTGGGCAAACGTCAGTGGGCTGCGTCTCGGCTCGTGCGCTTCCGCACCCGCAAGCGTGGCACGAAAAACCGCGGGGGCAAACTCAACCGGTGCTTCGCGCTCCTTGTTCAAGACCTCTTCAATGTCACTCGTGGTTCCCAGTAGGCGCAAGACGTTCGGATTGCGCATCGCGTAGAGACGCGGGCCGTTATGCCTCAACACGCCGAGGCCAACCATCTCATCAAGCAAGATTCGAAACTCATGCTCACTAGTTCCACCGAAACCCTCCCGCCACCAATAGCTTGCCCGCTGCTTGATGTCAGAGGGATCTAGGCCCGCGAGCCCCAGGATCTCTCCATCCAGTGCCGCATAGGCTAGCGTATACGCAATGACTTCATAGCGTGGATCCAGTTGAAGCGTGTACTGCAACCGCAACCGAATTGCGTCCCGAAGTGATTTCTTCCGATAGGTTTCGTCGACGATAGCGCTTGTCGCCCGAAAGCGTGGACCGTTGGCAGGGTCGGGTCGTCGGCCGTTCATGTCGTGGAGCAGCCGTAGCAGTTCCTCACAATAAAGCTGGATCAAGGCCGGATAGTAGTTCGTCTGCGCCAAGATTCGCGTGGCTAGATCCGGTGACTCGAGTTCATAGCCCGCCGCCCGCAGCGGGCCTACGATCATGTCGCGTGCCTCTTGGCTCTCTCCCGGCCGCGTGAGTGGTCCTACCTCTATGGGGTTGCCAAGGTGTGCCAGCGGGTGGTTGGCTTGTTCAGTTACACGCAGCACGTTGTGCAATCCAGCGAAGACGACTTTGACGTTCCTGTCGGTCGACTCCATGAGATTCTTGAGTCGTTGAGTCTCCTCGAAGGCCACTCGGCTATCCTGCTCGAGAAATGCATCCGCCTCGTCGAGCAATAGAAGTAGGCGCCGCCCACGCTCCGCCTTGAAGACGCCTTGAATCGCGTGGACAAACTCATCGACGGAGCTACGTCGTCCCGGCTTCGGCGCCGGAACCGACTCGAACGAGGAATCGAGTCTGCAAATCTCGCGATGCAAGACGACCCAAATTTCACTCGGGGTTCGAGCGATTCCAATCTGTTCATGCTTCAGATCGATCCACTTTGCATAGCGATGCTCGCTAGGGCGATGAAATATCCGCTCCGCCGCCCGCAGCAATGCGGTCTTTCCAAGTTGGCGGCCTCCGTACACGAAGCAGCCGCCTGCGGGCCCGGTGATCGACTTCAGCTCGTCCCTGCGGCCGAAGAACATTTCCGGAGGAACGAGTCCAGCCGTGGCGACGTAGGGCTCGGGAGCCGTAAAGGGCAGCGCTGCAGCAAAGAAGGCTGCAAGCCTGGATCCAGCTTCGGAACACAGATGAAGCATTAGCGTGTCGTCGAGCACGACAAACGATTGCCGCTGAATCCGATTGCTTCGCGCCAACTCCCGTCGCCGACGATCTGTAAGCCGTCCAAAATAGAGCGCAATTGTCGCCCGCGTTGTGGTATCGCCAACTAGCCGCGGAATATCTTCATCAACTGGGCGGCCCCATATGCAAGCGATCCGATATCGACCGCCTGCATGCGATCCGAATGCGGGGACCGGGCAAATTACACGATCGGATAGAGCCGTCGTCTGCAGCTCGAATGCGGCCCCACTCAGTGCACCAGCGGCCGGACGGGCCTTTGGTGCAACGAAGCCCAGTTCGGCTAGCAAGACTTCGATGCGTGCCTCTGTTGCGGCATTCGGCGTTCTCTTTAGCGCGAACCACGCGTCCGCGAAGCGTGCAGCCGACTGCCTTTGTGCCGGCTCCGCAGCGCCGAAGTCAACGCTCGCCAGGGTTCGGCCGCTTCGGATCGCATCGATCGCCTCCGCTGGCCTAGCGGTTATCAGAACCTCCTCGGCACGCGCTGCTCCATCGGGGAAGAACTCCCGAAAGGCATCCCGCGCCGGTATGTTCTCGAGCGGCAACGACTCCCCTTGCTGCAGATACTGGAGGTACTCATGCACGACAAATACGTCACCAGCCGAAAGGGCGGCCGTGAGCCTATGCGACTCATCCGATTCCGGGCGAAGCCCGAGCTTCTCCACCTCAGCTCTAGCCGCACTGACGCGTTCACTCTGATACTTGGACACCGTGTCGGTAATCTCCTCGAGTACTCCGCGAGCAGGTTGAAGCTGGTCGATGGTGTCTAACGAATTTGCGAGGCCGACCAGCTTTGCGTCGAGTGGACCGCGCTCCTGCTCGTTGATGTACCCGGAGGCCAGCGCTCCCTCCAAGAGCCCGCGCACTCTATCAATCTCTTGGCCCAAGCGGAGACGCGCCTGATTCACCCCGTCCTCGACACGTTGACTCCACTCGTCAACGTCGCTAGCGGAGTCGAGCATCCGTAGTAGGCGGCGCGCATCCTTGTAGTTGCCGGCATCCATATGCCGCTGGATGATGGATTCTGGCGCGGGACACACTGTTACTAGCGGCAAAATCGCCTTGAGCACGGCTGGCGGCGCCTGCTGGGGCGCCCATTGATCATCGAGAGTAATGGGCGGCGCCCAAAGAAGGCATCGACCCAGCGCTTCTTCAACACTCAATTCACGGAAGTCCGACTGGACAATGGCTTCAAGGGCGAGGAAGTCCTTGATGGCGCTTTGCAAAGCACTCGACGCGGCGTCAATGAGCCTCCATCCATCACCGCCCAACTTTGCACGGTTCATTTCCTCTTCAATCTTGGGCTGCAGTTGGCGAACTTGGCCCATCAGCACCTTGAGCCTTTGCGAGAGGAAGCCATCCTCATGTGGCGACTGTTGCATGAGTTGGATCCAGCGCTCCGCCAGCGCGACTCCTTCTAGAGAGCGATCGCACAGCTGTTGGAAGGCCGTGGCTTGGATCTCCAGCCCCCTGCGCCTTCCGACCTGCCTACGGTCAACCTCATTAACTAGCCGCCGGAACGTCACCGGGTCTCGAAGCGCAGCGATCTCGCCACGGACGAAGGCAACCCTTTCCGAATCCGCCGTCTTGAGCGCCTCTATCAAATGTCCAATACGGCCTGTAGGAGATTGAATTCGACGCCAGACCTCGGTGGCGCCTTGGAAGATAAATGTGGTCGTCGTAGCCCGACGCTGCCAACTTGCAATATCTGCGTCTAATGCACTCTTCCTGGCGCTCCAATCCGCGGTCCCCTTGAGTTCGACGAAACTCGCGCGGGTAACATTCAACCCCTGCAGGGCTTCGCCTGCATGCACTACGAGCGCACGCAGTTCGTGGATTGCGCCAGTTGGGTGTGCATACATGACCACGCCCGTTGCCCCAGTGTTCGGTGCAATCAAGCACGGCTTCAATGTGGCGGCGATCAAGACAATACTGAGCGCGGCACGCCAATCCGCCGGTCCCTCTGCAAATACCTCCTTGCCAATCTCAGCGTAGCAGCTCGCCAGTGCACTTGCGATCGCTCCATGCCTCGTCTCCACATTGGGCGACAGCGCGAGCGCACGCAACAAGGGAAGGGGCGGCACGGTGAGCCCTTGGTACGTGCGCGAAAGAACGTCAGCAAGCTGATACGCCAGAGCGGCTTGATTGGTACGGATTGCCGACCAAATGGGCTGACAGGCTTCGCCCGAGGAATGGTCGAAGACACTTGCTCCATTCGTATGCGCTTCGGGTACCGGGAGGGCGCTACCCCCAGGGGACTCAGCCAAGGGTTCATGGGACTCATCCGGGTGAATCGCGGGCAGCGATTCGGGCACAGCACCTAAGCCATTTCGAACAGGCGGCTGACCTCCCGCCCCTTCCGCCCCTTCCGCCCCTTCCGCCCCTTCCGCCCCTTCCGCCCCTTCCGCCCCTTCCGCCGCTTCCGCCCCCGCGCCCGCCACCTCCGGCTCTAAATCGCCGGATATCGGATCGTTGCCGGTACGCGCGTCAGCATTGCTCGATGCATCATCGAGACCATGCTTTTCGGCGATATTGGCATATGCCGCGCTTGTAGGCGTCAAGTTGCTCTTCGACGATTCGTTGCCCAGATCAGGGCCTGCTGATTCTCCATTCGCTCGCTCAGCTTCAACTACTGGCGGACTCGAAAACTCCAATTCGTCGCATCCAAGTAGCTGCTGAAGCGTCTCTTCGAATTCCGCCGCCCGATTGTCCACGGCGTTGCGTTGCGACTCAAGAAGAGTTCTCTCCGCGATCGACTGCCGCTTTTGCGAAGGTAGCGTTTCCGCCTTCTGGCGCACGCTAAGCGCTTCCAGCTTCGCGGTCAGGTCTTGCCGCTGGATATCCGCCTCCGCTAAGTAGCCCAGCGTCTCGCGAACCGCGCCGGAGAGACTCTCCAATTCCTTGACGATATCCGCGGCGTGTTTACCGTCAGCCTCGGTGAAGCGCGCCTTCCAGTCGCCCTCCCAAGCCCGAATGCTTTCGACATCTATCCATCCAATGTCACCGCGAGCGGAGGTAGCCAGGAGCATGGTCGATAGCTCGGCAAGCCGTGAATCAAACGCCCCGGCGCTCGCACGATCTTGTTCCCACGCCTTGAGAATCTCCTCGAGTTGATCAGCGCTCTCCCTGAGGCGCTGAATCAAGTCCGCTGAGGGCGGCTCGTTGGACGCCACTTTGGCGCTTTCTACGATCGCGGTTAGGACATCATTCCAACCGACTTCTTTGCGCTGTTCAGTGTCGCGCGGCACATCTGCGGACACTGTAGCGTCGTCGGGCCCTAGGTTCCAAATTCGGAAGCACTTGGAAACTCCGGGTGCTCTCATCGCTGCCGCGTCCGAGAACAGGGTCGAACCCGTGATGCCATCCAGCGCCACGATCCCCTCGATCAAGGACTCGCGGTCCTTGTCGTCTAGTTCATCCCAGCGATTCAGCATGTCCTTGGCTCTTGGCCATGCAGCAAACGGGCGGTAGTCAATGCTCCCGTGTGCTTGGGCGAACTGGCGATCCCTGCGCTCCAAGTCGGCTCGAAGGTCCTTAAGTGCCGGAAATTCTTCAAACAAGGCTTGCTCGTCAACGGTCGAAGCTAGAAAATCTGGCGCAAAGCCCTGGAGCCACAGCAGGTCCACAGAAGGCAAACGTTCGCTGACGAATACCTTGTTGGCAATGTAGCGCGGGAGGTCCGATAACCAAAAGCGCCGAAGGCGGAGTACGGGCGCAAGCAATGCAGCGTGGAGGGCGTCATTGCCGCCCGGATAGGATCGACGACGCTCACGTCCCATCTTGATTAGCTTATGCAGCCGCGACCATGTCTTTGGGCTCGTGCAATGAAGCGGGGTCAAAAATCGAGGAATGGGGTTCTTCATGTCGCTCAAGGAGATTGCTGTGGCTACTCGATTGCCGCCGGGCCTTTGCTAGACCATCCACGCGTGCAAAGGGTGACTTTCCGATGAATGCTGGATCGATTCGGAACTCGAGATACTATGGGCGGCAACTGGCTTTCTTGACAAGGGTCAAAGAGGTCCGCGTGCACCTGCGAGAGCCCTGCCGACTGGCTACGGAAGTAAAGACCGGTCGCGGACCACCGTCCCGATTGGGCATGCTCATGCTGCCATTTTTCCAGACTCCAATGCCGAAGGGTGAATCGACAAAGATCGTGAGCCCACAGGGGCGTCGCGACTGGGTTGATGCCGTTGCGCCTGATCCTCAGTCGGCATCCCTTCGGAGCCGCGCAGGTAAAACGTCGGCCCCGGAGCGATTGCCGTGCACGCCTGCTCGTTCGAGCGGAAGACGGATCGTGCGGGAGTGCCAATCGGCGAACACCCTGTCTGGAAAGCCCGGGAAGGTGACCGTTACCGCGACATCGCGAATGCCCTGCAACCATGTCCAAGGTATCCGAAGCGTTGAATCTCGAGCTCCCTTTCGGGTCACTGTAAGAGGGTCAGCCCCGATCAAGAATCCAAGCATGTGATTGGCCCTGACTGTCGTCCAATGGCTCCATTCATCAGCGCGATCTTGGTGCCGCTTGGCTTCGTTGAACGCATCGACGAGGTGGCCAATGGAGTCCACGACTCTCCGCTCCCCCCTTGCTCGTTGAGGATCTCGGAGAAGCTCGTCATCAAGTTGGTCCGTTGGCACGGCTGCAATTCTAGTGAGTCCGCCGCGAAATCGGCACGGCGCGTCAAAGTTAGGCAGGCGCAGGCTCAGCAGATGAGCGACGCCGGCTCCCGGCTCGCGATTTCGGTGTCCACCCGGGCGCGTGTTTGGTCGCCCAATGTTTGATGGAAGTCGCTACTGGAATGCCAGTTGCTGAGGGGGCCGGGTTGACGGGTGACGTCAAGCCCTGCAAACCCGCCGTCAACGCCGCGAGCGCCTGCGGAAGCTGTGTCGTCGCCAAATCAACACCCGTCGCACCCCAACGCGCGCTGCGGTCGCTTCCGCCCCGGCGGCGGCGACGGCGCCGTGCGTGATGACGCCCTCTTGCTGCAACATGGTCCGGCACAATAGCGCGCACCGCTTCGCTCCAAAGGCCAACCGTGTTCACAACCGCGGCGTCACGACCGCGGCGCAAGCCCACGCATTGCCAGTCGTGCGATGCGACGCCCGCAAAAGCGCGGACAGATAAAAAAGCGCGTCAGTGCTGATGAGCCCGACGGCCAACGCCGCGCGCGGCGCTGGCGTCATTGTCCTCATGGTTGCGTACAGCGCGGTGGCGCTGTTCGTGCACGTCCGGACCTGTCAAGTACCCTTCGCCAAGTAAGCGGGTGGGCACGGTGGAACACCAAGGCTTCAGCCGCGCATTCTTCGCCTTGGGAGCCAAGGACAGTATGAGCGACCCGAGACATAGGTGACAGAACGTACCGGACACATAGGTGACACTTTCCCGGTTCTCCGGGGAGGTGGCCATGCCATGGAAGGAGTGTTCGGTGATGGACGAGCGTCTGCAATTCGTGGCCCGCCTGCTCGACGGCGACTCCATGACGGAGGTTTGCCGCGACTTCGGGATTTCGCGCAAGACCGGCTATAAGATCTTCTCCCGCTATAAGGATCATGGGGTTGAAGCACTGACCGACCGGTCCAGACGGCCGGTACGGTACGCCAATCAGCTGCCGTCCCAGCTCGAAAGCCTGGTCGTCACGCTCAAGCAGGAGAAGCCGCATTGGGGAGCGCGCAAAATCCGCGAGCTCCTGGTGCGTCGCCTGGACGGCGACATCCGCATCCCGGCCAAAAGCACCATCCACGCCGTCTTGCATCGGCACGGGTTGGTCGCCGGCGTCCGCCGCCCACGCTCGCGCGCCCGTGGCACCCCGCTGTCAGCCGGCTTGGCACCCAACGATCTGTGGTGCGCCGACTTCAAGGGTGAGTTCAAGCTCGGTAACGGCCACTACTGCTACCCGCTCACCGTCACCGACCACGCCTCGCGTTACGTGCTGATGTGCGAAGCGCTCGATTCGGTGCGCGAGGACATGGCTATCACCGCCTTCGAGCAACTGTTCCTCGCGCGAGGTTTACCCGCAGCAATACGCTCCGATAACGGCGTCCCCTTCGCCAGTGCCAACTCGCTGTACAACCTCTCCAAGCTCTCCGTGTGGTGCCTGCGCCTGGGCATCGCCATCGAGCGCATCAAACCCGGCCATCCGCAGCAGAACGGCCGCCATGAGCGCATGCACCTCACGCTGAAGAAGGAGGCCACCCGGCCGCCGGGCGCCAACAGCCTGCAGCAGCAGGCCAAGTTCGATGCCTTCGTTAGCGAATTCAACACCGAGCGGCCGCACGAAGCACTGGCCATGCGCACGCCAGCGGAAGCCTATGTGCCGTCGGCACGACCCTACCGCGGCTTGCCCGAACTGACCTACCCGCTGCACGACAAGGATGTCCTGGTCACCGCCTGCGGCCGCATCTGCATGCATCGCAAGCGCGTCAACGTCTCGACCGTGCTGGCCGGTCAGCGTGTGGGCATCAAGGAAGTCGACGAGGGCATCTGGATCGTAAGCTTCATGCAGTACGATCTCGGCTACATCGACTTGGAGCAGAAGACACTGCAACCCCTCGACAACCCGTTCGGCGCGAGGTTGTTACCTATGTCTTAGGTACGGACCGTTACCGATGTCTCCGGTCCGTACATGGAAGGGACTGGCGGAGAGGGCGTCCCTCGAAGTACCAGTATCCATGCGGGTTTCCGGCCCATTCTACCGAGCCTCGCTGCGACGCACTACTCTACGCACTACTCGGCGACGCGCTATATCGTGTTGCCTCCATAGGGAAGCGGGAGGTCAGGACTACCGCCTAGAACGACATGGCTGCGAGTTCGAATCTCTGGACGCCGCCCACATTGGCGCGGAATGTTCGTTGCATTCATCTGCAACACCCTCTGGCAGGTGCAGACCCCGTAGAACCCCGCCAGAGGCGCTGGAAAGGGTGCGAACCACCCCTGGTGTTGGCGCTCACGCAAAACTGACCATCGCTGCTCATTGAAAATTGACCAGGGACGGAAGCTGGCGGCGTCGGCTGCCAGCGTAGTCTGATTCTATCCTTGGTCGTCAGATGGTCTGGTCGGTCTCCTCGGTTGGCCGGGCCTTGGCCTGCTCCCGGGATTTGATGCGCGCCTTCGCCGTGCTGCTCGAATGGCGGAAGCGATAGGACTCGTTGCCTGTCTCTACGATGTGGCAGTGATGCGTGAGGCGGTCGAGCAAGGCAGTCGTCATCTTCGGATCGCCAAAGACCGAGGCCCACTCCGCGAACAGCAGGTTGGTGGTGATGATGACGCTGGTGTGCTCGTACAGCTTCGAGAGCAGGTGGAACAGCAGCGCGCCGCCGGCCTGTGAGAACGGCAGGTAGCCCAGTTCGTCGAGGATCACGAGATCCAGATGCATGAGCTGGTGCGCGAGCCGTCCCGCCCGGCCAATGGCCTGCTCCTTCTCCAAGGTGTTCACGAGATCGACCGTGGAGTAGAAGCGCACTCGCTTGCCATGGCGGGTCACGGCTTCGACACCGAGTGCCGTGGCCAGGTGCGTCTTGCCGGTGCCGGTGCCGCCGATCAACACGATGTTCTCGGCCTTCTCGGTGAAGGTGGTCGCGGCAAAGGTCATGATCTGCCGTCGATCGACCTTGGACTGCTCGAAGTCGAAGCCGGCCAAGTCGCGATGCAGGGGGAAGCGCGCGACGTGCATCTGATAGCGGATCGAGCGCAGTGCCCGGTCGGTCGACTCCGCCTGCACCAGTTGGGCGAGCAGCGTCTCGTAGGTCGTGAGGCCGCCGGTGGTGCCCTGCTCGAGGCTTTCGGCAAAGCAGGCGGCCATTCCGTACAGCCGCAGCCGCTTGAGGTCGGCGATGAGATCAGCCATGGCTCACCTCCGTGCGCAGCGAGTCGTAGCGCTCGGGATCGGCGAGCGGGGCCGCGCTCACGCGCAAGGAAGTTTCGACACTCGGCGGGGGCGGCCCCTCGCGCAGCCGCGCCAGCACGTTGAGCACATGCTCGGCGCTGGGCCGGCCGCTGTCGAGCACGAGATCGACGGCGACCAGGACCGCTTCCAGGCCGTGGATCGGCACGGCCATGAGCACCTGCGCCATCACCTTGTCGCCGCCGTCGCGCTTGAGCAGCGCGCGGCGCAGCCGCTGCAGCGAGTCTGGAAGGTCGGCAAATGGCGCCCCGTTGCGCAGGGCGCCCGGCTTGCGCTCGATCAGCGGCAAGTAGTGCTGCCAGTCGTAGATGACGTGATCGCGATCGACGGCACGGACGTGCTCGGCCACCACGTTCTGGTCGGCCACGATCACCACCTTCTCCGGGTACAGCCGTACGCTGACGCGATGGCCGGCAAAGTGGCAAGGCACCGAGTAGCGATTGCGCGCGACCGCCACCAGGCTCGTGCTCGACACCCGCGCCGGCAACTCGACGTAGCCGTCGAACGGCGTCGGCATCGGCATCAGGTGTGGCTGTTCGTGCTCCCACGCTTCCCGGATGCTCATCCCGGGGCCGTCCGGATGCGGCGCCGACCACGCTTGTCGAACTTGCGTCGCCAGCCACGCATTGAGTTCGGCGAAGCTGCCGAAGCGTTCTTGGCCGGCGTCCAGCCAGATCCGGCGCCGGGCATCCTGCACGCCTTTCTCGACGCGACCCTTCTCCCAACCCGAGGCGACGTTACAGAAGTCGGCGTCGAACAGGTAATGCGCCGTCATCGCCGCAAAGCGCGCGTTCACCACGCGACCGCGGTCCTTGCGCGGCGTCTGGTCGACCGCCGTCTTCATGTTGTCGTAGATGCCGCGGCGGGCGACACCGCCTAAGCCCGCGAGGCAGCGCGTGTGCGCGTCGAAGAGCATTTCGTGGCCTTGGCCGGGATAGGCCACCAGCCAGAAGGCGCGCGATGCACACAGCTTCATGTGCGCCAGCTGTACCTTGCGCCAGATGCCGCCGATCACGAGGTGCTCCTCGCTCCAGTCAAACTGGAACGCCTCGCCCCAAGCGAAGGTCAGCGGGACGTAGGCAGCGCGAGCGCTGACCGCACCCGCTTCGGCCCGCCACGCCCGCACGAACTCGGTGATGCGCGCGTAGCTGCCGGTGAAGCCTTGGTCCTTGATCTGCGCCCACAGCTTCAGGGCCGTGCGCCGCTCCCGCCGCGGACGCCGCGCGTCCGTCTCCAGCGCCTTGCGCAGCCACTGCGCGTGATCCGTGATCTTCTTCGGGCCGGCCGGACGCTGGTACTTCATCTCGCTGCGGACGGGCTCCCGCAGCCAGCTCTTGATCGTATTCCGCGACAGGCTCGTGCGGCGGGCGATCTCACTGATCGACAACCCTTCCCGCAACCGCATCCTGCGTACTTTCGCGTATGTCGCCATGGTGTGCACCTTCACTCCCTGCTGGGCCTCAAAACCCCGCAGGCTAGGTCCAAACACCCTGGTCAATTTTCCGCGAGCAGAACCTCGTTTTGCTGGTCAGTTTTCAACGAGCGGCAACACTCCCTTGTTCGTCGGCTTTGATGCGATTCCGGCGTCGGAGAGCGCAGCCGATACCTGCTTCTGGGTGACACCGTCAGAGCGTTCCTCATTCGCGCTGCACCAATCTCGAAATGCCGCGAGAAGTTCCGATGCCTTGGTGCCCCCCGTGGGCGAGTGGACGCGGTCGAGCGTGGCGATCCAACGCGGCAGCGGGTTCTGCTCCTCGAAGTAGCTCTTGGTCGTAGCCAGAACGGCAGTGGGCGGGGTCAGATCACTTTGCAGGTATTCGACTGCCCCACGCACCAGCCATGCAAGTATTCCTTTGAGTTCGGCGGTCAACTTCTCCGGCAGGTTCTTGTCACCATCGGGCAACGCCGAGTCACGTGCAACCTCACCGGGACGGTTCCAACGCCGGTCAAATGGGATGATATGCAACCTACCGCGAAGTGCCGGGTCGAGGTGATCTAGGCGCGGTAGGTGGTTCGTCATCAACCACAGCTTGTGGGTGATTTCGAACCTGAAGATGTTCTCCCGCAGGCGCCGAGCAACCATGAACCCACCACCGGTGTGGCGCTTGACCACCCCGGCATCTAGCTTCTGCCCGTCCTTGGACTCCGACGAGACTGCCATGCGGGCACCGGCAAGCGAAGCCGCTATGCTAGTTGGGCGCTCGGCGTCTGCGTCATGCCGCGTTGCCATCAGCGCATCTGGGGGTATCGTGACGCCGTTGCGAGATAGCAAGGCTTGCAACACGTCCAAGATGACGTTCTTGCCGTTTGCGCCCGAGCCGAAGCACACAAATAGCTTGTGTTCAGCCGTCAGCGCCGTAAGTGAGTAGCCCAATGCGCGCTGTAGGTAAAGCGCCAAGTCTGGGCGCGGTGTGAACTTGCCTATAGACGCTGGCTTCACCTCCCCGCTCTTGAAGCGCTCCACCGGCATTGGCTTGCCTGTGATTTCGACGATTGCACGTTCCCACGTCGGAGCTTTAGCGTCGGGATCGAAGTCCACGGCGCAAAGTTTGGTGACAAAGTCCTCCCGTGCGGCCTCGCGTAGCAGCCCCGTAGCGAGATCAACGACGCCATTTTGGACACCCAATAGTCGTGGGTTGCGGTCGAGATCCGTTGCCGATATTTGCAACCGAGACTCCTTTGTGGCGAGCACGCATAGAGCGTCGATGCGCCTCCGGTCCCGGCATTGCTTCTCCCACGCTCGGGCGCTCATGGCAGCGTCATGCAGCCCCTTTCTCTCCTTATCGTCCGTGGCCATCTTTGCAACTTGGTCATAATGGGCGGCGGTTCTCATGTAGTGCTGCGCGACCAGCAATGCCGCGTCACGGACTAATCCACCATGCGCGTCCATGTGCCACTGCCCACCTCGCCAAGCCATCCACTCCCCGGTTTCTACAACGTACCGGAGGTTGCCCCCGGTGAGCTTGACCATCAGGTTCAGGTTGCCGGTGTCAGTCCGATCTACAACCGTCGTGTACTCGTCGCTGGGGCCGAGAAACGTTGATGGCAGGGAGCCGCCTTCCTCCGGTGGCTGCACTAACGTTAGCTTGCCTCCGAACTTCCGCACGGCGGATGCCACGATGCTTGGAATGGCTGTCCACCGGTCCGTCCAACGTTGCGCGTCAGAATTCCGCCACTCAACGTCGCTCATCAGGCCATCGAGCGACGCCTCCACGTCGGTCGCCGCCACGCCCCGTCCCACAAGACGGGCGGCCAGAGCAACCAACGCATTGTGAACACCAGCCGATCCATCGCGGATCGTGGCGCGCAGCGTATGGTCCTCGGCTCGTAATCGGACGCCGACATTGGCTTTTTCATCCCTGTTGCCGGGATACAACTCGTCAATGTCAACCTGATCGATAAACTTTGTCCCGCGCACCAATATTGCGTCGTACGCCACGCCGCTCACGCGGCCCACGTAGTATGACTGACTGAGCGCAAAGGACTCAACGGCCAGCACGCCCCCGAGGATCCCATTCAGCCGTGCGACGAGAGCACGACGACGTTCGGGCGGGAGTGGCTTCGACGTTGGGACGAGAACGCGCCAACGAGGCTTGCTAGGGGTGTGTGAGGGCGAAGTGTAGAAGACCGCTATCAGTTCAGCGGCGCGAACCAACGCCGCCGCATCCTCCATAGACATTAGCTCGCCGTCGTAGTCGCCTTCGGCCCCATAAATCTCGACGACGTTGTCATCGAATCGGATCGACCCGTTGGCCGACTTGAGGTCCCCGAATTTTGCAAGCTTGAGTAGTGGACACGATGCTTTGGTCGGATATTCGGTGACATCTTTGATGTAATCGAAAATCTCAAGCACATTGACCACATCCTCGGTCTTGGTTGCCGCAATCACGTCCTCGAAGGTCGTCACGACGAACCGCACCGCTGTGATGTCCGAACCAACCTCTGCCCCGTGAGTAGCTTCGATTCGACTGGTGTGATGGCGCCGCTCATGATGCACGCCACCAATGGAAGGACCTGCACCCCGCCGATCTTGCGACCGCGTGGATTGCTTGCGGAGAATTCGCACCGGCATGGCTCTACTCGCCGAGCAGCGCACGCACGGTAGAGGTCTTCCAGTAGGGGCGCTTGCCATCTCTACCGTCCGGCTTGGGGATCGTGCCGGTGAGCAGGCGCGCATATAGCGTCGAGTGCGAGATTGCGAGCAGGTTCATCAGATGCCCGACCCGAAGCCGCGCTAGGTCGTGGAGACCGTTGGGTGTCGGCAGCGGCTTGGCGTGTCCTTGCTTCTTCTTGCGAATGCCGGGGTCGTCCACCGCGTGTGCGACGGACGTGTTTGAAGTAACTCGGCGTTTGGCCGCAGGGAAAGGCTTGTGCTTCTTGGTCGCAATGGCCATGGCTATTCATCCTTCGAATTTGCGAGGATGCAATAGCGCCCCCGCGCCGTTGAGTTACTCCGGCGTCGGTTCAATCTAAAGGAGATTGGTTCCGCGTCTCGGAGTGCCGTCTGAGTCTGTTGCAGACCCGTGGAGACCATCGGCAGAACGCTGATGGACCCCGGCACTCCTTTGCGCTGCGGGGTAGATCGACTTTCGGGTGAAGCCAACAACACTATCCGCCTGCGTGTGCCTCCGGTCAAGTCGGCATCAGGAAGTCCATGGCCGTCAAGTCACGCCGCCGACTTTATCGAGACTACTTTCGCGGCGACACCGGCTTCGAGCCGCGCAAGTTCATCGGCATACCAGTTAGCCAGCCGGCGTCGCTCCTCGGCATAGCTCGCCCTGTTATACGCACCACGCACGTCGTCGCCTTCCGTGTGCGCGAGCGCGGCCTCGATCACGTCGGGCCGATGTAATCCAGATTCGTTGGCGATGGTGGAAAAGAGCGCACGAAAGCCGTGACCCGTCATGCGGTCCTTGTAGTTGAGGGCAGCAAGCGCGTACAGAACCGCGTTCTCGGAAGCCGGTCGATCATCTCTGCGGGGATGCGGGAAGACCCATGGGCGCTGGCCTGTCACCTTGCGCAACTCGGTGAGCAGTGCAACCACGGTGGGGGCAAGGGGAACGCGATGCTCCCGCCCCGCCTTCATTCGCTGCGCCGGGATTAGCCAGTGCGGATCGTCGCTGTCGAGCGTGAACTCGTTCCATGTCGCATAGCGAGCCTCGCCGGTCCTGCATCCCGTAAGGGCCACGAACCAGAGCAACGAACGGGTAACTGGCGTGCCCAAGTACGAGCGCATCGCACGCAGCAACTGCGGAATTTCTTCCATGGGCACGCACGGAAAGTTCTGTTCCGGGTTGGCCTTACGTGCCGCCCTGACCCGCTTGTTGATCTCCCGCTTGGCCACGGCAACGGGATTGGAATGCAGCTTGTGCTTCAGGCCCGCGTACTCGAACAGGGCATCAAGCCGCTGCCGAACCCGTCGTGCCGTTTCAACCTTGCCGTCCGCAAGCAGTTTCCCGAGCAGGTCCAAGACATGGGCCGGTTCGATGTCGCCAACAGGCTTGCTGCCGATATTCGGGTAGACGTGATCGTGCAGGGACTGCTCGACCTGATGGAGGTGTTTGGGGGTCCAGTGGGCCTTGCTGTGGGTTACCCATTCCTCGGCCACCACTTTCACGGTCGTGGCACTGCGTTTCGCCACCGCCTTGCGTTCCGCCGACGCTGCCCGCGCCGCCGCAAGCCTAGCCCGCTGCTCCTCGGCAGCGATCCGCCGTTGATCCTTGGGATCGAGGCCACTTCGCAACTGGACACGCAGGCGATCCCGCTCTTCGCGGGCTTTCTTGATGCCCAGCTTCGGCCAACTTCCCAGAACGATTGCCCGCAGCTTGCCGCCACAGCGATACCGGAACTCAAACGATTTGGCCCCCGAGGGCTGCACAAGCAAGTGCAGGGAGCCAGTGTCCGCAACGCGGTAGGGCTTTTCCTCGGCCTCTGCACTCTCAATCTTGAGCGGATCAAGTGGACCCTTGACTCGCTCACGCTTGTTCGCAGTCGGTTGAAGCGGCATGACCACCTCCGGCAGTATGTATCGCAACGCCGTGCGTTGCGCCGGAAGTAGTGGGTCAGGCAATTGACGCTTGGAAGCACTACTCTACGCACTACTCCCAACCCCAATTTTACCGGATAGGGGTGGGTGATAGCGAGTAGTTAGTCCGATGATTCTATTTTGGTTTCTTGCCAGAACTCGGACGATTTCGGATAGGTCTGGCGAACCTCGGAGAGTCGTTCTGGCGGAGAGGGCGGGATTCGAACCCGCGGAGGGCTATTAACCCTCGCACGCTTTCCAGGCGTGTGACTTAAACCGCTCATCCACCTCTCCGGTGGCCGGCATTTTACCTCATTGGCCGCCCAGGGCCGGCCGGGTCAGCCGACCGCCACGAACGACACGAACATCGCCGCGACCGCGACCGCCATGAGCCCGGTCGCGATCCAGCCGAGAATCCGCTGGCGGCGCCGAATGGTGTACGTCCCCATGACGTCGTGGCGCATCGCGAGCCGCATCATCACGTACATGATGGGGACCGCGACGACGCCGTTGATGACGGCGGACACGACGAGCGCCTTCAGCGGATCGATCGGCGTGAAGTCGATGAGCGTGCCCACCAGCGTGGACACCGCGATGATCGTGTAGAAGCCCTTGGCCTCGTTGAACTTGAGGTTGAGCCCGTGCGGCCACTGCAGCGCGTCGGCGACGGCGTAGGCCGCCGAGCCGGCGAGCACGGGCAGCGCGAGCATCCCCGTGCCGATGATCCCGAACGCGAACAGCGCGAACGCAAAGTCGCCGGCGATGGGTCGCAGCGCCTGCGCGGCCTGGGCGGAGGTGTCGATGGTGGTGATGCCCGCTTCGTGGAATGTCACCGCGGCGGTGAGCATGATCGCGAACGCCACGGCATTGGAGACGAACATCCCGAACCACGTGTCGACCTTGATGCGCCGCAGGTGATGGCGCGCCCGATTCGCCGACACGCGCAGCGCATCGCGGCTGTCGTCGGCGTGGATCTCCTCGACCTCCTGCGCGGCCTGCCAGAAGAAGAGGTAGGGGCTGATCGTCGTGCCGAGCACCGCGACCAGCATCATCGCGTAGTCCGCCGTGAACGCGACCGGCGGCACGAACGTCGCCCACACGACCTGCCCCCACGGCACGTGCACGAGGAACAGCACGGCCACGTACGAGAACACGGCGAGCGTCAGCCACTTGAGGAGCGGCGCGAGCTTCTGGTACGGCAGG
This sequence comes from Burkholderiales bacterium, assembly GCA_046347855.1. Taxonomy (GTDB): domain Bacteria; phylum Pseudomonadota; class Gammaproteobacteria; order Burkholderiales; family Casimicrobiaceae; genus VBCG01. Next base: position 1,052,040 of record JAXMFJ010000006.1, read on the forward strand.
AAGATCTGCAGCAGCACGATCACGATGCCGAACACCACCGCATGCCCATGCTCGGGCCCGCCGACGAGCATCTGCAGCGCCTCGCCCATGGCGCCGATGTCGGCGGCGATGTTGATCGTGTTGGCGACCACGAGCAGCCCGACGATCGAATACAGCACCCAGCGCGGATAGTGCGCGCGGACGTTGTGCGCGATGCCGTGCCCGGTCACGAGCCCTATGCGCGCGGACACGAGCTGGATGCCGACCATCAGCGGCGTGGTCAGCAGCACGCTCCACAGCATCCCGAAGCCGAAGCTCGCGCCGGCCTGCGAATACGTGGCGATGCCCGACGGGTCGTCGTCCGCGGCCCCGGTGATGAGGCCGGGGCCCAGGTGCTCGATCAGGTAGCGTCGCAGTCCGGCCATGGTTCGAAGCGCGGCCGCCGTCCTCGCGGCAGCCGCGGCGTGCAGTGTTGCATGGAAGCGCCGTTAGCGGCTCATTCGGGAACGTTCTGCGGCGTCGCCACGCGGATCAGCGCGCGCATGATGGTCGGCGCCGGATTGGCGTTGCCCACCGGGATGTCGGAGTTGACCATCACCACGATGGTCGCCTTGCGCTCGGGCAGGTAGTACGCCGCGACGTTGTAGCCGGGCAGCTCTCCCGTGTGGCCCAGCCAGCCGCGGTCGATGCCGATGCCGAGCCCGTACGCCTTCTGCGGCGTGTTCGGCGGGAGCGTCACCCACGTCGTGCGCTCCTTCTGCAGCTCGGGCGTGATAAGCGAGCCGGTCGTGTACGACTCGACCCACGTGCGCAGGTCCTTGAGCGTGGAGACGAGCTGGCCGGCGGTGAACCCCCAGCTCGGATTGTTGAAGGTGGCGTCGGCCTCCTTGCCATCGGGCGTCTGCACCGTGAACCCGTGCGCGAACGGTGCGGGCAGGCCGCTGCCGGTGGGCCACACGGTCTGCGTCAGGCGCAGCGGCTTGAAGAGCTTCTCCTGGAACACCTGCGCGATCGGCTTGCCGGTCACCTTCTCGATGACCATCCCGAGCAGCACGGTGTTGGTGTTGCTGTAGTGCCAGCCCTTCCCCGGCTCGAAATGCGGCGGATGCGCGAGTGCCACGTCGACCAGCTCGCGCGGCTTCCACGTGCGCTTGGGATCCGCGAGCAGCTTCTTCACCCACGCCTCGTCCTCGGTATAGCTGAAGAGCCCGCTCGTCATGTCGGCGAGCATGCGCAGCGTGATGGCCTTGCCGTTGGGCACGAAGCCGAAATACTTGCTGACGGGATCGTCGAGGACGATCTTCTCCTCCTTCGCTAGGACGAGCAGCGCGGTGACGGTGAACGTCTTGGTGATGCTGCCGATGCGCATGTGATCGGCCACGCGCATCGGCTCGCGCGTCGCTGGATTGGCGAAGCCGCGCGTGGCGAAGTAGCTGCCTTCGCCTTGGATCCAGATCCCGACGATCGCGCCCGGCACCTTGGTCGCCGCGAACGACTGGTCGAACGCGGCCTCGAGCGCAGCGCGCTTCTCGGCGGCGAACGGCGCATCCTGTGTTGCGACGGCGTGCGCCGTCGCGCACGCGATTGCCATCAGCATTCCCGCGAGCCACCCGGCGGCGGCACCGCGCCCTCCCCTGTGCGACATGACGTTGGCTCCCCTCGTGACAGGCATCCATGATCGCTCCGCGGGCCCGCTCGCGTCCAGCGCAGCGCGTGCCGCCTTCCGTTCGTAACGGACCCCGTGACGACGGCGCGCGTATCGTGGTAGCGTCCGCCGTCCGCGATATCCACCTGCCGCCATGAGCGACCTCGATTCCGTTCTCGACGACCTCGTCGCCGCCAACCGCATCCTCGCCGGACTGGGTGTGGTCGACGGTTTCGGGCACGTCAGCGCCCGCCATCCGCAGAACGCAGACCGGTACCTGCTCTCGCGCTCGCTCGCGCCCGAGCTCGTCACGCGCGACGACATCATGACGTTCGACCTCGACTCGCAGCCAGTCGACGGCGACACGCGGCCCGTCTATCTCGAGAAGTCGATCCACGGGGAGATCTATCGCCGGCGGCCGGACGTGCACGCGATCGTGCACAGCCACGCAGCGGCGGTGGTGCCGTTCGCGGCGTCGTCGGTGACGCTGCGCCCGGTCTACCACATGAGCAGCTTCCTGCGCACGGGCGCGAAGGTGTTCGAGATCCGCGAGCGCTTCGCGGCCACCGACATGCTGATCCGCACCAACGCGCAGGGCGCCGCGCTCGCGGAGAAGCTCGGCGACGACGCCGTCGTGCTGATGCGCGGCCACGGCTTCTGCAGCGTCGGCGAGTCGCTCGCGGTGGCGGTGTTCCGCGCGTTCTACACGCAGACCAACGCCGACCTGCAGCAGCGCGCGATCGCGCTGGGCGGCAGCGTCACGTTCCTCGATGCCGAAGAGGCGCTGCGCGCCGACGCGTCGAACCGCAGCGTGATCGCGCGGCCGTGGGGATTGTGGAAAGCCAAGTACGCGCCGGCCCCCGCCGGGCGCTGATCGAGAACATCGGACAGGAGACTTCATGCGTTGCACCTCGCACTGGCTTGCCGCCGCACTCGTCGCGCTGGCGGCGCTCGCCTCCACCGCACCCGCGCACGCGCAGGCCGACAACTACCCGTCGAAGCCGATCAAGCTGATCGTGCCGTTCCCGCCAGGCGGCGGCGCCGACCTCACCGCGCGCACGCTGGCGCAGAAGATGGGCGAGTCGATGGGCCAGCCGATCGTCGTGGAGAACCGTCCCGGCGCCAACGGCTCGCTCGGGACCGACGCGGTCGCCAAGGCCGCGCCGGACGGCTACACGATCCTCCTCACCGACCGCGGCGCGCTCGGCGTCAATCCGGCGCTGTACACCAAGCTGCCCTACGATCCGCTGAAGGACTTCAGCTACATCGGCATCGCCAACGACGGTCCGTACGTGCTGGTCGTGAATCCCGCGCTCAACGTGAAGAGCCTCGCCGAGCTCACGGCGCTCGCCAAGGCGAAGCCGGGTGCGCTCAACTACGCGAGCTTCGGCATCGGCAGCATGCCGCAGCTCAACATCGAGGCGATGAACCGCAAGCTCGGCATCGACCTCGTGCACGTGCCGTACAAGGGCGCGGGACCCGCCGCGCAGGCGGTGGTCGCGAACGAGGTGGGCGTGACGATCTCGTCCGTGCCCGCGGTGCAGGGCTTCATCAAGGACGGCCGCCTCAAGGCCATCGCCGTGGGCTCCGACAAGCGCTTCGCGCTGCTGCCGGACGTGCCGACGATGGCCGAAGTCGGCGGCGGCGCGGACACGCTGATCCCGACGTTCTTCGCGTTCGCCGCGCCGCCCGGCACGCCGCCCGCTATCGTGAACAAGCTCAACGCGGAGCTGCGCAAAGCGCTCGCGGATCCGGCCGTCGCCGAGCGATTCATCGCGGCGGGCCTCGTGCCGAACGGCTCGACGCCCGAGCAGATGACGGCCATCGTGAAGGCCGACGTGCCGCACTTCGCGGCGCTGGTGAAGGCGATCGGGATCAAGCCGGAGTAATCGCGCGCAAGCCGGAGTCGCGGTCGCGTCCGTCGAGCGGCGACGTTACGACGACGACTCCTGCTTCGGCGCCGGTGCGACGTGGAACTGCGGCCACCGCCGCGCGACGATGCCGCGGTGGCGCGCGAACGCGTAGCAGGAATCGATCTTCACCGGCACGCCGCGTTTGTCGAGCGCCGGAGGTCGCGACAGGCGCAGCGCGGACAGCATCTGGTACGCCGCGGTCGCCATCGGGATCAGGAGCTCCATGAGGTGCGTGCAGCCCTTGATGCCGCCCAGCCGCTCCTTCACCAGCAACGACCAGCCGCCGCGGATCTGCGCGCCGATCATCACCTTCATCGCGTCCGGGCCGCCGCTGCATTCCGCGTACGGCGTGACGTCGCTCGCAGCCATGATGTCGTGGACGACCATCTGCTCGTCGATGACGAGGCGCACCCACATGTCGTGGATCGGCTCGCCGGGCTCGACGTCGCCGCGTTCCTCGAGTTGCAGCCGATGCGACTTGGTGTCGGTGACGCGGCCCTCGACCTCGTAGAGCCCGTCGTCGCGCGCGTAACCGCGCATCTCGATGCGCCGCAGATGCAGTTCCTTGCGGCCGGGAGACTCCGGCAACGGCATTCCAACTCCTTCTCTCACGCGTCGACTTCCCGACTACCGGCACCCGCAGGACGTGCTGCAGCAACTCGCCGCTGCCGGCTTCGCGGCCCGGATAAACGCACTGACGACCTTGCCGTCGATGTCCCCGGCAGCGACATCGATCGCGACACCCTGTCCGGCGAGGAACGTGGCGGCCTCTTCGATGCCGTAGACCCGCGTCACCTCGACGCCAACGCCCGTGAAGCCGGCGGCCGTCAGCTTGCTCCGATACTCCGTCTCCGAAAGCGCGCCGGCGATGCAGCCGACCCACAGCTCCATGCTCCTGCGAACGGCATCGGGAATCGCGCCCTGCACGACGACGTCGGAGATCGCGAGCCGGCCGCCCGGCTTCAGCACCCGGAACGCCTCCCGCAGCACGCGGTCCTTGTCGCCGGAAAGATTGATGACGCAATTGGAGATGATCACGTCCACGGAGTTCGCGGGCAGCGGGATGTTCTCGATCTCGCCGCGCAGGAACTCGACGTTGGCGAGCCCGCTCTTGCGCTTGTTCTCCTGCGCCAGTGCGAGCATCTCGTCGGTCATGTCGAGGCCGTACGCCTTGCCCGTCGGCCCGACGCGACGGGCGGACAGGATCACGTCGATGCCGCCGCCGGAACCGAGGTCCAGCACGACCTCGCCCGGCTTCAGTTCGGCGAGCGCCGTCGGGTTGCCGCATCCGAGCGACGCCTTTGGCGCGTCTTCCGGCACTTCGCCGGCTTGTCCCGCGTCGTAGAGGTTGGAGGTGATGGGATCGCAGCAGCTCGCAAGGCCGGGCGCGGTGCCGCAGCAGCTCGTCGGGCCCTTCTGCACGAGCGCGGCCGCTTCACCGTACTTCGCGCGGACGACTTCCTTGAGATCGATGGCGTCAGGCACAGGCGTTCTCCGTTCGACAGGTCGATTGCGGTGGCTCGTCAATTCGCCTTGATGCCGGCTTTGCGCACCACGTCGCCCCAACGCCGTTCCTCGCTCGCGATGAACGCCGCGAATTCGGCCGGCGTGTTGCCGACCACCAGCGCGCCATCGTCCGTGATCTTCTTCGTCGTCTCCGGATGCGTGAGCGCGGACGCGATCTCCCGCTGCAAGCGATCCACGATGGGCTTGGGCGTCGAGGCAGGGACCAGGATGCCGTACCACTGGGACGTCTCGAAGCCGGGATACCCGGATTCGGCGATGGTGGGCACGTCGGGCAGGGACGGCACGCGCCTGGCCGATCCCACCGCGATTGCGCGCAACTTGCCGCCCTTGATCTGACCCGCGATCGGCGGAATGCCGTTGAACGTCATCTCGGTCTGCCCGCCCATGAGGTCGGCGAGCATGGGACCCGTGCCCTTGTAGGGGACGTGCACGATGTCGATGCCGCTCTGCAGCTTGAAATACTCCATGGCGAGGTGACCGGCGCTCCCGTTGCCGGCGGAGCCGTAGTTCATCTTGCCGGGATTCTTCTTCGCCGCCGCGACGAGCTCGGCCAACGTGCGAATCGGCAGTTGCGGATTGACGGCAATGACGTTCGGCACCATCGCGACGAGCGTGACGGGCTGGAAATCCTTCACCGGATCGTACGGAAGCGTGCTGCCGAACAAGGCCGGGTTCACGGCGAGCGTGCCGACGTGGCCGAGAATGAGCGTGTGCCCGTCGCCCGGCGCACGCTTCACTTCCTCCATCGCAAGATTGCCGGCGGCGCCCGGCTTGTTCTCGACGTAGACCGTCTGTCCGAGCGGTCCGGAGAGCGCAGCCGCCAGCGAGCGCGCGATGATTTCCGACGATCCCCCCGGCGCGAACGGAACGACGAGCCTGATCGGCTTCGACGGCCAAGCCTGTCCATGGGACGGCGAAATTCCGGTCACGAGCATCGCGCCCAGGCAGGCGGCAAGCAGGCCTTGCTTCATTTTCGATCCCTCGACGACAGAACGTGATCGATTATGCGCCGCCTTCCGGCTGTGAAACGCGCAACGCCGGCTGCGCGTCGGATACCGACGCCGCAGGCGTGTCTTGCAGACGTTCGTCAGCTGCTGACGGTTCGCCCTGCGACGTCCACCTCGACGGCGGTGCGGTCGAGCGCGCTGCTCACGGCCTGCGCGAATTCCTTCGCCCAATCCGCATGGCGCTCGAAGTGGTGCGCGCCCGCGGCGTCCGCGATGCCGAGGATCTTGTCGAGGAGGAGCACCTTGCCGATCGGCCGCGCGGGCTCGCAGCCGAAATCGCTGTAGGTGCGCTCCAGCCAATCGCGGGCCTGCGCCTGGGCGGTCGCGTCGGAGGTGTACGGAACGCTGTATTCGAGCGTCACGGTGGGGCTGAAGCGGATGGTGACTTGGGCGTTCATGGCTCGTTCCCGGGGGCGACTGGGCCGGATATTACGCCGCCTTCACGCACGCCCGATGCGCACCTGCAAGCGGCCGGGACCGGTCAGGGGTTGGCCCGCAGCGACGCCGCGAGGCTCAGGAGATTCTGCGGCTGCACGCGAATCACGCCCCAGCGTGGGCTGTCGATGTCGGCGATCAGGAAGAACGCGATCGCGAGCACGAGCGGCAGGATCACGAGCAGGCCGCCCTTCGTTCGGCCGCCTTTCGCGCCGACGCCGACGAGGATCGTCGAGCAGATCGCGATCGCCATCATCATCACCCATGCGGCGATCGGGATGCGATTCCACCATGCCGCCTGCGCGTAGCCCTGCGAGTTCAGGACGTCGTTGATGGACGCGACGGCGAGCGCCGTGATGGGCGTGGGTGCCGCGACCGCCGAATCGCGCACCGCGGCCCACAGCTCCGACTGCAGCTTCGCGGTGCGCGCATCGATCGTCGCGATCTCCTGCGCATCGCGGGTCGTGTAGTGCACGATGCGCAGGTCGAGGTAGCTCCTGAGCAGCGGCCGCACGCGCGCCGCGTCGGCGGCGGGCAGGAGGTCGGCGCGGACATAGGCGGTGCCGATCGCATTGGCCTCCTCCTCTTCCAGGTTCTTGCGCTGGTCGTAGCGACCCACCGCCATCGAGAACGTGAAGCCGATGACGAGCCCGAGCAGCGTCAGCGTCGCGCCCTGCACGACGTTGAAGTCGTCGCGCATCTCGGCGATCTGCGCCCGCAGCCGCCGGAAGCGCGCCGTGCCGGCCCATCCCGACAGCCACAGCACGGCGAAGACGACCACGAGGACGAGGAACGGGTGATCCATGGCGAGGGCAATCGACGGTGGAAGGTGGCGCCCGCGTGCGGAGCGCGCAACCTCGGCAGGGCGCGCTCCGGCATCGCCGGCGGGTGCCATTGTATGCGCCGCCCGCCCGCGGGAGCGCGCGTTCGTCACGACTTACCGGCGATGCAATGCTGGGCCGTGGGCCCCTACTCGCTGTTCCACCACGCCGCGCTCCCCACTTTCACGCCCGATTGCGAACAGCGCGGCCCGCGGCGCCAACGGGCTGGCGCCGCGCAGTCGCGAAGTTGCTTAGCGCGACCCGACCGACGTCGTCGTTTCCTTGTCGTTCGTGCCACCCGTCGGCACCGCCGCGCTCGCCGGCGTGAACGTGCCGTGCTCGCCCGCCTCGGGTCCGGGCGTCGTGCGGCGCGCGGCGGCCTTCGCGAGGGCCAGCATCTGGACGATGCGCCCGCTGCGGCTGAACCAGTAGTCGACCTTCTCGGCATCGACGCGCAGCAGGCGCAGGCTCGGGTCGCCCGGCCCTTCGGGGAACCATGCCGTCGCCATCGGCGACCACAACGCCTCGACCTTGTCGCGGTCCTCGACGAACACCGCGTGCGCGCTCGTCGACAGGTAGAAGCTGTCGCCGATGTCGACGAAGCTCACGTTCACCTGCCCGTCGCGGCGAAGCGTTTCCTCGAGCGCGGTGAACGCCGACGTCATGAACCACATGCTGCCGTCGCCGTCCACGTCGAGCAGCGTCATCGGCCGCGACTCGAGCGCGCCGTCGGCACCCTGCGTCGTCAGCATGCCGATGCGCAGCTTCCTCAACTTGGCGTAGACCTTCGCCTGCTCCTCGGGCGTGGCCTGGTGGATGTGGTGGTAGTCGGCCATGCGGACCTCCGGTGGATGGGGAAGTCCCAGTGTGCGACGCGCGGCGCGCATGCGCAGTCGGCTGGCGGGAATGTCCAACGTCGGGGGGGCGCCTACGGCGTCGTCCGCAAAACGCGCACTGTGCGTTCGGGGGATGACGTTTGGGCGGCGTTGCGCGTTTTGCGGCCGGTCTAGTCAGCAAGGAAAGCTTCGGAGCGGCCGGGCGCTTTCCTTGTAGAAAAGGCACGAAGCGCGCCGCTCATGAGCGCGCTCTCGCGCGCCGTTCGGTCGCGCGCTGCTTATGGCGTGAATGCCTCTGCTTGCATTGGCGCTGTGCGACGTTCCTTCCCCTCACCCCAGCCCTCTCCCCGCAAGCGGGGCGAGGGAGCTCTTGGGGCGCTGCGCGTTACAGAGTGGAGTCTCGCGGCGTTCCGGCCCCTCACCCCAACCCTCTCGCCCTTCGGGGGCGAGGGAGGTCTTCGTTGTTGCGGCGACGTGAATGCGCAGCCGCCCAAGCTTTCGCCCTGTAACGCGCAGCGCCACTATTTTTCATTCTGTAACGCGTAGCGCCTCAGAGGCTCCCTCGCCCCGCTTGCGGGGAGAGGGCTGGGGTGAGGGGCCGGATCGCGACGCAGCGCAACTGCAGGCAACGGCACTCACTTCACAAGCAGCACCCCACCGCCACCACCTCACCCCCCAATCGCCCGAACACCCTTCGCAAACGTATTCGCATCCACGACCGTCAACGCCGTCATGTTGACGATCCGCCGCACCGTCGCCGACGGCGTGAGGATGTGCACCGCGCGGGCGACGCCGAGCAGGATGGGGCCGAGCGTCACGTTCGATCCGGCGGCCACCTTGAGGAGGTTGAACGCGATGTTGGCGGCGTCGACCGTCGGCATGATGAGCAGGTTCGCCTCGCCCTTGAGCCGCGAGTTCGGCATCGCGGCGAGGCGCACGGTCTCCGATAGCGCCGCGTCGCCGTGCATCTCGCCGTCGATCTCGAGGTCGGGATCCATCGCGTTGATCAGCGCGAGCGCCGCCTGCATCTTGCGCGCCGACGCATGCTTCGACGACCCGAAGCTCGAGTGCGACAGGAGCGCCACTTTCGGCGTGAGCCCGAAGCGCCGGATCTCCTCCGCGGCGAGCAGCGTGATCTCCGCCAGCTGCTCCGCGGTGGGATCGGCGTTCACGTAGGTATCCGCGATGAACACCGTGCGCGTCTCCAGCACCACGGCGTTCATCGCGGCGTAGTTGTGCACGCCGCGGCGCAGCCCGATCACCTGGTCGATGTACTCGAGATGCAGCTCGTGCGTGCCGAACGTGCCGCACAGCATGCCGTCGGCGTCGCCGCGGTGGATCGCCATCGCGCCGATGAGCGTCAGCCGCCGCCGCATCTCGATCTGCGCGTACGCCTCCGATACGCCCTTGCGCTGCGTGAGCCGGTAGTACTCGCCCCAGTAGTCGCGGTAGCGCTCGTCCCATTCCGGGTTGATGATCTCGAAGTCCTTGCCGGGGGCGATGCGCAGGCCGAAGCGCTCGATGCGCCGCTCGATCACCGCGGGGCGCCCGACCAGGATCGGCCGCGCGAGTCCTTCGTCGACCACGATCTGCACCGCGCGCAGCACGCGCTCGTCCTCGCCTTCCGCGTACACGATCCGCTTCGGCGCCACCTTGGCCGCCTGGAAGATCGGCTTCATCAGCAGGCCCGAGTGGTACACGAAGTTGAGGAGCTTCTGCTTGTACGCGTCGAAGTCCGCGATCGGCCGCGTGGCCACCCCCGACTCCATCGCGGCGCGCGCCACGGCCGGCGCGATCACGAGGATCAGGCGCGGGTCGAACGGCTTCGGGATCAAGTACTCGGGCCCGAAGCGCATGTTCTCGATCTGGTACGCGGAGGCGACGATGTCAGACTGCTCCGCCATCGCGAGGTCCGCGATCGCGCGCACGCACGCGAGCTCCATCGCCTTGTTGATCGCGGTGGCGCCGACGTCGAGCGCGCCGCGGAAGATGAACGGGAAGCAGAGGACGTTGTTGACCTGGTTCGGGAAGTCCGAGCGCCCGGTGGCGATCACCGCGTCGGGCCGCGCGGCCTTCGCGAGATCGGGCATGATCTCGGGCTCGGGATTGGCCAGCGCCAGGATCAGCGGCGACTGCGCCATCTGCGCGAGCCACTCGGGCTTGAGCACCTTGCCCGCGGAGAGCCCGAGGAACACGTCGGCGCCCGGCAGCACCTCGGCCAGCGTGCGCGCGTCGGTCTTCTGCGCGTACACCGCCTTGTGCTCGTCCATGAGCTTGGTGCGGCCCTCGTACACGACGCCCTCGATGTCCGACACGAAGATGTTCTCGCGCCGGATGCCCAGATTGCACAGGAGGTCGAGGCACGCGAGCGCGGCCGCACCGGCGCCCGAGCACACGAGCTTCACGTCCTGCGGCTCCTTGCCGACCACGCGCAGGCCGTTGACGATCGCCGCGCCGACGATGATGGCGGTGCCGTGCTGGTCGTCGTGGAACACGGGGATCTTCATCCGCTCGCGGCACTTGCGCTCGATGTAGAAGCACTCGGGCGCCTTGATGTCCTCGAGGTTGATCGCGCCGAACGTGGGCTCGAGCGCGCAGATGATGTCCACGAGCTTGTCGGGATCGCGCTCGTTGATCTCGATGTCGAAGCAGTCGAGGCCGGCGAACTTCTTGAACAGCACGGCCTTGCCTTCCATCACCGGCTTCGCCGCCAGCGGCCCGATCGGCCCCAATCCGAGCACCGCCGTGCCGTTGGTGACCACCGCGACCAGGTTCCCCTTCGCGGTCAGGTTCGACGCCTCGGCCGGATCGCGGACGATTTCGTCGCATGCGGCCGCCACCCCCGGCGTGTACGCCATCGCGAGGTCGCGCTGGTTGGTAAGCTGCTTGGTCGGCGACAGCGAAATCTTCCCCGGCGGGTGCTGGCGGTGATATTCGAGCGAAGCCTCGCGGATGTCTTTGTCCGGCATGGTGGGAACGGGTAAGGGGAACGCGATCGAAAGGGAGCGGCTACCGCCTGGCCATCATAATCCAAAGGGGAAAACGGGGTCGTAACGGGTTCCGTGTCTGTTCTGGGTCAACGTCCGGCAAAAGGGCCGGCCGGTATAATTCGGGCACTTTTCCTCCTGGGCGGACCCCCTTCTCCAGGGAGCGTCCGTCATCGCTCCGCATGGGTTTTTCGCCGCTGTTCTGGGCCCTCGCCCTCGCTTTGCTGGCCGCCACCCTGGCGTTCCTGCTGCTGCCGCTGCTGCGGCGGAATGCCGCCGTGGAGGCGCCGGCCGACGAATCGGCCGTCACCGCCGTGTTCCGCGACCACAAGCGACAGATCGAGGAGGAGTTCGCCGCCCGCACGATCTCCGCCGAGGAGCGCGACGCGGCCCTGGCGGAGCTGACCCAGCGCTTCGGGCAGGAGCTGCCGCGCACCGCGCAGGCCGCCGCGTCGAGCCGCGGCGCCACGCGCTTCGTCGCCGCCGTGGTCATCGCCGCGCTCGTGCCCGTGATCGCCGGCGGGCTCTACTACAAGCTCGGCACCCCCGACGCCCTGTCCCCGCTCGCGGCCAACAACCCGCATGGCGCCGGCGGCGGCATGGACGACCCGCAGATGAAGCAGGCCATCGAGGCGCTGGCCGAGAAGCTCAAGGCCAACCCCGAGGACGGCCAGGGCTGGTACATCCTCGGCCGCTCGTACCGCGTGACCGGCCGCCTCGACGCGGCGATCCTCGCCTACACCGAGGCCGCGAAGCGCCTGCCCAACGACCCGGCCGTCTACACCGACTGGGCCGAGGCCGTCGCCCAGACGCAGGGCAAGACGCTGGCCGGCAAGCCGGTCGAGCTGCTCGACCGCGCGCTGACGCTCGATCCCAGCTATCCGAAGGCGCTCGCGCTGCGCGGCTCGGCCGCCGCGGAAGCGGGCGACGCGCCGAAGGCGATCGCGCTGTGGCAGAAGCTGCGCGCGCAGCTGCCGCCCGACGATCCCAACATTCCCGACATCGACGAGGCGCTCGCGCGCGTCGGCGCGGCGCCCGCGCCGGCTGCGGCCGTGGCCAGCGCGCCCGCCGCGAAGTCCGCGCCGGCACCCGCGGCGATGCCGCCGGCCGTCGGCAAGGCGGACGGGGGAGCCGCCGGCGCCTCCGTCGAAGGCCGCGTGGAGATCGATCCGAAGATCGCGAAGAATGCGGGCCCGGACGACACGGTGTTCATCTTCGCCCGCGCATCGGAAGGCCCGCGCATGCCGCTCGCGATCCTGCGCCTGAAGGCGGGCGAGCTGCCGAAGTCGTTCGCGCTCACCGACGCCATGGCGATGACGCCGACCGCCACCATCTCCAAGGCCGGCAAGGTCGTGGTCGAGGCGCGGGTGAGCAAGACCGGCAACGTCGCGGCGCAGCCCGGCGACCTCTCCGGCGTCAGCGGCGTCATCGAGCCGGGCGCGCGCAACGTGCGCGTCACCATCGACAAGGTCGTGCCGTAGCGCGCGCGGCGAGCGGCCATGCTCGAGACCCACGACCTCGCCGCCCGCCGCGGTGACGCCACGCTGTTCCGGCGCCTGAACTTCGCCGTGGCCGCGGGCAAGGCGATGGTCGTCACGGGCCCGAACGGCACCGGCAAGACCACGCTCCTGCGCATCCTCGCCGGGCTCACCATGCCGGCGGCCGGCGCGGTGAGCTGGCGCGGCCGGCGGCTGCCGCCGCACGCCGCGGCGCTGCGCCAGGAAGCCGTGTTCTCCGGCCACCTGCCCGCGCTGAAGGACGAATTGACGGCGCAGGAGAACCTGCGCCTCCTCGTGTCGCTGGCCGGCGAGCATCCCACCGACGCGCAGCTCGGCGCCGCGCTCGCCGACGTCGCGCTCGGCGAGAAGCAGCAGCTTCCCGCCCGCGTGCTGTCGGCCGGCCAGCGCCGGCGGATCGGCCTCGCCCGGCTGTCGCTGCTGCCGCGGCCGCTGTGGCTGCTGGACGAGCCCGCCACCGCCCTCGACGCGCCCGGCCTGGCCCTCCTGGGCCGCGTGCTGATGAAGCACCTGCAGGCCGGCGGCCTCGCGATCGCGGCCACCCATCAACCGCTCGAGCTGCCGGACGCATTCGTCGACCGGCTGGTGCTGTCGTGAGCGAGGCGAGCACGCCCATGAGCCCGGTGCGCCCGTCCGCCGTGACCGTCGACGCCGGCGAATCGCCGTACGGCGCGCTGGCCGCCGTGCGCTGGGCGATGGCGCGCGACTTGAAGCTCGCGCTGCGCTCGCGCTCGGAACTCGGCGTGCAGGTCATGTTCTACGTGATCGTGGTCACGCTCTTCCCGCTCGCCTCGACGCCGGAGCGCACGCTGCTCACGACGATGGGGCCGGGCGTGCTGTGGGTCGCCGCGCTGCTGGCCTCGCTGTTGTCGCTGCCGCGCCTCTTCGCGAGCGACCACGCGGACGGCGCGCTCGAGCAGATCGCGCTGTCGCCGTACCCGCTGCCGGCGCTCGTGTCCGGCAAGATCATCGCGCACTGGCTCACGACGGGCCTGCCCATCGTGATCCTCGCCCCTCTGCTCGGCGTGCAGTACTACCTCGATCCGCTCGCGCTCCTGCTGCTCACGCTCTCGCTGCTGGTCGGCACGCCGATCCTGTCGCTGCTGGGCGCGATCGGCGCGGCGCTGACCCTCGGCGTGCGCGGCGGCGGCAGCCTGCTGGCCCTGCTCATCCTGCCGCTGTACGTGCCGATCCTGATCTTCGGCGCCGGCACCGCCGACGCCGTGCGCGGCGGCCTCGAGATGAACGCCTACGCCAACCTGTCGCTGCTGGGCGCCGGCCTCCTCATCGCGCTGGTGGGCGCGCCGCTCGCCACCGCGGCCGCGGTCCGCATCGCGCTCGACTGAAGACGAAAGGGAAGCGAAGCCCTCATGAAGCTCTACCAGTTCTCCTCCCCCGCCACCTTCTATCCGCTGGCCGGCAGGCTCGCGCCGTGGTTCATGGCGGCAGCCGCGATCTGCGCGGCGGCGGGCCTGTACGTGGGGCTCGCCATGGCGCCCACGGATGCCACGCAGGGCGAGGCGTACCGCATCATCTTCATCCACGTGCCCACCGCGTGGATGTCGATGTTCATCTACCTCGTGATGGGCTTCTGGAGCATCCTCGCGCTGTCGTTCAACACGCGCCTGTCGTCGATGATGGCGCAGGCGCTGGCGCCCACCGGCGCGCTGATGACCTTCATGGCGCTGTGGACGGGCTCGCTGTGGGGCCGGCCGACGTGGGGCACGTACTGGGCGTGGGACGCGCGCATGACCTCCGAGCTCATCCTGCTCTTCCTGTACTTCGGCGTGATGGCGCTGCGCAGCGCGATCGACGACCCGCGCCGCGCCGACCGCGCCTGCGCGGTGCTGACGATCGTGGGCACCGTCAATGTCCCCATCATCTATTACTCGGTAAAGTGGTGGAACACGCTGCACCAGGGCGCATCGGTGAGCCTCACGCAGGCGCCCACCATGGCGAAGATCATGCTCATCGGCATGCTGATCATGTCGTTCGCCGCGTGGTTCTACGCGCTCGCCGTCGTGCTCTGGCGCGTGCAGGCGATCATCCTCGAGCGCGAGAAGGGCAGCGCGTGGGTCGGTGCGCTGCCGGCGCTGAAGGAGGTCGCGGCATGATCACGAATACCTCACGGGGAGTCGCGGCATGAGCAATTTCTTCGCCATGGGCGGCTATGGTTTCTATGTCTGGGGCGCCTATGGCGTCGTCACGCTCTGCGTCGTTGTGGAGCTCTTGAGCCTGCGCGCACGTCGCCGGGCGGCCGCGAAGCTGGCCGCCGCCACGTCGCGCACGGAGGAACTACGATGAAAGCACGTCACCGCCGCTTCGCCTGGATCGCCGCCGGGATCGCCGTCCTCGGCATCGCCGTCGGGCTGGTCCTCAACGCGTTCCAGTCGAACCTCGTGTTCTTCTTCACGCCGACGCAGGTCGCGCAGAAGGAGGCGCCGCAGGGCCGTCCGTTCCGCATCGGCGGCCTGGTCGAGGATGGCAGCCTGAAGCGCATCCCGAATTCCGTCGAGGTCACGTTCGTGGTCACCGACACCGCGCAGCGCGTGCCGGTCGTGTACGCGGGCCTGCTGCCCGACCTCTTCAAGGAAGGCAAGGGCGTGGTCGCGCAGGGCTCGCTCGGGCCCGACGGCCGCTTCCACGCCACCGAGGTGCTCGCCAAGCACGACGAGAACTACATGCCGCCCGAGGCGAAGGACGCCGTGGACAAGGCGCACAAGGGCCAGGGCATGACGATGTCGTCGATGAAGGAAACGCGATGATCCCCGAGCTCGGACACTTCGCGCTGATCCTCGCGCTGCTCGTCGCGGTCGCGCAGGGCACGCTGCCCCTCCTCGGCGCGCAGCGCAACGACGCGTCGCTGATGGCGCTCGCCAAGCCCGCGGCGCGCGCGCAGTTCCTGCTCGTCGCGTTCGCGTTCGGCTGCCTCGCGTACAGCTTCGCCACCAGCGACTTCTCGGTCGAGCTCGTCGCGCAGCACTCGAACACGCAGCTGCCGCTGCACTACCGCATCGCCGCCACGTGGGGCTCGCACGAAGGCTCGCTGCTCCTGTGGCTGCTCATGCTGACCGCGTGGGCCACCGCCGTGACGCTGCGCTCGAGGAACCTGCCCGCGCTGCTGCTCGCGCGCGTGATGGCGGTGATGGGCCTCGTCGGCGTCGGCTTCCTCGTGTTCCTGCTCTTCACGTCGAACCCGTTCCTGCGCCTCATCCCCGCCGCGCCCGAAGGACGCGACCTGAATCCGCTGCTGCAGGACCCCGGCATGGTGATCCATCCGCCGATGCTCTACATGGGCTACGTCGGCTTCTCGGTCGCGTTCGCGTTCTCGATCGCCGCGCTGATCGGCGGCAAGCTCGACGCCACGTGGGCGCGCTGGTCGCGCCCGTGGACGACGGCCGCGTGGTCGTTCCTCACCATCGGCATCGCGCTCGGCAGCTGGTGGGCCTACTACGAGCTGGGCTGGGGCGGCTGGTGGTTCTGGGATCCGGTCGAGAACGCGTCGTTCATGCCGTGGCTCGTGGGCACGGCGCTGCTGCACTCGCTCGCGGTCACCGAGAAGCGCGGCACGTTCAAGAACTGGACGGTGCTCCTTGCGATCGTCGCGTTCTCGCTGTCGCTGCTTGGCACGTTCCTCGTGCGCTCGGGCGTGCTGACGTCGGTGCACGCGTTCGCCACCGACCCGGCGCGCGGCGTGTTCATCCTCGTGTTCCTCGCCATCGTGATCGGCGGCTCGCTCACGCTCTACGCGGCGCGCGCCGGCGCGGTCGGCGGCGGTGCGGCGTTCGATCCGCTGTCGCGCGAATCGCTGCTGCTCGCCAACAACGTGCTGCTGGTGGTCGCGATGGCGAGCGTGCTGCTCGGCACGCTGTATCCGCTGTTCCTCGACGCGCTCAACCTCGGCAAGATCTCGGTCGGGCCTCCGTACTTCGATTCCGTGTTCTTTCCGCTGATGGCGCCGCTCGCGTTCCTGCTCGGCGTCGGGCCGGTGGCCGCGTGGCGCAAGGCGACGCTGCCGGACCTCTGGACGCGCCTGAAGTGGGCGTTCGGCATCTCGGTCATCACGGCGCTCGTCGTGCCGTTCGCGATGGGCCGCTGGTCGCCGCTCATCTCCTTCGGCCTCTTCCTCGCGTTCTGGATCATCGCGGCGACGCTCGCGATGGCGTGGCAGCGGCTGCGCGGCGCCCCGCAGCAGGGCCTGGTGGCGAAGCTCGGCGCGAATTCGGCCGCGTGGTACGGCATGATCCTCGCGCATCTCGGGATGGCGGTGTTCATCGTCGGCGTCACGATGGTCAAGAGCTACGGCATCGAGCAGAACGTCACGATGGCGCCGGGCCAGACGCGCTCGGTGGGCGGCTTCGACTGGACGTTCAAGGGCGTCACGCCGGTGAACGGGCCCAACTACTCGGGGGTGGCCGGCACGGTCGAGATGGCGCGCGACGGCAAGGTCATCGAGACGCTGCGGCCGGAGAAGCGCATCTACAACGCGAGCGGCATGCCGATGACGGAAGCCGCCATCGACACCGGCTTCCTCGGCGACCGCTACGTGTCGCTCGGCGATCCGGTCACCGACAAGGGCGTGGGCGGCGACTGGGCCGTGCGCATCTTCATCAAGCCCTTCGTCGACTGGATCTGGGGCGGCGCATTCCTGATGGCGCTCGGCGGCTTCGTCGCCATGAGCGATCGCCGCTACCGCCTCACCGTCAAGCAGAAGCTGGCCGCGATGGTCGGCGTGCCCGCGTAACGCCACGGACGATGACATGAAAAAGCTGCGGCTCCTCATCCCCCTCGCGGTCTTCGCGATTCTCTTCGTATTCCTGTACGCGGGGCTGTTCCGCGACCCGCGCGAGATTCCGTCGCCGCTCGTGGACAAGCCCGCGCCGGCGTTCACGCTCGCGCAGCTGCACCTGCCGGACAAGCAGTTCAGCGCGGCCGACATGAAGGGCAAGGTCTGGCTGCTCAACGTGTGGGCGTCGTGGTGCGTGTCGTGCCGCGAGGAGCATCCGCTGCTCGTGCAGCTCGCCAAGGCCAACGTGGTGCCGCTGATCGGCTTGAACTACAAGGACAAGAACGACCTCGGCATCCAGTGGCTGCGCCAGAACGGCGACCCGTACAACTTCTCGGTGGTCGACGCCGACGGCCGCGTCGGCATCAACTACGGCGTCTACGGCGTGCCCGAGACGTTCGTCATCGACAAGCAGGGCGTCATCCGCTACAAGCAGATCGGCCCCATCACCGCCGAGGCGCTCGAGAAGAAGATCATGCCGCTGGTGCGCCAGCTCGAGAAAGCATGAAGGCGATCGTCGCGTTCCTGCTGTGCCTGCTCGCCACGCTCGCGTGCGCGCAGCAGCCCGTCGACCCGGTGCTGCGCGAGCGCCTGAAGAAGCTCGAGGAGGAGCTGCGCTGCCTCGTCTGCCAGAACCAGACGCTCGCCGACTCCAACGCGCCGCTCGCCGAGGACCTGCGGCGCGAGGTGCGCGAGCTCGCCGCGCAGGGCAAGAACGACGAGCAGATCAAGGAATTCCTCGTCCAGCGCTACGGCGACTTCGTCCTCTACAAGCCGCCCGTCAAGGAGACGACGTGGCTGCTGTGGTTCGGCCCGTTCATCCTGCTCGCAGGGGGCCTCGCCACGTGGTACGTCGTGCTGCGCCGCCGGCGCGGTGCCGGCACCGCCGACCCCGATGCGCCCGATCCCAAGGCCGTCGAGGACGGTGTCGAGAAGGCACGCGAGCTGCTCGACGATCCGCAGAAGTAGCAACGCGTCGCCGCGCGCTCACTGCCGCGCGAGCAGCGGCATCACGTCCCGGTCCCAGACGAAGATCAGGTAATCGCCGGCGCGCAGCGTGCGTGCCGGCGGCCCGAACGCGGCGCGCGCGGCGGCCTCGAACGGCGGCGCATCGTCGCGCGCCACCAGCAGGAAGCGCGCCTCGTTCGGCGGCGCGTACCACGTGCGGTTCGCATTGAGGAAGAACGTCCGCAGGCGGCCGTCTTTCACCTCCACCGGCCGCACGCGCGCCGTGTCGCCCGCGAGCCACGTCAGCGAATTGGCCCCCACGGCGCCGGTCGCGTACGGCGCGAAGCCATCGCGAAGGCCTTCGCGCTCGAGCGTGCGCAGCACCGTGTGGTGCGCGATCAGGCTCGGATGCGGCCCGAACCGGTTGTGATAGGACTCGCGCACCGCGTTGTAGATCGTCGGCAGCGCGAAGATCGCCATCCAGCCGAGCACCACCGCCCGTCGCCATTGCAGCGAGCGCCAGGTCGCGCCGAGCACGATGCCCGCGGCGATGAACGCCATGTAATAGACGTTGAGCAGGTAGCGCGCCGACGCCTGCCCGCGGTTGTAGTACGCGAACTCGGTCAGCAGGTACGCCCCGGCGATCGCCAGCATCGACAGCACCGCGAACGCGAGGATGAAGCGCCCCGCGGCATCGAGCACGCGCACGGCGCGCGCGACGCGCGCCAGCACGAGCGCCAACAGCGCGACGCCCAGCACGACGAACGGCCACCACAGCGCGGCCGGCAGCGAGTCCCGGTCGTAGTTGAACAGCAGCGGCAGCGCCTCGACGAGCGAGCGCGCGTTGGCCGGGATCATCTGCGGCTCGGCGAGCGGCATCGCGTGCGGCTGCAGCCAGCCCACGTGCTTCGCGACCCGCAGCGCGCCGTAGGCCACGAGGTTGGCGGCCACGAGGCTCGCGGTGATCGCGCGCACCGCGGCCCACGGCACCTGTCGCATCGTCGCGAGGAGAAGTGCCGCCACCGCCAGCGGCACGCTCGCCACCGCCGCGAACCACGGGTCCGAAACGGTGGCCGCCAGCGTAAGTCCGCCGAGCAGCCACGCCTTGCCGCGCCACGGCGCGCCCGCGACGATGTCCGCGGCGAGCCATGCGGCGAGCAGCACGAAGATCATGGTGCTGCCGTGGCCGACCGGATGGCTCTGGTTGACGTGCGCGATCGACAGCGGGATCGCGAACAGCAGCAGCAGCGCGCACGTGCCGGCGCGCATGTCGTGCGTCGCACGGGCCACCAGCGCGCCGGCTCCCGCGACGCCGAGGAGGAACAGCAGCGTGCCGAGCGCCACGAGCGAGGCCATGCCGGTGCCGAACGCGACGAACCACGGCGCCGCGAACACGTGCAGCACGAACAGGAAGTTGTCGGCGGGCAGCCGCCACGACGCCACCGCGGCCAGCCCTTCGCGGCGCACGTCGGCGAAGAGCAGCGCGCCGTTGATGCAGTCCGCGTACGGCAGCAGCGCACCGAACGTGTTGTACGCGACGCACAGGACGCCGATCGCCGCGATGGCGAGCGCCAGCACGGCGGTGTGCGCCGCGTGAGGACGGGCGAGCGGTACGGAGGCGAGGACGGGCACGTGGCGCTCGCGGCGCCGGGCGCGCACCACGAGAGCAACAGCGTGCCACGACTTGCCCGATCCGGCAAAGCCGCGCGGCCGGCGAGCAGCGCGCGCGTGCGGGCCGCAGCCTGCCGCCGCTTTGCTAGACTGCGCGGCACCGCGATCCGCTCCCCGAAGGCGACGTGTCGATCTACGCGCTCAAGCCCCGGTTCCAGGCCCTGCTGCGTCCGCTCGCGGCCGCGCTCGCGCGCGCCGGCGTCACCGCCAACCAGGTGACCGTCGCGGCGGCGGTGATCTCGGTCGCCATCGGCCTCGGCCTGCTGCTGCGTCCGGACGCTCGCGCGTGGTTCCTGCTGATCCCGGTGTGGATGTTCGTGCGCATGGCGTTCAATGCCATCGACGGCATGCTCGCGCGCGAGTTCGGGCAGAAGAGCCGCCTCGGTGCCTACCTCAACGAGCTCACCGACGCTATCTCCGACGCGGCGCTGTATGCGCCTTTCGCGATGGTCGCGCCGTTCGCGCCCGGGTGGACCGTGGTCGTGATCGTGCTGGCGGTCATCTCCGAATACGCGGGTGTGCTGGGCCCGATGGTCGGCGCCACGCGCCGCTACGACGGCCCGATGGGCAAGAGCGATCGCGCGTTCGTGTTCGGCGTGCTCGGGTTGTGGCTCGGGTTGGCGGGCAGCGTCCCGGACTGGGTGGGCCACGTGATGCCGATCCTCGCGCTCGCGCTGGTCGCGACCATCGTGAACCGCGTCCGCCACGGCCTCGCGGAGGCCGCGCCGTGAACGAGCTCGCGTCGGCGACGCACGTGCAGCGCCCGGTGCGCGAAGCGACGTTCCGCACCCACGACGGCGTCGATCTCTTCTATCGCCACTGGCCCGCGACCGAAGGCCCGGCGCGCGGCGCGCTCGTGCTCTTCCATCGCGGGCACGAGCACTCGGGCCGCATGGCGCATCTGCCCGACGAGCTCTCGCTGCCCGAGTTCGACTGCTTCGCGTGGGACCAACGCGGCCACGGCCGCTCGCCCGGGGCGCGCGGCGACGCGCCGTCGTTCATGACGCTGGTGCGCGACGTGCAGGACTTCGTCGATCACCTGCGCGACGCGCACGGCTTCGCGGGCGCGGACCTCGCCATCGTCGCGCAGAGCGTCGGCGCAGTGCTGGTGGCGACGTGGGTGCACGACTACGCGCCGCGCCCGCGCTGCATGGTGCTCGCGTCGCCGGCGTTCGACGTCAAGCTGTACGTGCCCTTCGCGCGGCCCGGGCTCGCGCTGATGCAGAAGCTGCGCGGCAACTTCTTCGTCACGAGCTACGTGAAGTCGCGCTTCCTCACGCGCGACGTCGCGCGCAGCGCGAGCTACGACCGCGACCCGCTGATCGCGCGCGCGATCTCCGTGCGCATCCTGCTCGGCCTGTACGAGGCCGCGGAGCGCGTGGTCGCCGACGCGCAGGCGATCGTGGTGCCGACGCAGCTGCTCGTCTCCGGCGCCGACTGGGTCGTGCGCCACGCGCCGCAGCACGCGTTCTTCGACCGCCTCGGCGCGCCGGTGAAGGAGCGCCACGTGCTGCACGGCTTCCTGCACGACACGCTGGGCGAGGCGCAGCGCGGCACGGCCCTCGCCCGCGTGCGCTCGTTCATCGAGCGCCGCTTCGCCCAGCCGTGCGCGACGCCCATGCTCACCGACGCCGACGAAGGCGGCGCGACGCGCGAGGAGGCCGATGCACTCGCGGCGCCGTTGCCGGCGCTGTCACCGCGCGGCCTGTACTGGGCCGCGACGCGTGCGGGCCTGCGCATCGGCGGCCTGCTGTCCGACGGCGTGCGCCTCGGGCACGAGACCGGCTTCGATTCCGGCGCCACGCTCGATTATGTCTATCGCCACAAGCCAAGCGGCCGCATGCCACTCGGGCGCGCGATCGACCGCACGTACCTCGAGTCGATCGGTTGGCGCGGCATCCGCCAACGCAAGCGCCACCTCGAGGCGCTGCTGCAGCTCGCGATCGCGAACCATCGTGCCGCCGGCGTGCCCGTGCACGTCGTCGACGTCGCCGCGGGCCACGGCCGCTACGTGCTCGACGCGCTCGATGCCGAGGCGCTGCCCGACTCCATCCTGCTGCGCGACTACGACGAGCGCAACGTCGCGCAATGCAATGCACTGATCGCGGCACGCGGCCTGCAGCGCATCGCGCGCAGCGAGCGCGGCGATGCGTTCGCGCGCGACACACTGGCCGCGCTGGCGCCCGCGCCCACCATCACCATCGTCTCCGGGCTCTTCGAGCTCTTCCCCGGCAACGACGCGCCGCGCGCCTGCCTCGCCGGCCTCGCCGATTCAATGCCCGCCGACGCGCTGCTGCTCTACACCGGCCAGCCGTGGCATCCGCAGCTCGAGCTCATCGCACGCGCGCTGACCAGCCACCGAGGCGGCCAGGCGTGGGTGATGCGCCGGCGCACGCAGGCCGAGCTCGACGCGCTGGTGCGCGCGGCCGGCTTCGAGAAGGTCACGCAACGCATCGACGAGTGGGGCATCTTCACCGTCTCGCTCGCGCGGCGCGTGCGACGCGGATAGCGCGTGGACACTGCGCCGCCGGCACCGGCCCGGCATTCCGCGCATGCGCATGCGGCCGCCTCGCAACGTCCTTGGCGCCGCGCCGCGGCGTGGCTGCTCTTCCTCGGTCCGTTCTTCTTCGTCACCTACGGATTCGCGAACTGGTCCGCGGCGCGGCACGCGTTCGTGCCCTCGCTCGCGTTCGCGTGGGAAAGCGCGATCCCGTTCTGGGCGTGGACCATCGTGCCGTACTGGTCGATCGACCTGCTCTACGGCCTCTCGTTGTTCGCATGCGCCACACGCGCGGAGCTGGATGCGCACGCAAGGCGCCTGCTGACCGCGCAGCTCGTCGCGGTCGCCTGCTTCGTCGCGGCGCCGCACCGCTTCTCGTTCGACCGCCCGCACGCGGACGGCCTCTTCGGCGCGCTGTTCGACGCCCTGGCCGGCTTCGACCTGCCGTTCAACCAGCTCCCGTCGCTGCACATCGCTCTCGCCGTCGTCCTGTGGCTGCTGTACGCGCGCAAGACGTCGGGCATGGCGCGCATCTTGCTCGATGCCTGGTTCCTGCTGATCGGAGCGTCCGTGCTCACCACCTATCAGCATCACTTCATCGACATCCCGACGGGGCTCGCGTTGGGCTGGCTGTGCGCATGGCTGTGGCCGCTGCCCGCGGACGGCGTCCCCGCCCCGGCCTCCGTGTGGCGTTACTCCACTGACCCTGCGCGTCAGCGCCTCGCGCTGCGTTACGCGCTCGGCGCCCTCGCCTGCCTTGCGGCGGCACTGTTCCTCGGCGGCGGCGGCCTGTGGCTCGCATGGGGCGCGCTCGCGCTCGGCATGGTGGCGCTGTGCTACGCCGCGATCGGCGCGGCCGGATTCCAGAAGGATGCACGCGGCGCCATGTCGCTGGCCGCGCGTTGGCTGTTCGCGCCGTATCTCGTCGGGGCCGCGCTCAACGCGCGCTGGTGGACGCGTCGCGCGCCGTCTCCCGTTCTCGTGGCCGACGACGTCTGGCTGGGCCGGCTGCCGCAGCGTGCGCGCGACGTCGATCCGCGCTTCAAGGCGCTCGTCGACCTCTGCGCGGAGCTGCCGCTGCCCGCCGGCGCGCCTGCGCCCGTCGCGCTGCCGCAGCTCGACCTCGTGCCGCCGTCGGCGCACGACCTGCAGCGCGCGGCCGACGCCATCGAGCAGGCGCGCACGCGCGGCGCGGTCCTCGTGTGCTGTGCGCTCGGCGTGTCGCGCAGTGCATGCGCAGTCGCCGCGTGGCTGCTGCGCACGGGTCGCGCGGCCAACGTCGACGCGGCCGTCGCCCGCGTGCGCGCCGCGCGGCCCACCGTCGTCCTCACCGATCGCCACCTTGCCGCGCTGCGCGCGCTTGCGTAGACCATGAGCCTCTCCGATACCATCGACGAAGCGTTGGCATGGCGGCTGCGGCTCGTGGCCGATGCACTGGCGGCGGCGAGCACCGTCGATACGCTGTCGACCGCGTTCACCGTCGTGGCCGCCGCCGCGATCCTCGTTGCGCTGTGGCATCCGGTCAGCGCGCTCGCGCTGCTGCTGCTCGCGACCGTCGCGGTCCTCGGGCTCGTCGCCAAGTGGCTCGCGCTGCGCGTGCGCTTCGACGCCGCCGTGTTCGCGGCGCTGATCGACGCCGTGCAGAAGTCGGGCTTCCGCACCGAGCACCTCGACCGTGCGCTGCGCGGCGTCGGCATGCTGCCGGAGAACAAGGAAGGCCGCGACTGGGACACGCGCTGTCGCGGCGCGCTGTCGCTGATGCGCCGCTTCGCCTGGCTCGCCGCGCTGCAGGGATTGCTCTTTGTCGCGGCCGCAGGCACCATCGCGCTGCGTTGACTTGCCCCTACTCCAAGACGTTGCGCCCATGAACCTCGAGACGCTCGGCGCGCAGGCGCTGTGCGTGCTCACCCGGACGCTCACCGGCGCGCGCATCCTCTGGCTCGGCGCGGTGCCCACCGCGGCGCCGCGCGTCTATTTCGCCAATCACACGAGCCACGGCGACTTCGCGCTGATCTGGAGCCTGCTGCCCGATGACCTGCGCGTGCGCACGCGGCCGGTCGCGGGTGCCGACTACTGGCTCAAGGGCCGGCTGCGCACGTGGATCGCGCAGCACGTCATCCACGCGGTGCTGGTCGAGCGCAACCCCGAGTCGCGCACGCAGGACCCGATCCGCCAGATGGCGGACGTGCTCGACACCGGCGACTCGCTGATCGTGTTCCCCGAAGGCACGCGCAACACCACCGACGAGACGCTGCTGCCGTTCAAGAGCGGCATCTACTGGCTCGCCCACGCGCGCCCCGAGGTCGAGTTCGTGCCCGTGTGGATCGAGAACGCACGCCGCGTGATGCCCAAGGGGAAGCTGCTGCCGCTGCCGCTCTTGTGCACGCTGCATGTCGGCGCGCCGATGAAGCTCGGTGCCGACGAGGACAAGAACGGCTTCGTCACGCGCACCCGCGACGCGCTCCTTGCGCTGCAGCCTGCCGAGTAGGCAAGGACGGCGAGAATGACGCTCACCCCCGCCCAGCAGACGTACTCGCTCTTCGCCGGCATCGGCCTCGTGCTGCTCGTCGCGTCGCTGATCGGCTACGCGCTCAAGGCCTCGATGGCGAAGGGGCAGCCGCACGCCACCATCGACAACCTCAACGCGCGCATCAAGGCGTGGTGGGTGATGGTGCTGGTGATCGGCTTCTCGTTCCTGTTCGGGCGACCGGGCGTCGTGCTGCTGTTCCTGTTGATCTCGTTCTTCGCGTTGCGCGAGTTCCTGTCGCTCATGTATTCGCGCGCCGCGGACTACTACGCGCTCGCCGCCGCGTTCTACGTCGTGCTGCCGGTGCAGTACCTCCTCGTCTACGTGGGCTGGTACGGCCTCTACTCGATCTTCATCCCGGTGTACGCCTTCCTGCTGCTGCCGATCCTCGAGGTCACCGCCGGCGACACCAAGCGCTTCCTCGAGCGCTCGTCGAAGGTGCAGTGGGGACTCATGATCTGCGTGTTCTGCATCGCGCACGTGCCCGCGCTGCTCACGCTCGAGATCCCGGGCTACGAGGACCGCAACCTGCTGCTGATCGCGTTCCTGGTCATCGTCGTGCAGTCGAGCGACGTGCTGCAGTACGTGTGGGGCAAGCTCTTCGGCAAGACCAAGCTCGCGCCGGAGGTGTCCCCGTCGAAGACCGTCGAGGGCCTGGTCGGCGGCATCTGGAGCGCGACGGTGCTGGGCGCCTTTTTGTGGTGGATCACGCCCTTCGCGTTCTGGCAGGCCGCGCTCATGTCGCTCGCGATCACGGTGATGGGCTTCTTCGGCGGCCTCGTGATGTCCGCGATCAAGCGCGACCGCGGCGTGAAGGACTGGGGCCACATGATCGAGGGGCATGGTGGCATGCTCGATCGCCTCGACTCCGTCGTATTCGCGGCGCCGATCTTCTTTCATCTCACGCGGTATTTCTTTACGTGAGGATTCCCCTCACCCCAGCCCTCTCCCCGCAAGCGGGGCGAGGGAGCTCGAATGGGAGCGGCGGTGCAAGTCCGCGACGCCCCTTCTGAGAGGGCTCCCTCGCCCCCGAAGGGGGAGAGGGCTGGGGTGAGGGGCCAGCCTCGCGGCTAGGCCAGCGTCCCCCCACAATTCCAGCACAAATCGAAATTCGCCGGCGACTGCTCGCCGCACTTCGCGCAGCCCACGTCGCCGTCGCGCCGTCCCGCCGCCTCGATGTCGCGGATCACGATCTGCGCGCGCTCGCGGTCGCACTCGCGCTCGATCCACACCTGCGGCTGCGCGACCTCGGGCGGCACGTCGCCGACGATGCTCGACGCATGCTGGTTGAACACATGCGCGCGGATGCCCGCCTGGTTCAGGCGATCGGCGACGAGCCACGCGTCGTAGCGCTGGTGCGCGATGTAGATGCGCAGCATCGCCTACGGCCGCCACGCGAGCAGCACATCGACCAGCCGCCGCAACGCCTCGGCCAATCGCGCCGCGCGCGCCGCATCCCAGCGATACGGCGGCGCCTCGTCCATATACGCGCGCTCCGCCATCTCGAGCTGGAGCGCATGCACGCCCGACGCAGGCCGCCCGTAATGGCGCGTGATCCACCCGCCCTTGAAGCGCCCGTTCACCACGTGCGTGAAGCCGTCGGCAGCCGCCAGCCATGCGGCAATGCGCCCTTCCAGCGCCGCCGCGCAGCTCGCGCCGTCGGCCGTGCCGAGATTGAGGTCGGGCAGCCGGCCGGCGAAGAAGCGCGGCACCTCCGACCGGATCGAATGCCCGTCGAGCAGGATCGCATAGCCATGCCGCGCGTGCACCCGCTCGACTTCCGCTTCGAGCGCGCGATGATACGGCATGAAGTGCTCCGCGATGCGCCGCCCGGTCTCGGCCGCGTCGGGCGTGTCGCCGTCGACGTAGATCGGCTCGTCCGCGAACGTGCGCGTCGGGCACACCTCCGTATTGTCGGCGCCTGCGTAGAGCACGGCCCCCGAGGGATCGCGATTGAGGTCGACGACGTAGCGGGAGTGCGTCGCGCACATCAACGTCGCCCCGGCCGCCGGCACGAACGCATACAGCTTCTCGACGTGCCAGTCGGTGTCGGGCAATGCGCGCGCCGCGGTGGTGAGCCGTGCCGCGATATCGTCCGGCACGAACGTTCCGGCGTGCGGCACGTTCACGATGAGCGGGCCGTCGCCGCGAACGAGGTCGTACAGCGCCGGCATCATTCGCTCCAGAACGCGACGCGGCCGCCGCGGACGACGCCTGCGCACGGATTGCCGCCGAAGCGATACGCGAGCTCCGCGGGCTCGGCGATCGCCCAGCACGCGACGTCGGCGCGCAGGCCCGGCGCGAGGACGCCGCGGTCCTGCAGTCCCAGCGCGCGCGCACCGTGCACGGTGGCGCCCGCGAGCGCCTCGGCAGGCGTGAGTCCGAACAGCATGCAGGCCATGTTCATCATGAGGACCAGCGACGTCGTGGGCGACGTCCCGGGATTGCAGTCGGTGGCGATCGCCATGGGCACGCGCGCATCACGCAGCGCGGCGAGCGGCGGCATGCGGGTCTCGCGCAGCGCGTAGTATGCGCCCGGCAGCAGCACCGCGACGGTGCCCGCCGCCGCCATCGCCCGCACGCCCGCGTCGTTCGCATATTCGAGGTGATCCGCCGACAGCGCATGCGCGTCGGCCGCGATCCGCGCGCCGTCCATGTCGGAGAGCTGGTCCGCGTGCAGCTTGACCCGCAGGCCCGCCGCATGCGCGGCCGCGAACACGCGCTGCGTCTGCGCCGCCGTGAAGCCGATCGTCTCGCAATAGGCGTCCACCGCATCGGCGAGCCCCGCGCGCGCGATCGCGGGAATCGTGTCGCGACAGACGTAGTCGACATAATCGTCGGCGCGTCCCGCGAACTCCGGCGGCAGCGCGTGCGCGGCGAGCAGCGTGGTCTGCACCGCCACGTCCATCTCGTGCGCAATCGCTCGCGCCACGCGCAGCTGCTTCGCCTCGCTCGCGGTGTCGAGGCCGTAGCCCGACTTGATCTCGACGGTGGTGACGCCCTCCTGCGCCAATGCCGCAAGGCGGGGGCGGCTCTCCGCGGCGAGCGCCTCCTCCGTGGCAGCGCGCGTCGCCCGCACCGTGAACGCGATGCCGCCGCCTGCCCGCGCGATGTCGGCGTACGTCGCGCCCTGCTGCCGCTGCTCGAACTCGTGGGCGCGATTGCCGGCGTACACGAGATGCGTGTGGCAGTCGACCAAGCCCGGCGTGAGCCAATGGCCGTGACAGGACAGCGTCTGCGCGGCCGTGTGGTCGCGCGGCAGGTCGCGGCGCGCACCGACCCACGCGATCGCACCCTCGCGCACGGCGAGCGCGGCGTCGCGGATCGCGCCGTACGGCTCGCTGCCGCGCATCGTTGCGACGTGGGCATCGACGAGCAGCAGGTCGTAGCGGTCGCTCATGATGTGAGCCGCGCGAGCGCCGCGCGATAACGCGCGAACACCGACTCCTCGCGCGCGTGATGGCCGTCGCGCACGATGTAGCGGCCGCCGCGCAGCACGTCGCGCACCGGATGGCGGCACGGCCCGAAGATCGCCGCGTCGAGGACGTCGTCGGCCGCCTGCTCCGCGAGCGCCGGATCGCGCGTGTCCAGCACGACCAGATCGGCGCGCGCGCCGGCGGCGATCGTGCCGACCGGCTGCGCGAGCGCCTGCGCGCCACCTGCCGCTGCCGCGAGCCACAGCGACGTGCCGAGCGACAGCCGATCGCTCGTCGCGAGCACGTTGCGCCGGCGCGCCCGCATGCGCTGCGACCACTCGAGCTGGCGCAGCTCCGCGAACGGCGAGATCTCGGTGTTGGAATCGCTGCCAACGCCGAAGCGTCCCCTGGCCGCGAAGTAGGCCGGGCCGGGAAACGTGCCGTCGCCCAGGTCGGCCTCGGTCGTCGGCGCGAGCCCGGCCACCGCGCGACTCGCGGCCAGCGCATCCACCTCGCGCTCCGTCATGTGCGTCGCATGCACGACGCACCAGCGCTCGTCGAGCGGCGCGTGCATCAGCAGCCACTCGATCGGACGCATGCGGCTCCACGCATAGCATTCGTCCACTTCGCGGGTCTGCTCGGCCGCATGGATGTGGATCGGCGCCGCAGCGCCGACGAGGCGCAAGACGCGTTCGAGCTCGTCCCGCGTCACGGCGCGCAGGCTGTGCGGCGCCACGCCGAGCACGTAGCCTTGAGCGGCGGCCCCCGCGCGCAGGCGCTGCCACAGGTCCGCGAAGGATTCGGTATCGTGCACGAACCGCCGCTGTCCCGCGGTCGCCGGCGCGCCGCCGAATCCGCCGTGCGCATAGAACACGGGCAGCAGCGTGAGCCCGAGACCCGCATCGTGCGCGGCCGCGATCACGCGCGACGCCATCTCCGCAGGATCGTCGTACCGTTGCCCTGCTTGATCGTGATGCACGTAGTGGAATTCCGCGACCGACGCGTAGCCCGCCTTGGCCATCTCGACGTACGCCTGCGCGGCGATCGCCTCGAAGGCATCGGCATCGACGCGCTCGAGGAAGTCGTACATCGCCTGCCGCCACGTCCAGAAGCTGTCGTCGCGCGCCGCGGACGGCCGCCCGCTGCGCCCGGCCAGCGCACGCTGGAACGCATGCGAATGCAGGTTGGGCATCGCGGGGAGCAGCGGCCCCGGCACCACACCCGCATCCTCCGGCGGCACGCCACGTTCGACGGCCGCGATCGTGCCCGCCTCGTCGACCTCGATCCGCACGTCGCGCGCCCAGCCGTCGGGCAGCAGCGCATGCGCAGCGAAGAGATTCACGATGCACGCCTTGCGTCGGTCATGGTGCACACCAGCGCCGCGCCGTCCGGCGCGAGCGCGCATACGTCGACGCGGCCTCGTGCGGCGGCATCCTCGAGCACCAGCGTATGCTCCGGCGGCAGCACGATCGGCGGCTGCGCATCGACCGTGCACTCGACCGCCCCCAAAGCCGCGAAGCACAGCAGCGCATCGAAGCCTTTCAGCGTGCGCGGCGTCGCACGCACGACGACGACGGCGCCGCGCATCGCATCGCGGCGCACCATCAGGTTGAAGTCGCGTGTCGGGCCATCGCAAAGCTCGCACGCCATCGCCTGCTCGCCTGCGAACGCCATCATGTCCCACGGCGCACGCAGCACCGTCGTCGCGTCCGGCGCCGTCAACCGCATGCCGTGCCCTGCGAGCAGCACCAGCGTGCGATCGATGCCGGGAAACGCCGAGAACGGCCCGTCGCACTCGACCTGCGCGATGCTCGCGCGCCACGCGAAGCCCGCAAGATCGGCACCGTGCGGTGACACCGCGATCTCCGCCGTGGAGCCACCGCCGTTCTTCCACGGCATCGACCGGTAGTCGCCGGGGCCGATCACGCGCGGCAGGTTCGTCTCGAGGCAGGCGCTCACAATGGGTTGTCCGGTCGCGCACCGTGCCGGCGCACGGCCCGATTGTAGGTGCAAGCGTGCGCCGCGCCAACGCATCGCGGGGCCGGTGCGGCGCGCGCGTCGCGGCATTGACAGCGCCGTGCGCCCCGCCTAGATTCACCTATTCCCCCGCGTCCCCTTGGAGCATGACCATGCGCGTTCCGCTCGCCCTGGCGTTCTGCGCCGCAACCCTTGCGTTCGCCACCACCGCCGTCGCGCAGGAAACGAAGCTTGCGCTCGGCATCTCGGGCTGGACCGGCTTCGCGCCGCTCACGCTCGCGAAGGAAGCGGGCATCTTCAAGAAGAACGGCCTCGACGTCGACATCAAGAAGATCCCGCAGAAGGACCGGCACCTCGCGATCGCCTCGGGCGACGTGCAATGCGCCGCCACCACCGTCGAGACGTGGATCGTGTGGAACGCCAACGGCGTGCCCACCACGCAGATCTTCCAGCTCGACAAGAGCTACGGCGCGGACGGCATGGCCGTGCGCAACAACGTGCAGAAGATCGCGGACCTCAAGGGCAAGACGGTCGCGGCCTCCGCGCCCGGCACCTCGCCGTATTTCGCGCTCGCGTGGTTCTTGAAGAAGAACGGCCTGTCGGTGAAGGACGTCACCGTCGTGAACCTCGAGCCCGGTCCCGCCGCGCAGGCGTTCGTTGCCGGCCAGAACGACGCCGCGATGACCTACGAGCCGTACCTGTCCACCGTGCGCAGCGCGCCGCAGGCCGGCAAGATCATCGCCACCACGCTCGACTACCCGATGGTCATGGACACGGTCGGCTGCACGCCCAAGTTCCTCGCCGACAACCCGAAGGCCGCGAAGGCGCTGGCCGACAGCTACTTCGAGGCGCTGGAGATGATCCAGAAGGATCCGAAGAAGAGCTTCGCGATCATGGGCGCCGACGTGAAGCAGACGGGCGAGCAGTTCGAGGCATCGCAGAAGTACCTGCGCTGGCAGGACCGCGCCGCGAACAAGGCGTTCTTCGCGGGACCGCACGCGCAGTTCTCGAAGGAAGCGGCGGAACTCCTGCTCGAGACCGGCATCATCAAGCAGGTGCCCGACCTCACCAAGCTCACCGACACGCGCTTCATCCAGTAGGCCCGCGCGCGCGGCGCCGCAGGCCGCCGCGCCGCACCGGGACCACCACCTTCGCATGAAGCCGCTGACGCCCGTCAGCCGCGCGCGACGCGTCGCGCTCGGCATCGCGTTCTTCGTCGTGTTCGTGGCGGCGTGGAGCGCGGCGACGTTCGGCGGCATGGTGTCGCCGACGTTCCTCGCCGATCCGCTGACGATGCTGCGCGAGGGCTGGACGCTGTTCGCGCAGCACAGGTTCGCGTTCGACATCGGCATGACCGTGTGGCGCGTGCTCGGCGGCTTCTTGCTGGCCGCGCTGCTCGGCGTGCCGCTCGGCATCGCGATGGGCGCGTACAAGCCGGTCGAGGCGTTCTTCGAGCCCTTCGTGTCGTTCGCGCGCTACCTGCCGGCGTCCGCGTTCATCCCGCTGCTCATCCTGTGGGCGGGCATCGGCGAGACGCAGAAGCTCCTCGTGATCTTCATCGGCGTGTTCTTCCAGATCGTGCTGATGGTCGCGGTGATCGTGGGGTCCACGCGCCGCGATCTCGTCGAGGCGGCCTACACCTTAGGCGCCGACGCCTCGGGCATCGTGCGCCGCGTGCTGCTGCCGAGCGCGGCGCCGCAGATCGCGGAGACGCTGCGCCTCGTGCTCGGCTGGGCGTGGACGTACGTGATCGTTGCCGAGCTGATCGGCGCGTCGTCGGGCATCGGGCACATGATCACCGACTCGCAGGCGCTGCTCAACACGGGCCAGATCATCTTCGGCATCATCGTGATCGGCGTCATCGGCCTCGTGTCGGACTTCGCGTTCAAGTGGGGCAACCAGCGGCTCTTTCCGTGGTCGCTCGCTTGAAAATGCATTTCACAAAGAGACGCAGAGACGCCGAGGAAACCCCACTTGGGTTCCTCGGCGTCCCTGCGTCTCTTTGTGAGAATGGCCTTGCCAAATGAGCAAGCTCATCATCGACGACGTGACGCGCACCTTCCCCGGCGTGAACGGTGGGCCACCCACGCAGGCGCTGCTGCCGACGTCGCTCGCGATCGCGGACAACGACTTCATCACCATCCTCGGCCCCTCGGGTTGCGGCAAGTCGACGTTGCTGCGCATTGTCGCGGGCCTCGATCGCCCCACCACGGGCCGCGTGCTGCTCGACGGCCAGCCGGTCACCGGACCGGGCGCCGAGCGCGGGATGGTGTTCCAGAGCTACACGCTGTTCCCGTGGCTCACCGTGCGGCAGAACGTGTGCTTCGGCCTGCGCGAGCGCGGGATGAGCCCGAAGCAGCAGGACGAGGTCGCCGCGCACTGGCTCGCCAAGGTGGGTCTCGAGGCGTTCGCGCATCATTACCCGAAGATGCTGTCGGGCGGCATGCAGCAGCGCACGGCGATCGCGCGCGCGCTCGCCAACGATCCCAAGATCCTGCTGCTCGACGAGCCGTTCGGCGCGCTCGACAACCAGACGCGCGGCCTCATGCAGGAGCTCCTGCTCACGATCTGGGAAGCCGAGCGCAAGACCGTGCTCTTCGTCACCCACGACATCGAGGAGTCGATCTTCATGGCGAGCCGCGTGCTCGTGATGAGCGCGCGGCCGGGGCGCTTCAAGGCGGAGGTCGCGGTGCCGATTCCGCACCCGCGCCACTACACCGTGAAGACCACGCCGGAGTTCTCGGCGCTGAAGGCGCAGCTCACCGAGGAGATCCGCGTCGAGGCGCTCAAGGTCGCCACCGCGTAGCGCGGCGTTGACTCACAGCGGCGCGCGGAAGTCGGCCAGCGCCTGCCGATTCACCTCGATGCCGAGCCCCGGGCCGTCGGGAATGCGCACCACGCCGCGCTCGTGCTCGATGGGCGTGCGCAGCACCGCCTGCCGGAACGGATGCTCCGAGCGGTCGAACTCGAGGATCGGCTCGCGCGGCGTGCGCCGCAGCGGCGCATGCGGCAGCACCGCGAGAAGCTGCAGCGCCGCGGCGAGCGCGATGCCGGTGCCCCACACGTGCGGCACGTAGCGCACGCCGAACGCCATCGCCATGTCGGCGATCTTGCGGCATTCGGTGATGCCGCCGGCCGCGCACGTGTCGGGCTGCAC
This sequence comes from Burkholderiales bacterium, assembly GCA_046347855.1. Taxonomy (GTDB): domain Bacteria; phylum Pseudomonadota; class Gammaproteobacteria; order Burkholderiales; family Casimicrobiaceae; genus VBCG01. The sequence continues at coordinate 1,085,689 of JAXMFJ010000006.1, forward strand.
GATGTCCATCGCGCGCGTCGTGAAGATCTCGCGAAAGCCGAGCCGCGTGTACTCGCATTCGCCGCCCGCGACGGGAATCGGCTGCCCGCGCCGCACTTCGCGATAGCTCGCGAGGTCCTCCGGGATCACCGGCTCCTCGAACCAGCCGATGTCGAGGTCCGCCGCCGCGCGCCCGAGGGCGATCGCCTCGGCGACGTCGAGCGCATGGTTCGCGTCGAGCATCAGGCCGAACCGCGGCCCGACCTTGCGCCGCACCGCGCGCACGAGCTCCACGTCGCCGGCGACGTCGAAGCCGATCTTGATCTTGGCGGCGTGGAAGCCCTGCCGCGCGTATTCGGCCACCTCGTCGACGATGTACTCGAGCGGATCGCCATGCTCGACGCGATAGGTGCCGGTGGCATACGCGCGCACGGAGGTGCGCAGCGGGCCGCCGAGCAGGCGATGCACCGGCACGCCGAAGTGCTTGCCCTTCAGGTCCCACAGCGCGATGTCGACACCCGACAGCGCGCAGACCGCGAGCCCCTTCTGCCCCTGGTCGCGATAGGCGCCGTACAGGTCTTCCCAGATCGCCTCCGTCGCGAGCGCGTCGCGCCCCACGAGCCGGCTCGCATACGCCTGCACGATCGCTGCGTTGAGCGCCGCCGGGCCGAAGCATTCGCCGAAGCCGACCGTGCCGTCGTCCGCGACGACCTCGACGATGCACGCCGACCGCGTGCGCGTCTCGTTGAACGACCAGTGGAACGGCTCCGTCAGCGGCGCTTCGAGGACATGGGTGCGGACGTCGGCGATGCGCATCAATACCGCCCGCCATTTTTTTGCCACCGCCATGCGTCGGCGCATATCGCGGCGAGATCACGCTTCGTCTTCCACCCGAGCAGCTTCTCCGCCTGCGACGCATCCGCGTAATAGCACGCGACGTCGCCCGGACGCCGCGGCGCGAGGATCTTGGTGATCCTGCGCCCGCAGGCCGCCTCGAACGCGCTCACGACCTCCATCACCGAATGGCCGTGCCCGGCCCCGAGGTTCAGCGTGATCGCGCCGGTGTGCTGCGTCAGGTACTGGAGCGCAGCGACGTGTCCCTCGGCGAGGTCCTGCACGTGCAGGTAGTCGCGGATGCCGGTGCCGTCCGGCGTGGGCCAGTCGCCGCCGTAGATCGCGAGGTCGGCGAGCTCGCCGCCGGCGATCTTGCACAGCAGCGGCACGAGGTTGTTCGGCCGCCCGCGCGTCGCCTCGCCGAGCATTCCCGATTCGTGGGCGCCTGCGGGATTGAAGTAGCGCAGGATGCCGATGCGCCAGTTGGGATTGGCGTGCGCGAGGTCGCGCAGGAAATCCTCGACCACGCGCTTGGTGCGCCCGTACACGCTGTGCGGCCGCAGCGCCGCGTTCTCGTCGACGGGGAGCGCGTCGGGCTGCCCGTACACCGTGGCCGACGAGCTGAACACGACCGTGGCCACACCCGCCTCGCCCATCACTTCCGCGAGCGCGATGGCGCCGCCGACGTTGACGTCGTAGTACGCGAGCGGCCGCTCCTCCGATTCGCCGACCGCCTTCAGGCCGGCGCAGTGGATGACCGCGTGGATCGGGTGATCGTGGAATACCGCGCGCAGCGCCGGCACGTCGCGCACGTCGGCGGTGACGGACGGCACCGGCCGTCCGGCGAGCGCCTGCAGGCGCGGCAGCACCGCCGGCGTGCTGTTGGTCCAGTTGTCGAGCACGACGGGCGCGTACCCCGCCCTCGCGAGCTCCACGACGATGTGCGAGCCGACGTAGCCGCCGCCGCCGGTGACGAGGATGGATTCGTTCATGCCCTGCCGATTGTAGCGAAGCGCCCCGCGCAATGCGCGACGGCCGCCGCGCAGCCAAACAAAAAGCCGGGCGAGCCCGGCTTTCTGTCGTGACGCGTGAATCCCGTACGCGTTACTGCTTGGCGCCTTCCTCGGCGGACGCGGCCGCGGGACGGTCGACCAGCTCGACGAGCGCCATCGGCGCGGCGTCGCCCTGGCGGAAGCCGAACTTCAGGATGCGGATGTAGCCGCCCGGGCGCGCCTGGAAGCGCGGGCCGAGCTCGTTGAAGAGCTTGGTGACGACGTCGCGATCGCGCAGGCGATCGAAGGCGACGCGACGGTTCGCGACCGTGGCGACCTTCGCCAGCGTGATGAGCGGCTCGGCGACGCGGCGCAGCTCCTTGGCCTTCGGCAGCGTGGTGCGGATGGCCTCGTGCGTGAACAGCGAGTTGGTCATGTTGCGCAGCATCGCGAGGCGATGGCTGCTGGTGCGGTTCAGTTTCCGCAGTCCGTGACGGTGACGCATGGTCGTATCCTTAAGATGATAGTGGCGCAAACTGCGCCGTTACGATTTTTGTTGTTCCTGTCGCGAGACGACGCTGTTCAGTCGCTCACGCATGCAGCAGAAGACGCCACGAAGGCTGTCACTCCGCACACGTCCTTTCCAGCCCTTGCTACCGAAAACCGTGTGGCTCCGCCATCCGGTTTTCGGCTGACTTCAACCGGCCCCAAAAGGCGCAACGCAGGCGTCGCGCATCTGCAGGACCGTACGGACGCCTTTTGGGGACGACGCCGTTACGGACGGTCCAGCCCCGCGGGGGGCCAGTTCTCGAGCTTCATGCCGAGCGACAGGCCACGCGAGGCGAGCACTTCCTTGATCTCGTTCAGCGACTTGCGGCCGAGGTTCGGCGTCTTCAGAAGCTCGGTCTCGGTGCGCTGGATGAGATCGCCGATGTAGTAGATGTTCTCGGCCTTGAGGCAGTTGGCCGAGCGCACGGTGAGCTCGAGGTCGTCGACCGGGCGCAGCAGGATCGGATCGACCTGCGGCGACGCGCGCTCCGCCGACGGCGTGTCGGTGCCCTTGAGGTCAGCGAACACCGACAGCTGCTCGACCAGCACCGACGCCGCATAGCGCACGGCCTGCTCGGGCTCGACCACACCGTTGGTCTCGATGTCGAGGACCAGCTTGTCGAGGTCGGTGCGCTGCTCGACGCGGGCCGACTCGACCGCGTAGCTCACGCGGCGCACCGGCGAGAACGAGGCGTCGAGCAGGATGCTGCCGATCGTGCGGCCGCCTTCCGGCTTCACGCGCGCGGTGGCGGGCTGGTAGCCGCGGCCCTTCTCGACGCGGATCTCCATCTCGAGCTTGCCGCCGGCCGTCAGGTGCGCGATCACGTGGTCGGGATTGATGATCTCGACGTCGTGGTTCGGCTCGATGTCCGCGGCCGTGACCACGCCTTCGCCCGACTTCGCGAGGCGCAGCATCACGTGGTCGCGGTTGTGCAGCTTCAGCACCACGCCCTTCAGGTTGAGGAGGACGTCCACCACGTCCTCCTGCACGCCGTCGAGCGCCGAGTACTCGTGCAGCACGCCGGTGATCTTCACTTCCGTCGGCGCGTAGCCGGGCATGGACGAGAGCAGCACGCGGCGCAGCGCGTTGCCCAGGGTATGGCCGTAGCCGCGCTCGAACGGCTCCATTACCACCTTGGCGTGGAACGGCGACGTCGACTGCACGTCGATGATGCGGGGCTTCAACAGAACGTTGCTCTGCATGCGGAACCTTTATGGGTAGAAGACCTTTGGAAATGCAAAGTGCCGGGCGCGACCACGGCCGCGCCCGACGGTCCTCCCTACCTATTTCGAATACAACTCGACGACGAGGCTCTCGTTGATGTCCTGGCCGAACTCGGTGCGATCCGGGGCGCCCTTGTAGGTGCCGGTCAGCTTCTTCGCGTCGACCTCGACCCACGACGGGAAGCCGACCTTCTCGGCGAGCTGCAGCGAATCGGAGATGCGCAGCTGCGCCTTCGCCTTCTCGGCGATCGAGACGACGTCACCGGCCTTCAGCGTCGCCGACGGCACGTTGAGCGACTTGCCGTTCACCATGACCGCGCGATGCGTGACGAGCTGCCGGGCCTCGGCGCGCGTCGAGCCGAAGCCCATCCGGTACACGACGTTGTCGAGCCGCGACTCGAGGAGCTGCAGCAGGTTCGTGCCGGTCGAGCCCTTGCGGCGCGCGGCCTCGACGAAGTACTTGGAGAACTGCCGCTCGAGCAGGCCGTACATGCGGCGCAGCTTCTGCTTCTCGCGCAGCTGGTTGCCGAAGTCGGATTGGCGCATGCCGGACTTCACGCCATGTTGACCAGGCTTCACGTCCAGCTTGCACTTGGAGTCGAGCGATCGACGCGCGCTTTTCAGGAAAAGGTCGGTGCCTTCCCGTCGCGCCAGCTTGCATTTGGGTCCGATGTATCGAGCCACGTTTTAGCTATCCTAAGAGCAAAGAATCCACAAAGTCTCGACTGCAAAAGCTTCTCCTGCAGTCGAGTTATCCAGTTAAATCCTACGGCGCTTCGGCGGCCTGCACCCGTTGTGCGGCACCGGCGTCACGTCGGTGATGCTCGAGATCTTCATGCCGAGCGCGTTGAGCGCGCGCACCGCCGACTCGCGGCCGGGGCCGGGGCCCTTGATGCGCACCTCGAGGTTCTTCACGCCGCATTCCTGCGCCGCGCGGCCGGCGGCTTCCGCCGCGACCTGCGCCGCGAACGGCGTCGACTTGCGCGAGCCCTTGAAGCCCGCACCACCCGACGTCGCCCACGACAGCGCGTTGCCCTGGCGGTCGGTGATGGTGATGATCGTGTTGTTGAAGGACGCGTGGATGTGCGCGATGCCTTCGGTCACGTTCTTCTTGACCTTCTTGCGCGCGCGGGACGCGGCTGCCTTCTGGGACGGTTGCTGTGCCATCTTCGACTTTCCTCGAGTGTTCGGTTCGCGCCGCGGTTACTTGGTGACGCCCTTGGACAGCGCGACGGTGCGGCCCTTCTTCGGCCCCTTGCGCGTGCGCGCGTTGGTGCGCGTGCGCTGGCCGCGGACCGGCAGGCCCTTGCGATGGCGCGAGCCGCGGTAGCAGCCCAGGTCCATCAGCCGCTTGATGCTCATCGTCACTTCCCGGCGCAGGTCGCCTTCCACCGAGAACTTGCCGACCTGCTCGCGGATCTTGTCCATCTCGGTGTCCGAGAGGTCCTTGATCTTGGTGTTCGGCGCGATGTTGGTCGACGCGAGGATGAGCTTCGCGCGCGCGGGGCCGATGCCGTAGATCGCCTGCAGGGCGATGACGGCATGCTGGTGGTTCGGAATGTTGACGCCTGCGATACGTGCCATGTGCTGAGCCTGTCTATGTTGGGATGCGCGCGCGAACCATCAACCCTGGCGCTGCTTGTGGCGCGGGTCGGTGCAGATCACGCGTACGACGCCGTTGCGCCGGATGATCTTGCAGTTGCGGCAGATCTTCTTGACGGATGCCAGTACCTTCATTTTTCCTTCTCCTTACCGCTTCACCGCGGCTCGCGCCGCGCCGCCGGATTCGCCGGCGCTTCTGATCCCTGATTCCCGACCCCTGATCCCTGCGACCTTTCGCGCCACCATCACTTCGCGCGAAACGTGATCCGCGCCCGCGACAGGTCGTAAGGCGAAACCTCCACCGTCACCTTGTCGCCCGGCAGGATCTTGATGTAGTGCATCCGCATCTTCCCGGAGATGTGGCCCAGGACCACATGGCCGTTCTCGAGCTTCACGCGAAACGTCGCGTTGGGAAGCATTTCCACCACTTCCCCCTGCATCTGGATCGTGTCTTCTTTCGCCATTCGTTAAACCAGTCGCGAAGCGACTCATTCCTTCTCCCCTCTCCCGGCCTCGGGAGAGGGGCCAGGGGGTGAGGGCAAGGAAGACGCCGCCTACCGAGTGGGCAGGCCTCCCTTGAAGTTGGCCTTCTTAAGCAGGCTCTCGTACTGCTGCGACATCAGGTACGCCTGCACCTGGGTCATGAAGTCCATCGTGACCACCACGATGATCAGCAGCGAGGTGCCGCCAAAGTAGAACGGCACGTTCTTCCACGCGATCAGGAAGTTCGGGATGAAGCAGACGATCACGAGGTAGATCGAGCCCAGCAGCGTCAGCCGCAGCGTGATCTTCTCGAGGTACTTCGCCGTCTGGTCGCCCGGACGATAGCCGGGAATGAACGCCCCGCTCTTCTTCAGGTTCTCCGCCGTCTCCTTCGGGTTGTACTGCAGCGCCGTGTAGAAGAAGCAGAAGAAGATGATCGCCGCCGCGTACAGGATCTCGTGCACCGGCTGGCCCGGGCCCAGCGTCGCCGCGAGGTCCCGCAGCCAGATCGTGTTGTCGCCCTGGCCGAACCACTGCGCGACCGTGGCCGGGAACAGGATGATCGACGACGCGAAGATCGGCGGGATCACGCCGGCCATGTTGAGCTTGAGCGGCAGGAACGAACTCTGGCCCTGGTAGACCTTGTTGCCCACCTGGCGCTTCGCGTAGTTCACGAGGATCTTGCGCACCGCGCGCTCGACGAACACCACGAACGCCGTGACCCCGACGACCAGCGCCACGATGCCGAGCACCAGCGGGATCGAGTACGCACCCGTGCGCGCCTGCTCGAGCGTGAGGCCGATCGCGTTCGGCAGCCCCGCGGCGATGCCCGCGAAGATGATGAGCGAGATGCCGTTGCCTAAGCCGCGCTCGGTGATCTGCTCGCCGAGCCACATCAGGAACATCGTGCCGGTGACCAGCGTGACCGCCGAGATGATCCGGAACGTGAGCCCCGGCGCCAGCACGAGCCCGGGCTGCGCTTCCAGCGCCGCCGAGATCGCCAGCGCCTGGAAGAACGCGAGGCCGAGCGTCGCGTAGCGCGTGTACTGCGTGATCTTGCGCCGGCCCGCCTCGCCTTCCTTCTTGAGCGCCTCGAGCGAGGGCACCACCACCGTGCACAGCTGCATGATGATGGACGCCGAGATGTACGGCATGATCCCGAGCGCGAAGATCGAGAAGCGCGACAGCGCGCCGCCCGAGAACACGTTGAAGAGCCCGAGGATGCCGCCCTGCTGCGAGCGGAAGAGCTCGTCGAGCACGGACGCGTTGATGCCCGGCACCGGGATGTGGGTCCCGATCCGGTAGACGACGAGCGCGCCCAGCAGGAACAGCAGCCGGCGCTTCAGATCGCCGTACTTGTTCCCGCTCTTCAGCGCCGGATTGGCTGTTGCCACGTAGCCTTCTTTCGTCCCTGACTGAATTGCCCGCGCCGCGCTACGCGACGCTGCCGCCCGCGGCTTCGATGGCCGCCTTGGCGCCCTTGGTGGCGAGCACGCCCGAGAGCTTGACCGCCTTCTCGATCTTGCCCGTCTTGATGACCTTCACCGTCTTCGCGCCGGCGTGCACGAGCCCCGCCGCCTTGAGCGCCAGGACGTCGACTTCCGCGAGCGGCAGCTTCTGGAGGTCGGACAGGCGCACCTCCGCGCTCTCGTTCTTGGCGAGCGAGACGAAGCCGCGCTTCGGCAGGCGGCGCTGCAGCGGCATCTGGCCGCCTTCGAAGCCGACCTTGTGGAAGCCGCCCGAGCGGGACTTCTGGCCCTTGTGGCCGCGGCCCGCGGTCTTGCCGAGGCCGGAGCCGATGCCGCGGCCGACGCGGCGGCGGTTCTTCTTGGCACCTTCGGCCGGCTTCATCGAATTGAGTCGCATGACGATTCTCTTTGTACGTAGCTTGCGGACGACGGCCTTCAGCCTTCGACCACGCGAACGAGATAGCTCACCTTGTTGACCATGCCGCGCGTGCACGGCGTGTCCTCGACCTCGACCGTGTGGTTGGTCCACTTGAGGCCCAGGCCACGCACCGTGGCGATGTGGTCCTTGCGCGTGCTGGCGGTGCCCTTGGCGAGCGTCACCTTCATCATCTTCTTGCCGTCGGCCATGGTCAGGCTCCGAGGATCTCTTCGACCGTCTTGCCGCGCTTGGCGGCGATCTCGGCCGGGGAGTTGCAGTTCTGCAGCGCGTTCAGCGTCGCGCGCACCAGGTTGTACGGGTTGGTCGAGCCGTGGCACTTGGCGAGCACGTTGGTGACGCCGACCACCTCGAACACGGCGCGCATCGGGCCGCCGGCGATGACGCCGGTGCCTTCCGCGGCGGGCTGCATGAACACCTTGGTCGCGCCGTGGCGGCCTTCGACCGGGTGGTGCAGCGTGCCCTTCTTGAGGCTGACCTTGACCATCTTGCGGCGCGCCTCTTCCATCGCCTTCTGCACGGCGACCGGCACTTCCTTGGCCTTGCCCTTGCCGATGCCGACGCGGCCGTCGCCGTCGCCGACGACGGTGAGCGCCGCGAAGCCCAGGATCCGGCCGCCCTTCACCACCTTGGTGACGCGGTTGATCCCGATCATCTTCTCGCGCAGGCCGTCGCCGCGGTCGTCCTGTTGCTGCTGCCTGCGATCCGAACGTTGCTGTGCCATGGGGCTACCTTAGAACTTGAGGCCGCCGGCGCGGGCGGCGTCGGCCAGCGCTTTCACGCGGCCATGGAAGCGGAAACCGGAGCGATCGAACGCGACCGCCTCGATGCCGAGGGTCTTCGCCTTCTCGGCGATGCGGGTGCCGACCAGCTCGGCCGCCGCCTTGTTGCCGCCCGACTTGCCGTCCTTGCGCACGTCGGCCTCGAGCGTCGAGGCGCTCGCCAGCACGCGATCGCCCTCGGGGGCGATGATCTGCGCGTAGATGTGGCAGTTCGACCGGCTGACGACCAGCCGCGTTGCACGTTGCTCGGCGATGCGCACCCGGGTTTTGCGGGAGCGGCGGCTGCGAGCTTGCTTCTTGTCCATGATGGCTCCGTTCCTGCCTTACTTCTTCTTGGTCTCTTTGATGATCACGCGCTCGTCCGCGTAGCGCACGCCCTTGCCCTTGTAGGGCTCGGGCGGACGGTAGGCGCGGATCTCCGCGGCGACCTGGCCGACGGCCTGCTTGTCGATGCCCTTGACGATGATCTCGGTCTGCTGCGGCGTCTCGACCTTCACGCCCTTCGGCATCGCGTGCACGACGGGGTGCGAGAAGCCGAGCTGCAGGTTGAGCTTGTCGCCCGCGGCCTGCGCGCGGTAGCCGACGCCGACCAGCGTGAGCTTGCGCTCGAAGCCGTCGGTGACGCCCTTCACCATGTTCGCCACGAGCGCGCGCATCGTGCCCTGCATGGCGCGCGCCTCGTCGTCGGCCGCCTTGAAGACCAGCGTCTCGCCGTCCTTCTCGATGCTGACCGTGTTGCCGTAGGCGCGCGTGAGCTCGCCCAGCGGACCCTTGACCTTGATCGAGCCGTCGGCGAGGGTGACCTCGACCTTCGCGGGCAGCTTGACCGGGTTGTTACCGATGCGGGACATGTTCTTGGCTCCAGCGTTCTTAAGCGACGATGCAGAGGACTTCGCCGCCCACGCCCGTGGCGCGCGCCTTGCGATCCGTCATCACGCCCTGCGACGTCGACACGATGGCGATGCCGAGGCCGTTCATGACGCGGGGGATCTCGTCCTTGCTCTTGTAGATGCGCAGGCCCGGCTTGCTGATGCGCTCGAGCTTCTCGATGACCGGGCGGCCGGCGTAGTAGCGCAGCGCGATCTCGAGCTGCGGCTTCGCCTCTTCACCGCCGACCTTGAAGCCGTCGATGTAGCCCTCGTCCTGCAGCACCTTGGCGATGGCGATCTTCACCTTCGAAGACGGCATGGCCACGGTCGCCTTTTCCGTCATCTGCGCGTTGCGGATGCGCGTCAGCATGTCGGCGATGGGATCAGTCATGTTCATTCTTGACTCTTTCGGTTGCGCGCGCTGGGCAGTCCCAGGGAGCGGTTACCAATCGTGGGCGATTACCAGCTGGCCTTCACGATGCCGGGGATCTCCCCGCGCATCGCGAACTCGCGGAGCTTGTTGCGGCCGAGGCCGAACTTGCGATACACGCCGCGGGGACGGCCGGTCAGCGCGCAGCGGTTGCGCAGCCGGGTCTTGTTGGCGTTGCGCGGCAGCGCCTGGATCTTGAGGCGCGCCTCGTACTTGGTTTCATCCGACGCCTTCGGATCGTCGACGATCGCCTGCAGGGCGTCGCGCTTCTTCGCGTACTTCGCCACGAGCTTCTTGCGCTTCTCGTTGCGGTTGATGAGTGCCAGCTTGGCCATGGGCGTCGCTCTTCCTAGTTCTTGAACGGGAAACGGAACGCAGCCAACAGGGCGCGTGCCTCGGCGTCCGTCTTCGCGGTCGTCGTGATCGAGATGTTCATCCCGCGCAGCGAGTCGATCTTGTCGTACTCGATCTCCGGGAAGATGATCTGTTCCTTGATGCCGATGTTGTAGTTCCCGCGGCCGTCGAACGCCCGGCCCGAGATGCCGCGGAAGTCGCGCACGCGCGGCAGCGCGATGGTGACGAAGCGGTCGAGGAACTCGTACATCCGTTCCTGGCGCAGCGTGACCATGCAGCCGATCGGGTAGCCCTCACGGATCTTGAAGCCCGCGATGGCCTTGCGCGCCTTGGTGATCACCGGCTTCTGGCCCGCGATCTTCTGCATGTCCGCGACGGCGTTGTCGAGGATCTTCTTGTCGCCGGTGGCCTCGCCCACGCCCATGTTGAGCGTGATCTTGGTGATGCGCGGCACTTCCATCGGCGACTTGTACCCGAACTGCTTGGTCAGCGCCGGGGCGATTTCCTTCTTGTAGACTTCCTTCAAGCGAGCCATGTTCGGTTCCCTTAGACGAGCTGCTCGCCGTTGCCCTTGAAGAAGCGGACCTTGCGGCCGTCCTCGAGCACGCGCATGCCGATGCGGTCCGCCTTCTGCGTGACCGGGTTCCAGATCGCGACGTTGGAGATGTCGATCGGCATCTCCTGGCTCACGATGCCGCCCGGCTGGTTCTTCATCGGGTTCGGCTTGGCGTGCTTCTTCACCGTGTTGACGCCGTTCACGATCACGTGCCGGTCGTCCACGATGCGCGCGACGTCGCCCCGCTTGCCCTTGTCACGGCCCGCGATGACGACCACGTTGTCGCCCTTCTTGATCTTGCGCATTTGGTTTGCCTCGAATGTCCGGTTACAGCACTTCCGGCGCGAGCGACACGATCTTCATGAAGCGCTCGGTGCGCAGCTCGCGCGTCACCGGCCCGAAGATGCGGGTGCCGATCGGCTCCAGCTTCGCGTTGAGCAGCACGGCGGCGTTGCCGTCGAACCGGATCAGCGCGCCGTCCGGGCGGCGCACGCCCTTGCGGGTGCGGACCACCACGGCGTTGTAGATCTCGCCCTTCTTCACGCGGCCGCGCGGCGCGGCATCCTTGACGGACACCTTGATCACGTCGCCGATGTGCGCGTAGCGGCGCTTGCTGCCGCCCAGGACCTTGATACACATGACCGAACGCGCGCCCGTGTTATCGGCGACGTCCAGCACCGACTGCATCTGGATCATTTGTAAACGCTCTCCAACTTAATCCGCCGTCCGCCCCGTGGTGCGAATGAGGCGGGAATCGATGCTGCCAACGGCGACCAGTTTTGGACCCGTCGGGACCGGCTGCCTTGGGCATCCGGCTCCGCTTGGGAGGGACCAGCCGGGTTGCCCCGACTGGACGAAGTCAAACATTATGGCAGGTTTTTCCTGCTCCTGCAACTACTTGGGGCTTCGGTGGGGTACTGCGCCCCTCACCCCGGCCCTCTCCCCGCAAGCGGGGCGAGGGAGCTTCTGGGGTTAAGCGGGGCGCCCGCGCCCTCTCACCGAAGACCTCCCTCGCCCCCGGAGGGGGAGAGGGCTGGGGTGAGGGGTGCCCGGAAAGGCTAAACCGCCTGCGCCTTCTCCAGCACCTGCGCCACGCGAAACGCCTTCGTCTTGCTCAACTTCCGCGTCGCCGCGATCTCGACCAGGTCGCCGACCTTCGCCTCGTTGTTCTCGTCGTGCGCGTGGAACTTGCGCGACTGCATGACGATCTTGCCGTACAGCGGATGCTTCACCCGCCGCTCGACCAGCACCGTCACCGTCTTGTCCATCTTGTCGCTGACCACGCGGCCGATGAACGTCTGGACCAGCGCCTTGCGCGGGGCCGCGGCCGTGCCTTCGGTCTTCACTTGTTCTTCGGTCATGATTGCGCCGCCTTCTGGTGCATGAGGGTGCGCACGCGGGCGATGCCGCGGCGGACCGACTTCAACTTCGAGTGGTCGGCGAGCTGCTGGGTGGCCTTCTGCATGCGCAGGCCGAACTGCTCCTTCAGCAGCGCGTCGAGCTCGGTCTTGAGCTCCGCCGGCGACTTGCCGGCGAGCGCCTTCTTGGCTTCCGATTTCTTCATGGTCGTTCCCTTAGCCGCCGATCAGGCGGTGCACGAACGTGGTCCGGATCGGGAGCTTGGCCGACGCGAGCGCGAACGCCTCGCGGGCCAGCGTCTCCTCGACGCCGTCCATCTCGTAGAGCACCTTGCCCGGCACGATCTCGGCCACGTAGTACTCGGGGCTGCCCTTGCCGTTGCCCATGCGGACTTCGGCCGGCTTCCGCGAGATGGGCTTGTCCGGGAAGATGCGGATCCAGATGCGGCCGCCGCGCTTGATGTGACGCGTCATCGCACGCCGGGCCGCCTCGATCTGGCGCGCCGTGAGGCGGCCGCGGCCGATGGCCTTCAGGCCGTACTCGCCGAAGCTCACCTTGTTGCCGACGGTCGCAACGCCCTTGTTGCGGCCCTTCTGTTCCTTGCGGTACTTCCTTCTAGCTGGCTGCAGCATTCTTCGCTCCTGGCGGCGTACGGCGCGGCGGACGCTTCGGCATTTCCGGCGCGGGCGCCGGCGCTTGCACGGGCTCGGCGTTGTGCGCCATCCGCTCGCCCTTGAAGACCCAGACCTTGATCCCGATGACGCCGTAGGTCGTCCGGGCTTCGGAGAATCCGTAATCGATGTCGGCGCGCAGCGTGTGCAGGGGCACGCGGCCTTCGCGGTACCACTCGCGGCGCGCGATTTCCGCGCCGTTGAGGCGGCCCGACGACATGACCTTGATGCCCTGCGCGCCGAGGCGCATCGCGTTCTGCATCGCGCGCTTCATCGCGCGGCGGAACATGATCCGCTTCTCGAGCTGCTGCGCGATCGAGTCGGCGATGAGCTGCGCGTCGATCTCGGGCTTGCGGATCTCCTCGATGTTGAGGCCGACCTCGCCGCCCATCATCTTGCGCAGGTCGCCGCGCAGCGTCTCGATGTCCTCGCCCTTCTTGCCGATGACGACGCCGGGGCGCGCGCTGTGGATCGTGATCCGCGCGTTCTTCGCGGGCCGCTCGATCGTCACCTTGGCGACGGACGCGTGCGACAGCTTCTTGCCCAGGTATTCGCGGATGCGGATGTCCTGCGCCAGGGTGCCCGCGTAGTTCTTGCTGTTGCTGAACCACTTCGAGCCCCAGTTCCGGGTGACGGAAAGGCGGAACCCGGTCGGATGAATTTTCTGACCCATGAGTCGTCCTTAGTTGCCGTCGCCGACGACGACGTGGATGTGACAGCTTTGCTTGCTGATCACGTTGCCGCGTCCCTTGGCGCGGGGGCTCGTGCGCTTCAGCACGGCGCCCTTGTCGACGTAGATCGTCTTGACCTTGAGCTCGTCGATGTCGGCGCCGTCGTTGTGCTCGGCGTTGGCGATCGCCGACTCGAGCACCTTCTTGATGATGCGCGCACCCTTCTTGGTGCTGAACTGCAGGAGGTCGAGCGCGCGCGCGACCGGCATCCCGCGGACCTGGTCGGCGACGAGGCGGCCCTTCTGGGCCGACAGGCGGACGCCGCGCAGCGTGGCAGAGGTTTCCATCGTGGGCTCCTTACTTCTTCTTCGGCGCCGACGGTGCCGCGACCTTCTTGTCGGCCGAGTGGCCCTTGAAGGTGCGCGTCAGCGCGAATTCGCCGAGCTTGTGGCCGACCATGTTTTCCGACACGTAGACCGGGATGTGCGCCTTGCCGTTGTGCACGGCGATCGTGAGGCCGACGAAGTCCGGCGTGATCGTCGAGCGGCGCGACCAGGTCTTGATCGGCTTCTTGTCGTTGACCGCACGCGCCTTCTCCACCTTCGCAACGAGGTGGCCGTCGACGAACGGACCCTTCTTGATTGAGCGAGCCATGTTCCGTTATCCCTTCGCGGCGTTGCGGCGGCGGACGATCATGCCGTCGGTACGCTTGTTCTTGCGCGTCTTGTAGCCCTTGGCCGGCGTGCCCCACGGCGACATCGGGTGGTGACGTCCACCGCCGCCGTTGGTGCGTCCGCCCATCGGGTGGTCGACCGGGTTCATCGAGATGCCGCGCACCGTCGGGCGGATGCCGCGCCAGCGGTTCGCGCCGGCCTTGCCGATCGAGCGCAGGTTGTGCTCCTCGTTGCCCACTTCGCCGATGACGGCGCGGCAATCGACGTGCACCTTGCGGATCTCGCCCGAGCGCAGGCGCAGCTGCGCGTAGATGCCTTCGCGCGCCAGAAGCTGCACGGAGGCGCCGGCGGAACGCGCGATCTGCGCGCCCTTGCCCTGCTGCATCTCGACGCAGTGGATCGTGGTGCCGACCGGGATGTTGCGCAGCGGCAGGCAGTTGCCCGGCTTGATGCCGGCATCGATGCCCGACGCGAGCTCGGTCCCGACCGCGACGCCGCGCGGCGCGATGATGTAGCGGCGCTCGCCGTCTGCGTACAGCAGGAGCGCGAGGTTCGCGCTGCGGTTCGGGTCGTACTCGAGCCGCTCGACCTTCGCCGGGATGCCGTCCTTGTTGCGCTTGAAGTCGACGATCCGGTAGTGGTGCTTGTGGCCGCCGCCCTTGTGCCGCACGGTGATGTGGCCGTTGTTGTTGCGCCCCGAGCCGCGCTTCTGCGACTCGACGAGCGACGCCACCGGCGCGCCCTTGTGCAGCGCCGGGTTCACGACCTTCACGAGGGCGCGACGGCCCGCGGAGGTCGGCTTGACTTTAACGAGGGCCATGTCTTACGCCTCCGCCGCGAAGTTGATTTCCTGACCCGGCTTCAGGCACACGTAGGCCTTCTTCCAGTTGCGCCGGCGACCGACGAAGCGGCCGAAGCGCTTTTGCTTGCCCTTCACGTTCGACACCTGGACGCTGTCCACCTGCACCTTGAACATGAGCTCGACCGCGGCCTTGATCTCGGGCTTGGTGGCGTCCTGGAGGACGCGGAAGATCACCTGCTCGTGCTTGTCGGCGATGAACGTGCCCTTCTCGGACACGACCGGCGCCAGCAGCACCGTCGCGAGGCGCTCGCTGTTGTACTTCCTGATGTTGGGGTCGTTCGCGCTCATCCCAGCATCTCCTCGAATTGAGCGACCGCGCCACGGGTGACGAGGACGTTGTTGAACCGCACGAGGCTCACCGGATCGACTTCCCGCGTCTCGAGCACGAGCACGTTCGGGAGGTTGCGCGACGACAGGTACGTGTTGTCGTCGAGCTGGTCGGTGACGACCAGCACCGTGCCGGTCAGGCCGAACGCCTTGATCTTCTGCGCGAACGCCTTGGTCTTCGGCGAGTCGAGCGTGATCGGCTCGATCACCGACAGGCGATCCTCGCGCACGAGCTGCGACAGGATCGACGCGATGCCCGCGCGGTACATCTTGCGGTTGACCTTCTGCGAGAAGTTCTCGTCGGGCATCGACGGGAAGATCTTGCCGCCGCCGCGCCACAGGGGGCTGTTGGCCTGGCCCGCGCGTGCGCGGCCGGTGCCCTTCTGCGCCCAGGGCTTCTTGTGCGACTTGTTGACCATGCCGCGGCTCTTCTGCGCGCGCGTGCCTTGCCGCGCGTTCGCCTGGAAGGCGACCACGATCTGGTGGATGAGGGCCTCGTTGTACTCGCGCGCGAAGAGCGCGTCGGAGCCCGCGACCGTCTGCGACTTCTCGCCGTTGCCCGAAAGGAGCTTGAGATCCATGGTTACGCCCCCTTCTTGGCCGGCGTCTTCGACGACGGCAGCACGACGACCTGGCCGCCGTCCGCGCCCGGGACGCAGCCCTTGATGAGCAGCAGGCCGCGCTCGGTGTCCACGCGCACGATCTTGAGGAGCTGCGTGGTGCGCGTGACGTTGCCGTACTGGCCGGCCATGCGCTTGCCCGGGAAGACGCGGCCCGGATCCTGCGCCATGCCGATCGAGCCCGGCGTGTTGTGCGAGCGGCTGTTGCCGTGCGACGCGCGGTTCGAGCTGAAGTTGTGGCGCTTGATGACGCCCGTGAAGCCGCTGCCCTTCGTCGTGCCGGTCACGTCGACCAGCTGGCCGACCGCGAACGTGTCCACGCCGATGACGTCACCCGCCTTGAACTTGGCGAGCTCGTCGGCCGCGACCTTGAATTCCTTGAGCACGACACCCGCTTCCACGCCCGCCTTCGCGAGGTGGCCGGCCGCCGGCTTGCTCACGCGCGAGGCGCGGCGCTTGCCGAACGTGACCTGGACGGCCGCGTAGCCGTCGTTCTCGGGCGTCTTGATCTGCGTGACGCGGTTGTTGCCCACGTCGAGCACCGTCACCGGGATGGCGTTGCCATCGTCGGTGAAGACGCGGGTCATGCCAACTTTCCGACCCACTAGTCCTAGACTCATTTACGACTCCGTTGTAGTTGCTCCGATTGCTCGGAGTGCTGACTACTATTGGCCAGCTAGTTCCACTGCAACTGCGGGGCTAGGGGCTGGGGGCTAGGGGCTAGGGAGCATCCGTCGATGCGCTGCTCCCCAGTCCCTAGCCCCTAGTCCCTAGTCCCGCCTTTCAAGCCTCACTGCAGCTTGATCTCGACGTCGACGCCCGCGGGCAGGTCCAGCTTCATGAGCTGGTCGACCGTCTTGTCGGTCGGGTCGATGATGTCCATCAGGCGCAGGTGCGTGCGGATCTCGAACTGGTCGCGCGACGTCTTGTTGACGTGCGGCGAGCGCAGGACGTCGTACCGCTCGATCTTGGTCGGCAGCGGCACGGGACCCTTGACGACGGCGCCGGAGCGCTTGGCCGTCTCGACGATCTCGAGCGCCGACTGGTCGATGAGCTTGTAGTCGAACGCCTTCAACCGGATGCGGATGCGTTGGTTGTTCATGAATGCCTCGTTCCGTGGGCACCGCGCACGCGGCGCCCGCCCGGTTGAAATTACTCGATGATCTTCGCCACGACGCCGGCGCCGACGGTGCGGCCGCCTTCGCGGATCGCGAAGCGCAGGCCCTCTTCCATCGCGATCGGCTGGATCAGCGTCACCGTCATCCCGATGTTGTCCCCCGGCATCACCATCTCGGTGCCCGCCGGCAGCTCGCACGAGCCCGTCACGTCCGTCGTCCGGAAATAGAACTGCGGACGGTAGCCCGGGAAGAACGGCGTATGCCGGCCACCCTCTTCCTTCGACAGGATGTACACCTCGCACGTGAACTTGGTGTGCGGCGTGATCGAGCCCGGCTTCGCCAGCACCTGCCCGCGCTCCACTTCCTCGCGCTTCGTGCCGCGCAGCAGCACGCCCACGTTGTCGCCCGCCTGGCCCTGGTCGAGCAGCTTGCGGAACATTTCCACGCCCGTGCACACCGTGGCCAGCGTCGGCTTCAGGCCCACGATCTCCAGCGGGTCACCGACCTTCACGATCCCGCGCTCCACCCGGCCGGTCACCACCGTGCCGCGGCCCGAGATCGAGAACACGTCTTCCACCGGCATCAGGAACGGACCGTCGATCGCCCGCTCCGGCGTCGGGATGTAGCTGTCCAGCGCTTCCGCGAGGCGGAAGATCGACGCTTCACCGAGGTCGCCCTTGTCGCCTTCCAGCGCCATCTTCGCCGAGCCGACCACGATCGGCGTCTTGTCGCCCGGGAACTGGTACTTCGACAGCAACTCGCGGACTTCCATCTCGACGAGCTCCAGGAGCTCCTTGTCGTCGACCATGTCCGCCTTGTTCATGTACACGATGATGTACGGCACGCCCACCTGGCGCGCGAGCAGGATGTGCTCGCGCGTCTGCGGCATCGGACCGTCCGCCGCGCTCACCACCAGGATCGCGCCGTCCATCTGCGCCGCGCCCGTGATCATGTTCTTCACGTAGTCCGCGTGCCCCGGGCAGTCCACGTGCGCGTAGTGCCGGTTCGCCGTCTCGTACTCCACGTGCGCCGTGTTGATCGTGATCCCCCGCGCCTTCTCTTCCGGCGCCGCGTCGATCTGGTCGTACGCCTTCGCCTCGCCACCGAACTTCTTCGACAGCACCAGCGTGATCGCCGCCGTCAGCGTCGTCTTGCCGTGATCCACGTGCCCGATCGTCCCCACGTTCACGTGCGGCTTCGTACGTTCGAACTTGCCCTTGGCCATTTGAGTGTCCTTACGATTTCTTGTTGATCACAGCCTCGGCCACGCTCTTCGGCGCCTCGGCGTAATGCTTGAATTCCATGGTGTACGTCGCGCGGCCCTGCGAGAGCGAGCGCAGCGTCGTCGAGTAGCCGAACATCTCCGCGAGCGGGACCTCGGCCTTGATCGCCTTGCCGGTGGGCAGGTCTTCCATGCCTTGCACCATGCCGCGGCGCGACGAGAGGTCGCCCATCACGTTGCCCATGAAGTCCTCGGGCGTCTCGACTTCCACCGCCATCATCGGCTCGAGCAGGATCGGGCTCGCCTGCCGCATGCCGTCCTTGAAGGCCATCGAGGCGGCCATCTTGAACGCGTTCTCGTTCGAGTCGACGTCGTGGTAGCTGCCGTCGAACAGCGTGACCTTCACGTCGACGACGGGGAAGCCGGCGAGCACGCCGTTCGGCAGCGTCTCGCGCAGGCCCTTCTCCACCGCGGGGATGTACTCGCGGGGCACCGTGCCGCCCTTGATCTGGTCGACGAACTCGAAGCCCTTGCCCTGCTCGTTCGGCTCCATCTTGATCCACACATGGCCGTACTGGCCGCGGCCGCCCGACTGCTTGACGAACTTGCCTTCGACCTGCGTCGCCTTGCGGATCGCCTCGCGGTACGCCACCTGCGGCGCGCCGACGTTGGCTTCCACGCCGAACTCGCGCTTCATGCGGTCGACGAGGATCTCGAGGTGCAGCTCACCCATGCCGGAGATGATCGTCTGGCCGGATTCCTCGTCCGTGCGGACACGGAACGACGGATCTTCCTGCGCGAGGCGATTGAGCGCGATGCCCATCTTCTCCTGGTCGGCCTTGGTCTTCGGCTCGACGGCGACATGGATCACGGGCTCGGGGAACACCATCTTCTCGAGCGTGATCACCTTCGCCGGGTCGCACAGCGTGTCGCCCGTGGTCGCTTCCTTCAAGCCCACCGCCGCGGCGATGTCACCGGCGCGCACTTCCTTGATGTCCTCGCGCTGGTTCGCGTGCATCTGCAGGATGCGGCCGATGCGTTCCTTGCGACCCTTGATCGGGTTGTAGACCGTGTCGCCCGAATTGATGACGCCCGAGTACACGCGGAAGAACACGAGCTGGCCCACGAACGGGTCGGTCATGATCTTGAACGCGAGGCCCGCGAAGGGCGCGTCGTCGGACGCCGGGCGCTCGCCGGGCTGGCCGTTCTCGAGCTCGCCGCCGACCGGCGGGATGTCCGTCGGCGCCGGCATGTAGTCGATGACGGCGTCGAGCATCGCCTGGACGCCCTTGTTCTTGAACGCCGAGCCGCACAGCATCGGGACGATCTCGCCCGCGATGGTGCGCTTGCGCAGCGCCGCCTTGATCTCGGCCTCGGTGAGCTCGCCCGACTCGAGGTACTTGTTCATCACCTCCTCGTCGGCTTCGGCGGCGCTCTCGACCATCTTCTCGCGCCACTCGTTGCAGACGTCGACGAGGTCCGCGGGGATGTCGCGCGCCTCGTACTTCATGCCCTGCGACGCGTCGTCCCAGAAGATCGCCTTCATCCGCACGAGGTCGACCACGCCCGCGAACTTGTCCTCGGCGCCGATGGGCACCTGGATGGGCACGGGGTTGGCCTTGAGGCGCGACTTCATCTGGTCGTAGACCTTGAAGAAGTTGGCGCCGACGCGGTCCATCTTGTTGACGAAAGCGAGCCGCGGCACGTTGTACTTGTTGGCCTGCCGCCATACCGTCTCGGACTGCGGCTGCACGCCGCCCACCGAGTCGTACACCATGCACGCGCCGTCGAGCACGCGCATCGAGCGCTCGACCTCGATGGTGAAGTCGACGTGGCCCGGCGTGTCGATGATGTTGATGCGGTGCTCGGGATAGTTGCCGTCCATCCCCTTCCAGAAGCAGGTGGTGGCCGCCGAGGTGATGGTGATGCCGCGCTCGCGCTCCTGCTCCATCCAGTCCATGACGGCCGCGCCGTCGTGGACCTCGCCCATCTTGTGGGAGACGCCGGTGTAGAACAGGATGCGCTCGGTAGTCGTCGTCTTGCCGGCATCGATGTGCGCACTGATGCCGATGTTGCGATACCGTTCGATCGGGGTAGTTCGAGGCATGGTTGGGACGGCCGAAACCTAAAGAAAACCGCAAAACACTCATTCACGAGACGCGCGATGAAGCTTTGCGCGTCTCGACTCTGTTAGAACCTGAAGTGCGAGAAGGCTTTGTTCGCTTCCGCCATGCGGTGCACTTCCTCGCGCTTCTTCACCGCGCCGCCGCGGCCTTCCGAGGCCTCGATCAGCTCGGCCGCGAGACGCTGGCCCATCGACTTCTCGCCGCGCTTGCGCGCCGCTTCGCGCAGCCAGCGCATCGCGAGCGCCGTGCGCCGCACGGGACGCACTTCGACCGGCACCTGGAAGTTGGCGCCGCCGACGCGGCGGCTCTTCACTTCGACCATCGGGCGCGAGTTCTGCAGCGCCTGGTTGAACACTTCCAGCGGGTCCTTGCCGCCCTTCTTGGCGATCGACTCGAACGCACCGTAGATGATCCGCTCGGCGACGGACTTCTTGCCGCTGTCCATCAGCACGTTGATGAACTTGGCGACATCCGTGTTCGCGAACTTCGGATCGGGCAGGATCTCGCGCTTGGGGACTTCACGACGACGTGGCATGGCGGTTCTCTTCTATTGATTAGGCAGCCTTCGGCCGCTTGGCACCGTACTTCGAGCGGGCCTGCTTGCGGTCCTTGACGCCGGCGGTGTCGAGCGCGCCGCGCACCATGTGGTAGCGCACGCCCGGGAGGTCCTTCACGCGGCCGCCGCGGATCAGCACCACCGAGTGCTCCTGCAGGTTGTGGCCCTCGCCGCCGATGTAGCTGATGACCTCGAAGCCGTTGGTCAGGCGGACCTTTGCGACCTTCCGCAGCGCCGAGTTCGGCTTCTTCGGGGTCGTCGTGTACACGCGCGTGCACACGCCGCGCTTCTGCGGGCTCTGCTGCAGCGCCGGCACCTTGCTTTTCGACACGGCGGGCTTGCGGCCCTTCCGCACGAGCTGATTGATCGTTGGCATCCTGATTGTCCGTTTCGTGCGGCCTTCCTCCCGCCGCGAGGCGATCGGGTCCGCATGACCTAGGGCTCGGCGGCGCCCTGCGACGGAAGGCTTGTCGACTTCCCGTCACGGGCGAAGCCGCCGGCTTCGCGAAACTGCGTCGTTACATCGTTCGTTGCTGCACTGCCTCACTGCGGTAAACCAAAGTGGCCCGCACGCGCGACATGAGCCTTGGCGGGATCGTGTGCGGAAGTGGGGCCACCTCATCGCGCCTTGGCCGACGTGTTGCTCGTTGCCCGCGGCCAGGTACGCGTCGCGCTTGAAGCCCTGCATGGATCCGCGTGTTGTTGCGGACAGCCGGGCGGCGAAAAGACTGCAATTATAGGCAGCAAACGGGCGCTGGGTCAATACCTTATCCGGGATGGAAAGGGGGCGGAGGCGGGGTGCGGAACGCGCCCTGCCTCGGGGTCGAATCCGCTCGTGCCCCAACCGAGGGTCAGACCCCGCCTATCGAGCCTTAACCCGGGGTCAGACCCCGCTTGTCGAGCGCCGGGCCCTCGCGGGCGGCATGCATGCGGGATCTGACCCCTGGGCACCTGCGGGATCTGACCCCTTACGGCGTCCTGGCGGGCGGCAGTGCCCGCGGGTTCTGACCCCTTACGGCGTCGCCCAACCGCCGCCCAGCGCCTGGAACAGCGCGGCGGCGTCGGCGAGCTGGTTGGCGAGCGCTTGCAAACGGTCGTTCTCGGCGGCCAGGCGCTGGCGCTCGGCGTCGAGCACGGCGAGCTCGCTGACGCCGCCCAAGTCGTACCGGGCCTGCGCGATGCGCCGCGCGGCTTCCGCCTCCTTCGCCTGCTCGGTGCGGGCGGCCACCGCACGGGCGTCCTCCTCGATGGACCGCAGGACGTCGGCGACGTTGCGCAGCGCGGTCAGCACCGCGCCCCGGTAAGCGGCGGCCGCCTGCTCGTAGGCCGCCTCGGCGGCGCGCTTGCGCGCCTGCAGCTCCCCGCCACGGAAGACCGGCTGCAGCAGGTTCGCGCCGAAATTCCACAAATTGATGCCGTTCCCGAACAGATCGCCGACGTTGAGCTGGGTTGTCGAGAATCCGCCGGAGATGACGAGCTTCGGATACAGGTCCGCCGTGGCGACGCCGACGTTTGCGCTCGCCTTGCGCAGCAGGGCCTCGCTGGCGCGCACGTCCGGGCGCTTCTCTGCGAGCTCGGAGGGCAGCCGCAGCGGAAGCTCGGCGGGCAACGCGAGGTCGGCCAGCGTCGGCGCCGGCAGGTCGGCGGTCGCCGGCGCCTCGCCCAGCAGGATCGCGAGCTCGTGCCCCGCCTGCGCCCACGCCGCCCGCATCGGCGCCAGCGTCGCCTCGGTCTGCGCAGCGAGCGCCCGCTGCCCATGGACGTCGACCAGCGCGACGCCGCCGTCGCGGTACCGCGCCTCGACGATGGCGAGCTGCCGCCGCTGCGCCTCCGCGATGCGCGCCGTGGCGTCGATCTGCGCCGCCAGCGCCGCGCGGCGGATCGCGGTGGCCACCACGTTGCTCGCGAGCGTGAGGCGCGCGGCGTCGAGCTCGTACGCCGCGTAGTCGACCTCCGCCGCGAGCGCTTCGAGCTCCCGTCGATGGCCGCCCGCGAGATCGAAGTCGTACGACACGTTGGCGCCGAGCGAGAAGACGTTGAACGGCCCCGGGTTGGGCGCCTGCGGGAAGCCGAAGGTCGCGGGGTCGATGCGCTGCCGCTCGGCGCCGGCGGTCGCGTCGATCCGCGGCCACGTGACGGCGCCCGCGCGCGCGGTGCGCAGCTCCTGCGCCTGCGTGAGGCGCGCCTTCGCTTCCGCGAGCGACGGATTGCCGTCGAGCGCGCGGCGCACGAGCGCGTCGAGCGCCGGCGAGCGGAACACCGCCCACCACTCGGCGGGAATGTCGCGCGTGACGACCAGCGCCGGCATGCCCGGGGCGGCGGGCGGCGTCCCCGGCGTGTACGTCGCGACGGCGGGAGGATCCGGACGGGTGAAGTCCGGGCCGACGGTGCAGCCCGCGAGCAGCACGGCGCAGCACGACGCAGCGGTCGCAATTCGCATCATCAGTCGAGCGTCCGTCGATAGAAGCGCACGGCGATCGCCATCACCACCGCGGCGAACACGAGGAGCGGCCACAGGCTCGGCCACAGGTCGGCCCAGTCGTTGCCCTTGAGCAGGATGCCGCGCACGACGCGGTTGAAATACGTGAGCGGCAGCACGCTGCCGATCCACTGCGCCCATTCGGGCATCCCGCGGAACGGGAACATGAACCCCGACAGCAGGATGTTCGGCAGGAAGTAGAAGAACGTGAACTGCATCGCCTGCAGCTGGTTGGCGGCGAACGACGAGAGCGTGATGCCGACGGTGAGCTGGCACGCGATGAAGAGCAGCGCGGCGCCGTAGAGCGCGCTCACGCTGCCGACGAAGGGCACGTGGAAGATGTAATGCGCCGCGAGCAGGATGATCGACGCCTGGATGAGGCCGATCGCGATGTACGGCACGATCTTGCCGGTCATCACCTCGAGCGGCGTCAGCGGCATCGCGAGCAGGTTCTCCATCGTCCCGCGCTCGCGCTCGCGCGTGATCGCGAGGCCGGTCATCATGACGAGCGTCATCGTGAGGATGACGCCCATGAGGCCCGGCACGATGTTGTACTGCGTGATCGACTCCGGGTTGTAGAGACGGTGCACCTCGACGTCGAACGGCGGCGGCGTGCCCGCGAGCGAGGCGAGCGGCCCGGTCAGCTCGCGGCGCGCGACCATCGCGACGAGCTGCGACGACGCCGCGAGCGCCGCACCCGTGGCCGTCGGATCGGATGCATCCGCCTCGAGCAGCAGCGACGGCCGCTCGCCGCGCAGCAGGCGGCGCGTGAAGTCGGGCGGGATGCTGAGCACGAACTGCGCGCGGCCCTGCGCGAGCGCCGCGCGCCCTGCCTCCTCGTCGGGCAGCTCGCCGGTGATCGCGAAGTAGTCGGAGTGCCGCATCGCGGCGATGAACGAGCGCGTGAACTCGCTGTGGTCGCCGACGATGAGCGCGGTCGGCATGTGCTTCGGATCGGTGTTGATCGCGTAGCCGAAGAGCGCCAGCTGGATGATCGGGACGCCGACGATCATCGCGAACGTCACGCGGTCGCGGCGCAGCTGCAGGAACTCCTTGCTGACCATCGCCCACCAGCGCGACAGCGAGAACCAGCCGTGCGCGCGGCCGTCCGCGGAAGCACCCTGCGCGCTCATGAAGTCTTCGCCGCCTTCGCGGCACCGGGCCAGTTGTCCGCCGCGCCCTGCATCAGGTGGATGAACACGTCCTCGAGGCCGGTGTCGATGCGCTCGATCGTGTAGCCCTGCGCGCCCGCGATCGACTGCAGCGTGCGCTCGAGCGCGGCCGCGTCGGTACCGGTGGCGTGCAGCGTGTCCCCGAACGCGACGGTCTGCTCGACGCCGGGCTGCCCGCGCAGGCGATCGGCGAGCTGCGTCAGGTCGTCACCCCGCACCTCGAAGGTCGTGAGGTGCTGCGCGTCGATCACCTCGCGCGCGGTGCCCTGCGCGAGCAGGCGGCCGTAGGCGATGTACGCGAGCTTGTGGCAGCGCAGCGCCTCGTCCATGTAGTGCGTGCTGACCAGCACCGAGATACCCTGCGCGGCGAGATGATGCAGCTCCTCCCAGAACTCGCGCCGCGCGTTGGGATCGACACCCGCGGTCGGCTCGTCGAGCAGCAGCAGGCGCGGCCGGTGCAGCATGCACGCGGCGAGTGCCAGGCGCTGCTTCCAGCCGCCGGACAGCGTGCCGGTGAGCTGGTCCTGGCGGGCGGTGAGCCCGAGGTCGTCGAGCGCCTTTGCGACGGCCTCGCGGCGATCGTCCATGCCGTACACGCGGCCGACGAAGTCGAGGTTCTCGCGGATGGTGAGGTCGTCCCAGAACGAGAAGCGCTGCGTCATGTAGCCGACGTTGCGCTTGATCGCCTCCGATTGCGTGCGGATGTCGTAGCCGAGGCACGTCCCGCTGCCCTCGTCGGGCGTGAGGAGGCCGCACATCAGGCGGATCGAGGTGGTCTTGCCGCTGCCGTTGGGGCCGAGGAAGCCGAAGATCTCGCCGCGCGCCACGCGCATCGACAGGTGATCGACCACGCGCTTGTCGCCGAACGTCTTCGACAGGTCGTGCACGTCGATGACGGGCGCGTCGTCGCCCGCGGCGCTGCACGCTGCGTTCACTTGAGCTCGACGCTCACCGGTTGCCCCGGATGCAGCTTTGCCGCGTCGGCGGGCGCGGGCCGCGCCTCGACCATGAACACGAGCTTGCTGCGCGTCTCGTTGCTGTAGATGATCGGCGGCGTGAACTCCGCCTCGTTCGCGACGTAGGTCAGCGTCGCGGGCACCGCGGCGGCGCAGCCGTCGCAGCGGATGCTCACCGCGCGTCCCACCGCGAGCGAGCCGACGATCGACTCGGGCACGAAGAAGCGGACCTTGACGTTGCCCGGCGCCAGCAGGCGCACGACCGGGCCGCCCGCCGTCACCCACTCGCCTTCGCGATACAGCGTGTCGTACACGCGGCCCGCCTGCAGCGAGCGCACCGACTTCTGGTCGAGCTTCCACGCCGCCTGCGCGAGCGCGGCGCGCGCGGCCTCCACCTGCGCAGCCTGCGCCTTGATCTGCTCGCCGCGGCTCGGGAGTTGCGCCACCGCGAGCTCGCTCGCGAGCTGCGTCACGCGCGCCTGCGCGGCGGCGTGCGCGGATCGCGTGTCGTCGAGCTGCGCGCGCGCGATGCCGCCGACGCGGAACTGCGCCTCGTCGCGCGCAAGCGTGGTGGCGGCGCGCTGCTCGTCGACGCGCGCCTGCGCGAGCTGCGCGCGCGTCACGTCCTGCTCCGGCACGCGGCGTCCCTGCTTCAAGTCTGCGAGCTGCGCCTCGGCCGCCTTCACCTGCTCGGCCGCCTGCCGTTGCGCCGCGGCTTCGCTCACCGCCTCGAGCGCGTACAGCGGCGCCTGCGCCGCGACGTCGTCGCCGCGCTTCACCGCGAGCTGGTCGAGGCGGCCCGCGATCGGCGACGCCACGTTGACGAACTCGCCCTCGACGTAGCCCTGGTAGCCCGCGGGCGCCTGTTGCGTGCAGGCGATCACGGCGAGCGCGACCAGCGGCGCGATGCGGCGTGCGGTGCGTGATGGCGTCATGTCGAACGTCCCTGGTGGGCGGGCGCGAGTCCCGCGGTCAGCACGGTCACGGCGTGGGTCTCGATCTCGCGGTCGGTGAGCGCGCCCATGCCCGGCAGGCGTCCCCACACGGCACGCACCGCGAGGGGAAGCAAGGTGGCGCCGGCAATCGAGAGGAACGCGAGGCCGGGCTCGATGCCCGCGGGCACGCGCCCGTCGCGCTGGTCACGCGCGACGGCGTCCGCGAGCCGCTGCGCCGCCGCGACCGGAAGGTGACGCAGCATGCGCTCGCGCAACTGCCCGCCCTCGCTCACGATCTCGCGGATCCAGATGCCCGGCATCCACGGCATCACCCGCGCCGCAGCGAAGATCCGGTGCACGGCGGTGGCGATGAGCGCCGCGGCCGTCGTCTCGCCCATCGGCGTTCCGAACACCTGCGCCGCGAAGCGCGCGAGGCGCTCGTCGACGACGGCGTCGAGCAGCAGGTCCCGGTTGCGGAAATAGTAGTGGACCATCGCCGGCGTCATGCCCGCGCGCGCCGCGATGTCCTTCGATGCGGTGGCGGCCACGCCGCGCTCGGCGAACAGCGCAACGGCCGCGTCGAGCAGCGCGTCGCGCGGTGCGCGGTCCTCTGCGAGCGGCGGGCGGCCGGTCCGGCGGCGGATGGCAGGGGCTTTCCTGCGCGCGTTCATGCGCGGCATATTAATTCACTATTTAATTAATTGCAACGCCGGGGTCGATGCCGCTCTGCGTCGCGCGTACGCGAGGGCCTAAGTCGACGCGCGCGCGAAGCTGCGGCATCCTAGGCAGGTGCGCCGCAGGCGGCGCCGCGTCCTCGTCATCATGGAACCCTGAACATGACCCGTGCCCTCTTCCGCGCGTTGCGTGCCTTGTGTGCGGCGTGTGCCGCTGCCCTCTCCTTCCACGCTGCGGCCGCGCTGCCGCCCGACTACAGCGACCTGTGGTGGAACGCGAACGAGCCGGGATGGGGCGTGAACATCAGCCAGCAGTCGGACATCCTGTTCGCCACGTTCTTCGTGTACGGCACGGGCGGCGACGCCGTGTGGTACTCGGCTACGCTGACGTACCAATCGACCAGCGCCGGCGTCCCGATGTACGGCGGGACGCTCGTGCAGACCTCGGGCTCGCCGCAGGGCGCGCCGTACGATCCCGCGCAGCTCAAGTACCGCACGGTCGGCACCGTCAGCATCGAGTTCGGCGACGACGCGCACGCGCTCCTGCGCTATACCGCCGACGGCGTGCTGGTGGTGAAGCAGATCGCGCGGCAGACCTTCGCCGCCATTTCGCCGGTCGGCAGCTACCTCGGCGCCACCACCGACGTGACATTCAACTGCAAGAACGCGTCGCGCAACGGGATCGTGACGACGGACCCGGGACCGCTCTCGATCACGCTTGTGAACGGCTTCGCGACGATCCACGCGCCGACGTGCTTCTACGAGGGCGACTACGTGCAGCAGGGCCAGGTCGCGAGCCTCGACGGCCGCTACGAGTGCACGAACGGCGCGCAGGGCGCGGTGAAGTTCTCGGGATTGCGCTTCACGAGCGGCGGCCTCGTCGGCACGTACACGGGACGCGACGCGAGCTGCGAGTTCCGCGGCAACATCGGCGGCGCACGCACGCTCCCGTGATGCGCTGAGCGCGCGCATGGCGCCCGCCAGCCGCGTCGCGGCCGGCGCCGCCGTGGCGCCGCGCTCGCTGCTGCGGCGCCTGCGCGACGTGCGCCGCCGCTTCGGCGCGGAATGCGAGCGCGAGAAGCGCGCGCTGTTGCGGGCGCTGGCCGGCACGCGCCTCGATCGCGCGGCGGACGTCGCCGCGTTGCACGAGGACCTGCTGTTCCTCGTCGCGTTCGCCGGAAGCCGTGCCGTCGAGCGCGCGGCGCTCGCGCAACTGCGCTCGATCGAGTCCCGCGTGCGCAGCCTGCCGCGTGCCGAGCGCATCCGGCTCGACGACTCCGGCATCGCCGGATCGACGACGCGGCACGTGTTTCCGTATCCAGTCGCCCGCTGGCTCGCGCGGGAGCGCGACGTCGCGGCCGAGATCGACTGGCCCGCGCTCGCGGACGCGGCCATGCTCGATCCGCTGGTCGGCGCGCGGCTGACCGACACCGAGCGCGAGGGCTTCGACAGCGGTGACTACGCGACGCGCGCGTTCATCGCGCTTGCACAACCGCGCACGGTGACGAGCACGCTGCGCTGGCTGGTCGACGTTCCGGCGTCCGAGATGTCGCTCACAGCGGTCGCGTGGGATGCGGCCGAGGTGCCGGTGGCGTGGCCGCAGTCGGCCGGCCGCTGGTCGGTGACGCGCAATCGCGTCGCGGGCGTCGCATCGGCCCTGCGCACCGCGCTGCGGCGGCCGCCGAACGATATCGCGCAGGCGATCCTCGCGCCGTTGCCGACCGTCGAGTACCTGCCGCGCAGGCGCGCCCTGCGCGTCATCGCCACGGCGCGGGCCGCGCTCGCGGCGCGCTGCCGCGAGGTCAACGCGATCACCTCGCCCAATCCCGGCGACGTGTGCTGGTGCGACCTTGGCGACGGGCTGGCGCTCGCGGTGATCGGCATCGCGCCCGCGGCGCGCCTCACGCTCGAGACCAACACCGGCTACGTGCTGTTCGCCAACGGCGTGCCGCTGGGCTACGGCGGCGTCACGCCGCTCTTCCGGCAGGCGAACACCGGCATCAACATCTTCGATGCGTTCCGCGGCAGCGAGGGCGCGTTCGTGTGGACGCAGATGCTGCGCGCGTTCCGCACGCTCTACGGCACGCGGCGGTTCGTCGTCAATCCGTACCAGTTCGGCGCGGGCAATGCGGAGGCGATCCGCAGCGGCGCGTTCTGGTTCTACTACCGGCTGGGCTTTCGTCCGGTGCACGCCGACGTGCGGACACTCGCCGCGCGCGAGGCCGCGCGCATGGCCGACGCCGCGAGCTATCGCAGCGATGCGCGCACGTTGCGCGCGCTGGCGCGCGGCGACCTCGTGCTCGACCTGCCGGATTGCGCGCCGGACGACGCGTTCGACGAGGCACTGCTGCCGCGCGCGGGCGCACTGGCTGCACGAGTGCTGGCCGCACGTCCGGTGCGCTCGCGCGAGCATGCGTTGCGCGCCGTCGAGCGCGACGTCGTGCGCGCGGTGGGCATCGCGGATTACGCCGCGTGGAGCGACGACGACCGGCGCGGCCTGCGGCGGCTCGCGCCGCTGGTGGCAGCGTTGCGCGACGTCGAGGGCTGGAGCGCATCGGAGCGGCAGGCGCTGCGCGCGATGCTGCGGGCGAAGGGCGCACTGCGCGAGCGCGAGTTCGCGCAGGCGGCGCACGCGGCGCCGCGCTTCTTCACCGGATTGCGCGCGGCGCTGGCGTCGGATGCGACGACCACCGCCGAAACGCGAATCCGCTGAATCGGCTGCTTACTTGCAGACGGTGCCCGGCGTGCGGAACACCTGCCGCGTGATCGGCTTGGACTGCGTGACGCCGTTCACCGTGTAGCTGAACGTCCCCGTGTTGCCGTCCGTGAACGCGAGGTAGTAGGAGCCGACCGCGGTGAGCTTCACCGCCGTGGCATCGAACGGCTGCGCGCTGAACGCCGGTCCGCTCGAGCGGTACAGCGGGCCCGAGTACGCGCCCGGCGTTCCCGTCGCGGTGGCGGTGCCGGAGAACCAGAGCGGCGCGCCGTCGGTGTCGTAGGTGAACCACGTCGCGAAGATGACGTCGCTCTGCTGCGTGATGTTGAGGCCCCAGCCCGATTCGGCGCCGTTCGGCGCCCACCACAGGTCCTGGTAGTTGGTCGCGTCGGCCAGGCGCGGATGCACGCCGAACACGCACGTCGGCAGCGCGCCGTACACCTCGCGCGTGATTGCCTTGGTCTGCATCACGCCGTTCACCGTGTAGCGGAACGTGCCCGTGTCGTTGCCCGTGAACGTGAGCGTGGC
The DNA here is from genome assembly GCA_046347855.1 of Burkholderiales bacterium. Lineage (GTDB taxonomy): Bacteria > Pseudomonadota > Gammaproteobacteria > Burkholderiales > Casimicrobiaceae > VBCG01. The sequence continues at coordinate 1,115,914 of JAXMFJ010000006.1, forward strand.
GTCGCCGACCGCGCTCTTCGTCACCAGCGCGGGATTGAACGTCGCGGCGCTGTAGGCCGGCCCGCGCGTCTGGTAGAGCGTGCCCGTATACGTGTTGGTGCCCGTGTGGGTGCCCGTCATCGACAGCCACCACGCGCGGCCGGACGCGTCGTACGTGAACCACGTCGCGAAGACGACGTCGCCCTGCTGCGCGACGTTGAGGCCCCAGCCGGATTCCGAGTTGGCGGGCGCGTTCCACCACAGGCCCTGCGCCTGCACCTCGCCGCCGGGCAGCCCGATGGCCGCGGCCTGCACCGCCGCATACGCGTTCAGCATGCCGGCGCCGCACGTGCTGGTGGTGCAATAGCACTCGAGCTGGTCGATGGGCGTTCCCGACGCCGAGTAGCGTGGCGCCGTGCAGGCGACGACTGCGGTGCCGTCGCTGTTGAAGCTGCCGGTGGCCGGGAACGGGCTCGCGGTCGCCTGCAGGATCTGCCGGACCTGCGCGGGCGTGAGCGACGGACGCGCGGAGAGCATCAGCGCGGCGGTCCCCGCGACCAGCGGCGCGGAGAAGCTCGTGCCGATCGAGGGATTGAAGCTGTCGGTGTAGGTGGACGCGAGGGGAACCGTGCTGCCGGTGTTCGCGGTGGTGAGGATCGGGTAGACGCACGCCGATCCCGCCGCGGTGTTCACGCAATTGCCGCCGGGAGCGCTGATCGCGACCTCGGGCCCCAGGTCGGAGAAGCCGACCTTGGTGCCGAAATGCCGCAGCCCGCCGACGCCGATCACACCGGGACAGTTCGCGGGCACGCCGACCGCGTGCCCGGACGAATTCCCCGCGGATGCGACGATCACCGTGCCCGCGGCCGTGATCTCGTTCACCGCGTCGATGTAGGTCGCGTCGCAGGTGCCTTCGCCGCCGAGGCTCATGTTGATGACCTGCGCGCGATTCGCATTCTGCGGCGCCCCGGGCACCGAAAGCCCAGCGGCCCAGCGCATGCCCGCGATGATGTCGGAGTCGTAGCCGCCGCACTTGCCGAGCACGCGCACCGGCAGCACGCGCACCGTGCGGCCGACGCTCGCCATGCCGATGCCGTTGTCGGTGAGCGCCCCGATGAGGCCCGCGGTCTGCGTGCCGTGCCACGAGCTGTCTTCCGCGCCTGCCGCGCACTGGTAGAACGGGCCGCTCTTGGCGGTGATCTCGGCCTGCGTCAGCCAGTCGCCCGGGTCCGAGGCGTCGGCGTCGCGGCCGTCGCCGTCGTTGGCAGCGGCGACGTCGGAGATCATGTCGTAGCCGGGCAGCAGGTTGCCGCCGGCCGCGACCGCGAGCAGGTCCGGGTGCTCGAAGCGCACGCCCGTGTCGAGCACGGCGACGACGATCGCGGGGCTGCCCTGCGTCACCGTCCACGCGCCCTCGGCGTCGATGGCGGCGCGCACGTCGGAGGTCGGCGCGCGCAGGTACCACTGGCCGGCGGCCGGGCCGTTGGCGCCGCCCGTCGCGTACAGCGGATCGTTGACCGACAGGCGCGAACGGCGCTGGTCGGGCACCGCGTATTCGACGTCGCCGTCGGCGGCCAGCCGCTGCGCCAGGTCCTGCGACGAGATGCCGCTTGCTTGCACGACCTGCATGCGGTCGGATACCGCGTCGCCCACGACGACGTCGACGCCCTGCCGTTGCGCAAGGGCCAGCGCGCGTGTGATCGAGCGTCCCGACGCGGACAGCACGCCGGGCCGGAGCGACGGCGCGTCGGCGCGGAACTTGACGATGACGCGCGCCGAGTCGGCCGTGTCGCCGCCGGTCATGGTGAGGGCGTGGACGCTGCCGCCGGCGGCGGACAGCACGAAGGAGAGGATCAGCGCGATCCGGAAGCGCATTGCACGCATGGTCGGGCGGGAGGCAATGAGGGGCACCCGTTAGGGCAGCACGGACCGGCAAAGTTCCTGCCGGGACAGCGCTTTACGAATCTTTACGGAGCAGCGAGCAAAAAGGGCCGGCGGTCGCCCGCCGGCCCCTTCGCTGCTTCGCTTGCCGCGCTGCCTACGCCGCGTCCGCAGACACCTCGGAGGTCGGAGTCGCCGCCTGCGCGGCCTGCTCCTCTTCCGACATGAAGGCCGCCGCCGCGGCTTCCGCGCCGCCCGACTTCGACTTCTTGCGGGCCGTGTGATACGCGAGGCCCGTGCCCGCCGGGATGAGGCGCCCGACGATCACGTTCTCCTTCAGGCCGCGCAGCTCGTCCTTCTTGCCCATGATCGCGGCTTCGGTCAGCACGCGCGTGGTCTCCTGGAACGAGGCCGCCGAGATGAACGAGTCGGTCGACAGCGACGCCTTGGTGATGCCGAGGAGCAGGTGGTGGTACTGCGCCGGCTCCTTGCCTTCCTTGATCACCTTGTCGTTCTCGTCGAAGAGCTCCGAGCGCTCGACGCCTTCCTCGCGGATGAACTTGGTGTCGCCCGGCTCGGTGATGATCACGCGGCGCAGCATCTGGCGGACGATCACCTCGATGTGCTTGTCGTTGATCTTCACGCCCTGCAGCCGGTAGACGTCCTGCACTTCGTCGGTGATGTAGCGCGCGAGCGCCTCCACGCCGAGGAGACGCAGGATGTCATGCGGATCGGCCGGGCCGTCGACGATCGTCTCGCCCTTGTTCACCACCTGGCCGTCGTGCACCGTCACGTGCTTGTCCTTGGCGATCAGGAACTCGTGCGCGACACCGTCCACGTCGGTGATGACGAGACGCTGCTTGCCCTTCGTGTCCTTGCCGAACGACGCCGTGCCCGTGACTTCCGCGAGCATGCCCGCGTCCTTCGGCGAGCGCGCCTCGAAGAGCTCCGCCACGCGCGGCAGGCCGCCCGTGATGTCGCGGGTCTTCGACGTCTCCTGCGGGATCCGCGCGAGCACCTCGCCCACGTTCACCTGCTGGCCGTCCTTCACCGTGATGATGGAGCCCAGCTGGAACGTGATGTTGACCGGCAGCTCCGAGCCCGCGAGCTTGATCTCCTCGCCGTTGTCGTCGAGCAGCTTCACCTGCGGACGCACGCCCTTCGCCGTGCTGGTCGCACGCCGCTTGGGATCGATGACGACGAGGGTGGAAAGACCCGTCACGTCGTCGACCTGCTTCGCGACGGTGACGCCTTCCTCGACGTTCTCGAACTTCACGCGGCCCGCGTACTCGGTGATGATCGGGCGCGCGGTGGCGTCCCAGGTCGCGAGGACCTTGCCCGCCTTGATGACGTCGCCGTCCTTCACCTGCAGCGTCGCGCCGTACGGCACCTTGTGGCGCTCGCGCTCGCGGCCGTTGTCGTCGTGGATCGTCACTTCGCCCGAACGCGCGATGACGACCAGGTCACCCTTGCCGCTGGTGACGTAGCGCATCAGCGCCGAGAAGCGCACCGTGCCCGCCGACTTCGCCTCGATCTGCGAGGCCGCCGCGGTACGCGACGCCGCGCCGCCGATGTGGAACGTGCGCATCGTGAGCTGCGTGCCCGGCTCGCCGATCGACTGCGCGGCGATGACGCCCACCGCCTCGCCGACGTTGACGAGATGCCCGCGGCCAAGATCGCGGCCGTAGCAGTACGCGCACAGGCCATGACGCGTCTCGCAGGTCAGCGGCGTGCGCACCTTCACCTCATCGATGCCGAGCGCCTCGATCTGCTCCACTTCGTCTTCGCCGAGCAGCGTGCCCGGGTAGTACAGCGTGGCCTGCGTCTCCGGATGCACGACGTCCGCGGCCACGACGCGGCCGAGGATGCGCTCGCGCAGCGGCTCGATGACTTCGCCGCCTTCGACCAGCGCCTTCATCGCCACGCCGTTCGCCGTCCCGCAATCCTCTTCCGTCACCACGAGGTCCTGCGTGACGTCGACGAGGCGGCGCGTGAGGTAACCCGAGTTCGCGGTCTTCAACGCCGTGTCGGCGAGGCCCTTCCGCGCGCCGTGCGTGCTGATGAAGTACTGCAGCACGTTCAAGCCCTCGCGGAAGTTCGCGGTGATCGGCGTCTCGATGATGGAGCCGTCCGGCTTCGCCATCAGGCCGCGCATGCCGGCCAGCTGCCGGATCTGCGCCGCCGAGCCGCGCGCGCCGGAGTCCGCCATCATGAAGATGGAGTTGAAGGAGTCCTGCTTGACGCGCTTGCCTTCGCGGTCGTTGACTTCCATCGTGCCCAGCTGCGCCATCATCGCCTTCGCGATGTCGTCGCCCGCGCGGCCCCAGATGTCCACGACCTTGTTGTAGCGCTCGCCCTGCGTGACGAGGCCCGAGGTGTACTGCGCCTCGATCTCCTTCACCTGTGCCTCGGCGTCGGCGATGATGTTCACCTTCTCCGCCGGCACCAGCATGTCGTCGGCGGCGAACGAGATGCCGCCGCGCGTGGCGAGGCCATAGCCGGCCTGCATCAGCTTGTCCGCGAAGATCACCGTCTCGCGCAGGCCGCAGCGGCGGAAGCTCGCGTTGATGATGCGCGAGATCTCCTTCTTCTTGAGCGGCTTGTTGATGAACGAGAACGGCAGGCCCGGCGGCAGGATTTCCGACAGCAGCGCGCGGCCGACCGTCGTCTCGTAGCGCGTGATCTTCTCGACCCTCTCCGGCGTCCCGTTCGGGCCCGGCTTCAGGTCGACTTCACGGATGCGCACCGTGACCTTGGCGTGCAGCTCGGCCTGGCGCGACTCGTACGCGCGCGTGACTTCCGCGATGTCCGAGAACATCTGGCCTTCGCCCGCGGCGCCGATCTTCTCGCGCGTCGCGTAGTAGAGGCCGAGCACGATGTCCTGCGACGGCACGATGCAGGGCTCGCCGTTGGACGGCAGCAACACGTTGTTGGAGGCGAGCATCAGCGTGCGCGCTTCCATCTGCGCTTCCAGCGACAGCGGCACGTGGACCGCCATCTGGTCGCCGTCGAAGTCGGCGTTGAACGCCGTGCAGACGAGCGGATGCAGCTGGATCGCCTTGCCTTCGATCAGCACCGGCTCGAACGCCTGGATGCCGAGGCGATGCAGCGTCGGCGCCCGGTTCAGCATCACCGGGTGCTCGCGGATCACCTCTTCCAGGATGTCCCACACCACGGGCTCCTGCGATTCGACCATCTTCTTCGCGGCCTTGATCGTGGTCGCGAGGCCCATCGTCTCGAGCTTGTTGAAGATGAACGGCTTGAAGAGCTCGAGTGCCATCAGCTTCGGCAGGCCGCACTGATGGAGCTTCAGCTGCGGGCCGACCACGATCACCGAACGGCCCGAGTAGTCGACGCGCTTGCCGAGGAGGTTCTGGCGGAAGCGGCCGCCCTTGCCCTTGATCATGTCGGCGAGCGACTTCAGCGGGCGCTTGTTGGCGCCCGTCATCGCCTTGCCGCGGCGGCCGTTGTCGAGCAGCGAGTCGACGGCTTCCTGCAGCATCCGCTTCTCGTTGCGGACGATGATGTCCGGCGCCTTCAGTTCCAGCAGGCGCTTCAGGCGGTTGTTGCGGTTGATCACGCGGCGATACAGGTCGTTCAGGTCGGACGTCGCGAAGCGGCCGCCGTCCAGCGGGACGAGCGGGCGCAGCTCCGGCGGCAGCACCGGCAGCACTTCCAGGATCATCCACTCGGGCTTGATGCCCGACTTGGAGAACGCCTCGAGCACCTTGAGGCGCTTGGCGATCTTCTTGATCTTGGTGTCCGAGCCCGTGGTCTCGAGCTCCTTGCGCAGCTTCTCGATCTCGTGGTTGACGTCGAGCGACTTCAGGAGCTCGCGGATGCCTTCCGCGCCCATGTGGGCCTGGAAGTCGTCACCGTACTGCTCGAGCTTCGCGAGGTAGTCGTCTTCGGTCAGGAGCTGCGCGCGGTTGAGCGGCGTCAGGCCCGGATCGGTCACGACGAACGCTTCGAAATACAGGACGCGCTCGATGTCGCGCAGCGTCATGTCGAGCACCATGCCCATGCGCGACGGCAGCGACTTCAGGAACCAGATGTGCGCGACCGGCGAGGCCAACTCGATGTGGCCCATGCGCTCGCGGCGCACCTTGGCGAGCGTGACTTCCACGCCGCACTTCTCGCAGATGACGCCGCGGTGCTTCAGGCGCTTGTACTTGCCGCACAGGCACTCGTAGTCCTTCACCGGCCCGAAGATCTTGGCGCAGAAGAGGCCGTCCCGCTCCGGCTTGAACGTGCGGTAGTTGATGGTCTCCGGCTTCTTGACCTCGCCGTACGACCACGAGCGGATCTTCTCCGGCGACGCGAGGCCGATGCGGATGGCGTCGAATTCTTCCTCTTGCGTGACCTGCTTGAAGAGATCGAGTAGCGCTTTCATTTGCTCTCCAGAACTGCGGGGCTGGGGGCTAGGGACTAGGGGCTGGGGAGCATCTTCAAGATGCCCACGCCTCGCCACAGTCATTTGCCCAAAACCCCAATTTGAGTATCCCGATGGTCAGTTTGTCGGGGGCAGGACTTGGTGCTCCCTAGCCCCCAGTCCCCAGCCCCTAGTCCCGCTCTTCAATCCCGTTCCATGTCCATGTCGATCGCGAGCGAGCGGATTTCCTTCACCAGCACGTTGAACGACTCCGGCATGCCGGCCTCGATCTTGTGCTCGCCCTTGACGATGTTCTCGTAGACCTTGGTGCGGCCGTTGACGTCGTCGGACTTGACCGTGAGCATCTCCTGCAGCGTGTACGCCGCGCCGTAGGCTTCGAGCGCCCAGACTTCCATCTCGCCGAAGCGCTGGCCGCCGAACTGCGCCTTGCCGCCCAGGGGCTGCTGCGTCACGAGGCTGTACGGGCCCGTCGAGCGCGCGTGCATCTTGTCGTCGACGAGGTGGTGCAGCTTCAGCATGTGCATGTAGCCCACGGTGACCGGGCGATCGAATGCCTCGCCGGTGCGGCCGTCGTGCAGCGTGACCTGGCCGGAGTGCGGCAGGTCGGCCATCTCCAGCATGCCCTTGATCTCCTCCTCGGTCGCGCCGTCGAACACCGGCGTGGCGAAGGGGACACCGCGGCGCAGGTTCTGCGCGAGGTGCAGCACCTCGTCGTCGGAGAACGCCGTGAGGTCTTCCGGGCGGCCCGTCGAGTTGTAGATCTTCTCGAGCATCTTGCGCACTTCCGCGGCCTTCGCCTGCGCCTTCAGCATCGCGTCGATCTTCTGGCCCAGGCCCTTCGCCGCCCACCCGAGGTGGACCTCGAGGATCTGGCCGACGTTCATCCGCGACGGCACGCCGAGCGGGTTCAGCACGATGTCGACCGGGGTGCCATCCGCCATGTACGGCATGTCTTCCACCGGCACGATCTTCGAGACGACACCCTTGTTGCCGTGGCGGCCGGCCATCTTGTCGCCCGGCTGCAGGCGGCGCTTCACCGCGACGTACACCTTCACCATCTTCTGCACGCCCGGCGGCAGCTCGTCGCCCTGCGTGAGCTTCTTCTTCTTCAGCTCGAACATCGCGTCGAACTGCTCGCGCAGCTTGGCCAGCGCTTCCTTGTGGCCTTCGAGCGCGACCGCGGTGTCTTCCTCCGCGAGGCGGATGTCGAACCAGTCGTGGCGCGCCACCGACTCCAGGTACTCGGCGGTGATCTTCGCACCCTTGGCGAGCTTCTTCGGGCCGCCGTTGGCGACCTTGCCCACGAGGAGCTTCTCGATCCGCGCGTACGCGTCGTTCTCGACGATGCGGAGCTGGTCGTTCAGGTCCTTGCGGTAGCCTTTGAGCTCGTCGTCGATGATCTGCGTGGCGCGCTTGTCGCGCTCGATGCCTTCGCGCGTGAACACCTGCACGTCGATCACCGTGCCGCTGATGCCCGACGGCACGCGGAGTGAGGTGTCCTTCACGTCGGACGCCTTCTCGCCGAAGATCGCGCGCAGCAGCTTCTCTTCCGGCGTGAGCTGCGTCTCGCCCTTCGGCGTGACCTTGCCGACCAGCACGTCGCCGGCTTCCACTTCCGCGCCGATGTACACGATGCCGGAGTCGTCGAGGCGACCCAGTTGCGCCTCACCGAGGCTCGAGATGTCCCGCGTGATTTCCTCGGGCCCGAGCTTGGTGTCGCGCGCGACGACGGAGAGCTCCTCGATGTGGATCGACGTGTAGCGGTCGTCGCCGACCACGCGCTCGCTGATCAGGATCGAGTCTTCGTAGTTGTAGCCGTTCCAGGGCATGAACGCGACGAGCATGTTCTGCCCGAGCGCCAGCTCGCCCATGTCCGTCGACGCGCCGTCGGCGATCACGTCGCCGCGGGCGATGACGTCGCCCACCTGCACCAGCGGTCGCTGGTTGATGTTGGTGTTCTGGTTCGACCGCTTGTACTTGGTGAGGTTGTAGATGTCGACACCGACTTCACCGGCCGCCGTCTCGGCGTCGTGCACGCGCACGACGATGCGCGAGGCGTCGATGTAGTCGACCTTGCCGCCGCGACGGGCCATCACCGCCGTGCCGGAGTCGACCGCCGCGGTCCGTTCCACGCCCGTGCCGACAAGCGGCTTCTCCGGACGCAGGCACGGCACCGCCTGGCGCTGCATGTTGGAGCCCATCAGCGCGCGGTTGGCGTCGTCGTGCTCGAGGAACGGGATCAGCGACGCCGCCACCGACACGATCTGCGACGGCGCGACGTCCATGTAGTTGACCTTGTCCGCGGTCGACAGCATGAACTCGTTCTTGCTGCGGCAGGACACGAGCTCGTCGGACAGCTTGCCGTCCTTGTCGATCTTCGCGTTCGCCTGCGCGATCACGTACGCGCCTTCCTCGATCGCCGACAGGAAATCGATCTGGTCGGTGACCTTGCCGTCCACCACGCGGCGATACGGCGTCTCGAGGAAGCCGTACTCGTTGGTGCGGGCGTACAGCGCGAGCGAGTTGATGAGGCCGATGTTCGGGCCTTCCGGCGTCTCGATCGGGCACACGCGGCCGTAGTGGGTCGGGTGCACGTCGCGCACCTCGAAGCCCGCACGCTCGCGCGTGAGGCCGCCCGGGCCCAGCGCGGAGACACGGCGCTTGTGCGTGATCTCGGACAGCGGGTTCGTCTGGTCCATGAACTGCGACAGCTGCGACGAGCCGAAGAACTCCTTGATCGCGGCGCTGATCGGCTTCGCGTTGATGAGGTCGTGCGGCAGCAGGTTGTCGCTCTCGGCCTGGCCCAAACGCTCCTTCACCGCGCGCTCGACGCGCACGAGGCCGCTGCGGAACTGGTTCTCCGCGAGCTCGCCCACCGAGCGCACGCGGCGGTTGCCGAGGTGGTCGATGTCGTCGATCTCGCCGCGGCCGTTGCGCAGGTCCACGAGGATCTTGATGACGGCGATGATGTCGTCGTTGGTGAGCGTGGACGGGCCCTTCAGCTCGTTGCGGCCGATGCGGCGGTTGAACTTCATGCGGCCGACGGCGGACAGGTCGTAGCGCTCCTCCGAGAAGAAGAGGCCGTGGAACAGGGCTTCCACCGCTTCCTCGGTCGGCGGCTCGCCGGGGCGCATCATGCGGTAGATCGCGACCTTCGCGGCGTACTGGTCCGGCGTGTCGTCGGTGCGCAGCGTCTGCGAGATGAACGGACCCATGTCGAGGTCGTTCGTGTAGATGGTCTGGATCTGCTTGACGCCGGCGTCGAGGAGCTTGCCGAGCGACTCGTCGGTGACCTCGTCGTTGGCCTTGGCGATGATCTCGCCCGTGGTCGTGTCGATGACGTTGGTCGCGAGCGTGCGGCCGACGATGTACTCGTTCGGCACCGCGATGCGCTTCACGCCGCTGTCGACCAGCTCGCGCACGTGGCGCGCGGTGATGCGCTTGTCCTTGGCTGCGACGACCTTGCCTTCCTTGCCGACGATGTCGAAGCGCGCCATCTCGCCGCGCAGGCGCTCCGGCACGAAGTCGAGCTCGGACCCCTTCTCACCCAGATGGAAGGTGTCGAACTGGAAGAACTGCTTCAGGATGTCCTCGTTGGTGAGGCCGATGGCCTTCAGCAGCGTGGTCACCGGCATCTTGCGACGGCGGTCGACGCGGAAGAACAGGAAGTCCTTCGGGTCGAACTCGAAGTCGAGCCACGAGCCGCGATACGGGATCACGCGCGCGGAGAACAGGAGCTTGCCGGACGAGTGCGTCTTGCCGCGGTCGTGCTCGAAGAACACGCCCGGCGAGCGGTGCAGCTGCGAGACGATCACGCGCTCGGTGCCGTTGATGATGAACGAGCCGTTCTCGGTCATGAGCGGAATCTCGCCCATGTACACCTCCTGCTCCTTCACCTCCTTCACGGTGTCCTTTGGCGCTTCCTTGTCCATGATGATCAGGCGGACCTTGGCGCGCAGGGCGGAGCAGTACGTGAGGCCGCGCTGCTGGCACTCGACCACGTCGAACGCGGGCGGCAGCAGCGAGTAGCCGACGAACTCGAGGCGGGCGTTGCCCGAGTGGCTCGAGATCGGGAAGATCGACGTGAACGCCGCCTGCAGGCCTTCGTTCTTGCGCTGCTCGGACGGGGTGAACTCCTGCAGGAAGGCGCGGTAGGACGCGAGCTGCGTCTCCAGCAGGAAGGGCACCGGCAGGACGCTCGCACGCTTCGCGAAGCTCTTGCGGATGCGCTTCTTCTCGGTAAAGGTGTAGGGGGTAGCCGTGGTAGATGCCATAGCGTTGGGTGTTCCCATCTCCGGTTCGTGCGGAACCCCGCGCGCGGCGCGCGGGTGGTGTGCTGCGATGGACAGGACCAAGAGGACGCGTCCTGGATTGCCGGTGGTGCCCCGACTGTCCGGGAACGTTGCATTCCCAGGCTTGGTGGCTGGCCACTACCAGCCGCTGGCGGACAACGTCGCCGTTGCAGCGACGTCCGACCAACCCTGCTTTCCGCAGTCGACTCGGAAAGCGAAGCCAAGCCGGCGTCCACCGGCTTGGCTTCGATTTCAAAGCGCCATCTTGGGTGACCACCGGAACGCCTGCAGGTTCCGCGCGTGCGCGGATTGCCGACCAGCATCCCGGAGGACCCTCGGAAGCGGGTAACCCCACTCCCGACATTCACTTCAACGACACCGGGTCCCCGCTTTCGCGGGGACGACAGGGGTAAACCACTCGGCGGCGCAAGGCCACCGTCCCCCTTCCAGCCCTTTCTAGTGGAAATCGTCCGGCTCCGCCGGCGATTTCCCCCACTTCAGCTTCTCGTCATCCACTCAGCGTCGTGGATTTTTCCAAGGGGTCGCGCCGTCAGGCTTGCGACCCCTTCTGACTCATCTACTTCCCTACTAGTGGAAATCGTCCGGCTCCGCCGGCGATTTCCCCCACTTCAGCTTCTCGTCATCCACTCAGCGTCGTGGATGTTTCCAAGGGTGGGCGCCGTTAGGCTTGCCCACCCTTCTAACTTATTTACTTGATGTCGGCCTTGGCGCCGGCTTCTTCGAGCTTCTTCTTGGCGGCTTCGGCATCGGCCTTGTTGACGCCTTCCTTGACCGGCTTCGGCGCGCCGTCGACCAGGTCCTTGGCTTCCTTCAGGCCGAGGCCCGTCAGCTCGCGCACGGCCTTGATGACGTTGACCTTGTTCTCGCCGAAGCTCGTCAGCATGACGGTGAACTCGGTCTGCTCTTCGGCAGCGGCGGCCGGGGCGGCACCACCGGCGGCCGGGCCGGCGACGGCGACGGCAGCGGCGGCGGAAACGCCGAACTTCTCTTCCATCGCCTTGATGAGCTCGGAGAGCTCGAGAACGGTCATCGACGAGATCTTGTCGAGGATTTCGGATTGGGCAGCAGACATGTCAGAACTCCTGGGAACGAATGGATATTGGGATACTTAAGCGGTTATCAAGCGGCCTGCTTGGCGTCGCGGACGGCGGCCAGGGTGCGCACGAACTTCGACGGCACCTCGTTCATCGTCCGGACCAGCTTCGCCACCGGCGCCTGCATGGTGCCGAGCAGCTTGGAAAGCAGCTCCTCGCGGGACGGGAGCGAGGCGAGGGCCGTGATGTCCTTGGGGGACATCACCTGGCCCGGCATCGCGCCGCCGGCGATCACGAACTTCTCGTTGCCCTTGGCGAAGTCCGACAGGACCTTTGCCACGGCAACGGGATCGGGGCCGATGCCATAGGCCAGCGGGCCGACCATCTTGTCGGCCAGCGTGGCGAACGGCGTGTCGACGACCGCCCGGCGCACCAGGGTGTTCTTGACCACCCGGAAATACACGCCGGAAGCCCGAGCCTTCGCGCGGAGCTGCGTCATCGCCGCCACGGGCATGCCGCGGTTCTCGGCCATCACGATGGCCTGAGCACCCGCAACCTGCTTCGCGACTTCGGCGACGACCGCTTGCTTCTCTTGCAGATTGAGACTCACGGTCATTCTCCTTGATTGGCACCGGACCCTTGCGAACCCGGTGCCGCCCTTGGCGCCGCCCGGCGACATGCCGAAAGGCGTCACTGCAGGTGACCATTCGTCCAGGAAATCCTGGTCGAGGGGACACCATCTACGCTGCGTCAGGAGTCAGGAGCCAGGAGTCAGAGGTCAGAAAACCCCTCGTCGTACCCGGTCCGCGTCCCGAATTAAGCCAACAAGCCCCAGCGGTCTTTGACGGTCCGCCGCCCGGTTGCCCGGACGGCGGCCCTCAAAATTTCATTACTGCTGCGCCGGCGCCGTGGCCAGCGAGGCCTGGTCGACGCGCACGCCCGCGCCCATCGTGGACGAGAGGCTGATCTTCTTGAGGTAGACGCCCTTCGCGCCCGCCGGCTTCGCCTTGTTCAGCGCCTCGATCAGCGCGACCAGGTTGGTCTTCAACTGCTCGGGCGTGAACGACGCGCGGCCGATCGTGCACTGGATGATGCCGGCCTTGTCGGTGCGGTACTGGACCTGGCCGGCCTTGGCGTTCTTCACCGCCTGCGCGACGTCCGGCGACACGGTGCCGACCTTCGGGTTCGGCATCAGGCCGCGGGGGCCCAGGATCTGGCCCAGCTGGCCGACGACGCGCATCGCATCCGGGGAGGCGATGACGACGTCGAAGTCCATGAAGCCTTCCTTGATCTTCGCCGCGAGGTCGTCGAAGCCGACGATGTCCGCACCGGCGTCCGTCGCCTGCTTCGCCTTGTCGCCCTGGGCGAACACGGCGACGCGCACCTTCTTGCCGGTGCCGGCGGGCAGCACGACCGAGCCGCGGACGGTCTGGTCGGACTTCTTCGCATCGACGCCCAGGTTGACGGCGACGTCCACCGACTCGTCGAACTTGGCGACGGCGGTGTCCTTGACGAGCTTCAGCGCGTCGTCGACGGAGTAGAACTTGCTGCGGTCCACCTTGGCGCGGACCGTCTTCATGCGCTTGGAGAGGCGCGGGGCTTTCTGCTCGGCCATGATTACTTCACCCCTTCAACCGTGATGCCCATGCTGCGGGCGCTGCCGGCGATCGTGCGCACCGCGGCGTCCATGTCGGCGGCGGTGAGATCCGGCATCTTGACCTTGGCGATCTCCTCCGCCTGCGCGCGGGTGAGCTTGCCGACCTTGTCCGTGTGGGGCTTCTGGCTGCCCTTGTCCACCTTCGCCGCCTTCTTGATGAGGACGGTCGCCGGCGGCGTCTTCATGATGAACGTGAAGCTCTTGTCCGCGAACGCCGTGATCACCACGGGGATCGGGAGGCCCGGCTCCAGCTTCTGCGTCTGGGCGTTGAATGCCTTGCAGAATTCCATGATGTTGAGGCCGCGCTGGCCGAGCGCGGGGCCGATCGGCGGGCTGGGATTCGCTTTCCCTGCCGGGACCTGCAGCTTGATGAAACCGACGATTTTCTTCGCCATGACGTGCTCCTGTGTGGGTGGTAGCGGACGCTTACGATGCGTCCTCCCCGTTCGAAAAACCTCTCACAAAGAGGCGCAGAGACGCCGAGAACTTCTCTGTGCCTCTGCGGCTCTTTGTGATCTTTACGCCTTTTCCACCTGCGAGAAGTCCAGCTCGACCGGCGTCGAGCGACCGAAGATGGTCACCGACACGCGCAGCTTGCTCTTCTCGTAGTTCACGTCCTCCACGTTGCCGTGGAAGTCGGTGAACGGGCCTTCCTTGACGCGCACCGCTTCGCCCATCTCGAACAGCACCTTCGGGCGCGGCTTCTCGACGCCTTCCTGCACCTGGCGCAGGATCGCGTCGACTTCCTTCTGCGTGATCGGCGTCGGCCGGTTGGCCGTGCCGCCCACGAAACCGGTGACCTTGGGCGTGCTCTTCACGAGGTGCCACGAGTCGTCGGTCATGTCCATCTCGACCAGCACGTAGCCGGGGAAGAACTTGCGCTCGGAGATCGCCTTCGCGCCGTTCTTCATCTCGACCACTTCCTCGACCGGCACGAGGATCTGCCCGAACTGGTCCTGCAGCTCCGAGCGGCGGATGCGCTCGATGAGCGCGCGCTGCACGCTCTTCTCGAAGCCCGAGTAGGCGTGGACGACGTACCACTTCTTGGCGCTCATCCCTCGACCCTGCCCGTCAGCAACTTGATGATCCACGCGAGGCTCGTGTCCACGGCGAACAGGAACAGCGCCATGATGACGACGAACGCGAACACGATGCCGGTGGTCTGGACCGTCTCCTTGCGCGTCGGCCACGACACGCGGCCCGCTTCCGCCCACGCTTCCTGCGCGAACGCGAAGAATTCCTTGCCCGGCTGCGAGAGCCACGCGACGCCGGCGGCGACCAGCAGCCCGCCCAGCACCATCAGCACGCGCAGCACCTGCGCGCTCTCGGAGAAGTGGTAGTAGCCCCACACTCCCAGCGCGACGCACAGCACCGCTACGGCAATTTTCAGTTTATCCATTTGCTCGTCTGCGACGTCCGTCGCGAGATCCTTCCGCCACTCTCTGATCCCTGATACCCGATCACTGATTCCTGAGAGTGGCAGGCCAGGAGGGAATCGAACCCCCAACCTGCGGTTTTGGAGACCGCCGCTCTGCCAATTGAGCTACTGGCCTACGCTTGCAACCCTTACTCGATGATCTTCGCCACGACGCCGGCGCCGACGGTGCGGCCGCCCTCGCGGATCGCGAAGCGCAGCCCCTCTTCCATCGCGATCGGCTGGATCAGCGTCACCGTCATCCCGATGTTGTCCCCCGGCATCACCATCTCGGTGCCCGCCGGCAGCTCGCACGAGCCCGTCACGTCCGTCGTCCGGAAGTAGAACTGCGGACGGTAGCCCGGGAAGAACGGCGTATGACGACCGCCCTCTTCCTTGCTCAGGATGTACACCTCGCACGTGAACTTCGTGTGCGGCGTGATCGAGCCCGGCTTCGCCAGCACCTGGCCGCGCTCCACTTCCTCGCGCTTGGTGCCGCGCAGGAGCACGCCCACGTTGTCGCCCGCCTGCCCCTGGTCCAGCAGCTTGCGGAACATCTCGACGCCCGTGCACACCGTCGCCAGCGTCGGCTTCAGGCCCACGATCTCCAGCGGGTCACCGACCTTCACGATCCCGCGCTCCACCCGGCCGGTCACCACCGTGCCGCGGCCCGAGATCGAGAACACGTCTTCCACCGGCATCAGGAACGGGCCGTCGATCGCACGCTCCGGCGTCGGGATGTAGCTGTCGAGCGCTTCCGCGAGACGGAAGATCGACGCTTCACCCAGGTCACCCTTGTCGCCTTCCAGCGCCATCTTGGCCGAGCCGACCACGATCGGCGTCTTGTCGCCCGGGAACTGGTACTTCGACAGCAGCTCGCGGACTTCCATCTCGACGAGCTCCAGCAGCTCCTTGTCGTCGACCATGTCCGCCTTGTTCATGTACACGATGATGTACGGCACGCCCACCTGGCGCGCGAGCAGGATGTGCTCCCGCGTCTGCGGCATCGGGCCGTCCGCGGCCGACACCACCAGGATCGCGCCGTCCATCTGCGCCGCGCCCGTGATCATGTTCTTCACGTAGTCCGCGTGCCCCGGGCAGTCCACATGCGCGTAGTGCCGGTTCGCCGTCTCGTACTCCACGTGCGCCGTGTTGATCGTGATGCCCCGCGCCTTCTCTTCCGGCGCCGCGTCGATCTGGTCGTATGCCTTCGCCTCGCCACCGAACTTCTTCGACAGCACCAGCGTGATCGCCGCCGTCAGCGTCGTCTTGCCGTGATCCACGTGACCGATCGTCCCCACGTTCACGTGCGGCTTCGTACGTTCGAACTTGCCCTTGGCCATTGTCTGTCTCCAGCTATTGCGTTGACTTTTCCATCCGCGGCCGCCGGGTCGCGGCGCCGCGAATCTGCTTCAAGCCCGGACCCGGGGCGGGGTTGACCTCGGTCCGTCGATTGGTGCCCATGGCGCGGATTGAACGCGCGACCTCTCCCTTACCAAGGGAGTGCTCTGCCACTGAGCTACATGGGCGCTATTGCTCAATCCTCGTCAAGTGCTGCGGAAACTCCGCGACGTCGCGAAAACCGGTGATCTGGAGCGGGTGAAGGGAATCGAACCCTCGTCATAAGCTTGGAAGGCTTCTGCTCTACCATTGAGCTACACCCGCATCAGGCGTCAGGAGACAGGAGTCAGAGGACAGTTGCTGCGTCGTCTCCGGTGGCGGCGCATGGAGCGCCGTTGACCGCTTGCCTCGAGAACACAACGGCGCTCGCCGCGCCGCCACAGGTGTATCCGGTTCCTTCGCCGCTTCTGACCTCTGATTCCTGACTTCTGGTTCCTGATTGGTGGAGGGGGAAGGATTCGAACCTTCGAAGGCAGAGCCGACAGATTTACAGTCTGTTCCCTTTGACCGCTCGGGAACCCCTCCAGCGAAATTCAACCGCCGAAACACGCGATTGTAGCAGCTTTGGCGGAATGGGGTCAACGCGCTCGCGCAGGCCGCAGGACTGCGGGAAGCGCCCCGGCAAGTCTTTGCAATCAACCGGTTGCATCGCTTTCCGGGAGGCGGGCGCGCCACCCGGCCGATGACCGATCGGTTGCCGGAATCGCGATCCCGCCCTCCGGCAGCCGCACGCGCGCTGCGCATCACCCAAAAGGGCGACCGCGACGAGGGCCTCGCGGCGCGCGGCCGATGCAATAATCGTCGCACGCATGTAGCCGACAGGGGGACGCAATGCGATCTGCCGCCAGGACGACCACCGTTCCCCGTACGTGCGTCGGCCGCGCCCGACGACGGGCGGCGGCCGGCGTGCGGCAAACGCCTCCCTTCGCCATGTAGCGGCACGCGCCCCGTCGCGGCTGTCCATGGCAACGCCCGGCCCCGCGGCCATCGCCGCCGCGAACCCCGAAGCGCGCGACGTCTTCGATCGCCAGGTGGCGATGATGGTGCGCCTCGCGCACCGGGGCGCGCTCGTCGCGGTTGCGGGCGTCTCGCTGCTCGCGACGATCCTCGTTCCAGAGGCGGGCTGGGCCCGCTTCTCGCTGTGGGCGGGACTGGTGCTGGGCGCGCTCGCAACCCGCACCGGCGCCCTGCTCTTCATCGCGCGGCGCAAAGCGCCGGTCACGACCGCCCGCCGCGCCGAGCGCGTCCTGACGCTCACGACCGCCGTGCTGGGCCTGTGCGTTGCGAGCGGTGCGTTCTTCTTCTACCCGGTGACCGGCTTCGAGGTGCGGGCGCTGGTGACGCTGATCCTGTGCGCGTGGCCGGCCGCCGGCGCGGCCGTGCTGGGCGCCCACCCGCGGAGCTTCCTCTGGTACCTCGGCTGCTATTTCCTCACGCTCGGCCTCGCGTGGCTGACCTACGAGCCGGGATATCCCGCGGTCTTCGTGCTCATGTTGCTGTTCGGCGCGATGCTCGGGCTGCTCGCGCGCGAGATCGGCCGCCTCGTGCTGGCCTCGGTCGCCCTCGAGCGCGAGAAGGACCGGCTGCTCGTCGACAAGGACGCGCTGATCGCGGAGAAGGACACGCTGATCGGCGAGCTCGATGCCGCGAAAGTGCGCGCGGAAGAGGCCGACATGTACAAGTCGCGCTTCCTCGCCGCTGCGAGCCACGACCTGCGGCAGCCGGTCACGGCGCTCGCGCTCTTGGCCGGCGCGCTCGCCCACACCACGCTGGAGCCCAAGGGCCGCGAGATCGCGCGGCAGATCGTGCAAAGCCTCGATTCGCTCGAAGCGCTGTTCACCGCGATCCTGGACCTGTCCAAGCTCGATGCCGGCGCCGTCTCCGTCAGCCCGTCCGCGGTCGCCGTCGCCTCCCTCTTCGCCGACCTGCACCGTGAGTTCGCCGCGCGCTTCGCCGCCAAGGGCGTCGCGTTGCGCGTGCGTCCGGACGCGACGTGGCTCGTGGTCGATCGCGTTCTCCTCGAGCGCATCGTGCGCAACCTGCTCGACAACGCGCTCAAGTACACCGACCAGGGCGTGGTGTCGCTGTCCACGCGGACGCGCGGCACGCGCTTTTCGCTCGTGGTGCGCGATACCGGGCCGGGCATCGCCGTCGCCGAGCACGAGCGCATCTTCACCGACTTCTACCAGTTGAGCCGCACCTCGCAGACGCGCGACGCGGGGCTGGGCCTCGGCCTCGCGATCGTCCGCCGGCTGGCGCGCGTGCTCGGGGTCACCATCGCCGTGCACTCGCGACTGCGCAGCGCCAACTCGCGCATCCCGCGGGGCACGACGTTCACCATCGAATTGCCGGCGGCGATGCGCATCGCGGCGCCGCCCTCTCCCGCACCCCCGGCGCCCCCGACCGCGTTCGACCTGCGGCACCGGCTCATCACGGTGATCGACGACAACGAGGCGGTGCGCAGCGCGTTCGCCGTCGCGCTCGAGCGCTGGGGCGCGGACGCGATCGTCACGGACACCCAGGACGATGCGCTGCTGCGGGTCGCCGCCACCGGTCGCGCCCCGGATCTCGTCATCGCGGACTACCACCTCGCGGGCACCGCACGCGGAACGGAAGCCATCGCGGCGTTCCGCCGCCGGTATCCCGATGTCCCGGCCCTCGTCATGACCGGCGACGGCGATATCGATGCGTTGCGTGCCACCGGCATGGAAGTGCTGCAGAAGCCCATTGCGTACGGCCCCCTCGGGAGCCGCCTCGCCGCGCAGTTCGGCGCATCCGTGACGCCACGGGAAAGGGACCGCGAATGGCACGACTCGCCGAACCCATCGATGCGCTGATCCAGGCGGTCGTTCCGGCGTTCGACGTGCTGGTCGTCGGCTCCGGCTACGGCGGATCCGTCGCCGCGCGACGCTGCGCCGAAGAAGGGCTCGCCACCGCCCTCTTCGAGCGCGGGCGCGAGTACCTGCCCGGCGACTTTCCCCGCGACACGGCCATCGCGCCCGGGCAATTCCGCATCGACAGCGGCGGACCCACGATCGGCGGCTACGACGACGCGCTGTTCGACGTCCACGTCGGTGACGAGACGGTCGTGCTCTCGGGCAACGGCCTCGGCGGCGGAAGCCTCATCAACGCCGGCGTCGCGCTGACCCCCGACCCGGCGGTGTTCGCGCAGGAGGAGTGGCCGTTGGCCATCCGCACGGCGCCGCAGGCGCTCGTCGACCGGTGCGAGCAGGCAGCGCGTGACCTGCACGCCAAGCCGTATAAATCCGACCCCTGCTCCGGCGTGCGCCCGGCGAAGACGAAGGCGTTCGAAGCCTTCGCGGCGCACGCGACCCGGGACGTGCGCGAGGCGCGCATCACGGTCAATACGTCGGACACGCCCGTTACGGTGCCGGGCGGCCACCTGCAGCCGTGCACCGGCTGCGGCGACTGCGTGAGCGGCTGCAACTACGGCGCGAAGGCGACGCTCACCGAAACCTACCTCGCAGCCGCGTACAGCCATGGCGCGCGTCTCTTCGTCAACGCGTCGGTCGTGCGCGTCGCCCGGGCGGGCACGCGATGGCGCGTGACGTTCACGCGCACGACCGACCAGCGCGCCTACCAGCGCGCGCAGGCCCGGCTCGCCGAGGAGCTGGCCCCCAACGAGCGGCAGGAGCTGGAGCGCCTGGTGGCATTGCTCGAGCACGAGATCGACGTCGCGGTGGTGGTGCTCGCGGCGGGAGCGCTCGGCTCGACGGAAATCCTGCAGCGCTCGCGCTCGCGCGACCTGCCGCTGTCGTGGACGCTGGGCTCGCGCTTTTCCGGCAACGGCGATTACCTGTCCTTCGGCTACTGGCAGCGCGACCCGGTCGACGCCGTCGGCTGGGGCAGCACCGGCAATCGCACGTGTCCCGGCACGTCCGCCGTCCCGCCGCATCCGGCGACCGTGGGCCCGACGATCACGCGCATCGCGCGCTTCCGCGATCCCGATCGCCTGGCCGGCAGCTTCGTCGTCGAGGATGCCGCGGTACCGGGCGTGCTGGCCGACATCTTCCACGAGCTCGTCACCAGTGCCGCGATGCTGCACCAGCTCACGCGCTGGTCGTTCAAGGGCCGCGACCCGATCGCGCGCGCGGAGGAGAGTGCGCGCCGCACGCAGGTGTTCCTGACGATGGGCCACGACGGCTCGCGCGGGCGCATCGAGCTCGGTGATCACCGGCGCGCGCGCGTCCAATGGCCGACGCTCGACGCCGACGCCAACTTCGCGGGATACGACGCCCGCATCAAGGCCGTGGAGCGGCTGGGCGCCGTCTACCTGCCCAACCCGATGTGGACGCCGATTCCGCCGTCGATGGAAAAGGTGCTGGCCGGCGCACGCTTCCGCGGGCGCAACGCGATCGTGCATCCGCTCGGCGGCTGCCCGATGGGGGACGACGGATACCGGGGCACCGTCAACGACGTCGGCGCCGTGTTCGCCACCTCGTCGGGCACCGCGGTGCACGCCGGCCTGTTCGTCCTCGACGGCGCGATCGTGCCGACGTCGCTGGGCGCGAATCCGTTCCTGACGATCACCGCGCTGGCCGAGCGCGCGATGAAGGCGGTGATCGCGTCGGCGCGCAATGAGCGAGGCGACGCGCCCGCCGACGACAACGGCCACGTCCGGACGACGCGCCCGCCTCCGCCGCTGGTGATCCCGCGCCTGCCCCGCGCCCCGGCGTCGCCCGTCCCGGCGACCCTGCACGAGGTCCTGCGCGGCGACCTGCGCGCCGTCGCCGGGCGTGGCGTGGTGCCGCTGGCCGCGTGCCTCACGGTCGCGCTGCCCACACCCGACCTGCGCGCGTTCCTCGCCGATCCGCAGCATCTCATCGACGCGCGCGCGACGTTGCAGTTGAGCCCGCTCGGCCCGGGCGGCGGGCAGCTCGGGGCGTGGCGCTACGCCGAGGCCGTCGGGCGCGTGACGATCCTCGAGCCGGTGCGCGTGAGCGTGGCGCGCCGCATGCTCGACACCGTGCGCGTGCTTGCCACCTGGCTCATCGAGCGCGGTGCGAACGAAGCCGCGGGCGCCGTCCGCAATCGACTCGTCAGGTGGTTGCGCCGCCTCGTCGGCCTGCTGGCGGGGCGCGCCGCGCCGCCGACGGACAGGCGCGAGTCGGGCGCGGGGCGCCTCATGGGACTCGTCGTCGATACGCTGCGCCTCGCCTGGCATGCCGCCGACCGGCGGCAGATGCAATACCACTTCGTATTCGCGCTGGCGTCGCGAGCCTGCTCGGCGCCGGATGCGCCGGCGACGGTGATCCTGCACGGCGGCAAGGACGTGCAGTACGCGGCGTCGTGGCCGGCAATCGGCGACTACCTCGTGCGGCGCCTCGCGCAACTCGTCGTCCGCCTGCTGCAGCTCGCGCTGGCCGCCTTGCGGCTGGCGTCGCGGGACCGCATCGCATGGATGGCGCCGCCTCGCCTCGAGCGCCGCAACCTGTGGCGTTCGCTGACCGAGCTCGACGTCCGCCTGCACACGCCCGGCGTGCGCGCATCGCCGTTCGCGGCGGGCCGCCTGCGCATGGCGCCGGTCGAGATGCTCGACGAGCGTCCGCCGCAAGTCCGCGGCGAAGCGACGTCGGGCCTGCTCGGCATCGCGGGCTATCCGCTGCTCTTCGCCCGCTACCTGCTGAAGTGCCGGCTGTGGGATTTCCGGCTCCCGGACTACACGCCGATGCCGCGCTTCGACTATCCGCGGGCGCCGGGCACGGGCGCGGCCGCGCGCGTGCACGTCGACCAGCGGCTGCCGCCGCTGCGCGACGCCAGCGGCCGGTGGGTGTTCTATCCGGAGGCCTATCCGCTGGACGTGCCGCTGCCGGCGGACGGCGCCGGATCGCCGCGCGTGCTGCCGCTCGTCGTGTGGCGATACCGGAACCCGGTCGCCATCGGGAACACGAAGGACGGCGCGCGGCAATGCCGCTCGATCCTGCTCGTCCACGCGTTCGCGCAGTCGGCGATCTGCTTCGTCGAGCCGACGCTGCGCGAGAACCTGGCGGAGCACCTGCATCGCGAAGGCTGGGACGTCTGGCTGCTGGAGCACCGGATCAGCATCGGCCTGCCGAGCGCGCACCGCTCGTGCTCGATGGACGACATCGCGCAGTACGACATCCCGTCCGCCATCAGGCTCTGCCTGCAGGTGATCAGGGACGAGGGCAACCTCGCCGCCGACGTGCACCTGCAGATGTACGCGCTCGCGCAGTGCGTTGGCTCGGCGGCGCTCGGCATGGCGGTCCTCGGCGGGATGCTGGCCGACGACACCGCGACCGCCAAGCAACCGCCGCCCAAGTCCGCGCACATGAAGATCGTGGCGCGCCAGCCGTCGCTGCTGGCCGGCGTCGTGTTCTCGCAGTTCACGCCGTACGTCATCGGTGCGGCGGGTTCGCAGTTCCGGTCGTTCCTGCCGACGATCCTGCGCGACGTGTTCGGCATCCGGGAGGTCGACTTCGCCGCGCCCGCGCAGCCTAACGCCGTCGACGGCGCGGGCGACGTGCAGGCGCCGACGGGCCAGACGGACACGCTGATCGACCGCCTGCTGGCGACGCTCGGCCGGGACGAGAAGGAGCACTGCTGGGACGAGCATCAGGGCCGCGGGGCCACGCAGGTCCACGCGTCGTGCCGCCGCATGACCGGCATCGAGGCCCCGCTGTTCCGGCACGCGAACCTCGCGCGCGCGACGCACGACCGCCTGCCGCTGCTGCTCGGCGTGTCCAACATCGGCGTCTTCGCCCATGCGCGCCGGTGCGTCGAGCAGGAGCGGCTGGTGAACGCCGACGGCCTCAACGTCTACGTCGACGGCGACAACATCCAGAAGCACCTGCACATGCCGGTGGCCTTCCTGCACGGCGCGCGCAACGAGCTCTTCTCCGTCGGCTCCTCGCGCCGGTCGCACGCGATGGTGCAGGACGTCTTTTCCAGGGAGCATGCGCAGGAGCGCGTCCATCTCGTGGTCTTTCCGGGCTATGGACACGTCGACTGGCTGCTCGGCAAGGACGCGGCCGACGATTGCTATCCGCGCGTCGTGTGCTTCCTCCGCTCCGCCTGGCGGGCGAACGAGACGTCCTCGTGCAACGAGCCGCCGAAGACGATTCGCAAGCTGCCCCTCGCGAGGCTGGAGATCCCCGCCATGGGGCCGCTGGTCGGCGCGGTGCGCGCCGTCGATGGCGACATGATCGAGGCGAACGTCTGGATGCGCCCGCACGACGGCAGCAGCGCCGTGGCGACGCACGTGGTGATCGAGTACGTGCACGCCGGGCGATCGAACCTCCTCGTGTACCCGATCACCGAGGCCGCCATCACGGTGCGTTCGCCGTCCCCTTCCGCGCCGCCGGTCGTGGCCACGCCGGACTTCCGCATCCGCTACGCCGTGGCCCGCCTGCGCATTCCGGTGGACCACCTTCCGGCCAGCGGCGAGCCCCTGCGGCTGCAGATGCTGAGCATCCATCCCCTGCCCGGCTGGCGCAAGCGCGCATCGTGGCAGGTCACCGGGACCATGGAGGCCAGGACTCCGCTCGACCTCGCGGACCCCGCCGCCGATTTCGACGAGGAGCATGGCGACAAGTGCGCCGCCTGGCGCAACACGCTGATGGCGGTCGAGGAAGGCAAGCGCTACTTCGACGCATGGCGCGAGTTGATCGCGACGCGCCTCGGCAAGCTGCGCTACCGGATCCAGCGCACGGCGCGCACCACCCTCTCGCGCAACCTCCTCAGGCTCGAATCGCTCGACGACGCCACCTTCGAGCTCCGCCGGACCTGGATACGACCGGCGCACACCACGACGTTCCTCGCCACCAACTGCCGCTATCCCGGCTTCGCCACCGAGCGCCACCGCGTCGACGCCACCTACGTGCGACTGCTCGAGCGCGAGCGCGCCCGCACGCCGGCGGACGCCTCTTCCGCGCTCGTGCTGGTCGGCGACCAGATCTACGCCGATGCCACCGCGGGCCTGTTCGATGTCCAGACGCCGATCGAGAAATTCGAGGACCGCTATCGCGGCTTGTTCGTGGCGCCGGCGGTACGCCGCGTCGTGCGCCGCATGCCCACCTACATGGCCGTCGACGACCACGAGATCGACGATGGCTGGGACTCGTCCGATACGATCCTCGACCCGCCGTTGAGCAGGATGGCGATCGGGTCCGCGCGGGTTCACCAATGGAGCCATTCGAGCGTCGCCTCCCAGTCTCCGACGAATGCTGACCTGATGGCGCACACGGCCGGCCTCGTGCACGAGGCGCAGATCGGCGGCATTCCCGCGCTGTTCCTCGATACGCGCACGCTGCGCGACGGCCGCCGTTCACCCCCGCAGATCCTCACGCGCCCCGCCTGGGGAGTTCTTCGCGCGTGGCTTCGCGGTCTCGCGGACAAGCCGGGCCCCAAGCTGATCGTCACCGGGTCGCCGATCGCCCCGGGATTCGCCGCCAACGTCGACCGCAACGGCACCATCGATCCGTTCGCATCCGCCACGGACGACAACTGGCAGCGCTTCGATGAGGAGCGCCGGCACCTGTTCGACTTCATCGTCGCCATTGACGTCCGCGACGTGGTGCTGCTGTCCGGCGACTACCATTGCAGCGCGGTGGCCCAGGTGCGCAAGGGACGCGACCTGGTGGCGACCGCGATCCTGGCCCCGCCGTCCTACGCGCCGTTCGACTACGCCAACCGCCGGGCGGCCGACCTGGCGCCGGTCGAGCGCACCGGCCCGTACGAAATCCGCATCGCGCGCGACGAACAAGGCCTCGTCCGCTACGACGGTTCCGGCTACGCGCGCATCGCGTACTGCGCGACGTCGGGCGCGCTCACCGTCGAGTTCGAGCTTTGCCGCGTGGTCGACGGCAAGGACCCCGCGAATGCCGCGGATTGGACGTCGCGCATCGTGACGTTGCATGCGGCGCGCGCATCTGCGGCGGCCGTCGCGGGCACTGCGCGTGGCAACTGAAGGCGATGCCGATACGCGCAGCAATCTCGATCCCGCGACCCCGCGGGCGGCACAGCGTTGCATCCGACAAGGAGGACGGTGACATGGAAACGACTCGCAGTGGCAACTCACGCTCGTTGGTCGTCGCGCTGGCCGCCGCCGCGGGCGTCGTCAGCGCCCCCGCGGGTGCCGCCGGCTTCGCCGTGGCCGTGCAAAGCGCGAGCGCGCTCGGCAACGCCAACGCGGGGGTCACCGCCTCGGCCGAGGACGCGTCCACCGCCTGGTTCAATCCGGCCGGCATGGCGTTCCTGGGCCATTCGGAGGTCGCGCAGGCCGTCCACTTCGATATGCCGAACGAGCGCTTTCGCAATGCCGGGTCGCAGCCGGCCCTCGGCCAGCCGCTGGGCGGCGAGGGCGGCAATGCCGGCCAGTTTTCCGTCATTCCGCCGCTGTACGCCGTCGGGCGCCTCGACGACCGGATCGCGATCGGGCTCACGATCAACTTTCCGTTCGGCCAGCGCACCGAATACGACGGCGACTGGATGGGGCGCTTCCAGGCGCTCACGAGCGAGGTACGCACCATCAGCGTCAACCCCGCCATGTCGTGGCGCATCGACGACCGCTTCGCGGTCGGCGGCGGCCTGGACGTGCAGTGGATGCAGGCGAAGCTCACGAATGCCGTGAACTACTCCGCGGTGGTCGCGCAGGGTGCGACGGCCTCGGGACTCCTGACCCCGCAGCAGGTTGCCGCGCTACTCGATCCCGCGCGACCCGACACCATCGCCAACCTGTCGGGCGGAGCGGAGCTGAAGGGCGACGACCTGCGCCTCGGGTGGAACGCGGGCGCGCTCTATCGGCTCGACGATCGCCTGCGCATCGGCGTGCAATACCGGTCGCAGATCCGCTACACGCTTCAGGGAACGGCAACCTTCTCCCCACCCACGGCGCACAACCCGGTCGCCGCGGGTGTCATCGCGGCGGTGTCGCGTCCCGGAGGCGCGTTGTCCAACTCGGACGTCGCGGTCGACCTGACGTTGCCCGCGTCGGCGAGCGCGGGTGTCTGGTGGCGTCCCGATCCCGACTGGACGCTCCTCTTCGATGCGCAGTGGACGGGTTGGAGCACCTTCTCGACGCTGCGCTTCGTGCGCGCCGACGGCTCGCTGCTGAACCAGGTGGTCTACGACTGGCAGGACACGTGGCGCTTCGCGGCGGGCGTGAACTACGGCGGCATCGGCGGCTGGCTCCTGCGCGCCGGCATCGCATACGACCAGTCGGTCATCCGCAACGACGCCAACCGCGACCCGCGCCTGCCCGATTCCGAGCGCCTCTGGCTCACGGCGGGCGCGCGCTACGACTGGCGCAACGACACGTGGTTCGACGTCGCGCTGAGCTACGTGCAACCGAAGGACGCGTCGCTGGTCGCGCACAACAACGGCAGCACCGCGGCCTTCGGGCTTCTCAACGGCGACTATCGGAGCCGCATCGCCATCGTGTCCCTGCAGGTGACGAAGCGCTTTTGACTTTTCGCCTGCAGGTCCTCGAGACGTCGCACCTAGCGCGGATCGCCCACGTGCGCTGCGCCCGGCCGATGAAGGTCGAGGCGGACGCCGAGCTGCTGCACGCGTAACAGGGCCTGCGTGCGGCTGTGCACGCCGAGCACGCCGAAGACGGCGGCGAGATGGGTCTTCACCGTGTTCTCCGACAGGCCGAGGTTGCGGCAGATGAGCTTGTTGGGCAGGCCCTTCACCAGCAGGCCCAGCACGTCGCGCTGGCGCAGGGTCAGCCCCTCGAGCGCCGGGCAGTCGTAGAGGCTGCTGCCGGCAGGTTGCCGGCGTCCCAGCATCTCCCAGCGATCGATCTCGGTCATGCCGGCCTGGTGCAGCGCCTGCGTCGGCGTGTACAGCTGACCCGACGCGGTGACCCTGATCGCATGCTCGAGCGCCTCTCTCGTCGACGACTTGGGGATGAAGCCCATCGCACCCCGTTCCAGCGCCGCGAGGACGGTGGCGGGATCGTCGTGCGCGGATAGCACGACCACCGAGGTGTCCGCGAACAGCGAGCGGTACCGCTCGAGCGCGCTGAGCCCGTGGTGGCCCGGCAGGCCGAGGTCGAGCAGCACGTAATCGAAGACCGCCGTCCCGGCGACCGCCGCCTCGAACGCCGCCATCGAGAGGAACGTCGACAGGTGGAATTCGAAGCCGAGCTTGCCGTCCGCGGCCAGGCCGTCGAGCACGTGCCGGATGCCATCCAGGATCAGCTGGTGGTCGTCGATGGCGGCGATGCGCAGCATGGTCGCAGTCTTCCCTTCGTGGCCGGACAGGCGTCGGCCCTCACCCGTTTGGGTCCCGCACACGGGTGAATACGTGGCGGTCACCGCTCGCCAAAGTATCACCCAACCGCTGACGCATTCGCAATTACGTGGCGTCGCAGCGGCCGTCGCGAATATTCACGCATCGGAATCGGGCAATGGAGCTCTCGAGCCAATCTGTCTCATCGAGGCCAAGGCAGGCCGCCTCGCATGCGGGAGGCGCCCGGTCGGTGTGGGTCGCGGCACTCGTCCGCGGCGGCTGCTTCCGGTCGCCGATCGCGCCACCTCGACGCCGCCCCCGGATCGCCCGGGTCCAGAGCTCACCACCGCAACGCAAGGAGACCGTCATGAACGCAAGACAACGCATCGTCGCACTCGCCGTGATTGCCGCGCTCGCCGACACGGGCGCCAGCGCATCGCCCAACCTCACGCCGCTCGCGGAAGTGCAGCTCGGCGATGCGAGCGCCGGCCTCGCGCTCGACCAGGTCAAGCGCAAGGCGTACGCCACCAACTACACGAGCGGCACCCTATCGATCGTCGACGTGGACACGCAGACGGGCGAAGCGGTGGACGTGGGCGCGAACCCGCGCCGCCTCGCGTTCAACGCCAACCTGCAGCGCGCCTACATCGTGAACGACACGACGCCCGGCACGGTCACCGTGTTCGACGCCACGGCGAAGCAGGTGCTCGCGACCATTCCCGTGGGCAAGCGCCCGCGGTCCATCTCGGCCGACTTCCAGTACGGCGAGGTGTACGTCGCGAACCAGGACAGCAACACGATGACCGTGATCGACACCGCCACCAACACGGTGAAGGCCACCGTGGACGTCGGCAGCTCGCCGTTCATGGGCGACGTGAACAGCCGCCTCGGGCGCGTCTATGTCATCAGCGCGCTCGATCGCACCGTGCACGTCGTCGACCAGGCGACCAAGGCCGTGCTCGCCACGGTGACCACGGACCGCGGGCCGAACGCCGCGACGGTCGACGAGTCGACCGGCAAGGTGTACGTCAACAACGTCACGGACCGCACGATCCAGATCATCGATCCCGCGACGAACCACGTCGCGACGACGCTGCCGGCGGGCGCCGGGTCGAATTTCGGCAGCATCTCCGCCATCTACCGGCGCTACTACCTCCCGAACCAGACCGACTTCACGGTCACCGCGATCGATACCGACACCGACCAAGTCGTCGCCACGATCCCGGTCGGGGCGTCGCCGCAGCAGGTGATCGTCGACAACACGTTCGGCAACCTGTACGTGGTCAACCGCCTCGGCAATTCGGTGTCGTCGATCGACGCGCTCACGGAAAAGGCGACCGAGGAGATCGCGGTCGGCATCAACCCGTGGCGCGCGGGGGTCGCGATGGGCCGCGTGTTCGCGCTGAACGAGAACGGCGGCCGCTCCGACTCGATGTCGATCCTGTCCGCGACGGGACCGCTCGCCGGCACGGCGATCGCCACCGAGTATTACAACGCGGACCTCGACCACTACTTCCACACCGCGAACGGCGTCGAGAACCGGCTCCTCCAGGACGGGCAGTTCGGCAACGCGTGGAACCGGTCGTTCGACTTCTTCCGCGTCTGGACGACGCCGGCGCCGGACCGCGTCCAGGTCTGCCGCTTCTTCAGCGACGCCTTCGCGCCGAAGAGCTCCCACGTCTACGTGGTCTCCGCCGCCGAGTGCGACGCGCTGAAGTCGAGCTCGGACTGGCGCTTCGAGGGCATGTCGTACTACGTCGCGCTGCCCGATGCGCAGGGCTCGTGCGCGGCGGGCACCGTGCCGCTGTACCGCGTCTACAACAACGGCCTGGGCGGCGCGCCCAATCATCGCATCACCGCCAGCCGCGCGCTGCGCGACGCGATGGTAACGGCGGGCTGGGTGGCGGAAGGCAGCGGCACGGACACCGTGTACGCGTGCGTGCCCTCGCTGCGCGGGAACGACGCCGTCGCGGCGTCCGGTAGCTGATGCAACGTCGTATGTTGCGCCCCCGCGCGCCCGCATGGCGACGGGGACGCAGCACGGTAAACGCACGACGGGCCGGCGCGGTTGCCGGCCCGCCGCGCGCCGGCGCCGCGAGGAGACAAGCATGAAGCAAGACGACGATCGCGAAGACTTTCCAGCCAAGGCCGAAACGATCGTGCAGTGGGCGCGCAGCCTCGCGGCACGGGTGCGCGAGCGAGGCAACGTCACCCGGCTGGGCGACGTGCGCGCGATCGAGCAACTGTTGGGCCGCGATCCTCCCCCAGCCGTCGCGCCCGATGCCGACACGCCGCCGGCCACCGTGTTTCCGCTGGTGCTGCGGACCCGGCGGCGGCCCTCGCCACGCTAGCCCGGATCAGTCGTCCGCCACGGGACGGCGATGTCGGGCGCGGCGGTGGTCCCTGCCGCACGCCGCACCCGCCGCGCGGGCAAGCGCACGGAGAAGGTGCTCCCGTGCCCCGGCTCGCTCGCGATCGCGAGCTCCGCCTGGTGACGCAGCAGCACATGCTTGACGATCGCGAGGCCGAGGCCGGTGCCGCCGGTGGCGCGCGAGCGCGAGCGATCGACGCGATAGAAGCGCTCGGTGAGCCGCGGCAGGTGCTCCGGCGCGATGCCGATGCCCGAATCGGTGACGGCGAAGACGCCGGTGCCGTCCTCGTCGACGCGCCAGCGCAGCGTGATCGTGCCGCCGGCCGGCGTGTAGCGCACCGCGTTCGAGACGAGGTTGCCGAACGCGCTCGCGAGCTCGTCGCGGCTGCCGGTGACCATCGCGGCATCCGCGATGTCGAGCTGCACCTCGTGCTGGCCCTGCGACAGCGCCTTCGCGTCGGCCGACACCTGCAGCAGGAGCGGGACGATGGCGAAGGGCTCGTCGGCAAGCACGTTCTGCTCGCTCTCGAGCGCCGACAGCGTGAGGAGGTCCTGCACCAGCCGCTGCATGCTCGACGACTGCTCCTGCATGAGGCGCAGGAAGCGCTCGCGCTGGCGCTCGTCGAGATCCAGCTCCTGCAGCGTCTCGATGAAGCCGCTGATCACGGTGAGCGGCGTCTTGAGCTCGTGCGACACGTTGGCGATGAAGTCGCGGCGCATGCGCGCGACCGCCTCGAGCTGCGTGACGTCGCGCGCGATGAGGAGCTTCTCCTCGACGCCGAACGGGACGATCTGGATCGCGAGCGTCGTGCCGGCGTCGCGCTGGGACTCGAGCACCAGCGGCTCGGCGTGCGCATCGGCCTCGACGTAGCGTACGAACGCCGGCTGGCGCACGAGGTTCGTGAGCGGCGCGCCGACGTCGTGCGCGGCCGCGAGGCCGAGGAACACCTGCGCACGCGCGTTGGCCCACTTGATCCGGTTCGCCGCATCGAGCACGACCATGCCGTCGGGCACCGCCTCGGCCGCGCTGCGGAAGCGCTCGATGGTGTGCGCCATGTCGCGCTGGTGCGCGCGCCGGCTGCGCACCCGGCGATACAGCGCCGACCACGCGGCGCCCCACGCGCCACGCCCTTCCGGCACCTCGGCATCGAGCCCCGCCGACGCCCAGTCGGCGAGGCGGGCGAGGTTGCGCACGTGGATCGCGAGCACCGCCCCCCATCCCGCCGCGAGCACCGCAAACGCGAACGCGGCGCCCACGAGGAACCACACGATGCACGCGAGCAGGAGCACCGCGAGCGGCGCGAGCGCCGCCTGCAGCAGCAGCGGGCTCGGCGACGGGCGTTCCATGCGCGGCGCCTAGCGCGGGACCGCGAGGCGGTAGCCGCTGCCGCGCACCGTCTCGATGAGGTTCGCGAGGCCGAACGGCTCGAGTGCGAGGCGCAGCCGCCGCACGTGGACGTCGACGGTGCGCTCCTCGATGTACACGTGGTCGCCCCACACCTGGTCGAGGAGCTGCGCGCGCGAATGCACGCGCTCGGGGCGCGCGAGCAGGAAGCGCAGCAGCCGGTACTCGGTGGGGCCGATCGCCACCGACTGTCCGTTCGCGGTGACGCGATGCGTGACGGGATCGAGCTTGAGGCTGCCGGC